>CBDEUK010000001.1:0-459827 GCA_965243205.1 Gammaproteobacteria bacterium
TTTGAACCTCCGACCCCCACAACCCCATTGAATAGCAAAGCAATTTATTATCGTAATTATTTATTTTTACTTATAAAAAATTCACTAAATGTAATGCCCACTTATCTCACATTTAGTCATAGATTTTCCAGTCACCGAGGAATAAGCGATGTAGGAATTAAATCTTGGGCAAGGGACATTTTTACAAAGCAGTGTTTATAGAGTATATTGCTGGCGTAGTTATAAAAATTATAATAATAATCCTGCCTCGTATCCTGCAATACAACTATTATTTTTCAAACAAGGAAATTTTATTTAAATGAAAAAATATATAAAAAGTATTCTATATACAGGTTTTTTATCAGCTTTGCTTCTACCCAGTATTTCTCATGCTAATATAATTGTAAATACTGGACCAGGAACTGGGGCACAGTATTTACTTAATCATCAACAATGGCTAGCCGCCGAATTCATAACTAATCAATCATATAATATTACAGAAGTTTCAGGTTGGATTGGCACTGTAATAGAGGGTGATGTTACCTTTTCACTATATACTGATGGAGGTAATTTGCCAGGCAGTATTTTGTATTCATCTACTAAATCTTTGACACTATCGGATCCTCAATGGGAAACTATATCAGGACTTAATTGGGATATTGATGCAGGGAGTTATTGGATAGCCTTTACAACTATTGATGAGATATACAGAGGAATAATGCCTGGCCAAGCTCCAAATCAACTTGGTAATGAAGCGCATACTGGAGTAATACCTGACCTTTGGTTCGACTCAAACGATGATAATAATGGAATTGGGGTGATGATTCAGGCTGAACCAATAGTTTCAACAGTTCCTGAACCCACCAATCTATTAATATTAGGCTCAGTTTTAATTGCATTAAATTCGTATAAGCGAAAACTCCTCTAACTTATCTTGGTTAATTATTGATCTATAGATTAATTAATCCATAAAATAAATTGTAACCAGCTTGGCTGCGCTTTTTAGGTGTGGAGGGAATTGTTAATAGCCATTTAAACGGTACTGAATTGCCTATGCCGTTACACATGATATTTCAAAATATAAAAAACCTTCTTTCTTAAGATAGGTATTTTTTATTTTGAATTGGTCGGGGCGAGAGGATTTGAACCTCCGACCCCCACAACCCCATTGTGGTGCGCTACCAGGCTGCGCTACGCCCCGATCCAGACGATTGAGTATAGCTCTAGTTAAGAGCGAAGAAAATTAGAGATAGGCTTGATTAACGACGTAAGATGTCGAGTACTTCTTCTAATTCGTTACGTAATTGACGAATGATTTGTTGGCTCTGGTTTGAATCTTCTTTCGCTTCATCACCAGATAATCTTTGACGCGCACCACCAATCGTAAAACCTTGTTCATATAACAAGCTGCGAATTTGACGAATTAAAATTACATCGTGACGTTGATAGTAACGTCGATTACCACGACGTTTTAGTGGTTTTAATTGTGGAAATTCTTGCTCCCAATAACGCAAGACATGCGGTTTTACCGCACAGAGATCACTCACCTCACCGATGGTGAAATATCGTTTACCAGGGATGGCTGGTAAATCAGGATTGTTCGACGCTTCCAGCATATGCCTCTACCCGTGCTTTTAGTTTTTGTCCCGGTCTAAATGTAACTACCCGTCTGGCTGTTATAGGAATCTCTTCGCCAGTTTTAGGGTTACGACCAGGCCGTTGGTTTTTATCACGTAAATCAAAATTTCCAAATCCAGAAAGCTTAACCTGGTTCCCTGATTCTAGGGCCGCGCGCACTTCTTCGAAAAACATCTCCACGATCTCTTTCGCTTCACGCTTATTCAACCCAAGTTCTTCGTAAAGGCGTTCTGCCATATCCGCTTTTGTCAGCGCCATCTTTTTATTCTCGCAAGGTTGCTCCGAATTCTGTTTGGAGTTGTGCCAAAATATCTTCAATTAATGCATCAACTTCCGTATCTACAAGAGTGCTAGAAGATCTCTGAAAGGTCAAGCCAAAAGTGAGACTTTTTTTACCCAATTCAATACCTTCGCCCACATATACATCAAACAACTCTAGGTTTTTTAGCAATTCTGAGGCCGTTTTTTCAATGCAATCAGAGACATGAGAAGCGTTAATTGTCCCATCTAACACCAATGAAAGGTCTCTTCTAATTGATGGAAATTTAGATATTTCGACGAATTTAATTGATTTTTCGCTACAAATAGCAGCAAGATCAAGCTCAAATGCATATATAGGTTTAGATATACCCAAATCAGCTTGGGTGCCAGGATGTAGTGCACCAATAACGCCAATATTTTTATCACCTAGCAAAATTCTGGCAGTTTGGCCTGGATGAAAAGATTTTTCCTCAATTGGGATAAATTTCACATCATGGGGCTCAGAAAAAATCGATAAAACTGCTTCCACGTCATTTTTAAGGTCAAAAAAATCTGTTTTTGATGTGCGTTTGTCCCATTGTTCTGCCTCAATATCTCCATACACGATGCCAGCAAGCTTAGGAGTTTGGATTAATGAACCAGCTTGTTGGAATACCAAGCCGCTTTCAAATAAGCGTACGCGAGGTTGTTGGCGATTGATATTGTATTGAAGTGCTTGCACTAAACCAGGAATCAAACTCGTACGCATGACTGATAAGTCTGACGAAATAGGATTCGCTAAGGTGATGTAATCAGTGGTTGAAAACAAATCCGTCGATTTAGGATCAATAAAGCTATAGGTAATGACTTCGTAATAGCCTTTGCTCGTTAGTAATGAGCGCAGTTGTTTTAATGATTTAGTTTCAACCGATTCAGGTTTAACCGTCGAAGATGCCATCAACGGTTTAACTTCAATATTGTCGTAACCGATGACTCGAGCCAACTCTTCGATTAAGTCCACTTCGATTTGAATATCAAAACGATAGCTCGGAGGTGTAACTGTCCAACCATCATCGTTAGATTCGACCTTCATACCAAGTCGTTCAAAAATAGAAACCACTTTTGCGTCATCAACCTCTAAACCGAGAACACGATGTATTTGTGGCTTTCTTAAATTAACGGCTAAACGTTGTGGAAGGTTTTGTTCATCGATATATTCTTGAACCGGGCCTGTTTCGCCGCCACAAATATCAATGATTAATTCTGAAGCACGATTAATAGCATTAAGTTGTTGTTCATAATCAACACCGCGTTCAAAACGATGTGATGAATCCGTATGCAATCCATAACGACGTGCATCACCGATTAATTTTTCAGGTATAAAAAACGCACACTCTAAAAAGATATTCTTGGTCTTATCCGTTACAGAACTGTCTAAGCCGCCCATAATGCCTGCAAGGGCCAATGCTTTATTGTCATCAGCAATAACTAATGAATTTTCATTGAGTTTAATTTCTTGTTCATCTAACAAAGTTAAAGATTCATTCTTCTTTGCATAACGAACATGTACCGAACCTTCCAATAAATCGTTATCAAAAGCGTGCATAGGCAAGCCCATTTCAATCATCACGTAATTAGTGATATCAACCACTGGACTAATAGAGCGAATGCTAGAGCGACGTAATTTTTCTTGCATCCACAAAGGTGTTTCAGCTTGAGTATTCACGTTAGTAATGACGCGTCCTGTATATTTTGGACAAGCATCAACCGCTTCTAAAATAACATCACGTTTTGAATCATGTTCAGATTTTATTTGTTTAAATTCGGTTGATTTAAACGGTACATCACAAAAGACTGCAACATCTCGCGCAATCCCCATAATGCTAAAACAATCACCGCGGTTGGGTGTTAATGATAATTCAATAATTTGATCATCTAGGTTTAAAGCTCTACGAATATCTTGCCCTACTTCTAAATCATCGGCTAATTCCATTAAACCATCAGCTTCTTCAACCATTCCAAGTTCAGCTGCTGAACAAAGCATGCCAAATGATTCAACGCCACGCAGTTTGGATTTTTTTATTTTAAAATCACCAGGAAGCTTGGCGCCAATCGTTGCTAATGGAACTTTTAGATCAGGACGTACATTAGACGCACCACAAACAATCTGTAATGTTTCATCACCGTTATCGACAGAACAGACTCGTAACTTATCTGCATCAGGATGAGGTTCAACACTTTTAACTTGTGCAACGACAACGCCAGAAAATTCAGCCGCAGCGGTCTCTACCCCATCCACTTCTAAACCCGACATTGTTAAACGGTCATATAAGCGTTCGCTTTCGACCGAACCATCTAACCATTCATTTAACCATTGTTCACTGAATTTCATAATCTTTTAATTAAACTGTTCTAAAAAGCGAAGATCATTTTCAAAAAAAGCACGCAAGTCTGGAACGCCGTATTTCAACATTGCTAAACGTTCTACACCCATACCAAATGCAAGTCCCGTATATTTTTCGGGATCAATATTCACGTTTTTTAATACGTTTGGATGCACCATGCCACAACCTAATACTTCCAACCAACCTCGTTCACCCATGATATCAACTTCAGCTGAGGGTTCGGTAAACGGGAAATAAGAAGGACGAAATCGTACTTGTAATTCTTTTTGAAAAAACTTTTCTAAGAACTCTATTAATAAACCTTTTAACTGAGCAAACGTAACATTCTCATCAACTAATAAACCTTCAACTTGATGAAACATCGGTGTATGCGTCATATCAGAATCGCAGCGATAAACACGGCCTGGAGCGATAAAACGAAACGGTGGTTCACCTTGTTCCATAACGCGTATTTGTACTGAAGATGTATGTGTTCTTAATAATGAATTTTCAGAAAAATAAAATGTATCATGCATGGCACGCGCAGGATGATGCGCGGGAATATTTAACGCTTCAAAATTATGAAAGTCATCTTCAACTTCAGGGCCAGAAGCTACATCAAAACCAATGCCTGCAAACAATTGTTCAATCTCTTGCATTGTTTGTGTAATCGGATGCAAACCTCCACTACTTTGACCACGACCTGGTAAAGTAACATCGATAGTTTCTTTACTGAGTTTTTCGGCTAAAACTTGTTCTTCAAAAACTCGCTTTTGATTTTCAAGCGCTTGATTCAGTTCTTGCTTAGCTTGATTAATTAATTGGCCAGCGGCGGGGCGTTCTTCATTTGATAAACTACCCAGTTGTTTTAGCAAGTCTGTTAACTTGCCTTTTTTACCAAGGTAATCGATTCTAACTTGATCCAACGCAGCAAGATCAACTGCAGAGCTAACCTTTGCTTTGGCTTCTTCCAATAATGCTTTGGTATCTAACATGGTTTTATACGTTTTTAAATTCCACTTTCACTGTAGAGTTAAAAAAGGGGAAAATGAATTCCCCTTTAGTCGAGCTTTAAAAACAAGTACAACTTAAGCTGCTAAACTTGCTTTCGCTTGCTCTGCTAAAGCAGTAAATGCTTCAGGGTTATGTACTGCTAAATCGGCAAGTACTTTACGATCAATATCGATCTCTGCTTTGTTTAATCCGTCCATAAAACGACTATATGATAGACCGTTTAAACGGGCAGCAGCATTAATACGGGTAATCCATAAAGCACGAAACTGGCGTTTACGTTGTTTACGATCACGATAAGCGTATTGGCCTGCTTTGGTTACCGCTTGTTTAGCGACACGAAAGACATTCTTACGACGACCGTAATAACCTTTCGCTTGTGAAATTACTTTTTTATGTTTGGCGTGGGCTGTTACACCGCGTTTTACTCTAGGCATCTCAGTCTCCTCTTATACGTACGGTAACATTCTAGCGATCATTTTTTGATCGTTATCATGAACAGCAACAATACTTCTTAATTGACGTTTACGTTTGGTACTCTTTTTAGTCAAGATATGACTACGGTGAGACTGACGATGTTTAAATTTGCCGGACGCACTGCGAGAGAATCTCTTCGCCGCCCCGCGATTGGTTTTCATTTTAGGCATTGTATATAACTCCTGATCCTAATTTACTCTTACGAAGACTTTCTAAAAGTCTCGTTATCGTTTTATATTGTAAAAGTGTAATACCTCGGCAAGTTTAGGATCGACTAACCAAGGCTACGGTAAAAACTACTATCTATTAATACAGCTATTTCTTAGGCGCTAACACCATGACCATTTGGCGGCCTTCCAGTTTTGGATATTGTTCAACGGTTCCAAGCTCTTCGAGGTCAGCCTCTACCCGTTTTAACATTTCCATACCCAATTCTTGGTGCGCCATTTCACGACCACGAAAACGTAAGGTTATTTTTACCTTATCGCCATGCTCCAAAAACTTGATGAGACTTCTCAGCTTCACTTGATAGTCTCCTTCTTCAGTACCCGGGCGAAACTTAATCTCTTTCACCTGAATCTGCTTCTGATTTTTCTTGGCAGCGTGTTTCTTTTTATTCAGTTCAAATTGGTATTTGCCGTAATCCATCAAGCGACATACGGGTGGTTCAGCATTCGGCACGATTTCTACTAAATCTAAATCGGCTTCTTCGGCCATATCAAGTGCTTCATTCTTTGATACTATGCCTACTTGCTCACCTTCTTTACCAATCAATCTGACTTCTGGTGCTACAATACTGTCATTAAGACGAGTCTGTTTATCGACAGAAATAAACTATACCTCCATAGGTAAAATAAATTAGCCGCGGTTCGCAATCTCAGTGTTCATAAGCTCAATAAAAGCGGAAAGCTCCATCGAACCTAAATCTTCACCACTACGCGAACGCACGGCCACGGATTCATTTTCTTGCTCTTGCGCACCCACCACAATCTGGTAAGGAATGCGCTGCATACTGTGCTCGCGGATTTTAAGGCCGATCGTTTCATTTCTCAAGTCGGCATTGACTCTGAAACCTTGTTTTTTCAAGGTTTTTGTGACTTTTTCGGCGTATTCGGCCTGTTTTTCTGAAATTGCGATAACAACAGCCTGTAAAGGCGCCAACCAGAGCGGAAATGCGCCAGTATAATGTTCAATCAAAATACCCGTAAATCGCTCCAGCGAACCGAACAATGCTCGGTGCAGCATGACTGGACGATGACGTTCGCCATCCTCGCCAATATACGAAATATCGAAACGTTCAGGTAAATTCATATCCACCTGCAACGTCCCACACTGCCAATCACGTCCAATCGCATCTCGTAAAACGAACTCAAGCTTAGGCCCATAAAATGCACCTTCACCAGGAAATAATTTATAGTCCTTGCCCATTACGTCCAATGCATTTTTAAGCGCACCTTCGAGCTTGTCCCAGACTTCATCAGAACCGATACGATTTTCTGGTCGGTCGGAAAATTTAATGATGATGTCTTCAAAACCAAAATCTTTATAAATATCGAGTATCAATTCGATAACATCGATGCACTCCTGTTGCATCTGTTCTTCTGTGCAATAAATGTGCGCATCGTCTTGAGTGAAATGACGCACACGCATAAGTCCATGTAATGCACCTGAAGGCTCGTAACGATGAACCTTACCAAACTCGGCCATACGTAGAGGTAAATCACGATAACTTTTAAGTCCTTGTGCAAACATTAATACTGAACCTGGGCAATTCATTGGCTTTAAAGCGAAAACACGTTCATCCTCAGTGGTTGTGGTAAACATGTTTTCACGATAGTTACCCCAATGGCCTGAGGTTTCCCACAGACTTCGATCCATAACATCAGGCGTATTCACTTCAATGTAACCTGCATCATCTTGTCTTTTGCGCATGTAACTAATGAGAGTGTTAAACAGCGCCCAACCTTTCGGATGCCAAAAAACCGAGCCTGGGGCCTGCTCCTGAAAATGAAATAAGTCCATCTTCTTAGCAAGCTTACGGTGGTCGCGTTTTTCCGCTTCCGCCAGCATAGTTAAGTGATTTTTTAAATCTTTTTTATCCGCAAACGCAATTCCGTAAATCCGTTGTAGCATTTCATTATCAGAATTACCGCGCCAATATGCGCCGGCTATAGATGTTAATTTAAAGTGGCGTAGATGACGGGTATTCGGCACGTGAGGACCACGACACATATCTGTGTATTCTTCGTGATGATAGAGTTTGATAATTTCATCATCAGGAATATCGGCAACTAATTGCAATTTATAATCTTCGCCACGTGCTTCAAATGCAGCACGAGCTTCTTCCTTGCTAACTACTTTCATATCAACGTTGTAGTCTTTTTTGATAAGCTCTTTGATGCGCTTTTCAATCGCCTCCAAGTCTTCAGGTGTTAATGAATGCTCTAAGGCAACATCATAATAGAAACCGTTTTCGATAACGGGACCAATCGCCATCTTAGTCTCAGGATAAAGTTGTTTAATAGCATGACCAATTAAATGCGCAAAGGAATGGCGTATGATTTCAACGCCCTCTTCGTCTTTAGCAGTGATGATTTGCAGAGAGGCATCGTCTTTAATCTCAACACTGGCATCAAGCAATTCATCATTTACACGACCTGCGATCGTTGCTTTTGCAAGCCCAGGCCCAATATCTTCAGCCACTTGCATGATGGTAACGGGATTATCAAACTGACGCTGACTGCCGTCAGGCAAAGTAATGGTAGGCATTTTTAACTCCTCAGTGATGACCCCTACAAAAGGTCATGTGTTTTAATAAAAAATAATTACCATTTAATAACCTTTATTTCATCTCGTTATTAAATGGTAGGCGTGATTGGACTCGAACCAACGACCCCCACCATGTCAAGGTGGTGCTCTAACCAGCTGAGCTACACGCCTCCAGATGCTGAACAAATATTACAGCATTTCAAAGGCCGCATAGAATACTGATTTCATAGTGATTTCACAACAAATTAATCTCTGTATGTGGTAACGAAACTAAAACAATAATTTAAATTGATGATCAGCACGTCTTAATAGTTCTTCCTCATCAATTTCGGATTGTTCCCAGCCTAATCGACCATCTTCAGTATCTGATTTGTGGAACATTAATAAAGTGTCAGCGACTATTTTAAAGTTCGTTGGATCTAATGGTCTGATCTTGCCAAGCGTTAGACTATATGCACAGACATCATGCCGAGGACGGTATTTTTCTGGATCCTGATTGAATAAGGCGACCTGTTCTTCTGAAGTAAGATAATAGACTTTGCCTTTGTGCTCCACTGCAAATTCTGCATTACCTTTTTCGGGTTTACCGACAGTGAAATAAGAAACTGGACTATAACCGCTAATTGCAACATTGGGTGCAGCCATCGAAGTAGAAGACAATACTATTCCTAGTAAGAGTGTATTAATTAATAATAAATACGTTTTTTGAATTTTCATTGGTTAATCACTATGCCGTTTAATTTCAAGATTAGTTATGACACCACATATCCAAAAACTATCCCAACTCCATGCTTTTAGCTTTTACCTGTTGAATCTGATCTCTAATGCGTGCCGCATCTTCGAATTCCAGGTCTTTTGCATGTTGATACATCTTTTCTTCGAGTTCTTTGATTTGTTTCATCGCCTCTTGCGGATCTAACATAGAATATTTTTCAGCTTCCTCTGCAACCATCTGTCTTTTACCACCTTTACGTTTCGGATCGCTATGCGCGCCTTCCATGATATCGGTAATCGCCTTAGTCACACCTTTCGGTGTAATGTTGTGTTCTTTGTTAAAAGCTTCTTGTTTTTCGCGACGTCGATCTGTTTCATCTAATGCTTTTTGCATAGAATCAGTGACTCGATCAGCATAGAGAATTGCTTTACCATTTAAATTACGCGCAGCACGCCCAATGGTTTGGATTAAAGTGGTTTCTGAACGCAAGAAACCTTCTTTATCGGCATCTAAGATTGCAACAAGTGACACTTCAGGCATGTCCAAACCTTCTCTTAACAAGTTGATACCAACCAAAACATCAAACTCGCCTAAACGTAAGTCACGGATGATCTCAACTCGTTCGACTGTATCAATATCCGAATGTAAATAACGCACTCGAATGCCTTGCTCAAGATAATAATCCGTTAAGTCTTCTGCCATACGTTTGGTTAATGTAGTCACTAACACACGTTCATTATTTTTAATTCGAAAATGTATTTCAGATAACAAATCATCCACTTGAGAACTAACAGGTCTGATTTCTACAGTTGGATCGATTAAGCCCGTTGGTCTGACGACTTGTTCAACAGTTTGACCTGAATGATCTTTTTCATAATGGCTTGGTGTAGCGGACACAAAAATCGTTTGCGGTGCTAATTTTTCAAATTCATCGAACTTAAGCGGCCTGTTATCCAAAGCCGATGGCAATCGAAATCCATACTCAACAAGATTTTCTTTACGTGATCGATCACCTTTATACATTGCACCTAATTGCGGAACCGTAACATGGCTTTCATCAATGATTAATAAGGCATCATCTGGCAGGTAATCAAATAATGTTGGTGGTGATTCGCCAGGTTGTCTTCCTGATAAATACCGAGAGTAGTTTTCAATACCAGAGCAGTAACCAATTTCATTGATCATCTCGATATCAAAACGCGTACGTTGTTCTAAACGTTGTGCTTCGACCAACTTATTTAAATCACGTAGTTGTTCCAAACGTTCTGCAAGTTCGACCTTAATTTTCTCTACGGCATCTAACATAGTCGAACGCTCGGTTACATAGTGGGTTTTGGGATGAATGGTTAAACGCGGGACTTTTTTTAGAATTTCACCCGTTAACGGATCAAACCAAGCGAGGTTTTCTATCTCATCATCGAATAATTCTACCCGCACCGCTTCGCGTTCTGATTCAGCAGGAAATATATCAATCACTTCACCGCGGGCGCGATAGGTACCTCGATGCAATTCAACATCATTACGCGTGTATTGCATCTCTGCTAAACGTCTTAATAAAGTACGTTGATCGATTAAATCGCCACGTACTAAATGCAAGACCATTTTGAAATACGATTCTGGTTCTCCTAAACCATAAATCGCTGAGACTGTTGCCACAACAATCGTATCAGGACGTTCTAATAGACCTTTAGTCGCCGATAGACGCATCTGCTCAATATGTTCGTTTACGGAAGCATCTTTTTCGATATAAGTATCCGAGGCTGGGACATAGGCTTCAGGCTGGTAATAATCGTAATAAGAAACGAAATATTCCACTGAGTTATTCGGAAAAAACTCCTTCATCTCACCATAGAGCTGAGCCGCTAATGTTTTATTGGGAGCAAGCATCATTGTGGGGCGTTGCACCGATTCGATGACATTTGCAACGGTATAAGTTTTGCCTGAACCTGTTACACCAAGCAACACTTGATGGGCTAAACCATCGTTTAAACCCTCGATTAATTGCTCAATTGCAACAGGTTGGTCGCCGGCTGGACTATATTTTGATATTAGTTGAAAATCTTTTGACATAAGTATTTTGTTGCTGTGCATTATGCAGTATATTACAGCGCCTTTTCTTTTTAACCTTCTAGATTTGGAGACCCTTAGTTGGACTATAAAATATCGCAGCGTGCAAAAAATGTGAAACCTTCACCGACATTAGCCGTGACAGCTAGAGCGGCGGCATTACGAGCTGAAGGCAAGAAGATTATTGGTGTTGGAGCTGGAGAACCAGACTTTGACACGCCTGAACACATTAAACAAGCTGCGATTAAGGCCTTATCGGAAGGTATGACCAAATATACGCCGGTTGCAGGCACAGCTGAGTTAATTCAAGCGATTATCGATAAATTTTCGAATGAAAATAATTTGGATTACGACAAAAGCCAAATTCTAGTTTCTTGTGGTGCCAAGCATAGCTGCTACAACATCATGCAGGCTTTGCTTAATGAGGGTGACGAAGTTGTTATCCCAGCACCATTTTGGGTATCGTATCCTGATATGGCTCGATTGGCTGGCGCTGAACCTGTGATTTTAAAATCGGGCATCGAAGAAGGTTTTAAAATTACCAAAGAACAATTAAAAGGGGCGTTAACGGATAAGACTCGTTTAGTCATCCTGAACAGCCCTTCTAACCCTACAGGTGCCTGTTATTCAGAAGCTGAATTGAAAGAACTTGGCTCAGTATTGCTTGAGCGTCCTGATGTGATCGTGATGACCGACGATATTTATGAACACATTCTTTGGGGACAAGATAAATTCATTAATATAGTGAATGCATGCCCTGAATTGAAAGAACAAACCATTGTGGTCAATGGTGTTTCTAAGGCCTATTCGATGACCGGTTGGCGTATTGGCTATGTTGCAGGTCCTACAGAGATTGTAAAGGCTATGGCCAAAATTCAATCCCAAAGCACGTCTAACCCGACGTCGATTGCTCAGGCTGCAGCAGTGGCTGCTTTGACTGGCGATCAAAGCTATATTGAAGAAAGCACAGGGATCTTTAAAGAACGCCATGATTTTGTATTTGAATCGTTGAATAAATTACCTGGCGTGAATTGCATAGCTTCCGATGGCACCTTTTACATATTCCCAGATTTCAATGGCGTAATTGCCAATATGGATGACATTAATAATGACATTGAATTAGCCGAATATTTTCTGGAAAAAGCCGAGGTAGCCATGGTTCCTGGCTCAGCGTTTGGAGCGCCAGGCTATATGCGAATTTCATACGCAACCAGTATGGAAAACCTTGAAGAAGCTATGAGCCGATTGGCAAAAGCTTTGGGTTAAAAAATCCGCGTATGCTATTGACCCATATATGATCGGTCAGTACTATACGCATCCTTTACAAATAGAACTTTTAGTTCTAAATAATTAAGTACCATAAGTACTAATCAGATTATTCCCCGATAGCTCAGTTGGTAGAGCGGGTGACTGTTAATCACTAGGTCGGCAGTTCGAGCCTGTCTCGGGGAGCCATACAACCTCCGATGGGAACTTTAGTTTCTTCGCGGTTAACATATCAGGCCTGAAGTAAATTATTGCTTTATCAGGCTTTAGTATAACTTCCTTCAGAACTATTTGAAGGAAGTTTCTTATTTTATTCACATTATTAGCTTCTTTAATAACATCAAATAAAAATACTGCCATTTGATGAGCTTCTTCATTTGTTAAAGAAATATGCATTGGCTCTTCGTTCTCAAGCCTGTCTATGTTTGAACGAATTTTTACGATCTCTTGTTCGTTGTCATTCATATTTCTGACAAGCAGTATGCTATCAACCCCTTGTTGGTCTGACTGTAGAATTAAATCCATTAATTTTTTATTTCTAGTTTCTAATGTGTAAATTTTGGAATTTAACTTATCAATTTTTTCTTGTTGAAGAGCGGTCCAGTTTGCTGATTGGTTATTTAATTCATTAAAAACTTCTTGCATATTTTCTGGTGAAAATATTCTTTCGGTTACTTTGTTTATTAAAAAATTATCTAATTCTGAAGCCGTCACTCTTCTGTCTTCACAAGTTCCATTTTTTAAGTAGCCGCCACAATTATAATAACTATATTTCCCAGACTTACCTGTTTCGATCATCATTGTTTTTCCACAACCATCACACCTAATTAATCCAGTAAAAAGATGGGAGCTATGAGCCGAGCCGCATGAAGGTTTAGAAGGTGCAGCCTCGTCCATCATGGTTTGAACACGTATAAAAATATCATCATCGATAATAGCTTCATGTGATTTAACTACTACCCATTCATCCTCTGGCTTTGGCCTTCCGGTTTTTTTATCTTTCTTATTAAAAACAATATATCCATTCACAGTTTTATTTCTTAATAACGAAGTAATAGAGCATTTCTTCCATGTCTTACCTCTATTTGTTTTCTTTTGATCGTTTAAAATTTTAGCTATAGCTCGGGCTCCTAAACCTTCATAACGCATATTAAAAATTTCTTCTACTATATGGCGTTCATCCTCATTAACAGCTAACTTCTTTTTCTTTTTGCCAACTTCAACGGTTGCGTAACCAAAAGGAACGCCGCCGCCATTATAAAAACCCTCGCGCGCATTACGAATCATTGACCTCATAGTGTCTTTTGATGTTTGCCTGGAATAATACTCATCCATTAATTCACGGAGACCGATATTTAAAAATCTTGTGTCTGGATCGCTTCCAGCATCAAAAGATGCATAAACAATTTCAACACCAGCACACTCAAGACGGTGCCTGCATTGAACTGAAAAGCTTTGAGTTCTTGAAAACCTGCTGGTGGACCAGGTAATAAAATAATCAGGAAAACTTTTTTCGCAGTACTCAATTGCCTCCTCAAATTCAGGTCGATTTTTATAAAACGCCGATTGACCGTCCTCCACAAACACGCGCAACACGTCAGCGTTCAAAGCTCTTGCCTTGTCTTTGCATCGTTCTATTTGTGAGTCTATTGGAAGCTCTTTTTCGGCCTGCTTCTGCGAGCTCACACGAACTTGAATAATCGCGGTCTTTCTAGTCAAAGCCTGCGACCTCGATGCGCGAAAATTTTCGCGCGATTTTTTAAAACCAAAACCTGAAGCCTATGTAGATATACAGGTACCCACCTAGGCATGTGAGAATGATTCTTATTACTGCCGAGCCCCCACCCCTTCAACAAGCCAAGCATATCCAATGATTCTATGTATTGAACTGCGTAAAACTGAGAACAGAAGGAAGATAACTGGTTGATTCTACTAGTCAGTGATGCAAGTGAACTGCGTATTATGTAATTACACGCAGTAAAGATTCTGTACCGTGAACTGTTATTGGCCGTTCTAAAGGAGATTTTCCAGAACCCGTGCAACCATCCCAAAACATCAGCAATACGTACACTATATATAATGTATAAGGGCACTCTATTAGATTTCTGTACCGTTAATGTAAACCGAAGCGCGTCTTTGGATAGGATATTTAGCATTTAGTATTACTTCTTGCGGAGTTCTTTGACTAAGTCTGTGACTGGTGTTTGAATCTTGTTGAGTGGATTGCCTTTATCTAAATCCTTTCGAAGCTTACGCATGGCCATGTGGTTATATATATTTTGTGACTTAATATCTTGTTGACCCATGATGGTCATACGAACAGTCGGATCTATATCGCTTTCAGTAAGCTCAGTTCCGAATAGGTGGCGCACTGCATGCGGATGTAGCTGGTCCTCACGAATTCCCGCTGCAAGACCATGCTTTTTAATTATTCTATAAATACCTTTTCTACTTAAACGTGTGTTATCGCCATAGAATTCACTGGGCGGAATATTCCTGTCATGAGACTTTACAAATAACACCTGGTCGCCGTTAGGTAATAATCGGTTATAGTCTTCTAGCTCTGTACATCCAAGATATGCACGGACCATAGCCCATACCTCATCCGGTGCAGGTATCAACCTTTCGTTATCGCCTTTCTCATTAACCTTAATAATGAGTCGTTCAATATCGTTCTCTTGAATAAAAACTAAACTCGAAACGTTCATATTCACTAGGCCTGATACACGCATACCGCAACCACCAAGAATAGAAATAATCGCTGTATCTCTTATAGCCATAAAAGATCCGAGGCCTGGCTGCATTAACAACTTCTCGAAGTTCTTAAGGTGTATCTGGTTACCGACTCGGCGCCCTGCTTTTGGATGTTCTAAATGCTTAGAAGGATTTGACTTGATAAGCTTTCGTTTAGCCAAGTAGTCGTAAAATTTACGGATACACGAAACAACGATCTTCCTCGATGAAGGTTGCAAGCCAGCCTTATGCATGTGAATGCCAGTAAAGTACTCCAAGGTTTCATACGTCGCGGCCAGCATTGTTAGTTCTTCGCCCTGACAATATGCATCCAACCTTTCAAGGTAGCCGCGGTATTTTCTGCTTGTTTCAATAGACAAACCTTCGCTGGTTTCAATGTAATTGCAGAAATGATTAATTAATTTCATCGACTCATCCATGTGAGGTTTCTCCAAAATTCACATCAAAAAAAATGGGACGGGGGTATTTTTGTGTCGGATTGTCGGATGGCAATGCAGCAACCATGTAAGTGCATGAGTTTAAAGGTAATTGTTCAGAACGAAACATCCGACAAAAACGTTGGAAGATTATTGTTTTTGTTGGAATAAAATTTAACCAGTGGATAACTCTGTTGGAGTTAATTTCTTTGTATATCCCTATACTCTCTCTCTCTATCTCTTTATTTTTAAAAGAAAAAGAAGGATATAACCATAGTGCAACCGTAATATCCCTCAGTTGTATATATATATAATGTATGTTGTAGAAAAACAGAGAAATGTTGTAGATTTTTGCAAAAATGTTGGATTGAAAAATGTTTTCAATCAAACACTTAACGTCAAAATAGTGGCATATCCAACAAAATAAGCTATAGCCTCCGATTCCAAAATGTAAAAAGTGGCTCGATTCGTGCCAATGCGCCCTGGCTGGTGTGTTTTTTCGGGTTTTCATTTTAAGGGGTCACAGGGGTTAAGGAAGAAGTTCTTCGGTAGCCTTTGGTGATGGATCCAGGCCGAACTTCTTTAGTTTATCTATATCGAGGGCTAACATACGCCCCACACGCGCTTTATTAATGGTCTTCTCTACTTTATCCGTGATAACTACGTTAGCGCTAATCATCTGCTCTTTTAAGATGCTAGAACTCTTCACTGGAAATGAATTAGCAAAGTCGCGTAAGTGCATATTCGTTTTAATATGATTCATCATATCGGTAGCACGAATAAATAAAGCCTGATGCGACACGCCTTCTACTGCATGACTATCCCAAGTGTAATGATGGCGATATCGCCCTGTATCGATCTCTGAAAGGATGACTTCCATTGCCCAAACCCAAGGCTCACGCTCGGCCTCAGTACTGGCAATGTGGTTATTCATTTCTTTTACTAAACCATCAAAAAAACCGTGCTCAGAAGGGTTTATGTCAGCGAAATCGCATAGTAACCACCAAGAAGTAAGCACAGCAGCGTAGTTTGTCGTCATCCTACGCGCGCCATCATCGTTATCCTTGGCCATAGATTTATGTAACATCTTGCCGCAGCACTGACGGTGCATTTTTAACACACGCTCTTTACTTAACGACGTTAAATACTGCAGCCACTCAAGAACTGGAAAGCACGACAAATTATCTGGCAACATATCGCCTTTTTTATTCGATAAATTGGTACGTACCACCTTACCGATCAAACTTTTAACAGGAACATCCTCGCCAGCTAATAACACAGGTGCGCATAGCAAGAATTCCGTCATTTTTGAGCCACGTTTAGTACTTGTATATTGGTAAGCCTGCTGTAGTGCGCTCACTGCTTCATCAATTCGTTCTTGCTTTCCTGCTGAAATTTCTTCCCAGCCGACCGGATGCGAAGTGTGACTTAATGTAGTTAATATTCTAAAAGCAGAAAGCATCGATTGTTGGCCAAACACTGTCATACCCAACGTGCCTTCGATACGCTTGCACAACGTGGACTTACCGGCGCCCTTATTTGCTTGCATGATGCAATGAGGGTAATAACCTAAGAACGCTTTTAAATGGCCACCCAAGCCCCAAACTAAAGGAATTAAAGCAGCACAATCTTTAAATGTATCGGCATAAGCTTTAATAACGTTTTTGGCTTGGTATTCTGGTGCTGAAGGAAAACTGAGTGAAGAGTAAGGGCATTGTTGGTCAGGGTCTGTAAAATAGCTATCCTTGCCTTCATTTACGGTCAATTTCCCATTCAACCACCCTAATCCAACAAAGTTAATGGCCTCTCGTGCACCTAAATGTGCTCCACGTTCCATGATACTCACTAAACGTGAGAATGCTTTCTTATTCCAAACGCTGCCAAACTTGGTCCAATGATCAATGTTATGAAGCTGCTCATCTTCATACACTTTGCGTTTCAAATCGTAACCATGCCTTGGTATCTGCACACTGACAGCAAATAATATTCGTGGCATTAAATCAGGCTGACCAGAGAGAACACTGGCAGAGCCCGCTACTTTTACTCGAGATAAACTGGCAATTCGAAAACCGCAGACATCTGCATAAGTAAATTTTTCACCACCTTGATCATCTTTATCAACATTAGCAACAAAAGTTGTAAAGTCTTCTTTAACACGATACCGCCAGTACTGGCCCCAATCGAGCGCAGGCAGAAACACTTTTGCTCTACCCATCATTTGATCAAAATCACCAGGTAAACCTTGGAAGGCCCACGGCTCAATTTTTTTCAAGAGGCTTTTTAATTCAACAAGATCTTGATTCTGCAAAATCTCATTAACGTCGTTATATTCCCACTCACCCTGGTCCACCATCATCGCGGAAATATTGTGACCAGTTAATATGTCATAAAGACTGTAAGCAGCTTCCCTACCTGGTGATCGATTTTTATCATTTGGCTCATCGTTATCAAAACAAATATAAATTTGTTTACCTTGGAACCATCGCCAATCAATACCATCGAGGCCGCTGGCCATGCGCACAGCAATAGCGGAGGTATAAGGCATCTTGCATGCCTCGATCGATAAAGCATTAATGGAAGACTCTACAACATAAACCGTTTTAGCTTGCGTTAAGCGCTGCAGATCCATAAACCACGGGTAACCAAACTTATCACCTTTGGTTTGTGTTTTTACATTGCCATTCAAACTAGGATCTATATATCGGTTATCAACCGCTACTACCTTGCCAGGGTTTAATGTACGAACAATAAATGAAACAGCATTGCCGCCATAACCTACTTCATTAGGCTTTACTTTCGGGTTAGTCCATTCATTAAAACCAACTGAGCCACAATTAAGCGCTAGGCGCACGGTTTCTTCAGGAATATTTCTTTCTTCAACTAAATAATTAATCGCTTTGTCTTTATATTTTAAACATTGGTCCGCCAACCATTCGATGGTGTCCTTTTGTTTTGGGGTCACAGGGGCGCGTGATTGCTCGATACCAAACATATCATGCAGTTGTTTCATTGCTTCTTTAAAATCACAACCCATGACGTACATATAAAGATCAATGCAACTGCCATGCGCATCGTCATCATCACCCTGAGAATAATCTCGCCAGTACTTACCATCCTTTTTAATTTCTAAGGACGGGCTTTTGTCATCATGATGAGGGGATTTGTAATTACCTTTGTTGCCAGGACGTTCTATACCTAATTGCTCGGCTAAATCATGGCAGTTAATGATTTTTTTTAATTCTTCTGCAGTTGCCATTATTGAGTACTTTTATTAGTTGCGGTTTGGTCACCTTCGGTTTGATTTTCGATATGCATAATCGCTCTACCAATTAGCTCTGGTATTTGTGGAACTACTGCATTACCTAACGCTTTCAATCTAGCCACCCTTTGGGAAATCCCATCATCTCTGTGACAAAGTGCGGGTTCAGTCGGTAGTTCGATATGTCGGAATCCGTCGAAAAGTTGATCGCATCCTCTAAGGTATTCGTCATGGGATTGCGTCCTGTCTTCTCCATTGCCTCCTTGCTTCTCGCCCCCTTGTGATCTCGAGTTGTTGGAGTTGGTAATAACTTCACTGCTGTTGGTAAGTCGCACTCCTGCCCTTTCAAACTCCTGCCTGAACTTCCCTTGTAATCCCTCGCTTGAGGGGTTGGTAACATCTTTAATGCTGTTATTAATCCGTTTCCACTTTTCTTGCTTGAGCCCTTCTTGTTGTAGTTGCCGTGTAAGGTTGGCGTAGGTATCAATTGTCGACAAACTTGATCTCTCAAGTTGCTGTGCTTGGCTCTGCCTGGCCGTGTTTCCGTCATTTCTTTTTCTATGGCCTTGTCTGACTTCGGCGGTAGACTGTCCATCGTATTGGGCGTTGCCAATAATCCAAACTCTGTCTCGTCTATGGATGGCATTGACGGCACAAGCTGGAATAACAAACGTTTGCCAGGTGTAGTTCGCGTCTTCCAAGTTAGATAACACATTGTCGAGCCCCATATTGATGTGGCCAGCAACATTCTCGGCAATAACCCATCGAGGTCTGATACTTTTAATAAGTCGATACATTTCCGGCCAGAGATGACGGTCATCTTCTTGGCCTCTTTGCTTTCCGGCAACACTGAAGGGTTGGCATGGGTATCCCCCGCAAATAAGTCCGATGTCATTGATGCCGTCATTAATTAATTTCTCTTTAGTAAGCTGTTTAACATCTTCATAAATTGGAACGTTAGGCCAATGCTTTTTAATGATGGATTGCGGATACTTTTCAATTTCACAAAACGCAACTGTTTTAAATCCTGCTCGTTCAAGACCAAGACTAAATCCACCAATACCACTAAACAAATCAAGAACATTAATCGCTAACAACCTCAGTTTGAAAAACATTAAGACCGTTTATTAATCTTTCATAATAATGCTCTCGCATTAACAAATGATTTTCACAATCTACTTCCCCGGTTATGTCGTAGTACCTTCCATCAATTAAAGTAATAACATGATCGCAATCGTAATAAGCTTCTGCTTGAGGAAAAAATCGTTTCAATATCCAAAAGAAATCTAAGCACTGACCCTTTGTATACTTGTCGATCGCCTCTGGCACTATCGTCCGTATCTGTTCACAAAATTGTTCTGGTGTTTCGAATGTCATTTCTTATTTTTAAATCTTTTTGAGTTCAAAAATTCACGTAGTACATCTTGGCAATTGCCATATCTAAGTTTCATGGCGTAAGCAAACGCTGGATCGTATTGTTTATCTTTAACCCACTGCATGTATTGCTCATCACAGTAATCAACTAACTCTTGAATCTGTTTGTGCGTCGTGTAACCTTTTGGCATTAAGCAATGACACTTAAATGCTTTCTGTCAACGGACTGCATATCAACATGAAATTGAACATGCTCATCAATATATTGCTTTGGCCACATTTCTAAATCACCTGCGCGTTCACAATATTCTTGAGCTTCTTCTTTTGTCCATACTCTTGCCTGACGCACATCACAAACATATCCACAATTATCAAACTTCCACCAAACCATGCTATTACCGACATAGCCTCTAGTTTTATCGTGGAGGTAGTACAATTCTTCCCTAGTGTGTTCGATGGCTTTGCCAGGTTCAGCCTTTCTCCAATCAGGCCAATCACGATTCTTATTTTTTTCTAATTTTGCTTTTAACTGCTCTGCAATTTCTTCTGGCTCAAACCCTGCCCGCCAAGCTCCATCCAAAGCCAACATAACTAAATCGATCCACTCTTCGAGATCGAGAGGTGTTTTCTTTATTTCTTCTAGTTCCTTTTTTATATGATCAATCAAGCCATCGGTTCTAACTCCTGGACCAAAAGTCTTACAAGAAAACTCTCTTTGTTCTTTTAAATGTTCAATTAAATTCATACAGACCCCTTAGAAAAATGATTAAACAAACGTCGAAAAAAATAACGTCTAACAATAGAAACAACCGTAAAAATACAAGTAAAAATAAAAGCTTCTTTCTCGTCTTTTATGTTAAGAAAATTACTTAAGTACATTGTTAGATACCAAGCGATAACAAAACCAGTTCCTAGATCGGCAACTGTTTCGAGGAATGATTCCAGGCGTGTCTGAACGCCTTTTGTCACTTTAACTTCATCTTTACAATCATTAGGACAATACCAATTTGCAGAGTGAGCGCTATGCCCTGCAAGACATTCCAACCTTGATCCGCAATGATTACAAACTAATTTCATTTTTTTTGTTTCCTCTTAATTAAAGCTCTATCTACCTTGTCGATTAAACTGTCGTCACGTTAGCCCTAAAGGTATTGATAGAAGCGGTTTATAGGGTCTACACCAAGAAGGATAGCCTCGTGTTATTCAAGTTTAACTAGGCCTCCCCTTCTAATCTGGTACTTGCAATATTGTTCAAAGCTTGACCTTCTAATAAATATTGCATTTTCCCTTCGAGTAACCGACTTACAGACTCTATCGATATTTTCTCATCTGCGCTGTCCAACGCAGCTTTTCTTTGGTTGACTTGTTTTTGTTTTTATCGTTAATAAAATTCATCATTAATATTTTTTTTCTCTGTTTGCTGATACGGTATGAGTTATAAGTTTTTCTTGTGCCATTAAAGCCTCGCGGCTTAATAGCGTTCGAATGGAATAACGGCTGCCTAGCCTCTTGGTAATAATTAAGCCACCAACAACGGCCTCTGCTTTCTTCCCATTCAATTAAAATCTGCTCGATAGATTTGCCGGTATGCTTGGCATAATGTGCGGCTCTATAAATTACCCATTGAAAATGGGTATATAATTCTTTCTTGTCTCGAAAACTTCTTTTGTCAGTAACATCGCGGATATAAGATGCCTTTAAAGACTTATAGCCTTCTGACTGCGATATTTTTTTCCAATCAAGCTGCATACTTAATGCTTATTAATATCGCCAAGTATTTTTTGATCTATCTCTTGCCCAAAAGAGGCAATCTCGTTGTTTATGTCAGTCATCAACTTCATATCCCTGTCTGTAGGTTCAGAGTCATCTGACATGTGCATCAATATGGCGTTAAACAAAACAGAAGCTCCGGCAAAAAAGGCCTGTCTTGTTTCGTTAACTTGGGTTTCGCTTGCATCATTTGGCACAGCCAATAATCTATATTTTTCCCACGCCTTCTCTATATGTTTTTTCATCACATTACCCTCATTTCTTTAAGATCTAATACAACTTGATTGATTAATAAGTCATTCATATTGAACGAACGAGTATTTACCTGGTTGAACCGTCTGTCATAACCAACAATCGTTAAATATCTAGTTTGTGGCTGTATACTCACTACATTCAAACACCAGTAAATTGCACAGTTACTTTTTAAATATTTTTCAAGACCAGGTGTTAAACCCATTCTTGAGCGGTCGTAACATCGCACTTGCATTAAACCAACATGGTCATAAACTTTTACTTCAAAACAATTATCATCTACCGCATACATACAAAAATGCATCACGCATGAAATTAACCAATTAGCAAAAACTTCATTCATATAGTTTCACCTGGTTTAATCTGGTAGTTATATTTTTGTTTCTTATTTTTTGATTTCGCGATTCGCGTCATAACGATTTTAGGATTTAGACCTGAAGAACGAGGGTTCTTTCGATGTGCTCGTATTTCTTTTGCGATAACCGGCAACTGATATTTGTGTTCTAAAACATAAGAAATAAAATCAAGCTGCTCATCAGCAACATCATCGGCAATTCTTTCAATAGTTGTGGGTGTAATAGTTTCTTGGGCAAGAGACCAAAAACGTATGATTGACTTAATATAATCTGAATCGAGTCTCATGATGGTTAATCTAAAAACAAAATAGACAAAGCTTTAACGCAGCCAGACTGAGGGTACTCAATTAAGCCTAAAGTTTTTAAACTACTCACAGCATTATTAAAACTGCCGCTACCAAATGAATAATTAGATGCAATAGCAACGTCGTCTTTATCTATTTTTTCTGGATATGCATCTAATATCGGCTTGAGTACACGTTGCTGCGGGCCAGATAAACGCATCATGATTTTCAGGTGTAAAGCTTCAGTAGTAACTTCTGAATCTGGCATTTCTGCTTCATCCCTGCCTAACGCTGTTAAGGCAACAGTGCTAGGCTTTGGATATTCGATCTTCCCTGCAGTACGTAGTGAACTCACTGCGTTATTAAAACTGCCGCTACCTGGTTTATAAGAAGCAATGAACGCTACCTGTACCTTTGAATAAGGAGGCTCTATGCCAGTAGACTCCCACCAGGCAATCGCATCGAGTATTCGTTTTTGTGGTCCGCCAGTTACTGCTGTAGCTCTAGTGAAAACACTAGGGCTTTCGATTTTGTTTATTGTTTGACTGGGAGTGTCTAGTAATGCGACAGCATTTTTAGCAGTTACTTGTATCTTGTTGAGTGCTTTTATAAGTGATTCTGTGGATGAGTCACGAGAACTCAAACCTTCTAAAGCTTCTTTAACTTTTTTCTGAACTTCTGCCTCGCTGTATCCATTGGCTTTTTTATTAGCTTTATTGAGCTCACGCTCAAGACTTTTTATTTTCCGCTTTAAGGCTTCAGGATCGTTATCTTTTGCTTTATCGATCACTTCTTGCATCGCGCCTTCAAGCTTTTGCAAATCAACCGGCTTAAGCTCAACAGACTGCCTAACCTCGCTAGTCGGAGTAGCAGAACCGTCAAAAGTTATTTTTTTATTAAAACGGGTTTTCTTAAAATTATTCACCCAAGCTGGGGACCAGAAAAAACAGTCCCCGTTTTTTAGTTCAGCTAATTCGTTAAGCTGTTCTTTTACATTTGCGCCGGCATAACTAACCCAATCTTGAATGGCCTTTCTTTCGTGAGCTCCCACCAATTGAAATACGATCAATGGCTCCACCTGGTTCAGCACTTCTTTATTAACAGATTGCGGCCGCTGCGAAATCAAACTTACACCAATGCCATAATTACGACCTAAGCGAACAATATCCTCTAAGGCTCCAAGCATACGTTCTTCACCCTTCGCGCAACGTTGAGGAATAAAAACTTGAGATTCTTCAATGAATAAATGAAGTGGAATACGTCGAGATTTTTGTCTGAAAAATAGTTCTTCTGCAAAATCAGTAACAAATACTTTGCGCTGATTTTTGCGAAACATTGAAACATCAATAACTGCAGAAGAGCCCGTGTTCAAAACAAAATCCGCTACTAATTTTCCTGATGTATGCTCTAAAGGTATATCGCCATGATTCCCACCAAGCACAGGGATATCAAAGTTGCTAGCTTTCTTACCGGTTTTATCTAAACGTAATCCGTACCAATTACCCACAGGATCTAGAACAATAACTTGTTGCTTGGCAATTAAAAACGATTCAGCCATTTTCATTGAGCCATATGTCTTGCCGCTACCCTTTCGACCAATAAAACCAAAAGTTTGAGTAATAGCATCATCAGGCAAAGCAATATTTTTAAATGCGTATTTCATTATTTTCTGAGCCTTCTTTTTTCTTCTTCGTACTCGTGTCTTATATTGTTAAAAATGGCGCGTATCATGGCCCATTCATCTTCCCAATCTTCAACAGGGTAAGTTCTCATATCAAAAGCCTCTTGCCTGATAACATTGGATAATAGTTTTTGATATTCAGGCGTTGCCGGCTCATATAAAATGTCGTCCATATCTTTTTCTAACCACGGAAACATGTGTTTAAACCTTTCAGGGTTAGAGGCCGCTTTAAACGCTAAAACTAAACGAGTAATTCTGTTGGTACCAACTGATCGACGTGTTCTTAAAACGAAGACCATAATTAAACAACCAATCACTGCGTTAACCATTAGGGAAACCAAAGCCACCAGAGCAGCTAACAAAAGAAGGGCTATACCTCCCCAATAGAAAACTTTTAAAATCAATTCATATTCCATACAGTTCAAACTCTTTTTCAAAATCTTTTTGGGTCCATATTTTTTTTAACTTGCTGCGTTCCTGTTGTTGTTCACTGGTCCGCAAAATAACCTCGGGTGTGGGGCCATGCGTGTTAGCCATTAGCTCTAATAAGTCACCAGTTTTTATATGCTGGTATGTGGCACCGACATTGAGAGTTAGCATCATTAATAACCGGCTGTAACTTCAACGCGCATTGGGAGCCTGTCTTTTGCTAATGAATCAATGTCACGAGCCAATCCTATTAACCACTGTAAATTAGGTATTATGTTTCTTGGTAAGTAATCAGGAAGGCCTATAAATAAAATTTCATCTGTCTTGGACTCAGCTTTCCTAATGTCAGCCGTCGAATAAAAACAATAAACAATATCTGCTGGTATATCGTTGGTTTTATCGAACTGCATTGATGTATAATAAGTCCACTCATCGACATTGAGTCCGCATTCTTCGTGAAACTCTCGAACCATAGCCTCATGATGACTCTCTCCAAGCTCTACTTTTCCACCTAAACCATTAAGCTTCCCTTTTTGCCAGTCAGGATAATTTTTCTTAATAAGTAAAACTTCATTCATATCTTTGTTAAAACAAAATCCTAAAACATATTCATTCATAATAGATTCCTCGATTAATCAAGCTGCTGCTTTTTGTTTCTCATTGACGCTTTGTCTAAAATACTCAGGAGTTACCCAACAAGAATGCTCTTCCAGTGTTAAGGTGTTTCCATGAACAACGACTGCAGGGACGCCCGTTAAAACTAATTGAATGTAAGCCATGTGAACGCATCGCAAATCGACATCCACACAGGTAACACTCAATCGTTCACGATAATCCACATCTAATTTATGTAAGCGCTCAGCTGCAGCCAAAACAATTCCGCCAGAACCGACAGCAGGCTCATTTAAAGTAATTTTCTTATCGTCTTTATTAAGAGATATTTCATCGCTTATAGTCATGGAAGCCATTAACTGAGATAAGGTATAAGGAGTGAAGAACTGACCCGAATCTTTATTAGAAATTTCCATTTCCATAAACAATTCACCCAGCCAATCATTAAAGCCATGCTCTTGAAACAAAAGAACTAACTTCGACAAACAAAAACAAAATTTATCCAGCTCCTCTCTTTTATAATTGCCGGTTATATTAAGGTAAGCATCCTCACGTTCTTGCCAATACTCTGTTTTTATCTGGTTTGCAAAAGCAATTGCGGCCATTTCTACCCAATCACGAAACACGGCATGAAGATCACGGGAATGAGCTATACCCTTTAGCGCTTTAATGATCTCGTTCTTAAGATGCATGGCTTCTAAGGCTTAACGTGTTTTCAGTTTTAACGTGATGCGGCTTGTGATTATCGGTTCTTCCATTACCATGCCCCTTCTCTCCAGTTTTTAATTTTCCATCGTTTTCATTGCGAATACGTTCGGCTATTTCTTCACGATGCACGGGCACTTCTTTTGGTGCGTCAACACCAATGCGCACCTGGTTGCCTCGAATAGCTAATACAGTGACGTTTATATCATCACCAATACAAAGTGTTTCGCCTGTTCGTCTAGTTAATATCAGCATATTGTTCTCCTTTATAAATTGTTTACTACATCTTTGGGTTTATTTAAATTTTCATCACTCTGTTCTTGTTGTTGTTTCTTCAATTCTTCTGCAGACAAGAGAATTAATTTGTTTTGTTTGGCTGCATCTGAATTTAAAAAATCTTTTGCAACGTATGCATTAGTATGGGCATCGGTCTCATCAAGACCTTTTTTGTTTTGCATTTCTTTTGCAAAATCTGCTAAAGCTTTTTTTAGTTGCGATTCGTTAAAACACCAATACATTTTTAGGCACCGTTACCATTGTTTTTATTTCTGGAAATTCTTCTAACAAAGCTGCTTTTAACTTTAAGAACTCTGGCTCCTGCAGCATTTTTTTAAGTTGAGGCTTTTCATTTTTTATATATTTCCAAGCCAATTTTTTATTTTCTTCACTTAGATCTTCTAACGTGACAAAAACATCACCACTGCGAACTGGGAGCTTATAAACCTTGACAGGCAAAGGTTTGCCTTCTGTGTCTTCACTGGAATCTTTAAATTTGCTCATTCTGTTTTTCCATTTGAAATACATAACGATCAGTTTCATTCCAAAACAGGTAATAAATAAATGCGTAATAGATCAGCACTGGAACAAAGAACACGATATAAAAAAACATCACAAAAATATTACGTTCAAAAGGCAAATGTGCTGGCATAAAATGAAAAATCTTTAGTGAGGCAGCGCCAATCACAAACCAATAAAAAAGAACAATGCATGTCACAATGAATTCAAAAGTACTCATACGCCCTCCTTTAAAATAAAGCCGAGCTTGTACACAACGGGGAGGCATTTATCTAAACCAATCGTGTGGGTCTGCTCGGCAACAATCACACTTGTAACTATCATGTCATTGCCCCTGCCCCAGTTGTTTCATATCCATAAGCCTTATTACTGAAGCGGAGCAAGAAATGCATAAGGCGTACGAGAGAACGCAAGACCAGGGCTGCTCGCATTCTGCTTGCAAAATTCACGATGCTTGCTCCAAAGCAAGTTCAACCTCTTCTTTATCTGGTGCGGTATAAATCGTGGTGGAATTAATACTGGCATGACCAAGAGCTTCTTTAGCGATAAGCAAAGCAGAGTCAGAAGTTGAATATTTAAGGATCCGTTTAGCGAAAGTGTGGCGCCACCAATGAGGCGAGGCTTTAAACTCAAAACCTGCTTGTTCACACCAGTAATGCATACGGTCCTGATAACTGCGAACAGATAACGCTTGCCCTCTACGACTCATAACTAATGGTCGTGAAGGTATTAAGGCGTAACCTTGTTTCTTTAAAACCTTTAATAAATCTGTAAGCGCTTCGCGAGCACTTTTGGTTACATACAGTTCATGTTTCTTGGCTCGCTTTTGGATCTCGCCTTCTAACTTTATGTAATTAGTACGAATCGCTTCTTGGGCATGACCAACCGTTAATAAAGAAAAAGCATTAATACGCAAACCGGTATGACGTAAAGCCCGCATCCAAGCGTAATCACGCTTAGCATGAATATCGTTAACACGCTTAACAGTGTTAAGTAATTTCTTTTCTTCAGCTTCGGTAAAATAGGTTCTAAATGATTTCATAATTATGCATTAATAATTTCATCGTTCATTTCTGCAGCTTCCTCTGAACCTATAAATTCAATAAAAGCTTCAATGGGTTTAGTACCGCGCACTTTCACAGCGCGAACTGTTACCAAACAAGGCGCGCCGTATACTCTTAAATCAAAATATTTTTTCGGGATGGGAATGCGTGAACGACCGTTTAAATGATCATCGATAATTAATACCGGTACGATTTGACCTTGTATAACCACAACAAAAATTTCTAATGAAGTACGACTGTTGATTCTTATCTCTTGCAGAAGAGGAACAAAGTAACGAGACAGAGAGCCTTTAGGTTTATAAGTGCTAGATGTTACGTGAATGACTTCATTTCTATCTTTCATTAGAAGCATCTCCGCCAATTAAAAACTTTTCACAAAGCTCTTCTTTAAAGCAAGCGAAGATAATCGAACCGCAATTCACATATTGATCATCGCCAACATTATCTTCAACGCTGTTAATGCCACGCTTGTTTAGTGACTTAGGAACTGGGTTTTTGACTTTCACTTGTTTAGATCCCATTAATCACCATGCCTTCAACCAAGCGATCTAGTTGAATCATTAACTGAATATCCTCATGAAACTCACGCTTAATATTTCGGTAATGCTTTTCTGTGATCCTTCCTTCGATGATTACCTTTCTTAGCTCAGCAGCGGTTTCGCCCTGGTCCTCCACTAGATGTAAATATTTTTCAAATAAGTTCTCTTTTGAAAGCTTTCCAAGCTCGCTATCCAAAGGGATAACAACGTGTGGTTTATTTATTTCACGAGCAAAAGCGTTAAGAATTGAATAGTTGTCACGCAAGTCCATGACAGCGACTAATTCATCCGGTGATAAATGAGCGCCCTCACAAGTAGCTGAGCACTTATTGCTAAAATAGTGGGGGTCGCGTTTGAGTTGCAGCGCTAGAGCTTTATACCCTTTATGCTCAACGCCATCTTCATCAACATAACGATGCTTGCGCAAATCCATATCGATGAACATTGATAAATCACTAGCCATTGTGATTAGCCTCCAAAGTTCACATTGTGTGTAATGAGGCGACTGGCTATATTTATACAGGCTAGAAATGTTATCCTAGCGCTGAGGTGAAACGGTGACCTAACCAGTAACCTCGCCTTCTCTGTGCCGGAGTTGCAGCTTCGGCACAGAACCTAAAAATCTAAACGATCAATCTGTCAAACTTATGGCTAAAAAAGCCAAATTTAATTATTAAATCTATGCGGTTTGAGCTAATCCCCGCTCTATCACCCTATCCGCTTCCTTAGTTAATGAGCGGCCATTATTTTCAGCTTGCTTCATTAATTTACGCTTTGTAGTTTTGCTTATGCGAATAACGTCTGTTTGGTTTTTCTTGTCTTTTAAGATCATGTTGTTACATTCTGTTACTATATGTAACATTATGTTACTAATCTGTTACTACACTGTCAACATTTTTTTGACTACAATCTGTTACTATGACAAAACAGTCTGACATTAACCCCATCGGCGTACGAATGGACGACGAGCTTAAGCAAGCTCTCAAGAAATCTGCCGAGGCGAAAAAGCTGAGTTTGAACACAGAAATAACCAACCGACTTAAAGCTTCCTTGAAAGCGGACGAAATCGCCGAAGGCGCCGAATCGGGAGATCCCTACCAGGCGATTCTTGCGGCCACCCAAACAATTCACGTATCTGAGAAAGTCATCAACAATGCGGTAATGCTGATCGCTAAAGACAAGGGCAATGTCAAAGTAAAAGAAGAAAAATCTCTTCTTGATCAATTTGGAAAAGAAATGATTGACGCAATGAAAGCAATAAGCGAAATGCCCGCAGATATGAAAGACAATCTCATTGCACTCGTTAACGAGTTTTCTAAAAATAAACTTAAAAAATAACAATTCCATTTCGGCCTACCTGCCTATAATTAAAAACTTATATTCCTATACAAAACCACTTTTCATTTAAACTGTAAATCGATTCTTAAAAACTCCTAAAGTTTCCTTATTTCATTCCGATGAATTTAGAAACATACCCTATATGGGTTAACCCAAATAGAGGAATTTATGGTAAACAAACAATTAAAAAAAATTCATGAACGCATAAAATGGGCGATTGAAAACAGCTTTGGCTATGAAAGAGTTGCTGAGAAAATGCATAAAGCACCGTCGACGATATACAACTATTGCACAGAGGGCGGAGCGCCAGACAAATTCAGTGTACTCAAACAAATTGCAAAAGTCACTGGGTTTTCATGGATCTGGATAGTAACCGGTAAAGGTAACCCTAAAGATCCCATTCCTTGGCTCAGTAAAACGCACACAAATATTTTACGGTTCTATGAAAACATGACCGATGAAAAAAAATACCACTTCTATAATTTTTTTATTATGGGCGACAAACCCTCCCCACAGTTCTAAAGGACAGGGAATGTTGCCAGACGATACCCAATGATAAAAGTTTTTCCTTTTACAAAACAACTTGTGGCTGTAATAGGTACTCAGGATGGATAGGGTTTTGCGCTGTCCCTAAACCGCCATTACCATTATAACCACAAGCATCAGAGTGACCATCATCATAAAGAACTTGTAGTGCGGTGTATTGGTTATGGCCATTAATGACATAATCCGTAATGGTTCCACTAATACCAATTATTTTTGTGAATACATTTCTAGCAACGGCGTCGCCTAAACTTAACTGCCCATAACCGTTATAACCTGCAGCAAATAAATCATTGCCTGCCTTCACAATCGTTGAAGAATAATTGACATTTCCTCCGATCCGAATGGAATCAATGCTTCCTTGAAAATCACCAGCAGGTGTTATTAAAGAAGTTTGGTTCGCAGTAGCACCCGAACCTAATTGACCTTGTCCATTATAACCACAAGCTCTTAACTCATTCGTATCAGTGAGAGCGTATAATGAGCCGTAATAACCATCAAACAAATCAATATGCGTGAATACCTCTGGAGATGTTATATTTAAAAAAGAAGTTAACTGCGTTAGGTTACCATGACCTAGCTGACCATAATTATTAGAGCCAACCGTCCAAATAACTCCACTGGTATCTAATGTGGCACCCCATCCGTTACCCCCAGCTCCTGCAGTGGTATATCCAGCCGCGCACTTGATATCAGCAACATTATCTTGAGTTGGATGGTTAACAGGAGAGTTGCGTTGAGTTGTATCACCCATGCCTAATTGTCCATTAGCGTTATAACCCCATACCCATAAGTCATTGTTACTATCAATCGCGTAACAAAAATGTGGCAAACCCGAACAAACTAACTTAGTAATACCACTAAGCTCAGGAATTTTTTCAGGCGTAGTTCTATTGATGGCATCCCCTAAGCCTAAATTCCCTTGCCCATTATAGCCTGTAGCATAAACATCTCCTGTATCAGAGATAAAATAGGTGCATGAATAACCAAAGCCATGATAGTTATTAGGCGAACAAATCACATCAACAATATTAATGCTATTTGTAAAAAAATATTCTATTCGAGTAGCCACGTACTTTGAGGCAGTATCACCATGCCCTAAGTTACCAGCTGCGTTGTGTCCCCATGAATAAACATTGCCGTCTGCAGCGATAGCAAAACCCTGGAAATAACCGCCTATATATTTAGATATAACTCCAGGGTTGGTATTAAAATTAATTCTTCGAAATTTATATGCATTATTACCCGTTGGATTACCGGCCCACGGCCCTTGATTATTAGAGTAACCACAAGCTTTTAAGACATTGTTTGCTAAAAGAACACCGCTTTGGCCAGAACCGAAATTGCGAACAATTTGCACAACTTTCCTATCATTAGGTATGTCGCTAACACTACCTAATTGATCGGTGCCAAACAAAATAGTGCTAGATAACCTTTCGTCAGTAATCTCGTTATTAGTGATTGTGCTTTGTCCTGGCGCCAAAGAAACTTTACATAAAGGTCGTCGACCTGATGGAATGCTCGGCGGCTGTGGCGACGCCGCTTCGTTACCAGAGCGAACTTCAATTGCACCAGTAGCAATAACTAAAACAACACGATCAATACGAGGATTAGTGGTTGGCGCAGTAATAATAGAAGTATTTTGCGCATCGATTTCAGTAACATCACTACCATCCCAAATAGCACCAGCATCTACACGCACTGTCATATTCAGCGTTGATTGTTCATGGCAAGAAAAAGCACTAGCAGTTCGATCAAGCTTAGGATCCTTACCATGGAAATCATAAAAACCAACCTCATCTGTTCCATAATTACGGCTATGCTCTACCCAGTCATTACCAACTCGACGCAAAACAATTTCCTTGTCTAATGCATCAAGAATAAAATCCTTATTTTTCTTTAACAGTATCTGCCCGTTACCGCCATTCCCGTGAACAACAGTAACGACTTGAGAAATATCTGAAGCTTGCAACGATATCAACTGCCCTTCCCAAGTGTTCGTTAGCAAAACAGTTGTTAAGTCATCGGCTACAATATCACTCTCAGTGCTAATAGTATGAGTGCCGCCATCGACTGCAGGTATAGTGATAGCACCACTTGTTATATTCAAAACACTAACAGCAGAAGAGCCTGGTAACATGGAAGTATGATCGCGCTGCTGTTTAATTAACGGTCTCATTACTGGATGTTTAATACTTACATTGGTCATTTCACCGGAAGTAGGTAAGGTCATAACTAATACCCCTGTATAGTTGCGTCTATTAATGCGCTGGTAGGATTGCCAGCATTATCAAAAGCCCTTATCAATGGGCCTAGAGAAAAATCTTTATCAATGATCTGAGTTTCAACAGAAGATCCACCATCATCCTGGCGGGTAATTTGAATATTTTTAATTGAGCGATAAGCTTTAGTGATCGGCAAACGAGTTCCTGCTGCCGAAATAACAATGTCATTTAAACTTTCGGTTATATCATCAACGTCGATCTTGATTTTAAATTGTTTGATAGCGCCTTGTTGGGTCCCAGGTAATACTACGACCCTAAAAAAATAATATGTATTATTAATCGGTCTTAGTACACCAGGCCAAGGCACCCAGTCGCCTTTATCGGACCAAAACAGTTCATTTGGATCTTCGGACCAAAATAATTCATCTGGGTCTTCAGACCAAAACAATGCGGACTGTACCTCTTTATACTCAATATAAAAATCACCATCAATGTCGTACTCCAATAATAAAGAGGCATTTTCTATTTTATCTTGTTCGGGTTGGAACTCAGTCTCATAGGTTAGAGTTAAATAGGTATCATCCCAAAACATGTCATCAGGATCTTCAGACCAAAATAATTCATTTGGGTCTTCAGACCAAAAATTAGAATCGGAATTAGCCTTTAAATCACCAGCATCAACAAAACCGTTAGTAATATCACCTGTCCATCCAAGTGAACGATGATCGGTTTCGAATACTAAATTTTTAAAAATAGGATCGCCTAAATTAATGGTAAGCGTAGCAGCTGTTTCAGAATAAAGCCCTGCAATATCTACGGCTTTAATTAAATAGGTTCGTGTATAAACGCCGCTAGTATCAAAAAGAAAAGAAGAGGTTTTTATAACATCAGCATGCAGTTTTATTGCGGTATCCCAATTCGATGAGTTACCAAAGTTCATGCGAATTTCAAACCCAGCTAAATCAATCGGCGGGTTTGGATAGGACCATATTAATTTATCATCTTGACGTAAAAAGGTTAGAACATCAGGCGGCAAGCTAAACTTACCTACCACCAAATAATTATTTTCTTCAGTCCAATCACTAGTTAAACCAGGGAAAGGTGAGCCAACTGATACATATCGAAATGATAAGTCGTAACGCTTATTATCAGCTACATCACTAAATATTATGGAGTCCGATGAACCAAGAATATCAATTAAATATTTCCACTCCCCAGGTTCTTCGTCAGACAATAAGCTTCCTGATAATCTATATCGTGCCTGCAGTCTCAATAAGTCTAAATTAAGTCCTGTTGGTGGGGCTATATAAGCAATAATTCTTGGTTGAAAATTCCCACCCGTCAACTGAAGCATTACTGTTTCATCAGAAATCAAATCTAATATAACAGGTGGATTTATAGTATTATTTAATACTGGGCCTTGTGTAATATTCGTTTTAAATTCTGGAATCTCACCGCTGTCAGCATTATGTATTTCTGGTGATGCGTCTTGTAAAAAAACCTGCGCATTATAATCTTGCGTTGGTTTAACGCTTTGAACAACTGCATTAAAACTTTCCAAACCTGCTTCACCAAACATGACTATGCCGTCTATCCATAACTGATCATTAGGCACTAAGCTTTGAACGATAGGGTTAGAAAAGTTTAGCTTGCTCGTGCTGTCGTTAGTGTTGTTGACGGCTTCAATAGTACGGGTTGCATCTAAAAACCAAACGCGAACACCGTAATTTTTACCCTCTTCAAATGTAAAAATTTCATCACATACAATACTAACAATGTCATTATTATTGTTGCGAATAACTTGTTTAACACGGCCTTGCGACAATCCGACCAATAAAACATCATGCGCCACTTCCACCATGTCGCCACGAGTTGCAATTAGATGCTCTGGATCCATGAATAGTGAATAAGTTTCTGGCCTTAACTTTGATGTGGCTAAATGGAAACGACCATGCCGCCAAACTAATTCAGGGTTGGTGTAGTTAGGCATTTCCATTCCTTCAAACTTGCTTGCATTACTTTCGTTATAACCATCGTCATATACAATACGTTGGTCTTGTTGGTAATCTTCTTCAGCATTCACGAAACGAATTTTTAATGCATGAACATCTTCAGGAAATATTTTTTCAGAAGAAAAGCCCCAAGAATTTTTTGGCGTAATACGTTGCACAGGAACCGTTTGAGGCTCATCGATCGCGACACCAATTTGATTATCAATCCAAGTACGAGAGGCGCGGCCACCTGCAGCAACATCTTTCAATTGCTCATCGATAGTGGTTCGAAAATCTATAACGCCATTAAAACTAAAATTATTTAATTCGTTATATTCATGCCAATACTCAAGCTTTGGTAAATCAACCAAAGTATCTGGTTGGGCATTTTTGTTTGCGTCACCTTGTAACACATAACGATATAAACTTGCGGGGTTGTTACTAAACCGCTTAACCCATGTCTGAGAAGTTTTATCCCAATCATCAACCACACTACCCGCTATACAATTTAACTGATCAACAATACCGTTTAATTGTTCACTTGCGCGAATACGTAACTCAATCGTGGCAAGCGGATGAGGAAAACGAATAGGCTCAACATCTTTAACTGATCGCAGTACTGTCCAAATAGTTTTTTGAATAATATTCAGTACTGGATCTTTTGAATTTATTAAATTAAATGCATTGAAGAAACGGACTCGTACGTCATACTGACCAAGAGGCACCTTTACGAGAGAGCTACGAGAGACACGATCGAATCCAGCTCCTTGAGCAACAATCCAAGGAGCTGTAATCCATCCTGAATCACCACTACCAACTGGACGGTATTGCCATTGAACAGTTACTCTTCGACCAGTTTCACCATCAGGATTACTACCAGATAAACCTCCTGGCCAAACAATATCGATAGAGATTTCTTTACAGTCAGGCTCTGACGTTCGTGTTGCCCAGGTTCCTGCGCCTGAAGGCGAAAGACCAGACGCACCGTTAGGAGGTTTAGGCGCCAAATCAACCGTTAACGATTGTTCATCAACTGTATCAGTAAATATGCTTAACGGTGGATCATCATCGCGACCTTTGCGAACAATGTATTCTACTTCAGTAAAATTATCGATCGGTGTGTTACCAATCTTAATATCATTAATTTCAAGCTCACCATAACCCACCACAAACAAAGCTCTTAAAAACTGATTATTTCCAGCTCTCTCTGTAAATGTAGGCGCGCCAAACGGCGGGTAAATTTTATGCTGCCCTAACACAACAGGAACTGGACCAAATTTATTGATCGAGTTTCGAATACCCGTAATCGAATAAGTACGACTGGTATTTTGTTGACCAGAAACCTGAGAAAGCTGCTGTTTAGGCGGCGGAGCTATGGCTGAAACAATTAAACGGCTTACAATACCTAAACCAGCTTTAACAATGCCGCTAGCGATACCAAGCTTACCGGCAAGAAAAGGGGCTGCTTTAAACGCAGCAACACTTAGCGCGATTGTGAGTATTGTTGCAAAGGGATTTTTTTTGCCACGGCCACCGCCACCTTGAGGCACAACCCTAGCGGTAATATGTTGACCAGGCTTAACGTAATACTTATCCAGCATCGATTTCCCGACTGGTTCCCCATCGACACAAACAGAAATACTGGCGCTTGGTTTTAAAAGGCAGGCATCTAATACGTCACGAATGGTTTTGTCATCTGCCTCAATTAATCGAGTAACACGAGCGTCACGCAAAGGAACCGGACAAAAGGTAACTTTAATCTTGTCTAAGGACATGAAAGCCACCTTTTTCAATGCGTTTTACCCAGCGAGCTTCCGTGTATCGTTCTACTGCAACATAAGTTTCTTCGCTTGCATGAACCATTAGGCCGCGAGCAACAACTAACCCTAAATGCCAAGGCAAACCCTGCATGTAAATTAAAATTAAATCAAAAGGCTGTTCTCGACCTTCACGTTTTATCCATTGGTCTCGGTTTGCATTCACTAAATCACCAATAGAGTGGCTGTCCGCGGTATCATCATAACCATGAACATAAGTAGGTAACTCAATACCTAATTCACATTCATAAATAAGTTTCACCAAACCCCAGCAGTCCACGCCACTAAAGTCACGACCGTGTTCTTTAAAAGGGATTTGCATGTAAGGTTCTAACCAGGCAGGAGCTCTCATACTATCACCTAAAATAATGCCGGAAATTTATCAGGTGTAAATGAATCACCAGGAAACTGTTCTATTAAAAAATTAGGCCCAACAAGTTCGCCGGTAATCTGCAAAGCATCATAATTGATTTGCTCTAAGCCTAAACCAAGCCACTCTGTTTCTACACTATCAGGGTCGCTAGCTAATACCATTTTTATATTTACGGTTGCCCGTCCACTCATAGAGCGAATAGTTTTCCCAATTTGACGATCGACATTATCAATTTTTAAACTTGCGATAGGTACCGAGTCAGCAGATTCCTCTGGTAAGGTTAACTCGTATGGCAATCCTATATATTCATTGCCGTTACTAGTATGATTAACTCCATCGTTTACAACCCGTATAGGCTCACTTAAGGAGCTATGATAAATTTCAATTAAAAACAAAAAGACTTCGTCTGTATTTTGTTTAAGCAGCTCTCTTTTAAGTTTTTCGCTTAGGTTTCTCATACAAAACTAACTCTCATTTGCATCAAACATGACAATATCGCCATCACCATAAACATCATCATCGTATATACCAGGCAACACACTTTCTGGTGTCATTTTAAGTTTTAAGTTTGCTCGCCAAATATTGCCGCGAACCAAACTGATATCTGGCTCTTCATCAATAAAAAATGTTGCAGGGCTATGTGTGCGAGGATGTATCCAGTCAAATGGAAGTGAGCCGCTAGCCAAAGTGTTGGTATAAAAATCGTCTAGAATAGCAGTCTCGTCATTTGTTAATTGAATGTGGCAATTAATTTCCCGTTCGCCAGCCGTGTATCGTCGCCTTCGTTTTGGCCCTCCGGCATCCATATCCGTTTTCAAAGTAAGCTCAGGAGGCTTTTCGCTTAAACCTTCAGAGGAAACATACTGAGGTAAAGTTAATGGCCAAACCGCATTAGCCACGGTTAATCACCTCTGGCTTATTGAAGTTTTCAAGCCGGCCTTGTCGTTTCTGACGCCCTAGCGAATTCGATACTTCAAGATCAATGATCTGTTCATTATTAGGACCAGTTGACTCGCCAGTTTTCTCTACTTTCGAATCCGAATTGTTAGTAATGTTAATAATGACATTACCTTTACCCAAGGCCTTCATTTGCCCTTTTGTAAATACCCCTTCGTCTTCATGAATAATCGCGCGCATTTCTTTTGGCATTAAACCTTGATGGAAACGTGGAGCATTATTAAAGTTAGCTAGATTGTCTGGACGTGAAACACTGCCTTCACTGGCAAGACCACCACTATGAAAAAGTGGTATATGTGTAATTAAATTGGAAACGGGATCGGTGCTAGTACCGCTTAAAACAAAACGATCAGGATCGTTACCTGAACCAAAAATACTTCCAAAACCACCTTCTAATAAATCACCTAACATATTAAAGCCAGGTTCGAATAATTTTGTTAAAGCTAGCTTCTCTATCTGCTTTAACAGACTTCCAATAAAATCAGAAAAATTGCCTTCCGATTCAACCAACTCATCAGCAAACGAACGACTCCACCCTTCAACGGCACGGCGTAAATCTTTAAATGTCTCTTCACCTTCTTTATCGATATCATCAAATTGTTTTTTGTGAATGTCGCTCATACGCTCAGAATGCTGAAGCATTAAACGTTCTTTTAATTGAATGTATTCAGAATCACTGATTTCAGCCGTTGCATAAAAGCGATCAATCATGGCCAAAGTTTCATCGTAATGAGCGCGCTGCAATTCTTCTTCGGTAGCTAAGCCACGTCGCACTGTCTCTAAGTTTCTTTCTACTGCTTTGCGACGTTCTTCATATTCACGCTTTAAATCTATATCAAGTTGCTGAAGAATTCTTTCATCTTCTAATGCATCTTGCTTAGCTTCACGCTCTGCTTTTAAACGTTCACGTTCAGCTTTAGAAGCATTTCGTTTAGCATCTTCTAAGGCTTTGACTTGATCTATTTCATCAGCTAACTGCAATAACCGTGTCGCATGTTGCGAACTAATTCCTCTAAGGGAACCACTCTCGATTTCATTTCGAATACGCGCAGCCTCACTGACATTATTTAACGCAAACACCTGGCGTTCATATTTATCAATTAACTTAGCGCTTTGCTCATCCAGCTTAGAAAGAGAGCCGCTTAGTCGTTGAGGCGTATCATCAAACTCAATATTGGAACCATTTAAAACATCCAAATGTTTTTTGAGTTCTACAGCTTCTTTTTTAAGCTCGGTAAGATTTTTTAATAATTGAGGGCGTCCACGAGTACGCTTTTGACTTAATCGATTTTCGATGCTGGCTATTTGAGACTCAACTTCTTTGAGTTTGTTTTCTGAAGCGCTTTGACTGAGTTCATTGATCTCAATATCAATCAAACCAATTTTGTCAGCAAGCGTCGTAAAGTTTTCAATTAAAGAAGTGGTAAACACTAATGTTTTATTGAATGCTGGAATTAATTCTTCGCCAAGCTCACTGGCTAGAATGAAAAAAGAATTTTTTAATCTATTTACATTAGCATCAGTGCTATCCATTGCTGTTTCAAGATTCTCGCCAAAGGTGTTGCGAAGTTCCACAGCCATCTTAGGTAATAAATCATCCGCTAAGACAGAGCCCGAATCTAACATATCGTTAAGCTCTTGCGTGGTGACGCCCATAGCACGGGCAGCAATTTGGAATGCACCAGGTATACGCTCACCTAACTGACCACGTAATTCTTCAGCTTGAACATTACCCTTAGACATCATTTGCTCTATCGCACGAAGAGCGCCTTCAGTGTCGTAAGCACTAAGCTGTAAAGTACGTGAAGCCTCCATAACGGCTGTAAAAATTTCGCGTGTGGCTTCGCCTTCTAAGTTCGTCCCTTTACTTGCTGCAGTTAATTTAGCATAAGCACTAGCAGTGCTCTGTAATTCAAGACCTAAGCGTTCGGCTTCGCTTTTTACAAACAACATATTCGCTGCAGCTTCACCAGTATTATCGGAAGCAGCTAGCATTTGATTGTTCAAGCGCTCCATTTCAATCGCTACAGGGATGACAGCATCAGCGTATCGCTTAAAAACTAAAGCAGCGGCACCTATGCCACCAGCCACCAAGCCAACACCAATAGCTAGCTTGGCCATTCGGCTTTTTAAAACATTCGTTTTGCCGGCTAGGTTATCGCTTTCATTGGATAGACGCTTAGTTTCGCCAGTAGCCTTATCAATCTCCGTTGCGTACTGCTGACCATCCATAGTCAAAACCACTTTAATCTTTTTGTCTGCCATATAAATTCCACGCATAAAAAAAGCCGGAGCCCCTTTCGAGGATCCGGCTTTTCGCTTTAAATACGTTATGCCTTAGTTCAGTAAATTATAGCAAGATTATTTCAAATCAGACCCGCAATATTTACATTTTATTGCTGCTTTTTTAATGATTTCAGCACAATAAGGGCATTCTTTCATGTCGCCATCTTGAACCCGCTGCTGTTCCAATTTTTCAGTATTCGTTTTTAACGCTGCTACGATAACAAGACCGAGTAAGGGAGATATGAACAAACACATGATGAAGGCTTTCAGCCCTGAGCGCCCTTTTTTATGAGCAAACACCGCTACAGCTGCAGACAACAAAAACCATAAAAAGAGAAATTCCATAAACGCCTCCTTACTGCGTATTTCTAGACTATATCATGGTTTAATCTGTGGGTTCACCACCAAACATCACATGCTCAATTTCAGAAAGCAATACCAACGACAAGTCTAAACGCCACCCTTTTGCCTCGATAACAGGAATATACACATTAAAATCTAAGCCAGTGACACCAGATAGATTGTTGCGCACTTGTCGCCAAAATTGACAAAATAAATCCCATACTGGTTTTTCCCATTTTAACTCAGGCGGCAGATCCTCCGGTTCTGGTTCCCAGCCTAAATCAAGAATATCTCTTAAGGCTTTGTCTCCGCCCCTGCGGTACCATCCTGCAAGGGCGGCGAGCCTTCCTTTGCTTGCGCTTCCTCTTTAACTACATGCATTTGCAAGGCTTTAACTTTGCCCATGATAAAATCTCGCGCTTTACCGACTTTCATTAATCGCGCGATGTTTACATCATTACATTCAGCAGGCTGCTCACGCTCATCAACAACGCCTGTCCATTGTTTAATGCAATGCAAACCGACTAGCTCTGCATATTTATCTTGATCAACTTTTATATCAACAATGCGATCGTTTTTAACTTCCCGTTCGGTAGATTGTTCTCTAAACAAAGAATCCATGTCTTCTAAAAGAGGCTTCAATGTAAAAACGATGTCAGCCTCTTCCCATTTGGTCTTGACAGTAAAATCGCCAATCCGGAGCATTAAACGCTCACCTTTTCAAAGCCGTACGCATCTTCAAGCGCTTTAATAAGCTTCGGATCGGACGTAGAGACAATTCCATTTTGAATAACAACATCATGCTCACCTACTTTCATTTTGCATTGCTCATAAGCAGAGGATTTAAAGGTGACTTCCTTGTCTTTAACGGCTTCCTTATCTTTAGTACCCACGGCCCCTGCAGTCGTGTTTTCTTTTGACATAAGCTTTACCTCTTTTTAAAAGTGTTTTCTTTACTTAAACAATATTTTAAAAACAAAACATTATTAAGAAATTGTTTTATATAAAAATATTTCTTGATTCAGTTTTGATTAATAACTCGGAATTGAGTTAACCAACTCAATCGTTGGCGGGTTTGCATTAGAGTGCGCGCGCCAGTTAGTATCAATATGTAAACCTTTAGATGATTGAATTTCGTGTGGCATCTCTTCGAATTCAACGGCTGGTAAAATTAATTTCAAACTAGCATCGCCAGCTGCATTTTTACTTTCTAAGGTAAGTGGCAATGAAGTATGGTTCTTACCATAATCACGAATAGCTTCAGCAGTGTCTAAAATAAATCTTGCACTCCCACTAATGGCAGGCTGGCCAACTAATACACGGCCATAGCCCTCTAATCCATCAGCTAACGTTTGACCTTCAAGATCGTTCGTTATTTCTACGCTTGCCTCAACAACATCCCCCAATGTGCTAGCGCCTACCACATCATAAACATTACCTTGTCGGCCTTGCGCACGGTTCTTTGCGTAAACCGTTGGCGCAGCATCCCATGGCGTGGTTGGAGCAGGTTCAACTTCTTCGGCTCCGATCAATTCAAGACTCATGTTTTGTTCAGCCTCGATCACATTCCAACTTAATTTGCTTACCATCATGCCTAGCCAGCGCTCGTAATCTGCTGGAGCGCCTAAATAACCTAACTCCATTAAAGCCGAAGGACGATCATTTAAATCGCATGTAAAAACATGAGTGTACGGACCAGCGCCAGTAGTTGATGGAGCTCCCCATAACAAAGTTAACCATTGTCCAATTTCGTTTAAACATAAAATAGAACTTAAGCCACCTGTGACCATGGCATCGGCTGTATCGGTTTTTTCCTCCATAGGAGTAGCCTTTACAGTCGGATCTTGAACTCGAACCGGATTACGACCTATTTTTAAGCCTGGATTAAACTTCATAGAAAAAGCAGCGGCAGCACCTGGCGCAGTTCGATAAGTGCTTTCGCGTTGTAAAAGTAATTGCGTATTACGACCGTGTCTAACTTCTGCCATTGTATTTCTCCACTAATCTAATTCTTTCCACGTTAAACTGAATGCAACAAAACCATAAGGCGCTTCTAACTGCGCAGATTGCACATAGCTATTAAAATCAAAACATCTTGATGTACCGGTTGCTTGGTCCAGGATGTCTACCAAGTCATTGACTGCTTGCAGCTCTCTATTTTCTATCTCGATACCTTCCGAACCTTCAGGCAAAAGAAACATAAAAATGACATGAGCGCCAAGCTCTCCAGACATCTCCCGTAAAGTAATAGGTGAATTAAAACTGCTGCCACCATTCGCCATAACAATCCAATAACCTTTAACTAAATCTTCATTACTAATGTTATGACGTTCTTTAAAGCTTCTTTTTACGACTTCATTCGGCTTAGCGTTTTGAATATCAACCGATAACGCATCTAAGACTTGAGAAAAATTCATGCAAACACCTCTTTAAGCCCTTCATTGACACCTTGATCAAGTAAAGCAGTAATTCGATCGCTTTTACTTTCTAATGCAGGTAACACAAAAGGTTTGGCTTTAATTCCTTCTTCATAAATAGCGCGCTGAATTAAAAATGCTAAACTATCCAAACTCACACCTTCACGCGGTTGAATACGTTTTACTTTTATCCAGTCCTTCAATGTTCTAATGCTTGGCGCACCACCAGGTTTTGTACCTTCTTCAACAAAAATTGCATGGCGTGCTCCCACGGTAACTTCAACTTCTGGCTTCAATAAAGTGCCGGTCTCTTTAACTTGGCCAGAGCTTATTAATTGTGAATAAGCAACGCTTTTATTCTTTCGAAGATGACGCTGCATCTCCCGCCACAGTTCATGGCCAGCACGCATCATTTTTGAAACGATCTTACGATTCATTACGCGAGGCGATTTACTAAAAGCATCTAGAACTTCTTTGGCGTCGAACTTAACACTCATGCTGTCTGCCTATAAAATTCGTTCATTAAATCTTTATACAACGCGTTCGGAGTCGAATTGCGCGGTGTACCAGAAATGCCATCTCGGATACTGACTGGTTTATGGCTATTACGCATAGCAACCGTTTTCATTACTTCTGCTTGGCATCGCAATAAAAACAACCCTTTGTCTTCTGCTCTTATAGTGGTGTTATTGGCAGTATCCGATAACACATGAAGTTTGGAGCACATAAAAGTAAAATCCGTGCCACAACAATTAATTAAATGCGCATCCGGCGTAGGCGTTAATAATAAAATTATTTGGTTATTGGTAGGATCGTGTAACTCTTTAACTTCAGGGATAATCTTTGGATAGTTCTGCTCCCAAGGCTTACGAGTACTGATTTCATTCATACCGTAAACGACATGAATCATATGCATAAACGATTGCGGAGCAATATAGTCTGCCTTGCCAGCCTCGATGGTTACGGAATCCTGTACCCTATAAAGACGATAACGACTAAAATCAGGAAGCGCGCCCGCAATAACTGAATCATAGTCGTCGCTATTATCTTTGACGAAAACACTAGCAACATCCTTGAGAGAATCTTTTAGTTCCGTTATGAAAGCATTCTTAGTAAAACTCATTACAATTTACTTAAAATGAGTTGCTGGATGAGGCATTGGTTTAGACGCTACAGGCTCAGGGATACCCATAGCTTCTTTCAGACCGGTTAAACAATTTTGAGCGTAAGCCAATAACTGTTCATTTGTGACCAAGTTATGTTTAGCCAAACCAGACACATACGATAAGTTAGCTCTACATGTACACTGTTTATCTTCTTTAGTAGTTAGCAAACCAAGTGACACGGCACCACCTGCAGCAGCACTGCCACCAACATTGGCAAAGCATGTTAAGTTTGATACGCCACCAAATATAGAAGGCGCTATTGCTGGCTCAGCCTCAATTTTATCACTACCGTTACCTGGTGCGACAGGATGTTGAATGCTAATAGAATTGTCTAGGTTATTTGTATTATCTGAGCTTGCTACAGTGCTAACATCAATCGGCGCATTTACTTTTGCTTTGACAGTATCACTACGATGAGAACTATCAGCATTAGCAGCTAACGAGTAAACAAAAAACATTCCGACAACACAAAGTAAAGTAATAAATTTTGAAATATTCATGATATTAATCCTCTTTAAATTTTGATGCTTTATGCATTTCTTTAGCCTCATAACAATCATTTGCGCCATGCTCATTCATGTAATATTCGCAATTATTTTCGGCTATCTGTTGCTTCCCTTCGTCACTCAAAACCTTTTTATCCTGTTCCGATAAATAAACAGGATCGAACCACAAAGATTCCTCCGAAATAGTCTTATAACAACAGCCGTTAAATAAGATCGTCAATGTCAGGGTCAGACATATTTTCAATATCGACATTAGCCTTTCTCTTATTGTCTATAGCTTGGGTCTGTTTTTTATTTTGAGATTTAATCGTATTTACTTGTTTGGACTTCTTGCCGTAAGAATAAGCAAGGCCTATTAACACAACAAGAAGCCCAAAGATGACAGCAAGTGCAGTCATTACTTCTTAACCGAATACCATCCCATCATTCGAATGATCTTAATAAACCAGTTAACGGCTTCATCGTCCCAAGTGTTTTTTGTCCATCGAGCAATTGACTGAAATATCAAAACGAGAGTAGGTAGCAACACCACTACATAAGCAACCCACTGAGGAATAAAGCTTGGGAGAACTACTGTATTTGGATCGGCAATCTCTTGAGCAGAAGCTAAACCAGGAATCAATACAAAAACCAACGTAAGCAATATAGAAAAGACAAGAAAAAATACAATATTTGATAACTGACTCAAAAAATTATCATACTTACTAAAATCAATATTAAACATAATGATCACCTTTATAAGTTAAAAAATTAAGCTGCCTGCAAATCAGGCGCATACCTCTTTAAAAACGCATTAATATCAAAGCTAGGGCAGTCCTTTAACCATTCGTGTTTTTTTATTACACCATCACCATCTTTGTCTGGTGATAATTCTCTATGGCTAGTAATTACCGCATCAGGCCATCGCAGTTTGCTCATTCGAATGCAAGTAATTAAAGCCCACTTCTGTTTAGTAGTAACTATCGCGCTTGGTTTATTATTCATATCCAAGCCACCTATATAAACTATTCCAATAGAGTCCGTGTTATGCCCGTAAGTGTGTGCGCCAGGTATTGAAACCGGTCGCCCTGCCTGCACTAATCCATTTCGCGGAACTACATAGTGGTAAGCAATGTCATCCCAACCATTGCCGCGTAAGTTTTGCCATTCTGTTGGCAAATCCTCGATCGAAAGATATACTTTTCCTTGAAAATAAAAGGTGCCGTCCGGCTTTTCTTTTGGTGCAATATGAAACTGTCTAATCTCTTCTACACCATAGCCACTTGATACGTTTGGTCTATTAGCAGAACAATGAACAATTATTTTTTTTATAGACCTCACTTTAAAACCTTCTTAACTTTATCCAGTAACTGATTCGTTTTATTTATATGCTCTTTATTATCAGATACTCTTTTTGATATTAACTTTTGAGCTGCTTCGGAGCTATCGGCCACGCGCTTAGCTAACACTTTAAAGTCTTTGCATTGTTTGTTAATGGTTTCAAGACTATTATCAAGCTCAGTCTGATCATCTTTGGGTAAAAAAGGAACAACTATAGCGTTCACTATTTCCCACCATTTTTTTCAATTTTCAAAACTGTCAAAATCAAAGCCATGTCTTTCGTTAACTCAGATATATTACTTATAATGAATTTAACCAGCTCTCGATTAGCTTTAAACTGCAAAATGTTTGCGACTATTGAAGAAAACAAACATAAAGCTAAAACAGCGATAGCGACGTTGTCGTATGTAAACAACCAATCAAAATATTTAGTTTCTGGCATTGCATTTGTCTTTATAAGTAATCTGTCATTTAAAAATTAATATAAGGATTGCAAATAGATAATTACTTTTCTCAAGAAATTTCTTTGTGTTTCATCTTCATACTCTTGTTTAGATTTTTCTATCTTTGCCAAATATTTATCAACCCATTCTTTATTAGACCAATCATAGTTTGGCCCACTCCAAATAATGACTTTGTTAGTCATTGATAAAACAAAATCAATTTGCATCGAAAAAAAATCGTGTTCTATGGGCGTATTCCGTAAAGCTTTGTCTCCTTTGTCATGATAAGTCGGCATAAGAATAGGAATAACTTCTTTACCGCCTAAGAATTGGCGCGACTGATAAATATTTTCAAAGGCATAACGCTGCCATTGTTCGCGTAAACCATAGAAGGTATAAAGAGAGGGAAATATTGCATCAACCTCATCTACAAGGCGTTGCATTGACTTGTTTCTATCGTACCAATCGAAATAATCTTGTCGTCTACCTAGATCTTTAGGATGCGCAATACCAGTCGCAGGCCAGAAAGCGCGCTCTGGTACCATTGAATAGATGCCGACCTTAAAACGTTCTCCATAAACTTCTTTAAATTGTTTTACAATAGGGATTAATGCGTCAGCTAACTCTTTTCCGCCTTTTAATATTTTACCTTTATCATCCTTATAGTGTTCGATGTTTATGCAAACATAATTAACATCTTCACTACTAATATTTCCGCCTTCAAAATCAAATATAGAGCCGAATTTGTTTGATAGAACACCAGGCGCAGGCCATTCGCCATTTATTTTTTGTTTCCATATATCCCAAACACCAACAACAACAATCTTTTCAAAGTTAACATCAGGTTTATTAGGATGATTATTTGTTGCGTCGAATATTTCAGCCGAAGCAAAGAACGTAAAGCTTAGAAAGAAAAATAAAATGATTTTCTTAAACATAAGGGATCTTAATTGTTCGAGAAGCATCGCTGAATCACGTCATCCGCAACAGCAAGATGACCAATGTTTGTTAAATGAGAAGCGTCTGCGTAATAAGAAGGATCTGTAATATTTCCTCCAGCAGGATCCATTATCCATCCCAAATCAATCATTGCGGTATTGTCACGCTCTAAGGCTATCTCTCGATCGGCTTCTCGATACTGTTGCAATAGTGAGTTGTCAGATGTATGCGATTCGCGATGAGATGGCATTAAAACAAAGCTAACGTTTTGAGAAGCAATGCCCTTTGCTGCGCAAGCTGCTAATAGCTTATCCATAATGGCTTGCGAATTATTTTTATAAGTTTCCTTGGTTTGCGAGCCGCTTCGTTCGTTCATTCCAGAGTTAATCCAAAAGTTAACTTTTGGTTCAACAGCAGGTGCCAAATCAAGCTGACGCCTAACACCTTGATCGGCAAAGAAACCGATTTTTTCATTAGTTGAAGCATTAAAATAAGCTAAAGTATTATCCAGCGAATGACCGCCAAACGAATAATGCCCTTGCACAGATGAGCCGTAGCTAAGATCGGTCCTCATAATCTCAGCCCCAATAAGACATGCCAAGCCAGCATGGTTTCTAACTTCGAATAGAGTTTGGTCTTGAGGGTGACGAACACCACCCGCGCCAAACGTGTCAGGAATAACAAGCCTATCTATAAAATATTCATTCACGTTATGAACATTTCGGGTTTCATTTACGATTGTATATGGAGCTTTTTGTACTCTTGCCCATAAATCATAAGTACCACCGCCTGCGTCAAAACCGATTTGATGAATTCTTAGCTCTGATGACCCTTGACCAGGCATCCAATTACATTTGGTTACACGAATCGCATCGCCAAAGCTTATAGTATTGTTCGTGCCGCCTTGTAAACTTGCAACTGTGTAAGTGTTGGCGCCGTTGGCTGTAATAAAACCAAATGAACCATCTGTTTCATTCGTTAAGATACCACCTACGAAACTATCAGGCGTTGAGCTCAAGCCTGTTTCTGTAGCAGTCAGCACACCGTTAGCACCATCATGAACGACTCGCTGATAGTCTCCAGAAGTTAATCGCCATACATTACCGCCTAAAGCAAAAGCTGTATCGTGCGCGTAATCTTCCTCCCAGTTGGCATTGTTTAAATCAGGAAAAAGGGCCGTAATTAAGGATGGAGGGTTGGTATGTTCTCCAATATTAACCCCATCCCCTATTCGATTACCTGAAAGATTTGGCTCAACAAAATATCCGCGTTGGTTATTTAGAAATGTTTCAGGATTAATTCCAATATAACCCTCGCCAGTAAAAGCGCCATTGTTATTATTGAAAGTATGTAAAGGGCTTGAGTAAATGTTGCCGTTGTTTTGTTGGAAAGCCGAGATTAAAGCGTCCAGCCAACCTACACCTCCTATTTTGCCATTTGAGTCAGCAACAAGATGATTGTCAACAAAGCCATTACCAGAAAATGCGCGCTGGATTGCTGCGGTAACATTAGAATCCATAACACCATAAAGCTGATCGCTTTTGACGTTATTAGCAGTAATTCCTGTTAAATCCGCTGCCGTTAAATTTCTATAAACAGGGTTACCAGTAACTTGATCTACTCCGTCTTGAATTTTCATTACAGAGCTGCCGTCCCAAGGAACAAAATCACCCTGCCCCCCGTTAGCAGATTGATCGAAAATATGAAGTCTAACCTTACTCATAATTATTCTTGATCGTCTTGTTCGTCTTCGGCAGCTAACTCGCTAAGACGTGCTTGAAGCAATTCAATGATATCTTCACGTTGTTGAAACTCACGCTCATGTTCAAGCATTTCAGCAACGTCCCAACCATCAAGATCGGCAATATACTCTTTCATTTCATCAGCTTTCATGCCGAGTACTTCTTGTATCTCTGCAGCACGTTTAATAATTGCTTCTTTCAATGGAGTAACAACACCAGTTCGATTCTTGTCGGACTCTTCTAATTCAAGAATTTCTTGAAGTGAAGTAACTGGTAATGGTGTTACAGATAATCGTTCAACTACTTTGCCAACCGCTTGATCAAGTAAAGTAACAAATTCGGGGTTCGGCTCAGTTGAATCACTCGAAGTAGTTTCTTCTTTTGTTTCGCTCAACTCAGCTTCTTTAGCTTCGGCTTTTGCAATTGAATCAGCTGATTTAACGACATCACACCAGCGGCCCTCGCCAGGAGGAATCATCATTCCGCCAACAAACATATTGGATTTGCTGTCATTCTTTACAAATTCTTTACCCATGTAATATCTCCAAAAAAGTTAGCCTTCCTTGGCTAAAGGTTTGCTGATGAAGCCGGTTATATAGCTCTAACGACTCTCGCGCTTGAGCTGTATTGCATGATGGCTGTGTTAGCAGCTTTTAATTGAGTCGGTGTATGGCACACAACAAATTGGTCGCCATAAGCTTCTTTCTCGCCTGTGAAATCGCCATTTGCATCGCGAGCGTCTTGCAGTTGACCCATTTGCCAAGGTTTCATCATGCGGAACCTAGTAGTGTTACGTTCGCCGATCACTAAGTAACGATCACCCATGTGCAAGCCAGGCGCGTTCGATTCAAAGATAGGTACGCCTTTTACCTTACCCAATGAACCCATTTCATTTAGGCTGGTGCCAGCTCTCGCAAAGTTTGCTGAAAAATCTCGGGCTTGCTCGACCGCCGTTTTATAGGTTTCACTCATGATGCCAAGATCAGCGTTGTAGTAACGTTGGTTTTTGATCATGGATTTACGCAAACCAAGTCGATACAACCATTTACTCCAGTGGTCTTTAACATCAACTCCACCTGGCAAATCAGTATCAAACGCATAAAGGTTAGTTGCGTATGAATAGCTAACAACGATAGCAGTGGCATTGGCAGGAGTTTGAACAACTCCATCTTCGTTAACCACGCTTAGCTCACCTAAGTCATAATCAAGCAAGTAATAATTACCTGCAGCTTGCTCACCAGTACCGTCATACTCAGATAACTGTGAACCGCCCACGCTTACCGTCACAGGATTAACCGTATTGCCAACTTGATTACCTTTAAGATCAAACTCACTGCGAGGACGAACAACAGGGAAGTTATCAAGGAGAAAAACATTATTGGTGCCGTTAACGTCGCCGCCAATGGCTTCGTTGGTAACAGCAACCGCTTGAAACTCTAGACACGCTTTCAAAATTTCATTCATGATGATGTCTTCGAGATCTTCACGAATAATACGGATTGCATTTAAAGCGTTCTCTTGAACGATATCCCAGTTATAAATACTGGCTGCGGTCAAATAACGAAGTTCATCAGAAATCTTGAAAGATAACTTTTGAGGGATTGGACGCGCTTCTTCACTGGTTTGAATCATGCCGCTTCGTTTAATGCCCTGCCCTTCATACTTGCGGACTTTTCCTTTGCCAGCAGCAGAGGTGTCGCGATAAGAATAAGGAAGGTTTGCAATCGCATTAAAAGGGTATGTGCCAATATTAACAAACCTTAATGCGTTAAGATCGTATAAGGCTTCACGAATAACGGTACGTTCGAAAATAGCTGGCACATCAACATCTGGTGTTTGAGCTTGGCCTCCAGCCAATGCAACAGCCTCTTCATGCAGTCGACCTGCATTTTCGGCGTCATACATAGCGACAGAACCTTCAACAAGATTGCGAACTTCAGGAGAAACGTTATCCATATCGCGCGCGCTTAAGCCTAAACGCCGGTCTGTAGTTTCTTGTAGTTCACGAATCGCATTTGAATCATCAATACTGATATGAGTATTTCCGTGAGGGCCGTTAAAACCTCGGTCAGCCAACTGCTGTGTTACTGACAATTGATTAGCAATCTTTAATTGGCTCTCTGCAAATTTCTTGACTTGTTCCTCAGTCATATCAGCAGTAATAAGATCGCTATCATTTAGCATGGCTTGATTTTCTTCACTCAAAGAAGTGAAGGTATCCGACGCACTTAATGTGTCGCTAAACAATTGCACATTGGCGTCTAAACGTTCCTGAGCTTGATCAGCTTCTGCAGCGGCTCGATTACGTTCATCTTCCATGAGTTGAAGAACTTCTTCTTGAGACAGGCCAGTCGTAACAGATAGATTGATAGGCTGACTAGGGTCGACAGAGCCTTCATTGATTTGCTCGGCAAGCAATAAGGCTGACTCTTCGATTGAATCTGCTAACGCTTGTGCCTGAGCTTCTTCAGTAAAGCCACTGCATTTGTTGATGAACTGATCGCAAAGTTTCTTAATCAGATCCTCGGATAAACCTTTAGCCCGCAGATTCTCTGCCAGCTTTTTGCGAATAATTTCCCACATCTTAGTAATCTCCTCTGAGAGAGCAATTTTAAATTGAGGCGAAACAGCGTATTCATCACCTTCTTCAAACTCGAAGCCGATGTTTTCTGAAAGACCTACCTCATCAGGATTAATAGGATCTAAACGTTTGACGCGGGGACGTATCGTTAACGCTGCGCCAACCAGTAAAGTGCCTTTTTTATCTTCGGTTTCGGGGTCTTTGTAGTCGTTGATAAACTCGACAGAGAAATAACGGAAGCCTTTATTGTGAATGGCATCTACGCCCAGCGCAGTCCATTCAATATCACCGAATAATTTATTTCCGCTTCGAATATGCAGCTTATTAATGAACCCAGCGGCACCGTGCATGTCGCTATGAGAGATATTGATCGCAATACGCTGACCATAAACATCTTCATTAAAGTTCTTAACCATTTCGCGCAGCATCGCGCGATCGATTTTTAACTCGCCATAAAACGGATCATCGGGATAAGTAAAAACACGAGTCAACATCACAGTACTGGTCTTACTGCCTTCGGCAAGGTCAACACGATCGGTGTACAAACGAATTGCATCACCCGCATAGTCTTCGAGACAGATTACCACTTGTGCTAAATGTGACTTGGTCACTTTTCATTTCTCCAAACGCAAAAAAGCCGGAGCCTCTTTCGAGGATCCGGCTTTTCGCTTGAATACGTTATGCCTTAGTTCAGATTAAATAATTAGCTTATTTGATTAAGAAGTCAAGGGTTCTATCTTAATCTGTAGAGCTTTCTTTATGCGAGACTTATACTTTTCACACATGCTTTCATAGCTCTCAAGAATTTCGTCCTCATCATCAATATTTATAAATACATGAAATATATTTTCTTGCGTTTGATTAGAAGGGTTATAATTAATCAGATAAGTCGCTCCGTTCTGAACGACCCAAAAGCTAACAACAACATTATATCCGTCTATATTCATAATGGCTGATATTGTAATGGAACTGTCACCCATTTAGTACAACGACATTTAGCATTAGCTTGTCCATCAGGGTTAATACGAATTACTCGGGACTTAACCACTATGCCGTCAAATAATTCCCTATCACAATAAGGGCAATTAACTTTTGGTCTTGGGCCTGACTCAATTAGATTATTCACCGTCGTCATCAACTTCCTCCAAATCACCTTCTACTTCACCAACTTCTTGCAAATAAGCAAGCTCGGCGTTATCTCTTGTCAAACCAAACGCTTTCATGAGTTCGTTTATACGTTTTTCTTTTTCTTCGATCATTTTAGCCATCCTTTTTTTATAAAAAGCCTATCCATTGCATCGGCAATTGGTTGAAAATCATCTTCATCCCATTGGGTCATAATAGGGATAGGGCTGCGCTTTCTTGCGTCTATCTCAGCTTTTGTTTGTTCTAACAAAAACTCATCCCCTGAGCGAATTGCGATGTATTGAGAATAGCTCCGCGCCCATAATTCCTCGGTCTCCAAAAGATATTTTAAATGCTTTTTAGGTACTGTTAAGCCATCAATTCTCCGAGGCCCCCGAAATAAACTAACTAGCCCTTTGATCGCTTTAGATTTCGCAACCGATTCTCTCCAGTCATTAAAATCGCTGTCATGCGTAGAAGAGAAGTCTTTTGACCCAAAAGCTTGATGATCAATAAAATGGCCTATCTCATGAACTAAAGTAAGCTCCTTATGTTCGCCGGAACTTCTTATTTCAATATCGATAGCTCTTCCATTCGTCATATATCGGTAACTACCAAAAGATTTACGTTTTCGAGATTTAACAATTTCAATAACCGGTAAATCACCATCACCATGAACACTGTCAATAGCCTTAAGAACTCTGTCCGTTTCACGCTTAAAAGCCTTTGCCTGCAGTGCCCCAGAAACTGGAGCTCCAAGAGTCGCAAATGTTTTAGGTTGCGCCAAATCTAAAGGCACTGGTGCGACATTAAGATTATTAGTGTTAATGCCTTTTTTCTCAAAACGGACTTTTAAAATTTTCCACGGCGTGGTTATTTGATTTGTTTTAAGTAAACCAGCCTCAAGCGCTGCGCGTTTTTTTCTACCAAGTATTTGCTCTTGTGTAGTACCAGATTGCCGTTTTAACCAAGCAATAGGATCTTCTTTAGTTTTACGATCGATATCATCTACTTCGTCAGTAAAAACAACTTCGATAAAGCTTAAGGTATTCGGGTGAGCGGGATAAGGGTTTTTGCCTTTAGGGTAAACGCCATTACCTAAACCATAACGATTTATGTTCGCATGCATGTCACATATATCTGGACGTGGGTGTAAATGTGATAATAAAAAACGTGTGCCAGCTGTATCATCTAATTCAAACACTGACTCTTCATAGGCTTTGTTATGTGCTCGGTTTATTTCAGTACGAAACACACGCAAAACATTATTGTATGGATTACCCTCACCGGTCATTAATAGCTTGCCAACTTCATCAGCAATGCTTGAAGATTTAGCTTTTTTTAATTTTTGTTGAACATCAAAAGGAATAGACTCCCCGCGACTTAAAAAACTTTGCGCAGCTTCGCTAGCAGAGGTGCCTTGTATAACGGCAGATTGAATTGCCGTTCCAATAATCTCTCGTGCATGATTATCAATACGCCATAAACGATCGGATAACTGTAAACCATCATCAGCAATAAAATTTTGCACAAATAAAACAGCGTCTTCAGCAATGCCTCCAAGATCAACATTTATCGGCTCATCAATGACAGGCTCAACTCCTAACCTAGCCGCGGCAACCATCTTATCTGTTAAAAGTTCGTTACGTGAAACGTATAACTGATTTAATCTGGAATTAACATTGTTAAGCAGCTGCTGCAGCTGCTCGCGTCGCACCGTATCACCGGCGGATTCAATTTGTTGTTTTATATCGTCGCGCGCCTGTTCATAAGAGCGAGCGAGTTCGTTGATAGTGTCAGAATCAAGTTGATCAATTTGATCTTGAGCAAATTGAGAAGCGCGTTTTATTTTTGCTTTTCTAGCTGTCGGCCCGCTTTCCATGAGCACAACAGCCGCATGACCGTACAAGCTAATGACTAAAGCTATTATTAGAAAACACGCAAAGCTCTTCAGCCATTTCAGGGTTTTCTGCAATTGACTTAAAAGTCTTGTCTATATTCAAAATAGATTCCTGTCTGTGCTTCCTAACCTCATTAAAGGCATCTAAAATTTCTTGTTTCATTTCAGGAATCATTAAATCAGGCTGTTCACTAAGGATACTTAAATATTGTGATAAAGCCTTTTCGCATATATTCAATGTTCTATCGGTTATCATATTAACTCCTATTTATTACTCACATCGGTCGCACTTTCTTTTTTCTTCGCGTTCCCTGGTGTTATTTTCACACTACGCGACCCAATTCCGTCTTCATAAGTTGGGTAAGGATCTCCCCCTTCGAGCTCATCTGTCAAACGTTGCTTTTCTTTAGCTGGAACAAGTCCCATAGTTTCAAAAACAGTGGTTTTACTTGCGCCGCCCGCTTGCTGTTTCAAGGCTCTGTCGGTTGCCTGGTTAAGAGTTTCAGTAACTCGTTCGTTAAACTCAACTTTTACACCATGATTACGTGGATCAATATTGTTTAACAACAACTCAAGCTCAAAACCTTCTTGATAAACTGCAGACAGCTCGTCTTGCATGGAATCCACTTCTTCAAAAAAATCACGTTTCATGTCTTCTAGTACATCACGCGAAATATTTTGCGCGTAACCAAACAAGGCCTTTGGAGCAGGCGCACCAGTAAAAAAAGTATCAACTAAATAAAGAACATCGTTTATCTGATCTAAGTTTTCATCGCCTTGTAATGCGCCTACAGCACCTTTTTTATTTAGAAAATAATCGAGATCAATAGCTTGAGTTTTTCTTCTCTGTTCGACGTCGTTTTTGTAGGCTTCCAATTCTGCTTCAGTAGCTCCTTCAAGCACATGAACTTTTTGAGATGGAGCTCTGTCGTGTCTTCGAATAACTAAATCTTCATCCGTCAAAGTCATTTTCTTAAATATTGTCATTGCTGCATCGAGCATCGGTCTACCCATGCAACCTAAATCATCATAGTTATCTGGATCCAGCCTACCGTGAGATATTTGCCATAAAGGAAAAGAAGCTATCTTCTCGCTAGTCATAGCATCTAGTTGATGGTAAGCAGTTTGTATGTCTTTAAATATGCCATTCTCACTCACATCAGGAATCATTGTTTCGCTGGGCATGCGCACCGCATTCCATATTTTATTATCTGCGCCTAAAACCCACTGCAAAAACAAATTGCCTTCCTTTATGTAGCCACTAGCATCAGACATAAGTTTGGCTCTGTTACCAAGGCCTAGTCGATATGAAAAGTCATCCCAAATTTTTAATACTCGTTTATTATTGTCTTTAACGTTGCAACGTAATCCTGACTTTGTCATAACAGTACTAGTTTTTCTGTGAATCCGTTTGCAACGCGGATCCTTCCGGTCCATATCTCTAATAGACAAAACAATATTACGAAAATTAGAATCGACCCAAAGGAGACGATATAAATACTGCATTCGATTTTCAGGATTTGGACGGTAACCAAGTTCGCCAGGTAAGTTATTAACCTGGTTAGAAATCTTTGAGTCACTAATGGACTTATTACCAACTTTAAACAGCTCTCTTAACTGTCGAAATTGAGAAGAATAACTTTTCATAACTTACCCCGTACCGGCGTTTGGTAAAGCCGGTGTTTTTTCAATCATATTTTCTCGTGTAGTACTACTATTTAAGATCACAGTTTGAATTGTAGCAATACCACGAGTATATAAAGCCCAGTAAGCGACAATGAAGGCATCAAACAAATCATCGCCAACTTTTGAATTTACCATCTTATAACTTGCATAAGTTGCTTTTGTTTCTTCAGCTCTAATATTAGCCAATTGTCTAACCAATAACACTAACCCAGATAAAGCTGGATCGTTTGCATGAAAATCTTCAAAGTATGGAATCGCAATTTGTCTATTACGGAATGCCTGGCTAGCAACAACTGCCATAGAATGTTTTTGCATACCTTGAAACTGCACAGGAGAAAAAGCCCACTCATTCCATGAACTAGCGGTGCTATTACCATCATTTATAGCTTGGCGATTGATGTTAATTAAATTTTCATTGAACAAAACATCATTAACATGCCCGATTAAACCTATGCCAAAGGCATCGCCCATACCGTAATCTGGATTAAAATATCGCCACAACTCAACCAAATCTCTTTCAATAACCGCCTCATCTGTACCAGGTGGCCATGTGCGCGCATAGATAACACAAGTAAAACTTCCTAGTTGCTCTAAAATAATAACGGCTGATTTAGATGACTCTGGTTTTTCACCATGCCCTGTATGGTCATAACCAATTGAAATAAGTCCTCGTTTTTTATACTTCACACCTGGCAATGGTTCTGCGAGCTGTATATCAGCCATTAAACCAGTCACCATTGCAATACGAATAAACTTCTCCCAAATTAAATTTCGTGATGTGACATTTTTACAAAGTAGCTGACGAATATATTCTTCTGAGGAAAGTTCTTTACGCATATCTTCCATAAAGTTTTTATGCAGTATCCCCATCTCTATACCAAGATGAACGTTAACTAATGGCAGCTGACGATATAAACCAGAATCAATTAAACCTTGCAAAGTATCAGCGCCTTTAAAAACGCCAGTAATCCGAATTTGAGGCGGCTCATCGGCTGAGCTTTCAATAGCGCCTAATCTTCTTGTTGAGCCCAGCATTAAAAGGAAGCGCGAATACAAGCGATCGCTAGGCATGTCATCAACTTCTTCTAGTGATGCGCAAGTTAAATCGCCGCCATCCACATTAGCCATGATGCCGTAACAATGCGCACGCGACTGATTTGCAAACATATAGTATGTGTCTGCGATTTGCCTGCGTCCGCCTTTATGATCGATATAAGCCTCTAAAATCTGTGAGCGACGAATAGCATCCAAATGATAATCAAGGTTTACCTTAGACTGGGCCTCGCGTGGAGCGACAATCCCTAATGACTGATCGGGCTGCGTTGAATTTTTCTTAAGACAGTACAGTTCTTTTATTGCTGTTTTACCCGTCCGCCTACAAGAGTTATCCACGGTGTTAGGGCTTTCGTCCATTTCAATGCACTTAAGGATTTGCATGGGATCTAAGGTCACATTATGGACATACTTGTGCCACAAAGCATGATCGTGTTTATATTTTTGAACCTCGACTTCAGCAAGGTTACGCATTTCAATTCGTTTGGTACGTGAAATACGATTAGCCATTCCCTTCGCTCTGCTCGTGCTCGATTAATATCGGGTCGTTATTTGTAGCTTCCTGGCTTTTTTTAATCAAAGCTTTCATGTCGTCCATAACGCCTAATGTTTTTTGACTAAAATCTTCTAATGATTCATTAGCGTTTGGTTTAGCTGCATCAAGAAAACCTTTCATAGCTTCTTGCTCATCCTGAACTTTTGGCGTCATTTCCATATCCGCTAAAGTCATAGAGTTTTTATTAATAAAATCGATTAATGGTTTTAGTAGAGGGTGAGCTTTCTTTTCAGTTACTCTAACCATGCGCCCAAGGCCAGCATCGTAATATGAGACCAACTGAAAGCCTTCGTCCTTAACATAAGTCCATACAGGATCCTCTACTCGTGGCCCGCCATCCTGAGCAATGGTCAAAATCATATCGTTTATTAAACCCTGAATAGCCGCTTGAGTATCAGCGCGCAATCCCATCAACATGCTAGGGTCTTTAGTGTCGAAAGCGATATGATGCTTCATGAATAATTCGACTCGCTTCAAGCAGGCCACTTCTTGACTGCAAATACTCTCTCTTAATTCACAGCCATCACATTGAGGATATTTGCCAGGTCTGGCGGGAAAATAGTCGGCAACCTTTGCATGCAACCCGTGCTTCATAGCATTGAAACGAGTAATCAGAGTTTCCTCTGGAGTAGGATGCCCTTCGAGATTAGCTGCTGACGCCGCCTTGCCCGCTACAGTCTTAGGTCCGGTCGCGTGCGCATGAGCTTTTAAAAGGTTTTGATCCCAGTAAGCCTGTTCGCATTGCTCTTTGCATTGAGGACAATTCCCATAATAGAAATAAGGATGGTAATCCCGTTCGGGATATTCCTCGATAAGATCGGGCTTTTTCTTGAAACTAATTTTGCAGTCAGGACAATAAAAAGTTACCTGATTACGTACCGAAATGTTAGAATTATCCATACCTTAGAGCAGGCGGATACAAATTAACCGGCAAAGGTATAACAATAGATTTTGTTCCTAGTGTGGCTGTCTTGGGGAGCCAAATTAAAAAAGGGTTTCATAATGAAACCCTTTCTTGTTTTATAAACTCAGTATTTTTTAAAAATACCTGCTTTGAGATTTACTAAAAGTGCTCTGCCTCCTTAATTATAATTACTAATTGAATCGCAGTATGAGGGTGCAAGCAATAATGTGCTATTTTTATTGAAATTAATTATTAATAATTCATGATTTTTTGTATATTTTCCTTTCAATAAAGTATCAAACAATCTTGGTTTTAAATATTCATTTTTTAAATGATGTGGAAATTTATATTCAAAAAGTTTTTTTTCAGCGGTTTTTATCCTAAAACAATCAAAATTAAAAGGGACCTCTTTTTGTTCTCCTGAATTAATAGAATCTAGTTTAACTTTAGAATATATAGAAATAATAAAAATTTCTTTATTAGTTTCATTAGCTAAAATTAACTTAGAATTAATGGCACACCCAGACAGTAATATAAATAAAAACCAAATAGACATTAAATGTTTAGCAAATAAATACATTAAAACACTGTATCTTGCATCGGCCCTGTTTCCATAAAATTATTTTGATGCCATTTATCAACTGGATGCAATAAATCAGGATGTGGTTCTCTAAAAATTGAAGTCATCCCACCAATAATATGAGAAGGGAAATAAGCTGGGCCCAGAATCTGAGATTGTAAGGTATGTCTGAACTCCTCACCATAAACTGTAAAATCTGTTGGAGTTTTTAAGAAATGAACATTCGATGAATCAGGTGATACATTCTGTCCATAAATAACAGCATTTCCAAATGTCATAGCTGTTGCCATCAGTGGATTATTTGTAAATTGCACAGCATTATTCTCAAATGTGATATTAGGATTAGTATTCATTGCTAATCCTACAAGATGACCAATACCTCCGTAAGTTAAACCTACAATTGTATTTGGCCCTGCCCATATTTTACTAGCAACGTCTAATGATCCTCTAAAAACTTTTCCTTCAAAATTATAACCACTATTTGTACCATCTAATTGCAATGTAGAATTATATTTAAATGCTGCATTTGCAAATGAAAATGCGGTAGATGATTTGAAGCCATCTAAGAAGTCACCACCTTCTAGCTCCGAACGAGCACCACCAATTGTACCATTAGCCAATACTCTAGAAGCACTCCATGTATTTCCAAAATATGATTTTACTCCGCCTAAAGCCGCTCCAGATAAACCACCTAATACTCCACTCTCTAAATCTCCACCTGTAATTGCTCCAAACACAAACCCACCTGTTGCGCCACCAATAATATTTGCTACAGTAAACGCGGCCTCTAAAGTTATTGCACTACCAGATGCAATAGCCCCAGCAGCAAAATCTAATGCTGCATTATAAGCTAACCCTCCCGTATACCATGCAGTAACGCCTATAACTAATGCATTTATTAATGAGTTCCCTCCTGTAATTTTATTTAATGTGCTATTTATAAAACCAAGAACTCCATCTATCACATCAGTTACAAAATCAATTATATCATCCCCGATTGTTACAGCTACAATAGCAGCAGCAATAAGACCAATAATGAAATGCCCGCTTGGATCGGTAAAACTCAACGGATTATTATTTACATAAGTGTATCGATTAAAGTTTTGCTGAACTTCTGGGTATTGTATAAATGGATCTGGACTTAAGAAGCGCCCTAAGTCAGGGTCATACACACGACCACCCATGTGAATGAGACCCACATCATCTAAGTATTGATGCCCAGTAAAACATCGGTTGGTTTCACTCGAGAACACTTGTGCTATGGCATCATCCCAGGTCGGTTGACGACGCTTACCATGTGGGTCATAACTTAAACTCTCAGCAACACCTGCCGTCTCATCCGTAATAGCTGTTATCGAACCTAAATGGTCTCGATGTAAATAACGCGTCTCTTCTGTATCATTGTTAGTACTCGAAATATCATCAATCGATTTAAACAGGCCAATCGTTTGACCACCCGCTTTTAAATAATGAATATAAGTGGTTTTACCTACCTTGCCGTCTATCTCAAACACCGAGTTCACATACGTACGGATTTCAGATGGATTCGAACCATTCGTCACCGTTTGTTGCACCATCTCCCGACTCGCACCGTACTTAAACGCAATGTTGGTAGAACCTTGATCGATTTGTAATGGCTTGTTGTAACTGCTCCACGTTATGGTGCGCGTAGCGCTTGCAGTAAAATTATAGTTTTGTGTGACGTTACCGTTCGCATCATAGAGAACGTTATGACCACCGATCGATGTCACCGCATGTGGACGTGGACCACCATAAATATACGTACCACTGACACCCGTCTTAGTTTTAATATTACCTAACGCATCATAGGTGTAGTTTTTTATCGTCCCGTTAAGAACGCTTTGTTTAATACGATTCAAATCGTCGTATAAAAAACTTTCTGTATTGGTCTGAGTAATGTCTTCACGTTCAGTTAAGTTACCAATGACATCAAATGTGAACGTTAAGTCTTGAATGTTATTGACCAACGCAGGTGAGCTCGTACCAATCGCATTCACCAAACCCGTCTCCGGTGTATACCCCATGTTGGTGATCACACCATTGTCGTATTTTTGTTTGGTCACCTTACCTTCGGCATCCATCAACATCACGGTGTAATACTCTTCCGTGATGTCATCGGCGTTATAAACCAAATCCAGATAACCGCGTGCATTGTATTGATGTTTGACTTTCAAACGGCCACTATCATGCGCCCGTTGTGGATAGGTAATGACATCGACTCTGCCTGAACTGTCGTAGGTTTGTTCTTGAACATGTGTACCCACCACACCCGTGATGGTGGTTGAGGTCGAACTCAACCGACCGTAACCATCGTACACATAACTCTCATCTTTGCCTTCAGCCGAACTGACACTAATGAGTTTGCCAATCGAGTGTGCTGTTTGACCCGCCGCGTAGTTACTGCCACTCGCATAGTCATACACCCATGTTGATGTTCCTTCGGCTTCGACTCTCTGCGTCATGCGACCTAACTTATCATAGGTCATTGTCACCGTTTGACTCTTTGCATCCGTTTGACTCACCAACTCACCTAAGGCGTTGTAGGTATAACTCCAGATACCCATATCCGGGTCATCCATACCCGTCTTACGACCGCGTAAGTCATATAGATTCGTCGTTGTGTTGTTATTGCTATCGGTTAGCGTCCTTAAGTTACCAAAGGGTTCATATTCATAGGTAGCGATATTGTTGAGATTGTCTTCAGTTGATACCAACTGTCCAATCGCATTATTGGTACGAGTATTAGTTTGACTTAAAAAAACATTGGTCTCGCTGACCGACAAACCGACATAACTCGTAGTAGTTTCAACACCGTTCACATGATCTGGATGCGGCGCGATGCGTTTAACTGAACGACCCACCACATCGTATTCAATTGCGTGCCAGTAACTGGTACTACCCGCGTAGTATGGACGAGATTTGGCCACTACTTGACCCAACTGATTGTATTCCGTATCAACGTATATCAACGTACCATCAAAGCCTTGGCTTTGAACTCTCAACTCACGACCTAAGGCATCTGAATACGCCACACTAGTTGGAGCACCACTAGCTTGAGTCGTAACCGATAATGCACCGTTCAATGGACATGCAGTATTGCCACTTTCTCCCTGGAAGCCATGACACCATTCTCGCGTCACGGTGGTCGACGTGCCATCGGCCCTAACCTCACTCGTTTGACGGCCAAATGAGTCATAAACCCATGTCGTCATTAATTGATTTGGACCTGTTAAGGTCTTCATCACACCAAACTTCGCATCATAGGTTCGAGTTTCATTGTGGCCCAACGCATTTGTCGTGCTAATTGCAAATTGACCACGCGCATCATACATTGTCGTTGTCGTACGTGATGCAATAGCAGTAGCTCCGCTTCCACCAGTTACTGTCACACTGGTTTTATTACCAAATGCCACAGTATCGTATCCATAAGTTGTTTCCAGTCGTAATGACGGAGTGTCAGGTTCGATAATTTCTTTACTTAATAAACCATTTGCGTTGTATTCAAAACTCGATGTACGAGTACCGCAGGTTCCTGTCGTTGGATCAGAATTTGAACACGTACCGTCTCTCGGATCACCATTGCTTGGTAGATACTGAGTCACCTCGGTTCTTTGCAGCCTATCTAAAAACCATTGAGTTTCATTAGGCGGATAATACTGATTAGCCGTATAAGTAGTGTGCGTATCACCATTGCATGTCGTATCTTTACATGTAGTTGAAACCGTAATGGTAGTGGGATTACCGTGATCATCATAACTAGTGGTAGTTACCACCTCACTTACTTTGCTACTGGTCGCTGCAAACACTTGCCCTGCAAATAAGAAAAGTAAAGCAATAATAAATTGAGTAACTAGATTATAGCGTTGCATAGCGTCTCTCCTTAAGACCGGTGCTGTTGCAAATACATTTTTAATAACATTAAATTGAAAAAATGATTGGGCTTTAAAAATCAAATCCAGTGTATTAAGTGAGTTCTGTTTCATGACATTAATCCAATTCATAGTCTGTTTTCGTCACACTTGATGCATAGGGAAACAATACACCAGGATGTGGATCGTATAATGGTAATGTTGAACTCGTCTTAATCGTCTCAACACCATCCTGCGTCTTCTTATTCGCAAAGGCCGTTATGACTTTACTTAATGGTGCACCGTCATATTCCTGTTTCGTCTCTTTCACCATACCCACATATGGATAAGCTTGTTCATACGTCGTAGTGGTAATGATGTTGGTATCAACATTAGTACTCGTCATTGTTTGAAATCCTAAGAAACCTCTAAAATAAGAACTCTTTGCAATACTATATTGATACGTCGTTTCCGATTGATGAGGAACAATCAAACCACCAGCAAGATAGTTCGCATCATTTTTAACTGAACTCACCACATAAACAGAACCGATGATATCCACTTCCGGATAAACAGAACCGCTGCCCTTTGTATAAATATTACTGTCCGTTAATGACTTGTATGAAATAGAGATTGATATGCCAAGAGAATCGGTAATGGAAGTAGCCTGGTCGGAAATATTTCCATCCGCTAAAAATACATACGCCAAACCCTCTTCATTGTGCGACATGATAAAATCCGTTAAACCATCTCCATTCACATCTTGGTAATAACGATCGTACGTCGAATTCCATCCACTCTGTTCAATATCCGTACCCACATAATTTTCTACAAACGAACCATCTCCCTCTCCTAAAAATACATACACCAAACCCTCTTCATTGTGCGACATGATAAAATCCGTTAAACCATCTCCATTCACATCTTGGTAATAACGATCGTACGTTGAATTCCATCCACTCTGTTCAACATCCGTACCCACATAACTTTCTACAAAAGAACCATCTCCCTCTCCTAAAAATACATAGACGTATCCTTCATCGTTATGCGATAAGATATAATCAATTAAGCCATCTCCATTCACATCTCGAAAATAACGATCGTACGTTGAATTCCATCCACTCTGTTCAATATCCGTACCCACATAATTTTCTACAAACGAACCGTCTCCTTCTCCTAAAAATACATACACCAAACCCTCTTCATTGTGCGACATGATAAAATCCGTTAAACCATCTCCATTCACATCTTGGTAATAACGATCGTACGTCGAATTCCATCCACTCTGTTCAATATCCGTACCCACATAATTTTCTACAAACGAACCATCTCCCTCTCCTAAAAATACATACACCAAACCCTCTTCATTGTGCGACATGATAAAATCCGTTAAACCATCTCCATTCATATCTTGGTAATAACGATCGTACGTTGAATTCCATCCACTCTGTTCAACATCCGTACCCACATAACTTTCTACAAAAGAACCATCTCCCTCTCCTAAAAATACATAGACGTATCCTTCATCGTTATGCGATAAGATATAATCAATTAAGCCATCTCCATTCACATCTCGAAAATAACGATCGTACGTTGAATTCCATCCACTCTGTTCAATATCCGTACCCACATAATTTTCTACAAACGAACCGTCTCCTTCTCCTAAAAATACATACACCAAACCCTCTTCATTGTGCGACATGATAAAATCCGTTAAACCATCTCCATTCACATCTTGGTAATAACGATCGTACGTCGAATTCCATCCACTCTGTTCAATATCCGTACCCACATAATTTTCTACAAACGAACCATCGGCTGGATTTTGTTCCCAAGTTATTTCAATCGGCTTAAAACATTTCTGAGTAGTTGAACCATCACATTCGGTAAGATGGGTTATACGTGAACGACTCGCGGCACCGTTATTGTCATACGTCAGCTGATAATCTCTTACCGGTGTTGTGTAGTCATTATCCGTATACGTCTTTATGTTTGTTAAACGTTCCGTATTCTTGATAAGAGAACCCGCAAAGTACATCGGTGTAATGTCTGTCCTTGTCTCATACTCAAACTTAACTTTCGCATATGGACTCAAGTTCGAACTGTTACCCGTATAATTAATCTCGGTTGGCTTGTACGTCCCATTCGTTCCATCTTCACTGTACGTCACCTTCAAGTAGTTACCCACCGTGTCACTGATTTTGTTCACCGCCCAAAGCCTCACATCCGTTTTGCCTTGTGCTTCTATCCTTGAGTCATTGGTGTATCCATACTCCATCACCTGACCACTCTTCGTCCATGCCTTAAACTTCTCAGGACCATTCCCCGTATCTCCATAAGAAATGACCTTCGTAAAACTCTCTATCTCAGTCCGATACTCCGTACCCTCTGCTCCATAAACACCACTCACTGAAATCAATCGTTGACCATCAATACAAAAACGGTCGTTAGCATCAAAGTCAACGCCATCAATAAAACCATCCACCACGCGATTCGCAGGACAACGTGTAATCACAGACAAACCACCCAAACTAAATCCAACTCCCATCAAACCATTACCACTTCGTGAGTTATACGATAACGATAACGAGGGTTGCATACCCGCTGTACCTGGGGGCACAACAATAGGAACCGAATAGTTCGCACCACCACTCGAATCCACACTGAACTCACCCGCCGTCACACCAGGTTCGGTGGCTTGAATGGAAAAAGAAATGAATGAAAGAAAAAAAAGAAAAGGAAAAACGGTATGCCTTAACAACACACGACAAAGAATACGAATATCAAACCTTGAATACTCCATGCTCTCCCCTTAGAGCGTATGTTTTTAAACTCCCTTTTAATTTAAGTAACAAAAGGGCTTATTAAAACTGAGGCCCGATTATTACCGATAGTTAATATTTTCGCATCACCCATTTGGGTGAGGTTTGATGAACTTTTTATGAATAAGGATTATTTCCTAGGTGATGTATCATCGTTAATTGATTGAATAACGATGACATTATTCAATCTTGATTACTTTTTATTGATTTAAATAAAACGTGTTTAATTATATAAATTATGAAACAGTTCACAGTTTTAATAACAACATGAACGCAATACGTTTTATTACTAATACAACTGTTTAAGAAAAGACAAATAAAAAAAGGGTTTCATAACGAAACCCTTTTTTTATTTTATAAGTAAACTATTTTTTTATAATTTCATTGTATTTAAATATTCTTTAAAATCATCTTTTAATTCAGGGTGTTCTAATGCAAGTTCAACGGTAGCTTGTAGATAGCCTAATTTTGAACCACAATCATAGCGTTTACCTTGGAATTCTAAACCATAAACTGCTTCAATTTTTAGTAATGAATCAATAGCATCTGTTAATTGGATTTCGCCGCCAGCGCCTTTACCGATTGTGCGAATCATTTTAAAGATCGTTGGACTTAATACATATCGTCCCACACTGGCCAATGTAGTTGGCGCTTCTTCAGGTTTTGGTTTTTCAATAATTCCGGTTACTTTTTGGATATTGGTTGCTAACTTTTCTGAACTTACTATTCCGTATTTAGATGTTTCTTCTCGTGCGACATCCATAACCGCCAATACACTGCCATGATGATATTCGAATACATCTACCATTTGTTTTAAACAACCTTGCCCTTGGTTCTTAATTAAATCATCTGCTAATAAAACGGCAAAAGGTTCATCTCCAACGGCAGGTTCTGCGCATAGCACTGCATGCCCTAAGCCAAGTGCTTCGGCTTGTCGAATGTAAATACAGTTAACATGTTCAGGTACGATTCCTTGTACAATTTCTAACATCTTAGTTTTTTGTTTTTTTTCTAATTCCACTTCAAGTTCATATGCTTTATCGAAGTGATCTGCTATTGAACGTTTTGCTCTACCCGTAATAAAGATAAGATCTGTAATACCAGCTTCTACAGCTTCTTCTACTGCATATTGAATAAGCGGTTTATCAACAATAGGTAACATTTCTTTTGCATTGGCCTTAGTTGCGGGAAGAAAGCGTGTGCCGAGACCTGCTACTGGAAAAACGGCTTTGGTGATTTTACGTTTCATGACAAAAAACTATCTCGTCGTTAATTGAATTATATTATTAGGTTGTGTGGCATCTTTGTCAGCTATAGGAACTAAGATCTGAACCCAATCAGCTAAGCTTTGTTCTTCAAAGTTTTCACATAATTCCTCTAGCTCATTGAAAAATATTTCAAGTTTTTGAGTATCGAGTTTACATTGTTTCGCTAAAAATATTTTATTATGCTGGGTATGAATTCGTTCTTCATTAGAATAGAACAACTCTTCATATAATTTCTCTCCGGGCCGTAAACCAACATATTCTATTTGGATATCTTTTCCAGGTATTTTTCCAGAAAGTTGAATCATTTTTTCTGCTAAGTATGCAATCCTGACAGTCTTGCCCATATCCAATACAAATATTTCACCACCTTTTCCCATAGAACTTGCTTGTAATATTAACTGACATGCTTCAGGGATAGTCATGAAAAAACGTGTAACTTCAGGGTGAGTGACGGTAACAGGCCCACCAGATTGAATTTGTTTTTTAAATAATGGCACAACGCTGCCATCAGAACCTAAGACGTTTCCAAACCTGACTGTAATAAACTGAGTCTTTGAGATAAGTGATTTTTGTTCACAATAACATTCAGCCAATCGTTTTGACTTACCTAAAATATTTGCTGGTTTTACTGCTTTATCAGTCGATATAAAAATAAATTTTTCTAATCCAAATTGATCTGCGGCATCGACTAAAATTTTTGTTCCTAAAACATTGTTTTTTAATGCTTCACGTAATTGATATTCCAACATGGGAACATGTTTATAAGCTGCAGCATGAAATAATATGTCAGGTTTATAGCTATTTAAAACATGGGATATTTTTGCTTTGTCTGTTACATCGCCTAGAACAACAGTATATTTTACATTTGGGAATTTTAAATCAAATTGCTGCTGTAATTGATAAAGACTGAATTCACTTTGTTCAAAAAAGATTAAATGTTTAGGCGCAAGCACTGCAATTTGTTCACATAACTCTGAACCTATCGAACCTCCAGCACCTGTAATTAATATAGTTTTACTGATAATACCTTCTTGTAGAGTATTCCAATCTAATTCAATTTTTTCTCTTCCTAATAAATCTTCAATGGAAATTTCTCGTAAATTACTTAAAGCATCATTGCCAACAACCATTTCTTTAAGCTTTGGCAAAGTTTTTACTGGTACTGAAAGCTCATTACACAAATTAAATATTCTTTGCATTTGATCATTGGTTGCAGAAGGTATTGCAATCACCACATGGTCTACAGAATTTTCTTGTACTATTTCCGTTAACTTATCAATAGACCCTAAAACTTTGATACCATGAATTTGCGCTTTCTTAATAGTCGGATCATCATCTAAAATACCAACAGGCATATAGGCACCTGTTCTAAGCATTTCACGAATCACCATATCACCGCCTCTTCCTGCACCAATAACTAATACTCGTGGACCATTGGAAAGACGTTTAAAACTGAACCCATTATCTTTCCAGAATCGATAAGCTAATCGAGGTGCTCCTAATAAAAAAATCAAATACATAGGATATAAAACAGCAACAGAACGCGGGATACCTACTAGGCGAAATACAATGAATAGACTCAAAACAATTATCAATGTACCTATAATGGCTGCACGAAAGATATTCCAAAGATCAGGCAAACTAGCAAATCGCCACATGCCTTTATAAAGACGTAAATGCCAAAGTACACCTGCTTGAATTAAAATTACAAAGGGCAATGTAATGAAACTACTTTGCCATTCCAGATATGGAAAATGAAAATTAAATCGTGATAACCATGCTAATTGCCAAGCTAACGTTATCATGAATAGATCATGAAGAATCACAGCTTGTTTTATAGATAATTTCATAGTTATTTTAAGTATTCTGAATATGTGTTTTTTGTATCTTATACCATAAAATCAATAGGATAGCGTAATTTAACAAAACTACAATGACAGAATGCTGACTATGCAGATATATCCAATAAGCGAATGGCCAAGTAATTAAAATATTAAACAAAAAAACTAAAATAGATACAGTTTTATGTGAATATTCTGTACTAATTAACACTTGATAAGCGTGTTTCTTATGTGCCTGATACCATTTCTCTCCAAAAAAAACTCGTTTAATTAATGTAAAACTCGTGTCTGCAATAAATACTGATAGTAAAACTAACCAAATTTCTACTGGAACTTCATATTTTACATATGAAAATATCGCTATCATTGAAAAAATTAACCCTAAGGAGCAACTTCCTACATCACCTAAAAAAACTTTTGCTGGTGACCAATTCCATATTAAAAAACCTGCAGTCGAACTAAATAATACTAATGATAAATAAAATAATTCTTGTGCTTGTAATTGATGAAAAATAAAAAGAGAAAACAAAGAGACTGATATCGCTTCAATACTAGCAATACCATCAATTCCATCCATAAAGTTATAAAGATTTATCATCCAAACTATGCATATAGCGATACAAAATAAAATGCCATAGCCCCATTCAAGCTTTAAAAACAATAAAAAGCTAATAGCAGATATAAAATAAAAAAAAGCACGAATCTTAATTGAAAGAGAAACTCTATCATCTATTAATGCAACAAGCATTGTAATAATCAAAGATAAACTAAATGCCAAAAATTCATTTAGATTAATTATTTTTAAGACATATAGAATAAAAAAAGCCAACAATATAAATAAAAATATAACGACACCACCGCCTCGTGGAACAGGTGATTTATGGAGGCTACGATGGTTAGGAATATCAACTAAAGAAAATTTAATTAAATAATTTATAATATGTTTTGTAACTAATACAGAAACAATAAAAACACCTAGTGAAATAATAATTGGTATCATGATATGTTATTACTCTTATACCATTTAATAGTTTTTTCTATAGCCATATCAAATGTATAAATTGGATGCCAATTAAGCTGTTTTATCGTTTTATAATTATCAACTGATAAATTACCAATTAAACGCGATATTTGTTTCCGTTTTTGAAAAATAATAGCTGTTATCTTTAACAGTAATGAAGGAATTGAAAACATCCGATTTGGTTTATCAAGGTACTTATAAAATATTTTGATTAAATCTGTTGTTGAAACATCATAATCTTTCACTAAAAAAATTTGATTTTTTGCATTATAGTCAATAACACATTGCTCAATAAAACTGCATAAATTCTCAACATAGATCATGCTGCGTTTATTATTGATTGAAGCAAATGGCAAAGGAATTCCTGATTCGGCGAGAGCAATTAAGTTATAAAAATTTGCTTTAACACCTGGTCCATAGACTAATGGTGGTCGAATGATAACGTATTCAAGTGAGCTATTTTTACTAGCCAATTTTATATTCTCTTCACAACGAGCCTTACTATTCGCATAAGGATCTTCCGGATTGATTATTGAATCTTCTGAAATATTTTCAAGTTCACCATCACCATGTACTTTGATAGTGCTCAAAAAAATAAAGCGTTTTATTTTAAATTTTACTGCAGCATCAATTAATTGTTGAGTTCCGTTAACATTGATTTGAATATATTCATCTAATGATTGTTGGTTATTTAAATCGTGAACTTTTGAGGCTAGATGTATTACAACATCGATATTATGAAATGCCTCATTTAATATATTTTCATTATTAGATAAATCGTATTGAAAAACCTTGTTATTTTGTACTTTAGTTGAATGCGTATCTCTTAATAGAATAGATACTATATGCCCAGAAGCTTCTAGTCTTGGTATTAAGTGAGAGCCAATAAATCCATTAGCTCCTGTAAGAAGAATATTCAAATATTATATATTTTTAAGTATTATTAACACGTCCAAAATCATCATCAAAGCGAACAATATCATCCTCACCAAGATAAGTACCACATTGTACTTCTATCACCTCCAAAGGTTTAGACTGTTTATTTTCGAGACGATGCTTAACACCCATAGGAATAAATGTTGATTGATTTTCTTGTAAATTAATAATGTTTTCACCAAGAGTGACCGTAGCTATACCACTTACTACCACCCAATGTTCGGCCCGTTTATGATGCATTTGTAGTGAAAGTTTTTTTCCAGGACTTACTATTAAACGTTTTACTTGAAAATTTTCACCATTTTCCAAACCTTCATAACTTCCCCATGGACGATAGACTTTACGATGTAATAAACTTTCTTCTCGTTCTTGTTGTTTTAATTCTAAGACCACTTGTTTTATCTTTTGTGCTTGCGATTTATTTCCAATCAATACAGCATCCGATGTTTCAACGACGACTAAATCTTTACAACCAACCGTTGCAACAAGCTTATGATTTGCATGTATCAAAGAGTTTTCTGTATCAATAGTGATCACATCACCATGTATTGCATTAGCATTATCATCTTTATGATTAATATCCCAAACAGATGCCCATGATCCAATATCTGACCAGCCAACATCTAATGTAACTAAAGCTCCTTTTAATGATTCATCCTCAGATAATTTTTCCATCACTGCATAATCAATGGAATTATCTGGCGAAGCAGAAAAAGCTTCTTTATCTAATCGAAAAAAATCTCCATCCTCATTACCATTATGGACTGCTTTTACACATTGTTCATACATTACTGGCTCATATTTTTTAATCGCTTCTAACCAAACTGATGCTTTAAAAACAAATAAACCACTATTCCAAAAGTAATTACCTGATTGTATATATGATTCAGCAACTTCTAATGATGGTTTCTCAACAAACTCTTTTATTTCAAATGCATCTTCAGCCAATAAGTTTTGTGTGTTGATATACCCATATCCAATTTCTGGGTGTGTTGGGGTAATACCAAAGGTAACAAGATAGTTTTGCTCCGCATAGCTTGCTGCTTTATTAACTTGTTCATGGAATTTTTCTTTATTAGCTACCACATGATCAGAGGGCATGATAAGTAAAATAGTATTTTTACTATGGCTTCGTAATGCTGCGACTGTAATAGCTGGAGCCGTATTTCTTCCAATTGGTTCCAGAATAATTTCTTTTAAGTTTTGTTCAATAAGTCTTGCATGCTCAGCAACAAGAAACCGTTGTTCTTCGTTAGTAATAACGATTGGATTTTGAATAGAACTGGAATCAGATAGATTATCTAATCGCGTTAATGTTTTTTGTAACATTGATTCTTCATCAATCAATGATAAAAATTGTTTGGGATAATAACTTCGTGATAATGGCCACAATCGAGTACCACCACCACCAGCCAAAATTATAGGTTGAATTAAACTATTCATAATTAACTACTCATAACTAACTACGGAAAATATATTTAATTGAAGAGTTTAGTTTTTACGCCAAACAGTACGATTGACAAAGGAAGTGTAACTCAAAATAATTCTTACTATTTTTTTTGAAACTTGTCCCCCTTCATAATCAGGAACAATTTCATGTTTATAATTACCATTTTTCTTTTGATTTATGACAGTTTTTATAGCAATGAGAATTTCCTCTTTTATAGTATCCGCCATAATCAAAGTACCAACATCCATTCCTTCAGGCCTTTCATGTGACTGCCTTATCGTAACTGCAGGAAATCCTAATAATGATGATTCTTCAGCTATTGTTCCACTATCAGAAATCACACATTGTGCATTTTTTTGTAATTGAATGTAATCTATGAATCCCATTGCTTTCATAAATCTGACATTGTCATTCAAATTTGAATTTGATAATGATTCAAGACGTTTTTGTGTCCTAGGATGCACCGAAAATATGACAGGCATATTATATTCGTTAATTAATTCATTTAATGCCTCTAAAAAGCTACTTAATCTCTCATTAGAATCAACATTTTCTTCTCTGTGTGCACTCACTAAAAAATATTCATTTTGTTTTAGATTTAGCTTATTCAGAATATCTGACTGGCAAATTTTGTTCTTATAATATTGCAATACTTCCTGCATACAAGAGCCAGTTTTAATAATAGTATTTGGCTGAATACCTTCTGCAATCAAATATTGCCTTGCATGTTCAGTCAATGGCATATTAATGTCACTTATGTGGTCAATTATGCGTCTATTTATCTCTTCTGGTACACGTTCATCGAAACACCGATTACCTGCTTCCATATGAAACACAGGAATTTTCAAACGTTTAGCAGTAATAGCCGACATACAACTATTTGTATCACCATATAATAATATTGCGTTAGGCTTTTCATTTAAAATAACAGGCTCTATTTTAGAAATAACTTGAGCTATAGTTTCACATGCACTTGTACCTGCTGCATCAAGATATATATCAGGCGATCTTATTTCTAAATCATCAAAAAATATTTTGTTTAATTCATCTGAATAGTTTTGTCCTGTGTGAACTAAAACATGTTCAATATGTTTATCTAGTTCAGCAATAACACGTGACAACTTAATAAGTTCTGGCCTTGTGCCAACAATAGTCATTACTTTAAACCGACTCATGCTAATAATTCACCACCTTCGGATAAATTATCTTCACCAATCATTAATTGATTTTCTGATAATAATTTAATGGTATCGGATAAATTAAGAACCGTATCTTCGGAACTAAATTCTTTTGTAAGTACTTTTTCAAAATTTTCTTGATTATTAAGTTCAGGTAACATCGAACGAATTGCGTAGTAGTCCCCTGCACGTACTGTATGATGACATTCTTCCTCTGAAACCATAATTTCATGCATTTTCTCACCAGGTCTAATTCCTATAATATTAATATCAATACCACGATCTCCTATAAGTGCTTTAGCGATATTTATTACGGTTGCGGAAGGAGCATTAGGAACAAATGTATCACCTGGTTTTGCATCGCGTATACAATTAAACACAGTATCGACAGCTTGATCTAAGCTAAGTAAAAAGCGTGTCATTTCTGGGACTGTAATCGTAACAGGACCACCATTCTTTATTTGCTCATGGAACAGCGGTATAACAGAACCTCTTGAAGCTAAAACATTACCATAACGTACACATGCAAAACGAGTGTTTTTATTCAGTATATTTGCTGAAGTAAATATACGTTCTTGAATTGATTTAGACATTCCCATTACATTAACTGGTTTACATGCTTTATCAGTACTAACACCTATAACAGTCTCTATACTTAAATCTAGTTCACGTATCGCACGAACGATATTCATCGCACCAATACAATTAGTTAATACTGCTTGTTCTGGAAAATATTCACATGTTGGCACTTGCTTAAGTGCTGCAGCATTAATAACAATATCCACATCATTCAATGCCGAGCTCACGTCATGAAAATCTCGAACATCACCTATACGAAATTCTAACACTTGTTTAAAGTTATTAAATATAACTTCATCAGTTGTGACAGTCCGATTTAAATACGCCACTCTCATGTCATGCTGTTTGCCTTCATCTCTTGACATAACAATTACTTTTTTTGGGACTCCGTTTTCAGAAGATAACAAGCGCCTAACTAATACTTTACCTAATGAGCCAGTACCACCCGTGACTAGAATTTTTTTCCCCTCAAATAGCATGGTTAAAATATATCTCCTCGTTGTTTAATTTGTTCAGCCAATTCAGATAACATTGCATCCCAATCTGGCGGCACATAGCTTGTAATTGAATTAAATTCATTTGCAATCAAACTTCGGTCGCATGCAAACTCATCATAAGGGTTAATTTTAACATCACTTCTGTTTAATTTTTCAGATAATTTAGTTAACAATTCATATTTACTAATTGGGTTCGATGCGACATGATAAACACCTGATAGATTTGGGTAATGTAATAAAACTCTCTCAATAATCCTTGCCATTTCAATAGTTGTAAACCCACTAAATATGGCATTTGAGTAGCCGTTGACACAACCTTTCTGAGATAAAAACCACTCAATCAAACTTTTTTTATAGTTTAATTCAAGACCGATTATAGATGTTCGAAGCGTGATACAATTACTATAACTAACTTCACCTAAATATTTAGTTTTTCCATAAATATCTTCTGCATCGACTAAATCAGTTTGTAAATATTGTCCTTTTTTACCTGAAAATACGCAGTCCGTACTCATATGAATAAATTTAGAATTTATTTTTGCAGCTAAGATTGCTATTTTGTGTGGAAGTAATGAATTAATTTCTATATATTTTACTGGAGAAGTTTTAACATCTCTCTGTTTAATAACCCCTACAGCATTCAAAATGATATCCGGTCGTATATCATTCAATATTGCTTCCATACGATTAAAATCTGTCAGATCAATATTTTGCACCACATTATTTTCATTAATGATATCTTCTATATTAGAACCAATATATTGATGGTGCAGTAAGCCATACACTTCATATTTAGCAGTAAAATATTTAGCAAACTGATGACCTAACATACCATTGCATCCTAAAACTAATATTTTCATATCTTATTTTGAAGTTAATTTATTCATCATACTGACTAATCTATCTAGCAGAATGCTTCTATCATAATGTAATTTATAATAATTATATGAGCATTCTCCCATTTTATCTCTTTGTGTTTTATCAAGATTATAAATACTCAATATCGCTTCTGCTAATGCTTTCTCATCTTCAGCATTAACGGCTACTCCACCTGCAGATTCATTTATGACTCTAGCACCTTCTCCATTCAGTGAACCTATGATAGGTCTTGCGCATGCCATGTAACTTTGTACTTTAGAAGGAATTGTTTGAGAAAAAACAGTTTCATCTTTCAATGTAACTAATAATGTATCGGCATGCGAAAAATATTTTGGCATATCCTGTGTTGGCTTACGCCCTAAGAAATACATACATTGTTCAATCCCTAGTTTTTTCACTTCGTTTTCCATCCATTCTTTACGTCGGCCATCGCCAATAATAACCCAATGTAAGTCTTTTAGATGTTTTAGTCTTAAAGCAGCTGAAGTAATTGTATTTAATGATTGAGCTTCGCCAAGATTTCCTGCAAATAAGACTATAAAACCTTTAGGAAATTTATCTGATATATCATTAGTGTTTTCTAAAGATATTGGTTTATAAAAATCTTCAGCCCAATTCGGAAAGTAAAATGTCTTATTAGGATCTGCACCAGCATCAACCGCTGGTTTTATAAACGATTCTGACTGGACTAAAATTAAATCACAACGATAATATATCCATTTTACCATTTTAGAAACTAAGTTTAATATGAACTTTGAATCGATTGCACCTGCAGCTTTAATACTTTCAGGCCATAAATCTTGCACCCAGAAAATCATTGGTGCTTTTTTTAAAAAGCGAAATAGGACACCGGGTATTCCAACAGTAAATGGTGATGGCTCATAAACAAATATAACATCATAGTTATCGCGGCAGTAAAAAGGGCCCAAGATGCAGGAGGTCAAAACAAAAGATATATAATTAAGAATAAGTTGCCACGATTTACTTTTCATACGCGGTATTAATGGTACTCTATATATTGTTACATTATTATGCCTATCTTTACCAACAGACTGATAACCATAGCCTTCAGAGATAGCTCCAGATGGATAATTAGGAAGTCCTGTTAATACAGTAATTTCATGCCCCATATCATCAAGACTTAATGCTAAATCATTAATACGAAAAGACTCTGGCCAAAAATATTGGCTTATGATTAAAATCTTCATTTATATTTTCAATATTATTTCTTAAATATATATGATTTAACAAATAACTTTATTAGTTACATTTTGTGCTTGAGTATTATTTATCAACTGATTTAAAACTTATATCCTTGTTTAATATAGACTCATAACAAAAAATATATTTTCGTGAAATTGATTCCCACGAATATTTCGACGACACGAATATTGATGCTTTACTACCCATTTCAACAAGAGAATTATTATTTAGTTCTAATAAATTACTAATCCCATATGCAATACTTTCTATAGTAGGAGAAACCTCTATTCCACCTCCAGCTTCTACTAATTCAGGAAACCCACATGCATTAGTCATTAAAACTGGTTTATTATAAACAGCTGCTTCTAATGCAACTAATGACATTGCTTCTTTTCTTGAGGGTATGACAAGAAAACTACAATCGCGGTAAGCTAATTTCTTATCGTCACCTCCAATGTATCCTGTTAAAAAAACGCGATTTTCTAAATTATTCTTATCAATAATTTTTTTTAAATCTTGTCCCATGCCATCATCTGGACCAGCTAAAACTAAATTAATATCTGGATATTTTTTATTTATTTTTATAAAAGCATTAATTAATAAATCTGGTCCTTTTATAAGATTTAATCTACCAACAAATAATATATATGGTTTATCTGGAATATTAAAAATTTTGTTAAAAGTTCGTTCATCCTCAAACGAAACATTACAATCCACTCCATTTGGAATAAACTCTACATGCTTATTAGCATTGATTGTATGAAAATATTGCATCTCAGGCTTTGTTATTGCAATTATCCTCGATGCATTTTTTAACATCCTATACCCTATTACATAGTTATATATTAATTTAAAGATCTTAGAACGCCCAAAAATCTCTAAAGAACCTGCTGGACAAACCACATAAGGCTTGCCTTGTTTTTTTGCTATTAAATAGACCCAAATATTTAACACTGTCCAATGATTCATTAAATGAATCACATCAGCCCATTCCACTGTTTCATAAATTTTTTTGTAGTTAAAAGTAGGTATATACCATCGTTTTATCAAACATGGTAAAACAACCATGGTATTTTGATCATGTTTAAATACTTTATTATTTAAACCTATGTCTGTTGTAATTACCTTAGCATTAGTATTATTTAATTTATTTAGATATGTAATAAGAGCACCGGTTCGTTGTGCAGTACCACCACCAGTTATAGGATCCATACTCATATTCACATGTAAAATATTCATTTTGATTAAGTCTTTTTTATTTTATTGCTCAAATACCAATCAAAATACTTATCCAATCCATCATTGATAGTAATTTTTTTTTGAAACCCTTTTTCTATTAATTTAGTAGGAAAAAATTTTTTCATAGGCTCTATATTATCTTTACCTTGAATATATAAAATCAGTTTCAAAAAATATATATGAAACTTCCATGGTGGAACTTTATGGCGCTTCAATTTAAATTTATCAATAATGTATTTTTCTACAAATTTATAGTTATTATTTGGATCATCATCATCTGTTACAAAATAAATTGATTTAGATTCGATTGAATAATCTTCTATAAAAAATAGAATTGAACGCAATAAATTATCTATATATACAAGATTTAACGACCTATTTTGATAAATTATTGACCTCATATAATTTAGAGTTGTTTTTTTGCATAAAATATCTTTGATAATTTTATCCAAGCCTATCGTTAAAGGACCAAATACCAAACCAGATCTAAGAATGGAAAAACTTTGATATGCTAAAGAATTGTTTTTAATCACTACTTTCTCAAGCTCATATTTTTCTTTTGCATAATCGGAATAAGGTTTAGGTATATCTAATTCAGATGGTTTTATAGATTTTAATCGGCCACAAACATCAATCGTGCTAATATGTATAAATTTTTTAACAGATACTTTTTTACATATATCTATAAAATTGTTTAATAACAATAGATTATAGTCATCATACTTTTTTCTAGAATACGCTAGATTAATAGCTACTACATTATTTTCAAATTCAATTTCCCATTTATTTGATTTTGATAAATCAATTTCTATGACTTTAATATTTGAAAATTGATTATATAACTCTAGAGTTTTAGCATCTCTAGTTAAAGCATAGACTTTATATTTTTGATCATTTGATAATTTATTCAGAAGTGCTTTTCCAATTACCCCTGATGCTCCAGTTATAATTAAATCTGTAATATCAGAATTTTCCACTACTTTGATTTATAATTACTAATTAAACGTTTATAAATATAAGAAAGGATGCTCACAATATAAAAAAAATAAATCCTAAAGCTATTGCTTTTCTTTAAACTCATTAAATGACGTCTAACTTTATAATCACCATAAAGGTTATGAAGCCATTGTTTAAATGTATGTTCTATTGCTTCTACTTTATCTAAATAACATTTAGATTGCTTGTTAACTAATAAACGAACTCCATTTTTTTTTAGCCAGAAAGAATGAACAACATCCTCTCCAAAAGCTTTTCCTTTAAAAGGGAAATAATTTTTTAAAACTAAATTTTCCCTAAAATGCATTACGCAACCACCGGCCAGCCATTCTGTTTCGAAAGTATCATTAAAAAATTCATTTGATGAGATACCAACAGCTGAGCCTGTTTTATCAATCTTCCCAGGCTGATATCCTTCTTTCCCATTCATTAAATAATAATAAACAGTCTCAATGTACGGATGATATTTTTTTCTAGAATAAATTGACTGATGAGTATCAACATCCAACATAACAGGAGCTACAGCGACTTTGTTATTTTCAGAATTTAATGTATCCATTAATATCTCTATACAATGTCTATCTAATAAAATGTCATCATCCATTTGCATTACATATTCACCTAAAGCTGCATTAAATCCAAAAGCTCTCTGAGATACTTGACCTCTATCTTTAGTCATTATTTTTCGAACATTATCATCATTAATTTCTATATTGTCTATTTCAGGTTCGGGAGTGCAAATAAGAATTTCATCTGGAATAATCGTGCTTTGATTAATACTTGTTATTGTATCTTTAAGGGTTCCACCACCTAAAGTTGCTATAACAACACTTAGCTTCATTATTACCTAATATCCATTTAAATCTAATAAAGCTCGCCATCTTGGTAGCTTTCTATCTAAGTAAAAATAATCTTGGTGACTATTATTATTTTTTTTAGATGTAACGTTAATTATTGTCTCTGCTAATTTATATGAGTTAGTAATATATGTATTACTTTCAATATCACGTAAAGGACTTACATTAAAACTATTACCATCAAGAATTTGCAATACAGGCACTCCCATACTATACAAATCAACAGCTGAAGAGGTTATATTACTGGTAAAAGCAACATCACATTTTTTTCCAATACTAGCTAATGTATCATCTGTTAAAATAATATTAAGATCTGAAATGATTTTATGGCTAATTGGTTGTGCAGGATGTGGCTTCAATATATATCGAGTATTTTTTGGTAATGATTTTGCCGCTATTGCCACCCATGACAATAATTTAAGATTAGTTGAAGAAAGAAAATCTCCACAAATCAATACTGTAAGATACTCATGATTATTCTCTCTATTGATTGGCTGAGCTAAATGTAAATATCTCAATGCTTCTACTTCAATAATTTCGTTTTTTGGATATCCAGCTTCAATATAATTTTTTTTTGCAACTTGGCCATTAACAGCTATTTTACTTGGTCTAGGCAAAGAAAGTTTTTCTATATTAGAAAAATTCCTGTTGTCATAAAAATATCTTAAATCCCAATATCGTACTGTTGAGTGGGGTACACCAATTAGCTCAGACTGTTTATATCTATTCCATATTTGAATAAGTGCCATTTCCCATGGTTGATTTTCTTGAATATAAACCCCTACGTTTTGAGACGATAAATTTGAGAATGTTTTGTTGTAGAGCGCTATTCTAATACAATTCATCATTGCATCTTGCCCCCTCAAAGAATTAATAAAATCTTTTTGAAAAAAACTTTTATAATCAAACGTACCACCTGATACAAGAAAAAAACCTCTATTATTTATTAAAAAAACTGAAAGAAACCATAATTGATAATAAAGTTTAAGTGCCTTTATATATACTATAAGGTTTAAATTAGATTCAATTAATACGTGTTGTTGATTATCATTTGAAGTTTTATTGATTTCTTCAAGAAATTTTTTGGCAGAAGAAGATTTAAGCAAAGGTTTGTGAGGATAGTAATTATGTAGCCAAACCACATTTTTTTTTGATTCATTTAACTTATCAACAAGTTCATGCCAGTAATTAGATTTAAATTTTTTATTAACATAAGAATCTTTATCTAAATGAATTAGCACATCTACAATTACAATATCACTACTAATAAAATCTTTTCTCTTTCCAAATATGAGAGGAATATTTTTAAAAAAATACACCATATAAAAAATATGAGCTTTAACTGTGTATGGTAAAAAATGATAAAGCTTTTTTAGATCAAATTTAAAATGAGATGGTTTCGACTTATAATTAGTATAAAATTTTATTCCATTAATTTTACAATAATACTGTATAGTTCTTATTAAAAACTTATTATTTCCTTTATAAATAATATGACTACTTTTATATTTTTTAATAATTTCTTCAAGCAAGAAACATTTAATAGTATTGGATATCTGAGAATTATCAGAAATATTGTATCTTTGTGCTATAGAAGTCATCCACCAATAGCTAAAACCCGGATATAATTGAAGATATTCAACAATTTTTTTATCCTTGATTTTTTTTTCACTTATATCATATATCCAAGCTAAATATTTTGATCTATAGTAGTCACTATTTTCTTCAACTACTTTTGGAATTGAGATAATATTTTTATCATCTGGTTGTTCGTAACTATTCCAAAGTAAAGTAATATCTTTATTTTTCTTAGGTAATTCTTCTAAATCCCAAATAATAATTTTACTATAATTATTGGTATCTTTGTCCATGGGACGGTTTAATATAAGTCCTTCATAAGTTTTTCAACCATAACTAAATCTTCAACTGTATCGACAGCGTGAGTATTAAATTTCGTGGGCGCCATATAAACAGACATCCCATGCTCTAATACTCGCATCATATCGACAGATTCTGCGACTTCTAATGGAGTTGGAGTGATTTCATTATACTGTAATAGAAAATCTCGTTTAAACGGAATAACACAAACTTGTTTATACATAGGCACTTTATCTTCTTTTGCCCGTGTTGGAATAGGCTCTCTTGAAAAATAAATCGCATTATTATTTAAATCACAGACTACTTTTATACAATTTCTATCTTCAAACTCTTCGATTGTTTTTATCTCAGCAATCAGGTTAGTAACTTTAATAGTTTCATCTTCTAACATTGGTTGTACAGCTTCAGATATCATATCAGGATGAGTCATTGGTTCATCACCTTGTACCATAACTACAATGTCGTATTTTATATTATGTTGTTTTTCCAATTTGATTAGAGCTTCTGCACACCTATCTGATGCTCGTTCGTGTGTATTACTCGTCATAACTGCTATTCCACCAAGTGATTCTATATAATCGTATATTTCTTGATCACATGTTGCTACAGCTGTCATGGTTAATAATTTTGATTGTGCTACTCGTTCATAAACATGACCGATCATGGGTTTCTCTAAAATTTTAGCCATAGGCTTTCCAGGGAAACGACTACTACCCATACGGGCAGGTATTAATGCGAGAATATTCATAATAATTGTATATATCTTAGTGGTGTAGTTATGATTTACCAGCCCATTCAATAAAATCTGATAGGCCCTGTTCTAATTCAGTAAACTCAGTTAAATCTAATAATTCTTGAAGTTTTTTCTTATCCGCATATATTCCAGCTTGATCGCCTAAAGTAGGATCATCTATTGTGATTTTTGTATCATTTACTCTATTACAAATAATATCTAGTAATTGTTCCACTGTAGTTTTTATTCCAGTACCAATATTAATCATTTGGTTTAATGCTTTTTTTTCTATCGAAGCGCGCCACCAAGCTTCGACAACATCATCAATATAAATAAAATCTCTAAATCGATTAATGCTACCTTTCACTAGTATATGTTGATTCTTGAGCGCTTGTGCAAGATAAATACTAACCATGCCTTGACGTAAATTATTCATATCCTGACCAGGCCCATACACATTAAACATTCGCATAGAAACAAAGGGTAAACTTTTTTGATATATTCTTAAGTAATTTTCGGAAGCCATTTTACCAATCCCATAACAAGACAATGGCTGCAATATCATATCTTCAGATATAGGTTGTTCAGGCACAGAACCATAGACCGACATAGAACTTGCATAAACAATACGCTCTGTTTGATTTTGAATACCATACTGAATTAAATTGAGAGTTGAAACGGTATTTTTATTAAGATCAATTACAGGATTATCAAAACTAATTTCACCAGATGATTGCCCTGCTAAATGGAGTATTTTATTGCAATTAACAGGTAAAACTTCTAATACTTTGTTATCAGAAAGATCTATTTCAATAAACTCTATATCTTCTGGAATATTTTTTATATTCCCATTCGATAAATCATCTATACCGATTACTTCATAACCTTCCGATACAAAACGTTGAGCAACATGTGAACCAATAAAACCAGCAACACCTGTTATAAGTATTCTATTCATCAATCGTTGGTAATTATTGCAATTAATGTATCACAACGTTTTTGTCGTATTAATTCTTGTTTATACATTTCTTCTAATTCATTGCCTAATATGTCAGTATATTTCCCCATACCACCAGGCTTACCATCTCTTGCCCAAGTCATATGATTGGAAAAATCATAACGTTGGTCTAATAGAATTTGAAATGGCTTATCCAGTTGTTTCAAAAGATAATTTAATGAATCTTCACTAAAGTACCAAGGATGTGCAATAGACCAATAAAATCTTTCAAACTCTGGTATATCATATACTGAATATAAAGGATCAGCGGCATTTGGAATTTCAAATACTATCTTGCCTCCAGTATTCAAAAGACTAAGTTGTTTTTTTAAAAAATCCAAAGGTTCTGAGATATGTTCTAATACAAAATAATGTTGAATTAAATCGAACTTAGTTTCTAAATCACGATTAACGAGTTCATCTAATGAATTATGTACTACAATATTTTGTTGTTTCAAAAAATTAGTAAATAAGTTTGAGGGTTCAATTCCTGAGCAAGTATGTCCCATCTTGATCTGAGGAAATAACATAAATCCTGACGAACATCCAACCTCAAGGATATTTTTTTCACCAGTAAGGTGTTCAGAAAGATATTTAGAACGGCGTAAGTAAGTATGGTGGTTTGCTTTTATATGTTGTTCGGCCTCCATCCATCCACCAGATTCACCACTCCTGCTTTGCATAAAGCCCTCAAATTCAGCGGCATAAAACTTCTCTTCGTCCTCTTTAGAAAGGCCTGGATATTGGTATCTAACATCACATTTATTGCAATGATAAAATGCTCTTATTTGATGTTTATCGCCAAAAACATGAGGTGTAACGATAGATTGGTATTTATGATTAGCGCCACACAAGGGACAATTTGAAGGTATTGGCATATGACTATTTAATATTTTTTTTAATTATATTCAAAAGATATTTTATATTATTCGTTTTACTATTTTAGCTGGATTACCTGCAACTATGACATCGCTAGGAACGTCGTTTGTTACGACCGAACCAGCAGCAATAATAGCTCGACTTCCAATATTAACGCCTCTTAATATAATTGAATTCGCAGATAATAATACATCATCACCAATAGATATTTTTTTTGGATCTAACTCAATTTGTTGAGGAAAAGGATAACCGAACTTTGCTTTATACTGCATATGTCGAATTTCATGATTAAGAGGATGCGTTCGATTATCCATTATCGTAACATTATGAGATATTAATACTCTATTTCCTATATCAATTGATTCTAATGCCCAAATACGTGTATTAACTCCAATATAAGAATAGTCACCGATAGAAATATTTCCTTTATTTAAAAAACAATATAATTCACCAAAACATTTCACATAATCTCCAATTATAATTTTTCCATGTGAATTCTTATTAAGAAGAATTTTTGAAAAATCAACTGTTGTATTTTTCCCCTGTTGTAGATTCACTCCAAATTTTCGGTATTTGAAGTATTGTTTTTTTAAAAAATAATTTATATCACTTAGCAATGTTTATATATCAGGTTTTAAACAATTTTTATTTAAAAATACTGTATCTATTGAATATGCAATAAAACAGTATCCTTCATCAATTTTTTTTATTAATTCATTTTTATCCGGTTCCACTATATGTATACCGCATGGTATTTTATATTTAATAGCGGTTGATTTAATTTTATTAATCACATCAATAAATTCGTTAGTATCAAACTCACCCACTCGATTCATCGAAGCAGAAAGATCATAAGGTCCTATTAAAATTGCATCTAAACCTTTAACTTTTAAAATATCATCTAGATTATCAAGAGCAGAGATATGTTCAATCATTGCAACCAAAATTGGTGATTGAGCTTCTTCATTATATTCACTGAAATATTTTCCAAATAAATTAGCCCTAGAAAATGCCACGCCTCTTTCTCCAGATGGAGGCCAACAGCAATAATCTTTAATATCAGCTAGCTGTTTAGCTGAATGTACCATCGGAATGATCACACCACCGGCGCCAGCGTCTAATGCTTGTTTACATTCTTTTTGACAACCTTGAGCCAGCCTTACTAAGGGTAAGGTATCACCTAATTCCAATGCACGAAATAAGTTAGGTAATGATTGATTGTTTATTGCACCATGTTCAAGGTCAATTGCCACCCAATCGTATCCAGCATCTCCCATTATTTCTGCTACAGACGCATCAGGCAATTGCATCCAGCTTCCAATTGATGGCAAATCATTAGCAAGAGTTTGTCTTATAACTTTAATTTTATCTATTCGATTCATAAACTAGTAAAATCTTTAATATTCATACCTTGAAAATCTTTAAATACTTCTTGATTTGAATTATGTCGTCTAAGAATAAAGTTTATATTATTTAATTCAGCAGCTTGTTGGTCAGCTATTGCATCACCTATCATTACACATTCATTGGAAGCAATATTTTTATTAGATAATACAGTTTTAATTGCTTCTTTTTTACTTGTAGATGATCCAAAAACATCAGAAAAACATTTTATGAGTTTAAGCTCATTAAGAATAATATCCAATTCATTATCTGGTGTAGCTGAAACTAAAATAAACTCCTGTTGAAACTGATTATTTCGAATATATTTCTCAACACCTGGAACCCAAGAAGATTTAATAACATTATTTAGTACTATCCTACTAAACTTATCAAATAACTTATCCAATACTTGCTGATTACAATCTTCACCTGCCCATTCCATATATAATGGAATTTTTTTAAAGCGCGACATACCACCATTCGCTTCATGATGTTTTTTTACTTTTTGTACAATATTATCACCATAAGACTCAAATAATTGCATAAATGCTCTTGTTTTAACATCGACAGAATCTTTTATTACACCATCAAAATCCCAAAATATAATTTTTGATTCTACTAGAATAGTATTTACATTCATGGCCTTTTCCATATTTGATTATATGAATTTTGAAACCCTGTAGTAGAAGATGCAATCATGTCAGAATGTAATTTTCCTTCCAGAACTAAACCCGACTCTTGTAATATTTTTTCACAATTATCTGCTTGTTCTTTAAAGTCATCATTGACTTCTATTAATATTTGTTTCACATTTTTTAAAATCTCTTTACATCCCATTAATATATAATGTTCTAATCCATCGACATCCATTTTTATATATTCGGGTGCTGGAATAGACAGTATATTGAAAGCATCATCTCCTTTTAAACCATATGTTTGATATTCGAATATTTTTTTAATTTCTTTACCATCCCAACCAAAAGCTCTGTCAAATGTTGATAGAGCACCACCCCATTCAGTAGTTGTTAATTGCATTTGACTAATACCATTCTTGTCACATAACGCAAATGGGAGAATAGATATTTTATTAGAAAGTTTATTAAGATTAATATTTCTAGCCAATATCTCTAAATTAAACACTGAAGGTTCAAATGCCCATACATCTATATTTCTAGTCTTTGCAGCATAAATAGAATATAAACCGACATTTGCTCCTATGTCCCATAATATAGATGCTTCGGGTAACGAATCTATCCAATTTAATGTCTCAGGTTCTTTTTTTGAAAAAGTCTCTGCTCGCCATGAACATAATCTATTTGGTGTAGAAAATATAAAATCCATATTATTATGTGTTAGTTCTTTCGTATCATTAATAGAAATATCTATTATCTGATTATGTATGTACGAGCCTATACTAAAGCTTCTACTACTCTTTATTAGTGCATTAATAATCGTTTTAAGTAAAGACTTTATGTATTTAATCATTTAACAATCTAATTAATTCTCTTGTTTTTCTTTAATTTCGGCTATTAACTCTAATAAACCTTGTCCTAAGTCAACATGCATAGGATGAACATACTTTCTACCTAACTTTGGCTGATATGCATAAGGAGTTCTAATATAATGTCCTGTATGTTCGCTTTCATTGAATTTAACATTTTGATCCAGACCTAATATTTCAGCAATCATCTTTAAGAAATCTAAAACTCGCATAGGCTCTTGGCCAGTTAGTACAACATGTTGATTACAAAACTCATCGTTTAATGCAGCAACACTAGCTATAGCTGCATCGACAACATGTATATATTCCCTCATTGCTTCTATACTGCCTTCGTAACTAACTTCTGATGTATCCAATGCACGTTTAATTACTCTCCATACTCCATTATGATGATCCGATCGTGGTCCATATAAAGAACCATAACGCAATACCGTATAATCCAGATCAAAGTTACGTTTATATTCTTCAATATAATTTTCAGCAGCAATTTTACTACAACGATAAAAACCACCTTCTCTGCTATGGACATAAACCGTACTTGCAAACATATAACGTTGAACATTATTTTTTACACAAGCATCTAGCACTTGTGCATTACCCAATATATTGACTTTCGCTGTCTCAACAGGCATTTTCATTGCAACATCTAAATCAGCAATTGCCGCAAAATTATAAACTATGTCACAACCTTTAATTGCTTGGTCTAATTTCTCAACATTGAGTACATCATCAATAATTATTTCTTGATCTTTGCTAATATAAGGAGAGTCTTCTTTATCAAATATTCTAACTTCATAATCGTCATTACATAGGGCATCAACTACATGGCTCCCAAGAAAACCTGAACCGCCAATTACTAAAACTTTTTTTGCATCATCATTTTTCATTTTAATACTCATCTGAATATTTTATTTTATAATAGACCATGCTCTTGCAAACCAACTATTAACCTAGCACATGCTTCCTGTTCCATCATACTTCTAGATTCAGCAGCATATGAACCCATATGAGCAGAAAATTGAATGTTATCTAATTCAAGTAATTTACCTTCGTATGGCTCATCAACAAAGCAATCAAAAGCAGCACCGCGTATTCGATTTTCATTTAAAGCGATATATAAAGCATCTTCATCAACAAGACCTCCTCTTGCCACGTTAATTAAAATAGCATTATCTTTTAGTTTTTTAAAAACATCAGCATTAATAATATTATGTGATTCAGAACTATAAGGAACATGTAGGCTAATAATATCGCTATTTTGATAAATATAATCTAAAGATACTTTTTCTATCTCTTCTGAAGCTTCTACATCATCGACATCATAGACGATAACTCTTTTAGCAAGAGGATGTAACATATTTGCAACTAAACGCCCTATACGGCCATAACCTATAATACCTATTGTTTGTTTTGATATTAAATTTCCCATCAATGGTTGCCATTCCCCTTTTCTTATTATTCGATCAGTTTCAGGTAAACGCCTAGCTAGAGAAAAGATATGAGCTAGTGTTAATTCAGCTACTGAACGACTTGGCGCATCAGGAGTATTAAAGATACTTATATTATTATCTTTAGCATAGGTTAAATCGACATTATCTATTCCAATTCCACATCTTGAAATTACTTTTATATTTGGCGCTTTATTTAGAACAGATTCTGTTAAAGGTTCAACTCCAGCAACCATTCCGAATACGTCATCATCCATCAGTTCGGAAACTGTTTCTTCTGTCAATCGTTTTCCATATGGATTTGTTATAAGTTCATATCCTTTTGATTCAACTTTCTCTTTATCTATAAAATTATTTAAATTAAATGTTGATGTTGTAAATAGTAATTTTGGCATAATTATTTGCTACTGATTTAGTTTGATGGGCAATAAAATATAAGTGTCTGTTCTTTTCCTTTAATCGTATTTGCAGGCATTTTTTCATTATTATTATATGATTCTATAATTTTTTTCTTATTAAGCCCTTTTGCAAGAAAAATAACAATTCGAGATCGATTTAATCTTTGTGATGATAATGTAACTCTTTCAGCTGGATATTTAGGTGAGTTCTTAACCTCGAGAACATCTGGGGCTTTTGGGTTATTCCCTATATCATTATCTGGAAATAAACTAGCTGTATGCCCATCTTCTCCGATACCAAGAAGAGTAATATCAAAAATCGGTATATCTTTAAGTTTAGTTCTATACAGATTTGTAGCCTTATGTACTCCTAGTTCGCCTTTTATTCGATGAACATTTGGATTTTGAATGGGCAGGTAAGAAAAAAGAAAATCTTCGGCCATAATACTATTTAAGTTTTTATCTGTTAATTTCAAGCACCGTTCATCACTGAACCAAAAATGCCATGCATTCCAATCTGTATCTATTTGACTAAAAAACGGATATATTGATTTTGGTGTATCTCCACCGGCTAGCACGATATTAAAAACTGATTGTTTTTTTAAAGTACTTGATGCAATAGTCGAAATATAATTTATCACTTTATCTGCTAACTGCTCTAAATTTGAAACTGTTATAAGCAATGTTTTATTAGTAAATTAATTTTAATTTACTAATTCCCATGTAACAGGTGTGCCGCGAGTAACATTTTGATTTAATTTCTTTCCAATAATATCTGAAAGATATTTAGGTTCTAAACCGCTACCTGGCCTTAATGATTTCACATCTTTTTCTGTAAGCATCTGACCTTTTTTAAGATCATTAATAATGAATAATGAACGACGATATTGTTTAAAGCTGTTCTCAATTTCACTTTTATTATAAGTAACATCACCTAATGATAAAAATGTATTTCTACAACTTCGAGTTAAAGTAAATAATTCATTAGGCTCAATTGAGAAATCTGAATCAACTCCTCCGTCTGTTCTAGCAAGTGTAAAATGTTTTTCAATAATAGACGCACCTAAGGCAACTGCAGCAATCGAAACTTCGATACCTAGAGTATGATCAGATAAACCAGCCAAGGTATTAAATCGCTCTGTTAAATCCGGAATTGTTTTTAAATTCATATCTTGGTATGGGGCTGGGTAAGCACTGGTACATTTTAACAAAGCAATATCCTTAGCCCCTGCAGAGTTAGCTACATCCATAGCTTCAGAAATTTCTTCCAAAGAGGCCATCCCTGTTGACATAATTATTGGCTTTCCAGTGCTCACGCATTTTTTTATTAATTCGTGATCAACTAGTTCAAATGAGGCTATTTTATACGCTGGAGCATTTAGAGATTCTAGGAAATCTACTGCTGTTGAATCGAAAGGACTACTAAAAATTGTAATTCCTATTTCTCTACCTAGATTAAACAATTCTTCATGCCATTCCCAAGGCGTGGAAGCTTTTCTATATAATTCATATAGATGTTCGCCATCCCATGGATTTTCTCCTGCAACTCTAAAACGAGGGTGTTCAACATTTAAAGTCATGGTATCAGCAGTATATGTCTGTAATTTCACTGCATCCGCACCAGATTTTTTAGCTTGTTTTATAATCGAAATTGCTCTATCTATTGAACCATTATGATTACCGGACATTTCTGCAATAATATATGGAGGAAATCCCTTTCCTATTTCTCTGCCATTAATATACATTGGTTTAGTTATACTCTATTTAGCGCCCAAGTTGTGTTTTTAGTGTTGTCATCAATTTTAATAAATCCCGCATTGGCTGCTATTTTTTCAGATATTGTATTTCCTTTTAATATTCTAGCAATCAGTGTTTTATCAATTTTATTAACTGCAGCTTTGAGCATCTCTTTTCCTATACCTCTTTCTCGAAATAATGGAGCAATAGTCCATGAGATCTCCCATTCTGAATTTGAACTCATTTTATCGAGTCTGATCATACCCACTGCGTCATTATGTTTAATAGCTAGGTATAATAATCTTTCATTATTATCTAACTGTTTTTTAAACCATGAATGATGTTCATCCCATCTTAATATTTGTTTATTGAAAGAATTCTGCCTAGTCTCTGGATCATTCCTCCATTCAAATAAACATCTAGCATCATTTAAACATGCTTCTCTGAAATGTATGTCTGATTTACCTGAATTTTCTTTTAACCAGAGTTTAAGTTCATCAATGTTATTTATATATTCCGTATTATATATTTTCTGATTTAATTTTATCTTTCCAGTCGGATCGTAATATGCTGATGGTACTCCCAAAAGTTGGGCAATATATGCAGTCGACGTAAACGGCATTGATATAACAGCATCAGCACTTTTAATTACCCTATATAAATCGGATGTCACTTCCAGCAAATTAATTTGTTGTTGTTTTGCCAATGTCTCTATAAAATTCCAATACCTCATATCATGAGAATCAGAGTTACCTCGTTTACTTTTCAAACTAAGTAATTTATTTGCTGGTGTCGATTCAATGATATCAATTAAAAATTGTCGGCAGTTTTCAAACGTATACAGTTGAGTACCACGTAAATAAGTATATTTTCGTAACCAATCTAAATCACAAGGAATCACATCAAAAACCAGCACCCCTCCTGTTAAATTTGGTCGGTTATCATTATTGGAATTAAATAATACTGGGCCAGTTACTTCTGTTCTGCCTGAATAATTTTCTATACTATTAAGCCATTCGGCATGAAAATCATTCCAAACATAAGATATATCACAGTCGTAATATCGATATGGTGGAAAATTCACAGCCTCTATATCTTTTTCAAATTGAAATGGAACTGAATTTGTTGAATACCAATATATTCCATATATAAATGATTTGTTATTTAAAGAAACTAAAGGCATCAACTGCGAATTGTAATTTGAATTACTGTCGAGATAATATTCAATTAATTTTTTATTATTTAAAAAATTTAATAATGGATGAATTGCTATATCTCTATAAAGCAAACTCAGTATCGGGTAACGTGAAAAAAAATATAAATAAATTACATTATTAACAATAATGGATAATGCTACTTGAAATCTCTCATGAAATCGAACTCTTCTATCTTTCAATATTTCATAAATCGGATTTCTCACATAAGAGATGGTGCCATATTCATCCTTAAGATCACTACCAATTAATATATTGTTTGATTCATTTAGAAATTTTAATGGCCCTTCATTACAAAACTCCTCAAAATGTTTGGCTTTTGATCCACCCACTTGTTTTTCAAATCCAAAACAATTCATTATTGAATATTTTCCTGTTTTAGTTTTGCTCGTAAATGGAAATAACCTAACGATTATTAATAAGGATAATACTATGAATCTTGATACATTATAGAGCCATAAATAAACAGTAGGCCTGATAATACTGGAATCCAGTTCTAATATTATGTCCCCGTATTTTTTCTTAGAATAATCCTCTTTTTTAGATTCTATAAATGGTATAAATATATCATTTGTAATCAATTGCCCTAATCTTCTTACAATACTGGAATTGTCATACCCTAAAAAAGAATAATTATATCCTTCTAAAATTGCATCTATATCAATCTGTAAATGACTGAAAGCACGATTTATCTGATTCTGTAAAGATTCACCTTTGAACACATTATCTTTTTGCAACATCATAATTACAGCTTTAACCGCATCCGAAAAACATTCACATCATAATCTTCTGCTATGACTTTGAAGCCTGATTTGATGTAAGATTGGACAGCAGCTTGATTATCTTTTTCAACACCTAGATAGATGGTATTGATACCATACAATAAATTCAATTTTCTAGAAGTTGTAGTAATTATTTCGGAACTGACTCCTTTCCCTCTCCATTTTTTTTCTCCAATTAATATACCCATCGTTGCTGAGGAATTATCAAAATCAATAGGCTCATACTTAATATTGCCTATGTGCTCCATATTTTTTTTGGAAAAAATGCCTAGAAATAGACAATTATTATTACTTTTTTTATCAACTATATATTTTTTTAAATTCTCTAAATCATCACTATTTGTTTTATATTGTATATATTTTTCTACTTGTTCATCACGAAACCAATCTAAATATTTTTTTGTCGCATGGGCTTCGTTGAGTTCTTTGAGCATAAAACGCTCTGACTCAATAATTAATTCATCCAGTTGCCCTTTTAAACTACACATCTATTTCTATAAAATAACAAAACAAATACATTATATACTGCACATATATGAGGATGGTTATAAATTGTTATTACTGATTATGTATTCAAGCGATGGATGAAAATTATTTTTTTGTGCAGCAACAATGTTGAACGAAATATCGGACATTTTTTTGACTTGTTGAGGGTTATTGAATAATTCCAAAAAAGCATTCTTATAATCGTCCTTGGATAGTTCATCTATATATCCAAGATATCGTATTGCGCCACTCTCAGCTAAATCTTCTGTCGTTTGCCGTTGGTTTTCAGCAAAAGCTACAGTAATTGATGGCAAACCAAGATAACAACGCTCCCAGGTTGTAGCACCACCTGCTCCAAATGCGAGGTCTGCGTCATTCATTAATTTTGAAATATTGCTGACTTGCTGATGATACACAACATTATTCATTTCAAGACACAGGTTACGTATGTTATTTTTATTAGGATTAGATTCCCCTACAACAACATCTATTTTTATGTTTATATTATTTAATTCAGATAATTCTGTGAGAACTATTTCTGTCTGGTTAGTGGGATCTGATGAACCAAAAAAAACTAATATATGGTTTATCTTGCCAGTTCTATCTTTGAGTTTTTCTTTGACTAAATAAAACTCTTTTCTTAATAGCGCATAAGCAGGACCTAACAATTTGATACATTTAGGTGAAACCAATTCGTTATAACGAGTTTTCTGATTTTCATAATAATTTTGATCGAGCAAGATATCACAGTCGTGTTTTCTATCAGCCAGGTCATCTATAGCCATAATTTTACCAACAAAATTACGTATCTTTGATTCCCATTCAACATCAAGTAAATAATGATCCACTATCAACCAATCGATTTTTTGATGTTCACTTGCAATAACTTCCATGTCTTCAATATCTTCTGACCAAGTAAAATTCGATACATTATTCAATGGTATCAACTCAAACCCTTCAAAACGTATCTGCTGATATGCATTACCATCAAATTCCCTAGAAACAAAAAATACGTTATCTCCTCGTTCCCTTAAATCATTTGCCAGAGTTAAACAACGCATAACATGTCCTGAACCTATATCAATAGAGGCATCTACCCGAAAACAAATATTCAAAATTAACGTAACTTAAATAAGGGTTGTAATGGTTCTGCTTCCAGTTTTTGAGAAAGTATACCTTTTTCTATCGTATCTCTTACTAAAGGAAATACTTCGTCGTAAACATTCAATAAAACTTCAGTATCATGCTCGGTATGTGCATAACTGATATTATGAGAGCCAATAGTAAAGATGCCGCGCTTAAATATTTCCTGAAGAAAATAAGTTTTGATCTCCCAACTACTGTATTCTTTAATATCTGTTATGGAAAATATTGACCACGATGGATGTCCATGAATAGACATAAATGTATTGATATCATGCTTGACCAATAATTCACTAACACCGTCTTGTACTATCTTACCTATATCGTGAATTTTTTTTATAACTGGCTGAGTCATGATCTTATTTAATACGACTTTAGCAGCAGCAAGAGATAATGTCTCACCACCAAATGTACCTGAGAAAAAAATATCTTCCATTTTCTTCATGATTTCTTTCTTCCCAGTAATCACCGATAAAGGATAACCATTTCCAAGACCTTTACCTAAAGTCGTCAAATCTGGAATCACATTAAATAATTCTTGTGCACCTCCATTTGCAAAACGACATCCTGTTATTGTTTCATCAAAGATGAAAATTGCCTCGTTTTTATGTGTTAGTTCTTTTGCATTTTCAAGAAAATGCTCCTTAGGCCATTCGAGATTCATGGGCTCAAGTATCACCGCTGCAACATTATTTTGATATTCATTGAATAATGTTTCTAAACTTGCAAGGTCATTATATTGGAAACTATGTGTCAACTGTTTAACCGTTTTGGGAACACCTAAATCACGCGAGGTTGATCCTATGTACCAATCCTGCCAGCCATGATAGCCACAAACTAATACATGTTCTTTACCTGTGTACGCTCTGGATAAACGAATAGCTGCAGAAGTAGCATCAGTACCATTTTTTCCAAACCGTACCATTTCTGCACTAGGAATGAGGTCTATAATTAATTCTGCAACTTCAGCTTCAAGCCGATGTGGTAATGAAAAAGTTACACCATTTTCCATTTGTTGCTTAACTGCTTTATCAATATCAACATCACAATAACCGATGGTTATGCATGCTAAAGCATTTACAAAATCAATGTACTCATTACCATCAATATCCCAAATTTTACTTCCTTTTGCATGGTCCACAAAAAAAGGCGAAACGCCTAATGGTAATTGAGTTTTACTTTTACTAAATGTTTGAGAACCCAATGGAATTGAGTTTAATGCTCGTTCCAAAAATTTCTCTGAATACTTATAACGCCCTAATTTATTACTAATTGTTATCTCCTCAGACATACATAGTTGAATATCCAGTTTCTGTATAAGGTGCAGTAAGTTCTATTAACTTTGGATTCCTATCTAAAAACTCAACCACATCTAACACCGATATCATCGGAGCCTGTTCAGAAAATTGATTATAAACAATACGGCAAACAGCAAGATCTTCAGGATTATCTACTGTTAACCTCAAATCTCTTCTAACTAATTTTTCAGGAGGGGTGTCTTTAATGATCTTGAACAGTGTCTGATGTTCTCGAATATATAAACTACAGAGTTCAGAACGATGTTTTACACCACCATCTTTATGCGATGTCTCAAGCGCATTTAATTTAATGATCTCATATCCACAGCCATCGATCACATCATCCATAAAAGTTGCATCCGCATTTCCATTTTGATGATGGTTCCAAGATTTTTCAACTGTCTGATAATAAAGAAACGGAGATTCACTTGTAACACGGAATACGTCAGTAGCATTAACTAGTTTTCCACAATCTATCAATCTCTGCAGAACATCTATCTGATCTCCGATGATATACTTTAGTCCTTTCTCTTCAGCAATGATTTTAAATATTTCGTTTTCAATTCCTTCTGAGATACCAAGTACAACTTCATCTATACAATCGATATTGTTTAAGCATGAAATGATATTATCAATAATACGGATTCCATGATTTACATCTAGATTTTGTATTGGTTTACCATATAATCTTGAGCCTTGGTTGCGACAAGCAAGTGCAGCGACTAATTTTCTATCGTTACTCAATTTATATCATCCGGTTTAACAGGCGCGTTTTTTTTAATATCCTGAATTACTGTCTTATTATAAACTTTTTCAAGGTGGGTTATATTCGACTCTGCAGATGTCCTTTTTAAACCAACATCCTCTGGTTGAATGATCGTACCGTTTTTCAATTGCTTTGTAGTAACGACATGACGTCTTATCATTTCACGATATTGATACTCAGACTCGCTCATACCAAAATCGTTTTTATTTTTTGAATTACCATATGCGGCAACACAACTTCGGACAGTTTCGGTAAATACAGAAAATTCATCTGGATTCAGTGCTGATTCATGATCTTCTAACTTCATAGATTTACCCAGAGTTAAATGTTTTTCAATTACTTCTGCTCCAGCTCCAATCGCTGTTGCAGCAAGAGAATAAGCTAATTCAGTATTTGGCTCTGCATGATCAGCAAATCCAACTTTTACATCTAAATCTTTCTCATTAAATATTTTATTGAAAAGCTGAATTCTAGATATCTGATTAGTATCATTTGGTGTTGGATATCCCTGAAACCCAAACAATACGATGATTGTTTTTTTATTTAATATCGCCAAAGCCTGTTTTATCTCATTAATAAACGCACCACCTGCACCTAAAATAACTTTTTGAACTCTACAATTTGCTACTTTTTCTAATAAACCAATATTGGCTATATCTGTTCCATGAAGTTTAATAGCATCAGCTTCAATTTTTTCAGCAAGTATAAGACTTTGTTCACCAAATATATCTAGATGCAGGTTAATACCAAGCTCAATCGCATAATCAGCGAGTTCTTTCCATACTTCGTCCGGCATTTCTAATGATTTAAACAAATCGTAATACTGGTAATCTGGTGTCGCTAGTTCATCAGCGTAGACCAATTGATATTTAACACTATCTGCATTAGCCGAATTCGCGGCCTGCATCAATAACTTCGCTTGTTCAGGTTTACCTTCAAAACCCTGAGCTAATTCTGCAATAATTTCTACATTCATATCGTTATCCTGATATTAGTTATGCTGTCACCACTTAGATGGATTCAATAAATTGATATCCTCTGAATTAAAATCAATTGATTCTGTATCTATTTTTGTATTGTAGGCACTAATTATTTCTTTTAAATGTTTTAAACTATCTACACCAATAATAATTTTATTAATCTCTGAATAAGCTGTCACAAAACCCAAGCAAGCCTGTAATGCCGTCAATTTATATTTCTTCAACCATCGTTCATATAATTGCCAATTTTTTTCCCATAACTTAAATTTATCTGGACGCTGTTCAGAGTTCATCAATAATAAACCCTGTAAAAAAACAGAACGAACATGTACCTCGATACCCATACTACTCAGTGAATTAAGCCAACCGGAGGTAACAAGCCTATGATCGAATATATTGAAAGGCGCTTGTACAATATCTATATCGAAATTATCTAATAATGTATGTAACTCGGATGGGTCATAAACAGAAACACCTATCTTATTGATAAATTTTTGCTGTTTAAGATCAAGTAAGGTTTGATAAAGTTCTTTTCCTTGTTCAGAAAAGAGCATTTCAGGTTTATGTAATAATAGCCCAAATAATTTATCTGTATTCAACTTACTAATTGAATCCAATATGGAACTTCTTGCCCACGTTTTTATATCCTCACATTCTTGTGGTACAGCTGGTAGTTTGGTTATCAATTCCCAATCATTAACTCCTATTTTACCAAGTATTTCCTCTGCATTACCGTAAGCAACTGCTGTATCCAAAGTATGAATGCCATTATCCGATGAATAGCTAAGGATTTCTTTAACATCACTAAATGGAATAATCCCATGTTGATTAGCAATACCATATTCAGTACCGAATTGAACTGTACCCAAAGCTAGTTTCAATATATAAAGTAATTCCTATTTTTCTAATGTATTTTTTAGAGCAAAGAGTACTTCTGACAACATATCATCCTTTAGCTCATAGTAAATTGGGATAGATAACGCCTGATAGTAATAATCCTTTGTTATGGGATAATCATCCCGTTTAAATCCACGCTCTGCATAATAAGGATGAAATGGCACAGGTATATAATGTACTTGAGTACCAATATTTTTATCAAACAACTCTCGCATGACTTGGCCACGTGATTTGCCCAGTTTTTCGAAGTCAATACGAATCACATATAGATGTAGTGAACTATTATTACGTGATGAAGTTTGAGTTAATGTAACAAAAGGTAATTTCGCAAGTTCTTTGTCATAGATTTCTGCAATTTTTTTTCTGCGCTCTATAAATTTATTTATTTTTTTTAGCTGTGATAAAGCTAAAGCACATTGGAAGTCTGTAATACGATAATTAAACCCCAACTCCTGCATCTCATAATACCATGGGTTCAGCTTTCCTTTATCTATAGCTTCTTCTTGGTATATCAACGCATCATCACCTTCGCTAATCCCAGGAATATCAAAATTACCTTTACATATTCCGTGACTTCGGAGTTGTAAAAGTCTTAGATAAATCGAATAATCATTCGTTGTGATCACACCTCCTTCACCTGCTGTAACACCTTTAACAGGGTGTAATGAAAATACTGTCATATCAGAATACTCACAACTTCCAACATATTTTCCAGAAGGATAGATAGCACCGAGTGCATGTGATGCGTCTTCAATTATTTTTGCATTATGTTTTCTTGCAATATAATTTATTGACTCCATGTCACAAGGTAAACCAGCAAAATGTACTGGGATCACAGCATCTATTCCTGGTTCATTTGTAACATGGGATAAAAGTGACTCTGGAGACATATTAAGTGTATCAGGATCAATATCGGTAAATTGCGGTTTTCCACCTGTATATAGAACAGAATTCGCACTAGCAACAAACGTATTCGCTGACGTATAAACTTTATTGTTTGGACCAATATCTGCTGCCATGCACGCAAGATGTAAAGCTGCTGTTCCACTTGAGACTGCTACAGCATATTTTGAACCAACCTGCTTTGCTAAAGTCTTTTCAAATTCATATATGACAGGACCTTGAGTCAGGGTACCGGACTTTAGTACTTTAATGACTTCCTCTATGTCATCCTCATCAATGTAATGTTGTCCGTAAGGAATCATAGTTTATAAAGTTTTGTAGCTAGCCCTTCTTGTTCTTGTTCATACAATCTATGCAGATGTTGCTCTACATTACCAAGTTTTTTACCCAATAAAGTACAGGTTTTCTTATTAGATAGGCTCATATCGAGTGGTCGTTTTACCAAATCTGTTTTATTTTTTAATAATCCTGGCTTTATATATTGTTCATCAAAATTAAATACATTGGCTAATTTTTTACCAAACTCATATTTTGACAAACGCTCATCACCTACTACATGATAAATACCCGTAGCATTTTTATCCAGTAACTCGTGTACCGTCTGAACAAGTGTTTCAATTAAAATTGGTGTGTAAAATACATCTTGAAATAAATAGATATCCTTGTTATTTCGCAAAGCATTTATGATCTGATCACTAAATGATTGCCGATATGATGTGCCCCAACCGTAAAAATTAGTACGAATGATTAACGTTTCAGGATTTGCTTCTAATACTAATTTTTCAGCCTCTGCTTTAGTACGAGCATATTCATTAAGTGGAAATATATCTGAGCTTTCTTTTACACATGCTTCATCACCGGAAAATAAATGATCAGTTGATATATGGACTAATTTTATATTTCGTTGAGAACAAGATCTGGCGATATTTGCTGAAAGTTCTGCGTTTACATGATAGGAATCATCTTTATTGGATTCACATATCTCCACATTTGCTAAACCTGCACTATGAATTATGATATCAGGATTATTTAATTCCAAATATGAATTTAATTCTTGATTCGATCCTAAATCTACTAAACTAGCATTAGCGCCTTGAAAATATATTTCACGTTTATGTAAAGCGAGTTGAACTAAAAATTTATCTAATACAGTAAAAGCCCAATTCAAAGCTAACAAGCCAGAACCACCAGTCAGCAGTATCTTTTTATCCATATTTTTAAGAAAATTGCAATTGTATATTTAGTATCTTAATCATTACACCAACACTTTATATAAAAATATTTTCGGCAAAATTTAATTGATGATAAATCTATGAATAATTGATAATGAAATTTAAACAGAAATATCTCATACTAATCATGATTAAGAGCGGGAGGTATTTTCTTATTTAACAACTTTCTAAGAATTTTTGATTTAGATAATTTTTTTCGCGTTTTTAAATACATCGTTCTAGACAATCGTAAAAACCAATATAATGGATAAGATATTATTGAGCTCAATATTTTTACTATTAAAACGATATATCGATTAGCAATAAAGAAAAAATAATTAAAAAAATTCGAGAATTCAGTTGTAGCCATAGTAGGTAATAGCCCAATCATACGGTTTAACAATATGATTTCATATCTCATAATCGGAAGATTCATCGCTATTAACCTTGACTTCCACTCATCAATAAACCTTATCAATAGAAAGTCTCTTTCTCCCAAATAGGGACTTACTCGCCCAAAAAAATCATGTTTATGTTCCAAATGCATAAAACTTCTATGTAAAACATCTGAAATAAACGCAGCATTTCTACTATACATAAGCCAAATTAAGACAACATACATATCACCTGAATGGAATACTGGGTTAGAGTAATTATTAACAGCAAGTAATTGTCTCCTAAAGAGAACGGTTGTAACTCTAAAATTTGTAGCTTCTTTATCTTTAAATAATGCATCTATGGTCAATGGCGCTGGCATAATATTTTGTTCGGGCCACTTTAAATCAAAACTCACAATCTCACCGGCATCAGTCTCAAAATCATATCCACACCAAACTAGGTCAACTTCATGATCACTCTCTAGCAAATCTACTCGTCGAGATAAACTATCTTCACCGATTAAAAACTCATCACATGAAATAAAGATTATGTATTTACCTCTAGCAACTTTTAAACCGCTATTAAAATTATTGACCATACCAATATTAGTATCATGTCGAATATATACTATTCTAGTATCATCATAACTTTGTACAATAGATTCAGTATCATCAGTACTATTATTATTACATATAATTATTTCAATTCTTTTTTCTGATTGCATCAAAAAAGAGTCTATTGCTCTCGATAAGAATTGTCCCATATTGTAAACAGGGACAACAATAGAAACCATTGGTGTGTTTTGCACTTTACTTATCACTCACTAATTTTACGGTATTAATTAAATATAAAAATAAATTTCGCATTATGCGATCCTTTTTAAATAACCATCAGGTGCAACAGTAATTTGCAATTTATTCGCTATATCTTTATCTATTTGGAATTCAGGATGTGATTTAATAAACTCCCAAACAGCAGTCTTAGGATTATCCCCTTTACCCCAAGGCCTATCAGGAAACATATCTGCTGGCATATCTTCTATGACAGTATCAAATACAACACAATAGCTATCTAAAGTAGTTAAATCTGCATAAGCATTTAATTCTTTTAAAACATGATCATGGGTATGATTTGAATCTAAAACAACTAATATAGAACTATAATTTTTTGCAATACCATAAACTTTATCAACTACTTCTTGACTTATACTCGAACCCTCAATCATCTCAATGTATGAAGATAATGGATGATTATTAATCTCTTTCTTATTATGTTCTCTAATATCGATATCAATTCCTAATATTTTCCTTCTAGACGCTTGTGGGTTAATACTTTCATTTTTTTCAGCCGCTTCTACCACATCTAACATAGCCAACATGGATGCACTAAAAATTAATGAACCACCATGTGCTATACCTGTTTCAATAATAAGGTCCGGCCTTATCTTCCATATTAACTCCTGCATACAAACAATATCTTGAGGATATTGTATAATCGGTCTACCCATCCATGTAAAATTATATGAGTATTTATAAGGAGCTGACTTTAAAAGCCAATGATTAGAAAGTTCATGTAAGTCACTGTCCTTGCCGATTCTTTCAATATTTTTATTAACTTCATCTTTAAATTTTTGTATGGCATCCATTGATTGTTTCTATACCTATTTCTTGCGTTTTAAGATTTATTGAGTGATTTTATTTTTTGGGAATATTCGACCATTAATACCGAATCTGAATCTATATTTTCTCTGATTACTGCACCAGATGAAATTACAACATCACTACTAATTTTAATATTTGGCTCAACAACGATACCTGTTGCAAACCTTATTCTATTTCCTATCGTAACATTTCCTGATGTTGTAACATTTGGTCCAAAAGCACAATGACTACCTAATATATTGCCATGTTCTAAGCAAACATTACTACTTATAAAATTATTATCACCGATAAAGGAACAAGCTCCAATATACGTATTTCCTAAAATAACATTTCCTTCTCCTATCTCTACTAATGAACGTATATTAGAAGAATCGTCAATAACATTTGCAAAAGGTATTTCCATAGATTTTATTTCATTAAATACTTTTTCGCGTTCTTTAAGATCACCATTAAAAGCAATCACAACTGAATCTATTATTTTGTTAGCAAATAAATCCCCTAATTTATCTATTGTCCCAACAACAGGAACACCCAGTATAGTTTTATTATGATAGTAAGGATTTTTATCTAATACAGCCACAGGGCTTTGATTCTTACTTCGTAATAAAGAATCAATAATAATTAATGCGCCTCCACCTCCAGCACCACCAATAATCGCAACACGCTCTAAATTCGCAAATCCTAGTAAGCGATTTTTATTTTGTTCATATTCGATATATTCAAGAACATGATTTTCTTTTATTTTTGTAATCGAGGGATATTGTTTTGAAATTTCTTCGAGAAGAATATTATTCTTTTTTGCTATTAGTTCAGCTTTTTTAGTAAACGATATTTCATCAGAAGAAATTAACTTTTCGCTATCATTCTCTTGCTTAAATATTTTATCAACTTCACTATCAGATAAATTCTTATTAGAAAGAATTCCCATAATTGCATTCACAGAAAGTTCATCAGAAATTTCTACATTCCAGTAAATATATCCATCAGATTCAGACACCACATCAATTGCAGTTTTGGTAGTTTCTACTACTGCAATAATATCATCATTATTTATGAAACTATCATTTTCATAAAGTTTGCTAACAAGGTTACATGATTGATCATTAACGCCTAAGAATGGCACTCGAATTAAAGTATATTCATCTTTCATTGAATTAGTTCGTTTATAGCCAGTTTAATATTATCTATATTTACAAGTACTTTTTCTTCTAATTCTTTAGCCGCAGGTATAATAGAATTATCTGAAGATAAACAGATTATTTTTTTATCCATAGAAAAATTTTTACTTTCATAAATTGCCTTTAACACATCAGCATTCCAGCCGAATGCTCCAGCGCCAGGTTCACATATTATATACCCATATGAAGGACAATTGAGTTGATTAATCTCTTTAATAAAGTCTAAATTATTTATTATAGATGGATAAAATACTCTTATATTGATTTCTTCATCGATAAAATCTTCTAAAATTTTATTCACCATTTGACTCATTGAACCATACGAAAATATACAAATATCAGGATTCAATCCTGAAGAAAAGTTATCTACTATGGCAATAGAATTTTTTCCAATCTGTTTTTCATTAATATTTAAAGAACCACTTTTATTATTAATTAACGGACATGTATATATATCTTTACCTTCAATAAATATTGTTACTTCATCATCTTCTACTGATTCAATGAAGAGTTTTTTTACATCATGAGCAAGACTCGGAGAAACTACAGTAACCCCCGGCATTCCAAAAAAAAGCTTTTCAATACTCTGGCTATGAGTAGGCCCATAGCCTCTTCCGCCTCCCATAGGCGTACGAATCAAAAGCGGTACATTTACTTCTTCTCCATACATAAGTCCAAACTTCGAAGCACTGTTTAATACTTGATCAACAGTCAAACTCATGAAGTCACCAAACATTATTTCTACAATTGGTCTGTATCCTTGTAATGCTAAACCAATCCCTACTCCAACAATTGCCGCTTCACTAATAGGTGTGGCTATCACTTTTTCAGGAAATTTATCAGATAACCCTTTTGTAACTTTAAAGGCACCTCCATATGGATCTAGTATATCTTCACCAAGAATTAAAACGTTATCTTTCTGTTCAAATACTTCAAAAAAACCTTTATTTATTGAATTAAGATAAGTTTCCAAAATTTACCCTACTAGTTTATCAACAACTAATTTAATCTCTTTTTGCACCTCAGATTCGATTTCGTTAAAGAGATCTTTATTTAAAATATTTTTCATTTTATCTATTGGGTCTTGCAATTTATAACTATCAATTTCTTCTTTAGCACGAAAATCATCACCTTTACTATGAGGAGAAAAACGATAGGTATTGAGTATTAACATTTTTGGTTTGCTTGTTTCTCTAACTTTATTTACAAGTTCGATAGCCGAACTGTGGACTGTTTCTAACTCCATACCATCGATAACTTTTGTTTCTATTTGAAATGCATTTGCTCGTTCTTCGAATGAACCGATATGTTGCATATGAGAGGGAGTTGATTGAGCGTATTTGTTATGCTCAACAACAATAAGAACTGGTAAATTCCACAATGAAGCAATGTTAAATGTTTCATATATAATACCTTCTCCGAACGTTCCATCTCCTATAAAAGCAACAGCAATAGCTCCAGATTTTTTTAATTTTTCAGCTAAAGCCATCCCTGCAACGATCGGAACTCCTGCTCCCTGTATTCCATTAGAATAATAATTATTTTTATGTAAATGCTGACTACCACCAATACCTAAACACACTCCGTCCTTTCTACCCATAACTTCTGCTATTAAGCCATAGACATCATTACTGTAAGCTAGATAATGACCATGTCCTCTATGGTTAGAAAATAAGATATCTTTTTTTTTGTCTAAAGCATTTACAACACCAACTGCACAAGCTTCTTGGCCAATACAAGTATGCACAGTTCCTCTTAAAAGCCCTTTAGAAAACAGTTCAAGCAAGCTTTCTTCAACGCGACGTATAAGTAACATTTGCCGAGTAAGATCATAAAAATCAGGTGAAGTTGTCATTAATCGCTTAATTTTCTATATGTATTGAGTATCACTTCTATTACTCGATCTTGATCAGAGAATGTCATTTCATGATAAGAAGGTAAATTTATTGCTCTTTCTGGAATTGAATAGGCATTATAATTTGAAGAAACTTCATCGAACATATCTAAGCTGCTTAAAGGCCAGAAAAAAACTCTTGCATCGATATTTTCTTTACCAAAATTTGATTGTAACTCTTCTCTCGTTATACCTATTTCATCATCGAAAACAACTGTAGGCATCCAAACACCATTTTGTGTTCCAGCCTTCTCTGGATTCATCGAAAGACCTTTTACTTCACCTAAATGTTTTTGATAATAATGAAATATCTCTCTCTTTTTACATATCAATTCATCGATACGCTCTAATTGCGCGCAACCTATTGCTGCTTGTATGTTTGACATTTTATATTTAAACCCTACTTTATCAGGCCAAAATTGTTTTTTTTGGCTACGTGCTCGTCCGTGATTTGAAAGGGTTAAAGCTGTTTCATAAAGCTGGGAGTTACTGGTTACAAATATACCTCCCTCACCAGTTGTTAATGTCTTAGTTCCATGAAAAGAAAATGTACCAAATTCTCCAATCGAACCTGCACGTTTTCCATGATAAATCGAACCAATAGCCTCTGCTGAGTCTTCAATTATCGGAATACCATACTTATTACCAATTGAATTTAACTCAGCCATTTCACATAAATTTCCATATAAATGTACCGCAATAATAGCTTTGGTTTTAGGTGTAATAGCTTTTTCAACTAATTCAGGATTAATACACCAGCTATCTTCTAAAATATCAACAAATACTGGTGTTGCATTAAGATAAGTAATTGGTGCAGCCGTTGCAATCCAATTGGTGTCTGCCAAAATGATTTCATCTCCTGCTCCTATACCAAGCGATGCTAATCCAAGATGTAATGCACCAGTACAACTTGAAGTAGCAATAGCATATTCAACATCTAGATGTTCTTTAAAATTTTTCTCAAACCGATTGATATAATCATAACAATGCTTTCCCCAACCATTAGTTGTAGCATCAACGGCATATTCAACCTCTTTTTCTGAAATAGAAGGCTTTGTGTAAAATATTTTTGATTTCACTTATGAAGGAAGAAATTATTTAATTTTTTTAATGCAAAGTTTTTGGATAAAAACTTTAAAATTAGCCTGAATATATAATTATTTTTATTCCAATACAGCGTATGAAATAGAGGGAGTAGTTGGGAATCTTTTAATTTTTAAATTGGATATTCCTATCTCTTCTAAGACCGCAGTTGTTTCACCAGGCCATTGTTTTTGATTAAGTTCATCAAAAGCAATCACCCCACCCTTTGGAATTCGAGGATATAAATATTTCAAAGCAGCTTTGGTTGGTTCATATAGATCAAAATCTAAATATAGTAATGAAATTACAAGGTGTGGATTCTCTTCTACATAAGCTTTAATTGTTTGAACAGCATCACCTTCAACTAGTTCTAACTTAGGTATATGACCAATAGCTCTATTTAAATCATGTATTTCAGCACAATTTAATAATTCCTGTTTGCCATTAAAAGAGTATGCCCCTTTATATTTATGCTCTTTATCAGCTTCTACCGAAGATTTATCGTTTTCAGCTAACGAAGGAAAACCTTCAAATGAATCAAAACCAATAATCTTTCGACCATGATTCACTGGTTCATAAATTGAACTCAATTGAAACCAAGTAAAAATTCCGCCACCTGTAAAAACACCACACTCTACAATGCTCCCATGTACTGGTAGGATTTCTTTAAATATTTCATGTTTTGCAATAAATTGACTTAAACTTTGTCTTGATACAAACCTTGGAAAAATATTTAACTTATCATTCACTGTACCAGATGCAGTATTGAAATGTTCTTCAATAGACTGCCTAAATTCCTGATCTAAATTCGTTTGAGTTGATTGGTTTTTTAAGGAAAATTTTTCAGTTTTCATTTTTTATACACTCAGGGTGAATATCTTCAAATTGACTCCCTTCTATCATGCCTCCAGGCCAGCCTTTTTCAACAGCAGTTTTATTTTGAAAATTTGCATACCTTAATTGTGTTGACCATCTAACATCCCCTTTACTCATTGGGACACTTTTATGAAGCAACAATGTATTAAAAACTAAAACATCTGTTAAATTAACTTCTACAGTATAAGCATCATAGTCATCAAATTTATCAGAGCCTATAATTTCAATCGTATGCGCCCCATTCTTATTTTTATTCTCAGGGTCAATTAATCTAACATCACAAATGCCGTTTTTATGGCTTTCAGGAATAATTTTAACTCCACCAAACCCTTCTTTCATTTCCATTAAAGGCATCCATAAAACTACTCCATCAGGAGAGCCTTGAATATAAGGATAATCTTGATGCCAACCAAATAAATATTTTTCTTCTCCTTTAATATCTATTCGAATAGGGATATAAGGTAATAAATTTACAAATTCAGTCTCCATCAAAAAACCAGCAAAATTTAGATTTTTTGTCTTTGATAGTAGTTGAAATAAAGATGGCAAATGTCTTGTAGCCCTATAAATTTCACCCGCTTTTGAACGATCAATTTTACAAAGTTCAATAAAGTTTTCCGAATGAATTCTATCGTCAGCATCATTTTTGTATTGTTTAAAATTAGATTCTTCTAACTTTAGTCTGATTAAATTATTTACTTCTCTAAAAACAGGTTTTAAATCTTTATCTAAATCAAAAAAATTTCTTATTAAAACCCATCCTTTTGATTGATAATGTTCTTTACAATCATTAGACATGCATTGCGTAACATCATAAATTCCATAATCATCTTTATATTTTGTTACAGGCATTTCTGTATTATTCCAGTTATTTTTTTATGAAAAAACCGCCAGGAGTTGAAGTCCATGGAAACTTATTAAGTACAGGCATTTCATCTTTAAAATAATCCTCAAAAGCAGAACTCTCACCACCCCACTCTGTCATTGCATATTCATCTAAAACAACTAATCCTCCAGGCACAACTCTAGGATATAAGTTTTCTAATGCAGCTAAATTTGGCTCATATATATCAACATCTAAATGCAATAATGAAATTCTAAGTCCAGGGTGCTGTTCAACATATTTTGGAACCGTTTCCAAGATATTACCTTCAACTATTTGAACTCGCTTAGCTTGAGGAACAAACATATCAGAATGATAAATATCAACAAACTCATAAAATGCGTCTTTGAATTCTCCAGCACTCCAACCGCCTACAACTTTAGAACGGTTTTCATACATCGGGCCATCCTTGTCATTAAAATCTTGTAAGCCTTGAAAACTATCAAAACCGATTACATTCCTTATCCTATCCCCTGGATGAAAAATTTCTAAAAACTTGGCAAATGCAAATAAACTATTACCTTGATAAACACCACATTCCACAATACAACCGGGTATATCTTGGATCATCTTATAAAGTTCATAATGAGCTAAAAAACGAGTAATATTTATTCTTCGAGCATATATAGCAAATGACTCCAAAACATCCTTCATAGGAATATTTTCTTTTTCAATTACATCGACAATATTTTGCATCACATCCATGCCAGCTTGATTTTGTCCACCGTACATTTCTGATCTTTTTTTATCCATAGCCTTTACCTTAGTTTTAATTTCTTAATATTGAAAAAACACATTATTTATACTATCTCCAGTTGAGGTATAGTTACCACAAAATACCCACCCCAGTCACGAATATAATCCAATTGTTCAGTTAACTCTGTTTTTAAATTCCAGGGTAAAATAACCACATAGTTAGGCTTGTCATTTTTAAGTCTAGCACCCTCTACTATAGGTATGTGGCTACCAGGCATAAACTTACCTTGTTTAACTGCATTATTATCAACAATATATGATATTAAATCAGATTTAACGCCTAAATAATTTAATAAGGTATTACCTTTAGCAGCGGCACCATATGCAACAATCTTTTTTCCTTTTCTATTTTGTTCTAATAAAAAACTTAAAAAATCATTTTTAATTTTATTTACCCGATTTTGAAAATTAGTATAAGTAGAAAGTTCTCTACACCTTTCTTTTTCTTCTTGGTCAATAATTTCATATACAATTTCATTAACACTTCTACTATCATCTACATGACATCCATATATTCTCAGGCTACCACCATGGGTAGGAAGCTTTTCAACATCAAAAATCTTCAAACCAGATTCTGTAAAAATTTTATTTACAGTATAAAGAGATAAATATGAAAAATGTTCATGATATATAGTATCAAATTGACTGAGATTTATAAGATTCAGTAGATGTGGAAATTCTAATGTTACTACGCCATCATCTTTGAGCATAGCCTTGAGGCCATTAGTAAAATTATTGATATCAGGCACATGAGCATATACATTGTTACCAATGATTAAATCTGCTTTTTTTTGTTTCGATAATTGTAATGCCAGATCATGACTAAAAAATTCACGAATTACTGAGACACCGAGTTTCTCAGCAGCATCAGCAGTACTATTAGTTGGTTCTATACCTACACAAGGAATTTCCAATTCCACAAAATTCTTTAGTAGATACCCATCATTTGAAGCAATCTCTATAACATAACTATCTTTATTAAGCTTCAATTTTTGTTTAATCATATAGACATAGTTTTTTGCATGTTCAAGCCAACTTTTTGAAATAGAAGAAAAATAAGCATAATCTGAAGAAAAAAGTTCTTCAGCATCAGAGTAGTCAATTGTTTGTACTAACCAACAACTTTCACATACATAAGTTTTAAGAGGGTACGTTGTTTCAGGTTTATTTAAATCTTCTAAATTTAAATACGCATTTGAAGGTGGAGCAAAACCTAAATCTAAAAAAACATGTTTAAGATTATTCTTACAATGACGACACTTCATATCATAATCCCAGAAAACTCAGATTGAATTAAGGGATGATTCAAATCACGTTCAGATATATCTGTTACAGGCAAAGGCCAAGTTATGTTGAGTATTGGATCATTGAATCTAAACCCTGCCTCATGTTCTGGGTTATAGTATTCAGTATGACAATAATATAACTCAGAATTTTCTTCTAACACTTGAAAGCCATGAGCACATCCTTCAGGAACAACCATCATTTTATAATTTTCTTTTGAAATTTCCTCAGCATGCCACTTCAAAAACGTTGGAGAATCTTTACGCAAATCAACAGCGACATCCCATACTTTACCTTTAATACATCTAATTAATTTCATCTCAGAATAAGGAGGGTATTGTAAATGTAAGCCTCTAATAGAACCAATTGAATGAGTGAGTGAGTAATTCATTTGTACAATCTGTTTTTTTGCTAAAATATTATCTAATTCATTTTTGCAAATTAATCGGCTAAAACTTCCACGCTCATCAGAACGCACACTACTTTCAATTATCGATACACCATCAATTACAGTATTAGTAATTTTCAATGTCATATCGATATATTTTCTAAACTAATAGATTTGAATAATACGTTAATTGTTCTTCACTAATAATTTTGTTATTAGTTTTAAATGTTTTATACCATTCTGCAGTTAGTTTCACAGTTTCTGAAAATTCAAGAATGGGTTTCCATCCAAGTATTTCCCTTGATTTAGTTGAATCTAAATGGAGTAATTGGGCTTCATGAGGTTGATTGCTTTCATTAGATTGCCATTCTATTTCAGGCCAATACTTTTTAAACTCTGTTAAAACAGAAGATACTGTTTTATTTGAATTTTTATTTGGCCCAAAATTCCATGCTGCAGCAAATTCATTTTTTCCTTGTAATAGTTTCTCACCAAGTTGGAGATATCCATTCAGAGATTCTAAAACATGTTGCCATGGCCGCGTCGCATTAGGATATCGAATATTTAAAGTTTGATTTTCTCTATTAGATTTTACAAGGTCAGGTATAAGCCTATCTTCAGACCAATCACCTCCACCTATAACATTACCCGCACGTGCAGAAGCAACTAAAGCGGAGTTATTATCTGAGTAAAATGATTTTCTATAACTGGCAGCAACCAGTTCGGTGGCTGCTTTTGATGCACTATATGGATCATGTCCCCCTAAAGGGTCAGTTTCTACATAAGCTGTTTCTTGCTCATAATTTTCATAGCATTTATCTGATGTAATAATAATTATAGCTTTTAGATCTAATAATTCTCTAGAGACATCAAGCAAATTAGCTGAACCTATAACATTAGTAGTCCAAGTTAATAAAGGATTATTATATGAGCGTCTAACTAAAGGTTGTGCAGCAAGATGAAAAATAATTTCAGGAGAAAACTTTTGAATTATAGTTCCTAACTTATCTTTATCCCGAATATCTTGATAGTGATTTTCTATATTAAGATCTAATAATTGCCAATGATTTGGATATACTTCAGGAGGTAATGAAATACCGCAAACATTTGCTCCTAATTTTTTTAACCATAATGATAACCAACTTCCTTTAAAGCCACTATGTCCTGTGACCAAAACTCGTTTATCTTTATAAATATTTGAAAATAATTTTATTTCCAAACCCTCCATGGAGCTTCGCCTGAACTCCATAATTCATCTAAGGTAATTTTATCTCGCAGTGTATCCATCGGCTTCCAAAACCCTTTATGGATATACGATGATAATTCACCATTTTGAGCAAGTCTTTCTAATGGCTCTCGTTCCCAAACTGTATCATCACCATCAATATAGTTAAGCGCTTCAGGTTTTAATACAAAAAAACCGCCACTGATCCATGAGCCATCTCCTTTAGGTTTTTCCTCAAATGTTTCGATCTTATTATCCTTAATATTAAGAGAACCAAAACGACCTGGAGGCTGAACAGCTGTAACCGTTGCTTTGGTGTTTTGTTTTTTATGAAATTGGATTAGTTCCGCAATATTGATATCGCTAACTCCATCTCCATAAGTAAAACAAAAATCCTCTTCATCGATGTATTCGGCAACACGTTTTAATCGGCCTCCAGTCATCGTATTCTCACCCGTATCAACTAACGTAACTTTCCAAGGCTCAGCATTTTGATGATGTACTTGCATATTATTATTTGTCATATCAAAAGTTACATCTGACATATGTAAAAAATAATTCGCGAAATATTCTTTTATTACATAACCTTTATAACCACAACATATAATAAATTCGTTAACATCATAGGACGAATACATTTTCATAATATGCCAGAGAACTGGTTTACCACCTATTTCAATCATTGGTTTAGGCTTAAGATGAGATTCTTCAGAAATTCGTGTTCCTAAACCCCCAGCTAAAATTATTGCTTTCATAAGTAGCTCACGTTTAGAATTTCATAAAATAATATTTATTAATTATCATTGCTTTGTATCTAATATCTCTTCAGGCTGTCCTTGACTTATTATTTTACCTTGTTCGATCTTATATAAATAATCGCAGTCCCTAACAGTAGAAAGCCTATGAGCAACAATAATTACTGTTTTCTTTCCATGTAATTTACTTACAGAGTTCATGACTTCTGTTTCGGTATTAGTATCTAATGAACTTGTCGCCTCATCTAACACTAATACGTCTGGATCATGATATAACGCTCTAGCAATACCAATCCTCTGTCTTTGTCCACCTGATAACTTAATACCTCTTTCTCCAACAATAGCATCTATCCCATCAGCACAATTATTTATAAAATCTTCTAACTGAGCAGACTCTGCAGCCTTAACTACTTTATTATTATCAATTTCTAAATCAGGTATTCCCAAAGCAATGTTCTGTCGAAGAGTATCATCAGTTAAATAGATAGTTTGTGGAACATATCCTATTAATTTCTGCCATCCTCTTGCATTAGATACCACATCAATACCATCTACTTCCAATTTTCCACTGTCTGCCTCTAATAACCCTAGAATTATATCAATTAATGTACTCTTTCCAGCACCGCTTGCTCCTATGATTCCAACAGTTAATCCATTTGGAATTGTCATCGAAATATTATCTAGAGAAAGTCTATCCGTGTTGGGATATGAATAACTGATATTATTAAGAGAAATTTCTTTTTTAAAAAGAAATTTCTCTTCGGTGGTTAAAGTCTTTTGAGGTTCTCTTATTTCCTTAAGTTCAGTATGTATCGTGTTAATAACAGGAAGTGAATAACGGAGGCTTTGATATGCATTTAGTAATCTATTAACAGAGGGCATCATTCTAAATGCTGCTGCTGCAAACACACCTAAAACGGGTATTAATGAATCTAATGGCTTACTTTTTTCTACCATAAAGATAACTAGCACCAATAAACTTAATATTGCTAATAACTCTAATAAAAATCTAGGTAATGCCATAAATGTTGATTGCATTTTACTTACATAAGCAGAACCTGAGTTGTGTATTTCATATCGACGAAGAAATTCCTGTTCTCGACCTAGTATTTTGATATCTTTTATACCACCAAGGCCTTGTTGTAAGTGTTGAAATCGTAACCCTTCATGAGACTGCCTTGCTTCACCCCAATGTAATATATATCCTCGAACAAAACTATAATAACTAAGACCAGCAATTCCAAACAATATCATTACCAATAGAGCTCCGATAGGTTCTACGAGAAGTAATAATGTTAATATTCCTATATATACTAGCACCTCAGTAATAATAATTAGTATTGATTGTATAACAGTACTTAACATACCAACTTCACTAACAATATTTCGTATTAATTCAGCAGAGTTTTTTTGTAAATGAAATGTATAAGGCTGATAGAGATACCCTTTGAACAATCTATGCGAAAAGTTTGCTTGAACTCCAAATGTATATTTAGCTTGTTGCCAAGTTAAAAAACTTAAAAAGATAGATTTTAAAGTATATACCATTGCTAGTATTAACATTGTATATATGACTAATTCGTGTTGAGAAGGGCTACCAACAAATTCTAAATATTCTTTTAGGTCTGGGTAACTAAAATAGAGATCTTTATTCGTCACTGTTGTTAAAACAGGAATTATTAAACCAATACCTAGCATCTCAAACAACATTCCACATAACATCAAAAGCATTAAAATGATCGCGCTTTTGCGTTGAGGCTTACTTAAAGTGCTCCATAACTTATGAAATAGTGTATTAGAAAACATTAAAATATATAAAAAATTAGAACGCTACCGCCCTGCAGTGTTATAAACATAACCCCGCATAGACAATAACAAACTAATTTTCACTAAATATTTAATCCTAAAAAACTTGGGATAAATACATTCTCTTGATTAACTTCTAGGCTAATTTTTTTATAAATATCTTCTGCTTGGTCCAATGCAGTTATTAAACATGCATCGAAATGTTGAGAGTTATTTATAGTTCGACAAATTGGTTTTCCGAGGTAGTTATTTTTTTTTGTTTGCTGATCAAATGTTGCCGTATGTATTAACTCATGCTCATGTAAACGTACTGATGCAATCTCTGCTAACTCGGAAACTCCACAAAATAAAATTTTCTTATGACCTAGCTGATGGCAAATATTAAAGGTCTCATTTACGGACTGACTGGCCTTACGATAAAAGTCAAAAGAATATGAAAGGTACTGTGCTGTCAGACGACTTTTTTCAGCAAAGCCTTTTGGAGTTAGATAGTAGAGATAGCGATTTGCCGGTATATGTTGAATTTTGATCAGGCCTTTATTGGCACAACGCTTTAAGTAGGAATTGGCCAAGCCAAGTGCCACGCCAAGATTATCGGCAAGATGACGCTGAGTAACCTCTTGATTTTCTTCAATAGTTTGAAGAATCTCTAAAGTCATTGCATCTTCTTTTTCCTTAGCGTTCATAATATGAACATTATATATCAGCATGTTCATAAAATGAACTACTATATGTAGTAGTAGACTTAATCTAGCCTTTCAATCGATTGGGCTTCAATCTTGAGTTTGGCGTAATTTTCGGCAATTTTGAGTAAAATCAACACCCTATCATTGGAATCCTTAGCAGAAAAAATCGCTTCGTAACCTTCGAACGGCCCTTCAGCAATTCGGACTTTATCGCCCTCTTCAAACTCTAGGATCTTCATAGGATGAATATCAGGTTCAACTTCTTGAGATTTTAAATTCTGCACTAAGATATCTGGCACCTTAGCTGGCTCCATTCCAAAACGAACCAAAGCAGCAACACCTAAGGTTGAACGAATAGGTCCCCAATTATCAATTTCATCACTGAGATATATAAATATGTATCGAGGAAATAGAGGGCCAATCTTGCGAACTGACTTACCACGGTGTCTTTTTAATAATGATGTCAGAGGTAAATAAGTTTCATACCCCTGACGTTCTAGATTTTCTTTTGCAGTCTGTTCCTGATTCGGCTTTGTATGAATCAAGTACCAACTGCGGGAAATATTTTGTTCATTCAAAACGACTAAGAGGAAAGGATATCCTTTTCCAACATGGCAACTAATTGATCAACGCATTCTGGAACTTGAGACTTTGAAGTATTGACTGTCAACTCAGGGTTCTCTGGTGCTTCATATGGAGAAGATATACCTGTAAATTCAGGGATTTCACCCGCTCTGGCTTTTTTATATAAACCTTTAGGGTCACGTTCTTCACAAGTCGCTAAGTCCGCATCAACAAATATTTCAAAAAACTCTCCATCATTTACTAAACTACGAACAATATCACGGTCTTCTTTGAAAGGAGAAATGAAAGCTGTCATCACAATAATACCCGCATCTAACATGAGTTTACTCACTTCACCAATACGACGAATGTTTTCAACTCGATCTTCATCAGAAAAACCTAAGTCTTTATTCAAACCTTTACGAACATTATCACCATCTAAAACATAGGTACGTTTACCTAATTTATTCAGTCGATCTTCCAAAGCATTTGCTAAAGTCGATTTACCTGAACCAGATAAACCAGTAAACCAAATGATCGCTCCTTTATGATTATTTAAAGCTTCACGTTCCTGACGTGTGACTGTATGTTCATGCCATACCGTATTTTCATTCGTTATCTTTGTCATTATATATTTTCTCTTTTATAAATTTTAACGGCCAACACATACGTATTTAAAACCAAGCTCTTTCATAGCATCAGGCTCATAAACATTTCTGAGGTCTATAAAGATATTACCGTTCATTTGATTTAAGATCTTCTTTAAATCTAAACCGCGATAAGCATTCCATTCAGTTAACAAAATAACAGCATCCGCATTATCGAAAATAGAATAAATATCTTCATAATAATTAACTGATTCTGGTAGAAGTTCCTTTGCTTCTTCAACACCTTGAGGATCATGCGCATTTACTATAGCACCATTCTCTATTAATTTTGGAAGGATCGCTAATGAAGGCGAATCACGCATATCATCGGTTTCTGGTTTGAATGTTAAACCTAAAACAGCAAAGGTTTTAGCCGATTCATCTCCACCTATTGCTGCACGAATTTTTTTGATCATTCTTGCCTTCTGTGCTTCGTTGACCTCAATCACAGATTCCACAATACGACTTGAAGTACCATTTTCTTGCGCGATTCTAACTAACGCTTTGGTATCTTTTGGAAAACAGGAACCACCATAACCAGGCCCAGGGTGTAAAAACTTTTTGCCAATACGACCATCAAGTCCCATACCCTTAGCCACTGCATGAACGTCCGCACCTACAGCCTCACATAGCATTGACATTTCATTAATAAAACTGATCTTCGTAGCTAAGAACGCATTAGATGCGTATTTGATTAACTCAGCACTTTCTAATCCGGTAGTTAGAATTGGTGTCTCGATTAAATTTAATGGTCGATAAAGTTCGTGTAATAAGTTTTTTGCGCGTTCTGATTCCAAACCTAATACCACGCGATCAGGCCTCATAAAGTCTGATATCGCAGCACCTTCTCTTAAGAATTCAGGGTTTGAGGCCACATCAAAATCCGCATTTGGATTTTCTTCTTTAATAATGCGATGAACATTACGAGCAGTTCCAACTGGTACCGTCGATTTGTCCACGATAACGGTATAACCTTTTAGATGTGGAGCAATATCTTTTGCTGCTTGATAGACATACGATAAATCAGCATAGCCTTCACCTCGACGTGAAGGTGTACCTACGGCAATAAATACTAAATCACTTTCTGCAATAACTTCATCATAAGAAGTTGTAAAAGTTAAACGCCCCTGCTCAACATTCTTTTTAACTAAATCATCAAGGCCAGGCTCATAGATTGGTATTTCACCATTTTCTAATTTTTGAATTTTAGATTCATCAATGTCTAAACAACAAACATCTGCACCAAACTCGGCAAAGCAAGTCCCAGAAACCAAGCCAACATAGCCGGTGCCTATCATTGTAACTTTCATTCAGTAAAACCTATTAATGTATTTTATTGTATGGCGAACGAATACTAATGGATAAATATTACAATCTAAATAATTCAATTCCGTCTGGTTTAGTATCGCGTGGTAACACCGATTTCACATCGTAAACTACACCTTTTCCATCTTTTAGTAGTGCTTGAATCCCAGACCATCCCATCTCAAGATAGTGATTGTGTGGAACGGCTAAAATAACAGCATCGGCTTTTTGTAAGTGTTTTTCTTCGGTTAAATCTATACCGTATTCGTCGTGTGCTTCTTCTGGGAACGCCTCAGGATCCGTGATTTGAATATTAGCTTCATAACTTTCAAGTTCTTGGGCGATATCTATCACTCGAGTATTACGCAAGTCGGGTACATTCTCTTTAAAGGTAAAACCTAGCATAGTTATAGTACTGCCTTTAATTGCTAGACCAGATTTTATTAATGCTTTAATAATGCGACTGGCAACAAAACTACCCATGCCATCATTGATAGCCCGCGCATCTAAAATCATATCGGGGATATAACCTAAGATGGATGCTTTATGAGTTAGATAATACGGATCAACACCAATACAATGTCCGCCCACTAAACCAGGACTGAACTTTAAAAAGTTCCATTTAGTACCTGCAGCATCTAAAACATCTTTAGTATCAATACCCATACGTTGAAAGATCATCGCCAATTCATTCATCAAAGCAATATTTAAATCACGCTGAGTGTTTTCAATTACCTTACAAGCTTCCGCAACTTTAATCGTAGCAGCTCTATGCACACCTGCGGTCACAACTGACTCATAAACTTGTGCAACAATCTCTAAAATTTCAGGTGTTTGCCCTGAAACCACTTTGGTAATTGTTGTAAAGGTATGTTCTTTATCACCTGGGTTGATTCGTTCTGGTGAGTAGCCAACAAAAAAATCCTTACCACATACCAAACCTGACTCTCGTTCTAATACTGGAACACAATCTTCTTCAGTAGCACCTGGATAAACAGTCGATTCATAAACGACAATGTCACCTTTTTTAAGTTGTTTACCAACCGTTTCAGATGCTTTTAAAACTGGCGTTAAATCAGGGTTTTTTGCAGAGTTAACTGGGGTAGGCACCGCAACGATATGAAAATCTGCTTTAGGAATTTCACTAGGATCATTTGTATAAATGACAGCAGCTGTTCTCAATTGCTCAATATCAGCTTCATTAGTACTATCTTCACCACGTTTTAATTCATCAATTCTCGATTGATTAATATCAAAACCAATGACTTGTTCAGTTTGACCAAAGGCAACTGCAACAGGAAGGCCTACATATCCAAGACCAATAACAGAAATTTTACGACCGTGCGACATTATGATTCGACTCCATAGTATTCTTTATACCAATTAATAAATTTCTCTATACCCTCTTCGATAGGAGTGTCTGGCTTATAATTCATATCTCTCACCAAGTCATCGACATCGGCATAAGTTGTCTCAACATCACCGGGCTGCATGGGGAGATAATTTTTTTGCGCCTCTTTTCCGAGGTTCTTTTCGATGGTTTCAATAAAATGCATTAATTCTACTGGATTATTATTGCCGATATTATAAATACGATACGGGGCTTTACTAGTCCCAGGGTCAGGAGAATTACTATTCCATTGTGAATTCGTCTCTGGCTCAGTATCCAATGTTTTTATAACGCCGGCTACAATATCATCAATATATGTAAAGTCACGTTTATGTTTACCATTATTAAATACATTTATCGGTTCTTCTTCCAAAATCTTTTTCGTGAAAGAAAAATAAGCCATATCGGGGCGTCCCCAAGGACCATAAACAGTAAAAAATCGTAACCCAGTAGTAGGGATTCCATATAAATGACTATATGTATGCGCCATTAACTCATTGGATTTTTTACTCGCTGCATATAGGGAAACAGGGTGATCGACATTATCATGAACAGAAAAAGGCATGGAAGTATTTGCGCCATATACAGAACTGGAAGACGCATAGACTAAATGTTCTACTTGGTTGTTTCGACAGCCCTCTAATATATTTAATGTACCAAGAATATTCGAATCTACATAAGCATGAGGATTTTCCAAGGAATAACGAACTCCTGCTTGTGCGGCTAAATGAACCACGCGCTCAGGTTCGAAATCATTGAATAGGTCTTCCACCTCACGGCGATCAGCAATATCAATTTGCTCAAATATAAAATCATCATAAGGTTCAAGTTGTTCCAGTCGATCTTCCTTCAAAGAAACATCATAATAATCATTGAGATTATCAATACCATAAACTTGGTCGCCACGCTCTAATAATGCTTTCGCTACATGAAACCCAATAAAACCGGCCGAACCTGAAAGAAGTATTTTCATAATAATTTTAAATATCCATGTACAAATGAAATACAGATTGAATAAACTTTGGTAAAGTTATGTAAGTGATTTGACAAAAATAGGTATTATTTCACAGAAATTGATATGTAGCATAAAAATACAACAAAAGCGTATTGATTTAGAACATAATTTTAGTTTTAATTGATAAATATATAATAAAAATCATCTTATTCATACATCATTCGAATCTAGGAAAATCAATATGATACAAATTATAAATGGAAATCTTTTTGATGGTTCTAGAATTAACTACAAAATTAAATGAATTCACTACAGCGCAAAAAAAATTATCGTCAGCGTTTTATAAGCTATTTTTATTTGCCGCTCTAATTATTCCTTTCTGCTCTAACGCAGATACTTTAAATGTTCCTGGTGATCATGCGACTATACAAGCCGCAGTCACAGCAGCTACAAATGGTGATACTGTTCTGGTTGCTCCAGGCACATACCTTGAAAATATAACAATTGAAGGCAAACAATTAATTTTAGAATCAGCAGAAGGACCAAGCGTTACCGTCATTGAAGGCCCTCCTAATGGAACTCCCTCTTCACTTACTGATGCGATTATTAGAATTAATGGCAATAGCACTATCGTACGAGGTTTCACCATCCAAAAAGGAAATAGTTTTCCTTTTGCATCTCAAGGTGGTGGCGCTATTACTATTAGGGCAGGTACCCCAACAATTGAAAACAATATAATTAGAGAAACACTTGATGGTGTAGCAATTGAAGTTGGAAACAATGCTAGTCCTATAATTCGTAATAATATTATAGAGGATAATACATCAAATGATGTTCCATTCCTGATTCATTTATATTCTGTAACAGCCCCCGTAATTGAATCAAATATATTTAGAAACAATACTTCTCAGCCCATCAATGATGTTTTTGCAAGCAGTTCTGACATCATAACGATTATAAATAATCGTTTTGAAAATAATAATTTTTCAGGTTGTGGTTCTATTGATGCAGATGAGAATACTACTTATAAAATTATTCAAAATGTTTTTAGTAACAATACGGCAAATGGAGCAACCGCTGGAATTTGTATAGAAGAATCAGCAGATGCGGAAATTGAGAACAACACTTTTTTTAATAATCAAGCAGGAACCACTTCGACAAGTGCCCTTGGTGCTGATATTTATTTCTCTAGTAACATCGGTGGAGTATCAAATGTTACTAATAATATTTTTTATAATTCAAGCAGCTTAGCCTCAATTGCTTGTAATGGCCCTGGGTCACAAACCTTTTTAAATAATAATATCTATAACACAACAGGGCCCGCATCTGCTGGTGTATGTTCAAGTATAGTTGGAACAAATAATAATATTTCACAAAACCCTTTGTTTACGGATTCATCCAACTCGGACTTTAATCTAACATCAGGTTCCCCTTCGATTGATACTGGGGATAATACGGCCACCAATATTCAAGCTACAGATATTATTGGCGCAACTAGAATCATTGATGGTAACAATGATGTAACAGCAACTGTTGACATGGGCGCGCTCGAATTTAATGCCAATGGCTTCTTGCAATTTGAAACGCCTAGTATTGTTGCTCAAGAAAACGACACAAATGCGTCGATAAATATCTGCCGTATTGGTGGCAATTCAGGTGCTGTGGGTGTTAATTACCTAACTGCGAATGGAACTGCGTTAGATAGTGTCAATTACACTCTTACATCCGGAACTACAACATTTACTAATGGCGAAAGTGGCTGTAAACCTGTATTAATTCCATTAATCGACAATAACTCTATTGATCCAGATGTTAATTTTACAATCTCACTGTCGAGTCCCTCTGGAGGAGCGTTACTAACGACACAAAATCAGGCCACTATCGAAATTAATAACGATGATAACCTTCTAGCACTAAATGTTTCTCCTAACAAAAGTTCATATGACTTTGAAGAAACAGTCACTCTAACTATTCAGGTTACTAATTCTGGTGTTCCCTCTAATGCCACTACAGCCCAGAACGTTACATTAACAAACGTGCTACCATCTGATTCTCCTTCACCATTTGGTGTGACTTTTTCTTCGGTCTCTGCTTCCCAAGGAAGTTGTTCTGGAACCCAAACAATCGATTGTAATCTTGGTAACATAGCCGTTGGTAATACGGCAACCGTTACTATAACGGGTACAGCAACCAAGGCTGGAACATTTACAAACCTAGCTGCAGTAACAGCCGATCCAGTCAATACCGTACCGACAAATTTAACTGACTTAACGACTATTACGGTTGCAGGCTTACCAACAGCACAAGAATTATTTCCAATCGTACCGTTAACGAAATATAACTATCGATTAAATAACAGCCCATCATTAACTAGTAGTGTGTTCATCTTACCTCAAACAGTAAATGTAAATGGCGTTGAAACCTATGGCTTCCAATTTTCTGAGGGCAGTGTTGAATACTTCACGAATGATAGTGAAGGTGTTAAAAGTTATGGTGAAGTCGATGTTGATGGTTATTTACAATACATTCCACCAAGTAAACAAATAAACGCTCAGCCTATTTTAGGTGAAACAGTCAATTCTAATGGTACATTAAGACTGTCTATTACTGGTCTTGGAATTTTTGATCTTTCATATTCAAGAGCATGTACTTTAAATTCTATTCAATCAACATCTGTCCCTTATGGAACATTTAATGCCATTAGAATAGTTTGTACCTTAACTTCATCAGGAGTGATCAACGGCCAGACAATAACATTTGATGGTTCTCAAACTAACTGGTTTGTAAAAAATGTTGGCTTAATAAAACAAACTCAAACACTAACAGCTCGAGTTAATGGTGCTATAAATCAAACTGAAACTCGTACTCTAGATCTCATATCAATAGAACCTCCTCCAGAAATATCATCACCTGCAGCGAACTCTACTCTAACCAGTGGTTCGGCTACTGTGAACTGGAACCCGAATGGCGCAACCCCACAAAACTGGGTCGTCACCGCAGGCACCTCTAATATTGCTGGACCTGCTGCCTATAATATTTTACTACCTGAGAACGCAGGGCCTTCAGCCACCAGTCAAACCTTATCTGACTTACCGGTCGATGGCAGTTCGTTTTATATAAATTTATATATGTTAATTGATGGCACATGGTCTATCGTCGATTCCATTAGCGTCAATGCCTTCGATGCACCATCGCCGGCCATTACCTCACCGACAGCAAGTACTCTCACCAGCGGGTCAGTTACGGTCAATTGGGATCCCATGGGTAATGTAGCGCAAGATTGGGTTGCCACAGCCGGAACAGGAACTTCGGGAGCTGCTGCTTATAACTTAGTCTTACCTGCTTATGCGGGAGCTTCTGCCACCAGCCAAACCTTATCGGGCTTACCTGTCGATGGCTCAGGATTTAACATCAATCTGTTCGCCTTAATCGATGGGGTCTGGACTGTGGTTGATACGGTAGCCGTTACTGCCTTTACCGCGCCATCACCAGCCATTACTTCACCGACCGGTGGCAGTACTCTAACCAGTGGCTCCGTCACCGTGAACTGGAACCCGAATGGCACCGCCCCTCAAAACTGGGTGGCCACAGCCGGAACAGGAACTTCGGGAGCTGCTGCTTATAACTTAGTCTTACCTGCTTATGCGGGAGCTTCTGCCACCAGCCAAACCTTATCGGGCTTACCTGTCGATGGCTCAGGATTTAACATCAATCTGTTCGCCTTAATCGATGGGGTCTGGACTGTGGTTGATACGGTAGCCGTTACTGCCTTTACCGCACCATCACCAGCCATTACTTCGCCGACCGGTGGCAGTACTCTAACCAGTGGCTCCGTCACCGTGAACTGGAACCCGAATGGCACCGCCCCTCAAAACTGGGTCGTTACCGCGGGTACCTCTAATGTCGCAGGGACCGCTGCCTATAACATTCTTTTACCATCAGTGGTTGGTACCAGTGCGACTAGCCAGACCTTATCGGGTTTACCAGTTGATGGTTCTAATTTCTTTATTAATCTTTATGCGTTAGAGAACGGCGTGTGGAGCATCGTTGACTCGATTTCCGTCACTGCCTTTACCGCGCCATCACCAGCCATTACTTCACCGACCGGTGGCAGTACTCTAACCAGTGGCTCCGTCACCGTGAACTGGAACCCGAATGGCAACACCCCTCAAAACTGGGTGGCCACAGCCGGAACAGGAACTTCGGGAGCTGCTGCTTATAACTTAGTCTTACCTGCTTATGCGGGAGCTTCTGCCACCAGCCAAACCTTATCGGGCTTACCTGTCGATGGCTCAGGATTTAACATCAATCTGTTCGCCTTAATCGATGGGGTCTGGACTGTGGTTGATACGGTAGCCGTTACTGCCTTTACCGCACCATCACCAGCCATTACTTCGCCGACCGGTGGCAGTACTCTAACCAGTGGCTCCGTCACCGTGAACTGGAACCCGAATGGCACCGCCCCTCAAAACTGGGTCGTTACCGCGGGTACCTCTAATGTCGCAGGGACCGCTGCCTATAACATTCTTTTACCATCAGTGGTTGGTACCAGTGCGACTAGCCAGACCTTATCGGGTTTACCAGTTGATGGTTCTAATTTCTTTATTAATCTTTATGCGTTAGAGAACGGCGTGTGGAGCATCGTTGACTCGATTTCCGTCACTGCCTTTACCGCACCATCACCAGCCATTACTTCACCGACCGGTGGCAGTACTCTAACCAGTGGCTCCGTCACCGTGAACTGGAACCCGAATGGCACCGCCCCTCAAAACTGGGTCGTTACCGCGGGTACCTCTAATGTCGCAGGGACCGCTGCCTATAACATTCTTTTACCATCAGTGGTTGGTACCAGTGCGACTAGCCAGACCTTATCGGGTTTACCAGTTGATGGTTCTAATTTCTTTATTAATCTTTATGCGTTAGAGAACGGCGTGTGGAGCATCGTTGACTCGATTTCCGTCACTGCCTTTACCGCGCCATCACCAGCCATTACTTCACCGACCGGTGGCAGTACTCTAACCAGTGGCTCCGTCACCGTGAACTGGAACCCGAATGGCAACACCCCAGACAACTGGGTCGTCGCCGCAGGCACCTCCAATGTGGCAGGACCTGCTGCTTATAACATCTTGCTACCTGCTCATGCAGGACCGTCGGCCAGCAGCCAAACTCTCTCTGGTCTGCCAACCGATGGCTCAAGCTTTTATCTCAACTTATATGCTCTTGATAACGGGGTTTGGACCATAGTCGACTCCATTAGCGTAACCTCGCCTTCCTGGATCTCAGGCTTGTTTAATGTTTCTGGATCTTTTTCATACTCTGGCTGCTCTAATCCATCATTGAATGTAACCCGATCATTCACAGGTACCTATAACTCAAACGCACAAGATGGTAATGCATATAGTGGTTATCTATCCTTGGCAACGTTAAACGGGTTTAATCTGGCTTCTCTAGGCTTAGCCGTTAACTCATCATTCTCAGGCACTCATAGTCAAACCAGCTCATCAGGCAGTTACACCTTAGACGCCTACGAGCAAGGTGGTTTACAATCGAGAAATCAAGGCAATTTCAGTGCTAATTTATCTGGCAATTCCATTTCTGTCAGTGGCTCTGGCAATGATGTCTTTGGCGAAACCTGTTCTATTAGTTATAACTTCTCCGGAACTAGACAGTAGTTCGAGAACAACATTCGCTCTGTGGTTGATTTTATTAATCTAACTCCATCAAATTAATGGGACTATGAAAGATAGGTTTCTTCATAAGAAACCTATCTTTCAATTCAATGAAGGCGCTTTTCAAATTATTTCATTCGAATTAAAATAGCGGAAAAAACAATACAATCTATCTAGGGGTTTAATATAAGCAAGGAAAATGGGAAGGATGAAGTTCGCTTTATTAAATTTCACATCGAAGAACGATAGTAATAATTTCTGTAATTTGTATTGCCGTAAGATCTTACAATGTATTTGTTGTTTTATATTTCTTATAGCACCTATCAAGTCAATCGCTGACACACTAAACGTTCCATCAGAGTACTCAACCATTCAAGGTGCCATTGATGCTGCTAATGATGGGGATACTGTGTTGGTTGCACCAGGGACGTATTTTGAAAATATCAACATGGATGACTTTGTTAACAAGAATATTATTCTTGAGTCATCTAATGGACCAGAAGTTACCATTATTGATGGTGGTAGTGATGGCACTACTATAACTGGGCCTGTAATCAGTATCACAACTTCTCTACCAGAAAATAGTTCTCCAATTTCCTCTTCAACTATCATCAAGGGGTTTACTATACAAAATGGTCGAAATAATGTTAGAGGTCCTGGAGGAATTCATATAGTAGCTACTTCGCCGACCATTGAAAATAACATCATAAAGATTAATAACTCAGCGATTGAAATTCGAGCTAGTTCTTCTTTAATTAAAGATAATATTATTGAAAATAATACGGCCTGCTGTGGAAGCGGTTTATCAAGCGCCCTTTTGGTACATTATTATGCCGATTCTAATTTTTCTTTTTCTCCTAGAATAGAAGGAAATATATTCAAAAATAATAATGCCACAGCTATTAAAATTCTCGGTCAGATAAACGGAAACCCTGAGCTTTTCCCCAATGCAATAATAAATATATCTGATAATGAATTTATTGAAAATACTTCGAATAATTGTGGAGCCATATATTCTTTAAGTAATAGTAATTTAAATATCATTCAAAATATTTTTGTCAGTAATGCAGCTATCCATAAAAGTGGTGGGGTATGTATTGAAAATAATTCTGGCACTATTTCAATAGAAAATAATACTTTTTTTAAAAACAAGGTTAATCTTAGCAATGGGAATTTCCCACCTTCTACTAACAAAGGCTCTGATCTTTACTTAAATACACGAATAACAAATCAAGGGCCAATTAATTTAACTATTCAAAACAATAATTCTTTTTCTGAATATACGGAAACCTCAATTTATTGTGACGGAACTGATCAACCTAGTTTTAATAACAATAATTTTTATAATTCTAATGGAGATGTTTTCGGAGGCGTTTGTTCTATTAACTCAATCTCAAACGATAATATTTCAGAAGATCCATTATATATAGATCCAGAAAATAACAACTTTAGGCTTACTATAAATTCTCCTTCAATTGATACAGGAAACAATAACGCCCCGAATTTAACCACTAATGATATTACTGGTGTTACTAGAATCTTAGATGGGAATAACGATAACGTTGATGTAGTTGATATTGGCGCATTTGAATATAATCCAAATGGCATCATGGAGTTCTCTTCAAATTCACTCACATTTCAAGAAAACTCAAACACTGCCTCCATTGATGTATGTCGAATAGGCGGAACTATCGGAAATGTATCTGCAGATTATCTAACTTCTGATGGCACTGGTATTAATGGTGTAAATTATACTTCAGTATCAGGTACAGTAAGTTTTACAAATGGTGAAAGCGGTTGTAAGACTATTCAAATTCCACTGCTAGATAATAACCTTATTAACCCCGATTTTAATTTTTCTTTTAACTTAACCAATCCTGTTGGTGGTACTTCGTTATCTAATCAATCCCAAACTCAAGTAACCATTAATGATAACGAATCATTTTTAAATCTATCGTCTGCAACCAATAAAGACCGCTATCTACCTGGTGAAAATGTTACTTTAACTCTAACAGTCTCAAATAACTCTACAGCCTCTAACGCTACCACAGCACAAAATGTAGTTCTTACGAATACTCTACCTTCAGAATTAACATTTTCTTCTGTTCAAACAACACAAGGAAGTTGTTCAGGTTCTCAAACACTTGTTTGTAATCTCGGAAGTATTGGAGTTGGTAACTCTGTAACTTTGACTCTAGTAGCAATAGGAACTTCGGAGCTAGGTTCATTCACCGATACCATTTCTATTACAGCTGATCCAATAAACCAAGCAACAACTTTGTTATCAGAATCACAAACCATAACAATTGGCTTACCAACTGCTCAAGAATATTTTCCAATAGTTCCTTTAACGACATACACCTATGTTGAAGAAGGCACTCCTCCACTGATTGAGACTGATATTGTACTACTTGATAAGGCAAATATTAATGGTGTTGAAACAAATATTATTAAGGACGAAGATGGAGATACCACTTATTTTACAATTGATGATGATGGATATAAGGTTTACCGATATGACTATGCAGATGGTGATTCAATAGAATTTTCACCTGCACTCACCCTCATAAATGGTCAACCAACAATCGGCGAAAATTATAATTCATCCGGTATTGCCACCTATATTTATCCCGGCAATATAAGAGTTAATGCATCCTACAATCTCTCTTGCTCAATACCAAGAATAGAAAATGTCAGTGTATTATATGGGACATTTGATGCATTAAGAATTGACTGTAATTTAGATATATCAGGATTTGTTTTAGGTACCTTCATTGAATCAAATGGTATATCCAGTGTTTGGATCGTTGAGGGTTTAGGGGAAGTATTAGAAATTGGGTCTGGAATAGGTAAAATTAATGGAAATATTACAGAAACATTTAATTCAAAAGAAGAACTACAATCTATAACGCCTCCACCAGAAATCACTTCGTTAAATCCAAACGTTCTAAATAGTGATACTGTTACTGTAAATTGGAATCAAAATATCAGTTTTGCTACAAACTGGGTTGTCACGGCTGGCACTTCCAATGTCGCAGGACCTGCAGCTTATAATATCTTACTCCCGGCTCACGCTGGGCCTACAGCCACCAGTCAAACCTTATCTGGCTTACCAATCGATGGCAGTTCGTTTTACATTAATCTCTATGCACTAATTAATGGAAACTGGAGTATCGTAAGTTCCATCAGTGTCAATGCTTTTGATGCTCCATCACCAGAAATCACTACACCAGATCCCGGTACTCTTGGTAGTGGCTCAGTGACTGTGAACTGGAATGCCAATGGCAATACCCCTGACAACTGGGTCGTTACCGCCGGTACTTCCAATGTCGCAGGACCATCAGCTTATAACTTATTACTTCCAGAACACGCAGGACCATCAGCCACCAGTCAAACCTTATCTGGCTTACCAGTCGATGGCAGTTCGTTTTATATCAACCTTTATGCATTAGAGAATGGAGTGTGGAGTATTGTTGACTCGACTTCCGTCACTGCCTTCACGGCTCCGCAACCGGCCATTACCTCTCCTACCGGTAGCAGTACTCTGACCAGCGGTTCAGTGACCGTGAACTGGAATCCGAATGGCAATACCCCCGACAACTGGGTCGTTACCGCAGGCACCTCTAATGTCGCAGGCACCGCTGCCTATAACATCGCGTTACCAACTGTCTTAGATACCAGTGCGACCAGTCAGACTCTGACCGGTCTGCCGATCGATGGCTCTGGTTTTTACATTAACTTATATGCCTTTGAGAATGGGGCATGGTCAATCAAAGATTCGATTTCAGTCACCGCTTTCACGGCTCCGCAACCGGCCATTACCTCACCCACCGGTGGCAGTACTCTGACCAGCGGTTCAGTGACCGTGAACTGGAATGCCAATGGCAATACCCCCGACAATTGGGTCGTTACCGCAGGCACCTCTAATGTTGCAGGACCTGCAGCTTATAACATTCTTTTACCTTCGGTGGTTGGTACCAGTGCCACCAGTCAGACTTTAACTGGTCTGCCGATCGATGGCTCTGGCTTTTACATTAACTTATACGCCTTTGAGAATGGGGCATGGTCAATCAAAGATTCGATTTCCGTCACCGCTTTCACGGCTCCGCAACCGGCCATTACCTCACCGACCGGTGGCAGCACTCTGGCCAGTAGCTCGGTCACAGTGAACTGGAATGCCAATGGCAATACCCCCGACAATTGGGTCGTTACCGCAGGCACCTCTAATGTTGCAGGCACCGCCGCCTATAACATCGCGTTACCAACTGTCTTAGATACCAGTGCGACCAGTCAGACTCTGACCGGTCTGCCGATCGATGGCTCTGGCTTTTACATTAACTTATACGCCTTTGAGAATGGGGCATGGTCAATCAAAGATTCGACTTCAGTCACTGCCTTCACGGCTCCCCAACCGGCCATTACCTCACCGACCGGTGGCAGTACTCTGACCAGCGGTTCAGTGACCGTGAACTGGAATCCGAATGGCAATACCCCCGACAACTGGGTCGTTACCGCAGGCACCTCTAATGTTGCAGGCACCGCTGCCTATAACATCGCGTTACCAACTGTCTTAGATACTAGTGCGACCAGTCAGACTCTGACCGGTCTGCCGATCGATGGCTCTGGCTTTTACATTAACTTATACGCCTTTGAGAATGGGGCATGGTCAATCAAAGATTCGATTTCAGTCACCGCTTTCACGGCTCCGCAACCGGCCATTACCTCACCCACCGGTGGCAGTACTCTGACCAGCGGTTCAGTGACCGTGAACTGGAATGCCAATGGCAATACCCCAGAGAACTGGGTCGTAACCGCTGGCACGTCCAATGTCGCAGGACCATCAGCTTATAACTTATTACTCCCGGCTCATGCGGGGCCAGCAGCCACCAGCCAAACCTTATCTGGCTTACCTACCGATGGCAGGTCGTTCTATATCAATCTATATGCATTAGAGAACGGGGCGTGGAGTATTGTTGACTCGATTTCAATCACCGCTCCAGCATGGATCTCAGGCACGTTCAATGTTTCTGGATCTTTTTCATACTCTGGCTGCTCTAATCCATCATTGAATGTAACCCGATCATTCACAGGTACTTATAGCTCAAATGCTCAAGATGGTAATTCTTATAGTGGTTACTTATCTTTAACCACACTCAATGGCTTCAACCTGGCGGCTCAAGGCTTAGCCGTTAACTCATCATTCTCGGGAACTCACAGTCAAACGAATGCATCGGGCAGTTACACCTTAGATGCTTATGGGCAAGGAGCTTTACAATCGAGAAATCAAGGAAACTTCAGTGGCAATTTATCTGGCAACTCTATTTCTGTCAGTGGCTCTGGAAATGATGTCTTTGGCGAAACCTGCTCTATTAACTATAACTTCTCTGGACCTAGACAGTAGTTCGAGAACTATATTCGGTATGAAATTTCATCATTTACATGGATGAATTTTAATTACTTAAAATGACAGCAAGATGAAATTTTTTGTTACGTGAAAGGTAAAAGCCATTGATTGAAATGGCGTCCCCAAGGGGATTCGAACCCCTGTTGCCGCCGTGAAAGGGCAGTGTCCTAGGCCTCTAGACGATGGGGACAATATAAGAATTGCCGTTTTTTCTGCAGTATTTGGTGGAGCCAGGCGGGATCGAACCGCCGACCTCTACACTGCCAGTGTAGCGCTCTCCCAGCTGAGCTATGGCCCCAAACCGATCAACGGCTACGGAATCAAGCTCTCCAACCAAGCCAATTGTTAATTGACCCTGTAGCAGAAAGCGGTGCAATGTACGTGACAGCAGGCTTGCTGTCAAGCTATGCCGCAGCCCTTTTTTTAATAAATTCCAATGCCTTATCCAACCTCTGTAACGTCCTGTCTTTACCAATAAATTCCAAGGTAATATCAATGCTTGGAGACATGCCCGTACCCGTTACAGCGACGCGCAAAGGCTGACCAACCTTGCCCATTCCTAAGTCAAATTCATCGGCAGTGCTTTGAATTGCTTGATGGATTTTTTCAGATAGCCAGTCATCCATTCCTCGTAAGGTTTGCTGTAATTTTTCCAATGGTTCAAGTACCACTGGTCGTAGGTGTTTCTTGGCCGCATTGGCATCAAATTCATCAAAGTCCTGATAGAAACAACGGCTCTGTTCAACAAAATCATTTAATGTTTTACAACGTTCTTTCAATACATCGACAAGCAAGCTTAATTCAGGCCCGTTAGAAAGATCATAATTAAATAAAGGTTTAACTAAATTTGTTAAATCTTCATTATCATAACTATTGATGTATTGTTGATTGAGCCATATCAATTTATCCGGGTTGATCGCAGCCGCTGATTTATTTACGTCTTTCAGATCAAATAATTTAATCATCTCATCAATAGAAAAGATTTCCTGATCACCATGTGACCAGCCCAAGCGGACTAAATAGTTTAATAACGCTTCAGGTAAAATACCTTCATCTCGATATTGCAATACACTTGCTGCGCCATCTCGCTTCGAAAGTTTCTTTCCGTCAGGCCCGAGTATCATTGGAACATGTGCATAGTTGGGAATATCTGCACTAAGCGCAGAAAGGATATTCATTTGTCGAGGCGTATTATTTAAATGATCATCGCCACGAATAATATCAGTTACACCCATATCCATATCATCAATAGCTACAGTCAAATTATATGTTGGAGTACCATCGGAACGAGCAATGATTAAATCATCCAATTCAGAATTGTTAAATACGACCTCTCCTTGAATTAGATCATTTACAACCACTTCACCATCTAATGGATTTTTAAAACGGATGACAGGGTCAATACCTTCAGGTGGTGTTTCATTATTATCTCGCCAATAACCGTTGTAGCGAGGTTTTTCACCTTTTGCCATGGCCGCTTCGCGCATAGCATCAACTTCTTCCTTAGTACAGTAACAGTAATAAGCATTTCCTTGCTCTAATAATTGTTGAATGATTTCTTTATATCTATCGAAACGAGCGGTTTGAAAAATAGGTTCGTTATCTGCTGTTAAACCTAACCATTGCATACCTTGCAAGATAACATCCACGGCTTCATCCGTTGAACGTTCGCGGTCAGTATCCTCAATGCGTAAAATAAATTCGCCTTTATTTTTTTTTGCGATTAACCAAGAAAATAAAGCTGTACGAATACCGCCAATGTGCAGCATACCTGTTGGGCTGGGAGCAAAACGAGTTTTAGTCATTATAAAATTCTTCTTTATAGGTCAGGGAAAACCCAAGGTGTTATACACTTCTGACGCTGCTCATAGGCTTTTATATCATCAGCGTATTGGAGAGTAATACCAATATCATCTAAACCTTTTAATAAACGGTTTTTTGATTCTGCGTTCACATCAAACGAAAAAACTTTATCACTTGGTTTTGTAATGGTTTGTTGTTCTAAATCAATAGCTAACTTATAACCTTCGACTGTTTTAACATCATTAAATAACTCATCTACTACCGCTTCAGGCTGCGTGATCAATAACAAACCATTTTTAAACGCATTACTAAAAAATATATCCGCAAAGCTTGTTCCGATAATACATTTAATACCAAAATCTTCTAACGCCCAAACTGCATGTTCACGAGAAGAACCGCAACCAAAATTTTCACGCGTTAATAAAATTTCTGTTCCTGAATAACGTGCTTGATTCAAAATAAAATCTGAATTTAAACGACGATGCGATTGATCACTATCGGGTAAACCTGGATCAAGATAACGATCTTCATCAAATAAATTAGGGCCAAAACCTGAACGCTTGATCGATTTTAAGTATTGTTTTGGAATGATCGCATCAGTATCAACATTAGGCCGATCAATCGGGGCTACTAAGCCAGTAAAATTGGTAAACGCTTTCATTTTATAATTCTCTAATATCAACAAAGTGGCCAGCAATTGCAGCACCTGCCGCCATAGCAGGGCTAACTAAATGAGTACGACCACCTAAACCTTGTCGGCCTTCAAAATTACGATTGGATGTAGATGCACAACGTTCTCCTGGTTCAAGTTGATCAGGATTCATACCTAAACACATAGAACAACCAGGCTCACGCCATTCAAAACCTGCCGCGGTAAAAATTTCATCCAAGCCTTCTTCTTCGGCTTGTTGTTTTACTAAACCCGAACCAGGTACCACCATAGCCAATTTCACATTCGACGCTACAGAATGACCTTTTGCTATCTCAGCTGCTTCGCGTAAATCTTCAATTCGTGAGTTTGTGCATGAACCGATAAATACTTTATCGATAGGAATTTCATTGATTGCGGTACCTGCTGTTAAATCCATGTAGTTTAAAGCACGTTGAATACCTTCTTGTTTTACATCATCTGATTCTGACTGCGGGTTAGGTACGACATCATTAATCGTTGCGACCTGTTCCGGAGATGTACCCCAAGTAACATGCGGTAAAATTTGGCTACCATCAATATTCACTTCTTTATCAAACTGCGCATTATTATCACTTACAAATTGCTGCCAATACTTAACCGCCTGTTCCCATTCATCACCTTTTGGCGTGAATGGTCTACCTTTAACGTATTCAATGGTTTTATCATCGACTGCAACCATGCCTGCGCGTGCGCCAGCTTCGATAGCCATGTTACATACCGTCATACGACCTTCAATAGATAAATCACGAATCGCTTCGCCTGCAAACTCAATAGAGTAACCTGTGCCTCCAGCTGTACCAATCTCACCAATGATGGCTAAGACGATATCTTTTGCGGAAATCCCTTTGCCAACTTTACCATTCACATTCACACGCATGTTCTTAGCTTTACGCAATACTAAGGTTTGTGTAGCAAGTGTGTGTTCGACTTCTGATGTGCCGATACCAAATGCTAATGCACCAAGCGCACCATTGGTTGAAGTATGTGAATCACCACAGACAATCGTCATCCCAGGTAAACACGCGCCTTGCTCAGGACCAATCACATGGACAATACCTTGTCTTGGATCAGTCATTTCAAATTTTGTAATACCGGTTTCTTTACAATTTTTATCTAGAGTTTCTAACTGCAATTTAGAAACAGGATCGCTAATGTTTTCACGGTCAACTGTAGGTACATTATGATCAGGTACTGCAAGACCTGCAGCAATGCGCCAAGGTTTACGATTTGCCAGCTTTAAACCTTCAAAGGCTTGTGGTGATGTCACTTCATGAATTAAGTGACGATCAATATAGATCAATGCACTACCATCACCAAAATCTTTAACGGTGTGAGCATCCCATAATTTATCGTATAAAGTTTTCACTACGTCTTTCTCTTTTCTTTCAATACTAATTTTTTAATCACTAATTTTTACTAAAGTTCGCCCAGTGGTTTTACCATTTAACATATCATTAAAAACATTATCTAAATCCTCTAAGCCAACAATATTGGTTATAATTTTATCCAAATGATTAGGTGCCAGATCATTTGCCAAACGTTGCCAAATTGGTTCACGCCATTCACTAGGACATCCCGAAGAAGTGATACCGAGTAAACTAATCCCTCTTAATATGAATGGCATCACTGTGGTATTCAAATGACTACCACTTGCTAAACCAACACTGGCAATATTGCCCCAAGGCATTACCGTTCTTGTTAACCACGTTAAAATATCACCACCAACATTATCAATCGCCCCACCCCATTGACCTTTTTCCAGAGGAGCACCTTCTTTTGGAATCTCTTGGCGACGTAAAATTTCATGTGCGCCTAATTCTTTTAAAAATTCATCTTTTTCAGGCTTACCACTGACAGCAATCACTTCATAGCCAAGCCCTGAGAGCATATCTATTGCTAAAACACCTACTCCGCCGGTTGCACCTGTCACGACGATAGGACCTTTACTGGGATGTTGTCCATTACGTTCCATACGCTGAATACACAGAGCTGCAGTAAAACCAGCAGTACCAAGTGCCATAGCGGTATACGCATTTAGACCCTTAGGTCGTGGTACTAGCCATTCGGCGGGGACTCGGGCGTATTCTGCATAACCACCATCATGCGCTGTACCAAAATCGTATCCTGTGACTAATACTTTATCTCCAGGCTTAAATCGATCACTTTGCGATTCGACCACCTTACCAGCTGCATCGATACCCGGAATACGTTTATCACCGCGAATGATTTTTCCTTTTCCAGTAGCTGCCAAAGCATCTTTATAGTTCACACTGGAATATTTTACTTTGACCAGTACATCTCCTACTGAGAGCTCTTCTAACTCTAATTGCTGAACAGAGCTGGTATAATTATCTTTTTTAGCATTTACGCGATAAGCGCGAAATGATTCCATAGAATGCTCCATAGAATGTTTACATTTTTGACATATTTACTTTTTTAATAACGCATGAAACAATCTGGCGCCCAAACTGACTAATAACAAGAATAATTATGCTGCGCCGTAAAAAAGGGGCTCATTCTACTTGAAGAACAATAAACTTACCAAGCCGAGAGCTAGGATTTAATTATGAAAAAATTATTATTATTGATAACCATTCTCTTTAACACCGTTGCTAAAGCGGATTTCAATGACGGCGTGGTTGCTTACTTAACTGGTGACTATGACACCGCTTTCAATACGATGATGTCACTGGCTGATACAACTGATAATGCAATGGCTCAATATTGGGTAGGAGTCATGTACCTTAAAGGTCAAGGCGTTGAACAAGACTATGAACAAGCAGGAGAATGGTTGCGTCGCTCGGCCATGCAATCTGTACCGAATGCACAATATAAACTTGCTCAATTGTATTCAGAGGGTAAAGGTGTTCCTCAAGATAGCGAGTACGCCTATATTTGGTACAGCGTGGGATCATCCCATCAACACACCAAATCGACTAATGCGGTAGCAGATGCAAAAGCTCAATTGTCTGAAGAACAGTTAAAAGAAGCTGAAAAAGCAATTCCTGAATTTATTGAAAAGTTTGGGCCTAAACCTGAAGAAGATCCGAATGTAATTAAATCGAAAAATTAATAAGAAAAATTTTTAAACGTACGTATCCAGAAACTGGCCTGACATTGAGTCGTTAGTGCCAGTTCCTCCCATTGTCTCCATCATCTGAAATAATACTGTACGCTTTTGGTAGCGTTCCATAACGTCTTCAAACTGTTGTTTATGCTGGAAATTATTGGCTGAATTGAATACTTTATTTCGTTGATTTAACCGATTTATGTCTTCTGTAGTAGATTCTACAAATTTCGATTGCGCATGAGATCTATGGCCAGATTCATTAAATCTAGATTGAACTCCATCATTACCTAAGTAAATTCGTGAATACGAATTAGAACTTTGGTTATTGATATAAACCGAAGACAAATTCCCCACCATACGCAATATTTAGTTTAATTATTCAGAATTAAACTAGTAGACAATGCTTAAAGGATCAAGTTTTATTAAAGTTTAAATTTAATTCAAAGATTAAATATCGTCGGCGATCTCTTGCTGGTAATCCTCGAAAATCGAGGTATCGAATTGACTCATATCAATTGCAATACTCTCATTTGTAGACGAATTATCGCTTTGTCTAAGCGGAAATTCTGACTCAGGAATGACATCAGGTTTTGAGAGCTTGTCCATCGCAACTTGATTTTCTAACTCTTGAGATTTGAAAAGATTCAGCTGCTCTTTATGTTGTTTTAAAGCATTAACTTTAAATAATAAGGCCTGCTTTTTTCTTTTGATATGGCTTGATGACTTTTTAACTTCGAGTTGAGCTAATTGCTCTAGTTCAGCATGTAACTTCTGCTCTATTTCCTCTAAACTGGTTTCATCCAAACTTGGTGCGCAACCATCCATTTCTTCACACTGGCCAAGTTTCATTCCAATACCTGTACCGATAGTGCCAAACATATTGGTATTTTTCTTTGAATAAGCATTAACGTCTACATAGGCAATTTTATTGACTGGCATAGACTGACTGCCTGAAGTTTCGGTCTCTGAAATTTCTTCTGTAGTATCAGCAATTCTTGCGTTGAACAGTGGTTGAGGGAATTCACCTTGTTGTTGTGGAGGTGCTTGATCAAAAGGATTATTTGGCTCACCTAAATTTAATGACACAATCTCAGTTTCTGGCTCGCCAATAATTGGTTGAGTAATACTAACAACTTGAGTATTCGTCGGTGTATTAAACTGGCTATCTCCACTAACAGGCTTTTCTGCTGAGGCCAATTTTGCAGGAGCATTAATTGGGTTTGGTACAACTTTTACAGTTAATACTGGAGGAAGTACTTTTTCAACCGGTTGCTGTTGTGATGAAGTAGAAGTTTGATCAGAGGTATCTAATAGTTCTGGAACTTTTTGTTCAGTGTTAGCTACTTGTTCGGCAGGAGCTTTTAATACTTCAGATTTTTTTGCAGGCTCATCAATTTTGTTTGAAATCTTGTCCTCAACAATATTTTTTTCATCGTGTACTAAAGAATCCGTTTCTATTATTGGTTCATTAGTAACTATTTCATGAGGGATATTATCGATTTGAGAATTATGTTCGGGCTTTTCGTGTTCTATGTGTGGTTCGTTATTGGGTTTCTGAACAGTGACAGGTTTCGCTTCATGTTTAGGTTTTATTTTAAAAACACTCACAACTTTTGTTTGCTTGGGAGTATGAGTTATTTTTATTTTTTTTAACGTTCCATCGACTTTAGATTCGATTTTTTTTATAAAGCCATTCTTCGGAATCGGCTTATTTAATTTTGTCTTTTTATTTCCTATCTTATAACCTATCAAACCACTTTCATCGAATTTCAATACCGCTTTGGTTTTTGTCTTTGGAATTTTAATATTATTTGGTTTAGCTGAATTATTCGTCTTATTCGGTATATTTCTAGTTTTATTAACTATCTTAACTTTATTTTTCTTAGTATTAACTACTAGCTTAGAACCGTCTTCAAATTTAAAAATCTGACGATTACCTTTTTGCCGATAAGATTTAACTCGTGTGTCATTAAATTGAGAACCATCAACATTGTAATCATTGATAACTTGGTTTAATCGTTCGGTTCGTTGTACTTGAGGATTCGGTTCTTCGGGACAATGATCAACAGGCGGAGTAGCATGTACTACATTCATTGTAAGACACAGCAACATAGTTAAAACGATCACTGCGAATAGCAGACCGCATCGATTTGATGTGAAGGGATCAATCTTATAATTATTATTCACAAACCCCATCAGCAAAGGCTTGTTTGGCCGATTTAAGGTGGCCTTCTCCATAATTTATCCTTTTGGACTATTATATTAATACGAGTGTTTAATAAAGATCGTGCAACTTAAATGCCACGAGTAGAGGCTACACCGAACCTTTATTCACACTCTTTATCGTCCAAAAAATTATACAACTTTAATTTTCATTTACCTAACAAAAACCATGAAAAATCTCTATATTTCATGCGTTTGCAATAAAATTTAACATTACCGTCATAAATGTTGTCATAAAAGTGAGAACTGTTTCACACTTTTAATTTGATTAGAAATTGTTCGATTTTAAAATGAGATTGAGAAGTTAAGCCAAATTTGTGGCGCTCGGCCATTACCAGTGTCAATATTTACCGATTCCCTTACTCCTAGAGGCCATGCAGACATAAACTTAGCATCGAATTTTCCAGGTAAACTGAACTGAGCACCTACACCAATACCTTGATAACTTTTCCAACCAACCTCATCAAATTGTCCCGGATCATTTACCTTACCTGCTGCTATATCGTAATAAACAGAAAACTGCAGTAGCTCTTGAAGAGTGTAGTTTTCAAAAACTGTTATTTCTCTAAGTATTGGAGTATCGAATATATATTCGACCGACATAAATCCAGCTTGATCCACTAATTGAAATGAAGGAGAAAACGCTCGAACACTATTCGGACCACCAATGGAATATTGTTGTTGTGATAATAATAAATCATCACTCCATTGAAACTCACTGCGAAATAAAAGGGATTGTGAAAAACTTAAATTTTGATACCGAGTAAAACTTGCATACAAAACTGTAAAATCACCGCTGACAAATTCCCCTGAACCACTAACACGATTCGGCTGTTCATCACTTGGTAAATTTGAAACGTCCGTAGAATTACCAAATGAACCCAATACATTTTCTAGTCCTTGGCTAATCTCAAAACTAAAGAAATTGATAGCTCTTGATTCGAATTCTGAATCTTTAGGACGAACAAATGCAATCAAGTCAAAATCGTCCACTACATCGTATTGTGTAGAGAAATTAAGTACACTTGATATTTCACGAGAATTTATTAATCCAGCTCTTTCAACTTTTGAGCTGGTCCGTGTAAAACTTAATGCTGCAGATAAATTTTCTGTCCGTGATCGAATAAATGATTTTTCCATCACTAAACTTACATCTGTTGACTCACCTGTAATTTGCTGCTCAGCAAATTCCCCGCCGACCCTGTAATCACTTTTACTTGAACTACCACGAAATAATAATCCATACGGTAAATACCGCTCGTAATCAAAATAATAAAAACTACTTTCTTTTGGAGAAAACGCTTGCTGAGCTAAGAAACCCAGTTTATCTGGGCCTTTAAATACACTATTCCAATCAATTGAAACTCTTCCTCTGATACGTCCCGTTTCCTGATTTCCATAATTATCTACACGGAAACGACTATCGAATCGCTTCTCATCTTGAACATTTAAAACGATATCGGCTGTGCCTATCAATTGACCCGGTTGAAAAATGCCATAGACTTGTAAACCTGGATAATCAGTCAGTCTTAGTAAAGCTGCTTCAATTTCTTTTTTAACGATAGGTTGATTAATTAAATCTTTGAAAACCTCTTCTAATACTTTCGCATCATAAACTTCATTACCTTCTACAAGAACTCTATCAAGATAACCAATGTAAACTTCAATTTTTACAATTCCATTTTCAACATCTTGCATAGGAATGACAGCTTGTGCCAAGGCTAAACCTTTGGAACGGTAATAACTGGTTATTTCATTTGCAACTTGTTGTAAACGACCTACTGTAAAGCCGTCTTGTCTTTGCAAGCGTAGCATTTCTACTAGCTCTTCAACTTCTGTTGTTAAAATTCCTAATTCAGGCATCTCTTCAGCATTAATTAATTCAAAACCATTCACAAGGATTCGTTCGCCTTCATCAATATCCAAAGGTCTATCGATGACTGCTGGAATATCAACTACTTCTTCTGTTTCAGTTGAAGGTAATTCAGTCGGTTCGGAAAGATCAGGGCGTTGTGCCCCTGGTTGTACTGCATCAGGAATAGCAGTAACACCAGCATTTGCCTGGTAACTATTTAAAAATAACATTATGTAAAGCACCAAGGAATGAATGCATAAACATGAATGTTTATTTTTTTTGAAACGAGCGCTATTAATTTTCCTTAAAATCATCAGCAAATTAATTATAATTTTTATATATCGGTTAACTTACACAGCAAAAACCACACCGATCGTATTTGTTGTTACCGCTTTATAATCCTGAACGCAATTTCAATCGCCACTCTTCAATGTCATTAGCTTCAAGATTGGATGGATATTTTTTTTGAGCTTCTTCTATTAATGCTTTCTGAATATTGCTAACCTGATTTTGTCTTAAAACTTCTCTTATGTTGTTTCCAACCTGTTCAAGTTCTACTATACGCCCCTCAACAATTCCTTCATGTTTCATGATATGTATACCTAATTCGGTACGAATAGGTTGGCTAATCTGCCCCTTCTCAAGCAACATAATTTGGTCTTTTACATTATCAGGTAATTCACTTAATTTAACCAAACCAATATATCCATCATTACTTCGGCTAAGTTTGTTTGCTGAATACTTAGAAGTGGCTTCAGCAAAAGTAAGTCTATGATCAATAATTTCTTGTCGAACTGATGAAGCTTTATTTTCCAAATCTAAGATATTTTGTTTACTTGATTCGACATTAATCGGCAAAAGTATCTGCCATAAATGGATGCGATCTTCTAAGTAATACGAATCTTTATTTGCTTCATAAAACTCTTTTATTTGTGCCTCAGAGGGAAAATCAGACGCTAAGCTTTTCAGAATATTCTGGTTCAGATAAGCCTCAAACAAAGCCTTTTCAACAGTCTTTTGCAATAGAAACTGGATCTTAGGCTGCTTTAGCGCTCCATCTTCAATCAGTTTTTTCAATATTGACTTTTGTGCCAATTCCTTTTTTATAAATAATTGAAATTTCTCACTATCTGACAACAATTCTCTTTGCCTCTCTAATGGAAGCGTCGCAATATGCTGCCTGAGTTCAGCTATTTCTAATTCGCTACTAAACGGGTTAATGGTAACCATGGACTGATCAGATGCGGAGTTACTGCTGGAATTTTGTTCTTTTCCTGTAGAAATAGAATCTCCTGATTTAAACCCTATCCATTCTTTGATATTCGCTGAGAACATCGTTACACCAGCTAATATCAAGATAGCAATTAAGATAAGACGTTTTGTTGATGAGTCCATAGAGATAACAGCCTGTTTTAATTGATAAAAATAGTATTTCTTAGATTAAATCATCTTGCATTAAGCAAGCGATTTTGAGGGCTGGATGATAACTCACAATGCTTTTTCAAAAAATCACATTATTCTTAATACGTAAGTAAGATAACAAAAATATTTCTTCATTCATGGTATAATGAATTACTTGTAATCTTTTGTTATTATTAGATTTAGTTACGTTTTTTGCATAGCAAGATAGATTAACAAAACTTTTGAGCACTAAATTGGGTTAATGCTCTTAAACAATATTCAAAATACATATTGCCCTTAAGTGATGGAGCATAGGTTCAAATAACTGATTAAAAATGGCACCTAAATCATCAAACCTCGCTATTTTATTTGCTGATATCAGTGGAAGTACCAAACTGTTCGAGCAGCTCGGTGACTCTGTTGCTCAAACAACGATTGCTAACTGTTTAGAACTACTTGGTAAAATCGCTAATAAACATAATGGAAATGTCATCAAAACAATTGGTGATGAAATTATGTGCACGTTTAAAAACATTGATGATTCGGTACGAGCTTCATGTGAGATGCATCAAACACTTGAATATGGAGAGTCCTCTCAAAGTGCAGGCTTAAATTCAAATACTCTGATTGCTGATTTATCCAGAACTGAAGCCCATCAAAGCCCTCCTGATGTCAATTACACGGAATTGATGCATCAGAAACAAGATCAGACAAACAATATTAAAATCCGTGTTGGGATGCATTACGGACCAGCAATTTTAGAAGGTGGTGATGTATACGGTGATGCAGTAAACATTGCCGCTAGAATGACTGCTCAAGCCAAGGCAAGCCAGACACTAACAACTCAGGCAACACGTGCAGGTATGGACCGATTGCTGAGGATCAGTACAAGATTTGTCGATAGAGCTCATATCAAAGGTAAGAAAGATGAAATTAATATCTTTGAAGTGCTTTGGGAAGGAGATGAATTAACCAGCGCAATTACGGTTAGCCCTTCTCTTTCAACCACTGCGCCTCCAGTTGATAAATCAAAAGAGCCCGATATAAAACTATTCTTAAATTACCAAGGCAAAAAAATCGTCCTTGATAAACAATTATCTTCTGTCATTCTCGGACGCAGTAATCGTTGTGACATTACAGTTAATGAAAAACTAGCTTCTCGCCAACATGTTCAAATAGAACTACGCCGTGATAAATTTTTTATTAAAGATCAAAGTACCAATGGAACTTATGTCCACATACAAGATAAAAATGAATCTTTTCTAAAACGCGAAGAAATGCAGCTAATTGGCAATGGCAAACTAAGCCTAGGCCGTGCTTTTAAAGAAAATCCAAAAGAGATCATAACGTTTAATCTAAAACAGAATACGATTTGACGTAAATTACTATAACGATCGATTATTATTAACACTCGTATGGTAGTCCAAACTATGACTACAAAAGATGCAAAAAAAATAAATTTAAAATTTAACTCCTATGGCGTAACCCATGTTGGTAATGTCAGGAAATTAAACGAAGACGCTTTTCTTGAGCGCCCGGAGATAGGGTTATGGGCTGTTGCTGATGGCATGGGAGGCCATGATTCAGGTGATATGGCGAGTAACATGATCGTCAGCGACCTTAAAAGAATTCATCAAGGATTAAAATTGAATCGAATTATCGATGATATTGAAGACAAGCTAATTAATGTTAATCGTAAACTCATTGAGAAATCCAGCCAATCTATTAAAAAATCGACTATCGGCAGTACTGTGGTTTCTATGGTTGTCTATGAAAATTATTGCGTTTATTTATGGGTCGGCGATAGTCGGTTGTATCGATTACAAAACAAAAACTTAAAACAACTCACTCGGGATCATTCTCAAGTGCAGATCTATATTGATAATGGAATAATCGATGAAAAGGAAGCTGAACTTCATCCTCATCGTAATATGATCACAAGAGCCATTGGTGCTATGGACGAGCTCTATGTCGATATGGATATTCAAATAATTTCTCCTAATGACCGATACCTTCTCTGTAGCGACGGTTTAAATCGGCATTTAAAAGACTCAGAGATAGAAGAAATTATGAATAAAGGTGATTCCAGTGAAAAAACCTGCAATACTTTAATTGATATGGTTTTAGACAGAGGCGCAGAAGATAACGTAACAGCCATCATTGTCGATGTGACTTGATACTTTTGTGAAATAGTTTGGCAAATTTTAGTACTGCACTTGAAGCATTAGGATCAGGAGTAGTTAGTCTTGAGGTCATTAGCTTTCAGCTAAAAAAGATACTCGAACAGACTCCTGATTATTCACAACATCTTTTATCTCATCTTTTAATCGCAAAAGATAAACATGTGATTGAAGATTCTGAATATCTTCATCTTAAAAGCGTCATTGAACCTTATTTATTAGATGCGCAACCTATCAGTATTTCAAATTCCTTTGATAATAATTTTCTGGATATCGATCATCCTCACTTCAACCAAGAATTAACCACTGGCTCTGTCATCAAGCAACGTTTCAAACTTTTAGAAATTCTTGGCTTCGGTGGCATGGGAAGAGTATATAAAGGTATTGATTTACTTAAACAAGAAGCCAAAGATAAAAATCCATACGTTGCAATAAAATTATTAAACGAAGATTTTAAATCACACCCTAAAGCATTTATTTCTCTACAACGTGAATCCAGCCGACAACAAAAATTAGCCCACCCTAATATTGCAACAGTATATGACTTTGATCGTGTTGGTGATCAAGGCACTCCCGTCTTTATTACAATGGAGCTATTAGAAGGACAAACCTTAAGTGTTTTTATCAAAACGAAACTTCGTCGGATTGGTGGCTTACCTTTTTCAGAAGCCTTTAAAATTATTAAACAATTAGGTTCAGCACTATCCTATGCTCATGAACAAGGTATTGTGCATTCTGACTTTAAACCAGGAAATGCTTTTATATGTAATGACGGAACCGTAAAAACTTTAGATTTTGGTATCGCACGTGCGGTAAAAAACACTGTTGAAGGAAATTCAGAAAGAACTCTATTTGATCCTAGAAATTTAGGCGCTTTTACACCAGCTTACGCGTCGTTAGAAATGTTATTGGGTAAAGAACCCGATACTCGAGATGATATATACGCATTAGGGTGTGTCGCGTATGAATTATTATCTGGAAAACATCCTTATGATAAATTACCTGCTACAAAGGTTAAAGAAAATAAAATCACACCGAAACCTATTAAAGGTTTATCAAAAAAACAAAACCTAACATTACAAAAAGCTTTAGCGACAAATAGAGAAGATCGTTGTCAAACCGTCGACCAATTCTTAAATGACTTAGAAGATAAATATGTATGGTATAAAGATCTTAGAACAGTAACCGGCATAATATTATTTATTTCAGCTATAAGCTTATACGGCCCATTAAATAATTATCTATATCAAAAAAAGATTAATTCCATCTCTCAAAATATTGAATCGAACAATGATAAATTAATAGAAAAAAATTTACTGCTGTTAGATAAACTTAAAGAAGCTGATCAATTATCGATCATTAGCAACTCAAAAGAACAAATACAACTTTATTATGACAAAATTCTTAACACATTAACTGATATAGAATCAGACACCTATGATTTTATAAAAGCCAAATATTTTCTAAGAAAAATCGAAAAACTCTATCCTGACTCTAATTTTTATTTTCAAGAAAAAAATAAAATCGAAGAAAAGGAAAAGAAACTTTTAAATATTTTATATAAACATTTAAACATTTCACTTCAAGATATTGATAATTTTGAAACTACAAAAACGATTTTAAATAATATCCATTCTCGTATTGATCCAAACCATGCAATCTTAAAAGAAGAAAAGCTTGCCAATAGTCTTTATGAAATCGCAATTCAATCATTAAATGATAATTTGATAGAAAAAGCCGAAATAGTTTTATTTACAGCAGAAAGGTACTTTCCTGACAATGATAATTTCTCTGAAATAAAAACACGGATACAAAATACCAAAACATTAGAAGATATTTATTCCAAACTTAATAAACTACCATCACAAAACGTTAAGCTCGAAACCTATAAAAAATATGAAAATGACATAAATAAACTTTCGACCTTAGACGAAACTAATGTTTTACTAAAAAAAATATCTCAAGACGTGGAAACGTTATTCAATGAAGAAATCGAAAAATTACGAGATTCCAAAAATCGCAAAAAAGTTGATTTTTTTCTTACAGAATATGAAATTTTATTTGAATCACTACACTTAAATGAACAATATTTAGAATTACAATTTTTGCATTTAAATTCTTATGATAAAAATTTAGCTCTAGATAAAAATATCGAAAACATTCAAAACAGATTAAAGAAATTTATTATAGAACCCAAAACTGACAGCACAACATGGAAAAAATCAATTGATACAGAATTATCAAAATTAGATTTTATTCAAAAAAAATATTCAACAAAAACTAATTATGATGAATTTTTAGAAGAAATTGCTGATATATTTGTTAACTCTTCTATTTCTCTTATGGATAACAATCAATTTAAACACGCTAAATCTCATATTGAAGTAGCGAAATCTTATTATCATAAACATGCAAAAATACAACTAATAGAACAACAAATTGAAAGTCAATTAGCACACTATACTGAAGAATTAAAAATATCTGAGCTAAAGAAAACTTTCGACTTACAAATCAATGCAAATGAATTAGAACAAGCAATTGAGACTTACAGTTTACTAAACCGTTCCAACAATGACGACGATTATTATATTGATACCTATGCACCAAAAAAACTATCTGAATTATTTAGTTACAAAGCCACAAGCGCTGCTGAAAAATCAAATTTTAAACTCGCTTTAAAATTAACTAACGATGGTCTAGATTATTATCCATTAAATCAAGAATTATCAAATCAAAAACAACTATATCAAATTGAAATATATGACATTGAATTAAAATCGTTATTTCAAAACGAAGTTGAATTTAATTCTTCCGAAATACAACAAAAATTTGGCCAAATTGAATCTATAAGCCCAGATAAATATATAAAACTAAGACAACGCAGCGTTAAAACATTATCTGATAGAATTAATACTCTAAAAAATAACAACACCAATCAAGCTATAACACTAGCACAAAATGCCACTGTTATATTTCCTGGAAGTGCTCTGAGTCAACTATTGAAAGAATTAGTGCCAGAACTTTGGCCAGATAACGAACTAGTTAATACATTACTACAAGATGGTAAACTTTCTGAAGCTCAAAATATCCTTGATTCAGTTTCGGATAACTTTATTCATCATCCAGATGTTATACAAGCTAAGCAAACATTGAACTCGCAACAGAATCTAGCCGAAGAAGAATACAAGAAATTTCTTGAGCTGAAATTGCAAACAAATAACGAAACAAGCCAACTAATTACTGCAGAATTACAGTTACAGAAAGCTAGGGCACTATGGACAGACAATGATAAATATTCAAAAGACTATCAGGATGTCATGTCTAAAATTCGATCAAACGATACAAACAAAACTACTTTACTCAAAAGTGAAGAAACTGATTTTGCTCAAACTCAAAAAAAATCAACTGAAATAAAAGAACAAACTATAGCCAACTCAAACTGGCAACCCAAATCCAGTGGAAGAACATGCTCTGACAAACTTGCTTCTTATGGCCGCCGCGCAAAAGCGGTTTGCTATGATTTAGTAAACGCAACATGGCGAGGCCCACTGTTAGTGGTGATTCCTCCAGGCAATAATATCAATAACTTCTACGCCATCAGTAAATATGAAATTTCTGTGAATGATTTTAGTAAATACTGTTACATTTCAGGAAAATGTCACCCCGAAACGGCTAAAGACAAACAGGATTTACCAATTACATCAATTTCATATGAAGAAGCACAATCATATATACAATGGTTAAATAAACGTACAGGAAAATCTTATCGATTACCTACAAAGGCTGAATGGCAACATGCTGCCAGTGCAGCTGGTAAACAACCTGAAAAAGATGTGAATTGTCGTCTAGCAGTTGGTGATAAACTTATAAAGGGTGCAAATTTGATTAGTATAAAATCTGGACAAGCTAATGGCTGGGGATTAAAAAATTACATTGGGAATGTACAGGAATGGGTCACTGATGATTCAGGAATTATTCTTGCCGTTGGCGGCGCTTATACAGATGCTATGTCTAAATGTGATTTATCTTTGCAACGTAACCACTCTGGAAAAAAAGACAACATTACAGGTTTTCGTGTGGTTTTAGATGATATTTGAAAATGAAACAACAATATAGTCTAAACGAACTTGCTAAAAAGTATTCTGAAGGTAAACTTCAATACGATGAATATAAACGTTTGCGCACAATACTATTAAAAGATATTGTTAGCGGCAAACATAAAATTAGTCAGACAGATAAAAAATAAGAATAAAAAAAGAACTATATGTCTTCAGATGTACTGGTTGGTCGCCAACCTATTTATGATGCGAATTTAAATGTCGCTGCCTATGAATTGTTATTTCGGAGTAAACAAGATAACAACACAGCTCAATTCTCTGATGGCGATAAAGCAACCTCTGAATTAATTTTAAATACTTTTCTAGACATAGGCCTAGAAAATATCGTTGGTAATTTGCCTGCCTATATTAATTTAACACGTAGTTTTATTACCGATCCGACAGCGATTCCATTCGCGAAAGAAAATATAGTTCTCGAAATACTAGAAGAGGTCTCTATTGATAATGAAGTTTCTAATGCCATTAAATCACTACATGAACGTGGTTTTACACTGGCATTAGACGATTATATCTTTGACCAGAGACACTCAGATATACTCAATTATATCGATATTATTAAAATCGATATCTTAGATCTCAATAATGAACAACTACAAAACGAAGTTAAAAAACTATCCCAATTCAAAGGCAAATTATTAGCAGAAAAAATCGAAACACTTGATGAATTTGAGTTTTGTAAATCACTCAATTTTGATTACTACCAAGGCTTTTTCTTATCTAAACCAAAAATTATTAGTGGCAAACGGGTTCCAGCAAACCGATTAACCGTTTTATCGATCATTTCTAAACTCTATAGTGATAAAACAGATATTGATGATATTAAAAAGGATATTTTGACAGATGTATCTCTTAGCTATCGTTTATTACGTTATTTAAACTCCAGCTATTTTAATTTAGCTCGAAAAATTGAAACTATAGACGACGCACTAATCTATTTAGGCTTAGATAATATCAAACGTTGGATCACACTAATTTCTCTAAGCAGTATGAGTGATAAACCTAATGATATTATTAATACCTCATTAATACGCGCCAAGATGTGCGAATTATTAGCACAGGATAAAGGACTTGCTGATCCTGAACAATATTTTACCGCCGGATTATTTTCTAATTTACCAGCACTATTAGATATGAGTATTGAAGAAATTTTAAAACCAATGCCATTAACAGACGCACTGAAAAATGCCTTATCGAATTACACTGGGCCAATTGGCAAGACATTACAATTTTGTATCAATTATGAACAAATAAATTGGGATAATCTTATTTCGATTAATACTGAAACAGACACTGTTAAAAAATGTTATCTTGAATCCATTCGTTGGGCTAATGACATCATAAAAGAACTTTCATCCGTTTAGACCTTAATAATCTGGAAACTCCTCTAGCTCAGACTCTCCATTGTTTATTAACATCTCTCTTTGTTGAAAATAAGCATTCTTAATAAATTCGTATTCATCTAAAGATACTTCACCAACTAAATCTGTCGCAGAAAGTAAATCAGATTTAATATCAACGAAATTCAATCCAAATAACCCCATACGAAGCGAATCATTTTCAAGATAACTCACAGGGTTTAGCAATACAGCATCTACCGGGAATCGAGTAGCATCACGTAGAGTTGTAGGCCCTAAAAAAGGCACCATGATATAAGGTCCTGGCCCCATTCCCCAATGTGCTAACGTTTGACCAAAATCTTGTCTATTTTTGGGTAAATCCATTTTTGAAGCGACATCAAACACACCTAATAGTCCCATCGTGCTATTCACAATAAAACGAGCAGAATCTTTCGCCGCTTGCCCTAACTTAAATTGTAAAATGTCATTCGCTACAGCAGAGATTTCACCGAGGTTGCTGAAAAAGTTACTGATGCCTTTATCTAAAAAATCTGGAGTGACCGCTCGATAAATGCCAGTGATAGGATCGATAACGGTATCGTCGACGGCTTTATTAAAGCTATAAACTCCACGATTGAAACCCTCGAACGGATCACGACTATCAGTCGTACCCGTGGTGGCACAGCCAGACAATGAAATAATTAAGGTTAAGCAAGCTAAAAAGCATGCTTTAACTGACAGTTTCTTCATCAACATCAATTAAATCCTTTATACGTTTTTAATTATTAATTTCATGAGTTTCTTTACTCTTATTAGCACATTACAACACTTAACAGTTCAAGATCAATCACTAAAGTACTTGAAAAATATACAGTTTCTTACTTATACAACGGTAAAAAACTATAAAAATAAATATTTTTTAACTAATTACATTTACAATTAAATAAATTACATTAAACATAATTTAATTCTTTTTTACATCGGACATATGTCTTATGAACTTGAGTCAAAATAACGTTGATCTAAATGAGCTGAATAAATTTGAGCAATCTAATAGTCGTTGGTGGGATACTGATGGGCCACTAAAAACCTTGCATGTGATTAACCCTGTACGCATGGACTTTATTCGTAAACAGGTTGATCTCGAGAATAAAGTTATATGTGATGTGGGCTGTGGCGGTGGAATATTAACCGAAGCTTTAGCAAAAGAAGCAAAACACGTTCATGGTATTGATATGAACGAATCCGCTATTCAAACAGCCATAACTCATAGTGAAGCTGACAATATCAATAATACTCAATACTCAATAACTAGTAGTGAAACATTTGCTGAGCAAAATGTTGAAAAATTTGATGTCGTTACGTGTCTGGAAATGTTGGAGCACGTACCTGAACCTGAATCGATTATTCAAGCTTGCGCACAATTATTAAAGCCAGGTGGTAAAGTATTTTTCTCAACATTAAATCGTTCCGCGCCAGCTTATTTAAAAGCCGTTTTAGCAGCCGAATATATTTTGAATCTATTGCCAAAAGGAACTCATGACTATGGCAAATTTATTAAACCTTCTGAATTAACTCAATTTTGTCGTAACAGTGGATTGAAAGTAGTCTGTATAAAAGGATTGGCATATATCCCATTCTTAGATAAAGCGTATTTATCCTCTCAGCTTGATACCAATTATATTCTGTGTGCTGAAAAACCTTTGTAAATCATGGAAAAAAAAATTACGACTGTATTATTCGATCTTGATGGAACCTTAGCTGATACATCGCTAGATTTAACGGCTTCACTAAATCAATTATTCAAACAACAGGATTTAAAGCCCGTGACTGTTGTTGAAGTAAAGCCTGTAATCTCAAAAGGCAGTAGTGCCATGCTAAAACTACGATTAAGTTTTAATGACGGTAGTGATGAACACGAAACATTTAAACAACAACTATTTACTGTCTATTCAGAAAGAAATCACGACGACACATTATTGTTTCATGGCATGGATAACTGCCTTAAAACACTACAAGAAAATAATATTACATGGGGTATCGTTACCAATAAACTTTCTCATTTAGCTAAACCCGTTATCGAAAAATTAAAATTAGATTCAAACACAGCGTGCTTGGTTTGTCCTGATGATGTGGGACATGCTAAACCTCATCCTGCACCTTTATTAGAAGCAGCAAAAATAATCAAAGTCAAACCTGAAGAGTGTATGTATGTTGGTGATGCCAAGAACGATATGATCGCAGCACATAGAGCTAATATGATGGCTGTCGTCGCCAATTATGGTTTTATTCCTAACGATGAAGATATTTATCATTGGAATGCTGATGCAATCATTGAACAGCCATTGGATTTATTAACGTTATTAAATATTAATTAGAGTTATATGGTTTTCAATAGTCAGGAATACCTTTCTCAATATGCGCCAGATGGAAGCTCTTTATATTACGCTTGTTTGTACCATCCAAAATCTGAACAAGAATTTATTATCGCATTACATGGTTTTTATACCGAATTAAAACAAATTCATACCCAAATAAATGATCCAGGCATCGCTCGGATAAAATTAGCTTGGTGGCGACAAGAGATTGAAAAAATTCAATCAAATTCAAGTCAACACCCATTAATTCATTATTTATATAACTGTACTAATAAACATACGATCGATATCAATCTATTCAACCAAATTATTGATGCTGAAGAATCATTAATCCAAAAACATTTTGTAACAGATCAAGAAAAAATTAGTGTCTATAAAAAAAGTATTGGTACCGTCTGGCAATTATGTTGTGAATACTCTAAATCGTTATCCAATACTAAAAAAGATTGGATTATACAAACCGCAACAATTATTGAATGTTTAAATAATGGTTTTAATTTTTTTGAAAACCTAAGACATGATCACTGTGATTTATCGGATGAATATCTAAATTCAAAACAAATAAAAAGAGAATCTTTAAACTCATTCGATACAAAAACACTTTGGCACAAGTTAATCAAACCATATATTGAAACTCAATATTCACAACTGGATATACAATTACAATCCAAAAACAACATATCAACCTATCTGTTTCCACAAATTTTGAGTCAAATCTATTTAGCTCGTTGCAAAAAAGTCTTAAAAACTAATATGCCAGAATCTAACGACATATTACCGATTAAAAAATTATTCTTGGCTTGGAAGATTCATCGAAGATTAAGATCATCATGATCTAAGTCATCTGAAGTTTTCACTGGAAAGCGTAATCTTACTCTTAATCGCCTTAAAAGTTCTTCATGCACATTATCTTTGCTCAATATGATCGCAAAATTTCTATTTTGACAACGAAGTAGCAACACAACTAATAAAGGGTGAACAAAACTACCTGGACGTTCTATAGCTGGCAAACTTTCATTGCTATTAGTAATCACAAACCACTCATCTTCAGAGTTCAACAAAATAGCCGTTGCTTCTAATGGAAAAAGGTTAAAACGGTAAACTCTCCAATACCAGATACCACAGACTAATAACATTATCCAAAGAGGCCATTTGGGGATTGAAAGGGGATATACAAATAATACCAATGCACAGAACACGTGCATGAACAAAATTATCCGAAAAACTAATTTTGAGTGCTTAAGAGGGATCAATATTGGCTGAAGAAAAGTCGAATGAGTGGTGTGCTTGTCCATTTTGATTTAAAAATTTCCTTATAAAAATCGTCTTTGATAGTGAATTTTGCAATTAACGCACTATAATAAGCCCTGATTAATCATACAGTTCAATAAAAATGACTGAAAAATCAAAAGATTGCAACAAGGAACTAGACAATAACAACAATAATAATTATGTTCTGTCTGAAAAAACTGTAAACGACCAGCAAAATTCTGAAATTAAAAGCAAAGACGTCGTCGAAATCGGTGGTCCCAAAGGCCCTGAACCGACACGCTATGGCGATTGGGAGAAAAAAGGTCGTTGTATCGACTTTTGATCTATACAAGTCTTTTAGATTAATCCAAGTTAAAACAATAATTTAATATATTCTTCGTATTGCCGAAGACATCTTAGAGAATCGAATGAGGAATGAGTTATGGCATCGGGAAACCGTCCCTTATCACCACACTTACAAGTTTATACACTGCCTCTAACAGCAGTTCTATCCATTACCCATCGAGCCACAGGCGTATTCTTAAGCTTGGGAGCAGTCTTTTTATCCTGCTGGCTTCTATCGATTGCAATGGGTCCTGAAAGCTACGCTGAATTACAAGAATGCACCTCGTCTTGGTTTGGTCAATTAGTTTTAATAGCTTTCGCATTTTCTCTTTATTATCACCTTGCTAATGGTATTCGTCATTTACTCTGGGATATTGGTACTGGATTAACTAAAGAAGCGACTCACTTAACAAGCTACATAGTGATTGCTGCAAGCATCATTCTCACAGCGATTACCTGGATAGCTGCTAAGGGCATGTTCGGAGGTGCAGCATGAGTTTACGTACACCATTAGCCCATGTTCGTGGACTGGGTTCAGCGAAAGAAGGCACACATCATTGGTGGATGCAACGACTTACAGCTATTCCACTCATTCCGCTTTCCATATGGTTTATTGCGTCGTTAGTATGTGTCAGTTCCAAAGGTTATCAAGCAGCCGTTGATTGGATAAGCAATCCCATTAGCACTGTTTTACTCATTATTTTCTTAGGCGCTCTTTACTACCATGCTGCACTTGGTATGCAAGTAGTCATTGAAGATTACATTGAATCAGAATGGCAAAAGATTACCGCATTAATCTTAGTCAAATTCCTAGCCTTATTCACTGGTCTGGTTTCAATCTTTGCCGTTTTAAAAGTTTCATTGGGGATTTAATTCGATGTCAAAAGCGTATGAAGTAATAGAACATAAATATGATGTAGTTGTTGTTGGTGCCGGTGGTGCTGGCTTACGTTCTACCTTTGGTATGGCCTCAAAAGGTTTAACCACAGCTTGTATCACCAAAGTCTTTCCAACACGCTCACATACCGTTGCTGCGCAAGGTGGTATGAGTGCGGCTTTAGCAAATATGGGTGAAGACGATTGGCGTTGGCACATGTACGACACAGTCAAAGGCTCAGACTGGTTAGGTGACCAAGATGCAATTGAATACATGTGTCGTGAAGCGATGCCGTCTGTGATTGAACTTGAGCATTATGGCGTTCCATTTTCACGTACGGATGAAGGTAAGATTTACCAACGCCCATTTGGTGGTATGACCACAAATTATGGTGAAGGTACTGCACAACGCACCTGTGCCGCTGCTGACCGTACTGGGCATGCGATTTTACATACCTTATACCAACAATCACTCAAACATAATGCTGAATTTTTTATTGAGTACTTTGCACTCGATTTAATTATGGATGATGGCGTCTGTCGCGGTGTCATGGCTTGGAATCTTGATGACGGTACTATTCACGCTTTTCGTGCCCACGAAGTTGTATTGGCAACTGGTGGTTTCGGTCGTGCATACTTCTCATGTACATCAGCTCATACCTGTACTGGTGATGGTACTGCAATGGTCTTACGAGCAGGCTTACCTTGTCAGGATATGGAGTTTACTCAGTTTCATCCTACTGGCATATACGGCTCAGGTTGTTTGATTACAGAAGGTGTACGCGGAGAAGGTGGATACTTAACAAACTCTGAAGGCGAACGTTTTATGGAACGTTATGCACCTAACGCAAAAGATTTAGCGTCTCGTGATGTAGTCTCACGTTCTGAAACCATAGAGATTCGTGAAGGCCGCGGTGTTGGTCCTGATAATGATCACTGTCATTTGCATTTAGAGCACTTAGGAGCAGAAGTCATTAACGAACGCCTGCCAGGTATTGCAGAATCTGCAAAAATATTTGCTGGCGTGGACGTTACCAAAGAACCTATTCCAGTTATTCCTACCGTTCACTACAACATGGGTGGAGTACAAACGAATTATCATGGTCGAGTAGTGACGATTAAAGACGGCGACCCAGATGCAGAAGTACCAGGGTTAATGGCCATCGGTGAAGCAGCTTGTGTTTCAGTACACGGCGCAAACCGTTTAGGTTCGAATTCATTATTAGACTTAATCGTATTCGGACGTGCTTCTGCTAATTATTGCGCAGAGAACTTAAAACCTGGCCAACCTCATAAGCCAATCGAAAATGTTGGTGAAGAATGTTTAGAACGTTTGGATAAAGTGCGTCATAACAAAGGTTCTACAGCAACCGCTGAAATTCGTTTAAACATGCAAAAAACCATGCAATCCGATGCTGCGGTTTTCCGTACCGGTGAGACCATGCGTGAAGGCATGAATAAAATGGCGGATATCTGGAATTCATATGAAGACGTAAAAGTTGAAGATAAATCGATGGTGTGGAATTCAGATTTAGTTGAAACCTTAGAGTTAGACAACTTACTTCGTAATGCAGTGGTGAGTATTCATTCTGCTGAAAACCGCACCGAAAGTCGTGGTGGTCACGCCCGTGAAGATTATCCCGACCGTGATGATGAAAATTGGATGAAACATACTTTATCTTGGGTTGACGATAAAGGCGAAGTCACTTTTGATTATCGTCCTGTTCATATGTACACCTTAACTGATGAAGTTGAAGTGATACCACCTAAGAAACGAGTTTATTAATAGAGAATTATTATGGCTGAATTTACCTTACCTAAAAATTCAAAAATTCAAACGGGTAAAACCGTCAACGCTGCTAACGGCGCTAGCAAGAAAAAAACCTTTCGCATCTATCGATGGGATCCAGACTCAGGTGAAAACCCAAGAGTTGATAGTTATGAAATTGATCTCAGTAAATGCGGACCTATGGTTTTAGATGCCATCATATATATTAAAAATGAATTGGATTCTTCTTTAACCTTTCGTCGTTCGTGTCGTGAAGGTATCTGCGGTTCGTGTGCTATGAACATTGATGGCACAAACACCTTAGCTTGTACTAAAGATATTTCTGAAATTAATGGCGATGTAAAAATTTACCCATTGCCGCATATGAAGGTCGTCAAAGATTTGGTTCCAGATATGAATCACTTCTATGCGCAATACGCATCCATCAAACCTTGGCTAGAGTCTCAAACACCGCCGCCACCTGATCGTGAACGTTTACAATCGAAAGAAGAACGCGAACAATTGGATGGCCTGTACGAATGCATTCTTTGTGCTTGTTGTTCAACCAGTTGTCCAAGCTATTGGTGGAACAGTGATCGCTACTTAGGACCGGCTATTTTATTACAAGCCTATAGATGGATTGCTGATAGTCGTGATGAGAATACTGGTGAACGATTGGATGATTTGGAAGATCCATTCCGCTTATATCGTTGCCATACCATTATGAACTGTACTAATACTTGTCCGAAAGGTTTAAATCCTGCGAAAGCGATCGCTGAAATCAAGAAATTAATGGTTCAGAGAACCGTCTAAATAATTAGGGTTGGTGTATCCAACCCTGTTAACTCTTATGAGTGTCCAAAAAAAACGCTTATTATGGTTATGCCGCAGGGGCATACGTGAGATGGATCTGTTATTTAAGCAATACATCGATGATAATTTTGATTCATTGAATCAAACACAACTTGAGATACTCGAAAGCTTCATGAATGAAGCCGACCTTGATATTATTGATTGGATCATGGAACGTCGTGAAGTGACTAATCCTAGCTATCAATTGATCATTGATGAAATGAAAAATTTAAAATCCAAACATCCCCAAGAAAATTAATTATTTTATGAGTGATAACTTACATTTTGATTTATCACACTTCAGTGTTATCCAAATTTCAGGCAATGATGCGACTGAGTTTTTACAAAATCAATTAATCACAAATCTATCCGATTTAGAACACGCAGGTTGGTTATTAAGTGGCTGGTGTTTACCGAATGGTCGATTATTGGCTAACTTTATCTTATTTGAAAATCAAGATAGTTTCTTTTTGATCTTACCGTCAATGCTAAAGGAAAAGATTATAAAGCGACTTACAATGTTTGTACTGAGGTCTAAAGTCTCTATTGAAGATGTATCTGATAAGTACGCATTAATTGGCTTGGCTGGTGAAAATTCAAATAACCTTTTAAATCAAATTGATTCAACTTTTACACCTACAAAAAAACAGAATTTAAAAAGTTCTATCGTATTACAAATGCCTGATGAAACACCTCGTTGGTTCATGATCATAAAAATTGATGAATTGAAATCCATTATGAATCAAATTTTGCTGGCATTTAAAGAAAGCGATCGAGCAAGCTGGAGTTTGCTGGATATTCAAGCTAGTTTACCTTGGATCACAGTAACAACAAGTGAACAATTCATTCCGCAAATGTTGAATTTGGATCAAACTGGTGGTTTAAGCTATGAAAAAGGATGCTACCCAGGACAAGAAATCATTGCTCGATTACATTATCGTGGTGAAGTAAAAAAACGTTTATTTATTGGAGAAGGAGAATCTGAAATCACTCCTGGACCTGCTGATCAAATAGAGAATACTGAGTCAAAAAAATTAGTCGGTGATATCATTGACGCTGAAACAGTTGATGGCAAACGATTTCAATTTTTAGCCGTCGTTGAACTAAATGCATCAGAGAACGTTCAAATACGTGGTGAGGAAAAAATAGCTGTTAGCGTTCAAACACTAGCTGATTCATAATTGATTAATAAAATACCATTACACTAATAACAAAATAGACTATCTAAAACACCATGTTTTCAAGTAGAACTTTATTCACATATATTTATGTTGCCTGTTTCGGGTTATTAGTATTCGGGCTTTATTTACAGCATTTTCAAGGTCTAGAACCTTGCCCACTCTGCATCTTTCAACGTATTGCCTATATCGCAGTCGGAATAGTTGCTTTTATAGCCGCAATTCACGGACCAAAGAAAATTTTCTCTATCATCTATTTCAGTATTATTGATCTTTTCGCTCTTTGCGGAGCAGTTATCGCAGGCCGACAAGTCTGGCTTCAACATTTACCTGAAGATAAAGTCCCAGCATGCGGTCCAGGTTTAGAGTACATGATGGATGTGTTTCCATTCATGGAAATGTTAAGCATGGTATTTCAAGGTTCAGGCGAATGTGCTGAAGTACAATGGACTTTTTTAGGTTTCAGTATTGCTGAATGGAGTTTATTAATGTTTGTTCTTATTATCCTCACTTGCACTATTGGCACCATAATGAATTTAAAAAAGAGTGCTTAATAGCAATCAATATTGAATGCGTTGTATTTCAATAGTTTACTTACAATAATTTAATATTTTTCACCTTCTTAAATTGAAACTTACATAGTAAAGTCAATTCAAATCGAATTTATTATTTGATTAAATAAATTCTTAAAGGGGGAAAAATGAAGAGCTTTAATTTATTAGTAGTCTTGATAATACTCACTATCTCTTCACTTAATACATCAGCAGCAACATATAATCTAACTTTCAAAGGTTTCTGGAATCCAGATCAGGTACCCCAAGGGACTTTTCCATCTGGGGCCCATTTTACTAATTTAGTAGGAGCATCTCATGTTCCAGGAAATCCTCTTTGGTATCCAGGACAAATAGCAACTCTCGGTATAGAAAATGTTGCTGAAAGAGGGAAATATGATGAACTAGAAAATGAAGTAATCAATTTACAAAATTCTGGATTAGCAGGTGACTTCATTAATACAAATGGGTTTCCGTTTTCAAGAACAAATCCTAGCACACCAGATAACTTTCGATTTTCAATAACAACATTTACAGCCACCGATCAATTCTCAGAAATTTCACTGATATCAATGATTGCGCCTAGCCCAGATTGGTTTGTTGGAGTATCAGGTTTATCGCTCAAAGATGAAAATGGATGGATAGATAATTTGATTGTTGATTTAGTGGCTTGGGATGCAGGTACTGAAAACGGAGATTTTTTTGATTTGTTTAACATCGCGACTTCTCCTCAACAAGTGATCCGCCGAAGACTTACACCTTTTATTGATGACCCAGTAATAGGCCAAATAGAATTACAACTGGTATCTATACCTACAACACCCGTTCCACTACCACCAGCATTATGGTTATTATTATCTGGTTTCTTCTTTATCAAAAAAAAACATACATAGAATATATAATCTAAATTATTAATACTATCAGTACCATTATTATGCTACTGATAGTATTCTATTAATAATTACTCAAAATATTATTAGATGATATGGAAATAAAAAAACTTAGCAATGAATACTTTGTAAGCCCGCAAATTACTGTGGATGATCTTGAGGCTTTAAAAGAAATTGGTATCAAATCTATTATATGTAATCGACCTGATGGTGAAGCAGAGACTCAACCGTCTTACAGAGAAATAGAAACAAAAGCTGCAGAATTTGGCATCGAGTTCAGTTATATCCCTGTGCTTAAAGCACCTGCCACAGATATTGAAGTAAACAGTTTTTCCGAAATATTTTCAGATTTACCTAAACCTGCATTGGCCTATTGTCGCAGCGGTATGCGTTCTACAACTATATGGGCTATAGATAACCCCTCTAAACTTTCAGTTTCTGAAATTTTACAAACAGCATCGAATGCAGGTTACGATTTAACAGAGCATTTATCAAAAAAATAGTTTATCGAATATGTAGAGTACTCTTAATTTGTTTATTTTTTACTAATTCGATTTTACGCCATGAACTTTCATCATTAAGATTTTGCCAACGACGTTCTTCTTTTAAATAATTCCAATCTTTATCATTTTGATAAAATACTTGTACATTATCTGATTCAATAATATTTAAGATCTCATTGTCATGATAATTATACTCGTCAAAATCAGTTAAGGCTTTTTGAGCCATCTCTGAGTAAAGCTCACTAATATCCAAAAGACATTTATTAATCTCATCATCTAATATTTTTATATTGAGACCAATTCGAGCTGCTTCATGAGCAGTAATAGGGTAACTATGTGATGGGTAGTCAGAATTCAAATGAGTACTGATTTCAATACATTTATCTTCGTCCTCAATATGATAAGACAAAATCTCTTTGCAGACTTTAATCGACAACGAGCTTGAACGATCAATTGCTCCAATCACTAAAGGATGAACATACTTAAAAATTTCTTCATACGGATTACCATGATGCTCTTTAGAAGTACCATTCCATAACTTAATTAAACGTGATAATTCATCCTGACTAACATTTACTCTGCGATTACTGGTTTCGTCGATAGGTGATAAATCATGTCTTAACGATGAATCGATTGCCGTAAGATACGCCAAAGGTCCCATATGAATTTCATTTGCCCCTAGACAAATCATCGTTGCAGCTGAAGCACATTCAAGAGGAATGTAAGCAACTAAGTCTTTAAATTTTTCACGCAGTAAATTAACAATCCTTAGTGCAGCTTCTAAATCTCCACCATTCGATTTTATAAAAATGCCTCCGCGTTCTGTATCATTCGTTTTTTCTAATAGCTCATAAAGTGCGACAACATCATTATCGCAAACACTGCCACGGTGAGATGTCCAATAACAAATGAATTTACGATTTGTTAATTGATTTAATCTTTGAATAATATCCTGAGTTTGAGAAAAGAGAATTGGAGGTTCTTTTACAGCATTTTTTTTATCACTTCCTAATAACATTTGCTTATCCTATCGTATAATTATTAAAAACCACCCATGCCTGGCGGTAACTTTCCACTCATACCTCGCATCATATTCATGATGCCGCCCTTCTTAGACATCTTTTTCATCATCTTTTGCATTTGTTTAAATTGCTTTAACAAACGATTCACATCTTGAATTTGTGTACCCGAACCATTGGCAATACGTCGTTTACGTGAACCATTGATCACATCTGGATTTTCCCTTTCCTTCGGGGTCATTGAATCAATAATCGCTGCCAGTTGCCCCATTTGATTATTATTCTGAACTTGATTCAAAGCCTCTTGAGGTATTCCTGGCATACCAGGAAGCTTATCCATTAAGCCCGTAATACCCCCCATATTATTCATTTGAGTTATTTGATCGCGAAAGTCGGCAAGGTTAAATCCTTTACCCTTCTTAATTTTTTTAGCGAGTTTTTCCGCTTTCTTCTTATCAGTTTTTTGTTCGACCTCTTCGATCAAACTCAACATGTCACCCATGCCAAGAATACGCGAAGCGATACGTTCAGGATGGAAAGTGCTTAACTCACTACTCTTCTCACCTGTACCTAAAAACTTAATCGGTTTACCAGTAACATGCCTAACCGATAACGCTGCACCACCTCTGGCATCACCATCCGTCTTGGTTAAAATCACACCCGTAAGATCCAAAGCATCGTTAAATGCTTTAGCTGCATGGACAGCGTCCTGGCCTGTCATACTATCAATGGTGAATAGGGTCTCAGCCGGATTTAAAACTTTGTGTAATGACTGAATCTCTTGCATCATGTCTTCGTCGACATGTAATCGACCAGCAGTATCGACAATTAATACATCCATGAATTGTTTGGCTGCTTTATCTTTGGCTTGTAGAGCTATATCGTTTGGTTTTTGGTTAGGCTCACTTGGGAAGAATTCAACTCCCACTTCACCGGCAACAGTTTTCAATTGCTCAATAGCTGCAGGACGATAAACATCACAGCTCACTACCATGACTTTTTTCTTATGTTGTTCCTTAAGTAGGCGTGAAAGCTTGCCAACTGAGGTTGTTTTACCGGCCCCTTGTAAACCAGCCATCATAATCACTGCTGGTGGCTGTGCATTCAGGTTCAATGGAACGGCTTCGGTACCCATCAATTTGGTGAGTTCGTCATTGACGATTTTAACCACCATCTGTCCAGGATTCAGGCTCTCACTAACATCAGTCCCTAATGCGCGTTGTTTCACTTGCTCGATGAAATCCTTCACGACAGGAAGCGCTACATCCGCTTCTAATAAGGCCATACGTACCTCACGCAAGGTAGCCGACATATTTTCTTCAGTCAGCCTGGCTTGGCCACGTAATTCTTTGATAACACCACTAAGGCGGTTACTTAATTGGTCAAACATATTCAAAAAACGTCATTTACATTTAAAATACTAGTTTAACAGATTTCAATATCGCGGACTTCACTTCAATGCATATTGAAAATATGTCATTATTATTTAATGAACTCTTTCGGCATAATCACCATCATTTTTTATATTGCTGCTACTTTTTTTTTGGTTCCTAACCTACAAAATCACGATAGTGGCAATAAATTTCAAAAACTTGCTGTGATTTTGTTTTTCATTGCTCTATGCCTACATTCGTACTTGTTATTTTCCGTACTGAATATTTCGGATAATTTAAAACTAGGTTTCTTCAATTCAATATCCCTGACTGTTTGGATAATTCTGGCCATTATTTTAATCGGTTCCTTCTTTAGGCCGGTACTTAACATCAGCATCATCATGATGCCTATAGCAGCACTCTCAATATTCCTAGCATTACGTTATCCAAGCCATTTTGAAATAGGTTCTAATTACAGCTTAGGCTTGGAATTACATATCGCCATGTCATTGATTGCCTATAGCCTACTTTCTTTAGCTGCGCTCCAAGCTTGTTTATTAGCCTTTCAAGACCGCCAGATTCGTAATAAACAACCTTCATTAATATTAAACACCTTGCCGCCTTTGCAAGTAATGGAAGATTTATTAGTTCAAGTGATCGCTTTGGGCTTTTTTATCTTGAGTCTGAGCTTAATTTCTGGCGTGATGTTTATAGAAAACCTATTTGCTCAACATCTAGTCCATAAAGTGTCATTTTCGGTTGCTGCTTGGTTGATATTTGCCACTGTCTTATATGGTCGTTGGCAGAATGGTTGGCGTGGTCAAACCCTTTTCCGTTGGACGATTACAGGGGCCATAACACTTTTATTAGCTTATTTTGGCTCTAAATTTGTGCTGGAATTGCTACTGGAACGCGTTTAAATCTTATTTTTAGTAGCAAAAGCTTGACAGCACCCCCACTAAAAAGGCGAAAATAGTCGTCCATTTTAGCTTGAGGTCAGAACCTCTTTGGACGAAATACCGATTTGGGCCCTACTCAGTGGCCTATTCACCCTATTAATTCTTTCAGCATTTTTCTCTAGTTCCGAAACCGCTATGATGGCGCTGAACCGTTATCGACTGCGACATTTAGTCGATAGCAATCATCGTGGAGCAAAATTAGCCGATAAGCTTCTCTCTAAACCCGATCGACTCATCAGTTTAATATTATTATGTAATAACTTAGTCAATTTCATGGCCGCATCAATTGCCACCATTATTGGGATGCGTTTATTAGGTGATCTAGGGGTAGCCCTGTCACCCATCGTCCTCGTGGTGGTATTTTTAATTTTTGCTGAAGTCGCGCCGAAAACCTACGCCGCTTTACACCCAGAACGTATTGCCTTCCCTGCAGCCTATGTATTAAAAGTTCTAGAGCAAGTTCTCAGACCCTTTGTCTGGTCACTAAACCTGATAACCAATGGGCTACTAAAATATTTTGGCGTCAACTCCATCGATTCTGAAGAAACCCCGTTAAGCATGGAAGAATTACGCACCGTCGTACATGAAGCAAGCCCTTTGATTCCGAGCCGTCATAAACGCATGTTACTGAGTATTCTGGACTTAGAGCACATCACGGTAAACGATATTATGATCCCAAGTAACGAGGTATTGGGCATCAATATTGAAGATTCAACAGAAAGCATTTTTCGAAAAATTTCTGAAGCGGACCATTCACAAATACCACTTTATCGTAACAATCTCGATAATGTTATTGGTATCATTTATGTAAAAGACACTATTCCAATTCTCAAAGACCAAAATGAATTCAACCCAGAAGACTTGGTCTCCATCGCCCGTGAAGTGTATTTTGTACCTGAAGGGACACCGCTTCATATTCAATTGCTTAATTTTCAACGCTTTAGTCGACGGGTAGGCTTAGTCGTTGATGAATATGGTCAAATTCAAGGCTTAGTTACTTTATCAGATATATTGGAAGAAATTGTCGGTGACTTCTCAAATAACCTGCCCATCGATGAAGATTTAATTCAATCGAATTCTGATGGAAGTTTTATCATTGATGGTTCTGCTGCTATTCGTGATATCAACCGTCAACTGGAATGGCAACTACCAGAAGATGGCCCTAAAACCTTGAATGGTCTAATTTTAGAACAATTAGAAGATATCCCGGAAATTGGCACCAGCTTTAAAATCGATAATTATACTTTAGAAATTATTCAATCAGCCGATAACTCAGTGAAGACAGCTAAAATTACTCAATCTACTGAGTTATTGGCTGTAGGCACCAATAGTTAATGCGAATAGAGGAAGCCATACTGTTTTTAATAGGCTGAGAATATGCATCAAGAAAAAAGACAATTTCACCGTATCACATTTGAAGCTCCTGTGTACTTACACTGGGAAAATCGTAACTGGCCAAGCACACTAGTGGATATTTCACTCAATGGTTTATTGATCGAAAAACCCGATGACTGGCGAGATGATATGTATGGTGAATTCTTTGATATTGAAATCATATTAGAAGACACCTCAAAAAAAATTCGTATGAACGCTCATGTAGCCCATGAACATGAAGCGCGCATTGGTTTTCAATGCGATTATATCGACCTCGAAAGCATGACCACACTAAAACGCTTAGTCGAATTTAACTCAGAATCTGAAGATCTACTTGAACGAGAATTAGATCGTTTGATTGCGTAAACTATCTTTATTAATATTCTGTTTAAATAGGGTATGTTAGTCTATATAACATGCTATCGATATTAACCATCATATCCCTTTTCTTTATTTGGTTAATTGTTCGTCAAGTTTATGATTTTTTGTATAAACCTGGCCGTTTTCATTCTTCTGACTATACTTATTTATTCATAATAGTTGCTTTCGCAATCGCTACTGCATGGTTACCCATAAAATATTGGCAGTTAGAAAAATCCTTATCAGAAAAGTCATCCATACTCGCAGGCAAACCTGCAAAAGTACATTGCAATTCCTTATTCGACTCTATCTTTGATAATCAATTAAATGTCATCGGTCATGCTAACTTTGAAACTGGTGATATCGTATTTCAGTTTGGATGGTGTAGAAACATGCTTAAATATCTAGATCATCCTAATGATTTAACAGAATTAGAATTAATGAGCTTAGCATTATTTACTCATGAGGCTATGCATGTACGCGGTGAACGTAATGAACAAAAAACCGAATGCCAAGCTATTCAACGAAATTACCAAGCAGCAAAATTATTAGGCGTACAGGAACATATTGCTCAGAAAAATGCCGTTGATTATTATAAAAATATTTACCCAAGACATCCTTACTTTAGTCCGCGCTGTGCTCCTGGAAAAGAGTACGATGAAAAATTAGATGATTCTAGTTGGAATTTTTTATAATAATTATAATGTCTAATAAAGAGTAATCAACTAAATGCAAATATGGGTAGACGCAGATGCTTGTCCTGTAGTAATAAAGGATATTATTTTTAGAGCGGCAACACGAACTGAAACAAATGCTACATTAGTTGCTAATCAATATATAAAAATTCCTTCTTCACCTTTTATAAAAATCATACAAGTACATGCTGGATTTGATGTGGCAGATAATGAGATTATTAAACATGTACAAGATGGAGATTTAGTTATTACAAGCGATATTCCTTTAGCCGATGGAGTTATTACAAAAGGAGCAAAAGCATTAAGCCCTAGAGGAGAGTTGTTTACACACGATAATATAAAATCTCGCCTAAGTATTCGAGATTTTATGGAAACATTACGTAACAGTGGAATACAGACAGGTGGACCAAATACTTTAAGTCAGAATGACCGAAAAGCTTTTGCTGCTCATTTGGATAAATGGCTTGTACAAAAGCAACAAAACAATTAAAAACATTATTATATCAATGAACTTATATCAGATAATTTAGAAACCGTTCGTATCGTTAAACCTTCTGGAGTGTTTTTTGGAAGATTGCTTTTAGGAACAATGGCAAGTTTAAAACCATGTTTAGCAGCCTCTTTTAAACGATCCTCACCATTTTGCACTGGCCTAATTTCACCGGCCAAACCCACTTCTCCAAAAACAATAACATCATTTGGCATTGGTTTGTTTTTCAAACTTGATAACACAGCAAAGACGATTGCCAGATCCGCCGCAGTTTCATTGATACGAACGCCACCAACTGCGTTGACAAAGACATCTTGATCGTAAGTAACTATTCCCATATGCCGATGCATTACCGCTAGTAACATTGCTAAGCGATTATGATCTAAACCAACAGTTAAACGCCTTGGTTGTGGGCTATGCGACTCATCAACCAAAGCTTGTATCTCCAATAAGATTGGCCGCGTACCTTCACGCGACACCATGATAATGCTACCAGGAACTTGTTCTTCATGACGTGATAAAAAGATTGCAGAAGGATTAGTAACTTCTTTTAAACCTTGCTCCGTCATTGCGAACACACCTAACTCGTTCACAGCACCGTAACGATTTTTAACCGCTCTTATTAGTCGGTATCGTCCTCCTGGATCACCTTCAAAATATAAAACGGTATCGACCATATGTTCTAATACACGTGGTCCAGCTAAAGCCCCTTCTTTGGTGACATGGCCAACTAAAAACACCATGATATTATTTTGCTTAGCTAAACGAACCAATTGTGCAGTACATTCACGAACTTGTGCGACAGCACCTGGCGCTGATTGCATAATGTCCGAATAAACGGTTTGTATAGAATCAATAACCACTAAGCCAGGTTTTTCTTGCGAGATCACTCGCATGATTTTTTCTAAATGATTTTCGGTATAGATACGTACCTTATCAACCGTAAGTTCTAAACGTTTAGCACGTAAGCCTACTTGTTGGCTGGATTCTTCGGCCGTAACGTATAAAGTGGGTAAATCAGAATTACTGGATAACTCTGAAAGCATTTGAATTAACAACGTTGATTTACCAATACCCGGATCGCCGCCGAGTAATACAACTGAACCTTGTACTAAACCACCACCAATAGCACGATCTAATTCTTTAATACCAGAACTTAAACGTGCAGATTGTTCAACTTCAACATGACTTAAATCTTGAACTTCAGAAGCAACTGATAAATGTTCATGACGTTGTTGTTTATGATTACTGGATGAAACATCAACGACATCTTCTACTAAAGTATTCCATTCTTTACATTCAGGACATTGGCCAATCCATTTTGGTGTTATAGCGCCACAATTAGTGCATTGATATTGTGTTTTTAGTTTAACCATCTTCGACAAATTCTAATCGTTTATGAACAGCACACAACAATTGATACGGGATCGTATTGGCTGAGCGTGCTATTTCTTCAACAGGTAAGTCCTGTCCCCACAGTACAACAGGATCACCGACTTTTGCAGCAGGTTGATTACGCAAATCCACTGCTAGCATATCCATTGAGGCACGCCCGATTAATGAACAACGTTCTCCATTGACTAATAATGGCGTACCAGAAATGGCATGTCGTGGATAACCATCACCATAACCTGCTGCTACAATTCCGATTGGCATATTCTCTGGACAACACCATGAAGCACCATAACCAACAGGGTCTCCTGTCTTTAATTGCTTTACTGCAATGAGTTTCGATTTTAATGTCATAACAGGTTTTAAATTATGATCTGCACCCGTTGTGTCACTAAATGGTGAAATACCATAAAGCATCAAACCTGGACGGATCCAATCGCCATGACTCTCTTCGATATTTAACACTGCTGCTGAATTGGCAATTGTTTTTTCTAAAGAAAGCTCTGAAGTTAATTCATTTAAACAACGAATTTGTTGAAAGGTTAATTCTGGATCACGTTCATTTGCCGTTGCTAAATGCGTCATTAAACGTAACGGTCGGTCAATATTCGATAATTGATTTAAACGTTCATAAGCTTCGTTAAAATCATTAGGTGAAAATCCTAAACGATGCATTCCCGTATCTATCTTTATCCAAACTTTTAGTTTGGCATTGATATTAGATGCTTCTAACATTTCAATTTGCGAAACATCATGGATCACTAATTCGAATCGATGTTTTGCAATCAATTCGATTTCACTCTCCGCATACATTCCTTCTAATAAAATAATATTTTTTTCAATGCCTGCGTTTCGTAAGCTAATGGCTTCTTCGATACATGCAACACCAAAGGCATCGGCATCAGACAGTTTTTTAGCAACACGTGCGATACCATGACCATAAGCATCGGCCTTAATAATCGCCATGACTTTACTATTAGGTGCGCGCTCTCGAATTATATTTAAATTATGTTTGAGTGCGGATAAATGGATATGTACTTTTGCTGGCCGACTCATTCACCAAAATCCGGCGGCATCATATTATTATATCGGTCATCGGTAATAAAATTTTCAAAACGTGTATATTGTCCCAAGAAGGATAAATTAACCGTACCGATTGGACCGTTACGCTGTTTACCAATAATAATTTCAGCCTTACCTTTATCTGGACTATCTTCGTTATAAACTTCATCTCGATAAATAAACACGATGACATCAGCATCTTGTTCAATCGCACCTGACTCACGTAAATCAGACATCACAGGACGTTTATTAGGTCGTTGTTCCAAACTACGATTTAACTGAGATAGTGCAATCACAGGGATATTCAATTCTTTCGCCATCGCTTTTAAGGAGCGAGATATCTCTGAGATTTCCGTCGCTCTGTTTTCTGCAGAACCAGGAACTTGCATTAATTGTAAGTAATCGATGATCACAAGATCCAAACCATGTTCACGATGAATACGTCGACAACGTGCTCGCACCTCAGCAGGAGTTAACGCTGGCGTATCGTCGATTAACAATTTTGAATCTTTCATGATCTCAACAGCTGATGTTAAACGCGGCCAATCTTCATCCTTGAGTTTTCCAGTACGGATTTTATGTTGATCAATACGTCCTAAAGATGACATCAGACGCATAGCTAGCGAATCGCCCGGCATTTCCATACTGAACACTGCAACGGATTTTTTATCTTTAATCGCCGCATGTTCTGCAATATTAACTGCAAATGCGGTTTTACCCATTGACGGTCGACCGGCAACAATGACCAAATCAGAATTTTGTAAGCCTGCGGTTTTTTCATCAAAGTCATCAAAGCCAGTAGCCACACCCGTAATCGGGCTATCACGATGAAACAACTCATCAACTTTATCTAAAGCAGTGACAAGTAAGTCCTTAATCGATTGATAAGTACGGCGGCCTTTATTTTGTTGTTCCGCAATTTCAAACACAGCTTGTTCTGCGTAATCTAACAACTCTTCACTGGTACGACCTTGAGGATTGAATACGCTTTCACTGATTTCGGAAGTCGCTTTGACAAGTTGTCTTAATACAGAACGTTTGCGAATAATATCTGCATAAGCCGCAATGTTTTCAGTACCCGTACAATTCTCTGCAAGATTAGCAATAAAAGAAAGACCACCAGCCTCTTCTAATAATTGATGACTTTCCAACCATTCCGCAACGGTTACGACATCAAATGGGTGACCGTCACTATCCAATCTTGCAATCGCATGAAAAATGGTTTGGTGCTCTTTCCGATAGAGATCAGATTCTTGAATACGCTCACTGACTTTTTCCCAAGCTTCATTGTTAATAAGCACACCACCCAAGACCGCTAGTTCCGCCTCAATCGAATGTGGAGGTGTTTTTAATGATGCTACTTCAGCATCCATAGGTGGTTGCGGATTCGCAATGTCCTGCATGGTCTTCCCCAGAAATTATCAGGTAAGCCGCTGAAATATCAGCGATTTTAAAGAAAATTATTATAGGTTTGGGCCAAGTTAGAATCTTGACCCAGGAGATGGATTATACGCCGCTTATTCGTCTTCTGCGACTACTGTAAGTTTTAAAGTTGAACTGACATCTGGATGTAGCTGCACTGCAACGTCATATTCGCCAATGTTACGGAATGGACCTTCTGGTAACTGAACTTCACTCTTTTTAAGCTCAACACCAGCTTCAGTAGCAGCTTCAGCAATATCATGCGGCGTTACAGAACCGAATAATTTACCTTCACTACCGGCTTTTTGTGCAATAGTAATATCCAATGCACTAATTTTATCAGCACGAGATTGAGCAGCAGCTAATGCATCAGCCTGAGCTTTTTCAAGTTCTGCGCGACGCGCTTCGAATTTTTCTACGTTTTCTTTGGTAGCAGGAACTGCTTTACCATTCGGGATTAAAAAGTTTCGACCAAAGCCAGGCTTTACGCTGACCTGCTCACCCAAATCCCCAAGTTTTTGGATCTTTTCAAGTAATATTATTTCCATCTCATAAACCTCTTTTCACTCAATTTAAGTAAACTTATTCATGCTGAATCCTGCGGGATATTACGTCCCATTACCGAATCAGCTACACCAATACATGCCAGAATAATAGCGGCATATAACGATATAAATACCAGCGCGAAATACATACCGATTAACCAACCTTGTTGATTAGGTTTTCTCGCAACAAAGGCATGCACACAAGCCACACCTTGAAAAATATACAAGCTCATGAAAACCATTAAGCAATCACGAGCAATGGAATCATCGACTAAACCATCCATGAATACGATACCCGCACAAACTGCTAAAGGCACTAATAACCACTTTGGCAACTGCAAAGACATAAACTCTTTACGAAACCCGCCTGGGTTATAGACCTTGGATTGCCACCAACGCGCAAATAATACCGTTGACACAATTCCTAAAACGATTAAACAGGCCCGCATTCCACTCATAAATGGAACAAAGTTATCCATAACTTGTTTCATGGCATTAATTTCTTCCACTGGTGTTTGTGGCGATAAATTTGGCAAGATATTTTTTTGCCAAAACGCTTCAAACACTTCGCGATAATCCGTAGCCACGCTAACAGTTTGTTGATGCATATAAACGATAAATAATATCGCTAACAAACCAGCAATCGTTAGCATCCATCCTTGTGATTGCGTCTCTCTTAAAACATTAGCGACGATTAGTATCGGTAACCAAATTGCTAAGATATAAAACGCAATTGAATTAACTTGTATACCTGCTAACAAAAACAAGCCACACAATACAATAAATGCACAAAGCGCTGTTTGTATTGCTATTGATGGCCCTTGCCTTAATGCAATGAATGCCAATGGCGTACCACTTAATAAAGTTGCTAATGGTGGTACAAATGCAGACAATACTGTAAAAAAACTTAGCGCAACGATTGCCTGCAATCGGCCTTTAGTTAAAAAACTCGCCAGGCCTTTCATATTATGTTTCCAATATCACAATGCTGAACAAAAATACTGTTCAGCAACAACACACATTGATTAATGTGCGTCGCAATATGGGATCAATGCAAGATATCGTGCTCGTTTAATTGCTGTTGACAATTGGCGTTGATATTTTGCTTTGGTACCTGAAATACGACTAGGAACAATCTTACCGGTTTCAGTAATGTAATTTTTTAATGTGTTTAAATCTTTATAATCAATTTGTTCAACGCCTTCAGCGGTGAATCGACAATATCTTTTACGACGAAAATAACGTGACATACTATTCTCCTGGATTCTTTTCAGTTAATTACTCAGCTTCAGAATCTGATTCTGCAGGTGTTTCTTCTGCAACATCAGCAGGTGCTTCTTCTTCAGTTGTAGCTTCAGCAACAGACTCACTAGGTGCTTTTGCAGCCGGTACATCATCATTGCTATCTGATTCTTCATTGGATTTCATCAAAGGCGATTGCTCAGTAACTGCATCCTCTTGTTGAATGATTAAGTTACGAATCACTGCATCGTTGAAACGAAATGCGCTGGTTAATTGATCGAGAGTTTCTTGATCACATTCGATATTCATCAAGACATAATGTGCCTTATGAACTTTGTTTATAGGATATGCTAGAAGGCGTCTGCCCCAGTCTTCGAAACGGTGAATTGAACCACCATTGTCTTGAATCATAGTACGGTAACGATCGACCATACCACTCACTTGCTCGCTCTGATCCGGATGAACCAGAAACACGATTTCATAATGTCGCATTGTTAAGTCCTCATGGTTTAATAGCTACCCAGTTGCGGGCTGGTGCAGCAAGGAAATTAGGTGGGCGATGATAAAGTAAGCGTCAACGACTTGCAATAGCTAATAAAGTTATTAATTTCAATCACTTAAAATCATTTTGGCAGTAGATTCCCTGGGTTTTTGGTGATTTTTTGTACAGCATCGGTTAATTGCTGTAATTCGGAGTCATTGATCACAAATGGCGGCATTAAATACACTAATTTTCCGAACGGACGCACCCAAACCTCAGACTCCACAAACTTCAGTACAATCTTAGTCATATCGACTGGGCGAATCATTTCAACTACACCAATAGCGCCAAGTACTCTGACTTCTTTTACTGTTTCATAATCCCTGCAAACAGCTAATGATTCAGTAAAATGTTTTTCAATACGTTGAACATTCGCTTGCCAATCACTGCTTTCCAAAAGTTTAATACTCGTTAATGCGGTTCTACAGGCTAACGGATTTGCCATAAACGTTGGTCCATGCATGAAAACACCTGGCTCAGAATTACTTATGGTTTCAGCAATATCTGTTGTGGTTAACGTTGCAGCTAAACTGATATATCCACCCGTTAATGATTTGCCTATACACATAATGTCAGCACAGATGTTGGCATATTCAGATGCGAATAACTTTCCAGTACGACCAAAACCCGTAGCGATTTCATCAAGTATTAACAATACATTATATTCATCACATAATTTTCTAAGTTCCATTAAATATTGAGGCGAGTAGAACCACATACCACCTGCTCCTTGAACTATCGGTTCAATGATGACAGCAGCAAGTTCTGCATGATATTTCTGAAGCGTTTGTTTAATTTCTTGAAGATGCGTTTGTTCGCATTCTTCATCGAATCGTGGTTTTGGAGCATCAACAAAATATTGTTCAGGTAATATATGATTGAACAAGGTATGCATACCTGTGATCGGATCACATACTGACATCGCACCCAAAGTATCACCATGATAACCTTGTTTAAAACTAACAAAACGTTGTTTATTAGCTTGCCCCTTGGCTTGCCAAAATTGAATCGCCATCTTTAATGCAACTTCAACTGATACTGAACCAGAATCTGAAAAGAAAACCGTTTTTAATTTCTCAGGCGTAATATTAACCAGTTTTTTTGCCAGTTCAGCCGCAGGTTCATGCGTTAAACCACCAAACATCACATGTGATAACGAGTCAATTTGTTGTTTCATCGCTGCTGTTATAACTGGATGGTTATAACCATGAATCACACACCACCAAGATGCCATACCATCAACTAACTCTTGTCCTGTAGAAAGTTTTATCTTTGAGCCATTAGCAGATTCAACAGGAAACAATGGTGCTTGACTGGTAAAACTACTGTATGGATGCCAAATAAATTGTTGATCATTTAAATACCAATCAGGATTTTGTAAATTAACCATTGGTTTAAGAATTTACTTGTTTTAATACTTCATATAAACAGACAGCGGCTGCAACAGAGACATTAAGACTTTCAACATTACCCTGCATTGGAATATTAACAAGTTGATCACAATGTTTTTTTGTATTTTCTCGTAATCCATCGCCTTCGGCACCCATGACTATTGCGGTAGAACCAATAAATTTGGTTTGATGAATAGATTGTTTTGCTTCCCCAGCCAAGCCGTATATCCATACATTATTATCTTTTAAATTTCGTAAAGTTCTAGCCAAATTAGTCACTGTATAGAATGGAACAGATTCTACTGCACCACTTGCTACTTTACATACAGTTGGAGTCAAACTAACAGAACGATCTTTTGCAGTGATTATACCATCTACACCAACTGCATCTGCCGTTCGAAAACACGCACCTAAATTATGTGGATCTTGTACGTTATCTAGAATTAAAAATAGTTGATTTTTTTCTTGTGTATCATTCAATACTTGTTCTAAATCTTTTTCATTTAAGATGTTATAAGCTTCACGAAGAAGTATGACCCCCTGATGTTGAGTTGCACCTGATTTTTCTTCTAATACTTTTTGATTGACTAGTTGGAGAGAAATGTTATTTTTTTTTGCAGTAGAAATAATTTCAGATAGATCTTGGTTATCTTTTTTATCTTTATTAATCCAAACTTCTATACAGGTTTGTGTTGAATATAGCAAAGCATGACGAACTGCATGTAAGCCATAAATAATAATCTTGCTGGATTTACTCATCAGATTATTCTTGAACTAATTCAAAATCAATTTTTTTATCGTCGAGATTAACTCGAGTCACAATAACTTTTAAACGTTGACCTAATTGAAAAACATAATTGCTTCGCTCTCCACGTAAGCGATGTCCTGTCGCTTCATAATGATAATAATCGGCGGGCATTAAAGCAGTCACATGCACTAATCCTTCTATATAAATATCATCAAGTTCTACAAATAATCCAAATGACGTGACTGAACTAATCGTACCCATGAATTCTTCGCCGACATGATCATGTATATATTTACACTTATACCATTGAATCACTTCACGAGAAGCATCTTCAGCTCTGCGCTCAGTTTCAGAACAATGATTAGCCATCTCTTGTACTTTATCTTGTTCATACATAAATTCTTCTGGTATATTTCCATCAATTAAATGTTTTAACGCTCTGTGCACCATTAAATCAGGGTAACGACGGATTGGTGAAGTAAAATGAGTGTATGCATCAAAGGCTAAACCAAAGTGACCTTTATTATTTGCTTCATAAACTGCTAAAGGCATACTTCGTAGTAAGACCATATTAATAAGATGATAATCTTCGCGGCCACTTATCTGTTCCATTAAAGTAGCGTAATCTTTAGCCGAAGGGTTTTCTCCTCCTTGTAATGACAAACCTAGCTCTGATAAAAAAGAACGAAGGTCAGCCAATCGTTCTTCTTTAGGTACTTCATGCACACGAAACATAGAAGCACATTGCTGTTCAATCAAATGATTTGCTGCGGCCACATTGGCTGTCAACATAAATTCTTCTATTAAACGATGTGCATCATTTCGTTGATAGGTATTGATTTCTTGAATTTGATCATTATCACCAAACTTAAAACTAGGTTCATTAGTATCAAAATCCAATAGACCATTTTTCTTGCGTCTTTCATGTAATAGTTGATACAAAGAATATAAATTTTGAATTAGAGCTAATTCATTCTTTAATTCAGAAACAACTGTTTCATCATTATTTATTACTGCTGCGACTTTGGTATAAGTTAATCTTGCAACAGACGTCATAACACCTTGATAGAATTCTTTACGTTTTACTTCGCCATTTTTATCGATGCTTAATTCACATACCATACATAGTCGATTCACATGTGGATTCAATGAACAAAGACCATTGGACAAAACTTCTGGTAACATCGGTATAACACGCTGCGGGAAATAAACTGAGGTACCACGGTTATAAGCTTCCTTATCCAATTCAGTATCGGATATCACATAACTGGAAACATCAGCGATCGCAACAATTAAGCGCCATCCTTGTCCTTGAGGCTCACAAAAAACTGCATCATCAAAATCTCTAGCATCTTCTCCATCAATAGTAACCAAGGATATATCTCGTATATCTTTATGATTAGGAAACTGTGAAATATCGACTTCTTCTTTCAAGCTAGAAATTTCATCTAATACCTTCTCAGGCCATTCATGAGGTAAGTTATGATTATGAATAGCAATATCTATCGCCATTCCAGGGTCGGTTGCATTTCCTAATATTTGAGTAATTTCGCCAATGGGCTGTGAATGTTTATCGGGCTGTTCAGTGATTGAAGCAACAACAACATCTCCAGTTTTTGCATTATTTTTTTTATCATTGGGGATAATAATATCTTGATGAATACGCTTGTTCTCAGGAATCAAAAAACCAATTGGTCCTTGTGTTTTAAAACGTCCTACAACTTGATGGTTGGCACGTTCTAATACTTCAACAATCGTTGCTTCTTCACGTCCACGATGATCAACACCAGAAATTCGAGCTAATATTCTATCTCCATGTAATACCTTTCGCATTTGCTTAGGCGATAAAAACAAATCATTTCCACCTTGTTCTAATGCCATAAAGCCGTAGCCATCGGGATGCGCGATAATTTTTCCTTTTAATAAATCAACTTTATCGACAGGCGCATACCCTTCTTTGCGGTTACGAATAATTTGACCATCTCGCTCCATAGCGCGAAGCCGTCGACGCAAAGCTTTTCGAGATTCGGTATGATCTTCTTTCATTAACGCTGCTGCGATCACTCGAATACCACAAGGTTGTCCCTGTTTTTCTAAAAGCTCAAGGATTTCTTGTCGCTCTGGAATTATGAATTCGTATTCAGTCGACTGATCAATATTATTTTTTTTACTACGATTTGACATGTCATGACTATCAACTTAAAAGTCGACAGTATACATGCTAAAGCTGAATAATTGATACAAACAAATATGTCGTTGAAAAAGCGTCAGATAAGATATTCTAAATAGAATCGCATCCTTACGATTCTATCTAATTACTAAATCAATATTTATGAAATGTGTTTATTTTTTCTAAAACCAAAAACCGTAGCCAGTGGTGCAAGCATTAAGTAAACAGCAGCAGGTACTGGGACTGCATTAGGATCGGGCGCACCTGTCAATTGAAAATCAATTGAAAAAATATCTGTGCCACCCGTTTCATTAAACCAGAATAAATATTCGCCAGCTGTTAGCTGAGTGATAGGCAAACTAAATCCTGCATTATTTGTGGCATCATCTGATTCAAATAAATCTGTACCAGCATCCTCTTCACCAAACAATAACCCAGTCAACAACAAACTTGGATCTAATGGGAAACTATTAGCTCCGAGCGAATTAACATCAAAAGTTGTAGCATCTAATATCCCAAAGAAACCAGGTCCCGCACCTTGAAGACTCGTAAAATTGATTAATTGAACAGTATCTAATGTTTCACCTTCTTCAATTGTTACTTGAAATACATCTGGTCCTAAAAGGCTTGTATCAGTGAAAAAACTTAAGTTATTTGAACCTGCTTCAAAGTCGACTTGTAAAGGATTTCTAAAATCACCCGTTTGAGCAATCCCATCTACAACAATAAAAGCACTCACACTTTGAGCACTCAATAGAATAATAAAACCTAATACTATTTTATTTATATAATTATTTATATTTTTCATCATGCTATTCCTAAAATAATTCTATTAACTTGTGCTTTTCTTTGAACGCAACACAAACCCCAGAGGTCCTAATAAAAGCAACACAGAGGCAGGTATTGGTGTAGCAACAACATTTTCAGCGTCGATTAGGAACTCAAGTTCATAAGTAAATTCGCCTGATGTCTCACTTAACCAAACCCAGTAACTACCTGGACCAAGTATTCCACTAAAACCTGAAATAAATTCTAGTGCAGCACCTTCTTCATCTTGAGAAGTACGGCTTGCTAAATCAAGAAGATTAAAATGTGGACCTTGTATAGGACCAAGGTCATTTTGTGTAAACAAAGATGCATTAAACAACTCAGTATTTTCATCACCAGGATCAAGACCTGCTATGTTATTTGATAGCCTAGGTGCATTAGTAAAATCACCAATCCCAAAAAATCCCGATGGAGTTGCAAAATCGAATGTAAATGGCGAATAATTTAATAGATTAACCGCAGTTAAAGTTTCACCTTCTCTTAAAGTGAAAGAGAAAAAATCTCCACCACCAAAAGTAAAATTATCAACCAAGCCGCTCACGCTATTAGAACCAGCATCAAATTGTATTGTAGATATCGATGTTGGATCATTTGATAGAGGACCATCTAAAGTTTCATCATAAACTAATGCATGTGAACTAAAACTTGTAAATATCCCTATTAAGGCTATCGAAAATTTATTTAAGTACTTCATCATCATTCTCCTAAAAAGAGAGTTTTATATAAATATTTAAGAAATAAATCCAAATGGTAAAGACTGGCCTGGGCTCCAAAAATTACCCAAGTTAGGTAAAATGTATTGCATCTCTGTACTATTTGGATCAATGCCAAACCATTGAGCGATTTCTAAATAATATTGATCAACCGAAGATGTTGGCACTACGCGACCTCGACCAATATCAAGTGGGTTACCGGTATTTAAAGACACAGGGTAATCACCATAGACTCGACCACCATTGATTACACCAGGTCCAAGCAATAACATATTGCCACCCCAAGCATGGTCAGTACCAGAACCATTAAATGTTAATGTTCGTGCAAAATCAGATGCCATAAATAATAAAACTTTACCTTCAGCACCAATTTCATAAATTGCATCATTAACGGCTTTTAGAACATCATTAATTTTTTGAATTTGAGGGGGATGGTTTTGATTAAAATTACCATGATGATCCCAATTACCCTCTTGAACAAAAAAGATTTGGCGAGTTTGTCCTAAAGCTTCTTGAACAGAAATCGTTTTCATAATTTGTTCCATTTCTCGCCCTAAATTATTCTCAGGAAACTGAGTATTAAAATTAATATCTTCAGTATTAGCGTTATATTCAAGAGCCCCATTAACAGCATTGAATTTTTTATTTGCAAAAGTATCTGCTAATAAATTGGCATATGTCGCATTCGTTAAGCTGTCATGAGAACGAGTTAATATGCGATCCATTGTGCTACCACCACCATATCCGTTTAATACATCGGCACCACTGTATTCATTAAGAACGTATTGAAAAGTAGACTGGCCACTTAGCATAGTTCTCTCGCCGTCTAATGAGTAACAGATTGACAAAGCAGGGTTAGAATTAAATGAATCATTTAATAAATCAGAACAACGACCTGCCCAACCAGTTAAACCACTGCGAGTTTGAGGTACAGCTGTTTGCCAAGCGCGTTGATGATCAGAATGCGAAAATAAACCAACTGGAAAAGTAACGTCAGAATTCCTGAAGCGATCTCTATATTGTTGGGCAGTGATCGGCTCAACTAAGGTTCCAACATTTGCAACACATGCCAAATTGCCGTTGTTATACATATCACGACAATCTGTCATATTTGGGTGAAACGCGAATTGCCTACCTGAATTTGGATCGGTAATAGCTGTACTAATTAATTCATTGCGAGAATAGGCTACAGCGGTTCTAACGGCTTGATAATCTGCATGCTCACTGTTTTCATATGGCATGAGCATGTTATAAGAATCATTACCACCGTTTAAAAACAAGCAAATCATTGCCTTGTAATCTGATTGTGGTACAGCTGCTGCCGCTGCTTGTGTCATTGTCAAAGACAACATTTGAGACAGCGCCGATGTTGATGCCATTGCAGAACAACCGCCAGTATATTTTAAAAAGTTTCGACGTGATGAATTAAACTTTGAATGTTTACGTTGTTTACTCATAATAAATTCCTCTATTTGCTATCGTTCTTAAATTAACAATTAACGAACGACACATTCAGGTGCTTCGACTAGTGACATAATCGTGCCTTCGGTAATATCTTTTGCACGTGTACTTGCATTTCTCGCCTCTTGACGAGTAATACCATAGAGCTCTCTTAAAAAGCTAAAGTTGACATTACCGCCACAGAGATAAACATTCAGCTTGTCAAAAAATGCTCTAGTACCTCCCGTGGATAATAAGTTTTGCCAATAATCAAAATGCACCAACACATCTAATTCGCGTCGAGGTTCATTTTCTAATCGATAATACACACCCTCATCATCGGCTTCTCGAATGTAGTGACGATAGGTATCTGCAGTATCAACAATTGAAGTGGTATCTATAATTTCAAATTCAGGAGACACAAGCGTTGAATTAACAACGTCCGCTGGATCAGGTGTGTAATTCGATACAGCACCTGGTGCTTGGTAATCAGGCTTATAAAAGTTGAACACACTCGGAGAACGATGAGCGCCTTGTTCAAAATCACTTGATAAATCAGGTAATGCCAAACGACCTAGAGTATAATTTGAAGTTGCCTCAAACAACCTTAAGAAGGCAGTAAAGCGCATAATAGGCTCAATAACTTTAGTACGTTCCGTACCACCATTAAATATTTCTACACCAATGACACGTTGGTTACGACTATTTCGTCTTACTCGATAATCATAATTATTTAAATTATGATCAGATAGTAGAATTGTTTTTATTACTTCACCTAAATCACCTGAAGTATTAACAAATACAGTTGCGACTTCTTGTACATAAGCAGGTGAAGGATTAGACATTGTAAAACGTTGAATTAAACGGCGTGAAATAAAAGGCGCTGTATTTGGATGTGTGCTTAAAATATTTAACACAGCATCGAGATCTTGTTGCGCATTTTGACCGGCAGGTAAGATAGTACCATTGGTTAAATCGGTTAAATCCTTTTCATCTGTATCATGCCAAAAAGTATCAAAAACCATTGGTAAGGAGAACACCGGCTCGTCATCAAAGAAGTTGCGAGTTGCATAATGCCAACCTGTAAATACTCTGGCCATTGTTCGAATGGTATTATTATCATAAGTATCGATTAAATTACCATTGCCATCGACTCTAAACGTTCCATCGATATTTAGCTCATGTAATCCTATTGAAAATAACTGCATGATCTCACGTGCATAGTTTTCATCTGGAAATAAATTATCTTGTGGAATCGGCTTAGGATTATTTGCATGACTTAAGAAACGCCCCATAACTGGATGCATGCTTACTTGACGTAGAAGATCTCGATAATTTCCAAAAGCATTACTTGTCATCAAATCATAGTAATAAGTCGAACCAAGAAATAATGGTTGCCCATTATTATCTTGATCAGAACGATGTAGATAAAAATCATCATCATTCACGACAAAAATCTGAGATAGCGCCCATGCCATACGCTGACGTAATTGATCCTGTGATGTTAAACTGGAATGCCACCAAGCGTGATAACGATATTCATCGATACCATATACATTAACATTATCTTGGTTAAAGTAATCAATGCCATCATCAGTCATCATTTGTCGTTCAAGCATATTATGCAAGGTCACTGGTAGAGTCATTTGATTATCAACCCATTCAGTTAATGCAGCTCTGTGACCAATGGCAAGAATTCGCTGAGCTAAAGCTTCGGTTTCAGCAATCGTTGGTCCAAAAGTAGTTTGTGATAAAAACTGGCTGGCTTGAGCTTCAGCAATTACTTGCTGATAATTTGTATCGTTCGCCGCTAATGCGCCACTGCGCGTAGGTGTCGCCGCAAACGAGAATTGACTAGAAAAAACAAGAAGAATAGAAATCCAGAACTTATGTATCTGGCCACAGTGCAACTTCTTCATGGTCAAGTATCTCCAAACTATTAATACGAGTATTTATCCTTGATTTAGAATTAGTTTGTAGTTATTTAATTTCAATTTAGTACTACATCCATAACAAGGTAACGGGATTGTTGCACTAAAACTAAAGGCTAACTATGAAATGGTTCACATACGATTAGTGAAATTAGGCAAACTTGTTCACAAAAAAAATGCGGAAGCCCTAAATTGTGAACTAGTTATCATTTAAGAAAGGGATATTAAAATAATAAATAAAAGTATCTATGCATTAAACGGATGTCTCAAAACAATGGTTTCTTCTCTATCAGGACCGGTAGAAATAATATCAACTGGGGTTTCAGTAACATCCTCTAAAAACTTTAAGTACGTTTGTGCATTAGTAGGCAGTTCATCATACGATTTAATTCCAAGGGTTGCTTCAGACCAACCTGGCAACTCTTCATAGATTGGTTTGCATTCAGCAATCGCTTCTGCACCTGAAGGTAATTCATCACAAGCTCCGTTATCATTTTCATAGCCAGTACAGACTTGTATTGATTCCAATCCATCCAATACATCTAATTTAGTAATACATAAACCCGTTAAACTGTTAAGTTGTTTGGCTCGGCGTAGAGCAACCGCATCGAACCAACCACAACGACGAGCACGACCGGTCGTTGCACCAAACTCATGTCCTCTTTCAGCAAGATGTTTACCTAAATCATCAAATAATTCTGTAGGAAAAGGCCCAGAGCCTACACGAGTTGTATAAGCCTTAGTAATGCCTAATACATAATCAAAGTTTCTTAATCCCATGCCCGTACCTGTAGCTGCACCACCAGCAGTGGTATTTGATGATGTCACATAAGGATAAGTACCATGATCAATATCTAGCAATGTTCCTTGAGCACCTTCAAACATTATATTGGCATCATTTTTTTCAAGATTATAAATAATGCTAGAAACATCCGTAATCATTGGAATAATTTCTTCAGCCATTTGCATAGTTTGATCTAACACTTCATCAAACGAAACAGGTTCTTCTTTATAATAATTTTTTAAACAAAAGTTATGGAAGTCTAATATTTCACCCAACTTAGAAGCGAAGCGTTCTCTATAGCGTAAATCGTCGGCACGTAAACCGCGACGTGCAACCTTATCTTCATACGCAGGGCCTATTCCACGCCCTGTTGTTCCGATCGCAGCTTTACCTCGGGCTTTTTCTCGAGCCTGATCCAAAGCAATGTGGTAAGGCAATATCAATGGACAAGATTCACTAATCTTTAATCGTTCACGCGCAGGAATACCATTACCCTCAAGCATGCGTATTTCTTCTAATAATGCTTCAGGACTTAAAACAACACCGTTACCAATTAAACACTGAACGTTTGAGCGCAAAATGCCTGATGGTATTAAATGTAAAACAGTTTTATTACCTTCGATGACAACCGTATGCCCGGCATTGTGTCCTCCTTGAAAACGCACAACCGCAGCAGCATTATCCGTTAACAGATCTACCAGCTTTCCTTTACCTTCATCACCCCATTGAGTACCAACAACTACAATATTTCTGCCCATAATTTTCTTTCTTTTTTAATTTATTATAATGACTGAACAGTCCATTCTTCGTTATGTTTAATTAAAGTCCTATCACATCCCATTGCTTTAGCACCACCAGTTTGTCCTGGTAATTCATTAATGACTGTTTCACCCTGCTCTCTTAACTCTAAGATTTTTTTTGTTAAAGTTTCATCTTTTATAGAAGGTGCAAAAATCGCTTTAAACTCTTTAGCCGGTTTATTGGATAATTTCATCAATAATTTTATATCCGCACTAAAACCGGTCGCAGCTCGTGAACGACCAAATGAAACACCCACATTATCATAACGCCCACCAAATGCGATGCCAGAACCTTGGCCTGGTACATAAGCTGAAAACATAATTCCAGTATGATAGTGATAACCACGTAAATCCGCTAAATCAAAAAATAATGGTGCCTTTGGATGAGTAGATACAACTTGTTCATAAAGCTTTTTCAATTCATTTAGATAATTTTTAATTTTTTCATTTTTAAAAAATCGATCTGCTTCATCCAAAATTGAAACTTCACCATTAAATTCAATCAGTTTTTCAAACGGAAGCAATTCATTTTTAGCTAAATTCCATTGCTGTATTTTTTCATGCAGTTCAGGTATGGCTTTGCGTTGCAAGATGTTAAATAACTCAGCTTGTTGTTGTTGAGTTAAATCTGTTTCGCTGATTAATGCATTAAAAATCGCAACATGACCTATATCAATATGAATATTATCAATACCAATCTTTTCTAGTATGCACAGTAATAAACAAAGAGTTTCTGCATCGCTTTCAATACCACTATGACCAAATAACTCGGCACCTACTTGTAATGGACTTCGTGTTCCACCATGACTATTTGGTTTTGTATGCAATACGGTACCTAGATAGCAGAGCCTCTCAGGTACATCACGTTTTAAATAATGAGCATCAATTCTTGCGACTTGAGGAGTGGTATCTGCACGTATACCCATCATCCGTCCTGTTAACAAATCAGTGATCTTAAAAGTTTGTAATTCTAAGTCTTCACCTGTACCTGTTAAAAGCGAGTCAAGGTATTCAATCATCGGTGGAATTACTAATTGATAACCCCAACTTTGAAAGGTATCAATCACAATTCGACAAATTTCTTCTAACCTGGTCGCTTCAGGAGGTAAAATTTCCTCAATGCCTTCCGGTAACAACCATGAGTTTTTTTCTTGGTTACTCATAATGAAATAAAAAATAAAATGATTAGCCCTGTAATCATACTAGTTAAGCCAAGTAAACGTATCTCCGATGTTTTCATATTAAAAACCATTGCCATCATTTCACGCCATTTATTGGGTGAAATAAAAGGTAGGATACCTTCCATAATTAACATTAATGCAAATGCTGTTATAAAAACTGAAATCATGAAGGCCCTTCAGTATTCATCAAAGGATATAAAAGATTATATTATTTACGTTTAACAAACATAGAAGCGGTAAAAACTGAATTTTTATTGGCCATTTTGGTTATTAAAGTATTTAAAAAATTCAGAATCTGGTGCAAGTAATAATACGTTATCGCTATTATTAAAACTTTTTTGATAAGCATTTAAACTACGATATAAAGCATAAAACTCTTCATCTTTACCATAAGCGGCGGCATAAACTTCTGTTGCTTGAGCATCGCCTTCACCACGAATCGTTTCAGCTTCGCGATAAGCATCCGCTAAGATCACTTGACGTTCACGGTCAGCATTCGCTTGAATTCGTTCAGCAGCCTCTGCACCTTTCGCACGTAGTTCTTTAGCAACTCTAACTCGCTCAGAACGCATACGTTGGTATACTTCACTACTGACTTCTTCAGGAAGATCGATACGTTTGGTACGTACATCTACAACCTCAATTCCATACTGTTGGATCATAGTTTCTGAAATATTACCAACGATGCTTAAAATTTCAGTACGTTCGCCAGCAACCACTTCTTGTACGGATCGTTTACCAAACTCATCTCGCAATGCCTGGTTTATACTTTGACCAATCAAACCATTCGCGTATTCAATATCACCACCACGAGTTGATGTATAAAATTTCTTAACATCGATAATGCGCCATTTAGCATAATAATCAACATTCAAATCTTTCTTTTCCGATGTAAGAAAACGCCCAGGGTCACGATCCAAATTTAATACTCTGGTTTCAAATTTGTGGGCTGTATTAATAAATAGAGGCCACATAAAATGTAAACCCGGCTTAGATTCAGCTCGAACAATTTCACCAAACTGGATCACTACAGCCTGTTCGGACTCTTTAACTTTAAATACGCCTGTAAGCCCAATTAATAATAAAACTACGAAAACCATAAACAGAGTTCTTATATTCATTAACGTAGTCCTCTTAATCTATCGTCAACTGAATTAGTGGACGGAGTATTAACTGTTGCTGATGGTTGACGATAATTATTATTAGTACCTCCACCCAATTGATTATTTTTGATTAATTGATCAATTGGTAAATACATCAAGCTATTACTACTCTCAGCATCCATCAGTACTTTATTTGAGTTTGATAAGACATTTTCCATTGCATCTAAGTATAAACGTTGACGAGTAATCTCAGGAGCACGCTTATATTCTTTAAGTTGTTGAGCAAAACGACTAGCCTCACCTTCAGCCTTTGCAATGACGCTGGCTTTATAACCATTGGCTTCTTCACGTAACCTTGCAGCCTCACCTCGAGCACGCGGTATAATTTCATTACGATAGGCTTCAGCTTCATTCACTTTACGTTCTCTATCTTCGCGTGCCTTGATCACATCATCAAAAGCGTCTTTAACCTGTTCAGGTGGTTTAGAAGATTGCAATTCTACGCCTACGATACTGATGCCAGTTTCATAATCATCAAGAATATCTTGGAGAAGAGCTTGTTGTGTTGAGGCAATTTCACTACGACCTTCAGTCAAAATAAAGTCTAATTTAGATTTACCGATCACTTCACGCACTGCACTTTCTGTTGCTTGTATTAATGTTGATAAAGGATCATTTACTTTAAATAGATACTTGGCAGGCTCGGCGATTTGCCATTTCACGGAAACATCGACATCAACGATGTTTTCATCCTGGGTCAACATTGTTGCTCTACTGGTTATTTGACGAACCTGGCCCACATTCACTTTTTCTACAGTTTCTATTGGTCGAGGAAATCGAAAGTTTAAACCTGGTTGGATAGTTGTAACGTATTCACCAAATCTTAGAACAACTCCACGTTCCTGTTGATTGATGGTGTAAGTGACGTCATATATTAACCACGCAAATACAGCGAGTAGTAAAAAAGCCCACGGAATATTTTCACCTTCGCCTGAGCTTGAATTGCCCGATTTATTTCCGAACAAACCACCCAAACCTTTTTGCCACTTTTTCATCATCTCATCGAGATCAGGCGGGCCATCATTATTGCCACGATTACCCCATGGATCTTTATCGTTGTTATCACCAGAAGGCTCATTCCAGCCCATGATTGCTACTCTCCAGTTTGATTAGTTAATTAATTCGCCTTGTAAAACGGCAGTTGAGACGCCTGATTGCTTACAAAAAAGCTCTAATGTGGTTTTATCAAGATGGATATCCATCACCCAACCACCCTTTTCATCAGTGGTTTCCTGTTCAACCACGCCTGCATTGAATAATTGAGCACGTAATTTGCCAGCACTTGGCGGGATATGCAATTGATGAAAGGCATTTTTTTCATAAACAAAAGAATTAATAGCATCTTTTAGTAACTCTTGGCCTTCACGAGTCTTAGCGGATAACCAAATATGAGTTGCTACACCCGCTTCATTCTCTCGAATTTTAGCTGAAAAAGCGTCATCTAAATCGATTTTGTTATAGACCATTAACTGAGGCACATCACCTGCCTCAATTTCATCGATCACCTCATTGACCTGATCAATGTGATTTTGTCGTTGCGGATCATTCACGTCCACAACATGTAACAACAAATCCGCTTGTTTCACTTCTAATAAGGTTGCGTGGAATGATTCAATCAAATCATGAGGAATTTGACGAATGAAACCAACCGTATCTGATAATACAATAGGATGATTACCTTCTAATACACAACGACGTTGAGTCGCGTCTAAGGTCGCAAACAATTGATCAGCAGCATAAACTTTAGCATCGGTTAAGGTATTAAACAGAGTTGATTTGCCTGCATTGGTATAGCCTACCAATGCCACCAATGGTACTTTGGAACGTAATCGTCGTTGTCGACCTTGCTGACGTTGTTGTTTAACTTTTTCTAATCGAGCTTTGATTGTCTTGATGCGCTGGCGTAATAATCGACGGTCGGTTTCTAACTGGGTCTCACCAGGACCTCTGAGGCCGATACCACCTTTTTGGCGCTCCAAGTGAGTCCAACCTCTGATAAGTCGAGTTGATAGATGAGTCAATTGAGCTAGTTCAACCTGTAACTTACCTTCATAACTGGAAGCACGTTGAGCAAAGATATCTAGAATTAAACCTACTCGGTCAATCACTCGTGCTTTGCACAGTTTTTCTAAATTACGTTCCTGACTCGGAGAAAGAGAATGATTAAAAATGATCAGCTTTATATCCAAGGCTTGGCATTGCATGGCAATTTCTTCGGCCTTACCCTGACCAACAAAATATTTTGGATCAGGGGTTTGGCGACTACCTTGAATAACAGCTTCAGGCTTAAGATTGGCAGATTCGACCAATTGGACGAACTCATTATGATCATCCTCGAATTCGCCAGTATGAAAATCTATATGGACAAGTACTGCTTGTTCTTTATCGTCAGCTATTTGATTCAAATAAAGCGTACCACCTAGACCCAGAATTAATCAGCGTCTTCTTCATCAGCCCTTGGCATTTTGACATTTTTCGCTGGAACGATAGTCGAAATGGCATGTTTATAGACCAGTTGATTCACTGAATTTTTCAATAAAACCACAAATTGATCAAATGACTCAACCTGTCCTTGTAGTTTAATCCCATTGACTAAGTAAATGGATACAGGTATCCGCTCCTTTCTGAGTGCATTGAGAAATGGGTCTTGTAACGTATGCCCTTTGCTCATTGGATTTCTCCTTATTTTTATTAATTATCCTGGCTCACCAGCATGTGGCCAAAAAATAATCATTATTTATTGTATATATACGAATGTAATGCTGATTTTACCCGAAATTTTGCAGTTTTGGGTATTGAATCAGACTATCTACTACTTTATGCCATTTTTGCTCGTCCTGCGAGTTAATAGTAATGACATTTTCTTCCTTACGAAACCATGTCATTTGGCGTTTTGCCAATTGACGCGTTGCAATAATAGCGTGTTTTTGCATTTCATCATAGTCTAGCTCACCATCTAAATATCGCCACACCTGTCTATAGCCAACTAAACGCATTGAAGGCAATGAAGAATTTAACTCTTCACGTTGAAATAATGACTCAACTTCTTCAATAAAACCCTGTTCAAGCATTTTAATAAACCGTTGTTTGCAAATATCACGATGAGCTTCTCGCGATTCAGGCATTAGTAATATTTTAACAATTTCATCATTGAGAGCTTGGTTTTGTCGATTATTCAGTAACTCACTCATGGGGTTACCAGTGATCTCATAAACTTCTAGTGCTCGCTGAATACGCTGAGGATCATTGTAATTAATTCGTAAAGCTGACTGAGGATCGATCTGTTGTAATCGTTTGTATAAAACATCTAAACCTTGTTCTCTATATTCCTTATCTAAACGCTGGCGAATACTGGTATCTGCGCTTGGTAACTGACTCAATCCTTCTGACAGACTTTTAAAATATAAACCCGTGCCACCTACTAACAATGGTATTTTATTTCTCGCTTGAATTTGCTTAATCTCAGACAAGGCATCGGTTCTGAATTGCGCAGCAGAATAAGTTTGAGTAGGTTCACAAATATCTATTAAACGATGCGGTGCTTTAGCTAAAACACTAGGTTCAGGCTTTGCAGTACCAATATCCATTCCCTTATACACCATGGCAGAATCCACACTGATAATTTCCATCGGAAATTTTTGTATAAGTTCAATCGCAACATCAGTCTTGCCAGTTGCAGTAGGTCCCATTAAAAAAACAACAGCCATTATTAAAATTTTTGATTCAATAATTTTTGTAAGGTTTGTTCATCCAGAACACGAAAACAATTTTCTGTTTGATGGATGTTTTTATAACAAAATGAGAATAGTTGTTTTAATTCGTCATCTGATAGTTTTTCAGGCAGTTGGTCATTTGCGCGTTCCGCTATTAACTCTATCAATAACGTCAATAATTCTTCATGCTCTTTTGCAGCGATCAATTCAATAACTTGATCAAAGAAATTACGAATATCTATATACTGAACACATTCAGGCAATTGTTTAACCATTATGTGCTCTGGAGAATGGCGTCGAATAGCAAAACCTAATGTAGATAAAATTTCTTGTTCACTTTCTAGATAATCAATGTTTATTGCTGTATTTTGATATTCGAATGGAATAAGTAATGGACGGCTAATCACTTTATTATCTTTTGTAATTTGTGAGCCCAATAATTCTTTTATTCTTTGTGTGCGAGTTTTATAAATATCTATTAACAAAAAGCCTTCATCGACATGATGAATACTATATCGACCATTAAAACCAATATTATGGACATTCTGTTTTATAGACTTGTTAAGGTTTTTACTTTCTGACTCATATAGATATTGCACATTTTTTTCTTTAACCATTGAAGTTTCAGAATCTGTCGATAATTCAATATTGTTATTTAAAGTCTGATTTTGAATAAAAGAAATATTAGATTTTTTTTCATTGAGTATTTGCTCCAAACAATGAAATACAAAATCATGTATATCACGAGGCTTATGAAATCGAACTTCCTGTTTACCCGGGTGAACATTGACGTCAAACTGTGAAGCCTGCATTTCTAAAAAAATAACATAACAAGGATAACGACCAGGGTGTAACCTTTCATTAAATGCTAATTTAATGGCATGTTGAATATGCTTATCTTTTATAAAACGTTTATTTAAATAGAGATACTGTTTATCACTTTGATTACGTGCAATTTCAGGCGAGCCAACCCATCCCCATAACCTAAAATCTTTGTCTTTAAAATCAAAAGCGGTCATGTTTTTGATAAACTCTAAACCCAATATATCTTTCAATCGTCTTTCATAATCTTGTTCTGATGAAGATAGATTTAAACTGATTCGATTATTATGCTGCAGTTTTATAGCTGTATTAAAATGACAGAGTGAAATTGCTTTAACAGTTGATAAGATAGTTTGAAACTCAGTATTGGCAGAGCGTAAAAATTTTTTTCTCGCAGGAGTATTAAAAAATAAATCTTTAATTTCTACAGATGTACCTTTTTCATGTGCACACGGCTGAATATTAATTTTTCTATCGTTTAAAAACTCTAGTTGCATGCCATGTTTAGAATCATCACGACAACTTTGAATAGTAAATTTAGCCACCGACGCAATACTTGCTAGTGCTTCGCCACGGAAGCCAAAACTTTTTATCGAGTTTAAATCTTCACTTGTCGATAATTTACTGGTGCTATGGCTTTGTAAAGTTAACGATATATCGTCAGGATGAATCCCGTAACCATTGTCAGTAACACGTATTAAATTAACGCCTGATTGTTCTATCTGAATTGAGATTTTTGTAGCAGCAGCATCTAAGGAATTCTCCAATAGTTCTTTAATTACTGAAGCAGGACGTTCGATAACTTCTCCTGCAGCTATTTGATTAGAGACTTGCGGATCCAATACTTTGATACGTGGAACATTTGTTTCGTCAGGCATCATAGGATGATACCTTAAAGCAGAGTCAAAGTTCGAATGATATAGAAAGGTTTAGATTTCTTCAGGGATGGTCAATACCATACCAATACGCAATTGATCAGATTTTAAACCATTATGTTTTTTGAGTTTTTGTGTGCTCACACTGTACATCTGTGCAATTTCCGAAAGTGTATCACCTTTAGCAATCGTATGTTTACGACGTTTCGATACGCTCGCAATATAAGTACCTTCTAGAGGATAATCGTAAAAATAATCCTTCAAGCCCTTAAGAATCGATTTTGCTAAGCGTCCTTGATATTCAGACGTTTTTAAACGTTTTTCTTCAGATGGGTTCGAGATATAAGCAGTCTCAATTAAAATAGATGGAATATCAGGGGATTTTAAAACTGCAAATCCAGCCGACTGCACACGTTTCTTATGTACCTTGCCTAAACCTTTCAACCCTGAGAGTACACGGTCTGCAACATCAATACTGGCTTCCAAACTAGCTGTTTGTGAAAGGTCCAATAGAACAGACGCCAATACATTATCTTTATCATCCAAACTAACACCACCGATTAAATCAGAACGGTTTTCTTGTTCCGCCAACCAACGAGCCGCCTCACTACTTGCCCCACGTTTGGATAAGATATATACCGAAGAACCACGTACTTTGGGATCTTTAAATGCGTCTGCATGAATGGAGATAAATAAGTCTGCTTTATTTTTTCGTGCCTTTTCAATTCGATCACGAAGACGAATAAAATAATCTCCTTCCCTGATCAAAACTGCCTTCATACCTTTTTCTTTGTTGATCAACGCTGCTAAACGTTTAGAAATGCTGTACACAACATCTTTTTCAAAGGTACCACTAGGGCCACGTGCTCCTGGGTCATCACCACCATGACCTGCATCAATCGCGACAATAACATCACGTTGCTTTGATTTGATAGATGAAGCAGCTGTTTTAGCTTTAGCTGTTGATGATGATGCCAAATCAGCTTTTGATGTGACATCAATAACTAAGCGATGACCATATTGCTTATTCGGTTCGAGTAGAAAACTATTAATCTTTGCAGCTTGTTTTAAATCCAAAACGATTCGCTGATCGGTCTTGTTTCGGGTACCACTGCGAATTTGTTTGATCAGTTTATCTTCAGATTTTGGCTGACTCAGTTTTTTAATCTCTGAGGTATTTTTAATATCAATGACTAAACGTTCAGGGTTCGATAGTTGAGTAATTTGGTGCTCAACTGGATTGGAAACATCGAGCACAACACGAGTGTTATCTGGAGCAGCCCAGATACGCACATTTTTTACTGTCGTCTCGGCGTTGACTTGCCCAAGGCTAGCAGCGGCTAAAATTAAGCTGATTATCAGTCGCATGTCATTGAATTTAAAATATTTTCTAATCAATTAGTATAAATATTTAGTTTATATAATTACTTTTTGCAAGTTAACTTTAGAAAGTCTAACTAAATTATTGTTTAATATCAAAATTTTTATAAAAAATAAAATCTTTTATAATAAAATTTTAAGCTAGTTTTGAAATAAAAAGCTTGCCGTTTTCTGAGTTCGAAACCAGCGAAACGATTCTTGCTTCATCACAATAATCAATTTTTATTAAGACATCGGGACAATCAAGAAATTCTTTGGCCTTTTCAGGCCATTCCACTAAGCACATCGCAGAATCTTCAAAGTAATCTCTAATACCTATTGCTTCTAATTCCTCAGGATCATTCACTCGGTAGAGATCAAAGTGATAAAAATTTCTATCTTGTAAATAATATGGCTCAACTAAAGTAAATGTTGGACTTTTGACCGTCCCTACATGACCTAACGCTTGCAATAAACCACGTACGAAACTGGTTTTTCCTGCGCCTAATTCACCTGCAAAATAAAGTTTATTAATTATATGTAGATGAGGAGAAAAACTCGCAGCAAATTGTTCCATTTCTTCCACGCTGGCAATTTGTTTTGTAAACATAATCTTAACTGTTTATTAAATATCGTAGATATGGCATCAAGTCATTGGCAAGTAAGCCGCATTCCCCTAATACCGCGGCTTCATCAGCCGCCGCACTGTGTAAACACACACCAAGCTTAGCAGCTAAATCCAATTCAAAACCTTGAGCAACTAACGCAGCAATAACACCTGTAAGAACATCACCCATACCGCCTGTTGCCATGCCTGGATTTCCATCAGAACATACTGAAATGTCCCCTGCAGTATCCATGACTAATGTGCCAGAACCTTTTAACACAACGATTCCGCCATATATCTCTTGTAATCTTTGCACAGCTGCAAACCGATTCGCTTGCACTTCTTGAGTTGAACAATTTAGTAATCGAGCCGCTTCACCAGGATGAGGCGTAATAATACGGTTATTATTTTTATAAGGCTCTTTAACTAATAAATTTAAGGCATCTGCATCCATGACTTGTGGTTGCTTAGCCTCTATCACCCGTGCAAATAATTCTATTGACCATTCGGTTTGCGCTAAACCAGGGCCTATCGCTATAACAGATGTATTTTTAATAAGTCTGCCTAACTCTTTATAACTTTCAACGCTATGAACCATTAACTCGGGTCGGCCAATATTTAAAGTGTTTGCATGTTCTCCTCTAGTTGCAACTGAAACCAAACCAGCTCCTGTACGAGCTGAAGCCTCTGCACACATCCTAGCAGCACCTGCGTAACCTTTGTTTCCACCAATCACAAGCACATGGCCGTTACTACCTTTATGTGAACTCGCAATCCTTTTGGGAATGAGTGATTTTAAAGTATCAAAATTAATTCGATAACTATTAGGCTTAGGAATTTTTTTATAAACAGAATCTGGTATGGAAAGGTCATCGAACTCGCTCTCTCCACAATAATCACGACCTTGCCCTGTAAATAATCCTTGCTTGAGTCCAATAAAGCTGATGGTTCTATTAGCTTGAATAGCTAGTCCCATTGGCATACCAGTATCAGCATTTAAACCTGAAGGAATATCAATGGATAAAACGGGTGAATTCGTTGCATTAATTATCTCTATAATTTTGGCAAAATCACCTGTGACATCACGATCCAAACCGGTTCCAAATATTGCATCAACAATAACATCATTATTATCAAAACTATGCTCAGAAATATTTTTTATACTTAGCCCTGTTGAAATTAAATCCTGATAACACTGCAAGGCATCGCCTTTCAGCTTTGCTACATCACCAATTTGAATAACAGAAACATTATAAGACTGTTGTTGAGCTAAACGTGCAACTACATAACCATCGCCAGCATTATTGCCTAAACCACAAACAACTGTTATTCGCTTTGATAATGGCCAAGATTTCTTTAAATATTCAAACGCAACATGTCCTGCACGTTGCATTAAGATTAATCCTGCTATACCTTCTTCTTCGATAGCAATGCGGTCAAGTTCTCTTACTTGTTGAGCAGTATATAAATTGTTTGGAAGATTATTCATGAATCTATGAATAAATGCATTTTAAGGTTTTACAAAATAATGCTCTCGATAAAATCGCATCTCATTGATCGAATCTCGAATATCATCCATGGCCAAATGCGAAGATTCTTTTTTGAATTCAGGACCATTGGAATACCAACGTTTGACCGCTTCTTTGACCGTGCTCACATCAAAATTTCGATAATGAAAATATTTTTCAAGCGTTGGCATTAAACGATGCATAAAGCGGCGATCCTGACAGATGCTATTTCCGCACATTGGTGAACTTCGTTCTGTAACGAACTTTTGTACAAATTCTAACGTCTTATTCTCTGCATCCTGCACGGTATATTGGCTGTTTTTAATCCGATCAACCAAACCTGAATTGGTATGTTGGGTGGTATTCCATTCATCCATAGCATCCAAAATATCGTTGCTTTGGTGAATAGCAATCACTGGGCCTTCTGCTAAGATATCAAGCTGAGGGTCGGTAATAATAGTGGCAATTTCAATGATCAGATCATTATCGGTATCCAGCCCCGTCATTTCGAGGTCGATCCAGATGAGATTATCGGCGGATTGGGACATAATTGATTCTCTTAAATTAACTAAATTTAGTAACGGCAGATATCCAACATTATGAACACATTTAGTATTATTTTCATTGCCGCATTAGTTGCAGGCATTTTTTTAGAATGGTTTTTACTATTTCGCCATAAAAGCCACGTACAGGCCCATCGAGAGGCTGTACCTAATGCATTTGCCGATACCATACCATTGGAATCTCACCAAAAAGCGGCCGATTATACTATGGCAAAAGGCGTACTAGCCCGTTTTGATATCTTACTAGGTGGAATTGTATTACTGCTCTGGACTTTAGGCGGCGGCTTAGAATTTTTAGATCAATCAATCCAACGGTTTGGATTATCAGAATTATGGACTGGGGCCATTGTGATTATTGCTTTCATGCTTATTAGTAGCATTATCGATATTCCCGTTTCGCTCTATCAAAACTTTAGCCTCGAAGAAAAATTTGGTTTCAATAAAATGACACTAGGTGTTTTCTTCTCGGACATGATAAAAAACACCTTAGTCATGTTGGCTTTAGGCGTACCAATTTTATTATTGGTATTATGGATCATGCAAAATATGGGTAATAACTGGTGGTTATACGCATGGATCACTATGGTTGGCTTTTTAGTATTTATGACTTGGGCCTACCCTGCCTTTATTGCCCCTATCTTTAATAAATTTAAACCACTTGAGGATAAAGAATTACAAGCTCGCATCGAGGATCTGTTGACTCGTAATGGTTTTAAAAGCCAAGGTGTGTTCGTCATGGATGGTTCTTTACGATCAACTCATGGTAATGCCTACTTTGCAGGCTTTGGTAGTAATAAACGCATTGTATTTTTTGATACCTTAATTGAAATCTTGAATTATGATGAGATCGAAGCTGTTTTAGCTCATGAACTAGGCCATTTCAAACGTAACCATGTTAAAAAATTAACGGCCTTACAGTTTGTTATTTTATTTGTCGGTTTTGCTGCACTTGGTTGGTTAATTAATCAGGCTTGGTTTTATCAAGGTTTAGGTGTTAGTCAACCTTCCAATTATATGGCTTTATTATTGTTCAGTATTGTTTCACCTGTATTTTTACAGTTCATCATGCCATCTATTAAAGTATTAACACGTAAATACGAATTCGAGGCCGATGACTTTGCTTCTGAACAAGCTAAGCCAGCAGATCTGATCAGTGCTCTAGTGAGTTTGTACAAAGAAAATGCAAATACATTAACGCCTGATCCACTGTATTCTGCGTTTCATGATTCTCATCCACCAGCACCGATACGTATTGCACATCTAAATGCAAAACCCAGCTAGTTCAGTATGCTCGAATTAATGGGATCAAAAATAATAAAAAAAGCAGGGACGCTTTTTATTTATACGTTATTTCTTACTATCACTAAACAGCCCTTTGCTGCCGATATAATAAATGGCGAACAATTGCATAATGAAAATTGTACACGTTGCCATCAGCCTACTATTTATCAACGAGATGAGCGTATTGTAAAAAACCTGCAACACTTGCGTACTCAAGTTCAGTTTTGTGAAGTATCCAATGATTTAACATGGTTTGATGAAGAAGTGGATGATGTAACTGAGTATTTGAATATGAATTATTATTTTTTTGAAATTAAATAATTATGATTTTTACTAAACAAATAAAAAAGGGGCTATAAAGCCCCTTTTTAGTCTTTGTTGAATTATCAGTAATTACTGAACAACTTCAAACTCAACACGACGATTTAGTCGTCGACCAATTTCAGTGCTGTTATCACCAACTGGATATAACTCACCACTACCAGATGCAACAACAGAAGATGGACTCATACCTTTATTGATCATGTATTGACGTACAGATTCTGCACGACGCTCAGACAAACCTTGGTTATATGCTTGAGAACCACGGCTATCAGCATGACCAATCACATTTAACTGGGTAACGCCCACAGATGTTAATTGATTATATAAGTTGTCTAATACACCATAGGCTTCCGGCTTAATTTTCGCACTTGCAGTATCAAATAATACATCACCTGCAAGAGTAAAGTTGATTGAACAACCTTTAGCATCAACAGTATCACCTAATGGAGTTTCAGGACATTCATCCATATAATCATAAACGCCATCGCCATCAGTATCTTTAGGACAACCTGTCGAATCAACAGGTGCGCCAGCAGGAGTATTTGGACATTGATCATCTGCATCAACTACACCGTCACCATCACTATCAGCAGGAGCGGCCATTGGTTCTGGAGCGGGAGCGGGAGCAGCACCACCACACGCCTCTGGTAAAGACACATTGCCGGCATTTTTAGTTGCCCAACATTCACCTTTACCACTTGTTACCATAGTTCCATCTTTTTGAACTAAATAACCAGTGTTTGAAGCATTAGCGCTCATTGGTAAAGCAAATACTATCATTGCTGTGATAACAGCTGTAGATAAAGTATTAACAGCTTTTTTTATTAAAGACATAAATTATCCCCTAAGAAAGTGTATGTTTATCAATAAAATTTTGCTCTTATTTAGCTAAATAAGAGTACGAAAATAGTATAAGCAAACTTTGTATGAATGTAAGCAAAAAAAACTAATATTTTTAATAAATTAATGGAACTTTAATATCGAATCTCAATACATTAATTTTATTTTTTAAGTATCAGTTATAACGTTTTAAAATCTATTTGAATCAGTTTTAAACTTTTCAAGCAATATTCACCTCTAAAATTTTGATGCGACAATTTGTCACATTTTCAAAATAAAAAATATTGATAGACTTCACATGACATTAGGAGGTAATGAGTTATGTTGAAAAAAATAGGTATTATTCTTTTAACCACTTTATCGTTTTCAATCTACGCAGAAGAAAATACAGCTTCTGAAAAACCATACGAAATTGTAGATGGAAATATTAGTGAAAACGCAATTGAAGGTTGGAAAACCTACAATGGCGGCGGCTGTGGCGCATGTCACGGTAAAGGCGGGCAAGGAGCTGTTGGCCCAAATCTAGGTGAAAGTGTCACCCAAAAGCTTTCAAAAGATGAATTCGTTAACATTGTTACAAATGGAAAATCTGGCACTATGATGCGTGCCCATAAAACCAATAAACGTGTTATGGATAATTTAGATAATCTATACGCTTATCTAGTCGCACGTGGTGACGATGTACTTGGCCCTTATAATTTGATTAAATTCCCAATGGGCAAACAATAAACTTCTAACTATCTATCCACTGGAAAGTAAAATACAAGGATGTTCTTTTATAAACTATCTGGCCCTTTAGAATTTGTTCTATTAATAACCACGTAATCACCTTTAGCATTGGTAATCACTATCGCAGCTTTTTTATTAAAAACTTTTTTATTAATAGAATCGTCTGAAATTTTGGTATGCATCATATCACTGTGATTACGAATCACTTGACCTAAATTCCGTTCTTTAATCAAACGTTTTGATTTCATTTGTTCAAAAACATGTCCCCAACTATTAAGCTCTAGATTTTTAGAAGCAATTTTTTCTAAACTCCAATAAGCTGTAGAAAGTTCTATTTCAATAGGTCTTTGACTGCGTCCAGAAAACTGCGCATTGAATAAAGCTTGAGCAATTTTTTTATTGCCATTCGATAATTCATTAAAACGTTTAAATTTAACTGGATCAGCACTGTAATTATTTTTTAAAGGATCTTGATTCTTTTGAATGTTTACGGCAGGCGTATGATTTGCATACATCAAGTTATCTGCAACAGAAGATTGTATCGTTATTAATCCTGTGAACAATAAACTGAATGTTAATATTTGTTTAAGATAGAGTGTTTTATTCATAGCATTAGTACCTGAAGATTTAGTTCATGTGATATGCGGTCTGCACAATAATTTCTGTCGCTGTTGAGCTGTCTTTAAAAAACACATCATCATGTCTTTTAACAATGACCTGCATACGAGTTGCATTAGAAGTAATTTTTTCTAACTCGACATCAATCATACGGGTATCAGTGGTTCCTTTTATCTGCCATCCTGGCTCGACTTCTTTAATATCCGTAACGGGTATATCCATAAGACTCAAGCTTTGTAATGTTGCTGAATGAACATCATCAATCGAAGCTGTGAAAGTTTTTTGTGCAATACCACCTAGAGAATGATCAACACCTGCTTGAGCAACAACACCACCAGCAGTCATCGCTAAGCCTGCACAACCCGATAGTCCCATCATTAAAGGTAAGAATAGAATACAACTGAATTGTTTTACTGACTTTATATTCATGTCGATACACCGTGTAAATGTTTATGCCATTAATAATGTTTGGCATTTAATTGTTATATCGACTGAGTATATGAATTACTCTAGGAAACTGTGAATTTTAATGATTAAAACGTGTGATAGTTTGCAAAAGCTTTTTTTAACGTGAATAAAAATAGAAACGGTTCACATTTTTCAGTGCTTGATTATTATCGTTTAACTAATTTACGAATTAATATATAGAAAACAGGAGTCAGTAATAATCCAAATATCGTTACACCAATCATGCCGGAGAACACTGCAATCCCCATAGTATTACGCATTTCAGCACCAGCACCCGTTGAAATAGCCATTGGCAAGACACCCATAATAAACGCTATGGATGTCATTAAAATAGGACGTAATCGTAGCTGACTCGCTTCTACAGCAGCTTCAACAATGCCCCGACCTTTTTGTTCTAATTCGCGGGCAAACTCTACAATTAAAATAGCATTCTTCGTTGCCAAACCAGCTAATACAAACAAACTGATTTGTGTAAAGATATTAATATTGCCCGGTGTTAACCACACGCCTAGCATTGATACTAAACCGATAACCATCCCTTGATTAGTAAGCCAAACACCAACTAATGCAGACAATGTACTCATCGGTACAATTAAAATAATAGCTAAAGGTAAGGTTAAACTTTCATATTGCGCCGCTAAAACTAAAAAGACTAAGAAGATACATAAAGGAAAAATATAGATCGCACTATTACCCGCAAGAATTTGTTGATACGTTAATTCAGTCCATTCGTAATCCATACCGGGCGGTAAGGTTTCTTCCAATATTTTTACAATCGCTGCTTGAGCTTGACCACTTGAATAACCTGGCGCAGGCGAGCCATTCAGATCTGCAGCCCTATAGCCATTATAACGTTGAGCATTTTCAGGCCCATAACTTTCATACACTTTCAACACAGCTCCTAGTGGAACCATTTCACCGTTATTATTTGCAACTTTAAGTTTTGTAATATCTTCAGGTTTTGATCGAAACTGTTTATCGGCTTGAGCAATGACTCTATAAGTTCTACCAAATTGATTAAAATCATTGATGTATAAAGATCCCAAATAAACTTGCATGGTAGAAAAAATATCATTGATATTTAAACCTAATTGCTTCGCGCGCACTCGATCTAAATCAGCATACAACTGAGGAACATTGATTTTAAAACTGGAAAATACTGACGTAAGTTCAGGTGTTTGATAGGCTTTACCCATTACTTGACCAAGTACGGCATTCAAAGCCTCATAACCTTGATCAGTTCGATCTTCGATCTGTAATTTAAAACCACCTACTGTACCTAAACCTAATACTGCTGGCGGTGGAAACACAGCAACGAACGCATCATCGATCTGCATAAACTTTTGTTGCAACTTACCCGCTATTGCAAACCCTGATAACGATGGATCCGTACGCTCATGAAAATCTGTTAATGGAAAAAACACTGTGCCTGCGCTAGAACTATTAATAAAACCAGCAATTGACAAACCAGGGAAACCCACGGCATTTCGTATCCCAGGTTCTTCCATCGCGATCTCAGAAATTTCTCGAACTACCGATTCGGTTCGTTCCAAGGTCGCGCCATCTGGTAGTTGTGTAAAACCAATAAGATATTGTTTATCCTGCATTGGAATAAAACCAGCAGGTATTGATGTAAATAACTGATACGTTACAAACATCAACGAACAGTAGATCAATATGGCAACAAATTTATGATGAACAATATGTTTAACAATAAATGAATAAACGGCTGCGCAACCTTTATATACCCAGTTAAATATTTTAAAGAACCATCCTATTAATGCATTCATTAAAATAGTTAACCAATCGTTGGTTTCTTCCTTAGGTCGTAATAGCAATCTTGAAAGCGCTGGACTCAATGTTAAAGAGTTAATAGAAGAAATAACAGTAGAGATGGCAATCGTTAATGCGAATTGTCGATAGAACTGGCCTGTTAAACCGCTAATAAAAGCAATCGGAACAAACACAGCAACTAATACTAATGTTGTTGCAATAATAGGCCCTGTGACTTCACGCATGGCTTGAAAACTAGCATCACGTGGTGATAAACCATCACTGATATTTCTTTGCACATTCTCAACGACAATAATGGCATCATCAACAACGATACCAATCGCAAGGATTAAACCAAACAAAGATAAAACATTAATGGAAAAACCCATTAATAACATGATAGAAAATGTCCCAACGATTGAAACAGGTACAGCCATTAATGGAATAATCGAAGCACGCCAGGTTTGTAAAAATACAATCACCACGAGTACAACCAAACCTACTGCTTCTAATAAAGTATGGACAACCGACTCAATCGATTCTTTAACAAATACTGTAGGGTCATAAACAATGCTGTAATCAATGCCTTCTGGAAAATTTTGTTTTAATTCCTCCATACGTTTTCGAACGTCATGAGAAATTTGTAAGGCATTCGCATCGGAAGATTTAAAGATAGGAATCGCAACCGCATTTTGATTATCAAGCAAAGAACGCAATGCATATTCAGATGCACCCATCTCTATTCGAGCTACGTCTTTTAATTGGGTAATTTCACCATTGTCACCCGCTTTAATAATAATCTCTTCAAATTCTTCTGGTGATTCAAAACGCCCTTTAATGTTAATCGGCAATTGCGTTTCGATTTGCGCATCGTATGGAGGGCCACCTATCACACCAGCAGATGCTGATATATTTTGTTCTTGTACTGATTGAATGATTTGGTTGGCTGTTAAACCGAGTTCAGCAATCTTTTCAGGGTTCAACCAAACCCGCATGGCATAATCACCCGCACCAAATAATAAAACCTCACCAATACCTTCAATACGTGCTAATTCGTCTTTAACATTTAACACACCGTAATTGCGCAGGTATAACATGTCATAACGATCATTCGGTGATTTTAAATGCACAACCATAGTTAAATCAGAAGAACTCTTAACTGTGGTAACACCTAATTGCCTTGTGATATCAGGTAAACGTGGAGCTGCTTGTTCAACTCGGTTACGAACTAATGTAAGCGCTAAATTCGGATCCGTGCCAATTTCAAATGTGACCGTAATCGTTGTTAAGCCATCGGCTGTTGATTGCGATGACATATACAACATGTTTTCCACGCCGTTAATCTGTTCTTCAATCGGAGCAGCTATGGTTTCTGCAAGTACTTTAGGATTGGCGCCAGGAAAAGAAGCACGCACCATGATAGATGGCGGGACAACTTCAGGATACTCTGAAACAGGCAAATTAAAGATCGATATTAATCCTGCTAAAAAAATTAATATCGATAAAACACCAGCGAAGATCGGTCGATCAATAAAAAAACCAGAAATATTCATAAAATGATCTTATTTAGAATTTACAACGGTCGGTTCAACTGCCATACCAGGCCTGACCATTTGAATATTATTAATGACGACTTTTGTACCTTCAGCTAAATCCGTTTCAATAATGCGTTTACCCGCAATACGATTGCCGATTTTAACCTCTTGATATTGGATCTGATTTTTATCGTCTAAGGTATAAATAAATTTTTTATCTTGGTCAGTACCAATAGCGCGTTCGGTTACTAAAATCATATTGTTTTTATTCACCGTACCAATGCGTATTTTAACAAACATCCCTGGTAACAAAATTCCGTCATTATTTTGTAAAATAGCCCGCGCACGAATTGTTCCTGTTGATGAATTAATTTGATTATCAAATGAATGAATGTGACCTTCATAAGTAACACTGTTATCACTCGCTAACGTCATTTCAACGGGCATGCTTTTTTCTTCAGCGGATTGTCTTGAAAGATTAATGTAAGTTTGCTCATCGACATCAAACTCTGCATACAATGTATCCGTTGCAACGATCATTGTTAGTACAGGTGCTCCCATCATCGTTTCAATTAAATTACCTTCGGTAAATTCAGCACGACTGATGCGACCATTAATAGGTGAATGAATATTCGCATATTCAATATCCAACTCAGCCCTCTGTAATTGAGCTTTACTGGTTTGGATATTCGCCAAAGCCACTTGATAATCATTTTTGGCATTATCCAAATCGCGTTTCGGAACTACCTTATCTTTATAAAGGTTTTCAATACGCGCCAATTCGGTTTTGGCTAAATTCGCTTGTGAATTAGCCGATGCTAATTGGCCTTTAATCCGCGCTACTTCAGCTTTGAAAGGCCGAGAATCAATTTCGAATAATAAGTCACCTTTATTCACGATATCGCCATCTTCGAAATAAATTTTGGTTAGCTCTCCTGTGACCCGAGGTTTGATTTCAACGCTATCGACCGCAGCCAATCTACCAGAAAATTCATTCCATAAACGCATGGGTTCAGCATGAATTTCAATGACATTCACTGGCATCTTAGGCGGCTGATTTTGCTGAGGATTTTCAGCTTTTTCATCATCAGCGATTGCTAAATTTACCGGAAAAATAATGCTCAAAAAGAACAGAGGAATTGCAGGAAATATTTTTTTCATTTTAGTATAAAAACAGACGACATTGCTGTGCAGCATAACAGTTTCTCAGCCCCCACTCCACCAAGAAAAATGATTTTTTATGACATAAAATAATGGTTTAATAATGCAGAAATCACACTATGGAGTCTTTGAATGGAACCCATCCTATTGGTTCATGGATATAGCTCAGAAGGCAAGGGAAAATCGGCTAAACAGATCTATGGAAACCTTCCCAAACTGCTTAAAGAGGAACTTAAAACGGATAAAATTGAAGAGCTGGATTTAAGCCGTTGGATTTCATTAGAAGATGGTATCAGCATTAACGATATTAGCTTCGCAATGGATCGTGCACTAAAACAAGAATACCCACATTTATTGGAATCAGGCTTTCACATCATCATTCATAGCACTGGGGCATTGATCGTTCGTAATTGGATTAAGGAATTTAGCCCTAAACCTTCGCCAATTAAAAATCTCATCCACTTAGCAGGAGCAAATTTTGGGAGTGGCCTAGCACATATAGGTAAAGGTCAATTGGCTCGCTGGGGTCGATTTATTTTTATGGGGACTGAACCAGGCATACAAGTGTTAAACGAATTGAATTTGGCTCTTGGAAAACCATTGATTTGCATAAACACTTTTTACAAGTTGGCACTCGCATGTATGAAGATTATCAAGTGCAAGAGTTTTGTATGATCGGCTCGCAAATCTATTCTGGTTTATTAAAGAATGTTTTAGAAATCATCCCTATTCGTTATGTCAAAGAAGATTCTTCCGATAATACGGTACGTACCAGCTCATGTAATTTAAATTTTAATTACATTCCAGTTACGCCAACCCCATTGGCCTTTAATTTATCTGCTAATCAAATTAAAAACCGTTTAGCCAAACGTGAAGAAGCGGAAGCGATTTACGATCCTTACTATGAATATTCATTAGATAACTTATGCACGACCAGACCTGAAGTACCATTTGCGATATTACATAAGACAGCGCATTTTGGAGATGACATAGGCATTGTTGATGGTGAAAAAAATCGCCGCAGAGTGATACCACATATCAAAGCGGCATTAAAAACACCGTATAAGTTAGAAGCCTATAAAAAAACATGCGAACGATTTCATACTGTCACTGAAAAAACGCTCAATCGAGTAAAAGAATCTAAACGCAGCATCCTTTCTGGTTGGAACAAACAACGTCAATACGAAGCACATACCCAATTAATTTTTCGCATTCGTGATCAATTTGGTAACTCAGTGCCTCATCACGATATTACATTTCACTCTTACCCAGATAAAAACCAAGAACAATATCGTTTAGAATGGATGATTGAAGATAAACATAATAATAACAAATATCCTGGTACTCTCACCTTCTACTTACGCACAGTACAATTTAAGAACAAACGTTGGAATGATAAAATTTGTAACATCGCTCCAATTGACTTTGAAATCACAGCCTATGAACCTGATTCAAACGAAATTTCATATGTGCCATTGAATATCGGTTTAAGCTCGGAAGATATCTGCCATATTTTACAAAACTTTCGTACAACAATTATTGATATCACCCTGGTACGTTTACCATCAGATCAAGTCTTTAAAATTGAAAAACATTAAATATTTAATTGGAGAAGCTTTATGAAATTTTTACTCACTACTTTCTTAACATTATTTACAACTTTATGCATCGCTGGTCCAGGTATGAGCGAAGAACAAATGCAACAAATGATGCAACAAGCTCAAGCCGCGCAAGCCTGTTTTGAAAAAATTGATCAATCCAAATTCAAAGAGCTAGAAACCAAAGGCAAACAAATGGAATCAGAAATCAAAGCGCTTTGTACTGCAGGCAAACGTGATGAAGCTGAAAAAACCGCAATCAAATATGGCATGGAAATGAATAACGATCCTGCTTTACAAGAAATGAAAAAATGTGGAGAGATGATGCAAGGTATGATGGGCCAGATGGAATCGTTTATGCCTTCAATTCCAGAAGTGAATGAAAACGATGATAGCCATTTATGCGATGACATGTAATTTAACAAATATGATGCGTTATAACAACATATCACATTGATGTCTAATTATAGTTAGCTCTCTACATAACCATGGAAAATTAATCAATGGATAAGAAATTCCAAATCTTTATTAGCTCTACATACGAAGATCTAAAGGATGAGAGAGACCAAGCTATTAAAGCCGTTCTCGAGATGGGCCACATACCTGTTGGGATGGAAATGTTCAGCGCAGCTGATGAAGAACAATGGCAGTTAATTTCCAGGCAGATTAAAGAAACTGATTATTATATCGTAATTATCGGCCACCGCTACGGCTCCGAGACTGATGAAGGAATCAGCTACACTGAAAAGGAATATGACTACGCTGTAACTTTGGGCGTTCCTACTTTGGGTTTTATTATTGACGATGAGGCTTCGTGGCCTAAAAAGTTCATCGACGGCTCTCAGAAAAAAAAGAGAAAACTGGAACAGTTTAAAGAAAAGGTCAAAGGCAAACTGGTGCAATTCTGGTTTTCTAAAGATGATCTGCATGGAAAGGTTTCTATATCTTTAGTTAAAGCAATGAATACAAACCCAAGAATTGGTTGGACCCGAGCAAGTGAAGCGATAGGAAACGAAGTCACAAAGGAGTTGACACGTTTAAGCCATGAAAACTCTTCTTTACGGGAAGAACTACAAATTTTGAAAAATAAACAGGAAGAGCAGTCAGATGCCGCTCGAGAAGTCGTGAATATTATGAGCGCTAATGTTCGAAATATTAGGTGCAGAGAGACATCTAGTTGGGATGATGCAGAATTCTACGACACAGATTTGCTAATAGTTTTTCTGTCAATTGCACCAAATCTATTAAACGAAAACACGTCAGAAGAAATTGGTAAAAATATTGCGTTAAAACTCGTGGGTACTGGGTATTATAACTACTATCCAATTGGGAAAAATATTGTCGAGTCACTCTTGGCGGACTTTGTTGCTCTAGATGTTATTGAGCCATCAAGTAAAAAGCATTCCGTTCATGATAAAGATAATTATTGGAGTCTTACTAAGTTAGGTAAACAAGTATTGCGGCGAGCTAGAAGGATTCAACTTGAAGAAGGGCTAAGTTCTCCCACGATTGATGATAACCATGAGGGAGAAAGAGAAAGTGACGAGAGCTAACAAGCGCATGCAGAATTGTGCTACTGATGCTAAGCGTTATGTTTATTAGGAGAATGTAATGTGGGAATTTGTTACAGCAGTGATAGTTGCAGCTTTAACAGGCTATATCACATTTCGGGTTCAAGAAGAACGATTAAAAAAAGAACTTAAAACAGAATTCATGGCTGAGAAAGTCGCTAAAGATTTACTAAGTAATAAACAATGGGAACAACGATCATTTGAAACCATTCAAAAACGTTTGGGTGGTTTCAAAGAAGATGAGTTAAGAAAAATACTTGTTAGAGCAGGAGCGGTTCGTTTTGAAGGCGATAATGGAGAGGAACTTTGGGGGCTAATAAGTAGAAATGAATCCAAATTATAATAAACATAACAAATCATTCCAGCCAACCGTTAGAAGGTATTCAATGAAAATAATTTTCTTAATCTTAATTACTTTGTTTGTTTTTGGATGTAACAGCAAGACTGTGAAAGTGCTTCCCCAAAAGGATCTAAGTGGGTGTCATGGTCTAGGTATTGTCGCAGAAGACATCGCTCAAATTAGAGAGAAGAATGTTTCTCCAGAAAATACTTTTAATCAATATATTATAGATAATCCAGATACACCTAAAAGTTTACATCCACATATAGCTGTAATAGCACAAACGGTTTTTGATTACCCGAATCTTAAACCCGAGACCTTTTTGCATACTTTCAATTATACATGCCTAGCTTCTCGAAACGGTGTGTCTATGAAAATTGCTCGCCCTTATCTACTTAAGAATAGCCAAAATTGTCAAGACAATGTTCAACGTCCATCCATGGTAAGTGGTTGTATTCAACATGCATATAATGAATTATTACGAAGCAAATAATCTTCTAACGTTATAACCCTGAGTAAAATATGCCAAAAATTGAAACACAAGGACTATCACAAGACTATAAAACTGCTACAGGGTTATATGAGCCTATTGAACGTGGCGATGTTTCGAAGCCAGAATTACTTAAAATTCTTCAACATTTATCTACGTTATCCACACCCGTAGGGGAAGATGATTGCCCACCAACTGTCAACACTATCCTTTCTGGTGACATATATTCTTGTTTCTTTGGTGATTCCGGCTTCATTAGGTGCACTGATTCTCAACATGAAGAAATGACTGCAGATGAAGCACTAAAGATAATGTGTGGAGAGATGAGCTTAGAAGAATTTGATCTCTCAAAAGGTCATGAACCAAGGAAAAATAAAACAATTCTAATTTTATTTTTTGTTATTGCCGTAATTATTCTTGGTGTTATAACTTTTGTTTTATAACAAGCTATGCCAGCCGGCCGTTAGAGCTAACATATGAACAAAGAAGTACTTGAATACATAAATAACATACCGGCTGAGCGTACTGAACGTTTTTTATCAATTCACGAAGCTATTATTTCTGTATTCCCAAATATCGAAATTAATATGCTATATAAAATGCCAACTTATCGATACAAAGAAGGTTGGATAGCTCTCGCAAATCAAAAAAGCTATATTTCATTCTATACATGCAGTGCAGAACATATTGAACCATTTAAAGAAAAATACCCTAATATAAAAACCGGTAAAGGCTGCATCAACTTTAGGAATAACGATAAGATACCAATAACAGAACTTAAAAAAGTTATTAAGCATGCTATTGATAAACCTAAATCGCATTAGCCCTAATCAACCTTTAAAATATCATTGTTGGAGAATTAGTTATGAAAGCTAGTGGAAAATGTCTATGTGGTTCCATTGAACTGGAAGTTGAAGTTTCAAATACTGAGACGGGTGCTTGTCATTGCAATATGTGTAGAACATGGTCTGGTGGTCCGATGTTGGCTATTGACTGTGGTGATTCATTGAAAATTTCTGATGAATCATCAGTAAAACGATATCAATCGTCAGAATGGGCAGAACGAGGATTTTGTGAAACCTGCGGCACACATCTTTTTTATTATTTAAAACCCAATAATCAATATCACCTTCCTACTGGTTTATTGGATATTGAATCAAGTTACCATTTCAGCCATCAAATTTTCATTGATGAAAAACCTGATTATTACAGCTTTTCAAATGAAACTCAGAATATGACAGGCGCTGAAGTATTCGCACATTTTGGAATGGAATAATTAATAATTTGTTAGTATATGCGATTCTCTGAAAACCCAGATGTAATAATAAAATTCGAAAACTACCCAAATTTTATTCGAAAAAAAATGTATTCGTTAAGAGCGCTTGTTATACAAACAGCAAAAGAAATTGAAAGCTTGGATATACTAGAAGAAACTCTTAAATGGGGTGAGCCAAGTTATATTACAAAAAATGGCAGTACCATTAGAATGGACTGGAAGGATTCAAAGCCAGATCAATATGCAATGTATTTTCACTGCCAAACAAAGCTAATTGCTACATTTAAAGAATTATATAAAGAAGAATTTAAATTTGAAGGTAATCGTGCAATAGTATTTAGCAACAAAGATAAAATTTCTAAAAATGAGTTAAAACACTGTATATCGATTGCGCTAAATTATCATAAAGTAAAACATTTACCATTGCTCGGTGCGTAATGAAATACATCTATGTCATTCTAGCTGACCTTTAAAACAGTCAGCTAGAACAAATTTATTTAATATTAATTCCTTAGAAATCGATTCTAAGAGACAATCTACCATTAATCGGCTCACCAGTACTAATGTTGTCATCATTATGTGATGCAGGGAAATATTCTTCATCAAATAAGTTTTCAATATTTAATTGTAATCTAATGTTATCAGTCACTGTGTAATATGCCGCGGCATCTACTCTAGTAAACGATGGTAAGACTGTATCATTATCAATTTCAGTAAATTGCTCATCTTGATAAATCAAACCTAAACCTAAACCAAAGCTACTAGTAAAATCATAACGGTTCCAAATAGAGAACATATTTTGAGGTACTTCTCTTAAGGTACGATTCTGCTCAACGCCACCAATCAATCGACCATTTTCTTTAGCATCTAAATAACTATAACCCGCATTGATTTGCCATTGTGGTGTTACTTGCCCAACTAATTGCAATTCCAAACCTTCGATTTGGCTACTGATACGTATGTTACTGGTAGCATCGCTTGGATCGACAGTTGTATCATTATCAAGATTCAAACGAAAAATGGATGATGTAAAACTTAACGCATTTAAAATATCCCACTTAACACCAAACTCATAATTTTCAAATACCTGAGGCGCCAAGTTAGCATTAGTCGTACTTAAAGTAAGAAATTGTTCGCCAGAACGTGGTAAAAATGATTCACTGTAACTAGCATAGATAGAAACATCTTCTTGTGGTTTAAAAATAAATCCTAGTCGCGGTGACAACTTTTTATCAATTCGACCTATTTCCAAATTTGCAGCAATATCATTTACATTTAGATCAAATTGATCATAGCGCGCACCTGCAATGATTTGAAAATAATCAGTAACGGTTATTTGATCTTGAATATATAAAGAAGCAACTGTGAGATCTGAGTCTCTGTTACGATTTACATTTGGAAAACTAAACCCAGGAATACTTAATGGATCTGAGAATATAAAAGTTGAAGTTGCAGCACCACCACCAAAATCAACGTTATTTCGTGCATTTTGTGTTTCTTGATCAGCATATTCAAAACCATATAACAATTGATGTTTCATGCCAGCAGTTTCAACATTTGAAAGAAAGTTTATTTGGGCAATAAAATTTTCTCTTTCTGTAGTATCTCTATAACCACTTAACTCAACTTGATTATTTGCAAAGTCAAAAGGATTATTAGCAAAAAGATTTTGATATATCTTATCAAAATCAGAATATTGAATCGTTGCATTTACTTGATGATTTTCATTGAAATCATGAAATATACGACCTCTTAGAATGTGCGCTTCTAAAGTAGTGTAATTCGCACTTGGTGAACCAAAAAATGTCTCATAAAAACCTGGGGCAGGTTCGCCATTAAAAGAAGGAATACCACGGTCGACTACTCTATCATCGTCTATATATTCATATGAAAATTGAGCACGGGTATTTTTACCTAATTTGGCAGCAATAGTCGGGTTAAACGCATAACGCTCTCCATCAAAAAAATCACGATGATTTTCAAAACCTTCTGCTAACATGTTCACACGAATTGCGGCGTTATCACTAATATAAGTATTACCATCTGCGGTAAATTGATAAGCACCGAAAGTATCACCTGTTGAATTAATGCTAGCAAAACGGTCATTCAATATAGGTGTTTTAGTAACACGATTGATATTACCTGCACCACTACCACGACCAAAGATCATTGCGTTAGGGCCTTTGTGAACTTCGACACGATCAAGGTTATATAATGGACGAAAATACTGAACATCATCACGGACACCATCTACAAAGAAATCCGCTGTACTACGTAGGCCGCGGATAACGATAGCATCGCGATGGCCTTCACCTTGGCTGATACTAAGGCCAGGTGTGTAACGAGTGATGTCAGAAATATCTTGAATCGCTTGGTCTTGAATTTGTTCTTCGGTAATCACTGATACACTTTGAGGTGTATCAAGCAACGGCACATCTGTTTTAAGACCAGCACTTTTAACAGTCTGATACCCTTGTTTCTCACCTGTAACAATAATTTCATCAGCTTGTATCACCGCTTCTTCGGCGAGTACATTAGTAGTTGAGAATGTAACTCCCGCAGTAAGAGTGATAATTAATATATTTTGAGTTTTTTTCATTGCTTCGAATCCATCTATATTTTTATACCAATAATGGGAGCTGAAGATTATTCTAATTAAGAACAATTATCAATCAGTATTTGATTCTTATTACCAATTAGAAAAGAAGAAATTAAAATATTTTTCCTTATGTATCAATAGTTTAAAAAATTTCTCGTAATAATTATTTTTCTTAATTTAAAAATTTCACATAAATATCGATTATTAATTACTATATAGAACTCAATACTAAAGTATGGATGACAATACATGGCCGGTGGTTGGTCCCGTGATGGGGCGGTTCAAGATCAAATAGACGCATCAATTAAAGATGCGATTAAAGAAGCCAAGGCTCAATTACCTAAAGGCGAAAGCTTAACGCATTGCGAAGAATGTGAAGAGGAAATCCCTCAAGCTCGTCGTGAAGCGGTTCCTGGCGTGCGTTTGTGTGTTGAATGTCAGTCTGAATTAGATGAAGAAGAAAAATCATTAAAACTGTTTAATCGACGTGGTAGTAAAGACAGTCAATTAAGATAAACTAACCCTATCTTCAACCCCATTAGATGGAAGGCTCAATGAGTACCTTAAGTTCTTCTATGGTTTTTCTCTCTGCTGCAGTCGTAGCAGTCCCTATTTTTAAAAAATTAAAACTGGGAGCTATTCTAGGTTACCTGGTCGCTGGCTTGGTTATCGGACCATCTGTTATGAATTGGGTGGACGACCCAGATACCATCTTGCACTTTGCTGAACTCGGTGTGGTATTGCTATTGTTTATTATTGGTTTAGAACTTGAACCCAATAAACTTTGGCGTTTGCGGAATCAAATTGTTTTAACTGGTGGTGGGCAATTACTTATTACTGCTGTAGTGATTGCACTTCTTCTGAAATATTTCTTAGCGTTTTCATATATAACATCCATCATCATAGGGTTAGCCCTTGCCTTATCATCAACCGCGTTTGCCATTCAATTGATGACAGAACAAAACATATTACGCAGCCCTCCAGGACAAAAAGGTTTTGCCATTTTATTAATGCAAGACTTAGCAGTGATACCTATCTTATTACTCGTTGACAGCTTTGCAGTTGATGAACATGGCGCAGCGCCTGTTTGGTGGTTAAGCCTTGCTATTATTATTTCCGTATTAATAATCGGGCGGTATTTACTGAATCCTTTTTTACGTCTTATCTCACGCTACGGCAGTAATGAAATCATGACTGCCGCTGCATTATTAATCGTCATTGCAACTGCAGTCGGTATGCAAGAAGCTGAGCTATCAATGGGTATGGGGGCATTTGTTGCAGGTATACTGTTAGCCAACTCAAGTTTTCGACATCAATTAGAAACCGAAATCGAACCGTTTAAAGGTTTATTGTTAGGTTTATTTTTTATCGCGATCGGTATGCATCTCGATTTAAGTCTTCTCGTTGCAAAACCTATTTTTATTCTGAGTGCGTCCCTTATATTAGTGCTTATAAAATTACTGATCATCTATGGCATTTTGCGTCTCAATAAGCAAACAAATATCGATTCAATTCGAATTGGTTTAATGTTGTCACAAGGCGGTGAGTTTGCTTTCGTTGTGATGAGCCACGCTGCATCAAATGGCATATTTAATATAGACCTTGCTAATGAAGTTACATTGATAGTTGGTATATCAATGGCATTAACATCGCCATTGGTTATTTTACAAAGTATTCTTTTTAGCAGTCGTAATTGTCCTCCAGTCTATGACACCAGTCGTGATACAGATGAACCTCAAATTATTATCGCTGGGTTTGGTCGCTTCGGACAAATTACTGCGAGAATTTTAAGCGCGAATCATATTCCTTTTACCGCTTTGGATAAGGATGCTGAACATATCGAATTTGTGAAAAAATTTGGCAGTAAAATCTTTTATGGTGATGCCTGTCGTTTAGACTTATTAAAAACCGCTGGGATAGAGCATGCTAAAGTGATTCTAATCAGTGTGGATAGCGATGAGGACGGTTTAAAAATCACAAAACTAGTACGTGAAAATTATCCACACATTAATATTATCGCTAGAGCACATAATCGTTTATCCGCAATGAAGTACGCTGAATTAGGCGTCACAAACTATGTAAGAGAAGTATTTGCAGGCAGCCTTGAAGCAGCGCAAATGGTGTTACAGGAATATGGTTTTTCAGCTGCAGAAGCAGAAAATATGGCTCAGGTATTCTCTGCTCATGATTTCGCAATTCTAAATAAGGCAATTGAAGAAAAAATGGATATGCAACAATTAATTGATGTCAGTGAACAAAACCGCAAAGAATTACAATCATTATTTACACAAGATGAAAAAGAGATTACTCAGCATTAAATAATGTTGATTGCTATAAATCACATATATTTGATATTGATCATATAAATTAATAATTTAAACAATTACTATCACATAAATGCATACACATCTCATTCAAGATACTGTCATTTTATTTTCATTAGCCGTTTGCGCGGTCATTCTATTTCGACGTTTTAATCTCCCCGCTATATTAGGTTACCTATTCGTAGGTATTATTGCTGGACCTTATTTATTAGGTTGGATGCAATCTAATGAAACAACACATTTACTGGGTGAAATCGGTGTTGTTTTTTTACTGTTTACTATTGGTCTAGAATTCTCATTTACAAAATTCCTACGCATGCGTAATGCATTATTTGGTTTAGGAGGAACTCAAGTATTAATAGGGACAATATCAGGTATGTTGATAGCAATATGGATTGGTATCAAATGGGAAGCAGCATTGATTATTGGTGGTGCTCTCGCTTTATCATCAACAGCCATTGTGCTCAAACAATTAGGCGAACAGTTAGAACTTAACAAACCTCATGGAAGAGTCGCATTAAGTATTTTATTGTTTCAAGATATAGCAGCGATCCCTTTTCTTGTCATGATCCCTGTATTTGCTTCTGATAACACTGAAAACATGAATATGCTTTTGATAATGGCATTAGGTAAAGGAGTGATTGCGTTACTGATTTTATTGGGCATAGGACGTTGGTTATTGCGACCGATATTTCATGAAGTAGCTAACTTACGTTCACAAGAATTATTTACTTTAACTGTATTGCTTATTGCTTTACTGGCTGCTTGGTTAACTTATTTAATGGGCTTATCTTTAGCACTAGGTGCTTTTATTGCTGGCATGATGCTTGGTGAAACTGAATACAGGCATCAAATAGAAACTGAAATAAGGCCATTTCGAGATGTATTAATGGGTTTGTTTTTTATAACGGTAGGTATGCAATTAAATATATTTGCTGTTATTAATAGTTGGTATTGGGTCGGGTTATTATTAGTTGGGCTTATGTTAGGTAAAGGTATATTTATCGGTTTTCTAACTCGATTTGCAAATTACTCGAATGCAACAGCTGTAAAGTCTGGAATTGTCTTAGGTCAAGGTGGTGAATTTGGTATTGCGTTACTTAGTTTATCATTATCAACTGGCTTAATTAATCATGAAGAAATACAACCTGTATTAGCGGCGATTATTCTATCGATGGCTTTAGCACCTTTATTTATTCGGTACAGTGAATCACTAACGAATCGTTTATTAAAGCCAAATGATAATGACGTTATCGATAATGAGGTTGAAATAGTTAATGAAGAGCGAACAAAGCATATTATTTTGTGCGGGTATGGCAGAACTGGGCAACGTATTCAAAAAGTTTTAGAACAACAACATATTAAAACTGTTGCAATTGATAACGACTCAAAAGTTATTAATGCTACTAGAAAAAATAACCAAGAAATTTACTTCGGAGATGCTTCAGATATTCGAATTCTTGAATCGCTCGGTTTAAGCAATGCAGCGGCAGTACTAATTACATTTAATGATATAGAGCGTAGTAAAAATATCGTAACCGCTCTTAGACAAACTAATTATGAAATACCGATTATATCAAGAGCCTATAATCAGGAAGAAATGGAAATATTAATCGATGCTGGTGCTACCGAAGTAGTACCTGAGGATTTAGAAACCAGTTTGATGTTAGTGACACAACTTTTATTAATTATTGGTATGCCGCTCGATGACGTTTTGAATGAGTTGAACAATATTAAAAAAGATCATTACCATCTACTCAGTGATAGTAAAATTTAATTCCGTTATCTCAGACTAATCTACAAGCGTTCTACCAGCTAAAGCCCTTGATACAGTATTACTATCAATATACTCAAGCTCTCCACCCATTGGAATACCATGCGCTAGGCGTGTTACTTTAACATTATACTTTCGCACCATTTCACTAATAAAATGCGCTGTTGCTTCACCTTCAACCGTCGCACTCGTTGCTAGTATCACTTCGTCAACCCCACCCTGCTCTACGATTGAGTTTAATTGATTTAACCCAAGATCTTCTGGTCCTATTCCATCTAAAGGTGATAAATGTCCCATCAATACAAAATACAACCCACGATAATGCGCATCTTCAATCGCGTAGACATCCGCAGGGCTTTCAACGACACATAACAAAGAACGGTCACGTTTTGGACTGGAACAATAATCACATAGATCATTTTCACTAAAGGTGCGGCAATTTTTACAATGCCCAATATTTTCCATGGCTTCTTGTAAAATTCCACCTAACTTAATTGCGCCTTTACGGTTACGTTGTAATAAATGGTAAGCAATACGTTGAGCAGATTTACGGCCAATACCTGGCATACAACATAACGACTCAATAAGATCGTTTAGTAATGGGGTATCAGCCATAGTTTTTATAAATTTGTCTTATATTTTTGAAAACGTTATCAGACTGGACTTTGTATATTAGAACGGTAACTTCATGCCTGGAGGCAAACCCATACCACCTGCTAAACCAGACATTTTTTCCTGTGTTTCAGTATCAACGCGTCGGTTAGCATCATTCACGGCAGCTGCGATTAAATCTTCCAGCATTTCTTTATCATCATTAACAATACTCGGATCAATTTCTACTCGTTTAACATCGTGCTTACAGGTCATAGTGACTTTAACTAAGCCTGCACCAGATTCACCAGTGACTTCAATGCTTTCTAATTCTGCTTGCGCCTTCTGCATATTTTCCTGCATTTTTTGCGCTTGCTTCATAATATTACCAAGTCCGCCTTTCATAATGTTACCTCAATAAATTTAATATCTTTAAACTGGTTTAATCGTACTTTCATCAACTTGTATGCCAAAGGCATCTTGTAAAGCGCTGACATTAGGATCATTTGCAATCGATACTTTTGCTGAAGCTAAAGCTTCATTGTTTTCACGTTGTTTTTGTTGTGCCGGTGTTTCTGTCATAACATCTTGTACAGTTATATTTAATTTAATATGTTCGCCTAATAATTTTTTAACCGATTGCTCTAATTTCTGAGATTGATTTGATTTTAATAAATGTTCTTGTTCAGATGACACTAATAAATCAATACGACTATCAGTACAATTTTCTAATACGCAATGTGAAGCAAACTCTTTGGTTAGCCCTGTTAGAGACATTTTTTCTAACATCTCATTCCATTCATCCGTACTTAAAGTTTTAATATCTTTAGGAGCGATGGCCTGAGATTCTTGTTCAGATTCCGATTCAGTACTTGTTTGTTGTTTAGGCTCTACTGATTTAGTTATTTGTTTAACGTTACTCGGTGGAATTGGTTTTTGTGGTTGAAATGCCATCATTCGAATAAGTGTCATCTCAAAACCCATTTTTGCATCGGGTGATAGATATAAATCACGACGACCCGTCAAAGCAATTTGATACAACAACTGTATAAACTCTTTATCCGCTTGTTCAGCTAACGTTAAAAGCTCAGGTTCGTTATCATTAGGTGCCATTTGTAAAATAGCAATATTTTGTAAAACGCTCAGCATTTCACTTAGTACTTGATCGTAATCAGGATTGTGTTCCGATATTTGTTGAATGTTATCAAATACTGCAACTGCATCGCCTGTAAGAATATTTCCTACTAAACCAATTAAGTCACTACTATCAATAGCACCCAACATCGCTTGTACTTGCGCATGTTCTAACTTTCCACCGCCATAGGCAATCGCTTGATCTAATAAACTCAACGCATCACGTAAACTACCGTTCGCTGCTTTGGCAATCATTCGACATGACTTATCGTCAGATTCAACCTTCTCTTGTTCTAAAATAAATTTAATTTGCTGTTCAATTTGTTCAACATTGATATGTTTTAAATTGAATTGTAAACAGCGCGATAGAATAGTGACTGGGACTTTTTTTGATTCCGTGGTGGCTAATAAAAACTTCACATGTGGTGGCGGTTCTTCCAGTGTTTTTAACAAAGCATTAAAACTGTGATTAGAGAACATGTGAACCTCATCGATAAGGTAAACTTTATAACGGCCTACGCTTGGTGCATATTGCACGTTATCCATTAAATCTCGAGTTTCATCGACTTTGGCTCTAGATGCGGCATCGACTTCGATTAGATCAACAAATCTGCCTTCATCAATCGCAACACAAGCACTGCATTTGCCACAAGGTTTCGAGCTAACGCCTTCCTCACAATTTAGGCATTTAGCTAATACGCGGGCAACCGTAGTTTTGCCGACACCACGGGTTCCAGTGAATAGATAGGCATGATGTAAGCGGTCGTTATCCAAAGCATTGACCAGAGCTTTTAATACATGCTCTTGTCCCATCATTTCCTCAAAAAAACGAGGACGCCATTTACGCGCTAAAACTTGATAACTCATTTAATCAGCAAAAACCTTATTTGAGTGTATACATTATTATAGTAAGGGAGGCGGCCCACACCCACCTTACCCCGGCACCCGCATCCACTGCTACCGTTGCTCCCTTCCGGGCCTGGCGGGGTTCACAATTTCGCGTCGCGAGGAGATAGACATGGACCACCATAAAGAGGCTAATCTTAACAATTATCAGATGGCGTGAATAGTGCGCATTTATAAACTAACTTATTGAATATTGAAAAAAAATGTTCAATTTAAAACCAGTATTTTTCCCTAAACACTTGCTATTATTACATAATGTTAATAGACCATTATCTTATAATTAGGTCTATCCATGCTATGTTATAAAATTAATCAGTATTAAAAGGCTCTAAAATAATTATATGCGGCTATTACTCATAGAAGACGATAAGGAAGTCTCTAACTACGTTCATAAAGGGATGAACGAAGCAGGTCATACCATTGATGTTGCTGATAATGGCAAAGACGGTCTATTTATGGCAACCACTGAAAAATATGATGTCATAATAGCCGATAGAATGCTGCCCGAATTGGATGGTTTAACCATTATCAAAACATTGAGGGGTGCTGATAATCAAGTCCCAGTGTTAATCTTAAGTGCTCTTGGCGACGTCGATGATCGCGTCGATGGCTTACGCTCTGGTGGCGATGATTATTTAACCAAACCATTCGCATTCGCTGAATTACTTGCCCGTATTGAAATTTTAAGCAAACGAAATAGCACTTCTTCAAATAACGAAGTTACAAAATTACAAACTGGCGATTTAAAGATGGATCTTCTTGCAAGAAAGGTCTCTCGAGGTTCACAAAATATCGATTTACAATCAAGAGAATTTAGGTTGCTTGAATATATGCTGAGGCATAAGGGACAAGTAGTTACTCGTACAATGTTGCTTGAACATGTCTGGGATTACCATTTTGACCCTCAGACCAATGTTATTGATGTACATATCAGTCGTCTTCGCAGTAAAATTGATAAAGATTTTGATCAACAACTCATAAGAACCATCCGCGGAGCTGGCTATATCATAGAAGATGCAGGTTAGAAATTATACTCGAAGTTCCAGCTTCCAAATGGCTTTATTGTTTACCATTTTATGTGGTATTGCCATTGCCATCCTTGCCTATTTCACATTTTACTTCACTCGCGGACATTTTATCGAATACACAGAAAATGTGATCGATACGGAAATAAAATTTATTTCCTTATTAAATGATGCTTCAAAAATGCCTGATGAGAACAGTATGGTTATTTTTGTGCCATTTAATGAGGATGGCAGTCGACCTGAAAATATTCCTGATTCCATTTCGACTTTATCGGAAGGAACAGTTGTTTTTAAAAATGAAATTGATGGTAAGACCTATGCCGCAAAAATACACACCTTTGAAGACGGCCGTAAAATTTTAGTCGGTGTTGATATCACCATGATAGATATGGATTTCAAACTCATGGCTTGGTTAGGTAGCATCAGTATCGTATTAATCATTATCGTTATCTTAATCAGTTATTTTTTAAGTTTCTTTGTTGTAAAAGGAACTAATAAAATTGCCAAGTCTGCGCAGGAGATCATGGATACAGGCGACTTATCACGGCGTCTAGAAGTTACATCACGCTGGGATGACTTAGGTAATATGACAATGGTGCTGAATCGAATGTTGGATCGGTGCCAAGAACTAATGGAAGGTATTAAACAAGTTTCAAATAATATTGCGCATGATCTTCGAACACCTTTAACACGCATGCGAAATACAATCGAATCGCTTGATAAATCTTCACCTTCACAAGAAACCCAGACCTTATTATCCGAAGCCGATCATTTATTAAACACTTTCAATGCTCTACTCAGAATTTCTCGAATAGAAACTGGAAAGCAATCAAGCAGCATGCATGAACTTTGCTTAGGTGAATTGATAAATGATGTTGTCTCATTTTACGAACCGCTAGCAGAAGAAAAATCTATTCAGTTACTTGTCGAAACGAATGACATAGAATATTCAGGGGATAAAAATTTATTATTTCAAGCGTATGCAAACTTAGTCGACAATGCAATTAAATACACACCTCATCATGGCATTATAAAAATCATTCAAAACACTACCGATACAAAAAAACATCAAATTACGATAGAAGATAATGGAACAGGTATCCCTGAATCTGAAATCGATATGGTATTTGAACGTTTTTATCGCTGTGAAAAAAGCCGCAGTTCATCTGGCACAGGGCTTGGTTTAAGTTTAGTCAAAGCGGTTATTGAACTACATAAAGGCAGTATTCAACTCATCAATATTCAAAAAGGCCTAAAAATCATTACCGTATTGTAATCATTGAGTTAGACATTGGTAAATCAGCAATGTTGATAATCGTTTAATGAAAATTGCAATTATAGGAAGTGGTATTTCAGGTTTAGGTGCTGCCTATTTACTCAACCCTGTCCATGACATTACCGTATTTGAAAAAAATGATTATATAGGCGGTCACAGTCGTACCCGAACTGTACGAATTGCTGATCAACAGATCCCTGTTGATACTGGATTCATTGTTTTTAATGATCAAAATTATCCTAATCTTTGTGCTTTATTTGAGTTATTAGACGTTCCCATTGAAAATAGTGATATGTCCTTTGGTGTAAGCATTAACCAGGGCGATTTGGAATACAGTTCCAATAATATGTTGGCTCAAAAACGTAACTTATTCCGACCTAAATATTGGCGTATGTTAAAAGATGTTATTCATTTTAATAAACATGCTGAATCTTATTTAAATAGATCAAACGAAGTTACATTAGAGCAATGTTTAAAAGAATTAAAATTAAGCGAATGGTTTAAACAATATTATCTACTTGCTATGGGGGCTGCAATATGGAGTTGTCCTGTAGAGACCATGTTAAAATTTCCAGCAAAAACATTCATACGCTTTTTTAAAAATCATGGCCTACTTACTATCAATCAACATCCACAATGGAAAACTGTTTCAGGAGGTAGTCACGAATACATTAAACGATTAACAAAACCTTTCAGCGAAAAAATAAAGCTCAATTGTGGCGTAACTAATGTATACCTCGATGAAAACAAAATTAAAGTTGTGAATGAACAGAATGCAAGCGAAAATTTTGATCATGTAATATTTGCATGTCATGCAGACGAAGCATTGCAGATGATACAAAACACTCCAAAAGAAATTTTTAGTGTTTTAAATCATTTTCAATATCAAAAAAATAAAATTATTTTACATTCAGATACAAGCTTCATGCCTAAAAACTTAAAATGTTGGTCTAGCTGGATTTATTTAAATGAAACTAATAATTCTAATAATAATGATGTTTCATTAAGTTATTGGATGAATAACTTACAAAATATCGATAAGAAACATTCAATTATTATCACTTTGAATCCAGGTCGACAACCTGATACAAACCTAATACATGAAGAACATGAATTTTCCCATCCAATATTTACAAGCGATGCAATTAATGCTCAAGAAGACATAAACAGTATACAAGGACAAAATAATTTATGGTTTTGTGGTGCCTATCAACGTTATGGTTTCCATGAAGATGGTTTATTAAGTGCTGTTAATTTAGTAAAAAAAATGGGTGTTAAAATTCCATGGCACTAACACCTCAAATATTATTTGGTAACGTCATGCATAAACGACTTAAACCAACAATCAATCAATTTAGATATTCTATATATTATCTTGCATTACCATTATCACAATTATCCAATATACCTATTGCTTACAATCGCCCTGGATTATTAAGCTTTTATGATAAAGATCATGGCCTATGTGATGGCACTGATTTAAAACTATGGGCAAATGACATTTTAAAACAAAAAAATTTAGATTCTTCTATCGATGAAATTGTTTTGATCTGTATGCCACGAATTTTAGGTTATGTATTCAATCCAGTAAGCTTTTGGTTATGTTTTGATAAAGAAGAAAATTTAAAATGTGTATTGTGTGAAGTACACAATACATTCGGAGAAAAACATACCTATGTATGCAATAACTCTAACCTCAACAATATAAATCAAAGAAAAATGACAGCAAATAAAGTATTCCATGTTTCGCCTTTTTTAAAACGAGATGGAGAATATGAATTTGAATTTCGATGGGATAAAGATCATTTTTCGGCTTATATAGATTATTACAGTTCTGAAGGCAGACATTTATTAACATCATTAACTGGAGAGTTCGAAAACTTAACTAGAAGCTCAATTTTCAAAGCACTATTAATGCACCCTCTTGTTACCTTAAAAACAATTGCACTAATACATTGGCAAGCTCTGAAACTCGTATTTAAAAAGATACGATATGTAAAAAAGCCTCAACAATTAGACAAAAAAATCAGTTTCACTCAAAACCTTAATAATAATTAATTGTAGAGTAATCATTATGATAATCACACACTCAGATAATCTTAAAATGCTTAATAAATCTACCGCACAGAAATTGCTTTCACATCTAGATAAACTAGAGAAAGGCAATCTAAAGCTAACCACTCCTGATGGCCAAAATTATGAGTTTTCTGGGAGCCAGCCAGGTTATTCTGCCAATATTATTGTCAATAAATGGACTGTATTTTCCAATATAGCCTTAAGAGGAGATATTGGGTTTGCTGAAGATTATCGTGATGGCAATTGGCACTCAAATAATGTCAAAGATTTAGTGTGTTTAATTTTAGATAACCGTTCTGCCCTCGATAAATACACCAAAGGCAATAAGCTTCTTTCATGGATAACAAAATTAGGTTACTTCTTTAATCGAAACTCGATTAAAGGCAGTAAAAATAACATCCACGCACATTATGATTTAGGCAATGATTTTTATTCATTATGGCTGGATGAAACAATGACTTACTCTTCAGCGATATATAAACATCCAAATGAATCGATTGAAGATGCCCAACTAAATAAATACGATAGAATCATAGAACGTTTAAATACTAATTCAGGTAACTTACTCGAAGTTGGTTGTGGATGGGGAGGGTTTTCTGAACGTTGCTTAGAAAAACAAGATAGAGATATTAAAGGCATTACCCTTTCCGAAGAACAATATGACTTTGCAAAAAAAAGATTATTCACACGAGCTAATATTCGATTAGAAGACTACCGTCATCAAAATCGTAAATATGACAACATTGTATCAATAGAAATGTTTGAAGCTGTTGGTGAAAAATATTGGCAAACCTATTTCGGAAAATTAAAACAATTACTGAAACAAAAAGGTAATGCCATTATTCAAACGATAACCATCAATGATAATGATTTCCCTCGCTATCGAAACACCAGCGATTTTATTAGAAGTTATATATTTCCTGGCGGCATGCTGCCCTGCCCTAGTGTGTTTAAACAACAAGCTGAAAAAGCTGGGTTTAAAGCCTATGATGAATTCAGTTTTGGTCAAGACTATGCAAAAACATTGGATCAGTGGCTTCATGCATTTGATAAAAAAGAACCTGAACTAAAAAATTTAGGCTTTGATGATAAATTCATGCGTCTTTGGCGTTTTTATTTAGCAGCGTGTTATGCAGGTTTTAAAACTAATCGTACTGATGTTATACAGGTTCAACTTTGTCATGCGTAAATACTTTATTATTCTTCTATTATTTTTCAGCCTTCAACCAAACGTTGTACTCAGCAATGACAACATAGTCAGTTATGTGCCTGAAGCAAAACGAGTTGGCGGTGGTCGTTTATCATTTTTATTTTGGGATGTTTACGACATAACGCTTTATGCACCTAAAGGAAGTTGGCAGCAAGATAAACCTTTCGCTATCGAGCTTTCCTACTTGATGGATATAGAAGCTAGAAAGATTGCTGACCGCTCAATTGAAGAAATGCGTAAACAAGGTATTAAAGATGAAATAAAACTTGCAACTTGGCATAACCAAATAAGTAAAATATTTCCTGATGTTAGTGAAGGAATTAAATTAGTTGGCATTTGTACAAAGAATGGAGAGAGCATTTTCATGAGGGATGGTGAAATTATTGGAAGAATATCTGATGAAGAATTCAGTGAAGCCTTTTTTAATATATGGCTAGGTGAAAAAACCAGCGCACCTGATTTACGTAGCCAATTATTAGGTGACTAGTGAACACAAATTCGCTATTAAAATCTGAACTGTTTCAATACAGTTTTATTGCTTTACCGTTGGCTTTTGCAGGCTTGCCACTTTATATCAATGCACCAGATTTTTACGTCCGTGAATTTGCCATTAATATCGGAACCATTGGTTATATTCTCCTGATCATTCGTTTATTTGATGCGTTTCAAGATCCATTCATAGGTTTTTTATCCGATAAATTTCATAAAAAACGACATATGATTGTTACAACGGGTGTTCTAATACTGGCTATTGGAATTAGTGGCATCTTTTATGGGCCTATCGGTCAAACAAGTGCAACTTTATGGTTTATTGTTTCAATGTTATTGGCAACAACTGGTTTTAGTATTTGCTCAATCAATCTAAACCAAATTGGTGGCTTTTGGAAAGAAGAACCCGAGCAAAGAACTATTATAGCCGCTTGGAGAGAAAGTTTTGCATTACTTGGTTTACTATTAGCTGCACTATTACCAACACTTCTGCAAATAAAATTCCCCACAAATATTGCATATGAATTTCTTAATATTATTTTCCTATTTTTAATTTTTATAGGATTGGCTTTACTTTCTGTATTTTTACTAAACACAAACAAATTTATAGAAAAAACACAGCCCGTATATATCAGCTTTCAATTCTTAAGGTTATTTAAAGGAAAAAATTCTCTTTTCTTCTTAGTTTGTTTTTTATCTCAATTAGCATCTGCATTGCCTGCAGTTTTAGTGCTATTTTTTATTCGTGATTATTTAAATTTAGAGCACTTATCAAGTTTATTTTTATTTTTATATTTTGTTTCAGGAATTGCATTTATCTCGGTCTGGGTAAAGCTAAGTTATCAGTTTGGAAAAATGAATACATGGCTTTTATCAATGTTACTGAGTGTTATAGCTTTTGCTTGGGTATTTATATTATCACCTGGCGATTCCATGTTATATGGGATTATATGTGTACTTTCAGGTATTTCATTAGGTGCCGACCTTGCATTGCCTCCATCTATTTTAGCTGATCGGGTAACGCTTCAGAAATCTCAACCAATTTCTACGCAATATTTTGCAGCATTTGGATTTATACCCAAACTTACCATCTCAATTGCGAGTGGCATTGCATTCATTACATTAGATTCTATTGGTTTTAGTACTGATAATGTTAATACTGAAACTGCTTTATTTGGTCTGTTAATACTTTACAGCCTATTACCATGCTTTTTTAAACTATTAGCAATTATTACTTTATTTATCTTGCAAAAACATGAAGGTGATGATTATGCAAATTATGAGAGGAGTTATCGCGATGGCAATTTTAACATTTATTAATGCGTGCTCTATGACACCACTTGAACAATACTCTGAACAAGAACCCACATTGGATCTTCAAGAATACTTCACAGGAGAAATAAAGGCTTGGGGTTTAATACAAGATCGAAAAGGCAAAGTGACAAGACGTTTTGATGTTGTTATGAATGGAACATGGGATGATAATATCGGAACGTTAAAAGAGGATTTCCAATATTATGATGGTGAACAACAAAAAAGGATATGGACGATAAAAAAAATCGACAATGATAATTACGAAGGGACTGCTGGTGATATTATTGATAAAGCAACTGGACAGTTAAATGGTAATGCTATGCGCTGGGCTTATCAAATGAACCTTGATGTTGGCGATAAAACCTATCGAATTACTTTCGATGACTGGATGTTTCTTATGAACGATGGCGTACTGATTAACCGATCTTATTTGAAAAAATTTGGTATCACTGTAGCTGAGCTAACCTTATTCATGCAAAAACAATAATTATTTATGTCTGCTGATAAAAAAAATTACTGGATTATTGGCGCTAGCAGTGGCATAGGAAAAGCATTAGCATTTGAGCTAGATAAACAAGGCTATAATTTAATTTTATCTGCAAGAAGAAAAAAATTACTCGAAGATATTAATAACCAACTAAGCAGATCACATAATATTTTAGAACTCGATATTTCGAACATAGATTCGATTCAATCATCTATTCAAAAAATAGAATTAACATATGATAATTTGGATAGTGTTATATTTATGGCCGGTATCTATGCTCCCACATCTATTGAAGACATGAATGTAGCCGATGCAAAAAATATTATTGATATTAATTTTACTGGTTGCGTTAATTTCGTTCATCATGTATTACCGATTTTAAAAAAACAGCAACAGGGTCAAATAGCTATCTGCTCCAGTGTCGCCGCATATAGAGGATTACCTAATGGACAAATCTATTCTGCTACTAAAGCAGCTCTTACTAATTTTACTGAAAGCCTAAAATTAGAAATGAAAGAATATGATATCGATGTGAAGCTTATAAGCCCTGGTTTTGTAAAAACACCAATGACAGATAAAAATAATTTCAAAATGCCAATGATGATAGAACCAGAACAGGCAGCTTCTGAAATTGCTAAAGGATTGAATTCAAATGCTTTTGAAATTCATTTTCCCAAACGTTTCACTTTTCTAATAAAATTACTCTGCCTTCTTCCATATTTTATATATTTCAGACTCATACGCTAATCATATCTAAACATTTCTATGCTGCCTTTTGCTTATTTATTTTCATCTCAAATAGAACCAAACCTATTAATATTAAAATGGTTCCTAATATAATAGAAATAGTAATTGCTTCATTATTTAATATGTGACCTAGGTATAAACTGCTAACAGGTGTGATTAAACTAATTAAAGATACTCTTACAGGATCTAATTTTTGTAATATAAAATAATATAAAGAAAAACCTATTGCAGTTGCAATGACTCCCAAATAAATAATTGATGCCGTTGTTTTATAGGAGAACGATGCAACAGACTCGTCCGCCATATAAAATGTAAATATAAACAATGGAACAGCAATCATTAAACCCCCATAGGTTGATTCAATACCAGATATCGGTGCATTAACTTTTTTAATAAATACCGCACTTAATGAATGTGCAAATGTGCTTAAAAGCATAAGTAAAATTCCAAAGCCTGCATGCTCACCAAAATCATTACTACCGCCAAAAATTAGAACTAAACCCATGAGACCTAAACCCATACCTGATAATTTTTTAGTCGTTAGATGATTTTCATTTAACACATAAGCAGAAGCGATCCCTGTTATGATTGGTGATAAACCAAATAAGACAGAAACCCAACCAGTAGGTATGTATTGAACACTGTAATAGACCAAAGACATTGCAATATAGATTCCGAGTCCAGCACAGATATAAGCTAAATAAGCTTTTTTTGAATAATTTAAATTCTGACGTGTAACAAAGAATATAAACATCAAACTTAACAAACCTATAAGCATACGCGATGTTACGCCGAACATAACGCCACTTTGACTACTCCAATAGACAGCCAATGGCGTTGTGCTCCAGATTATAATGACACTTAAATAGGCTAATTTAATCATATCAGTCCTTTTTTATGGCGAAAAAAAAGGCCGCTAGGAAAACCTGCGGCCTTTTTGTTGGAATTCTAATTTAGTTATTTCAACACAAACACGCAGGCACCACTGATCGCTTGACCAGTAGCCAACAAATTGCTCGTCGTTTTGAAGTTGAAAAAATCATGGCGCGGATTCTACATTTAGAATCCTATTTGTCAATAAAACAAACTGCATTGCTAATAAATCAAATGCATAACAATTCATCACTCGCATGCTTCAATATTTATGTTTACCTACTAAGTTGTGATGTTTGCAATACTGTATTTTTAATTAATTTATAAGATTGAAAACGATTGTATTTTGATTAAAAAATCGGCTCTATAAGCCATATTTTATTAAATATTTTTAAGAATTATCCGATATTAATTGAATAATGGTGATTTATGTAAATGACCTAAACTTTTCACCAAATTTTATGCTTTTCTAATTGGTAGTCGAAAAAATGAGACTAAAAATACCTAGTAAAATCAATTATTTACTATTTTCACTCTTATTCTCGTCTACATCTCCAATTAAGGCTGACTATCTAGAGGAAAATGTCTCGCCTGGGCATGCAACTATGCAGGAATGGTTGTTACCCAAAACACCACCTCATCCAGAAGATAACAAACCAACGGCCGCAAGGATTGAGCTGGGTAAAATGCTCTTTTTTGATAAACGATTGAGCGGTAACGGGGATATGTCATGTGCTACTTGCCATAACCCTGTACTTGGTTGGTCTGATGGTTTGCCAACTGCTAAGGGGTTCAATGATGAAGTACTTGAAAGAGCTAGCCCAACTGTTATCAATAGCGCATACAACTCAATACAAATGTGGGATGGCCGGAATAAGTCATTGGAAGAACAAGCGCTCGGACCTATCACAAGTAAAACTGAAATGAACATGGAAATAGCAAAATTAATTAATTGGTTAAATGGAAATCAAAACTACGTAAACGCATTCCAAAAAGCTTATCCAAACAGAGAAATAAACATTCAAACAGTTGCTATGGCTATAGCATCATTTGAAAGAACCATCATTAGTAATAATTCAGCTTTTGATTTTTGGGTTAAAGGCGATAAGAAAGCTATGACGAAACAGCAAGTACAAGGATTTAAAGTATTTCTTGATCCGAACAAAGGCAACTGCGCTGCTTGTCATCTTGCACCCAATTTTACAGATGATGGATTTCATAATATTGGTTTGCAATCTTTTGCAGAAGAAAACCCAGATTTAGGTCGTTATGAACAAAAACCAGTAAAACTGATGAAAGGAGCATTCAAAACTCCCACTCTAAGAAACATCGCCTTAACAGCACCTTATTTTCATGACGGTTCTGCGAAAAATTTAGAAGAAGTCATTGATCATTATATAGAAGGTGGAATTACAAAAAGTAACCTGTCACCTAATATGAAAACACTTTCGATAAACGATGAAGAAAAACAGGCTTTAATCGCTTTTTTACAAGCATTAACTACCAAACAGGAATCAATAGCATTGCCTCATCTTCCAGAAGACCATGTTATAGATAAAAACACAACCATGCATAGTTCTATTACTAACAACATCAAAAAAGGTAAATAATCTTGATAAAAGATAACTCTTAAATGATACACATATAGGAATTTTAATTATGAACACATTGGAAAAGATATACATAACGGCAGCTGTGTTTCTGCTTTGTAATCAATACGTATTAGCTGAAGAATATGAAGTTGGTCAATTAAATAAAGCTTTCACAACAGAATCATTGACGATAAAAAAAGGCGACACTATAAGCTTTGTTAATCATGATGATTTTTTTCACAATATATTTAGCTTATCAGATACAGCAAGTTTTGATTTAGGCTCTTATCCAAAAGGTGAAGCGAAATCTTATACATTCGATACTGCAGGAGAAGTCGTTATTGAATGTGCCATTCATCCAGATATGAAGCTAAAGATTACTGTCGAGTAATCAAACCATGAAAACTTTATTAATTCTTCTTACTTTGTCTATAAGTTGTTGGCCTTTAGTGGTTAACAGCGAACTCTATGCTATTACAGAAAGTAATTCATTCAACACGAATAAAGTGGAAATGATAAAAGATATAAAAAAAGTTCATATTAAATCTGGTTTAGAAATAGGAAAAAATATATATACAGTTCGTTGTGCAATTTGCCATGGAGAAAACGGTGAAGGTGATGGCAAAATGACCAAGATAATTTATGACCCATCACCAGCAAACCTTACAACCAGCACATTAACGGACGAAGATATGCAACTAATTATTCATGAAGGTGGTGAAGCTGTTGGACGCTCATATCATATGCCGCCTTGGAAAGATGAATTATCTAAGTCAGAAATATTCAGTGTTATGAACTATATAAAAGCATTAAGACAATGAATAATAAATTTCCACATCATTTTTTTAAAAATATAAGTATCCGTAAAAAACTTATTTTTTCATTCGGCATCTGCGCCTCTATCATTATTGTGATAGGCACATTATCTATATGGTCTTTACATCGTGTTGAATCGCATATCTTTACAGTAGCGAATGATTTTATTCCTGCGAAGGATCTTGCTAACAAAACTAAAAGACAAGTGATTCATGCTAATAAAGCCTTAAGTTTTTATATATTAACCAATAAAGAAATGTATCGAAAACAAGTCGATACTTTAGTAAAAGACATAAAAAAATCTATACAAATATTGTCTAAACTCCAAACAAATGCAGGCCAAACGGAGTCATTATTAATTTCATTAAGCAAAGATATAGAGGCGTTTGATAAATACAAATCATTAGTATTTGAGATAAAAGAAAACAAATTAAATAATATGCCAGGTCTTAAATTTGCAGACAAATTAATATTTCCAATAAACAATGAAATTATTGGGATATTAAATGAAATTACTAGTCATAAATATTCAGATTCAAAATTATATACATCAATTATGAATCTTAATAAGATTTGGTACGATATATTTTACGATATCAATAATTACCTTGCATATCGTGATGAAAATTTTAATGATGAATTTTCAAGAGATCTGAAAAACGCGCGTGCAGAAATAGACAGTTTGCTAAAACAGAATTTATTGCAATTAGATTCTTATGATATCCAAAATAATTTAGGTAGAATTTTAAAATTACAAAACACATTAGAAAAATATATTGAAAGCTTAGTGGGCATACATAGTGGAGAAGCATGGAGAAAAGATGCCTATTTAATTCGAACTAAAATTGGCCCTTTGTTAGAATCTATTGTTGACAAGTTAGATAATATTAAAAATATATATTCAGAAGCAGCTGAATCAAAAATTAATGAGCTTTTAAAACTATCAGCAGCCACTAAAAAGATAACTTTTACCACCCTTATCTTGGCTGTATTACTTGGGTCTTTTTTGACCTTGATTGTCATCAAATCAATAATGATTAAATTAAACATGGCAACCAATGCAATGAAAGATATTGCTGAAAAAGGAAACTTAAATCAAACATTAGATGATTCTGGAAAAGATGAATTATCTAATTTAGGAAGTTCATTTAATCAATTTGTAGAAAAGATATCGAATGTCATAAATTTAGTTAATTTATCATCGACTAATTTAGCTCATGAAGCGGATGAAATGAAAAAAATTAGTCAGAGTGCAAAAAGTACTGTCGTGCAACAACAGTCACAAATCTCTGAAGTGGCTGAGTCCGTACAAGAAATGTCAAGCACTATGGAGGATATTTCTCATAATGCTAGTTTAGCGGCAGACGCTGCAAAGAAAGCGAATGAATTTACTATCAATGGTCAAGATGTGGTAACAGAATCTATTAGTTCAATTAATAATCTAGCAACCGATGTTGAAACAACAGGCTTGGCAATAGAAAAGCTAGATAGTGAAATCAAAGATATTGGAAGCATACTTTCAGTTATCAAAGACATAACCGAACAAACTAATTTACTCGCTTTAAATGCAGCAATAGAGGCTGCACGTGCTGGAGAAATGGGTAGAGGGTTCGCAGTTGTTGCTGATGAAGTCAGGACATTATCACAACGTACACAAAGCGAAACTCTAGATATTCAAGTTAAAATAGAACGATTACAAGCAGAAGCTCAAACTTCGGTCAATGCTATTGAAAAAGGTAAAAAAACAGTAGAACACAGTGTTGAGCTTGCTTCTTCTGCAGAAGAAGCATTAAGTTCGATTGCTCAATCTGTTGATACCATTTCTGAAATGAACCTAAAAATCGCCGATTCTGTTCGTACACAAAGTCATAATTCAACATCTATTAATAATAATATGTTATCAATTAATCAAATTGCGAATGAAACAGCTAATACAGTTTCTACAGCCAGTAACTCTAATCATGAGTTAAGCCTTATGGCAAGACAACTTCGAGGCATGGTTGAACAATTCTTATTAAATGATATTGATACTCAAAATTCTAGTGAAGTGGAATCTTCGAATAATAATGAAGCAGAAAAAGACTCAAGTTCTGATTCTGAATGTATTGATGATGTTTTATTTTAATTATCTATTCATTAATAATAAGTGAGAGAAAGCTTCACACTTTTAGGGGATACAATTAAACTCTGTATCCGTGAAGACTAATTTATCTATCTTAAAGAGCTCAATACTTGAGCTTCAACATTTGGAATTTAATCGAATTTCACCCCAAGCAAACCTTCGACATTGGGTTCAATGTTATTGGTCGATAGGTAACACACCTAAAATTATAAAAAACTCACTAAAAGAAAAACTTTACCCAGATGGTGGTGTGAGTTTAGTTTTTAACACTTCACAAAAAGACGATATAGAATTATGGATAAAAGCATCTACTGAAATGACATATTCAAATAACATTCGTAATGGCGATATGTTTGGAATACATTTTCAACCTGGTGCTGCAAATAAAATACTTAACTTTACTCCTAATAAAACCATCGCTATAAAGCTTGATGAAGATGAAATTCGCAGACTTAACTTGAAATCTTTTTGCAATAAAATTAAAACGTCTTCCGTCCAGAAAAAAATTGCCATAATAGAACATTGGTTATTACAAAAGATTGAAAATCTAAATCTATCACCCGGTTTTGTACAATTTTTCTGGCCTCAATTAATTCAAGATAAAAATATATCTGGGCTTATACTTGAATCAGGAATTAGTCGACGTAAACTTGAACGCTTATTTGAAACTGAGATAGGGTTTTCTCCAGGGCAGCTACGGCAATTATTACGAATAAAACTTGCGAGATATTTAATCAAAACTCATCCTAGACTTTCACTTACTGATATTGCCTTAAAAAGCGGTTATTTTGATCAAGCACATTTTAATCGGCATTTTTTCTCTATCGTAAAAGAAACACCTGGAAAATATCGAAAACGACAAAAGCAACGGCGTGAGTTGGGCCAACTCATCGTCAATTGACGCAAATATACAATTACTTCTTAGATTAATCGCTTAATCTAGACTTACAAACTTTACTAGATTAAAGGTTATTTTAGTATGGATTGTCGAATAACACCTGAAAAATTATTTCAAATACAACCCAAAGCCTCTGAAACACTTCATGAACTTGATGCTATTGTTAAAGAAAGTGGCCTTGATGAAATCTTAACAACACTTGTTCGTATTAGGGCATCTCAAATCAATAATTGTGGTTTTTGTTTAGATATGCATTTTAAAGAGGCCAGAATGTTAAAAATTGATCAACAAAAATTAGATATTTTATCGGCATGGCAAGAGCTACCTTTTTTTTCACAACGTGAAAGAGCGGCTTTAGCCTTATGTGAGCAAATAACAACATTACAAAATAAAAAAGAATTTAACGTTTTATTTCATCAGCTTGAACAGGTATTTACACAAGAAGAAATTGTAAATTTAACTATAATAATTGTGACCATAAACAGTTGGAATCGAATCGTCGCTTGCATGAATTTTATCCCTGAGCGCATTAATATTGAAACTTAACCGGAGAATTCAATGAAACTAAAATTATTTTCTATTTTCTTTTTATTAAGCAGTTTTCTCACTAGCACTATAGTCTTTTCTAGTGAAGTGAGTCCATTACTCAGTAAACTAATTCCTGAAAGCAGTGAAAAAGAAGTGCAAATTTTGAAAGTGACATTATTACCTGGTGAAAATTCGCCTATCCATAAACATGACGCTCAAACATTTGTGTATGTATTATCTGGTAAAATTGCTATGGCTGTGAATAATCAAGATCCAACTATTTTAGAACCAGGCGATACCTTTTATGAATCTCCAAATGATATACATACAATAACGCGCAATTTAGATAATGATAAAAAAGCTGTGATGTTAGTTTTCTTTATAAAAGAACCTGGTGCGCCCTCGCTGAAACCAGTAAAATAAATAGAAGTTCGAAAATATTTTTATTACATTGCTAGTCTGATAATCTTTTATCAATGAGACTCTTAACTCTTCTAATTATCATTATTTTTTTCTCTTCATGTGCTATCAGTCCTAAAACATATGAACAGTATCTCGATAAGGAAGGTCTTGACGCTCAACTCCCTAATAACTTCCAACATTGTCATGGTTATGGCTGCAAATTTAAAACAATCATTCAATTTACTCAAAAAGATTGGGAACCTATTGAGTCTATTTTTACGCCATTGCCACAAACAGCAACACAAGAGCGTGACGCAATTAAACAAGCTATAGCGATTTTTGAGAACCGTGTTGGTCAGATTGCTGGAACAGAATTCGACATTGCAGGAACTTTTAAAAAGACGGGCAAATACCAGCTTGATTGTGTTGATGAAAGCACAAATACCACGATTTATCTTTCCCTACTTCAAAAAAAACAATTATTGCAACTGCATCAAATTGAAGCACCACATGTACGTATCCCAATAATCCATTCAGGTCGTTGGCCTCATCAAAGCGCAGTAATAAACGAAAAAGGTACAGACCATTATTTTGTTGTTGATAGTTGGTTTCATAATAATGGAATAGCTCCAGAAATCATTTCTTTAAAAGAGTGGAAACAAGGTTGGGAACCTTAAATTTATAGAGAATTTTTGGTGGAGAGAGACTGCTTATAAAGTAATTCTCTTCATATATTATGGAAGTTCATCCACATTTTCGCTTGTTACTAATCGAGCTGGTACATAAATATTGCGAGGTAAAGATACTTTATTTCTTAATCGGTCAACCATCTTTTCAATACTTAACTTCCCTATCTGTACAGGATCTTGAATAACCGTAGCATCTAATCGACCTTCTCGAATCATATTTTGCATGGTCTTATCCATATCAAATCCAACTAAGAGTGGTCTAAAACCATAAGATTCAGCTGTTTCTACACTAGCAATTGACGCATCTGCAAAACAGGAGAATACAGCAGCTATATTCTCACCATTAGATGAAAATTCAGAAATTGCATCTCTCACTGAATAAATTGATGCCCACCCTTTGGAATAAAATACTTTTGTATGATAACCAGCATCAGACAATATACTTTTAGGTGTTAAGCTACGAATAATTGCTGTGTATTGAATTTCATCACCACATAGGATGATAATTTGCTTTGCGCTGATTTTTTGCTTCTTTAGTCGACTCTGAATATATAGGGAAGCCATTTCTGCTGCTTCATGCTCATTGGTACTAATAGATGTTAAAACCCAATTATGAGAGAGATTTGAATTTACAGCGATAACAGGAATATTTTTTTCTTGGAAAATTGAAATAGAATCACTAATTTTGTCTGATACCGCACCGATAATCATGCCATCTATATCGAGACTAGCTGCATGTTCCAGATTTTGTAGTTGTGTTGAAAGAGCAAAATCTTTCCCAGTAAAATCAATCACCACAACATCTTGTTGTTGAGCATTTAAAAACAAAGATCCTTTAAGCTTTTTCCAATAATCTACAGATGTTGGACTACCGCTATAGCCGATAATTAATTTGCGATCAGCTGGCTTATTATGTGAGTCAGCCTGTACTGTCATCAGTATATTAACCAGTAGAAATACAACAAATAGCCTAAGGCTAGTTATCGATACTCTACTCACTATAAAATATAATTCACACCAACTTAGCATAGTATGCAAACTCTTCGGCTGGTAGTGGTTTACTGAAATAGTAGCCCTGTACTTTTAAAGAAGGCACTTTCATTGTGGAAATAATATTTAGTTGAGCTTTATTCTCCACGCCTTCAACCACCACATTAAAATTTAATGCCTGTGCCATAGATATAATAGCTTTAACAAATAATTGGTGCTCAAGCTTTTCCCTATCCATTCCATTAACAAATGATCGGTCGATTTTTAGAGCGGAAGGTTTTAGCATATTTAACCTACTTAATGATGAATAACCGACACCAAAATCATCTACCACTATACTAATCCCCATATTATTAAGTGAGTTAGTTGTTTTAATAACCTGCTCAGGCTGGTTTATCGTGGTCGTTTCCGTTATCTCGATTTCTAAATTGGATGGAGATAAACTTGTATCAGTCAAAATCTTCTTGATAGTGCTAATTAGATTCGGATTGATAAAGTCTAGCGAAGAAAGATTCACAGCTATTTTTGTTTCCGTTGATAATCCTTTTCGTAACCATTCCGACATTTGTTTACAAGCTTTTTGCAAGATAAGTTCACTTAATGACTCGATAAAACCTACCTCTTCTGCAATGGTAATAAATTTATCAGGAGCTATAGCTCCCAAAGTTGGATGTTCCCACCGTGCAAGTGCTTCAATCCCACAAACCTCACCACTTGAAAGTAATATTTGTGGCTGATAATGCAGATCGATACTTTCATCAATAATCGCTTGTCTAAGGCTAGACTCTATAGTTAGGCGCTCACGGTACTGTAATTGAAGCTCATGATTATAAAATTCGTATTGGTTTCCTCCAATTTTTTTTGCATGATACATAGCGCGATCAGCATTATTAATTAATGTTTCTACATCTTCTCCATCTCCAGGGTATAGAGCGATTCCTATACTGAGCGATATATATATTTGGCGTTGTTTAATATTGAATGGATGCTCAAATAAGTTAAACAATTTTTCACAGAAAATCGCAATGCTTCTTTCTGTATAATTATCACTTAACAACAATGTAAACTCGTCACCACTTATACGGGCTAGAGTATCTGATTTACGTATTTTGGTGCACATGCGATCGGCGACTTGCTGCAAAAGAGCATCGCCCGTGTCATGTCCATAATTATCATTGACATATTTAAACTTATTTAGATCCAGAAAGAGTACTGCGAGAGTTAAGTTTTTTCGTTTCGCAGTACTTAACATTTGTTCAAACCTATCTATAAATAATCTTCTGCTAGGTAGCTTGGTTAACTCATCAAAATATGCAAGCTTATTAAGTTCTTTTTCTCGTATTTCAAGTGAACTCGCTAAACTGGTTATGGTTCGACTAAAATCTCCAATTTCATCTTGACGGTTTAGTAATGGAAGATCTTTTAATTGTTTATGTTTGATATGATTGGATAATAGCTCAATCGGTGTAGCAATACTGTGCCCTACTTTTCTAGCACCTAGCAATCCTATTGATAAAAAAACAAGTAGAAAAAAACTTCCGTTAATTAATATCTGAGCCTTTTCTTTGTTAAATTGGTTTGAAGAAAAAACCATTATGGTACGACCTAGGTTTTTTTCTTGCATTTTAAAGGGGATATTTACAGTAATATGACTGTTATCTAGATGGAGTGTTTTATCCTGGTTTAAATTAATGGTATCGACTTTTCCGTGCCTTAATATTTCCTTACCTTCATTATTGATGAAACATATGCCTAATAATTCTTTATGTGTATTTATCAAATAAGGTATCTGAGTTTTTTCCTTTGAAAGAAGTGCAACCGTTAAATATAGATTTATAGACCTATCTTCATCAGGCAACTCAGAACGGATTGCATCATAGAAAGGAGAAATTATGGTTTGTGCTTCATTGATTATTTTATCTTTCTGAGCACCTACGTACTGGAAATAAATGACCATGGTATAGCCAAGTACAATAATGCTTACCAATAAAAGTACATCGATAGAGAGCTGGCGTTTGATACTGAGAGAGCTAGCTAAATACTGATATAGTTTTAACATACTCTAAGTTTAGCTTAAAAATCTATCTCGATATCATATATCTATAACAAATCCTCTATATTTTTCTTTCATAAAGACAAATTTGTCTAAAAATTATTCAACGATATCGTATTTTTTCAATTTAAAAAATCATATGGAAACTTTTGGAAATCGTTATAGAGACGATTGGTTAATTTTGAAAATTTTATAGAGAGAAAATTTGGTATGGGGAGCTATTTGTGTGTCTATTAGACGTAATTCTCTAATCATTTTAAAAAAGTATTTTATGTGTCGAGAGACTTTTTCAGGTAAGACTTATTGGCGGAGAGAGAGGGATTCGAACCCTCGATACGCTATAAACGTATACACACTTTCCAGGCGTGCGCCTTCAACCACTCAGCCACCTCTCCGAAATAAAGCGAGAAAGTACAGCAAAATTGTATTAGCTGCAACGAATAGAAAAAGAATTTATTGATCTTATGAAAAAACGTCTAGATCTGATAAGAATGTTGTAGTTGATTTGCTTTTTGTTTAAGGCTTAACATTAATTCAACCTCACCTTTTGTCAAATCACAATCATCCAACATATCATGTTTGCTAGCACCATGATTAATTAATGCCATCATCTGTTTATAAGGAGGTGTAGTATGATTATCTTTATTAAGCTCAATTTTTTCTTGTCGTTCTTGTATATAACGAAATTCATCTTCTTGGTTATGGAGTTTTTCACCCACACCACGCGCGCATATTAAAAGAGCCTGTAAATCATTCTCTAGAGATTTCATTTTTTTCTGTTGTTTTTGATAGCGTTGCTTGAATTTCACATACGCTAAAAATTGGCATAGTAAGATGAGAACTAATGATTGAAAAAATACTGCCATACTTATTTCGATTATCATATTAAATACCCTATATATATTCGTTTATTGTATGGTCACCAATATCGTTTTCTTTAGAATTTTCTTTTTCAGACTGTTTATCTTTTTTAGATTCTTCTTGTTTATCTTTTTTCACGCGTTTTTGAACTTTTTTTAGCGGAACAATTGCTTGCGATGGCTGAATTTCGCGAAAAGCGTTCATATCCATTAAAAATTAGAGACTTCCTCTAATTCTTCCTGAGAAAGTAATTTATTTACATCCACTAAAATTAATATCTCTTCACCACGACTATGAACACCCTGGATGTATTTCGAACTAGGATCACTATCGTTACCTAAATTAGGTGTCGATTCGATTTCAGAAGAGCGGAGATTAACGACTTCAGCAACTCTATCAACTAAAATACCAATCACTTGTTCATTAACCTCCAAAATAACAATTCTAGTTGAGTCTGTAACTTCATTGGCAACTAAACCAAAACGTTTACGAGTATCTATCACCGTAACAACGTTACCACGTAAATTAATAATACCGAGAACATAATCTGGTGCGCCAGGAACAGGGGCTATTTCAGTTAGCCGTAGTACTTCCTGAACCTGCATCACATTCACGCCATATATTTCATCGGTTAACCAAAACGTAACCCATTGGAAAACATCTTCAAGTTTGGAAGTGTCATTGGCTAAACTGGTCATGTAAAACTCCTAAAAATGTCAAATTACCGTGATACTTTTTTCTATATAGTAATAAAGCATGCTCTGTGCCAATAATTGGCAAAATATACGTCTTAACCGTCTGATTTGTAACCTCTTAAAAACAAACGTTTAATTTCACTGGTACTGAGAATAACCGACATATCTTCAGTATGAATTCCCTTAAACCAGCGCTGATTTGGCTTAGACTTGCGCCATTTAATTTTCTCTTTTTTAACCGTTGTAATACTCGATACGTCATCACACGCTATGCTCGATCGTTCATCATTGAAGATAATGATGTGATTAATATTTGATATATCCAAATGATTGTTTGGTGGTTGCAAAGAACCGTCTGAATTTAACGCCCAATAAATATTATTAACGGCAATATTTTTACCCTGATATTGATAATAGCCAATGGTGTATGGCTTCATCTCTGGAAGTTGCAGTAAAGAATCAGTCTTTATTTCAACAACTCCTTTTAGATCTTTTACTGGTACAGCTAATTTATGTCCCTCGATAGAAAAAAATAATAAATCTATTTCGGTAAGTTCTATTGGCTTAGTTTTAGTTTCAGTTTCTTTTTCCTCTATCTCAGGAACCGATTGTTCACGAAATAACGTTTCTAAATAAAACGATAAAGCTTCTCTTGATTCAAGTATTTCAGTTTTTTCTATATCAATAGCTTTCATTGGAATCTACAATTTCTAATTTTGTACCTGCTTTATCTTCATCACCATAAGTTAGCTTATTTAATAGCTTTTCATACGCTAAAGTACCTTTAGTATTCGGATAAATAAAATTAATGGGTTCTCCAACTTGACTAGCCTGACGAAACTTAGTGTCAATTGGAATAAGTCCATCCCATAGATGATCTGGAAAAACGATGTGTAAATGTTCGTAGCCATCTTGTGAAGCTTTGGTTCTCTGATCATACATCGTTGGCACAACAATATAATCCATAGAATGTTTACCCGACATAGTAATCATCTTTAGGGTATTTAACATTCGTTCTAAACCTTTAATGGCAAGATATTCCGTTTGTACGGGTATGATTAATTTTTCACAAGCCGCTAAGGCATTGATCATTAAAATACCTAAAGTGGGTGGACAATCAATCAATACATAATCAAAATATTTTTCATATTGATGCAATGTTTGTTTAATAACCAAACCCATGCCTTCTTTCGCACCTAAGTGTCTATCTAACGAAATCAAAGAAGTACTGGCAGGCAATAAGTTTAAGTTATCGTATTGTGTATGACATAGAATGGATGCTAAAGGAATGCGAGCATTAGCAGCTTTCTTTTCAAATAAGGCATAAACACTTTCTTCAATTGTATCGGGATCGTATCCAAAGTAACTGGTCATTGAACCGTGAGGATCCAAATCGATCATTAATACTCGAAACCCACGCTCCACTAATAAACCTGATAAGGAAACCGATGTCGTTGTCTTTCCTACACCACCTTTTTGATTTGCAACTGTCCATATCTTCATGGTGTTGGTTCCAATTGAATACGCTTTTGGCCAGACGGGCCAGATTGCATTTCAGTCGTACCAGTATCAATAACATGGCCTGTGGTATCAGCTGTAGGAATAATGATCGCGACCCGACGATTTTGTTGTCTACCTTCTTCAGTATTGTTATCCGCAATTGGTCTATATTCACCATATCCAACGGCAACCATTCGGCTCGGTTTGATTCCTACCTTCATTAATAAATGTACAACACTAGCAGCTCTGGCAGCGGATAATTCCCAATTGGAAGGGAATGCAATCGTATTAATCGGCTGGTTGTCTGTAAAACCTTCAACTTGAATAGGATTAGAAAACTCAATAAAGATTGAAGATAATTTACTCAGAATCGGAATTGCATCTTCATGTAATCGTGCACTGCCGCTTGGAAATAACACATTGTTTTTAATTTCTACTTCTATCCAATCATCTGATTGCTTTACTGAAACTGCACCTTGGTCAATAAGCTCAGCCAATTCTTGTTCAAGTTCTTCAGCAATGTCCGCTGCTGATTTTTCCTGGACGATTTCAGTTTCGTTTTGAGTTCCTGAGTTTGATTTTTGATTTGTTATGACTGTTTGTTGTTGTGGTGACGAACCATCATCGGATTCGATCACATTAACATCTTCAGTAATAGAATCCTGTTTTAGATAATCTAGTTCAATTGGCGAAATTTCATCTTGCATCACTTGCGTTTGATATTGTTGTTTGTCTTCTTCACCTACATTAGACACTGCCGGTTCATTAAACGCTTCAACAATAGAACTTGCCAATACACGATATTTACCTTCATTAACCGATGAAATAGCGTACATAGCAACAAAGAATGCAAATAATAAGGTAATAAAATCCGCATACGAAACCAACCAACGATCAGTGGTCTCGATCTCAATTTCTTGAATACGGCGTTTTCTTCTCATAGTAGTACAGTTTTAAACAGATAATATGCACAGTCTGTTCCAATGACTATGTGATGAATCCACTAAGGCGACCTTGCATTGCGCGAGGATTTTCACCTTCGGCAATAGCCACAATGCCTTCAATCAACATTTCTTTGAATAATGATTCATTTCGTATAATGGCTTTTAATTTGTTGCCAATTGGAATAAAAATTAAATTAGCAAAGCCAACACCATATATCGTCGCTACAAAGGCAATAGCTATACCACTGCCTAATTGTTCTGGTTCGGCCAAATTACCCATTACATGAATTAACCCCATAACAGCACCTAAAATACCTAATGTAGGTGTATAAGCACCTAAACTCTCATAAACTTTAGCCGCTTCAATATCTTTATTTTCTTGTGTGATTAATTCGATTTCCATAGTTTCACGGATGACTTCAGGCTCGTTTCCATCAACTAATAACTGCATGCCTTTACGAATAAATAAATCAGGTTCCTTTTCTATAAGCTTTTCTAACGCTAATAAACCTTCTTTTCTGGCAACACTGCTCCAATGCATCAATCGTCGTATCGATTCTGAAACTTTATGGTAAGGTGGAATGAACACCCAATTAAATAATTTGATTGCACGTGTAAACGTTTCTAGCGGAGACTGCAATAAAATCGCACCAATAGAACCACCTAAAACGATTAATAATGCAGGGATATTGATTAAGGTTGCTAAATGACCACCCTCTAGATACTGGCCGATGAGTATCATCCCTATTCCTACGATGATGCCTGTTATACTTAAAATATCCATGTCTAAGCTGTCTTGGCTAAATGTACGCCAATATCATCGATTGCTAAAACTTTATCAGCTAGATTTTCATTCGCTACGGCCATCGGCATGCCATAAACAACTGAAGTCGATTTATCTTGTATCCAGACGTCAACACCATTTTGTTTTAACTGTTTAATCCCTTCACATCCATCAGAGCCCATGCCTGTCATTACAATCGATAACACTTTTTTAGACTTACAAACTTGAGCGATTGATTTAAACGTTTCATCAACGCATGGCTTATAAATTATATTAGAATCTGAATCTTGAACCGTAAATGTTATCTGACCATCAGTTCGTTTTAGATATGTTTGCTTGCCGCCAGGTGCGATGTACGCATAACCTGGCTGAATACTTAAACCTTCTGTTATCTCAACAACATTAATTGAACACAAAGTATCTAAACGTTTTGCAAACGCTTTAGTAAACAGTTCTGGCATATGTTGGATAATAATAATTGGAGAAGGAAATGAAGAAGGTAATTTTGTTAATACTTTTTCCAAAGCTGCAGGTCCACCTGTCGATGCACCAATTGCAATTAAATCATAATTAGAAACTCTTACAACTGAGCTAGTTTGTTTTTCAACTGACTTAGATTTTAGTTTTTCAGAAATTTGTTCTGATACATTGGTAGATTTCTTTTTTAAAGCCAGAATTTTAATTCTTGTTAATAATTTCTCGGCTAACTCATCCTTAAGAGATGAATCTGTTCCATGAAAATTTTTAGGTAAAAAATCAGCAGCACCAGCATGCAATGCATCTAAAGTAATGGAAGCACCTCTTTCTGTTAAATTAGAAAACATTAAAATCGGTGTTGGTCGTAAAGCCATGATTTTTTTTACCGCTGTAACACCATCCATCTTTGGCATCTCAATATCCATTGTAATGACATCAGGCTGATGTTTTTCAACCATTTCTATTGCTTCTTGCCCATTATCCGCTTCGGCAATTACATTTATTTTATTATCCGATTCTAGAATTAATCTAAGAGCTTTACGGAAAAATCGTGAATCATCTACAATTAGTACATTAACCACAGCACTTTAGCTCTTTTACAGTATAAGATGTTTATTAATATCGATTAGCATAAGAGCCAATCAATTCAGGCAAATCTAAAATTAGAGCAATTTTTCCGTTCCCGGTTATAGTAGCTCCTGCTAAACCTCTCGTTCCTTGAAGCATCGCGCCTAAAGGTTTAATAACAACTTCTTCGCGTCCAAGTAAACTATCAACCAATAGAGCTATATTATTCGTTCCGATAGTAACAACTACGACATGGCCATTCTGTTCTTCAAAATCAGATGTAGCTTTTGTTAACCAATTACTTAAATAATACAAAGGTAGAGGTTTACCACGAACAATAACTACTTTCTGTCCATCGACCATATTGATTTTGTCCATATCCAAATCGATAATTTCATTAACACTGACAAGTGGAAGAGCAAATACTTGATCTTCTTCACCTAACTTAACCATTAAAGTAGGCATAATAGCTAATGTTAAAGGTACTTTAATTTCTATTTTTGTGCCTTCACCCAGTTTCGAATCGATAAAGATAGTGCCGTTCAATTGATTGATGCGAGTCTTAACCACATCCATACCAACTCCACGACCCGATACATCCGAAATTTCTTCTTTAGTAGAAAAACCTGGCATAAAGATTAAATTGTAACAATCAGTTTCATCTAATCTTGATGCTGAATCTTCATCGAGTACGCCTTTTTCAACAGCTTTTCTTCTCAAAACTTCAGCATCCATACCCTTACCATCATCTTGAATGGTTAATAAGATATGATCACCTTCTTGTTGTGCACTTAAAATAACCGTACCGCCACGTGGTTTACCATTCGCTTCTCTTTCATCAGGTAATTCAACACCATGATCAATCGAGTTTCTCACTAAGTGAACTAATGGATCAGCTAACGCTTCAACCAAGTTTTTATCTAAATCGGTTTCCTCACCGATCATTTCTAAATTAACTTCTTTATTTAAATTTCTCGCTAAATCACGTACCACTCTTGGGAAACGACCAAATACTTTTTTGATCGGTTGCATTCTGGTTTTCATCACTGAAGATTGCAAATCAGCTGTTACTACATCTAGGTTACCAACCGTCGCCGTCACATCTTCATTGCCTAATGAGGATTCTAGATTAGAAAGTCGATTACGCACTAATACTAGCTCACCGACCATATTCATAATGCGATCAAGAATGCTTGTTTCCACACGTACTGTTGTATCTTGTTTAGGCGCTGCGGCTTTGTTAGGTGTGTTGGCTTTTTCTACTGGTTTTTCTTTGGCTTTGATATCAGCAACTTTTGCAGGTTCCGTTTTTTCACTTGGAACTTCTTTTTTTGATTTGGCTTCAACCGGTTCATCTTTTTGTTCGGTATTTGAATCACTATTTTTCTTGGCTTCTAAATCATCTAATAACTGATCAAATTCATCATCCGTAATTTCATCATTATTAGCTGGTTTAGCTACAGCCGGTTCTGATTTTTTTGAACCATTCAATTCATCAAGTAAATTTTCAAATTCATCATCGGTAATTTCATCATTATTAGCTGGTTTAGCTACAGCTGGTTCTGATTTTTTTGAACCATTCAACTCATCAAGTAAATTTTCAAATTCATCATCGGTAATTTCATCTGAACTCGTAGAACTTGCTTCTTCAACAGGCGCAGATTCTGGTTCTGGTTCTGGCTCAGGTTGAGATTCTGCTGCACCTTCTGGAACGGATAGTTTAGAAAGTTCTTGCATTAATTCTGGAGAAGCATCTGAAGGATCTGTCCCATTACTAATGTCTGCAAACATTTCGTTTACAACATCAAGCACTTGTAAAACAGTATCCATTAGTTCTGAATCAACAGACCGCTCGCCATTGCGTAATAAATCAAAGATGTTTTCCGCTTTATGACAAACTTCTACCAAAGGATCAATTGCAAGGAAACCTGCTCCACCTTTAATAGTATGAAAATTACGGAATACAGCATTTAATAAATCTTTATCATCTGGACTTGATTCAAGATCGACTAACTGTTCATTCAGCGATTCTAAAATTTCACCTGCTTCTAATAAGAAGTCTTGAACAATTTCGTCATTTAGATCGATAGCCATTTTTTTACTCTTAAATACTTATTTATCTAATTTTTAGAAACCTAAACTTGATAACAAATCATCAACATCATCTTGAGATGCCACAACATTACTTTTAGTCGAATCAATCTGTGGACCTTCAGCTTTAATATCTTTACCTTCAGAATCTGTTATTTCGCAATCGCCCAAGCCTTGACATTTAATTAATTCGATCAAGCTACCTTCTACTCTTTCGACTATTTCGATAACTTGTTTAATCGTTTGTCCAGTTAAATCTTGATATTCTTGAGCCATTAAAATATCGGTGATATTTTCATGAATACTATTAGAATGATGAGTAACAGATTCTAAGAAAGATGTAATTCGTTTTGTAAGATCACGAAAATCATCTGCTGTTAATTCGCGTCGTTTGAATTTTTCCCATTCGTCAGACATTTTCTGAGCTTCATTTTGCAGCTCTTCTGAAATGGGCATCGTTGATTCAATTGCGTTAATGGTTCTATTTGCAGACTCTTCGGTTTTTTCGATTACATAATTTAAACGTTCCTTAGCATTTACCATATCATCATTGGCAATTGAGGAAAGATTATCTGAATCAATACAATCACCAATAGAATTATGTAATTCTCTGGTTAATTTTCCGACTTGCTGAAAAAGTTGAGACTCTCTGATATTAATTAGCTTATCGATCGTTTGATTGATCTCAGCTTCATCGCCTGCTTCTAATTGTTCAATTAGATCTCGTGCAAGTTCAATCCTTTCATCACCGTTTACTATTATCTGATTTGCAACTCCAATGCCCATAGTTCGCCCCAAATTAGTTGATTAAGCTGCTGCTTCAATACGTTCAAATATTTTGTCGATTTTTTCTTTCAACGTTGCTGCAGTAAATGGTTTTACAATATAGCCATTCACACCCGCTTGCGCTGCTTCAACAATTTGATCGCGTTTCGATTCTGCGGTTACCATTAATACTGGTAAGTCTTTCAAGTTATCGTCTGCTCTGACATTCTTAAGCAAATCGATTCCTTGCATACCAGGCATATTCCAATCGGTTACCAGAAAATCAAACTTACCATTTTGCAACATCGGCAAAGCGGTTTGACCATCATCTGCTTCTGAAGTATTGGTAAACCCTAAATCACGTAATAAGTTTTTGATGATTCTTCTCATTGTTGAGAAATCATCAACAATCAGAATCTTCATATCTTTATCCACGATATACCTCCATCAATTACAAATTTATAAACATTAAATATTTAAACATCATCTACAACACCCATAAGTTTTGAAATTCTTGATTTCAAACGAATCAAAGCTTGTGCGTGTATTTGACAAACTCTTGATTCACTTACACCGAGAACATCACCCGTTTCCCGCAAATTCATTTCTTCATCATAATAAAGAGACATCACTAAACGTTCTCTTTCCGGCAAACTTGCAATGGCCTTTCCTAAGACTTCTTTAACGTTATTAGCTTGAACATTTTCATAAGGTCCAGCTATACGACCATTTAAACCATCTTCAAACGCTGAATCTTTCGATGGTAAATCTTCAAAACTTAAAATCTGATGCCCACTTGCATCTTGTAATACTTGGTAATACTCATCCAAAGTCATCTCTAAACGTTCAGCAACTTCACTATCTCGTGCATCCCTACCTTTCTCAGCTTCTATCTCTCTTACAGCGGCTGTAATCTCACGCACTTTACGATGTAAGGATCGAGGTGCCCAATCGCCTTTACGTATTTCATCCAACATTGAGCCGCGTATACGTATCCCTGCATATGTCTCAAAACTTGCGCCTTGTGTCGCATCATAATTTTTCGCCGCTTCTAACAACCCAATCATTCCTGATTGAATTAAATCCTCTACTTGCACACAAGATGGCAATCGTCCCATCAAGTGATACGCAATACGTTTAACCAATGGAGCATGCTTCGTTACCAATTCGTCCATATTGGGTGCGACCACATCGACTTGTGCCGTTGCCTTATAGGCAGCTAATTCGCTCATAAACCTGCTCTCCGCAAATTATTTGGTTCAAATTGCAGTTTTTGCCCCACAAAAAACTCTAACCTTCCGTTTGCGAGTTCACGTCTTGGTAGCTTATCGGCAACGTCTGCTAATTTCTTAAATGATCTTGATACAGGAGAGCTCGGATAGGCTGAAACGACCGGTTTTTGAGATCGAGCTGCACGGCTCAAGCATGGATCAAACGGGATTGAGCCCATTAAATGCAGATTCACATCAAGATATCGCTGGCTTACATTGAGTAATCGATGAAAAACTTCGCGGCCTTCTTGCTCATCATGCACCATGTTCACAACTATTCTGAACCGATTAATTTGATAATCTTGATTCAACACTTTGATAGTTGCATAAGCATCCGTAATAGAAGCTGGTTCATTACAAACCACTAACATTACATCATCGGCAGCGTTACAAAACTGAATCACGCTATCTGAAATCCCGGCTGATGTATCAATAATTAATATATCGGACATCATCGCTAAATCATCAAAGGCATGAACTAATGACATGTTTTGTCTTGGTGTTAAATTTGACATCATTTTTACGCCTGAAGCAGCAGGCACAATATTGATGTTGTTTGGTCCTTTGATAACAATATCTTTTAATTCAGCTTCACCATTCATGACATGCTCTAAATTTCTCAAAGGACGTAAATTCAACATGACATCAATATTTGCAAGCCCTAAATCTGCATCCAATAATGTGACCTTTAAATCTTTTTCGGCCAACATCATAGCTAATCCAATCGCAATATTGGTTTTGCCAACACCACCCTTGCCACTGGTAACCGCGATGACCTTGCAAAAATTTTGAGATGATTCATTGAACATATTCATACTAATTTATTCTCCAAACGGCTCAGCAACTGCATGCTGACCAAATATTTGTTCTAATTCTTCTTCTACTGGCATCGAAGGATTTTGTTTGAATCGACTAACCGCTAAAGAAATTAATTTGTGTGCTTCTGCTTTTTGCAAATCATCTGGCACTCGCTGACCATTCGATACATAGGCGACAGATAATTGCTTTTCAACAACAAAGGAAAGTAAACGACCAATAGAATCCGCTTCATCAAGTTTCGTTAAAATAGAAAATTCCATATCTAATTCTGTAGGAAATCCTTGATTAGAAAGTTTAATAGTACTTTTAGGCGCAGCGTTCGCGGACAGTACCTGACATTTTTTTAAGCGATGTGATTCAGCGGTAATGATGTCTAACTGTTCAACGTAATTTTTATCTCGTGGATTTAAGCCTGCTGTATCAATAAGAATGGTTTTTTCAGTTTGATATTTATCTAAAAGTTTTTTTAACTCAACGGAATTACTAATGTTATAAACTGGAAGACCTAAGATATTTCCATAGCTACGTAAATGATCACGGCCACCTACTCGATAAGAATCTGTCGTGGCTAAAATCAATTGATCTAAATTTTTTTCAAGAGCAACTTTGGTTGCTAATTTAGCAACGGTTGTGGTTTTACCAACCCCTGAACCACCCATAAACACAATACTGTTACCAGGTGTCAATAAGTCGTCATTCATTGTTTTAATTCGGTAACTAAAAAATGCTAATGACATACGCCATGCTTTTTCAATATCCATGTTATTTGGAATTTGTTCGACTAAGGATTTTGCAATAACGGGACTCACACCCATTTGCGCAAAGCGACGCAATAAACCAGCCCATACTGGATGACTACGACCAATTTGTCCCCATGCTAAACCTGACATTTGTTGTTCAAGCAGTTTACGCAAAGAGTGAATTTCATCTTGCATGCGTTCTAAAACAGTATCTTGTGTCCAAAGATCATTATTAGAATTCGATTTTGCTTGAACGTGTGTTTCTGCTTGTACTTGCTCAAAAGCACGGTCAAAAACATTAGCTTTTTTGGTAGAACGAATATCCGTAGTTGGCTTTGCGTCTGCTAATTCTCGTCCTTCAATTAGTTCAGTGGGGTCATTTAAGAATTCTTGCTCGTCATAATCCTCTGCTGCCAATAATTCGACACCTCCTATCACTTTGCGATTTGATAAAATAACCACATCGGGTCCTTGCTCTTCTTTGGCCATGTTTAAGGCTTGGCGCATATCTTTGGCGAAATATTTTTTTATTTTCATCAGTAAATAACTTCTTACAAAATTTATATAATGATTACTGTTCTTTATTCATCAACCGTGCCACCTACGCTGGCAATAAATTTAATTTGTTTGCCATCTGGTATTTCGCTATAGCTCAATACATGCATACGAGAAATATTTTGTTTCACAAAACGCGCTAACATTTCTCGAAGGGTATCGGGCACAAGTAAGATTGCAGGTTGACCGGCAACTTCCTGACGTTCAGCGGCATCTTTTAGTAAACCTAGAATTTTCTGAGCGAGCCCAGGCTCAATAGCACCACTACCGTCAGCTATAGACTGATAGGTTTTTTGCAATAACTGTTCCAGAGAGTTATCCAATGTAATGACAGGAATTTCGGCTTCCTCACCAATAATTCGTTCGATGATCAAACGACCAAGTGATACTCGTACTAATGAAGTTAAAACATCTGGATTTTGAGATTTATCTGCATGCTCTATAAGGGTCTCAAAGATAGTATTCAGATCTCTTATTGGAATATTTTCTTTTAATAAATTTTGTAAAACACGGACAATCGTTCCAAGCGTGACAACCTTAGGCACAATATCTTCTAATACTTTAGGATGATTTTTTTCATACTGTTCAAGTAATTTTTGAACTTCCTTATGCCCTAATAATTCATAAGCATGTTCTTGTAAAATTTGACTGAGGTGTGTTGCAACAACCGTACTAGAATCAACTACGGTATATCCTAATGACTGTGCTTGATCACGTTGTTCTATATCTATCCAAACGGCTTCTAATCCAAATACAGGATCAGTTGAAACAGGACCAGGCAATTCACCAAAAACATGTCCAGGATTAATTGCTAACTCACGCCCCGGTTGTACATCAGCTTTGGCAATCGTCGTGTCTTTGATGGTAATACGATAAGAATTAGGTTCGAGATCTAAGTTATCTCTGATATGTATCGAAGGTAATAAGAATCCAAGCTCTTGTGATAATTTTTTTCTCACGCCTTTAATACGTGATAACAATTGCCCATTTTGATTTTTATCAACCATCGGGATTAATCGGTAACCAACTTCCAAACCAATAGAATCTATGAGATCAATATCGTCCCAAGATAACTCTCGTTCTTCAGGTTGAATTTCTTCCTCAGGTTCTTCCTCAATAACCTCCACTTGTTGCTGTTGCTTCTCTAACCAAAAAGCACCAAAGGCACATGCCCCAGCAATTAATAAAAAAGCGACATTTGGCATTCCTGGAATGATACCCATAGCACCAATCATAACTGCAGTGACTAATAACGTTTTTGGATTATGAAAAAGTTGCTTAACAATTTGTTCGCCCATGTCTGACTCTGAAGAAACGCGAGTCACCATAATTGCAGCAGATGTAGATAAAAGTAATGAAGGTATTTGCGCAACTAAACCATCACCAATGGTTAATAAGGTATATATTCTTGCTGCATCAGACATGGATAAGCCATGTTGCATGGCGCCTATCGCTAAACCGCCAAGGATATTAATAATTAAAATGAATATCCCAGCTGTCGCATCACCTTTAACAAATTTACTCGCACCATCCATAGCACCATAAAAATCGGCCTCTTGAGAAATTTCCGAACGTCGACGTTTGGCTTCTTCTTGATCAATTAAACCTGAGTTTAGATCGGCATCAATAGCCATTTGTTTTCCAGGCATCGCATCTAAAGTAAAACGTGCACTGACTTCTGAAATCCTTCCTGCACCTTTGGTTATCACTACAAAATTGATAATGACCAAGATAATAAATACAACAAAACCAACGGTATAATTACCTCCTACAACAAAATCACCAAATGCTTTAATGACTTGTCCAGCTGCATCAGTACCAGTATGACCATGCAATAGAACAATTCGTGTCGAAGCTACGTTTAAACTTAAACGTAATAACGTGGAAATTAATAAGATGGTTGGAAATGCAGCAAAATCTAATGGTCGTTTACTATAAACAACCGCTAATAACACCACCATGGACAAACAGATATTAAAAGTAAATAACATATCTAATAAAAATGGTGCTAACGGTATCACCATCATTAATAGAATCATCATCACCAAAATAGGTGAACCGATTGTCGACATATTAAATCCTTTTAAACTACCCAATGCTGTTGCTTCACTTGCGGCCATTATAATTATCCAAATTGATATTCTTCTGGTACCGGTAGATTATCCGGTGGTGTAGGCGTTTGAATGTTGCGATCTTTTTTGCTGGCTTTTAATTGATAAACATAAGCTAGCACTTGAGCAACCGCGACATAGAGACCTTCAGGAACTTGTTGATTAATTTTTGTGGTGTGATAAAGCGCTCTTGCTAATAAAGGCGCTTCAAAAATAGTAATATTATGACTATCTGCTAACGAACGGATTCGTAGAGCAACAAGATCAGCGCCTTTAGCAATCACTTTTGGCGCATTCATATTTTCTTGGTCATAAACTAATGCAATAGCAAAGTGTGTCGGGTTTGTAATAATCACATCTGCTTTTGGTACCTCTTCCATCATCCGTTGATTTGCTAACTCTTGCTGCATAGAACGTATTTGTGATTTTACTTCAGGACGACCATCGGTCTCCTTCATTTCATCTTTCACTTCCTGTTTTGTCATTTTTAATTTCTTATTGTGTTCCCAGATCTGAAATGGAACATCTATCATTGCAACAATCATGGTTGATGCACTTAATATTAAAAATGCCCAAAGTAGTTTTTCACCTGCATTTGCAAGTGCAGGCTTAAGTTCTGAATTACCGATATATAAAATTTCATCCTCTTCGATATAAAGAACTATCATGATTAGACCGCAAGTGATTAAGAATTTAACGAACGCTTTAAATAATTCCATTAAACCATTGGGACCAAAAATTCGTTGCAATCCAGTTAATGGGTTAAGTTTTTCTAATTTAAAAGTCATTGATTCAACACTAAATACCCAACCACCAATGACTAAAGGTGCTGCAATGGCACATACCGTTAAGCCTATTAAAATAGGGGCAATACTACTTAATAAATCTCCGGATGCTTGATATAAAGCATTTATCATAAATTCGTTATTAAATAATGCTTCCCTTTCAATCACGAAACCACTACGCATTATAAGCAACAAGTCATTAATCATTTTTTGACCAAAGATCATCATGATTAATACTGATCCTAATAGGATACTCATAGTATTAAATTCTCTAGAGCGACCTACTTGACCTTTATCACGAGCTTCTTGTTGCCGTTTTGGGGTCGCCTCTTCGGTTTTTTCCTGACTATTGTCTTTATCATCAGCCATTCGTATTCACCATCACTGTGCAAACACATTCATCATTGATATGGATTTTTCTATCAAATGAATCATCTGAGGAACAAAACTATCTAAAGTAATCATAATCACTAAAATTCCCATGATGATCATGATAGGAAAACCAACTGCAAATATATTTAATTGAGGTGCTGAACGCGTTAAAACACCGAAACCTATATTCACAATCAACATAGAAACTATGACTGGAAGTGCTATTAGAACAGCTGTTGCTAGAACAACACTTATCCAGTTTATAAAAATCCAAATACCTTCTTGTGATATGCCTCCGTTTCCTATAGGCATTAAATAAAAAGACTCTGCTAGATGGCGAATCATGAACAAATGACCATCTATCGCTAAAAATAATAATGTTGCTAATAACAAGTAAAACTGACCAATGATTGGTACTTGGTTACCATTAGTAGGATCAACCATAGAAGCTAACATCAAACCCATTAATTGACCGATCATTTGTCCTGCGACTTCTAGGGCAACAAAAATTACTCGTACGGTTAAACCCATCGCAATACCAATCACAACTTGTTCAATAGAGATAAACAATCCTTTAATAGATAAAGGATCCACATAGTTAAAACTAGGTACGACTGGGGCGATAACTAAGGTTATGGCTATCGCAATAATTAATCGGATACGAACTGGAACTGAACGTGTACCAATAACAGGCGCAACCATTAATAAGCCTGCAATTCGAAAAAAAGGCCACATCCATTCCTGAACTAATAAAATTAATTGTGTGGAAGTGAATACCATAATATTAAAACTAACTAATCAATTCTGGTATTTGTTCAAATAATCGAATCGTAAATTCCGTTATTAATGTCAATATCCATGGACCAGCTAAGATCAAAACAAATAATGTAATTAAAAGTTTTGGTATAAAACTAAGCGTCATCTCATTAATTTGAGTAGCCGCTTGAAACATACTAACTAAAATACCGACAACCAGTGCAGGTATAAGAAGAACTAGTAAAATTAGAGTAAGATTCCAGAGGGCATTTTGACCAATTGTTATTATTAATTCTGGACTCATAATATTATTCTTTACGTGAAGTAAAAACTGGTCGCTAAAGTTCCCATGATCAGAGCCCAGCCATCAACAAGAACAAACAACATTAATTTAAAAGGAAATGAAATAATCAAAGGTGATAGCATCATCATACCCATCGACATTAAAACACTTGCAACAACTAGATCGATAATGAGAAAAGGGATAAAAATTAAAAAACCAATTTGAAAGGCAGTTTTTAGTTCACTAGTAACAAAAGCTGGAACTAATAAAGAAAAAGGTACTTCATCTTTAGAAGCAAATGTTTGTCCTCCTGAAATTTCTGAAAACAAACCAATATCTGTTTCTCTTGTTTGTGCGAACATGAATTCACGCATAGGAATAGCTGCTTTTGATACTGCATCTTGGAAACTAATACTTTCGTCTAAATAAGGTTTTGCCGAATTTTGATAAACCTGATCAAATACTGGCGTCATGACAAAAAACGTTAGAAATAAAGCCAACCCTACTAATACTTGGCTACTAGGAGTCTGGGCCGTACCCAGAGCTTGCCGCAATATTGCTAATACAATTATGATCCGAGTAAATGATGTCATCATTAATAACCCAGCTGGCAATAATGTCAGCGCAGTCATTAATAATAATATTTGAATACTTAATGAATAGGTTTGTACACCTTCCGTATTTTCTGCCACTGATAGTATTTGCATATTTGGCTCAGCAAACACAACCAAGGGGAAAAATATTAAGCTGCATATAAAGAATTTTTTCATCTATTAATTCCTCAATGCCTGCATTTTTTCAGCGATCATTTTAGAAAACGTTTCTTTTAAATTATTTTTTTCAGCTTCGTTATCAATCACTATAGATTCTTCCATTACATATAATGTATTAATCGCCTGACCATTCACTCCGACAACAATTTGTTTTGTTCCTACATCAACAAGAAGTATTTTTTCATTAGAACTCAGATATAAGGTATCTAATATCTTTATCACTCCTTGATGGCGTCCTTGTATGGAAGGAATTTTTTTTAATAAATAAACTAATAAAAAAAACAAACCCAATACGAACATTAACCCTAGCGTAACAACTAATACATTTGATGTGTCTATAGGCTTTGCTAAATCATTTACTGTCGTATCAGCAACAACAAAAACAGGTACAAAACTTATAAATATAGATATGTAAAATTTTGTTATTCGATATAAACGATTCTTATTGTAAGTTTTTAACACGTTCATGAGCACTTATTACATCGGTTAAACGAATTCCATATTTCTCATTCACAACGACAATCTCTCCATGTGCTACTAAAGTATTATTCACCATAACATCCAAAGGTTCGCCAGCCAGTCTATCTAACTCAACAACGGATCCTTGATTTAATTGTAAAAGATTGCGAATGTTTATACTGGTACTTCCAATCCTCACTGATAATGAAACTGGTATATCTAATATCGCTTCTAATTTAACATTGTCTTCAGTATTAGTTTCTTCAGCAATTAACGTTTCCATTTGAGCTTGTTGAACATCAGCACCGCTTTCTTCTCCTGCTTCAGCATCAGCCTGCTCTTGCATTGCTGCAGCCCAATCATCACCAGCTGCTTCTTCGGCGTTTGTATCATCGCTCATGGGTTTTCCTCTTCTACTATTGTTAATTCTTTTGAAACCGTGTCATGTCTAATCATCTCAATCACTTTTAAAGCTTGATTACCACGTGAGACACCATACTTGGCACGAAAAACAGGTATATCTTCAACTGTTGCTGTCACAAAATCAGGCTTATCAATTGGAATAACATCTCCAGGCTTCATATTTTTTATTTCATTTAATGTCATATCGACACTGGTTAAATTACTGCTTATTTCCAATGGCGCTTGTTCAATTTCGTCACGTAATGAATTTATCCATCGTTCGTCTGTCTCTGTCGAATCACTTTGTAACCCCGCATCTAATAAATCTTTTATGGGCTCTATCATCGAATAAGGGAGTGTTAAATGTAATTCTCCACCCCCATTATCAAGTTCAACATTAATTGTTGAGATAACAACAACTTCGCTCGGACTGACTATATTTGCAAAATGCGGATTAACTTCTGAACTAGAATGTTCAAAATCGAGATTGATAACGGGATCCCAAGCTTTTTTGTAATCTTTAAAGATGAGTTCAAGCACATTACCCACAACTTGCATCTCAGTTGCAGTAAAATCACGACCTTCAATCTTCGTATGAAAACGTCCATCACCACCAAAAAAATTATCTACTAACGAATAAACTAATTTGGGATTAAGGACGATAAGGCCAGTACCTCTTAAAGGCCTAACCTTTATAAGATTCAAATTTGAAGGCATAAATAAACTGTGAATGTATTCCCCAAATTTATTGGTCTGAATACCTTCAACAGTAATTGATGGAGAGCGTCTTAAAAAATTAAACAAGCTAATTCGGAAATTTCTTGCAAATCTTTCATTGACCATTTCCAAGGTCGGCATTCTGCCGCGAACAATTCTATCCTGACTGGTGAAATCATAATTTTTTAATTCACCATTATCTTCTTCCTCAGCATCAGTCTCTACATCACCACTATCAACTCCAGTTAATAATGCATCAATTTCATCTTGTGAGAGAATATCTGTTGACATCTTACTACTCTCTATTGAATCTATTGCATAACAAAACTAGTAAAGAAAATATTTTCAACGCCTTCTTTACCAGTTTCAGCTTTCATTACTTTCTGTATCTCAGTTAATATTTCATTTCTGGCAGTTTCCTTACCTTCAGGTGTAATTAAATCATCATAGGTTTTACTGCTAAGTAGCAAGACAATATTATTTCTGATTTGTGGTAAATGCTTTGTAACTTCAAGTTTTACGGCTTCTTCTCTTGTAATACCATCGATATTCACCTGTAAAAATCTGACTCGACTCTTACCTTGAAAATTAACAACAAAAGCAGGATCTAATGAAAAATAATATGCATCATTAGCTGCTGCTGTTTCTTCTTCTGTTGCACCTTCTTCAGTTTCAGTTTTCGCTTCAGCATCGGAACTTGAGCTTCCTAAAAGAAAAAATGCAGCGCCGCCTCCTATACTAAGACAAGCAACTAGCGCTATTATGATCAGCATTACTGGGCTTTTCTTTTTTTCTTCTTCAGTGGCGTTTTCTTCAGCCATTATTAACATCTCCAATAATAATTAACGATATTGAAGACTTAGCAAGCGGTATGCCACGAAACTTTTCCCTTTTTAGATAAGGACTTAAGTGAATATCCATGAATCTCGTGTCAATGAATTGACAAAGTTAATTTCGCGTCAACAACACACGCGCTTTGAAATGATTAAAAACTAAACAATGCTAAATAATTAACTAAAATATTGATGATTCTTTGACTATTCTTAACTTAGATCAATGATAGAATTATTTATAAACTCTAATATATTAGCTTATAAATTTGATGTCTTAATAAAACGGAGAAAAAGCAGTGATAACCCAACCAAGTAACGGTTCTAAAGTTCAAATCGAAAATGGAAAATTAATTGTACCTGATAACCCTATTATTCCTTTCATCGAAGGTGATGGCATTGGTCCTGATGTTTGGAAAGCATCTCAACGTATTATTGACGCCGCAATTGAATCTTCGTATGGCAGTTCACGCAAAATTCATTGGATGGAAATTTATGCGGGTGAAAAAGCTAACCAGACATTTGGTAAGTGGCTACCCGACGAAACCTTAGATGCCTGCAGAGAATATCTTGTAGCAATAAAAGGCCCATTAACCACACCTATCGGCGGTGGAATTCGTTCTTTAAATGTGGCATTAAGACAAATTTTAGATTTATATGTATGCCTAAGACCTGTACGTTGGTTTGAAGGTGTGCCATCCCCTATTCGAAAGCCTGAACTTGTCGACATGGTTATTTTTCGTGAAAACACTGAAGACATATATGCCGGTATTGAGTTTGAAGCAGGCACAGAAGATAACCAACGTTTATTAGAAGTCTTAGAAGAAAGTTTTCCGAGCTCTTACCAAAAAATTCGTTTCCCAAATACATCTGGCCTTGGCATTAAACCGATATCTCGTGAAGGAACGGAACGCTTGGTTCGTTCAGCAATTGAATATACGATTGATAATAATCGTAAGAGTCTAACCATTGTTCATAAAGGCAACATTATGAAGTACACGGAAGGCGCTTTTAGAAACTGGGGTTATCAATTAGCTGAAACAGAATATAAAGACCATTGCTACACTTGGGAACAATGGCAGCGTACAGCAGCTGAAAAAGGACAAGACGTTGCGAATCAAGAACAAGAAGATGCATTAAATAGTGGAAAAATACTCGTTAAAGATGCGATTGCGGATATTACTTTACAACAAGTATTAACCAGGCCTGAAGACTTCGACGTCATAGCAACGATGAATTTAAACGGCGATTATTTATCTGACGCATTAGCTGCTCAAGTTGGCGGGATTGGTATTGCTCCTGGCGGCAATATCAACTACGACACTGGTCATGCCATATTTGAAGCAACACATGGTACTGCACCTAAGTATGCAAACTTAGATAAAGTAAATCCTGGTTCACTACTTTTATCTGGTGAGATGATGCTTCGCTATCTTGGTTGGACGGAAGCAGCTGATAAAATAATTAATAGTATGGATAAAACTATTGCTGATAAAACCGTGACGTATGATTTTGCCCGATTAATGGATGGAGCAACTGAAGTAAAATGCAGTGAATTTGCTGATGCTTTAATAAGAAATTTATAACCTTACTCTCTAATGAGTCTTAATCCTAATAAGGAACTCATCGCTGAATGTTCGCAACTTATTTATGATGGGTTTATTCGTTATAACCAAGCGTTTTATCGGATCTCACGTCGTGCAAGAACTCGCTTTGAACAACGTGATTGGCAAGGACACCAAGAAGATATTGTTGCTAGAATAGATTTATACGAAAAATCTGTAAGACGTATTGTATTAGCTTTACGACGCACACTAGAAGATAAAATACATGATCAAGAGATCTGGTCTGACATCTTGCAATATTTTGGTGACCGTCTTAACCAAGTTCCTGATGCTGATTTTATAAAAACATTCTTTAATTCTGTCACCCGTCGAATTTTCGGTACTTTAGGTACGAATATAAATTTAGAATTTATATCTACGGGTCTTTCATCCGATAAAGCAGCCCTACATTCTTTAAGTATGAGACGTTACCCTTATTGGGATTCCATAGAGAAAATCTTTCAAACCATTTTAGAAGATTTTTCATTTCGTGTGCCTTATGACAATTTAAAAGGTAATGCAAAACGTATAGAGATGGATATTCATTACTATGTGAAGCAACATTTTAATACGGATGTCGATTATTTACGGTTTGAATTTATAGATTCCTTTTTTTATCAAGCAGCACGCGCTTATCTTGTCGGCAGAATCATTTTTGATAAAGGTGTATTGCCCATTGTTATTGCTTTTAAAAATGAAGATGAAGGGATTACTACCGATGCCGTTTTAATGTCTGAACGTGAGATCAGTATCGTATTTGGTTATACACGTTCTTATTATTTTACTGATCCAAATTCGGTAATAGGAACCGTACATTTTTTACATTCTATTTTACCCAATAAACCAATCGATGAACTTTATACGGTACTCGGTAGGCTGCGCCAAGGTAAAACTGAACGTCATAGAATTTTCTCTGAACATCTAAATAATACAACCGATCAGTTTGTACATGCCGATGGTGATCGAGGATTGGTCATGATCGTATTTACTTTACCTTCTTATGACTTAGTGTTTAAAATTATTCGCGATAAATTTGGTTACCCAAAAAATGTTACACGCGAAGAAGTTATCGAAAAATACAAATTAGTTTCCAAACATGACCGCGCTGGTCGTTTAATCGATACTCAAGAATTTTTGAACATCACTTTTCCTATTAATCGATTTTCTGATGAATTATTAGATGAATTATTTTCTGAAGCTGGAGATTCCGTTATTCAAGAAGATGATAATCTTTTAATACGTCATGTCTATGTTGAACGTAGAGTACGACCACTCAATATTTATATTAATGAAGTATCAAAAGAAGATGCAAGACTTGCTATATTGGATTATGGTCAAGCGCTAAAAGATTTAGCAAATACAAATATTTTTCCAGGCGATTTATTATTGAAAAACTTTGGCGTCACACATCATAACCGTGTTGTATTTTATGATTATGATGAAGTTGCGCTAGTGACTGAATGTAACTTTCGAGATATACCTGAAAGTAATGACATAATTGATGATATGCGAGATGACACTTGGTATTTCGTTAATAACAACGATATCTTCCCTGAAGAATTCGTTAAGTTTTTATCTATGGATAGTGAATTACGTTCTTTATTTATTTTATTCCATGGAGATATCTTAACTGCTGATTATTGGCGAAAGATAAAACGTCAACATGAAACCGGCGAAGTTCAATTGGTTGTACCATATCACCGCCCAGTACTACCGACTGATTCTTTTCCACAAAGACAAAAAGTTTAATCAGGAATAATGCGTTTTTTTACATAACTTCCAGGGGCATTTTCAATCACGCCTAATTTCTTTCCTGGTTTTCTTGCTGTTACTTTTTTACCAGATTGTTTACTTATCCATTCCACCCAATCTGTCCACCAAGAACCTTCATATTGCTTTGCAGAATCAATCCATGCATCAGGTTCAAGATCAATATTTTCGTTCGTCATATAATAATATTTATTTTTATGAGGTGGATTAATCACACCTGCAATATGGCCAGAACCACCTAATACAAAACGAATATCCGAGGATAATAGTTTTGCACCATAGAAAATAGATTTCCAAGGAGTAATATGATCTTCAATCGTTGAAACAAAATAACTAGGCGTTTTAATTTTTCTTACATCAATATCTACACCAGCTAAAGTTACTCCATCAGGATCTTTCAAACTATTTTCTAAATAACAGGTCCTTAAATAAAAACTATGATTAGGGCCCGGTAAGCGTGTGGAGTCTGAATTCCAATACAATAAATCAAATGCGGTAGGTTCTTCACCTAATAAATAATTATTAATATAAAACGGCCATATCAGATCATTAGCACGTAACATATTAAACACAGATGCCATTGTCGTCCCATCAAGATAGCCATTTTCTTGCATCTCGCTTTCTAAAGAAGCAAGTTGGCTTTCATCAACAAATAATCCAAGATCTCCAGGCTCTGAAAAATCAATTAATGTCGTAAAGAAAGTACAAGTATTAATCTTCTTCATACGTTTGGATGTTAACCAAGCATTGGTTGTTGCTAACATTGTTCCGCCTATGCAATAACCAATAGTATTAACAGTAGGAGCGCCTGTTTCAGCTTTCACTTGATCCAGTGCCTCAATCACACCATCAATCATATAATCTTCAAAAGTTTTATTAGCTTCTGCTTTTTCTGGATTTATCCAAGACATCACAAAAACCGTATGGCCTTGATCGACCGCGTACTTAATAAAACTATTTTCTTCTCTTAAATCCAAGATATAAAATTTATTAATCCAAGGTGGCACAATTAACAATGGTATTTCATATACTTTCTTTGTACTCGGTGTATATTGAATTAATTGAAAGATATCATTTTCAAAAATTACACTACCTTCGGTCGTCGCAACATTTTTACCAATTTCAAATGCAGAAAAATCTGTCATTTTGGTTAATAACTTTTCGCCTTTACCACGTTCCAAATCATTTAACATTGCTTTGAAACCATTCAATAAATTATCGCCGTTACTTTCCAAAGTCTTACGAATCACTTGAGGGTTCGTCATGGCATAGTTTGTTGGAGATAATGCATCGACCCATTGCTTAGCAGCGAACTGTAATTTATTCGCAGTGGCTTCATCCATACCATCGGTAACCGCGAAATGTGAAAGAATGCATCTTGAAGCAAGCAAGTAATATTGCTTGATGAAATCAAAAACAGGATTGTTATTCCAGTCTTCATCTTTGAACCGACGATCACTTTTATCTACATCAATGATCGGCTCAGAAGTAGCCCCATAAAACGCATTAAACGAATTACTCAATAACTTTGTATAGTCTGACCAGAACTCTTGTTGAATAGAAAACAAAGCTTCGGGTTGCGAGATCCAACTTTTCCATAACTCAGTAATGTCATCGTTCATAGCTTGATTATTCATCTTCTGAAAAGCCGTTAACTGTGAATCGACGTACTTGTTCGCCATAGAAGTGACTTTCTCACCAATTTCCAGAAATGCTTCACTGGAAAACCCATTCAAATCCTCTTTTTCATCAAACATTATGGAGCTCCAAAACCGTGTTGATTGTTATTAGCCGCATATACTTTCATTACTTTAATGTACATATAAATTGTGCATTGCACAACTTTGATTTAGTCTTTTATTCTTTTTCTCATGAAAACAGTTAGTTAGTCAAAACATGCTAGCTCATATAGACTAACCATATTGAACATCGAACGGGGAAAGTTAGGTATGAGTAATTTTTTAATTGGGGGAAATGGTGAAACCAAAGTTGAATTGATTTCCGCAATGGCTAATCGCCATGGCATGATTGCTGGTGCAACCGGAACTGGTAAAACGGTTACTTTACAGATATTTGCAGAATCGTTTTCTAAAATTGGCGTGCCTACCTTCATGGCTGATGTTAAAGGCGACCTCTCTGGTATTGCTAAGCCTGGCAAAGCTCACCCTAAAATAGATGAACGGGTCAACACCATCGGTATTGAGAACTACTCATTTAACGGCAACCCTGTTGTGTTCTGGGATATGTTTACCAAACAAGGCCATCCTGTTCGTACCACTATTTCGGAAATGGGGCCGTTATTGCTATCTAGTTTGTTCGATCTCAATGAAACACAAACTGGTGTTTTATACAGTGCATTCAGTATTGCCGATGACAATGGTATGTTGTTATTAGATCTAAAAGACTTACGCTCCATGTTGAACTGGATGGGTGAAAATCGCAAAGAGTTGTCAACCGAATACGGCAATATTTCTACTGCAAGCATTGGTGCTATTCAAAGACGACTATTAGTATTAGAAGAGCAAGGCGGTGAAAATTTCTTTGCTGAACCTGCGATTAAAATTGATGACTTAATGATGACCGACTTATCAGGTCGTGGCATTGTGAACATCATGGATGTAACAAAACTCATTAATGAATCTCCTAAACTATATGCAACATTTTTATTATGGCTTTTATCTGAATTATTCGAACAACTTCCAGAGGTCGGTGATGCTGATAAACCTAAATTAGTATTATTTTTTGACGAAGCACATCTATTATTCGATCAAGCACCAAAGGCATTATTAGAAAAGATAGAACAAGTTGTACGTTTAATTCGCTCTAAAGGCGTAGGTGTTTTCTTTATTAGCCAAAGTCCTATGGATGTTCCAATGGATATTCTTGGCCAACTAGGCGCACGTGTACAACATGCCCTAAGAGCCTTTACGCCTAGAGATAAAAAAGCCATTAAGATCGTAGCTGAAACTTTTAGACAAAATCCAAATATCGATACCCAAGAAGTTATTACTCAATTGGGTTTAGGTGAAGCGTTAGTTTCTATCTTAGATGAAGAAGGAGCTCCAACCCAAGTAGAACAAATTTTAATTCGTCCTCCAGAATCACAGATCGGTCCATTAACAGCGGAAGAACGCAAAGAAATCATGGAACGCTCCCCATTTAAAGGACGATACGATGAAATGGTTGATCGTGAATCAGCCTTTGAAATGTTAAAGCAACGAACGGAAGAATTAGAAAAACAAAAGGCTGCGGAAGAAGAACGCATTAAACAAGAAAAAGACGAAGCAAAAGCTAAGAAAAAATCTTCTGGCCGCAAACGCCAAGGCATTGGTGAGACATTATTAAAAAGTGTTGCCAGAACCGTTGGTACTCAAGTCGGTAGAAAAATCGTACGAGGAATTTTAGGTTCTTTATTAAAATAATATTTTTTATCTATTAAAAACCCAATAAAGCTAAATTCTTATTAAGTTCAGTATCATTCGGATAGATAGTTAATGCTTTTTCATAAACTACTTTTGCTTTTTTAAGTAATACACTATCTTGCTTTTCATAACCTTCTTGATGATAAGTTTTTGCAATCAATACTAAAGCATTTTTATCGTTAGTATTGTAGGCAAGAGATTTATATAAATACTGTCTGGATTCTTTATAACGCTTTTTCTCAAACAATTTAAATGCTTCAATATTATAAATCCCTGAGATGCCAGTACGCATTTTAGTGACGTATTGTTTTGGAGTTAGATCTCCTTGTTTTGAAAAAGGGTGAAGTTTTATAAATTCTTTACTAATACCTGGAACGGTTACTATAAGTGTTGGATACCCAGTCCCTTTATATTTAGATTTAAAAAGTGAATGAGCTTTACTAGATTTTTCAGGGTTAATTTGGAGTTTTTGTAATTCAGAAGATAATTTTTTAAAAACTTTAGTCGTCAGATATTCATTATTCAATCTTCTACAATAGGAACACCAATCTGTATAAAAGTATATTATAAGGGGTGTTTGATCTTTAGAAGCTTTCTTAATAACCTTTGGATATTCATATCCTTTAGGCCAATTGGGTAGTTCATTAGCAAAACTTTGTATCGATATAAAAATCAAAGCTAGCAAAATTATAAATCTACTCATCCATACTTCTCCATAATTCAATCTTCTTTTTGTAAACCCATTAAACTTCATTACATATGATTTAAAATCTCTGTTGTTCTTGATGTCCTATTCCTTAAAAACAGGCAAACCAGCCTTTTTCCACGATTTATAGTGCCCTTTTAATTCAATAGGATTTTCAAAACCCGCTTGTTTTAATAATTTAATCGCTTTTCTTGCTCTCGGACCACCGTGGCAATAAACCACGATCAAATCATTTTTATTATTGGCAAGCTGTGATAATTGCTTAGAAAGTTGTTTGATCGGGATATGTATCGCGCTTTTTATATGACCCTTATCAAATTCCTTTTGCGTACGCACATCTAGAATCACGGGTACATCGTTGTTCGTTATCTGAGAGTGTAATTCTTCAGCTGAAATGAACTCGTTAGTGCTGGAAGAACACGAAAATAAACTGAATAGAAACATGCAAAAAAATGGTAAAACTCTTGGAAAAATCATAGGAATTAAGATAGAGTTGTATTTACGGTTGGTCAAGGTTAAACCGTCATCTTTATCGATATGCTTGTTCAGATACAGAGATAAAAAAAAACCGCTAGAAATCTAGCGGTTATAAAAATTTACACTCGTATCTAGGAGTTTGTTAAGAGTACTTAACAAAACACATAACCCTAATCTGTCTCTGAACAAGCAGAATCACATCAGAGTTACATTTCCTATATTGCAGGCCGTGTGCCAGTTTTAAATAACTATTTAATATCAATAGGTTATGAGTTTTTTTATGTATTTTAGTCGTAAAAAATAAAATTTTTTCTTCAATTGTGTCCCCTATTAGAAACACTTTTAAGAAAAAAATAATAAATACTTAATTGATGGGCTTGGGGCAAAAAAAAACCGCTAGAAATCTAGCGGTTATAAAAATTTACACTCGTATCTAGGAGTTTGTTAAGAGTACTTAACAAAACACATAACCCTAATTTGTCTCTGTGAAACAGAATCACACCAGAGCTATGCTTCCTATATTGCAGGCGGTGTGCCAGTTTTAAATAGTCATTTATTATCAATGACTTATGCGTTTTTTTATGTGTTTTAGTCGTAAAAAATAAATTTTTTTCTTCAATTGTGTCCCCTATTAGAAACACTTTTTAAGAAAAAATCAGACATATTGATCGACGAGACCATTATTGATAATCACTGGTTTAACAGATGTAGATTCTTCTTGGAAGGAATCTGATTCTGATGAAAATGATCTTGGCTCTTGTATAAATGTTGTTTGCTCTGAAAACTCTTTATTAGCTCGCTGATCGGAAACATTTACATCGCCTAAGTTGACTCCAGATTGGGACATCATATCGCGCAATTTTGGAAAGGCATCCTCAATGACCTCACGTACTTGAGAATGTTGTGAAATAAATTGGATATGTGTGCCTTCTGAATTCATATTCAAACGAATTTCGACAGGGCCTAGTTCAGCAGGGTTAATTTGGATCTTGGCAACCTGATTTTGTCCTTGCGCTAACATAACAACTCGTGAATTAAATGCCTCTTGCCATTGAGGCTTACCCATAGCGGTATCGACTACTGCAGTAGCAATATATGGTTTAGCCACAGGTGATGTATTTGATGGCTGTTGAGGATTTATAGTGGAAACTGAGCTATCCAACTTAAGTTGGCCATCACTTAGATTCAACTTAGTTAATAAATTACGATTATTAGGTAAAGCTATCCAGTCAGATTCTTTTTGTTTAAATTTCTGACCTTCGAATAACTGGCTTAATTGTGATGAAAATTCTTTTAATGCAGACTTTTCAGATTGACTCGCTTCAATTTCCTTAAAGTCTAGTTCAGATAATTTCTTTGCTAGATTATTCAATTCAGTAAGATTGATTCCTTGCTTATCACCAGTGGCAATAAAATTTTCAAGATGACCTTTGAGTTGATCCAACTTGGATTGATCCACACCTAACTGTTGAGTCAAATTGAGATTATTCAAAAAACCCAAGATTTGCTCGGCCAATTCAGGCGGCAATTCCATCCCCTGCAAATCCTGCAGCGGCAAATTCAGGTCTAACAATTCAATTGGTAATCCACCGGCCAAAGCCGCTAAATCAAAATCCAAACCTATCTCGGAACCAGCCTGAAAATCTTTTAAATTCAATTGCTTAGAGCCAAAAGCAAATTGCGAGCCCTCGATACCAGAAGCCGTCTTCGGCATACTTGTTGTAAGTAATGGTGTTGAAATCAATGTTTTTTCCATCCAATAAATTTGATTTATTAGGGAAATTGCAATCGATATGCCAGCCTAAGAATAAAGCCTGACTGTTTGAGTCTTAATAAGTGCACGATATAATCCTTTCATAAACTACAACTCAATACAGGGACTGTTTTATGGTCAAATTCTTAACATTTATCGTAGCTATTGCCGCTGGCTATTACATTTACGCTTACCACTCTCCGTTCCAAACCGAAGTCACCGATCCTTATTATTTAGCTGTGCGTATTAATGATCCTGATACAGGCGTTAAGTTTGTAGGTTTTGGAAAAATGAATTCTTTAGCTGATTGCGAAGCGAGAGGATTATTAGTTTGGAAAAAAACATTCAGTAGAGTTGGGACTATCAAACGAAAATCTGAATGCAAAAAAGAAATCTCTAAAAAATTTATGAAGCTATTTCAAAACAAACAAATGAATGCAACTTACATAGTATTTGATAAAGGGAATAAACGAGAACGAGATGGGCGTTTTTTAGTGTACGGCGTTCCTTCCAGTCATGTAAAAAAATGGTGTGATAAATTTATAAAAAATACTAAAACCGACTACCAAGGCACAATAAGTTGTATTCAAGGGAAAGTGGGATAAATAATATTCTATCTTTAATTGAGGGGAAGAAAGCAAAATGAAAATAACTAATAATGACTATTTAATCGAAGTGACATGTTATAACGCGTTACTTTTATGTCTAATTATAGTTAAATTTCACAAGGATTATAATACAAATGAACGAAGTAAAAATATTAAAATACATATTAAGATTTAGCTTAATATATTTAGTCGCAATTATACTAGTTGGAACCATATTAATCTTACTGAATATCGATAGTAATTCGGGCGCAAAAATAGGCGCCTTATTAGCCGCAGTAGTAATGACTATAGATAAATTTTTAAAAGACAATAAAAGGATTCCTAATAAACAAGAAAAATCTAAATTAGTCTGGGGTTCTTTAATTGCATCTTTTATAGTTTCATCATTAGTTGTAGTGCCTTTATTAATTTTGTCAGGAGAATTCTCTAACATCATTAAACTAATATCTGGTGAAAGTTCCAAATATTTCCTTGCAGCGTTTATTTTTATCACTGTCATTTATTATCTACTTTTAACTTTTTTTTATGGTTCTTTCTCAAAATCGTTATATAAAAACATGAAAAAGAAAGGTGAAATTTAACAAGTCATTCCAGCCGACCGCTAAAAGCGGCGACTGAATTCAAACGTTAGGTTTCAAGTGAATTAATATGGGATTAGATTCAGTTGAATTAGTAATATCATTTGAACAACATTTTGGAATTGTCATTTCTGACGCTGATGCAGAAAAAATGTTAACTCCTGGTGTTGTTTATGAATATGTATTAAAAGCATTAGAGAAAAAAAGAAATTCTATTACCCCAGAAATAGCAAAAGGAATTATTTGGAAACAAATTGTAGAAATCGTTGTGAATCAACTTGGAGTAAAACCAGAAGAAGTTAATTATGACTCTAGATTCGTACAAGATTTAAAAATGGATTAAAATTAAAATAGGTTTAAACGTATGAACCAAGAACTAATCTTATTCCCAATAATTGCACTGGCAATACTTACCTTTGGTATAGGTATTTGGTTTGCGATTATACGAGTTCGAGCCGTAAAAAATGGCGACATAAACCCTGCTTATTATCAATTAAATAGAGGCTCTAAACTTCCTGAATATTATGCAAAGGTAAATAACAATTATAATAATCTTTTAGAAATACCAATTCTTTTTTATATCATATCTATTTTAATCTATGTTACAAACAATACAGACTTGGTTTATGTAATCCTATCATGGCTTTTTGTGCTAACTAGGTATATTCATAGCTACATACATACTACCTATAATAATGTTAGACATAGAAGAATCCCGTTTCTTATAGGAGTATTGGTTTTAATCATTGAATGGATTCGCTTTAGTATGCAATTACTGTGATTAAAGGAACTGTTTCATTTATTTATTCAGTTCATGAACTAAATCATCTACTTTCATAAAAATGATTTACGAAGTTAAAAAAGGACAATTAAAAGACGGAAATCGGTATCGTCGTTGGTTTACCTGTGATGTTTTCGATTTATTTCTATGGACTGATAAGAAAGGAGACATGGAAAAATTTCAAATATGTATAAAACCTCAACATTCTATATCTCCAGATATTGATATGGTGGAAGAAGTTATTACATGGGAAATAAATGAAGAGTTTAGTTTTGATAAAGTTACGCAAACTCAAAGATACAAAACACCAATTTTAGAAAAAAGCGAACCGTTTAATATAAATACATTAATAAAAACATTTTCAGAATTATCTAATAATATTGATACTGAAATTAAAAGTTTTATCAATCAAAAACTTTATTTACTTAAAGACAAAACTAATACAGTATGACATATGATGAATACAATTCGTTTTGTCGTTCTCTTACAGCAACGACTTACGTTGTGCAATGGGGTGGCTCGCATGTATGGAAAGTAGGCGGAAAGGTATTTGCTATTGGAGGTTGGAGTAAATTAGATAAACCTGCGTTTACTTTTAAAACTTCAGATACAGATTTTTTTCATCTGCAAGATGAAGCTGGCTATAGACCAGCACCCTATATGGCTTCGCGAGGTATGAAATGGATACAATTATATGATAGCCGTAAAGACACTGACGATGATCTGAAATTTTATCTTAAAGAATCTCATCGCATTGTTTCTTTCGGTTTAAGCAAGAAAAAACGAAAAGAACTTGGGCTTTATCAAGACTAACTAACTGAAGTCATCTAATGAAAAAACTGCATATCGCAATTTCAACTAACAAAATAGAAGAGTCTGTTAAAGATTACAGTAAAAGACTTGGGATTGAGCCATGTTCGTATATCGAGAATGAATATGCTTTATGGAGAACTGAATTTCTCAATTTATCTATTCGTCATGATTCGAATTGCCATTCTGGTGAACTCAGACATTTAGGTTGGGAAGATTCATCTGCGACTGAATTCACTTCAGAAACTGATGTTAATGGTATTGTTTGGGAAAATTTCACTGCACAACAACAAGCAGATGAAATTAATGAATTATGGCCTAACGCGAACTATGAACCTGATATTTAAATTTAAATACAATATTACAACCAATAATTAATTCGTTTTTAACTTACACACCCTATCATCAATCTCTCTTTGTTCATGTTCATCCTGAATCTTCTGTTCTGTAATTTCTATTTTTTCAATAATCTTATCGTAAGCATCGTTTTTTTGTTTAGCTTGTAACCAATTAGTTTGGTCATGTGCTGCTTTAACCCGCAGTTGTTCAATTTGTTGTTTTAACATTTCAATCGCTTGATCAATTTGTTTTATAAATTTCTGTTTATCTCTCAAGAGTTGAATTGATATTGTCGAAGAGGACATATTATTCGTATATTCATTACGATACTGTTGCATCTGCTCAAGCTTATCCTGATACTGTTTTAATTCATTATTACTACTTGCTAAAACAGTCGCAGCATTATCTTGCTTTTTTGAAGCAATTTTCAATAAAGGTTGTAATCTTTTTGTTCGTGGTGTCATGACTCTTCACTTACCACTATATTGGTTTGAAGTTCTGATTTAATTAACGTATTTAAATCATTAAGCTGTTGTTTGCAGGTAGCAAAGTCAACTTGTTCATTCATAGCTTGTTGTAAAAACGCCCAAAGATATGGATTCAGTTTAATTGCTAAATCTAATGTTTTATCGCTGCCACTTTGATAAGCTCCTACACTAATAAGATCTTTATTTTGCTCATATTTAGATAATAATTTTTTAAAGTCATTCGCCATGTTCGCTTGCTCTTCGCTCACTACATGGTTCATCACTCGACTGATCGATGCTTCAATATCTATCGCAGGATAGATACCTGATTCAGCAAGTTGTCTGGATAATACGATATGTCCATCTAAGATGGCTCTTGCGGCATCAGCAACAGGATCGTTTTGAATATCGCCTTCTGTCAATACAGTATAAAATGCAGTAATACTGCCACCGCCTTCGGCACCATTACCAGCTCGTTCTAATAATTGTGGTAAACGCGCGAATACAGAAGGTGGATAACCTCGAGTGGCAGGAGGCTCACCTATGGTTAATGCTATTTCACGTTGCGCTTGTGCATAACGTGTCAGAGAATCCATAAGTAATAAAACATTCTTTCCTTGATCACGAAAATATTCAGCAATGGTTGTGGCTTGTAAAGCACCATGTAAACGCATAAGTGGTGGATCATCTGCTGGGGTAGCAATAATAACTGATCTTGCTCTGCCCTCTTCACCTAAATTATGTTCTATAAATTCCTTTACTTCACGACCACGTTCACCAATTAGTCCAACAACAATCACATCAGCATCAGTAAATCGTGTCATCATACCTAACAATACACTCTTACCCACGCCACTGGATGCAAACAAACCAATCCTTTGACCTTTACCAACGGTTAAGAATGAATTAATTGAACGCACGCCAACATCCAATGGTTCTTTAATCGCAGCTCGTGCTAATGGATTTATCGCTTTGCCTTTTAATGGCATAAAGGTTTTTGATTTAATTGGCCCTTTGTTATCTAAAGGTTCACCATTACCATTAATAATTCGTCCTAATAACTCATCGCCAACCATGACATTACCACCACGACCTAGCGGGATTACTCTGGCGTTGGGTGATAAACCATGCGGTTCACCCGTTGGCATTAAATACAATCTATCACCTGCAAAGCCAACGACTTCTGCTTCAATTGAATTATGTTCATCATTAACAACTCGACATCGATCACCAATTGATGCCCGACAACCTTCCGCTTCTAGGGTTAAGCCGACCATGCGCGTTAAGCGTCCTTGAACTAATAATGGAGGTGGTGTTTGATGTTTTTCAATTAACGTGGATATTTGTTTTTGCCAACAATCATTAGCGGTAGCTACGACTTCAGGAATCACTATCTCTATCTCCACCTAACATTTTTGCTGCTATCGCTGACAAACGACTTTCGACACTAGCATCTATAAGCGACGCATTGGTTTCGACACGGCAATCACCACGCATTAATAATATATCTTCTTCAATTTTCCAATTCAGTTCTTCTTCATTGATTGAAAATGCCTTTCTTACTAGTTCTGCGTCTTCTGGATGCAAGCAGAACCGAACATTCTCACTGGATGCAGGAACCGCTTTAATGGCTTCTCTAACCACAGCTACAATTTCACCTGGGTCGACTTTTAATTCTCTACGAATAATTTGTCTGGCAAACAATAAACTTAAATTTACTATCTCATGTTCCATTTGTTCATTTAAATGATGTAATGGCTGATTGATTAAATTCAAATAGGTATCTAATAGATTGAGTTTTTTCTGAAACTCTTCTTGTAATGTTTGTTGTGCCTCATTACGGCCTTGTTCAAAACCTTTTTTATAACCTTCTTCTTTTGCTTCTTCGTAAGCTTGTTTTTGCAACTCTTCTATATCTTGTATGGTAGGTGGTTTTTTATATATAGAATTTGGTGACGCGATAGAACCTTCAACCACAGGCGCTTGCCAATTTTTAAATTGACTTGCGTATTCTTCACTGAGTATTTTTTTTTGTTGCATTTGAAATCCGAATTAGATCATCTCTTCACCGCTAGCACCGCCAAGAACAATTTGTCCTTCATCGGCAAGACGTCTAGCAACAGATAGAATTTCTTTTTGTGCTCCTTCTACATCACTTAACTTAGCTGGACCAGCGGCCTCTAAATCATCTTTTAACATTTCAGCTGCACGAGATGACATGTTCTTAAAGATTTTTTGTTTAAGTTCTTCATCTGTGGCTTTAAGCGCTAACAATAATTGATCAGTAGAAACTTCACGTAAGATCGTTTGAATTGCCATATCATCCACATCATTCAAGTTATCAAATACAAACATGAGATCTTGAATTTCTTGGCCTAGCTCTTCATCAGCATCTTTAATTTTTTCCATGATGTCAGCTTCTAAACTGCTATCGACAAAGTTCAGAATATTGGCAGCGGCTTTAATTCCACCGATATTAGAAGATTGAACATTACCACCACCTTTTAATTGCTTTTCCAAAGTATAATTAAGCTCTTTCATAGCAGCCGGTTGCACACCTTCTAATGTTGCAATTCTTAATAAAACATCCGCGCGTACTTTATCTTGAAATTCTGCAAGGATATTCGCAGCATGGTCACTGTCTAAATACGATAGAACAATAGAAATAATTTGTGGATGTTCATTTCGAATGAGTTCTGCGACTGCACGAGAATCCATCCATTTTAATGCTTCTAGACCTTTGGAATTTCCACCTAATAAAATTCGATCAATCATGCCCGCGGCTTTATCTTCACCCAATGCATTAGTAAGAACATTTCTTACATAATCATCAGCTCCAACTCCTAATGCAGTTTGTTCTTGTACTACGCCCAGAAAATCTTCTAAAACAGTTTGCACTGAAGATTTATTCAGATCTCCAATGTTAGCCATAGCAACGCCTATACGTTGCACTTCCTTTGGCCCCATATGCTTTAATACTTCAGAGGCAACTTCTTCGCCTATAGACATTAATAGAACAGCAGCTTTTTGTGATGGATCTAAATTTGGTGCTTGCTCAGTCATTATTCATCACCAACCCAATTTTTTACCACTGTTGCGGCTACTTTTGGATTCTCAGTAATGACTTGTTTTACCGCATCGATACTACGATCGTAATCAGTTGGTGGCGCTAATGCCTTTTGTTCTTCTTGTTCCGCTAAAGCAGCTTCACTGTTACCGACACCGTTAACACCATCAATGCTGCCATCAGGACCATTTAAGGCAATCACATCACCTGCAGGTGTTGCAAGAGTTGACTGATGTAAAGTAATTTCTTTATCAACCATATTTTTTATAGATGGTTTTAATACTCCAAATACTAAAAATAATACAAATAAACCACCTAATACTTGTTTGGCAATATCCCAAACCCAAGGCTGCATATAAATTGGAATTTCAGGTAATGGTTCTGGTGCATCAGGAATTGCAAATTCTGCATTAATCACATTAACGGTATCACCACGTACTGCATCATAGCCTATAGCTTCTTTAACTAAGCCAGTGAAACGTTCGATTTCTTCAGGACTATGTTCGATACGATTAATTGTTCCTTCTTCAGTAACTTGTTTTTTATGATCGATCACAACAGCAACAGATAAACGTTGTAATTTACCAACCGGTTTACGAGTATGGCTAATGGTTTTATCAATTTCATAATTTCTAACGGTACGTCGTTGCATACTCGATTGACTATCGGCCGCGGTGGTTCCTGTTCCAGCTTCTGCTTCATTAGCAACTTCTGGTGCTTGGCCTTCGGCAGGCGGTTGATTTGATAAAGCACCTGGGACACCTAGTAATGCATTATCAGCTGATAACATTTCTTCTTCTAACTGTTCGCTACGTACTGCTGGTAAATCTGGATTATAAGATTCGCGTGTTTGCTCAGTACTTGTAAAATCAAAATCAGCTGTCACTTGTGCCTTAACACCATCTTGACCAAGGATCGGCGTTAAAATATCTTCAATACGCTTCATATAAGACTCTTCAACACGACTAGTGTATTGAAATTGTGATGCTGTTAATGCTAGCTCTCTAGCAGAGTCACCTTGAGTCATTAAACGACCATTTTGATCCACTATATTTACATTACTAATATCTAAATTAGGAACACTCGCGGCTACTAAGTTTGATATAGCAGAGATTTGTTCTGGTGACATGCGATGGCCATTATATAAATCAACAATAACAGAAGCGCTTACAGGTTTTTGATTTCGCGTAAAAACCGATTGCTTTGGCATTGCAAGATGTACACGAGCTGCTCGAACAGATTTTATGGTTGAAATGGATCGGGCAAGTTCGGTCTCTAATGCATGATGATAACGTGCCTTTTCCATAAATTGGCTTGTGCCCAAGCCTTGTTCTTCACTAAGCATTCCATAACCAGCATTGGCACTTTTCGGTAAGCCTTCTCCAGCTAATTTAATGCGAGCTTCATGTACTTTTGCAGAAGGAACCATAATTGCGCCAGAAGCTTCATCAACACGATACGATATATTGGATTTTTGTAAAGAATCCAATACTTGTCCAATATCCTGACTGGATAAACTGCCATACAACAAACTGTAGTTAGGTGTTTGTGACCACATCATCACATAGACACCTAATGCCACACTGCCTGCAATAGCAATAAGAAAACCGATTTGTCTAAAGAATAACTTCCTTTTTACTTCTTCAGGTAAACCTTCAATTGTTGGTACATCAGTTGCCATAATATTTTATTTTTTATATTTAGATTTGCATGTTCATGATTTCTTGATAAGCCGAAACAAGTCGATTTCTAACTTGTGTCATAGCTTGAAAAGAGACATTTGCCTTTTGTAAATTCACCATGACTTCAGCAATATCAACATCCTTATCGCCCATTTCAAAACGAGTCGCTAATTCACCAGCATTTTTTTGTATATTACTAACACTATCAATTGAATTTTTTAACAGATTTGAAAATTCAGTTTTATTATCTGTATTTATATTTTGACTAGTTGAAATAGTCGTATTTTGATTAGCTTGAGCTTGCTTAGCCATTGCTTGCATCTGAGCAAGTAGGTCATTCGCTTTTACTTGAATCATAATTTTTCCTCCTACGTTTTGTTATTATTTTTAAGCTGGAATTTCTATACCTTGTTCTCGCATCCTGGCTAATTTATAACGCAATGTTCTAGGGCTTATCCCCAGTTTTTCAGCTGCGTATTTACGACTACCTGAAGTTTCTTTTAAAGCATCAATAATAATTTCTTGCTCTCTTGATTTCAGATCAGAAGAAAATCGTGCATCATCGATATTAATCACATCTTGTTTTTCTTCATGGATAGAATCTGATTTAACTTGAGCACCTAAGGATTCAAATTGGATATCATGTTCAGTAATACTATGGGTGCTTTGTAGTACTAAAGCTCTTTGAACGACATTATCTAACTCTCGAACATTTCCTGGCCATGAATGTGAACGAAGTTTTTCACAAGCTTCTTGACTTAATTGAGGGCAAGCTGATTTATTTTTATCGGAAATTCTTTTTAATAGAAATTCAGAGATAGGAACAATGTCATCTTTTCTATCTTTAAGTGATGGCAAGTTGATTGGGAACACATTAAGTCTATAAAACAAATCTTCTCTAAAACGGCCTGCAACAACTTCATCTCTCATATGTCGATTTGAAGTTGCCATAACTCTGACATCTAACTCGATCATTTTCTGATCACCAAGTCGCTCTACTTCACGTTCTTGTAATACCCTTAGTAATTTCGCTTGTAAGCCTAAACTCATTTCAGAAATTTCATCGAGTAATAAGGTGCCACCGTTTGCTTGTTCGAATTTTCCTGGTGATGATTTATAGGCACCTGTGAAAGCACCTTTTTGATAACCAAATAACATGGCTTCTAACATATTATCTGGGATGGCTGCACAATTGATTGCGATAAATGGTTTATCTTTACGTTTTGATTGTTGATGAATATATTGCACGAGTACCTCTTTACCCGCACCACTTTCACCAGTCACCATAACTGTGACATCTTTATCTGCGACTTTTTTTGCAATCTCCATTACTTCCTTACTTTTCTTATCAACAGCTATATAACCATTATTTTCATCGATAGAACTATTATCAAATTGAGCAATACGTGTAATCAGAACTTCTGGCTCGAAAGGTTTTACAAGATAATCAGTAGCGCCATCATGTAATGCGTCAACCGCTTGTTGAATTGTTCCATAGGCGGTCATCAAAATTACTGGCAATTCTGGTTTATAGGTTTTTATTTTTTTAAGCAGTGAGATGCCATCCATACCATCCATCTGAATATCACTGACCACAAGATCGATATCTTCTTTGTTTATAACAGAAAGCGCTTTCTCACCATTTTCTGCTGAATACACTTCATAACCTGTTAACATAATGGTATCTATCAATGCTTCTCTTAACGATAGATCATCTTCTACAATTAATATATTTAGTGACATTGCTTTTTTTATCTCCAAATTAATCCACATTTAATTTGTGGTTTATTATAATTTTATATTTTTATAATTATTTTTTGTAAACAGGTAACTCTATATAAAATATAGTTCCTTCATTTTCTTTACTCTCAAATGATAAGTTTCCGTTATGTGCACGTACTACTGCTTCGACTACGGCCAAACCCAAACCCGTTCCTTGCGAACGAGTTGAAAAAAATGGTTCGAATAATTTATCTTGAATATTTTTAGGGATACCTGAGCCATTATCTTTAATACTTAATATAATTTTTTCAGGTTTTTCAAATATACAGTCGATTTCAATCTTGACTGAATAATCGACAGACTGTACTGCATTCGTTACTAAATTATGAATACAACTTATTAAGGCTGATTGATTTATATTGATATTAATATCAGAAAGTTTTTTATTAATCGTCAGTGAACATTCATATTCTTCAATTTTGCTTTGAAGTGACTCATCTAAATCATCTATAAAATTGATTAAACTTTGTGGCTTTGCTTCAAAACGACCACCACGTGCAAACAACAACATATCTTCAACTAAAGTTTCTAAATTTTGTAATCTAGCTAAAAGTTTATCTGAGAATTTTTTTCGTACAGTTTCTTCCAAGCCATTACGACTTATATTTGAGGCATAGAGAATTGCTGATGACAGCGGTGTACGAACTTGGTGAGCTAATGAAGCAGCCATCTCGCCCATGGCTGATAATCGTTTTAAATCACTATATTGTTCTTGTAGTAATCGATTTTCTGAAACGTCTTTTAGTAGGACGATCTGTCCTGGCTCGGCATCTAATGATTGAGTAGATAAATTAACATAACGTCCATCTTTTAAGCGCACATCATGTCCATCATCCCAACGGGGTTCAAATGCACGTTCAACAACATCACGCCAGAGTTCACCGATTAACGGTTCACCTAATAAATCTACAGCGACAGGATTAACTTGATTTATAACACCATTGGCATCAATAACAATAATACCACCAGGTAATACATGTAAAATATTGGATAAACGATTGGCGAGTTTTTCTTTTTCGTTATGTTGATGTTTCTTTTCTTTACGAGCAGAAGTTAATTCAGCATTTAATTTTGCAACTTCTTGTTCAAGCCCTTTATAAAACTCTGTTAGATAACTTGTTGCTTCACTAAAATTTTCAAATGCCTCTTCAAGACTGTCTGATTGAAAATTTTCGTGGCTATTAACTGGGCTTTGTTGCTCCATCTTCCTACCAAATTATTATTAATAATGATTAATTCCATTTGAGCAAAGACTATGCCACAGAAAATTAATTAATAATAACAGGTAGTTAGCTTATATGTGGTATTTAGAAAATTATTAATGCGATTATAAATAAGATTATTTTGTCAAAATCCCGACGCATCTTCTCGTCGTTGTAATCCTAACTTGCGCATTTTTTCAACTAAGGTTGTACGACCTAAAGATAACCTCTTAGCTGCATGAGCTACAACCCAATTAGCTTCTTCAAGCGCTTGGCGAATCAGATCATATTCAATCGTATTAATATGTTCTTTCAGATCGATCGTCCCTTTAGGCAAACGTAACATCTTAATATTCGTGTCGACAGGTGAGTCACCGTCATCGATAGGCCTACTCATAACATCTTCAGCTTGATATTTTTCAGGCATATCATGAACATCAACTACTGCATTCGGATATAGTATGGATAAACGTTCGATTAAATTTGCTAATTCTCGTACATTACCCGGCCAATTATATTTCATTAATGATTCGATAGCTGCTTGAGTCAACTTAACGCTATTCTCACTCTCATGTTGTAAACGTTCAATTAAATCATTAATCAACATAGGTAAATCTTCAGCGCGTTTTCTTAATGGTGGTGTATCAATCGGAAAAACATTTAAGCGATAATAGAGATCCTCACGAAATTTACCTTTTACGATGGCTTCTTCTAAGTTGACATGAGTAGCTGCAATGATTCTCACATCTGCTTCAATACTTTTGTTACTACCCACACGCTCAAACGTACGTTCTTGTAAAACCCTTAACAGTTTTACTTGCATAGGCAAACTCATATCACCAATTTCATCCAAGAATAAAGTGCCACCACAAGCCATTTCAAATCGACCTTGTCTTGCGGTAATCGCTCCAGTAAAAGCACCCTTTTCATGACCGAACAATTCGTCTTCTAATAGATCAGCTGGAATTGCACCACAATTAATTGGCACAAATGGTTTATTACGTCGTGATGAATGATAGTGAATATTTCGAGCTATCACTTCTTTACCCGATCCAGATTCACCGATAATTAATACGTTGGCATCTGTATGAGCAACCTTCTCAACCATCTTACGCACACGTTGAATACCCTCACTGGTACCGCCTAAGCTGCGAAATAATTCCATTGAACGAGGACTCCCATCTTTATGACGATTGACTCGATAAATTTCGACTTGTTGAAGTAATTTTGATAGTTGAGTGTTTTTTAGAGGAAGTTCTAAAGAACCGATACAGCCGTTCTCAATTTCTTGAATAAATACAGGTTTTACATCGGCTCGATGAATTTTAATAACGGGAACATGGGTATCGTGTTTTTTTATGGCACGGAATGCTTCAGTCAGCTGTTTCTCAGATTCGCATTCACCCAATAATACGACATCAATCTCTGATTCTTTATCTAAAGCTTCTTGTAATGATTTGGCCTCGCTGTCATAAACCTTATCAAAATCCATAAAGTTCAAAACGTCAGCCATTTGTTTACGGGTTGCCTCATCCCGATCAATGATTAATACGCTATCCACAATTCCCCCTATGTCACCGTGCACTTAGCTAGTCATTAATTTTTTAATACGTAAGTATTAGTTAAGCACAGAATTTAAATATGTCAAAAATCTGGCATAACTTTTTTTTAGAAAAATAATATTTTTATAAGATAATAAATAATTACATATTAATCAAGTATTTATTATTGATAGTTCATTTAGAGTATGTGGTTTTTAATTTTTCTCTATTACCTAAATTACGTAATTCTTCTGACACTGATTGCTTTCTGGTTGCAATTAAATCAACCATTTCAATGTAATACTGATGGATAAACTTGAGGACTGAGCGTTCTGATGCACCTAGCTCATTCATATTATCTTGTTGTATATGCTGGTTTAAATGATTAGAAATCACTTGCAGTTTTTTCTCTATAAAACTCCATTCTGCTATATCCGTTTCATTGGTATTGGCAGCCCGAATGACAAGCCGCTGAGTGTCTTTAACTTCCTCTTTTAGATCATTCAGAGTAGATGTTTTTGTAATCATATCTTGAACCCTGTTTAGATTAAGATGGCAAAATAACTAGCTTGCCTTGGCAGCCATCATTTCGTTGTCAGATGCTTGCTCTATTTGATCCCAAGCCATTTTTATTTGTAAAAGTAAATTACTGACTTCCGCTAAAATTTCTTCATCATTTTTTATATTTGCTTCTAATAACCGTTCGGTCATATATTCATAAAGCGATTCTAAATTGGCAGCAATGTCGCCACCTGCATTATGGTCTAAGCTGTCTCTTAGCCCACCAATGATTGAAATAGCAGAACCAATTAATTCGCCTTTCTCAGCAACATCTTGTTTTTTAATAGATGCTTTAGCTTTAGAAACCCGACTCAGAGCACCTTCCATTAACATCTGTATCAAACGATGTGGTGAAGCCTCCTCAATTTCCGAATGAACACCCACTTTGGTGTATTCTTGTAAAGCCTGTATTGCTGTTGCATACGTCATATTTGATTCTCTATTTTTTTAATATTTAATTCGTGGAACTACTAATACCTGTTCCAGTTAATGTCTGACTTAGAAAATTACTGGTTGTATTTAATTGAGCTAATAAACCATCCAGTGCAGAAAACTGAGCCAACAAACGTTCTTCCATGGTTTGTAAACGAAGATTTAAATCTTCAAGATCAGTATCAATACCTCTAATAGTTGTATTTAACGAATCCGTTTTACTATCCAGTAATGAGCCCGAACTAACATAGTCATCTAATAAATTATCGAATCTAACTGCAAAACCATTATCAGATGTAAAAAAGTTTTGAACACCAACAGGATCGGAATCCAAAGCTTTTGTTAATACTTCACTATCAAATGTTAAGCTACCGTCATTGTTACTCGTAACTCCAAGGTTCACTAAATTTCGAACTGGCCCAATTAAACCGCTTACATCATCAGAGATAGAACGTTTAATTTGGGTTTCTATACCGCGTAACGTAAAGTCACCAAGCAATATAGCGCCAGTATTTGTCTCTGTATTAAAAGCCGTTAATTCATTTAATGTAGAATTTAATTTATTGTATTCGGTAACAAATTTTTCAACGTTTGAAATAATAGAAGGTGTGCCTTCACTTACAGATAGCTCATGGGTATTTCCTGGATCAGCAGCAACCAAGTTAATCGTCACATTGGCGATCACATCGGTTAAAGAATTAGTTGAACGAGTTGCGGTAAGATTATCAACTTTTATTTGCGCATCTTGTGCTTGTGACTGTTGTGTCATATTAGTTACAGTGCTACCCGCAGGATCATAGACTAAGGCAGATAAGCCACTTGTATCGGTATTATTCGCATCATCATCTGTCACTGTAATCGAAATTTCATTCGCTTTACCAGGATCTTTAGATGAGATTATTAAGCGAGTTTCTGTTCCACCACTGCCATTATCAACATTGATTGTAGTAGCGTTAACACCAGTATTAGCCAAAGATTCATTAATTGCATCTCGAAGCTTAGATACTGTATTGTTTTCTGAATCAACAGTGATATTAAAACTAGCACTTCCAACACTAATGTTAAGTGTGCCAGTACCAACAGCTGTACTCTCTGAAGCAAAACCAGTTGAAGATAATTTATGCGCTTGGGCTAGTTGTAAAACCTCAATATCATAGGTTCCAATAGAGGCATCTGCAGTTGAGGTAACCGTAAAGAATTCGGTTTTTTCTGATTTTGCAGAACGAGCAGTAAAAGCACTAGTACTTTTTAAACTTTCAAGGGTTGATTGAAAATCTGACAATGCACTTTTCACACTGCCGTATGCGGATATTTGAGCTTGAGCGTCTACTCGTCGGTCAGTTAATATCACAGTCTTAGCGTTGCCTTCAGCCGCTACTAATTGACTGACTAAAGAACTGACATCAATACCTGAACCAACACCTGGTGCTGAAATCATTTTGTTATTCCTAATTTACTAATACAGCAAACAATGCACTTATCAGACCAATCAGACTTTTGCATCCATTAAAAGACCTGCATGTTGATCGATCATTTGCGCCATCTCAACAACTTCTTCTGATGGAATTTGTCGAATAACTTCATCTGTTTCACTATCAATTACTTTAATAATCGTTTTTCCACTTTTATCATCTACGCTGAAGTTCAACTCTCTGTTGAAACCTTCGACTATAGTACTGAGTTCTTGAACGGTCATATCTAACTGTTCTTGCCCTATTAGAGGGGAAGCTGTGGAAGACTTTTCCTTATCCTGAGACTGCAATTTTTGCCGTTCATCGACAGATTCTGCAGACGTAGTTTTAACTACTCCAATATTATTTTTATCACGAAGGACTTCTGTTGAACCCGCACTGTTTTGTCGTAGCTGAGTGATCATTTCAGTCGCCATAACAGTTATCTCCGAATTTCTTCATTAAATAATTAGTTAACCGGTCGGGAATTACCCGACCGGATTACTATCAATTACTGTAGTAAAGATAATGCCAACTGAGGTTGAGCATTAGCTTGACTAAGAATTGAAACACCTGCTTGTTGTAGGATTTGAGTACGTGTTAACTCCGCTGTTTCAGCAGCAAAGTCAGCGTCTCGAATACGACTACGCGCAGCAGTTAGGTTTTCAGCCGTGGTGCTAAGACTGTTGATAGTACTTAAGAAACGGTTTTGAACCGCACCTAAATCACCACGAATACTGTTGATAGTTGATAGAGCTGCATCCACAACCTGGATTGCTGTTTGTGAGCCATTTAAAGAACTCACATCGACCGAACTTAATAGTGTTTGAGTCGAACCAACTGATGTATTAGCACCAATGTTTAAGATACTACCCGCAGTATTTGCAACACTAGAAGCAACTGAGAAACCATTGCTTGAGTTGAAAGTAACACTACCACTCACAACGGTACTGTCGTTTGCACCAGTAGTAAGTGTTTCAGGGTCAGTTGAGCTGTTTAATGTATCAACCGTGATAGTCGCGTTAGCGGTGCTATGCGTGAAGTTTTCAATGTTGATATTTTTACCATCAGCTTGAGTAAGAGTAAGTGTTCCAGCATCTACAGAAGCTGAGATACCCGTTGTACCGCTTACTTTATTAATTTCAGTTGCTAATGCAGATAAATCAGTTGTAGTAACAGCTGCAGAGATAGTTTGAGTTGAACCACCACTACCTAGTGTTAAAGTAACTGTTCCATCGTTTGATAAACCATCGATAGTAGACGTTGTAGTCGCATCGGCAGTTACACCAGTACTCGCTTCTTTAGCAGATACCGCAGCAGCAATTGTGAAAGCACTATCACCAGCAGTAACAGCAACTGTAGAGGTACCCAAGCTACCAGCAACCGTTAATGTTTGTGCAGCAATGGTATTTGCAGAAGGTAAAGTAGCTGCAGCGTTTGCAGTTGATGCAGTACCTTGATCAGCTGCAGTAGCACCAGCAGTTACAGAGTTATTTGCTAGTTTATCAGTACCTGTACCCGCTACAGAAATAGCAATGGTTTGGTTTGCGTTAGCGCCAACTTGGAAAGTTTGAGAGGTAAAAGTACCATCCAATAATTTCAAGCCGTTAAATTCAGTGGTTGTAGCAACACGGTCTAACTCTTGTTTAAGTTGGTTAACCTCAGAGTTCAACGCTGCACGGTCAGATGCTGAGTTTGTTGAGTTAGCAGATTGAATCGCCAATTCACGCATACGTTGTAAAATGTTTGTTGTTTCTTTTAACGCACTTTCAGCAGTTTGTGATAGTGAAATACCATCGTTTGCGTTTCGAACAGCTTGATTCAAACCACGAATCTGAGAAGTCATACGATCTGAAATCGCAAGACCAGCAGCATCATCTTTCGCACTGTTAATACGTAAACCTGATGATAGTCTTTCTAATGTAGTTGATAGTGCCGCACCCGAACGATTCAGGTTGTTTTGGGCATTCAACGACATAATATTACTATTAATCATTTGAGCCATAATTCTTACTCCGTCTAGGACTCGGAGATAATTTCTTACCGAGCCATATTAATATTTAGTGGATATAACGATGGTCGTTATTCACCACTTCCGAGAAATTTATCGACGCCAATTGATAAAACTTTAATTTAATTTATATGAACTGGTTCTCTAAGACTGTGTTTCTACTAAAGAAACCCATTTGTTGAGTTTTTTCCATGCAAATCATCTCAGAGTGCCCATCAACTTCATGAAAAACGGCCTTGCTTACGTCTGAATCTAAGGCATGGAATATGCATTTGATGCATTACTATTAATAAGTAATGTAAAAAACATGAGTAAATTCAAAGGCATTGTACTAGCTGGTGGGCAAGGTGTTCGTTTACGACCTATGACCACAGCGGTGAATAAACATTTATTGCCGGTCTATGATAAACCGATGATTTATTACCCTATCTCAGTTCTAGCACAAGCAGGAATTCGAGAAATATTACTCATTACAACTTCTCAATCACTCGATGCTTATGAACAACTATTAGGTGATGGCAGTAAATTTGGAATGGATATCCAATACACTATACAAGATCAACCTAATGGTGTTGCCGAAGCATTATTACTCTCTAAGAAATTTATCGGCAACGATAATATTTCTTTAATTTTAGGTGATAACTTTTTTTATGGACCATCCGTTGCCAACCATTTAGCTCAAGCCATAGAAAATGAATCTGGCGCTACTGTATTTGCCTATCCTGTGAGTGATCCAGAACGTTTTGGTATCGTTGAATTTGATAAACAAGGCAAAGCCATCAAGCTGCAAGAAAAACCTAAATTTCCAAATTCAAAATATGCCGTCACAGGTTTATATTTTTATGACAATAAAGCACTTGAGTATGCAGAAACGCTTTCACCATCCGCTCGTGGCGAACTTGAAATCACTGATATTAATCAACACTATCTATCAAGTGACTCTCTTAATGTGCAAATCTTCGGTGAAGACAATCTTTGGTTTGACTTGGGTACTCATGAATCGTTATTGCAAGCGGGTAATTTAGTTCGAGAGATTCAATCTCAAAATAATATTCAAATTGGCTGTATTGAAGAAATAGCACTCTCTAAGGGCTGGATAGATAAAGAACTTTTTAAGGATCTTGCATTAAACATGTTAAACACCTCTTACGGTCGTTATCTTAATAATATCTATACAATGGAACTGTGAGAAAGAATTATGACGATATTAGTTACAGGTGGTGCTGGTTTTATAGGTTCTAACTTTATTCATTATTATTTAAACAAATATAATGAGACAGTCATCAATATAGACAAGCTTAATTATGCAGGTCGACTAGATAATCTTTCTGAGATACAAAATGATGCGCGATATCATTTTTATCATTTTGATATTGCCAATCATGAAAAATTATCCGAAGTATTATCTCAACATAAGCCAACTACTATCGTACATTTTGCAGCGGAAAGCCATGTTGATAATTCTATAAAAAAACCTTATGAGTTCGTCAGTAATAATATTTTAGGAACATTATCTTTATTGAATACTGTTTTGAGCTATTTTGAAAACCTTGATTCTGATGCCCAAAAACAGTTTAAATTAATTCACATTTCTACAGATGAAGTATTTGGTTCTTTGAATCTTGACGAACAATCGTTTACTGAAACCAGTCAATATTCGCCTAATAGTCCATACGCTGCTTCAAAAGCAGGAGCGGATCATTTATCCCGTGCCTGGAATAAAACGTTTAATTTACCAATTATCACTTCTAATTGCTCTAATAATTACGGACCAAGACAATTTCCAGAAAAATTAATACCTGTGGTTATTTCAAAAGCATTATCAGGTTTAAAAATACCAGTCTATGGTGATGGTTTAAATATAAGAGATTGGTTACATGTTGAAGATCATTGCAAAGCCATTGATATGTTAATACATCAAGGAAAAATCGGCGAGACTTATAATGTCGGTGGTAATCATGAAATGACAAATCGTGATTTAGTCTCAATGATATGTTCAATACTCGATGAATTAATTCCATTAAAAGATAAATTATATTCAGAACAAATTGAATATGTAGAAGATCGTCGAGGCCATGATCGACGTTATAGCATTAATTCAGAAAAAATTAAGCATGAGATGGGTTGGGAACCCACTGTTGATTTTGAGAAAGGTATAAAATCGACAATTGAATGGTATTTAAATCATTCAGAATGGTTATTTAAATCACTGGATCATTCTACTGAATTAAAAACCAACTCGAGCAATCTCAAATCCATATCAAATTTTTAATATGACTACAAAGCTTATTATTTATGGTAACGGTGATATGGCTAAAATGATGTTCCATTTTAGCAAACATGATTTTGATGTTGTTGGCTTTACTGTAGATAAACATATAAATAACCAAGAAACATTAGAAGCATTACCTGTTATCGATTTTGAATCTATTACAGAAGCGTTTGAACCGAATACGCATAAGATGTTAATAGCCGTAGGTTTCGTCGAAATGAATGATATCCGACAACAACGCTATTTAGCGGCTAAGCAAATGGGATATAAATTCATAAATTTTATTCATAATACTGCATCAATAAACCATTGTGATATTGGCGAAAACAATATCATTTTAGATCATGTTTCTATTCACCCTGGCAGCCGTTTAGGTAATAGCAATTTCATAAGCAGCAATACGAATATCGGTCATGGATGTTCGATAAACGATGCTTGTTGGATAAATGCAGGTGTTGGTATTGGTGGTGAAACTAAGCTCGGCAATAATTGTTTTGTCGGCATCAATGCGACCATTGGGCAAGGAATTACAATAAATCCTAAAACATTTATTGGAGCAAACTCGTTGATCAATAATGATACGGAAAATGATTCAGTATATTTAACCCAAAATGCCGAAAAGTTTCGATTAAATAGTCAACAATTTCTAAACTTTTCTAATTCATTATGAAAAATCCATTAGATCAATATAACTCTATCTACTCAGCATTTCATGAACATGTCGAAAGTGTTCCTGATAAATGCGCTGTTGTATTTGAAGATACTCAAATTAGTTATTCTGAATTAAACCAGAAGGTATTGAATCTATGCCATCATCTAAAATCCAAAGGCATCCAATCTGGTGATTCTGTTGCAGTAATATTACCGAATTGCTATGAATATACGGTTATTTTATTAGCTGCTTCCAAACTAAAACTCCTACTTGTACCATTTAATATTGGTTTACCAGTTCATTCCATTTTATCAAATTACCAATCATTAGATATAAAATATTCTTTTGTATGGTTTGGATTAATTGATGAAGTTTTAAATATTGATAATTCAATAAGCGATTCGCTTATTAGCATTGGCAATTCAGATCTACAAAATCAAAATGATTTCAAAGAAATTGAATCTATAAAAAACCACATATCTGATTCAGATAATACATTTGATGATGAAGATTCCCCTTATATTATCTGTATGACATCTGGCTCAACAGGAAATCCAAAACCGATTGTTCTAAATCAAAAAACCAAACTAAAGCGCATTAAAGCACTAGAAGATAATTATGGTGTCAATAATAATGATGTTACTTTAGCAGCCACGCCTCTTTATCATTCGTTAGCTATGCGCTTAGTACTTCAACCACTAACAATGGGTGGAACTAGTATCATACTCAATGGTTTTAGCGTAAAGAAATGGATTTCATCAATAAAAGAACATGGCATCAGTTTTACCATTGCAGTTTCATCTCAGCTAAAACAAATTTCTGAACATTTACAAACAGAAAATAATTATTTTAATTCTTTACGAGTTTTAGTTTCTTCATCTGAACAACTAAATGTTTTTGTAAAACAAAAATTAATAAACCATCTCAAATGTGAATTTCATGAATGTTATGGCACATCAGAAATTGGGATTGCCAGTAATTTAAATACAACAAGTGAATCAAAAATCCATTCTGTTGGCAAAGCTATAAACGAAGTCGACATCGTCATTTTAGACGACGACTATAAAACATTAGCAAGTAATTGTATTGGTGAAATTGCTTGCAATACTTCAATGGTATTTTCTGAGTATTTAGGCCAACCCGAAACGACTAAAAAATCTTTTTATAATGATTATTTCTTAACAGGAGATTTAGGTTATTTAGATGATGATGGCTATTTACATTATAAAGGACGAAAAAAAGAATTGATTATTTCAGGCGGCATAAACATTTATCCAAAAGACATTGAAGATACGATCAAACAGTTAGACGGTGCAAAAGAAGTCGCCGCTATTCCTAAACAAGATACTAATCTTGGCGAAGTTGTGATCGTATTTATTGTTAAAGAAAAAGAAACTGACTTATCTTTAAAAACACTTAAACAACATTGCGCTAAAAATCTAGCCGACTTTCAATTTCCTAGAGAATTTCATTTCACAGATGAATTGCCTAAAAACTCTCTAGGAAAAATTCAAAAACATCGCTTACGAGATAACAACTTAGCTGAAATAGCATGAATATTACTCATTTAAATAAAACCATTCCTTTTAAATTAGGATTTATAGGCGGCTCTACTCGTTCAGCAATTGGCTTAACACATTATTTAGCCAGCAGAATGGATAATTATTTTGTTTTAGAAGCAGGTTGTTTTTCACGAAACTCAAATAATAACAATTATACGGCAAAAGAATGGAACGTTGATAAATCACGAACATATGATAACTGGCAAGATTTACTCGAAAATGAAACACGAAAATTAGATGCCATCGTTATTCTAACTCCTACTCCAGATCATTTTACGATTATTTCCAAAGCACTTGAATTGGGTTACCCGGTAATATCAGAAAAAAGCTTAGCTACTAACAGCCATGAGGCTGAAACAATTAAATCCTTACTTGAAAAAAACAAAGGGTTTTTATCGGTAACGTATAACTACTCCGGCTATCCAATGCTACGTGAATTGAAGCATCGCATTGAAAAAGGTGAATTTGGGCAGTTATTACATACTCAAATAGAAATGCCGCAAGAAGGCTTTATACGAGAAAATCAAAACGGTTCACATAATCTACCTCAAGAATGGCGACAAAAAGATTTATCAATCCCTGGGATCACTTTAGATTTAGGAACTCATTGTCATCATCTAATCTCTTTTTTAACGAATGGATATAAGCCACTTGAAGCAATCAGTGACCAGGCACAATATGGTTTTTTACCTAATGTAATAGATGACGTTAGTGCATTGATAAAATATGAAAATAATTTTAGAGCCAATGTTTGGTTCAGTAAAAGTTCTATTGGCCATCGTAATGGTTTAAAGGTAAGAATATACGGTAGTAAAGCCAGTGCTGAATGGTTACAAGAAGATTCTGAAAAGCTATCTATTAATTATGTGGATGGGCAAAAAACAATCGTTGATCGTTCTTCTATTTCTGAAGTGGCATCAAATCATCGATACAATCGATTTAAGGTCGGACACCCATCAGGATTCATCGAAGCATTTTCTAATTTATATAAAGATATTGCATTGGATTTGGATTTTTACTTTAAAAATATAGAGCAAAATTCAAGATATGTATTTGGTATAGAACATGCATTGGAAGGGTTATATTTATTCGAAGCAATGCAAGAATCATTAAAAACCAAGTCATGGACATCTGTTAAAAATTCAATTCATCATCAAGAATCATGCAAACCGATATTAAAGCATTCATCATCAAACTATTAGAAGCTAAGGGAACACTTCCTAAAAACCAAGATCTTGATGATTATCGATATTTAGATAACGGTCATATAGATTCTCTGAGTTTGATTAAATTTATAAATAATATTGAACTTGAATATGATATTGAACTAAACGATGACGAAATAATGTCTGAAAATTTTCGTACTGTCTCAGGTTTAACCTCTTTGCTAGAAAATAAGTGCAATCAACTTACATCTTAACTGGATACAAAAATGAATCTGCATAATAGTTCTATCGATGACTATAAAAAATACATGCTACCAGTACTTGATTTCAGGTCGATCATTATAGAAAAAGGCCAAGGTTCTTATGTATGGGATTGCAATGGAAATCAATATCTGGATTTAAATAGCGGTCAATTTTGTTCTGTTTTCGGACATTCTGATCCTGGCATAGCCAATCAACTAAGCCATATCAGTAATACTATTCAAGATACTGATACATCAACTCTTTCTAAAGATGTGTTAATCGCCGCTAAAAAGATACATGGTATAACCCCCGAAATGAATTCTCGTGTGCTATTTCTTTCTACAGGCGCAGAAGCAAATGAATGCTGTTTAAAATATGCTAAACACCTTAAAGAGAAAGACGGCATTGTTGCTTTTGATCGAGGCTATCATGGATTAACCCATGGAACCGCAGGCTATTCTATGTCAAGGAGTCGTATTAGACCTACATTAGATCATTCATTTACAGTGTCTGTACCACAGGCTTTTTATGAAGATGATTTAAATAAAGATGAAATAGATACTTATGTTTCTGAATTTGAAACTGTTATTTCAAATAATATCGATCATATTGCCGCAGCTATTTTTGAACCGATAGTTTCTGGTGGAGGATTTTATTTTCCACCAAAATATTATTTTCAACGTATACGAGAAATATGTGATCGATATGAAATATTTCTAATATTTGACGAATGCCAAACTGGGTTCGGTCGAACTGGCTCTTGGTTTTATTACCAACAGATAGAATGTATTCCAGATTTTATTGTTACGGCAAAAGCGATTGGCTTAGGTTTTCCTGTTGCTAGTGTAATTGCAAATGGCAATACTATTAATAATGATAGATTCTTAATGCAACATTTTAGTTCTCATCAAAATGAACCTTTCTCTGGTTCATTAATTAGCTATGGCATCGATAGAATAAATAATGAAGATATTCTGAACAATAATATTAGATTAGGGAATTATTTAATCAGATCACTAAACACATTAAGCAACCATCACAAACAAATAACCGCGCCCAGAGGGAAAGGCTTGATGTGTGCATTTGATTTATCTTTCCCTGATGTTCTAAATGATAGTGATTATAAAATCATTGGTGAAAATTTTTGCCTAACTGCTTTAAATCATGGGCTTTTACTTCAACACTGTAATAATGGCAAAACCATTCGTTTACTGCCTAATTTCAAAGTCACTGAATCTGAAATTGATGAATGCATGAATTCATTAAATGACACTATTTCAGAATTCACTTTTAATAATTACGAATATAAATGCGCATAATCATTTATAAATAAAAAACTGAGATAAAAAATGAAATACATCGAACAAGCAATATCATCCATGTCAGATAAAACTGTTGTCTACTGGGGTGCAGGAAGACGATTGAGTAGCTTCATTCAAGAATACTGTATCGATAATAATCATTTACCTTTGCCTGATTATGTGTGTGATAGTACACGTGATGTTGAAGAAGAATCAATTATGGGTGTTCCAGTCATTGATTTTCAAAAAGTTCGAGAAATGAAAGCTGCCGATACCATATTAGTCATTACTGCTGGCTTAATGGATTTACAAGCACAAGTCATTAAAAGTGAATTTTATTATTTTCCAATGTATCACTGTCGATCATTTGAAACATATTTTTATCTGCAAAAAAATCATGAAAAATATCAAGGTTCATTAGAATTATTGGCTGATGAACATTCACGGTCTGTCTATTCAGGCTGTTTGAATGGAATTATGCAAGGTTCACTATGGAATCAAGCTTTATACGAACCTGAAGCATACTTTAGTAACGATATCATTGGTAAATTAAAAGATGATACGCAATTGGTTTTTGCAGGTGCTTTTAACGGTAAACATATAGAAAGGATGTTAAGAAATAATGATAAAATCAGTGTCGATGCTTGTGAGCCCAGTCGTCGCTGGCATGCTTATTTGACAAATAAATTTAAACAATATCCTGATATAACCATACATAACAATATTCTTTGGCACCAAAAAGACCAATTAAAATTTCAAGACGATGCATCTAACGAAGGTTTGGATGCTCATGTATGTTCAGATGCTACTGAATATAGCTATCTAGTTGATAGTATCGATATAGATTCGTTAATGAATAAAAAAGTTACTCAAATTGCATTGGATGTTGAAGGCTCTGAACAAAAAGTTTTAAACGGTGCTAAAAATACTATTCTTCGTGATCGACCAGACTTAACGATATGCCTGTATCATTCGATGGATGACTTTATCAATATCCCTCATCTTATTAATGATATGACTGATGGTGAGTACAAATTTTATGTCAAACAGCATTCTTGCGTAACAGCGATTGAAACTGTCTTATATGCAGTCTAAATAGACTAAGCTTGAATATAGTCGTCTAAGTTGAAGGACTTCGTTAATACCCAATACTCAGAACAACCATATGGCCAGTTTTGTGATACTCGTCCAGTTTTATCTTTATACCATGATGTAACTGAGTCTAAACCCCAAGCACGTTTTTCATTGCCATCATCTATCCATTGATTGTATTCATTATAGACAGACTCTTTACAAACAACTGAATTAATTTTTTGCTGTTTTATCGTCTGAATACATTCAGTAATGTAGCGAGATTGACACTCAGAAAAAAACGTTATACTACCGTTGACAACCACATTCGTATTTGGACCAAACATCACAAATAAGTTAGGCATTTTAGGAACGCTCATCCCTAAATAAGCACGTGGTGATTGATGCCATACATCTTTTAGACTTTCACTTTTAGAACCTTCAACGTTTATTCCAGTTAAAAACTCATTGGCAGTAAAGCCAGTCGCACAAATAACAACATCTGCTTTTCTATAGATACCATTATTCGTGGTTAAACCTTCTTCATCTATTGATGATAATTTATCTGTAACTAGCTCGACCTGTTCTTTTTGTAACATTTTTAGCCAGGAACCATCATCTAATAAAATACGTTTTGCGCCAGGGGGATAATCTGGAATTACTTTTTCATATAAAGGATTATCTTTTTCAATATACGTTGAGAAAAATTCTAATAATGTATTTTTAAAATTCTTATTCTCTTCGCTCTCTATAATTTCTTGTTTATTTTTTTGTAATGTAATTTGAGTTAAAAACCCTTGATCAGCGTTAAAAAATGCCATGCTACGAAAAAACTCACGGTAATATTTTATTTCACTCATGACAAAATTTTGCAGTTCGGGTACAGGTTTTTTTAAATGTGGAATATGATGAAACCAGTTTGGACTTCGTTGATAAATCGTTAATGACTCACATTTTTCTGCTATGAGAGGAGCGAATTGTATAGCACTTGCTGCAGCGCCAACGATAGCCACCTTTTTATTTTCAATATCAACATTGTGATCCCATAATGCTGAATGAAAGATATTGCCATTAAATTTCTCAATTCCTGGTATCTCCGGCATATTAGGGTTATCCAGTTGCCCAACTGCCGAAACAACAAACTGACTCAAAAAAGTATGTTTTTCATCACCATTATCAGCAACAGATATCGCCCATTGATTTAATTCTTCTTGCCAAATTAAATCTGTGACGCGGGTAGAAAATTGTATATGACTAAGAATATCGTGTTGTTCTACACAGTCTTGTAAATACTTATGAATACTATTTTGCTGTGCATATATGTCCTGCCATTGATAATCACTAAAAAAAGAGTATCCATATAAAAGATTTGCAACATCAACTCGACAACCAGGATAGGTATTTTGTTGCCATGTACCTCCAAGAGATGAGTTTTTTTCTAAGATGGTAAATGGTATTCCTGCTTTTTTTAAAGATATAGCCATGACAATTCCGGATATGCCTGCACCAATAATCGTGACTATAGGTTCCTTATTTTCATCAAAAGACGCATAAGTTCCCATTTCATCAGAATCACTTGGTAAAAAACCACCTTGTTCAAAATATAATGATAATTGTGATTCTTCTGCTGTCGATAACAACCACTTGATAACATCAATGACTTGTTTGCTATTTATTTCTGGTTTTTTTTTATCTTTATGTTGATGGTCTACTTGTTGTTGTAACCACTCTGATAGCTCGAAAAATATTTTGGATTGATTCGTAATAAAAGCTTGTTTATCTTGTAGTTGACTTGGTAAAACTTCTGATAGTAATTCATATCTGTTCGTATCCAATACCATTGCTGATATTAAACAAGGTAAATTAGATATGGATATGATATCTATGGCTGTAAACTTACTCATAAATTTACTTTTTTATAATCTCAAAAAATCATTCTATATGTAAAAAAAACTCATTTAAGTTAACTACCTATGGATTTTCTTAAAAATAAAGTATCACCCAAACAGAAACTAAGATCGAAAATATTTTTTTTAATTAATTCATCGCCTGCTCGTTTTGGTCCATCACCAAATGCCCAAACATAATCATCAAGTAACACCCAACCACCTGGCTTAACATGAGGAATCCAATTATCGATATCTTTACAAACCTCTTCATACTTATGATTTCCATCAATATGTAATAATGCTATTTCACCAGTGACAGAAAACCTACCTAACTCAGGAGTTTTGACGAAACCTTCTTCAACATTATTAATATAAATTGTAACCGCTTGTTCTGAAGCTTCACGAATATATGTTAGGTTATCTAATAATGCCGCATTGGCTAAAAATATTTGAAAGATTATATCAGGGTCAACTTCACCAATTTGTTTATTGAGTAATTTAGCTTGATTACCTTGCGGTTTTATTTTTCCAGCTTTCCAAGGGTCAACACTGATCACATTCCCTATGTGATATTTTTTTGCTAAATAGGCAAATGCATATGCAGATCGACCATACAATGAACCAATCTCAACAATATCCCCTTGAGGAATGAGACGCATAATTACACTTAGCGAAAGTAATTTATCATCATCACATTGTCCTGGGATATTTCTAAACTGTTTATGTAAAGCTGAATAATGTGCCTCTGATAATAAACCTCGTAAAAACGATCCATTGGCTAAAAACCCTGCCAAAGTATCTGCTTGTACTTTTTTTACCCAATCATAGCTAGGCTTATACTTTAACCAATTTGCATCAAATGGTTTAGGTGTACATAAATGAAAGCGATAGTCTTTGCTTGATAGTAATAATTCTTCGATATGATTCCAAACACCTGAATGAGGAGTATAAACATGTGTGATCGAGTATTGATTAATTAATTTATCAAAAGCCGAATCAAAATCATCAGCCGTCACATAAGGTAAATAAGCAAATTCATCGACATTTAAGTCAGTCGCCTGACGCATCACTGAACTCGCACCAATCACATTCAGACCTAAAGATTTCGCTTGTTCAGTAAAATATTGTGATTCATCTAAATCCAGCGGGAACACCAATAAATTAATGGCGTTTTGCGGCGATTGAAATTCAGAATTCTCAATCTCTAAGGCATGCAATTTAATAAACTCTATTTTTAATTATCATTACAAATATTTAAAACAAGGTTTATGCCAATATTCCTTAAAACCCTATAAATTGGCATAATTCATGCGAATTAGCTGGTATGGAAAACATACAAACGATCGCCAAACATGAGCAGCCACACCTAAACACTGAGGCATCTAGCTCGATCCCATATTTCATTCCAGATTTACCAACCTCTGATGAGGTTTATGGGATCCTTAAAAGTATTGATAGCAATAAATGGTATTCAAACTTTGGGCCGTTGGAACAAAGCTTACGTTTACCATTTATGCAGACTTTTTTTCAGTCTGATAATGAATTAGAAGTGACATTTACCAATACTGGAACCGCTGCAATCAATTTAGCGTTAAAAGCACTCGAATTACCACAAGCTTCTAAAGTATTAGTACCCTCACTATCATTTCCTGCCACGGCTATTGCCGTTATCAATGCCGGTCTCGAACCAATTTTTGCCGATGTTGGTAATGAATTAGAATTATCTGTGAAACAAACTATGGAGATAGTTCAAAAACATAACATAAAAGCCGTTGTACCAGTTTTATTTCATAACCAATCAAAAGAATTAAAAAAATGGGATATTTTTGCTAAGGAAACCAATATTCCAGTAGTCATTGATTCTTGTGCTGCTTTAGATGTAATGCAGTTACCGACATATTGCACAATGACTTTTAGTTTACACGCAACTAAATTTTATGGGATTGGTGAAGGTGGTGCTGTCGTAAGCAAAAACACTGATCTTGTTGAGAAAGTACGTAAATTTAGTAATTTTGGTTTTGACCACCATAAAATTATTGGGATTGGCGATAACGCCAAGTTAAGTGAATATCATGCAGCTGTCGCACATAGCCAACTATCACGTGTGGTTATGATTCGATATCGTAAACAAGAATTGACTGAACATTATCAAAATGCATTTGAAAGATGTCCTCATAATATTCAAGTCATGTCTAGATTTAATGAAATACCTTCATATCTATTAATCACTAGTTTAAATTGCAATGTAAAATCTTTACATCGATATTTATTAGATGAAGGCATAGAAAATCGGCGCTTTCATTATCCTTTATTAATCGATCAACCTGCATTCAAACGGTTTGAATGCATATCGAGCCCAGAAACCATTAGTTTAATATCAAAGAATTTAATTTCTTTACCTTTCCATAATCATATTCAAAAGCAAGATATAGAAGAAATCGTAGATTGCATTATTGCATTTACTGAATTAAAAGAACTCAAAACAGCTCACAATTAATCTTATGTCTAATTTACAAGTAGAAAAAGCAAATCCGAACTCTTTACTTGAGTTTGAACAAGCCTTAGAAAGAAATGATTTTGCTAGCGCAGAAAAATCATTAATGGAAATATTATTACATTTAAATGTTCATAGAGCTTTCTCAAAAACATCTAAAGATGGATTTAATATTCTACCATTTACACCAGATGATAGTGATGAAACAAATTTAAAGCATTATCAACTAGTCGTCGATCGCATCATATTATTATTCATAAATCCAGACTATGAAATGAGTGAATTTGGCTTTCAAGTATTCAATATATTTAAATCGCAATTAATGTGGCTTTTTATTGCTGCGGGTAGAGATAATTTAGATATTATTTTATATGAGAAAAATATTGCCCATCCAGATAATACTGAGATGAATTTAAGTTCTGAACAAGATTTAAAATTATTGCTGACATGTTTTACAATTGAATCGGATTTATCACTAGATTTTTCGTTGCTTTACCAAAACTTCCCTGATCGGACAGGATATTGTTACGTCGGTTGTTTCTATTATTCTAACATTGTGCTTTCTGAGAGGAGTGAGTCAACACTTAGAGATTTAATAGCATATAGTTATATATTTGAAAAATTACCTATGAATAATGATTTAATGGTTCTCTGTTCAAATATATGGATGACTTGCACCTATATTAACTGCAATGAAAAACATAATATTAAACAGGCTATAAATAAATATTACCAACGGTATTTAACTGAAACATTATCAAAAACCACAAAACACAGAATTAAAAAATATTTATTAAAATACAAAAAAAATACTAAAGAAAAAAAGAAATTGGTTATATGTTCAGAAGTTTTATCTGAAGGCCATGCTATGACACGATGCTATATAGAACCGATGATCTATCTATCTAGATATTTCGATACAGTTTTAATAGGTTCTTCAGGTTTGATCGATAAAAACTATAAAGAACATTTTTCAAAAATCATAGAAGTAGATGATAAAATCTTTGGTCATCATGACTCTATTGTAAATAGTATACTCAATGAAGAACCAGATATAATTTGGTATCCTAGTTTAGGCATGGCTTGTTGGACATTACCTTTATGCAACTTAAGGTTAGCTCCTGTACAAGTTATGTCTTTAGGCCATCCAGCTTCTTCTATGTCAAAATCAATAGATTATTGTATCAGTGACAAAGAAGTAGCTAAGTTTATGACTGAATCAATAGAAAGTAACTATACTATTGATATTCAAAATGTTTATACACCACGTCATTATGAATTAATAAATATAAAAGACGAAATAAAAGCCGACGAAATTCACATAGCCATTAACTCAAAAGATTTTAAAGTACGTTCTGTTTTTATAGACTTATGTCAACAATTAAACAATGCTAGTTCAAAAAAATGTATTTTTCATTTTTTTCCAAACGCTCATGGTTTAATGAGAGATGCATTCAAAGAAAATTTAAATGGTAAATTAGATCATTATGAAATTCATAAAGTAAACGACTACCAAACATATATGAATGAATTAGCTAAATGCGATATGACATTAAGCACGTTCCCATTTGGTGGTTCTAACAGTAATGTAGATGCTTTTCTATTAGGTTTACCACGAGTAATTTTGATAGGTGAAGGTCCAGAAGCAAGTGCTGATTTAACCCAAGCGACAGTTGTAAACTTACCAAATTGGCTAATCACGGAATCCGTTGAACAATACTTTCTTTCTGCATTAGCATTAATCGAAAATGACGAGTTACGCAAAGAAGTTTCAGAAACAATAATTGCGACAAATCCTAAAGCAATTCTTTTCAATGAAGACGCTGCTTGTGATGATAAAGCCTATCCAGATGCTTTTTACGATATGTATGAATCAAACCGCTACGACCCTAAAAAGAAATACAATCGAGCAATCTGTTATTAATCGTCTTATATCTATATCTGATTAAATAAAGATAAACCTTGTACTCTAGTATATGTGGCTTGAGCTGCCTGTAGAGTTGCTAATCTTGATGTTAATTCTGAAATAGCTTCAAATACATTCAAATCTTCAATTCTTGAACGTGTAACTTCCATATCAGCAATAAACTCTACATTAGTGTCTATTTGATCATCAATCGTTTTTAACCGAGCACCAATATCAGTTCTCATACGTAAGATATTTTCAAACGCTTGATCAATATCTTGGATTGAACGTGCAACTTGGTTATTACGTTGTACATCATCAGCGGCAAGTGCAGTTGCTAAATTCTCCAAGGTAGTAAATATATCTTGTCTTTGACTAGGGCTTACTGTGAATGTGTCTCCTGCAACTGGTAATTCAGAAATACTTGTTTCAATACCATTAAAATTAATGGCTGTGCCACTCACGTAATCAGGAGCATCATTTGTTGCATTTTGAGGTAACGCTGGAATAATTTGACCCGATGTTGCTCCAATCACATTATATGCTAAGTTACCAGAACTGTTTGTAACGAATGTTATAGTATAAGTATCCTCAACATAGGCTGATGAATCGGTAACTTGTCCAACTGAGATAACGCCTGTTCCAGCATTGGTGGTTGTATCTGCAACTTGAAATGTTCCATTACCATTAAAAATATTTCCAAATACTTCTAAACCATGATGACTATCAGCCATTGTACGACCGCTAGAGATTTGTAGTTCGCGATTACCTTGGTCACCGTTATAGCTATACGTACCATTCGCATTTCTAATAAAAGGTTGCGTTAAACTTTGATAACCTGAAAACAAATACTCTCGATTACTATCTCGAGTATTCGCTAAACCTAATACTTCATCTAATCGTTCACGTACTTCTGTGATAATAGATTGTCTGTCAGCACTAGATACCGTTGAATTACTACCCTGAACAGCCAACTCTTTTGCTCTAATTAAACTGTTCTCAATGGTTTCTAAAGCTGTCTCTTCTAAAGATAAGCGGTTCTTTATAATATCTGAATTACGTTGATATTGGTTATTAACACTAATTTCTTCATTGATACGTAATAACTGCGCAGCACCAGATGGATCATCCACAGAAGAAACTAATCGTTTACCAGACGAAATCTGTTGTTGTAAATTCCCAATTTGCGTTTGTTGTTCAAGCATCCTGCTTATACCTATTTGATTAAGGTAAGAAGTTGATAATCTCATAATCTATACCTCTACACTGCATCAATAAGTGATTGAAATAATTGATCGGCTGTGGAAATTAATCTAGCCGATGCTTGATAAATTTGTTGTAACTCCAATAGACTTGCAGCTTCTTCGTCTAAATTAACACCTGAATAACTTTCACGCGCTTGTGTTGCTTGGTCAAGTAAAGTAGACAATGCTCTATTGCTGACTTCAGTCTGTCGAGTTGCAGAACCAATCTCAACGACTAATTGCCCAAAAGCATCTTGATAGCTAGCAGTACTGCCTAACATCGTATTACTATCTTGTAGTTGCGCTAACAATATCGCATTACGATTATCACCTTCACCACTCGTATTGTTTGAAATTACAAATTGATCACCATCATCAGGAATACCTGAAATAGTAAATGTTGCGTTACCCGCAGCAGCAATAGTAAATGATTTACCATTATTCTCAGTTACTGCGTTGTAAGCCAAAGTACCACCAGGAGGTGCTGAGATAGTAAATTGATTAGTCGCTGCAACATAGGTTAACGTAATGCTAGAAGCTAATGGAATCCCTGTAACCGATGAAATGTCGGCTTGGGTAATACTACCCGTACCTGTATTCGTTGCTAGTCCGTTTGCATCCGTTGCTTCTTGAGCAGTTAACGCACCTGAAGCCGCTATTTTTCTTGGATCAGAAATATTTGTACTAATACCACTTGAACCATTTACTGTTGGTCGAATCAAGTACTGCTCACCAACGGTTGGAGAAGCAATAAGGGTTAAATTAAAACCATCGATTGTAGCTGTCGTAAATGGTGATGCACCACCAGTGTTAATAGCAGTTGTTGTATTATCAGATAATCGAATGAGGCTATAGTTATTCGCACCATTATAAGTTAATTGATAATCACTATCTGTTAATTGGTTAGGGTCTGTGATAGTTGAGCTGACATTAGCTACGGAACTACCAAATGCTATTACCTCAGGAGAAGCGACATTAAAAAAAGTATTATTCACTTCACCATCTAAATTAACACCTAATATATGTTGATCATTAAAACTATCTGCTAAATTAATAGCCAATCGACCTAAAGAATTCACTGTTGGTTCTAACATCTGATTCTGAAAATCGAGTAAACCGCCTAGTTTTCCTGATGTAATGTTTTGTGTAACAACACTCGAACCAAATGAATTAACAATACTGATATCGAAGTGTCCCTCATATGTTTCCGATACTCGTAATGTACTTGGATCGTTATTTAAAACTAAAGCTTGGCCACTACCTGTAAATACATTGACCGAACCGTCAGCTTGTTCTATAGAATTAATTGCAACAAACTCAGACAACTGACGAAGTAATTCATCACGTTGATCCAATAAATCATTAGGTGGTTGATCTTCCAAACTTCCTAATGAATTTACAATACGTGTATTAATATCGGCAATTGAACTTGTTATCGCATTGACTTCACTAATTGAATCACTTAATTGGTTTCTTACGTCATCACTAATATTATCAAGTCGATCTTGTAAAAACTGGAAACGTGCAACGAGTGACTCAGCCTCACTAACCATAACTTGACGATTGTTAATCGATGAAGGCAAATCTGCAACATCTTGCACAGAATTAAAAAAACTGGTTATGTTTTCACTAAGGCCTGTATTTTCATTCGTTAATAATGTATCGATTCTTTGTGAAAGATTAAGATATGTTTCATTAGCATTTGAATTTGATGTGCTCACTCTAAGCTGTTCGGTAATAAATTCACTGTGAACTCTATTGACCGCATCAAGCTGAACACCTTTGCCAAAATATCCGGCACCGGTAAATTGTGCATCTCGAGCTGATAGCTCTACACGTTGACGTGAATAACCTGGAGTGTTTACATTTGCAATATTATGACTGACAGTTTGCAGTGATCTCTGTGCCGTCAATAAACTAGAAACTGATGTATTTAAAAATCCCATAGTAAATTACCTCTATATATAATCCTTCACCCCGTTTTAAACTCATTTCTATTTAATATACTACTTATTTTTTCAGCGTATTTTGGATCCGTTGCATAACCTGCATTTTGTAATTCTTGTAAATATTGCTGAGGATTATCCGTATGATCTAATGCCTTTTGATAGCGAGCGTTTTCTTTTATAAACGATACATAATCAGAAAAACTTTGTTCAAATGATGAATATGATCTGAAATCTGCTTTTTCGTAATAGAACTCACCATCTTTATGTTCTAATGTATTCACTCTGGCACTATTTCCTTGCCAGGATGAATTGGCTTTAATACCAAATAAATTATGCGAACTAGTGTTTGATGATTGAATGATTTTCTTACCCCAGCCTGTTTCTAATGCTGCTTGAGCAATCAAGACTTCTGGTTTTACTCCAAGTTCTTTAGCGTATTTTTCTGCTAAAGGTCTTAATTCATCAATAAACTCTTTTGGACTATCAAATTTAATCGGTTTTTGTCCATTAGAATTATCTACTTTCTCAGGAAAATAAACGGGAGCAGATAATGCTTTCATACTTGAATTATTTTCTTCGGAAGACTTTTCACCGCCTAACTGGCGTATTAATAAATCGGCAATACCAACACTGCGTTTTTCAGCGAGATGGATAGAAATTTGTTTATCATACATATCTTGATAAAACTGCATTTGATTTGAATTAAACATTCCATCAGATTGATTCGCATCACGCATGGTTTTTAACATCATCTGAACAAACAATGATTCAAACTGAGTAGCAACGGCATCGACTGCTTCTGGTGAATTATTTTTAGCCGCAATTTTTAAATTACTAAGTCCAGATAATTCTGAAAATATTTTTGCTTGACTGAAGTCTGCTGTCATAACAAATACTCTCTAAATCACCACAAGCTCAGCTTTTAAAGCACCGGCTTGTTTCAACGCTTCAAGTATTGCAACCAAATCGCCTGGTGCAGCACCAACTTGATTCACTGCTCTTACTAAGTCATCCAAAGAAACGCCAGGGTTAAATAAAAACATCCTTGAATCTTCTTGCTCAACAGTTATGTCTTGATTTGGAACCACTTGTGTTGTGCCATCGCTTAACGGGTTAGGCTGACTGACTAATGGGTTATTACTAATGGTAACGACTAGTGAACCATGAGATACGGCAGCTTCAGTAACGGTTACATGTTTACCAATAACAACCGTTCCAGTTCTTGAATTTACTATGACTCTAGCTGGTCCATCATCAGGTGACATTTCAATATTTTCCACCATGGAAACAAAAGCAACACGTTGAGAACTATCAATAGGCGCACGGACTTTCACTGAAATTCCATCCAATGCTACTGCAGTATCTTGTCCTAATGTCTTATTAATTGCCTCGACCATTCGATTAGCCGAAGTAAAATCAGGACGATGTAGATTTAGAACAATATGATTGCCTTTACCAAAAGCATTTGGAACTGTTCTTTCAACCGTTGCACCATTAGGAACTCGACCTGCACTTGGAATATTTACCGAGATACTTGAGCCATCATCACTTGATACACCAAAACCACCTACGACTAAATTACCTTGGGCAACGGCATAAACATTTCCATCAATACCTTTTAACGGTGTCATTAATAGACTTCCGCCACGTAAACTTTTTGCGTTACCAATTGAAGATACTGTGACATCAATTGGCTGACCAGGTTTAGCAAACGGTGGAAGGGTTGCATTCACAATCACTGCTGCAATGTTACTTAATTGAGGATTAGTACCAGGAGGTAATGTTATGCCTAATTGACGCAACATATTATCCAAACTTTGTATGGTAAAAGGAGTTTGTGTCGTTTGGTCACCAGTGCCATCAAGCCCTACTACTATACCGTAGCCAATAAGCTGGTTATTTCTTACTCCAGCAACGTTCGCTAAATCTTTTATACGATCAGCATGACTATTAAACGATGTTAAACATAGAATAATGAATGAGCTTACAAATGTTAAATAATTAAACTTCATATATTTTCTCTAGAACGGCATTACTGCACTGATAAAGAATTTAGCCAACCACCCCATTACATTAGCGGAGTTAGTTGCGCCTTCGCCTGTATACATAATCGTTGCATCAGCAATTTGTGTAGAACGTACGGTATTATCTGCGAGGACATCAGTTGGTCTTACTACACCAGAGATTCTTATATATTCATTACCTTGGTTTAACGTCACACGTTTTTCACCACGGACATAAAGATTCCCATTTGGGAAAACCTCAACCACTGAAACTGTTATATTTCCTGTTAAATTATTATTCTGGCTACTGGAACCAGAACCTTCAAATTCTGTAGAAGACTCTAAGCTTGTATTCAGCCCAAGATTATTGGTGTTATCTAATGGAATAAAACCAGGGATATCAATTTGAGGTGATGCACCTAATACTGTTGGATTTGTAACACTGGTTGAATTATCTTTTTCGATACTAGTAGAAGCATCCTTACTAGCAGCTGTATTTTCTTCTAATACAACCGTAAGAATATCACCTACTCTTCGTGCTTTTACATCTTCGAATAAACGATAATCAAAACCAACTTGGTAAATGGCTCCATTGGCTTCAGGCTGTACCGGCGGCAAAGGTGGCCGCACAGCGGCAAATTCTGGATCTCGTTTAGGGGCTGTATTGCATGCAGCAAGGTGTAAAAGGATTAATAAAACTAATACATCTTTAAAAAAAGCCTTATTAAATAGTATCTTCATCATATTTATTATTCATATTTAAAGTGTGTTACTAGCGAACTGCAACATTTGATCCGTTGTTTCAATTGCTTTCGCATTCATTTCATAAGCACGCTGGGTTTCAATCATATTCACTAATTCTTCAACCACATTCACATTAGAACCTTCTAGAGACCCCTGTATTAACAAACCTAAACCAGTCAAACCTGGAGTTCCTGGTTGAGCAGTACCACTAGAAGCCGTTTCCTTAAATAAATTATCTCCAATCGCTTGTAACCCAGTTGGATTAATAAAGTCAGCTAATTGAATCGTTCCGATTTGTGTCGGTGCCGTGCTACCTGTAACTAATGCACTGACCGTACCATCTTGCCCGATTGAAAGTGATTGTGTATCAGGTGGAACTGTAATAGCGGGTTGAAGAGGAAAACCATTCGCAGTGACAAGTTGGCCGTTAGAATCACGTTGAAATGCACCGTCTCTGGTATAAGCTGTTGCACCATCTGGCATTAAAATTTGAAAAAAACCATTACCAGAAACCGCAACATCTAATGGATTTTCCGTTTGTGAAATACTGCCTTGCGAATGTAATTTCTCAGTCGCAACAACCCGTACACCTGTACCCAACATTAAACCTGATGGTAATTGTGTATTTTGCGATGAAGAAGCACCAGGTTGTCGTACTGTTTGGTACATTAAATCATTGAACACCGCTCGATCTTTTTTGAAACCATTGGTATTAACGTTTGCCAAATTATTTGATATCACCGACAAACGAGTTTGTTGTGCATCTAAACCGGTTTTAGCTACCCATAAAGACTGAGCCATAATATATCTCCGAACTAAATTTAATTATTATTCATTAGGCAAGACTTAACATTCGTGTTGCCACTTCATCATTTTCTTGTGCTGTCGACATCGCTTTTAGATCCATTTCAAACTGCCTTGCCAGTTCAATCATCTTCACCATGCCTTCGATAATATTCACATTACTGGTTTCTAATGATCCTGCAGTTACTCTTACAACAGCATCGGGTATTGCCGTGGTTTCATCTTTTAATCGAAATAAACCATCTTCGCCTTTTACTAATTGATCAACAGGAGGATTAACTAAACGTAAACGACCAACTATCGCCAGAGTTCTTTCATCTTGACCAATAGGTCGGACTGAAATTGTTCCATCAACCGCAATTTCTATTTCTTGTGATGGAGGGATAGCAATGGGGCCAGCATCACCAAGTACTAATTGTCCGGCACCGTTTTCTAAAAGCCCTAAGGTATTAATACGAAAATCACCTCGACGTGTATAACCTTCACTACCATCAAATGATTGCACAGCAAACCAGCCTTCATCATTGATCGCAACATCCAAATCATTACCCGTATGCGTTATTGATCCAAAATCAAAATTTGCAGAAGGGCTTTCTTCCATGGCATACACTCTTGAAGGATAAACTTCACCAAATACAGGCATGCTACGAAACTGTGATAAGTCTTCCCGAAAACCTGTAGTATTTGCGTTTGCTAAATTATGACTATTAACCGCTTGTGCGATTAACGTATTTTTAGCACCCGACATTGATAGGTAAAGCATTTTGTCCATTGTACTAACTACCTTCTATTATTATCGTAAATTGATAATTGATTGAGTGACGGAATCAGCGGTTTGAATAACTTCTGCGTTCGCTTGAAAACTTCGTTGCGCAATAATCATATTGACTAATTCTTCTGATAACTCAACATTCGAATCTTCCAATGCACCTGCTTGAATTAAACCTAAACTTGATGTTCCAGGTGCACCAACAATGACAGCACCTGATGTAAATGTTTCACCCCATGAAGTATCGCTAACAGGTTGCAAACCTGAAGGGTTAGGAAAATTTGCTAACGCAATTTGACCTTCGACACGAGACTGTCCGTTAGTGAATCGAGTAAAAATAATACCATCAGAATCAATCTCCATATTGCTCAAACGACCGGTAGTATATCCATCTTGTGATAAGGCATTCACTGAAAAAGCTGTACCAAATTGATTGGTATTACTATAGTCGAACGCTAATGTTTGAGCAGCACCACCACCTGAAGGTGTAAATGCAGGTGATGTGATTGTTGTTGGTGCTTGAATAACACCTGATGTATTAAACGTTAAAGTATCTGGGCCATCAATTTGAGTTCCATCAACAAAACTATATGTTTGCCATTGATTAGCAACACCAGTCTTCACATAGTACATAGATACAATATGTGAATTACCTAATGAATCATAAATCGTTGTTGATGTTGTTTGATTGTAGCTTAATGGGTTGGTCGCATCGAACACACCTACCGTTGGTTGTGCTTCGGATGAATCTAGATTCAAACTTACTGACAAATTTGCAGTTGCTTGTGGTGGTATATTTGCGTTACTGATTTGTAACGGTGCCGCAGCTCCAGAGATATTACCACTGGCATCTGCGCTAAATGCCATCAATTGTTGATTTTGGCTGTTTGCAATAAACCCATTTCGATCCAAACCAAAAGCACCATTACGGGTATAGACTTGGTTGCCTCCATCATCAACAATAAAAAAACCACCGCCACTAACCGCAAGGTCCAAATTGTTATCCGTAAATGAAATGTTACCTTGAGTAAACTGTTGAGCAACATCGGTTAATCGGACACCACTACCTGGAGTAGTACTACTTGCACCTAAATCGGTTACTGCAAACACATCAGCAAATTCTGCACGGGATCGTTTAAATCCAGTCGTGTTTGAGTTTGCAATATTATTAGACACAACATCTAAATCACCAGATGCTGCTTTTAAACCACTAATTGCTACTCGAAATGTCATAATGAATTCTCCAAATAATAATTAACTACATAACTTCACTGACTTGATTAATCGAAATCAGTCCAGCCGAACCTAAATTCAGTAATGGTTCCGAACCACCACTAGGAAGCGTTACGCTTTCCACTTTTGCATTGATTAATGTGTTTAATGAATAAGAATTACCTGCTCCTTGAGCAACCGCTTCAATCGTATATTTACCACTTGGTAAATCATTGCCGTCGGCATCTTTTCCATCCCAAGAAAAATTAACAACACCAGGTGCTTGTATTCCTAGATTTAATTGTTGTACTTGTTGACCCGTAGCATCAAAAATAGCAACCTGTAAGTTATCAACTGATGCATCGACATTGACAGCCGCTTGCATTGCCTCACCTTGCTCAAGTTGAGCAGTATTTCCTTGAATTAATACACTGCGTCCTACCAATGTTGATGCTTGTAATGCTTGGTTAGATTGCAATTGATCCGTCAAAGCATTAAACGATTGTTGTAATTCGGTAATACCATTCACGGTTCCGAATTGCGCTAGCTGCGATAAGAAATCACCGCTTTCCATTGGGTTTGTAGGATCTTGATTTTGCATTTGGGTTAGCATCAAATCTAAAAATTCAGTCTGTCCAAGCTCTTTCTTTGATTCACGTTTGGTTTCTGTTAAAGCCAAATGTTGTAATTCTGTTGGCAAGCCTTTAATTGAATCTGTCATAATCGTAATTCCAATTCTTAATAGTTAAATGGGTCTTATCTACTGCCCAAGGGTTAAAGTTCTTAACAACATTTCTTTTGAAGTATTAATCAGCTCAACATTATTTTGATACGATCTTGAAGCTGAAATCATATCTGCCATTTCTTCCATCACATTTACATTAGGCATAAAAATATAACCTTCTTCATTTGCTTGAGGATGATCAGGCTGATATAACTCTTGTAAAGGTGCGTCACTTTCAACAATGCCGGCAACTCTGACACCTGCACTGATGGCATCACCTTTCATAAAATCTTGATAGTAAGTTTTGAAAACTGGATGACGTGCTTTATAGGTTTCATTAATACTACTGGAAACACTTTCTGCGTTAGCCATATTACTAGCCGTTGTATTCAAACGAATCGATTGCGAGCTCATCGCGGAACCAGCAACATTGAATATATTAAATAAAGCCATATTTATTCGCCTCTGATCGCTGTTAACAACCCTGAAATGCGTCCGTTTAGAAAACGCAGGCTAGCTTGGTACATTATTGAATTTTGCATGAATTCCGAACGCTCTAGATCTTCATCCACCGTATTCCCATCTAATGAAGGTTGACTAGGCGTGCGATATTGCAACTGCGCATTGTTTAATTGTCCTTTCCCAGCAAACATATGTTGCTGATGAGTGGATGCCATTGTTGCTAAAGCGGTTTTAGATTGGGAAAGCGCGGTATGGAAATCAAAGTCTCTAGCTTTATAATTTGGGGTATCCGCATTCGCCATATTAGAGGCCAATAACTCGGCCCGTTGCGAACGGAGAATTAATGACTGGGCGTGGATTCCAAAAGCTTTATCAAGATTCATGCATATCACCTGTTAGTTTCAATGCATGGGTATTTGCATGGCTTATGCCAATGCGCAATTTAATTATTTTTTATATAAAAATCAAATGCTTATATATTTAGAGAAGTGGCAATCAGGCGGCAATTTTAGTCCTTGCGGCAAACTCAGTAATACGAACAATTTATAGAAAATTAAGTTACTTCCTACGGTAATAAACCATATTATTTGCTGAAACCATTTCGAAATCATCGCAGTAATTTACAATAGGTTCTGAGGCACCTAAAAACAAGCATCCATTAGGGCGAATACTTTTTGCCATTTTATTAAGGATTAAAGATTTATTTTCATTCGAAAAATAAATCAATACATTACGACAAAATATCACATCAAATTGTCCAAGTAGGCTGTAACTATTTAATAAATTAAACTCTTGAAAACGTACTCTCTGTTTAATCTTATCGTTAACCCGCATACCTTCTTCAGTTTGAGTGAAAAACTTTTGTTTCCTTTCATTGCTTAGGCCACGTGATAAACCTAAATCATCATAGTGACCTTCACGAGCATCAGTTAATGCTCGACGGGAAATATCGGTTCCTACAATTTCAATGCCTTTGGAGAATTGTCCAGGATTCTTATCAATATATTCTTGAAATGTAATACTAATTGAATAAGGTTCATGGCCATAAGAACAAGCCGCCGACCAAATTTTAGGTGTATGTAATTTTGTATTCAATTCTGAAAATATTTCAGTCTTAAGAATTTCAAATGGATAATTATCACGAAACCAAGAAGTTTCATTCGTTGTCATCGCATCAACTACTTCAACTTTTAAGTCTCGATGCTGACCTGATTTTATTCCATTCACTAACTCTAATAATGAATTAAAACCATAGTGCTCTTTAATTGTCCTTAATCGGCTATTGACTAAATAGCTTTTATTATCACCTAAAGTGATGCCACAAGATTCTTCTAAGTATTTACAAAATATTTCGTAATCTTTTTCTTCTTGGTTACTGTTTGATAAAGAAGATGTTTCATACGCTAACCCGGTCATAAATTAATTCCTAAGCTGCAATTTGTTTTTGATTTGGTTTTCCAAGATGTTCTAATACTCGTTTCGCTAGCTCATCTGAGTTATATTTTGCCAAGAAATCATTTGCACCTACTTTTTTCACCATGTTTTGATTAAATGCTCCACTTAATGATGAATGTAATATGACATGTAAATCTTTCATATCAGTATGCGATTTAATATTCTTTGTTAAGGTATAACCATCCATCTCTGGCATTTCTACATCAGATAAGACTAATGAACATTTTTCGCTTATAGACATCGACGGATCTGCTTGCCACTCTTGTAATAATTCCCAAGCCTCTTTGCCATTATTCGCAGCGGTATAACTGATGTTCATTTGTTCCAATACTTTTATAATTTGTTTTCTCGCCATGGCAGAGTCATCAACCACTAGTACATGCCTACCTTTAAATTCATCTTCTGTTCTTGATTTAGTAATTTCTTCCGAAATTTCTGAATCAAAACCCATGATATCTGCCATTACTTTTTCAACATCAATAATTTCAACAAGTTCATTATCAACATTCGTTATAGCCGTTAAAAAGTTTTGATTTCCAATGCCACTAGGAGGTGCTTTTATCTCTTCCCAATTCAAATTCACAATTCGGTCAACACTATGCACTAGGAAACCTTGAATATGACGATTGTATTCTGAAACGATTACCGATGAGTTTTCTAAATCGGTAATACCTTCTTTTCCAATTGCCATTGCTAAATCCATAATCGTAATAGTTTGCCCACGCATATTAGACATACCACGTATCACTGGATGCGAAAGCGGTGCGCGCGTCAATGGAGGACATTGGATCACTTCACGTACTTTAAACACGTTAATACCGAAACGTTGATTTGTACCCAATCTAAACAAAAGCAATTCTAATCGGTTTCTTCCTACCAGTTGGGTTCTGGCATCGACACCATCCATTACACTTGCGGAACTCATTTTTATCTCCTAGAGATTTATTCTTAAGTTTTTTATCGACCTAAAATGACTTTTCTTGAGAACAATTCATGGGCATATCAATTGCATAGTTCACATTACTATGAATAACGTATGTCTATAGATTATTAAATAAGAAAAATGAATAAATTACTTAAAAATCATATATTTATAGATTTTTTGACTTGTTTACTAATGGTAAAAAAACAGTCTTTAGGCTATATCACGAAAGTTATTTATTGTTTAATGGCTGCTTTCTGTCTGATGTTATCTAATTCAGCATATTCAACTGTCAAATATCAATCAGTCGAATCTATTATAGAAACTGCACGAGATTTTACTCTGGCAAATTTATCGAAAGCAGATCAGAATCAATCTGTCATCACCAGTAATATTGATAAACGTTTACGACTTAAAGCGTGCACAAACGAACTTGAAGCTTTTTTCCCTGAATATGGCAGACGAGTGGGTAATATTACTGTAGGGGTGCGTTGTAATGGAAAAGAAACATGGTCATTATTCGTGCCTGTTTCGGTCAAAGTCTTTCGAAATGTGGTTGTAGTAAATAAACCTCTAGCCAGAGGAACCATCATTTCTGAAACAGACCTAAGCATTGAACAGCGTAATATTAGCGCTTTTTCGAGCGATTTTTTTTCTGACTATGATTCATTGATTGGCATGGAATTAAATCGACCGATTCAAATTGGTCAGGCGATTAGTAGTGTATATGTGAAAAAACCCATTGCGATACGTCGAGGGAATTTAGTCACATTGGTTGCAAAAAATGCAATCGTTGAGGTTAGAATGGAAGGAAAAGCGATGGCCGATGGTATGTTAGGACACAGAGTCAAGGTAAAAAACATGCGTTCTAAGCGTATCATTGAAGGAATTGTGAAATCGAGCACTGTTGTCGAAGTCTATTAGCAATAAGACTTAAAGTTTTTCAGAATATGCTCGATATAGTAGTCTAGATATAAATCAATTTTTTTAGGAGACCAAACTAGATGGTTAACGAAATTAAAGGTTCAATGATTGATAGTGTTGTACAGAACCTAGCAAATAGTAAAAAAGCTGAACAATCTCAATTAAGTTCTTCAGCTTCTGCTTCATCGGATAGTTCCAGTAATGGTGCTAGTGAAGTCACGCTTACAAATACAGCTGAAAAGCTGCAAGCACTAGAAGCACAGATTCAACAACAACCTGTTGTAGATTCTCAACGCGTCCAAGCAGTTAAACAATCTATTTTTGATGGCACGTTCAATATGGATAATCAACGTACAGCAGAAAAACTTTTGGATTTCGAAAATTTATTAGGTAACGAACCAAATAAAGAGTAATTTAATTAGTGTCTATAAATTCTAACATCGAAGAGCTAGCTCAAGTTTACACTGATGAGTTATTGCTCGCGGAAGATTTACAAAAATTGTTGGTCGCTGAAGAAGCGGCCTTACGCAGTCGTGATTCAGAATTTATTCAAAATTGTACTGAAAAGAAAAATATTCTATTAGAACGTTTTGAATCCTTCGAAGTAAAACGTAAGGAAATACAAGATTCAGTCTCTGATACAAAAAATCAAGTAATTTCCGATAAGCATTCTAAACTTCAAAAAATGTTAGAGAATATTCAACATCAAAACACTGTAAATGCTGGCATCATTAAAGTTTCCCAAGAATTTACCCAGCAAATTCTTAATATCATGCGTGGTGTGACTCAACATCAAACGACTTATGATCAGTCTGGAAACACTTCAAATAATAATAGCAACCAATATTTAGCTAAAGTTTAAGCCCTGCCATTCCGATTACTGTTTTAAGTACAGTAATCAATTTTAAGAAAATGGCGTTTCCTTTAATTAAACAACTTCTCGAGAACAATGGTGTTGCTAAAAAGAAAGTAGCCACACCTAATCTTAGAATAATTAATGATAAACCAGTTGATTCTTTGGTCATGGACCAAGAAGAAATTGAAAATATTTTGTATAAAATGCAAAAGAATCATGCCTTATTAACGGTTGAGATGAATGATGGAAAAATCCTTTCAAGTAGCATGATTCTGGAAATTAATATCAGAGAACAATATTTAGTTATTGATGAATTCTTTCCTAAACGGCTCAATAAACAAATTGATATCAATGATAATATTGAAATAAGTTGTAATCATACTGGCTCATCATTAAGGTTTATGTCACAAATTTTGGCAATTGCTGAAAAGGATAATGCTCCTTATTATAAGATTCCTTTTCCAGATATTGTTGAATATTCTCAACGACGACAAAGTCATCGTGTACCAATTAGTATGGCAACACCATCCAAAATAACATTTACGACGGAAAATAATTCTGTTATTCATGGGATCCTAAAAGATATATCGTATGGTGGCTTCTGTGCTAGATTAACCCCACCAATCTCAGAACGATTTAAACCAGGGTCTCATATTCCAAAATGTATTTTACAATTACCAAGTGCAGGTGTGATTGTATGTACCTCTGAAGTTCGAAGAATGTTTGTTAGTAACGGTTCTGGAATACCCATGATGGGATGTCAATTTGGGGATATGAATGGGCCCGATAGAAAATCATTACAACAAACCATTGTAAAGCTAGAACGAGAATTAATGAAACAAATAAAACGTTAGTGTTTAATCCAAATACTGATTAATCCACTCAATATGATCTAATTTTTTTAAATCGTCATATTCGTCAATATCAATTAATTTTTCAGTTTTATAACACGACAAATTATCTTTTTTAATACGTTCAACAGTCTTATTAAATACCGTTGAGGTTCCCCATTCAATACTATTAAACAAATTAAGGTTTGCTTTTTTGAGCCCAATTAAATAATAACCACCATCATTTGACGGGCCTATCACAACATCATTGTTCTCTAGTGCAGCCACTGCATTAGTTAATACTGAGACACTAATTTCAGCACAATCACAGCCTACTAAAATAACCATTTTATACTTTGCAAGCATCTCTATAAATGCATTATGCATTCGCTCCCCTAAATCATCACCTTTTTGTAATTGAAAGGAAATTGAAAGATTATTTTTATAGGTATTGAAAAATCGATGATTAATTGAAGGAGTTGTAAATATATATGTATCTATGTTTTTTAATTTAGTTACTGTATTAAGAGTATGTTGCAGTAATTCACAATATAAATTATAAGCATTTCTTCTACCCAGTTCTGGAATCAGTCTTGTTTTAACTTTCCCTAATTCTGGATTCTTAGTGAAAATAACAATTGCTATATCATTTTTCATACAAGGCATTTAATTTCTTTGGCGAAACGTTAAAGAAATACGCTAACCTTAAATACCACATTAACAATATTGTTTTTAACACTCCATTTTTTTCCCAACGTCGAGCAGAGGTTACAACGGTTTCTTTTAAACAAATTGGTTTATGATATTTTCTTAATTTTTTTGAAATGGCAATATCTTCCATTAGAGCTACTTCTGGATATCCTTTAATCGATGAAAATAATTTTTTAGTAATAAAAATACATTGATCGCCAGTTGCAATCGAAGTAATGCGCGAACGTAGATTCATAAAAAAGGCAATGACTTTGTAGATAAATTTAGAGTTTGATAGTTTGACATCAAATCGACCCCAAATCTTTTTATTAAGTTCTAAATTTAACAGTTCTGTAAAACAACTATCTGAGACGATTGTATCGACATGCAAAAATAATAATAAATTGCCAGAGGCTTGTTTAGCGCCTAAATTCATTTGGATAGCACGACCTGGTTCACTCAATAAAAATTGATCAACTAACGGTTGCGAAATTTCTGCAGTTTTATCAGAACTACCACCATCAACAACAACAATTTCATGGCCTTGTTGACGATATACTTGCAGTCGATTAAGCGATGTTTCTATCGTTTCTGCTTCATTTAATGCAGGAATGATAATCGAAATTTTATTAACTATTGTAATGCGCCTCCACAACTACTTCCTTGACCTGCTGTACAAGCATAACAATGGTCGGCTATAAGAATTTCAGAATCGTATAAATCATGATCATTTAAATCCGAAATATGTAATGGAGCATTTTTAGTAATTTTAAAATCCAGCATTTGATTGAAATCACAATCATATACATATCCTTGCCAATCTATGCTGATTAGTGAACGACACATAACATTATCTAAATTATTACTAACATAGTTATCTTTTAATAACTGTATATAATTTTCTAAATTTCCTTCATGTTGTAATTGTTTAGCAAAACGATTAATCGGCATATTGCAGAGAACATAGAGTTGATCAAAAACGATAGCATAATCCTCTCTTAATCTTTTTTTATAATCGAGTTCTAACTGTTTCTGTTCTGGTGGCAATACAGCTTGCTGGGGATTGTAAACCAAACTCAATTTCTTATTAGTATCTTCTTTTCCATATCCTAATTTGTTTAGTTTCTGAAGCGCGAGAATACTTTTATCAAAAACACCCTTGCCTCTTTGTTGATCTACATTCTTTTCACTATAACAGGGTAATGAAGCAACTATCTCCACATCATTTTTAGCTAAAAACTCGGCTAATGCTTCTTGTCCTGGCTCAAGTAAAATAGTTAGATTACAACGATCGATTATATGTACATTTAAATCTTTTACAGCCTTTACTAAATATTGAAATTTAGGATGTAATTCAGGTGCTCCACCAGTAATATCGATAGTTTCAATCTTATGATCTTTTATATATTGAATAATATGCTCAATAACTTCGTCACTCATCATCTCGATACGTTTAGGTCCTGCATCTACATGACAATGCACACAAGCTTGATTACATTTTAATGTAATATTCACTTGTAAAGTCTTTAAGTGTTTTCGACGGATATTTGGGAAATCAGTTTGTATTTGCATAATTATGATATGACCTAAATAATAAAAATAATTCACTATTTATCGAAAAAGAATTTATTGAGTATAATTATTATGGAAATCATACGCCCTGATAGCTCAGCTGGATAGAGCGTCCCCCTCCTAAGGGGAAGGTCGCAGGTTCGACTCCTGCTCAGGGCGCCATCTATATTACTAAACTAAAGCTAATATCAAAAAAATTTAGATATTATCAAATGTTAGGAATAAGATAAAAAATTAAGATTTTATTGGAATAAATGAAAGGGAAAAATAGAGCGGTCTAGAGACAATAAACCGCTCTTATTAGATATATGGATTAATTATCGATATTATTGGTCTTTAAGTATTTTAGGTTTGTCTGGACCAAGCACTCCATCAGAACGTGCTTTTAAATAGCGATAAATATTATCAACATTATCACGTACTGCAGGATTATTTTCCCACTTAGGCATAGTCGCTATTTCTCCTCGATCACGTTGTGCCTGCTTGAGTATTTCCTTGTACATTGACTCTTCTAAATCTATCCAATCATCCGTAGTAAACTTTACCGCATATTGGTGTAGTACCTTAATATTGAATTGAGCAGGTGTAATCCTTTTAACTCGTTCGAGAAGGTTTGGCGCTATCTCTGTGCCTGTCCCGCCGAGACCATGGCATCTTATACAGACACCATGATAATAATTCCAGCCAAGGAATGTAGCTGGGTCAACTTTTTCTTCGATGACTTCATATTGTGATTCTATTTTATAGTACTCTGACTCATATTCGCGTGTAATATTTTCTGCACTTTGCGCTTCTAGGTTTACTATAAAAATAACAACTGGAATATATAAACGGCAATATAAATTCCTCATAATCGTCACTCCTATTTGAATTGATGCATTAATACTAACAATAGCTTTGCATCTGTATTTTGATCTAAGTCAACAAAAAAATAGATTTCATTGATTATGTGCGTTAGTGTCACAAATCACTTATAGTAAGAATTAACTATGAAGTTTTTAGTCTTTCAACACATTGATGTCGAACACCCAGGAATTTTTCGTGATTATATGCGCGAAGATGGTATCAAATGGGATATTGTTGAATTAGATGCTGGTGAAACCATTCCCAAAAACCTTAAAGATTATGATGCTTTGTTAGTGATGGGAGGACCAATGGATGTTTGGGAAGAAGATAAACACCCGTGGCTTATCGAAGAAAAAGCTGCCATTCGAGAATTTGTAAAAAAATTAGATAAACCTTACTTAGGATTTTGTTTAGGCCATCAACTATTAGCTACTGCATTAGGTGGGAAAGTTGATTTGATGCCAACACCTGAAGTGGGAGTGATGGATGTTGAAATTACGGAAGATGGTAAAAAGTCTGTCATTTTCGATAATGTAGGAAGTCCCCTATCCTGTTTACAATGGCATGGTGCGGGCGTTACAGAAGCCCCTGAAAATAGTTCAGTACTTGCTCAATCCCCTGATTGTGCAATCCAAGCTCTACAAGTTGGAAATAAAGCCTTTAGTATTCAATTTCATATTGAAGTAACCGACAAAACCGTTTCCGAATGGGCTGCAGTGGCTGAATACGCTGAGTCATTAGAAAAAGTTTTAGGTAAAGATGCAATTGCTACATTCGATAAACTAACTCAAGATAACTTAACAGAGTTTAATCAATCTGCAAAAAAGCTTTACGATAATTTCCTTAGAGCTTTAAAAGCTTAAAATTTCGTCTGTACTCCAAAAAACGTGATGTGGTTCATCACATCATCCGCACCTCTGCGACCATTGATGAATTGATTTTGGTAGCCCACTTCCAATGCAAGTTGTGAATTGATTCTATAATTCAAACCAAGAAATAATCGGTTTTGATTAAAACCTGATTGTGGACCGCCATCAGCATCATTAAGATTAATAAATACTTCTTCATTGATAGCCAATGATAAATTTTCATTGATGAAAGGAAGTTTTTTTGTAAGCCGACCAAAGTAACGAAAACGATACGCTACATCATCAATACCTTTCAAGAAACGCTGTTCTAAACGAAAACGATGAGCAAGAGCAAGACCATCTGAAAAAGGTTGTTTAATAAATAATTCTTGAAATGAACGATGTTCATCACGATTTGGATCATAGGTTGGGATATAGCCATAACCTTGGTACAAAGCAATATTTTCTTGTAATTGATAACCAATCGCTCCGCGTAGAAGCAATGTATCGAGTGCACTGTTATCACCACCTGGAATATCACTTAATGTAAAACGCGGTTGTATATCTAAAAAGCCAGGTACTTTTTCTGATAGATTAAAACGACTTAATGACATAAACCATGCACTGGTTCGAGTTTCTGTGTCCGCGAGTACAACTGAAGGGGAAATAACCAATAAATAAAAAAATAAACTTAATATACGCATTTTAGCTATATTATCCTTAACTATAAATTATTCGATAACTGCTTTTTTATAAATATGCCATGTTGTATGACCTAATACAGGCAACACAACCAATAAACCTAAAAACATTGGAACGAATGATAGCATAACCGCCAGTGTTACAAATACACCCCAACTAAGCATAACCATTGGACTTGCAGCAACTGTCTTAAAACTTGTAATCATTGCAGATATCACATCCAATTCTTTTTCTAATAATAAAGGAAACGAAATGACGGTCGTAGAAAATAAGACTAAAGCAAAAAATGCCCCTACAATATGGCCAACTAGGATAAAAATAATACCCTCACTTGTTGTAGTAATAATTTCTAAAAACTCTCCTAAACTTGCGAATGACATTTTTCCTAATACTAAAGCAATTAACAACCTGACTTGATACATCCAAATCCAAAAAATAAATAAAACCACAAACGCCATCCAATGTAATTCGCGTCCTGATTGTTGCCAAATTACCGACAATATTTTATTCCAAGATAATGGCTGTCCTTGATCTAATCTTCGACTTACTTCATATAAACCGACAGCAATGAAAGGACCGATTAACGGAAAACCAATTAACATCGGATACATAAGCCAAGCTTTTTCCCAAACAAATAAAGATTGAAAAATAAAGATACCTATAAAAGCATAAACACTCCCAAAAAATAAGCCAAAGAGAGGTGCTTTTCGAAAATCCTCGATGCCTTTATATAGACTCGATTTCAAATCTGAGAAGGTCAGAACATTTACATCGGGAAGAATAGGGATATCTTCGTCAGTATGAGAGTGGATTGGTTGGCTACCTGATTCAGTCTTTGTCATGATATTTCAACCTTTGTTGCTCAGAGATTGTCTTATCAATAATTTTAATCAGAATTTATTATGAGATCCAAGGTTTTAAAAAACTGTCATCATATTACGAATCTGTTTTCATTTGTTTCAATGCATCCAATGCTATTTTTCTTGCATCACTATGATCTAATAGAGGTTTTGGATAATCTTTGCCTAAATGAATATTTGCTAATTGCAAATCCATAGTATTGGCTAACCAAGGTTTATGAATAACTTCGTTTGTTAAACCACCTAATTCAGGAATCCATTTTCGAATATATTCTCCATCGGGATCAAATCGCTCGCCTTGAGTGATTGGATTAAAAATCCTAAAATACGGCGCAGCATCAGCACCAGAACCTGCTACCCATTGCCATCCCATTGTATTATTCGCTAAATCAGCGTCGACCAAGGTATCCCAAAACCATTGCGCTCCTTCTTTCCAGTGAATTAAACAATCTTTTATTAAAAAAGAAGCAACGATCATTCTTACACGATTATGCATCCATCCCGTTTGCCAAAGCTCGCGCATACCAGCATCCACAATAGGATAACCTGTTTCACCATTTTGCCATGCAACTAAATATTTTTTATTTTTCTGCCAAGGAAATTTTTGAAATTCTTCTCGTAGAGGCTTTTTATCGGTATGTGGAAAATGAAATAATAAATAATGTGCAAATTCACGCCAAACTAATTGTTTTAAATAGACTACTGCAGGTGTTGGAACTGCATTTCCATCAAACTTTTCTAACAATGCATGCCAAATTGTGTTTGGGCTTATTTCTCCAAAATGTAAATAAGGAGATAGTTTTGATATTCCATCACGCGCAGGAAAGTCACGTTGATTACCATAATTAACTACTTTAGATTTTAAAAAATTCTTTAAGTGTTTTTTAGCATTAGTTTCACCAGGCTGCCAATCCTGTTCTATACCCAAGTGCCATTGTATTTTTGGCAACAAACTTAATTGCATTACCGTTAATGATTTTGGCTTTTTTTTCAAGTCTGTTTTAGGCTTAGATTTAGCTAGAGGTAAATCAGGTGGCGACATAGCCTGTGTACTATTCCAAAAAGCGGTATAAACTTTATATGGTAAACCTTGTTTATTGAGTATTTTTTGTGGTTCGTACAGCAAGCTTCCGTTAAAACTTTTTGCTTCAATACCACACTCAATAAAATACGTCTTGAGTTGCGTATCTCGCTTGATAATGGCTGGCTCATAACGCCGATTCCAAACGATGCTTGCTATAGAATACTGTTTAATTAATTCTTCAAAGACGTTCCTGCTATTACCTTTTAATATGACTAAATCAGAACCTATTTTTTTTAAGCTATCTTGCAAAGCTAATAGAGAATGATGTAACCATACCTTACTCGCAGAGCCCATTGACCAATGAGCCTCAGAATCATCATCCCAAATATAAAGCGGTAGTACAGATAAATCCGATTTAGCAGCGTGATAAAATGCTGGATTATCTTCCAGTCTTAAATCTTGCCGAAACCATACAATGCAAACTTCATCCATTAGAATTTTTTTTAATATGATGAATTATTGTAAACAGCGCTGGAATTAATAATAAGGCGGCCAACATATTCATAAAAAACATAAAGACCAAAAGTATTCCCATATCAGATTGAAATTTCAAAGGAGAAAATAACCAGGTAATAACGCCAAGCGACAAGGCTAAACCCGTAAACAATATACTATAACCCGTACTAGAGATGCTTGTTAAATAGGCTTTGTATAAGTCATGTGTTCTCTTATACTCTTCAGAGAGTCTATTGTATAAATAAATGCCATAATCCACACCTATTCCAATACCTAAAGCAACAACCGGCAAAGTATTTACCTTCAAACCAATTTCAAGAAAACTCATTAAGGCATAAGCCATGATCGATACAAAGAATATAGGATAAAGAATCACTCCAATTGCTAATTTCGATCGAAAACCTAAAAAGACTAAAATAACGATGGCAATAAACATATAGATTAGTATTGGAAATTGTGCTTTTTTCACCTCTTCGTTCGTAGCAGCCATCACTCCAACATTCCCTGTAGCCAGTCGATAATCGATATTTTTATTGTCATTTTCTGATTTGAATTTATTCACAGCAAAAATAATCTTTTCAATCGTCTCTTGCTTATGATCTTTGCTAAATATTTGTACTGGCATAACACTGCAATTAGAATTCAACAAGCCTGTGGAAGTAGGTATATAAGCGGTCGCCTGCGATAACAATGATGGATTTCTAGGTAGCTCATTCCATTTTAAGTAGCCTTCATTCCAACCTGCATTGATCTGTTTTGCTTGAGTAGGCAAAGAATTTACTGCCTTCACACCTTGTGTGGTTTTCATATATTGTGTAAACAACTCAATATTTCTCATCACCTCAAAATCTATGCACCCTTCATTTTTTGTTTCTACAATGACATTTAGGAGATCAACTCCAATCGAAAACTTATGACTGATGATGGAAGAGTCTATATTATATTGTGCATTATTATGAAATTCAGGCACACCTTCATGTTGATCACCAATTTTTATATTCATTGCTTGTGTAAAACAAAGTACCAATATAAATAAAGATAAACTAGAGATTAAAATAGATTTTTTTAACTCTATTAAACTAGAAAATTTAATCCATAGTGGTTGTAATGAGTTCAGTCGTTTGTTAATTGAATTTTTATACTGATAATCATCAGATACATACGATATTAGTAATGGTAATAATAATAAATTTGTTATGATAACTATCGCCACTCCAATACTAGCAGTGATAGCCATTTCTTTAATGATTCCAACATCGATTAATAAAATACTAAAAAAACCTACCGTATCGCTTAATAAGGCGATTAGTCCTGGTATAAATAAAACGCAAAAACTGTTTTTACTAGCTTGCTTTATAGATAAACCTTGAATTAAATAGCTTTTTACACGACTAATTATTTGGATACCGTGGCTGGTTCCTATTGCCAGAATTAGAAAAGGAACTAGTATGGATACGGGATCAATACCGAAACCAATTAAAGGTAACAAACCTAACTGCCATATAACTGCAAAAATAGAACAGATTAAAGGCATTAAACCTAATAAAAATGATTGACTGTAATAAACAAGAAGTATCACTAAGATACATATGGTTATTAAAAAATAGTTCAACATCTGTTTTGAACCATCCCTTATATCGCCCATATATTTAGCAAAACCAATAATATGAATATTTATATTTGGATATTGCTTCTCATATTTTTTTCTAATTAATTCCTCTAATTGCTTGGCTACTGAATGGTAATCCAGTTTTTGATTGGTATTTGGATCAATTTCTTGTAATTCTGCACTGACTAACGCACCACTAAAATCATTTGCAACTAATCGTCCTATAATATTCGCTTTATAAATGTTTTCTCTTAATGTATTTATACTTTCATTCTCAAAATCGAAATCATCTGTAACTACATTTCCACCGATGATGCCATCTTCAACAACTTCCGTATATTTCACATTTGGTGTGAATATAGAATATATCCGTGAACGTTTAATCCCATTAATAAAAAACATTTCATCACTGATATCTTTTAATGCCGAAAGATATTCTTTATTAAAAATGTCTTTCTTTTCATCCATAACAGCAACGATAATCCGATTAGCTCCAGCAAATTCGTTTTGATACTCAACAAATGTTTGCATGTATTCATGCTCTAGAGGTAATAATTTAACAAAGCTAGAATCAATTTTTAAATTCTGAATAGAAAGTAAAAAAAATATCGTTATTACTATAAAAATACTGACAATTATATTTCTATAATAAAATAAGTTATTTTCGATTTTTTTTACTATTGGCTGTTCCATATTCAATATTCGATTATTTATAACGTTCTAATCCTTTATCGCTTGTCAAATAATATTGATTTTTAAATTGAATTAATGAAGTGTAATTTCGTTTAGATAAAGATTTTTTTTCTTTTATCTTAAACGTATCTTTATTCAGTTCTAAAATGATAGAACCATAACCTAATAAATAAATTGACTCATTTTCTTTATAGGATGAATGAATTGTTTCATTTGTACCTGTCTGTATTTTTTTCCATTGTTGAGTATTCAGATCAAAACTATAAACATTTCCTCTTAGACCATAAAATATTATAGATGTATCATCTATAAACTCAGCACCAAAAAATGAACCTGTATAGGGTGATTGAAGAACTTGCCAATCCTGACATTGGTTTTTAGATATAAAAATAACACCAGCTTCGGCTGATATTGCACATGTATTATTATTAATAGATATTGAATTAAAATGTAATTCATTGAATCCTAGCTCATTTTCATTTTGAGCAATCATATTTGTGATATTTATAGTTGTTTTTTCCCAGCTTTCACCTGAATTACTACTCGTAAGATACAAACCATAACTACCTATAGCAATTAACCTATTATTATCAATAAAATCTATATCAAATATTGCCTGTTCAATCTGAGTGTTGTTATAGACTAACGTCCAAGTGTCTCCTGCATCCTCAGATAAAAAAATATTGGCATCATGACCTGCAGTTAATAATTTTCCGTTATCATTTGATGTAATTGAAGTAAGTAATCGATGATTTTTAAGTTGTGTTTGATTCCAATTAACGGCATCAACTGAATTTAGAATCAATCCATGTTCACCGACTAACCATAATCTATCGTCGTAAATATACGAATCTAGAATTAAAAAATCTAACTGATAAGGGTTTATATTTTGTTCGGAAAAAACTGAAGAAGTAAAAATTAGCAATACAACAAAATAACTATTTATAAAATTAACTAGTTTATTGTTAGTATTGAAATTCACATTATGATTTGTTGTATTTAAACACTATAAAAAGAAATATTATCTTTTACCTTCACGTCGTAAAGCAGATGGAGTGAATTCAGCAGAATTAAAGTCTTCTCCAAAACGGTATGGTTCAAATTCATTGTATAAGCCAAATGCTGCATAACGGCCTTCTTGAATATCCGTACTCACTTCAAGTGTGTACCATGTAGATAATATATCATAATAATTAATCGCAAAACCTTCAGCAATTCTCCAAAGCTGATCACGATTATCATAAATATCAACCGCTAGAATTTGCCAAGAATCTTCATCGATGTAAAAAGTACGGCGTTTGTAAAGATGTCTTTGTCCAGATTTAACGTTTGCTTCAACAACCCAAACTCGGTGTAACTCATAGCGAGGATATTTTTGGTTAATATGTAATGGGGTTAATATGTCTTCATGTTTAAGTTCGGAACTGTGTAGCTTGTAATTATTATATGGCACATAGATTTCTTTTTTGCCTTTTAAAGTCCAATCGTATTTTTCTAAACTACCAGAAAACATATCCAGTTGATCGGTTGTACGCATACCATCAGACGCTGTTCCTGGCGTATCAAACGCTTTATTTGGCGCTCTACGTACGCGTCTTTGTCCAGGGTTATAAACCCAGGCCTGACGATTTTCTTGGCTTTGATTAATTGTTTCATGCACTAATAATATGCTACCTGCTAGTCTTGCTGGTGCAGTAACTTCCTGTTTAAAATAACCAATAAGATTATCGACTGTGTTTATATTAGTACTCGGATCATAATAACGAAGCAGAAAATCTTCTTTTAATTTCACTAAAGTATAATCACCACCACGAGTTGGTGTGGCTAAGCCAATATTTCTATTTCCTTTTACTCCACGATAACGTAACAAATGATTGAACATCACTTCTTCTGCTTGGGTAGGGATTGGAAAAGGAATGCCCTGGGCTGCGTTATCAACACCATTTCTATCTGCAGTTAATGTTGCAGTAGAAGCGTTACTTTTAGTTGCATCGTATACTCTTTGCGGTGCAGAAGCTGAACGACGTGTTGGATAAACATTTAGAAAATAACTATCGGGATATTGCTGTACTAAGGCTTTATGACCTTCGGTCATTTTGTCGGTATATTGACTGATATTTGATTGATTAATTGTGAATAGAATTTGATCCGATGCATAAGGATCGACAAAATGTTTTCCTTTTTCATAACCTGCAGGCGGTGTAGTAATCCCACCTTCCCATTTAGGAATAGAACCATCAGTATTACCTGCGACTTCTCCACCAAGAGGTGTAAGCGTTTTACCAAGTTCGTCAATAGAAACCGCCAAGGCATTTGATGAAATAAATGCAACAATGAATAATGCGATAAAAATATTTTTAGACGGTTTTTTCATTAAACAAATCGATTAGAATAAATATTTTAAATTGAATGCCGCAAAGTCTCGGTCATTGAGTAAATTGTAACGCCCTGCACCAAAGAAATTAGTATAGCTTATATCAGCCTGCCAACTGTTTTGATAATCAAACCCCATACCTAATGTAATTGCTTTTCTTCCTTCTAGAAAGTTGCCACCAGGCCCAGGCGTATTACCAGTAACATCGTGTGACCATGCGAAACGCGGCAAGACATTAACGCCAGCAAAAACATTATTATAGGTCAATCGACCTGCGATACGATAACCCCAAGAAGTCGCATCAGCAAAATGTTCAGAACCTTCTGCCGCTTTACCTGCATGAAAGCCATTAGCACTTGCATGAAATGGATTACCACTGGTAAATGTTCCAGCACTGTTCAAACGCAAATCGCTTTTCTCAGGCATGCCATGTACATGCGTAATACCAATTTCAGTCACTAAAACACCTTGATTGGCTTTGAATACTGGCCCAAATATTTTGGTGGCTGTAATTTGTAATTGACTGACATTTCGTTCGATGAAGCCAGGAACAACTTGGTTTATGCCAGTTGAAGCACAACCATTATCGATTTGGTTTTGACTAACTACTGCACCTAAGCTCCCAGCTAATGGAGCAGATCCTAAAGTCGCATCACTAAGTGGACATAATGCAGCAAATAACAACTCCACATCATCGACCTGTAAAGGTGCATCATTAATAAAGGTATACTCACCTTGAAAAGCTATTCCCTTAAATTGTGTATTAAAACTTAATCCTAGTCTTTGAATGTCTTCTGGGTATTCAATAAAATAATTTGCTGTTTGTACATAAGCGTTAGTTGCTGCTGCTGCTCCAAAGCCTAATGAGCCCGCTGCTGCAGCTACTCCACCAGCAGAACCAGTAGTCGCACTAATAATAGGTGTACGGCTATAGTGATTAATAAAATAAATACCGAATTCTGTATCGTTTAATTCTTCTGAGTAATATCGAAGCGATATTCCAAATTCACCACCATTACCAGGTCTACTATCAGCTGCTCGCATTACTGCTAAAAAATCTGGATCAAAACCAGCTAGAGTAGTGGTACCTCGATCAGATACACTGCCAAAACCCAATAAGACTCTATCTCCTCCATCACCTACAAAATCATTAGTAGAGAAATACGAACCTGTAGGCTCAACAATTGTACGTTCCCAATCATATTGATAATAACCTTCTAAGGTTGCAACATCAGTTGGTGAAATAGAAAAAGACACCATGCCCACAGGCATTAAAGCATCGCGTATCTCGGAACCCGGGGTACGAAGTTTGGTAACATCGAATGGATTAATCACATTAATACCATTTTGAATGAATGTACTTTCACCCCAACTTAAAACCTGTTCGCCAACTTTAATCGAAGCCGGCATATTTCCTATTTCAAATTCACTCCATGCGTATAAATCAAGTAAGTCTAAATTTTCAGCAACTAGACGCTCAGCTTTATTAGATAGCGGTGTCCGATCACCTGCATCATCGCTCACAAAATCTTTAAAACCACGAAAACGCGTAAAGACGCCAAAATTTTTATATTCGACATCTATTTCTGATGTAAAACGAATGGTGTTACTGATAATACCTTGATCAAAATTTTGATTGCCATCATCGTTATTCTCAGAAAAAGAAGTACCGGCAATTGAGGAACCAACGCCTAGTAATCCAGCATTAGTAGGGTCCGGAGAAAGTCCGATAATATCAGCATCGTGGTCAGATACTCGATAAGCTTGTCCATAGCTTAGAGTCGTATCGATATTAAGAATAAGGTCGCCTTTACTCAACTCAACCGCACACAAACTGCTAGCCTTTGATAGCAAAATTAGGATGAATAACTTCTTAAGTTGAGAGACTGATAGGCGCATTGGAGTCGGCTTACCTCCTCCTGGAGCTATTGTATTTCTACACAGTATTCTACCAAAGCCGGCATGGAGAGCACTGCTAATCGATTAATCTTTATTAACCCATATGGGGTAGCTTGAGAGGATAAGCTAAAGTGTTACTTGAAGTAAAGAATTTTTTAGTAAATAACGATAAGTTTTTATTATAAATAACTGATTTATATGTTATTCGTCTAAAGATATTTTCTCAGTTGTTGCAGAAAGCCTGTAAATAAGTGTGCGTAGAAAAACTTTCAAAAATCGCACCTGGCAGTCTAAAGAAACCTGTGAAATCACTGTAGAATTGACTTTGAGCAGAGAAGTCTCCTCGCCAGCAACAATCGATGCCGTACGCTTAGTTTTTGCCAAATAGCCCATTTCACCAAAACAATCTCCTTGTCTGAGAATGCGTATGGTTTTGCCACTTTTTTGCACATCAACAAAACCATCAACAATGATGTAAAACGAATCATCCATATCACCTTCTACAATAATATGTTCACCTTCGGAATAATCTTGCCATGCACTGGCACGAATGATTTCCCAAATTTCCGAATCATGAAAGCCTTGGAAGAAACCTAATGATTTGATTTTATTAAAATGTTCTTCACTGGTGATATCGATTAGAGGTTTCTCTAAACTTTCAAATAATTGACTTAAATCACAAGCGATATCGAAGCCCATTTGATAGCGTTCACTCACTTCTCTTTGCAAACATTTTTCGACGATTTTTGCCAAAGAATCAGGTATATCAGCACGATAATTTTGTATTGGGGTCGGCTCTTCTGTGATCACCTTATTGACTAAGCGGGTGAAGTTTTCCGCAGCAAACGGGTGTTTGCCAGTAAGTAATTCATACATTACAACACCCAACGAATATAAATCCGTTTGATTACCGACGGTATCCTCACGTAACTGCTCTGGTGACATATAGCGCGGTGAACCAATAATCCCCATGACCTGGGTAGCCGTAGCGTCTTTTTGTGTGAATTGAGCGATAGAAAAATCGGCGATTTTTACATCTTGGTCTTCGGTAAAAAGAATATTGGAAGGTTTTATATCGCGGTGGATGATGCCTTCGCGATGTGCATAATCCAAAGCCTTCGCACATTTAAAGATAATCTCAACAACTTTTTTAAGGGGTAATAAATTTTCAGATTCCGTAACCGGTTTGAGAGTACCCCCGCCTTCAACGTATTCCATCACGATGTAACACACTTCTTCTTCCACACCCGCATCAAAAATGCGAATAATATTCGGGTGTGTCAATGAACCTGCCGTATGGGCCTCATTGAAAAACATCTTACGGTAACGCTCTCCAGACTTAGGATCGCTAAGAGATTCAGCAAGCGCGAGCTTAAGTGCAACCGGTTGATCTAAAAACGGATCGTGTCCTAAATACACAACTCCCATACTGCCACGGCTGATTTCATCCCTGACATCATATTTACCCAGTTTCTCTGGTATTGGATTAGACATAAAAAATTTTCAATGGATAATAATCGTTATACTGTATTAATCAGCTGTAAGTATGTATTTGGTGCACTGCATAAATTAGGCCTGAATAGTACTTGAATACCACTTATTTTGATAGAGACGGTTTTTTTGTAACAAGTTAGACGCTGTTGTTTATAATAACAAGTACAATAGTGTTAGCTATGTCACTGTGACGAAAATAAATTGGTTTACTGAGGAGAGCTGGGATGACGACGACTGTACAGCAATTACTCGAAGGTAAAGATCATAAGGTGTATTCAGTGAGTCCTGATACCTTTGTTTTTGATGCGATAAAATTAATGGACCAGACCAAAGTAGGTGCGTTATTGGTCATGAATGATGAAGAGTTGGTAGGCATAGTCTCTGAGCGTGATTATGCCAGAAAGGTTATTCTTAAAGACCGCCAATCTCATACTACGCCAGTTAAAGATATTATGACGCAAAACGTACTGGGCGTATCACAACATGATTTAGTTGATGATTGTCTCAAGATCATGTCCGACAATCATATTCGCCACTTACCTGTTCTTGAGAATAACCATCCCATTGGCATTCTTTCTGTGATGGATGTCGTTAAAAATATTTTATCCGAAAAACAAGCCTTAATTGATCAATTAGAAAGCTATATTGCCGGAGTGGGTTAAATGCGCAACATTTTCTTTTCTATAGTTATCATGGCCGCCATTCTATTAACCTGGTGGTTTTATTCGAACCCTAATGAATCATCAAATATTCTGCCTGAAGAAGAAGTTGCTACGAATTCTTCTTCAACTCCATCAGTTCAATCAGAAACAACTATTACCCAAGAAGCAGAACACTATATTGAACAGATAACCGATCAAACTATCAATACGGTAGAAATGACAGATGCCGATGACTTTGTAACCAAAGATCAAAACATTTATTTAGGCGATTCAAAAGAAATAGAAACACTTTCTTTAAATGATTTAGAAAGCTCTGATTTTAACAATAAAGCACCTATCACTCTTATTGAGACTCAACAGCAAATTATTCATAAAACACCCAGTGACATTTTGTTAGAAGCCAAAGGTGACAAAACAAAACAGATTCAATATTTAGAAAATAACACTATTACAGAAAGTTCTATTGGCGAGCTATTAGAAAAATACCCATTAGATACCATAGAAAATATTCCAATCATTATAAATACTGAAAACTACGTAATTACGACAATAGATGAATTAAAAAATAATTCTGAAATAGATAAAGATGAACCTTTAAAAATTATAAAAAAACCTTACCGAGAAACAACTACCAGTATCGGTGAGTTGCTTATGACAGATGAATCAATTGCGAATGATGATATTTTTTATGTCAGAAATATTAATGATTCTGATAAAGCAGGTATCTGGGGAATAGTTCAAGATGGTTTATTACAAAATTTTGCTAAAGGCATAGCCATTAAACGTGGCGAAAATTATGAAAAATATCAAATTGAAATCCCTAAAGAAGCCGATGAAAAACTAGCTGATCAAACCAGCTCTTTCCTGGGCAAACTCATATACGATAAATCTCAAAAATCGTATGTCTATAATTTTGAAAAAGGCAAAATGGGTAGAAACCCAAATCTAATATACCCCGGTAGTGAAATAGTTATCATCCAGTTCACTCAAGACGAATTAATTGAAATTTATAGACATTTCGTAACTAAAAATAAAACATAAAGTCACTTTAAACCAACGACGTCTTCTGTATACTTAAACAGTATAATTACTTAATTCCTTGCGTTTTTATAATACGACTTAGAACATAGGTTATTAGATGTTGTCTGAATATATCAATCCGAGCAAAGCTCCTGAATGGGAAGAACTCACAAAACACTTCCAATCAATAAAACATAAACATTTAATTAATTTTTTTGAACACGATAGTGAACGAGCAAATAATTATTCTTTCACTATTGATGAACTGCTCATCGATATATCAAAAAACTTTTTCAATGCATCAACATTTAATAATCTGTTCAAACTAGCAAATGCAGTACAACTAAAACCTCAGATCGACGCCATGTTTAATGGTGACGACATCAATCTAACTGAGCAACGTCCAGCGATGCATTGGGCTTTGCGTGCTAATCGTCAACAGCTTGCTTCTCAAAATAAATCATTAGCATTAGAGATTCATTCTGAATTTGAAAAAGTTGAATCTATTGCTGAACATATCCGCTCTGGCTCTTTTAAAGGTTACAGTGATAAACCGATTAACACCATTGTAAACATTGGGATTGGCGGTTCTGATTTAGGCCCTCGTCTGGTGTGTAATGCTTTAAAGACATTTTCAGATTCTTTTATCAATCTTCAATTTGTTTCTAACGTTGATAAAAGTGATTTAGAGCAAGTATTAGAAGTATGCAACCCCGAAACAACTTTATTCATCGTCGCTTCAAAATCGTTTAGTACTTTAGAAACAAAAATGAATGCAGAGAGTGCTCGTCAATGGATTATGAATAAAGGCTGTACTGATTTATCAAAACATTTCATCGCTATTACTGCAAATACTAAAGCAGCTATTGGGTTTGGAATCGAAGAGCAAAATATTTTGTCATTTTGGTCATGGGTAGGAGGACGTTACTCCTTATGGTCTGCGATAGGTTTACCTATCGCTATTTCAATCGGCATGGACAATTTTCGCAACCTATTATCAGGTGCTGCTAAAATTGATAATCATTTTAAATCCAATGATTTTAATACCAACATTCCTGTTCTACTTGCTCTATTAGATGTTTGGTATAGAAACTTTTTAAAAATAGAAACGCTTGCTGTTGTTCCTTATGATCATAATCTTAAATTATTACCCGATTATCTTTCGCAATTGATCATGGAAAGTAATGGTAAAAATATTGACCGTAACGGAAAAGCTATCAATTACCAAACATCATCTATTGTTTGGGGTTCAGTCGGTACCAATGCTCAACATGCTTTTTTCCAACAATTACATCAAGGTACCAATAAAGCCGCTGTTGATTTTCTAGTTAGTATTAATAATTTTTATGATGATAAAAAACACCAACAAGCTTTATATGCAAACTGTATTGCTCAAAGCGAAGCACTAATGGTGGGTAAATCTGATAACACTAGTAATGAAACCTATCGTTATTTCGAAGGTAACCGCCCTAGCACTATATTTGTCTATGAAAAATTAACACCTGAAATATTAGGAATGATTTTAGCTATCTATGAACATAGAACTTTTGTACAAGGCTGCATCTATAATATTAATTCATTCGACCAATGGGGAGTTGAACTAGGTAAAGAATTATCGAATAAAATTTCAGGAGAGTTAAGCAATAAACAAATTAGTATCCATGATGAATCTACCAAAAACTTACTTAAACATTTTTTATCAAAACAAAATTAAATAATCTTACGGTTGAGTATTACCAACAACTAAGCTATTCGATAAAGATAGGCGTTTCACCAAACTATTCATAAAGACTTTACTAAAACTTAATTGACAATCAATTGAAACTTGATCAATCAATGTCGCATTTATCTTCATTAGGTTCACATAATCCTTAGCTCGAATACTAGCTGTTCTTTGGCTTTTCGTTAAATATGCCATTTCACCAAAACATGAACCTTTGCTTAAAGTACCGAGAATTTGGTTATCTTTAACCACCTCAACATTACCGGAAGTAATGATATAAAAGGAATCATCGATATCTCCTTCAACAATAATTTGATCACCAGGTTCAAACTCTTGCCAAGTTGCTGCTCGAATAATTTCCCAAATTTGTGGCTCAGGAAAATCTTCGAAAAAATCTAATTGCCTAATAGCATTAAATTTTTCTTCTACAGAAATATCTTTTTCAGGCTTCTCTAGAAAATCAAATGCTAAGCTTAAATCAGCAGCCATGTTTAACCCCATTTTGTATCGTTTAGCTGGATCTTTAGCGAGAGCAAAATGAATAATTTTTTCTAAAATCTCTGGTATGTCAGAACGATGTGTACTTAAAGGCAAATGTTTTTCATTGATCACTTTATGAATCAAACGTGAAAAACTTTCAGCATAGAAAGGATGCCTTCCAGTGATCAATTCATACATCACAATACCTAGCGAAAAAATATCGGTTTGATTATTAATAGTATCTTCTTGAACTTGTTCTGGAGACATATACCTTGGTGAGCCTACAAAGCCCATAGGCATGGTATTCGTTGTATCAGTCGAATCCACATGCGCAATACTAAAATCACCTATCTTCACGTTTTTATCTTTTGCCAACAATATATTGGTTGGCTTGATATCACGATGAATGATTCCTTGACGATGTGCATAATCCAAAGCCTTGGCACATTTAAAAACAATTTCGATAACTTGTTCAATCGGTAGTAAATTATTTGGAGTACAATAATTTTTTAATGTATCACTGCCTTCGATCAATTCCATTACGATGTAACAATTATCTTCTTCCGCACCTGCATCAAGTATCTCAATAATATTCGGATGTTTTAACATTCCAGCAGTATGTGCTTCGTTGAAAAACATCTTACGATAGCGATTACCAGCTTCTTTATTGTTGAGTGAATCAGTAAGGGCAAGTTTCAAGGCAACTTGGCGGTCGGCATAGGGATCATAACCACGATAGACCATGCCCATGCTGCCTCTACCTATCAGCTTATGGATTTCATATTTACCTAATTTTTCAGGAACGATGTTAGCCATTCTTTTAATGCGCCTTCTTAAATAAAACAAAGCACCGCTATTGCAGTGCTTTGGAGATTATCAGCAAATTATAGATTATTTTAGCTAAGCTGTTTGTGCATTTTCAGTAGTTGGATCACACTGATGGCTTTTAATAAATTCCAAAATCCCATCCTTTGTTAGCTTCGCATCTTCTAACATATCTTCACGAGAGCCATGAGGTAAGAAACGGTCTGGTAATCCGTAATTAATGACTCTTTGTACAATACCATGAGCCGCTAAGGTCTCAAGAACAGCAGAACCAGCGCCACCTTGTACCATATTTTCTTCGACAGTAACCAATAGGTCATGAGAATTAGCCATTTCAATGATCATTGATTCATCAATTGGTTTTACAAAACGCATATTCACAACTGTGGCATCAAGTTCATTGGCAGCTTCTAAGCAATCAGCTAAGACCGTTCCAAAAGCAAGAATTGCAATGCCTTTACCTTGACGACGCACTTCAGCTTTTCCTATCGGTATCGCTGTCATTTCTTGTTGAATTTCAACACCTGGTCCACCACCACGTGGATAACGAACAGCTGCGGCACCATCGTGCATAAAACCGGTATACAACATTTGTCGGCATTCATTTTCATCCGCAGGAGTCATGATCACCATTTTAGGCAAACAACGCATAAATGAAATGTCATAAGAACCATTATGTGTTTGACCATCAGCCCCAACAGCACCAGCACGATCAATAGCAAATAAAACTGGCAGATCTTGAGTAATGACATCATGGATTAACTGATCATAACCACGTTGTAAAAACGTTGAATAAATGGCCACTACTGGTTTCAAACCATCACATGCCATGCCTGCCGCTACGGTAACACTGTGTTGTTCAGCTATTGCTACATCAAAATAACGATCTGGGTATTCCTTCTCAAAGCGAACAAGACCCGAGCCTTCACGCATTGCTGGTGTAATTGCGACTAAACGTTTATCAATTGCAGCCATATCGCAAACCCAATCACCAAATACCTTACTGTAAGTCGGCTTGCTCGGTTTATTACTTGGAATAATCCCTTTTTCTGGATCAAATGGCGTCACGCCATGGTATTTAACAGGATCTTCTTCGGCTGGACCGTAACCTTTACCTTTTTGAGTAATAATGTGTAAAAGCTGTGGCCCATCAAGTTCTTGAATATTACGTATGGTTTCTAATAAAGCCGGTAAATTGTGACCATCAATGGGTCCAATATAATTAAAACCAAATTCTTCGAATAAAGTACCTGGAACGACTAAACCTTTGATGTGTTCCTCTGCTCGGCGCGCTAATTCCCATGCTGGCGGCATCTTTGATAAAACTTTTTTACCCTGCTCACGTACCGAGGTGTATAACTTTCCAGAAATCAGCTGGGCAAAACGATTTGATAATGCGCCAACATTCGGTGAAATCGACATATTATTATCATTCAATATCACCAAAACATCGTTATCCAAACCACCAGCATGATTCAAAGCTTCAAATGCCATTCCAGCAGTCATAGCACCATCACCTATAACAGCAACTGCCTTTCGATTCGAACCCAGATTTTTTGCCGCGATAGACATACCAAGGGCAGCACTAATAGATGTACTTGAATGACCAACTCCAAAGGTATCGTATTCACTTTCTTCGCGTTTTGGGAAAGGTGATAAACCTTGCCACTTTCGGATCGATTGCAGGCGATCCAATCGCCCTGTAAGCATCTTGTGAACATAGGCTTGATGACCTACATCCCAAACAATTCTATCTTCGGGGGTGTTATATAAATAATGTAGAGCAACCGTTAGCTCAGTAACCCCTAAACTGGCTGCAAAATGACCACCACTTTGGCTCACAGAGTGCAATAAGTAATCACGCAATTCTTGAGCGAGTGATTCCAGCTGTGATTCAGGTAATTTCCTAAGATCAGCAGGAGAAGAAATTGTATCTAGTATCGGTGTATTAATAGAGACCGCCATTTATCCGCATTAGGCCCTTGTGTTAAATAAAGCCGTTCATTATGAAGTTGCTCAACCAAGCTTTCAAGTATCTCTGAAAATATATTTTTGAGTACTAACATTAAAAATAGCTTAATTTTAGTTTGTTGCACTGTACATTTGATGCTTCATCTATTATCGTGCCGCGTTAACTTATATCTAGTTACTTTTATCGAAGAACAACAAAACGGAGTCTATTTATGTCAGTCCCATTGATTCAACAATACCGCGTTGGAAAATACATCATAGGGAGAAAACTTTCCGGTCAGAAACGCTATCCTTTGGTACTCATGTTGGAACCATTATTTCGTTGTAATTTAGCGTGCGCTGGCTGCGGCAAAATTGACTATCCTGATGAAATTCTTGATAAAAGACTCAGTTATGATGAGTGTATGGAAGCTATTGATGAATGTGGTGCACCAATTGTTTCAATCGCTGGTGGGGAACCATTAATTCATAAAGAAATGCCTGAGATCGTTCAAGGTTTTATCAATAAGAAAAAATTCGTCTATTTATGTACTAATGCTTTATTACTAGCAAAACGCATGGATGACTATGAACCATCTCCGTATTTAACCTTTTCAATTCACTTAGATGGCAATCAAGAACGCCATGACGCTTCAGTTTGTCGTGAAGGTGTATATGACAAGTGTATTGAGGTAATCAAGCAAGCCCGTGACAGAGGCTTCCGTGTAACCATCAATTGCACTTTGTTCCAGGGTGAAACCGCAGATGAAATAGCTGAATTTATTGATGATTCTAATGCTCTAGGTGTTGAAGGAGTCACCATTTCTCCTGGATACAGCTACGAACGCGCTCCGAGACAAGATGTATTCTTAAAACGCAAAGAAAGTAAGCAACTTTTCCGTGATATTTTCAAACTAGGCAAAGGCAAGAAATGGCGTTTTAACCAATCTTCGTTGTATTTGGATTTTCTTGCAGGCAATCAAACCTATCAATGCACACCTTGGGGTAACCCGACTCGAAATATCTTTGGTTGGCAAAAGCCATGTTACCTACTCGTCGGTGAAGGTTATACCAACTCATTCAAATCGTTGATGGAAGAGACCGATTGGGATAACTGGGGCAATGGTAAAAATCCTAAATGTGCTAACTGTATGGTACATAGCGGTTATGAGGCTACTGCTGTTGACGATACTTTCAACAGCCCTTTAAAAGCGCTTAGAGTTGCTTTGTTTGGTCCTAAAACAGAAGGCGAAATGGCACCAGAGCTACCCGTTTGCTACGACGACAGCTCAGTTCAAAAACCTATCTTAATCAGCGAAAGCAAATCGGGTAAAAGCTGTAGTAGTAATAACCAACGCGTCGCCTAAGGTTTTTTAATGCTGGCCCTAGTTTTAGGGACATCAAGCTTGGTAATTTGGTTGATTATTGCCATTTTGCCATGGCGTCCATGGAGTACCCGCGAACAACTCGATTCAGAGCCAAAATTAACAATCGATCTAAGCGATTTAACTGTACTGATTCCTGCGAGAAATGAATCAGAAGTTATTATGCAAACGCTCAGTTCTATTATCGAGCAAGCTCCTAGTACTTCAATCATCCTTGTTGATGATCAATCAACCGATGGCACATCTGAATTAGCTCGTTCTTTAAATCATGCAAAACTCACAATTATTGAAGGCCTAAATACGGAATCTGGTTGGAGTGGTAAGCTGTATGCACTCGAACAAGGTAGGCAACAAGTTTCCACACCATATGTATTATTACTTGATGCAGATATAGCACTCGAACCTGGGATATTAGCTACCTTAAAGTCTAAAATGTTGGTTGAAAAATTATCCATGATTTCACTCATGGCCGAATTAAAAATGCAGACGTTTTGGGAAAAATTATTGATGCCTGCGTTCATATACTTCTTTAAGTTACTCTATCCATTTCATCTTTCAAACCAAGCTAATACACCTATTGCTGCGGCTGCAGGTGGATGTATTTTATTAAAAACTGATGTACTTAATGAAATTGGTGGCTTTGCTGCAATCAAATCGGCTTTAATTGACGATTGCTCTTTGGCAAAAATCGTAAAGCAAAACGACCATAAGATTTGGACAGGATTAACTCACTCAGTTATTAGCCAACGTTCTTATAATGATTTATCCAGTATTTGGCTAATGGTGACACGGACTGCATTTACACAGCTATATTTTTCGTATTTTCTTCTTTTATGTTGTGTTGCATTAATGGGTTTGGCCTATATCGTCCCTATTACTGGAATACTAATTTTTTCAGGATATGCTCAACTATTTGCATTAATAGCATTATTGATAATGTTTTTACTATATTTGCCAACTTTGTCGTTTTACCGCGTCCATTCGTTATGGTGTATCAGTATGCCTCTAGCGGCTATCTTGTATATAATCATGACATGCGATTCAGCACTTAAACACAGCTTTGGTAAAGGCGCTGAATGGAAAGGCCGACGTTATCAATAAATACTTCTTAATCTATGTTCAATTTTCCAATGCTAAACAATCTAATTAAACAATTTGTAATTCAATTTAGCTTAATCAGCTTACTGTTTATCAGTATTGAAAGCATGGCTGCATCCAAAAACGATGCAATATCATTAATTAATAATTTTCATTCTGCATTGTTAGACAATATGCAAAACGCTGAATCTTTAGGGTTCCAAGGACGATACGATGCGATTTCTGAATTAATTGATGAAAACTTTGACTTTCCACTCATCGCTAAAGTCATATTAAGTCGGCACTGGAAACAGTTTTCTGATGAACAAAAAGCAAAATTCATTGAACGCTTAACTGAGCTCACGAAAAGCACTTACGCGGCTCGCTTCAATGAATTCACTGATGAGCAGTTTAATACGGTCGGAACCGATGAATTAAAAAAAGGTCGACTTTTAGTGAAAACTGAAATCCAATCTTCTACTCAAGAGGTAGTGAGTCTTAACTACTTATTACACCCTATAGAAAATAATTGGAAAATTATCAGTGTGATAGCCAACGGTGTAAATGACTTATCACTAAAACGCGCTGAATATTCTGTCTTTATTAAGGAAAAAGGCTTAGATGGCTTATTGAAAGAAATAAACCATAAAATACAAGAATATGAAAATTTCTGAATTGTGTCGTTGTGATTTCTATGTCAATATCGCTCCTTTAGGGAATCGAGCTTTAACTAATTGAGAGTCAAAAAAGATGTCAACTTTCCAGTTCAACCAATCGTATATTAAACCAATCTTTATCTTAGGTTTATTACTATCATTAGCAGCATGCTCTGGCGTAGAAACAAAAGGGATTGATAACAGTGACCCATATGAAAACGTAAATCGTAAAATATATGGGTTTAATGACGGTTTAGATCGCGCGGTTCTTCAGCCAGTTGCTGAAGGTTACACTAACATTACCCCTGAACCAGTTAGATCCAGTATTACGAATTTTTTTGATAATATTACTTATTTAAATGTGATATTGAATGACATATTACAAGGTAAGTTTGATCAAGCTATGGGAGATAGCTTGCGCTTTCTTTATAACAGCACTTTAGGTATTGGCGGTTTATTTGATGTTAGTACGCCAATGGGTCTTGCTAGACATGACGAAGATTTTGGCCAAACATTGGCAACCTGGGGTGTTGATCAAGGGGCGTACGGAGTATTACCTTTACTAGGACCTGATACGGCACGAAATACACCTAATATGGTTACAGAAATCTTATTAAACCCTCTGACATACGTTAGTGGTGGCGTATTAATTCCTGTTACGGCGCTTGGCCTGGTGAATACTAGAGCCAATCTATTAGATGAAACACAGTTACGTGATGATGCTGCAGTCGATCCATACTCATTCACACGTGAAGCGTACTTACAACAACGTGAATATAATATCTATGATGGTAATCCACCACTAGATGGCTATGATGATATTTTTGAAGACGAAGGCACTTCTACCACAGGTTCAAGCTCTGATTCTGGAACCTTAGTCATAGAATAAATTATTTCCAAATGTTAACCACAGTCGCTGTTGGCTGTGGTTATGTGAAATACATCACATTTTTTTTTCATTAAATTTTATCCATTTCCGAACTATTTTATCTTTATAGCATTCAAAACTTGTGAAAAAATAATTTGATAGTTTTAATGGAATTTTTTTGCCCATTAGATATCGAAAATTAAAACTCAGAGGAATTTTGATATGAAAACAAAGATTTCATTAAGCTTATTAATCGCATCATTTGTTTTAATGGGATGTAACCCAACCAAGCAAGAAGTCGGAACAATTATAGGCGCAGGTTCTGGTGCTTTGATAGGTAGCCAAATTGGTGGCGGTAAAGGTCAACTTGCTGCGGTAGCAATTGGTACTTTGGTTGGCAGTTACTTAGGCGGAAAAATTGGCGCCAATATGGATGAGTTAGACCGATATCGAACTCAAAGCACTTTGGAAAATACTCCTACTGGTGAATCTGTCGCATGGAAAAACCCTGATAACTATAATCAATATAAAGTAACACCAACCAGAACATATGAAAGCAACAGTGGACCATGTAGAGATTACACCACTGAAGCCGTTATAGATGGTCGACCTGAAATCATTCATGGCACAGCTTGCCGACAAAGTGATGGCCGCTGGTACGCAATGAATTAATAAAAGATTTCGAATCCTTCAAAGAAAGAGTACCGAAAAAATTAGGATATTTTCTCGGTACTCATTTTTTTATTTCAATAATTCAACCCAATGTAAAACCGGTATCTCGGTCGCTGCTTTTAAATGCAATTGACAGCCTATATTTGCTGTCACAATAACATCGGGCTTCACTTTTTCAATTGATTTGATCTTTCTACTTTTTAATTCACTAGAAATTTTTGGTTGTAAAATCGAGTAGGTTCCTGCAGAACCACAACATAGATGAGAATCTCTGATTGGTAATATCTTATAACCTAACTTATCTAATACTTGTTCTACTACCCCTGTAATTTTTTGACCATGTTGTAATGTACAAGGATTTTGAAAAGCCACAGTTTGGTATTTTCGTTTAAAATTTTTATTGGATTGTATTTTATTAATTAAAAACTCAGATACATCAAATATTTTATTCGAAATCTGTTGTGCTTTATCAAAATACTCAGGATCATTTTTTAAGATTGACGCATAATCTTTTAGCATTACACCGCAACCACTTGCAGTGCTAATAATAGCTTCAACATCATTAATAAACGGCCACCAAACATCTATATTTTGTTTCATCTGTTGTTTTGCTTGTTCGGTGGCAGAAAGATGATAATTAATTGCACCACAACAATTTTCGTTTGATAGTTCAACTGCTTCAATACCTAAGTCAGACAAAATATCTTTGGTCATTAAATTTGTATTAGGTGCTAATGATGGCTGGACACAACCTCGAGCTATAATCACTTTTGTATGTTTAGGAGTATCTGATTTTTTTTGACTCGGTTTGTATTCTGAATTAATAATTAATTTTTTCTTTAATGTATTTGGCAAAATAAAATTAAAAGTCCGAGCTACAAATACACTTATTTCAAATATAAAACGATTTGTTAAGAATCGCCTTAATAAATCTCGATAACATCGTCGAAAAAAACTCAATGATTCAGTGGAATTTAATTGCGAACGTCCGATATCCAATAATTGGTTATATTCAACACCCGATGGACAAGTTGTTTCACATGCTCGGCACGTCAAACAACGATCTAAATGATTTTGTACAATAGACTGTTCAACATCACCTTCTAATAACGATTTGATTAAATAAATTCTTCCTCGTGGGCTATCTCTCTCATCACCTAAAACTTGATATGATGGGCATGTTGCTAAACAAAAACCACAATGAACACATTTTCGCAAAATCGAATCAGCAGTTTGTCCAAATTCAGTATTGATTATTTCTGTTTTTAATTCAGTTTTCATTACTATAGTTCGTGATACATCTTACCTGGATTTAATATGCCATTAGGATCAAACGCACGTTTCAAGTTTTGATGAAGGGCCTTTAACGACGAACTCAATGGATGAAATCGTTCTATAGAATTATCTACTGCATAATACAAACTTGCATGCCCACCGATAGATGAAACGATTTTTCTAATCTGTTTTTCAGGTAAAGAAGTTTTTAACCAACGTTGTGCACCACCCCAATCAATAATCCACTCACCTTCCAATTCAATAAGTGGCGTACTTTTTGGAACGGATAAACGCCAAATATTAATATCTTTGTTTTTAAAATAATCTAACTGATGTTGGTTTAAATCTTTCCAATAAATATTCGGCAGTTCTTGTAGTTTTAATTCAGTATTACCCAAAAATCTTTCAATAAAATTTTGTTTGCCTGAAAGGCGAATTTTAAATTGATTATTTTCAAACGCAGCAGCACTAACAGGAACCGATTGCATCAACCATTGGTTTAAATAATGAGTAAATTCTGAATAAGTGCATTCAAAAGAAAAAGAAATTTCATATTCTGGTTTAGGACCTACCCGTAATGATATCTCTGTTAACAGACCTAATGTTCCATATGCACCCGTCATTAAACGCGACACATCATAACCTGCAACATTTTTAATCACTTGCCCACCAAACGACAAATCTTCTGCTTTTCCATTAATGCAGCGAAGACCTAAAACATAATCACGGACACTACCAAAAAAGGGTCTACGTGCTCCTGAAAGACCTGATGCTACAACACCACCAATAGTCGACGTGTTATTAAAATTCGGAGGCTCAAATGCCAGCATTTGATTAGATGAAGCTAGAGTAGATTCAATCTCAGACAATGGTGTGCCAGCATAAGCTTTAATGTACAACTCTGTCGGTTCATAATCGATAATGCCTTGCAGACCTGACGTCTCAAACAATTGACCCTCGACTGTATTACCTAGAAAAGATTTGGAGTTGGCACCAATTATTTTTAAAGCTTGTTTATTATGGTATGCATCATTAATAATTTGTACATACTCTTCGATAGTTTGTTGATGAGTGTCCACAATTCTTTAAAAGCGTTCTAATTCCGGGAATGAAGTTTGATTATTATGCACATGCATTTGTCCAAACTCTGCACAACGATTCAAAGTTGGTACTGCTTTTCCTGGGTTTAATAAACTATTTGGATCGAATGCATTTTTTACAGCATGAAATTGTTCTAATTCAACGGCATTAAATTGCACGCACATTTGATTGATTTTTTCGATACCAACACCATGTTCACCCGTAATCGTTCCGCCAAGTTCAACACAAGTTTCAAGGATCTCTCCGCCAAAAGCCTCTGCTTTTTCCAACTCTCCTTGTTTATTCACATCGTATAATATCAACGGATGTAAATTGCCATCAGCCGCATGAAAAACATTTGCCACTGCGAGTTGATACTTTTCAGATAATTGATAAATCTTTTCTAACACATTCGCTAGGTGCTTTCTTGGAATGGTTCCATCCATACAATAGTAATCAGGTGAGATACGTCCAACGGCAGGAAATGCAGACTTTCTACCTAACCAAAAAAGTTGGGCCTGGTGTGAATCATTGGCAGTTTTTATCTCAATTGCCCCAAAGCTCTGCATGATTTTTTCAATTCGTTCACAATCATGTTCCACTTCTTCAACTTGTCCATCAATTTCGCAAATTAAAATAGCAGATGCATCGGTTGGATAACCCGCATGAACAAATTCTTCTACAGCTTCTATAGAAGGTTTATCCATCATTTCTAAACCCGCAGGAATAATTCCTTCGGCGATAATTTCTGCAACGGCATTGCCAGCAGCAGCAACTTCATTAAAGGCTATCAACATAACTTGAACATATTTTGGTTTCGGTATTAATTGAACCGTTACCTCTACAATAACACCGAGCATTCCTTCTGAACCGTGCATCAATGCTAATAGATCATATCCTGGAGCATCCAAAGCTTGACCACCGACTTCGATCAATTCTCCTTCTATTGTTACAACCTTTAAAGCTGTAACATTGTGCACTGTTAAGCCGTATTTTAAACAATGCACCCCACCCGAATTCTCTGCAACATTGCCACCGATGCTACAAGCGATTTGTGATGATGGATCAGGCGCATAGAATAAATCATATTGGGCTACTTCCTCGGAAATAGCTAAATTGCGGACACCAGGTTGAACCCTAGCGAGTCGTTGTTCGACATCAACTTCTAATATTTGATTAAATTTCGCTAAGCTCAATAACACACCTTCAGAATGCGGTAATGCACCGCCAGATAAACCGGTTCCAGCACCTCTGGCTACGACAGGAACTTGATGTTTAGAACATAATTTTAAAACGGCCTGAACTTCCGCTACCGTATTTGGTAATACAACACATCCTGGAATCTGAGTGTACGCGGATAGCCCATCACACTCGTAAGGCTTGAGAGAAACTGGATCGGTTAAAATACAATCATCAGGCAGTATGTTGAGAAGTTCTGATATGAATATCTTCATAGATGCTGAGGAGCATAGGATTTATAGGTTTAAAAAACAAGCATATACAATTACTATATTCAGCTGGAGTTACGCAGTTTTTGTTATAAAGTTCATAAACCGTCATTTTTCTTCAAACTAAATAAAGCCTCAGCTGATAAGCTGGTATAATCATAAATCACGGCATTATAAAAGCTAAATTAAGGATCCGAGAATGAGTGAAGAAATTTTAATAAATGTTACACCTCAAGAAACTCGGGTTGCTGTAGTAGACAATGGAATATTACACGATGTTTACATAGAACGTTCGCAAAAACGCGGCTTAGTTGGCAATATCTTTAAAGGTCGTGTTTCCCGTGTTCTACCAGGTATGCAAGCTGCATTCGTCGACATTGGTTTAGAACGTACTGGCTTTCTACACACATCTGACATCATAGGTCATAACCATAATATTGAAGATGTCGACTCGATTCATAGCGATTCACTTGTTCCAATACCAACTATAGAAAGTTTAATACGTGAAGGCCAAGAAGTTTTAGTCCAGGTCATTAAAGATCCCTTGGGCACAAAAGGTGCTCGGCTGACAACACATATCTCTATTGCTTCACGTTATTTAGTTTTTATACCAGATAACTTTAATGAAATTGGTATTTCACAACGTATCGAAGATGAAGAAGAGCGTGAACGCCTAAGAAGTATTATTCAAAGCTATAAATCTTATGCTGCAGAACTAGCGGTTAGGAACGAAGGTAATGTAATTTTACACAGCGCTGTCAGAGAATCTGAGATGGTAGAAAACGGCGGCTTCATTGTGAGAACTGCGGCTGAAGGCGTTGCAGCTGAAGAAATTTACAAAGACATTCAGTTTTTACACAAAATATGGGACTCATGTGTGATTCGTGCGGAAAATAGTTACGCACCTGCCATTGCTCATGAAGATTTACCATTAGTGCTAAGAACGATGCGAGACCTATTAAAACCAGACATCGAACGTGTTCGTATTGATTCCAAAGAGACTTACCAACGAGTGAATGAATTTTCAAAACAGTTTATTCCTGAATTTATTGGACGCATTGAATACTATTCTGGTGAACATCCTATTCTAGATCTGTACTCAGTCGAAGATGAAATCCAAAAATCGTTAAACCAAAAAGTACAATTAAAATCAGGTGGCCATATTGTCATTGATCAAACTGAAGCCATGACAACTATTGATGTCAATACTGGGGCATTCGTTGGGCACCGTAATCTTGAAGAAACGATTTTTAAAACAAATCTGGAAGCGGCTCAAACTATTGCTAGACAATTACGTTTACGTAACTTGGGTGGAATCGTTATTATTGATTTTATTGATATGCAAGAATCTGAACATGGAAGACAAGTTCTACGAGCATTGGAGAAACATCTGGCTCGAGATCATTCAAAAGTTTCCATCAGTGAGATCACTTCTCTTGGTTTAGTACAATTAACCCGCAAGCGCACTCGCGAAAGTCTTGAACATATACTTTGCGAGCCCTGCACAACCTGTCAAGGTAGAGGCAGCTTAAAAACAATCGAAACGGTATGTTACGAAATATTCCGTGAGATTTTACGTGAAGTACGCCAGTTTGATGCCAATAAACTATTGGTTGTAGCGTCGTCGGGGGTAGTTGAATATATGCTGGATCATGAATCGATGAATGTTGCTGAATTGGAAGAATTCATTGGCAGATCCATCTCTTTTCAAGAAGAAAATACCTATACTCAGGAACAGTATGAGATTGTATTGCTCTAACTCTGTATATGTTCCTTAAATTATCGCAAAAACTACTACGTTTTTTCTTTTACTCTGCTGCAGCTATCATCATATGCATGGCCGTCGCATTGGCCGTGCTGCGCGTTGCCCTACCGGATTTAGGTAATTACAAATCGGATATCGAAAAATTTATCAGCAATGAAATGGGTTACCCTGTAGGAATCGATGATATTGAAGCCAAATGGGTAGGCTGGATTCCAAACCTTGATATCACAAATATCAAAATATTCGATAAAGATAAACAAAATTCCATAATTGCCTTCAAAGAAGCGCACATAAAATTTGATTTGCTCAGCAGTGTCAGTCAAAAAACAATTATACCTAGCCATATCATGGTTAATGGAACATCGCTAACGTTTGCTCGTTTACGCGATGGTTCGATTATCATCGTTGAATCAGGAACCAATCTCTCAGAAGGAGGTGGAAATAATCAAGCTTTAACCAATTGGTTTAAACAACAAAATAACCTCATCATTGTCGATGCGAAACTCACATGGGTAGATCTACAAAACGACAATCCTCCAGTTACCTTTGAAAATACATTTATTGAGCTTAGTAGTGATTTAAATGGCATTTTAGCCAATGGAACAGCCGATTTGATCCAACATGATGAAATCGCTGCCTTTGATTTTAAAATTTCTATGACAGGAGATATTACGACACAAGATTGGTCGGGTAGTATCAGTTTAAATACAAATGATTTTGATATAAGCCAGATATTTGCTCAACAATCCCTTATCGATATCAACGTTGGTCGACAAAAAGGTAACGGTCAATTAAATGCAAAGTTTGAATATGCAAAACTTAAACAACTAACCGCAGATATTCATTACGATGCTTTAGAATTTGGAGAAGCTAACAATATAACACAGCTTGAAGATTTCAATATTGATCTTGATATGCTTAGAACTACAAATAATCAATGGTTAGTTAATTTAGAGTTCCCTAAAAAACAAAGCGACGGTGTTAATGACCCCATCACTAAAATTTCTGCAACGGCTGGTTTTGAAAACGAGAATTTTTTAGATCTTAATATTAATTACCTGCCTTTATCTAAAATTTTTAACATCGTATCAACAAGTAAAAATGTAAATTTATCGAACAGCAATGAATTATTATCTGATGCAAAGATATATGATATGCATATTCAATATCGAACATCTGATCAAACTTCAGAGCAACATTTTATAACTTTGACTTCTAATAATATCAGCCTCGATTCGAAAAAATTATACGATGAAGCAAAAACCTTAAAAGATATAAAAACTGACATAATATGGAATAACTCTTCTAAAGAACTACAAATAAATAATCTCAGCTTACAGACAGAAGATTTCCCTCTTTCATTAAAAGGTTCAGTAAAAACAATAGAGAAAAACTTTGTCGATCTTGAATTAAATATCGAACAATTAAATTTAAATGTTATACCTGACTATTTACCTAAAACAGCAAATGAACCATTAAAGGAGTGGGTTAACCATGCTTTGGTCAATGGAACTGCGAATAAAATATTATTAACAATCAAAGGTGAATTAGCTAAATTTCCATTTCCTAATGATGAAAATGGCAAATTAAGATTATCTGCCAAATTAAATGATGGAAAAATAAAATTTCATCCTGAATGGCCATTGATGGAAAATCTCGATGCCAATTTTAACTTGCAAGGGGTTGAATTAAAACTAGAAGCAGAAAAAGCAACTATCCTTGAAGCAAGTATAAATACGATTAAAGCAAAGATACCTGACATCCTTGAAGAAGATCCAAACTTATACGCCGCTGGGAATATGTCGAGTGATGGCAAAACACTCGTGAAATTTATCCAGCAAAGTCCATTAAAAAATCGGGAATCATTAAAAATTGTCGAGGAAATTAATTTAACTGGTCCTACTAAAATTGATTTGGATTTAAATATACCTTTATACCCTGAAGACTTAACTAAGATTGATGGAACGTTAGCTTTCCTTAATAATTCAATCTATTCTGAAGAATTAAAAATGCAAATGACCGATATGAAAGGTGATTTAAAATTCACCCGAAATTCGGTTACAGCAAAAAATATAAATGCAATATATTTCGATAGAAATATAACTTTATCCATCCCTAAAGTAGCTGCTGAAGAATCTGAATATTTAATGATAGCAGGCAATTTAGATCAAAGTTTTTTACGCGAACAAATTTCACATTACTCACCTCAAATTTTTGAAGACATTGCCCCTTATCTAAACTACTGGCAAGGACAAAGCCAATGGCAAGTAAAGTATAATCTTGATCCAAAAATTGAAGATGATGTTTTATTATTACGTTCTGATCTTACAGGACTAGAATTAAACTACCCCGAACCTTTATACAAGGCAAAAACTTCTCTATTACCATTAACAGTCGAAATACCCATCAAAAAAACGCAAGATAACCTATTTAAATTAAAGTTAGCTGAATTAGTGAAAGCCAACATTAATTATACACCTGGAAAAAATAGTGAACTGATTGAAATGCATGTTTTATTTGGTAATCAACCAAACATTATTTTTAATCCAAATAAAATTGAGTTGCGAGGCAATATGGAACAACTTGATCTTTCTGGTTGGTTAGATGTTGTGACTAAAGCCAATGAGCAACTGTCTGATTCTGACTTTGAACCAGACTCTCTATTTAATAATAAATATTCTGAAATTTCAGTTAATCAAGTTTTTCATGGCGGACAAACCTACAATAATGTACTTGCTAAAGTCACTCAAAAACAAGGTGATTGGAACGTACAAGTTGAATCAAATGATATTGTTGGCACTATTAATGTCCCTGCTATTGGTGAACCTATCGACTTAAATTTATCAACATATAGGGTAGTTAAAAACTCAGAAACGACAGATGCTACTCAATACTTATCACCTGAAGAATTTTCAATTTTTAATGCCTCTGTAGACAATTTTTATTACAACGATTCATTAATGGGTAAATTAATGATCACCTCTTCTCGCACTAACAACGGAATCAATATTGATAGTTTAAGTTTAAAATCTGACAAAGTAAGTATCGATGGTTATGGTAAATGGTTAGGTACAAAACTCAACAATAATACTGAACTACGATTAAATATCACTGCTGATACTATTAATGATATGCGAAGACAATTTCAATTTGACGAAACTACAATTGAAAATGGAAAATTAACTGTCGACATCAATAGCATATGGACTGGTTCACCTTTTGATTTTGAACTTGGAAATCTTAATGGAGATTTAAATTTATCAATAGAAAAAGGCACTATGTCTGATATTGATCCTAAAGCAGGTAGGATATTTGGTTTACTCAGTATACAAAGTCTACCCCGAAGATTATCTTTAGATTTTTCTGATCTATTTGGCGAAGGATTACAATTCGATTCTATCAAAGGACATTTTTCTATTTCCGATGGTCAGGCATTCACCAATGATTTAACCATGATCGGCCCTTCTGCTAACGTTATGATCAATGGACGAACTGGTTTAGTCGATCAAGACTATGATCAAACTGTGATTGTGACTCCACAAATTACTGGAAACTTACCGGTTGCTGGCGCAGTTTTTGGACCAATAGGAATTGGACTTGGTGCAGCGATTCATTTTGCGGGTGAAATCTTTGAATCAATCCCTTCTAACATTAATAAAATATTAGAAATTCAATACACTATTACTGGAAGCTGGGACGATCCAATTATTGAAGAGTTTAAATCTGAAAAAACAGCTAATAACCAACCTTCTGGTCTATCATCACAAAGCATTAATCAAGCAATACAAAAGTAAATTCTTCATTCGATTCTATCAGGCTCATAAGTTTTCTTTAATAATGCGAATACCCTTCGTGATTAATAAAAGTTATAATCAGCCGATAAAATATAAAATCTAGATTTATAATATTTAAAACTATGCAATGGAAACCCAATGTCACCGTCGCAGCGATAGCTCAAGATGAGCACGGTCGTTTTTTATGCGTCGAAGAATATTCCAATGACAAATTAGTCTATAACCAACCTGCTGGGCATTTAGAACAAGGCGAAAGTTTAATAGAAGCGGTTGCTAGAGAAACCCTTGAGGAAACCGCGTATGAATTTGAACCTGAATTCATCACAGGAATATATATGTATCCAAACTCACGTAAAGAAATTACTTATTTACGTGTTTGTTTCTACGGCCAAGTAAAACAACATTTTCCTGATCATCCATTAGACGAAGGTATCGTACAAACTAAATGGCTGAGTCGTGATGAATTATTAAAGGAACCTGAAAAACATCGCAGTGATATGATCATTCGTTGTATTGATGATTATCTTGCTGGAAAACAATTTCCCCTCGATTTAATTCACACCGCACTCTAATCTCTATATCAATGACTGGAAAAATTATCGTCGGCGTATCAGGCGGAGTAGACTCTTCAGTAACAGCCATGTTACTCAAACAACAAGGCTATGATGTCGAAGCTCTGTTCATGAAAAACTGGGTCGATGAAAACGAAGACGGCGGCTGTATGTGGGAAGCCGATGTTGAAGATGCCTTACAAGTTTGCGAAAAACTTGATATTCCTTTAAATACTGTCGATCTATCCTCTAACTATTGGGATCGTGTATTTAAAAACTTTCTCTCTGAATATAAAAATGGTCGTACCCCAAATCCTGATGTTTTATGCAACCAAGAAATAAAATTCAATGCCTTCCTAGAACATGCTAAAGCATTAGGAGCAGAAAAAATCGCAACCGGTCATTATTCACGAATTGAAAATAACAATAATGAATATCAATTATTAAAAGGCTTAGATCAAAATAAAGACCAAAGCTATTTTCTCTGCCGCTTAACCCAAGAGCAATTAGCTCAATCAATGTTTCCAATTGGAGAATTACCCAAGCCCGAAGTTAGAAAACTCGCTGGACAAGCTCATTTGATTACACACGATAAAAAAGACAGTACGGGTATTTGTTTTATTGGCGAACAACCGTTTCGGCAATTTTTAAGTCGTTATATTCCACCCGAAAAAGGCTACATTAAAACTACTGATGGAATGATCATTGGTGAACATGAGGGTGTGTTTTATTACACTTTAGGCCAGCGCCAAGGTCTAGGTATTGGTGGGGTCAAAGATGCCAGTGACCTACCTTGGTATGTGGTACAAAAACGCATTGATTCAAATGAATTGATCGTGGCTCAAGATCATGATCATCCCCTACTCCACAGCAAGCAATTGACCGCCTCTAATATTAACTGGGTTTCACCAAAATTACCGCTCGAGAAACTGAGTTGCTTTGCAAAGACTCGATACCGTCAACCCGATCAAGCCTGCGAAGTTATTCGAATCTCTGAAAATGAGTACAAAGTGCAATTTGAGCAATCTCAAAGAGCCATTACTCCTGGTCAATTCGTAGTCTTTTATCAACAAGATGTATGCTTAGGCGGCGGGATCATTGATTCTGCTGAATAACACTACTATTATTAGGCATGTCACGGATGTGTGCAAAATGTTAAGTATTTGTTTTAATTCAATTATTTTTATATCTCATAGTTAAAACACTTTTTAAGATCTAAACAGATCGGCCGAAATATCGATATAAATTGGCTTTTCATAATAATTTTAAATAATCATCGGAGAAAAATATCGTGCTGGAACAGTATCGCAAGCATGTGGAAGAACGGGCGGCTGAAGGTATCGTGCCTAAGCCATTGGATCCTGAACAAACCGCTGCTTTAGTAGAGTTGCTCAAAAATCCTCCTACAGGTGAAGAAGACTTCATCCTGGATCTATTAACCAATCGCGTCCCTGCTGGTGTTGACCAAGCAGCCTATGTCAAAGCTAGTTATCTTGCTGCCATTACTAAAGGTAATGCAACATCGCCTTTAATTGACAAGACGAAAGCCGCAGAATTATTAGGCACTATGTTAGGTGGTTATAACATTGCAGCATTAATTGATTGTCTAGATGATGCTGAATTAGCGCCTACCGCAGTAAAAGCTTTATCCCATACCTTATTAATGTTTGATGCTTTCCATGATGTAAAAGATAAAGCTGATGCGGGAAATGAATCAGCCAAACAAATTATGCAATCATGGGCTGATGGCGAATGGTTTACCAGTCGTCCACAATTAGCAGAAAAAATAACGGTTACCGTATTTAAAGTCACAGGCGAAACCAATACTGATGACTTATCCCCTGCTCCAGATGCATGGTCACGCCCTGATATTCCATTACATGCAAATGCGATGTTAAAAATGGAACGAGATGGTATTAACCCTGATCAACCAGGTACGGTTGGACCAATCAAACAAATCGAAGAATTAAAAACCAAAGGTTTTCCTTTGGCCTATGTGGGTGATGTTGTCGGCACAGGTTCTTCACGTAAATCTGCAACAAATTCTGTGTTATGGCACATGGGTGATGATATTCCTTTCATCCCTAACAAACGCGATGGTGGTTTTTGCTTAGGCGGCAAAATCGCACCTATCTTTTTCAATACCATGGAAGACGCGGGTGCATTACCTATCGAATGTGATGTAACTGGTATGAACATGGGCGATATCATCGATATCTACCCATACGAAGGTAAAATCTGCAAGCACGGCAGTGATGAAGTCGTATGTGAGTTCTCCTTGAAAACCGATATTCTTCTTGATGAAGTTCAAGCAGGCGGTCGTATCCCTTTAATCATTGGTCGTGGTCTTACTGAACGTGCTCGTGAAGCACTTGGGTTAGGAAGTACTGACTTATTCCGTCGCCCAGTCGCTGCTAATGATACTGGCAAAGGTTATACCTTGGCGCAGAAAATGGTCGGTAAAGCGTGTGGTGTTGAAGGCATTCGTCCTGGTACTTATTGCGAACCAAAAATGACCACTGTGGGTTCTCAAGATACCACTGGCCCAATGACACGTGATGAGTTAAAAGACTTGGCGTGTTTAGGTTTCTCATCAGACTTAGTAATGCAGTCTTTCTGTCATACCGCAGCATATCCAAAACCTGTTGATGTAAACACACATGAAACATTACCTGATTTCATCCAAACTCGTGGTGGTGTAGCACTACGCCCAGGTGATGGTGTGATCCACTCTTGGTTAAACCGTATGTTAATGCCTGATACCGTTGGTACAGGTGGTGATTCACATACCCGTTTCCCAATTGGTATTTCTTTCCCAGCAGGTTCAGGCCTTGTTGCTTTCGCTGCAGCGACTGGTGTGATGCCATTAGATATGCCTGAATCGGTTCTTGTTCGTTTCACAGGCGAAATGCAACCAGGTATTACTTTACGTGATTTAGTAAATGCCATTCCATTAGCTGCAATCAAGACTGGTGATTTAACCGTTGCTAAAGAAGGTAAGAAAAATATCTTCTCAGGTCGTATTTTAGAGATTGAAGGTTTACCTAACTTAAAATGTGAACAAGCATTTGAATTATCAGATGCATCTGCAGAGCGCTCAGCAGCAGGTTGTACAATTAAATTAGATAAAGAACCTATCATCGAATACTTAACTTCTAACGTCACCATGTTACGTTGGATGATCAACGAAGGTTATGGCGATCCACGTACCTTAGAGCGTCGCGCACAAGCTATGGAAGAATGGTTAGCAAATCCAGAGCTAATGCAAGCGGATGCTGATGCGGAATACGCAAAAGTATTTGAAATTAACATGTCGGAAATCAAAGAACCTATTCTTGCTTGTCCGAATGATCCTGATGATGTGAAAACACTAGCTGATGTAGCAGGTACTAAAATCGATGAGATCTTCTTAGGTTCTTGTATGACTAACATCGGTCACTTCCGCGCAGCCGGTGAGATGTTAAACAAAGCAAAAGGTGAAATCCCAACACGTATGTGGGTAGCTCCTCCAACTAAGATGGATCAAGACCAACTAACTGCTGAAGGCTACTATAGCTCTTTTGGTAAAGCAGGTGCCCGAACAGAAATGCCTGGTTGTTCATTATGTATGGGTAACCAAGCAAGAGTTGCTCCTGGTTCAACGGTTGTTTCAACATCAACCCGTAACTTCCCTAACCGTTTAGGTGATGGTGCGAATGTATTCTTAGCATCTGCTGAAATTGCAGCGGTGTCTTCTATCTTAGGCAAAATTCCAACGTTCGAAGAATACATGGAATACGCTAAGGACTTAGAACCGGTTACCGACAATGTTTATAAATATTTAAACTTTAATGAAATCGATTCGTTCCAAAATAGTGCAGATGAAGCCAAAGAAAAGATGGCTGCTGAAGCATAATTAATTCTTATATAAAAGAGTATTTTAAAGGGCACTTATAGTGCCCTTTTTTTGTTCTTTATAAAAATAAATATTCTAAAAGAATGTTTCATAATGCATCACCCATATCAAGTATATTTTTATTCAAAAGTGTTCGAACAATGATATTATGACGTTTTATTGGCGTTATATTATTGAAGAATGAGTTACTATAAAGCTTCGGAAGCTAAACAACTTGATATACTGCTTAAAAATACTCGAACTGGGTTAGTTTATGCTGCCTTGTATATTGTTCTGTTCTATTTAATTATTCCTAAAGAAACTCTAAATTTTATTTTTTACATTTGGGCAGTCTCTTACATTTTTATTAATGTAATTCGAACATTTTTAGGTATTAAAATTAGCGATGTTATCGAGAAAAATACTGAGCTGAAGCCTTGGGTTATTGGATTTAATGTTAATTTATTTTTGTCTTCCATATGCCTATGCTATCTCCTACTAATATTTGAAACGACATGGCCTGTTGTTAATCAAATAGCTTTTTGGATGTTATACGTTAGCCTGATAGCAGGCAGCGTACCTTTATATTCCGTAAAATTTGAAAGCTATCTTAGCTTTGCAAGTCCGCTTATTGTTAGTTGTTTCCTAATGCCATTTACTCTTACAGATCCAAGTTATAAATATATTGGCTATTTATTTATTCCTTTTGGTATCGGGATTATTTTTGTTGCAAAAAAATATAACGATATTCTGAAAAACTTAAATAAAAAAGAAATTGAACTAGCTGAATCTAATAAAAAATTAGAAAGTATTGCATCGAAAGACCCATTAACTCGTTTACCTAACCGAAGAGCCTACGATGAATATTTCTTGTCTGAATGGGATCGACATAAACGCTCGGCATCTGTCCTATCACTATTAATCATCGATGTAGATCATTTTAAAGAATATAACGACCACTATGGCCATAGTGAAGGAGACACATGTTTAATTCGGCTTTCAAATATTATTAATAAAAATTTAAAACGCCCTGGTGATTTAGCTTGTCGTTATGGTGGAGAAGAATTTACTATCATTCTTCCAGATACAAATACAAAAGGTGCTTTTGAAGTCGCTGAAAGAATGCGCAAAAAAATCGAAAATCTACAAATTCCTCATGAATATTCAGAAATGACGCCGTATGTCACTGTGAGCATTGGTGTGGCTACAATTGATCCATCAGATGAAAATGAACCTCAAAGTTTTTTCAAACAAGCTGATGCTCAACTTTATAATGCAAAACAACGTGGCAGAAATAAAGTATGTATAGATACAAAAAATATTGTTGAGAGTAATACTACTTAAATAATATAAACGTTAACTATTTTACTTAACAGCTCTGCCTAAAATTTTTATGTTGCCTCGTGCATATTGCCTCTAACAAACGATAAATATAATCCTGGAATGCATAATAAGGCTGCAAGCATAAAACAAATTTGTATTGCCGTTTGTAATTGATGATATGTTTCTTCTGTAATTTTATTTTCGCCAATAAATAAAGAAAAGATCATTGCAACTAAAATCATACTGCTGAGTTGTCCAAGAATACGCATGCTTGCCATTATAGAAGTTGCGCTTCCATAGAGCTTTTTTTCTACAGAACTCATAATTGCATTTACATTCGGTGATGAAAAAAAACTAAACCCAAGGCCAGTAATGACTAATGCTAATAAAATATAAACCAAACTAGTTTCTGAATTTAAACCTGAAAGAAAAAACAAACCCAGTATCGTTAATATCATGCCAATAGTAGCAATATATCTAGGCTCATAACGATCGGATAATTTACCAGTAAGAGGAGAAAATACCGCCATCACTAATGGTTGTATCATCATTATTATACCTGCTTGCGTTGCAGAAAATTCTTGTAAATATTGTAAATACAAACTGATTAAAACCACGTTAGCAAAAGTGGCTGTATACATAATCAGTGACGCTATGCAAGAAAAAGTGAATACTTTATTCGTAAAAAATAATTTTACATTAATTAATGGTGATTCAAGCGAATATTGTAATTTGATAAAAATGAAAATAAAAATAACACTAATTAAAATTAGAATATAACCAAGATAATTAGGAATTTTAGTCACGCCATAACACAAACAAGCTATTGCTATTGCATAGGTTAGCGCTCCAACAACATCTATTCTTGTTTTTTTCTCTGCTCGCCATTCATCCTTAACAAATACACTCCCTATAACAATGACTAATATCGCTAATGGAATATGCAATAAAAAAGCACTACGCCATCCAAATTTATCTATTAAAATGCCGCCTAAAAAAGTACCAAAACATAAACCTAAATAAATCATTGAAACTGTTAAACCAACAATCTTTCCTCTTTCTTTTGGTGGATAAATGGAACTCACGATAGCTACTTGAGTAGCATATAACATTGCAGCACTAATACCTTGTAGGAAACGAGCACTTAAGATCTCAAATGAATTATTTGCTGTTGCTGCATAAGATGATGTAATAACAACAAGTATGGTTCCCAATAAGAAAATTTTCTTACGACCATACACATCTGCTAATCGTCCAAATAATAATAAAAACATTGCGCTTGCCATTAAATACGCCATTGGCACCCAACTTATAACAACAGCGTCTAAATTTAGACTATTAGCAATATGTGGTAATGCTACATTGACCGCCGATAACATTAAGGGCGTAGTGAAAGCATTTATTAACACCATAACTAACGTTATTCTTGTTTGGAAATTTGTATTCGTATCGGTCATACTATTTTTATTGCTTTCATAAGAACACGTTTTGGAGCTGGATAACCTTCGATTGTTTTTGTTATATCATTTGGGTCAAGGAAATCAGCCAAAGATTCAAAAGACATCCATTGAGTTACACGTTGTTCCTGAGAGGTAGTGTTCGATTCATCCAGAATTTCTATTGATGAAAATCCATTTTCAGATAAAGTTTCAGAAAGTTTACGAATCGATGGTATCCACCAAACATTTTTCATTTTAGCATATCGCCCATCAGGTACTAAAATATCGCCATAGATTTCGTCAATGACTAAAGTTTCGATCACAAGCTCACCATTCGGTTTAATGCAATTATATAGCTGTTTTATATGCTCAACAGGATCACGTCGATGATATATCACCCCCATAGAAAAAACCGTGTCGAAAGATAATTTATCTATTGATAATTCTTGAATACCAAATGGCAACATATAAAACGGATTATCTATAAGATAACGTTTTAAAATTTCGTATTGCATCAAATAAAACAAAGTTGGATCAATACCAACAACGATATCTGCTCCTGCTCCTAACATACGCAAACTGTAATAACCATTACCACAACCAACATCTAAAACTGTTTTATTTGTTAAATCTATTTTATCTTTGACACGAGACCATTTTAAATCACAGCGCCATTCAGCATCCAAATCTATTCCAAATAAATCAAATGGACCTTTACGCCAAGGAATAAATGTTTTTAAAACAGTTTTTATTTGTTCAAACTCTTGTTCTGAACAATCTTTTCTTTCACCAATTCTTGGTGCGGTTGCAGTAAAATCAAATGATGAAGGTTTAATATCAGGTAATGATTCAATTGCCTGTTTCCAAGCAGGGTAGTTTCCATGATTAATATTGCGAACGTATTCTTCTAGTTTTGATTGTAATTCCACAGCCCAATCAGCCATACCATGCTGATCCAATAACGGATATAGATTCGAATATTCAAACATATTATTTTTGAGCTAGGAAGGTTATAAAATTGAAATTTTGCATTAACACATCAAAAGATTGAAATCCTACTGATTCACAACGTTGTTTATGTGAATTTATTGTTTCAGGAATTAATATATTTTCTAAAGCAGTACGTTTACCTGAAATTTCCATATCATCATATCCATTAAGTTTTTTATATCGATGATGTAATTCAGTCATACGGTTTTGTTGTTCTTCATCTTCAAAAATAATTTTTTCAGAAATAGCTAACACACCTTTTTCATTCAAACCTGAATAAATCTTTTGAATCAATTTCTCTCTTTCAGGTAGAGGTAAAAACTGTAAGGTGTAGTTCATAACAACTATGGATGCATTATGTATTTCTATATCTCGAACATCTGCATGAACTATTTCGATCAGCGTCTTATTTGAAATACGTTGTAATTGTTTTTTACATCGAGTGATCATAGGTTCAGAAATATCTACAGCAATGATTTTAAATCTCTCATCATTCAAAGCTTGGCTCATTGATAAAGTACAAGCGCCTAATGAACAACCTAAATCATAAATCTGTGAATTGGCAACAGAATATTGTTTTGCAATCACACCTAATAAAGCAACGCTCTGAAAATAACCCGGCACTGAACGATTGATCATATCTGGAAATACATCTGCTACACGTTCATCAAATTCAAATGGCTTAATTTCGCCATCAAAGTTTCGATAGATTGTGTCTTTTTGCTTTGTCATTGCTCTATTGTAACCGCAATGCTTGAGAAAAATGCTAGAATTACTGTTTTTGATTAAATAAATATTTTAAGAGTTGCTATCGATGACAGTTATTAAACAAGACGATTTTATTGCCAGCGTTGCTGACGCTTTGCAATTTATTTCCTATTACCATCCTCTCGATTTTATCCAGGCTGTGAATGCCGCTTATGAGAAAGAAGAAAGCCAGGCCGCAAAAGATGCAATGGCTCAAATCTTAATCAATTCTCGTATGTGTGCTGAAGGCCACCGCCCTATCTGTCAAGATACTGGCATCGTTACCGTATTTATCAAAGTCGGTATGGATGTTCAATGGGATGCCAACATGGGCGTTACCGATATGATCAACGAAGGTGTACGTCAAGCCTATAATCATCCTGATAATAAACTACGTGCTTCAATTCTTTCCGATCCAGACGGTGCTCGAAAAAATACTGGCGATAACACTCCTGCTGTGATCAATATGGAAATCGTTGAAGGGAATACAGTTGATGTGCAAGTTGCGGCCAAAGGCGGTGGGTCAGAAGCCAAATCAAAATTTGCTATGTTGAATCCATCCGACAGCATTGTTGATTGGGTATTAAAAACCGTTCCAACTATGGGCGCGGGTTGGTGTCCGCCAGGCATGTTAGGCATCGGGATTGGTGGTACTGCGGAAAAAGCCATGGTGATGGCAAAAGAAAGTTTGATGGATCCTGTCAACATACAAGAACTCATTGAACGTGGTCCAAGTAACCGCGCTGAAGAACTACGCTTAGAGTTATATGAAAAAGTAAATAACTTAGGTATCGGTGCACAAGGTTTAGGCGGTTTAACGACTGTACTTGATATCAAAGTTCGGGATTACCCAACTCATGCTGCTAATAAACCAATCGCTATGATTCCTAACTGCGCGGCGACTCGTCATGCACATTTTGTATTAGATGGTTCAGGTCCTTCATTACAAACACCTCCAAATCTAGATGACTGGCCAGAGATCACTTGGGATGCAGGCCCAACTGCCAAACGTGTAAACCTAGATGAAGTCACACAAGAAGAAATTGAAACCTGGCAACCTGGCCAAACCTTATTGCTTAACGGCAAAATGTTAACCGGTCGTGATGCAGCTCATAAAAAGATTCAAGATATTTTATCCAAAGGTGAATCCTTACCTGACGGTGTGGATTTTAAAAATCGTTTTATCTATTACGTAGGTCCAGTTGACGCAGTGCGCGACGAAGTGGTCGGTCCTGCTGGTCCAACAACCGCAACACGTATGGATAAATTCACCGAGATGATGTTAGCCGAAACAGGCTTACTTGGTATGGTTGGTAAAGCTGAACGTGGTCCAGTTGCAATTGATGCTATCAAAAAACACAAAGCCGTTTATTTAATGGCCGTAGGTGGCGCAGCTTACTTAGTCTCTAAAGCAATTACTGATGCGAAAATCGTTGCGTTTGAAGAACTCGGTATGGAAGCTATTCATGAATTTGAAGTGAAAGACATGCCTGTAACCGTCGCAGTTGATGTGAACGGTGATGCAGTACATAAATCTGGCCCTGAACAATGGAAGCAGATTATCTTTGATAGAAAATCTGCATAAGCATGCCTAAAGTCTTAGTTCCACTGGCACAAGGATGTGAAGAACTGGAAGCGGTTACTATCATCGATGTGTTACGACGAGCGGGTATAGAAGTTATTACTGCTAGTTTAGATGGCGAAATGATCACTGCCAGTCGTGGCGTTAAACTCGTAGCTGACATGGATCTTGATACAGCATTACAAAAAGACTATGACATGTGTGTGCTACCAGGTGGTCTACCTGGTTCAGATCATCTTGATAATGATCCTCGCATTCGTGAATTACTCATCAAACTTTCCAATAGTGAGAAATTTACTGCAGCCATCTGCGCCGCACCTAAAGTTTTAGCCAATGCAGGTTTATTAAATGGTAGACGTGCCACAAGTTACCCAGGTGTATTAAATTCTATGGAAATAATTGATATGGAGTATATTGAAGATAATGTTGTTAAAGATGGAACTGTGATTACTTCTCGTGGCCCTGGCACAGCAATAGAATTCGCTTTGACCTTAGTTGCAACATTAGTTGGTAAAGAAAAAAGAAATAACGTAGCAAAAGGATTGTTGAATAACTAATAAAAAAATGAATTAGAGTTAATAATTTTTAAATTACTCTGCTACCGCCTTTAGCTCTCCCAAAGTCCCTTCCCACAGTTTAAAAAAGCTTTGTTGATGTGAAAAACGTACCCAACTTACCCAACTATATTTCTCTAAATTCGGATCATCAACCGCTATATTATGTTGTTTAATACCTATAGATAACTCGCCTCCTTCTTCACGCTTTTTCCTTTCCTTAAAAAAGTTTTGTATCTCTCTTAGTTGCTCTGCTGAATCATCAGTTAATTGATATAACAACCATCGATAATTTTTATCCGCATTAAAACTTAACTGCTCACTGCTCAACTCAGATAATTTCATGGTCAAAGAAAGATTAATCGGCTCAAATGTTCCTTCTTCGGCAGGCTTAATGCCTACATCTAAATAAGGAACTGCATTCGAATCAATTTGAATGTTTTCATCCACTCCAATCGCGAGTGCAAACTCTGCAGGATCGCTATTCAGTAACTGTTCTGGAACACTGAATAATTTTGGAATTGATTTGAGTGGCACACCTCCACAAGCTATAAACAAGGAACAAAACAGGATAATTAGAACATTTCTACTGATAATAAACACTTTACTTTCCTTAAAAAATAACAAATAATTATTATTATATATATATTTATTATTGTTTTACAATAATTTTAGGTGTCGTTTATGAATACAAAACCAGAAAATCATGTAGTGATGATATGGAGTTACCGCTTATCTTGGGTATGCTTACTATGTTTCTATCTATTACCAATAGCCGTTATTTCTTTATGGCTAATGAATTATAACGATCCAAAACACATAAGTTATTTCTTGGAGCTTCCAGAACTGGAAATCATCAACCAACCATCTTTATTGGTTAAACTCATCTCACTGTTTATTTTATTAATCCCTGTCAGCCTCTTTATGATTGCAATGCTGTATGCAAAAAACTGTTTCAGAGCATTTAGTAAAGGCGATTATTATTCTGCTCTCACTGTAAACGCATTAAGAAATTTCTCTCGCTTTATATTCTTTTCAGTATTGGCTAGTTTATTCGCTACACCGTTACTGTCTGTATTATTAACCTGGCAAAACCCAGAAGGTTTGCGGCAAGTTGCAATCAACTTAAGCTCGAATAATGTATTTACATTACTCGTTTCAGCGATGTTTTGGGTAATATCCTCTATACTTGCTCATGGTGGAAGACTACAAAAAGAAAACCAATCTTTTATCTAACTGTATGCCAATTATTGTTGAACTCGATGTAATGCTCGCTCGCCGTAAAGTAAAATCGAAAGAACTTGCCGAGCATGTAGGGATTACTGAAGCAAACTTATCATTGCTAAAAAAAGGTAAAGTTAAAGGTGTTCGTTTTGAAACACTAGAAAAGATTTGCGAATACCTGGAATGTAAGCCTGGAGATATATTGATATACGAGCCTTCTGATACTTCAAATGAAAAATAAATAATCTATAAAAAATGGAAACGCATAAAAAAATTGCATTGATAATTTATTTTATCGTGGCTTTTTTGATAAGTGGTCGAGAGGATATTGAGCGAGTTAAAGCTCAGCTAATTTTATTGGCTATATGTCTCATACCTATTCTATTTTATCGTTTGATTGCCCGTTTCTCAGGTTTTGGTTTCCCAGAAATATTTGCTAAAGATTATGGCAAGCCAAGACCAGCTGAACCCTATGCTTTTTTCTTTTGGCTTTTATATTTAATTGCTTGTGGTTTTATCGTTTTTAAATGGTCGATTTATTAGATTGGCTTCATCTTAAAACCCACCAAATATGATGGGTTTTATTACCAAATATTTAACCTGCGGGCACACCGGTTCTATTCACTTGCGAATAAAACACTTTTTGGTTGTGTAACTTTCCAAGCACTTCATTGAGTGAGCGGACGGTTTGTTTTTGATGAGGACATGTTGAGTTAACATCTGCATGCAGATTCAACAGATTACGAAGAGCGTTCTCGATAATATCGATATCGCTGGGATCTAAATTAAAGGTACTACTATACTTAGGCATTACAAATTCCTCCACGGTTTAACCTAACGTCTTCAGCATTAAGCCGGGTGAACTTTGATTATAAGCTCAATTTCCACTTGAAGAAAAGTATTGTTTTTAAGATCTTTTAAACACTAAATAAGCAACGAAATCGTTGCTTAATCAAACCAAATTTTGCATTTACTACACTGACTATCGAAGTATTTTCAGTTAAAATCATCTTATGTCATCGACGATTAAGTCATCCGAGAATCACACCCCTGTTATCCAGCAATATCTGGGCTTTAAGGCACAGCACCCTGAACGATTATTGTTTTTTCGCATGGGTGATTTTTATGAATTATTTTTTGAAGATGCAAAAAAAGTAGCGCGACTTTTAGACATTACTTTAACTGCGCGAGGTAAGTCCAAAGGCGAACCCATTCCTATGGCAGGTGTTCCCTATCATGCAGCCGAGTCTTATTTGGCAAAACTTATTAAACTCGGTGAATCGGTTGTAATTTGTGAGCAAATCGGAGACCCAGCAACCTCAAAAGGTCCTGTTGAACGTGAAATTGCTCGAATACTGACGCCCGGAACCGTTACAGATGATGCCTTATTAAACGACAGAGAAGATAACCTTCTATTATCCATTCACTTTGAAAAAGAAATATTTGGTATCGCGTACATTGATGTTACGAGTGGACGTTTCCAGCTATTAGAAGTTGATAATAGCCAAGCTCTCGCAGCTGAACTTGAACGAATCAAACCTGCAGAATTGTTATTAAGTGAAGACTTTCAACTTGAAGAAATTATTCAAAACAAACAACTTAAAATTACTCAACGTTTAAGCTGGGAGTTTAATCATTCTCAAAACCTACAACGCTTACTCACTCAATTTAATGTCAAAGAGCTGAACGGCTTTGGTTGTCAAGACATGTACAGTTCCGTAACCGCAGCAGGGGTGTTACTAAACTATCTTGATGAAACACAACGTACCAGTTTGATACATCTGCAATCACCAAAAGTCGAACAGCAAGAAGATTGCATTATGATGGATAGCGTTTGCCGTCGAAATTTAGAAATCGATAAGCAAATAAATGGTGAGCAAAAACATACCTTGCTTAACGTTATTGATACGACGAAAACCGCAATGGGTTCACGTTTATTACGACGCTGGTTGCATTGGCCATTACGTGATCATGAACAATTAAATTTCCGTTATGCTGCTGTTGAAACATTATTGCATAACAGAAACTTCATCGATCTGCTTGAACCATTGCAATCTATCTATGATCTAGAACGAATTATTACTCGTATTGCCTTAAAAACTGCAAGGCCTCATGATTTAGTTGCATTAAGAACAACGCTTAATCAATTACCGATCATAAAAAACAGTTTAGAAAAACTGGATAGTCCATTATTAAAACAAATCAATTCTCTTACACCATTGTTTTCAGAATTAACAGCGTTACTAAAATCGGCTGTAATAGAAAACCCGCCTGCTTTAATTCGTGATGGTGGTGTAATTGCCGATGGTTTTGATAAAGAGCTGGATGAGTTACGCAATTTAAGTCGAGATGCGGATAGCTTCTTAGAACAACTTGAACAAACGGAACGTGAAAAAACAGGGATTGCTACTTTAAAAGTGGGATATAACCGCATTCATGGTTATTACATTGAACTTAGTCGTAATCAAAGTCATGAAGTTCCTGAACATTATCATCGTCGCCAAACCTTAAAGGCCGCTGAACGATTTATTACTCCCGAGCTGAAAGCGTTCGAAGATAAAATTTTAAGCGCAAGAGAACGCGCTTTAACTAAAGAAAAAAACTTATACGAAGAATTATTAAATACCATCTGCAAAGACGTAGCCGAATTACAAATTTGTGCAGAACAAATAGCAACACTGGATATATTAGTGTCATTCAGTGAACGTGCAGAAACATTAGATTATTCAAAGCCAAGTTTAAGCAAACAACGTGGCATCGAAATTACAAACGGTCGCCATCCTGTTGTAGAACAAATTCAAACCGAAACGTTTATCGCGAATGATTTAACACTTAACCAAAACATCCCTATGTTGATTATCACAGGTCCTAATATGGGAGGTAAATCGACTTATATGCGTCAAGCTGCATTGATCGTAATACTTGCTCATATTGGTAGCTTCGTTCCTGCTGAATCAGCCATGATCGGTCCTATCGATCGTATCTTTACCCGCATTGGCGCAAGCGATGATCTGGCCAGTGGTCGTTCTACGTTTATGGTCGAGATGACGGAAACGGCGAATATCTTAAACAATGCGACTGAAAACAGTTTAGTCATCATGGATGAAATCGGGCGTGGCACCAGTACCTTTGACGGTTTATCACTGGCCTGGGCAAGTGCTGAACATATTGCAACAAAACTCAATTCAATGTGTTTATTTGCAACACATTATTTTGAAATGACAACCTTAGCCGAACGACATGATGGTATAAAAAATGTTCATCTAGATGCGATAGAACATAACGATAAAATCATTTTTATGCATACCATTAAAGAAGGCTCAGCAAATCAGAGTTATGGTTTGCATGTTGCCGCTCTTGCTGGGGTCAATGAGTCGATCATTAAACAAGCTAAATTGAAGCTTCTCGAATTAGAGTCCAGTCGTTTAGAGCCTTCTTCTTCCAAAGAAACCACCCAAACAAATCTATTTTTCGAAAAAACTGCTATTGAAACTGAATTGGAACCATTGAATCCTGATGAACTTAGTCCCAAACAAGCTTTGGATATTCTATACAAACTAAAACAACTAATTTAACGCCTATATTTTGAAAATACAGCGAATTTCGGTATTATTCACGACCTATTTTTACAAGAACTTTAAGGTGAAACATCGATGACATTTGTCGTAACTGAGAACTGCATAAAATGTAAATACACGGACTGTGTAGAAGTGTGTCCAGTGGACTGCTTTCATGAAGGTCCGAACATGCTGGTGATCGACCCTGATGAATGTATTGACTGCACCTTGTGTGAGCCCGAATGCCCGGCTGAGGCTATCATGTCTGACGACGATGTGCCGGATAACATGCAAGAGTTTATTCAGTTGAACGAAGAACTTTCTAAAGAATGGCCAGTTATCAACGAGATGAAAGATGCACCTGATGATGCTGATGACTGGAAAGACAAAGAAGGTAAAATCGAACTACTTGAGAGATAAAGTATCGTTCTGGGCTTAGTTTGAGCCCTAATCCACAAAACTCCCTTTCAAGAATTCCTAATTCCTGCCGATAAGATATCCAGATTATCTGGGTATCTTATTTGCCCCCAATTTCACCTTAGAAATACTTTCAGGCAGGAGATCGATATGCGGGATGAACTCACGCAGTGGAAAAAACGTATTGATAAAGCGCCACTGCCCATCCTGAAAAGTACAGCACAGTTTTTTGCTAAAACACAATCTAAGCCAGGCGCGAGTGTTTCGGGACTTTGGTCATGCCTCCAATATGATTTAGGTATGTGTTTAAATTTATTACGTGCCGCTGGACGTAGTAAAAACACAAAAGTCACAAATCTTAATCATGCGATTTTGCTACTTGGCTTACCTAACACATTAAACCGGCCTAATAATCTACCTAAAATTGATGACATCAAAGATAAGCAAATTAAAAATACCTTTTTTCAAATCTATAGTAATAATTTTCAAACCTATTCCATCTTAAAAAACTGTTTTAAACAAAGCTCTGAAGATACTAATAAAGAGTTAGAAATCTGCAATTTTGCCACAGGTTTTATTGATTACTTACTATTTAATGCAGACCCTGACCGTTATTTAAAACTTCTAAAGAAAGAGCAACAAGGAGTTACTCGAATTGAAGCAGAAGAATCCATATTGGGATTCACGCGTCGAGAATTAGCCTTTGAAATTGCAACTGACTGGCGTTTGCCTGAACTAATCGCCCAATCACAACAACACAGCACAAACCAATCGCCAAATTTACAACAAGTCTCTTTAAATTTACGTTTTAAAGAAGAACTAAACCAAGGTTGGTATCACCAAGGAATGGATGAATTTATAAATGTACTTGCTAAAACTACTTCAAATACCACTGAATATATAACGAAGAAAATTCATAATGAATCGGTAAAGATCGCTCGTAATAATAAAAATATATTTCCAACAGCAATCAGTTTTGCTGAGCGGCTTATCGAATGCAAGGCTTCCAAAATAAAAAAACCTGCCGTTCTTATTCAACCTCAAAAAACTCGCAAAGAATTATACGCTCAAGCTATTCAATCGATTGAAAAACATCATCTAGCAAGTTATCAAGAAATCATTACAGAATGTTTTAACGGTTATAAAAATGGTCTGGGGTTTAGTAGAATGTTTTTTGCAGTATTAACTGAAGACAAAAAACATTTAAAGATTATTTTATCGAAAACTATCGAAGGAAAAGAAAGCTTAAATAAGCTACGAATCCCATTAAATAATAAAAATTTATTTGAACAGCTCATGCGTCAACCTGGTGGCGTGTGGATGAATAAAAATAACCAGAAAAAATATCTACCTTTTCTACCAATGATTTTTCTGGATAAATTACGCAGCCATAACTTTGTAGCAATGTCCGCATTTATTCATGACCATCCTTTTGGATTATTCTATGCAGATATGAACGGTACACAAAATCTTACAGATGGTCATTTTAAATATTTCAAACATCTCTGTAGGATCAGCAATGAAGCCTTTGAAGCATTGTCAGATCATCAAGAAAAGCAGAAAATAGCCCACGCTTAAATAAACTTCGATATAGGACTCATGATGAAAAACTTGATGTTAGTTGTGCTGGGTTCAGTTTTGCTCTGCTTAAATATATTATCATTCACACTAAATGCTGAAATCTATAAATGGACTGATAAGGACGGTAAAATCCATTACAGTGACCGGCCCAATCAAAAAGCAACTACTGTCGATATCAAAACCCAAACACAACCTCAAGCTAATCAGGCCGATCGATGGCAGGCAATACAAGAACGCCAACAACGCTACCTTGAATATTTACAAGATGAACGTGGCGATCGTGATGAAGAAAAACAAAAAAAAGAACAACAGTTAGCAGAGCGAAAAAAAATCTGCCAAGAAGCAACAGATTATCATAAACAATTGAATACGGTTAGGATGTGGTACGATGAGGATGAAGAAGGCAATAAAAGATATCTCGACCATACTGAGAAAGATAAGGAAATAGCTAAAGCCAAACAAATGATGGATAAATATTGCGCAAACTGAATATATGCCTCATGGTAAATTCTTTGAATCGACTTATCTTGCAACAGAAATTAGACAATGAAGACAAATTCTAGTCTAATATATCTCTTCATTATAATGTCATAAGTACTTGTACTATGAAAAAAAGTTTCTGGAAAAGTGATGCTCTGGTTGGGCTGATTATTTCGATAATCTTCTTTCTCATCGCGCCAAGCAAATTTATCCAGAATATAGAAACCCTTGCCTATGATTACGGTGTTAAAAATTCCTCCCGTGAATCTGGTGACAAAGTCACTATCATTGCCATAGACGATCAAAGTATTGAGAACATAGGCCGCTGGCCATGGTCAAGATCTATCTTGGCTGAAATGATCGATAAGTTAAAAGCAGCTGGCGCTAAGGTCGTTTCTAACACTGTATTACTTTCCGAACCTCAGACATCTCCTATTAGCCAATATGTCGATGGTGCCATTAATTTACTAGAGAATGATTCCAGTGCACGTTACTCTTCCAGCATTGCTGAAGCCATTGATCTATTAAAACAAGGTCGAAGTGATGTATTGGAAAATGATTCCTTACTTTCGACCAGTATGGGAAATGCAAGCAATGTTATACTCGGCATGCAATTTGGTTTAGGTGAGCCTTTAGGCAAACCTGATAGCGCTCTGCCAGATTATGTTTCTAAACATAAATTAGAAAATGTACTAGGCGATCCAGAATTAGGCCGGCCTGCATTTGCAAATGCCATCACTCCTCCAATTTCTACCTTAGGAAACCAAGCCCAAGGCCTTGGACATATTAGTTTTCCTATTGATAACGATGGTGGCGTTAGAAAAGATTTATTACTAGTCGATTATTACAACGATTATTTTCCTTCAATAGCATTAATTACCGCTGCGAAGAGTTTGAATTTAGGCCCTGAAGATATTCTGATTAAACAAGGTGAATCAGTGAATTTGTCTAACCTTGTGATTCAAACTGATCCAGCTTCACGCATGTACCCGTTTTTCTATCAAAATGCTGAAGGTGGTTCGCCATTTAAAGTGAATTCATTTTATGATGTGAAAGAAGGCAAGGTTTCGCCTGATGTTTTCAAGGATAAAATTGTCATCATTGGTGCTACGGCCTACGGCATAGGTACCAGCTTTAAAACACCAACAGATCCGACAATGTCACCCGCTATGGTTTTAGCAAACGTCGTTGCGAGTATTTTGAATCAACATTTTTTTGTGGTACCTAGTTGGGCCGTGATTGCGCAAATCCTGGCTTTTTTAATCGTTGCTCTCTTCCTTATTTTCGTACTACCTAAACTCAGTGCAAAGATGGCAGCGATTTCGAGCTTTTCGATATTCGCTATTTTGATTGCAGCGAATCAATTTCTAATGATCAATCAAGCTATGTGGGTCAAATTAATGTTGCCTGCATTATTATTGCTTGGTGGTTATCTATTACTAATTACTAAACGTTACCTTGTCACCGAACGCGGCAAACTAAAAGCCGACCAAGCTTCAGCGGACAGTAATCGCACACTTGGTCTTTCATACCAGCAACAAGGTCAATTGGATATGGCATTGGATAAATTCAAAGCTTGTCCATTAGATGATTCCATCATGGAACCTTTGTACAGCTTAGGTCTAGATTTCGAAAGTAAACGTCAATTCAACAAAGCCTGTGCTGTCTACGATTACATGGCGACGCATGACAGCAATTACAAAGATATTAAAGAACGTATCCAACGCAGCCGCGCGCTTGAAGAAACCGTCATGCTTGGCGGTGGCGGTGGTGGCGGCTCTGCTGCAGGCACACTATTGCTTGATGGTGGCGGTGTGCAAAAACCCAAACTCGGTCGTTACGAGGTTGAAAAAGAACTCGGTAAAGGTGCTATGGGTGTTGTCTACCTTGGCAAAGATCCAAAAATTAATCGTGTTGTTGCCATCAAAACCATGGCTCTATCACAAGAATTTGAAGAAGATGAACTAGATGAAGTAAAAGAACGCTTCTTTCGTGAAGCTGAAACCGCTGGTCGCTTAGCGCACGCAAATATCGTCACAATCTTTGATGCTGGTGAGGAACATGATCTTGCCTATATTGCCATGGAATTCCTTGAAGGCCATGATTTAATGCGATACACCAAAGGGGATTCACTATTACCAGTCAAAACAGTGATGAATCTCATAGCTCAATCAGCTGACGCCTTGAGCTATGCACACGAAGCTAGCGTAGTCCATCGAGATATAAAACCTGCTAATGTCATGTATGAGCCCGAATCCGGTAAGCTCAAATTAACCGACTTTGGCATCGCACGAATTACTGATTCCAGCAAAACCAAGACTGGAATGATTCTAGGTACACCTTCGTATATGTCTCCTGAGCAACTGTCTGGTAAAAAGGTAGATGGTCGCTCTGACCTGTTCTCATTGGGCGTAATGTTTTACCAAATGCTTTGCGGAAAACTACCATTCAAGGGTGATTCTATGGCGACCTTAATGTATAAAATCGCCAATGAAGACCACCCTGACTTGAACGAAGTGAACCCAAAATTTGCTAAATTGCCGTGTATCTCCCAAATCATCAATAAAGCTTTGGAGAAAGCTCCTGATAAGCGATATCAAGACGGTGCTGAGATGGCCGCTGATATTCGTAAGTGTATGAGCTACTTAAAATAATTATGACAAATCTAGCTAACTTAAATGTAGTAAATATCTCTGATGTAGGACAAAAACGTCCCCATAATGAGGACAGCACTATTACTGATTCCAATAAAGGCATCATGATTTTAGCTGACGGTATGGGGGGCTATAAAGCTGGGGAAGTGGCTAGCAGCATTGCCGTGACAGATGTATACCAATTACTGAAAATTGGTTTAGATAAGATTGATAACAATTCAAATGGTTCTGGCGGAATCAGTACAGAATCTATTTTGCTCGAAAAAGCTATTAGTGCTGCAAACTTAAAGATCTATAACTTAGCGACGCATGAAAACTCCTGCCAAGGCATGGGAACAACCATCGTCACCTGTCTTGTGAGAGAAAACCATCTAGTGGTGGGGCATGTTGGCGATTCAAGAATGTACCGTCTAAGAGCCGATGTCTTTGAACAAATCACTAAGGATCACTCGCTGATCCAGGAATTAGTCGACCGAGGCCTATATTCTGAAGAGGAAGCTGCCGCTAATACACCCAAAAATTTAGTAACAAGAGCTTTGGGTATCGATACAGAGGTCGAGGTCGATGTATTTGAAGAAGCAACCGTGAGTGGTGATATTTACCTCCTTTGCTCGGACGGATTAACAGATATGGTAAAAGATGAAGAAATTCACTTAACCCTAAGTAAATATAGTGCTAATCTTGTACAAGGAGCTAACGAATTAGTTCGAATGGCGAACCAAAATGGTGGCAAGGATAATATTTCTGTCATTTTGGTGCAGGTCTGAGATAATCCAGATTTTGCATTCTTTTTTGATTTTTTGACGAATAATTGGGGAAACAGGGCTCAACGATGGCAAAGTTAGTTCTTAGTCTAAATGGGGTTGTCCAAGGGGAATATGAGCTTAATCAAGAGCGCATTTCCATCGGTCGCAAACCAGATAATAACATTCAAATCGATAATTTAGCGGTCAGCGGCAAACACGCACTGGTCATTTCAATTCTTGACGATTCATTTCTAGAAGACCTAGGTAGTACCAATGGTACTTATGTGAATGGTAAATTAATCAAAAAACACGCGTTGAAAGACGGTGATGTTGTCTCAATCGGCAAACATGAGCTGAAGTATGTCAATGAACACGCTACAGCCGATGATGATGAGTTTGAAAAAACCATGATCATCAAACCTGGCTCTGCTAGTGCCGCCGTTGCTGCTGCTGAAGCTGCCACTGCATCTGGTGTCGCAACTCCTGCACCATCTGGCACTTCAACTCCAGTCAACCCTGGCTCAGGCATGCCATTAGGTCGCCTGACTGTGTTAAATGGCCCTATTGCAGGCAAAGAATTACAACTCACAAAAGCATTAGTCACACTGGGTAAACCAGGAACTCAAGTTGCCGTAATATCCCGACGTCCTCAAGGGTACTTCCTAACGCACATTGAAAGCGATGGTGACGGTAAACGTTATCCTATTGTGAATGGTGACGCGATTGGCCCGAAAGCTTACCAATTAACCAATAGCGATTTAATTGAGTTAGCTGGAATTAAAATGGAATTCAATACCATCGAGCAGTAATCCACTACTGCTCGAATTAATGCATACAATTCTTACTTAGTTGTCCAATTAAACACACCATCCCAATCAGTCCCTGGTGGATTGGCTCTAAGATGTTTGATTCTGTCTGTATAAGCTTGGTAAATCTTTGGAGTTTTTGACGAGTTCATTAAATTTATAAATTGAACCTCAGCCATATCCCAGTTTTGCTCACGATAATATGCAACAGCTTGTCGATATAACTTAATTTCATCTTTTAATTCTTTAGTGACCTGTTCTCTTAAGCACAGAGGTTCATAAATAATAACCGGTTCATCTTTACCTTTTACCCGAATCTTATCTAGTTCTCGATACACATATTCTGGTGCGGCGGCTTTAGTAAACTCACTGACCAATAATTCAACGCCATACTGTTTAGTCATACCTTCTAATCTTGAACCTAAGTTCACAGCATCTCCCATTACAGTATAGGCTTTGCGGAATTCGGATCCCATATCACCCACACGCATTGGCCCAGTATTTAATCCAATACCAATCTTTAATTCTGGCCAACCACGTTTTACGAACTCTTTATTCATTTTCCTAAGAATTGATAACATTTCTAACGAGGCATCGATTGCCGATTTTGCATGACTAGGGTGCTCCAGTGGCGCACCCCAAAACGCCATCACAGCATCACCGATGTATTTATCAATGGTTCCACGATGTTTTTGGATGATATTCGTCATTGGAGTTAAATATTCGTTAAGTAAATCTGATAAATCCTGCGCATTCATCGCTTCTGAAATACTAGTAAAACTGCGTATATCTGAAAATAATACAGTAAGGTCTCGAACCTCAGCTTCTAAAGTATATCGACTTGGGTCGTTACTCATTTCTTCAACTAATTCAGGAGGAATATACTGGCCGAATAAACCAGCAATCTGTCGCTCACCGCGTTTGGTAATGAAAAAGCCATAACTCATCGCTAATAAAAACATGGATAAAATCATGAGTAATGATGCAGCGATAGGTATTACTAAATTCATTTGCGTCCAAGCAAAGGTATTTAATAAAAAGACAAACAGTAACAAACCAGCAGTAGTCATTGTTGCGGCTATTGGCGTGAGAGTCGTGACATAAAGTGCAATGATTAAACCTAATAGAACTAAGATAATCACTTCAGCACCTAAAACATAATATGGCTGTTCTTTAACTCGTTTATCAAACACACCTGAAATTAAATTAGCGTGTACTTCGACTCCAGGTAACGCACTTTGCACGGGCGTATTTCGTAAATCGAATAACCCTTTGGCGGACGAACCGACTAAGACAACACGATCGTACAAAATAGATTTATCGACTTTGCCCTTAATTACATCTACGGCAGAAATATATGGGAAACTTCCTTCCTTACCGCGATAAGGTACTAACACATTTGAATTTTCATCAACTGGTATTTTTCGATCACCAACTTTAAAATAATCAGGTGATTTATAATCCGATAGGTAAAAGTTAAAACCATAGATTGGTTCAACCGTTTTACTCTTCATAATATGTCTGATAATGGCCAATGATAATGATTCATAAAAATTATCATCATATTCATAAAATATTGGAACTCGACGAACAGAGCCATCGCCATCTAAAGTAGGATTAAAATGTCCTGCACCTTTAGCACTGTTAAAAATAGATTCTAAACTTGCACCATAACCTTGTGCAGAAGGTGGCTGAAAGTTTCTAGCAGCAAATTCTTTGGATGAAAAAATAGGCTTAGGCAGTTTGCCTGCTTTAATAACCTCCTCACCTTCTTCAAAACTTTCAAAGAAATAACCTAAAATAACAGGTCGGTCTTTCAAACTCTTGGTGAATAACTGATCGTAATCTAGTGAAGGTTTAATTTTTTTTAGTCTTTGTTGATATTCTGCAACGTCTTTAAATTGATTATTGGCCAATTTTTCTAAAATTTGTAAACCAGAACTATTATCTGGTTCAGCAAACACCACATCAAAGCCCACAACTTCGACTTTGTATTTTTCAAATAATTGATTGGTTAGTTTGGCTAATTGATCTCTTCCCCAAGGCCAACGCCCTACTTCTAACAAACTTTTTTCGTCGATATCAACTATAACAATACGATCATCGACTGTTTCTTGTGCGCTAAGAATGACTCTAGCGTCGTAAGCCATGTTTTCGATTTGATCAATGAAATTCCAATGAAAGAACTGACCACGATCGGTCACAACGTGTAGCACGAATATCAGTAACAACAACAACTCAAGGCCAATTAACGGTAACTGCTTTTTTAGCCGGTCAAGTATCTTGTTCATATAAACGTTCTTCAGTCGTTTCTTGTTATTGTCCCAAGATAGTAAGTATTGTTGTATTTAATCGAAACTGCAACAAAATTAGAGACTTATTTTATAAATTTACATTGAATTTTTAACTTAATTAAGGCTTATCTAGGTATTTTTTCTTATCTCGCCATTCGCATAAATCTTCGATAGCACATCCTGCACACTTTGGGTTTCTAGCAATACAGGTATATCGACCGTGCAATATCAGCCAATGATGCGCATCGAGTTTGAATTCCTCTGGAACAAATTTGAGTAATTTTTTTTCAACTTCTAAAACATTTTTTCCTGGTGCGATTCCTGTACGGTTTGAGACACGAAAAATATGGGTATCAACCGCAATTGTCGGTTGCCCAAATGCTGTATTTAAAATCACATTAGCGGTCTTGCGCCCAACTCCAGGCAATGCTTCCAATGCCTCACGGTTTTCAGGCACTTGTCCATCATGTTGTTCTAATAAAATTCTACAAGTCTTAATAATATTCTCAGCTTTAGCGTTATAAAGACCAATTGTTTTTATATATTTTTTTAAACCACTGACACCAAGTTCTAATATCGCTTTAGGCGTATTGGCAATAGGATATAATTTACTCGTCGCTTTATTAACTCCAACATCGGTTGCTTGTGCCGAGAGAATCACCGCAATCAATAATTCAAACGAATTATCATATTGCAATTCAGTGGTTGGCTTAGGGTTAAGATTTTTTAAGCGTTGAAAAATGTCTGTGCGTTTTAATTTGTTCAAAACAAGCCTTGTCTAAGATGAATAATATGTTTGCAACTTTTTTTATTGCTATCATACTAAAAGTTAATTCAAAACGATAAATTAAGATCATGCATAAAATATTATTAATTACATTATTCGTATTATTAAGCCTGCAATCCAAAGCAAATGAAAGATTACCTGATGGACATAAGCTTTTGCAAAATGAACAAGGCGAATATTACATCGAAAATAAAGAAGGTATTGTGATGATTGACCCATCAATTATCTCATTAGGTCATCAACGACAATGGATCGTTGCTTGTGTGAAAAACGATTCTATCGATACCGATCCAAAACGTTATTACTTTATCAATCTTAAAATCGGCGGTACTACCGATTCGATTAATCAAGAAAATTGGGAATACTTCAAAACAGCCTACGATGGTCTCGGAGATGTCGAACTGAAACCACTTACTGAAGAAACTTGCCCTTAAGAAAATACATTAAAAATACTAGATAATACTTTTGTATAGTTGTCAGTTTAGAGTCTTCGACGTTACAATATAGCTTCAGTATATTATTCCAGATTTGTGGAACTGGGGGAGAGTTTCATGACTTACAATAAAATTGGTTTAGTATTAACCACGTTACTATTTTTGAGTTCATTCAATGTCTGGGCCGGTGGGACACCGGCTCCACCTTCATCAAGCAGCCAAGTTTGTACTGATGCCCTCAGAACAGATCCAACCGTTTGTCTAAATGGCGTGGGGGCCGGAACATACGGCACCGATAATGTTCGTTTAACCACGACCAGTTTTTCTGCTGCGACTAACAGCGCCAGTAATGATGATAATACTCAAACCAGTCAACGTTTTGGTGAATCGAATCTTAATGGTGTTGCTGCTGGTGATCACTTTCATGGTTGGGGATTCTGGGGCAGTTTTAACAACACTGAATTCGATGGCTCTTTAGCACTTGCTGGTAACACCAATATTTCTCGTGTTGCTTATGATGGTGATATCAAAACATTCTTGTTCGGTGCGGATAAATTAGTCACAGATAGATTAGTACTTGGTTTAGCTCTGGGTTATGAAGAATCGGACGTTTTTACACTTTATAATGGTGGTAATAACCAATCTGATGGGTTCACAGTTGTTCCCTATGCAGCCTATTTGTTGAATGATTTCATTAGCATTGATGCGGCAGTGGGATATACACAATTAGAATACGATACTGATCGAGTCTCACTTGCTTCAGCAGGTACTACTAATATAGGTTCTTATGACTCTGATCGGTGGTTCGCATCAATTAATCTAAATGCTACTGGCAATATTGGTAATTTTCTAATAACTGGTCGAGCAGGGTATCTTTACACTGAGGAAGACCAAGATGCTTACCAAGAAACTGGCGGTACAGATGCAAGGGCAGTCGGTGCTCGAAAACTTGATTTATCTCAAATTCAACTGGGTTTTGAAGTCGCCTATGATAGTGTTTTGATGCCATATGCCGGTTTGACCTGGGCCAATGATATAGATCGAGAAACAGGGGGTAACGGCCTACAACCAGGGCTACCGGGTGGCAATCAAGTCGTATTCGAAGACAGCAATGAAATACAACTTGGCTTTGGTTTACGACATTTTGGTGATATGTTAAGCGTCATGTTAGATGTGAATACGGTTTTAGAACGTGATAGTTTTGATAGTCATAGTGTTATGTTCACATTACGTACCGATTTGTAATAGAATCCAACACTGGAAAATTAAAGGGCCATGAATTTCATGGCCTTTTTTATATATAAAAACAATAAGGTTTCTCCATGCAATTAATTTCATACAGTGTTAATAACGATCGCAGAGTCGGCGCATTACAAGAACAAGCTATTTTCGATGCAGGCGATGAATACGCAGGACCAGATGGAATGCTACGTTTTTTAGAAGCAGGAAAACCTGCGACCACTACTCTTCAGGATAAAATATCCTCTGGAGCTGCTAACCATAGTCTCGATAACATAACATTACTTGCCCCTGTTAGACGCCCGCCTAAATTCTTTGGTGTGAGTTTAAATTACGCTGACCACATCGCTGAAACTGGCCTTGAACAACCCGAGTACCCAACGTTTTTCAATAAACAATCAACCTGTGTGATTGGACCAGGAGAATCCATCGTCCGCCCGAATGTCTCAGAAAAACTGGATTATGAAGGAGAATTAGGTGTAGTGATTGGCCAATTTTGTCACCAAGTTACTAAAGAACAAGCCAAAGATGCTATAGCAGGTTATACCATTGTAAATGATGTTTCGGTACGGGATTGGCAAATGCGCTCCCATACATGGACCTTAGGAAAGTCTTTCGACACCCATGGCCCAATAGGTCCAATGATAGTAACCACTGACGAACTAGACGACCCCCATAAGCTTGATATTAAAACTTGGGTTGATAATGAACTTCGACAAGATTCCAATACCCGCCATCTCATTTTTGATTGTTATGATTTAGTGGAATATCTATCTTCGGTAATGACCTTAGAGCCCGGCGATATTATTGCCACAGGCACCAGCAGTGGAGTCGGTGTGAAAATGAAACCTCGCGGTTACATGAAACCAGGCCAAACTGTGACCATTGAAATCGAAAAAATTGGAAAATTAAGCAATAATATTATCCAAGAATCCTAATAAAAACAGTTACTAATACTAAATATCTATTTCTCTTTCTAGAAATAAAAGCTATTATTTAATAAATTACATTAAATAATACTGGTAACGTTATGTTGAACAGGATTCTTCAAGCGTGTTTTTGCGTTCTATTATGTTTTTTTTCTTTTGCTACCAACGCAGCTCCAAATGTAGTTGGTACTTTTTCAGGTACTTTAACCGGGCTTAGAGACCAATGTATTACTACAGGCTCGCCTTCTTCTAATAACGTCAACATAACTGTGACCTCACAAAATGGCGGAACCTTCAGTGGGACATTTACAGTTTCTGGACTAAATAGTGGCGGTAATGTCAACGGAAGTATTGATGCGGCAGGAGGAATCGTTGCAAACTTTGTTGGGCCGAATATTATTGCTGGACTAGGATTCACAGGAAATTTTGATGGTGCAAATCTTGTAATACCTCCTGGCGGTTTAAGTGTTGAAGACTTATCTATGAACTGTTTTGATCTGGGAGGCTCACTCAGTTTTTCCGGCGGCCAAATAATTAATCCAGAAGAAGCGCCTAGTACTAGTATTAAAGATTCAGGCACCATTCGAACTGAAGTTCTAGGGGTCACCGCTCCTATCCAACAACATTTAGTAAAAACATTACACGGCCCCGCCAAAGGTTTGGATTTTAATAAACAAGGTTTCTTTATAGAGGGTGAAGGTGGCTTAAATGCAGGTAACTTGCAATTAGGTAATATAGGAGTTTGGGCAAGTTACAATTATCGAGATGTTGAAAATGACTTTTCACGAACAGCATTTGAATCCACACATCATACTGGATTATTAGGGATCGATTATTCGCCAAATAAGCATTTGATTATAGGTGTTGCAATTGCTTATGAAGATTCTGAAACCGATACTACGTTCAATAATGGTGAACTCGAATCTGACGGTTATACCGTATCACCCTATATAGGTATTCTACTTGATGATAATTGGTCATTAGATGCCAGCATGGGTTTTTCATTCATAGATAACGAACAGTTCAGAATTGATCCCATAACCTCTCAAAGAGTAAATAGCTCTCCAGAAACTGATCGTTTTTTCTTTAACGCAAATGTAAATGGGTTTAGTTATATCGATAATTGGATCCTTGGTGGTCGTTTTGGAATTCTCTATGCCAAAGTTGAAACTGAACAGTTTACTGAAAGTAATGGAAGCGTTGTAGGCGAACGCCGTACTAAATTAGGACAAATTCGTGTAGGTGGTGATATCGCATATAACTTTGGAGAATGGGAACCTTATTTAGCCGCCTTATATGAATATGATTTTCAATTCGATAAAGTTGAATTAACCGCAGGTGCTCAGCCAGCAAATGATAGAGATGATTTATTAATCTCTAGTGGTTTTCGTTTCTTTAATCGCCATGGCTTCTCCGCAAACTTTGATTATACAACTCGTGTGCTCCGAGAAGATTTTGAAGAAGATTCAATCACCGTGAATGTACGTTACGATTTCTAAATTTCATTTTCTATCATGGCAAAAACACTTTCTTTCCAACGGTTAATCGGCCAATTTATCGGATGTATATTGCTTATTACCATTCACTTAACTGTATCTGCTCAAGTCAATTTAGTTGGTGAATACAAAGGTAGTGTCGCAGGTATTAACCAAAGTAATGGTAACGCAGTAAATCAAAGTATTATCTTACGAATAACCAATCAAAATGGTAGCAGTTTTGATGGTAAATTTATCTTACTTCCCAGTGAATTTTCAACAAACTTTACAGGTTCATTTTCAACGAATACTAAAATTGATATTACGTGTGGCCCTAGTCCTTGTATTAGTGCATTTACAGATGGTGCTCGCATTAACATTCCAAATGGGGATATGATGCTTAGCACTCCTGCTGGAAACTTTCTTTTAGGCGGTCTCTTAAAAAGAAATAAAATCGTCAAGCCTTCTAAGGCTCCTGGCACATCATTAAAAGATGCAACCACTGTTAGATCAGAAATTCTGGGTGTTGTGACACCTATTCAACAGCATTTGGTTAAAACATTAAGAGCTGATGTCAAAACCTTTAATTTCAATCCACAAGGTTTTTTATTAGAGGGTGAATCGGGTCTTAACTCTGGAGATCTTCAACTGGGTAATCTTGGTGTTTGGTTAAGCTATAATTATCGTGATATTGAAAATGACTTTTCTGGTACAGCATTTGAGTCAACTAGCCATACCGCCATTGGTGGAGTTGACTATTCTCCAAACGATTACATAGTTTTAGGAGTTGCTATTGCCTATGAATATTCAGATACCGATACTTTGTTTAACCAAGGTAATTTACAAACGGATGGAATAACGATCGCTCCCTATTTTGGTTTTTTATTGAATGAAACTTGGAGTTTAGATGCTAGTTTTGGTATTTCCTTAATTGAAAATGATCAGTTTAGAACCGATCCAACAACAGCCTTAAGAGTAACAAGTAATCCTGATACCGATCGTTTTTTTATGGCGATGAATTTTAATGGTACTAGTTATATTAATAATTGGATTATTGGTGGCAGAATTGGTTACTTATTCGCTAAAAGCGTTACCGATGAATTTGTCGAGAGCGACACATCAACTGTTGGGAAAACCAAAACCAAGCTAGGTCAAATTCGATTAGGCGCTGATGTTGCTTACAATTTCGGAAACTGGGAACCGTTTTTATCAACAACCTATCAATACGATTACGAATTCGATAAAGTGATTTTATTAGATGACCTTCAACCTGCGAATGATAGAGATGATATTCTTTTAGCAACAGGTTTTCGATATTACAATGACAATGGATTTACTTCGAATTTTGAATATTCAAAACGTTTATTACGTGAAGAATATAACGAAGACTCTTTAAGTTTTACACTTCGTTATGATTTTTGATTTTGTAAATCGATCTTTTCTATCGCCCCTTGTAACTTCTGTAAACGATTAATAGGGTCGTCTATTTCTAAAATAGTTTGTTTATCGTTTAATTCAACAGGCAATATTTCAGCTAAACGACAACCAACCCAATAAGGGTCTTGAAATTTTTCATGTTCATGTGCATACGATAATTTAAATTTTTCGACCACTTGTCTTAATAAATCTGCGAATAACTGATATTCAGGAGGTATATAATTATCTTCTTCTGTATCAATTAATTGAATATCAGCTTCACGTAATTGATTATTACGGACTCTTTCTTCCAATATTCGAAATCGCTGTTGACCTTTAGTGGTTAATAATAAAGTACCATCATCATGACGATCCCAATCAATGATATGAGCAGTAGTACCAATTTTATGAACAGTTGCTGCTTTACCAGTTTCATTTCCATTTAAAATTAAACAAACACCAAAATCTTTCTGTTCTTTTAAACATTCACTAACCATATCAACGTAACGAGGCTCAAAGATTCTTAAAGGTAAAATACCTTCTGGGTACAATACTGTGTTTAATGGAAATATTGGTAAGGTAATCATAAATTAGAAATTTTTTCAGTTAATGTGATATGAATTCCTGAGAAACTGCCATTACTCATTATAACTATATGATCTTCAGGTTTAACAAAATTCACGACAGACTTAACTATTTCATCAATGTTGTTATGGACAGTGCATTGTTCTCCTAGACTTTCAGTTGCCTGAGTTAAATTCCATTTTACATCTGGTGATTGATATAAAAATACTCTATCAGCATCGCTAAGAGATGGTGCTAACGTTTTACCATGTACACCTGATTTCATAGTATTTGATCTTGGCTCTAAAATAACAATGATTCTTGCATCACCGACTTTATTTCGTAATGCATCAATGGTTAATTCTATGGCTGTAGGATGATGAGCAAAATCATCATATAAACAAATATTATTATACTCAGCTATCTTTTCTAATCGACGTTTTACACTTTTAAATTCAGCTAACGCCTTTGATGACATTTTAGGATCTATTCCAATATGATTTGCTGCAGCAACTGCCGCAAGCGCATTTTCAGCATTATGTTTACCAATTAAGGGCCAATCTACCTTTGCTACTGTTTCATTTTGATATTGGATTTCAAACTGACTGTAATCATTGTTAGATATGGTGACTTTCCATAACCCTTGGTCAATAGAAAAAGAATCTATTGGTGTCCAACAACCTTGGTTGAGTGTTTTTGTTATATGATCACTTTTAGCATTTATTACTAATTTACCTTGATTAGGTACAGTTCTAATTAAATGATGAAACTGAGTTTTAATTGCTTCAATATCATCAAAGATATCTGCATGATCAAATTCTAAATTATTAATGACTAAGGTATCGGGATGATAATGAACAAATTTGGAACGTTTATCAAAAAATGCTGTGTCATATTCATCCGCTTCAATCACAAAGTATTTTGAATTTGTTAATCTTGAAGAAACGGAAAAGTTTTCTGCAACACCACCAATTAAAAAACTTGGGTTTAACCCAGCGTATTCTAATATCCAACTTAACATTGACGTTGTGGTAGTTTTACCATGCGTACCAGAAACTGCTAGCACATGTTTATCTCGTAAAACATTTTGATATAACCATTCAGGTGCAGAACAGTATGGCAATTTATGATTGAGAATATACTCAACAATTTCATGGCCACGAGACATGGTATTACCAATCATAATGAGATCATGATCGTCCGATAAATGCTCTATCAGATAACCTTGTTGTATCTCAACTCCTTGTTGTTCCAACATTGTACTCATGGGCGGATACACATTTTCATCGGACCCAGTCACTTCATGCCCAAGTTCACGAGCAATTAAAGCAATACTGCCCATAAACGTCCCACAAATACCTAATATATGTAGTTTCATGTATTTAACGCCTCAGGAATTAGCAATACCACTAATGCATTCATCAATAGATAATACATGAGTGCAATCCCCAAACCACCGATAAAAAATATAGAAAACGCGTGTCGAAAAATATGTCCGTTAATAACTATATTCCATAACACTAGCATTGTTAAAAAGAATGAAATGATCGTTGTTATTTCAGGACTATCTTTAAACTGGTTTATTAAAAAAAGTAACGGAATACCTATGATACCAAATAGGCTGCCACACCCAGCGATTGCGGCTGTACTTTGCCGCCAGCGATTAGTGAAACCACATATCAATAAACAAAAAAAGACAAAGCTCATCAATAAAAAAATATCAATAAAGGCAAACGGTATGGCGTATTCTGAAGATAAATATATATATGCAGTAATAAAACTAATAACAAAATAAATAATTAATAAGCTTGAAAATTCATTATGAGAAATTTTTATATCTTGTGGCTTCTTTTTAAAAAATAAGATTTCAAAAAAATTCTGATAATGTGCTATTAGCTTTTGAACCAACATGTAACTAACAATCTCCAACAATCCTAATACATTCAATTGTACCATTAATAAATGATAGATATTTACTATCGATTTTATATATTTTATTTAATATATTTAAATTCAAAACCAGCTAAAATACGCAAAACTAAACAGGATTAACGGAGAAATACTATGAAAATCGATATAGGTATCAATGAGTCTGATCGCAATGATATAGCACAAGGCTTGGCAAAATTACTTGCTGACTCTTACACTTTGTATTTAAAAACGCACAACTTTCATTGGAATGTAACTGGACCAATGTTCAGTACTTTACATACATTATTTGAAACTCAATATACTGAACTGGCAACTGCTGTAGATGAAATCGCTGAACGCATACGGACATTAGGTGTAGCAGCGCCAGGCTCATATAAACAGTTTTCTGAACTTTCAACCATTGAAGAAGAAACCGCGGTTCCTAAGGCTGAAGAAATGATTAAACAATTAATTGTTGGTCAAGAAACCATCATTCAAACTGCTCGAGAAATTTTTCCACTCGTCGAGAAAGCGAATGATGAACCAAGCGCGGACCTTTTGACTCAAAGAATGCAAATTCATGAAAAAAATGCCTGGATGTTACGTAGTCATTTAGAATAACTAAACAGACCTACACGGATGTAGCTGTCTTTTACAAAAATTTTATTGTCATTAATGCAAATGTTATCCTTGATAAATCTTAAGACCAATAAGGCTGAACTAATGCGACTTATTATAAAACTATTTACCTTACCCTTTTTAATTCTATTTTCTACTTTTTCCATCGCTATGGAAGAAACCTCTACTTATTTAGAGCCTCAAGATATATCTGATGCGGAATGGAATAACATCAATGGAAAAGTAAGAGTCTACAACGGCTGTCTTAATCAAGAAATGGTCAAATGGGTAGGTCAAGGCACTGACCCAAGAGCTGTATCTGATCAAGTGTTGGAGCTATGCAGCTTCCATTTAATCGAATTAGAAAAAGAAATGGGTGATAAAAACATTAATCCTGAGTTTACCAAACGTTTTATTTATGCCAGTAAAAACAAAGCTGCAAAAAAAATGCTTGGTACGATTATGATGTTAATGTCACAATCTCAACAAGCAAGAGAAGCTGGTATACAAGCACAAGAATCGGCTAATGCAGAAGAACAAAACCCATCACCAGTAAATACCAAACCCCATATAACCGTTATCAAACAAAATTAAACGGAATTAAACGGAATTTATATTTTTACTAAACAAAGGCCTTAATTGTTTTAAGGCCTTTTGATATACCGAACGTTTGAAAGACACAACGTTGTCAACAGGATACCAATAATCTACCCAACGCCACTTATCAAATTCAGGTGTATCACTCTGATCAAAACGAAAATCAGACTCAGATGACTTAAGTTTAACTAAATACCAGACTTGTTTCTGACCGATACAGACTGGCTTCACATTATGACGTATAAAACGTTTAGGTAATTTGTATCTTAACCATCCATCAGTACAACCGATGATGTCAACCTGCTCGGGCAACAAACCAACTTCCTCATTTAATTCTCTAAACATCGCAGTTTCAGCCGACTCTTTAGCCTTAATACCACCTTGTGGAAACTGCCATGCATCCATACCAATACGCCTTGCCCAGAATAATTTTCCAGAATCATTAGAAATAATGATACCAACGTTTGGCCGATAACCATCTTTATCAATCATGCTAATTCAGGCCTAATTTTATTTATAACTTATTTTTCCATAATAATGACTGACTTGGCAATTCATAATATCTAATTCGTCCAAACTGCTTTAAACTCAGCGCTAAATTTTTAGTATGAATTATATTTTATGAAGTTAGCATTATTTGATTTAGATAATACCTTAATCGCCAATGACAGCGATTATCTGTGGGGAGAATTTCTGACCGAAAATGGTTATGTCGATGGTAATAGTTATAAAGAAGGTCATGATCGTTTCTATGAAGATTATCTCAACGGCGTTTTAGATATTGATGAATTCTTAAAATTTCAATTACACCCTCTTTCAACTCAACCTATTTCAGTACTTGAAGAATGGCGTGAACGTTACCTCGAAGAGAAAATTCAACCATATATGTTGCCTGCAGCAAAAGAATTGATTGAAAAACATCGCCAACAAAACCATATTTTAATGATTATCACGGCAACAAACCGTTTTATCACTCAACCAATTGCAAACATGCTCAATGTTGAACATCTAATTGCCTGCGAACCAGAAGTTAAAGACGGTCGTTATACAGGTGACTATGTTGACGTTCCTTCTTTTCAAGAAGGTAAAGTCACTCGTTTAAATAACTGGTTAAAACAACAGGAGCAGGAATTAACTGAAAGTTGGTTTTACAGTGATTCTCGTAACGATATCCCTTTGTTAGATATAGTCGATCATGCAACGGCTGTTGACCCAGATGAGACTTTAAAAAACTACGCGATTGAAAAAGATTGGCCCGTTATATCTTTACGTAAATAACATAAAAAAAGCACCATTCGGTGCTTTTTTGAAAATTAAATCCATATCAAAGGTTATGATGGTAATAAGTGCGCTATAGCACTCCTTTCTTCCTCAAGTTCTTGAAGAGTGATATCCATTTTCTGCCGACTAAACTCATTTACATCAAGCCCTTGAACAATATGATACTTACCATCAGAACAAGTCACTGGAAATGAATAAATCACTTCCTCAGGAATACCATAACTACCATCACTTGGTACTGCCATACTAACCCATTCACCATCTGTAGTACCAAGCGTCCAGTCTCGCATGTGCTCTAAAGCTGCGTTTGCAGCGGATGCGGCACTTGAAGCACCTCGAGCATCGATAATTTCTGCTCCACGCTTAGCAACACGAGGGATATATTCATTTTCATACCAATTCGAATCAACTAAACCAGGAGCGGAATCTCCATTGATAGTCGCATGAGAGATATCAGGATATTGAGTTGGCGAATGATTTCCCCAAATACACAAATTATTAATAGCATCGACAGTAGAGTTTGTCTTATTCGCTAATTGAGCTAAAGCTCGATTGTGATCCAGTCGAGTCATTGCAGTAAAATTTGCTGAGTTCAAATCCGGAGCATTTTTCATTGCTATATAAGCATTTGTGTTAGCAGGATTCCCTACTACAAGCACTTTCACATCACTGGAGGCATTGTCGTTTAAAGCCTTTCCTTGTGCATTGAAAATCGCAGCATTACCTTCTAGTAAATCAGCCCGTTCCATACCTGGCCCACGTGGTTTAGCGCCGACCAACATTGCATAATCAACATCTTTAAAAACCACATTAGCATCATCACCTGCTACAAAACCCTGGCATGTTGGGAATGCGCAATCCTCTAACTCCATGATGACACCTTCAACGGCTTTTAAAGCCGGTGTAATTTCTAACAAGTGTAAAATCACCGGCTGGTCTTTACCTAACATTTCCCCTGCGGCTATTCGAAATAGCAACGCATAACCGATTTGACCTGCAGCACCTGTAACGGCTATACGAACGGGTTGTTTCATACTATTTTTCTCCAGTTTTGGTTTTAATACTATCCTCGTTTATCTATCGGTACATAATCCCGTTTTTCAGAACCAATGTATAACTGTCTTGGTCGACCGATACGGAATTCAGGATCTTCCATTAACTCTAACCACTGAGAAATCCAACCAACAGAACGTGCAAGAGCAAAAATGACTGTATACATACTGGTCGGAATGTTTAGAGCTTTAAGAATAATGCCCGAATAGAAATCCACATTTGGATATAATTTACGTTCAATAAAATAATCGTCTTTTAATGCAATTTCTTCTAATCGCATAGCGGTTTCAAACATTGGTTGATCAATGCCTTCAAGTTCACCTAATAAATCATGACACGCTTTGCGAATGATAGTGGCTCTAGGATCAAAGTTTTTATATACACGATGACCAAATCCCATTAAACGAAATGGGTCACTTTTATCTTTTGCTCGATCAACAAATTGTGAAATATTTTTAGCATCACCAATTTGATCAAGCATATTGATCACGGCTTCATTAGCGCCGCCATGAGCTTTACCCCAAAGAGTAACAATACCTGCTGAGATACACGCAAATGGATTCGCTTCAGCACTACCGGCTAAACGTACAGTTGAGGTAGAAGCATTTTGTTCATGATCAGCATGAAGGATTAATAATAAATCTAATGCTTTAATTGCTACTGGGCTTGGTTCGTAATTACGACATGGTATTGAAAACATCATATTTAAAAAGTTTTCAACATAACTCAGATCACTTCGTGAATAGACAAATGGATGACCAACAGAATGCTTATAACAGTGAGCAGCAAGAATAGGCATCTTTGCAATGACTCGTTTCGCAGTTAAATCGCGATCTTCAGGATCATTCAGATCCATCGCTTCATGATAGTAAGATGATAATGCCCCTGTGACACCGATTAAAATCGACATTGGATGAGCATCATGCAAATAGCCAGAATAAAAACGCTCTAAATGCTCATGCACTAAATTGCGGCGATTCAGTTCAGAGCGAAACTCCGTAAATTGCTGCTCAGTTGGTAGTTCGCCATAGAGCATTAAATAACATACTTCGAGGTATGAACTCTGTTCTGCCAACTGATCAATTGGATATCCACGGTGCAATAGAATACCTTCTTCACCATCTAAATATGTAATTGAACTGCGGCATGCAGCGGTAGTGACAAAGCCTGGGTCAAACGCAAACATTCCTAGTTCTTTATATAAGGCTTTAGTATCAATCACTGGCGCACCATAGGTACCGGTCATTACCGGGCATTCCAGTTCTTTGCCTGTGTCTTTGTCTTTAATAATCACAGTTTTTGACATTGAACAACTCTCCAAAGGTCTATTTCGTATATTTTTTACGACGTATAAATTTTTTTATAAACCATTAAGCATACAGGGCAGTGCAACAAACTAGCAAGGAAAAATCTCTATGTAATCTCCTTATAACTCTCGCACTATTAAATATTTTCATATATAACAATAATTTATATTTGTTAGCTGAAAAAAATTTATTTTGCTATGCAACATTTTTTAGTCTATCATAACATTGAAACAATTAAGAGTAACAACTCACCTCTAGTGGAGAATCGCCATAGATGTGAAGCAATTTGTGTCGGTTTATGCCGTGTAAATGAATAATCATCGTAAAACATCCCATTTATTTTCCGCAAATCTCGAGTTAGTCGAGTCCTTATATACAGAGTTTTTAAAAGAACCTGAGTCAGTATCGGCTGAATGGCAGGAATACTTCAAAAATTTTGATGAAAACGTCATACAGCCAAAGCAAGCTCCTCGAGCAAATAAAGCTCGTGTAGCCGCAAATAACCACTTTCAACCTGTTAATCAGGCTGGACTTATAAGAAAACAAGTATCTGTTTTGCAACTTATCAATGCCCATCGATTTCGCGGTCATCGTGAAGCTAATCTAAACCCTCTTCAATACAGGGAACGCCCCAAAGTCGATGAACTGGATTATCACTACCACGATTTAACCGAAGACGATCTAAATACCCAATTTAATACAGGTTCATTAGTCGGCTCAGAAACCGCCTCATTGAAAAACATCATTGAGCAAGTTAAACAAACATACTGTGGTTCAATTGGTGCAGAATATATGCACATCAATGACACAACTCAAAAGCGATGGATTCAACAACGTTTAGAAAGTTGTCGTGCTCAACCTAATTTTGATCGGAATATGCAATGTAATATTCTGGAACGCATAATCGCCGCAAATGTTCTCGAGGAATATCTACATAATCGATACGTTGGGCAAAAACGTTTTTCACTTGAAGGTGGCGAAAGCTTAATTCCTTTACTCGATCATATTATCGAAAATGCCGGTGCAACCGATATTCAAGAGGTAGTCGTCGGTATGGCTCATAGAGGCAGGTTGAATGTCTTAATTAATATTCTAGGCAAAGATCCAGCGATTTTATTTGACGAATTTGAGGGTGCTCATACCCAAGAAAGTAGCTCTGGCGATGTAAAATATCATTTAGGCTATTCTTCCAATATCTCCACTGAAGCTGGTAGTTCAGTACATTTAACATTGGCATTTAATCCATCTCATTTAGAGATCATCGATCCTGTGGTAGAAGGTTCAGTAAGAGCTAGACAAGATCGAAGAGAAGATATTGAACATAAAGAAGTTTTACCTATTTTGATCCATGGCGATGCTGCATTTGCTGGACAAGGTGTAGTCATGGAAACGTTTAACTTATCGCAGACTCGCGGTTATAAAACTGGCGGCACTATACACATTATTATCAATAACCAAATTGGTTTCACCACCAGTGACCCATTAGATTCCCGTTCGACATTATACTGCACCGATGTTGCAAAGATGGTACAAGCGCCTATTTTTCATGTGAATGGCGACGATCCTGAAGCTGTAGTATTTCTAACTAAGCTTGCGGTTGATTATCGAAAAGAATTCAAAAAAGATATCGTGATCGACATGATCTGTTACCGCAAACACGGTCATAGTGAAGCTGACGAACCTGCCACGACTCAACCCATGATGTATAAAAGTATTCGTAAACACCCAGGCGTTCGCGATAAATATGCTGCAAAATTGATCAATGATAATGTCATTACTCGAGTCAATCTCGAGCAGATGGAAATTGATTACATCAAATCATTAGAGAACAATGAAACCGTTTCAGCTCCGAAACTCAATGAATTCCAATCCAATTATTTGATCAATTACGACCGTTACAAAAATCAAAATTGGAATATGGATGTCGTTACGACGATTTCACAAGGCTTAATCGATGAAATAACCTCAATCATTACGACTACACCAGAAGGTTATCAATTACATCCTGCAGTAGAAAAAATTCTAACTGGTCGTAAAAAAATGGCGCAGGGTGAGATTCCTTTTGATTGGGGTTTTGCTGAAATGATGGCTTATGGCAGCTTGATCGATCGTGGTTATGCAATTCGGATCTCAGGGCAAGATAGCTCTCGTGGTACTTTTTTTCATCGTCATTCTGTCATACATAATCAAGCTAACGGTGAAAGTTACGTACCACTTCAGCATATGAAGCCTGAACAACCACAATTCATGGTGATTGATTCTACTTTGTCTGAGGAAGCAGTCTTAGCATATGAATTTGGCTATAGCAGTTCTGCACCTGAAACATTAGTGATTTGGGAAGCGCAATTTGGCGACTTCGCTAATGGCGCCCAAGTAGTATTTGATCAATTCATTAGCTCCTGTGAAGCCAAATGGGATCGCTATTGTGGATTAACCGTTCTCCTACCCCATGGTTATGATGGTCAAGGTCCCGAACATTCATCAGCAAGATTAGAACGTTTCTTACAATTATGCGCGCAAGAAAACATGCAAATTTGCATTCCAAGTACTGCTGCACAAATGTTTCATATGTTACGTCGTCAAATGATAAGGCCTTATCGAAAACCGTTAATTGTGATGAGTCCAAAAAGCTTATTACGCAATAAACTTTCCTGTTCTCATATTGATGAACTAACAGACGGTGAATTCCAGTTGGTCATCAATGAACAAGATGATTTGGATCCAAATAAAGTTTGCCGCCTCTTATTTTGTACCGGTAAAGTTTATTATGATTTGTTAAAAGCTCGTCGTGAAAACGAGTTACTTAATGTCGCTATTGCTCGTATTGAACAACTATTTCCATTCCCAGCGGAGGCAGTACGATGTGTGATACAAAATTATCCAAATTTAAAAGAAGTTGTCTGGGTTCAAGAAGAACCTAAAAACCAAGGCAGTTGGTACTATATGCAATCTCGTAGAACCATGATTGGTGTTTTGGATGATCATCATCAATTTGGTTATGCAGGTAGACAATATTCAGCTTCACCTGCAGCAGGGACAATGGCGATGCATCTCGAACAACAACGCCAACTAATTGCCGATGCATTAGAGTTAGATAAGCTTGAAGTCACCCATAAAAAGAGTATTTTACAAACATAATTAAACTATGCTTTTATAAACTTTAGGAGATTCTTTTTCAGTGTTAATAGACATTAAAGTTCCAATGCTTGCCGAGTCAGTTTCGGAGGCAACCTTAGTTAACTGGCATAAAAAACCTGGCGAAGTAATTAAACGTGGCCAAAATCTTATTGATATAGAAACCGATAAAGTTACATTAGAAATTACTGCTCCTGAAGATGGCGTTTTAGAAGAAATACTGAAGGAAGATGGTATGGATGTTTCCAGTGATGAAATCATTGCTCGCATTAATCCCAATAGTTCAGGATTACAACAAGAGGATGAATTACAACTAAAACAGACAGAACTTCCTGTTCTTGATGAATCACAAGTTGTGGATCTTAATGCGCATGAAGATTCACCAAATTTTCAAGATATTAAACTTAGTCCTGCTGTGCGAAATATGGCCGAAAACTTTAATGTTGATTTAACTCGTGTCGATCATGAAAAAGATCGTATCACTAAATCAAATATCATCGATCATGTTTCAGAAAATAAATTAGAACAGTCAAAAGACTTTGACTCAACGTTAGCTTTTACTGCTGTCGATAAAAGCCTGGAAAACTCTGAAACTGTTCAACCAATTAATACTACGACCATAACTCACAATGTTAACGATGAGGCAGAACATCGAGTTCCAATGAATCGTTTACGACAACGGATAGCAGAGCGACTATTAAACGCTCAGCAAGAAAATGCTATCTTAACTACATTCAATGAAGTCAACATGCAGCCTGTAATGGATTTACGCAAACGCTATAAAGATGAGTTTGAACAAGCGCATGGTGTAAAACTTGGTTTCATGTCTTTTTTTACCAAAGCCGTTATTGAAGCATTAAAAAAATTTCCTGTATTGAATGCTTCAGTAGATGGAACTGATATCGTTTACCATAACTATTATGATATTGGCATCGCTGTCAGTTCTCCCAAAGGATTATTCGTTCCTATCGTACGTAACGCAGATGAAAAAAATTTAGCCCAAATTGAAACAGAAATTCGGCAATATGGTGATAATGCACAGAATGGGCAACTGGATATACAAGATATGCAAGGAGGGACTTTCACTATAACAAATGGTGGTGTATTCGGATCGTTACTATCCACTCCTATTCTTAACCCTCCACAAAGTGCAATACTCGGTATGCATAAAATTGAAGATCGGCCGATAGCAGAGAATAATCAAGTTGTGATTCGACCCATGATGTATTTAGCACTATCTTATGATCACAGAATTATTGATGGACGCGAAGCAGTACAATTTTTAGTCGCGATTAAAGACCAACTAGAAGATCCAACAAGATTACTACTACAAATATAAACTTATGAAAAATTACGACGTTATTGTTATCGGTGCCGGCCCAGGCGGTTATGTTGCAGCTATTCGAGCAGCACAACTTGGTTTTAAAACCGCATGTATTGAACGCTGGTTAAACCCAAATAATATGCCCTCATTAGGCGGTACTTGTTTAAATGTTGGATGCATACCTTCAAAGGCACTTTTAGATTCATCTCACCTTTTTAAAAGCATGCAAAAAGATGCTCAACAACATGGCATCACGGCTAACAATGTTTCAATTAATGTTGAAAAAATGATGCAACGAAAAGATCGCGTTGTGCATATGCTCACTCAAGGCATCGCAGGCCTGTTTCAAAAGAATAATATCGATTGGCTACAAGGTAGCGGTAAACTAATTAGTCATAACCAAATTGAAATTACGCCTGTAACGGCTGATGGTGAAAAAGAAACTGTTACTGCAAGCAATATCATTATTGCCACAGGTTCTAGACCAACTGTGATCCCAGTTGCCAATGTTGACCAAGATCGAATTGTAGATTCAACAGGTGCTCTTTCGTTCGATAAAGTACCAGAAAGACTCGGAGTGATTGGTGCTGGAGTAATTGGTTTAGAGCTTGGTAGTGTTTGGAAACGCTTAGGCTCTGAAGTGACAGTTCTTGAAGCGACCGAAAGCTTCTTGCCAACTGCGGATAAAGACATAGCTGCCGAAACTCAAAAGATTCTTCGTAAACAAGGCCTTAAGATCTTACTTGGTGCTAAAGTTACGAATACCGTCAGCAACGATGAAGTAGTGACCATTGAATTTGAACAAAATGGCGAATCACAAACCATCGAATTTGACAAAGTCATCGTAGCAGTAGGCCGTTCTCCTAATACCGATGGCTTAGGAGCAAATGAAGCTGGTTTAAAGCTCGATGATCGTGGTCGAATTGAAATCGATGAAAATTTTAAAACTTCTTTACCTAACGTTTATGCCATTGGCGATGTTGTAGCAGGACCTATGTTAGCCCACAAAGCGTCTGAAGAAGGTATCGCAGTTGCTGAAATTATCTCAGGCAAAGTCAGACATCTAAATCACAATACAATACCGTGGGTTATTTATACCTGGCCAGAAGTGGCCTGGGTCGGCAAAACCGAGCAAGAATTAATAGCCGATAATATTGAATACAAGTCGGGTGACTTTCCTTTCTCGGCCAGCGGTCGTGCTAGGGCTATGGCTGAAACTCAAGGCCTAGTAAAAGTACTAGCCGATACAAAGACTGATCGAATCCTAGGTATTCATATCGTAGGTCCAAACGCATCTGAACTTATCACTGAAGCGGTTACGGTTATGGAATTTGATGGTTCTGCCGAAGATATTGCACTTACGATTCATGCTCATCCAACCCTAGCTGAAGCCATCCACGAAGCAGCGTTAGCAGCCGATGATCGAAGAATCCATCTATAGAACTCTTAAAAATATGTTGAGAAATGCCACAGAACGCTAGAATCAGCAAAAACTTTCTGCTAAGATTCTATTTTTGTGCAGTGCAACGTAAATAAAATCCTTCCTTTTCTTATCTGTTCTTAGATTAGCGATGGTTATTTGACAATCAAAACATAAATTTGGGAGATGAATATCCATGTCAGAAAACGTCGTAATTGTTGCAGCAGGCAGAACCCCTATTGGGAATTTTGGTGGTGCTTTATCATCTGTTCCAGCACCTCAACTTGGGGCTAAAGTCATTGCTGCATTATTAGATAAAACAAATATAAAACCAGAACAAATTGATGAAGTAATCCTTGGCCAAGTATTAACTGCTGGTAGTGGGCAAAACCCAGCAAGACAAACAGCTATTGCCGCCGGCTTACCTGAAAGTGTTCCATCTATGACGATTAATAAAGTTTGTGGTAGCGGTTTAAAAACTATCCATCTAGCTGCTCAAGCCATTAAATGTGGTGATGCCGAAATTATTATCGCAGGCGGGCAGGAAAATATGAGTCTATCACCTCATGTACTGCCTAAGTCACGTAACGGTACTAAGATGGGTGATTGGAAACTGCAAGATTCTATGATTGTTGATGGCCTTTGGGATGCCTTCAACAATTATCACATGGGCATTACTGCTGAAAATGTTGCAAAAGAATATGATATTTCACGACAAGAACAAGACGAATTTGCAGCCGCTACCCAGCAAAAATGCGAAGCCGCAAGAAATGCTGGAAAGTTTGTTGATGAAATCATCCCTGTCGAAATTCCTCAACGCAAAGGCGACCCTATTATTGTTGATAAAGATGAATTTCCTCGAGATGGCGTAACTGCGGAAGGCCTTGGCAAAATGCGTCCAGCTTTTGATAAAGAAGGAACAGTAACCGCCGCTAATGCCTCTGGAATTAATGATGGTGCTGCTGCAGTTATTGTCATGTCAGAATCCAAAGCTAAAGAACTTGGCTTAACTCCATTAGCCACAGTCAAAGCGTACGCAAGTGCTGGCGTTGATCCAAAAATAATGGGTACTGGGCCTATTCCAGCTTCGACTAAATGTTTGGAAAAAGCTGGCTGGGACAAAGACGAATTAGATCTAATAGAAGCCAATGAAGCATTTGCTTGCCAAGCCATTTCAGTGAATAAAGGCATGGATTGGGATACAAGCAAAGTAAATGTTAATGGTGGAGCTATTGCTATTGGGCATCCTATTGGTGCTTCTGGATGCAGGGTATTGGTCACTCTTTTACATGAAATGAATCGAAGCGATGCTAAAAAAGGTTTAGCAACCCTATGTATTGGTGGTGGTCAGGGTGTGGCATTAGCTGTAGAAAAATAAGAACTCGAGGAAAACATAATGAAAACTGATTTAACGGATAAGGTAGCACTTGTCACTGGTGGGACTGGTGGCATTGGAGCGGCTATTTGCGAGCAATTAGCTAGCTCTGGCGCGAAAGTGGCTACTAACTATCGAAATAAAGATAAAGCTATTGCTTATCAAAAAGAAATGAAAAAGAAAGGTCTAGACATTGCTATTTATCAAGTTGATGTTACTGATTTTGACGGCTGTAAAGAGCTTATTGAAAACATCGAAGCGGATTTAGGGCCTCTCGATATTATTGTAAATAATGCAGGCGTAACTCAAGATACTACATTGAAGAAAATGTCGAAGGAGCAATGGGATACCGTATTGGATATCAATCTTGATAGCTTATTTAATATTTGCCGAAATGCAGTTGAAGGCATGACTAATCGCGGCTTTGGTAGAATCATAAATATCTCTTCTATCAACGGCCAAAAAGGTCAGTTAGGACAAACCAATTACGCAGCTTCCAAAGCAGGTATGCATGGTTTCACCATGGCTTTAGCTCAAGAAGTTGCACGTAAGGGCGTTACCGTCAATACAGTATCACCTGGTTATATCGCGACTGAAATGGTAATGGCGGTTCCCGAAAAGATTCGTGAGCAAATTATTGGTCAAATCCCAGTAGCACGTTTAGGTCGACCAGACGAAATTGCTGCCATTTGTGATTTCTTATGCTCTGAACATGCGGGTTTTATCACCGGCGCAGATATTGCTGCGAACGGTGGCCAACATATGATGTAATGAGTTCAATATAAATTATTATTTCTTAATCAAAGGTTTAGAAACATGAGCAAGGTAAGAATTATAAAAAAATATCCTAACCGTCGTTTGTATGATACGGAAATCAGTAAATACATCACGATGGAAAACCTCAAAAACCTAGTGCTTGAAGGAATCGATTTCAAAGTTATTGATGTTAAATCGGAAGAAGATCTAACGCGTAGCGTATTGCTACAAATCATCGCGGAACAAGAGCATGGTGGAGAACCTATCTTCTCCACTGAAAGCTTAACGAAGATAATTCGTTTTTATGGTGATTCAATGCAAGGTATGGCTTCTGATTATCTCAACCAAAGCCTAGGTTTATTCGCTGAACAACAAGAAGCTCTTCAAAAACAATTTGAATCAGCAGTGGATGGCACTCCGTTAGAATCTATAGCAGACCTAACGAAGAAAAACATTGAGTTATGGACTCAAATGCAAAAGAGTTTTTTTGATGCAACCGGTTTTAATACAAAGAAAAAAGACTAACAACTCTGCAAAAGCCTGCGAGAAGATTACGAGGATTATATTATGAGTAAAAATGGTAACGATTTTTCACAAATACCATATTTTAATAATGATGATTTAAAAAAGGCTCAAGAAAAAATGTACAACCAATGGTTTGATACCATGGATACTTTCTTCGGTACCGTCAATCAATTTGCGGATGCAACTCAAACAGCATTTAACATGGCACAAGAGACCCATAACGAGTCAATGAAATATTTCATGCCAAATGCCAATAACTTTTACTTCAAACCAACAACTGATAGTGCGACAAGCCTACAGACACAACACACAGGGCATATCGCTATTGTAACTGGTGGTGTTGGTGGTATCGGTACCGCGATCTGCGAGCGTTTGTACGATGATGGTAACCAAGTTATTGCTACTTATATCAAACCAGAAGAAGAACGCGCTAAAGAATGGCAACAAGAGTATGCTACTAAAGGCTACTTATTTGAAATTGTTGAATTAGATGTAACTGATTTTGATATGTGTAAAAAAGTTGCTAGAAAGATGAATAAAGACTTTGGTCATATCGATATCTTAGTTAACTGTGCAGGCATTACTCAAGACGCGACCTTGCGTAAGATGGAAACTACACAATGGCATAAGGTAATTGAAACCAATTTAGACAGTGTATTTAACGTAACAAAAAGTTTTCTCGATGGTATGTTAAAACGTAAATATGGTCGTATCGTTAATATTTCTTCAGTTAACGGTCAAAAAGGCCAGTTTGGTCAAACCAATTACTCAGCCGCAAAAGCCGGCATGATTGGTTTCAGCCGTTCTTTAGCAATTGAATTAGCTGAAACTGGTATTACCGTAAACACAGTTTGCCCAGGCTACGTTGGTACTAGTATGGTTGAAGCCATTCCTAAAGAAATCTTAGATGGAATTATCTCTAAAATACCAGTCGGTCGTTTGGCTAAACCAAGTGAAGTAGCTGATACCGTTTCGTTTCTATCATCAAAAACCAGTGCTTATATCACTGGCTCTGAAATTTCAGTAAATGGTGGCTTATATACTGGTTAATAAACGCATTTATTTTTCATTTATTCAAAACCCATAATCATTCATGATTATGGGTTTTTTATTTGTAATAACATTAAACTTGATAACATGAATTCACTGACACCGTTTCATTTAGCCATACCAGTACGTGATATTGATGAAGCTCGTGAATTCTACGGCAACAAACTCGGTTTTCCTGAGGGACGATCAGCCGGAAAATGGATCGATTTTAATTGTTTTGGCCATCAACTTGTTACTCACCTAGACGATACCATTGGAAAAACTGGAAAAGTAAATAGAATTCATAACCCTGTAGATAACGAACAAGTACCTATTCCACATTTTGGTGTAGTAATGGAAATAGCACAATGGAAAGATTTTTGCACAAAATTAGAAAGCATTGATTGTGAATTTATTATAAAACCAAGTATTCGCTTTCAAGGCCAGGTAGGAGAACAAGCCATTGTGTTCTTTTATGATCCTAGTGGTAATGCTTTAGAATTTAAAGCATTCAAAAATATCGATGAACAATTATTTACTAAATAGATTAAGTTTAGACAATAAATGAAAAATTTTTTCATAATCGCTTTAATCCTTCTAGCATTTTGGCAAATAGAACAATCTAGAGTTACTTCTCTTGGACCAGGGGTTAAAGCACCAGAAGTCCCCAAACAAGATTCCATTAAGAACGCAAAGCCATTTAACTTTGAAGGCTATCAAATTACACCGTTAGCCGATTTTTCCTTAGAGGCAAAAGTATTATCGAAAGAAAATTATTCTTTAGGTAGAGAAGCCGATTTATCACCTGTTGATTTAGCACTCGGTTGGAAGAACATGTCAGATGAAGCTGTGATAGAAAAAATTTCTATACGACAATCAGGTCGCTGGTACCGTTGGAACTCTAAAGATTTTCCAATTCCTAGAAGAGAGATAGAAACATCAAGTGCTAATATGCATATGGTTCCTTCAACAGATGCAATTCATTCAACCTTAAAAAAAGTTCGTAAAGGTGATTTGATAACGCTGCAAGGAAAACTTATAAGAGTTAATTCTAGTGACGGTTTTAGATGGCAAAGTTCGTTAACTCGTAACGATACTGGCGATGGTGCATGTGAATTGATTTGGGTAGAACAACTATCGATACAAAATCAATAAATTCAATTTTTCTCTAACGTTTAGATAACCAATCACCTACTGTGGGCGGAATCATCTTTTGTGCTTTACCACTAACATAGATACCAATATGACCACCTGGAAATTCTAATGCTGTGTAGTCCTTAGTACCTACACAACCCTCCAATGCTTTAGATGAATCTGGCGGCACAAGATGATCATCCGCTGCATAAATATTTAAGATAGGCATTTTTAAATTGGCTAAATCAACTGTATCTTCACCAATTTTAACAGTACCTTTGACTAAACCATTTTGCTGATAGAACTGTTTTATGAACTGTTTATAGGCTTCTCCAGCTTGATCAGGACTATCAAAAATCCATTTTTCCATACGCATAAAATTCATGGCTTTATCAGAGTCATTAAGAATATTCACAACGTCAACATACTTTTGACCGATTAAGCGAAACGGCTTTAGCGATAAAAAAGTTGAATTTAATAATTCACCAGGCACATTACCCATTGAATCAACAATTAAGTCGATATCAACATGGCGTACCATATTACTCAAGAGATCATCTTTGGTATGAAAATCAACAGGTGTCACTGTTGTAATAAGGTTTTTTACTTTATCTGTATGTAAGGATGAATAACATAAGCTAAAGGCACCACCTTGACAGATACCTAATAAATTTATTTTTTTAAGGTTATGTTCTTGTCGAATAAAATCGACACAATTATTAATATAACCATTGATATAATCATTAAGGTCCAAATATCGATCAGAACTATCTGGGTAACCCCAATCAATTAAATAAACATCTAAACCTGCATCTAAAAGTCCTTGAATCATTGAACGTCCATCTTGTAAATCAGCCATATAGGGACGATTCACCAGCGCATAAACCACAAGCAATGGAACCTTATGCTGCGATTTAGTACGTGATTTATAATGATATAAAACAATTTTATCTTCTGAATAGACCGCCTCTTTCTCAGAAACACCGACATCAATTTCATTTAAATCAGATAAGGTATCAATACTTTGAGCTAATTTAGTATTAAATTCTAAAACCTCTTCTTGAATATCTTCTGGTGTAAACTTAAATGGATTCATGGTAACAGTTCTTTAAAATTTTATTTCAATCACATTGTTATTAGTATTCGGACTAGTTTGGCGAGTAGATTTTCTTACTTTTTTTTTACTTACCGTCTTTTTTCGAGCCGTTGTTTTTTTCTCAGCTAAATTTGGGCTTTTGACTTTAGTTTTTGCTTTCTTCTTTTTTTTCCTAGCTGTAACAGAAGATGTATTAGTCACCTTTTTGTTTAAAACCAGATCACGAAGTTCTTGAATTTCTTTTTCAAGTTTATTGACTTTCTGTTGTTCTTGTATATTTTTTTGTTCTGCTCTTTTCAGTTTTTGTTTTAGTTGATGTTGTTCTTTTGCTAATTCATCAAACTCATTTTTAGATGTCATGTTGTAGGTGCTATAAACTTCATTCATAAGTTCAGCACTGTCTTTTTTAAAGGCCATTAAGGCATTGACAACATTTCCATATAACAGTGAATACTCTTCACCAAGAACATATTCGCCGTAAGCTTCTTCGTTACAATCAACCCATAAATCATAGGCAGCTCTTAATGATTCAATTTTTTCTTTGTTCTGAGCTAAAACAATCAGTTTATCTTTTAATAAATCTAAACCACTCGAGGCAACTTGTGCCATTGCATCGTTATATTGTTTATTAGTTTCCTGAAATCGTTTAAATGATAAAACAGTGTGTTGAATTTTTTCCTGTAATTCTCTATTTAGGCCAAGACCAGGCATCGAAAGATATTTTTCAATATAGTCTTGAATCTCAGAATCACTAACACTTTCATCCAATATTTTTTCAAAACCAGGAATAAAGTTAACTGACGACTTCAATGCTTCTTGATTAATCTTCCATTCAGAAAGCAAACCATCTTGAAAATAATTTGACTGCTCGTTATATGCTTGCTTCATCACTTCAATTTGTTGTTCAAGCATATTCATCCAATTTTTTTTGGTTTTCTTTTGAGAAGAAAGTAACTCTAATAAAGTTGATAACTGTTCTCCAAGGAAATAAAAAGACTTGCCTTGATTCATGACTTTATTAAAGACTTCGAATTGATCCATAGGCATAGAAACATCATTGGATTTCCACCAATAATTCATCGCCTGTTCCCATGGGTTTTGCGGTTTACTTTGACCAGAAATGAAGCTGTTTACTGATTCAATGTATTGTTTTTGTAGATCTGACCAATTCATTGAATTCCAATCTTGATTAAAAAATTTATTCATGTTGCCAATGCTTTATATTTTTTTAATTGTATTTAAATCCCTTGTATAACAATAGTCTGAATATTCAAAGATACCAAACTATTCAGATTAATCGAAAATAACTAATCTTACTTACTGTTAACTGGCTTTAGATTTTGCTTTGGTCTTAGCTTTTGAAACTTTACGTTTAGTCACTGGTTTCTTTGGTTCTTCTGGAATCACAGAATCAAATTCAGTCATTTTAGGTAATTCATTACTGAACCAATTTGTTACTTCATCTTGTGAAGAACTAATGACTGCACTTGCTTGTTCTGCAATCTTAATCACTTTATCTTGTACTTCGCTAGCAAACTGAGCTTCGGCACTAATAAATTCATTATAGTCTTTAATATTACTGACTAATTTGAATTGCGCTAAACCGCTCTCAAAACTGATATTGGCAAGGTTCATCTGAATAGTGGCCAATTCATTTAATGTGGTTGTATTAATATCAGTCAGCTTTTGGATTGCTTCGTAGGAAGCCTTACTGGCGTTGGTGATTTCTTCAAAGGTTGTATTCATGATGGGTATCTCCCAGATTTATAGCCGACAACCAACATCCGGCTATGAAAGTTATATAATCAATATTGTGCACTGCAATACTTATTGCAATGCACAATAGTCTAGTTCAACGTCAATGTCAACTATTCATGAATACAGGAAGGTAAATTAGAAATGAGGTTTTTCTGGTAAATCTTGATATCGTTTCATTGAATCAACGATTTCTTGTTTCGCAGCATCCGCCTCACGCCAACCATCGACTTTTACCCATTTTTCAGGTTCTAAATCTTTATAATGTTCAAAGAAATGAGTAATTTTATCTAATAAGGCTGGCTGTAAATCACGAAAACTGTTCACATTGCGGTTAAATTTAGACACCTTATCGATAGGCACAGCTAGAACCTTTCCATCATCGCCTGCTTCATCAGTCATATCTAAAATACCAATGGGTCTACAGCGCATAACGGCACCAGGAATGATAGGCATAGGGGTTGCGATTAGTACATCCACAGGATCGCCATCCAATGCTAATGTGTGAGGGACATAACCATAGTTACATGGATATACCATAGAGGTATTCAGATACCGATCAACGAACATCGCTCCAGTGTCTTTATCTAATTCGTATTTTACTGGATCGCCATTGATGGCTATTTCAATGATCACATTGATCTCTTCTGGCGGATTTTTGCCAGGTCCTACTCGGTCTAAATTCATTAGAGCTCCTAATTAGTTAGTATTTACTATTATTTATTCGCTCGATTCTCAATGAGTTCATCTACCACAGTAGGATCAGCTAGAGTACTGGTATCACCTAAGTTCTCCAATTCATTAGCCGCAACTTTTCTGAGAATTCGACGCATAATTTTGCCAGAGCGGGTCTTCGGTAAACCAGGAGCCCATTGAATGATATCCGGACTGGCTATGGGTCCAATCTCTTTACGGACATGACTAACCAATTCTTTCTTTAATTCATCTGATGGATCGGTACCGGCCATTAACGTGACATACGCATAGATACCCTGCCCTTTGACATCATGAGGATAGCCCACGACTGCGGCTTCCGCGACAGTGTCATGCAAGACTAATGCACTTTCAACCTCTGCAGTCCCCATACGGTGACCGGAAACATTAATAACATCGTCTATTCGACCTGTGATCCAATAATACCCATCTTTGTCTCTTCTAGCACCATCTCCTGAAAAATATTTTCCAGGAAACATTTTGAAATACGTATCAATGAAACGTTCATGATCGCCAAATACGGTACGCATCTGGCCTGGCCAAGGACGTTTGATACATAAAGCACCTTCAGCTTCTCCTTCAAGTTCATTACCTTTATCGTCCACCAAACAAGGTTCAACACCAAAAAATGGTAACGTAGCTGATCCAGGTTTTAGTGCAGTCGCTCCAGGCAAAGGCGTAATTAAATGACCACCTGTTTCTGTTTGCCACCAAGTATCAACTATCGGACATCTGCCATCGCCTACGACATTGTAATACCACTCCCAAGCTTCAGGGTTAATGGGCTCACCTACCGATCCAAGAATGCGTAAGCTACTGCGATCATGCTTTGCTACAAATTCATCACCTTGTCCCATTAACATGCGTATTGCAGTCGGTGCAGTGTAAAATGAATTCACCTTATGTTTTTCAACTATCTGCCAGAAACGGCCGACATCAGGATAATTTGGTACGCCTTCAAACATTAAACTAATCGCGCCGTTTGCTAATGGCCCATAAACAATATAGGAATGCCCAGTAACCCAACCTACATCAGCGGTACACCAATAGATCTCACCTTCCTGATAATCAAAAACATATTTATGTGTCATTGCTGCATAAAGCAGATATCCACCTGTAGTATGCAAAACACCTTTGGGCTTGCCCGTTGAACCTGAGGTATACAAAATAAACAATGGATCTTCTGCATCCATTTCTTCAGGCTCACAATCAGTAGAAGCGTTATCAACTAATTCGTGATACCAGACATCTCTATCACCGTTCCAATCAACATCATCTCCAGTTCTTTGAACAACGATACATGTATGGACATTAGGACAACCGCTTAAACCCTTATCGGCATTGGCTTTAAGAGGAATATGTTTTTTACCACGTAAACTATAATCGCTGGTGATAACAACCTGACAATCAGAGTCATTAATGCGGTCACGTAAAGCATCAGGAGAAAAACCTCCAAACACAATAGAATGAACTGCACCAATTCTGGTACACGCTAACATCGCAACTGAGGCTTCAGGAATCATTGGCATGTATAAACAGACTCTATCCCCTTTTTTTACCCCACGAGATTTTAAACCATTAGCAAAGCGACAAACCTGTTCATGAAGCTCTTTGTAAGTAATTGTTTTATCTTCTTCAGGATCATCTCCTTCCCAAATGATGGCTGTTTGATCACCACGAGTATCTAGATGTCGATCCAAACAATTGTATGAAACATTTAGCTTGCCACCTTTAAACCAATTAATATCGACATTATCTTTGCCAAATTCCCAATCCTGTACTTGGTCCCAAGTTTTAAACCAAGAAATAAATTCATTAGCCTGTTGTGCCCAGAAATTATCTGAATCATTAATCGATTGCTCATACATTGATTTATATTGTTCAGCATTTATATGAGCAGTATTTGAAATAGATGTAGGTACTTTATAAGTCTTATCTGACATAAGTCCTTCCCTCGTTTATAGAATATTTTTTATAGTTATAGTTTTAATTTGACTTCAGTAATTTAAGTCGTCGATAGATCGTCGTACGATTAATCCCTAAGATGCGCGCCGCTTTAGAAATGTTTCCATTCGTTTTCTCCAACGCCTCTTTGATCATCTGATCACCTTGTGATTTAAAATCAATTGTTTGATTGGTAGAAATGAAATTTGAATGTTCAAAAAAACTATCTTGAATCAAAATCGCTCCTAAGCAAACATTTGACTCCATGATAGGTTCAATAATAAATCTTATTTCTTTATTTTCATTGATATTGATCAATAATTCATCGCTTATCCCTTTATGTAAAATAGATTCAATGGAATCCCATATCCCTGTTTGAAGATTATATTTTGAAATCTTTGATAAATTTTGACCTGCAAAAAAATTCATTAATGATTGATCACACTCTAAAACGCATCCCAGAGAATCAATTAAACAACTCGAAACATTACTTAATTGAAATTTTCTCTCTCGATATAGTTGTCTTAGTTGTTCACGTTTTTGCAAACGCATGACATTCAATTCAGACTCAACAGAATGTGCTAATGAGACTGCTAATGACATCGTTTGCATAGAGAGATGATTGGCAGGACCAGTAATATCAATCGCACCGATCACATCACCTGCTAAATTATGAATGGGTGATCCATAACAAGCCCAAGGTTGCCAAGCCTCACAATAATGTTCACTACCATAAATCAATTCAGGTTTATCAAATGCGATAGGAGTACCAACACCATTTGGTCCAACTTGATCAATATCCCAAGAACCACCTGGCATAAAATTAATTTGTTCCAATTCCGCCTGAACGGCTTTATGACCAACGGAATATAAAATCTGACCTTCAGCGTTCGCTAAAACCATAATGTGTTTTGTATTGAAGGTTGAATCGGCAACCCGTTCTAAAACAGACTTACCAACAATGCCTAACTCGTTATTATTAATTTGTTCATCGAGTTCACTTTGCTCTAAGGCAGTGCTAGCTCTTTGTATATTTGGATCAATGCCTTTGTCTCGGCTTTGTCGCCAACTGTCTAGAATCAGTTGTCGCGGTGTAGAGCGTGTACTGTGTCCTGTATCAACGAACTCTTCCCATGCTTTTTTAATCGCTAAGGAGTTAGTCCCTTGTTCTTCTAAGGTGGGGTTCATCAAGATTCCTCTTCGGCAATTCTTAATATATTTACAATTATTTAGATACTAAAAATTGTAACAAAGATGAATAATAAATCTATAAATATAGGCTTTTTTTAATTAATATGATTGTATTAGACGTTGCTTAATGCAACAAAGAAGTAAACTATCGCATACTTTTAGTGCAAGAAAAGAAATTTTGAAGCTATAAAAATTTTACTGCCTAAAAACCTTCTTTAATAATTCAGTTGTTCGAGCAGCTGGATTTGTCCTAATCAATTTTTCTTCATCTGCCAAAATAGAAAATAAACCATCCATTGTTTTATTGGTGACATACTTATCAAGATCCAAAGCTTCTGTATCGACTAGATTTTTCATGAAACCAAGATTATCGATCATATTTTTATAATTATTTGTCACACCCGTTTTTTCGGTTGCTGCTTGCACAATCGGTAACATTTTTTCAAATAAGCGACTGCCACCTGTGCTACGAAAATACTCTGTAGCTGCATTATCAGGCCCGTTTACAATTGCTTTCGCATCATCAAAGGTCATTTGTTTAATAGCATCACCTAGAATATTAGCGGTTTCTGGAATGGCTTGCTCAGCGGCTCGATTCATGGTGAGAATGAATTCATCGGCGTATTTATCTTGACCTATTTTACGTAAGCCACTTTCAATTGATTGTAATTTTTCTGGCATTCGGATCTTCACTTTATTATTAGCAAAGAAACCATCGGTCTTACCTAAAGATTGGATCGCGTTTTTGGTTGAAACCGATAAGGCTTCTTTTAACCCATCAATCATATCGGAATTACTGAGTGCAGAAAGAGCAGAACCCGAACTTTCAGAATCTCCTCCAAAGACATCTTTTAATAAATCGCCCCAACCAGCGAAGGCAAATTTACCTGGCATTAATACTAAAAGTATGATCAATAAAAATTGCTTCACGAATCTATCTCCTGAATTAAGCATCGGCTGTAGCAGATTTACTTGAGTAACGTTGTTCTACGTAATTATCAACGATTTCTTTGAACTCAGCAGCGATGTTATCGCCTTTCAGAGTGACTGTTTTTTTGCCATCAACGAAAACTGGCGCTGAAGGCGCCTCACCTGTTCCAGGAAGGCTGATACCAATATCTGCATGTTTACTTTCTCCAGGGCCATTAACCACGCAACCCATTACCGCAAGATTCATATCTTCAACGCCTTCGTATTTTTCACGCCAGATTGGCATTTGACTACGTACATATGCCTGAATGTTATCTGCTAGCTCTTGGAAAACCGTACTGGTCGTCCGTCCGCATCCTGGGCATGCTGTTACTAATGGGGTAAATGATCGTAATCCCATCGTTTGCAACATCTCTTGTGCAACAATGACTTCATTAGCGCGGTCACCGCCTGGTTCAGGTGTTAGAGATACACGAATCGTATCGCCTATCCCTTCCTGTAATAACACGCCCATCGCTGCAGTGGATGCAACAATACCTTTTGAACCCATGCCCGCTTCGGTAAGACCTAAATGTAATGCGTAATCACAGCGTGACGATAAATCTCGGTAAACGGAAATTAACTTCTGTACACCACTGACTTTACATGACAACACAATTTTATCGCGGCCAAGGCCAATCTCTTCGGCTTTTTTAGCACTGGATAATGCGGACATGATCAAAGCCTCGCGCATAACATCCTCGGCTTCTTTTGGTTCAGCCAATTGCGCATTTTCATCCATCATTTGCGCGAGTAAATCTTGGTCCAAACTGCCCCAATTCACACCAATACGTACGGGCTTATCGTACTCAATGGCCTTTTCGATCATGGTGCCAAATTGCAAATCTTTTTTACGACCAAACCCAACATTGCCTGGGTTGATTCGATATTTGCCTAATGCCTCAGCACATTCAGGGTATTTTGTGAGTAATTGATGCCCGTTGTAATGAAAGTCTCCCACAATTGGCACCATACAGCCTGTCGCAGCCAACATATCTCGAATTCGGGCGACTTGTTTGGCAGATTCTTCATTATTCACCGTTATCCTGACCAGTTCAGAACCAGCTGCAGCTAACTGTTGAATTTGTTTGGCTGTGGCTACAGCATCGGCTGTATCGGTATTGGTCATGGATTGCACAACCACAGGACTTGAACCACCAATGGTCACAGAACCAACTTTGACTCCGACACTAGTTCGTCGAAGATGAGGACCGGGGATGAATGACATACTTACTATAAACCTTTGATAAATGATTAGGCTGGCAGTCTACTTGGCAAGCGGTTGCTGTCAAGAAAATCACCATGTTTCGTCTTTTACGCCTAAATAACAACAATTTCGAGCAATAAAATGTGACATTTTATTGGGACGAATTCCTGTTCCGTGCGATACTTCGCACCTAATTTATATCAGCAAAAGAAAAATAAACAAATACCTTCCAGTAACCCATCGCTGCCAGGTTTTTGAAACTAACCGTATGAACCAACCAGAAAAACAATATTTATTTGATAGAAAATCTCATTATACCTACGATGAATTACTAGACTGTGGTCTTGGCAAAATGTTCGGTGATGGTAATGCTCAGTTACCTCAACCGCCGATGCTCATGTTTGATCGCATCGCAGAAATTAACGAAACAGGCGGCGAACACCAAAAAGGACAAATCATCGCTGAAATGGATATAAAACCTGACTTATGGTTCTTTGACTGCCACTTCACCAATGACCCGGTTATGCCAGGATGTCTTGGACTCGATGCCATGTGGCAATTAGTTGGCTTTTATCTCGGTTGGATGGGAGCACCAGGCAGAGGCCGTGCACTAGGCTCAGGGGAAGTTAAATTTACCGGCCAAGTCACTCCAAAAAATGAATTAGTCAGCTATGAAATTACTATGAAACGCGTTATTTTACGCAAGCTAGTAATGGGGGTGGCCGATGCCGTCATGAAAGTAGACGGTAAAGAAATTTACGCTGCAAAGGATTTACGCGTTGGCCTATTTCAATCAACTGAAGATTTTTAATCAATTCTATAACTAAAACTATAATATGAAACGAGTAGTCATCACCGGTCTCGGCATTGTATCGAGCATTGGAAATAATCAAGAAGAAGTTATCGCAAGTTTAAAAGCAGGTAAATCAGGCGTTCAACGCTCTGAAGAATATGCCGAACTGGGTTTTCGTTCGCATGTGTATGCGCCTATCAATATTGATATCAACGAGCATGTTGATCGTAAAATGAAACGCTTTATGGGCGATGCAGCGGCTTATGCTTCCATCGCTATGAATGAAGCTATACAAGATGCCAATCTAGCAGATGATTTAGTCTCAAATCCTCGTACTGGTTTAATCGTAGGCTCAGGCGGTTCTTCAACCGATAACATGTTACAAGTCACCGATACCGTTCGAGAACGCGGAGCAAAAAAAGTCGGCCCAACCATGGTTCCAAGAATCATGAGTAGTACTGTCAGTGCTTGCTTAGCCGTTGCCTATAAAACCAAAGGCATCAATTACTCTATCAGTTCTGCTTGTTCTACTAGTGCACACTGTATTGGCAATGCCTACGAACAAATTCAAATGGGTAAACAGGATATTATCTTTGCAGGTGGTGGCGAAGAATTGCACTGGACCAGTAGTGTGTTATTTGATGCGATGGGCGCACTTTCTTCTAAATACAACGAAACACCTGAAATTGCATCACGGGCTTTCGATGCTAACCGAGATGGCTTTGTGATCTCTGGTGGCGGCGGCATTGTTGTGGTTGAAGAGTTAGAGCATGCGCTTGCACGTGGCGCTAAAATTTATGCCGAAATTACGGGTTATGGCGCAACCAGTGACGGTTTTGATATGGTTAAACCATCAGGTGAAGGCGCATTTCGTTGTATGCAAATAGCTAAACCTGAAGGCGTGGATATCGATTACATTAACGCCCATGCAACTAGCACCCCTGCAGGCGATGTGGTTGAACTCAATACGATTAAAACGTTATTTAAAGATACACTGCCTAAAGTCAATTCCACTAAATCCTTAACAGGGCATGGGCTTGGTTGTGCAGGTGTTAACGAAGCAATCTTTTCCCTTCTAATGATGCAAGAAAACTTCATTGCTGCTTCTGCAAACATCGAAAACTTAGATGATGCTGCAGAAGATTTACCGATTGTCTTAGACCGAATTGATAACATTGAATTAAACGCCGTTATGTCGAATAGTTTCGGCTTTGGTGGAACTAACGCCACATTAGTTTTTCAAAAACTCCAACAATAACGAACTACGGTCATGTATGGATCCAGCTACTGCAAATATGGTAAAAATTTTGATGAGCTGGACCGTACATTTAGCAACGGCATATAGCCTTCCAGAAACATTACCTGAGCTTGTTTACGAACCACGAGAATATTTTGTTAATACCGTTTGTGGCGGTGTTGAAAAGAAATGTGATGCCGTTGGTTGGTACGATAACAATGGCACTATTCATATTGACGATAGATTGAAAGGCAATGAAGATCCTTATACCCGAAGTCTAATCGTGCATGAACTTGTACATTACCTACAAGACATCAGCGGTAAATTTGATAATAAAAGTTGTGAAGATTATGTTTTCAAAGAACGTGAGGCCTACAGCATACAACGTCAGTATTTGAAACGTATCGCGCAGCGTTATGTGGCTATCTATCAAAACTATCCACCTTGCCAATGGCATGAAACAACAGATGAATAAATGAACTGGTTAAAAGATTTTTCACCTTTTGTTTTTATTAGTTTATTTTCTATAAGCGCACTTTCTGAAACGGAAATAGAATTTACCACGCGAGAATACCCTGTTCCTGAACATGGTTTGTTAAGTTTAGAAGTTCCAACAGAATGGAATGTCACTTATTACGAACCCGCCGATATAAAAGCACCTATTATCATTTTTTATCCGCAAGAAAAACCACATAACTTTCAATTAACGGTTTCACCACTTTGGGATGAAGGTTATTTAAGAAACATTACTGAACCCGAATACATAAAAAAATATTTAGAATCGGTTGGTACTGATATTTTGCAATATTCTGATCAAGATGAATTAGAACTTAAATTATTAGATGGCAAACAAGGTGATGGTTATTATTTTCAAGTTTCAGATCAATCAGCACCCGATTCTGAATTTAAATATTTAACTCAAGGCGCCATCGCGGTAGGAGAAATATTGGTGGTTTTTTCGTATTTTAGTAATCAAGTAAATGATCAAAATACCGATATCATTCTGGAAATGATGCGTAAAGCTGTGCAGAATCATCAACGTCAAGTACACTTATTTTACTAATCTAATAAGAAAATACTTAACTTGGACACAATTTCTTCTCTCTCGCTGATTGTCGTATTGGGCATCACCTGCCAGTGGTTGGCATGGTGGGCTCGCTTACCTGCTATTTTATTCTTACTGATCACAGGCATGCTCATAGGGCCAGTAACGGGTGTTTTAAATCCTGATCAATTATTTGGTGATCTTTTATTTCCCATGGTGTCTCTCTCCGTAGCCGTCATCTTATTTGAAGGCAGTTTGACCTTAAAATTTGATGAGATTAGAGGCTTGGGTTACGTGGTGCGTAACATGATCAGTATCGGCACACTGATTACCTGGATCGGAACCGCATTAGTCACTCATGCCTTATTGGATTTTCCATATGAGTTATCGTTTTTGTTTGGCGCAGTTGTTATCGTAACTGGTCCTACTGTGATTGTTCCAATTCTAAGAAGTGTTAGGCCCAATGCAAAAATCGCTAATATCCTGCGTTGGGAAGGTATTACCATCGATCCCATTGGCGCTTTAATGGCGGTCTTGGTTTTTGACTTCATTATTTCCAAACAAAACGAATACGTATTTAGCAATATTCTGATCGTGTTTGGAACACTCATCTTTGTCGGCACTGTCGTTGGCATAATCGCAGCTCTCGCACTTAACTATGTTCTAAAACGTCATTTAATACCTGAGTATTTACGCAATGTATTTGCCTTAGCGTTGGTTTTTGCAGCATATGCTGTTTCCGATCTATTTGTTCATGAGTCAGGCTTATTAGCCGTCACCGTTATGGGTATTATTCTGGCCAACATGAAAGAAACGGATATCGAAGACATACTTGATTTTAAAGAGACATTGAGTGTTCTACTCATATCTGGATTATTTATTATTTTGGCTGCACGTATTGAGTTTGAACAATTCCAACAACTGGGTTTTCGATCGTTTGGAATTTTATTAGCGCTTATGTTCATCATTCGCCCGCTTAAAGTATGGATCTCGTCTATTGGCTCGGACTTAACCGTAGCTGAAAAAATGATGATTTCTTGGGTTGGGCCAAGAGGTATTGTAGCAGCAGCCATCGCTGCATTATTCGCTATTCGACTTGAAGAAGCGGGGTTTCCTGAAGCATCTTTATTAGTACCACTGACATTTCTTATCATTATTGGCACTGTCGTAATCCAAAGCTTAACCTCAAAACAAATTGCTAGCTGGCTAGGTGTACGTGAACCTGCTGCAACAGGAGTGTTGATCATTGGCGCGGGTAAAGTCGCAAGAGTGATTGGCAAAGCTATTCAAGAACAAGGATTTAAAGTCGTCATGACTGACAGTAACTGGGAAAATACCAGTCTTGCACGTATGGAAGGCTTAATGACGTATTTTGGTAACCCTATATCTGAACATGCTGACCGTAATCTAGATTTAGTTGGCGTAGGTTCAATGTTGGGGCTATCTGGGCGTGCCAACCTTGATACATTAGCAGCTCTTCGCTTTCGTAACGAATTTGGTTCGAATAGCGTTTATGAAGTAAAAACTAGCCGTGAAGATATTGTTGGTGATAAACATATTGTTTCGACACGTCATCGTGGCTTCCAGTTATTTTCTAATGATATTACCTATGGAACCTTAGCTAACTGGATAGGCAATGGTGCTGAAATTAAAAAGAATCAATTAAGTAATACCTTTGATTACTCAAATTTTCAAGATAAATATAAAAACAATTCCATTCAATTATTCGCAATTGATCCTAAAGGAAAATTACATTTTTACGTTGCTGAAAAAGAACTTAAACCTGAAGCCGGTTGGAGTATCATCAGTTTGATTCAACCCGCATAACAAAGTGATCACTTGCAATAAATAAACTGTGATCTAGTTCCCATTTCAAACAAGTCACAACTAGAAATTCATATTCGCTTAATAGATCCTATCTAAAATTATAGGTGTAGCTTTCCATGTGTAGTGAAGTAGTGAAACAGCATGGGGTTACTCTTAATCCCTCCTCCCCAAGAGTAGCCCCAAGCTTTTAACTTTTTTATGTCTAACATTAATAGTGAAAAAATAATTGTTGACTTTATGTGATTTAAATCACGCCTTTACGGCTCATTTTGTGAGAATAATCACAGATATCCTGATCATGAATTACTAGACTTATTACCGAAGACATCAATACCTCTCTATGCAAATATGCAGATCGGGATTGGCCACCCCCCCCCAGGCTGATTCCGATTTTTTTTATCAAGCAATCGTTCAATTAAACCGCTATCAGGATATAATGTATTACATAATAATTGATTGTTAATACATTATTATTTATCAAAATGATGTGTAATAGACTACTATTAGTATTTTAATTTATTTGTTTCTCGATAATGAACAATAGCAACTACAACAATGCATTAGCCATTGATACTGAATTACTTTGGTATCGAATAGAAGGGGTACTTGGCCAAGGTGCGTTTGGTATTACCTATTTGGCGCATGATATTTATTTGGATAGAAAAGTTGCGATTAAAGAATACATGCCTGGTGCGTTTTCAATGCGCATGGATGATCTAAATATTGAACCAATTTCCAGTGATCTCACTAATGATTATAAATCTGGTTTAGAACGTTTTTTAAGTGAAGCCAGAACTCTTACTAAATTCAAACATCCAAATCTCGTTCAAGTTTTCAATATATTTGAAGAAAACAATACCGCCTACATGGTAATGAGTTATGAACAAGGCCGTAGCTTAAAACAAATTTTAAAAACCAGAAAATCATTATCAGAAACAGAACTGATGAATTTATTAGTGCCGCTAATGGATGGCCTCGAAATGATGCATGAAAAAGGTTTTATTCATCGTGATATCAAACCAGGAAATATCTTTATCCGTGAAGATAACACGCCTGTACTACTGGATTTTGGATCGGCTAGACAAACTCATTATTTCCTTAGTGATGATGATGAAGAGTCACAAGTAAAAACGCTAACAAATTTTGTTTCTCCTGGTTATACACCGATTGAACAATACAGTGGCAAGAGTGATCGCCAAGGTCCATGGACAGATATTTATGCTTTAGGCGCTACATTATATAAATGTATTACTGGCAGAATGCCAATTGAAGCAGTGGAACGTAGTGAAAGCATTGTTCACGTCAGTAAAGATGAATATGTGAGCCTTTATGAAATTGCCCAAGGTAAATATTCTAAATCATTTCTAAATGCAATTGATCATTCCCTCGAATTCAAAGCACAAAACAGACCTCAAACCATCAAAGAATGGCGAAGCGAATTTGGTATCTCGATTGAAGAGTTCGATACTATTGAGTTACCAGAAGAAAATACAGATGAATTACAAAGCCCTCTGGATATTAATACAGAAAATTTAGAAACATTAGAAGCAACCACTTATCAAAAAACCATACCTGAAAATCATGAAGCTACTACTGTTGCTGCTGAAAGCCGTTTCGTTAAGAAGAAAAATTCATCAATAAAATCATTTATAACTTATGCTACCGCAGCTACGTTATTAGTAAGTGTATTTGCTATCACTTATTATCAAATTAATAAACCTAATGATGAGATTAGCGAGACTGTTACTCAACGATTAAACACTATTCCAGATCCAATCATAATAGAAGAACGGACTCCACCAGTTACTGAGCCAAATACATTAACAGAAATAACCATTCAAACTACTCCAATCGGAATTGATGAAGAAATAGAAAAAACTAACACCTTAAAAGAAAGAATCGCCAAACAAAAATCTGATAAAAAAGAAGAAATCGAGATATTACTTCGTTTGGCCGCTAAAGATATTCAAGCTAAACGATACACTTTACCTGAAAATAATAATGCTTATGAAAAATATCAAAAAGTTTTGGCAATAGATGTATCTAATGAAGATGCTAAAAATGGTATCTTATTTTTAACGGATAAGTTTATGATTGCAGCTTATAGAGAAATTGAAAAAAATAATTTCGATGGTGCAAAGGAAAATATAGCCAAGGCTGATACCTTATCTCCAAACTTGGATGCCGTGAAACGAGCTAAAGAACATCTACAAAGGAAACAGCGCCAATATTACGCTGCCCAACGTGCCGCTCAACGACCACCTGAATCTCAAGTTAGTAATGTTCCTTCAAACGAACCAACCGTGAGTTCAACAAATACAGCAAACGATGGTGTTAAAGTCGTCGACTTATCCAGAGATGTTCCTAGCAAGCAAAAAGATTCTATTCCTGATAACGAAATCGACCGTACTATTAAGTCTATTCAAACTTTGTTTGACTAAATCTATTTACAAGATAACGGTAAATATTTGGTTGGGATATTCTGACCATAACAGTCCCATTTAACAGCGCCTTCTTCGACGTAAGGCTGAATAATAATAAATTTTTCTTCACCCTCCGTTGTGTTACCTACATACACGCCTATAATCCCGTTTTCATATATTCCAATATTGTATTTATTTTCTGGACCTATGATCTTATCTGTTTCACGCCCAAGATCTTTCATACTCACAGGCCAGTTCTGGTAAATAGTAGCGTAGTTTTCCACTTCAGGCTTAAATGACTCTGCTTCATAAACGTAACCTGTATACTGGACTCGTAATGTATAATCTTGATAAGCAGGAATGGCTATCGCAGCAAGGATACCAATCAATGCAACTATCATTATCAAGGAAGTAAAACCACCAGCACCTAACCCAAACCTAGGTATAAACATCGCGAGTAACCATGCAAATTTATTCCGTGAAGGAAGTTTAATCGCCTTACCTTGCTTCATAGCCAAAGCGTTAACTAAGCGCTTAACTAACCAAGGGTAGTCACTGGTTAACTCATTAAATGACATCCAAAAACCCGAAGTTTCTTTCACTTGCTGAGTATAAGCTTTGGTATTTAACGTTTTCCAACGAGTATCACCTGCCGCTATAGTTGCTATAGCCGCAGTAATATCTTCCTCAATATCACAGCAAGCTACACCATATCTATCACAGGTATATTCTTCGGCTCGACAAAGCGCACTGCCTAATAGTGGTAAAAATTTAGCTGGTGCTAGAAACCACCCCCATAGCAAATGTTTTCTATTAATATGTCCTAACTCATGTCCTATATAAAAATCAACCGCACCTGGCTTATCTTCCAATGCATCGACAACATCTGTAAATAAGACAATATAATTTCGCCCAAGAAATCTGGTTGCTAAAGCGTTAAAGAAATCTGTGCGTAATAAATAGGCTTCAGGTACAGTCTCTTGTTCAATCGTATTACACGCATTAATGAGTTTTTTGTATAAATCAGGAAATTGATCTTGTGTGATTTTGACCCCTGTGCCCTTCACATATGAAATAAATTGAGAATGTGCAAACAAACCCAATATATAAAATATAAGCAAGAAAATAAGCAAGGTACCAAAACTAACCGCTAATAGAGCAAGCCATATAATTGAAGAAATGACTAATGCGATAAAAAATAATTTTTTCTCGTTTTTATATACAAGTTCCAAGTTTAAACTCCAAAATTTTTATTTATCGTCATGGATAACAAATAAATATTACAATTTAATGACGCAAGATTATCTCATTAGTTCGACCACTCTCGCCAGCCTCTCAGTAATGGAAAATATAAACCAAGGCGAATTTCTCGATTAGATTCGCTTGAATTCATGTGTTTCATAATATGCGCGTAGCGGTTTAATTGGCTTTCATAACGAATTTTTTCTTGTTCGAGAAAATCATCAGTATCGGCTTGTTCATGTCGACTGGTTTTATAATCGATTATCCAACGTATGCCATCCTTATCAATGAAAGTCCTATCTATTTTAATATTCACAATTGAATTATTATATAAACCCGTTAGAGCATATTCATTTTGTGCATCAATATGTTGTTCACTCATTATCCATTTTCCTTTGGGATCAGAAACGACATTCATCAATGCTTCTTGAACTCGCTGACTGGTCCAGTTTAAATCCTTTTCTTCTACGCCCAATAATTTAAGATAATTTTGAAAATGTTTGCTGTATTTTTCTATTTTCTCTTTATTCCACTCCGCTAACCCTTGTATAGCGATTTCCTGTAGATAACGATGAACTGTTGTTCCTATATGTTTAATATTGTCACTCGCCCATTCGTATTCGATGACAGGTTCTAATTGTTGTATTTCAGTACTGTTAGTATTTATTAGTATTTCATCTTGATATTCTCTAGTAACACAATCATTACTTATTCGACGCAAACGCTGATCAATCATCAAAATCTCTTCAGTCGCATTAATTTTTTTATCCGATTGTAGTTGTTGATCAAATTTAGATTCAGCATATTGCCATAGATGTTGCAATAAACTATTACTGTTGGCTTGACAATAAATATCACCCTCTTTGTTTTCTTTAGCATTTGCATGGCCATAAAGATGTAAAGAATTTTTAGCTCTAGTCGTTGCTACATATAATAATCTGGCATCTTCATAATGATTTTTCGTTTTCTCAATCTGCTTTAAATATTGATAAACAGCATTTTGAGTACTACCAGATTGTTTTATTGGAGCCATGATCATTCTCTGCTCCGATAAATCAGAAACCATTGTCCATTTCATTAATTCATCTTTTGAAATATTTGTTCTCTTTCCTAAGCCTGGTAACAATACATGATCAAATTCTAATCCTTTGGATTTATGCATACTCATAATATGCACTTGTATAGCATCATCGGAATCCGAGCCAGCGTATAATTTATTGACGGCATTGTTTAGCTCAGAAATATTTGATAATTCACCGCCTTTGTCATAATCATCTAATAAATAAAAGAATCGTTGTACATCTTGCAAATGATGCTCATTTTCTAAAGTAGCAGGCCCACCCAACTTCAGCCAGAGCGACTCTATAATTTCATGTATCGATCGACGTTGTTTCTGAGTTAAATGTTCTCTAAAAATTCTAATAAATCGTTCTAAACGAACTTGTTCACCATTTTGCAACCGAGATATATTTGATTGTTCCTGTAAAACATTCCAAACTGTATTATTTTTTGAGTAACTAAATAATTGCGTCATTGAATGTAAACTTAAACCACACCAAGGTGCTCTCAAGATAGAAAACCACGCAACTTTATCTGCAAAATGCGAATAGGCTTGCGTTAGTGCCATGAGGTCTAAAATATGACTTTGATTGGCTAAAGGTTCGATATCGACCGCTTTGAAAGCAATGTTTTCTGATTTTAAGATCGGTATGATTTGACGTAAATGCGAACGACTTTGTACTAAAATAGCAATGCTTTCATCTTTGTTTGTTTGAATAATCTGTTTTATTGTTTCAACAATGCTTGTTGCTTCTTCAGTATCAGAACGATTTAACATTGCATGAAATTTAATATCCGTCTCATCGCCACTTATATTTTTTGCTACTGATGGATTAAAACTTACTGCACTCTCACTGACATTATCATGTTTAGGCATGATTTTTGTGAAATGATAATTTATCCAATTCACAATCGACTGACTAGAACGAAAATTTAATTCTAAACGCAATGGCCTTAGTTGAATTTGATTAATTCTTTGTTCTTGCCATGTTTGAATAAAAATACCAACTTCAGCTTCACGAAATCGATAAATTGATTGCATGGGATCACCAACTAAAAATACTGAATTTGTTTCTTCTGTCGACCAACCAGCAATTAAACGATTAAGTAATACATATTGGCTAACAGAAATATCTTGAAACTCATCAACTAATAAATGGCTTATTTTATGATCGATATACAAAGCCAAATCAGTCGGTTCATCGTCGTCACCTAAAGCGGTTATGGCAGCTTGAGAAACGGCGGTAAAGTCGAGTTTATTCTGCGCCGAAAAAACTAAACGTAATTCTGCTTCTGCCAAACGTAATAAATTAAGCATAGCGCCAATGATTTCCCAATCATTGGATTCATATTCTGCTGAAGGAAGATAATCTAAATCACTTAATAAAGCTTGAACTTCAGAATGAGCTTGCAAGGCTTGTAATAAGTTTTGCATTCTTTCTTTCATTGACTTACGTAATTCAGCTTCTGATTTTTTTTCAGATGGTGCGGGAAAACCTATCTTTTTTGTTACTTGAACTCGCCAAGCTGCTTTATCGGTTAATAATAACGTTCTTAACGCTTGCCATTTATTTAAATCCTGCCAATTTGAACTAGGTAAAGATCGCATATCATGACATTGACTAATGATATTATCTGGATCTGCTTGTAATAATTGTTCTGCGGCATATGACAATAACTCACATAACTCGTTACTTAACTCTTGTGGAAAACTTTGCTCTAACTTCGTTAAATGCGACTCGATGATATGTTTTAATGTGGCTTCCATATCATTTCGATCATGCTCTGACACCACATAACGAATCCATTGATCTCGCTTATACAACATTTGGATCAATAGATTTTTTAATCGCGGAATATCATTGTCTAAATAAATTAATAAATTAGCTAAATCATTCGACCAAGAACTTTCTTTTTCTAATTGCTTAATGACATTATTAACTGCGAGCTCAAATAAATATATAGGATCATCAACCGTCTCCGCTCTTGAACCTAATTGTGCTAGCACAGGCATTTGATAACATAAGTTTGCACATAATGAATCAATCGTCTGAATTCTTAGCCTGTTGGGGTTTTCTTCCAAATTCCATTCAAACTGTTTATCATGTTCTAATACTTTACTTGCTAACTCTTGAGTTAATAATTCATGTTCTGTTACTGCAGAAATTTTTTGCCGAGCCTTATCTAATGCCGATAACACACGAGTTTGCATTTCCGAAGCAGCTTTTTTTGTAAACGTAATTGCAATAATTTCTTCGGGAGATTCAACTAAAGACAGTAATTTTAAATATCGTTGAATTAATAATTCAGTCTTACCTGAACCAGCAGGAGCTTGAACAATAAATGATTGTTCAGGATTTATAGCGTCTTGACGTTGTTGAAAATCAGCGATCATTCTTCTTCCAAATAAGCATCGATGCGTTCATTGATCCTACATAAAGTTGGAAATTCGCAATAACGGCAAGCACCTGGCATTGGATCAACAATCACTTTGCCTGCTTGAAATTCTAAAGCTAAACTCGCTAAATTAGATTGCCAATCTTTTAGACATTGCTGCCATTGTTCATGCGGTAGAGCTTTTATTTTTGGAATAAGAACATCTGTATCCGATATTCCAAGATAACGATAATCACCAATTTTTAATTTAGCAAATGCTAATCCAGCAACTTCTCCTTCTGTCGTAATAGCATAGAGTGGTAATTGAGGGTCTTCTGGCCGTTCGCCAAACCATGAATTAGGAGATATTTCTCCTGTTTTATAATCAATGATGATTAAACGACCATCTTTTAATTGATCGAGCCTATCGATACGCATATGTAAAGTAATTCCATGGAATGAAATATGATGGCCTTTTTCTACTGCATTAACAGTAAATACTTCTCGTTGCCTTTCTATCTCTATCCAATTTTTTAATACTCTTGAAAGACGCTCCCGTTCGATTTCTATAAAGCGTTCTCCTAAGGAATCAGAAAAAAATTGTTTTTGTTCATCAAGGCTATTATTTACAGATTCTTTAATTCTCCGATCTAACACATTTTCAGATAAATATTTTAATTGGTCTGAATGTTTAATTTTTTCCCAGAAAAGTTGTAACACCCGATGAATTAGAATACCTCTATCGATTGCATTTAATCCTATTTCAACATGATTCAAACTATCGGCATACAAACGATGTCTCGCAAAGGCTTTAAAAGAGCATGCTGCCTGATCTTTAAATAAAGCTGCTGTACCGTTGATTGATTGATCAGCTTTTATTTCAGGAGCTACGTCCGTTTCCATATATTCTATTTTACGTTTTGCATATAACTTTTCTGCAAAACCTATTCTTAAGTCAATATTATTTTCCTTAAACGGAATATTTTTTAATAAAGGGCTGGGTCTTAACTCATTATCATTTTCATTAGTTGAATAACTGAATAGAATATTTTTGGTTGAAGCAATTAAAGATTCTGTTAGCTGTTGGGCATACTTTAAACTAATATTCGCTGTACAACCTGGCATTTCTAATTCACGTTGCAATTCATAAGGTAAAAATGGATTAGGTATTGTATTTTGCGGCCAAGCATTGTCATGTGCATCAGCAAACCAGCAATAATCAAATTGCATTCCACTGGCACCTTCAATACCCATAATAAAAATATTTTTATCTTCAGTTTTCGGTTGAAACTGTATTTGACCACATAGATGATTTAATAGATTCAAAGCTGAATAAAAATCATATTTAGCAGATATAATATTTAGTGAGGCCAATTTTTCTAAACAGTCTTGCCAAGCTTCCCAAGTCTGATAATCATCAGAATTTAATTTTTCATCACCTGGCCATAAAAAAAACTTTAAACATTCTGAAAAAATAGAAGGCCATTCTTTTAACGATTTACTGTTTAGGTTTTCCTGTTTAAAGGAAAAATACTGTTGTAATTTATCAATCATAATCGGACATTGATTTTCTTCGTCCAATCTTTCATGAATATGCATAATCGTCTCAAATCGTATCGAAGGTTGACCAAGTTTTTTTAACTCTGCATCTAATATGTGACGTTGATTTAATTCACTCTCATAACCCGTAATAAAAACTGAACGTAGCACTAAACTTAAACGATCTAAATCTATTCTAAATACGTTTAGAGATAAAATAGTCAAAGCAATATTTATCATTGAATAATCCGTTAATGCTTTGCCTAATGAAATGGTAAAAGGAAATTGATTTTGCACAGAGTTATGCAAATATTGTTTTATAGATAACCGTTTGCTCAATTCAGTTTGAAAAAGTGATTTTTTTGAATTCAAATTTGGAACAATGATTCCTATTTTTGCATTCGGCTGTGTGTTTGAACAATCAATGAGCCAATCCGCTATAGCATCCACTTCTTTCGTTTCATCTTCGAAAGCTATTTTTTCCGTTAAATTATTTTGTTTCGAAGGGCTTAAACAATCAATTTGTATATTTTGATTTCTTAAATACGTTAGAAACGACTGCTGTCTAGGCATTAGATCATCAAATGCATAAAATATGTATTTGTTAAATTTAGTTTGTGATGGATTAAAATTATGTTCTATGAACGTTATGACATTCGCTTGATCCAACCAATTTTTTGCCTTACATCTTAACTGATACGATTCCATCCAAAGTTTAAACGCAAACACATCTTGATTAATAAAATACTCGTCTGGAATCGATTCTATGTTCCAATCTTTACATAAACGATATGCTGCTTGCACTTGGCGAGCTGTTGCATCAATTTGCAACAACTGTTTTGCATAATTTGATGACTCAATCACCTTAGACCATAAAAGCAGAGACTGATGCCTTGTCAATAATATCGGCGGAGAATCATGCTCAAGACATTGCTCTTGCCATAATTGATTTAACCAAATATTCCAAGAAAGAACATTTGCTGAAGGCCATGATTGCTTACCCGTTTCTATTTGCTGCGCTGCATACTCAGAATGTAAATGGTGAGCTAGACCTTGTGTGGGGGTTATAATGATATTTCCCTGCTCGATGCGTGCTAGTATTTCCTTATTCATAACTGTAATCTTTCAATGGATTAATAATGATTATTTGGAATTTTGTCATTATATTCTTGTCTTAATCGGGCATGATTAACATGGTAAAATCGTTCATGTTAATTTTTCTCGTATAAATTAAAAATTCACACTCAAATCTATCAATGGACTAGCCATGCGAAGAACAAACAAACCGGCCGAATGTTTAACCGTGGAGCCTACCCAACAAATAGCAAGTTTGAATGAAGATATTCTGAATAATTTTCTGCATCAACCTCGCTCCTTATCCCCTAAATACTTTTATGATGATCGAGGTTCAGATTTATTCACTCAGATATGTGATACTCCAGAATATTATCCCACACGCACTGAAGATTCATTACTTAATCAATACTGCATCGATATTATCACGAAATCTCAACCTAACCAGATTATTGAATTAGGCAGTGGTAATTCACAAAAAACCCGCCATCTTTTTAATGCGTGCGAGACATTAGGCACTTATTGTCGTTATTTACCATTCGATGTATGCGAATCCATTTTAGTTGAAAGTAGCCAAGAATTGCATGAAGAATATCCTTGGCTAGACATACAACCTTTGCAGGGTGATTTTTACGCTGGCCTAGGCAATCTCCCCCAAAATCACAATAAAAATTTATATATTTTTTTAGGTGGCAGTATTGGTAACTTTACTCCAGAAAAAGCTGGGCAGTTCTTAAAAGAATTATATCAAACCATGAATGATGGCGATTTTTTCCTACTTGGTGCTGATAGAAAAAAAGAACCTTCCGTATTAAATGCTGCTTATAATGATGCTCAAGGGATTACTGCAGAATTTAATTTAAATGTACTAAACGTCATTAATCATGAATTAGATGCAAACTTTAACATTAATGAATTTGAACACAGTGCTCATTTTAATGACATGCTAGATAGAATTGAAATGCATTTAATTTCTAAAAAAGATCAAACTGTCGACCTTAATCGCTTGAATGAACAAGTTGAAATTTCCCAAGGAGAAAAAATATTAACGGAAATAAGCTGTAAATATAGTTTTGATAAATTAGAAACTTTATTACGTAATGCCGGTTTTAATATAGAACAACACTATCAACCCATTAACAATTATTTCTCATTGGTCTTAGCTAAAAAGAATATTACTTAATGTCGAATATAAAAATTAAAAAAACCGAACAAGAGTGGCGTGAGCAACTTTCAGACGCTGAGTTTAATATTTGCCGAATGAAAGGTACTGAACGTGCATTTACTGGTGAATATTATAATTGTAAAAATGATGGTATTTATACTTGCACTTGTTGTGGTGCTGAATTATTTGATTCCATCGCTAAATATGATTCTGGTTCAGGTTGGCCAAGTTTTTTTCAACCGATACAAGATGAAAACATTATAGAAAATATTGACAAAAGTCATGGTATGACTCGTACAGAAATTGTATGCAGTGATTGCGACTCACATTTAGGTCACGTCTTTTCTGATGGTCCTAACCCAACAGGCTTACGTTATTGCGTAAATTCTGCTTCATTAAAACTCAAACCGAAAAGTGATTAAGACAATCACTCGGTGTACCACTAGAATGTTATTCATTTTAGTAATTGGAAATCCCGTGATAGCAAATGAGGCTGATGTCTTATCATGCAAGGTAGAATGCAGTAATAATTTTTGCCGTTTTGAAGTCACTGTAAAACATAATGATGAAGGATGGGAACATTACGCAAAAGGAATTGAGATACTGAATCTGGATAAAACGAAAGTGTTAGGATTTAGACCTCTGCGTCACCCACATGTCAAAGAACAACCCTTTACACGAACGATTTCTGTTTTATTTTCTGAACCTACTGACAGAGTCATAATTCGCGCTTATGACTCTGTACATGAGTTTGGGGGAAACGAATTAGAAGTCGTATTACCGAAGTTTAATCAGTAACTATTTTCTTCGTGACAAACTAAATAAACCGAAGATTGCTGAACCGAATAACCAAACAGCTGCAGGAACGGGTACTACTGTCGCATTAGCGCGCCCAAACGCATCACCATCGGCGACAGCCCAACCATAAAAGTAAGTCTCAAAATTCTTAGGGATTAACCCTTGGCTAAGATCCGCTGATGCAAATGCGTATGCGCTTGCTCCTGAAGAATCTTCGGACCAATACCCAACTAAGTTTTGAATATTACTAAAAGCTGATTCGCCTGCACTTGGAATCGAAGCAAAACTGAATCCGCTAGCATTCGAGGTTAAATTCGAAGTTGGAGTCCTACCAAAGTATTCGCTAAACAAAAATAATATCTCACTGCCATTTGACCCTATAATAGAAGGCAATCGCCATGCATCAAAACCTAAATAGTTTTGTGAGTTCATTCCAGCAACCCAATTCATGGCTTCGTTCCAATTCATGGCACCATTAGCACCGATCCCACCAACTCCAAAATTGTTGGAACTGGCTAAATTGGCATCAGCTAACCAAGTAATATCCAAAATATCATCATAGAAAGCTTCATATGTGGATGAATCACCGTCTATATCTCGACCAACTAAAGCCGCAGACGAAGAAAAAGATATCAATATAAGTAACAAGCCCGCAATACTGCTAATAGCATCACGACTTAGAGGATCTCTAAGCTTCATTATTAAACCCCTACAAAACAACATCTGCGCAAAGCATGGTTTCCTTAGCTTTGAACGGATTAATATTATTATTTACTGTTAGATAATGAACATTCTAAATATTTAGGAATATTCATTCGTTAGAGATAATCGTGTTAGGCAAGTCAATTATACATATTATCAGTAATTTGTAATGCATTTTTATACAATTTAATTAAATTGTAATAATTCTTTTTCTATTAAATTCTTATAAATATTATATTGTTTTCAATGGCTTATGAGTTTTCATTAAACCAGGCCAGTTTTTCGTTTAAAGCAACCACCTCTCCTATAATGATTAGGCTAGGAGGTCGGATATTTTCTTGTTCTATTCGCCCAGGCAAAGACTGAATAGTCTCGATAAATACTCTTTGGTCATTTAAAGAACCGCGCTCAACCAAAGCCACTGGGGTTGAGCTAGACATACCATGTTCAATTAGTTTATTACATAATGATTCAGCTGCGGCTACACCCATGTATATGGCTAATGTTTGATTTGGCTGGACCAATGATGGCCAATTTAAATTTAAATCGCCGTCTTTCATATGTCCTGTCACAAAAATACAGCTTTGAGCATAATCTCTATGAGTTAATGGTATACCGGCATAACTTGCGCAAGCAGCGGCAGCAGTAATTCCTGGAACAATTTGAAAGGACACCCCAGCTTCCGAAAGCTGTTCAATTTCTTCCCCACCTCGGCCGAAAATAAATGGGTCACCACCTTTTAAGCGTAAAACACGTTTTCCTTCTAAAGCGTACTTAACCAGTAAATCATTTATTTCTTCCTGTGGCACCGTATGTTGATCGCGTTTTTTTCCAACGTAAATAAAATCGGCATCTCGACGGGCTAAATCCACTATATCCTTAGAAACTAAGCGATCATAAATGACGACCTCGGCTTGTTGAATTAATCGCAAGGCACGAAACGTTAATAAATCTGGATCGCCTGGCCCACCACCTACCAAATATACCTCTCCTTTGCTTTCATAAGATGGAATCTCTTGTTCTAATTCATTCTGTAAAGCATCAAGGCCTGCTTTATCTTGTCCAGCTAAAAACATCTCTGTGATAGGGCCATTCAGAATCCGCTCCCAAAAACGTCTTCGCTCATCGATACTAGGAAACTTTTGCTTCACTTGTTCGCGAAAATCACGCATCAAAGCACCTAAGCGCCCAAACCCAGAAGGAATAAAAGTCTCTAATCTTGAACGTAATAACCTAGCCAATACAGGAGAAGCACCACCAGTTGAAATAGCTATTTGCACTGGATGTCGGTCAATTGTTGAAGGAACAATAAAGCTGCACAGCGCTGGATCATCAACCACATTTACAGGAATACATTTAGCCTGAGCCTGTTGTGAAATCTCTTGATTAACTTGATTATCCGATGTTGCGGCCACTACAATCTGTTTTGAATTTAAGTGTGAAGAATCATATTTTTCAGCTAAGTGAGTGATTGCTTCTTGTTCAACTAGACGTTGTAGAGGCTCACAAATTTCTGGCGCTACGACAGTTATACAGGCTCCCGCCTTGCGTAGCTGATTGACTTTTCGTGAGGCAACTTCACCGCCACCAACCACCAAACAATCTCGGTCTGTTAATTTTAAAAATATCGGGAAATAATCCACAAGCTTACCTGAAATAGATTAGAGTTTTCAAAACCTTACCTCCTGAAACACTAAAGAGCCAGTATTTTTTATCATCAGTAAAATAAGTCATTTTTTTAGATAAAAATGTAAAGTTTGCTGAAAAAAAACCGATATTAAATTTAAATAATTTCTAATTTTATGTCCCTCAAAGCAGAGACAGTCGGTTTTAGGAGGTAAAAAGTGGATCTCGCAACAGTCGTTGGCCTATTAGTCGCATTTGGAATCATCATGGCATCTATTTTCATGGGTGGCAGTGTCATGACATTTGTAAACATTCCTTCACTCTTAGTGGTTGGAGGGGGAACCATTGGTGCTGTGCTTATGCAATTCAGTTTGGCCCAATTCCTTGGTGCTGTTGGGGTGGCGATGAAAGGCTTTTTTAATAAGTCCCAAGACCCACAAGAGTTAATCGACATTACTGTTGACCTTGCTGATACCGCTCGTAAAGGTGGTTTATTAGCATTAGAAGAAAAAGATACTGGCATTCCGTTTTATCAAATGGGTATTCAAATGATGGTTGATGGTCATGAACCCGAAGTAGTTCGTAAAATGATGATTAGCGAGATGAACTTAACCGTTGAACGTCATGACATTGGCAAAAAGATTTTCAAATCCATTGGTGATATGGCTCCTGCAATGGGAATGATCGGAACCTTAATTGGTTTAGTACAAATGTTATCAAACATGGAAGATCCAAAATCGATTGGTCCTGCTATGGCCGTTGCATTGTTAACAACATTATACGGAGCAATGATTGCCAACGTCTTTGCTCTTCCTCTTTCTGAAAAACTTGGTCTACGTAGTGACGAAGAACGCATGACAAAATCGATGATAATCGATGGCGTAACTGGCATCCAAGAAGGTAGAAACCCAAAAGTCATAGCCAGCATGCTACAGACGTATCTTCCTGGTTCTAAACGTCCAACCGAAGAATAATTAAGTATTTAAAACCTTATGAGTGACGAAGCTCCTCCAAAAAAAGAAGAAGGTGGTGGTGCACCAGCCTGGGTAATGACCTTTGCCGACTTAATGTCGCTGCTCATGTGTTTCTTTGTGTTGTTATTATCATTTGCAGAAATGGATTTATTAAAATTCAAACAAATTGCAGGCTCGATGAAAATGGCCTTTGGTGTCCAACGAGATATCAAAGTCAAAGAGATGCCTAAAGGTACCAGCGTTATTGCTCAAGAGTTTAGTCCAGGAAAACCAACTCCTACACCTGTCGCTGAAGTTAGACAACAATCCGTTGATGAAACCAAACAGACTTTAGAGTTTACTGATGCAACAAATGAATCTGATGATAATCGTAGTGGGCAAGATAACGATAACAGTGAAGATGCTCCCGTTCAAAAACAGCCTGATTCATTAATACCAAACGATGTTCAATTGGAACAGAACTTACAAGAGCTTACGGAAATGGTATCTGAAATGGAGCAAACAATGGAGGCTCTTACAGAAAGTGTTGCGGATAAATTAAGCCCAGAGGAATTAGCGATACTAGAAGAAGCTCAAGTCCAACTTGAGAACATTGATGATAAAGTCGAAGAAATAGTAGCGCTTGAAAAAACACTAGAAATAAAAGAAGTTGTTGTGCAACCGAGTTATGAACAAACTAATGAAGATGCTCAAAAACTATTACAAGCATTAGCTCCTGAAATTGAAAAAGGTTTAGTCGACGTTGAAACTGAAAAAAATAAAATCCTAATACGAATTAAAGAAAAAGGTTCGTTCCCTTCAGGTTCTTCTACACTTGAAGGAGGTTTCTTACCTGTTATTAATAAACTTAAAATCGCACTTCATGCTATTAACGGCAAGATTGTTGTTTCAGGCCATACTGATAACATCCCTATAAATACTGCAAGATTCCGGTCGAATTGGGAATTATCATCTTCTCGTGCAGTGACTGTGGTACACGAAATTCTTAAGAACAGTAAATTAAGTGAACGTCGATTTAAAGTTGAAGGACAAGGCTCCGCACACCCTATCGTGCCAAATAACTCTTCTGAAAACCGTGCAATTAACCGTCGAGTTGAACTACTTATCATTCAAAACGATGGTGATAAAATTGAAGAAGTCGATGCCGAGGAACAGCTTGGTGATTCTAAAGAAGAACCTGTTCTCGATAAACAAGAAACAGAAATTATTGATACTACAGGATTAAAATCAAAACTTGATCTTATTTCTGGCCCACTGACTGAGCCAGAAGGTTAGAAGTATTAATTAATCATTTTCCCATTTGATTTGAAATTCAATTTCTTCATTTTTTCCTTCACGTTCGTGTTCTATATTAAATATCGCTTTTGCAGGCACGTAAATTCTCTCGCCAGCAATTTGGATATTAAAACGTTTTTCTTTTTCTAAAGCATCAGCTAATCGTCTTAACTTAGCAACGAATTGTGAAGTCGTATAAGATTTTTCAATATCTCTTTGCTTTTTCTTCTTAACCATAATATTTCTCATCGAGCTCACGAAAATAAAATTTTCTGTATCATATAATCAAAATATGATTCAGGTAGACATAAAATCTAATATATTTAATATCAATGTCATAAAATTTAAATAATATATAGAATCACTATATATTCTATAAGGAAATTATTCATGAAACATATAGTTAGTATATTTTTAATATGCTTCTCTCAACTTCTATTTAGTACTATGGCTAATGCCGAAATCATATATTTTGATTTTAGTGGTAATATAAATGCCATATCTGATAATGCAGGTATCACACAAGATCAAGGGGTTACTATAAATTCTCCCATCAATTTAGTAATAGCTATCAATCAATCTATAGATGCTTTCACTATTAGCAATGCAGGTGATACAACTATCCTCACAGAATCAATTCCATCGAATCAAGATTATATTTATTCAGAACTAATATCTGGTAGTTTAATTCAAGAAAAGGATGGCGGTTTTTTTAACAATCCTGATAATATCGCTCATTACCATTCTTTTTTTGTTTTTTTTACTTTTGGCGGAGCTTCGGGAGTTTTTACTCTAGGTTCAGATAATAATAAAATTGAGTTGTTCTGTATTTTCCCTTTAGATTCACAATCAGCACCATGTGGTGGTTCACAAAGAGCCTTTAATTCAAATGGAAAATCTTCGACAATAGATTTTAATGGTAATCTTGTAACAACAACCATACCAATACCATCTTCTTTTATATTACTATCATCTTCGCTTTTTTTATTAAGAAAGAACTATAAAAACAATGTTAGGTCTTTGGCAAAGTAACGCCTTTCTGCCCTTGATACTTACCATCACGATCTTTGTATGAGGTTTCACACACCTCATCAGATTCTAAAAAGATCATTTGTGCAACGCCTTCATTCGCATAGATCTTTGCTGGTAAGTTAGTGGTATTAGAAAACTCTAAAGTAACATGACCTTCCCATTCAGGTTCTAACGGTGTGACATTTACAATGATGCCACAACGCGCATAGGTTGATTTGCCTAAACAAATGGTTAAGACATTTCTTGGAATACGGAAGTATTCAACGGTATGAGCTAATGCAAATGCATTCGGTGGGATAATGCAATAATCGGCTTCTACATCAACAAAACTTTTTTCATCGAAATTTTTTGGATCAACCGTTGCTGAATGTACATTGGTAAAAATTTTAAAATGATTTGCGCAACGTACATCATAACCATAGCTGGATGTACCATAAGAAATTAAACGGTTGCCATTATCATATTTAATTTGGTTTGGTTCGAAGGGCTCGATCATCCCTTCTTGCTCCGCCATTCGACGGATCCATTTATCACTTTTTATTGTCATTGTTATTTATTTTATTTAGTTATTTTCGATTACAATCTTTGGAAACTTACTTGAAAAATCTTTTTGCTGTAAAGCTAATTTTGCAGACATCTTTAATGCAATTTCACTATAAGCTTTTGCAATATCTGATTCGGGTTCTAATGCGACCGTTGGTTTTCCATTATCTACACCCTCTCGAATACGAATATCCAAAGGTAATTCACCTAACATATCAACCGCATATTGTTTACTCATCACTTCACCGCCACCAGAACCAAAAATATGCTCTTCATGACCGCATTGACTGCAAATATGTGTACTCATATTCTCGACCAATCCTAATACTGGCACATTCACTTTTTCAAACATCTTTAGGGCTTTACGAGCATCCAACAAGGCAATGTCTTGTGGCGTCGTAACTATCACCGCGCCGCTTAAAGGAATCTTTTGCGATAAAGTTAATTGGATATCACCTGTACCAGGTGGCAAATCAATGATTAAATAATCGATATCACGCCAATTGGTTTCGCGAATCATTTGTTCCAACGCACTGGTTGCCATTGGCCCACGCCATATCATCGGTGTTTCTTCATCTATCATGTAACCAATCGACATCGATTGAAGCCCATAACTCACATTCGGCTCCATGGATTTGCCATCTTTGGTATCAGGTTTTCCTGAATAGCCCAACATTCGTGGTTGGCTTGGGCCATAAATATCCGCATCTAAAATGCCAACTTTCGCACCCTCAGCTTGTAGTGCTAAAGCAAGATTAATCGAAGTCGTAGACTTACCCACCCCACCTTTACCTGACGCAACGGCAATTGTGTTCTTAACGCCTTTAAGGACATCTACTCCACGTTGTACTGTACGAGCAGCAATATTTTGGTTTAGTTGAATATCCAAGGTAGAAATACCTTCTATGTCATTCAAGCTATCTTTAATGCCTTGCTGAATTTCCAACTGATAATTTTTGATTGGGAAACCCATATCGCAAACAATAGTCACAGAACCTCCATCAATCTGAATGTCTTTAATGGATTTTGATGAGACTAAATCTGTTTCCAAAAAGGGTACTGTATAGCCGTCGAGCGCGGTTTCGATGTCTTGTTTTTGAATATCAGGCATTTTTAAAACTCAATAACATATGAAGGCGGCGTATCATACCACAAGCCGTTATATGCATTGAATGTAAATTGAATTAGTTTGAATCGAATCGATAGCCTGCGCCGTGCACTGTTGCAATAATTAACGGATTTTGAGGATCGATTTCGATGCGTTTTCTAAGTTTGGAAATATGTTGATCCAGTGTCCGACTACTGGGTAAATAATCATGCCCCCAACATTCATTCGAGAGTGTATCACGATCGACTACCTGTCCTTGTCTTAGAAATAAAGTTTGTAGAATTTTAATATCACGTAGACTCAGTTCAATAGATTCTGTATCTCGATAAGCACGCAGTTCTTTAGGGATTACCTGGAGTGAATTCATTGTAAAACTATTGTCTTTGTTCGAGTCATCTTCACTTAAACAACGACGAGTAATGGCTCTGATACGTGCAATCACTTCACGAGTCCCGAATGGTTTTACAATAAAATCATCCGCGCCAAGTTCCAAACCAACCACACGGTCTATCTCTTCTGATTTTGCACTCAAAAATATAACAGGTACTTTAGTGTTATTCTCTCGAATGGAGCGACAGACTGAATACCCATCTTGCTTTGGCATCATAATATCCAGTATTACAAAACTAGGTATTTCTTCTAAAAATAATGCCAGCGCCTCTTCGCCATCTTCAGCAGCTATGACATCATAGCCTTCTGACTCAAGTAATGTTTTTAAGCCTTCACGAATATATTGGTCATCTTCGGCAATAAGTATTTTCATGATTTAGTTTCCGTAACAGGCGTTGATAAATTTACTTCAAAACAACAACCTTTCTGAGTTGATTTTAAAAACACATCACCTCCATGCAGTTGTGCTAATTCACGTGCGAGATTCAAACCAATTCCAGTTCCAGCAACACCTTCATTAATTTTATCGCTTACACGATAAAATGGTTGGAAGATTTTTTTCATGTCTTTTTTAGGTATACCTGAACCTTTGTCGATTACCTTAATGATTGTTGTTTCATTATTTTGTTCATGTTGAATTTCCAAGTACTTTCCATTAGCGGCATACTTTTCTACATTACTAATTAAATTATTTAATATTTGCTCAAGAACATCTGGATCAAATATCACTTCTGGAAACTCTTGTTCTTGATAAACAATAGTAAATTGTTTTTGTTCTAATGAAGGACTGAATGTATCAAGACATTTATTAATGATATGGCTTACCTTGCCTGAACGAGTTTGTATGGATAGTTTATTTCGCTCGTAACGACCGAAAGATAAAACGTTTGCAATAAGCCTTGATAGTCGTTGACTCTCTGCCACTATCACATTTAGATAATGTTTATTTTGTGAATCCTCTTCCGATACATTATCCTCTAGCAATTCCGCATACATTCGTATATTTGTTAATGGTGTTTTAAGCTCATGAGAAACTTGATTCACAAAATTAACTCTTCTCGCAGCATTTTCTGTTTCTCGACGGGATTCTTTATATAAATACATCGCTAAAAAACCTGACAACAACATAAACAAACTGATCATCCCAAGCGCATTAAATTGTTGTGCCGATAAAAATGTTTTTTTATCCGAAACATAATATTCCAAACTCCAACCATTCAATGGAGAAGACAATGGTAATCTCTGAATAGGTTTTAAATCGTCGTTTTCGCTTAACGTCCCCCACTGATAAATTAAGTCACCACCACTATCCATGAATTTAATTAAATCGTTTGTTTCAATTTCTGAAGAGGTGTGAGGCAAGATTGAAATCAAATCCGATTTTATTCGCATTACATCCAAATCAGCGCCAATGGTCGTTCCATTTGCAGCTTGAATCCAAAATACTAAATTCAAACCATTACCCCAAAACCAACTGTACCAACCGTTTTTACTAGGCTTTAGTACTTTTCGTTGTAACGATGAAAAGTAACGAGATTTTTCCTCTTCATAATCATTTATCGAAGTACTTTTGTATAATTCATTTCCTTGCCAAAGAATATTACTGCGTTCGATAAATTGTTTTTCTTGCTTAGTAAATTCTAAGTTTTCAGAAGGATAAACTCGGTCACCCTCTGAATTAATTAAAAATGTTTGTCGTATAAGAGGATATTTTTCTGATACTGTACGCCAATCATTTAAACCGTCCATCCGACTTAAGACCAAACCCAATTCCTGTTGTTGTTCGATCATGTAACGTAGAATATCTTCATCTAAATTTCTTAGTTGCTCAATCACAAGCTTATTCAATCGAACTTCTTGAATGGAACTTTCTTGCATCGACATGCGGTAACCAAACCAGGACAGCAATACACCTGGCGTGAGCACCAACAGAAAAAGCAATAAGATAAATCGTCTATTCATAATAAAAAATCAGCCTACAATATTTGCAGGCTGAATAATGTAATTATTAATTTTATTTATACGACTGTTTTGAACGTTGATATTCTTTTTCCTTAAGTTGTTTACGTTTCATATTCCAATTAGCGTCATCCAATTCCTCAGCATCCATTTCAGTTTCTGCCGCTTGCTGCTCCAATTTCTCAGATTTTAAAAGTCTTGCATTAGAAGACAGATAACCACCTACAGCGCCTAAAGCAGCCTTAGCCTCTTCAACAAAACCTTCGTCACGAAGTTTTATCGCCTCTTTGTTTTTTTCAACCGCAATTTGCTCCACCGCAGACACCATTACTTCGCGATTGGTATTGGTTTCTACCTTTGATTTTGAATTTGAAAACTCAGCAGAAGCCGTCGAATTCATTTTAATAGAACGTCCTTGGTAAATATCATTATAAGCAACATCCACATCAAGTAGTTTTTGTTGAGCGCCATCATTACCTGCAGGCACTTCTACTTCTAATAAAAGATATTTTTCTTGTGAACGATAAAGCTGTCCAATTTTGGTACGCACCGTTTGACCTAAAATATCCGATTCACGACCAATGACTCTAATCGGTTTAATATCTTGATGACAATGGATTGTAATGATCGCCTCGTTTCCAACCACTGATAAAGCATTTTGTAATTCTCTATCGAAAATTTGCGCTAAGTCAGTCGCATTTTCAGCGAAGCTATGATTACCATCACTGTAACCTGCCAAGTCTGTCATTAAGTCTTCATTGTAGCCTAAACCTAAACCTATCGTGGTAACACTAATACCCTCTTTACCCAACGACATACCTAGCTGTGCTAACTCATGTGGTGACTTTGGCCCTACATTGGCTAAACCATCTGATAATAAAATTACGCGATTCACATTTTGCTTTTCTAAAAACTTACGAACTTCTCCAGCACCTTTACTAACACCTGCAAATAGAGCAGTACTGCCGTTGGCATCGATACGACGAATAGCATTCATGATAGAACGTCTATCCGTTACTCGGGTTGCTGGCCAAACCACTTCAACCGTATCATCGTAAGCAACGATTGAAACAATATCTTGGCTTGATAATCTTTCTACAGCCATGATTGCAGCTTGTTTTGCTTGCTGCATTTTCTGACCTTGCATAGAACCAGACTTATCCAAAACAATAGAAAGATTCATTGGTGGACGGTGTTCAACTTCACCAATATCCAAACCCGTTAAACCTACTTTAATCACAGCCGTTTGTGCTTGTCCTGCTAATAGTACTGGCTGACCAACAGCAACCTTTAATTCAACGGTTTGAGAATTATCGGATAATACAGCCCAGCTTTGTTGGGATAGTATAGTGAACAAAGCTAAGCCTATAATCGTTACAGTATTTAATAATTGTTTCATTTCAGATTCACTCCAAATTTATAATTAACATAGTCTGTAACGATTACTGTATTAGTTTAGGGTTAATCTCTGGTGAGATTTGTGTAAATCAAATGTAAAAAAAATGTATTCGTACATTCTTAGATATCAATATGCAGATAATAAAATAAATGATACCTTTCGTCCTTTTTTAGATATGAGATAATGCTCGGATGAGTGAAGTAAAGCGAAAGATTTTAGTAACCAGTGCCCTGCCTTATGCCAATGGTTCCATCCACATTGGACACTTGGTTGAATATATTCAAACCGATATTTGGGTACGTTTTCAGAAAATGCATGGCCATGATTGCTTGTATGTCTGTGCCGATGATAACCACGGCACACCTATCATGTTGAAAGCGCAAAACGAAGGTATTACTCCAGAGCAATTAATCGCCAATATCTACGAAGAACACAAAGCGGACTTCGTTGACTTTGCTGTAAATTTTGATAATTACCATCAAACCCATTCTGAAGAAAACCGTGAGTTGTCGGAATTAATCTATACTCGCTTGCGTGATAAAGGCCATATTAATAAACGCACCATCACTCAATTATTCGATCCTGAAAAAGAGATGTTTTTACCTGATCGATTCATCAAAGGCACTTGTCCTAATTGTGGCGCTGAAGATCAATATGGTGATAATTGTGAAGTTTGTAGTGCAACCTATTCACCCACTGAATTGATTAATCCTGTTTCAGCCGTTTCTGGTGCTATACCCATTGAAAAAGAATCCGAGCATTACTTTTTCAAACTGCCCGATTTTGAATCATTTCTAAACGAGTGGATTAATGGTGGTCATGTACAACCCGAGGTGAGTAATAAACTCAATGAATGGTTTGAAGAAGGATTGCAAGAATGGGATATCTCTCGTGATGCGCCCTATTTTGGCTTTGAAATTCCTGATGCACCTGGTAAATATTTTTATGTCTGGCTCGATGCACCGATAGGCTATTTTGCTAGCTTAAAGAATTACTGTGATAAAAACGGATTAAACATTGAAGATTATTTAAGTCCTGATAGTGATACAGAGCTTTATCATTTTATCGGTAAAGACATTATCTATTTTCATACTTTATTCTGGCCAGCGATGTTACATGGTAGTGACTTTAAAACACCAAACGCCGTATTTGCGCATGGTTTCTTAACCGTTGATGGTCAGAAGATGTCTAAGTCTCGGGGTACGTTTATTAAGGCACGTACATACTTAAATCATTTGGAACCAGAATATTTACGTTACTACTTTGCTGGGAAACTAGGTTCTGGTGTTGATGATATTGATTTGAACCTAGAAGATTTTCAAGCCAGAGTAAATTCAGATTTGGTCGGTAAGGTCATTAATATTGCTAGTCGTTGCGCAGGGTTTATTAAAAAACGATTTGATAACCAATTAAGTTCTGAAATTCACAACCAACAATTATTCGATGAATTTTCTTCCGCCAGCGAATCAATCGCTGAGCTTTATGAAAAACGCGAATTTTCCCGTGCGATGCGTGACATCATGGCTTTAGCTGATAAAGCGAATCAGTACATCGATGAATATAAACCATGGGTGATTGCCAAAGAAGAAGGTCGTGATGAGGAGCTACATCAGATATGTTCTATGGGTATTAATTTATTTAGAGTACTGGTTACTTATCTAAAACCTGTCTTACCTTTAATCGCAGAAAAATCAGAAGAATTTTTAAATATTGAAGTATTAAGCTGGGATGATGTGAAATCACCTTTGATAAATCATTCTATCAATAAATTTAAACCATTAATGACTCGTATTGAACAAGAAAAGATTGACGCCATGATTGAAGATAGCAAAGAAGATTTACAAGCTGCTCAAGCAACTCCGACGAATGAACATTTACAACGTGATCCTATCGCTGCTGAAATTAACTTTGATGATTTTATGAAAGTAGATTTACGTGTGGCAAAAATAGTCAACGCAGAACATGTCGAAGGTGCCGATAAATTATTGCAATTAACGTTAGATATTGGTGAGTCGCGAAATGTATTTGCAGGTATTAAGTCGGCTTATAACCCAGAAGACTTAATAGGCAAACTAACTGTGATGGTCGCAAACTTGGCGCCTCGAAAAATGCGTTTCGGCATGTCAGAAGGCATGGTGTTAGCTGCAGGCCCAGGTGGTAAAGACTTATTTATTATGCATCCTGATTCTGGTGCAGAACCAGGCATGAAAATTAAATAATGACTGCAGCCACTGTCGAGGACATCGAACGATTATTACCACAAACACAATGTGGTCAATGTGGTTACGATGGATGCAAACCTTATGCAGAGGCATTATCCAAACAAGAAGCCGAAATCAATCAATGCCCTCCTGGTGGCCAAGAAACCATAAACGTTTTATCAACCCTATTAAACAGGCCTGTTCTAACATTAAACTCTGAATTTGGTGTTGAACGAGATTATCTCATAGCAAAGGTTGATGAAGAACAATGCATTGGTTGTGTTAAATGCATTCGTGCTTGCCCAGTTGATGCCATCATTGGTGCGGCTAAACAAATGCATATTGTAATCAATGAATATTGTACGGGTTGTGAACTCTGTATTGCACCATGCCCAGTTGATTGCATTGATATGGTTAAACCACCAGAAAAACAAACCGCTTGGTTCAACGGTTATTCAGAAGATAAAGTTCATATCCGTCTGCAAGCAAAATCGCGTTATGAAAAAAGAAGCAATCGTCTTGCCATCAAGGAAGAAATTAAACAATTAGAACGTGAAAAGAAACAAGCAGAAAAAGATAAACAAAAAGACTTAAAACAAAAACAATCGTTTATTGAAGCAGCAATAAAGCGTAGCAAAGCTAGGCGTTCCAGTAGCACCTAAATCTTATAAATCAATATTATCATTGATTGTTTTTTTGTGTATAGTATTTTCTATCGATAGTAACTATGTGCAATGTTATGACTATTGTTAGAAAACCTTCTGATAATCTAGACTTGGTTATTGAATACCTTGAAAGTCATCCTGACTTTTTTACTCATCAACCTGAGTTATTGAAACAGTTAGATATCCCGCATGATCTTGGTGTTAACATTCCTTCACTAATCGAATATCAAGTTAAACAACTTAGACAACAAGATAGTATTTTAAAAGATAAACTAAAATACTTTCAGCAACGACATCAATCAGTTTTACAATTATCCGATGTAATTCAAGAACAACAAAATATTATTCTTGAATGTGATTCAATCGAAAAACTATATGATTCGTTTTATCAATTTCTGAATCAATATTATAGCGTGAATTACTTACTGTATTTTGTTTTTGTAAATAAACGAACATACGAAGACTATCGAGGTTTACGTTTTAGAAAATCAAATTCTAAAGTCCAGAATTTATTTACCAGCTTATTCAATCACAATAAGCCTTTGTGTGATTGCTTACAGGATGATTATCTGGAATTCTTATTTGGTAAAAAAGCAAGCACGATTCGTTCAACAGCTGTATTTCCTGTACAGAATGTAAAGAACGATGGACCAATTGGATTAATGATTACAGCAAGTAGAAACGTCGACCAATTTGAGCAAGGATTATCGTTAAACTTATTAAATCAATTGAAATCGTTATTTATTCATCAATTGTTTCGGATTATTTGGAATTAAATCAGTTTATATCAACTATTCGACTGCCTTACGCCATAGAGCTTCGCATAGAGACCATCTTGTGACAGTAATTCTTTATGACTACCCTGTTCACTAACTTGACCAGATTCAAACACATAAACTCGATCAGCTTGTTTTATAGCGCTTAAACGATGCGCGACAATAATTGTGGTACGTTCTTTTAAGAAATCACTTAATGCAGTATGCAACTGATATTCGGTTTCAGCATCTAAAGCAGACGTTGCTTCATCCAATATAACAACCTTAGGTTCACTCAGAATCATTCGTGCAATCGCTAAACGTTGACGTTGTCCGCCCGATAGACGAACACCTTGTCGACCAACGATCGTATCAAGGCCTTCGGCCATTTTTTCAACTGTTTCTTTAAGTTGAGCTATCTCTAAGGCTTGCCATAACTTTTCATCATCAAACTCTTTGCCCAAAGTTAAATTAGTTCTTACTGTATCGTTAAACAATGCAGGGTTTTGTAAAACGGTTGCCACGTTTTCTCTTACAACATCAAGACCTATTTTATTAACTGGTTTATTTCCGTAATAAACCATGCCAGATTTTGCTGAATATAAACCAATTAAGATCGATACCATTGTAGATTTGCCACCACCACTAGCACCTACTAATGCAACTTTATCTCCAGCATTGATATCAAGATTCACACCACTTAAAACATCTGGTCCATCGCCGTATGAAAAATGTATGTCTTCTATATTTATCCCAACAGTGGTTGTATCTTCAAAAGGGTTTTCAAAATGTGGATACTCAGGCTCTTCTTCTAATTCCATAAGATCATTAATACGTTTTAATGCGGCCTTTGCTGAATAATATGCATACTGAATATTTAATACTTCTTGCACTGGCCCCATCATGAACCAAAGATATCCAAACACAGCAAACATCTTTCCTATAGTGAGCCCTGAAAAAATCACCATTAACATGGCAACAGCTCTAAACACATCAAAGCCAAACAAAAAGATCACAAAACTGAGTTTGCCCGCTGCTTCACTCTTCCAGGCAAACTGACCACTGAAATCTTTCACTGATCTAGCTTGATCGATAATTTGATGAATGTAATGTTTTTCTCGATTACTGGCGCGTATTTGATGAATAGATTCTAAAGTTTCCGTTAATGATTGTTGAAAAATCGCAAAGGCCGAGTTTTCATCTTTTTTAAGTTCTTTAACTTTGTTGCCTAAGATCATCGTAAAATAAATGACCAATGGATTAGCAAATAAAATTAATAACGCAAGCTGCCAATGCATCCATAATAAAATGATAGCCACACCAATAATGGTTAAAACAGCAACTAATAATTTACTAATGGTCGTACCAACGAATTGATCCACTGTTTCTAAATCCGTCACGAAATACGAAGAAACCGTACCGCTACCCAAGGTTTCATATTCAGACATTGAAACGCGTTCTAAACGTTGTAACAAAGCAGCTCGAATTCGAAAAATCACATCTTTGGCAACAAGGGTGAATTGCCGTGATTGCCAAACATTCAGTACCAGTGATACTAACCTCAAAATTAAGGTAATAAATAATATGGAAATAATGTACAGAGCAGGAACCTGCCACGTTTCTGGTGTGTAGTTATTTATCGTATTAACAACTGGACCTGGTTGATTCAAAAGAACTTCATCAACCAATAATGGCATCAGTAATGGTAAAGGCACACTGGTTATAGTACCCAGTATTGCAATCATATTAGCCAGAAAGATTTCTCGCTTATGTTCTTTAGCTACATTCCAAATATAATTCCAGTTATAGGTAACCGGTTTATTTTTTTCTGTTTGAGAAGAAATAATGTCTCTTGATGGGGAATTGTCTAATACGCTACTCATGAATATGTTTGATTAATTATTATCCATTTATATGTGCACAGCTTATGCCAGTTGCTGCATCTAAGGCAACCATTCTAATGGAGGCTCTTCTAATAAAGCGGCCTGCTCTCTTAAATTCAAAATATGCTCTTCCCAGTATTTTTGGCTATTGAAGTGCGGAAATGCTAGAGGAAATGCAGGGTCAGTCCAACGTCTGGCGATCCATGCAGCAAAATAGATCAGCCTGTAGGTACGTAATACTTCAATTAAACCTAATTCCTTAGTATTGAAATGTCGAAACTCAGTATATCCTTCTAAAAAATCGTATAACCGTGCTGTCATGTATTGCCTATCACCTGATAAAAACATCCAGATATCCTGAATTGCTGGACCTGTCCGTGCATCGTCGAAGTCTAAAATCATCGGCTTTTCGTCATACCATAATATATTTCCCGGGTGGGCATCACCATGTAATCTCAGTTGTTGAACATCGCCAATATTGGTTAATACACCTTCTATGCGTTGTACAATATCTTCAATAATCGTTTTATAGGTATATTCAAGTTCAGGTGGTAAAAACTGATTGGTAATTAAATAATCGCTTGCCTGTAAGACATAAGACTCCAAACTAATCTCAGGCCGATGCTGGAAAGAGTCTGTTTCACCAATTGAATGTATGCGAGCAATAAATCGACCAATCATTTTTAAATGCTCGGAATTATCTAGTTCAGGAGGTCTTCCACCAACACATGGGTAAACGGCAAATCGATATGCCCCATCATGTAATAATGTATTTCCATTTGAGGAAACTATAGGAGCAATCACAGGTAACTCTTGCTCGACCAATTCTTGGGTATAAACATGCTCCTCTTGAATTGTTTCATCACTCCAACGCTTAGGTCGATAAAATTTAACCACTATTGGTGCTTGTTCATGCAAACCAATACGATAAACTCGATTTTCATAACTATTTAACGCCGTTATACATCCATCCGTGTCATAACCGGCCAATTCTAAGATGGTTAAAATTTCATTCGGGCCTAATGATAAAAAAAGTTCTGATTCATCCATTGCTGTACCATTAACGTTTCTGCATAATTTGTCCAGATATAATTAAAATAATTCAATGACTGTATAATTATGAAACGGCTAATTCTTATAGCACTATTGTTCACATCTTTTTCGTTGAGTAGCCAAGAAACAGAGCAAGACTTAACGGAACCCAAAAATAATACCGATATATACAAAGCATTTTGGAAGAAACTGTATGCAAATGGCGGTTGGTCACTTTATTGTGGCTTTCGATTTAATCAGAATGGTGAGACCGAAGATAAAGGACGAATTCAAATCGAACGTGTCTATCCTTTGCAATGGATTATTGAAACACTCACGTGCAAAAACCGTTTAGATTGTCATCAATCAGAATCAAAGAAATTTAAAGCCATTGAGTCAGATTTGCATAATATCTACCCTGTCTGGTGGGAAATACAAAGTACAAAGTTTGATTCAAGTTATGGAGAACTGCCTGGTGAAGAAAAACGTTTTGAAGATTGTGATTTTGAAAGAAGTAAAAATATTACTGAACCAAGAGAAATTGCCAGAGGCAATATAGCCCGTGCAATTTTTTATATGCATAATCACTATGGCTTACCTATTAAGCCCGAGCTTTTAAAAACTTTACTTAAATGGAATAAAGAAGATTTGCCGAGCGAACAAGAAATCTATCGAAATAATATTATTGAAAAGATTCAGGGCAATCGAAATCCTTTTATCGATAACCCTAATCTTGTAAATAAACTAAAAATTGTTAAGCGCACTGACTAACGCGTTTGATATGCGCGCTTGAAAAGCTTACACGTTCTCCTTTCTGCTTTAAATATTTGGCTTCTAGATTATATGCCAAGTGTTCTAATTTATTCTTACATGATACTTGTTCGTCATGATCATTTTCATATTGAACATAATGAACCAACTCATGCAATAAAATTGATTTACCTTTTTCTGTATTAAGATCAATCGAATCCAACAAATAAACCGTTTTGTTTTTGTAATTATATAAACCAAAAATTTGCATATTTTTCTGACTCATTGCTCTTGGCATATCTTTACCAAATGCAATTTTAAACATCTGTCTAGAATTTACTTTTTTCACTTCAGGCATATCACCTGTCATTTTAACACCTACACCTTTGACTTCCGCATAAACCCAATTCAAAAGCTCATTAATTTCTTGTTTTTGTTGTGCGTTATAATCACTTTCCTCGTGAATTTGTTCTTGGATTGAATAATGATGACTGTGATCATGGTGATGATCATGACTTTTTGTAGCAGCAGCGACGGTTTGAGATAGTAAAGAAGCGCCTAATACCATCATAGGCATTACCTTCCTTCTTCTATCATTTTTAACCGTTTGGAAAGAGTCCCGTTGGTCCTCTTTTAAGAAAATACTATTTTCTTTGGCAAACTGATTAAGTTGCGCAAAAAACACCGGGTTCCTATCACGCAACCCTTTCTTGTAGACAATAGCTTCTTGGCCGTTGATGATACACGGGTGTACAACGTTATCTGATTTATTGAATTTTTTATTATTCAGAAAAAATAATCTATCAAGCCAACCAAATGATCGAAGTTTTAATTGAGCCATTTATCACCTTTAACATTAATTTAAGACATAGATAACTTAATCTTTAGCGACTTTAAAACTTTAAAACTTAAGTTTTATTGTCTATTTGAGAGTGGAGATGTGAATAAGTCGTGGTTTATTTTAAACCACCATTGCAATGTTTTTTTGAATAACCGATATGTTGCTAATTAGAAACCCGTTTCTCTAATAAACACAGCAAATATTTGTTGTTTCACACGGTTATAGATTGATATAGGTTTAGTCTCAACATGTACTGTGCCACGCAATACATGCATAAAATCTAGATTAGGTTGAGTTGGCTCCAGAACAACTTTATAAGTAGCAGATTCAGGTATTTTTTCTTTATCTGAATTATTGCGAGTAACTATTTCACCCCCAAATTCATGATTTACATAATCCGTTTCTAAATTTTTTACATTGGAAGTCTGTATTTCATTAATCTTAACTTCAAATTTACTGAGTTCGATATTTTCTGGATAAAAATGTCCATATTGCTCTATGGCAATACGTGAAATTTCTTTTTCTGATACAAAGGCAACGACTTGGTTATCATGCTCATCTATAATATTCATTAATGGTATTTCTTGATTTATCCATCTTTCAGTATGGAGATTGTCATAAACGTCAATCACTTTACCTTTGATTGGTGAATAAATATTTAGCAATTCTGCTTCATTCTCCAAACCTATTTTTTTTGAATTTAATTCATCAAGACTACTTAACATAACATGAATATCTTTTAGCCCTTCTTTACTCGAACTTAAACGTTTAATTTTTAACTCTAGCGCTTCAATTTGTTTTTGAGTTTTTGCTAGTTCTTCAGTTAAAACAGGCGAATCTAATTTTAATAATAATTGATCTTTTTCGATTAGTTCTCCTTCTGAAACAGCTAGCTCTACAATTTGCGATTCAACTGGTGAAAAGATAGTGATATTTTCAGTGCTTTCTATAATTGCAGGCAATCGGATAGTCGAACTCCAAGGCAAAAATAAAACATATAAAAAATTTATAAATAACGCCAAAGCAATGTAAAAACGCCTTGATTTAAGGATATTAGTTTTCATACCCCACCACTGTGAAATTTCTCGATAAACAGGCAATAAAATAAACCAAACAATTTCTATTAAAAATAATACGATGCCTAATAGTTTGATAAAAAAATGATAGACCAATAAAGCGATACCAAGAAATAAAAAAAAACGATAAACCCAGGTAAACCAAGCATAAAACACCATTTTATTCATCGTGGATTTAGGTAAGTTTTCTGGCTTTGGTAAACCCAACCCAAATAGTATTTCACGCAATTTCCATTGCCCTAACTTAAATGCTCTACCTTGTAAGTTTTCTACACTCCAATAATCAGACAACAAATAATAACCATCGAATCTCATAAATGGATTTAGATTAATTGCAACTGACATTAACCAACTACTCGTGGCTAAAAGAAAAACTATGCTTCTAAATACTCCATCATCTAAAAAAGACCAAACTAAAGTAGCAATACATGCAATATATATTTCAATCTGCATTCCAGCAGCACCAATATGTAAACGCTGTTTTCTTGATTTTATTTTCCAAGAATCACTTACATCCGTATAAAGAACTGGAAACATTATTAAGAAAGCAACACCTATCGTGCTTACTTTTGTACCATATCGAGTAGCCGTATAAGCGTGTCCTAACTCGTGAAATATTTTTAAAAAACAAATTGAAATTAAATAAAGTACTAAACCATTTAAATTAAAAAAATATAAAAAAGAATTTACAAATACATCCCATTGCCTAGCAACCAAATAAAAACCCAGTATTCCTATTAGAAAAATAAAATAAAAAAATGTTTTGCTATATAAAGGTTCAACGATAGAGAGTGTATTTTTAAGAAATTTATCAGGCTTAACGAGAGGTATTCTAAAATACAAGTAATTATGCACAATCTGAGAAGCCCAACTTTTTTTAGACTGTTCGTATTGCTCAATATAATCATCAATGGTGCCATGCGGCGATAATACTGTTAAACCGTTTCCTTGAAGAAATGTTACAAACTGTTTTATATCGTCTTCTGTAACCCTACAAACTGTTTCTGCATTCACTTTTTCAATCAAAGTATTTATTGTACCAACAGACCACCTTGAGATAATCTGAAATGCTGACCAACCGATTTTATAATATCGATTTCTTATTGGATCGAAGATATTCCAGGTTGGAGAACCATCATATGCTGAAGAAGCCTCTATCAGTTGTAAGTCTTCTCTGATTTTTGGTAATGGTATATCTTCAACAATAACGCTCATAGGCCAATGTATTGTCTTACAGTAGAAATAGGTCGTCGGAACAAAAAGAAAAATAATGGTACTTTTTCGCCATAAATTTTTGCAGTTCCTTGCAAACCTATACGCAATTTATTTTCAGGGTTATCAAACTCAGCATATAATCGATACGCTAAAACATTGCTTGGAGTAACTTCAGCGTTATAAGTTGTCTCAATTAGTTTTGCACTTAATGAATCTAAAGGCGAAATATCCAGAAAAATATCAACTCGAGCATTTTCTTTGAGTAAAATTGAATCAGCAACAGGTAAATCAATTTTTAATTTAATTTTTTCTGGGTTTGCAATCTCCATAATACGTTCACCAACTCTTACAGATTTTCCAATCCAATCATCCTTATCCGAATAAATTAATAAACCATCTTTTTTTGCTTTAACAACAACCTGACTTAATAATTCCTTTGAGTAATTAAGTTCAGCTTTTCTTAAATCCACTTCTGATTTTAATAATGCAATTTCTGCCTTACTTTTTTTATCTCCGAAAGCCGCTTGTTTTACTTTTTTTAATTCAGAAACTGTTACAGATAATGCTTTTTCTGCTAATTCAAATTGATTTCTTAGATTAGTATCTTCAAAAATAAATATCTCATCATTTTCTCTAATATAATGATTAGGTTCGTGATTAATCTTTGCAATAACACCATCAATAGGTGCACTAATAATCACTGGATCCTTCGCTACTATTTCGACAGGTGCTAAGGCTGACATTCTTACTGGAATTAAACCAGTTAACATCAAGCATGCGGCGATAAAATATTTTTTATAATTTTTTATTTTGCTAATAGCAGAAAAAGAATTTTTACCGACTAACGCGCCCCATGCATGCGCATATGTATCAGAAAGATGTTTTATTAAGGTAATTTCATTATCTTGCCATGCTGTTTCTCTCGAAAACCAAATACCTCCTATTTGTTTACCGTTAGGTATTTTTAATGGTACCCATAAAGCAAATGGCAAGGAATATTCTTTCCATTCATCTTTAAAATCGGCAGGACAATTATTCCCATGTATCTGAAATACAGAATCAAGCTTGCTATCTTTCTTTAAGAAATTCGCCAAGCGAGTTAACCAATCTATAAAAGGTGTGTTTTGATCAATGATAGATAAACTGGATACAGCTTCGATGCTTAGTGGTTTATTTTTATTTCCTCTAGTAGAAAATAAAAATGCTTGACGATAGTTAACTAATTTTCTGGTTTCGTTAACAATTAAAAATTGTAAGGATTTTTCAGACTCAGACTCACGAGCCATGGCCTCTAACTGAAGTAGAGTCGATAATCCTGCTGATTCATTTTTTTGATCAGCTCCCATAACGATTAAAGTTCCGGTTTCTGAAATTTAGCTGTGCCACTCATACCTGATAAAACATTTGCAGACTCTTCAAATTCTCCTTTGATCGCAATTGTTTGACTAACAGGATCGACAACAGCGCCTAACTTAGTTACTTTGGCTTTATAAGTTGTACTTGTCTCATCAACATTAAAATCAAATTCTACTCCAGGATTTAACCACTGTAGCCAATTAGAAGGAACTATCACTTCTATCTCTAATTTATCTTCATTTAAAATAGAAAGCAGTTCTTGGTCTTTACCAACACTTTCATATTGGTTAACCATATTTTCTATCACCCTACCATCATAAGGAGCTTTGATTTTACAACGACTCACATTCACGTTATTACTACTGACATTGGCTTTGGTTTTTTTGACATCAATAGCCGCTAAATCTGCCTCTATTTGGCTACCAGCACTTAATTTAAGTAATTGGTTTTTATTTTCTAATTGTTTTCTCGCACTTTCTAACTCGGCTTTAGCAACGGCTAATTCAGCGTAATAATAAGAGCAATCAAATTTAACTAATACATCTCCTTTTTTAAAAACATCTCCATCTTTAAAAGGTAATTCATCAATTTGAGCTGCAATTTCACTGGATAATACAGCAGTAATAATTGGTTTTATTAAACCACGGATCGTAGTTAACTCAGTGTTATATAAATCATCAGTATCTTCCTCTTGCGAGGAAACACTCAATGAGCTTATTAAAACAAATACGGCTAAAAATAGTTTAGTTAGATTCAACGTTTTCATAGAATTTTCTACCAAAAAATTTCACGATAATCAGTAAGAGTAATCTCTTATTCTGGTATCGACTCTAACCAAAAAGTATTGAGAGAAAAATTATTGATTCTGGATTTAAAATTTTGAAAATAAGATTCTAAATCTCTAGCAAGGTCCTTTACAGAACTCTTGTTAATTTTATCAGGAACAGGATCCACACCAATCGCAGCATACATATCGGCATATGAATTTTCTAAATCTGCATAAGCAATATCGTATTTGACTTCGGCAACTAAAGTATTCATTTCTTCGCGGATGACAGATTGTTCACTAACTGAATTTGTTGCCGCTGCAACTTGAATTTGATCGAGTATTTTTGATTGCGTTTTATAATAATCCGCTGCTGTTTTATATTCGTTTTTAGAGTGGCTATATTGTGCCAAACTAACGTGAACTTGAGTTAATACCGCCATACTCATTGCTAACTTTCTGGCTTTTAATACCATTTCTTGAGCTTCTGTTGCACGTTTGGTCGCTGGTAATTTAAATACATTTAATAAATTCCAACTGACTTTTGCGCCATAGCTCAACCAATCGTTATTAAATAAAAAACTATTGCTACTGTAATTTTCACCAACATTGAGATTAATGCCAGGTAATAATTGCAAAATAGCAACTTTCGTTTCTTTGGCATTAATGCGCTGTTGATACGCTATCTCTCTTAATTCTGAACGATGGACTAATGAAAGCTCTTCCATCATTTGCGCCGATAAACCAATATCTTGAACTTGCTCAACACGTTCTGGTATCACCAAGCTATAATCTGTACCTGGTTCTAAATTCATTAATGCAGCCAATTGAATTTTGGCTAATGATAATTCCCTTTGTAACTCTTCTAATTCGCGCTTGATGCCGATTAATTCACGCTGATAAGTTAACGCCGTTAATGGTTTATCTAATTGATTGATTTCGATCTCTTTTGACTGTGCTATCGCTTCTTTTACTTTCTCCAATAAAACTTCCATTTTTTGATTCAAGCGATCGTTGCTCACAGCACGCCAATATAGTGCTCTGACATCCTGTACAAGATCATTTACAACTTTGCGGCGTTGTTCATCAGCGATCAATATTTTATCTGCCGCTTGTTTTGAACGAATGTAAGAGACACCAAAATCAAGGATATTCCAAGATAGCGTAATATCACCTGTAAAAACATCGCGATCAGACGAAGTAGAAGATTGAAGAGATTGCACTCCTGTCAATAAAGAACGACTAGAAGCACCTGAAAAATTATCACGACCTGCATAACCGAAATTTCCAACTAACTGAGGTAATTCATCATATCTTGCTAAATCAAGTTCACGTTGTGCAAGAAGTCTTTCAGTGACTTCTAAACGTAAATCCAAATTATGTGAAAGCGCGCGAGCAAAAGCTTCAAACAGTCCAATTGGACCTGAAACTGGTTCTTGGTTTTGTGTAATTTCTTCTTGGTCAGCCTCTGCTTGTTCCCTTAATTCTGTCTGATTCAGAGGCACAGGCATCACCGAACAACCTGAAAATATACAGGCTAGAGCTAAGATAAACGCAATTTTTATCCATTTTGAATGGTTCATCGAGAAAACTTAACAAATTTATTTTAGTTGTACCAGTAATTTGTTCATTTTATTAGACTTTTATCAAATTAACCTTTATCTAATATCTGAGAAATTGCATCTGCATTTTTTTCAAACTCTCCAGCAACTTGGGTAATTTGGCTGGAAAATAAATCAGTCCCCGTCGCAGCAACTGTATTTTCAACGCTAAATTCACTAATCACCCCTGTTTGTACTTCAATATCCACATATCGAATTACTTCTACTCCATTACTAAGTTCGACTTCAATCATTAATCGGATATTTTCGGCATCAACTGGAGGTTGTCCAATCACTTGTTGATTTTCATCATTGAAAACTAACCAATCAGGTAACGCATCTCCATTCGATTGACTCACCTTCACATCACTTACTTCTAAGGTTGGATCTGAAATAATGATGTAATCAATATCTAAAAATAGTGTTTTGTTGTAAATCAATGTTTCAAGAATCAATTCATCCTGTAAGTTCGCTCCTACATCACCCTCACCTAAACGTAATGGAAATAAACTATCGACTGAAGAAGTATTAGATTCTGATATAACTGAACGTATAGATGATCCTTTAACAGAATTCGCATCAAAAAACCCTGTTGTATCTGCATTAAGAACATCTAAACTCTCACCAAACGGATTACTATTAACGGATCGAACCGCATCAATAACAGCACCTGGTGCTGTCACAGAGTTATATTCTGAATTGATATCCCCTTCTATAAACCCATCATCCAATCTTAATAAGTTTTCAGGAACAGGATTATCGTCACCTAAATCAGTTGGCCCTGAAGAAGATGTTGAATTCACAGTAATTGTGACCGTGGCTGTATTGCCTTCAGAGTTAGTATATGTAAATGTATCTGGACCACTAAAACCTGGATTAGGTGTATAAGTCACTTCTCCTGTAGCTGGGTTCACACTCGTTGTTCCATTAGTGCCATTTGTTGCTGATACCAACGTCGCATCATTACCATCAATATCCGTATCATTCGCTATCACATTAACTGTTACTGGTGTGCCTTCATTCGTTACAGCAAAGTCATCAACTGGAACGCTAGGATCATTAACTGGATTCACAGTAATCGTTACTAATGCAGTATCAACATCTCCGTCTGCATCTGTTATTGTATAAGTAAAGGTATCTGTACCTTCGAAGTTTGCTCGTGGTGTATACTGAAATGTTCCATCTGTATTCATTACCACAGTTCCACCATTTGTAGTTGTAACTGGTGCTGAATAGGTTGATGGGCCATCACCTTGAGCAGGATCGTTAACTGATACATCACTATTCAAAATAGTATCTTCTGCAGTTATAAAAGCATCATCTGCTGCATTTGGAACTAAATCTCCCTCATCAACCACATTGATTATTAAAGTCGCACTACCAGTATTTCCATTATTATCTGTAATTGTATAGTTAAAAGTCTCAGTTAAACCTATTACTGGCACTGTGCCTGATGGCGGTGGTGAATAAATATAACTTCCATCAGGGTTTATCGTTAAAGTGCCGCCATTAACAGTTGAAAAAGGTATTCCTAGTGTAATCGGAGTACCTCCCTCAGTAACAGCCGTAACAGTTGATGGTCCTGTTCCAATATCATCGTTACCCAAAACATTTCCTGTTGTATTAGCGCCTCCTTCAGTAGCAGAATCTATATCATTAACAGGATCAGGTGTAGGTATAACGTTAATCGTCACGGTCGCGGTCGAGACATCACCATCGGCATCGGTTAAGTCATACGTAAAACTGTCCGGGCCGTTGTAGTTCGCATTCGGGGTATAGGTAAACGTCCCATCGGCGTTCATCACCACCGTACCGTTGGTCGCATTGGTGTTCACACTGAACACATTACCGCCATCGCCACTCAAGGTATCGTTGCCACTGACATCGCCATTGAACACCGTATCCTCGGTCGCGTTCACCGTATCGTTGACCGCCACCGGCGTATCGTCCACCGGCGCCACGTTAATCGTCACGGTCGCGGTCGAGACATCACCATCGGCATCGGTTAAGTCATACGTAAAACTGTCCGGGCCGTTGTAGTTCGCATTCGGGGTATAGGTAAACGTCCCATCGGCGTTCATCACCACCGTACCGTTGGTCGCATTGGTGTTCACACTGAACACATTACCGCCATCGCCACTCAAGGTATCGTTGCCACTGACATCGCCATTGAACACCGTATCCTCGGTCGCGTTCACCGTATCGTTGACCGCCACCGGCGTATCGTCCACCGGCGCCACGTTAATCGTCACGGTCGCGGTCGAGACATCACCATCGGCATCGGTTAAGTCATACGTAAAACTGTCCGGGCCGTTGTAGTTCGCATTCGGGGTATAGGTAAACGTCCCATCGGCGTTCATCACCACCGTACCGTTGGTCGCATTGGTGTTCACACTGAACACATTACCGCCATCGCCACTCAAGGTATCGTTGCCACTGACATCGCCATTGAACACCGTATCCTCGGTCGCGTTCACCGTATCGTTGACCGCCACCGGCGTATCGTCCACCGGCGCCACGTTAATCGTCACGGTCGCGGTCGAGACATCACCATCGGCATCGGTTAAGTCATACGTAAAACTGTCCGGGCCGTTGTAGTTCGCATTCGGGGTATAGGTAAACGTCCCATCGGCGTTCATCACCACCGTACCGTTGGTCGCATTGGTGTTCACACTGAACACATTACCGCCATCGCCACTCAAGGTATCGTTGCCACTGACATCGCCATTGAACACCGTATCCTCGGTCGCGTTCACCGTATCGTTGACCGCCACCGGCGTATCGTCCACCGGCGCCACGTTAATCGTCACGGTCGCGGTCGAGACATCACCATCGGCATCGGTTAAGTCATACGTAAAACTGTCCGGGCCGTTGTAGTTCGCATTCGGGGTATAGGTAAACGTCCCATCGGCGTTCATCACCACCGTACCGTTGGTCGCATTGGTGTTCACACTGAACACATTACCGCCATCGCCACTCAAGGTATCGTTGCCACTGACATCGCCATTGAACACCGTATCCTCGGTCGCGTTCACCGTATCGTTGACCGCCACCGGCGTATCGTCCACCGGCGCCACGTTAATCGTCACGGTCGCGGTCGAGACATCACCATCGGCATCGGTTAAGTCATACGTAAAACTGTCCGGGCCGTTGTAGTTCGCATTCGGGGTATAGGTAAACGTCCCATCGGCGTTCATCACCACCGTACCGTTGGTCGCATTGGTGTTCACACTGAACACATTACCGCCATCGCCACTCAAGGTATCGTTGCCACTGACATCGCCATTGAACACCGTATCCTCGGTCGCGTTCACCGTATCGTTGACCGCCACCGGCGTATCGTCCACCGGCGCCACGTTAATCGTCACGGTCGCGGTCGAGACATCACCATCGGCATCGGTTAAGTCATACGTAAAACTGTCCGGGCCGTTGTAGTTCGCATTCGGGGTATAGGTAAACGTCCCATCGGCGTTCATCACCACCGTACCGTTGGTCGCATTGGTGTTCACACTGAACACATTACCGCCATCGCCACTCAAGGTATCGTTGCCACTGACATCGCCATTGAACACCGTATCCTCGGTCGCGTTCACCGTATCGTTGACCGCCACCGGCGTATCGTCCACCGGCGCCACGTTAATCGTCACGGTCGCGGTCGAGACATCACCATCGGCATCGGTTAAGTCATACGTAAAACTGTCCGGGCCGTTGTAGTTCGCATTCGGGGTATAGGTAAACGTCCCATCGGCGTTCATCACCACCGTACCGTTGGTCGCATTGGTGTTCACACTGAACACATTACCGCCATCGCCACTCAAGGTATCGTTGCCACTGACATCGCCATTGAACACCGTATCCTCGGTCGCGTTCACCGTATCGTTGACCGCCACCGGCGTATCGTCCACCGGCGCCACGTTAATCGTCACGGTCGCGGTCGAGACATCACCATCGGCATCGGTTAAGTCATACGTAAAACTGTCCGGGCCGTTGTAGTTCGCATTCGGGGTATAGGTAAACGTCCCATCGGCGTTCATCACCACCGTACCGTTGGTCGCATTGGTGTTCACACTGAACACATTACCGCCATCGCCACTCAAGGTATCGTTGCCACTGACATCGCCATTGAACACCGTATCCTCGGTCGCGTTCACCGTATCGTTGACCGCCACCGGCGTATCGTCCACCGGCGCCACGTTAATCGTCACGGTCGCGGTCGAGACATCACCATCGGCATCGGTTAAGTCATACGTAAAACTGTCCGGGCCGTTGTAGTTCGCATTCGGGGTATAGGTAAACGTCCCATCGGCGTTCATCACCACCGTACCGTTGGTCGCATTGGTGTTCACACTGAACACATTACCGCCATCGCCACTCAAGGTATCGTTGCCACTGACATCGCCATTGAACACCGTATCCTCGGTCGCGTTCACCGTATCGTTGACCGCCACCGGCGTATCGTCCACCGGCGCCACGTTAATCGTCACGGTCGCGGTCGAGACATCACCATCGGCATCGGTTAAGTCATACGTAAAACTGTCCGGGCCGTTGTAGTTCGCATTCGGGGTATAGGTAAACGTCCCATCGGCGTTCATCACCACCGTACCGTTGGTCGCATTGGTGTTCACACTGAACACATTACCGCCATCGCCACTCAAGGTATCGTTGCCACTGACATCGCCATTGAACACCGTATCCTCGGTCGCGTTCACCGTATCGTTGACCGCCACCGGCGTATCGTCCACCGGCGCCACGTTAATCGTCACGGTCGCGGTCGAGACATCACCATCGGCATCGGTTAAGTCATACGTAAAACTGTCCGGGCCGTTGTAGTTCGCATTCGGGGTATAGGTAAACGTCCCATCGGCGTTCATCACCACCGTACCGTTGGTCGCATTGGTGTTCACACTGAACACATTACCGCCATCGCCACTCAAGGTATCGTTGCCACTGACATCGCCATTGAACACCGTATCCTCGGTCGCGTTCACCGTATCGTTGACCGCCACCGGCGTATCGTCCACCGGCGCCACGTTAATCGTCACGGTCGCGGTCGAGACATCACCATCGGCATCGGTTAAGTCATACGTAAAACTGTCCGGGCCGTTGTAGTTCGCATTCGGGGTATAGGTAAACGTCCCATCGGCGTTCATCACCACCGTACCGTTGGTCGCATTGGTGTTCACACTGAACACATTACCGCCATCGCCACTCAAGGTATCGTTGCCACTGACATCGCCATTGAACACCGTATCCTCGGTCGCGTTCACCGTATCGTTGACCGCCACCGGCGTATCGTCCACCGGCGCCACGTTAATCGTCACGGTCGCGGTCGAGACATCACCATCGGCATCGGTTAAGTCATACGTAAAACTGTCCGGGCCGTTGTAGTTCGCATTCGGGGTATAGGTAAACGTCCCATCGGCGTTCATCACCACCGTACCGTTGGTCGCATTGGTGTTCACACTGAACACATTACCGCCATCGCCACTCAAGGTATCGTTGCCACTGACATCGCCATTGAACACCGTATCCTCGGTCGCGTTCACCGTATCGTTGACCGCCACCGGCGTATCGTCCACCGGCGCCACGTTAATCGTCACGGTCGCGGTCGAGACATCACCATCGGCATCGGTTAAGTCATACGTAAAACTGTCCGGGCCGTTGTAGTTCGCATTCGGGGTATAGGTAAACGTCCCATCGGCGTTCATCACCACCGTACCGTTGGTCGCATTGGTGTTCACACTGAACACATTACCGCCATCGCCACTCAAGGTATCGTTGCCACTGACATCGCCATTGAACACCGTATCCTCGGTCGCGTTCACCGTATCGTTGACCGCCACCGGCGTATCGTCCACCGGCGCCACGTTAATCGTCACGGTCGCGGTCGAGACATCACCATCGGCATCGGTTAAGTCATACGTAAAACTGTCCGGGCCGTTGTAGTTCGCATTCGGGGTATAGGTAAACGTCCCATCGGCGTTCATCACCACCGTACCGTTGGTCGCATTGGTGTTCACACTGAACACATTACCGCCATCGCCACTCAAGGTATCGTTGCCACTGACATCGCCATTGAACACCGTATCCTCGGTCGCGTTCACCGTATCGTTGACCGCCACCGGCGTATCGTCCACCGGCGCCACGTTAATCGTCACGGTCGCGGTCGAGACATCACCATCGGCATCGGTTAAGTCATACGTAAAACTGTCCGGGCCGTTGTAGTTCGCATTCGGGGTATAGGTAAACGTCCCATCGGCGTTCATCACCACCGTACCGTTGGTCGCATTGGTGTTCACACTGAACACATTACCGCCATCGCCACTCAAGGTATCGTTGCCACTGACATCGCCATTGAACACCGTATCCTCGGTCGCGTTCACCGTATCGTTGACCGCCACCGGCGTATCGTCCACCGGCGCCACGTTAATCGTCACGGTCGCGGTCGAGACATCACCATCGGCATCGGTTAAGTCATACGTAAAACTGTCCGGGCCGTTGTAGTTCGCATTCGGGGCTATAGGTAAACGTCCCATCGGCGTTCATCACCACCGTACCGTTGGTCGCATTGGTGTTCACACTGAACACATTACCGCCATCGCCACTCAAGGTATCGTTGCCACTGACATCGCCATTGAACACCGTATCCTCGGTCGCGTTCACCGTATCGTTGACCGCCACCGGCGTATCGTCCACCGGCGCCACGTTAATCGTCACGGTCGCGGTCGAGACATCACCATCGGCATCGGTTAAGTCATACGTAAAACTGTCCGGGCCGTTGTAGTTCGCATTCGGGGTATAGGTAAACGTCCCATCGGCGTTCATCACCACCGTACCGTTGGTCGCATTGGTGTTCACACTGAACACATTACCGCCATCGCCACTCAAGGTATCGTTGCCACTGACATCGCCATTGAACACCGTATCCTCGGTCGCGTTCACCGTATCGTTGACCGCCACCGGCGTATCGTCCACCGGCGCCACGTTAATCGTCACGGTCGCGGTCGAGACATCACCATCGGCATCGGTTAAGTCATACGTAAAACTGTCCGGGCCGTTGTAGTTCGCATTCGGGGTATAGGTAAACGTCCCATCGGCGTTCATCACCACCGTACCGTTGGTCGCATTGGTGTTCACACTGAACACATTACCGCCATCGCCACTCAAGGTATCGTTGCCACTGACATCGCCATTGAACACCGTATCCTCGGTCGCGTTCACCGTATCGTTGACCGCCACCGGCGTATCGTCCACCGGCGCCACGTTAATCGTCACGGTCGCGGTCGAGACATCACCATCGGCATCGGTTAAGTCATACGTAAAACTGTCCGGGCCGTTGTAGTTCGCATTCGGGGTATAGGTAAACGTCCCATCGGCGTTCATCACCACCGTACCGTTGGTCGCATTGGTGTTCACACTGAACACATTACCGCCATCGCCACTCAAGGTATCGTTGCCACTGACATCGCCATTGAACACCGTATCCTCGGTCGCGTTCACCGTATCGTTGACCGCCACCGGCGTATCGTCCACCGGCGCCACGTTAATCGTCACGGTCGCGGTCGAGACATCACCATCGGCATCGGTTAAGTCATACGTAAAACTGTCCGGGCCGTTGTAGTTCGCATTCGGGGTATAGGTAAACGTCCCATCGGCGTTCATCACCACCGTACCGTTGGTCGCATTGGTGTTCACACTGAACACATTACCGCCATCGCCACTCAAGGTATCGTTGCCACTGACATCGCCATTGAACACCGTATCCTCGGTCGCGTTCACCGTATCGTTGACCGCCACCGGCGTATCGTCCACCGGCGCCACGTTAATCGTCACGGTCGCGGTCGAGACATCACCATCGGCATCGGTTAAGTCATACGTAAAACTGTCCGGGCCGTTGTAGTTCGCATTCGGGGTATAGGTAAACGTCCCATCGGCGTTCATCACCACCGTACCGTTGGTCGCATTGGTGTTCACACTGAACACATTACCGCCATCGCCACTCAAGGTATCGTTGCCACTGACATCGCCATTGAACACCGTATCCTCGGTCGCGTTCACCGTATCGTTGACCGCCACCGGCGTATCGTCCACCGGCGCCACGTTAATCGTCACGGTCGCGGTCGAGACATCACCATCGGCATCGGTTAAGTCATACGTAAAACTGTCCGGGCCGTTGTAGTTCGCATTCGGGGTATAGGTAAACGTCCCATCGGCGTTCATCACCACCGTACCGTTGGTCGCATTGGTGTTCACACTGAACACATTACCGCCATCGCCACTCAAGGTATCGTTGCCACTGACATCGCCATTGAACACCGTATCCTCGGTCGCGTTCACCGTATCGTTGACCGCCACCGGCGTATCGTCCACCGGCGCCACGTTAATCGTCACGGTCGCGGTCGAGACATCACCATCGGCATCGGTTAAGTCATACGTAAAACTGTCCGGGCCGTTGTAGTTCGCATTCGGGGTATAGGTAAACGTCCCATCGGCGTTCATCACCACCGTACCGTTGGTCGCATTGGTGTTCACACTGAACACATTACCGCCATCGCCACTCAAGGTATCGTTGCCACTGACATCGCCATTGAACACCGTATCCTCGGTCGCGTTCACCGTATCGTTGACCGCCACCGGCGTATCGTCCACCGGCGCCACGTTAATCGTCACGGTCGCGGTCGAGACATCACCATCGGCATCGGTTAAGTCATACGTAAAACTGTCCGGGCCGTTGTAGTTCGCATTCGGGGTATAGGTAAACGTCCCATCGGCGTTCATCACCACCGTACCGTTGGTCGCATTGGTGTTCACACTGAACACATTACCGCCATCGCCACTCAAGGTATCGTTGCCACTGACATCGCCATTGAACACCGTATCCTCGGTCGCGTTCACCGTATCGTTGACCGCCACCGGCGTATCGTCCACCGGCGCCACGTTAATCGTCACGGTCGCGGTCGAGACATCACCATCGGCATCGGTTAAGTCATACGTAAAACTGTCCGGGCCGTTGTAGTTCGCATTCGGGGTATAGGTAAACGTCCCATCGGCGTTCATCACCACCGTACCGTTGGTCGCATTGGTGTTCACACTGAACACATTACCGCCATCGCCACTCAAGGTATCGTTGCCACTGACATCGCCATTGAACACCGTATCCTCGGTCGCGTTCACCGTATCGTTGACCGCCACCGGCGTATCGTCCACCGGCGCCACGTTAATCGTCACGGTCGCGGTCGAGACATCACCATCGGCATCGGTTAAGTCATACGTAAAACTGTCCGGGCCGTTGT
>CBDEUK010000002.1:0-2185000 GCA_965243205.1 Gammaproteobacteria bacterium
CCTGCGTAATTTAATCGAGTAACAAAGGCAAATGTACGGTGTGGGCTTGGAACATTTAAGTGAAGCGCTTTGAGTTCTTTACTGTTATGAACTAATTGATCTAGGGCAATTTCAGGCACGATGGTTGTCCCAGCTTTACCGGCAACCATTTGTACTAGAGTATATAGGCTCGTCCCTGCCATCGATTTATCACCTTCGCCTAATTGCATATCACAGGCAGCCATAGCGTGGTCTTTTAAACAATGTCCGTCGCGTAATAATAATAGGTTGGTTTGTTTTAGCTCTTCTGTTGATATCTGTTCTTGTTTTGCCAGTTCATCATCCGAATGAACAACTGCATAAAAATCCTCTTCCCAAAAATCGAAGGTGTGTAAGCCATCAGTTGCATAAGGGAGGGCAATGATGCCTGTATCAATCTCACCATCGCGCACACTTTGTAGTAAGACCTCCGATTCTTGTTCGTAGATCAACAGTTCTAATTCGGGGTATTGTTGCCGTACTGCGGGTAAGACTTTTGGTAATAAGTGAGGGCCTATAGTAGGTATAACGCCTAGCTTGATTGGGTAAGTTAAGGGTGATTGGCTGGTTTTCGCAAGTTGGTGGATATCGTCGATATCCAATTGTATGGATTTTGCTCGAGCTAATATTTTTTCGCCTATTTTCGTAATAAGCACCTTTTTGGCAATCTCGTTCAAAGATTTGCACGCCTAATTGGGCCTCTAATTCTGATATAGCTGTACTTAAAGCAGATTGAGAAACTGAACAAATTTCCGCCGCTTTTTTAAAATGTCGTGTTTTTTCAACGGCTAAGGCGTAATTTAGTTGTTTAATAGAAATAATAGTTCAATATTTTAGAACAGAATATTCTAAATTGTTCAATTTATTTTAACCTAAGAGTTGTCTATTATTCTTTTCGCCAATACAGATACGTCTGTAAGAATTTTAAAGTTTTCATTCATAACTAAATAGGAGAAAGAACTGTGGCGATGATTAACAAAGAAATTCCTGAATTCAAAGCCGAAGCGTTTCACAATGGCGAATTCAAACTATCACCAGCGAAGATGTAAAGGGTAAATGGTCTATTTTCCTATTCTATCCAGCTGACTTCACTTTCGTATGTCCTACTGAGTTGGAAGATATGGCTGACCAATATGCAGAGCTTCAAAAATTGGGTGTTGAAGTCTATGCAGTCTCAACTGATACACACTTTGTACATAAAGCATGGCACGATGCGAGCCCTGCTATTAGTAAAATCAACTACCCAATGCTTGGTGACCCTACTGGCACCATCACCCGTGGTTTTGATGTAATGATTGAAGAAGAAGCTCTTGCACTTCGTGGTACTTTCTTAGCGAATCCTGATGGTGTTATCAAAGTAGCTGAGATTCATGACCTAGGCATTGGTCGTTCTGCAAAAGATATGGTCCGTAAAGTGAAAGCAGCACAATATGTTGCAAATAACGATGGCGAAGTTTGTCCTGCGGCTTGGGAAGAAGGTCAAGACACCTTAACTCCTAGTTTGGATCTTGTTGGTAAGATCTAAACCTTATCTTTACCTACAACTTGTTTAACTTTATTAAACAAGTTGTAGGATCAGTTTTAAATTATTTTTAACTTTAACATCAGTTCAAATTGATAAGTCTGGACTGAAGGGATTTTTATACTCTAATTTTTATTAACACTGACCGGAGATTGATTATGTTGTTAACGAAGGAATTACTTGACGCTGTAAAAGGTTATACAGCAAATATGAACAATGCGATCACTCTTGTTTTACAGCAAGGTGAGCATGCTAAACGTGCGGAATTAGTCGAATTCCTTGAATCACTGTGTTCAGTGTCAGATCAACTTAAGTTTGAAGAACGTGATATTCAAGCAAGAAGCCCGATCAGTTTTAGTTTAGAGCGTGATGGCGAGCCATTACATATAACTTTCTCAGGTATCCCTGGTGGTCACGAATTCAATTCATTGATACTAGCGATATTACAAGCTAGTGGTACAGCACTAAAACTTGATGATCACATTCAGAAAATTATTAAACGTATTGATGAGCCACTTAACTTTGTTACCTATATTAGTTTGAGTTGTCATAACTGTCCTGATGTTGTTCAAGCGTTAAATCAATTTGCATTATTAAATTTGAATATTTCATCAGAGATGATCGATGGAGGTTTATTTCCTGAGCTTATCGAAGAAAATAATATTCAAGGTGTGCCAAGCGTTTACTTGAATGATGAAGTATTTGCCAATGGAAAAATTGATACGGCTGTTTTATTGGAAAAATTAACAGAACTTTATCCAAGTATATTAGAGGCGAGCACTGATGATGGTCCAAGTTTGCCACAACAAGATGTGACGGTGATTGGTGGTGGGCCGGCAGGTGTTTCAGCGGCGATTTATTCAGCACGTAAAGGTTTAAAAGTAACATTAATTGCTGATCGCATTGGTGGACAAGTTAAAGATACCATGGGCATTGAAAACTTTATTTCAGTTGCTTACACCACTGGTCCAGAACTAACAGGTGCTTTGATTGAACATATGAAAAAATATGAAATTACAATCAAAGAACATGTCAGTGTCGATTCTGTAGAAAAAGGCGATATCAAAAAAATTCATTTATCAACGGGTGAAGTAATTGAAACGCGATCTTTGATTATTGCAACTGGTGCAAAATGGCGCGAGTTAAATGTACCAGGTGAAAAAGAGAACATTGGTAATGGTGTCGCTTATTGTCCTCATTGCGATGGGCCATTCTTTAAAGGCAAAGATGTTATTGTTGTCGGTGGTGGGAATTCGGGTATTGAGGCTGCATTAGATTTAGCAGGGATTGTTAAATCGGTAACCGTTTTAGAATTTTTACCTGAATTAAAAGCCGATCAAGTTCTTATAGATAAAGCGAATTCAGCAAAGAATATTTCAATCATTAAAAACGTAGCGACTCAACAAATTCTTGCTGAGAATGGCAGTGTCACAGCACTTGAATATCAAGATAGAGAAACAGGTGAAAATCATACTATTGATATTGCTGCTGTGTTTATTCAGATTGGTTTGATACCTAATAGTAGTTTTTTAGAAGGTGTTGTTGAATTATCGCAGTATAAAGAAATTGTGATTAATGAACGTTGTGAAACTAATGAGCCTGGTATTTTTGCTTGTGGCGATGTTACAACGGTTCCTTATAAACAGATCGTTATTGCTATGGGAGAAGGTTCAAAAGCAGCACTCTCAGCTTTTGAATATCTTTTGTTAGGGGGCGATTAGTTTGAGATTTTAATTGCTTTGTCATGTTTTTATGTTGTAGTGATTAATTAAATAGTTTTTCACTGCAATATAAAAGCACAAAAAGGTACTCATCTTGTCTAGTCAAAGCGAAGATAATCTTCAATTATTATTTCCCACAGCCATTCAGCTTAGTCAACTTAGAAATCACGAACGTATTAATGAAAATTTAATTAATGCAGTTAATGAAATTCGCTCCACAGAAAGGAACAGTAAACCGCAATCATGGGCTTGTGACTTGTTTACTACTATAGGTAATCCACAAACTTTATTAAATCATTCTGCAACCAAAGAATTTTTATATATCGCTAAAGAAAAGATTGTTAAGTACGCAGAATCGTTTAATTATCATATTCCAGAAAGTTCAGTTCGTATCAATGAGTGTTGGTTAAATATTTATGAAACAGGTCACTCACAAGAAATTCATATTCATAAAAACAGTATGTTTAGTGGTATTTATTATGTAAAGGCCCCAGAAGGTAGTGGCGCCACTCTATTCTACTCACCTTCCTCTGATGTGATGTTAGAACCGCTAATCAAAGAAGGGAATAATTTAAATACAAAGGTAACAGGTTATCCACCTGTTGAAGGTCGTATGATGATTTTTAGAAGTTCATTAAGACATAGTGTTTTACCTGGAACTATTACTAATGGAGAAAGGATCACGATTGCATTTAATGCTGTAGTTTAATTGAAATAAAACAGTCATTTGTTTGAAACATTCATTTCATATTTATCTTTTTTAGATTATTAGATATTTATTCAGTCATCGTTCCGTAATAAACAAAAGATAATATCCATTCGTTGCTGAGAGAGTTTACTAATGGATAATCTAATTAATAATAATTTAAATCATATTCTTGTATTAGGTGGTGGCACTGCTGGTTTTTTATCAGCACTTTCACTCAAACGAAAATTACCTGATACAAAAATATCAGTTCTACAGTCATCTAAGTTAGGAATTATTGGCGTTGGTGAAGGAAGCTTAAGACAATTGCCAAATTTCTTACATGATTTTTTAGAAATTGATCCTAAACGTTTTTTTGAAGAAGTCAGTCCTACTTGGAAATTAGGTATTCGATTTCTTTGGGGTGAACGTGGAGATTTTAATTATACTTTTGCTCCACAAATTGATGTTTCTTATCCTCACCCAGATTTACCTAAACCAATGGGATACTACTGTTTCGATGAAATGGAAAATCATTGTGTTGCATCGGTTTTAATGCGTAATGATTATGTTTGTTTACGTGAAAAAAATGGCGAATACACCATTGGTGAAAACGTTGGTTATCATTTGGATAATAGACGTTTTGCTGCTTTCCTCGAAAAATATACCTTAGAACAAGGTGTCGAAATTATTGATGATTTAGTGATAGATGTTGAACAAAATGAACAAGCCATTACAGCTTTAAAACTCGAATCAGGAGATTCAGTTGATGCAGATATATTTATTGATTGCTCAGGTTTCTCATCCATATTGCTAGGTAAAGTTTTAAAAGAACCGTTTGTTGATTATCGATCAAGCTTATATTGCGATAGAGCAATTATTGGTGGTTGGGATCGAACTGACGAGCCCACCCATCCTTATACAACCAGTGAAACTATGGATGCTGGTTGGTGTTGGCAAATAGAACATGAAGATCGTATTAATCGTGGTTATGTATTTTCTTCAGATTTTATTTCTGATGATGAAGCCGAATCAGAATTTCGTTCAAAAAATCCAAAGCTAAGTGAAACAGGCGGAATAATAAAATTTCGTGCAGGTCGTTATGAAAATGCGTGGGTAAAAAATGTAGTAGCGATTGGCAACTCTGCAGGTTTTGTTGAGCCATTAGAAGCAACTGCGATAGCTGCTATTTGTTCAACGGCTAAAGCCTTAGCAGAAACATTAGCTGAAACAGGTAAAAATATTACACCTTCTATACGCAAAGCATTTAATCAATTTAATTCGCGCAACTGGGACACAATAGCTAATTTTTTAGCAGTGCATTATAAATTTAATACGTTGAAAGATACAAAGTTTTGGCGTGAATGTACTGAGAAAGTTGATTTGCGTGCTGCCGAACCGATTGTTGAATATTACAAGGAAAATGGTCCGAGTCATTTATGGCGCATTGTTTTAGAAGAACCGCTTTGCCGTTTTCAACTGGATGGTTATTACACATTACTTGTTGGTCAAAAAGTGCCTCATGCAAAATTGGATTCAGCAACTACACGAGAACGTGTTGCATGGGAAAAACTACGTACAGCGACTCATCAATACGTATCGAATGGCATTACTGTTCCACAAATGTTGTCGATTATAAAATCTCCTGAATGGCAATGGCAGCCAAAACATTACGCTGCTTGAGTTATTTACATAATATTTAGGTTAGTTCAATGTTAAAAATAATTCGTTTATTACTTCCTACAATTATCTTTTTTGTATTCTCAGTTAGTTATATCAGTGCAAAAAATAATGATGAAAAGATGGATGCTTTGCCTTTGCATGAACAATTATTGAATGAGTTAAGAGAACATAAAGGAACTGTGACCAAAGTAATGACGCATTTATATCCTGACAAGCCTGCGTTTAATAGAGAGGCTGTGATTCCACCTATGTGTTATACAAAAACGGAAGGACAATTTAATCCTTGTTATGTTTGTCATCAGGATTTTATCGAAGGTCGTGAAAACAAAATGGAGGATGGAGGTTTACAGTTAGAATACAGTTTTAGCGATGTAGGCATGACTAATCATTGGGAAAATTTATTTGAAGATCGTTCAAAACAAGTTGCTGCAATTTCAGATGATGAAATTGATGAATACGTCAATCAAGATAATTATTCTTCTCTTGCTGAGGATTTAAAGAATGACGGATTCAAAGGTTGGATACCAGATTTAAAAGATTTGCAGCTTGGTGCCGATGCTTTTGATAAAGAAGGGTTTGCAAAAGATGGCAGCCATTGGGTTGCCTTTAATTATAAACCTTTTCCTAGTACGTTCTGGCCAACCAATGGTTCCACTGATGATGTAATGATCCGTTTAGCTGAACCATATAGAACTGATAAAGAAGGGAATTACTCAGCGGATGTTTATAAGGCAAACTTAGCGATCGTTGAAGCGAATTTAAAAGATTTGAATAAGATTACTTCTTTACCTGTGAATGAAAAAATAATTAACAAAGATCTTAACAATGATGGATTATTAACAATAATCACCGAAATATCTGTGCTTGATAGATATGTTGGTGCAGCTGAGGAAAGATTTATTACGAGCTATATGTATCCTGCGCGCACAGAGTTTCTGCATACCGTACGTTATTTAGGTATCAATGAGAATAATGAAATCGTACCTTCAACTCGAATGAAGGAAGTTCGCTATATAAAAAAATGGAAAGATGTCGAAAAACAATCTTACTACCGCGAATATCAAGAAGAAGAGTTTGCGAAATCAGAAGGACGTTTGCCTTTCTTTCCAATTATCGGTGATTGGGGTCTAGATAATGAATTTACTTGGTCAGTGCAAGGTTTTATTGAAGGTATAGATGGGCAACTACGAACATTGACCTACGAAGAAAATTTATTCTGTATGGGCTGTCATTCATCGATTGGTTCAACGATTGATAAGACTTTTAGCTTTCCTAGGAAAGTTGACGGTGCTAAAGGTTGGGGTTACATAAATCTAAAAGGTATGAAAGACGTACCGAATATGGGTGAATCAAAAGGTGAGATAGCAACGTATTTTGAACGCGTTGGTGGTGGAGGTGAATTCAGAAGTAATCCTGAAATGTTTAAGAAATGGTTTAACCAAGATGGTTCCGTTAACCATAATGCGATTAATAATGCATCAGATGTATATGAACTAATAGTGCCATCTAATGAGCGAGCACGAGAATTGAACAAAGCTTATAAAGTAATTGTTGATGAACAAGATTTTATTTATGGGAGAGACGCAACCATAACCCCTCCTCAGAATGTTTATAACGAAATCGATAATAAGACATCACCAACATTACCTAATGATAAATCTTTTAAATGGGATATCAGACTTGATTGGAATCGTTCAAATTTTAAACAGGCTGAATTAGAATAGTATTGTTACGAAACAATACCTACACATACAAGTGCAATACGTAACAATAACTTCACTGAAGATACATATTCATTTTAAAAAATTGCAACATCTACTTGCCATACTTCCAATGCTTATTATCGCTGAGTTGTGTTAATAGGCGCTAGATTTTTACATTCTATTTATCTTTCATGATTTGTGTGGGGGAGTTTGTTAGCCAAACAAATCTTGAATTATCCAATTGGGAGATTTATTAAATGAAATTCACAGCTAAGCTTAGCGCTGTTGGTGCTGCTGCTTTCGTCATTTCTGCAGCCATTTCTGGTACAGCAAATGCGGGTACTGCACCTTACTTTATTCCGTTAACAAAAGCAGAAATTGTAGAACCTGCAAATTCAGTTGACGAGCAAAACCAACCTTGGAGCATGCCTTTTGGTATGAGCCAAACCAACTTAACCAGCATGGTAGAAATTGAAGCAGATATTAACCAATCTATTGTACGTAATGGTACTGAGCGCGGTAACGTTGCTTCAATGTGGGATATGTTAGCGTATGACCCTACTGGTCGTTATGTTTTCATCCCTCATGAGACTGTATATGGTGCTGGTGTATCTCGTTATGATTCACAAACAGATACAACTGAAATTCTTTTCATGGGTGATGGTACAGGTACACAATCAGGAAGTACCGCTTTTGCCGACGATACTGACTTTGGTGCATTTGACCCTGTGCGTTGGACTCCGAACGGTACCATCATTGCTGGTGAAGAGTGGTCAGGTAGAGGTCGTCTTGTTGAGTATTGTAATCCTTTAGATGCAGCTCCTGCAGATCCAACGGTTACGGCTTTAACAGCTGGTGATTGTACTGATCCAAACGCTAACGCGGATTACCAAGTACTAAATGATATGCCTTTATCAGCCCAAGAAGGTATCTCTTTCAGTCTAGATGCACCACAAGACGTTATGTACTTTGTTGATGAAAACCGTTCTGGTTCTATCTACAAATCAGTATTCGTTAATTCAGGTGATTACAGTAAAGCACAAACTTTCGTATTAAAAGTAACCGCATTTACTGGTCCTGTTGCTGATGAAACTCGTGATGCAACTGTTGCAGGTCTTCCGCGTGTAGGTGCCGCTACCTGGGAACCTATTACTGATGTAAACGGCGCTCCATTAACTGGTATTACTGATCCAACTAGCGCTCCTTTCGCTGCTCGTGCTTCAGCTGATGATGCAGGTGGTACACCTTATGGTCGCCCTGAAGATACTACTATTTCGCGTTTAGCAAATGGCAATGAAGTGCTTTACTTCACTGCTACTTCAGAAAATGCTGTTTATGGTATCGAAGAAACTACAAATGGTCCTTTCGTTCGTTTGTTAGCTCAAGGTCCTATCAGTCGTGCTGATAGCGGTAATATTGCTCAAGGTCCTGAAACTTCTTCCAACTTGGATTTCCCAGCGACTACAGCTGAAATGAACTCTCCTGATAACTTAGCGATTGATTCATTAGGTAACATTTACATCATCGAAGATTCACCTAACACCTCAACTGTTGGTGCTGATGGTGGTGATATCTGGTTTGTTCGTGATACCGACAATGATGGTGTGGCTGAATCTGTGGATCACTTCTTAAGCTTACAAGTTAATCGTTCAGAAGCGACTGGTATGATCTTTAACCCTGTTGATCCAACTAAATTTGTTGTTGCAGTTCAGCATCCTAATAGTACTAACATTGTTGATTATCCTGACGGTTTTGGTGATGCATTATGGGAGTTCGATGTTTCAGGTGTTCAACCTCCTGAGTGTACTGGCCCACGTAGTCAATGGATGACTTTTAACCAAAAAACACGTCGTTTCGTTCGCGCTTGTTCAACACAACGTGATTACAATGCTATCGATCAGTTAAACGCAAGCGAAGATCCTAACGATTTTCCTAACCCTTAATTTTTAAGGTTTAGTTTAACTCTTAGCATTTCATGGATAGATGAAAAACCCCGCCTCCGCGGGGTTTTTTTATAATTTTATTGTTTTTACATATATGTAATAAAGTTGATGTAAATTCATTGGTATTAAATTAATTACGATATATAAATGTCATGAATAATTCGTATCTATTTCCGTCATTATTAATTTTTTTAGTTTGTTTATATCCGTCTTTAGCGATAACTGATTCTAGTATAGAAACACTTTATATACCTGAAGGTATTAATGACCCCATGTGGCACAATGAGCGTAAACAAAAGCAACTAGAATCACGTAATGATTTTCAGATTTTTTATGATTTTACTTTTACTGATATTCAATCTACTAGCGGGATTAATTTTTTACATAGAATCGTTGATGATGCAGGAAAGAATTATAAGGCAGTACATTATGACCATGGTAATGGCATCGCGGTAGCAGATATCAACGGAGATGATTTGTTAGATATCTATTTAGTCACTCAAGTTGGCCCAAATGCTCTTTATCAAAACTTAGGTAATGGAAAATTTAAAGATATTACAGATGTAAGTGGTACAGCTGTTAAAGATGTGATTGGGGTATCAGCCAGTTTTGCTGATATTGATAACGATGGTGATGATGATTTATACGTTACCAATGTACGTTCTCCTAATGTTTTATTTGAAAATTTGGGTGATGGTAAATTTAAAGATATTTCTAAACAGTCTGGTTTAGATTTTTCAGAGCACAGTTCAGCTGCAACATTTTTTGATTTTGATCGTGATGGAAAACTCGATGTTTTTGTAGCGGTCGTAGGCGAATACACAACAAATTCAGTTGCCATAGTAGAAGGTACAGTAGATGAGGAAGGTATAGGTTACGATGCTAAATACTATGTTGGCCATAAAGATGCCTTTGCTGGTCATTTACATAAAAGACGACAACGTATGAGTCATCTATTCCGTAATCTGGGAAATAATCAATTTGAAGATGTAACTGAATCTACACAGCTGATGGATTATGGCTGGACGGGTGATGCAACAGCTATCGATTTAAATAACGATGGTTGGCAAGATTTGTATGTATTGAGTATGCAAGGCTTGGATCAATATTGGGAAAATCAAAACGGTAAAATTTTTATTAATAAGACAGATGAGTATTTCCCCAATTCACCTTGGGGAGCAATGGGAGTTAAAAGTCTTGATTTTGATAATGATGGGTTAATGGATTTAATGATTTCGGATATGCATTCAGATATGTCTGAAAAAATCGGTCTAGAAAAAGAAAAGTTAAAAGCTAATTGGATACGGAAAAATTGGTCACCTAATTTTCTCAAAGTAGGTGAACGAGGAATATATGGTAATGCCTTATTTAAAAAATCTAAAGACGGTAGTTATAAAGAAGTTTCTGGTGATTTAAATGTCGAAAATTATTGGCCATGGGGTATAAGCGTGGCTGATCTGAATGCCGATAGCTGGCAAGATTTATTATTAACATCGAGTATGAATTACCCATTTCGTTATGCGCCCAATTCTTTATTATTAAATAATAAAGGTAGGAAATTTCTTGATGCTGAATATATTGTTGGTATTGAACCACGAATCGAAAATAAAACTAACAAACCTTGGTTTCAATTAGATTGTGTCGAGAAAGATAAAAAGAATCCAATTTGTAAAAAATATAATAATAAAGTGATTGTTAATGGAGCATTAGGCACTCGTTCATCTGTGATATTTGATTTAGATAATGATGGTGACCTTGATATTGTGACAAATGAGTTTGGGGATGTGCCACAAGTTTTACTAAGTAATTTACTGAATAATGCAGCTAATCAAGCCAAGGCGAATTATCTTAAAATTAAGTTGATAGGTGACTCATCTAATAAAAATGCCTTGGGTGCAGTTGTAAAACTTACATTAGGTGACAATACGAAATTGATTCAGGTAAATGACGGCAAAAGTGGTTACTTAAGCCAAAGTAGTATGCCTTTATATTTTGGTCTGGGTGAAAATCAGAGTATCGATAATGTAGAGGTTATTTGGCCTAACGGCAAAAGACGAATATACAAATCAAATATAAAAATAAATGCTTTAAACAAATTGAATGAATCTTCTGATTAAGATAATAATTTTTTTTATCTGTTTAGTACTCACAACCGCTGTATTCTATTTTAAAGATAATAAAACATCACAACTAAATATTCTCGCAGTAGGCGAAGAATTTTATTGGACCTTTATATATCCAGGTAATGATGGAATATTAAATACTGATGATGATGTAGTTAGTTATAAAAGACTATATCTACCAGTTGATACAGAGATTGATATTTTACTTACTAGTAATGATTATCTTTATATGTTTAGGCCAGAATCAATGACTCTCCGAGAGATTGCTGTGCCAGATATAGAGTTTAAAGTCCAGATGTTAATGAGCGAACAAAAAAAGATAAAACTAGAAATAGATCCTTTGTGTGGATTTAATCTTTTTCATGAAAATGATTACATGGGTTGGATCGAGACTAAATCAAAAAAAGCCTTTTATAACTGGTATGAAAATCAAATGTCTTTCGATATTTAGTTTTAGTATTTATATAAGACGATGACACAAAAAAGCCCTGCTATTGCAGAGCTTTTTCAAAAAATAAGAACTCTAAATTCTAGTGTTTATTAAGCCTTTCTTCTATAACCTACTAGTCCAACTAAAGCTGAACCCATAAGCCATACTGCAGCTGGTACTGGTACAGAGCTTACTTCTGCTAAAGATGAGACACCAACAAATTCAGAGTAAGGGCCTAGACCAAAGTCATCAACATCAATAGATAAAGTTAAAACACCTGCTAAGGTTTCGAAAGAACCTATTCCAGTTACATCAGAACCCGTAATGAATAATTCTGCATCAATTAAACCATCCACATCAACTTTTGCTAAAGCAAAACCTATTGGGCCATTATCAAAAGATTCCACTGATAAATCAAAGCCAAAATCAATTTCTACAACTCCAACGCCAGTTAATTCGATTTCAATATCAGCTAGAGTGGTAGCAATTGCATCATTTAAACCTGATGCTTCAGCTAAAGATGAAGCTGCGTCACCAAAACTATATGCTGTACCTTCGCCAGAGGTAGATACTTCTGAGTCGAATGTAATACCATCATTTGCAGGGTCATCGATTCCTGAAGTCGTTTCTCCTATAGCTGTAGCAGCTGTTTCAGATAGAATCGTAGCAGTAACTGTACCTGTTGTTCGAATAGCGTCGATGCCAGTGTACTCAGCAAGTGCAAATGAATAAGCAGCAAAAGCAGAATGTGAACTCAAAACCAGAGTCGTTGCTGCAACGATACTGGCGATATTTTTTAATGCGATAAGTCTCATTGAATTTTCCCCTAACATAAAAAAGTCACTATGTTTAAAATAAAGATTTAAAAAATAAAATATTTTATTTTTGGAATTCGTAATTAGAATCTAGCGTATATATTCCAATATATACTCAGCCATTAATCCTCAAAAACAGTAGTATTTTATTTTTTGAAAATGACACCCTAATAAAAATAATGTTACGAATTAGGGTCAAGTTTATGACAGTTTATTTAGAGAGTTTTTGCATCGAGGAAGTGAATCAATAAGTTGGAAAAGTTTATTAAACAATATCAATTGACCGTATCTTTAACTAACCATGTTAAATAGGCAATATAAACGATCAGTAAAGTGGTACCTTTTATACGATTGAATAATGCTTTTTTCCAAGGCATGTAAATGTATAAAGCCATAAGTACAGTAAGCCCAGTCATCACTGGCATATCACGAGTAAGAGTATTAGCTTCTAGTGGACCAGGGCTAAGTAAGGCAGGAATCGTCAATACTGCAACGATATTTAAAATATTCGAACCAATGATGTTGCCTATTGCCATATCATGATGATTTTTCAAGGCGCTGGTTAAGGTAGCTGCAAGTTCAGGCAAGCTCGTACCAATCGCAACAATCGTTAAACCAATAATTACTTCACTGATTTCAAAATAACGAGCGTATTCTACTGAACCCCAAACCAATACTCGTGAACTAGCGATTAAAATTAACAAACCTGTAATAAACCAAAAGTAGGCTTTGCTTGATTCCATTTCATGGACTTCATCTTCGTATTCACTTAAGACAACTAGGTCATCTATCTTTGAGCGAACTTTTATTAATAAAATAATGATGCTGACAAGTGCAATAAAAAGTATACATCCGTCAATAAAACCTAATTCATTATCTAACATCATTAGGTAGGTTATAGAGACAATAATCAAATAAACTGGTAAGTCTTGTTTTAAACAAATGTTATGTACAGGGATAGCAACGATCATTGCAGTGAATCCCAATACAAGTCCTATGTTTGCGATATTTGAACCAATCGCATTGCCTAATGCTAAATGAGGCGAGCCAGTAATAGAGGCGAAAGCAGAAACTAACATCTCAGGGGCTGATGTACCTAAAGCCACTATGGTTAAGCCAATCATAAGCTTTGAAACACCATAATTTTGTGCAATCGAAGCTGCGCCTTCTACAAACTTATCTGACGACCAAACTAATAGAATTAAGCCAAATAGGATGGCAAGAGAAGGGTAGAGCAGCATAGAAATTCCTAATACGTATTTGTTAAATTTTTATAAAAATGGCACTAAATCATAGCTCACATAAGGACAGACTTTATCCTAAAAGTCGACCATGTCATAGTTCCTCAAGAAAAACTCGCAAGTCAATGATTTGTCAGCTAGAATGATGTAAAGTGTATTTAATTAGCGACAAAATAAGAGAACAAAGTTGAAAGCTTTTAAGGTATTGATTTTATTGGGAATTTTTATCTTAACTGGGTGCGGAGAGAATACCGACCCGATCAAGGCTTTTGAGTCAGGTGATTATGAAACCTCTTATCAGTTATTTAAGTCTTTAGCGAATTCAGGTGATGTAGATGCTCAAAATTACCTTGGTTTGCAGTATTTCTTAGGCTTAGGTGTTGCTAAAGATCTCAAAAAAGCGGTCGAATTATATCAATCAGCTGCTGAGAAAGGGCACGTAGATGCTCAACGGAATCTAGGAGATATGTTTCAGAATGGATACGGTACTCAACAAGATTACTATCAAGCTTTTATATGGTATTTCGCCTCTTCTCAGCAAGGGAATCAGAGTGCGAAAGTTCGATTGGAAGCACTTTCTTCGGAAAATAAGCTAACGCCCAATCAACAAATGCATGCCAAGATAGAAGCAAATGAATTTATTGTCGACCCTGGTCAGAGATTTCAAAGTCATGACACTTACATCGACAAATAAAATAAATTGTAAGATTTTTATTATTAATTTTTTCGATAGGAAATAACTTTATGTGTGGAATTGTTGGTGCTGTAGCGCAACGTGATGCGTCCCCCATTTTATTAGAAGGCCTGAAACGCCTGGAATATCGTGGATATGATTCAGCTGGTGTTGCTGTATTAAATCCAGATTCTAAATTTCAACGTACCCGTGTACTGGGTAAAGTTGAAAAACTTGAAGTAGCATTAAATGAAGAAACTCCTGTTGGTGGTACGGGTATCGCCCATACTCGTTGGGCCACACATGGTAAACCGAGTACAGATAATGCTCACCCTCATGTTTGCCGTGACAAAGTCGCACTTGTCCATAATGGCATCATTGAAAATCATGAAGAACTTCGTGCAGAACAAATCGCAAGCGGTTATGAGTTTCATTCACAAACTGATTCAGAAGTGGTTGTGAATAAAGTGCATGAATATTTAGAACAAGGTAATGATTTATTAGCTGCAGTTACAAAAACGGTCACTCATCTTGAAGGTGCGTATGCTTTAGGTGTTATCTCTACCGATACTAATGGGCGATTAATTGCGGCACGACGTGGTAGTCCTTTAGTTATCGGTTTAGGTATTGGAGAACATTTTATCGCTTCGGATGTTTTTGCTTTACTACCGGTTACACAACGTTTTATCTTTTTGAAAGACGGCGATATTGCTGATATTCGTCGTGATAGTCTAACTATTTATGATGAAAACGGTAATGAAGTAGAACGTGAAGTTTCAGTATCAGAACTACGTTCAGATGCTGCCGATAAATCTGGTTATCGCCATTACATGTTGAAAGAGATCTTTTCTCAACCACAAGCTATTGCTGATACTTTAGATAGCAGAATTATGAATGGTAAGTTGGTTGAAGCTGAGTTTGGAATGGATGCAGATAAAATTTTCGATCAAGTAAAAGCCATTCAAATCATAGCTTGTGGAACTAGTTTTCATGCAGGTTTATGCGCAAAATATTGGGCAGAGCATTTAGGTATACCTTGTAACGTAGAGATCGCTAGTGAATATCGATATCGTAAAACAGTGGTTCAAGATGGAACATTGTTTGTTACGATTTCTCAATCAGGAGAAACAGCCGATACTCTAGCCGCACTAGAGTTAGCTACACAGTCAGGTTATTTGGCCAGTCTTTCTATATGTAATGTTCCAGAAAGCTCATTAGTCCGAGGTTCAGATTTGGTTTTCATGACACGCGCTGGTACTGAAATTGGTGTTGCATCGACCAAAGCCTTTACGACGCAACTCGTTGCTTTATTAATGATGGTGGTCGTTATTGCGAGACGTTTTGGTCTATCTGATGAGCAAGAAGTTGAGATCGTGCAAGAGTTAGAAAACTTGCCAGGTCGTATTAATACCGTACTAGAAATGAATGATCAGATCGAAGAAATTTCTGAGCATTTCACTAATAAACATCATAGTTTATTTTTAGGTCGAGGCACGATGTTACCGATTGCAATGGAAGGCGCTTTAAAATTAAAAGAAATTTCTTATATACATGCTGAAGCATATGCTGCTGGTGAGTTGAAACATGGACCATTAGCGTTAGTCGATGATGATATGCCAGTTATTACGGTTGCACCTAACGATGCATTATTAGAAAAATTAAAATCTAATCTACATGAGGTTAGAGCTCGCGGTGGAGAGTTATATGTTTTTGCAGATACCAATGCAAATGTAGAGGCAGCAGAGGGTATCCATGTATTTAATGTGACACCTGTCGCTGATTGGATTGCTCCGATTGTATTTACAGTTCCACTACAACTATTTTCATATCATGTTGCTGTATTAAAAGGTGCTGATGTTGATCAACCACGTAACTTAGCAAAATCAGTCACTGTTGAATAAAAAATAATGTTATTAATTTACACTCGAAATCTACAATCATGGAAACGGATAAATCAAATTATAGAATACTGGTAGTCGACGACGATCCTGACATCTTAGCATTGCTTTCAACTTGGTTAACGAAGGAAGGCTTTGAAGTTATTACGTGTGAATCAGGTGAAGAAGCGATTACTCAAGTAAGCATTATACAGCCCAAATTGGTAATTACTGATTTATACATGGGTGGTATGGATGGTATGCAGTTATTGACTGAGATACATCATGATAATCCATTATTACCTGTGATTATTTTTAGTGGACAAGCCAAAATTCCAGATGCAATTCGTGCAACACATTTAGGTAGTGCTGCTTTTCTTACTAAGCCCGTACAAAAAGATGTTTTATTGGATCACGTAAAACGAACTCTACATATTACTACTGATAATGCGACAAGAAATGCTATTGGTGAGCGAATCATACATAAAAGCAAAACAATGGGTGATCTCATTGAGCTCGCGACTATGGTTGCTGAAAGTGATGTCACCGTTTTTATCAGTGGTTCGACTGGTACTGGTAAAGAAGTGTTGGCTAAAGCGATACATGAAGGTAGCGCTAGAAGTGAACAGCCTTTTATTGCAGTTAATTGCGGTGCGATTCCTGAACAATTATTAGAGTCAGAATTATTTGGTCATGAAAAAGGTGCTTTCACTGGAGCGAATACAAAACATGATGGTTTATTTAAAGCAGCTAATGGTGGAACAATATTTCTAGATGAAATTGGTGATATGCCTTTAACACTGCAAGTAAAACTCTTGCGAGTATTACAAGATCTAGAAGTTAGACCAGTTGGATCATTAAAACCATTTCCGATTGATGTGAGAATTATTTCTGCAACTCATAGAAACTTGGAAGAAGCGGTGAAGAGTGGTGATTTTAGAGAAGATTTATATTATCGATTAAAAGTTGTCCCAATTGAAATTCCAGACCTCACCGATCGAAAAGATGATATTCCTGTTCTAGCAGAACATTTCTTATCATTACATGCTAAAAACTCAAAGCAAAAAATGAAACGTTTTGCTCCCGATGCAATGGAACATATGATGCAGTCAGCTTGGCCAGGTAATATACGCCAATTAACCAACGTAATTGATCTATGTGTCACATTGTGTAAAACCACAACTATCCCTTTAAGTTTAGTTAAAACGGCTTTGCAAGATAAAGCAGCACCAGTACAAACTTTAAAAGAAGCAAAACAAGCATTCGAAAGAAATTATCTAATCAGTGTTTTAAAAATGACAAACGGACATGTTGCTAATGCCTCACGTATTGCTGGACGCAACCGAACAGAATTTTATAAATTACTAAGCCAGCATAATCTTGATGCAGCTCAATTTAGAATTGCCAAATCATCCTCTAAAAAAGAAAAACAAACTGAATAATAATAAAAAAGGTAAATAATAATGACTAATAATGTTGTAACTATTGATGCTGATTTAGAAGATTTAATTCCAGGTTTTTTGGATAATCGTAAGAAAGATGTCGAAAAAGTCCGAATGGCAATGAGTAACTCTGATTTTGCTAGCGTTCAATCAATTGGTCACAGTTTGAAAGGCGTTGGAGGAGGTTATGGTTTTCATGAAATTAGTCGTATTGGCGCAGAGATCGAGCAAGCAGCAAAAGCAAATTCAGTTGAAGAAATGAATGCAGGGGCAGCTGAATTAGATGAATATTTAAATAATTTAGAAATTCGCTACGAATAATCATTTATGGCGAATTCATCGACTGAAAATTTGCCGCGCTGGTTAGTTTATTTAATACCAACCCTGCTAGGATTAGCATTTGGTGCAGCGATATTTTTAGTCATATGGAATAAATCTATACATTCCAATAATCAGAAGTTTTTGTTGGAAACGGTTTCTTTCAAAGAAACAATTACACGTAATTTTATAAGTACTGAGAATGTTTCGAATAATATACATAATATATTATTGTTTTCTCAAGACGGCATAGATTCTTTAAATAATTTAATGGATGGTTTATATGTCGATTATCCTTTCATCGCAGGTATACAAACACAAGAAATAAAGCTTGCTTCAGAAAGCACGGATGATAATGAAAAAAATTCTGATTCAATCATTAATGCTTCAATTGAATATCAATCGTATCGACATAATAGCGTTTATCAGAAAATTAGTACCTTAGTTACAGAGATCGATTATAAAACAACAGTAGAATCATTATTGAAAACTGATAGGTTTTCTATCCTTTCTCCAAAAGCAGAATTAAACTCTGATTATTTTATTATTTATAGTCTTGTTCCAGAAAAAGAAGGTGTTGATAACAAACATATCATTGTTTCATTAATTTTAAATAAAAATGATTTTTTCCGAGATGCTTTATCACTAAATAATATTTCATTAGCTGTTTTTAGTGAATCATCGGGTTTATTAGGTAGGCAAAAATTATTTGAAACCAAGAAAAATATCAATAAAGACTGGTTAATTGAAACAATAGAAAATAAACATTCATTTAATTTATCTTCCTACTCGATCAAAATTAATTTTGTGAAAGAGTTATTTATTGAAGAATTAGATTTAGCCATGATCGGTGCTTCTATTCTAATAGGCTTTGGTATAACACTATTATCTATCGCGCTTGTTCGTTCAAGGGAATCTCAATCAAGAGAGCTAAAACAAAGGAATGCATTGATTGAAAAAATTGTTGATGAACAAACTAAAGAGTTAGCGTTAGCCAGAGATCATGCAGTTGACGCTTCTCGAATAAAGTCAGAGTTTTTAGCAAGTATGAGTCATGAAATACGAACACCGCTCAACGCGATTATCGGTATTTCTGAATTAATGGCAGAAACTGATCTAAATCCTGAACAAGATAAATATATTAAGATATTTCGTAAAGCAGGGGATAACCTATTAAGTTTAGTTAATGATATTTTGGATCTTTCTAAGATTGAAGCACAACAATTAATTCTTGAAGATATACCGTTTAACTTAATTGAGTTAGTTGAAGAATCAGTTGATATCTATGCAATCAAAGCTTCTGAAAAAAATATAAAATTAACAGGTAGAGTTGAACCAGAGACTCAAATAAATAGAGTCGGTGACCCAACTCGTTTAAGGCAAATAATCTTAAACTTAATTAGTAATGCTTTAAAATTTACTTCTAAAGGTGAAGTTTCATTAACAGTTGCTCCTTCAACTAAATCAGGAGAAGAAGATTATTTAATTTTTTCTGTTAAAGATACTGGTATAGGAATCCCCAAAGATAAATTGGATGCTATATTTGCTAGCTTTACACAAGTAGATTCTTCAACTACTCGAAAATATGGTGGTACTGGATTAGGCTTAACCATTTCTAAAAGTCTTGTGCATATGATGCAAGGTGAAATGAAAGTAGAAAGTGTCGAGGGTGAGGGTAGTACGTTTTCTTTTTCAGTAAAACTTGGACATGCAGATATGGTTCCTGCAATTACAGGTAGTTTCCCGATTATTAATTTAAAGAATCAGAAAATATTAATCGTTGATGATAATTCAACCAACCGATTAATTTTGAAAGACACATTAGAAATGATGCAAGCTAAGACTGCTGAAGCAGATAGTGGCTTAATGGCTTTAGTGAACCTTCAACAAGAAAATGACTTTACACTTTACATAGTTGATTTTGAAATGCCTGAAATGGATGGTATTGAGTTAGCTGAAAAACTTAGGGATGAATTCAATGTTGATCTAAGTAAAGTCATTATGATGAGTTCAGCAATTTATGGACAAGAACAAGAACGTATTAAGAATTTAAATTTAGGCGCATATTTACATAAACCCGTAAAGCGTGCTGAATTATTACGACAGATTTCAGGTGTTTTATATCAAAATGAAGAAGCAGCTGAAAACATCGAAAAAGAAAAAACTATAACAGACGATAAAACCTATAATATCTTATTGGTTGAAGATAATGAAGATAACCGATTGTTGGTTAAATTGTTTTTACGAAATGAAAATTATATTTTACATGAAGCTGAGAACGGAAAAATTGGTTTAGATATGTTCATGCAAGCTGATTATGATCTTGTACTAATGGATGTGCAAATGCCCGTTATGGATGGTCACGAAGCAACACGCCAAATGCGCACCTGGGAAACTTTACATAAAAATAATGCAACGCCTATTATTGCCTTGACTGCACACGCTATTAAAGAAGAAATTGATAAATGTATTGATGCTGGGTGTGATACTCATCTTGGTAAACCAATCAAAAAATTAACCTTATTGGCAACCATAGAAAAATATCTTAAACAATAAGAGATGTCCCTAAGTAGCAACAGTTTACATATAATTGTCTTCTGCTAGAGCAACCACCGATACTTATAGTTATTACTATAAAATTTATATAATTTTTTATAAGTTATTGATGAATAAAGAACTCTTTGAGCCTGTAATATCTCAGATGTAAATTAAACCAATAAAATTTTACTTGGCATAATCATTGCCGATATAGATATTAAGAGTAATTAATTGGATTTAAAATGTTTAGAGTTTGGGGTTTATCAATACCTAAAGCAGTATGGGTTTTAATAACGGTTGAACTATTCTTATTGTTTTTATGTATGAATATTTCAATCAATATGAGTTACGATACTTTGAGTTTTCAAAATACAACTAACAACAGTATTATACTATTGCTAGTTGCTTTATTATTTTCAAGATATAAACGGTAAATTTATTTAATCATATCTGAAATTTCTTTAAAGTGTTCATGCTTCGCATCTCTTAACCATTCAAATACGACTGATTCTGAATCACAAACTGTAACGCCAGCAGTATTCATACGTTGGATGGCTGTTTCATAGTTTTCACGTTGTCTTGAGCATATAGCATCACTAACGACATAAACTGAAAAGCCTTGATTGGTTAAATCTAATGCCGTTTGTAAAATGCAAATATGAGCTTCCATACCAATTAAGATTACTTGTTTACGGCCAGTTTCCTTCAATGCTTCTACAAAACCTTCATGTTCCATACAAGAGAAACAAGTCTTATCGATTCTGATAGCATTTTCAGGTAGTAATTTGACTATTTCTGGTTCTAATTCGCCTAATCCTGTTGGGTATTGTTCAGATGCTAGAACTGGAACGTTCAATAGATCAGCTGCTTTACATAGCAAAGCTGAATTCCTTTGTAGGCGTGCCAAGACTTTCATAGGCATAGCTGATGTTAATTTTGTTTGAATATCAACGATAACAAGTGCGCTGTTTTCAGAGTTGCACAGCAAAGAGTTGTTAGTCATATGGAGCTCCGATTAGTATAGAATTTGTAGAATTAATTTAACCAAGAACTGACGTATCTCAAATCATCCTGAGATAAAGAACCAGCAGCACGCTTTAAACGAAGAGTATCAAGAATGTATTCATATCTTGCCGTAGAGTAATTACGTTTTGCTTCTTGAACTGCGCGTTCAGCGGTAACAACATCAACAGCTGTTCTGGTTCCAACTTCAAAACCGGTTTGAGTTGCTTCTAAAGCTGTTTCACTTGAAACAACAGCTTGTTTTAATGCTTCGACTTCACTAATACCTGATATGACATTTAAATATGAAGTTCGAGTTTCACGTTCTGTTTTTCTTCGAGCTTGCTCTAAAGAATGTATCGATACTTCGTGCAGTTCAACTGCTTCTCTTACACGAGAACTAACTCCACCACCTTGATAAAGAGGTATGTTTAATTCAATTCCGACAGTAGTATCATGAGAACTAAAACCTCCAAAACGACCACCTGTTGCTCCATAACCACGACTTGCGACTAAGTCCACAGTGGGATAATGACCTGCACGATTAATTTTTATAATTTGTTTGGCTATATCAGCACCATAGCGAGCAGCTTGAATTTCTAAGTTTTCTTCTAATGCAGATTGTGTCCAATCATCAATTGATAATGGTTCGGGTTTTAATAAAGGCATTTCCTGATTTAATGCATTAAGTGAGCTGTCATATTCACCAACGATTTCTCTTAAGCGTTCTTCAGAAACATCGATTTCATTCTCAGCACGAATTTTTTGTGCATAGGCTCTATCGAAACCAGCAGTTGCTTCTTGAACATCGGTAATCGCAATTAAGCCAACATCAAACCGTTGCTCAGCTTGTTCTAGTTGCCGTTTTAAAGACTCTTCTTCCGCATAAGCAAACTGTAGATTATCGTTCGCAGTAAGAACGGCGAAATAACTTTCAGCTAGGCGAATCATTAAGTCTTGTTTGCCGACTTGGATATTCGTTGCGGCTTGTTTTATCTCGTAGTCTGATTGATCTAAAGTACGGATGCGATCCAATCGAAATATTGGTTGAGTTAAGTCAAGTCTGTAACCACGGCTATTAAACTCAACATCACCATTCGTGGTTGGGCCAAAACCAGTGGCGTCAGTTGTTTGGGATTGATCGTTAAAAGTTGAGTTTGAAGAAAAATTCAAAATGGGTTTTAGTTGAGCCCATGCTTGAGGTTTTTTTTCTAAAATAGCTCGATGATTTGAAATTGCTTGCTGATATTGAGGATCATTTTGCTCAGCTATTTCGTAGAGCTCTAACAGGTCGGTTGCATGGCTAACGAGAGGCGAAAGAAATATGACGATAGAAAAAATAAAATAAAAAGTTTTCAAAATAATATCTACTAATGTTATTGATTAATATTGCGGCATAGAAGGTTCTACATCCATAGCCCAAGCATGAATGCCACCATCTAAATTAAGAATATCTTTAAAGCCTTGTTGCTCTAAAAAGGTAGCGGCTTGCAAACTACGCATACCATGATGACAGATAACAACGGTACAAGTTTCTTTGTCCAAACTATCTACTGAGCTCGCGATTTGAGACATCGATATATTTTTTGATCCTTCGATAGCACAGGTATCGTATTCCCAGCCTTCTCTCACATCCAAAAGAAAGACATTTTTATCACTATCGAGCATTTGTTTGAGCTCTTTAGGGGAAATATTTTTCATGAAGTTCTCTAAAATTGAAAAGATGGTTTTTCTTCAGCACCTATCAATGGTGCAATGTCCATTTCGAATATGGATTCTGTTCTCCAGGACTCTTCTCCGTTCCGGGTCAGTAATATTGCCTCCTTAACCGGCGGCTGTCCAATGATCTGAAGCAATCTTCCACCAATTTTTAGTGCATTATTAAAAATTACATTTTCTTGACACATAGAGCCTGTAATTACGATGACATCAAAGCTGGATTCAGTTGGCATATCTTGAAATATATCCTTATTGATAAGATTTACATTATTAATAGATTGTAGCTCTAAGTTTGTCTTAGCTTGAGAAGATATATCAGCAAAATACTCATAACTGGTGATATTTTGGCCTAGTTTCGCCAAAAGAGCTGTGAGATAGCCGCTGCCAGTGCCAATTTCTAAGACGATATCTGAAGATTTAATCTGGAGCGATTGTAGGATCCTCGCTTCTGTTTTGGGCGTCATCATAACTTGTCCATGTCCTAAATCGATGTTGGTATCAGCAAAAGCAAGATTTTTAAAGTCTTTGGGTACAAATTCTTCACGTGGAACCTCAGGCAATAGCTCAAGAATAGCAGGGTCTAATACTTCCCAGCTACGAATTTGCTGTTCAATCATATTATGTCGGGCAATATCTACATCCATCAATAATTTCTCTAGTTTCGTTAAATTGAATGCTATCATTATACATTGTTATTTCGATTTTTTAGCTAGGGGTGCCCACGCGGGCTGAGAGTGACCCTTGAACCTGAACCGGGTAATGCCGGCGTAGGAAAGCAAGCATTTTCGAACCGTTTGGGCGTTTTTGTTTTTAATTTTGATGCGTTGATATAACACGCGTCCCATGGAGAACATATGAGCGCCACCGCAGATACCTTTTTAAGTGAACGAGCCAAAGTCGATGATAAGGCCGTTGAAGGTTTCCCAAATTCAAAAAAAATCTATGTCGAAGGCAGCCGGCCTGACATTCAAGTGCCGATGCGTGAGATCTCGCTGGCTAATACTTTAGTCGGTGAACAAGCGACAGAAAATCCTCCACTTACAGTTTACGATACCTCTGGTCCATATACCGATCCAAATATCGATATCGATATTCGTACGGGGTTAGCAGGCTTACGTTCAAAGTGGATTGAAGAGCGCAACGATACGGAAGTCATAGGTGTTCCAACGTCTAACTATGGTTTAGAGCGATTACGGGATCCTGAACTTGCCAATTTACGTTTCAATCTAAAACACAATGTGCGTCGTGCAAAAGAAGGTAAAAATGTCAGTCAAATGCATTACGCTCGGCAAGGCATTATTACTCCGGAAATGGAATACATTGCGATCCGTGAAAATCAACGTTGGCAAGAGTACAAAGATAAAAATTTATTAAAGTCACATGCTGGCCAATCGTTTGGTGCAAATTTACCTCAAGAAATCACACCTGAGTTTGTGCGTAAAGAAGTTGCAGAAGGTCGAGCGATTATCCCTGCGAATATTAATCACCCAGAAATCGAACCCATGATCATCGGTCGTAACTTCTTAGTTAAGATCAATGCCAATATTGGTAATTCTGCAGTGACTTCATCGATTGAAGAAGAAGTAGAAAAGATGACCTGGGCGATTCGCTGGGGTGGCGATACAGTAATGGATTTATCAACAGGCAAAAATATTCATGAAACACGTGAATGGATTATTCGTAATTCTCCTGTACCGATTGGTACAGTTCCTATCTACCAAGCATTGGAAAAAGTGGATGGTAAGGCTGAAGAACTGACTTGGGAGATCTTCAAAGACACATTAATCGAGCAAGCCGAGCAGGGTGTGGATTATTTTACTATACATGCGGGTGTTCGATTGCAATACATTCCATTAACCGCAAATCGTACTACAGGAATTGTATCGCGTGGTGGTTCGATTATGGCGAAGTGGTGCTTAGCGCATCATAAAGAAAGTTTTCTTTATACTCACTTTGAAGAAATCTGCGAGATCATGAAAACTTATGATGTGTCTTTCTCATTAGGTGATGGTTTACGTCCAGGTTCAATTGCCGATGCTAATGACGCTGCTCAGTTTGGTGAACTAGAAACCTTAGGTGAATTAACTAAGATTGCTTGGAAACATGATGTGCAAGTGATGATCGAAGGACCGGGTCATGTACCGATGCACATGATCAAAGAAAATATGGATAAGCAACTTAAAGAATGTGACGAGGCGCCATTTTATACCTTAGGGCCTTTAACGACAGACATTGCGCCTGGTTATGATCACATTACTTCAGCAATAGGTGCAGCAATGATCGGTTGGTATGGTACTGCAATGCTTTGTTATGTCACGCCGAAAGAGCATCTAGGTTTACCCAATAAAGACGATGTGAAAGATGGCATCATTACCTATAAGCTTGCTGCCCATGCTGCGGATTTAGCCAAAGGCCATCCTGCTGCGCAGTTACGTGATAATGCTTTATCCAAAGCTCGCTTCGAATTCCGTTGGGAAGATCAATTTAATTTAAGTTTAGATCCTGATAAAGCGCGCGAATATCACGACCAGACTTTGCCAAAAGAAGCGCATAAAGTTGCGCATTTTTGTTCTATGTGTGGACCAAATTTTTGTTCTATGAAAATCACTCAAGACATTCGTGATTATGCAGAAGAGCAAGGTATCGGTGATGTTCAAAATGCCTTAGAAGAAGGCATGAAACAAAAGGCCGAAGAGTTTAAAGAACAAGGCGCAGAAATTTATTCGAAAATTTAGTATTTAGTTGTAATTAATCGATAAATAAAATAATTATTATTTCTGGTGCAACAATAATGTTAAATCGTAAAGTGACTGACAGTTTTCCGTAAGTTTTCTGCAGTCTTTAATAGTCCTTGGCTTGCTGAATCGGATTCATTTGAAAACATTTGCCCTGTTTCAGCAACATTATGGATCTTAGTAATATTTTCAGCCACATTATCTGTCACGACTAATTGCTGTTCTATAGCAGTAGCAACCTGTGTAGACATATTTTTAATATCGCCGACCGAATCACGTATGTTTTCTAGTGCAAGGCCTGCTTCATTAGCTTTTTGTACAGTTTCATTTGAACTATCTACGCCACGTTTTACAAGTTTGACTGCGTTTTGTGCGCCATTTTGCAAGCTTTCAATAATCGATTGAATTTCATGTGTGGATTCTTGCGTACGTCCTGCTAAAGTTCGTACTTCATCAGCAACAACAGCAAAACCACGTCCTTGTTCTCCAGCTCTAGCAGCTTCGATTGCTGCATTCAGTGCTAATAAATTAGTTTGTTCAGCTATATCACGAATGACGTTTAATACCGAACCAATTTCTTTAGAATTGTTTTCAAGCAATTCAATGGCGTTACATGCTTCATTCATCTCAGTAGATAATGCTTTAATTGAATCAATGGTCTCAACAACGACAACTTGACCTGTCTTAGTGGATTCATCGACATTAGCAGTTGTTTCAGCTGCAACATTAGTATTATTAGCAATATCTTTAATCGATTCAGACATCTCTTCAGCAGCAGTGATAACTTTTGCTATATCACCGCTTTGATATTTAAGTTGATGGCTAGTTTGTTGAGAGAGCTCGGAGGCTGTTTGAGTATTACTAACAACAACATCAGTAGTTTCGACAATATTTTGAACCAATTTTTTAATCTGTTGTGCCATTTGATTAATATTAATGGCAATTTGTGATAACTCATCCTTACTGATTAAGTCGATATTTTGTGTTAAATCACCTTCAGAGATAGAAATTAAAGTGTTGTTTATAAGATTAATTCTTTGTTTAATGCTGACGATAAAACCGGTTAGAAAATATAAACACACTAAAATGATAAGTGTACCCATTCCGATCATGAGGTTACGTTCGAATTTGGCATTACTGATCAGTTCACCATAGCGGTTGTTTAAAACAGGAAGTGCTAGATCATATAATTTTAAATTAGCGCTAATCGCCTTTGTTCCAGTTTCAAAATATTTGACCGGTTCAATCGAAATATTGACGTTATTGACTATAGCTGTTTGAGTTAAGGTGAGAAACGATTGTGTTTCTGATACGGCTTCATCGAATAGAGTATTTAATTGTTGACGAAGTTCGACATTTTCATCTTCAATAATTTTATAATTATGTTTTAAGCGGTACATATGTTGAGAGATCATTTCAGTGAATCTGGAAAGCTTAGCTAACTCTTTTTCATTCATAAATTTTTTAGCTGCAATGCCTGAGCCTAAACCACGTGTTTTACCTAAATTTTCAGCAATAGCTGGCAGAGAATGAATTAAGGTATCAGTGAGTAAATAAGTATCAACTTGAGAGCTTAATACTAGATCCGATTTTTCTGAAATATACATAATAGTCTCTAATACTGATTCGATAAGTTTGGTGTAATCAGAGAATATTTCAGACGGACGAGCTGAGAATGCTCTGTCATTAATACTATTCCAAGTGCTAACAATTGTTCTAACTTTATTTCCTGTTTGATATTGTTTGCCGAGTTTCGAGTCAATGATTTTTAAATCATCTATCTTTTCATTTACAGCTGCGCGTTTTTTTAAAATGGTATCTTTGAGTTCTATTTTTCCATTTCGATAAGCGTTTGTCATACCACGGGTTTGAGCAATGAGTTCAAATAATGGGCGTAATGCTGATATATATTCAAGCGCGGATTGATGATTCGATAGGGAACGAATTTTATGATTCTGATCAATAACGATATGTGTACCCATCATAAAAATAGGGATACTAAATAATATAGTAACTAGGGCAAATTTTTTAACTAAAGTAAATTTATTTAATAGCTTAATCGCAGGGGATAAAAAGGCATTTTTTTCCATACTAAACTCCACAAATCATGAACATGCATGACAATTTCAAATCCAATGTGAACATTAACGGTTGAATACATAAAATCTTTACTATTAAATTAAAATTGTCATTAAAATTTAATAACTTGCACCAATATCGAACATTTTTTGTTAAATATTAGATGGATGATTAATTAATGTGGAAAAATAATAGATGAGAAGTTAATAATTCTTATAAGAAGCATCAAAGTATGTTTTTAGATTTTCAATAATTTGAGTAATTTCTTTTGGCTCGTAGGATTGTTTTTCGTTTGTTCCCCAAACGACATTGGGCCAGCAGTAATCGTCTTTACGTCGGCCAACTACATGAATATGCAACTGACTGACAACATTACCAACCGCACCAAGATTTAATTTATCAATTTCGTAATGTGTTTTTATAAATAAAGATAATATATCTATAGTTTTATAAACGCGTTGTTTTAGTTCATCTGGTAAATCACAAATTTCGATTTGATCAGTTTCAGGCACTAAGATAAACCAAGGCACCAGAGAATTATTCATGAGTAATAAATGAATATTATGGAGTTGTCCTAATTGAATACAATCGTTTTTTAAGCGCGAATCGATTTTAAAAACATGCATAAACAGTGAGTTAAAATATTATTTTTTCAATTGGAGAATCATATAATCAGCTGCTCTTTTTAGCATAGAAGGAGTGATATATTTTCTGTGGATAAGATCGATAGAGTTTATATATATTTTCCCAAATAAATTATTACAATGAACGGAAGTACCTAATATAATATTAAAGTTAGTATCATTTTTTTTCTTTATGGCAACACATGATCTAAATTTTAAATGCTTATCATCTGCACCTAAAAGAACCTGAGCAAAAGTGTCTTCAGTGTTAATTTCTTGATGTTGTGCACCTCCACTTCCAGAAATTGCTGTGAAAATTCGATGTCCAGCATGGCGATGGAAAGGGTGCCCTTTAGGCCCTACAATGAATGAATATAACGATGTAGTATCTCCTAATGAAAAGTTTGTTCCAGCTAGTTTTGCGGATGGCTCATCTAGTTCATCTATAAACTCAGAATGATGAGTTTGTCTTGATGCTACTTTTTGGAATAAATGATTGCCTGCGCCATGACCTAATTGAGCAATTAAAGATATTTCTATTGGTAAACCATCATTTTTATTTGGTATAACAATAGTAGGGAAGGTGTTTACTATATTTGTTTCATTAATCATAAAAACTCACTTTAATACTTATTCCTTAGACATATCAAAATAATACATAATGATAATATAAAAGCAGGAAACAATTCATATAAATCAAATATTCCACCTTCTAATTGTTTCCAAATAACAACGGTTAATCCACCTGAAAGAATGCCTGTAATGGCTGCTGTTCTAGAAACCTTTCTATGTAACATGATAATAATCAACGGTCCAAAGGCCGCACCAAAGCCTGCCCAGGCATAAGCAACCAGATCCAATACTTTGTTATCTGGATTTAATGCTAAATAACATGCAATGGTTGCCATAATAATGACAGAAGTTCTACCAAATAATATTAACTGTTGTTCATTAGCGGTTTTGCCAAAAAAGGTTTTATAAATATCTTCAGTGAATACTGAAGCTGCGACTAATAGCTGTGAATCAGCGGTACTCATGATAGCGGCTAATACAGCAGCTAGTACAATACCCGCTAACACGGGATGGAATAGTATAGGTAATAATTCCAGTAATACTTTTTCACTATCGGTAGAGTTTAAAGGTGCTTCTAATAATACAATCCCATAGAGTCCAATTAAGATAGCAAAGATTAAACAAAGGCCAGTCCAAACTATCGCAATGTTTCGAGCGCCCGGAATTTCATTGACAGATTTTATTGCCATAAAGCGCGATAAGATATGTGGTTGACCAAAATAGCCTAAGCCCCAACTGAGTAGAGAGATGATCGTTATCAGACTTAAAGTTTCACCTTTGGTATCTGTCCATATGTTCAATAGTTCGTAATTATCATTTGCTATTTGTTGCGAAAATTCTGTGAATGAACCGATATTATTTTGTGCTAATAGGACGACTAATAATAATGCTAAGAACATCAGTAGGCCTTGAAATAAATCCGTCCATGAAACTGCAAGAAATCCTCCAAGGGCGGTATAAATTAAAATTAACACTGTTCCTGTAATAACAGCATAGTGATAAGGAAGGGCAAATACACTTTCGAATAATTTACCTGCTGCAACTAAACCCGCACTGGTATAAAAAAGATAGAATAATAAGATGAACAAAGCTGAGATAATTCGAATAATATGAGTGTTATCTTGAAATCGATATTCAAAAAATTCTGGTAGAGTTAATGCATTATTAGCTTGTTCAGTTTGTATGCGTAACTTAGGTGCAGCTATGATCCAATTCAAACTCGCACCGATAAATAAACCAACCGCTATCCAAATCGATTCTAAACCTGAAAGATAAGTATATCCTGGCAAGCCTAATAATAACCAACCACTCATGTCCGAGGCGCCAGCACTTAATGCGCTGACCCATCGCCCCAAGGTTCGACCACCTAAAATATAATCATTAAGTGACTTAGTTTTATTAAAAGCGAAATAACCAAGTGTCAGTAAAACCAATATATATCCAATAAATGTGATGAGATATGTAAAGGTTTCAGACATATTTATTCATCGCATGGAAAAAACTTATCTTCCGGCACATATTTTAAAATCGTTTCTTTGCAAAATGATAATAACGATTCTTTAACTCCAGCAGGATAAGATACCATGCCATTTGAGTCTTCAAATGGTGAAGCGAATAGTTTTTCTTCTGGATAAAGTTTTGATAACGTTTTATAGAAAGCAGACGGTAATCTAAATGTACCTAAGCTGACGGAATGTAATTTTTCCATATCCACACGTTCAAATACTTCTTCAAAAAAATCACCATAGAGTTTTTCAAAGTCTTTACAGTAAATGAGTGGGTCAAACCGTAAACCAGTTTTCCAACCACGTTTTTGCAAAGCTTCAATGGCTTGCAAACGTTTTTCAGGGGATGCGGTTTTATGTTCTAACTTTGCAGCAATGCGTTTCGGCGATAAGCTATAAGCAGTGACAATGTTTGGTATAACATCTGTTTTAAGTAATGGACGAATTTGTGTACTTTTAGTACGAATTTCCAATAAGGCATTTGGTGTGGCTTCAAACAAAGGTAGGCTGTTCTCAATAAAATGAGTGACCGGTTCTAAAGCTAAGCTATCACAATCATAACCTGAGAAAAAATGCGTTTCTTCATCGCCATGTTTTTGAGCGGTTTCAGTAATGGCATCAAAAAAATCATGATAGTTTACAAACACAACATAATTTGCTGAACGATACATGCCTTGTAAAAAACAATAACGACAATCATAGATGCAATTCATCATGTGTGAAAAATAATAATTATTCTTACTACCTATGCCATAGTTTTCTGGTGTTTCTAAAATAAAGTTCTTATGTTTTTTAGCAAGAATTAAGGCTGGTTGTTTTTTTTGTAGACGAAAGTTTTGCGCTTTGCGATTAAAAATTTCAGTATACCGTTTGCAGTATATGATGTTCGCATGAGGATAACGAGAAAGTATACTTAACGTAATAGGGTGTTCACGTATTGCTTCTTCAACATACAAATCTTCAATCATAAAACTACATCCATATTGTCTAACATATTAGTTATTTCTGATAATAAAGATCGCGCATCTTTTGAATGAATAAAAATTGGTAGTGGTTTTTCTTTTGGTTTTAATAAATCCCAACGACGTAGTTGTTTTTCTAATTGAAACTGTTGTGATTTTGTGAAATGCCATTGTTTGACCATAGATTCATAATGTTTAGGTTTTAGGTTTGTTTTAGCAATTTCTTTTGCTAGAGACGCAATTCGATTGGTATAACCTTGAATAATTGGCATTTTATTTTGAATCAACTCGGTGACTTCACTTTTATCTATTTTACTAAATGGTTTAGTGCGATTATCTGAAACAATTTTAATAACATGTATCAATTCAAAATTCGAAAAACGAATGGCTGAAGAATAAAAACCACTGGCTTCCATATCAATTAATGAACCATTGTATTCTTCAGAGGGTTGATCCACAGTAATACATTCTGCTTTGTTATGACTGACATCAAAACAAAACTGTGGATACCAACGTTGTTCGCTGGCCTTATCAAACACCCTGCTGGCGAAGTAGAGTTCGCCGAGTTCTGCATGGCCATGACCAGCGATACCGATATTGATCCAGGCTTCTCCAGGCTTACAGTCAAACAGAGAATAAGTGTAAGTAACCGCTGATGCTGAGGCTAATTTTCCTAAACCACTCAACGTTAACGTGATAGATTTTTCATAATTGGTATAGACATCAAATGCATGTTCGCCATTCAACTTATCCAAATCAAAACCTTCTATAAGAGGTATTGCTTCAGCGAGGAATGCACAAACAAAATGCAGCATGTGTGTAATATCCAATTGTTATTATTGAGTGTGTTTATAAATACTGTGCGTATCGTTTTTTATAATCGTTATACAGTTCTATATTATCTCGTTTCTTGGCGCCAGTCAGAAGAATACCTAGCTTTTCTTTCATCATGGCTTCGGTGAGTGACCGTTGTTGGGCATTGAGTGTATCTGAATTTAAACGTTTTTCTAAGGCTACAATGCGAAATCTATCCATTCCCCAATGTTTTTGAGAAAGTTGATCATCATGACCACCATATTTGATGATTAATGGTTCATCAATAAACAAAACGGAATGATCTGAACATATTCGTAACCAGAGATCGTAATCTTCACAAGCGGGTAAATTTTCATCAAATAGCCCAATTTCATTAAATAGACTGCGATGTATCATCACAGCAGAAGGTGAGATACAACAAAGTGGAAGGCAATATTCATAAATATTTCCACCGTATTTTTGATGTTTATGTTTAGGGTTTACACGTCTGCCGTTTCTTACCCAGATTTCATCGCTATGAATTAATCTGAAGCCAGGGTTTTGTTGAATAGTTTCTAGTTGAGTTTCAAGTTTATTGGGCAACCATTCATCATCAGAATCCAAGAATGCCAGCCACTCTGATACTGATTCTTGAATTCCAGTATTTCTCGCAGAGCTGACGCCTGAGTTTTCTTGATGTATGTATTTGATATTATTGTAGTTATTTTGAATTAGCTCACTTGTTCTATCAGTGGATCCATCGTCAATGACTATAATTTCATCGGCTTGATGCGTTTGTTTGAGTACCGAATCCAGGCATCGTTGGATGGTTGCTGAACGGTTAAAGGTGGGAATGATTACGCTAATAGTCAATTTGAGAACCAGATACTAAAGTTTTGTAAATAAATGGCCGAAAAATAATTGTTGATAATAACTTTCGTTAGGGAGAGCAACATGGCGTATATTTTAGCCGTAGATGATTCGAAAACAATTAGAGATCTAGTATCTGCAATATTAATAGATGCTGGTCATCAAGTGGACGTAGCTGAAGATGGTGTTGAAGCTATGAAATTAGCACGTCAAAATCAATACCATTTGGTTCTATCGGATGTCAATATGCCGAATATGAATGGGAACAGCTTATTAAATAAATTGCGTAATATGGAGAATTATCAATCGATTCCTATTTTAATGGTAACCACTGAAGGCGATGGTTATAAAAAAGATAAAGCTAAAGGGGCTGGAGCTTCAGGCTGGTTACAAAAACCATTTGATGGTGAACGTTTAAGCTCTGCAGTTAACAGCTTACTTTCCAAACAAGCGGCCTAAAACTTTCTAATAGAATTCTTGTGTATTGCTATGTGGTTTTAAATCACGTAGCGTTACACTATGAATTTTCATCGATTTAAAAATAAAAACGTTGTTGTCACTGGTTCGAGTAGTGGTATAGGTCGAGGTCTAGCGCTTGCTTATGCGAATGAAGGGGCCAATGTTGTTGTTAACTATTGCCATTCCAAAGATAAAGCCGAAGAAGTTGTCAATTCAATAAAATTAAACGGTGGCAATGCGATTGCCATACAAGCCGATGTTTCAAATTCAAATCACATACAAAATTTAATTACTGAAATTCAAAAAGTTTTTGGAACAATTGATGTTTGGGTTAACAATGCTGGCGCTGATATTTTAACTGGTTCAGCAGTCAATTTATCGTTAAGTGAAAAGCTTGAACGTTTAATTGAAGTCGATTTAAAAGGTACAATGAATTGTTCTTGGGCGATAGCACCTATCATGCAAGAACAAGGTTATGGCGTTATTCTTAACAACTCTTGGGATTTAGCTATTCATGGTTTTCAGGGTAGTAATCCACAAATTTTTGCAGCAACGAAAGCGGGTATCTTAGGTTTTAGTCGTTCTTTAGCAAAAAGTGTTGGGCCAAATGTTAGAGTGAATATTATGGCACCTGGTTGGATAGCTACAGAATTTATTGAAAATGATATGGCGGACGATTATTACCAAGCACGTATCAAAGAAATCCCACTGGGGCGTTTTGGAAAGCCTGAAGATGTAGCTGGTGTTGCTTTATATTTGACCTCTGACGATGCAGCTTATATCACAGGTGAAGTAATAAATATCAATGGTGGATTAGTGTAGTTTTTACTTTTGAAAAGTAATTAAATTATATTTTCTTGTACTTTTCTTTGATGAGCAAAGAAAAGTACCAAAAGAAAGCTCACCCCGAATGACATGACCTTATGGTTTCCTTCGTCATTCGTTATCACAACGGGTCGCTTTTACGCGATGTCCTATCGCGGAAAAGCTAAGTTTTACTTCCTGTAAAACTTTCCCTGTTCTATCTCATTCCTCAGCATATCATACGGGTACTAGTCGGTTTTACTTATCTCCTATGAAATGCTGAGGAAGGAAATATTTTTAGGTCATCAAAACAAGGATGTTTTGATGAGTGCGACCGCGATAGGACATCGCGTGAGCACGGGCCGTATAAAATATTATCTGACGAGGGAAGCGCATTGCGCCATTGAATGGAGTGCCTTTTCTTTTGGTTCGTTTTCTTTGGGCAAGCAAAGAAAATGAATAAACAATTTAATAATGTAATAAAGAATGCACGTCGTATTCTTTTAATAAATCTCTGCCATTTAAAAAATCCAATTCAATGACAAATGCACAACCGGCTACTTGTGCTCCTAGTTTCTCCACTAATTCGCAACTTGCGGCAGCTGTTCCACCTGTTGCAATAAGATCATCGACTAATAATACCTGGTGAGATGATTCAACAGCATCAATATGCATATGTAGTTCAGCTGAACCATATTCTAAATCATAAGAAACGCTTTCAGTTCGATATGGGAGCTTGCCTGGCTTGCGCAATGGAATGAATCCTACGTCAAGTTCTGCAGCTACTAGTGAACCGAAGATAAAACCACGTGATTCCATGCCTGCGATCACATCAATGTTTTTTGTTCGATAGGGCTCAGCTAATGCTTTTACAGTATCTTGTAATGCTTGCGCGTTTTTTAACAATGGAGTGATGTCTTTAAATTGGATGCCTGGTTCTGGAAAATCCGGTATGTTACGAATATGCGCTGCGATGTGTTCCAACTATTTTCTCCAAATATTGTTCTTGAGTGAATGATAATGAACTCATAAGGTATAGTGCAAACTAATTTCAACAATTAATAATTAAGAGTAATTATGATCGCGTTTGAACAAATTTTAAATCGGACTGCATCACGTTGTGATGGCTTAGCGGAAGTTGAAAAAGAATTACCAAAACCAAAATCACTAAAACAACTACAAAAACTCTCCGATGCAGAATGTTTATCATTAATGTCGTTAAGAATATTCAGAGCGGGTCTAAAACACAGCGTAGTTGATGCTAAATGGCCAGCTTTTGAAGAGGTGTTCTCGGGATTTAACCCTGAAAAATTACGTTTATTAAGTGATGATGATATTGATGGCTTTATGCAGGATACGCGTATCATTCGTCATTTTGGTAAGGTGAAATCCGTTAGAAGCAATGCGCAAGCGATAATAGATATACAAAATGATTATAAGTCGATGGGTGATTACCTAGCTCAATGGCCAATCAATGACATAGTTGGTTTGTGGGCAGATTTAAAAAAACGTTTTTCACAGTTAGGCGGAATGTCAGGGCCTTATTTTTTACGCATGGTCGGTAAAGATACGTTTATATTTACCAATGATGTCGTTAAAGCCTTAAATCAATTTGAAGTGATAGATGGCGAGCCGAAAACAAAGAAGGTGATTGCGACTGTACAAGATGCCTTTAATCAATGGCATGATGAATCTGAATATCCATTATGTGCTATGAGTAAAGTATTAGCGTTATCGGTTGATTAAGTTTAGTTGATTGAGTTACTACCCGCGGTATCTGCTGCTGCTGTTAGTTTGCTTAAGGTCGTGTAATCAATTTTACCAGTGCCTAGTACAGGTAACTCTTTAGCGTATAAAATATTTTTGGGGATAACTAACTCTCCATATCCATGTTCTTGGACAAAGTTTTGGTAGGTTTTTCGATCAACATCGTGATTGACTGATACTAAAATTATTTTTTCACCTTTACGGTCATCTGCTAGATTAACCGCAGCAAGAGCAGAATCTGGCCAGATTTGTGTGGCGATTTCTTCAACTAATGTTAATGACACCATTTCTCCACCAATTTTAGCAAAGCGCTTTGCTCGACCGAGTATAGTGACGTAACCGTCTTTAATTTCAGCAATATCTCCAGTGTCATACCATCCTGCACCCAAAGAGCATTCAGGAAACTGAATCACACCAGGTTTATCATGTAATAAATAACCTAACATGACATTAGGCCCTTTCACACATAAACGACCGCCTCGTTCTATGCCTTCAACGGGTAATATTTGAGATTGCATTTCGGGTACCAATTTCCCAACACTCCCAGGTTGATTAAACATAGGGTTATTTACGGATATGACAGGGCTGGTTTCCGTAACACCATAACCTTGATAAATACGTTTTCCATATTTTTCCATGTATAAGTGTGATGTATCTTCACGTAATTTTTCAGCCCCAGCGACAATGTATCTTGCAGAATTAAAATCATAAGGATGGGCATAGCGCGCATAACCTTGATAAAACGTATTGGTACCAAATAAAATCGTTGCGCCTAATTCATAAAATAATTCTGGGATAATTCGATAATGTAGTGGTGTTGGATAAATAAACGTTTTCACGCCAGCCAATACAGGCGCTAAAAAGCCAGCTGTAATTGCAAAGGTATGAAACATTGGTAAGCATGTAAAAACAAGATCTGAAGCATTAAAATCTATATTGTGATAAATCTGTGCGGTATTCGATAAGATATTTTTATGAGATAAAACGACACCTTTAGGAGTTCCTTCAGAACCTGAAGTAAATAATATTACCGCAGGTTGATTTGTATCCAGGTTTGATATTTTATTTTTATAACTGCGAATTATGAATAAACTTTGTAGCAATCCGTTTAATTTATCTTTTAAAGTAATTTGATCTCTTAAATCTTCAAGATAAATAATTTTATAATCTTGTTCCAGTTCTTGGATAACCGATTCTAATCCCGCTTTTTCAATAAAGGCTTTGGCTGTACAAATGGTTTTAATTTGTCCAGTTTCTAAGGCTTTCACAATATTTTGTAAACCTGCCGTGTAATTTAACATAGCAGGGGTACGACCTAAAAAATGTAGTGATAAAAATGTGACTGGTAGGGCAATGGTATTAGGTAATAAAACGCCTATAGATGATTCTTCATTGAAGTTAGCTTCTAATTTATTGCCAAGTACGACTGCTTTGAGCAATGCTTGTTGGTAGGTGATCGTAGCGCGAGTAATATCTTCAAAGATAATTCGTTTACTACCATATTGTTTTTTTGCATTAATAAAAGCTTGGAATAGTGTAATTTCATTGTTAACGGTATTGAATGAAACTTTATCCATAATAGCTTGCATTTGGTTTGCAGCTTCTTTTCTACGATCGTGACCACTGAGGTTTGGATCAATACTAATTTTTTCAGGTGGCAAAACGGTAATAGTAATTTTAGGAAAGAAACGAACATGTCCACGGTCTTTGACATATGAGAAAGGCGTATGTTGAGTACCATCAAGTGCTATTGGCAGGATGTCGGCATTTGTCTTATCAGCAACTAAGCCAGGTCCTTCATAAACTTTCATAATTCTTCCTGTCGTCGTTAAACGTCCTTCAGGAAAAATAACAGCCTTATTATCTTCTTGAATAAATTTGATCATCGATTTTATCGATAATGGATTGTTCGCATCCATTCGAAATAGATCGACAAACTTTAGAAATAAAGTGAATTTAGGATCTTTAGAAATGTTGGTGTTGATCGCAAAGGTTGGTGTTTCGGGCAGCCATAAGTAGAGTAATAGACCATCTAAAAGAGAGGTATGATTGGCAACGATCAGTACACGATCACCAGCTTTTTGATAATGTTCCATACCGCTGACTTCGACTTTGTATAAAAGCCGAAATAAACAACGTAATAGGTATTTAGCAACATTAATCATGGTTTGTTATTCCAATATTATTATTATCCAGCAAACATCTTTGCTATTTGAAAAGGAAAAACGTCATTACTAATGACACTATAGTGTTTTTTTAAGCGCCTGTTGGTTTTTTATCTGTATAAACATTAATGTTCTGACCGGGTTGTAGATAACGGCCATTTGCTAGATTATTCCAACGCTTTAATTCTTTAACACTTACTCCGAATTGTTTGGAGATTAACCATAATGAATCTCCGTCTTGCACTTCATAATCAACTTTGTATAAGCCGTTTGAAGATTTTTTCGAGGCGATTTTAATGTTATTGGGCGAAGATTGATCTGGTTTGATTTTTATGAGTAATTTTTGACCTAGGCGTAAGGTAGAACGACGATTGATTCCATTCCATCGGCATAGTTGAGCAACACTCACACCATAATGACGACTGATGTCCCAAAGATTATCTCCACGCTTAATGCGGTAAATATAATCATTGCCATCGTTACTGCGTTTTAAACCTTTATATCTTCGAGAGTCTTGGCTGAGTGTATACGACTCTGGAGATCGTTTGGAAGTTGGAATTAATAGAAATTTTCCTGCACGAATTCGACTATTTTTTAAACGATTAGTCGTTTTGAGGGCATGTACATTCGTTCGATAAATCTGCGCAATTTGACTCAGAGTTTCGCCAGATTTAATTTTATGTTTACGCCAAGTTAAACGCTCGCTTTCTGGTAATGATGCTAATTTTTGGGTAAAAGAATCAGCGATATTGACGGGTATTAATAATCGATGTGGCCCATTAGGAGCCGTTGCCCAACGATTAAAACCTGGATTGAGTTGATAAATACTATCCATATCCATTTTCGTCATATCAGAAACAATTGCTAAATCAATTTGGTTTTTGATATCGACAATCTGAAAATATTTCTGATTGCTTATAGGTTTAAATTGCACATTATGTTTTTGTTCATGAACTAAAATTTCTGCTAGTGCAATTAAACTAGGTACGTAATGCCGTGTTTCACGGTGTAATTTTAAATTCCAATAATCAGTGGGTTTTCCTTTTTTAGAATTATTTCTAATCGCTTTTTGAATATTTCCAGGACCTGCATTATAAGCAGCTAGGGTTAAAGGCCAGTCACCATTAAACTGCTGGTTTAACTGTTTAAGATATTTAATTGCAGCGTTCGTACTTGCCACAATATCCCGACGACCGTCGTACCACCAATTTTGTTTTAAACCAAACTGTTTACCAGTGGCAGGCATGAATTGCCAAAGTCCCGATGCTCGGCTAGGAGAATAGGCAAACGGTTGATAGGCACTTTCTACAATCGGTAATAGTGCTAAATCAATCGGTAGGTCGTTTTGTTTGAGTTCATGAATAATGTAATGCAAATAGGGCGTTGCTCTATCTGCAACACGATCTAAATATTCTTGATTCTTTTTGTACCAACGAATTTTCTCTTGAACCGCAGGGTGGTTAATTGGTCGTTCAAATTCAAGTTCGCTTGCTATCACTTCCCATAAATTTGTTGCTTGAATCGTTTCTTCTGTTTCTTGTAATTTGAAATCTAATGCACGTTTTTTCTTTTCAATACGCGCTAACGATTCAGAATTAATGGATTTACTCAATTTACCTGATGGATGAACGACATAGACTGGTTTTTTCTCAGGTATAGATTGTTTTGAGGTAGATTTTGTAGGGGAAAAATTACAAGCACCTAAAGACAGAGATGCTATTATTATAATTATTAATTTACGAGTATTTAATATCAGCATGGAAGGCAATGCTATGGCTTGCAGCATCTGAGATCAAGTGAAATACGGTTAATAATCTTCAAAAATTGATTATTATAGTAATTCAATAACTTACATTACTTATTATGGTTGGAAATCAATCAACATTCAGTGTACCTAAAGTCCGTTTACGACAACGATTAAGTCAGTGGTTTCGTCAAGAACCGGGTAATGGATTGAGTAATTTAGAACATGCGCATCTGGATCACGCTTTATCAAATCTGTTTGGGTACCATATTTTACAAGTTGGTAACCTGAATAATGTGAGTTTGATTTCCAACAGCCGTATTTCGCATAAAATTATCTTGGATTTTTTTCGCGATAAAGATCCACGGTCACAAACAAATTTAGTAGCAGATAGTGAATATTTTCCTATCGAATCAGAAACAATGGATGTTGTTGTCATGCCGCATACTTTAGAATTCGAATCTTCACCGCACCAAGTATTACGAGAAGCCAATAGGGTGTTGATTGGTGAAGGTCACGTGATCATCACTGGATTTAATCCATGGAGTTTATGGGGCTTTTGGCGTTTGTTATTAGCTTGGAAAGATGAACCACCATGGAGTGGAAAATTCATCGCATTAAATCGAATCAAAGATTGGTTATCACTGTTAGATTTTGAAGTGATAGAAAGCCAGCATTTCTATTTTAGACCACCATTTAAAAATGCACGTTTAATGAATAGCCTTTTATTTATGGAAAAGATGGGAAAGTATTTATTACCTTTTCTAGGCGGTGTTTATATTATCGTTGCTCGTAAACGTGTTGATGCTGTCACTCCTATCAAACTACGTTGGAAAAAACGTCGTCGTCTGATCTCTGCTGGTTTAGCGAAACCTTCTACTCGATTACATTCATCAAAACGATTGAATAAAGAATAATAGTCGTTAGCATACACAGCATGTCTAAACGTGTAGAAATATTCACTGACGGCGCATGTCGTGGAAATCCTGGCCCAGGTGGTTGGGGTACTTTACTGAGATTTGGTGAAACCGAAAAAGAGTTATACGGTGGAGAAGAAGATACCACGAATAATCGTATGGAATTAATGGCTGCTATTAAAGGCTTCGAAGCCTTAACGGAAAAGAATCTGCGAGTTGCTATCACGACGGATTCAGTTTACGTAAAAAGCGGCATTACAGAATGGATTAAGAACTGGAAGGCAAGAAACTGGAAAACTGCGAGTAAAAAGCCTGTTAAAAACGAAGATTTATGGCGACGTTTAGATGAATTAGTTTCTGAACATGATGTTGAATGGTTCTGGGTCAAAGGCCACAGTGGTCATGAAGAAAATGAACGGGTAGATGCCTTAGCGAATAAGGGTATTGATGAGTTGTAAATACTTTTTTTAAAAAAGCATTCACAACTTTTTATTGTTTTATAAAATAAATTTACTTGTTCATTTTCTTTGCATGCCCAAAGAAAACGAACCAAAAGAAAAGGCACTCCATTCAATGGCGCTGTGCGCTACCTTCGTCAGATACTATTTTTAACGGCACGTGCTCACGCGATATCCTATCGCGGTCACACTCATCAAAACATCCCTGTTTTGATGGCCTAAAAATATTCCCTTCCTCAGCATTTCATAGGAGAAAAATCTACTTTTACCCGTTGAGTCTTGCCGAATACTGAAACAGGCATAGTGGAAAATTCACATGGATGTGAATTTTAATGAAGCGAAACAGGAGGTTTCGTCTGAATGACACGTAATGACGGTTTCAGGATGAGGAAAACAAGACGACCGGGTGTCTTTGTCTTTGGTTACTTTCTATTGGACAAGCAATAGAAAGTAACAAATAAAAACATTTATATTAATTTCAAAAATCAATAAACTAATTACATGAGACAAATTATCCTCGATACTGAAACCACAGGTTTAGAACACAAACAAGGTCATAAGATCATTGAGATCGGTTGTGTTGAAATGATCAATCGTCGTAAGACTGATAATAACTATCATCAATACATAAATCCTGAACGTGAGATTGATGATGGTGCTATTGAAGTTCATGGTATTACCAATGAAGCCTTAGCGGATAAACCTAAGTTTCGTGACATTGCACAAGAGTTTATTGATTACATTCGAGGCGCGGAGTTAGTGATTCATAATGCGCCTTTTGATGTTGGTTTTATCAACGCTGAACTTAGTGCGATGGGACGACAATGGGGGCAGGTTGAAGATTACTGTACGGTTGTTGATACGCTGACCAAAGCTCGAGAAATGCACCCAGGGCAAAAGAATAGTTTGGATGCTTTATGTAAACGATATGAAGTTGATAATTCACAACGCGATTTACATGGTGCATTACTAGACGCGCGTATTTTATTAGATGTTTATTTAGCAATGACTGGCGGTCAAGCTAAGTTGATGTTAGATGCAGAACAAGAACAAACGAAAACATCTGACTCAATTGTTCCTTTGTTCAAAGGCGAACGACCGAAATTAAAAGTAATTAAACCCAACGATGAAGAGAAGGAAGCACATCAAAAACGTATGGAGTTGGTGGAAAAGGAGTTTGGTTCAGAGCCAATTTGGTATCAATTAGAACTCGATAGATAGAACACTATCGAGTTCATATAACGAAAAATTATTCTGCTTCAACGGCAGCTTTAGCCATCGTTTGTAATTCACCTTTTTGATATAGATCTAACGTAATATCACAACCACCTACCAGTTCGCCTTTGATAAAGACTTGAGGAAAGGTCGGCCAGTTAGAAATGGCAGGAAGATTCGCACGTACTTCTGGTTCAGCGAGTACATCAACGTAAGCAAATTCCACATCGCAGGCTTTTAATGCTTCAGATGTACGCATTGAAAAACCACATTGTGGAAATTGTGGGGTGCCTTTCATAAAGATAACGACTGGGTTGTCATCGATCGTGCTTTGAATTTTTTCTTGGATATCCATCATTTACCTCAAAATGGGTTGAAATTGCCATGAATTGTAAGGTTAGAGCAAGACTCAAGCAACTTTGTTCGATTTTTCCAATTTAGTTGCTAAAACCTCCACCTCCAGGTGTTTCTATACGCAGTGTATCGCCTGATTCTGCATGAAAGTTTAATTTTGAGTGTATAGGCTTATTATTTAAATAATTAATACCTGCTTGTCCTGAACTACCTCCACGAATTCCCCAAGGATGGGTTTGTCGTCGTTCAGTTAACAAACTGACAGAAGCTGGTTTTAAAAATTCGTACTCACGAATTAAACCGTTACCACCTGCATATAATCCAGTTCCACCTGAATCTTGTCGAATCGAGTATTGTTGTAATCGTAACGGATAATAACGTTCTAATATTTCTATTGGAGTATTAGAAGTGTTTGTCATGTGAGTTTGCACAGCGTCGAAACCATTTGAATTTTGATGTGCGCCCATACCACCCGCTAAGGTTTCATAGTAATCCCAATCATGGCTGCCCATAGCAACATTATTCATTGTACCTTGACTGGCAGCTGGTATTTTTTCTGGAATTGCTTGAGCTAAAGCACCCAATAACACATCAACGATACGACTACTTGTTTCAACATTTCCTGCGGCCACGGCTGCGGGTGCTTTTGCATTCACTAAGCAACCTTCAGGAGCGATGATATCGATGGAATGAAAACTACCTAAACAAGGCGGTGTATTTTCTGGCATTAATGCATAAAAACAATAATAAACTGCCGCAGCGGTAACTGATAAAGGGCAATTAATATTTCCTGTAACTTGTTTAGCCGTTCCCGTGAAATCTACAGTGATATTATGTTCTGATACGTTTAAAGAAAGCTTTATAACAATCGATTGATTACCATGACCATCATCGTCCATAACATCTTCAAACTGATAGATTCCATTTTTAATTTGCTGTAAACCAGATTTTGCCAGCTTAAACGCATATTGATTAATGGCCTTCAATGAATTTTCAAATGTTGTAATACCAATGGATTGTAACCATGATAATAAACGTATTTGCGCACGTTGGTTGGCACTAATTTGTGCAATTAAATCGGCTTTAACATGATGAGGATTGGTTGTTTTAGATAATATGGAATTTAATAATGTGTTATCGAAATCTCCAGCACGCTTTAATAAGCCAGGTGAAATAATAATGCCTTCATCTTCTAAACGAGTTGCTAATGGCATAGAGCCTGGAGTATCAGAACCGATGTCAGCGTAATGAGCTCGATTCGCAGCGAATGCGATGAGTTGTTCATTGAAAAATATCGGGCTGATAATTGTTACATCAGGTAAATGAGTTCCACCTAAAAATGGATCATTCACAATCAACACATCATCTTGTTGCCAATCGATGTCTTTGACAATTTTTGTCATGGCAAAGGCCATGCTGCCTAAATGAACGGGGATATGAGCCGCTTGTGCGCATAAACCTCCGTCGCGATCAAAAATCGCACAAGAATAGTCTAATCGGTCTTTAATATTGGGCGAAAAAGCAGTTTTTTGTAACGTCGCCCCCATCTCTTGGCAAATAGCCGACAGTTGTGAAATAAAAAGTGTAAGTTCAATCGAATTCATTGATTTTTATAGTATATAGGGGATGAAAGCTGTTCATGACCTAAGTATAATGAAACCTGTTTTACGCTATTATATCTAGAATTATACCAATCTGGGGGAACGTTGAGATGAATCCACTTAAATCTGTGTCAGGCACAATCATATTAGGTTTTGTGACGGCTATTATTATTTCTTTGGTGCTGACTGGAGAATTTTCTATTAATAAATGGTCATTAGTTACATGGTTACATGTATTTTTTGGTGTGATTTGGATAGGTCTTTTATATTATTTCAATTTCGTGCAAGTTCCTGCTGTTGGTGAAGCGGCGGCAGATTCTGGTGGTCCTGGGCCTGCAGCAATCAATAAATACGTTGCTCCAAGAGCATTATGGTGGTTTCGTTGGGGAGCATTGTTAACTTGGTTAACAGGTGCCGCAGCTTTGGAAGTTTCTGGGTTTGGTTTAGTAAAAGCGTTTACCTTACAACCTGGTGTAGAGATCATTGGAGTGGGTGCTTGGTTAGGTACTATTATGTTATTCAATGTATGGGTATTGATTTGGCCTAATCAGAAAAAAATTCTGGGTATGGTTCCAGCCAGTGACGATGAAATAGCTAAAGGAAAATTTACTGCACTGATGGCTTCTAGAACCAATACTTTTTTATCAATACCAATGTTGATGTGTATGGTTGGTCAGATGCACCAATTACCAATTTAATTATTAATTATAATTTTACGATTAAACCCGGCCTATATGGTCGGGTTTTCGCTTTTATTGAACTAGTATTTTTGAATAAGAAAACAAATTTATTAAGATAGCAATGAGTCATTTAATGGCAAATTATAAACCTTATCCAGTTACGTTCACTCATGGTGAAGGTGCTTGGTTAATTGATGAAAAAGGTAATCGATACTTAGATGCCTTAAGTGGTATTGCTGTTTGTGGATTAGGTCATGCGAATAAAGCTTTGGCTACTGCTCTGCATGCGCAAGCGAATACCTTAATTCATACCTCAAATTTATATCAAATTGAATTACAAGAACGCTTGGCGGATAAACTTTCCAAACTATCAGGTATGGATAAAGTATTCTTTTGCAACTCAGGTGCCGAAGCTAATGAAGCGGCAATAAAGTTATCTCGTTTACATGGACATAAACAAAACTTTCAAAGCCCCAAAGTCATCGTGATGAACAGCAGTTTTCATGGCCGAACTATGGCGACGTTAACGGCAACGGGTAACCCTAAAGTTCATAATGGTTTTGCTCCATTAGTCGAAGGTTTTATTCATGTGCCTTATAACGATATTGCAGCTATAGAAACCATCGCAAAAGAACACAATGAAATTGTTGCCATCATGTTAGAACCTGTACAAGGTGAAGGTGGTATTAATGTTCCTGATATGGGTTTTTTAAAGGCCATTCGAGAGTTATGTGATCAAAACGATTGGTTAATGATCGTAGATGAAATTCAGACTGGTATGTGTCGTACAGGTAAATGGTTTGCGCATCAACATGAAGCCATTAAGCCTGATGTTATGACATTAGCAAAAGCGTTAGGTAATGGTGTGCCGATTGGTGCATGTTTGGCGACTGGTAAAGCAGCTGATTTATTTCAGCCTGGTAGTCATGGTTCTACCTTTGGTGGTAATCCATTAGCTTGTAGAGCTGCTTTAACCGTCATTGAAGAATTAGAAAAATTGCACGCAAATACTCAAGCAAGTGAACTAGGTCAAACTATGCTTGAACAATTTAAACAAGAATTAGCTGATGTTTCTGGCGTGAAACATATTAGAGGTAAAGGTCTAATGCTCGGTATAGAGCTAGAAAAACCATGTGCAGAATTAGTGACGATGGCTTTAGAAAAACATTGTTTGATCAATGTAACGGCTGATAAAGTGATTCGTTTATTACCGCCTCTGATTATCAGCGGTGAAGAAGCAAATCAAATTGTTAATATCGTTTCCGATATTATAAAAACATTTTTAAAAGAGTAATCGATTCGATGAAACCCAAACATTTCCTTACATTGAATGATCTTTCTCGTGATGCATTTGTAAAGTTGGTCGAGGATGCTATTCAATTAAAACATGCCGTTAAGTCGGGTGAGATGCAGCAAAAACTACCTGGCAAAGTCATGGCGATGATTTTTGAAAAATCATCAACTCGTACACGTGTCTCATTTGAAACAGCGATGGCACAAAATGGTGGTCATGCAATTTTCTTATCACCCGATAACACACAACTAGGCCGTGGTGAACCAATCGAAGATACTGCAAGAGTATTATCGGAAATGGTCGATATTGTCATGATTCGAACTTTCGAACAGAAAAAAATAGAAACCTTTGCTGAATACGCTTCAATTCCGGTGATAAATGGTTTATCAGATTCATATCATCCCTGTCAGTTATTAGCCGATATGCAAACCTATTGGGAACATCGTGGTGATATCGCAGGTAAAACAGTCACATGGTTAGGTGATGGCAATAATATGTGTCATTCTTATGTGAATGCAGCGCATATTTTAGGTTTTAATTTAAATATTGCTTGCCCTGAAGAATATAAACCTGATTCAACAGTCGTTGATTTATCACAAGCTAATATCAAAATTACACAAGATCCAAACGAAGCTGTCGAAAACAGTGATTTAATCGTTACTGATGTTTGGGCCAGTATGGGGCAAGAAGAAGAAGCCAATGAACGCTTAAATATATTTAAATCTTTTCAAGTGAATCAAGATTTAATGTCGAGAGCAAAACCTGATGCATTGTTTATGCATTGTTTGCCAGCTCATCGAGATGATGAAGTGACTGCAGAAGTGATTGATGGTCCTCAGAGTGTAGTGTGGGATGAAGCCGGAAATAGACTACATGCACAAAAAGCTTTGGTAGAATTATTGCTATTATAAAAAATTCTAATCGAGTAACTAACTAGATGCATTTCTTAATTAGTAATGATGATGGCTTCAGAGCAACAGGTATTGTTGAATTAGCCAAAGCAATTTCAAATATTGGTTCTATTACTGTAGTAGCTCCTGATCAAGATCGTAGTGGTGCGAGTAACTCTTTAACGTTAAATTCACCACTAAGACCACAAATTGCTGAGAATGGATTTTATTATGTCAATGGAACTCCTACTGACTGTGTTCACTTAGCGATTACAGGTTTGATTGAGCAAGATTTAGATATGGTAATCAGCGGTATTAATTCTGGGCCAAATTTAGGTGATGATGTTTTATATTCGGGTACGGTTGCCGCAGCAATGGAAGGACGTTTTCTAGGTAAACCGGCCATTGCTTTATCATTAGCGGGTGAAAATCCAACGCATTATGAAACAGCTGTGCAAGTTGCGCTTAAAATTATTCCTGAATTGTTAAAAGCTGAAGTTTCTAATGACATATTATTGAATATTAATATTCCTGATGTTTCCCTTGATGAATTAGCTGGTTTTGAAGTGACGCGTTTGGGTAATCGTCATAAATCTGAACCTGTGATTCAATCTAAAGATCCTAGAGGTAAAGATATTTATTGGGTGGGTGCTGTTGGTGCTGAACAAGATGCGGGTTCTGGCACCGATTTTTATGCGATTAAACAAAATAGGGTTTCAATTACACCACTTTCAGTCGATTTGACAGCGCATAAGCAGCTCGATAACGTATCTGAGTGCTTGAGAAATTTAATTCCATGAATGTTAATCTGCAAGGCATCGGAATGACTTCACGTCGTGCACGCAATCGTTTACTTGAAACGTTGCGCGAGATGGGAATTCAATCTGAAATAGTCTTGGAAGTGATCAGTAATATACCAAGACATATTTTTGTTGATGAGGCTCTGGCATCACGTGCCTATGAAAATACCGCGTTACCGATTGGTCATAATCAAACTATTTCACAGCCATATATTGTTGCTCGAATGACAGAGGCGCTATTAGAAGGCGGTAAATTAGAAAACGTTTTAGAAATTGGTACGGGTTGTGGTTATCAGACGTCAGTTTTAGCTAGTCTAGCGGATAAAGTCTTTAGTATTGAGCGTATTGATGCTTTGTTGGAAAAAACGCGAGAACGTATGCGTTTGTTAAAATATTACAATGTTCGAATCAAACATGGAGATGGTAATATTGGTTGGCCAGACAGAGGTCCTTTTGATGGGATTATTGTTACGGCGGCACCATTAGGTGTACCTGAAAAATTATTAGAACAGTTAACCATAGGAGGTCGCTTGGTTATTCCAGTAGGACAATCGGGTAAACAACAATTGCTACGCATTACTCGTACTGAAACAGAATACGAGCAAGAACTTTTAGACTCTGTCAGTTTTGTACCGATGTTAGATGGCAAACAATAATCTTCAAACTTATATTCTGCCTTTTAAAAATCTCTCTTTACGAGCTGTAAGTTTATTTGTTGCCTTACTCGCGGTTTCATTTAACTTTGCTTGCTCAAGTAAGGTCGAAGTGCCTGTTTCAAGTCGAGAGTTCAAAGTTGATAAGAATGCACCATCAACATCCTCACCATCAGGATATGATTCAAGTCCTAGAGTCGTTTCCAAATCAGCAAAGCCTTTCACGGGAACGTATATTGTTGAATCTGGAGATACTTTATACTCAATAGCTTGGCGTTACGGATATGATTTTAAAGATGTTGCTACATGGAATGACATTGATGAACCTTATATTATTTATCCAGGACAAAAAATCGATCTTAAAGCTAAGCCTAAAGCAGTTACCAAGCCCAAAAAATCTTTACAACCAGGGCCTATTATCTCTAAAAGTGAGAAATCGGATAAAAAAACACAAAAGAAATCAAATCTACAACCTAAACCTGTTTCTAAGAGCCCCTCAAAACAAAAGACAGCAACTGAAAAACCAAAACAAACAGTTGTAACGAAAAAAAATACAACAAAAGCTAAACCAAAACCATTGCCGACAGGAAAAGTTAAATGGCAATGGCCTACTCAAGGTAAATTAGTTCGCTCAAAACAATTAACGTCTAAAAAAGGTATCGATATTAGTGGTCGTATTGGTCAACCTATAAAAGCGGCTGCAGCTGGAAGAGTTGTTTATAGTGGTAGTGGCCTTCTAGGTTATGGTAGGCTTATCATTATCAAACATAGTGAAACCTATTTGAGTGCGTATGCTCACAACAGTGAATTATTGGCTAGGGAAGGTGATAACATCTCCATTGGTCAAACAATTGCAAAAATGGGTGCCAATAATAATGGCCAACCGTTGTTACACTTTGAAATTCGTAAGAATGGTAAGTCCATTAATCCTCTTAAATTATTACCTAAAAGATAATCACTAAACTTCAATTATTTATCCGATGACGAAACAGAAAAACATGGAAACAGAAAACGATAAGACCAATAAAGCAGAAGTTTCGGAAGAACTTGATGAAACTATGGATATGGAAGACGTTGAGTTATTGGATATGGAAAATGAGGATGACACTGAGTCAGATTCAGATAAAGATGAACCTGAAATAACAGCTACCGCTCCTGTATCCAAGGGTGACCTTGACGCAACGCGTTTATATCTTAATGAAATCGGTTATTCACCGTTATTAACAGCTGAAGAAGAGGTGTATTACTCTCGCAAAGCTTTAAAAGGTGATGAAGCAGCACGCAAACGTATGATCGAAAGCAATCTTAGACTTGTTGTTAAGATTGCCCGTCGTTATATGAATCGTGGCTTAGCACTATTAGATCTAATTGAAGAAGGTAATCTTGGTTTAATACGTGCTGTTGAAAAATTCGATCCTGAACGAGGCTTTCGCTTCTCTACTTATGCGACTTGGTGGATACGCCAGACAATTGAGCGTGGTTTGATGAATCAAACACGTACTGTGCGTTTACCAATCCATGTGATTAAAGAAATTAATATCTATCTTAGGGCTGCACGTGAGTTATCTCAAAAGTTAGATAGAGAACCTAGTCCTGAAGATGTTGCAGAGATGTTGGATAAGCCCATAGACGAAGTAAAACGCATGTTAGGACTAAATGAACGTATTTCATCAGTTGATATGCCAAGTCCATATGGAGCTGAAAAAACACTATTAGAAACGATTCCTGATGAACAAAACACTGATCCATCGCAATTATTGCAAAATAACGATGTAAAAAAACACATTGATACCTGGTTAGAACAACTTAGTGAAAAACAATGTGCTGTTGTAGAAAGACGTTTTGGCTTACATGGGCGAGAAGTTGCTACATTAGAAGAAATTGGTGAAGAATTAGGTGTTACACGTGAACGAGTGCGTCAAATTCAGTTAGAAGCTTTAAAACGTTTGCGTCAAATCCTACAACGGGAAGGTTTTTCCGTTGATACCTTGTTTAGTGAGTCATAAATCCTTGCTATATGAACATTGCTGCTGCAATAAAACGTTTTTCAGCAACTAATAAGTTAAAACATCGACAAGCTGCACCCGTATCCATCGCTTCAAAACCAATATCTTTAGATTGTAAGTATGCTATGACTTCATTTGATGGAAAAACTAACGATTTACCACTTCCTATGAGTAATAGTTCAGGTTTTTTATCAGTAATTTCTGATAAATCATCTAAATTAATATCTTTAGGTGTTACTGGTCGCCATGTTTCAATGATTTTATCTGGAAATAGTATAAATCTATCGGTCATTGTTGTGTTATTTACAACAATTTTATCTAAATCGTATGAATGAATGTTGAATTCATTATTATGATCAGTATCAAGTTCTAATTTCATTGTCATTTATCAATTAAATCGTCATCTATAAGTTTAAATTAAAAAATTGGAGGAAAGTTAAATGAAAATCATATTAATGGGGCCACCAGGTGCTGGAAAAGGTACTCAAGCTAACTTTATTACTGAAAAGTTTAGTATTCCTCAAATTTCTACGGGCGATATGTTGCGTGCAGCTGTAAGAGAAGGCACTGAATTAGGTAAACAAGCAAAAAAGATCATGGATGCAGGTCAATTAGTCTCTGATGATATTATTTTAGGACTTGTTAAAGAAAGAATTGCACAAAAAGATTGCATTAATGGTTATTTATTTGATGGTTTTCCAAGAACGATAGCGCAAGCCGAAGGAATGAAGGCAAATGCGATCAATATTGATTATGTTATTGAATTAGTAGTGCCTGATGAAGAAATTATTACTCGAATGAGTGGAAGAAGGGTGCATGAAGCATCTGGACGTACGTATCATGTTGTTTTTAACCCACCAAAACAAGATGGAATTGATGATGTAACGGGTGAAGCGTTAATACAAAGACAAGATGATGCAGAAGAGACCGTTAAAAAGCGTTTAGATGTTTATCATCAACAAACTAAACCATTAGTTGAATATTATTCTAATTTAGCTGAATCAAACGAAGAAAATGCACCTTCATATATCTCAATAGACGGTGTTGGTGATGTAAAACTTATAACAAAAGCTATTTCAGATGCATTAGATGATTAATAAAACGTTTATTAAGTAAAAAATTATAAAATATTTACTTAAACGTTAACTTTTTTATAAAAGTTTTATAAAAAATGAATGTTTTTAAAAAAATTAACTAACTTTTTATAAAATTTTATAGAAATAGTTAAAGTTTTTTATAAAAAAGATCGTTATTAATAAAAAAAAGTAGAAAAATAAAAAAACATTACTATAATTGACATCGACATTTTGTTTGTTTTTGTTTTTTTATGTTTGTTCCATTAATTGTTGAGCTAAGGGGAGTCTAAACCATGGCAAAAGTCAGCAAGAAAAAACGCAGTACTTCAAAGAAGAAATCTTCTGTAAGAAGGAAGGTTGCTAAGAAAAGAGTAGCTAAGAAAGCAGCTAAGAAAAGAGTTGCTAAGAAAAAAGCGAAAAAGAAAGTAACCAAGAAAAAGGCTAAAAAGAAAGTAGCCAAGAAAAAAGCTAAGAAAAAGGCTAAAAAGAAAGTAGCCAAGAAAAAAGCTAAGAAGAAAACTTCTAAGAAAAAGGCTAAAAAGAAAGTAGCCAAGAAAAAAGCTAAGAAGAAAACTTCTAAGAAAAAGGCTAAGAAAAAAGTAGCCAAGAAAAAATCTAAGAAGAAAACTTCTAAAAAAAGAAGAACCAAAAAAAAATAGTTCGTCGTTAAGTTCTTCAGCTTCAAAGAAGCGTAAAGAAGCAAGGGCTAAAATACTAGCTCGAAGAAATAAACGATTAAAACTAGGAAAAAGTTTGGTTACCAAGGCAAAATAATTTTGCCAAGTGTACTCTTCTCTTTAAAAACCCTATCACTACGATAGGGTTTTTTTTATGGAATTTTTAAGTCACTATTTTAATCATACGTAAATGGCAAAAAAGAAAAGAAAGAAAGTCTCTCGAAAGAAAAAGTCGACTCGAAAAGTTAAAAAGTCTTCTTTTTTATCTAAACTTAAGTGGTTAATTTTTATAGGAATTTTAATATCACTAGGTATTTATGTTTTTATATTAGATCAACATATTCGTTCTGAATTTGAAGGCAAAAAATGGCAACTACCGGCACGTGTTTATGCTCAAGCAACAGAAATTTATATAGGCCAAAGCATTAAACTGAATGAAATAGAAGAAGAACTAAAAAAACTGGGCTATATAAAATCAAATTATTTATCACATCCTGGTCGTTACAAACAGTTATCAGCTAATAGTATTCAAATAACGACTCGTGATTTTGAGTTTTGGGATGAATTAGAACCTCAACGATCGCTGCGTATAGACATTGCAGCTAATACGATTGTTAATATTACAGATCTTTCAAAGCAAGAAGATCTGGCAGTTATTCGATTCGAACCGTTATTAATTGGCAAAATATACCCTGAACATAATGAAGATAGGGTATTAGTTGACATAGATTCTGTACCTCCAAGCTTAATTGAAGCTTTATTAGCAGTAGAAGATCGAAATTTTTATCATCATATCGGTATTGATCCTAAAGGTATCCTAAGAGCCATCATCAGTAATATACGCAATGCAGCATTTAAACAAGGTGGAAGTACTTTAACTCAACAGTTAGTTAAAAACTTTTTCTTAACGCATGAACGTACACTGAGCCGTAAATTAAATGAATTTATTATGGCATTGATACTTGAATACCATTATTCGAAGAATGAAATACTCAATGCTTATCTAAATGAGATCTATTTAGGACAAAATGGTGCACGTGCAATCCATGGATTTGGTACAGCATCTGAATTTTACTTCGCAAAGCCTATAACAGAATTAAATGATGCTGAAATTGCATTATTGGTCTCTATTGTCAAAGGTGCTTCTTATTATAATCCACGTAAACACCAAAAACGCGTTATAGAGCGTCGTAATTTAGTATTGGATATGATGCATGAACAGGGAATTTTGACCGAACAAGCACTTAAAACAGAAAAAAAACGTTGGTTAGGTGTGACTAAGCAACAACCTGATTGGAGTGGCAGTGAATACAGTGCGTTTTTAGACTTATTAAAGCAGCAACTGTTTGAGTTTTACACTGAATCGCAATTACGTACTGAAGGTTTACGCATTTTTACCACTTTAATACCTTCATATCAGAAAAGTGCTCAACAAATTATATCAAAGCAGTTATCAAAGCTTGAGTCACAGCATGGAATTGAGAAAAACACACTGCAATCTGGCTTAATGTTAACAACAACAGATACAGCAGAGGTTTTAGCCGTTGTCGGTGCACGTAATAGCAAACAATTGGGCTTTAATCGTGCGATAAATGCTAAACGACCGATTGGCTCTTTAATTAAACCTGCTATCTATCTAACAGCCTTAGCAGATTATGCAAATTACAATGTATTATCACCTCTAGATGATAGTTCTATAAGTATGAAACAAAAAAATGGTGATGTATGGCAGCCTAAGAATTACGATGGTAAAACACACGGCATTGTTCCTATGCATCAAGCCTTAGCGAAATCCTATAACTTAGCGACTATTCATTTAGGCATGGCTTTAGGTTTGGATAAAGTTATTAAAACCATAAAAAATTTAGGGGTTCAGCAAAATATTCCAGCTTATCCATCGTTATTATTAGGTTCTTTGGATTTATCGGTACAACAAGTCACACAAATGTATCAAACCATTGCCAGTGATGGGTTTCAGGTGCCTTTAAACTCGATTAGAGCCATTATGGATAAAGACGGTAACATTCTTAAACGTAAAAATATCAAAGTAACACGGAGTTTAGATAATAAAGCGGTTTTTTTAACACAATCATTACTTATGAATGTGTTTCAACAAGGTACGGCGTCTTCTTTAAAGTATCGTTTTCAACATGCAATGCCATTAGCTGGTAAAACGGGTACAACTAATGGTTTACGAGATAGTTGGTTTGCTGGTTTTGGCTCCAACTTATTATCAGTCGTGTGGGTAGGGCGTGATGATAATAAACCCGCAAACTTGACGGGTGCGCGTGGTGCGATGCAGGTTTGGAGTGAATTAATGTCTAACTTGCCATTAGAGCGATTAAATTTACAAACACCCGATGGTATTGTTGTGAGAACTGTCAAAACACTTGATAATCAATGTAATCAAGTATTGCGTTTTCCTTTTATTCAGCAAACAATGCCGAATGACTCGTATTTTTGCCAATAGAAAATCTAATTAAATAAATGACTATGAATCGATTGCGATTTTTATTCGCTAGTTATTGCTTATTACTACTCACTGCCTGTGGTTCTTCTAGAGTTGCTGTTCCTGTAGATGATAGAACCGCCTTACCTGATGAACCAATAGAATTATCCGATTCAGACTTAGCGGATAATTCACAAATAAGCATAGATAGCTCTGCAGATATAAGTAATCAAGCTAATAAGCCAGAAAGTTTAAAGCTTCAACAAAGCGAATCTCTTTCAAACCAGAGTCAAGCAACGGCAAAGCCCGAACCCATTGTGTTAGCAATGTTGAATAAAGCAGAAAAACACATGGCAGCAGGTGAAGTTGAACAAGCCATCGACAGCTTGGAACGTGCGGCTAGACTTAAACCAAAAGATCCTTGGTTATGGCATTCAATGGCAGTTTTAAGATTACAAACAAAAGAGTGGGGCGAAGCAATTAATCTAGCTCAGAAATCTATTTCGTTATCAGGTGGTCAACAAAAATTACTCGCTGGCAATTGGCAAATAATTTTGGATGCTAAAAAAGCCTTAGGTGATGAAACAGGTGTAATTGAGGCCGAGAAGAAACTTAGATTATATCAACCCGTTTTAACTTCTTAGGGTTATAGGTTTATTGTGTGGTAGCTGCCGCTCTGCCGCCACGTTTTTCCAAACGAATTAAATCTTCCAAAATACCTTTGCCTGAAGATTCACGGATAATATCGCGATCAGGTTGTACAAACATACGACCTAATAAGGAATCTGATTCCTCTCCTTGTTGTTGTTTATCCATCTCTTCTTGTAATTCCATTTCCGCTTCGTAATCCATTTGTTCTTGTTCCGCTTGTAAACGTTTCATCAATTCTTTTTGTTGATACACAATTGAGTTTGGATTATGACTGTGTTTAACAGAACCATTATGTTTATAGCCTGATTTAGGAATGTTCGAGACCAGTTTTCCTTTTGGAGAATCTTTCACTACATGAAAATGCAAAATTTCGGTATCCGCAGCTTGAGTAATACTGGAAAGAATTGAAAAGATAAAAATTATTGAAAACCTTGAAACCTGTTTCATGGGAAACTCCATAACTGCGTATTTATTAATAACTTATGCTTAAGAATAACTAAGCTGGATTAAACTGCAAGGAATTTAATAATTGTCCTTTAAAAGAATTTCCAGCCAACTTTATAAGCTATTGAAATATAGTTAAAAAACGACCGTATTTGAATGACTATAATATAGAGTAACACCTATATTAATGGATATAGAATGAGTTCACCGCTTCTTTGCATCCATGCAACCCCGGTATTAGTATTTTCTGATACGTCATGTGGACACATTAGATATAGGATCGATATACTATATTCATACCCTATCTTATTGATACAAGGAGGTTTTCCTAGATGTTACCTTTTAAATCCTATAATAGTTTAACGGACAAACTGTCCCTTAAAATAAAATATAGTTATGTAAACTATGAGTAATAACCCACACGAAAAATTAGCAAATAATTTATATATAGGATCGCTAATATTTTTTCCTATATTTTTTATCGTTGTGAGTGTGATAGGGACACAGAAAAACAGCATAGAAATAATATCTGTTCCAATAGAAAAACTTAAAAAGTATTGTGTTAATGGCAAATGTTTTATTGAAGCTAAAATTCAAGATAAAAACACAAGTAAAAAAATAACACTGCCAAACTTTCAAGAATTGAAAGTTGGTGATTTTATTTATGTGGAAAAAACATGTAATGAGTTTAGTACTAAAAAACCATGTAAATACAGATTCAAACGTTAGATTTTAAAAGGAAAAAAATAGTATGGCGTACGATAAAACTGATTGGCATTCTGGAGGAGACTATCCTGAAGATCTTCCTCCTGAAAACGGTGGAACTCATATAGGAATGTTCTTAGCTTGGATTATTAAATCACATTTAGAAGGTGTTTTTCATAAAGAAGCAGTAGAAGCCTTGGAAAAAGTTAGAAATGAATCAATGACTGGTAGAGAATACTTCTCCATGTATTGCGATGAAAAACTATGGGAAGATGATTTAAATGAAGAGGCAAATGCTTTCGCAAAATTTTATTATCTAGATGGTACTTATTTCGAGGATTATGAATCGATTTTGCTAAATAACCTCCCCACTCTTTATCATATTGAGAATACTTGGGAGAATTATCACAAACTTGAATCAAGGTTAACTGAGCGCTTTAATGAGTGGCGTGTAAATCATCCTTTTACACCTTCAACTGATGATTCCACTGGTCATTCAGATCACGAATCAGAAACTAAAAAAACATGGTGGAAATTTTGGTAAAACCTAACCAATTATTCCAACCGGCCTTTAACGCGGCCGGCTAAATTCAAATGTTATGTGCCGATACAAATATGAAAGATTTTAAGAAAATTATAAAATCTGAAGCAGAAAAAATGCATAAATTGCATCAAGCAGTTCATATTACATTACAAACAAGAAGTAAGGATAGAGCCAATTGGCAAAAGGCATGTGAAGAATTCCATTCATATATTTCTGAAATAGACTCCCTTATATATAAAGTATATGAAGAAGACGAATATTCAGATGCTGAATTACTGGAATTTGTAATAGCATTTTTGGAAATTGACCCACTATTTTTTAGATCAGGCTACATTAAGGAAGAAATGTTAAGAAAAATTAAGCGGTCTTCATTAACACCTAAGCAATTAAGTAGACTGCTCAATATTTTACATCATGCAGTTGAAAACAGAGGTACAAGAGAATTCAAAGCATATTGTAGGCTGGCAGCAGTAATCGCAGATAAGAAACTTATTGGAGCCCTTGAAACAACAATAAGACATGGAAAAGGCGCTCAAAAAAGTCGAGCAGAACTTATGTTCCAACATATTAATCAACAAAAGGCACATAACAAATCATTCCAGCCGACGGCTAACGAGATCGGCTGAACTCAAACGTTATGCATATAGAAAAATCATGAATAAGACACTAGTTATCATTTTGTCAATGGGGGTTTCGATGTTTTCTTTTGGGAGAGATCATAAAGTAATAGATGTAAAATTCTACGAAGGTAAAGACGAGAAACCATTTGCACAATCAAATGTTCCGGTAGAACAACTTCCAGATACTTTTGAAATTGATACTACTATGCATTTTGGCGAAGATGACTGGAGCGTATTAGGTGCTGAACCTGCTCAAAAAACTGAATTTAAAAAAAGTGGTAAATTAAATTTATATCTTTCGAAAATCGAAATAACAAAAATTGATCCTAAAGAACTACTGTATAGCCTTCCGACTATAAGCAATGATATTGCTGGCGTTGAAGATACCAAATCATTAGAAAATGTTGCAGTCCTTCGAGAAGATGATTGGAGGCAGTTTGAATTTGTAGGAAGAGAGCATGAATCTTCAATAGAAAATGAATTTAAGTCTATCTCTGATATATATAAAAACTATCGTGAAGGCATGGGGTTTAAGGAGTTACATGTTAGGAAAATGATACCTTCTCCTTTGAGCAAGAACAATCTTACGCTTGAAATGCTTAAGTCATCATTTACTATAGAAAAAATATACTCTGGAGTAGCATTTAATAATGCAGCTGCAACAATAATAGGAGGTTTTGCTCTATATACTAAATCTGGTTGGCTACTTTGGGGGCAAGTTGATAATTCTGGAGTCATTTTGACACTAAATATAAGCCAAACTAAAGAATCAAGTATCAGAGGTATTTCCAAAGAAATTGATTCCTTTACAGAAAGAAATAATTTATACCTAGTGGATTGGCCAAGTCTGTTTTGGAGTGGTCAAGGAAAGCTCAATTTTTTAAAATATGGTGAATAATGCATAACAAATCATTTCAGCTGACTTTATGCATTTATGATTGGACATGGCGTTTAGTTTCATCAGCTTAAGATTATACCAATGAATTCAAATATCAATTTTTCTCCACAAGAACTCGAAGCAATGCATTCCAATCACAAAATTAAAGCCATAAAATTAGTACGAGAGAGTAAAGGCTTAGGGCTTAAGAAAGCTAAGGACTTAGTAGATGATTACATGAGTCAAAATTCACATCTTATCCAAAACCGTCCGAGTTCTGGTGGTTTTCAATTTTTTGTGTTTTTAATATTACTGGTTTTAGTGATTTGGTATTTTATGTTTAGCTCGTCGTAAAGTTTGTTGTATAACTTTTCAGCTGAAAATGAATAATAGGTTTTTATCAAATTACTCGACTTATAAACGAGTATTGTAAATAAATGATAAATTATATGAATTATGGAAGTTAAAGCTGAAATATTTGAAAACATGATGGTGCTTTCTACTGATACACAACAAGTCACAGTAAAATCTTCAGTGCCATTCACAACTAACAGATTGTTAGTAGGCACGTTTGATCCTGCGCTAAATTGTATGAAAGATGGTTTGAACCAATTAGGAGCTGTTGGTTTATTTAAACTTAAGCCAAACATGATCATACAACCAAAATCTATGGTTGAAGGTGGTCTTTCAGAAGTAGAAGAACGTTGTTTGTTAGAGTTAGGATTGTCTGCTGGGGCAAGTAAAGTAGAGATCCGAATTTAGATATTCTAAAGTTTTTTAGGTGTTTTGCCTTTCAACTGATATGCAAACGCAATCACTTCTGCTACTGCTAAATAGAGTGTTTCGGGAATTTCAGTTCCTAATTCTACTTTCGATAAAAAATGTACTAAGTCTTTATCTTCTTTAATTGGTACATCATGTTCTTTGGCAATCTTTAATATATCTTCTGCAATGTAACCTTGGCCTTTGGCGCTAACAGTTGGCGCACCTTCACCATCATAATGTAAGGCAACGACTTGTTGATTAAGGTCAATTATTTCTTCTTGTTCATTCATAAGTGTAAATCGATTAACTTATTTGCTTGAATGGATTGAGGCTGGAATTCTGGTTTGTTATGTAAAGTTGTTAATGAGTTTACTTTTAAACCCGCTTTGCTTAGTTGTTTCTCTAATCCTTCCAGATGTTGTTCAACTAGATCTAAGGTTTCAGCTTGGTCTGCCCACAATGAAGTATTCAATTCGCCATTGAATAAACTTAATTTAGCATACAGTTTACCTAAGCCTGTCATTTCTAATGTTAATTCTACTGACCACAAGCTTTGTTCTTCTGCATCAGAAGATTTTGTTTCTTGGTAAACGGTTAAATCGAGATGATCGATATGTTTTTTATCAAGCACGGGAATCGAAGTGTTCCAAATCGGTAGTTCGACTTTATCAAGAACAACGGCATTATTTTGTTGAATAATGATTTTACTCAATGCTTGTTCAATAAACTTTATAGTTTCGACTTTATCGAAAAATTTTGGTAACTCTACCACTTGGTTATTATTATTCTGAGCTGCTTTTGTATTTTGTAATGCCGATTGTTGTTCTGCTTGTTTGGCATTTTGAGTTTCAGGTACGGTTGTACTGATTGGTTTTGTTACAGCAGTTGGAGTTGCATTTGTATTTGTTTGATTGGCTTGTACTTGCGTATTTTGTGGTTTTTCATTTCCCGTACTTTCTTTCAGTAGTGACAACAGTTTTAGTAAATTAGCCTTTAAATCATTTTGTACAAGAGTTGATTGTTGTGAACTTACCTTAGGACCATTTGCAATATTGGCTAAATGCGATTCTAAAAATAACCCCGATTGTTTCAAAGCTTGTTTCAGTCCTTCCTTATTCGATAACTGACTGGGTCCAGCTAAGGTTTGCATCAAGTTTTGTAACTGTTGTGTGACTTGAGTTGGTAATGATGCTTTGAGATTTGGCGCGTTCAGTACCGTGTTTAAGGTTTTTACTAATGGCTCGAAATTAGGATTTTTTGGCAGAGTTGTTTTTAAAAGATCACTACGGCTATTTTGTAATGCAGCTAGCTGATTTTGCTGAGGAGTAGTTTTGGCCTCAACCGCTTTTAAGAGGATAGGATCGTTCAGGCTCTCTACTTTTAATTTTAATTGTTGTCCTGTCGCTATCGAACGATCTGTATGTGCCTGAATTTTTTGATTATTTGCCAATAATTCAATTAGATTCCCTCCCAATTTAGCCGTTACAGTAGCGTTCAAAACCTGTCCGAGTTTCAACGAAATCACAGGTGATTTTGTATCCAGAGCAACGAGGTTTTGAGCTTTGATCGCAGAAGAGATTTCCATGCTAACGTCAGCGGCCGATTGGCATGAAACTTGAGTTAAACTTTTGAAAATTAGACATATTTATCAAATTTGAGACCTCAGTGACAAAGAAAAATCGTTGGTTCGTGAAACGTGGTTCTACGGTAAAAGGGCCATTTTTAGAAGCGCATATCACTCAATATTTATTATTGGGCCGAGTGCGTGACGATGATGAATTGAGTCAAGACGAAGAAAATTGGCAACCTGCTATTTCTTTCAAAGAACTTTATCCGAGTGTGTTATTAGAAGAGCCAAGAGATGAGGAAAAAATTCAGGCTGAACGGATAAAAATTGATGAACGAGCAAAGGATAGGCGTGCAGAACAAAAACAAGACGATTCAAAAACCAACAAAGATTTATCAGACGAACGTCGAGAAGCTAAAGATAGAAGACAATCTGAATCTGAAGACATGGTGGAATACAGAGAACGTCATGCTCGAGTGATGGATAGTTTGGTGGAAACTGAACAAACAAAAACTCAACCAAGAATATTTATTTATCTTGCTGTCGTTATTTTAGTGTTATTAATTCTGAGTTTTGAATTTAAAAATCAATCAGGATTTTATCAGGCAGATTGTTCAGCCAAGCCAACCATAGAGGTTAATTGGATGAATTGCGATAAGATAGGTAGTGATTTATCGAATCAAGATTTATCCAGTGCGAATTTACGTAATGTGAAATTTCAAAAAGCAAATTTGCTGGGTACAAAATTAGTGGATGCTGATATGTCATATTCACAACTGAACAAAGCGATTTTAGCTAACGCGAATATGCAAGGTGCAAGATTAAAAGGCGCTAATTTAAATGGCGCTGATTTACATTACACAAATTTAGAAAATGCTGATTTAAGTTTTTCCGACTTAAGTAACGCTGAGATTGGCGGCGTGAATTTAACGAACGCAAAGCTAGATAACGTGATTTGGATCAATGGACGTGTTTGTAAAGAAGGTTCTGTAGGTGAATGTTTATAGTAATAGCGTTTACTCAGAGATAGAAAATGCTTGATAGATAAAGGCTCTTTCAGGACATTCATCTAAATTCATTCCAGCTTTTAATTTAAGTTGTTGCAGAAATTTTTTAGAGTCTGGTAAGTTTTCCCATACAGCAGGTAAGAATGTAGCTCGTTTCGACCCTGATTCAATCACTAGGCCATCAATGTTCACACGAAGCTTATTTAAAAGATCGAATTCATCCTCGAACTCTAATGACTTTGGTTTATTTAAAACTGAAATGCTGATTTTTATTCGTTCGAATTCTTCTATTTTTAAAGGCTCAAACCGTGGATCGCTAAACGCTGCAGAGTAGGCATTGCGTAAAACTGTATCGGATAAACTCGAATGGGGTTCCATATTACCTATGCAACCTCGTAAATTATTATCTATCTTCAATGTAACAAAGCAAGCTAGTGGTTGTTCTAATTCACTGTTAATTATTTCTGGAAAATCTTTAGTGGTTTGATTTTGTAATGCTCGTTCAATACTGAAATGTGCAAGGCGAAGTAATTGTTGTTGTGATGATTGTTCAAACATAATTAAATTATTGCGTAAGCACCATATCCAACCACGCGTTCTTTATTGCCTGAAGTATCACCTGAATTTTTTATCTCTAAACTTTTAACTTGATAAGAATGTTTTTTTGCATACGTTAATAAACCGTTCAATGGTCTACAGCCGCAAGCTTGTTTTGGACCTATATTTTCTATTTGAAAATTTTCAATAGCATCACTTGTGTTTTGATCGACTTGTTTTGCAAATTCATAAGTATGAAAGTGACTGAGATCGGAACTTACCATGATTAATGTCTTATCATTCCACAGTAATTCAATAACATCACTCACTTGTTGTGGAGAAGTTTCACCTACGATAAGAGGAATTAAACTGAATTCATTTAAACAGCTCTGTAAAAACGGTAAATGAACTTCTAGGCAATGTTCATCTTTATGCGCCTCATCGATGATTTGAATAAAATCCAATTCTAATAATTGAGATTGTGCAGCTTGATCAATGTCTATATTGCCTAATGGAGTAGCAAACATATCTGCAGAAGATAAAGCTATACCTTTCACAAACACACGATGCGCAGGTCCAAGAATCACAACTCGTTCAATGTTTTCTTTACGATGTAAGATAGTTTTATACGCCGTTGCCGCAATACTGCCTGAATATTGATGACCAGCATGAGGTGCGATGATGGCTTTTGCTTCAATATTGGTTTCAAGCGATGTATTGAAATAATGTTGAATGGATTCTATTAACTGATTTGAATCAGCGGGATAAAAATATCCAGCAATGGCAGCAGGGCGTATATTCATAAATAGGGATCGTATGACTAATCGACTATAGTTATTTAAGTATACAAACCATTTAACGATTTGCAGTGGAAATTAATCAATTACAATCCGTTCATCCAACAAAATACTGGCATCGATTAGAAGATGGTCGAGTTCAGTGCAATCTTTGTCCAAGAGCCTGCAAGTTGAAAAATGGTCAACGTGGATTATGTTTTGTTCGAGCGGCGGATAATGATGAAATTGTTTTAACCACTTATGGTCGATCCAGTGGCTTCTGCATTGATCCTATCGAGAAGAAACCTTTAAATCATTTTCTACCAGGTACACCCGTTTTATCGTTTGGTACGGCCGGCTGTAACTTGGCATGTAAATTTTGTCAGAATTGGGATATTAGCAAATCACGTGAGATGGATACGCTAGCCGACCAAGCGACACCTGAAAAATTAGCGACAGCTGCTAAGCAAACAGGATGTCGAAGCATTGCCTTTACCTATAACGACCCAGTTATTTTTATGGAATACGCCATGGATGTCGCTGAGGCTTGTCGAGAGCAAGATATAAAAACAGTTGCTGTAACAGCGGGTTACATTACCGAAAAAGCCCGTGAAGAGTTTTTTCAATCGATTGATGCCGCCAATATCGATCTAAAAGCATTTACTGACGATTTTTATCGAAAAATCACAGGTTCAGATTTACAAACTGTATTGGATACCTTGGTGTATTTAAAACAGGAAACGAGTGTTTGGTTTGAAATTACCAACCTGATTATTCCTGGCGAGAATGATTCTGAGCAAGAATTACATAAAATGTGTGGATGGATCGCGGAAAATCTCGGTTTGGATGTGCCTGTCCATTTTTCAGCATTTCATCCCGATTGGAAAATGCTGGATCATCCGCGAACTCCAAAGTCGACTCTGATAAAAGCCAGAGAAATCGCAAAAGAATACGGTATACATTATATATATACAGGTAACGTGCATCATATCGAAGGCGATACGACGTATTGCCCGAACTGTAATGCATCCCTGATCGTCCGTGATTGGTATGAATTACGACAATGGAATCTAGATTCAGGAAATTGTACAAAATGTAAGCAATCAATTGCTGGCGTGTTTGAAAAACAACCAGGGGACTGGGGCAGCAAGCGCCAAAGGGTATTAATGAATTCTTTTTGAATGAATTGTTACAAGATGTTGAAAATTTAATGAAATATAGTACTATGCGCGCTCGTTGTTGCGGGGTGGAGCAGTCTGGCAGCTCGTCGGGCTCATAACCCGAAGGTCGCAGGTTCAAATCCTGCCCCCGCTACCAAGTAACTAATTGAAAAACAACGATATTTTTCCTATAAAAAATTCCAACTAAGCCTAAACTGTATTTTTTTTAGGCGGAAAGTCCGCCTAACAAATAATCTCTTCAAAACAATAGCTTGATGGTAGTTTCCTGTAGATCAGATTGTCCTAGAAATACATGGTTTAGTGCTAAACCAAGGCTTTTTAGAGAAACCTTCAGGCGGAAAAGGACTCAAATTTGCAGTGAACTAGTCGATAAAAACTGAGATAAATGCAACTTTTTTATTGATGCACACAAGGTTTGAGGTCTAAAATATTATGTATAAAAACACTATACAGAGAGAGGAAAAGGAGATGATTAACATCATCAAGATGCGGATTAGCATCTGCGTGGAACGTGACGAGCATAGTTTTTATGCGTATTGCCCGAATTTAAAAGGCGTTCATGTAGAAGGCAACACAGAACATGAAGCTGTAAATAATGCTAGTGATGCTGCAATTGCTTACATAGAATCTATGATGGTTAATAAAGAACCGTTGCCTTTATGTGTAGAGAAGTATTCATTAAATCAAGCGTTTAAATATTTTCTAGAAAAGATTTTTAAACGAAAAACTACCTTTATACAGGATCTGGATCTTAATTTGGCACATTAATGAGTTATTCCAAAAATGTCTGGAATCAACTCAAAAACACGACAGCACAAGATATCCAGAAAGCCTTAACCAAGGACGGATGGGAACCAGAAGTTACAAAAGGAGCCATTCAAGCCTACCGAAAAGAAGTTAACGGAAACGTTAATCGAATAACTATACATGTTCATCCTAAAAAAACTTATGGCGCAAAATTATTGCAGGGCTTATTAGCGGATATAGGATGGGATGAATCAGACTTAAAACGACTAAAGTTAATAAAATAGCTTTTTTTTATGTCTGAATTTAGGTCAAAAATTTCCGCCTAAAACTCCGTAAGCTATTGATAAAACCACTATGAAAACGGGTGTTTTCCGCCTAAAAAAACAGCTAAGTAATTGATTTTAAAGGAATGCCGGAGTAACTCATAACCCGAAGGTCGCAGGTTCAAATCCTGCCCCCGCTACCAATTGAACAGACGGCTCGAAGTTATCGTTGTCATTAACAGCCATAGCTTCGAGCCGTTTTTCTATCTTTCCTTTGTCTTTCATCGCTTTATCCTCTGTGGCTATCCTCAGGATGCCTGCCAAGTCGCCATAGAGGTCGATAGACAGCTCGTCCTCACCGTCTTTGGACGAGAGCACGATCTTCTCAATCAGTCCTCGAACCTGTTCTCTGGCTTCAGCAGCTTTGCCGTCGCTAAGCGCTTTCGTTAGAGCCTCAATCTCAGACCTATATCGACGCGACATAGTGGGATGGATTAGCGGGCGCGGTTCGTCGTGCTCGTTTTCCGTCTGCGCCGCCAGTTCATCCAGTCTCGCGCTTACTCGTGCCAAATCGTCCTTGATCATTGAGGCTGGAACACCGTCCTTAATCGCCTGTACGATGTTTTCCCGCTCCTTGGTCAGCTTGGCCGCTTCTGCTTGGCGGCTGGCCAGAGCGGCATTTTGGGCGGCTCTCAGCGCGTTCATGTGGCGGGCATATTCATCGCAGAAGACCTGCACCAGATCATCCCGCATCAGGTGGCTCTGGAGGGCATTCAGGACTTTGCCTTCCAGCACGCTGCGTTTGATCGTCTTCTTGTTGGTGCAGACACTCTCGCCCTTGTTTCGGGCAGACGAACAGCCGTAACGCTCGCTGTTGATCTTGGAGTACCCGCCACCGCAGCTTCCACAAACCAGTAGACCGGAAAGCAGATATTGAGGGCGCTTTCTGCTACCCAAGTGGCCCGAGCGCTTGTCCAGCGCTTTTTGACGTGCTTTGGCAGCCTCCCAGAGGCTTTGCGGCACAATCCTCAAATCCGGCACATTCTGGCGTATCCATTCGGATTCAGGGTTAAATCGAGGGACACGGCGTCCTGTAGTCGGGTCTTTGATAAACCGCTGGCGGTTCCAGATCAGTTCACCAATATAGAGGTGATTGTTCAAAATGCCCGTGCCGCGTTTGCGGTTGCCATTGATTGTTGACTGTCCCCACGCCTTGCCCGATGGGCATGGAATTCCGTCTTCGTTTAGGCCGGAGGCTATGGCTTTTGGCGATTTATTCGCATGGGCGTATTCGTGGAAGATGCGGCGCACGATTTCCGCCTGATCTTCGTCAATTGCCCGATCCCCGCGAATGGCTTCGCCTTGAGCATTGAACTGCTTGACCACGCGGTAGCCATAGGCAAGGCCGCCACCGGACTTGCCATTTTCGACTTTGCCACGCAGGCCACGGCGGGTCTTGTCCGCCAAGTCCTTCAGGAACATGGCATTCATTGTCCCTTTCAGGCCGATATGCAGTGACGAAATTTCGCCCTCAGAAAGCGTGATGATCTTGACGCCAGCGAACTCCATGCGCTTGAAGATGCCTGCGATGTCTTCCTGATCGCGGGAAAGCCTGTCCAAGGCTTCCGCCAGCAGGATGTCGAATTCGCCATTCATGGCGGCTGTTAGAAGAGACTGGATGCCAGGCCGCATCAGTGAGGCACCGGATATGCCTGCATCGGTGTAGCAGTTGACGACTTTCCAATTCTCAGAGTCGGCGCGTTCGGAGCACAGCCGGATTTGATCTTCAATGGAGGCATCGCTCTGAAGATCGCTGGAATAACGCGCATATATGCTAATGCGTTGTGTCATGATCTAGTCCACCTCGGTTCGGACGATGGGCGACGCACGCATTAAAATCAGCTTCAGCGGCACGTCGTGCCATTAGTTTTACGAGCCGGATCAGGCGCTCGTCAGGTGAGATGTGATTATGACTCGCAATTCCATGAGTCTTCAAATCCATCGCCCCATCACGTCCGTTTGCCTTGTCCTTTCTTGGAAGCTTGCTCATCGCAACCCTCCAAGAAAAAACAGCGAGAGGCATATACATGCTCTCGCTGAAGTTCGGGGCTTGTGCGCCAGAGTTCGCGGGTTGAGAGCGAGCGTGCGATGGGTGATCCACACGCATACGAACTTGGCGACCAAATAAAAAAGAGCACTGGACGTGAAGCTGTCCAAAAATGCTCTCTTACCATCCATGGTAGTGTTGAAAACCTTAATAAAAGGTAAATAACAGCCCGAAAACCCGCAGTATTCTGCGATTTTTTGCAAAAACTTGGATGTTCGCGGCTGAAATACCATTCTCAGGCCGCCTTTTTCAGGGTGATGCGCAGCACAATCCACGCGCCAACGAGTGATCCAATCCACCAAGGGATATCGGATACCGAGAATTGTTCTAGGATTGCCGCGAACGCTAACAGCACCATTCCAATCGAGGCATACTCCAAGATGCTGGTGCGTTGTACCGCGTTCTCTATGCGGTATTCACCACGGCTCAAGATGGGAATCGCTTGGCGCTGATGCACCATGCGTCGCCAGATGAAGCTCCGATACCATGCCTTGAGTGCGCCAAAGAGAAGTAACCAAGGCGAGGCGACATACAAGTAATACGGCCAGTGTGCAGGGGTATAACGGCTATCGGCATTCCCTAAAACGCCGTATGCGCCATAGGCGAGTGCCAAGAGCAAAATGATGTTGATCCAAACCCGTTTCATCATCATTAGTCCCCGTCGAATACCTTATCGAGTGCCTTGCCGATATCGAAGCCGGCACGCTGAAAATTGACGGGCGACGCCAGAGGTCGATCCGCATAATGCGGATGGATATCGAACAACGGGCTGCCATCCTTTTTGCGGTAGCGCTTATCCAGAAAATACGCGGTCTTGAAACACGCAACCGGATAGGCGTGCGACAGGATGAGAATTTGCGCCGCAGGGTGCATCGTTGTGACTTCATCGGGTGTAATCAGACTACGGGAAATCAAGCCATCATCGCGGCTCAAATAGTACGGGTCGGACAACAATCCGGCACGCCGTTCGGCACTGGCGTGGCTAACGGATTCAACTGTACCGATCCCGCAAAGGCGCGACGTATATTCGGACGTCATCAGATCGTTCGTTCCGAAGATCTGAATGACGCCGCTATTGGCAACGAAGGTCTGCCAGCGTTGTTGGTATAGGTCTGCGAGCTGATTGAAGTCCTGTACGATCATGTGAAGTTGCATACCGTATCCGGCCATTAGCCCGTAGGCTGTCTCGATAGTTTCCATGCGCCCCAAGGCCGCCGCTTCTTCAATCAAGAAGTAAACAGGCGGATCGGGCTTGGTCTTGAATCTCGTCACCGCCGTAATGGCGATGCTGATTAACATCCGCAGAAAGCGGTTGTACGTGAATAGGCGTCCAGCAGGCAGGACGATGAAAATACTTGTCTTGCCGTTTTCCAACTCATCGAATGAAAAGTCTGTTTCTGACAGCGCACGCTGGATACGTGGGCTTTCGAGAAAATGTGTGTTTTGCTGTGCCGTGGACATAACGCCGGACAGTTCCTTGGAAGCCTTGTTCAGGATACGCGCAGCCGCAGCGCGGACATACTCATTGCGGCTCTGCGCCATACCCGGATGCACAAGATGAACATTGTCGTCTTCGTCTTTCTCGAAACGACCGCCGACCATTGCTTTGAAGTCACGCGCAGACAGATTCAGCAATCGGCGAACTTGGGCAAGGTCACGCGATTTCTTGTCCGTTGGGATCAACGGCAGTGGCGTGGCCGCCACGTACAGGATCAACCCCATAATCAGGTTGCGGGCTTCGTCGTTCCAGAAGGGTTCCTTAACGCCTCGATCCGTAACTATGCTGTCTGCAATGAGAAGTGCGTCTTCCACAAAGTCATCTCTGTCAGGATCGAGCCAGTCAAGTGGGTTAAATCTTGCTGGTGACACTCCCAGATAGGAGCAGACTTCATCCCAAGGATCGACGATGACCAACTTGTGGCCAAGAACATCGCGACGATATCGGCCACAGATTAGCGATAGTTCACCGTCCTTTACGTCAACACCCAAGAAAGAACCCCAATGATCCATACAGCGCGGCGCCGAGCTGGTTAGCAGCTTGCCGCTGCGAGTAGGGGCGACGGTGAGCAGGTGGCGTTGCGTGTTTGAGGTAATAGCGAATGCACTTCCTTTGGCATTATCCGGCAAGCCATAGCCGAGGAAAATTTTTCCATTTTCTCCATAGTGACGTGTTTTCAAATGCGCTTTGTCTGCCCAACGGGCGGAACCGTGCATGTTCGGATCGCGACTATAAATACGCGCCGCTTCATATTGCTCACGGGTTTGCATAGCTACCTCCCGCGCATTCCTGCACGCTCAAGACTTTCTGCGTCCGGTAAGCGGCGCTGAGGGAGTGAAAGTACCTTGTCAGGTTTTGGCTGATATCAGAGGTACTATGGAGAAAGGCATCTGCCAATCCAGTGAGATAGCGGTCTTCACGCAGGCCAAGAAAATAGACAAAAGTCAGCGTATTGTTCTTGGCTGCTTCTACCTGTTGTCGGAGCGCGTCATCGGTGCCGATCTGTCCATCGGTTATGACAATGACCGCTTTTTGATGATTATCGAAATACGACTGATTCAGACTGTCATAGGCACTGGCGAGTGGGCGATACAAATCCGTCCCTCCCTCAGCGACCAGTGAATCCAGTTTGAAGTCTCCGGCGTTGCAATTTTGATAAACATTATTGTGATAGCTGTAGCCACTACTGAAGCTGGCAACGGCGCACTCCGCTGTTGGCGGCAATCCCTTCAAGAACTCGTTAGCGCTTTGCTGGACATCGGAGACAACGCTGGCCATTGAGCCGGAACGATCTAGCAAGAGCGTAAAAGCCATTTTCGGCGCGGCGCTGGTAACGGTCTTGTAGTCAAAACAGAGTTTGCGCCCGCCGATGGTATAGACCGCCAAGCTGTCCGCAGGCGGTGAAACGAAGTTTCCATTACTGTCCTTGAAGCTGGTGATAATCTGCAAACCGTTGGGGGTCTGCCTAGTCCTGATGATCTCGGACGTACCACCGCTGAAGGCGACGACAAGATCATTATCCAGATCAATATCAAAGCCCGACGTTATGCGGATACCACGCGCATCGGTCATACCGATATTCGATACTGTTCGGATCAGGACATCGGACGGCAGTAGCTTCGGATCAGTTCTGACTTTCAGCGATATGCTTTGTTCGAAGTCGTAACGGCTTCGAAGAACAATTGTCGGGGCTATGGCCTCAGTGCGGGACGTGATATTGATCGACGCATCCTGCGCAAGGCTAGCTGCCGAGATTAAGCCACCGACACACAAAGTGCCGATGGCCGCAGAAAGTTTTACACATTTCATAATCCAGACCCCCTATAGCAACGTCTTTAGACGCGAGCGGGTCTGGGCCTCGCCGAGCAGGTCAAAGTCCAATTCGCCGGAACGGGCGCGTCCCAGAACGCCAATTGAAGCAAGGTAGGCTTGAAGCATCTGATCCTGATCGGGATGAACCCGCATGATTTTCAGGACGCTCAGCCGATCCGCAAAATTTGCCAAGGCCAGGTCACTTGGCACTTCTTGAGGCACCTGAACTTCAATTTCCTGATCCGCAGACTGAAACGGCACATGAACTGTCGATCCAAGCCAGTAAATACGCACTGCATCGGGCTGGGATAGGCTGATCGTGGTTTCGATCTGCTCAAACGCCATGACCAGATCGGAGAAGGATGGCTTGAAGTGAACCAGATTCTTGACCTCACCAGCTTGATCCAAGAGCTGGCTTGGGGTTCCCGACCATGCAATGCGGTTCGATGATGCGCTCAGGACGATGTGAATTTGCGCGTCACGCGTTGCCCTGCGACGTTCAAGCGAGGTGAGCTGCTGAAGCAGGTTCAGAGCTGTATTCATCGCTTCGTCGCGGTCGTCGTCGGCGACGGTGCCACCATTTTCGATCAAAACGAAAATAGCCTCAGAAGGCTGCACGACCGGGGCAGAGGTCTGATCTCCGCAGGCAACCAGAAAGAAAGACAGTGAAATGATTTTGAATGCTTTCATGGCTGTTACTCCTGTGGTGACTTCAGATTGCGGAAGGCACGGGTGGTGAACATTGCGAGGACGATATTGATCACCGCAATGACGGCGCTCACGCCAATGGCGAGACCCTTGTTCTCAGCCAGAAACGCCATGACGCCGCTTTGCTCGGTTTGAATCCCAAAACCCGATGGAGCAATTTCGCGGGCCACCAAGGTGTAGAGATTGACGACTTCCAGTCCGATCACGAGGATCAGAATCAAGCCAGCAAAGGTCGCGATGATCTGGTTCTGCGGGTGTGAGAACCATTCTTGCGGATCGTCCAGTATTTTCTGCCGATAGACTTCTGCCCAAATGAAGATCGGTGTACCGACCGAAAACGTTGCCAGCAACATCGAGATGATGTGAGAAGCATTGGCATCAGGATCGATGGCATCAAATGCTGGGCCTATGACTGGCAGCTCCGATAAATAGGTTTCATTCATCAGACCGATGGTCTCGGTATATACGGCATAAAACATCGTCCACATGGAGCCTTCCAGCACCAGATAGAACAATGTGGTGGCGATGGCTGCGAAGCTCGGTGGCCGCATTCCATCGAACGGGGATGCTTTATCAAACATGATGCACCCCCTTGGCCGACTTGCTGGCAATGTTCAGGCAGCCATGCTGGAAACAGCGCGGGTTTTCACACGTTACCCATAGTTCGCAGCGAAGCTGATCGGCGCACGGGTCGGGCGGGGTTGGCTCGTAAACGGGATCGTTTGCCGCTTCAAGCGTGATGAGAACGGTGATGACTGGATAGTCAGACATTTAAAGCCTCCTTGCCCTGCCAAGCAGGGCATTTGAACGGGTTGTTCGGTTAAGAGGCTTTGCGCAAAGCTCGTAAGAAATACTATTTCAGGCGTAGAAAGCTGGGAAGCGAAAAGAACACTTCTGGTTAAGTTTAGCGTACCGACGTAAAATGCTAATTCGAATTAGATGGTTAGGTATGCCTCGTGCCTAGAAAACAGTGGGATCAGAAAAATCCGTATTGCAGACGATCAAAGCTCACCAAGGAGGCTTTTGAGCATGTCGTGTTGCACTACTTTATTGAAGTTACTTCAGGTCGAACACGAGACGTCTACGTTCAGCAGTTGAAGTCTGGGGCTAATGGATTTTCCATTACGCGCCAGACATTGAGCAGATATTTCGACATGATCGGTCAGTACATCTGGGACAATATGATCGTTCCGACCGATCCTGAGTACGAAGATAAACACGCGCTTGATCCGCTGCTTGATTTTGTCTACGGGAAAATCGAGCGCCTGCCGCGTAACTACAATTTACTCTACCGATACATGGACGACTTTCCTGTCAAAGCAAAACATCCAGATTTGCCCGTTCAACGCACACTCATGTTTCATCTGTTGTTACAGCGCTCGAAAACACTGAGAGGCTTTTCGAAAAAGCAGTTCTATCTGGAGTTCAGCCGAATTTTCTTTATGTGTTTCGTTGTTGAACAAAAAGGGCTGGATATGAGTCGTAACGATAATTTTCATGAATATTTTATGACGAAGAAGATCAATCAAGTAGCCTACACATGGATGATTAGAATTCTCCGAGAACATCCACTATAGGTCAGGGTTCAAAATCAGGAGAGTCTTCTTCAGCTTCAGCCTTATAGACACGCTCAGCGAATTCCTGAAGATGTTCGGGCAGTTCCCACCCATCTTCTTCAGCGTCTATCTCTTCTTTCACCTTAAGCATCATATCCACGAGTTTTTGTGGAAACTGATATTCACCGCCTGCTATTTGTTGCGCGAGAGCGAAGCTCTGAAAATGTCTGACTGTATCGTTTATTGGTTCGAGTTCACTTATCGCAGATCGAATTTCCGCCATTGAGAGCAAGTTTTTATATGCTTCAAGGTGCTCAGGTATTTCCTCGGCGCTTTCAAGGTCGGGGTTTTGTCTTGCCCAGTCTAAAAATGCTCTTTTGAATTCTTCTCTATAATCTGAACTTGTGTCTGTATCTGTCATCCATAACTGCCTTCCTTAGTTATGGATATCAGAAAAAGATTAAGAAATTCAATAAAAAAGCAAAGGTGCAGTATGGCCAGTAAACGCGCTACTTCTTTGATTTCGTTTCGGCCTCGGCAATTCGTTCTCTTAGATTTCGCAGGTGATATACGGTGCGCTTGCCTTTCTCCTGCTTTTCGCCGCTTTTCATGTGAGGAATTGTTTGCTCAACATAGTCGGCCAGTTTGTCGATGGCTTCGGCGCTAGAAACTTTTCTATCGGAGGGTTGCTGCGATTCAAGATACCTTTTCATAGGCGCGAGGATTTGCTGGAAAGCGCGCACGTCGATCTGAATTTTCGGAGTTTCCTCAAGCTCAAGGTTATCGGCGATTTTGGAAAGAATTTCCTTGATATCGTTTGGATCAATCGGCTTTTTCAAGGCAATTGCCTATTGTTCAGTCGAGTAGGGGTTTAGAAACTGCCGTCGCCAAAAAAGTTTCTTATCCACTTTGCTGAGTTCTGCTTCTTCGCAGACCGCGCCCCAATTGTTTTCAATCGTGCCTATCAGGTGTGCGAAGATGGCGCGGGCATCGTCGTCCGAAAGCAGGAAGTGGTTTGCCGCTTCAACACAGGATTTGAGTTGGCTCATATTATTGTTGCCCGATATCAGCATGGCCTGAGATGCCTCATTGCCTGCCCGCCCTTGCGGGCAAATGTCATATGCAGGCGTCAGAGTCAGCGATCCACCGTCCCAAAAGGCTGCGTGGTTGCGGGCGTGGTCATCGGTATTGCCGCACAGGATATTAAAAGCGAGCCGTGAGAACAGTTCCCGCAGCGTGTCTTTCGGATCGGTGAAACGGTGGCGAATAATCTCAGCCAGTGTTTCGTAACTGGCGTATCGCGCCATCATGTCGTCCAGTCCGAGCAACGTCAGTGCTGATACCATGGCCTTGCGAGACCAGTTTCCGCCTTTTGGTTGACGGTCGAAACGCTCGATCAGCAGCACGTCCTTGTTGGCGGCCTTGACCAGTTTGACTGGCGCGACATTCAATCCGGCAATGTCCGCCAGCCGCATAGCAATAAATTCGGCTTTGACGACGCTATAGAGGTCTGTACTGGATGAAAACTTGGCGACGTATTTCCTGCCCTGATCTTGAATCAACGCTTTTGGACGCGCCCCGCCAATGGAGCTGCCGTGGAACAACGCCTGATCCAGCTCAGGCGTCAATGGAACACCTTTCTCGACCCGTTCAGCGGACTCGATAAGCTCTTCCATACTGACGTTATTTGCAGAGCGCGGCACATACTCAGTTGGGGAGCGCTGAAAATCCAGCGCACCGATCCGGTCGGAGCCGGATTCCAGCAGATAGGTCAATTCGTCCAGCTCGGCTGTATCCGTATCAGCGCCTCTTAGTCCCAGCTTCTTGTTGATAATCACGCGCCGACCCCACGCATCGGGAGCAGCGTCCCGAATACAGCCGGGCATGGTCAAACCTTCGGGCAACGGCAACGCTCCGGCTTGCAACGGCAATTCAGGTTCGTAAATTGGCATTGCTGCGGGCTGGCCGCCAATACGGTCGAGGTAGCTCTTACCGTAGTTGAACAGAACATTGCCGTTATCCGCCTCCAGCCGTCCGGCGACCACTGGCGTGGTTTCGTCCGGCAGCCAAATCCAAACGAAGGCTTCTCTTTCGCTGTTAGAAGTCATCGCGTACCGCCTTCGATTTCTTGCGAATGGACTTCGGTAGCAGTGCTAGTTTGTCCTTGGTCTGGTTCAGGTGTTTGGAAAGCGTGGTTTCATCAGCGTCAAAGAGCTTTACCCTGACAATGGTGGCCACTTCAAACATCGCGCCGATTTCGCACTTAAGGTCGCCTTTTTCAATGCGTTGCAGCAGACCTCTGGAAATGCCCGCACGGTCGGCCACTTCCTGAGCGGTTAGCTTGCGTTCTTTGCGTGCTTCACGGATCAGTGCGCCAAGCAATGCAGTTGCATCGCGGCTGTATCGAGAATAGGTACGTGTAATTGACTTTGGCATCGCTCAAAAACTGATCTGTATATAGCCCACAAAACTGCCTCATGGGCTTTCTATGAACCAAAATAGTAGCTCTGAATGATTTTGTCAAGATAAAAATGATCCTTATATAGATCATAAAACGCTTTTGTGATCTATATGTAGTGCATTTCTAGTGAGTAGAGCTTATCGTCTCCACGACCAGAGCGATCTTCTGAAGCCATTTGAGCTTTTGCTTCAGACTCGGACCATCCCCATAACGGGGACGGTCGTAGCGATGTCCCATCAACGCAGCCTGAACCTTGTCAGGGGGTTCTACGGCGGTCAGTCGATCTTCGAAGCTGTGGCGGAGGCTGTAAACGGTATGGTTTTCGCTCGGCAGTAAGCCGTGATCGCGAAGGTACTTATTCAAATTCGCTGATAGCTGGTCTGGTTTGCGGTAGTACCGATCAAAGCCGTTGCCTAATTCTCGGAAGGCATAGAGCGAAGCGCCGACCAGCGGAATTTGCCTCTTGCTGTAGCGATTCTTGATTTCTTTGGTTTCGTCAGGCCGGATAAAAATAAACGGAATTTCAGTATCCAGCCTAATATCTCCGGCTTCAGGGTTCAGGCCAACCAACTCGGACGGCCTTGCCCCTGTATCGGCGAACGCAAAAAGGAAATACTTTGCTTCGCTGTTCAACCCCTTCAGATTTTTGTGATTGAGCAGTGTGTTGGCGATAAAGTCCGTCTCAAACGGCTTTTTCTCACTGTCACCTTCTTTGAAGTGGATACGAGCAAAGAGCGCGTCCACATCAAAGGGGACATCCTTGTTATCTTGCGCAAAGGTGAGCAGGGACTTCAGATGCGTTAAATCCTTGTTCGGCGAATTGGGCGACATGCGTTCTTCCTGAAGGCGATCAGCCCACCATGCCCGAAATGTCAGGATATGATCGCGGCTGATTTCATCGGCTGATAAATCGCCGCAAACGTTCAGAAAGTTCCGAAACGCCTTGATGCGCGGGTTTCTCCACTTGCGAAGCTGGTTCTCGGTCTTGCCGATCAGGTTCGGCTTCGTGAAGGCGTAGTAGTCTTCCCATAGTTCATCCAATGGCAAACGTGGCTTGTCGAAGACACCGAGCAATGCGCCTACTGTTTCCTCGTCCAGTGTTTCTTGCGCGGCGAGCGTGTTGGTTCGGTTGATGATCTTGTGCAGCTCGTCCTGCGCCAATTCATCGACGGATTTGTATGAGAAGTCGTAAGCCTGCGCGATCTCAATCGCACGCTGAAAAGCCCGATCTTTATCGTAGGAGGGGCGGTCGGACAATCTCGACCATATTCTTTCGATTTCTTTGTCGAGAATAGAAGCGCGTTGTATAGCGACGGATTCTGCATCGGTCTTTAACGCTACTTGCAGAAACTGCTTTCCATTGTAGTGTTCTCGATGTTGTTTTGGTATTCGTCTCTTGTAGTGAAACCATTTCCCTATTTTTATGTATCGCCGCATGTGTCAAAAAACGTGTGAAAATTGTGTGAAAATTTCAATATACAGCGAATACGTAAAGATACCCTTTACGTCAATGGCTTAATCGAAACACACAGTGAGCAAGCGTTTGGTTTTTAGCGGTGAATGTTGGGAATTGTGTGAAAATGGCTCCCCGGGCCGGATTGGAAATGCTCTTTTGAGGCAGGCTAGAGCATTGAAATAGCTTTCTTATTATTCTTCGCTAAGTTTCTGTGTGTGAAAATTGTGTCAAAAAGTGTGTGAAAAAATTATGTCGCTCTGCCCGTCATGAAAATTGTGGATAACCTTTCTTGAGCTACCTGTTTGGCAAGCTGCAACAGATCGTTTTGGTCTTCGTATTTCTTGACTTCGCGGTGAAGTCTTTCGAATAGTGGCAGGTATTTGTCACCATATTTGCTGACGATCCTCGCAAGTAACTGGTACGCCTGAGCAACATCATTATAGTTGATGTCGCCTTTCTCCAGCCTTGCCTCAATTGTAGCGATCAGAGTGCTGCTTAATTCTTGGTGCGGCCTGCACTTCGATAAACAATATCTAAGACTCCAGTCGCTTCTTGCCATTAGGTGGCCTCCTGCTGGATAGACTGGTGGTATCGGTGAGGGTTCTTGATCCATTCGTGCAAGTCCCGCAGATAGAAGGCCTTGTAGTTTGAATTTCTTTTTCTGGATATCTTACGAGGCGCGGGAAAAGTACCGCACTCTATCCGGCGGTTAATTTCTCGACGGGATATACCGCAGAGCTTCACGGCCAGCTTTATCGGTATCAGCGCATTGCTTTGAATCATCAAAGCGGCAGTGACTTGCGCTTCAAAATCGGCTTTGATACTTCTGCCCTTCAGAATCTCTTCCATGGTGCAATCCTTTCGCAAATTAACGAGCGGCATTGCCGCTTATCTTCACTGCACCCATGTCTGAAAATGAGGCAAACCGTCAATGACGGGAAGTGGTTCGTGCTCTCGAAGAAGCCACACCTCTACCCTAATGCTACGCTGAGTCTCTTAATAATTCGTTAATACCTGCCGAAAAATGCACGCTCACAGCGGCTTTCGATCTAGCGGGTCAGTTCAGAGCATGTCATTCAGTCCTTTTGCTTTGCGAACCGAAGAATAGTTATTTCGTGCCTTATTGCGTGAACGCTACCCGACAGGTGGCTCGAATCAAATCATTTTTCCCGTAAACGGCTGTAAAGGCGATAAATCGCCAACAGCCGCTAACAGTCCCCCACAAAATATTTTGACACGAGCCTATCTCCTGACGGGTTGATCGCTGTTCACAAGGCCGAAATACCTCGGTTCTTGAAACAAGCAAAAGGAGATTACTCATGACAACTCAAGAAAACACTGCAACGCAGAAAGCCAGCTCGAAGCCTACTCATAACCTTCGTAAGAAGATCGGCTACGGCAAGCAAACCGAATTCGAAACTATCGGTGTCGCATGGGCACGAGAAGACGGTGGCTTCTACGTCAAGCTCTACGGAACGCAGGTCATTGATGGCGGCTTTTACGCCGTTCCAGTGAAGCAGGATGCAGAAGAGACAGAGAGCGGCAACTAAGCCGCTCTTTTTTACTGGAGTTTCGGGAGGCCATTACTGATGACATCTCGAAACAATCCGTCTACGTCTGCACTTTCAGAAATTCCCGCAGAGATATTGATCATATGACTTTTTCCGAATTGATCGCCTAGGGTTGTGAACTCACTAGCCGTGCAAGAGTTCGGGTCATTTTCCCTCAAATTCGCGAGCGCAACATTCGTATGAATTATGCCAATGGAATGACCGAATTCGTGCGTAATTGTGTCTTGCACTTTTTCGAGCAACGAAAATCGCTGGCTGACTGTGTGCTCCTGCATGAATCGCTGCGCACCCATGTCTATGCCAATGACTGGTTCAGATAGACTTGAATATGATTTTCTTCCTAATTCGTCGAGTTCCTCATTGTCATTTGTTGGGAAACTGGCAAAGCCACTTATATGGCTATTGCCATCAAAAGCAAATATGCGTAGGTCGGGATTCTGGTCGATAGGTACGAATTCGATTTTCCCTGTGTACCAAAATCCAATCGCTTGCCGCACAGCGTCCTGAATGCCATTGGGGAAAGTGTCTGGCTCGCCCAGATCGAATTGCTTCTCGTCGAGATAAGAAGATAATTCTTCGGTCATTAGCTCAGGTGGAAAGTCGCCCTCTACAATTGCGATCTTCATTGTAGGGAGCGTCATAAGAGGCTTACCCGCAGGTTCGTCGCCATTCATCAGAATGCCGTGCTCCAGAACCGCCTGCCTACATTGATCACTAATATTCATAATTATGGATACTGTGATTGCACGATCACTGTCAAGTTTTGACCACGGCCTAATGCCCCAGAGCGTTTTCATTGTTCGTCCTCGGAAAGGTGTCGGTATATATTCCTATTGCCGTCAGGTTAGTGCTTGGGGCATAGTCCGGCACAACCGTCATCGCGCATCTAGCATCTGTGTCTAACGGTGCGACGCGAGTGCAGCATAGTTTCGGTTTTGGCGAAAACCCGTGTCTGCGATGACCGCAAGATGTGTGCGTGTAGTACAAAATCTTCGATTTCGTCCTCCCCGCACCATCTTGGCAAGGGAGATAGCTAGCCGCTCTCCCGTTGCATCCCTCATGGCCGCTCTAGGCTTCAGCCGCAGGAAACCTGCATCTTCAGGCAAGAGCTGAGTGGTGCATACAAGGCATCGAGCCTTTGCTGCACCAGCGAACGTGTGGCCGTTCGATCACCATTGGGGAGTCTTCAGCGCTCCCGCAAACCCCATCGACCAGAGCTTGGAGAAGTGCCTCTCCATCTGGACTGAACCATGCACCAACCGTCCGCCGTTTGGATACCGTGAACAGGTCGCTGTTCAATCACGACCAACCCTACGCGGATTGGATGCCGTAAGCGTTCTGCCGCTTAACCACAGCCAAGGAGCGTCCTTGGATGCGTGTATGACCGCTCATTTCGGCTCTAATTGTCTATTCCGTAATTTTCCATTATTCTCTCACCCATCATTCGAGTGGATAAAAAAATGAGTGATGAAATTATGACCTTGAAAGAGGTCGCTGAATATCTCAAGTTGAATGAGAAGACGGCATACCGTCTCGCCGCAGAAAACAAATTACCCGGCTTCAAAGCTGGTGGCAGTTGGCGCTTCAAACGGACAGATATTGAGCAGTGGATCGCCGCTCAAATATCGAATGAAAAAAAGTAACGGGATAATTTGATGACAGCACTTCAAAAACTACTTGATTCATTTCGAACGGCGGCAGTGACCGAGCGAGAGAAAGGCACATATTTTGAAGAGCTGACAAGAACATATCTGCGCCATGAAGCGACCTATAGAGACCTGTATAGCGATGTCTGGCTTTACGCTGATTGGGCAAAAGAACAAGGCATTGACGGCAAAGATACCGGCATAGATTTAGTCGCGAAAACCAATGGAACTGACGAATTCCATGCCATTCAGAGCAAGTTCTATGCAGAGGACTATCGCGTCCAAAAGTCAGACATCGATAGCTTCTTTACGGCTTCCGGCAAAAAGCCTTTCACGCACCGCATCATCGTCACGACGACCAATAATTGGAGTGAAAACGCCGAAGATGCTTTGCAGGGGCAGCAACCGCCAGTCTCAAAAATAGACCTATTTGATTTGGAAAACAGCCAGATCGATTGGTCTAAGTTCCAGCCCAACCAAAAGCCGGTACTGAAAGAAAAATATGGTCTACGAGCGCATCAGAAAAAGGCGCTCAGTGAAGTTAAGGCAAATCTAAAAAACGCTGATCGCGGCAAAATGATCATGGCTTGTGGCACGGGAAAAACCTTTACAAGTCTACGGGTGGCCGAGGATTTGGCCGGTAGCGGTAAACGTGTCTTGTTCTTGGTGCCGAGCTTGGCTTTGCTGTCCCAAACGCTAACGGAATGGACGCAACAAAGCCTTATTCCTCTTCATAGCTTTGCGGTTTGCTCAGACAGCGATATCGGTAAGAAACGTAAGAAAGATGACGATGTTGTGCAGACCTTTATGCACGAACTTCGCTATCCGGCGACCACGAATGCCAAATCGCTTGCCGATGAGATGGCGAAACGGCATGACGCAGCGCACATGAGCGTCGTGTTTTCGACCTATCACTCTATTGCTGTTATCAGCGAGGCACAAAAAAAGCATGGTCTTGGCGACTTCGACTTGATTATCTGTGACGAGGCGCACCGCACAACCGGAGCGACCTTTGAAGGGGAAGAAGAAAGCAAATTCGTCAAGATTCACGATAACAGCTTCATTCGTGGCAAGAAGCGAATTTACATGACTGCCACCCCGCGTATCTATGGAGATAGCGCACAGGCCTCGGCGGAAAAAGACAACGTCGCACTTTGCTCAATGGATGATGAATCCCTTTATGGCAAGGATTTGCATGTTATTACGTTTTCCGAGGCGGTCGAACGTGGCCTCTTGGTGGACTACAAGGTCATTGTATTGACCGTAGATGAAGCGCATATCAGCAAGCGACTGCAAAGCCTTTTGGCAAACGAAAATAATCAGCTCAAGGTCGATGATGCGGCCAAAATCGTAGGGTGTTGGAAGGCACTCAGTAAACAGGATCAGGAAGACGGACTTGCCGATGATAGTGATCCTATGCAACGCGCCGTTGCATTTTGTCAGGTCATTGAAGCAACAACCGGAAAAAAGACCCACAAAGTCAGTTCAAAGAATATAGCCAACATGTTTCAGGCTGTTGTGGAGGCGTATCAGGAGCAGGAAGAAGATCACAATACGCTTGTCTGCGAAGCGGCACATGTAGATGGCAGCATGAACGCTACGGAAAAGGAGGCGAAGCTCCAATGGTTAAAGCAGGAAACCCCTAAAGACACATGCCGAATTCTTAGTAATGTTCGCTGTCTTTCCGAAGGTGTAGATGTTCCGGCGCTCGATGCCGTCCTCTTCCTAACGCCGCGCAATTCACAGGTTGATGTTGTTCAGTCTGTCGGGCGCATTATGCGAAAAGCCCCAAACAAGACGCGGGGCTATGTAATTCTGCCCGTTGTGATCCCAACCGGTATGGAGCCTTCTAAGGCGCTAAACGACAACAAAATCTACAAAGTGGTCTGGGAAGTTCTGCAAGCCTTGCGCTCACATGATGATCGCTTTGACGCGATGATCAACAAGCTGGACTTAATCGGAAAAGACAATCGCAAAATGGAAGTGATTGCGATTACAGACAAGATTAAGCCGAAAGCAAAGAAAACCACGGGAACGAAAAACAAAGATGCGGGAAAGCGAAGCTATTCGATAGGCGAGAAGGAAGCCGAGTATCAACCCAGTCAAAGTGAATTGCAGTTCGAAGTTGGAGAAATTGAACGCGCCCTCTATGCCAAGGTTGTTCAGAAATGCGGCAACCGTAGTCACTGGGAAGACTGGGCAAAGGACATTGCGAAGATCGCAAAAACCCATATTACGCGTATTACAACCATTGTCACGGATTCAAAGAACAAGAAAGAAGTGGCGGCATTTCAGTCTTTCGCCAAGGAACTACGGGATGACCTGAACGACAGCATTACGGATGGCGAGGTGATAGAGATGCTAGCGCAACACCTCATTACCAAGCCCGTGTTTGATGCCTTGTTCAAGGAGTATAGCTTCGCCAGCCATAACCCAGTATCGCAAGCGATGCAAAAGGTTCTGGATATATTGCAAGAACACAGGCTGGACAAAGAGGCCGATACCCTTGAGAAGTTCTACAACAGCGTCCAGATGCGAGCGGAGGATATTGATAGCGCGGAAGGGAAGCAAAAGATCGTAGTCGAGCTATACGACAAATTCTTCCGGAACGCATTTCCGAGAATGACCGAACGACTCGGCATTGTTTATACGCCGGTTGAGGTCGTGGATTTCATCATTCACAGCGTTAATGACGTGCTGCAATCCGAATTCGGCCAAACATTAGGAAGCAAAGGCGTTCACATTATTGATCCGTTCACGGGAACCGGCACGTTTATTACGCGGATGTTGCAAAGCGGGCTTATCAGTAAGGAACAGCTACCTCATAAGTACAAGAACGAAATTCATGCAAACGAAATTATCTTGCTGGCTTATTACATCGCAGCGATAAATATTGAAGCGGTTTATCACAGTCTCGTTGGCGGCGACTATCAACCCTTTGAAGGCATTTGCCTGACCGATACGTTCCAGCTCTATGAAAAAGACGACATGGTGAGCAAGTTGATGGTGGACAACAGCGCTCGACGGACTCGGCAAAAAGAGTTGGATATTCGGGTGATCATGAGCAACCCGCCATACTCCGCCGGTCAAAAAAGTGAAAATGATAATAATGCAAACATAGCCTACAGCAATTTGGATGGGCGCATTCACGATACATACGCAGCGCATTCAACAGCTACTACTACCAAAACTTTGTTGGATTCATATATTCGTTCGATGCGTTGGGGAAGCGACCGTTTGGGTGACAGTGGCGTTATGGCATATGTCAGCAATGCTAGTTATTTGGATGGCAACTCTATGGATGGATTACGAAAGTGCTTACGCGAAGAATATAGCAGTCTCTATGTATTTCATCTGCGAGGCAATCAGCGCACATCTGGAGAGCAGTCGCGTAAAGAGGGAGGAAAAATATTTGGGTCTGGGAGTCGCGCCCCTATAGCGATAAGCCTGTTTATCAAAAATCCAAATAAAGAAAAACGCGGGAATATTCACTTTTACGATATCGGCGACTATCTAAGCCAAGATGAAAAGCTTGCAATCGTTTCTGAGTTTAAGAGCATAAATGGTATTGCCGCTGATGATGCTTGGCAAACCATTAAGCCCGATAAACACAATGACTGGCTTAACCAACGAGATGACAGTTTTGACGAGCATATAGCGCTAGGGAGCAAAAAGGATAAGACTGCTAAAGCGTTATTTGAAACATATTCACAGGGATTGCAAACGAGCAGGGATGCGTGGTGTTTTAACGCTTCGAAAAAAGTTCTTCAATCCTGCGTCAAAAGAATGATCGACTTTTACAACTCAGAAATTGTTCGACTTGAAGAATATAGAAAGGAACATCCAGATACAAAAGCTAGCCAATTTGTCACTAAAGATTCAAAGAAAATAAGTTGGTCGAGTAGCCTTTATCCAAAAGTGGACAAGGGAATTTTGGCTTCGTTATCACTGAAAAGCATCGTCAAATCGCACTACAGGCCTTTTGAAAAACAGTGGCTTTTTTATGATGACATGTTCAATCACCGACAAAGCAAAATACCGAATATATTTCCGGCAGAAGGTTTTGACAATTTGGTGATTTGTGTAACCGGCACTGGGGAAAGCAAGGAGTTTTCTGTATTCATCAGTGATTCCATACCAGAGTATAAGACGCATTATAACTGCCAAAATTTTCCGCTAAAAATATATGAAAAAAATACGGAGACCTCTGCCAATGATCTTTTCGCGCCAGAGGCGGGGGAAGAGGATTATATTGTCAAAGACGGAATTACAGATGTTGGGCTTGCGCATTTCGAATCGGCTTATCCAAAGGAAAATATCACTAAGGAAGATATTTTCTTCTATATCTATGGCTTGCTACATTCGAAAGACTATCGAACTCGCTATGAAGATAACTTATCAAAGCAACTGCCGCGCATACCATTTGTAAACACCGCTAAAGACTTTTGGGCATTTAGCGAAGCAGGAAGAAAGCTTAGTGAATTACATGTGGGATATGAAGACGCTGATCTTTACCCAGTAAAGTTGGAGGGCAATCCCAATACCGATAAAGATTACTATGTTACAAAAATGAAGTTCGGTAAGTCTGGCAAAGAAAAGGACAAAACCACGATCATCTATAACGAGCATATCACTATCAAAAACATTCCGGTCGAAGCGTATGAGTACGTAGTGAATGGGAAGCCCGCTCTCGAATGGGTCATGGAACGCCAATCCGTTAAGACTGACAAAGCCAGCGGAATAATTAACGACGCCAATCTCTACGCTATTGAAACAGTTGGCAATGCGAAGTATCCCTTAGAATTACTTCAACGAGTGATAACGGTAAGTCTGGAAACGATGAAGATCGTAAAGACGTTGCCACCGTTAGATATTGACGTTGCCGGTCAGGGGGGCGCATGAGTAATGTCAATATAAAAAGGGCTGTAGAAAACATACGTTCTGGCACGACCGTCTATACGCCGCTTGTCGAGATGATCGTTAATGCGATTCAGGCCATCGACAGTAAAAAGACAGAGGACGGTGAAGTTCAGGTAATCGTCAAGCGCTCCGGCCAAGAGGACATAGAAAACAAAATCCCGCCGGTAGAGAGCTTCCTAATCACGGATAACGGTATCGGATTTACCGATGAAAATCGGGATTCATTTGATACGTTGTACTCAGACTTCAAGATTTCGCAGGGCGGAAAAGGTTTCGGGCGTTTTACATGCTTACGATACTTTGAGGATTTGCACGTCGATAGCATTTATTCCGAAGGTCAGGCATTCAAACGCCGAAAATTTTCGATGGGGAGAGACAATGACATCATTGTTAGTGAAAAAATCGAAGATACAGGCGAAAAGAGTTCTAAAACAACCGTAACGCTTTCATCGGCCAAGGACGGCAAGTTCACCGATAAGAAGCTATCAACCATTGCCAGAGTCTTGGTTGAGAAGTTGTTGCCGTATTTCATTGCACAAGACTATTCCTGTCCGAAAATATCGCTCATAGATGAGGGGAAATCGGAGGGCATTATCCTCAATGAGTTCGTCAGCAATGAGCTATCCGGCTTGATTAAGGAGATGAATGTTGCCGATGGCCACTATTCACTGAAAGGTACACACGCGGATCATCAATTTTCAGTGCGCGTGTTCAAGTTCTATTCACCCAAGAGCCAGCGTAGCAAGATTAGCTTGGTGGCTCATAGGAGGGAGGCGACTGATACAGCTATTCACAACTACATTCCAGAGTTTATCGATGAGTTTTACGATAAGGACGATACCGGATCGGATGACGTCGAGAAAAACTATATCGTAAAGGCGTATGTGTTTAGCGATTATCTCGATGACAACGTATCGCTGGAACGTGGTGGCTTCGAATTCCAAAAAGACAATGATCTTTTACTGGGCGTTTCTCAAAGTGATATTGAAAGTGCTGCCGCACAGATCGCCAAAGAAGCTGTTGGCGAAGATATTGTGGCGCGTCAGGAACGGAAGGTGGAGCGTGTTCGCTCATACGTTGAAGAGGAAGCACCGTGGCACAAGGCGATCATAGCAAGCGTTGATCTATCAACAATGCCGTACAAACCCTCTGATGCGGAAATAGAGGCTTTGCTACAAAAGGAGAAATACAAGCAAGAGGTTCAAATAAAGGGCAAGGTCAATAAGTTGCTCAATGAAGCCACGATTGACGATCTAAAGACCGATGTGCGCGAGATCGTCAATCAGATATCCGAAACAAGCAAGAATGACCTCATCCACTACATTGCCTTGCGCCGTGATGTGCTGAACCTCTTCGAAAGAAACTTGGAGCTTGATCCAGACGGTCAGTATTCGTCCGAAGGCACAGTGCATGACATCATCTTTCCGCGACGGCAAGACGACGAAGGCACATTCTTTGAAGAACACAACTTATGGATCATTGATGAACGTCTGAATTTTACCAACTACGTTTCGTCGGACTTGCCCCTCAATGGAGGCAACTCGGAAAGACCGGATTTACTGGCCTACGATAACCGTGTGCTATTCAGGGGTGACAATGAGGCCAGCAATCCCGTCACAATCTTTGAGTTTAAGAAACCGCAGAGAGATGACTTCGTAAATCCTTCATCCAAGGAAGATCCGGTTCAGCAAATCGTCCGGTACGTGAATAGCATTAAGGCCGGTGATTACAAAACACCAAAAGGCCGGAAAATACTGGTTGCTGAAAATACGCCATTCTATGGCTATGTGGTTTGTGATTTAACCAGCAAGGTAGAAAAGTGGCTTGAAACTGAGAAGGACTTCAAGCCGATGCCGGATGGCCTTGGATGGTTTCGCTGGCATGGAAATATCAACTTGTATATCGAAGTCATTAGTTGGGACAAAGTTCTGAAAGATGCAGGTATGAGAAACAAAATATTCTTCAAGAAGTTGGGAATATAAGTAGATGAGGAAGCAGTGTCCGTCCTGAAAGAAATACTTGAGTGGTCTTCCGAGCGCCCAACTTGGCAGCGTGATGCTTTACGCCGCCTAGTTCTCAACGACGAGCTTTCGGAGGATGATGTTCGAGAGCTTGGGAAAATCTGCAAAGGGGCGCACGGTCTGAGTGAACAACAGGATGCTTTGCCCCTAACGAAAGATCATATACCTACAGCAGACACCACCTCATCTCAAGTTGTCCTAGACTCAATCTTTCATCATCGCGGGGTCAACGCGCTGGCCGAAAACCAGACCTTGCATTTTTCTCCTGCTCTTACGGTTGTATATGGTGACAATGCCGCAGGTAAGACCGGATACATCAGGATTCTGAAAAGCGCCTGCCGTGCTAGAGGGCAAGAGAACATACTTGGTAATGTTGTGTCCGGTAGTACCCCTCATACACCAACCGTTTCAATCAAATACAAGATTGGAAACCAGTCGGAATTGCAGGAATGGGCTGGTGAAGGCGAAGATGATTTTATCGCTCGCGTAAGTGTTTTCGACACTCAATCTGCGGCTGTCTATCTAACAGAGAAAACAGATGTTGCATTCAGGCCATTCGGTCTTGATCTTTTCGATAAACTGGTAAAAGCATGCAAGGCTGTTCGGTCAAATCTGGAAAGGGAACAACGTGCACTAAACACAAACGATCTGTTTGCATTACAGAGTCAGATACCAGACGGTACGCGGGTTGCAAAACTGCTTACGGGTATTTCATCGTTGACAAAACCAGAGGCCGTGCAGTCACTTTCACAATTTTCCGAGGAAGAAAAATCTCGCTTTGCATTGCTGGAAAAATCTTTGCAGGATTTGCAAGCCAATGATCCGGAAAAGTTAGCACGGCAAATGACACTCCGTGTAAGTCGCATACGAACCCTTGTTAAACATCTTCAATCAGTAGAAAGGATTCTTTCGGAAGAATCGATTTCCACAGTGTTCGATGCCAGAACGGAGGGGCGTCGCAAGAGTGAAGAAGCAAAAAGGCTTCGTGAAGCAACATTTCCAAAAGGAGTGCTTGAGGGAACAGGCTCGGAGATTTGGTCCCAACTATGGGACGCTGCACAACGATTTTCCGAAGAATCAGCCTATCAGGGTCAAGAGTATCCAGTTGTCGAAAATGATGCCCAGTGCGTTCTATGCCAACAGGAGCTAGATGACGCAGCGACCCTGAGACTCAAACAGTTCCAGACATTTGTAACGTCTACAACTGAGCGTGAGCTTCGTGAGTTGCGCGAGAAATACGCCAAAGCGAAACAGGAGTTTGTGGATTTTCAGACCAATAATGAAGTAATCCAAGAGACGATCAAGGAAATCCGTATTGAGGACGAAGAATTTGCGAATGCCGTGTCCACCGCATTAGATAGCAATGATCACCGTCGCACAAATATCGTAAACGCTTTGAATGAAAATCAGGATATTTCATCGGATTGTCCAGAAATGGTAGCAATATCTGGTGAGGTTGAGGCATTAGCTGGCCAGCTTGAAGAACGTATTAAAACTCTTAGTGGCAGTATCAAAGCGGACGAGAAAAAGCGCATGGACGCAGAGGTGCTGGAGTTTCGTGCCCGCAAGATACTAGCGGAGCATGAGGAAATCGTACTTAATGAAATCGAGCGAAAGAAAAAGTTGGCAGCGTATGAGCTATGCCTCAATGATACTAAGACGCAATCAATTACCCAGAAAAGCACGGCTGTTACAAAAAAATTCGTCACAAGTAAGCTTAAGGACAGTTTCAGCGACGAATTGGAAAATCTTGCTTTTCGTCATGTTGAGGTGGAATTGAAAGAAGCCGGAGGTACAGAAGGAGTTCTGTATCACAAGCTTATTTTGACTCGCGCACCAGGCGTGGAATTACCGCGTGTGGTGAGTGAAGGTGAGCAGAGGTGCTTGTCTATTGCAGCGTTTTTTGCGGAATTAAGTACCGCAGATGATCCGTCAGGTATTGTGTTTGACGATCCTGTTTCATCGCTTGATTACAAATGGCGCGAAGGTGTTGCTAAACGACTTGTCTTAGAATCGCAGCAACGCCAAGTTATTGTCTTTACCCATGATGTTGTATTTTTGCTTCTGCTTAAGCAGTTTTCGGAAGAGTTGGATGTTGACCAACTAGATCAACATGTAAGGCAACTTTCTATCGGCGCGGGTGTTTGTGCGGAAGAGCTACCGTGGGTTGCATTACCGATAAGGAAGAAGATTGGATTCCTAAAAAACCAGTATCAGGGCGCGGAAAAGTTGCATCGAGATGGACACCAAGGAGCTTACGAAAAGGAGGCTAGTTATATATATGGCCTTCTTCGAGAGGCATGGGAGCGAGCGCTCGAAGAGGTGCTGTTAGGAGGGGTAGTAGAAAGGTATCGCCCTAGTGTCCAGACGCAGCAGGTTATACAAGTTGCAGACATAACGGACGATGACTGCAAGGCTTTAAGCGCGGCAATGACGAAATGCTCCAAATGGTTGACCGGTCACGATCAAGCAGCGGCAGCAAGAGCAGAACTTCCTGAGCCAGATGCTCTAAAGGCGGATATCGAAGAGTTGGAAAACTGGGTATCAGCCATTCGCAAGCGCCGCAATTAGAGTAGCTCAAGGGCATGGTGCCCTTGAAGCCAGTTCATTTTGAATATTCTCGATGGATGCCAGTGCGTTTCTGCGCTGATGAGTATCAGGCTCACTTCTCGCAAGTTCGTTAAACGCCTCTCTCAAATATGCGTGCAGCTCGTTTTTGTTCTTGGCTGCCAGTTCAAATCGCGTAACCAGTGTCATTGTTACCTCCTGTTCTTGGAGGCCGCGACCATCGCGGCCTTATCAGTGGCCGCTTGTGCGCAGGAGGTCATGATTTGCACCTATGGTCGAAATATATGGAGAAGCGTGTCCGAACAGGATCGGCACGCTTGCTGGTCTATGGCTTACTGATGCAACGAATAGGTCACTCGAAAAGGCCGCAGGTTGCGGCTGGAAAGGATGGAGCGTTACGAGTAATCGGTACGCATTGAAGGACAGTCATCGAAGATGAGCGGCCATCAATGGAAGAGAAGGAAGTATTCACCTTGCAGGTGAGCATGATAGATCGAGAAGCAATTGAGGGGCATTGCATCCCCTCTGAATAAAGAAAAATGACGGTTTCCAGCGGAGCCAGACCCTCCGCAATTTTTCTGGATTCTTTCACCCCCGCCTAGTCGGCCTAGTCGCCAGAGGTTCATGAGCAGCGCACCACAAGCGGTGCTTGTAAGAACCTCAACAGCGAATTTAGGAGCAAAGACGATGAGTGAAGAAATCAGAATTTATGTGGCAGACCTCGCAGCCTATAACAACGGCAAGTTACACGGCGTATGGATAGATGCGACCCAAGACATTAACGACATTCAAGACCAGATTAACGCCATGCTGGCCGAAAGCCCCGAAGGCTTCGCGGAAGAATACGCCATTCACGACTACGAAGGGTTCGGTGGTTATTCTGTGAGCGAATACGAAGGTATTCAGTCATTGCATGAAATTGCCTGTTTCATTGAAGAGTATCCCGACCTTGCAGGGGAATTGCTGAGCCACTTTGGCGGACATCTTGAGGATGCCAGAAAGGCTATCGAAGAGAATTATTCCGGTTGCTACAAGTCCCTTGCGGACTATGCCGAGGAACTTACCGAAGGCACCAGCCAGATTCCTGAAAATCTCGCTTACTACATCGACTATGAGCGCATGGGGCGTGATATGGATTTAAGTGGGGATATTTACACCATCGAAACGGCCTATGAAGAAGTACACGTTTTCTGGAGTCATTGATCGCTGAGAGTGATGCCGCCGGATCATCCGGCGGCAAATTTTCGTTTTCGTCCTGTTTCAGGGGAGGAAAAAATTTGCGCCGCCAAGCCTTGTTCCGGCTTGGCGGCCTGTCGCGGCTTACAGAGGCCGCTCAGAGTTCCGGCTCCATGTCTATATCGGGATCGTCCATGTCTAGATCGTTATCGAATTCCCGCTCGAACTCGCCGCGCTGATCGAATTCAAGGTCATGGAGCCAGTTTTTTTCAAGAGCTTCATTGCCCTTGGCCTGTTCCTGCAACGTGAATTGTGACAGATCGCGAAACAGGTCTTTGCGTTCCTTGTCCTGTTTTTCGCGTAGCAGGTTGATCTGCACTTGCAGGTTTTGACGTTGCGTAAGCTGTTTATGGATCAGTGCTTCGCGCTCTTTCTGATCGCGTTTGTGCGCCTGCCATGTTTCCTGCTCATTGCGCTTTCTGGTTTTCCAGTAGCGACCGTTGATCTTGTCCCATAATCCCTTGAAACCTTTGCGAACGCGGGAAGAACGCTTCAGTTCTTCGGCCTGCCAGCGTTCCTGTTGAGTGGCTTCCAGATTCGCACGCTCTTTTCGCTGCATCGTGACCATTTCCAGCTTTGCAGCCTTGAGCGGCTGCTTTGCCTTTCGGTGTTCACGGGCAAGGTCATCTGTATAGTTCCGAAAGAGTTTGCTAAGCCTGCCATGGATGTTGGTTTTGATGTCATCGACGGAAGGCAGGCTTTCAGCCTTTCCGAGACGCGCTTCCAGTGCTTTCTTTTTCTGACCAAGCTGGCGGGTCAGCGAATAGACCTCGCCATGCAGGTCAACGGCGACGTGGCCACGTTTTCCTTTCGCTAGATAGTAGCCTTGCTCTTGCAGAGCATTGGAAAAACTCTGTTTGCTGTCCGATATCGCCCAGCTTTCCTGTAATTCGCGCTTGATGTCGGACGGCTTGCGGCCAATGCGTAAAGCCTGTTGCCATTCGGCGCGGGTGTAGTTAAGAGGGTTCTTGCGGCTTTTGTCCCGAAACCCGTCCGGCATCTGCCAGCCGTTTTCCAGATAGAGCGATTTGGCTATCTCGTTCAGCTTGATCTTGGGGTGCGAAATATTGATGGCCTTCATTTCCTCGGTATCAATCCGGCTCCAGACACAGTGAGCGTGACGGCGGCCTTCCTTCTCATGGAAAACGACAACACGCGGCTGACCTTCCAGTCCGAGCTTCTTTTCAACCCGATCCAACGTGGTCTCGAACGTGTCGATGGAAACCCGCTCGTTCTGCGGAGGGTTCAGGCTCAGGGCATACATGAATTGCCTGCATTGCGTGCCCTTGGACAGGGCATAGGCTTCGTTCAGTGCCCCCAATACGTCAGAAGCAATAAACCCACGAACCTCGTGGACATTCACATGCTCGTTTTGCTCGCCGTTGAGCAGGTGTAGCGCCATTTGCCGCCCTCCGGCACGCTGGTTGCCTTTAAGGATCATCGCTCGACCCCTCGAATGGCTCTGGTGGCGGTTGCTGGCTTTGCGGCTTCAGCCCCATTCCTTCTATTAAGGTGTCGCGCATCCAGCGAATGGCCGCTACCGCATCATGCAGGCTTTGCAGCACTTCCTCGTTGACGGGCAGGGAGCCTGAGTTGGCCGCCTTTGCGAGCTGGTTGATGTTGCTGGCGATACGGGATTGCCCCAACGCGCCAAGCAGCTTGGCCAGCAACTTCTGATCCTGAATCCTTGGCTTGCGGGAAGGCGGTGGCCGGACGCCGTTTTGCAGTATCGCGTCCTTGATAAACTGCCCCAACGGCTGGCCATCGGCCAGTTTTGTCAATTCAGCACGTTCCTGTTCAGTCAGGCGAACCGAGAACGGCGCTGGATAGGTCTTCTTAGAGGGAGGACGCTTTCTAGCCATTTTTTCGCCCTCCCATTGATGCAGAAGGGGTTTTTCGGTTAGGATTCGCGCCCAGAACGGTGCGGGCTCCCTCTAAGCTAGACAGTAACGCACTAAGGGGTTGCGGCTTAGAGGCGATATCAAAGGCAGTGACTAACGGTAGATACCGTTGGCAGCCTGCCCCCGCTACCAAATAAATCAACGACTTGTCTTCAGTTCTGAAACTTTCTGACAATATTGGCAATAAATTTTGTCATATTATTTATAAAATCAAATTGGCACCAAAAAGCTGATGCCAATTATTGTGATTAATTTTCTCAATGACTTTCAAGTAATACTAATTCAATTAGGCCAATAGATAAATCAATGTAGATTTGATTATTATCGAGTGTTGTTGAGAGCGTGTGATTTCCAGCATTACCTAAAACTTGTTCAAATGCGCTATAACTTACACCTATAGCACCCATCGAAATAGTCTTATCAATAAGTTCTGCAGAAGGAGTACTTGGTTCCCATGTAAGTTGCCCTCCATGACTACTGGTAGCAAATCCTATTACCATACTATTATTGTGTGTAGTCGTAATCGTTTCGGAAATAAAGCCATTGGCATTATTATCGATATTTTTGGTAGCAGTAGCTCCAATACTTGCAACACCTTCATAAACAAAACAATCCGTACTTAAATAACTTCCTGAATTAACTACGGATATGCTTAGTGAATTAATTCCTGAAATACCATTTAACGACATGCCATAAATATAGAGGTCATCTCCAGTACTGTTCCCTTGTTTAGGCTGTACATGTAATAGTTCTGACATAGTTTGCCCTGCATAAGTAACATTTCCTGTTATTGAGTTAGGAGCGGGGAATCCTATGCTGCATAACAAGTAGCCACCTGAACCAGGAGAGCCAACATCAAGATTTGATGTATTCGTTTGATTTGGATTATTAATAGTATTAAATACTGAGTCGCTGCTAATATGATTTACCAATGGTAGTAACTCTATCAGTCCAATGGATAAATCGAGAAAGCTTGCTTGGTCACTCAACGTTGCGGAGAGAGTGTAATCTGCAATATTAGAAGTGGCTTGGTCAAACATACCGTATGTAACACCAGCACTTCCTATCCATATCGCATCTGAGATGCGTTCTTCAGAAGGATCTGCTGCAGTCCATGTTTGAGTATTACCACCTAATACGCCGTGACTGCTTGTAACATACCCTACAATCATACTATTTTCGCGTGTTGTAGTAATCGTGTCAGAAATTAAACCTGCATCAGTGTTATCCTTGTTACTTGTTACCGTTGCTCCAACTCCTGAAATACCTTCATAGACAAAACAATCTGTACCTAGGTAGTCTCCACTGGAAGTTAGTGGGACTGAAAGTGTATTAGAACCACTAACTCCATCCAAGGTTATTCCATAAAGATAGACATCATCACCAGTTTGATTATTCTTTTTAGGCATAATGTGTAGTAATTCAGTCATTGCAGAACCTCCATAGGTTACTTGCCCGACAATAGAATTAGGCGCAGGAAACACAATACTACAGAGTAAATACCCTCCCTGATTTGGAGTGCCAACGTTAAAGTTAGCTTGTGTGGTTGCATTTGTAGTTGCAGTTGTGTCAATGACTGAACCGCTACTGATTAAGTCTGGTAGAGAAGGGTTATCTGGAAGTACAGAAATATTTAAGATTTGTTGGCCAACATTACTACCATCAGATACTTGTACAATAACCTCGTAAATATTATCAGCGTTTTGGTCTAGTGGGTTTTCAAAATCAGGCAGAGTATTAAAAGAAAGTTGAGCAGAGTTACCTGCAGATGAATTAATAGCGAATAATGACTGATCAACTCCACCGCTAACGCTGAAAGATAATGTATCTTCTGGAATATCTGCATCGCTTGCTTGACAGGTTGTCACGTCGGATTGATTTTCAATAACAGAAAGTTCTATACCGCAATCTATAGTGGGAGAGTTATCATTCACAGGGGTGAGATTGATTGTTAGTGTTGCTGTATCAGTTGAATTTGTTTGTCCTTGTCCATCATCTGCCATCACATGTACGCTTAATTCTTGTAGTGTGCCTTGATTATTATCTGCATCGAGTAATGAACTATCTAGTATAGAAATCTCACCATTAGTACTATTTATCTGGAAAGCACCTTCTGGAGATTGGCTAGTTATAGAATAGTTAATCGAATTAGGGCTATTTATTGTTTCTGAATCAATATCTATGCCCGTAATATGATCATTAAAGTCAAACACAACGGTTCCATTGGCTTGTTCTTCATCAATCGATATTGTGCTATCTACAATAATCGGGCTTATGTTTGATACTGTTTGAATAGGACCAATGTAACCATCTGCAATAACGAGATCATCAAAATAAATATAGCCTTTTGCATCGTTTGTATTTTGGAAGTTACCCATAAAAGAGAATGTACTGCTATCACCAAAGGTCATATTTTCTCTTACATATTCTGGAATATCGTCTTCTTCTCCCAGTTTATCAATATGAATTCTTTGAGCGCCATCGGTGCCTCCTAATGTAGATTCTCGAACCCGAACTTCTTCAATGTAATACCATGTGTCGTATTCGAGTATAATGCCAGTTTTTCTTTCAGGTACTCCATTCGTTTCTTTCATTACAGTTGTGACCTCTAAATTACTCATTTGTATTTTAAGAGAACCTTCGTCATAGCCATCAACTTTCCAATAACCAAGTTTGGTGGTTATGTTTGGATAAACTTGATTGCTAGAAGGTGATGGTAAGTAGAGATAAAAGCGACGAGATAATGTATCACCTGGTTCAAATTGATTAGGAAAGTCATGGCCTGTGAAATAATTGATACAGGCGTTGCAATCACTCCTTTTTTCATTTGCATCACAAGTGTGAAATACAAGTACTTCATCATTTGAATCAAAATCACATTCTCCTCCCATGTCATTCTGAATAGGAACATCATTAATAAAATTTGCTATGTTAAAATTACTTCCTTCAAATGATTCAACTTCCCACTTACAAAATTGATCATCTTTGTTATAAACAAAATCAACTGGGTTGTTGTTAGAGAATAATGTAAGTAGATTTGTATCAGTTTCTAACTGATTAGAATCGTCTCCACCAACATGAATCAAAGTATCTTGATATTTTTCTATTCCGTTTTCTTTAGTTGGTAAGCATTCATTGAAACGGTTATTTCTTCCATCAAACTGAAGTCTTAAACTGTAGTTACCATCATTAACAACAGTATTACTTCTTACCCACATATCTGCATCAGTATTGATGGAATTTTTTGAAAACATAAATCCATCAGACCATTTCCAAAGTTTTGTTGGGTCTTGAGAATTAGGGTAGGGTGCTCCTAATAATTCAGTTTCATCTTCAAAATTTTCATTAACGAAACGTGTAGGTTCGACGAAATCATCCACATTACCAACTGGTATTGTAATTACGCCTTGATCATTTCCAGAAACTGAAGCGATATAGGTAATTTCAGTAAACCGTTCATAATCAAACATAGCTGAATTATCGATTGTTACGACACCTGTATTTGGATTCATGCTTAAACAATTACATTCATCAAATATTTCTGTATAGGTACCTACGTCGTTATCCAAATTGGCGTCGTTATAATCATAAATAAGAGTGGCATTAGGCATATGTTCATCGATACTATTTATATAAGCATCGTTAATCGTATTGGTAGGTGCTTCAGCTATTTCATACATTACTAAACCTTTAGTGCCCTTGTTTCCTTCTGGGCCTCTATTTCTACACAGATATGAGTCAATAATAGATGTGTCTATCTGGTTTACGATATAAGAAAAGCCTGTAACGTTTCCTGCACCATTAATATTATCCTCATTCGCAAGGATAACATTGCCATCTCCTTCCATTGTCCATAAATTTGCATAGGTATTCGATTTAGTATCTGTACTACTACAATAAATAGTACTATTCGCTGTGGTTGTATTTATGCTTGATTCAATGACTGGATCAGTTCCTGTATTATTTTTTTGGCCAATCGAAGAAACTGCTCCAATATCACCAGCATCATTTAAAGTCATACACCACGCAGCTGCATTTCCATTTGTTGTTTGAAGATTAAAACTTAATTGGTTTGAACCTGTTGGAGGTGCATCTAATTTAAATACTTGTGTGTTGGGATTACTTTCTCCATAAGTATTATTCATACTAATGATATTATCCATTGGAATGCCTGCATAAGTAACATCAGAAACCTGTTGCAGACCCGGTTCGAACATAATATGACAAATTAATTTTCTGTCATCTGCAATAATCCCAGTATCGTATTGGCAGGTTTGTGGATTAGAACCAGCTGCGCTTGTTTCAAGACACTCAGCTGAGTTTTGAACTGATATTTGAGCAGAAACATTTAAACTAATTAAGAATATTAATGTGGATAAGATTTTATACATAGTAAATTCCTTGTTCATGACGAGTGTAGGTTTAGAGAAAGGAAATTTGAGATTTGGAATGAATGTGCACAGAGTATGTTTGATTTAATCGGGTGTTATGTCTATTAAAAAACATAGATGATGATATCTTGTTTATGTACACCATACTCTTAATTTCCCTAGAAAAAATCTGTACGAGAGTGTCGTTAATAATTCAATATAAATATTAAATTAAGATTACAAAAATATTAAATATGTAGTAACTTTTATTTAAAGTAATTTAAATAACTTTTTTATAATTTATCCTATGAATTTATCTTTTCTTTCGCAGTAATTTTTCCCCTAACTAAACCTCAAATATTAAGGGGATTATCACTATCATATTCAGGAAAAATTCATAGCTTTATATTTTTTATATTCATTCAATGGATTTTTTGTAAATCAAATAAGGATACATTCCTGATAGGCTTATGAATCTTTCAAGCTTTTTCCATATCTCTTATCAACATAGATATTAAAACTTATAATTTTAAAAATGTTGTTATAAAAATTGATTTATATGGATACTGCAATTTCAAAAAACTTAATTGAAAAAAACGAACCGAATTCTGGCTTTCTTTATAAAGAGCGATTGTCGAATAAGGCTTATTTTGATTTGGCGATCGTTCTATTCATTAGTTTGGTTTTCCTATTATTTTCTATTGAATTCGATTTTTATGAAAAGGTATATATATGGAGTCGACAGTACGATCTTTTTGAAATTGATGAGTTATTGATCGCAACGTTTATATTTTTTCCTGGTTTGATATGGTTCGCTATTCGTCGTTGGCAAGAAGCATCATTATCTTATAAAAAAAGTAATGAAGCTTTTCATGCATTAGAAAAAACACAAGTAAACTTGCAGAAGACGTTAAAGGAAAATCGTTCATTAGTAAAACGTTTAGATAAAATTCAAGAAGAAGAGCGTCAGAGAATTGCTGTGGATCTTCATGATATATTTGGACAGCATTTAACGGCTATTCATGCCAATGCATCAACTCTGCAGTTAAAACTGGATAAAAATGAAAATTTAAAAACATTAACCAAACGAATTTCTTCTAGCTCTGAACAGCTGTCTCAGTTAACACGATTAATGTTCAATGAATTAAGACCGCCTGTTTTGGAAAATATTGGTTTAACTGCAGCATTAAAAAACTATATTTCAAATTGGTTAGAAAGCCATCATGAATATAAAGTGGAATTTAATTCTGAGGGCTGCGACAAAAATATACCTATATCTAAAGGCTTAATATTATATCGTGCTCTGCAAGAAGCTCTAACTAATATTATCAAACATTCTAATGCAAAAAATATTCAAGTTAGTATTAAACATGGAATTATGGAATCAAAAAATATTGATTCTTATACAGTTCTTGAGATTGTTGATGATGGAGTTGGGTTTGATAATGCATCACAAAATTTAGGGCTTGGTTTAATCGGAATGCGAGAAAGAGTATTGAATTCTAATGGGGAATTTAAAATAGATTCTAAGAAAAAGATTGGTACACGCATATGGATGAAAATTCCAGAGAAATATCAGGGGGAATATGATGAATAATACTATTTCAATTTTATTAATTGATGATCATCAGATTGTTTTAGAAGGTTATCGTAATTTATTTGAAGCAGAAGGATTCAATGTCGTTGCTACATGTGAAAATGCAATGGATGGTTTTGAAGCCTATAAACAATTTAACCCAGATGTGACATTGTTGGATATTTCAATGCCAGGGAAGAGTGGTCTAAATTGTATCGAAATGATTTTAGGCTTTAATAATAAGGCAAAAGTTATATTTTCAACCATGTATGATGATATTGAACTTGTTGTGCAAGCGATGAAATTAGGTGCAAAGGGGTTTGTGACAAAAGTTAATCCTATTGAAACATTAACTTCAGCAATAAAAAAAGTTTATGAAGGTGGTTTTTATTTAAGCCCTAAACATGCTCACTCTATTGCGATATTAAATGATGAGATTTCAAAATCTAATAATAATGGGCAAGATACTTTTAAAGTTTTAGATTCTCTTACTGAAAAAGAAATAACAATTGTAAAATTAGTAGCTAGTGGAATGGAGACAAAAGAAATAGCTAAGGAAATTGGACTGTCATCAAACACAATAGCAAATTATCGTTCAAAGATTATGTCTAAATTAAAAGTTAAGAACTCAAGAGAATTAACGGTTTTTGCAATTCAAAATGGACTTTCAGAATCTGGTGAAGAATTAATTGCCGCAATATAGAGATAAAAAATATGAATTCTATCTATATACACATATTTAAAATAATTTCATTATCGATTTTATTAAGCCTAATAAACGTAGCTAATGCAAAAGGTAATTTAATAGCGCGTTGTGAAAAATTAGATGGCCAAGTTTTAGGTGTTGATGATTCAGGGTTTGAAGTGAAAAATTCTGTTTATAAAATTGAAACAGGAAAATGCTATAAGTTGACAATTCATTCTACTGGAAAACATGAATATATTTTAGAAGGTGCGGATTTTTTTTCTAATATCTTTATAAGGAAATTAGACATAGGAAAAATCGAATTGAAAATAAACAGTCTCCATTCAATCGACTTTGATGATGAAGTTTCAGCAAAGCTCTATTTCTTACCAGTAAAGCCTGGCAAATACACGATTTATGATAAATATATGTCTGATAAAGGTACTCAATTTGTTTTTGAAATAGAGTGATTTAGGTAAATTTCCGAGTCATTCCTGGAATTTTTCTTATTAAATACAAGGAAGTTTATACCTATTATTAAAAACTCTGAGTGAAATAATATTAATGGCCCTAATATAACCTCACTCCTCTAGTATTATTTATATGAAAGGCTGTCTAATGATGCCTCTCATCTAGAGAGGCATCATTAACTATTAAACGTTATGAAATTCACTTATTAATCAAACCATAATGAAAATAACTATTAATAAAATTATTATATCCATGCTTATCTTTCTGTATACAAATTTTTGTTTTTCAATTGAATCTCCCAATGAATATCCAACCAGTTGCCAAGAAGCGATTGACTTAGTGGTAGAAAACATTGATGAAGAAAGTAAAAAGCTTCTGCTTTCTATCGAAAAAGAAGAACTGCAATCCAGACGTTTTATTACAGGTTGGGGTAAAGGAATACGTGATGGATTTGGCTTAACAGAAGGAAATTTTGAGTTGATGGAATCTTGTCAGGCTTTACGAGAAGATGCTGCTTTTCATCCAATTAATATTTCTGGAATCATCATGGAAGAAGTCTGGCAGGCTCTAAGAAAATAATTATTAATCATTATTTTAGTGGCGGGAATAACTTCTTAAAATCATAAATAGTTTGGGTTTTTTTCCCAGCCGTATTGAGGTAAAACTTACCTTATTACTTGATCCAAATACTCCTATTCTTCAAAACTGCAAAAGCCTTCGGGTTATCTTCTTAAAGATTCAACCATATAGCTTAAATGCTAGATGTTAAATCAGAAAGAAGCTTTGCAAACCTTACGTAAATATTTCTAGAAATATTTGTACATAACATAACAATAGTAACTGGAGGGTAGTTGATATGTTTAATCACTCATATCTGCACCGGATTGCTGCAACAGCTTTAACCGCAGCACTATGTTTAACCGGCGCAAACGCTGGGGCGGTAACTGCATCTGAAGAGATTGATGCACGCGCGGAAAACCCCAATCTTTGGCCAGCTCCTGGTCGAGATAATCAATTAACACGCTATAGTAAGTTGGATCAAATCAACACAGCTAATGTTAAACGACTTAACTATGCATGGAGCCAATCAACCGGTTCTCTACGTGGTCATGAAGGCCAGCCTGTAGTGGTTGAAGTTGATGGAACACCAATGATGTATTTTTCAAGTAGTTGGCCAAACATCATTCAAGCTTTAGATTTAACCGATCCTGATAATCCAAAGCAAATTTGGAACTATGAAAAACAAACTGACCGTGATGAAACTGCAGTACCTCGTGCTTGTTGTGACGTTGTACACCGTGGTGTTAACTATGCAAAAGGCATGGTTATCTTCCATACATTAGATGGATTCATCATTGCATTGGATGCAAAAACCGGTGAAGAAAAATGGGTAACCAAACATGCTTATCCGCCTAAAGGTGAAACTCATACTGGTCCTACCATTATTGCTGAAGACTTAGTCATTGGTGGTTTCGGTGGTGATGAGTTCGCTGCGCGTGGTCGTATGGTTGCTTATGACATTAATACTGGTAAAGAAGTATGGAAATGTCATTCAACTGGTTCTGATGATGATGTTTGTATGTCTAAAAACACCAACAAAGCGAATCCACACTTTGGTACATACGGTAAAAACCTAGGTATCAACTCTTACCCTGAAGGTGAGTGGAAAATCGGTGGTGGTGCTCAATGGGCATGGTTATCTTATGATCCAAAACTAAAAATCGTTTACGCTTCAACTGGTAACCCAGGTCACTGGAGTCCTTCTTACCGTTGTGGTTACACTGGCGATGATCTTACTCATGAAAAGTGTAACGATGGTAAATACGACAACAAATGGTCAATGACCACATTTGCTCGTAAAGTTGATACTGGTGAAGTTGTTTGGGCTTATCAAATGACTCCATTTGATCAATGGGACTATGATGGTGTAAACGAAAACATCTTAGTTGAAATGGAAATCGATGGTGAGAAAAACCGTCCTGTTCTAGTTCACTTCGACCGTAATGGTTTCGTATATGTTCATGACCGTCGTGATGGTACTTTATTACGTGCTCACAAATTTGTGACCGTAAACTGGGCTGAGAAAGTTGATCTTAAAACAGGTCGTCCTGTTAAAGTGAAAAAACACTCTCCTTTCGCAGTAGGTGTTAACACTCAAGCTTGTCCATCTGCTATGGGTGGTAAAGACCAACAACCATGTTCAGTCGATCCTAATGAATCTCATATGTTCTACTGCCCAACTAACAACTGGTGTATGGAAGACGAACCTCAAAAACGTACTCATACCCAACAAGGTACTGTTTATGTTTTTGCAAACGTTTACATGTATCCTGAAGTTCCAGGTATTACCGGTAAGATCAAAAAGTTTGATGTTCGTACTGGTAAAACAGCTTGGGAAATTCCTGACCCATATCCAAACTGGGGTGGAACTATGGTCACAGATGGTGGCTTAATGTTCTACGGTAGTAAAAGTGGACACTTCCGAGCTGTTGACCGTAATACCGGTAAAGTTGTTTGGCAGCGTAAATTAGGTTCAGGCATCATCGGTAATCCTATTACATGGAGTGTTGAAGGTAAGCAATACATTTCAATCTTTGCTGGTTTAGGTGGTTGGATTGGCTTACCAGTAACTGCTGGCCTTGATATGGATGATAAATATGGTGCTATTGGTGCTACTGCTATGGCGAAAGCTACCGGGTTAAATAAGATCCCTCAAGGTGGTGAGTTATATACTTTTCGTTTGTTTTCTCCAAATGAAGGTTTAACAAATGTGCCTCAGCCAGTAATGCCTGATGAAGCACAAGTAGTATCACAATAAAACTAATTTAATTAGTTAATTGTAAATGGTCGGCGCCTTTTGGCGCCGGCCATTCTTCGTTTGTAGAATTAGAAAGGGGTAGGTGTGCTATGCAAACAGATTTAATAAAAAAAATAATTATAATCTCTCTTTGTATTTGTTTTTCATTATCTATTGAAGCACGTAATCGTGAATTCAATTCATATCGTTATCAAAAAAACTTTGATGAATTAACTCAAGCAGAACATACAAAAGCCAAGCGAACTGCAGCTACGGCTGACATTCGTCCATTAATAGCCTGTGCCGATCCAGGTAACATGCCAATGTCGAATATGAAAGAAGAAGGTTATGATAATCAGATCATAAAATTGTTGGCTGAATCTATGGGGACTACTGTTTCATTTTTTTGGCGTCCATATTTAGAACGTGGATTGAATCGAGAAACATTTGATAACAAAGAATGTGATTTATTGTTAGGGATGCCTCATGGCTATAATCAATTATTAACTACCGATCCGATATATAGAAGTACTTATGTTTTTGCCTACCGTGAAGATAAAAATTACAAAATAGAAAGTTTAGATGAACCGATTCTTTCTGACTTAACGATTGGAACTTATCAGCATTCAGGACTTCGTGAAGCATTAAGCCGATACGGTCATACAAACAATATTGAAGTGCACGTCATACGACAAGACACAGATCTAGTTCCAGAGACACAACAATGGCGTCAAGTGCAAAAAGTAGCTGATGGTAATCTTGATATAGCAGGTGTTTGGGGGCCATTTGCAGGCTATGTCAAAACAGTTAAAAAAGAGCCATTAGTGATTCAACCTGTGAATATGATGGAAGATAAAACACCTTTAGAATTTTCTTTATCAATTGGAATGCGTGAGAAGGATGTTATATTAAAATACGCATTGGATCTGGCAATAGAAAAAAATGCTGAAAAAATTGAAGAAATTCTTAAAGGATTTGGCGTGCCTTTGGTTTCATGTAGTGATTGTTTTATTCAAGGTGATATTCCTTCACATGGCTCTTATTATGAACGTTTTCTAGCAGAAGCTAAGTCTCGTTATTTAGAACCTATAGAAGAAGATTTAAAAACATTGGATGAAAGTAAAGCCAGCGCTGATCAAGTTGTTACAGAGGAACGTATAGAAAATTGGTTAGAAGAGGGTGCTGATGTTAATGATGAATTGGCTAATGCGGTTTTAGCAGGTGACCCAAAAAGAATTAAATTTGTTCTCGACCATGGGGCGAATATTAATCATATTAATGCACAGGGCTATGGCTTATTGCATGAAGCTGCGCGGTATCGAGATTCAGAAACATTGCAATTGTTACTAGACCTTGGAGCTAACCCTGATATTCAAGACATTAATGGTTGGACACCACTTATTCATGCAGCTTATAGAAACCATGTTCCTTCGATTGAGATATTAGTGAATAAAAATGCAAATCTTGAGCTAACAACAAAAAATAATTATACGGCTTTAGCAATTGCTTTAGGTGAGCGAAAATTTTGGGCAACACGTGCCTTAGTTGAAGCTGGAGCAAATGTTAATGCACTAATTGGTGATAAAAATATGACACCATTAATGATTGCAGCGATTCATCACAAATCAAAAGATCGAGAAAAAAATATCATTGAGGGTACTGAGCCTATTGATATTGCTAAATTACTACTTGAACATGGCGCTAAGATAGATGCGCAAACTACGCATGGGGAAACTCCCGTTATGTTTGCTGCTGCACATGATAATTCACCAATCATCGCTTTTTTAGTTGAGAATGGTGCTGATTTATTAATTAAATCAAATTCGGGTGAGACTGCTTTAGATGTTGCAAAAGAAAATCGTAGTGATGGAGCTATTAAATCCTTGGAATTGTTTATGAGTTTAAACAAAACCAAGAGTAAAACTTAATGAGATTAAGGTTTAATTCTCTACTCATCTTAATTAGTTTCTTCTTTTTCAGTGGATTTATAATATCCGCTGAAAAAGAAGCTGTTTCTCATACGATAGTTTATTTGGGAAAGAAGTATGAGGAACCACCACCGTTATCGTTATTGGAAAAGATATTAATCGATGAAGGTGTTCAAGGCTCTCGTCTTGCTTTAAAAAATACAAACTTAACTGGGCGTTTGCTCAATACTGAATTTAATCTAATTGAGAAAAAATTAGAACTTAATGAGTCACCTAAAGATGCATTCATCAATTTCATTAACTCTGGCTACAAATATTTTATCCTTGATCTAAATGCTGAGGATATATTAGGGATAACATCTTTAAATGAATCACAAGATACAATTTTAATTAATGTTAAGGCGGAAGACGATTATTTAAGAGTATCTGAATGCAATTCTAGTTTGTTTCATGTGATACCTAGCCGAGCTATGCGTACTGATGCCTTGGCGCAATATTTAATTTGGAAAAAATGGCGATTATGGTTTTTAGTCAGTGGTAAGTATTCATCTGACGCGGCCTATGTTAATGCAGTTAAACGTTCTGCTAAACGTTTTGGAGGAAAAATTGTTGAAGAACGTTCATATAAACTTGAAACAGGAAATAATCGCGTAGACAGCGGCCACCAACAAATACAAACTCAAATGCCAATGTTAACTCGTAATGCGAAGAAACATGATGTTGTGTTTGTGGCGGACGAGAACGAATCTTTTGGTCTTTATTTGCCTTATAGGACAGCAGAACCAAGACCTGTTGTTGGAACTTATGGTTTAGTTGCAACAGCTTGGCATCGTTCTTATGAACAATATGCAGGCACACAGATGCAAAACTCTTTTGAAGAATTTTCTGGAAGGATTATGACTGAAAAAGATTATATGGGATGGCTAGCTTTAAAGATTATTGGAAAAGCTGTTATGCAATCGAAATCTTCAGATATTAAATCGCTTAAAGATTACATGATATCGGAAAAATTAAGTTTGGCAGCATACAAAGGTAGGCCATTAACATTTCGCCGTTGGAATCAACAAATGCGTCAACCATTACTCATATCAAGTGATAGAGCATTAGTTACAATGGCACCTTTAGATGAATTTTTGCATCCAAAATATTATACGGACACGCTTGGTTTTGATGAAAAAGATTCAGAATGTAAATTAAATTAATTTAGTTTAAAAAATTATAATTATGAAAATATTAATAAAAAATAAAATCGTAATTTCATTATTGCTCTTTAGTAGTCAATTAACGGCAGGTACCTTATTTGTTTCTAATGAACGCGACAATACAGTTACTGTTGTCGATAGTGATACTTATGAAATTATTAAAACTATTAAAACTGGACGAAGACCACGTGGTTTAATTTCTTCTCCAGATGGTAAAGAGATTTTTGTTTGTGTTGGGGATGACCATAGGATTGATGTAATTGATGTTGCTACGTTAGAAATCTCAAGAGAACTGAGTTCAGGACCTGATCCTGAATTATTAGATGTTGATCCTGTAGGAAATCGTATTTATATAGCAAACGAAGATGATGCTATGGTTACCGTTTTGTCTATAAAAGATAATGAAATGTTAGCAGAGATCCCGGTTGGGGTTGAGCCTGAAGGTATGCGCGTCCATCCAAATAATAAATTAACCGTAGCGACATCAGAAGAAACCAGCATGGCGCACTTTATTGATACCGAATCATTAGAGCTAAAGGCAAATATACTTGTCGATACGCGTCCTCGACATGCTGAATATACTAAAGATGGTAAACAAGTATGGGTTTCTTCAGAAATTGGTGGCACGGTTTCAATTATAGATATAGAACAACAAGCCATTGTTCATAAAATCATATTTGAAATAGATGGTGTGCGCTCTGAATTAATTCAGCCTATTGGTATGCGCATGTCGAAAGACGGCAGTATGGCATTTGTTGCCTTAGGGCCAGCGAATCGTATTGCCGTTGTTGATACCAATAGCTACGAAGTTAAAAAATATATTCTAGTTGGCCAAAGACCTTGGCATATAGAAATTAACCCTGATGGTAAATCACTCTATGTTGCGAATGGACTTACCAATGATATGACTATTATTGATCTAGAGTCACTTAAAGCGAAAAAATCAGTACCCGTAGGACGATTGCCTTGGGGTATTGCTTACGTGGATTAATGAATATTAGTTTTAAAATTAGTATTTCTATTTTTTTATTGATTGTATCTTTTAAACTTATATCAGAAACCAACCCTTGGTCTTAGCCGATATGGAAAATCCCACCTTTACCGACTAATCCAAATGCAGAATTTGATAGCCATGATCCTTATGGGTTAAGTGTTGGTTTGTATATAAAAACCGATTGTTCTATACGTTTTGTTTGGCATGGAGATAACAAAATTTATTGTTTTAATAGTTTAACATCGAAATCATTTTTTATAGATAATCCTAAAAAGTATATTGATAGTTCTAATGCATTCTTAAATTCTCAATAGCAATTATTGCTAAATAAAGATTATGAATTTTTCACAGTTGACCAGGGAAAAAAACATAAAACATTTATTATTTACTCATAAATCAATATTTAACGAATTATTGTAGTATCGCTCTTGTCATAAAAAGACGATATGTAAAATAATATATTGAGGTGAACAATGAAGTCGAATAATTCGTTGAGTAATAGTTTTATAAAAATATTTATCGCTTGCTTTTTACTCGTTCCTTTTTCTATCAATGCTTCTAGTGCAGAAAACACTGAAGCAGAAGCAAAATCTTCTGACTCTTCGAGCGTTGATATTCTGTCAATGACACCTGCAGAAGTAGTTGAAAAAATTCCACAAGGAGAAATCAAAAGCCCTTTCGTGCCGACAGATGCAAAAGTAGCTGAAGAGGGTCATACAGTATTTATGGAAACAAGTTGTAACGGTTGTCATGGTGGTACTGGTGGCGGTGGCATGGGACCTCCATTATCAAATCAAAGATGGGTATATGGAAATGATGTTGATACTTTATTCCGTCTTATTACTTTGGGTACTATTGAATTACAAGCAAAAGGTTATACCCGTAAAGCACGTGAAAATGTTCGAGCGCCTATGCCAGCACAAGCTTCTGGTGCAATTGTAATCGAAAGTCTTACCACTGAAAGAATCTTGAAAATCATTAATTGGATTCAATCACTACACGTTGATAAAAAATAATAATTAAAAAATAAGCGTCTTAGTTTTATATAAAATTAAGACGCTCTAATTTATAAGAACTATCTTGGAGGAGTGTTTATGAGATGTCTAATACTCTTTCTAATTTCTCCATGAATTATAACTATAACGGTAGTATTTATGTTTTATATATTCTTAAAAAAACAATATGAATTTTCACATTTATTTTTAACATGTTTAATTTTCATTTCGTCAGTTATGCCAATCAAATTAATTGCTAACGATAATATAGAAATCATTTACTATGGCCATCGTGATGAAATGGCATTTATAGGGCTAGGGCAGGGCTTAGAAGATAGCAGTGAAAAACATGGGGGTTTAAAATTTAGACTGAACACTGAATTAGAAAACTTTCGACCTTATAAAGATCCGAAAGTCGATGCACTGTTTGTTTCAATGGGTGTTGAGGCGATTCGAATATTAAGTATGTTGAATCCTCAAATACCAATTTTTAATTTGGTTGACGATTCAGAAGAAATTAGAAGCATGTGCTTACCTAATGTTTTTCATTTGCTGCCTTCAAAAAGCATGAGAGGGAAAGCTATTTCTGAATGGAAACAGAAAAATTCAGATGAATCTAATACTTCATTAGATGCTAAAGCATGGGATCCTACTTTTAATGACGGTAAAGCCTATGTTCTCAATATTAAATTTAAAGAAAAACGTTCTATTGAATTATCTGAGCAAGGCTGGGCTGGATGGGTTGCTGCAACGGCGCTTTCTGATGCACTAGTAAAATCTAAAAAAGACAATTCAAATATCATTGATATTCTGAAAAATGATTTCAATATAAACGTTTATAAAGGTATTGATTCCCACTTTGGCAAAGATGGTCAATTAAAACAAATTGTTCTTATAAAAAATGAAGAAAAGGTAGTCGGTCAAATACCAGTTAAAGATAGTGGAAAAGATACATTAGATTCTATTGTTGAAACATATTGTCAGTAATTATGTTTCGTTTGTATTCAGGCAAAACACCAAGACCATTTTTTATTATTCTGATGATATTGGCGCCTGTTATTTCAGCCGCTGATGATTTTAGAGTTGCAGTATTACAGTTTGGTACTGTTAGCTGGGAGATGGATGTTATAAAACATCATGGCCTGGATAAAAAACATAATTTTAATTTAGAAATTGTATCCTTAGGCTCTGCGAATGCGGTTAATGTGCGTTTGCAAAGTAAGGATGTTGACGCAGTTGTTGGTGACTGGATCTGGGTATCTCGACAAAGAGATATGGGTAATAATTATACATCCTTTCCTTATTCATTAGCGGCTGGAGAAGTAATAGTCAATCCAGAATTAAATATTTCTACTTTAGAAGATTTGAATAATAAAAAAATAGGTGTTGCTGGTGGCCCAACAAATAAAAATTGGCTGATATATAAAGCATATACACATAAAAAATTTGGTATAAATTATCAAGAATTATTAGAAATATCATTTGCAGCTCCACCTTTATTAAACAAATTATTTCTGAAAGGTGATTTTTCAGCAGTTATAAATTTTTGGCATTATGCAGCTAAGTTAAAACATTTAGGAATGGTAAAGCTTATTAGCATAAAAGAAATGTTGACCGAGCTTGAAGTAAATGAATCTACACCATTATTAGCTTGGGTGTTCCCTGAAAATAAAAATATTGAATTGATTAATAGTTTTTTATCCGCATCATTTGAAGCAAAAAAAATATTAAAAACTTCAGATAACGAATGGAATCGTATCAAAAATTTGCTCCATGTTAAGAACGAAGGTGAATTGATATTGTTACGTGATTATTATCGAGAATCAATTCCAGACAGTTTTGGAGAATCAGAAATAGTATCTGCTAAAAAATTGTATGAAATATTGAAAGAATATGGAGGCAGTGATTTTGGTAGAAGTTCAAAGGAATTGAATCAAGGTACATTTTATACAGAGTACACGATACTTTAATGACGTCATAAATAATGAATGCTGATTCACTATTAAAAATCGGATCTATTATTTTCTTTATTATTTTATGGCAAATAATATCGTTAATACTAAAAAATGATTTATTGCCTTCACCAACTATTGTTTTCAATAGCCTATTTATACATATAACTCAGAATGATCTAGTTAATCAATTATTGATCACACTGCGCAGAGTGTTTGTTAGTTTTATGATTGCAATGGTTTTTGGAGTTGCAATAGGAATAATGATGGGAAAGTACCGCTATATAAATTCTTTTTTGGATAGCTTGCTTACGTTGGCATTAAATATTCCGGCTTTAGTAACAATCATATTATTGTATGTATGGCTAGGTTTAACTGAATATGCAGCGATTCTAGCTGTAGTTGTTAATAAACTACCAACAGTTATTGTTACGATTAGAGAAGGTGCACGTTCTGTTGATAACAAATTATTACAAGTAGGCGAGGCTTTTCGAATTTCGCCTTTTACTCGACTTTTTAAATTATACTTTCCTCAACTTTATCCATATATATTTGCTGCGGCTAGAAATGGTTTGTCATTAATTTGGAAAATTGTATTAGTAGTTGAGTTGTTAGGGCAAAGTAATGGTGTTGGGTTTAAATTGGGCACCTTTTTTCAGTTTTTTGATATTACTAGTATTCTCGCTTATACCATTGCTTTTGCCTCTGTCATTCTGTTATTTGAGTTAGTGTTAGTTCAGCCATTAGAAAGACGTTTAAATAGGTGGCGATAATGATGCATTGTGAAATTAATATAAAAGAAAAAGTATTTTCTAAAAAATTTATTTTAAATAATTTGATTTTAAATATTAAAAACAATGAGTTTATTAGCATTGTCGGACCATCTGGAACGGGTAAAACTACATTATTAAATATTATTGGTGGTTTGGATTCAGATTATTCAGGTGGAATACAATTTAATCATGATATTCAAAATCACAATGCTATTTCTTATGTGTTTCAAGAACCAAGATTGATGCCTTGGCTCACTGTCTATGAGAATATTGATATAGTTATACCAAAGCATATTAGTAATAGAGAAGCTTTGATTAATGATCTACTAATCAATACAAATTTGTCTGAATATAAAAGTTCTTTTCCAAATCAATTGTCTGGTGGTATGCAAAGACGAGTTGGCCTTGCTAGAGCTTTTTCAATTAAACCTTCAATGTTGTTGATGGATGAGCCATTTATATCATTAGATTTACCAACTGCAAATTCTTTAAGACAGTTTTTAATTAATATATTAACTGATTATAAACCGACAATTTTATTCGTAACTCATGATCTAATGGAAGCTTTAGCTCTGTCTGATAGGGTAATATTTCTTTCACAGAAACCCACTCATATTATTCATGAGATAAAAATAAAACATGGTAGTAGTACTATGTATGAACGTGAGCAAACAGCTAAAGCATTACATGAAAATTTGAATGATGAACATCCAAATATATTAGATGGTGTATTAAAACAAACAATAAATTAACTAATAAATTTTAAACTAATAATGATTTTAGATATAAAACAACTTACAAAATATTATGGAAAAAGAAAAGCGCTCAATGCAATCAGTTTTGATATTGAGAAGGGCACCTTTGCTGCCTTATTAGGGCAAAACGGAGCTGGAAAAACAACATTATTTCAACTTTTAACTGGCTTGTTTGTACCAGATTCAGGCAGCATAGCGATTGATGGGAATGATATAACTAAATCTGCAGTAAAAGCGTTAGCTGGTATCGGTGTCGTATTTCAACAAATAACCTTAGACATGGATTTAAGTATTAAAGCCAATCTGAAATTACATACTAGATTGCATGGCATCAATGATAAGGTAGCAAACTATCGTATACAAAAAGAGTTAGAGCGCCTTGAATTATTTGATCGTCTTAATGAACCTGTTCGTAGTTTGAGTGGTGGAAATAAACGTAAAGTCGAATTGGCACGTTCTCTTTTACATGAACCACATATATTGTTTATGGATGAAGCATCCGTTGGATTAGACCCAGCAGCGAGACAATCTTTGGTCGATTATGTTTATGAACTAAAAGATACTCGAAAAGTATCTATCTTATGGGCGACCCATCTAGTTGATGAAGTGAACAATGCGGATAAATTAATTGTTTTACATCAAGGACATTTATTAATGTCTGGCGAACCTCAAGAATTATTGAATAGAACGAATGAAAATAATCTTTCTGATGCTTTTCTAAATCTCACGTCATTATTTATTAATGAGGGAGCGAAAGCATCATGAATATAAATCATGCAATCATGGCTTTACGTGCCCTAAGTAGCCGTGAAATTACAAAATTTGTACATCAAAAAGGCCGATTATTTTCTGCGTTGGTAAGACCTGCTTTATGGTTATTTGTTTTTGCAGTTGGATTTCAAAATGTATTAGGTATTTCGATCATACCGCCATATGAAACTTATATTGAATATCAAGTTTATATTGTGCCTGGTTTGTTAGGGATTATTTTATTATTCAATGGTATGCAATCGTCATTAGCGATGGTGTATGACCGAGAGATGGGTTTGATGAGATTATTACTGACTTCTCCATTGCCAAGATGGTATTTGTTATTTTGTAAATTAATCTCAGGAACGGTTCTTTCTATTTTACAAGCGTACGCATTTTTAATTTTATGTGTCATTTTTAATATTGAATTACCATTTGAAGGAATATTAAATATATTTCCTGCTCTATTATTAGGTGGCATGATGCTAGGAGCAATTGGTTTGGCGCTTTCGGTACATATCAAACAATTAGAAAATTTTGCTGGCACTATGAACTTCGTCATATTCCCGATGTTTTTTATTTCTTCAGCTTTATACCCATTATGGAAGTTACAAGATGCTGGAGCTGAAATTTTATATAAAATAGCTCATGTCAATCCTTTTACTCATGCAGTGGAGCTCATACGTTTTGCTATGTATTCAAAATTTACGCTTGTTAGTTTTCTTGTAGTTATAGCTTGTATCGTTCTTTTCTTTTCTTTAGCAGTTTGGGGTTATGACCCACAAAGAAGTTTGAGTAAGAAGGGGGGTAAAGCCAAGTAAGTAGTTCAGAATCAGGAATCAAGATCAATACCATGACAGATCGCTATTTTTATTAAGTCTGGAATATTACGAGCTCCGAGCTTTTGTTTTATCTTATAAAGATGCGAAGACACAGATTTAGTCGATATCTCTAAGTTTTTTCCGATGGTAGTAGAATTCAAGCCGCGTACTGCTTGTATGAATACATTAGCCTCTTGATTGGTTAGTGTGGATAGAAGATTTTTGTCAATATTAATATTGTTATAATAATTTTGGTTATCAATATCTTCGCTAAGAAAATATTTACCTTTCATAACGGATTTTATGGCTTTAGTTAAGTTTGATGGTTCACTGGTTTTTGTAATATAACCAAATACACCATATTGTAATGCTCTTTTTATGAACATTGGATCATTATGCATAGAGAATACAATGATTTTAGCCGTTTGATCATAGGTAGATATATTTTCTATTGTATCTAGGCCACTGGTGCCTTCAATAGAAAGATCAATGATACATAAATTAGGTTGGTATTGTTTATAAGCTTCAAATGCATCATCACCATTTTCGCCTTCCCAACAGATTAGGAATTTTTCCTTTTCCAATAATGAACGGCATGAATGACGAATGATTATATGATCATCGAGTAATAATGCTGTTTTAGATTCTTTATAATTCATACATACGAGTGATTTTAATATGGTTATAGATTCAGCTATATAGAGACTGAGTCTTTATGTTTATTATAAATAGTATAAAAATTATTTAATGAGAAAAAATCTGGATAATAGTAATGAAAATATCACTAAAAACTCGACTAACTATAATCGTTAGTTTTATTGTGATAATTACCTTGTTAGGACAAGGTGTTTTATTAATTCATAATTGGAAACAGGCAATACGTTCTGAAGTTGATTCGAGTTATAACTTGGCAAAACGACTTGTCGGTAGCAGTTTTATTACACCTAAATCATCATTAAGTGATGTAGAAAAAAAAGAAATTGTTGGTGTTCTCGAGGGTATGCGACATATACAAGTGATGGTTACTTATGATGGAAAAAAAACTACAACATTAAAAAATAATAACTCAAAAGATACGGCAGATGTTCCCGAATGGTTTTCAAAAATCATCTATCCTTATGAACAAGCTCTTCCAAAAGTAAAAATTTATAGTTTTGATAATGCTTCTCAATTGACGATACAAGCTGATACGGATGATGAGATAGAAGAGGTTTGGGAAGATTTCAAAATTCAATCTTTAATTACAATTGCTTTTTCTGTATTTATTATTTTTCTGATGTATCTGGGGCTATATTTTGGCCTTTATCCATTAAATCAATTACAGAGTGGATTTGAGAAACTTGAACAGGGTGACTTTAATACTAAAGTAGATGAAGACGTTTCTCAGGAATTATCTATTATTAATAAAAAATTCAATCATATGGTCACGGTATTAAAAAACACCTCTTATGATAATTCCTTATTAGTTAAAAAATTAGTTAATATCCAAGAAGAAGAACGAAAATCTATTTCACGAGAACTTCATGATGAAATGGGTCCCCATTTGTTTGGTATTCGAGTAAATGCCTCGAAAGCTAGATCGCTATTAAAAGAAAACCAATATTCTGAAATTGATAATCAACTTACGGTAATTGACAATAGTGTTGTAAATTTACAAACGCATATGCGTAAACTTTTAAAAGAATTAAGACCATTAATATTAGATGATTTAACAATAGAAGAGGCCATTCACTCAATTGTCGATGCTGGAGAAATCAGTAGTTTAAACATTGATTGGAAAATCGATTTGAGTAATTTAATTATAGAATTAGATGATACTTTAACGGTTACTTTATACAGAATTGCGCAAGAATGTGTTACCAATATAGTTCGGCACTCGCAAGCCACGAAAGCTAAAATAGTCGTTGCTAGTGATTACAAAGATAATACACATTCAAACCTTATAATTGTTGTTGAAGATAATGGTAAGGGCTTGAACCCAGATAATTCATATGGCTTTGGCTTGATAGGAATGAGAGAAAGAGTTGTTGCTCTTGGGGGAGTTTTAGAGCTAACTAAGAGTGAATTTGGTGGTGTAAAGCTAGAGGTAAATATCCCAATTGGCTAAATAACTAATAAATCAATGAAAAGGAAATATGCATGACTGCATAGGGAAAAGTTCATATTTATTGCATTTATAAATTCATTATCATATAGGGTCTTATAAATATATCAATGAGTTATAAATGATTGATCCTAATATCCCTATATTATTAATAGATGACCATACGATTGTTTTGGAAGGCTGTGTCATTCTATTAAAACAACATGGTTTTAAAAATATCCATGTCGCTTCAAATTGTGAAGAAGGCTTGCAGTTTTTAGTCAAAACCCAACCAATGTTAGCCATAATTGATATTTCTATGCCGGGTATGGGCGGATTAGGTATTGTTAGACGGATCCAAAAGAAACAACTCAGGACCAAAGTCATTGTATTTTCTATGCATGATGATCCAAGTATCGTTTCAAGGACATTGAACGCAGGTGTGAATGGTTACATAAGTAAAACTAACTCACCTGAAAGTTTAATAGATGCGGTAAAAAGTGTATTAGCAGGGAATATCTATTTATCTCAAGATATAGCCCAAATATTAGCCTTAGATAAACTTAACCCAACTCGTTCACGACTAGATTCATTGACCCCGAAAGAGTACGAAATCTTTGAAATGCTGGTTAATGGTAATGATATATCCGAAATAGCATTAACGTTATATCTCAGTTCAAAGTCTGTGAGTAATTATGTCACTAAGATAAAATCAAAATTGGAAGTTACTTCTGTAGCCGATATGGTTCATCTTGGTTATAAATATAATGTGACTCAACCTGACCTTCAGATGTCAGAGTAAACCTATATATAATTTTGTTTTAGGAAAAACTCACTCAATCTGTTGGATGTCATCTCATATTAATAAGATGGTAATTTTTTTATGATTACTTTTTTATTATAGGAGATTTAGCCATGTTTTATAGCCGTATAATATCTATTGCAGCTTGCTTAGTAATTTCACTCAACGCCTATTCGGGGCAATCTTTACAAGTCACAAAAACCATACAGATTGATGCTAGTCCAGAAAAAGTTTGGGAATATGTGGGTGATTTTTGTGCTATCAAAGATTGGCATCCTGCCGTAAAAAATTGTGAAATTGTTGAAGAGAACCATGAGAAATTCCGCATTCTCACATTGCAAGATGACGCAACAATTAAAGAAGCAAAAGGTGGAAAAAATCCAATGGGTTATATGTATACGATTACTGAAAGCCCACTACCAGTAAAAGACTACAATGCTTTATTTGATGTTGAGAAAAAAGATAATGGAACTCTTATTACTTGGACGGCCACTTTTCTAGCAAATGGAAAGCCAGATCAAGAGGCTAAAGATGTCATCAGTGGGATTTTTGAAGCGGGCTTGAATTCTATTAACGATAAATTTAAGTAAGAGATAAATTATATTTATATACCATCTTATGTTTAAACTAAGATGGTATAGTTTTAATGTTTAGATTTAAAAATTGAATTCTTACTATCCATAGCCTCTACAACAATAAACTCTTCAGTATTTGAATTAAAATCAAATCTGAATGATGGGTTTTCTGAGATAGTGATCCCAGAATGAATTATCATCATTGGTGTCTCGCCATATTTAACTAATACTTTATTTATATATCTAGCTGGAATAAAACCATCTTCATTTTTGCTAGTAGGTTGCATCCCAGTAAAGTTAGGATGGCGTATCTTTATGATTGCTTGTCGCCAGTTTTCACTGATATTCGTATCTTGTAACATTTTAATTTTTATCTTTCCAAGGTCTTTCAAAGCATCTTCAAGATTCATTGATGGTGGTGACGAACAACCACCTGAACCTGCTACAAAGCTGGTATCCATATATAGTTTTTTATCTTTTGTTTCTAGCACCGCTCTTATTTCAGAAAAATTATTGACTCGTACACGAGTATTAATGGTTCTTTCATTATCACTTTTAATTTGCTCAAACCCTTCTTGAAATTCTATTTCCATTGCATAAGGGTCTGGATTTCTATCGATAATTAAATAGAGTTTTTTTAAATCCCTTATAATTTCTGGTGATAGTCGAATACTTATAGGAACCAATGATGCATCAGCGGCTAATTCAGGTGTGTATAATTTTACATAAGAGCTATTTTCATTAATATCGCGGTTTTGAAAATATTGCTTATGTAAATATGGCCATGGGTCAATATCAGAAAGAGCATTTTTTGAAAAAATAATAAATAAAATAAATAGTGACTTGAAAAGAAAATGTTTCATGATTTTTATTCTCCTAAAGCAAGAGGGTAAAGTTTAGGAAGTTGTGAAGAAGAAATTGATTTAAATAGATGCTTATTTTGTTTTTTCCATTTTTTTAAAGCTTCTGCTGTATTATCCCCATTCCAATTTATATTTTTTGAACTATATATATAAGAATTTAATAACAATAACTCTTGTTTGAATTCTTCATTAACTTTAAATGCTAACTCTGAAAGTGAACGAATTTTAAAGTCAGTATTATAATTGTTAATAAAATTAATTAGGTGTTTTTCTGCAGATTTAGCATCGTTCTGATTGCAGGCATGTAAAAATTTTCGATAGGCAACTGAAGATTGATTCCTTCGGACATGATATAAATTCTTTTTAATTAAGAATAAATACGTACTGAACAATATTGCTATGCTAACAATAGTTAGAACTATATATTTAAGATTATTTTTAATAATTAATTTGTTTTTGCTGCTATTAGTAAAAATTGACTGAATACTATCAGCAATACCTCCACCACGTTTTTTCTGAGCTGATTCAGTATCTTTGGTCGGTAAAATTTTTAATGTTTTGCCTGGGAAATACGCTATCTCTTCTTTGTCCTTTATTGTATTCCACCAAGGAACTGAAATTTCAGGTACTTCGAATGTACCTTCAACGGTAGGTACGAATACGATCTCTTGTTGTAATACTGCAATCAATCCTGATTCAGCATGTTCTAATTCTTTTCTTTCCGTTTGTCTCGGATAGACTCTAAACCCAGTAGATTGAGGTGGCTTAAATGATGGGATATGGCCACTTCCAAGACCTGTAGCAGATAGAAATAAGTTTCGAGAAATAGGTTTCCCTACTTCTAAAGAAGACGATGGAGGTTGAAAATCTTGGTAAAGCTCTACTGATCTTGCAGGTATCCAAATATTACCTGAATATGTCTGAGGTATTGGTCTTACATCAAGATTTATAATATTAGATTCAACTTCTACAAAACTAATTGTTCCGCCTTTGACAATATGTCCTTGAAATATTGAAGGTCCAATTATTAATTCGCCACTTTGTTCAGGATATAACACGTATTCCTGTTCAGTAACAACATATAATCGATTATTTTTATACATTCTATAACGACGTTTATTGATACCAATATTACGAAGCATGACATTTTTGCTTGTAATTGGATCAGATAATTCAGGATAGGACATAGCTGCATCAAAACTCGTTGCATCACGAAACAGTCTTAGTTTTATAATCGTTTGTGCCTGAATATATGGACTTAATGTATTGGCCTCCAATTCAACAATGATAGTTTCTTTGCTTACGTCATCATTCACATAAACCGTATCATCATTATTGTTATCAGCTATAGCGATTTTTGGAATTACTAATAGAAAGAAGGCTAGGCGATATATGGTTTTCACCATGGGTCACCCTCGTAAGTATTTTTTTTATTACGAGATTGTTCTCGAAATTTACGTCGCATCAGTCCAGCAGGATCATCTTTAATTCTTCTTAGCCATTGTTCTTCAGCAAGATTATTTTCAGCTATATCTTGTTCAACCTCACCAACTTCAGCAGTATTTGCATCATCAGTTTCACTAGGTTTAGTTGCAGTATTCTCTATAGGTATATCATCTGGGTTACCAGACGATTGATTAGAATCATTATCTTGATTAGGTTGATTCGGAGGATTATTTTCCTGATTTTCAGAATCACTCTGTTTAGAATCATTGGATTTTTCTTTAGGATTTGTTTTATCTTTATTCTGAATGCTGCTGTCTTTATTCTCATTAGATAGTTTTTCCAACAATCTCAATACTTCAGACTTATTAAATAAAGCATCTTCATGTTGAGGGTTACGCTTTAATACTTGATTGTAAGCAATAACGGCTTCTTCTAAACGAGCTAAAAATACTAAGGTGTTGCCACGGTTGTAGATTGATTCAACATCATTAAGTTGTTTATATAAATCTAAGGCTGTTTCCCAGTTGTTTAGACGGTAAGCAGTTGCTGCTTGCCAACGGATATCAGAAAATAATTTTTCAGCAGTTTGAAAGTCCTTTCTGTCAAAGGCTTGTTTGCCTTGTTGATTTTTATTTAAAAATAAATTATTTGATTCCGCAGCGATAACTTCTTTATGGGGCGACAAACTTATTGCAATCAATACAATGAAAATGGCATTTTTTCGAAACAATAATGCCATAAAGGCTAAGCATAATAAGCTTATCCAAAAACCTTTATCATTCCAGTGAGAATCGCCTAGCTCATCACTGTCTTGATGTTCATTATTCACATTCAACAAATGTTTTATTAATTCATTAATATCTTTAATATCGGATCGAGACTGTATATATTTTCCATCAGTCCCTTGTGCTAAAGAAGACAATGATTCTGATTCCAAACGCGATTGAATTAATTCACCAGTGCTATTTTTGATAAAATCAATATCATTCATCTCAGGAATGTTAGCGCCAATCTCTGTACCGACCCCTAATATTGAAACACGTAAGTTAGCTTGTTTTGCAAAAGATATGAGTTCGTCAATATTATTACTACCAATACCATCTGTTACCAGAACAATGTCACCACTATCCAATTCACTACGTTTTAAAAGTTCTTTTGATAATTGTAATGCAGCATAGACATTACTGCCTCTGCCTGGCATGATTTTGGGTGTTAAAGCAGGTACAAGAGATTTCAATGTTTCAACATCATGAGTTAATGGTGTTACAGCATAAGCATTTGCCGCATATGCAATCAATGCAACATTACCTTTTTGGTAATTATTCAGTAGGTCTTCAATTTTAAATCGAGCCCTCACATATCGCGCTGGCTTCACATCACGCACCAGCATGGAATTTGATAAATCAAAAGCGATCAGTAATGCATTTTTATTACGTAATAAAGGATTAGGATCTTTATCCCAGGCAGGACCAGAAAGGGCGAGGATTGATAATAAACCAATGATAAAAAATAAATTATTTCGATTTGATAATTGATTGCCACCACTATTCTCAACCAGTAATGCTTTTGTTAGTGCTGTATCACATACATTGTTCCAGATTGAATGAGCCGTTTGATTATTTTTATTTTGCCACCAAATATAAATAACCACTGGTATTAATAATAAGAAAACAGGACGGACAAAGTGAAAAAAATCCATTATTTATCTTAACTCCATATCCTGGTAAAACGTAGACAGATAATAATAATCAGTAAGGCAATGCCTAATGGCCAAACATACAGTTCTTTGTATAAATATAATTGTTCACCTTCACTTACGACGGGTTCTAGTAAATTAATTTCATCGTAAATATTTTTTAGTTCTTCAGTATCACTGGCTAAGTAATATTTGCCGCCTGTCAAATAAGATATATGTCTTAAAGTTTTTTCATCCAAGCCATAAGAATTAGGGCCAATCGATTGTTCTTCTCTAATAATTTCTGATTCGTTGCCTATGCCAATCGTATAAATTTTTAATCCTGCAGTTGCCGCAAGCCTAGCCGCGACAATGGGTCCAACTTCGCCAGCAGTATTTGCACCATCCGTCATTAGGATCAATACTCTTTCTTTAGCATCGGATTCGCGTAATCGTTTAACCGCCAATCCAATCGCATCGCCAATCGCCGTTTTACTACCGGCTAGGCCAATCGAGGTTTCATCTAATAAGATTTGCACTGTTTTACGATCTAAAGTTAAAGGGGTTTGAATATAGGCTTGAGTACCAAATACAATTAAACCAATACGATCACCTTCGCGTTTACTTATAAAATCTTTAGCAACTAATTTACTGGCTTCAAGTCGATTAATGATGCCATCATCTAATTCAAAATCGGTTTGTCGCATACTTTCAGAGAGATCAACTGCAACTACTAGATCTCGACCACTGATGGGTTGTCCCTCGGCTTCAATGACCCACTGTGGTCTTGAGGCTGCAAATATTAATAATAGCCAAATCAATATTGATAAAATTAATGGCCAATTGATGGTTTTGTTTTTTATGGGATCACTGAGTCTTTGAAAATCATCTAGATAAGGTAGCCAAATTGCGTCTTGAGAATTACTTAGTGGTGGAAGTACATATCGAATCAAAAATGGCAAAGGAATAATCAATAATACAATAGGCCAGGCGATGTGTAAGTTAGGAACCATTAATGACCTACAACTTTTAGTTTATTGTAAGAATGATGAATGGGATATTCAGGCAGTCCATTAATGATATTTTGCGTAAAACAAAGCAACTCATTAGTTTCTGGTATTTGATCTATTTGATAAGGAATGGTTAAGAGTTGGCGTTTCAACTCTATTGAACAAGCATCTACATTTAATTCTTCAGTTAGCCAATCTATCCAAAGCCCTTTGGTATCTCGATTAAAAGTTTCTGAGCCAGGTAATAGATTAGATACTCTGCGTAATAGCAAATGTAATGCTTTGAACAGTTCATGATTACTTAATGTCTGTTGCTGTAGCAGGTTGAATTCGTATTTAGCAAGTGCTCGCAGTGATTTGACTTGTTTATTTTTTTGATACCAATAATAAATAATTAATGTGAGTATTAATAAACTAGCACCTAACATCCACCAACCTGTTGCTAGCGGCCACCAAGGAACATCATTTGGTAAATGAATATCTCGCAAATCAATATTGATCATTGCTTCAGAATTCATTCCACCCATCATTAATACCTAAATAATTTCCTTAATTCGTCAGCGGGTTCACAGTCTGTTGTTAAATTTAATATAGGTGAACGCATTGAGCTGACTAAGCTTTCGATGTTTTCTTTCTGCAAATTTGCAATCTCATCAAGCTCTGCTTGCATCTTATTATTATCACCCAGTACCGAAACTTGTGCTCTTGCATTTATCATTCGATACAGACCTTTGGTTTTCGGTAGAGATGATTCAAGATGATCCGAAACTTGCGCTAACACAAAATCACATCGACTGCGTAATTGAGTGAATTCTGTAATATGGTTTGAATTAAGCCCTTGAAAGTCGCTAATAAAAAAAACTAATGAACCTGGAGTGATATACTTGCGTAACTTACTCAAAGCAACAGATAAACTATTAGATAATTCCTGATTTGAAATACTTGCACGGCGACTAGAGCGGCCGAGTTCTTTAACAAATTTCATAACTGCGCGACGACCACGAGCAGATTTTATAATGATTTGTTGTTGTTCATTAAATATAAACCCAGCAATTCTTTCTCCTTGAAAAAATGCTTTCCACGCAATAATGGCCGCAGTGTTTGCAGCAACGGTGCGTTTATAACGTGTTCTTGTACCAAAATGCATAGACGCTCGATCATCGACACATATATAAACAGGGCGCTCTCGTTCTTCACGAAAAACTTTGGTAAATGCTTCGCCACGTCTAGCGGTAGTACGAGAATCAAGATAACGAATATCATCACCAGCTTGATATACTCTGGATTCATCGTATTCCATACCTCGACCGCGTGATAAAGATAAATACTGTCCGCCTTTATTGGCTCGAATCGACTTTACCCATGAAGGTAAGCGTTTTGCAATGCGCGCTAGCTGTACTAATTCTATTGGATCAGCGATAGTGATTCCGACAATATCGTTAATGTTGTCACTTCGCATAAGAGATACCTTAGTTTAAGGCGTTGTAACGCGATCTAATAATGTATCGATACATTGTTCAACTGATATATCTTCGCTTTCAGCTTCGTAACTTAATACCAATCGATGACTCAAGATATCGGGTAATAATGTTTGTATATCATCGGGTCCTACAAAATCTCTATTGTTTAACCATGCATTGGCTCGTGCACAAATATCCAGTGCAAGTGTTGCACGTGGACTAGCGCCATATTCGATCCATCGAGCAAGATCATCTCCGTAACGTTGAGGTTTTCTAGTCGCTAGTATCAACTCGATTAAGTATTGTTCTACTGATTCAGCAAGATGTACTTCTGTTACTTGTTTACGTGCTTGAGTGATCTCTTCATGAGTGATACTGATCCGTTGTTTTTTTTCTTTTTCTGTATTGACATATTGTTCAATCCTCTCCTGATTCGCTAAAGCCAAAATTGTTTTCTCGTCTTCTGCTTTAGGGTAATCAACCACCGTTTTCATTAGAAAGCGATCGAGCTGCGCTTCGGGTAAAGGATAGGTACCTTCATGTTCCAATGGATTTTGTGTTGCCATAACTAAAAATAATTCTGGCATCCCATACGTATTGTTACCTATAGTAATTTGCCGTTCGCCCATCGCTTCTAATAATGCTGATTGGACTTTTGGTGGTGCGCGGTTAACTTCATCGGCTAAGATGATTTGATAAAACAATGGCCCAGGTTGAAAATCAAATTCCCCCGTCTGTGGCCGAAATACATCGGAACCAGTTAAATCAGCTGGTAATAAATCTGGTGTGAATTGAATACGATGAAATTCAGCATCGATACATTCACTAAGTAACTTAATGGCCTTGGTTTTAGCCAAACCAGGCGCACCTTCAACTAATAAATGTCCATCGGCTAAAAGTGAAATTAGGAGTCTGTCGATGAGTTTTGGTTGGCCTATAATATTGGCTGAAAGGTATTCAACCAGGCTTGATAAATTATTCATTTATACCCTCAATAATGGCTTTGAACAAATCATCAGCGTCACAACAGAATGGGTAGAAAATGAATGAAAAGACAATCAAAAATAATTATTTTATTTCGTTTATCTACCTTCAAAATCTAGGTAACTTTTGAATTATTTAGAAAACAATCCCTCATTTCATGCAGCTGATTATCTATTATTGAAGCTGCCGGAATGCTCTTATATAGTCAATTACAAGACATCGAATTAGGAAAAATTCATTATGATTTTTGGGTAATTATTACCATTTTAAAGGATAAATTTTCAAATAGCAGTTTCTGGTTCAATAGCTGGAAGGTTTTAAAAACTTTATTATCAAGCAACTTTAAATATATTCACTTCTGATTGTAAATCATTTGATAGTTTTTGCAGTTGGTGAATAGACTGTAGTAGTTCATTACTGTTTTCATTTGTTTGCTGAGCAGTATCACTAATATGAACAATATTTTGGTTTATATCTTCACCAACAGTTTTTTGATTATCGGTTGTATTAGCTATTTCATTGGTCATGGTTGAAAGTTTTGACATTGAACTATCGATTTTTTCAAGTGACTTGGAAGCATTGTCAGATACAGTGACACTTTCGTTACTCTTTTCTAAACCATCTTTCATAATGGAGACTGCTTCTTTAGAAGTAGTTTGTAATTTTTCTATGATAGTTTGAATCTCATGTGTTGAGTCATGAGAGCGTTGTGCTAATGTTCTTACTTCATCTGCCACAACGGCAAATCCGCGTCCTTGTTCACCAGCTCTTGCTGCTTCGATTGCAGCATTAAGTGCTAATAAATTGGTTTGTTCAGCGATATCTTGGATGACATCTAAGACTGTTGAAATAGAATTTGAATCTTGATCAACACGGTCGATCATTGTTGCTGTTTGTTCGATCGTTTGTGAAAGAGATTGTGCAGTGGTAGCGGATACACCGACAATTTCTTGGCCTTCTATAACCATACTACCAACACCTTGAGTTTCATTTGCGACATTTTTTGTAAAGTTTGCAATTTCTTGGCTAGATGCAACCATTTCAGTTATTGCTGTTGCTAGACTATCTGCATCTCTTTTTTGTGCCTCAACATTTTTGAAATTCTTATTAGCAATTTCATTTAAACTTTCAGTAGCAGAACCAACAGAGTTTGCTGAAGAGGAAATTTGTTTTACTAATTTATTCAGATTTATCAATAATTGATTGATGTCTTTATTTAATAAATCTATTTCGTTGTTTGTATCAGTTGCCGCATTTGTGTTTGTTTGTATTTGTAAGTCACCTTTACTTATATTTTTTATGGTTTCACTGACTTGGTTTAATGGTTTAAGACCCAAACGTAATGTTAAAATGGTTAACCAAACGACGACCATGCAACAAACAATACCCGTTACGATTAAAATATTTCTTATAGCAGTACTAGCAGATGCAAGTTCATCAACGTATCCTTTAGAAACAACCATAACATTCCAAGGTTCGAATATAGTGTAAGATGCAATCATTTCACGAGAGTTTATTGATTCAATATCTTGCCAATGATATGAAATAGATCCGCGTTGATTCTCATACATATTTCGATATAGAGATGTTCCATCTGCATCGTTCATATCTATAATCGTTTTATCTTTTAGAGCATGATCTACTAATACTCTACCAAAACTATCACCTTTCTTTGTGCTAAAGACTAATACATTCCCATTTTCACCGAAACGTAGTTCATCCAGAGTTTGATAAAGCGATTTCAAGCCTTCTGTAAAATCAAAACCAATATAAAGAATAGCAATGGTATTACCACTTGCATCCTGAATTGGAGAATAAACGGTCATATAATCACGGCCAAATAAATGTGCGCGGCCAATATATTTTTTACCATCCATTAATTTTTTATATCCAGGATGGTTCTGACCTAACAATGTACCAATAGCACGTTCACCATTTGTTTTACGTAACGAAGTTGTTGCTCTTAAAAAATCGTCTTCATAACGGACAAAAATTGTAGCAGTACCACCAGTGAGCTTTGTAAACTGATCAGGATATGTAAAATCAAGATTTAATGGAACTGAATTGAGTAAAAGCAATGGGCTTTCATATTTTCCAATAGAAATGGTTTGAGATGTATCAAGTTGAAACTTTCCATCGACCATTGAGAAGAAAGCATTGCTTAAACGGTCTGCATTATTTCTTAATGTCTCATCATAAAAACGTAATTTTTCAACAATTAAATTAGTATCACGTTCTAGAGCTTCTTCCGCTTGTGTGATTAGTGCGTTTTTTGAATAAAAATAAGCAATGCTGGCAAATGCGAAAAAAAAAGTAAGTATCACCACAATTAATGGTAATACAGTTTGTTTGATCAAAGACATATGTTGAAACTGTTTCATAACGTGACCCATTTCAAATTATATTCCTAGGCAGTTTTGTTCCATTACTTCATTCCTAGAAATCGTGGATAAAATTTTATTCAGTAGAATTTTTTTTTGCATTTCCATTTTATGAAACTTCAGTCCTATGCTGGAATCTGTCATCCAACAAATTTGTATACGAGAGATAAAAGTACTCGGCTTAGCCATATCATTGATATTTATTTTTAATAAATATTCAGGTTTAGTTTCCCAATTTTGTGGTCGAATGACTTCAATACCACCTTGAGAAAGATTCCTGATTGGTACTCTATATACCGTTTTGTTTGTAAGTATTTCAGCTGTATAACTAACTTCTCTTCTTGGAAACTTACGCCTATCTTTCACTAAATTTTGCCTGATATTCAATTATCTAGGTCTTTTTATCGGCTATTAATGCTAATAATTTAATAAAAATACCTCATTGAGAGTTCAATTAATTACGATAAAGTGATTTCCTTAGACGTAATGAATCTTGTGAAATAAGTAATACTTAAACGTATATAAAACTTAACTCTCAATTGAAAATCTATCTTTAAGTACTTCTTCGCTTCCAGTATTTTTAAGGAATAAGGGAATTTTCACTCGAATCTATCAGAGAATTGATATTCATAAATGATATGTTATAACATATCATTTATGAATATGAGTGAATTCAAAATCCTCTTCTAGGTATTCCAATGCAATTGACCACAAATCAACAAAATGTGCTTGCCGCGCTTGAGCAAGCAAGCAGTCCACTCAGTGCCTATGAGTTACTCAAACAGTTGAGTAAACCAGGATTCAACGCACCGGCACAAGTTTATCGTGCCTTGAGCAGGTTGGTAGAACATGGTCTGGTACACCGGCTGGAAACGTTGAATGCATACATTGCCTGCTCGCACCCCAACGATTGTGAGAGCGGTTTTACAGCTTTCTCTATTTGTGACACATGTGGACAAGCAGACGAATTTGCAGTCAAAGATGTGGGTTTGAGACGCTGGGCGAAGAGCCATGCTTTTGTTATTGAAAACACTGTGATTGAGGTTCGTGGTCAATGTGCTACCTGCGCCAAGCGAGTACAGACTGAGAGCTGAATATTTTTAACCTTAAGAATTTACGAGTATGACAATGAACTCTGAAGTCTCTATACAACAACAGCCCGAAAAAATACCTGTTACTCTACTAACCGGTTTCCTTGGTAGCGGCAAAACGACTGCGCTTAATCACCTAGTACGTCAGCCAGAACTAGCTGATACATTAGTCATTATTAATGAGTTTGGTGAGATGGCACTGGATCATTTACTGGTCGCCCACAGTACAGAAAACTTGGTGATGGAGATGAGCAGCGGTTGCCTATGTTGCACTATCCGTGGTGATCTCGTTAAAACATTGCGAGAAATCATCTGGCGTTTTTCGCGCAACAGTCAACGCCAGTTCAAGCGTGTCATGATCGAAACTACTGGACTGGCCGATCCCGCGCCAATTGTTCATACATTAATGACCCATCCGCATATTGCTCCAAGATATCGTCTCGACGGTATTGCAGTGACTATTGATATGGCGACAGGTTCGAACACACTTGATGAGCATAGTGAAGCTATCAAACAGGCGGCCGTAGCTGATTCGCTATTGTTGACCAAGTCTGATCTTGCTACCGATGAACAAAAAATGGCATTACTTAGACGTCTCGATGATATCAACCCCGCTGCGCCAAGATATGAAGTGCATAATGGTAAAGTCGCACCTGAGCAGGTGTTGGATCTAGGATTATTTTCAGGACATGGTAAAACACCAGATGTTGAGCGTTGGCTTAAGCAAGAAGCCTACGCTGAGGCATCATCAGAGCATCATGAACAACACAGTCATGACCACGACCATGGCGATAGACACCATCATCATGATGTGAATCGTCACGACGATCATATTAATTCTTTTTGCTTCGTATTAGAGGAACCGATTTCGAAACAGGTATTGTCTGCCTGGTTAGGGTTGATGAGTGTCTTTGTCGGTACTCGCATTCTACGTGTTAAAGGCATTATCAATGTTAAAGAATATGATCAGCCAATCGTCGTGCATGGAGTGCAACATGTCTTCCATCCGCCTGTTCCACTTCCAGCCTGGCCCAGCGAGGATCGTCGTTCGCACTTGGTGTTTATCACCCAGGATGTAGGGCGGGATGTTATCAAAAAAACATTGGATATCTTCCAACAGTCACAAACAGGTGAGGCGGTAGCGTGACCTCAGCGATCCATCTACAGAATTCTCTGAGAAAACAAAACAATCTTTGCAAATAATATGTCCAAATCAGATGACGATGTACGTATGAATGCTTCGATCAGTAAAACATTGATATTGCTCTTAGTCTTTTTTTGTACATTTAAAAGTACAAACACATCTTATGCACACCCTATATTCCCTCCTGAGGTAATGGAATTTTTAAAACAAAATCCAAATGCCACAAAAGAGGAGATAAACAATTTCATGTTGAAAACTTACGGGAATCTAGAGGAGCTTTATGGACCTCCGTTATATATAAATAGTCCTGAAGTCATTGATTTGTTAGAGGAAAAAATTAACAAAGATAAAACAATTCAGAATATTACTGATGATGCGAGACTAATTCTATCAACAAGAGATAAAAACAGATCTTTCCTTAAAAATGCTCGAGATTTTACCATTCTGGGTGTAGAGCATATTCTCATAGGTCTAGATCATATTTTATTTGTAATTTCACTTGTTTTGATACTTTTACCGTGGAGAAAAATTTTATCCATGGTAACCACATTTACAATCGCTCATTCATTGACACTTATTTTAGCTGGAAGCGGCATACTGACTTTGTCAGGAAGAATTGTTGAGCCAATCATAGCTTTTTCCATAGCGTATATGGCTATAACAACGGTATTTTTAAAACACATTACATTTTTTCAAAAAATGCATAGCAGGCTTAGCGTAATTTTTGTTTTCGGTTTGTTTCATGGATTGGGATTCGCTGGAGTATTTTCGGATTTACAGATCCCAGCTGATAAATACCTTTCATCACTTCTTTTCTTCAATGTTGGAGTAGAAATAGGACAAGTATTAATTTTAGTTTTGGTTGTTCCTTTGCTAATTCTTCTAAATAAGAATGAAAAATTATATGAAATCACCACAAAGATATTTGCCTGCATAATTTCACTCTTAGCTATTTATTGGGTAGTCCAAAGAGTTTTTTATTAACTGACTCCTATAAATATACTTAATTAGTATTTCAATCATTTACTGAATTATAGATTCCTAAAAATTAACAATAAATTTTTATTGAAAAATACGACCGGTCGTCTATAATGTTTTTAACGAATTAGAATTTCAAATACGGTTTGTATAAAACGTTTTTATTAATTCTATTTTCTGTACATAAAATTCTTTAAATAATAATTAGTTATAGTATGAGGAGAAACAAATGCCTAAATATATTATTGAACGAGATATTCCAGACGCTGGGAAATTAACATCAGGCGATTTACAGGGTATTTCCCAAAAATCATGCTCAATTCTAAAAGACCTAGGCCCACAGATTCAGTGGCAACAAAGTTATGTAAGTGATGACAAAATTTATTGTGTGTATATAGCGCCTGACAAAGAAGTGATACGTGAACATGCTGAACAAGGTGGTTTCCCGGTTAATTCAATATCTGAAATTCGAAATATTATTGATCCAACAACTGCAGAATAAATATTGAATACTTAAAATAGATGAGATTTTCTTATGTTATTTAAATTAATTTCTTTTGTATTGTGTATTTCAACAGGTTTTGTATTTGCAAACGAAGGTAATACTTTAAATCTAACGGAAGTCGCTGATGGAATTTATGTACATGCAGGGATGCATTTGGGTTTTGAAGAAGAACATGCAGATGATATTGCGAATATAGGATTTATAGTTGGTTCAGAATGTATTGCAGTTATAGATACTGGAGGTTCATATAAAATAGGTGAGCTTTTAAAAAAAGAAATTAATAAAATCAGTGATGTTCCGATTTGTTATGTCATAAATACACACATTCATTATGATCATGTATTAGGAAATGCTGCATTTAAAGATACAAAAGTTAAGTTTGTAGGACATAAAGGACTTGCTGAAGAACTTGAATACAATAAAGAATTCTTTCTAGAACAATTTAGTCACTTTATTGACAAAGAAAATATTGAAAATGTAATCGTTAAACCTGACATTGAAGTCGAAAATACTATGAATCTAGATCTTGGTAATAGAGAAATAGTATTAACCGCTTACCACAGAGCTCATACCGATACAGATTTAACGATCATAGATATCAATACAAATACTCTTTGGTTATCTGATTTACTATTTATGGAACGAATTCCTGCTATTGATGGCAGTATTAAAGGATGGTTATCAGTTATGGAAGAATTGAAGCAAAGAGATTTTAAGTTAGTGATCCCAGGGCATGGGCCTGTCTCTGCCAAATGGCCTAGTGCTGCTAAAAGTCAGTATGCATATTTAAAATCATTACATGATGAAGTGGAAAAGGAAATCGATCGAGGTGCTTTTATGGAAGACATTATTGAGACAGTATTGAGTGAAGAGAAAAAGAAATGGCTTTTGCATGAAGAAAATCATCGTCGCAATGTGAGTAAAACATTTACTGAATTGGAATGGTAGTAAATGGCTTAAAAGAATATTATTACTGATATTATATTTTATTAGATAGTTAGTATTATAAGAGTGATAATATCTTCTAAGTTAATTTAAGTAATCAGTAGTACGTTCTCAATATGGTAATGGATAAAAAAGAAATCAAGAAAATAAAAGTTCTCGACGAAGGCGTTCGTCTGTTCATGAAACATGGATATCATGGTACAGGAGTGAAAGAAATTCTTGATAATGTAAAAATCCCTAAAGGTTCGTTTTACGCTTACTTTGATAGCAAAGAAGATTTTTTAGCGAGTGCTATAACTCATTATATTGAGCCCTTCATTAAACATCTAGAAAAGAACATCAATACTCCAGGTCTTAATGGTTATGAAGCGCTAAAGAAATATTTTTCATCGTTAATAGATGATATGGAAAAGTCTAATCTTGAAACGGGCTGTCTTTTAGGTGACATGATGGGTGAGTTAACTATTGATGGTGAGATAGGTAGAAAATCACTTATGAAGGCAGTAGATGATTATTGTTCATTGATTACAAAAGCACTTTCTTCTGCGCAACAAGAAGCAATCATACGTGATGATATATCGCCAGAAAAAATGACAAATATAATTTTTAGTACTTGGCAAGGTGCTTTACTAAGAATGAGATTAGAACAATCTGTTGAACCACTATATGAATTTTATGAAGCAATTTTAGAAGATTATATATTGGTTAAATAGACTACTAATACTTTAATATATACCTTTTATATTGTTATGTTACTACGCGCTCACAGGTACGTTAACAAAACGTTCATTTCCAACAGCATCATCGAATCCAGGTTCGACACACATATTACCCAGCTGTACAGTCATATAGCGTGAATAATAGTCTTCAAGTTTATTTTCAATGTGCTTGCGATCATAAGCGGGCAGGGTATGTAAGCCACGACCACTTGGTGTATCGATTACTTTGCCATCAATGACTACTTGTTGTCCTGATTTAAAAACCGTATGTGCTGAGGCGAACATTTTTGCGATATTCTTCTGTGGTTTATATACAGCAACATCTGCTATGCAACCAGGTGCTAGACTTCCACGATCATGTAAACCCATTAAACGAGCAGCAGCACTTCGTGTCATAACAGCAATCTCATGAAGTGAATATTCACGCTTTAAATTTGGTAGTAGTGTCATTGCTAATGCTTCTTGATTGAGTCTCGACATTACTTCAGCACGATAATCCGCACTCATCAATAAATGGAACAATTCAGGATAACGTGTGAAAGGTGCACCATTTGGATGATCGGTGGTAAAGAAGATACGCGCAGGATCATCAGCAAGTAGAAACAATTCAAGACCGATTGCCCATTGTAGTGTATTTACAAAATTGAGTTCACGGTATTCATAGGGTACGACACCGCCGCCGCCTTCACATTCTAATTCTGTAAAAACGGACTTGGCGGGTTTAGCGACCGAACGATTGTTAAATTGAGCAAGTAGGTCTGATGATATAGTTACTGTTTGTCCAAATAGTACCTGACCGACATCCATAGTAATATTGGGATGTTTCTGCCAAGCATCGATCAATTTAGATGCTGCAGAAGAAAACTCTAATGAACCCTCTTGGCCATAAGCATAGAATTGTACGTGAGCAAGATGCATAGGCATGCCTTCGGCAGCTTCAATAGTTTCTATGAGAGTATCAATACCTTGACCGGCAACACCTAAGTTATTGCAATGAACATGCAAAGGATGTTGAACACCAAGTTCGACTACTGCTCTTTGAAGAGCTTGTACAATCTTGCGAGAAGTTACACCGTAGTATGGAACCTCATCATCAAAACTGTATATTCGAACATTCTCTTTAAATGCAGCAACACCGCCAGCATTGATTACCTTCAGACCTAAGCAACGTGTGGCGTCTAATGTCCAAGCTACATGTTGATTGATCGCTTCTTGGGAGGCACCAGCTCTAAGAAGACTTAATAAGTAGTCGTCATTACCTAGGATAGCAAGCCCCGCAGTATCCAAGATGGGAATATCTGCCATCTCTAAATGTGCAGCTATAGCGTTGCATGGTAATACTGCTGGTTCAACTACAGTGGTGTACCCCATTTTTGCATAACGAACACCAGTACCTTTAGCAGTCCATCCACCGACATGGCGTCCATTTTTCAGCAATTTACCGCCTCTAATAGTTGCAGCAAGTTGCAATTCAGGTAAAAGAAGGCGTGCGTTGTTTACATTACCACCAGCAATGTGAGAGTGGATATCAACTGCGCCGGCCATAACAATACAACCACTGATATCAATATCCTGATCGATTTGTTCACCATTAGTAGGTGCTTCGACAAAATATCCATCACGTATATATAAATCGTTCACAACATCGTCCATGTTTTGTGTTGGGTCGAAGAGTCGTCCTCCGGCTAGTCGAGTTAACATTTTTTAAGTGCCTGTTGTTGTTAAAAATGGATTTTTATGAGGGTTTGGCATGCAAGCAATATTTGAATTAGGCTTGTATTTATATGAATTAATTATCATTTTTAAGATTTGAGTTAAGTTGTTCTATAAAATGTTATGTTATATCATAACATTTATTAAATATGCTACCAATGGTGTTTTGTAGCCAACAATATAAATTTAATTACCCAGGAGAAAATATGTTCGAAACAGCAAATGATGTAATGGAAAAATGGATGCAAGGAGTTAATGAAGGTGATGTTGAAGGCTTACTGAGTTTATACGATGACCAAGCTGTATTGATTCCAACATTCTCTAACAGATTATTGAATAGTCCAGAAAAACTAAGAGAATATTTTGAAAAGCTTGGTAGTCGTGAAGCATTGAGTATTGCTTTGCATGAAAAGACCTTACTGACTCAAAAAATGAGTAATGAATTATTTGTTATAGGTGGTATTTATACATGGCGTTTTAACGTTGACGAAGAACCACTTATTTTTGAAGCTAGATTTAGTTACGTGATTGATCTTTCGAAACCCAATCCAATCTTGCATCATCATTCGTCGCAGATCCCGCGCACACTTTAATATATTACATATCGGTATATGTCTGACTAGTCTGTTGTTCATTAAAAAAAACAACAAATTTCAGAGATTACTTTTTATTTGAAGATGTATTGAGCAAACCAAAGAGAGCAAAATCATAATGGCTAAAGATGATTTATTTCCATTAAATTACGAAGATTGGAAACATTGTATAACTGTGAAGTGTGGTATTCCTTTGACTAAAAAATATATAGAAGAACGTATAGTGACACTTAATAATGTAAAGAGCGAAGAAACAAAAAAGTTTGTTAAGTTATACGGAGAAGATTATACCAGACAAGTTATTTCTTGGTTTGTTTTAGCAAAAGATGAGTTTGCAAATAGGTGAACCAATTTATAATAGTGCGCGAGAGTTATAATTTTTAGCTCATACTTAACTCGAAATCTTTACGTCCTAACGAAACACCATTCACAAAAATTTCTACACTATGAATACCACTATAATAGGTACGTGTTGTGATTGGCTTTATGGCATGTTTTTTTGTTGTAGTTAATGTCGCAGAAGGTTTTAAAGAAATATTTTTCCATTTGAAAACTTTGGGTGATGTACTGCCGTTTGCTTTGCGGTGATGAATTGCATAATCAATAATAAGGTCTTGTGCCTTATTTGAAGTTGATTTTATTACTAAATCAAAAATCAATGTATTACCGAATTTGACTTCAGGTGTCTGAATAACTAAGTCTTCTAAAATAACGTTTGGTGGGCCATATCCTAAAGCATCTAATGCGTCTTTATGGCCTTTTTTTATAAGTGTTCGGCAGGCATGCTTCACAAGTCGCTGTCTATTTTTATCAGCGTTTTTCAGCCATTTTTTTGCAATCTCAGCAACAAGATCTGGATGGTCTTTCGCGATGTCATTTAGATTATTGGCCACTGAACGGCGTACGTATTCTTCATCATCATCTTTGAGTGCTTCAAGTAGAGGTAAAATAGGAGCAGGGTCATCAATAAAAGTTTGTAACGTCATCGCCCAAGGAAGGCGAGGCCGAGTTCCCTCGGATACTAAGCGGCGAACATGATGATTCGGATCTTTTGTCCAAGAGCTTAATAACTTAAGTGTACGTTCTTGGTCATCGATTAAGAAAAAACGGATATCGAATTCTGCGCTAAAACGCGAGGTAACTTCCTTAAAAAAAGCCATCGATGTATCAAAATGCTGAAGACCATTTTGGCTAACATAATGATTAAGCGGTAGTGTTCCCCAGCCTGTAATGCCAAGTTCTTTTCCTGCTTGCCAATCTTCATTATATGGCGCCAGTGATTTCAGTAAAATAAAAACAGAGTGCTCAAAATCATCCGGAAGATAGACCGTTAATGCCTCTGCTATGTTTACAAGGCGTTCTTTCAACTCTAGATTTTCTAAGTTTTTTGTGGCAGTTTTGATATATTCTTTTGTATTGAATTCAGGCCATGCACGTTGTAGATGTTCTCCCATTTGAGCAATCATTTTCGGGTTGAATTCATTTTTAAAAGGTTCTGGCATGGTTCTAAAGAATTACATATATAGGTCGATAATGGATAGATTATATCATTTGATAATGGAATTTTGATGGTTCCAAAATACAATAAATCCAATATTGTAAAAGTACTAATGGCTGTCTTGTCATTAGTTATTATCTTTTCAATATACATTATTAGAGAAAATTTACGTTCAGTTGAATCAGTTTCTACAAAAACTGAAAGCCTGATTAATGTTCATATAACAGGTTTACAAAAGATTGCTGATCTCGAAAAGTTTGTCAGTGATTCAGTTATAAACTTACATCGATATTATGCAAATATTGATAAAAAGTTTTATGACTTAAATGTTGAACAAATTAAATTAATTCGAACATTCATATCCGATAATTCCGTCCTGTTCGAAAATGATGTGAAACTTAAATTGCTAGATAATCTTCTAGAGTTTGAGCAGCATGGAAATAATTTCGATCAAGAAATGTCTAAATCCGATCGTGATTGGGATCTATTACGCCAACATTTATACGATTCACAAAAAAGCTCTAATGAAATAACAAAATTGTTAAATGCTACGAGAGAAGATATTAGAGAAAATGTAGAGAAAAATAGTACGCTGACTCTTGATGAAATAACGACATTAAATAGTCTGCAAATAATATTTGTTATTGGTCTTTCTTTAGTATTAGCTTACCTTGTTTTTGTTCTCTATGGACGCGTCAAAGATCAAGAAAAACTTTATCAACTTGCTTATTTTGATCCAAACACGAATCTTCCAAATAAATCGAATTTTGAAAAAACAACCTCGGAACTGATTGAATTTAATAACTCTGAAAATCAAATTATTTTTTTAGTGACTATTGATCAATATAAATTGATAACAGGACGTTTCGGGTATTTGGTTGGAGAGCGTTTAGTTCAAGAAATTTCAAATTGGTTAACAGATATTTTAATTGGCGATGAAAATAATTTTAGATTATATAAATTTAGAACAACTTCATGGTTAATACATGCATCAAAAAATCTTGATGCTGATTCGATTTCAAATTTTGCTAATAAGTTATTAAATATTCAAAACTCAAGAATTATTATGGATGATATTGAGTTAACGTGTAGTTTTAGTATTGGTATAGCTGTTGATAATAATTACGATAAAGAAAAAGTAGATTTAATACGTGAAGCGGATGCGGCATTGAATATTTCTCTACAAGATGGTGGAAATTGTTTTAATATTTACACGGAACATATGGGTGAGAAAATTAAAGAGTATGTTGATATAGATAGCGCCCTTCGTAGAGCAATAGATAAAGATGAACTCTCTCTTTATTTTCAACCAAAAGTACATGCTGTCTCGGGTGAACTTTCTGGTTCAGAAGTGTTATTAAGATGGAATTCAAATGGTAAAATGATAGGGCCTAATATATTTATACCTATCGCAGAAAGAAGTGGATTAATTGTTCGTATCGGCAACTGGGTGCTTGAAAAAGCATGTGAACAATGGAGTAGTTGGCAACAGCAAGGTTTAGAGCCATCACCCATCGCAGTCAATATTTCTGCGCTTCAATTTAGAGATCCAAAATTTCCTGAAATTGTTAAATCAATTTTACTTAAAACTAAAATGCCTGCTTATATGTTAGAGCTGGAAATAACAGAAGAAGTAGCAGCTATCAACCCTGAAGAAATAATTAAAATTTTAAATATGTTAAAACATATAGGTGTTACTATCGCTTTAGATGATTTTGGAACGGGTTATTCATCATTATCTTATCTAAAACGTTTCCCAATCGATGTGCTTAAAATTGATCAATCATTTGTTAGAGATATGAATGCATCTGATAATGCTAAAGATATCGTAAAATTGATCGTGGACTTATCTAAAAAATTAAATTATCGAATAGTTGCTGAAGGCGTTGAAACAGATGAGCAATACCAACAATTGAAAGAGTGGGATTGTGATTATATGCAGGGCTACTTATTTAGTAAGCCAGTTGAAGCAAAAGAGTTTTCAAAAGCTTTGAAACAAGATTCTATAAAAACTGCAACTGCTTAGTTTAATATATCTGCTACTGTTCTATAGAAAGAAAAGCGGTCAACTTATTAACAACATATGTTTTAGCTACAAAAATTTAACTAACATTGGCAATAATTACTTTCACTAAGAAGTACAGAATTAAGTGAAAAATAAATGCGAATGCAAAGCCAAGTATCACATAGTATTTAATACCTTTTTTTTCTATAAACGCTTCATCCCGTTCATAATTTTCTCGGTTTTGCACGCCAATAAAGGCAGCTAAAATACTGTGTGCGAGTTGAAAGAATGTTGGGTCTTTTTGTTCTGCCATCTTAATTAGCCTGTAAAATTTTTAATTCATAAACAGTTTATGTTCTGTCTATAAATAAGTACAGATATAAAAAAACATTTGTTTATAGGGTCAGTTCTGGTTACAGTTATTCTGTACCTAACTATTTTTATGGAACTGTACCCATGAAAACGCATAAATACCGTCAACTCGAACAGCATTTGCGCGATGAAATATATTCCGGCCAACGTAAGATGGGTGAACGCATGCCCAGTATTAAAAGTTTATGCGCCGAGAAAAAAGTCTCGAAATCAACGGTTATCAATGCCTATACACGATTAGAAGCCGATGGATTCATCGCCGCCAGACCACGCTCGGGTTATTACGTTGTTTATTCAAATGAAACTCAACTAAAAGCTCCTTCGCCAAGTAGCCCAGTATCGAAACCAGTATTTGCATCAGCTGCTCAGGTCTTCGTTGATATCATGGAACAAGGGGCTGCCTTCGATATTTTGCCAAAAAATAACGATTTAAATTCTAATGAATCTCTTAAGCGTTGTTTAAGTCGAGCTAACCGCCAATCAAGTGGGAAAAATCTTTATTATTATGATGAACCAATGGGAGTGGAATCGTTAAGAGAACAATTAGCGCAAAGAATTGGTTATGGGGGAGGCAGTGTCCGGTCAGATGAAGTCATGATTACTTCAGGTTGTCAGCATGCATTGTTGCTTGCCTTGATGGCCTGTACTTCGCGAGGGGATGTTGTTGCTGTTGAGTCTCCTGGTTTTTATGGTGTATTAGAATTACTTGAGTTACTCGGTTTACAAGTGATTGAGTTACCTTGCTCCGCAGAAACGGGTCTTAGTCCTGAGGCTCTAAGTTTGGCATTGGAGCATTGGGAAATTAAAGCGTTGATTGTTACGCCTAATTTCGCAACGCCTACAGGCGCCCAAATGCCGGAAAAGAATAAACTAGAAATTATAGAGATTGCCCATAAACATAATATGACAATTATTGAAGATGATATCTATGGCGAGCTGATGTTTGATATGCAACGTCCTCGAACTTTATTATCGTATGATTCTTATGACATTGTTATTTACTGTTCTTCGTTTTCAAAAAGTTTATCCAGAGATTTAAGACTTGGTTGCATAGTCACTGCTAATTTTATGAAAGAAGTTAAGCGGCTTAAACTTATTACAGTTCTATCATCAAGTGTGGCATTACAAAGAGGTGTTAGCGCATTTTTAGAAGAGGGAGGTTACGATAGACATTTAAGAATATTCAGACAAACACTTAAACATCAGTGTCATGAACTTTTGAGTTTAATACCAACCTTGATACCCAATTACATTAGTTGCAGTCAACCAAAAGGTGGCTTAGCTCTTTGGCTTGAACTTCCTACTAATGTATATACCTTGGACTTATATATAAAAGCCAGAGAGGAGGGCATCATTATTGCCCCTGGTCGCTTATTCACTGCACAAGACAGATACAATAATTTTTTAAGGATAAGTTTTTTACATGCATGGGATGAATCTAGAAAATCTGCACTTAAACGTTTAGGCGAAATGATTCGTGATTGGCAATGAGATTGTTCTTAATAATTTATTTTAAAAGTTTATTACAAATCCAATTTAAAAATTGTTTCACCAGCTAAAATCCGCTTTATCAAATTCTCTTTATCATTGGTCATAAGATCTTTTGCCTGTTCTGGGATATATGAATTCGGAAATGTTTTTTCTGACCATAAGGCAAATTCAATGAGGACTGGCGCGAAAGAACGACCAATATCAGTCAGTTCATAAATCACTTTTTTTCCATGATTCGGATGAGGCTTTTTTTCGATTAACTTATATTGTTGTAGTCTTTCGAGACGCTCACAAAGAATATTGGTAGCAATACCTTCTCCAGAATTTAATAAATGACCGTACTCATTACGATTAGTAAACATTAAATCTCTTAAGATAAGCATCGTCCAACGGTCACCAATCAGTTCTAAGCCATTGGCGATAGCGCATGCTGAACGAGATTTATGGCAATCTGGTTTACTGTCTTTCAAAGTTTTTTTAGTCATCTTTTCTATAATATCACGATTAATATACTTGCAAATCACAAGTAAATATTGTTATAGTCTAACTTACTTGCAAAATAAAAGTAACTTTAGAGAATAATAGATGAAGATTTTCAGTTTTCCTACCTTGAATTTAACAAAAGTAGTGCTGGCTGCGGAAGAAGTAGGTCTCGACTATGAACTTGATTTAATGGAAATTACATCAGGGGCTCATAAATCACCCGAACACATAGAGAGACATCCATTAGGGAAAGTTCCAGCAATTGAACTTGATGGGGTTTTTTACTTCGAAAGTAATTCAATAGTGAGATTGTTAGCAGAAAAGTATGGACAACAACTGTATGCAAATACACCAGAGGCTAGAGCAGTGATAAATCAATGGATAGATTTTATGGGTTATCATGCCGGTCGTTGGTTAACGGTTTATCTTTTTGAAGAATGTTTTAAACCAACTTTTTTAGAGAGTGAACCTAACCAATCAAAGTTGGATGAAGCTGGAGAATATTTAACGCAACAATTACCAATCCTAGAGCAGCAATTAGCAAAATATTTTTTTATATGCAGGGAAACAATCAGCATTGCAGATATCATAGCATTTAGTTTTATTCACACTACGGATCTTACCTCTATTGATATCAGTGGTTTTCCAAGAATTCTCGAATGGAAACAAGCAATGGAATCACGACCTTCGTTTATAAATGCGATGTCAAAGTTTCCTAAACAAGATATTTATTTCGAACTTAGAAAATAACAGATTCAAAAATTACATTAATTAGGACATCTTAATGGCGAATACACTCAAACGTTATACAAACTTTATTCTTAATCACCCCTTTTTAGTCATACTCATGAGTTTACTTATGATTGGATTAGTAGGCAGTGGTGGGAAACATTTGGAATTTAATACCAATTATCGAGTGTTTTTTTCGGATGCTAATCCGCAAATGGAAGCATTTGATCAAATAGAAAAAGTTTATATAAAAACAGACAACGTTCTTTTTACCATTAAAGCCAAAGAGGGCGATGTTTTTCAACCAAGGATTTTACAGTTAGTACAGGATTTAACAGCAGATGGTTGGAAATTACCTTACTCACAAAGAGTTGATTCGATCACTAATTTCCAACATTCGTATGCCGAAGGTGATGATCTAACAGTTTTAGATTTAGTTGAGGGTGATCCGAGTCAAAAGACTCAACAAGAATTAGATGAGTTAAAACAAATTGCTCTTAAAGAACCAATCCTCAGTGGTAAATTAATTAATAAACAAGCTACGGCAACAGGTGTTAATGTTTTAATTAACCTTCCACGTAAAAAAATGACTGAAGTACCAGAAGTTGCAGCAGCCGCACGTGAATTAGTTGCAAAGTATCAAGAGCTATATCCTGAAATAGAAATCCATCCTTCTGGAATGGTATTTATGAACAATGCGTTCATGGAAAATTCAATGCAGGATATGTCGAAATTAATGCCGATGATGTTTGTTATGTTATTGGTTGTTATGGTTGTATTGGTTCGTTCTGTTTCAGCAACGTTTGCAACACTCATTATTATTATGTTTTCTGCGATGGCTGCTATGGGCTTTGGTGGTTGGATGGGCTTCCCCTTAACTCCTCCATCGGCTTTAACTCCCACTATTGTCTTAACATTGGCCATCGCAGATTCTATTCATATCGTAGTTTCAGTTATAAAAGGGATGCATGCAGGATTGAGTAAACGAGACGCTCTTGTTGATTCAATGCGTATTAATTTTCAACCTATATTCTTAACTTCAGTAACGACTATCATCGGTTTTTTAAGCCTTAACTTTTCGGATAGTCCTCCGTTTTGGCATTTAGGTAATATGACGGCGTTTGGTATTGGTGCTGCGTTTGTTTTCTCTGTCTTTTTATTACCTGCGTTATTAATGTTGTTACCACTTAATTTTAAACCGAGAAAAGAGAATGAATATGGCTTAATGGAACGTTTTGCAGACTTTGTTGTTAAGTTTAATCGTGCTTTATTAGTAGTATCAGTATTATTGACTGCATTGATAGGCTCAATGATTTCTAAAATAGAGATTAATGATCAATTCGTTCAATACTTTGATTATTCTATATCGTTCAGACCTGATACCGAATTCATGATGGAAAATCTAAGTGGTATATACACCTTCGAATATTCGGTACCTTCAAAAGGTCCTGAGCAAATTACACAGCCAGAATACCTCCAAAACCTTTCTGAGTTTACAGATTGGTTACGTACACAACCAGAAGTCGATCATGTATTTTCTATGTCAGATGTATTTAAACGTTTAAACAAAAATATGCATGCTGATGATGAAACGATGTATCGAATTCCAGATCGACAAGATATGGCTGCGCAATACTTATTACTCTATGAGTTTTCATTGCCATATGGTTTAGATTTAAATGATCGCGTTAACATCGATAAGAGTGCAACACGAGTAACCGTGACGATCAAAGATTTATCAACCAAAGAAGGGCGTGCGTTTAAAGCACGTACAGAAAAATGGTTAGATGATAACGCTCCGAGTTATATGAAATCTGAAGCAACCAGTCCTGCGGTTATGTTTTCATTCATATCTGAACGTAATATTAACTCAATGGTTCGCGGTAATATTTTATCCTTAGTGCTAATTTCCGGCATTATACTAGTTGCTTTAAGAAGTTTTTCGATGGGGATTCTTTCATTAGTACCTAACCTTATGCCGCTAGTATTAGGCTTTGGTTTTTGGGGCATGTTAATTGGACAAATTAACATGGCAGTAGCATTTGCGTTTGCTGTGTGTCTTGGGATCATTGTGGATGATACGATCCATTTTCTTTCTAAATACATTCGTGCACGACGTGAAAAACATCTTGATGCAAGACAAGCGATTCGTTATGCCTTTCATACAGTTGGTTCGGCTTTATTTATGACAACAGTGATCTTAGTGGGTGGATTTATTGTATTAGCGCAATCAGGATTCCAAATGAATTCATATCTGGGTTTATTAGTTGGAATAGTCATTAGCTCGGCATTATTCCTCGATTTTTTATTATTACCTCCATTATTAATTTTAATTGAAGATATACGTAATTATTTTAAAAAGGGTGTACAAAATGAAGCACTACAAAATACATAATTTTATTAGCACTACATTATTTGCTGCATTACTTTCTGCAAATACCTATGCAGAAGTCAGTAAAGATGAATTAATTAAGGCCGGTAGTCCTGAAGAAATTGGTGAAGCTATCGCAGTTGAATTCGATAATCGTGATTTAGGTTTTGAAAGTCAGGTTTCAAAGATGCAAATGATTTTAAAAAATGCACACGGTGGTGAAAACCGTCGAGAAATGGAAGCTCGCATTTTTGAACGTCAACCAAGAGATATTGGCGACAAATCAATGTTAGTCTTTTTTAATCCACGTGATATCAATGGTACCGCATTAGTATCGCATGCCAATATCTTGGAAGCAGATGATCAGTGGTTATATTTACCTGCTGTGAAACGAGTAAAAAGGATTTCTTCTAAAAATAAATCGGGTCCTTTTGTGGGTTCCGAATTTGCTTATGAAGATATTACCGGTAACGAAGTTGGTAAATATGCTTGGCGTTATGATGGTTTAGAGCCTTGTCCTATTCTGGGAACAGAATGTTTTAAACTGACATCAACGCCTAAATACAAACATTCTGGATATACTAAACGAATCGTTTGGGTTGATACTGAAGAGTTTCGAGTCGATAGAATTGATTTTTATGATCGAAAGGATGAATTACTGAAAACTCAAACATATCATTCTTATAGTGAATATTTAGATAAACATTGGCGTGCAGATAGTTGGAAAATGGTGAATCATCAAACAGGAAAAAGTACAGATTTGTTGTTTGAAAATTATCAGTTTAAAACAGGTTTGACAGATAAAGACTTTGATAAAGCAGCATTAAAACGTGTACGTTAAATCATTCATAATTTTTTTATTCCTTATATTGCATACAGGAATTTCAATAGCCGGAGAACTCTCCGGCTTCATTGCAGCTGAACACAGACAATTTTTTTCGAGCGAACAATTTTCTGGACAAAAAGAGGGTTCTGTACCTTCATTAATTATAGAACCAGAATATATCAGTCGTTCCGAAAATGGTGACCATTCTTTCATAGCAAAATTATTTTACCGTTATGATCCAGTTGATGCTGAACGCTCGCACTTTGATGTGCGACAGGCTGATTGGACATATGCAAATAATGATTGGGAACTGCGTGTAGGTATGAGTCGTGTTTTTTGGGGAGTGATTGAATCGCGAAAGTTAGTTGATACCTTAAATCAAGTGGATGCTGTAGAAGACGTTGATGAAGAAGATAGATTGGGACAAGCCATGTTTCAATTTGCGTCGTTTCACGATTGGGGAACACTTCGAGCTTTTTATTTACCGTATTTTCGTGAAAGGACTTTTCCTGGTCGTGAAGGTAGGTTACGACCTGCAGTTACTGTTGATGATGACGCGGCTCGTTATGAAGAGAATGCTGAAGAATGGTATCCAAATATTGCTTTACGTTATGAACATTATTTTGGTAATTGGGATATTGGTCTTGCGCAGTTTCATGGCACAGGAAGAGAACCTGTATTTCAATTTGAAAATGGCTTATTCGTTCCTTTTTATGAAACAATCAATCAAACATCGCTCGATCTTCAATACACAAATGATGCTTGGTTAGTAAAACTAGAAAGTTTATATCGTGAAGGACAAGGCGATAGCTTTATCGCGTTATCAGGTGGTGTTGAATATACCTTGTTTGGAATTTTTGAAACCGATCATGATTTAGGTTTGTTAGTTGAATATCATCATGATGGACGAGATGAAGAAGCACCTATAACATTTTTTGATGACGATGTGTTTATTGGTTTTCGTTATGTGTTAAATAATATTTCTGATACTGAAATATTAGCCGGTGTGACTATGGATACTCGTGGTAATGGTAGTATTAGTGTTGTTGAAGCATCACATCGTATTAATGAACATTTAAAAATCGAAGCAGATGCCAGGATGTTTAATGGCATAGATTCAAATACTCAATTTGCTTTTTTAAATAATGATGACTTTGCGCAAATTAGATTGTCTTATTATTTTTAATATTTTTTAGAAGGATAATTTAATTAATATGAATAAGAAGAAATTAAAAGATGCTGAGAAGTTATTTTTAAAAAAGCATCCTTTAGGTTTTGAGTCGCCTGACTTACAAGCTTTAGGCAAAAAACATAAAATGACTCAGATGATTGAGATGGCTCAAGAAAACTTTAAGAAAAAGAATTTTTCTGATTCATCTATCATTGCGGAATACATGGTCAAAATGGTCAGTCGTTCTTCAATGGTATCAATGTTTGAGAAACCAAAGTTTCGAGATACTGTTTATCAAGCAAGTGACGAAGAACGAGAGCAATTATCAAAAGGCCTAAAATCGTTTTTACATGGCAGTCAAAAAAGAGGATTTGAAACACTAATTGATGTATTGCTTCCTTATAAACTGGCTAAGTGGTCATTAGTGACGGTGATTCCAAATTATTATAAACCAGATGATGAAGTGTTTATTAAACCGACAACTGCAAAAGGGGTTATAGAATATTTCGAATTGAAAAATTTAACATACAAACCTCAACCCACTTGGGAGTTCTATGAGAATTATCGCGATGTTATTTTATCAATGAGAGAACAAGTCGATGATTCCGTAGCACCTAATAATGCTGCGTTCTGTGGTTTTTTAATGATGAGTATGAATTAAACTACTTTTTAGTTGCATACGATTTTAACCTAACTATAATCTCGCATACGGCTTTGGATGGAAGCCTGCCTCGCGAAAGCGTATGTACCATCTTTCTTAAAGCAAGCAATTAGCTTGTATATCTTCTCAGGTCCAATAGCGAGTAGGCCCGATTAAATAGAGACGATATGCAAATGAAAAATTCATCACTTCAATCCGAATCAATCAATCTTTTACTAAGAGAAGCGAAACGATTACATCGAGCCGCTAAAGCTGAGTCTTTGCAATGCGCTTTGCCGGTTTTACGCAGATTAATTGCGAGTAATACTTTAAAAAACATTTCTTTAGTAGCATTACATAGAAAAAGAGAAATTATTCAACGTAAACATATCTTGAATATGTTGGCATATGAAGTCGGTTATAATAATTGGGCTGAATATAAACAAGAGATGATAGCGGGCAGAACAATAACAACAGAACATTACTCAATACTTCTTAAAAATACGGGATATCCAAACCAGTGGTTTTCTAATCTTAAGGAAGCAAAAGAATATGCTCGTATTAATGGAGGAAAGCCAATTCCTGTTGGTAATCAAGCTGTTGTTATTGTAGGAGAATCGGCTTAAATATTATTTATATGACAAATAAGTTTGTAATTTAATTGTATTAATTTAGCAAGAATCGGGTCGAACTCTAAGAACAAAATTTATAAAGTGTTCTCTTAATAACAAATTTAGGATACTTAATCATATATTTGCTCAATGTTAGTCGATGGTGGTGTATCGATTAATAAAACGTAAGAGAACCTATAATGGCTGATCAAGAAAATACTAACTATTATCGCATTGCTCAGGCGATTGCATATATTGAAAAGTATTTTAAAGAACGGCCCTTATTAGATGACATTGCTGCCGAAATTGGTCTTAGTCCTTTTCATTTCCAACGTTTATTTACTGAATGGGCGGGAGTCAGCCCAAAAAAATTCATGCAATACCTAAGTATTGAATACGCTAAGAATCTATTGAAAAATGAACAGGCAACATTATTAGACACTGCTTATAAAACTGGTTTATCCAGTACAGGTCGCTTGCATGATTTATTTGTCAGTATCGAAGGAATGACACCTGGTGAATTTAAAAATGGCGGCGAGAAACTCACCATCAATTATTGTTTTGCAGAAAGTCCATTTGGTAAAATGATTGTGGCTTCAACTGAAAAAGGAATTTGTCATATGTTTTTCAATGATAATGAAGAGCAGGCATTATCCGACCTTAAACAACGTTTCCCAAATGCACAATACCATCAGCTTCATGATAAGTTTCAACAAGATGCACTGTTTATTTTTCAAAAAGACTGGAAACAGCTCGATCAAATTAAATTGCATTTAAGAGGTACAGAGTTTCAGCTAAAAGTCTGGGAAACGCTACTAAAAATTCCAATGGGTAAATTAACTACCTATGGCAGTATTGCTGAACAAATCGCTAGACCAACAGCTTCGCGGGCAGTTGGTACTGCCATAGGATGTAATCCTGTGGCATTTCTTATTCCTTGTCATAGAGTGATTCAAAGTAGCGGTAAAATCGGTGGTTATATGTGGGGCAATATTCGTAAATCAGCCATGATAGGCTGGGAAGCATCAATAATAGATAAGCAAAAATAACCTGTGTTTCTAATAACAATCTCAATAAGTTAAAGCAATTCTGCTTATTCCATAAGAATGAATTTCTATGAAGTATAAGTAATTGCTATATTAAGAGTTTTCTCGTTATAATACGCGCATTAGCAGCAAGGACGGATTGAGCGTAACGGAATGAATAAAGCCCATTATGGGCTTTTTTTATTGCTGAAATTCCTACCAGGAAAGTAGGGCTGTTTTTTGAAAAAATGGGCTTTGAGCCCATTTTTTATTTATAAAGTAACGTTTTATATAGGCAAAATGATTCGACAAAACCCAAACTTGACCAAATTAGTACAACCAGTGGTTGAGGGATTAGGTTTCGAATTATGGGGATTGGAGTATTTGCCGCAATCCAAACCGGCTATTTTGAGAGTATACATTGATGGCCCTGATGGCGTTGACGTGAATGATTGTCAGAAGGTTAGTCAGCAGTTAGTTGGCGTGCTGGATGTGGAAGATCCTATTCCTTCCGCATATAACTTGGAGGTGTCATCTCCAGGAATTGATCGAGTTTTATTTACACTTGAACAATGTGAACGATTTATTGGAAGTGAAGTGGCAGTACGATTATCTCGCAAGCACGAAGGTCGTCGGCGTTTTAAAGGTACTATTTTGAGTGTGACGGATACTTCATTATCGATATTGGATAATGCTGAGGAATTTGCTTTGCCAGTCGATTCCATCGATTTAGTACGATTAACACTGGAAAATATTTAAACAGATCTTTTATTAAGACATTAAATTTTAATTTGGACAAACTGAAGATTTTGACATTATGAATAAAGAAATTCTTACCGTTGTGGATGTTGTTTCGAATGAGAAAGGCGTTAGCAAAGAAATTATCTTTGAAGCCATTGAGGCGGCGTTGGCCACTGCGACTAAAAAACGTAACCGTGAAGACATAGAAGCAAGAGTCAATATTGATCGTGAGACGGGCGATTACGATACTTTTCGTCGTTGGGAAGTGATTGAAGACGAAGAAGAAGTCGAATTTCCTACCCGCCAAGTCCATTTAAAAGATGCTAAAGAATCTGATCCAAGTATCGAGGTTGGTGGCTTTATTGAAGAACCATTACCATCTATTGAGTTCGGACGGATTGCTGCACAAACCGCAAAACAAGTGATTGTGCAAAAAGTACGTGAAGCAGAACGTAAGAAAGTCGTTGAAGCTTATGAAGACCAAGTTGGAAGCATGGTCAGTGGTGTGGTTAAACGTGTTGATCGTGGGAATGTGATATTAGACTTGGGTAGTAATGCAGAAGCAATTATTCCTCGTGATCAAATGATTCCTCGAGAATTAGTTCGTGCTGGTGATCGTATCCGCGGTTATTTAAGTGAAGTTCGTCCCGATGCAAAAGGTCCACAATTATTCTTAAGTCGTACATCTCCAAAATTATTAATCGAATTATTTGAATTAGAAGTACCTGAAATTAATGAAGGTTTAATTGAAGTATTAAATGGAGCGCGTGACCCAGGTTCTCGAGCCAAGATTGCTGTTAAAGCAAACGATCCACGAATTGATCCTATTGGAGCTTGTGTGGGTATGCGTGGTTCTCGTGTCCAAGCAGTCTCTAATGAATTAGGTGGTGAACGTGTTGATATTATCCTCTGGGATGATAACCCAGCCCAGTTTGTGATTAATGCGATGGCGCCTGCTGAGGTACTGTCTATTTTAGTTGATGAAGATTCGCAAACTATGGATGTTGCTGTCGCCGAAGATAACCTTTCGCAAGCAATCGGTCGCGGTGGACAAAACGTTAAGTTAGCCAGTGAATTAACCGGCTGGGAACTCAATGTCATGTCGACGGAACAAGCCGAACAAAAGAACGAAGAAGAAGCGCAAAAAATTCAAGCTGTGTTTATGGAACATCTTGATGTCGATGAAGAGATTGCAACTATTCTTGTTCAAGAAGGTTTTTCTAGTGTAGAAGAAGTCGCTTACGTACCTGAAAGCGAAATGATGAATATTGAAGAGTTTGATGCTGACTTAGTGAATGAACTTCGTGAGCGTGCTCGTGATGTAATGTTAACACGAGCAATAGCCAGTGAAGAAAAACTCGATGACAAAAAGCCAGCAGAAGATTTACTAACAATGGATGGCATGGAAGAAGCCTTAGCCTATCAATTAGCTAGTAAAAACATTATCACTATGGATGACTTAGCAGAACTATCGGTCGATGAATTAATGGAAATTGAAGGTATGACTGAAGAGCGTGCGGGCAAACTCATTATGACTGCTCGAATACCTTGGTTCGAAGAAGCAGAGCAAGAAGGAGGAGCGTAATTCATGTCTGATGTTACGGTTAAACAATTTGCTGAGGTCATTAAGACTTCTGTTGAAAAACTTCAAGAACAATTAAAGGACGCAGGGTTAGATGCAAAAGAGCCTGATGATTTAATCAGTGATGAAGAAAAAAATACCTTATTAGCTTATCTAAGAAACAAGCGTGGTAAATCAGATGATGTTGATAGTAAAAAAATAACATTAAAACGCAAAACCGTTAGTGAATTAAAAGTTCCTGTCAGTTCTGCTGGCCGTAATAAACCACGTACTAAAACAGTTAATGTTGAGTTCCGAAAAAAACGTACTTATGTACAACGTAGCGTTTTAGAAGAAAACGCTGCTGCTGAGCAGGCTGAATTGTTAGCAAAGAAACAGGCAGAAGAAGCAGAGTTAGCACGTCAACAAGCAGAAGAGGAAGCAGCAAAGAAAGCAGCGGAAGAAGAGGCCGCTAAAGTTGCAGCAGAAGAGGAAGCAGCAAAGAAAGCAGCGGAAGAAGAGGCCGCTAAAATTGTAGCAGAACAAGAAGCGGCAAAAAAAGCAGCAGAAGAACTCGCGGCAAAAGAAAAACAAGAATCAGCTACTAACCAAGCCCCTATTCCTGCCCAATCTGAGCCCTCTAAACCTGCTAAGAAAGGTGGGCGTGAAGATAAGAAAAAATCTAATCAAGATGATAAACACACACGTTACGGTCGTCAGGAATTACATGTTGCATCAGACAAATCTGGCAAACGTAAAAAACGTGCTCGCCCGACCCCAACTCCTGCTGCTAGCGGTAGTTCAAGTAAGCAACATGGATTTGAGAAACCAACTGCACCGATCGTTCGAGAAGTAGAGTTACCCGAAAGTATCTCTGTCTCTGATTTAGCAAATAAAATGTCAGTGAAGGCACCTGAAGTCATTAAGTTATTAATGGGCTTAGGTACCATGGCCACAATTAATCAAATCATTGATCAAGAAACAGCTACCATTGTGGTTGAAGAAATGGGGCACAAGGTTAAATTGATCAATGAAAATGAAGCTGAAGAAGCTTTGTTAGAAGCAGCTCAAGGCGATTTTGAAGAGGTCACGCGTGCACCAGTGGTTACTATTATGGGACATGTTGATCATGGTAAGACATCATTATTAGATTACATTCGTAAGAGTCGTGTTGCTGATGGTGAAGCAGGTGGGATTACTCAACACATTGGTTCGTACAGTGTTGAAACCAGTCTAGGTAAAATTACCTTTTTAGATACACCAGGTCACGCTGCGTTTACAGCAATGCGTGCACGAGGAGCGAAAGTAACTGACATCGTTGTGTTAGTTGTTGCTGCTGATGACGGTGTCATGCCACAAACAGAAGAAGCAGTGAAACATAGCCAGGCTGCAGGTGTACCGTTGATTATTGCGGTAAATAAAATGGATAAAGAGGATGCAAACCCTGATCAAATCAAACAAGGATTATCTAAGTTTGAAGTAATTCCTGAAGATTGGGGAGGTGATACTCAATTTGTTCCTGTTTCTGCTAAGACAGGCCAAGGCGTTGAAGACTTATTAGAATGTATTTCATTGCAAGCAGAGTTATTAGATCTTAAAGCGGTCGAACAAGGTCCTGCGAAAGGTACTGTGGTTGAATCTCGTTTAGATAAAGGTCGTGGCCCAGTTGCAAGTCTTATCGTTCAAAGCGGTAGTTTAAACAAAGGTGACATAATCCTAAGTGGTCATGAATTCGGCCGTGTCCGTGCGTTGTTAGATGAAAACGGTAAAGAAATTATGACTGCAGGCCCATCAACCCCCGTTGAAGTATTGGGTCTTTCAGGTACACCGAATGCAGGTGATGAAATGTTAGTGGTAGGTGATGAAAAGAAAGCGCGTGAAATCGCCACCTTCCGTCAAGGTAAATATCGTGAAAATAAAATTGCTAAACAACAAGCAGCTAAGTTAGATGACTTTATGTCACAAATGGGTACCGAAGGTGGTGCTGTATTAAATATTCTAATTAAAGCGGATGTTCAAGGTTCTGCGGAAGCTTTGTCAGAGTCATTACAAAAAATTAGTAACGATGAAGTGAAAGTATCGATTATTAGTAGTGGGGTGGGTGGCATAACTGAATCGGATGCTAACTTAGCGCTAGCTTCTAAAGGTGTCATGATTGGTTTCAATGTTCGTGCAGATGCTTCGGCTAGAAAGATCATTGATGAAGAAGGCATTGATTTACGATATTACAGTGTTATCTATGATGTTATCGATGATGTAAAAGCAGCTCTTTCTGGCATGTTATCACCAGAGATTCGCGAACAAATTATTGGTGTTGCTGAAGTACGTGATGTTTTCCGTTCGCCTAAGTTTGGTGATATCGCTGGTTGTATGGTTTCTACTGGTGTTGTTAAACGCAGTAATCCAATACGTGTTTTACGTGATAATGTCGTGATATACGAAGGTGAACTCGAGTCATTACGTCGCTTTAAAGACGATGTTAACGAAGTTAAATCAGGTATGGAATGTGGTATTGGTGTGAAGAACTACGATAATGTTCAACCAGGCGATCAGATCGAAGTCTTTGAACGAGTTGAAGTATCTAGAACTATTTAATTCATGCCAAAAGAATATGCACGAAACATTCGAGTTGCGGATCTGATTCAAAGAGAACTTGCAAAAATATTTGAACGCGAACGCATGACTCAAACGGCAGCATTAATGACCGTTTCTAATGTCGATGTGAGTCCTGATCTAAAGAATGCAAAAATCTATGTTACTTGTTTAGGTGATGTTGATCATAAATCGTTAACGAAAGAACTTCAGGAAGATGCTGGGCATTATCGACACCTTTTATCCAAACAACTAAATATTCGTGTGACTCCTAAACTTACATTTAAATATGATGAGCAATTAGAGCAGGCGAACCGACTTACTTCGATCATTGATAAACTTTCTGACGATTCTTCTGAACAGGAATAATTAAATGGGTCGTCGTCCAAAAGCTCGTGGAAGAAATATTCACGGAGTTTTGCTATTAAACAAACCGGCCGGCTTAACCTCTAACGATTGTTTGCAAAAAGTTAAGCGTCTATTTAATGCGAATCGCGCAGGTCATACAGGAAGTTTAGATAAACCTGCAACAGGTATGTTGCCCATCTGCTTAGGCGAAGCGACTAAACTTACCAGCTATCTATTGGATGCTGATAAAGTGTATGAAGCTAAAGTTCGCTTAGGAATAATGACAACAACTGGGGATGCAGCAGGAGATGTCTTAGAACAGAAGCCGATCCCTAAAATTGATAAAGAATTATTATTAAATGTTATCAAACAATTTGTCGGTACGATTTCCCAAGTGCCACCAATGTATTCTGCGTTAAAGCACCAAGGCCAAAGGCTATATAAATTAGCATACCAAGATCAAGAAGTAGAACGCGAACCACGTAATATCACGATCTATGATATCGATTTGCTCGAATTCGATAATGATAGTTTTAAAATCAAAGTTTCTTGCTCCAAAGGCACCTATATTCGAAGTTTAGCAGTGGATATCGGTGAAAAATTAGGCTGTGGGGCACATATTGAGACCTTACATCGTATAGAAGTGAGTCAATTTAGCCGGGAAGAAATGGTTGATTTTGAGAATATTGAATCTATAACGGATATAGATTCATTATTATTACCTATGGACAGTGTGGTTGAACATCTACCCATCGTCGATTTAGAACAAGATTCTACCGCCTATGTACTTAATGGGCAGGCAGTGCTGGTTGCTAAATCACCAAGTTCAGGCTTGGTCAGATTGTACGATCATGAACAGTTTTTTATCGGAATTGGCCATATTTTAGAAGATGGTCGCGTAGCCCCCAAAAGATTGTTTCATTTTGCAGAAAATAGTGAGTTGGCTAAGCAATAAGTAAAAATATTTTATCTATAAAAATCAATGGGTTAAGGTTTTTTGCAAATATCCTAGGCCTTGGTAACAAAAAAGTCTAAGAACATATTGATTTTTTTTCAGTTTTCCTTGTTTGCCTAGGTACTCATGGGTACAATACGCCCGCAAAATTGACTGAACATATTGAAAAATACTGGAGTTTTAATACATGGCACTAGATGCTCAAAAAAAGGCTGAAATTGTAAAAGAATATCAAAGAGGTACAGGTGACACAGGGTCGCCAGAAGTACAGGTAGCTTTATTGACTGCTCGCATCACAGATTTATCTGGACACTTCAAAGAGAACAGCAAAGACCACCATTCGCGCCAAGGTCTATTACGTATGGTGAACCACCGTCGTAGCCTGTTGGATTATCTTAAATCGAAAGACCTCGATCGTTATCGTACTTTGATCGGTCGTCTTGGTTTACGTAAATAATCCATAAAACTTTCCAATTGCGCTGAAACGGGTAGCCGTTTAACAATAGTACAAGTCTTAGTGCGATTACCATTCAAAAAAACAAATAGAAAGGTGTTCACATGAACGTGGTACGCAAAGAATTTCAATATGGAGAGCATACAATTACCCTGGAAACAGGTCGTATTGCTCGTCAAGCAACAGGTGCCGTTCTGGCAAGCATGGGAGATACTACGGTTTTAGTGAGCTGTGTTGCTAAAACTGAAGCCGACCCGACTAAAGATTTTTTCCCTTTAACTATCGACTATCAAGAAAAAACCTACGCCGCTGGGAAAATTCCAGGCGGCTTTTTCAAACGTGAAGGCCGACCTAGTGAGAAAGAAACACTAACTTCTAGACTAATTGATCGTCCTCTGCGCCCTTTATTTCCAAAAAAATTCACTAACGAAATTCAAATCGTAGTTACAGTAGTTTCGATTGACCCAGACATCGATCCCGATTTAATTTCAATGATTGGTTCGTCGGCTGCAGTGTCAATTTCTGGTGTGCCTTTCAATGGACCAATTGGTGTGGCTAGAGTCGGTTACAAAGATGGTCAATACACATTAAACCCTGGTTATAAAGCATTAGAGACTTCTGAATTGGATTTGGTTGTTTCGGGTACTGAATCTTCAGTGTTAATGGTTGAATCTGAAGCTAAGCAATTACCAGAAGATGTCATGTTGGGTGCTGTTGTATACGGCCATGAACAACAACAAGTGGTCATTGAAAATATTCGTGCCTTTGCACAAGAAGTGGGTACGCCAGCTTGGGACTGGACTGCGCCTGAAGCTGATACCGATTTAGAACAAACCGTTGCTGAACAATGTCGTGATTTAATTCGTGAAGGTTATTCTATAACCGATAAATTAAGTCGACGCGATCGCTTAAGTGAGATTCGTAGCCAAGTTATTGAATCTTTATGTGAAGTAGAAGAACCAAAATGGACAGCTGGACAAGTATCTACTGCGATTGAAGAATTAGAAAGTGAGATAGTACGTGGTGGTATTATTTCTGGTGAGCCGCGTATTGACGGTCGAGATAATAAACAAATTCGTGATATTAGTGTTGAAGTAGGGATTTTACCTAGAACGCACGGTTCAGCTTTATTTACACGTGGTGAAACTCAAGCCATTGTGGTTACAACATTAGGCACTGAACGTGATGCACAGATTATTGATGCACTAGAAGGCGAACGTAAAGAGCCTTTTATGCTTCACTATAATTTCCCTCCATACTGTGTTGGTGAAACCGGTCGTGTAGGTTCACCAAAACGTCGTGAGATTGGTCATGGTCGCTTAGCGAAACGTGGAATCTTGGGCGTCATGCCAGATTTAAACAAATACCCATATAGTATTCGTGTGGTCTCTGAGATTACTGAATCTAATGGTTCAAGTTCTATGGCTTCAGTCTGTGGTACCAGTTTAGCGTTAATGGATGCGGGTGTGAGTATTGATGCGCCTGTTGCAGGTATTGCGATGGGGTTAATTAAAGAAGACGATAAATTTGTCGTGCTTTCTGACATCATGGGTGATGAAGATCATCTAGGTGATATGGATTTTAAAGTGGCTGGTTCTGCTAAAGGTGTTAATGCTTTGCAAATGGACATCAAGATTGATGGAATCACCAAAGAAATTATGGAAGTTGCTTTGAATCAGGCTAAAGATGGTCGTTTGCATATCTTAGAAAAAATGAATGCTGTGATTCAAGAGCCTCGTACAGAAATGTCAGAGTTTGCTCCAAGAATTACTACCATGAAAATTCATCCTGATAAAATTCGTGAAGTCATTGGTAAAGGTGGCGCTACTATTCGATCAATCACTGAAGAAACAGGCGCAACCATTGATATCGATGATGATGGAAATGTGAAAATAGCATCGGTTGATAAAGCTGCCGGTGAAGAAGCGAAAAAACGCGTTGAATTAATCACGGCTGACATTGAAGTTGGTAAAATTTATGAGGGCCGTGTTGCTAAGTTAATGGACTTTGGTGCTTTTGTGAATATCCTTCCTGGTAAAGATGGTTTGGTTCATATCTCGCAAATTTCAGAAGAACGAGTAGAGCAAGTCAGCGATAAACTGAGCGAAGGTGATTATGTGAAAGTCAAAGTCTTAGAGATAGACAAGCAAGGTCGTGTCAGACTAAGTATGAAAGCAGTCAATGCTGAATAATTTGATTCACTATCATAAAATAAAAAAGGCCTTCAGGGCCTTTTTTATTGTCTTGAGATTAGAGTTATTTAACCCAAACTGTTTATTCGATCGTTTAAATATTGAATAGGCTTTGACAGATTTAGTAAATTATCAATACACTGGTTTTATGATCGGCCTAAAAAGTGATGAAACATTAATGATTCAGTACCAGCAAGGTGACTGTAAGGCTTTTGAAAAATTGTATTCACGTCATAAGCAGAAATTGTTTCGTTTCATGCTAGGTATTTGTTCAGATCGTGCAATTGTTGAAGAGCTATTCCAAGATGTTTGGATGAAATTGATTGATGCAAAGGCTCGTTATCAGGCAGATGCAAAATTTACGACCTATTTATTTCAAATTGCTAGAAATAGGGTGATTGATCATTATCGTAAACATTCAACAAAATCCGAATATAATTCCGTTGATATGGATAGTTTGATTGAAAATAGTTTGCAACAGGAGTTTGATTCGCCAGAAAAAATAACTGAAGCAGAACAGACTCATAGTGTTATACATAAAATAATAAAACAGTTACCGTTTGAGCAAAGAGAAGTTTTTTTATTAAAAGAAAACTCTGATTTAAGTATTCATGAAATTGCTGAGTTATTAGATGTAAACAGTGAAACGATTAAAAGTCGGTTAAGGTATGCTTTAAAAAAAATTCAGTCTGGATTAGATGAAAATGGCTAAAACAGAAGATATTTTAGAACAATATTTAGCAGGCAAATCTGATATTTCAAAACAATATCAGAAATCTGAACAGCCTAAAATCCCTAAACGGATTGACGATGTTGTTTTATCGTTAGCTAAATTTAGCGTGGTAACAAATGAAGATGAAAATTCAAATGCAAGCTTTTTTCAAAGATGGCAAATTCCTTTGTCGGTTGCAGCTGTATTTGTCATATCAGCTAGTTTAGTGATGACACTTTATGATGAATATGGTCAAAGTTATTTAGATTCGCCATCGCCACAAACAGTAGATATTGATTCAGCTAGTAATAATATATTTACTAAGGATGATATAGTTGAAATAGAGGATAGAACTTTAGAGCAAGAAAATATTCAAGAATCTGAGTTGAATTCACCTTCTTTGGAACTTGATACTGTAGAAAGCTATGATTCTGATTCATCTTTTCAAGAACCAAAATTAGAGGCTTACAGTCTTGAAGAAAAAATTGAAGTTAAGCAAGAAGCTTTGCCGAATAAATCTGTAAATCAGAAGCAAAGATTACATGAAAATGTTATAAATGAATTTAGATTAGAAGAGGAGCCAGTAACTACTGGAAGCAATAAAATTATCGAAAAACCGGATCTAAAGGCATTTGAATTAACAGATGCTTTAGATACAGATTTATTAAGCAAAGAAAAAGTTAAAGTGCTCTCAAGTGAGATAGATGAACTAAGACGTGCAAAAGCTGAGTTAGATAAAGAACAGAAAACATTGCAAGAATCGTTGGAGAGAAATAATTCTAGACAATCTGAGTTACAAAAAAAATTATTAGACACATCTGACTTAAAAGATATAAGCAGACAATCCTCAATAGAATTAAAAAAAATAAATGAGCTATGGGATCAAGGTAGTAAAGAAGAAGCAAAGAGATTATTAGTCGATTATTTAAAGAATAAAAGCATTAGCCTTGAACAGTTGAGAATTTATTTGCCTGATGAATTAATTAAAGCAGTCTTGAAAGAAAACAGAGAATAGATAGAGTGTGTTTCACAAAACATCATTGATATATAGTACTATTTTTATTAATTTTTAAAATTACTACAATTACTATGAAATTATCGAAAACTGAATTTAATAACTGGGATCGTAAAGCCATTACTTTACTTGGTATGTCTGGTGTCGGTAAAACGCGTCTAGCTTATCAGTTGCGTAATCAACATTGGTTTCATTATTCTGGCGATTATCGCATAGGGACACGTTATCTCGATGAGCCTATTCTCGATAATATTAAGTTACAAGCCATGCAAGTTCCTTTTTTAAAAGATTTATTACGTTCGGATTCAATTCATATCGATAACAATATTACTGTTGATAATTTAAAACCTGTTTCGACTTTTTTAGGAAAAATTGGTAACCCTGAACTAGGTGGCCTAGGCAAAGAAGAATTTCAAAAACGCCAAGCTTTGCATCATGTAGCAGAAGTAGCTGCTATGAAAGATGTGCCTGAATTTATTCGTAAAGCTCATGAAATTTATGGGTATGATAACTTTGTAAATGATGCAGGTGGTAGTTTGTGTGAGCTTGATGATGAAAGTGTTATGCAAACGTTATCAGATAGTACGATTATTATTTATATCAAAGCCGATAATCAAGATGAAAATGAATTAATTGCTCGGGCAGAATCGGATCCTAAACCTTTGTATTATCGTACAGAATTTTTAGAGCAAGAATTAGAGACCTATATGAAGTTAAAGAATATAGAATACGTTGCTTTGATTGAGCCAGATGATTTTGTACGTTGGGTTTTTCCACGCTTGTTCTATTCAAGAATACCTCGGTATGAATCTATCGCTAATAAATATGGTTATATAGTTAGTGCTAAAGATATTGCACGAGTGAAAACTGAATCTGATTTCATCGAATTGATTAGTTCAGTTTTAGATTAGAGTAATACTATGCCGTTAGTTGCTAATACAGATCTACCTAGCCTTGAGCGTTTAAGAGCTGAAGGCGAAACCGTTTTAGCCGCCGATCATGCAATTCATCAAGATATCCGAGAATTGCATATTGGTTTATTAAACATGATGCCTGACAAAGCATTAGCTGCGACTGAACGTCAGTTTTTTCGTTTAGTCGGTCAGAGTAATCAAATAGCTCAATTTTATGTGCATCCCTTTAGTATCGATGGCTTACAACGTTCTGAAGAAGGCTCTCAACATATCAAACAATATTATGAAACCTTTGAAGAGATTAAAGAACAAGGTTTAGATGCTTTAATTATTACTGGTGCAAATGTTATTGGGCGAGAATTATCAGCACAACCATTTTGGGAACCGTTAATCGAAATAGTTGATTGGGCTTATGATAATGTTACGTCGATATTATGTTCATGTTTAGCAACACATGCGGTTTGTCAATTTCGCTATGGCTTAAATAGAAGGGCATTACCGGAAAAACGTTGGGGAGTTTATTCACATACTGTTAATGATCGAAATCATTCTTTAGTTCGTGGAGTGAATAATCGTTTTGATGTCCCTCATTCACGTTTTAATCAGATTGATGCCGAACAATTTAATCAAGCCGGCTTGAAAATCTTAGTAGAAAGTGAAGAAGCGGGGGTGCATTTGGCTGCGAGTGAAGATGGCTTTCGGATTATATTTTTCCAAGGACATCCTGAATACGATGTAATTAGTTTAATGAAAGAATATAAACGTGAAGTAGGGCGTTTTATTAATAACGAAACTGATAGTTATCCGCCTTTTCCAGATAATTATTTTGATACTCGAACAAAAGGTATTTTAAACGAATATAAAAATAAACTAATTCGCTCAAGAGGTGATAACAAATCTGTTGCAGAATTTCCTGAACATTTATTAATACCTAATTTATATAACACTTGGCATGATACAGCTGAAGCGGTATTAAATAATTGGATAGGAAAGGTATATCAAATTACTAATATAGATCGTAAACAACCATTTCGAGAAGGAATATCTCCAGATAACCCTTTAGGTTTATAAATATAAAAGCCCTCGGATGAGGGCTTTTTTGTTCTTTAGTATTAGTTACCAACAATAATTAACTTCAGTGACATCAGCAGCAGCACCCGAATCGGAACAATGTGCTCCAGAAACAGTGCATCTTACTCCTTGCTCATTTAATCTTAGATCAGCACATCGTGTATCTGCTTGTTGGACTACGCTAGCTCTTGTGATTTCCATAGAGTAAGTGGTTGCGTTTTGAGGGACATTATTTCCACCATCGAAAGTAAAAGTGTAATGCGGATTATTACCTGCAGGATTTTGTAATAATCCAGCAGGAATAGCGATAGGGTTTCCTGCACGGTCTTGATCATATCGACCATTCTCAGAATATACTCTTTCCATATATTGAGCTAGTTCTAGTGCTGCGCCTGTTCCATCAGCTCGTCTTGCCTTAATCATATAATCTTGATACGAAGGATAAGCTACGGCTGCGATAATTGCGACAATAGCCATTACTATTAAAAGCTCTATTAATGACATGCCTTTTTGTTTTATATTCATATTTAATTACCAAAGTGAAATAAAGTTATCAGGTATTTTATCGATTATCCAAACTTCTGTAACAGTGTTTCTCTCTTTGTTGTATCCAACTGTTTGATTCTGGACTAAGTGTTGAGGGCCTATAATATCCACGCCTTTAGCATGTACTATAACTGCAGAACTTATTGGATAAGCAATATCACTAATTATTATCGTATTATCCTCATATCTTATTGAATCTATGATTCCAGCACTATTATATGGTATGTCCTCAGCAAAAGATGCAGAAGAAAAGAATATTAAAGTAAATACTAAAGAATAAATTAATTTAATTTTTAAAATCATATCAATCACCTTATTGAATTTGTCGCCATGAGGTACGGCCAAGAATTAAATCACCACCAGCAACTTTATTTTGTTGTGGGCGTCCACCTCCAACAAGTTTGGTATTCAAGAAATTAAGACCATCTTTGGTTACTTGTAGGCCAGGGCCACCAATAGTTCCAGAAATTTTTACAGCGCTAGGTGCAGTACCATTCACTAAGTCATTTGAATCTACTATATCATCTGAATTAAAGTTGAATAAAGGAGCTTGGGGGCGTCTACCTTGTATGGCATCAATACCAGTGAGGAAAGAATCACCATCAAAATTACATGGTGTATTTGTAGGTATATAAGTATTAAAAAATACAAAGCCAAATATTACGATAGGGGCGCTTATGATTCTTTCCCCTGGTTCAATAAGATAATCCAAATACCATCCATCAAGGTTTGGATTTACAGGGTTGTCAGAAGTTATTCTACCTTCGGAACCATCCTGTGCGACAGTGTTGTCAACAGTTTGCGCAACTTTATTTGCCCTGGCTGCAGCTGGGCGAGAACCATTCAGCCTGTCACGTAATCCATAAAAAGTATTTTGTTGTACTGGAGGAGTCAAGAAATTATCATTTGGCTCAAGAAATTTACCTGTACCAAATAATAATACGAACCCTCCTTCGGGATGAGTTGCGATAGTAGGTTTGGAGGTTATTGACTGAGGTGCTCCTCCAACTGCCTCAACAGCAGTGTAAAATGGTTCGGGGTTTGTAGTTGAGCCATGCGAAAAATCCCAAGCGTTTTCACTCGTTGAGGTAATATCAATTTTCCACATATTCCCCAGTAAGTCACCAGCATATATATAATCAGCAATGCGGTCATTATCGATATCTACAACTAAAGGCTCAGCCATACCGTTATCCTGGCCCGTTGAGGTTGCACCAGTACCGCCAGTATTGGTATCAAATTGTTTGATAATAGAACCATCTTCAGCATCGAGAATAAAAATCTGAGCTTTGTTATTTTCCGCAGTTCCAGAACCACTGTTATAGCCGTTACCAAAAATGACACCCCATTTTCCATTATATAGCCTAACTACATTTGGGCTATGGTCAATAAGGCCAAGTTGTTCGTATCCAGCATCATTACTATTGCGTTCCCATAATGCAGGATTATTGTTATTGGCGAATGGGTCAGTGATATCCAGTAAAAATACACCTCGACCACCTTCACCAAGGGCACTGGCATAAACGGTATTCCATGTACCATTAAGATAGGCATCTCCAGCAAATCCAGGAGAATTCACATAAAATTTATGGCCGTAGCTTGGGTCGGTTAAAAGATGTAAATTACTATGAACGGTTTTAGGTACATAACCGAAGACTTCAGTTCCTGACGGAGTGCCATTATTATTAAGGGTTCTGAATGCATGTAACATACCGTCGTTTGCACCCACTAAAACTAATGAATTTGCATCTCCTGAGGAAGTTGAATACCTTTGTCTTTTAATAGATAGGTAAGCATTATAGTTTGCACCTTCAGATCCTGGTAAAACATCATAACTGAAATCACTTGAGGTACTTACAAATGGAGTTGAAGAAACAATATCACCTAATAAAGTATCTTCACGATTCCTAAAGGTATTGTTTGGCGCATTTGCAGTATTATTTTGTTCTCTTGACCAATCTCCAGCAATATAATTAATTACATCACTGCCCGGAAATGCAGGTGTTGTTGCTGGTGGTAAAAGTGGTGGAGCAGTGGCGGCAACTAAATCCGGATCAGCAGTACTGAATTGTATGGGTGTATCGGTTCCTGATTTATTAACGATCGTATATATATTGTTTCGTGGAGTAATTGCACCAGTGGTTGTTCTATTAGGACTTGTACCAGACGTAGTTCGGTTAAGGCCTGATACTGAAGCAGCATCCCAAGAAGGATTTTGCGCAACATTCCCGTTTTGAAATATTTCAAATGCTGCGAGGCTACCAGTATTATCTTCACTATCAAATCCTGCAGAAAATACAAAACTATCACCTCTTAAAATCGTATTACTTAAGGCAACTGATGTCCCACTGAAAGAGTTACGTGAATTAATATCCTGAATAGCTGCTAATAAAGAAGTGATTAATTGTTGCGGATCCTCTGCACTTAGGAATTCTCCACGGCCATTAAAAGCAGCGTGTCGTAAATCATCAATGGTCGTTTGAGCATTAGCAGTAGGCGCAGGCCACCCGCCTGTCGTAGCCACTGGATTACCCAATGGTGGCGGTGTTGCTGGATCATGGTTGGCAGGAACAGGGGCTCCCGGAACTGGGGCAGCGAGAGTACCCGTTACCCCAAATGCAACACCATAGGTGACCATGTGTTGTTGGTTATTTTCATCAATCACTGGAATAAAAGGGACGTTATCCGCTAATGTTGATAAATCACGTTCATAATAATGCATAGCGATATCAGCTAAAGTATTCGATGAATTATCCGCATGAGGTCCTCCATCAAGTTGAATCGATTCTGGGGTATTATCGCCGTTAACATCTAATTGAATAGTTGTAGGAGTACCACCACCATCAGTATTACCTAATCCAGTAAATCCACCATTCCAGAACCCGTCAGACATTAAAACGGTGTAATTCTGTTGGCATTCACCACCCAGAGATTGTGATAGAATTGGTGAATTACTATCGAAGCCTAACTGGTCACTATTAGGTTGTTGTGCAACACCTTCATAATATCTTCCAACGTTATCCAAAAGTCTTCTTAGTGGAGTACCGCCAGTAGAATTGATTTGGAAAACTTCATCTAACAAAGTATCCTTATCAGTATTAATTGTCATATCTGCTACTGCAGTGCCAACATCGTTATTGTTATGTAAGGTTGCAAGTCCCATTCGAGCAGTGGATGTAGTGATTAACTCAGACATAACACGTTTTAGAACGAGTTCACGTTTTCGGTAATAGCTGTACCAGTTCGCATAGTTTGTTGCTTCAGCTGAGCCTGTTGTAACATAAACGACATTCGCATTTGCGGCAGGCGCAGTATTTAGAGTTGCGGGTGTAGGGCACTCGCCATTCTCATAAACGTTATCACCGTCATCATTCCAAACGTAATAATAACTGTTGTTTAAATTTGTTATACTATTCGGGTCATACGGATCGATTCTGGCTTGTGTCAATGACATATCAGTATAAGCATTGCCTGCATTATCTTCACCTAACCAAGGTGTATAAGTAATTGCAGGGTTATAGGCTAATACGTTGTATCCCGCACATAATTCTCTTTCCACTAAATCACGAATGGGTTCGCCACCAGTAAAATTAAAAATATGAGGGAATAAAAAGATATTACCGCTGTTTCGAAAGAAATTTAAACCGCCAGGGCCATGGACATTTAATGCTTCGTTACTTAATAAAACTTCCCAATCCATACTTCCCGAATCATCAACAGCCAACATAATGTTGGGTTGAATGTTAGTACCTACAAATATAGGAGTATCAGGAATATTGATATCAGCATTTGCTGCTTGATTGATGCCTAACGTTAAAGTGAAAACACTCATCAGGCTTATGTTAAAAAATCGTTTGAAAAATTGCATAGTCAGTCTCTCCAAGAGAACTATCAGAAGATTTTATAAGTAGATTGTAAGATGGTGGATGTTTGGTCATTTAAACCTTGGCTTCTGGCCGTTATTCGATAAATTCGATTTTCGCAGGAAGAACCGGCCGGTGTTTTTAAATCTATATTACAGTCAACATCAATCAAAGAGCCTGTGTAATTTTCGATAATAAAACTTGGGTCAAAACTATTAGGATTACTGGGATCTTGGCCTGAAATTTGTAATGTAGCTGCATCATCAGTGGAATTAGCATTGTTTGCGTTGGTGTACCATCCATTTGAGTCTTTACCATTAGCCGAATCCCATACTGGATAATTTACTGTATCACTCGGTGGAATTTTATCGTAACAACCTGTTTCACAATTAGCAAAATCAGTTGCAATGTTTATAAAATTTTCTGCGTAATCTTCACCGTCACGTAGTACTGCTTCAGCAGCCTGGAAAGATGCTTGTTTGTTATACACACTACCCGTCATTTTTTCTTCAGTCGTTGTGGTAGTAATGCCACTTAACCCAATTAAGGTTAAAACGACTAATAAAGCTAAACAGGTAATCAAAGCAGCGCCTGTTTGTTTATGAAGATTAGGAATAGTTAATTTATTCATAGTAGATTCTCACTAAGGTAGCTGGTTACGAATAGAAATGGTTGAACTATAGACTGTACGTAATCGACGATCAGCTGGAGCAGGGATATTGCCACCATCAAAAAATACAGTTTGTCCTGCTTGTGTTGTAATCCCATCAGCGCTCCTTAAAAGTAAATTAATTCGAACACTACGAACAGTAGACATGTCTAATGCTGCATCAACAGCTTGATATGTATCTGGATATGTATCACCACCTGTATCAACTCCATAAAGAATTTCTAAGTCTTCAACTCCATCAGCCAGCTCAATTGAGTTATAGCCTCCAGTTGATGGGTCCCATTGGTCAACCCATAGTGCAGGTTCTCTGTTTGCAACAGGAATACTAAGATCAATTTGGCTTGGTGCTATATAGTATGTATTGGATAGAAATTGATAGACGAATGCGTCATCAGCATACGCTTGACTTAGTGCTGCATTTGGAGTGATATCTTGACTATTACCATTATCAGCAAATGCTTGAATATCAAAAATATCTGAACGTACGCAATTCGTTATAATTGCGCCCTGGCCATTTCGAAAATTACATTGGTTTGGTGCAAAAACATTAATGGAGGCACCTGGATTAGTTGTAGTAGTAACTGCGGCACCACATTGATTGGCGCGTTGAATGGTTATTGTATCGGTTGCAGGTAAAATAGTCGCAATGGTTGCGCTATTTAAATTAACTGGTAATACAGGATCTCTAACGCCACCTTGTCCGTCGGTTCCGGCAATAACGTTGGTTAAATTGCTGTTAGCATCAACTATTGGATAAGGAAGAGCAACAATCGTCGTATTATCAGTGACAGGAGCGTTCCCTTCTCGACTGGCACATCCTGTAAACCCTACCATACGAATGTCATTGGCAATTGTTTCAACGATAAATCGTCCAGACTGTTGCATGCGTGATAATGCACTTTCTGAGCGGTAAGTTTGTTGGTTGCTGATAAATAATTGGGCTGCTCCAGCAGTTAGTATTAAGCCAATAACCAAGGCAACTTGTATTTCAATTAATGAGAGTCCAGTTTGAGATTTTTTTGTCATTATTAGAGTTTTCATATTTATAGCTCTGAATTAAAAACAAATTCGGTTGTAGTTACATCATTGTCAAAATCAGAAACTTGGCTTTGAGTACTACCACCGATCCTGTTTTCATCCCATTGAATGACAACCTGGCAAATTGTATTTGCTGCACCAACACCAGCAAGTGGACAAGTAATTTGAGCATCAGCTGCGCCAGGTAAGGCTTGCTGTAGATTTGCATACCAAGAGCTTAAGTCCGCAGCAGATAATGGTGCTACAGCGGGAGCAGGCGCTAGATCATCTAGATCGCGATTATAAGCTCCTGCTAAAGCTTGGGTTTGATTTGCTCGCATTCTATCCATAATGTCATAAGCTAAAAAAATAGCTTGTCCTCGGTTGTATGCTCCATGGTTTGTTTTTAATGATGTTGCTTGTAAAGCAGCCAAACCTAGTAAGCCAATCGACATAACTAGTAATGCAACAAGAACCTCTATCAATGTAAAGCCTTTAGGTGATTTAATAATTTTAAATTTAGTTTTCATAATCATTTTGTTCTTAACAATTTTGATCGGTCGAAATTCTTGTCATGCCACCTGGACTAAGCAAGATAATGCGTTTGTATGTTCTACCAGGATTACAATTGGTTAGAGCACGGTAAGTAAATTGCTCAGCTGCTGGGAGGCCTCCTGCAGATAATGCGAGTTGCCCTGATGGTTGAAATTGTATGGTCCCATTAGCCAAGATATTATTGTCTAAAGTAAGAGTGCTGTGATTACTAATGCCTCCGTAAACTTTTAAAACTGTGTCAGCAGCGGTGAATGCATTATCATTATTAGTATCAGCAATAACTTGCCATCCATTTGCCCAATTTACATTATCTGTTGGACTTATTTGCACATTTACACTACGGATTGCAGCTTCACTTCTTGCATAAGCTAATGTAGCAAGCATTGTGTTAGCAATTGTTGTCGCACGATTTCTTTTAGTGATATCTTCAAAAGACGGTAATGCAACTGCTGCTACGATTGCTATCACAGCGACTGTCATCATCAATTCAACTAATGTAAATCCAGAATATTTTTTCATGGTTATACCTATAGCAATTGAAAAAAGAAATGTCAGGTGTAATAGGATAAACGGTAAATTTAAGCAGATAAACGGCAATTCATCTTTCTAGAGTTTGAACTGGTTCACATACAAGATTTGGCTGGGTTTCAATATAACTACCGCTTGTATTAGAAATCTATTGGGATACTCCTGCAGCCAATCGTAAGTTCTGGCATAATTCTACTTATCAATTCATACGTAGTGTTTTGTCACAGCAAAATAAAAATAAAATGAATACGCTAAACAAATATCAGTTTTCTTTTCTAATCCCGATTTTAATCTTTCTTCATGGTTGCTCTGGTACGGTTGGTCATGAGTACTTTCCTTTGCAAGAAGGCGCTTATTGGCGTTATCAAATGAATTACAAAACCATGGATGGGCGTTGGGATACGTTTTTTGCCTACGAAAACTATCCATCTCTTTCGAATGATGAACAGACGATACATGTACGTAAGACGATAGATGGACGTGAATATCATTATACGACCGATGATGAGGGCATTAAGGTTGAAAATTATGAAATAAATGAGGGCATGGAAAGGCGGATTGAATCCAATCAGCATTATGTTTTTAAATATCCGTTAGAAGTTGGTCAAACCTGGAATGATAAATCGTACAGTCAGGTATTGATTAAAACAGGACCTCCACAAAAGACGGTATTTAGAATAACGGCTAATTTACCAGTGAATGTGACAGTCGAGGCCGATAATGAAACCGTAACGGTTCCTGCAGGAACCTTTGAAAATTGCATTAAAATCAGCCTAAAAGGCAGTGGATTTCATGATGCTGGTAACTATGTTGGTCATACAATTGTGTCAATTGATGAGCTGCGTTGGTATGCACCAGGAGTTGGTTTAGTGAAGTCGATTCGTAAAGAAAAAACCACTGATCTTGTGGTCACTGATGGCCAAATTACCCTAGACTTGGAGGAGTTTCGCCCAGGCTAATAACTAGGAATCAGTATCTATAACCCTTTGTTCTGTAATGACTTTATCTACTAGCTGATCGTATTCATCAGTTGGAATATCATCAACGACCTGTGCTTCATATGTTAGGGCAATCTTTTTAGCGACAGAATTTTCACTAAACCAACGATCGTAATAGCCAGCACCGAAGCCAATTCTCTTACCTGCAGTAGTAAAGCCTAAGCCAGGCGTAATACATACATCAAAATGACTTTGCATAGGCTCTATCGATTTTGGTGTCAAAATGCCTAATTCAGCTTTCTTTAAATCGTCCCAGTCAGTAAATTTTACTGAAATCATTTTATTAGATGAGAGAATTTTCGGTACCGCTAATATCTTACCTAAATCGAGTAAGTCTGAGATCAAATCATGCGTTTCAACTTCCGAAGCATAAGAAATATAGATAAAAATCACATCACTATCGATGATTTCTTGTTGAGCTAAGATTCGTGTGCTTATTTGCTGAGAATACAGTCTTCTAAGTTCTGGTGATATAGAAGAACGCGTGTTTTTAAGTTCTTGTCGAAGTTCTTGTTTTTTTTGTTTTAAATCATTGATATTCATAGACTTATTCTATATTTTAGTATGATTTCTAATAATCAAATTAAGTTATATCCAGCAGCTGCCTATTTATATGCCAAGGATTTGTTTAAGAAAGGAAAATTTTGTGGTTTTAGCTTTCATTTTCGGCGTTTTTCCGTACAATACCGCTCTTTTTTAAGGGCAGCGTATATTTGCCCGAATATTATCGAATAATTTCAGGATACAAAATACATGGTAACAATCCGTTTATCTAGAACTGGTGCTAAGAAAAAGCCTTTTTACCACATTGTGGTTTGTGATAGCCGTCGTGCTCGTGATGGTCGTAACATTGAGCGCTTAGGTTTTTTTAATCCATATGCAGCTGGCCAAGAAGAGCGAGTTCGATTGAACTCCGAGCGTATTGAATATTGGATAGGTCAGGGCGCGCAAACTTCAGATCGTGTAGCAAAAATTATCAAAGACGAAGCTAAAGCCAGCGCTTAATTATTCTGTTTCGAATGCCCAATTAAGCAAAGAGGGTATTCTAGTGGCCTGGGAGAATTCATATGTCCCAAGGTGATATAAAAAATGATAATGATGTCTTGGTTGGCAAAATCGCTGGCGTTTATGGCATCAAAGGATGGGTGAAAATAGTTTCATATACTCGTCCAGTAGAAAATATACTGAATTATAAACAATGGTTTATTGGTTCAACGGATAAGCGAGACCAATTTACTGTTGAAGCCTGTAAACAACATGGCAAAGGTTTTATCGCTAAACTTGAGGGTTTAGATGATCGTGATAAAGCCATGGAATTACATCAACAAGATATAGTTATCTCACGCGATGATTTACCTGAATTAGAACCAGGTGAATATTATTGGCATGACTTAATAGATTTAGAAGTTATTGACCAAAACCAAAAGGTATTGGGAAAGATTAGCAATATACTTGAAACTGGCGCTAATGATGTGTTTGAAGTGAGCGGAGATAAAAAACGATTGATACCTTGGGTTACGGAGGTTTATATCCAAGCAATCGACCTTGAATCAGGAGTAATTCAAGTTGACTGGGAAGACGATGAGTAAGCCCTTTAAAATTGGGGTTATTTCGGTTTTTCCAGAAATGTTTTCGGCGATGACGGTTTTTGGAGTTTCAAGTCGAGCGCTGGAACAGAATATATATTCAATGGATTATTGGAATCCGCGTGATTTTACCGAAGATGTCCATAGAACCATTGATGATAGGCCTTATGGTGGTGGCCCAGGTATGGTGATGATGGCTGAGCCATTATTTCAATCGCTTAATGTAGCTAAGCAATCAATGCCAGAAGCTAAAGTGGTTGCGATGAGTCCTCAAGGCTTGCGATTGGATCAGGCTTTGACAACAGAGTTAGTCCAACAAACGGAATTGATTATTTTATGTGGTCGTTATGAAGGAATAGATGAGCGGTTGATGGATTCTGTTGTCGATTATGAAGTTTCGATTGGGGATTATGTCCTAAGTGGCGGTGAGCTAGCAGCAATGGTATTGATCGATACTATGGTTAGAACATTACCAGGAGCGTTAGGTAATGATGATTCTGCGAATGAAGATTCATTTCAGGCAGGTTTATTAGACTACCCGCATTATACAAGGCCTGAAAGTTGGCAGAACGAATCAGTACCTGAAGTTTTATTAAGCGGTAACCATGAAAAAATAAAACGTTGGCGATTAAAACAAGCTTTAGGTAGAACCTGGTTAAGACGACCTGATTTGCTTGAAGGACGTGAGCTAAGCTCAGAAGAGCAAGTTTTATTAGACGAATTTAAACAAGAAATTAAATAAGATTAATTAGAGATATAAACAGCGTAGTGATACGGAGTAAAGACAATGACTAATATCATTCAAGAATTAGAAGCGGAACAAGCAAGCCAGAAACAAATTCCTGAGTTTGGTCCTGGGGATACGGTTGTCGTTCAAGTTAAAGTAAAAGAGGGTAACCGTGAGCGATTACAGGCCTATGAAGGTGTTGTCATTGCAAAGAAAAATCGCGGTCTTAATTCTTCGTTTACTGTTCGTAAAATTTCCTATGGCGAAGGCGTAGAACGTGTGTTCCAAACGTATAGCCCATTGGTTGCTGAAATTGAAGTGAAACGTCGTGGTGATGTTCGTCGAGCTAAACTCTATTATATGCGTGGGCGTCAAGGTAAGGCTGCTCGTATTAAAGAGAAAATTAAAACCAGCTAAAATTTATTTGAGACTGCAACGAGTTTCGTTGTAGTCTCAGTTTATGACTTCTAATCCGTTTGCCTACTCAGCGATTTATTCTTCGCCCCTCGGCGAGTTAGGTATACAGTATCAAGACCAATTTCTTTCACATATCGACTGGCTCAAACCTGAGCAATCATATTTTAATTCAGATGATCCAATTGCTGATGATACCTTAAGATATCTTGAGCAATATTTTTTGAAATCTGAATGGAAAAAAACAAAATCACTCAATTTAAGTGGAACAGAATTTCAAAATAAAGTTTGGAATGCATTGATAAATATCCCTTTTGGCACAACGAAAACGTATGGTGAATTAGCTAAAGAATTAAATACCAGTAGTCGAGCAGTTGGTCAGGCATGTAAACGTAATCGTATACCTATCATTATTCCTTGTCATCGAGTGGTTGCAAAGGATCATATAGGAGGTTTTTTTGGAAAAGCAGAACCTTCCCATATTAAACAATGGTTAATTCAACATGAAACTTTATAGCTGTCATAATATCCATGTTCGAGCAAGATACCAAACTTGTTGAACGTTTTTTAGATGCTCTTTGGATGGAGCGAGGCGTTAGTGATAATACGTTATCGGCTTATCGAAATGATCTTGTTCAATTTATAAAGTTTATAAATATTAAAGATATAAATCTTATTTTAGTTAGTAGAGAACATATTCAAACATATTTATCAGAACTCACGAAAAATAAATCTTCGAATAAAACATCAAGTCGTCGTTTATCCTCACTACGAGGATTTTATCAATATTGTTTGCGTGAAGGTTTGATTGAATCTGATCCTACTGCTTTAATTGAATCTCCAAAAATAGGACGTTCTTTACCAAAATCGTTAACTGAATCAGAAGTAGAAGATTTGATCAACGCACCCGATCTCTCAACCCCAATTGGCTTAAGGGATAAGGCGATGTTAGAAATACTTTATGCTTGTGGTCTACGAGTATCTGAATTAGTGGGATTAACATTAACTCAACTCAATCTTCGACAAGGAGTTGTCAGAATTCTTGGTAAAGGTAATAAAGAGCGTTTAGTTCCCTTAGGTGAAGAAGCTTTAGAATATATAGAAATGTTTCTTCAAACTGGTCGGGATGTGTTATTAAAAGGTAAATCAAGCGATATTATCTTTCCGAGTAGTCGTGGACAACAAATGACTCGCCAAACATTTTGGCATGCTATTAAACGCCATGCTATTAATGCTGGTATTTCTAAAACGATTTCTCCTCATGTATTACGCCATGCTTTCGCGACTCATTTATTAAATCATGGAGCTGACTTACGTGTGGTACAAATGTTATTAGGCCATACAGATATATCAACAACACAGATTTATACGCATATTGCGAAAGAACGTCTAAAAGAAATGCATGCTAAACATCATCCAAGAGGTTAAATATATAACCCATATGGGTAATGTTTATTATGTATTGCTTTTGATAATCTCCTAAATTTATAGAATAAATTAGCTAATTAGATTTTAAACAGGAGGTTTTATGATAAGGAGATGTCGTCGTTTTATGCCACATATCCCTGTTCACATTGTATTGTATGGATTCCATAGAAGAGCTTGTTTTTTTACTGAAGATGATTATCAGTTATATATCTATCAATTAGCAAGTGTACTAAATAAAAATAACATATCGATGCATGCTTATGTATTGATGCCAAATCATATACATCTATTATTAACACAACATGATGAAAGTAGTATTGATAATGTCATGCGTACTCAAGCTAGACAATATCAAACTTGTATTCAAAGACGTTATAAAATAACCAATCCTATTTGGCAAAAAAACTATAAAGCTTGTCATATAAATGCTAAAGAATATTTAATAAAAGTTTGTCAGTATATCGATTTAAATCCTGTGAGATCTGGCTTGGTAGATTTAGCGCAAGAATATGTTTGGAGTAGTTTTTCATTTAATGCAATGAATGAAAAAAATATTTTATTAAAAGAACATAATGTTTTTTTATCTATTAATAAGAATAAAACTGATAGAAATAAATATTATTTAAATCTCTGTGAACAAAGTTTATCTGAAAATGATTTGATAGATATTAGATCTAGTATTCAAAATGAAGTTGCTATGGGTAATAAGTTATTTAATGATCGGGTTCAGACTTATTTATTAGGGAAAAAATCGAATGATATAGAAGATGAAAAAGTTATTTATCATACAAGTAGGAATTAATAATTATAGGTTAGAAATAATTTGAAATGGTCATCACGTGTTACAAAAAAAGCTGGGTCAGTTCTGTCTTGATCAATAAAGAACCGACTTTGTAATTCTAGGAAAAAATTATTTGTTAAACGTCGGTTAGCTTCTATATTAAAAAATTTTCCACCCGTATTTCTATCCCAAACAAGACCCGCAAGTAACTCAGATGATTGCGCATCATTAAATGCGACACGTGTTCCTACCGCTATATCGTCCTCAAAAATATTTAAATTATTTTCTCCACGACTATCATAGTAATACTCTGCTAGAACACCGACATCTATACTGCTTTCAAACGCGCCAACAAATGTGTATTCAAAACCTCCGCCTAATGTTGTAAAAGGCGAACCTTGTCCCCTGCGATATAAGGCTTCTAACTTCCATAACCAACTGCCTTTGGTGGCTTGGAGATCCAACGAGGTTTGATTAATAATCTCATACAAAGGCCGAAAAACTGGGTTTCCTGATGAATCAGTCGAAGGGATAAAGCGTGGTTCACGGCTAGTTCCATAAAAATGTGAAATACCAATATCCCAATCGCCAAAATAGTGTGAGTAACGTACCGCAGCATCAATATGTTTTTCTTTACGGCTGGATTCATATATTGGGTTATCAGTATCGACTCTGGGTTGAGTTCTTAGACGACCTTCAATACCAGGAAATGTTCTTTCGCGAAAATAGGGCAATATAAAAAAATCCATTGTGCCCCAGTCTTGGATCCATGCGACATTAAGCATGGGTTGGCCTAGCTTATCTTCAGTATCGATATTTTCAACGAGATCCGTTTGATTGATGATGTCTACTAGATGTTGAAACTCAGTAACACCCCAAAAAACTTTTCCTGCACCAACACGTAATTCCCAGTCTCTGCTGGCTCTTTCATAAATCAATTCTCTGACATCAAAATGACTTCGTTGGTTATCGTGTTGGTCAAGGCGCAAAAACGGTTTAAAGGCGATGAGTTGATTTCCATTATCCCATTCGTAGAGAAATTCAGGTTCTGCTACAAACGATATATTATTCGTATAATCTTGTTGCGGTGCGGCAGCTGATTGAGTGAATACGATATTTTCAATTCCCAACATTCCGGAATATTCGATTTGAGAACGTTGAGTTTTTGCTTCGCTGTGAGAACGCATTTCATCAGAAATATCGAAATCAACCTGTTCTCTTTCACGTATTTTTTCAGCACGAGCAACTAACACTTCGGCAGGAAGTCCCTCTAACCCGAGTAATTTAGCCGGATTATTCAGGCTTTCAATACCTAGCAATCCCGCGATTTTGGGGCTAGCTAGGCTTACGCTTGAGCAGATGATGCCAAGTATAAAATATGGGTATATGCCGAGGTTTTTCACGGCAATAAAGTTAAACCTTTACTTTAACTATTTCAATAAAAAACTATTAATTCAATAAGTTTTAGAGGTTTTTTAAAGAAAAAATCAAGATTTTATCTGGATCGTTTTAGGCTGTTTCGATCAAAATCACGATCTGTGAAATCATTATTGAAACGATAGCTGAGCCATAATAAGTCAGTTTCTTTACCGGTTTGATGATTTATCATATGCATTTTTGCGGGACGCCAATATTTATCAAGATATTGTTTATATCCGCTGGTAGTGAGGGTTTTCAATAGAGCGTTTTTTCGGTCGTAATATTCAATTTTTAGAGGGTGGTATATGGTTTTATCTAACCAGACAATTTGCCTTTGGTAGCCGGAATTTTCGTATTGAGGAAAGCGTTCGATGACAAAGCAGTCCTTTCCATCAATGACTTCATCTTTTAACCATTTATATTTATATTTTTCTACCTCTTGAGAAGCGATATCTTCATAGGCGAATTCACTACCAACAAAAGGGCCAGATTTATTGGCCGAAGCAATACGCTTCACGCGTTTGAGTGCGGGGAGATATAACCATTGCTCATCTGGTTTCAGAGCATGAGAGTAGCTTAAAAATGCTGTACCACTGACGTCCTTAGGAGTATGAAATAAACTTAAGCTCTTATCGCCATCATCCAAAACTTCAAGAGTTTTAATATCAAGGTCACGAGTGCTTTCCTGTCCACCTTTATTTCGTAAGATCATTTTTAATTCAGAAAATTGGTCACTCCAACCTGTGTCTCGTTTATCCGATTCGATTGTAATTGCGAGTCCTTTTTCTTCAGGTGTTTCAGCTTGGGCAATAAAGCTAATTGGGTTGAGTAATAGTAGAAGTGGAAGCCAACTTCTTCTCATGGTATTCCTCCAATTTAATCAATAATGGTGGCAGAAAGAAGAAGTCTGCGACCAAAGCAAAAATAATTACAATACTGGTTAAGAGTCCCATTCCTGAATTTAATTCAAAACTTGAAGTCGATAGCAGAAAAAAGCCTGCAGCTAAAATGATTGATGTAATTAAAAGAGCTCTGCCGACTGTCCTAAATGCATAACGTACAGCGCCTTTGGGTGGTAAATTTTGTTCTCTTCTGGCACGTAAATATTTACTGAGCATATGAACAGTATCATCGACCACAATACCTAATGTCATCGTAGTTACTACTGATAGGGATAAGCCGATTTCCCCGACCATCAGTCCCCATAATCCAAAGCCCATCGCCGCAGGCACCAAGTTAGGAATTAAACTTACAAAACCAATTTTGAATGATTTTAAAGCGATAATTAAAATTAAAGAAATAAACACTAACGCAATAGTTGAACCAAGTAGCATACTTTTAATATTTCGTTGTCCAATATTTGCAAACATTAAACTACTGCCTGTACCGCTGTAATTTTTTATATGAGTTGTATATGAAGATAACCAATTTTTAGCGCGTTTATCAAAATCGATTAGTTCTTGTGAGGATAATACTTTGGTTCTAATAACGGTCAGTAATAAAGATTTATCAATATTAATTTGATTATTTAGATCCAATCCATAGGGCAGAGAGTTTTCATATAATAATATATATTGTGCGGCTAGTTCACGAGATGTTGGTAATTTATATTGTTCTATATCATCTCCATGAAGATTTTTATTTAACCTTTTCATAGTGTCAGTAAATGAAATAACATTGGTTACTTCAGGTTGTTGTCTAGCCCATTGAGCAAAATTTTCAGCATCCTGTAAAAATTTTGCTGCATTAATACCGCTTTCTTCACCAGAATCTAAGGTGTATTCGATATTATAAAGACCCGTTAAATTATTATTGATAAAATCAGTATCATTTCTGAATTGAATCGAGTTATCAAAATAATGTACAAAAATGTCATTTAGTTCATTACGAGGTATTGAACAGATTAATATGATTATGCCGATAGCGACAGACCAAAATAACAGATTGTAATTTCGTACAACATAACGTCCGAGAGAATCCATAGACGATTTTTTGAATTTCTTTTGGGATAGTCGATGTATAGGTAATAAAGATAATAAAGCAGGTAGTAAAGTCACAGATAGTAATAGTGAAACTAAAACTCCAATTGCCACAAAATTACCAAGGTGTCTAAAAGGCGGGACATCAGAAAAATTCATCGCTAAAAAACCAATAGTTGTAGTAATAGAAGCGATGAATATAGGTTGTAGATTAATCCGTAAGCTTTCTAAAATAGCATCGATTTTTTTATGGCCAATAGCGTATTCATAATTCATATTAGATAGGATATGTACGCAATTAGCTATCGCTACAGTAAGGATAATAGTTGGAGCAGAAATTGAAGCAGGCGAGAGTGGGAAGCCAAGCATTGCACCCAACCCCATTGCTGTAATAATGGCAAATAAAATAACGACTAATGAACAGATAGTACCGATGATTCCGCCAACCATGATGGCAAGAATTAATAACATTAATGCAAAACTTAATGGGACAAGGAAGCTTATATCTTTTTTAGCTGATTCTGAAAAAGCATTATTCATCATTATCATGCCAGTTAAATAAAGCTTAACACTTGGGTGCTTTGCTTCTATTTCACTAACCATTTTTCGAACATGCTCGACTATTTCAGGTGTTTCTTTGTCTTTATCAATACCAGGTAATTGTACTGTTATATTGATACCCGCTACATGTCCTGATTTAGAGCTTAAACTATTAACAATTAATGGTTCTGTCGTTGCTACATGTCGTATCTTTTCTATGTCTTTCTCTGTTAGATTATCTGTATCAGGTACAAGGTCAGCGACAATGACATCATCTTCAACAGATTCTGTATGTTGATAATTTGTAATTGAATCGACGCGATTTGAATAAGGTATTTGCCAGGCTTTTTCTGTTATCTCTTTTAGAATGGCTAAATTTTCTTTGGTAAATATATTTTTATTATCTGGCGCAATAGCAATCAGAACATTATCTTTTTTGGAAAAGATTTTTTCCATGGTTTCAAACGCGATCAGTTCGGGATTATCTTCACTGAAAAAAATACGATAGTCGGTGGTGAAATGCAGCTGCTTAGCGCCTTGTAACCCAGCGACAACTAGACACAAACTGAGAGTGATAATTAAATATCGATAACGAATTACCCAGCCGCCAAATCGTGTTTCAAAATCTTGCATGATATTATTAAGTCCTTTTTATCGAATACGAGCTAGTAAGCACGTTGCTCGATTCCTTTAATAATGAGTTTAAATACTTCATTCGCAAGCACTTCGAATGTTTCGAGAGGATAAAAGCCCATGAAAACTGGAGTATCGAATAGAGCAATCGAAGTATAAATGGCTCTGCTGGTTTCATCTATGTTGTCTATCACAAATTCATCAGATTCAAGGCCTTGAAGAAGGATGCTTTTGATTTCTGATTGTATGACAGATATTTTATTATGAATGACAGCAGGTTTTTCATCTGTTACATAAGCGATCAGCTCATAAATTTTTTCATCATTCTCAAAAATATCATGACAGAGTCTAAGGGTGGTTAAAATTAAGATTTGAAGCTTTTCGCTAGCAGAAGCTGATTCATTACTCTGGATAGTTTGTTTGATTGTCGTTAAGCGTTTTTCAATACAACCTTCAACACATGCACAGGCGATTTCTTGCTTATTTTTGAAATAGCGGTAAAGGTTAGCCGCAGACATGCCACAATCTTCGGCAATTTCTGCCATGGTGGATTTGGTATAGCCATATTGACGAAAACGATTAAATGCTGACTCGATAATCCTTTCGTGTGTGGCCTCGTTTATATTAATTATTAATGCCGATTCCATGCCCTAAGTATGCTTTTCTTAGGGTGAATAATCAACGAAATATTCAGTGTTCAGTTTTGCGTAAAATTTGGTGGTTTCTGGTTATTTGAGAGAGATTATTTTGTAAAACACTGCATTTCGCCCAAACGACGACGTAAATAAGTAAGTTCTTGATTTACTTTAGAAGCTTCTATTTCACTTTTAAACGTCATGGCATGTGAAAAGCCCACAAAGAAAACAGCCGGCGTGAAAACCGTACTAGTTACTGACGCAATGGTGTTATTACGGCTATTGTAGATTGGTGATTCATAATTCAGAGTGTGAATTTCTAACTCACTGACTTGATAGTACAGTTCTTCGCAGCTTTGATGGTCATAGATACTGGTATCTAATTCGGCTTTGACTGAGATTGCCCAACTGATATTGCTATTTAATAACAGCAGGCAGAATAGTAAATTGGATCGAATCATAGCTCTTCTCATTCAATAATCATAAGAAGAAATCAGCAAGCTCTATGCCAGTGATTTAATGTAAACAGAAAATAATTATTTTTCGATAAAAAACTGGCCGTAGGCGCGGGAACCCTCTCCAGTAATCAACGTATCAGTGACTTTCAGAGTATTTGTATCAATGACCGAAACTGTGCCATCAAACCAGTTTGCGACATAAATATGTTTGCCATCAGGATGCATATTGATTCCTTCTGGCATTTCACCAACATCAATTCGTGTTATTTCTTCATAGGTTGTTCGATCAACTACGGATACATTACTGGCTCGTTTATTCGTAATAAATAACTGATTATGTATTTCATCGACTGAAACGATATAAGGAAAAGTATCAACAGGAAATGTATGAATGACTTTCGCAGCTTCAATATCAATAACACTAACATCTTCAGACTGTACATTCACTGCATACAGACGTTGCGTATCATAATCTGCGGTGATTCCAAACGGGGCAGTGCCAACATTAATTTCTGATTGTTTCTTACCGGATTCTATATCGATAAACAACACGGCATTATCATTTTTATTAGCAACAAATAATGTTTTGTCATCACTCGATATTGCAAGACCAGAAGGTGCATTGCCAACAGGGAATTCGTTTTCAATGTTAAGTGTTTCGGTGTTGAGCACAAACACACTGTCTTGATACCAATCGGCTATAAACAATCGTTTATCATCATTACTGATAATCATAGCCAGAGGTGCTTGGCCAATTTTAATTGCTTTAATGACTTCTAAAGAATCAGTATCTATCACACTGATTTCTTGACTGCCTGGGTTGCTTATATAGACATATTTATTGTTATGACTTGCCACAACTCCAGCGGGTTTAATTCCAACCTGAATGGTTTTTATGATGGAATTTTGTTCCGTATCAATAACGGAAACTGTGTTTTCGAGTTGATTGGTAATGAAGGCTAAATTTTGGGCCTTAACAAAACTTGCTAAGGCCCAAATAGATAATAATAAAATGATTTGAATGAATCTAAATTTCACTATTTTAGAAAATTAGACTATTTGCTTTCGAAGTGAGCTTTCAGACCATCTAATGTTTTTTGGTGTAAAGCTTCAACAGCGGCTTTACATACGGCATCAGTGCGATCAGGTGGAGGAGATTTACCTTCAAATGAGCTATAGGCAGTACCACGAATTTGTACTTTTGAGCCTGAACCGCTTTCAGAGACAGATAAAAAAGACCCCATAGAACGGATTGGCATACCTTGTATCACACGACCATCTTCCACCTTTAAGGTTGTTAGCATACGTTTTCGATCGGCTTGAACTTTGGTGACTTCTTCTTTTAATTTTTCACCATTATCAAGAGTAAAATCTCGAACAGCGCCTAAGCCGTCACCAGTTGAAGAACATTCAGTAATCGATTCATTCCAATCTTTTAAAGCGCATAGCTTATTTACAGCTGCCCAAACTTCATCAGGGCTTGCATTTACTTCGGTTGATAGATCAAATTTTAAAGGGGTTGGTCCGTGGCCAAAGGCCAGGGCAGGAATTAGGCTTAACCCAATCAATCCTAATTTCATTGCTTTGAGCATATTTATCTCCACTGCTGTTTATTAATAATGATTGTTAAAAATTGCTAAGTTCTTACAATTAAGAGCTTGCGGTATTCTAAATGAAATCGAAGGAATAAATCCAATTTACACTCAAAAATACCAATTTTTCTTGGTTTGTTTTTTATTGCTGTTGATTACATTTTGTTCTGCAGCTGAAGTTCCTTTGTCGATTCAAACTTCGACAAATCCAGTGGTTTTTAACATAGAAATTGCTAATACACCTGAAAAGAGGCGTTTAGGCTTAATGCATCGAACCACGTTAGCGCCATCTGCTGCTATGTTATTTGAGTATCCTGAACCCAGAAAAGTTTCGATGTGGATGAAGAATACGGCTATCCCTTTGGATATTATTTTTATTAATAAAGAGGGAACTATTGTAAAAATACATACTCATGCTGAGCCGTTTAGTGAACAAAGTATCTCATCTGAGCAACCAGTATTGGCTGTTTTAGAAGTCAATGCTGGTTTGGTTGAAAAGTTCAATATAAAGATTGGTAATAGTGTTATTTATGATTTATTCATAAAGAAATAAACAAGCAATGAAACTTTTTAAAATCGTTATATCTTATGTATTTCTAACATTGTTATTTGCTACCTATTATTTCTTTTATACACCAGGAACTAATTCAAAGTTTGAAAATAATCTATTAACTGCTTCGGAAACTAACTTAGAAAATCGTTTAAATAAACATATATGTGTACTTTCTGAAGAGATCGGTGAGCGTCATTATTTAGCAGAAGGTTCGTTACAAAAAACAGCTGATTATATTCATACTGAATTTTCTCGACTCAATTCAGATGTATCCACAATTGAATATGGTGAAAATAAACAATACAAAATTGTATCAATAAAGTTACAGGGAAAAAGTAATAAGCCGCGCTCAATTATTATTGGAGCACATTATGATACTGTGCCTTTAACCTTAGGAGCTGATGATAACGCATCGGGAATAGCGGCTTTAATAGAATTAGCCAGTGAATTAAAAAACGAATCGTTAAAACACAATCTCATTTTTGTTGGCTTTCCAAATGAAGAAGCGCCTTTTTATGGAACAGGATTGATGGGTAGTTATGTATACGCACGGTCCCTTAATAAAATTGATGTAATAGGAATGATCTCTCTGGAAATGTTGGGGTTTTATTCTTATGAGAAAAACAGTCAAGAATTTCCATTTCCTTTGCAATGGTTTTATCCAGATACGGCTTCTTTTATCGCGTTTGTCGGCAACTTAAAATCACGGCAGTGGCTGCATCAATCAATTAAATCGTATAGAGAACATGCAAAAATTCCTGCTGAAGGTTTAACCGCACCAGAAATTTTAGTGCCCGATATTTCTAGATCGGATCAATTATCGTTTTGGCAGCAAGGTATTCCAGCATTCATGATAACCGATACAGCGGAATATCGTTCACCGCATTATCATTTTGCGGATGACATTATAGAAACCCTGGATACGCAAACAATGACGAAAGTTGTTGTCGGGCTAAAAGCCATGTTAATGAATTTAGCCAATATGGATTATCCTTAAACAAGTATAAGAACTGACTATCCCTGATCCCCAGACCATAATATAATGCGCCACTTTGATTTAGACACATAGATATTCTGAGAGACATTGAATGAAAATTATTATTGCCCCTGATTCCTTTAAAGAAAATATGACCTCATTGCAGGTTGCCACAGCCATTGAAAAAGGTATTCACAGAGTTTTACCAAAAGCAAAATGCATTAAAGTACCAATGGCAGATGGTGGTGAAGGAACAGTGCAATCATTAGTCGATGCGACAGGTGGAAAATTTATTCGTAAAAAAGTAACGGGGCCAGCTAAGAAACCCGTTAGTGCACGATATGGCATGTTATCTGATGGCGAAACCGCGGTCATTGAAATGGCTGAAGCGTCAGGTTTGCATTTGGTGAGTGGAAAAACTCGAAATCCATCGATTACTACAACATTTGGCACTGGACAGCTAATGCTTGATGCCATTAACAAAGGCGCTAAGCACATCATTATTGGTATTGGTGGCTCAGCCACAACTGATGGTGGTGTCGGCATGGCACAAGCTCTAGGCGTTAAGTTTTTAGGCAAGACGGGTAGAGAGATAAAAGAATTAGGTGCTGGTGGCATGTTAAACAAAATCCATCAGATAGATATGTCTAATATCGATTCACGTATTCGTAAAACAAAAGTGACGGTTGCATGCGATGTTGATAACCCATTATGTGGCTCACGTGGAGCCGCAGCAGTGTTTGGACCACAAAAAGGCGCAACTCCAGCTATGGTAAAAACCTTAGATGCTAATTTAAAACATCTTGGCTCTTTAATTAAAAGCGATTTAAAGAAAAACGTCATGTCTATCAAAGGCGCAGGTGCCGCTGGCGGTTTAGGTGCAGGCTTGATGGCATTTACTGGAGCAAAACTGAAAAGTGGTGTGGATATCGTTGTCGATGCAACAGGTTTAAAAGATGTCATCAAAGGTGCTGACTTAGTCATTACAGGCGAAGGGCGTGTAGATTTTCAAACGGCCTTTGGTAAAACACCCGCTGGTGTTGCTAAAGCAGCGAAAAAATTTCGAGTGCCTGTAGTCGCCATTGGCGGTGGCTTAGCGGATGATGCTAGAGGGGTATTTGAATATGGTATTCATGGATTGGATAGCGCAGTCGCAGCACCCATTTCATTAGATGAAGCTTTTGCAAAAAGTAAAATTTTAGTCGCCAATGCAGCAGAGCGAGTAATTAGAACTATTTTGATTGGTAAAAAAATGCAAAAGCCTAAACGCTGAATTAAACCTATTTAGTAATAGTGTTAGTTTCCTTTAATTCATGAAATTTTCTAAATTTGCTCATCGTTTTTCAGCTAATGCTGGCATCGTGCAATTGATGGACGATCTGGGGTCTGCGATGGCTGGCAACGATATGTTAATGTTGGGTGGAGGTAATCCCAGTCATATTCCGCAAGTATTGCAATATTTTCACGAACGTTTGCAACGTATTATTGATAGCCCATCTCAATTTACTGCTTTAATTGGAAATTATGATTCGCCTCAAGGTGAGCCTGAGTTTATTGCAGCATTGGTAGCGTATTTAAATGACGAGTATGGTTGGAAGCTAACGAATAAGAATATTGCTTTAACCAGTGGTAGCCAAGCTGGATTCTTTGCTTTATTTAATATGTTTACGGGCGAATATGAATCTGGGCAGAGAAAAAAATGTTTATTGCCGGTTTCTCCAGAATACATTGGTTATAAAGACATTCCTTTAGAAGATGATTTATTAATTTCACAACGCCCATTAATTGAAAAGTTAGGTGAACACTTTTTTAAGTACCATGTGGATTTTGAAAATTTAGTCATTGATGAATCTATTGGAGCCATTTGTGTTTCTCGTCCTAGCAACCCAACGGGCAATGTCATAACAGAGCAAGAAATTCATAAACTATCAGAATTAGCTGATGAACATTCCATTCCGTTAATCATTGATAATGCTTATGGACTTCCGTTTCCTAATATCATCTTTGAAGAAACAAAGCCGTTTTATAACGACAATACCATTTTGTGTATGAGCCTTTCTAAACTTGGTTTACCAGGTTGTCGTACTGGTATTGTGATTGCGAATGAAGAAGTCATTAGTCATTTAAGCAGTATGACGGCTATTATGAATTTATCTCAAGGTAGCATTGGGCCTGCATTGGCTTATGATGTGATTAACTCAGGCGAAATTACTTCTTTATGTAAAAACGTTATCAAGCCTTATTATGAAAGTCGAAAAGATGCAGTTGTTGAATGGATAAAAGAATTATTTACCGATATTGATTATTTTATCCATAAACCAGAAGGCGCTATCTTTTTATGGTTGTGGTTTCCAGAATTGACGATTACAAATCAGATTTTATACGAAAAATTAAAAGAGCAGGGGGTGTTGGTGCTTTCTGGTCATCATTTTTTTCCAGGCTTGAATGATGAATGGGAACACAAACAACAGTGTATTCGTATTACTTATTCACAATCACCAGAAGTTGTACGCAAAGCCTTAGAAATTATTGCGGAAGAAGTTAAGCAAAATACACGCTAAACAGCAGGTGTGAAATAGGCATGTACCGTTGAGAATAGTTTTTCGATAAATGATTTTTTCTTAACGTTCTCGACTAAATAAACATTATACTCATCAATCGCATTCATTAAGTAAGCTTCACTGGTAGAAAGCTCATCCACTAAATTAAGCTCTAGTGCTTGTTTACCATACCAATGTTCCCCGGTCGCTATTTTTTCAACATCGACTTGCTCACGATTGGTTTTTACAAAATCTTTAAAGAGAATATGAGTCTCTTCCAGTTCTTCTTGGAGTTTTTCTCGGTCTTCATCCGTGTTCTCACCAAACATAGTGAGTGTGCGTTTGTATTTACCTGCGGAAACTTGTTCAAAGTCTATGTTATGTTTTTTCAATAGCTTATTAAAATTAGGAATTTGAGCGAGCACACCAATAGATCCAATAATTGCGAAAGGTGCTGCAATAATTTTATCGGCAACACAAGCCATCATATAACCGCCACTGGCAGCGACTTTATCAACTGCAACGGTTAGATGATTACCGTTATCTTTGATTCTTAATAGTTGAGAAGCCGCATAACCATAACCATGTACAGTGCCGCCGCCGCTTTCTAAAACGACAACCACTTCATCATTAGATTTTAAAATAGATATGATCGCTGTAATTTCATCAGCAAGGTTAGAAGCATCGCTAGCACGAATGTCACCTTTGAAATTTAAAACAAACATACGCTTCTTAGATTCGGGTTGTTTTTTCCGTTCCTTTTCTTCTTTTTTATTCTGTTTGGATAACTCTTTTAATTCTTTTTTATCTAATATTAATGAGTTAATAGAACTACGTAGAGTGTCTACTTTATTGTTGAAGTGTTTTATATCAAGCTGTTCAAATGATTCAGATTTAGCTTTTACGACTAAAATAAAAATAATAATCAATAAAAAAACTACAACGATAAAGATAGAAACTAATTTGGCTAAAAAAAGCCCATATTCAGGGAGAAATTCGATCAACTTAATAGTACCTAATTGTAGATTATAACCATTCCAAACCAATGATTATATCATTGGCATTTTGAAAACGTTCGGACTGGTCTTTGGCCATTAAACCACTAACCAATGGCTGATATTTGCTTAAATGTTCTGGTAGAGGAGGTGGCTCTTCGTTAATGTGAGCAAATATAAGTTGTGAAATACTATTGGCAGTAAAAGGTCTTCTGCCAGTTAGCATTTGATAAAACATGACGCCTAGGCTGTACATATCACTTCGTTTATCAACCTTCATGCCCGAAGCTTGTTCAGGACTCATATAATACGGTGTACCAACTACCATATTATTAACCGTTAAATCTTCGAATTCACCACTGATATTTTTTGCCGCTCCGAAATCTGTAATTGTTAGGGAGTTGTCATTACGGAATAATATGTTTCCAGGTTTTAAGTCTCTATGCACGACATTAATATCATGCACGGCTTGCAAGCCGACAGCCATCTGTCTTAAGTATTCAGCAGCTTCTTCATGATGAAGACCGCCACGTTTTATACGGTGTGATAAATCACCATTAGGAAAATATTCCATCGCAATATAAGCGAAGTCGGTAGCAAACGCTCTTTCATAAATATTAATAATATGAGGATTGTTTAAGCAAGAAATCAAAGTATATTCTTGCATGAAGCGTTTTAAAGCTAATGGGTCTTCTTGGCCTTTAGTAAATAAAACTTTTAATACGATTTTTTTATTATCTTCCAGTCTTCGAGCTAATAAAACAGTAGACATCCCGCCTTGGCCGATTTCACGAATAATTTTATAACCAGGAACATTAATAATACTATCTTCCATGCCAGGAATCAGAGATTCGTCCGTACTCAACATCACATCCGTAATAGTTTCGTTATCTTCTGCAAGATTATCAGTTTTTTCAGAAGGTACGGATGTTAGGTTGGTTTGTTTTTTAGGTGAAAGATCGTGATGTTTATTAGCAAAATCCAAAGCATCATTTATTTTGGCTAAAATGATTTCTTCATTAGTTTCGTGTTTTAATAAAAAGTCTGTTGCACCCAGCTTTAATGATTCGACTGCTATTTTTGTACTGTCTTGACCAGTTAGCATGATAACTGGTGGGATATCCATAACATCCTTGACTTCATTGAGAGATTTAAGGATATACAGGCCATCGACTTCGGGTAAACCAAAGTCATAATCCAAAAACACAAGAGAATAATCTTGATAGTTAATGGCTTCTACGGAAACATCTTGATGAACTGGATCACATTCAGTAATTTCAGTATCAGGGTAGCTTGATTCGATAAATCGTTTTAATAATTTCCGATAATCGCTGGAATCTTCAATAATCAGTATACGCATCTAGGCCTGCAAAATAATTATTACTTTTTTGAATTATTATACATCTTCACTGAGTAAACTTGCTACATCATCAAGCAAATTATCCTCAGAAAATGGTTTGGTGGTATATCGATTAACACCCATATCAAAAGCGAGCTGTTTATGTTTATCAGTCGAGCGAGACGTTATCATGATAATTGGGATATGTTTTAAATCCGACATTCCTCGTACATGAGAGGTTAGCTCTATTCCATTCATACGAGGCATTTCAAAGTCGACTAAAATAATCGACGGTTGTTTCTTTTCCATGAGGCCGATTGCCTCAATTCCGTCTTTTGCTGTCATAATTTCATAACCGGCGTCTTTCATTACCTGAGATAATGCGCGTCGAGTACTAATCGAATCATCAATAATCATAACAGTAGGGGCGAGCTTAATAATACTTGTGTGCGATAAATTTAAAGTTGTAGAGGTTTTGCCAAATACTTTTGTTCTGATGAGATCAGACATATCTAAAACAGGTACAACACTTCCATCACCAACAATGGTTGCACCTATGACACCTTGTACGTTTTTAAGATATTCGCCCATATTCTTTACGACAATATTCTTGCTGTCGGCAATAGTATTTACAAATACGACTCGATTCGAATTGTCATAATTAATTAACAAAGCAGGGCGTATATTATCTTTATCTATCGTATTTTCATTGCTTGAATGTAACAAGTATTCAATAGTGTAAAAATCTATTTTATTACCATCTACAATAAGTTTTTGAGAGCTATTTTGCTCGATCACTTCTATGTCATTAGGATGTAAAATTCTCTCAACATCATAATTGGAAATAGCAAGCAATTGTTTTTTATGTTCGATAAAAATAGCATGCGAAGTCATTAAACTGACTGGCATGCTCAGTTCAATATTAAGACCTTTGTTTTCTTCAGAATCGATATTTAAACGACCGTTTAAAGATAATAATTCTGAATAGACGACATCCATGCCAACACCTCTACCCGATGTTTGGGTAGCTTTTTCTCTAGTGGTGAACCCTGGTTGTAGAATTAATCGATATATTTCTTCCTCAGGTATATCAGAATCTGAATTTATAATCCCCTTGTCCTCTGCTACTTGGAGAATTTTTTCTTTATTTAGACCTGCGCCATCATCTGAAAATTGAATGTTAATTTGAGTGCCGATCCGGGTGATGTTAAGTATTATTTTGCCTGTTTGGGATTTTCCTTGTTTAACTCGTTCTTCTGGTAATTCAATGCCATGATCAACGGAATTTCGCAGCATATGCATTAATGGATCAATAATTCTATTTAAAATACTTCTATCGATTAAAGTATCTTGCCCTGTACAATATAATTTTGCCTTCTTTTTAGTTGTTCTACATGTTTGCCTAACACATCTTTCTAATCTTGCCACAATCGAACTTATCGGAACCATACGCGAACGCATCATGGTGTCGTAAATTTCATGTTGTAGATTGGTTTGGCTATAAAGAATTTCGTTGATGTTTTTTAATTCAGAGCCAATATCAATATTGATTTCATTAGAATCTGTTGCTGCTTCAATAATTCGGTTAGAAGCAGTATGTAACTCGTTATATTCTTCTAGTTCTAATGGATCAAAATAATCAGATTGATTGACTACTTGCTGTTTCGAAAGGGCGTTGCCGCTCATTTCTATAAAACGCTCTAATTCATTACTGAGCTCGCGCACAGTAGTATTCTGTTCTTTTAAATTATCAGTTTTCATCAGTGAATCGTTGATTTTTTCTTTCAACTGTAAATTTAAAATCATAGACTCACCAACCAAACGTAATAGGCTATCTATTGTATCTATTGGCACAGAAATCATTTCTGTAGGTTTATCTTCAACTTTCTCCTCTATTTTTTCTTGTTTCAGAGTGGATGTAAGTTCAAAACTTCTAGTCAATTCCGAATCTATTTCATCATCATCAGAATCAATTATGTCTATGCCTTTTGTTTGTAATAGATTTAGCCAACCCAATATCTCTTGAGCAATATCATAGGTGTAATCAGGTGACTCCTTTCGTTCCATTAAAGATTCGGACATATCTTCTAAACAATCAGTTGCTGAAATTAACATTTCGGATAATTTGGAAGATGGAAATTTTTGATGTTGACTAAGAATAGAAAAAATATCTTCAAGTTTATGTGTTAAATACGCAATACCTTTTATACCAACTGTATTTGCAGCACCTTTTATAGTATGTGCTACACGTTTTGCTTTTGTTAACGCATTGATGTCAGGATTATTACTACATAATAATTGTATGGCTTCTGATAGATCAGACATTTGGCCAGGAAGTTCTTGCAATAAACCATCGAGTAAATCTGAATTGATTTCTTCAGTAACTGTAATAGAAAGGTCATTGTGATCAATTTCTGTAACAATATTATCTTCTGTTAATTCATCTTCAGACACGCACGATGCATTATTCAATAATTCAATCAGTACATTCGATTGTTCTTCATTGATAGGAACTGGCAAGTCAATATTTTTAAGAAGCTGAATTATCTCATTCGATTGTTGGGGTGAACCTACATTCATAAGATAATCAGTAACGGTTTGTATCCAGTCTTTTAGGATAGATGAATGCTCAGGGCTAAAGACTTTTTTATCGACTAAATAATTAATATTTTCTAAAAATACAGTGTTTGCTTGATAAAGGCCGGTTAGTTCTGCTGCCTGAGAGGCATTGGCAAACCGTTCAATTCTTAAATGATATTTAGATATTTTTTCTAACTTAGTCTCTATGACATCATCTTTTTCCGGGATCAATTCATTAATTTCATCGGCAATTGATAACATTTCAGATAACAACATATCAATAAGATCTGAACTGATAAATGCATCATCTTCAGGATTATCTGATGGTGTAACTTGAAAGTGGTTAGTTTTATTATTTTCTTCAATCGCTGAAGCTAATAAATTTCCATGAAAAGTATGTATGCCTGTATTTTCATTAAAATCAATAAGAATATTTTTTAATAATTCTGCATCTTCAATGCTTAATGGATTAATCCAAAATGGTTTCTGTAAGTATTGGATGATTGCACTGACGTTTTCAGAAGCTCCAGGTGCTTGATAATAAATTTGGATTAATTCAGGAAAGTGAGATAAAAATTTAATTTCATCATGGGTTAATGTTGTTTTCTCTTTAATTAAAAGAGACATGGCCTCTTGAAAATATAAACAGATATCTTGTATACCTAAAAGGTTTTCTCTGGCAGCAATTTTAACTATATGTTGTATTGTCTGTTCTATCTCTTCAATTCTAGTTTTTGATTGGTCAAAACTTAAAATTAAATTTTTAGTTTTGGTTAATGTTTGGGTGAAATTTAACTCTAATTTCTCACTCTTATCTTTCTCTTCTAATAGAGTATCTTGAAGACCAAGTATTTCTAAAAGAATTACTTTATCATCATCTGTTATAGCAACAGGCCAATGAATATTAGATAAGTTATTTATTAAACCAATTGTATATTCTTGGTTCTCAGGATTTTCAATATATTTATTCGCTAAACTAATCCATGATGCAATTAATGTCATTTGAGTGTCTGTAACATTCTCTATATCTTCACAGAGTATTGAAATGTTATCTAATGCCATTAGACATAGATCATGAAAACCAAGGAAGCCAGATGTTTCAGCAACTTCAGAAATGTTGTCTATTTTTTCTTTAAAATCCAATAACGTATTAGAATCATCGCCTAATAGTTTTGTGGCCGTTGTGACTAAATGTGTTATGGTTTTTGATAGTCCATCTTCGTTTGCATCCTCTTCTTTAACATCATCTTCGTTAGATGTATGTGTTATTAAGAGTTCTTTTAGTACATCACAATCATTTTCTTCTATGGGAATAGGCCAAGTAATATCACTTAAATTTTGGATAATATATTCAACGGTTTCTTTTATGTCTTTATTATTGAAATAGTCATCTAAAAGTTTTGGCCATTCTTTAAGTAGAGTATGTTCAGAATCAGATAGCATTTTATGTTCTTCATAGATACATAAAATATTATCTTGTAGTAGGAGTGATATATTATTTAAAGGAAGATAATCAAGAGTATTGGTTTCTTTAGAAATACTCTCTAAACAGTCAATAATACGTGTAAGAGAAGCAGGGTTATCCTGATTATATTCTTGAACCGAATATAATAAATTATCTAGCGACTCTTGAATATCATTCATAATGATAGGTCTAATTTATAAAATTAATTAAATATCATCTTCTGAAAGTTTAAATACGCCAACCGATGCTACTAACGACATCGCTTGTTCCACTAATTGATCGGTATGATGAGTTTGTTCTTTTAAATGAGTACCTGTTTTACGAACACTATCACGAATAATATCTGTACGTTCTCGTAATTGAGTACTTGTCTTAGCTTGTTGTACAGCGCTGTCTGAGATTTTTTGTACCATATTTACTAGATCAGCTGTAGAAGTTTGAGTTTCTCTCATTTGTTGACCTGCTTTTTCAGCCAACTGACTTCCCCCAACAACTTGACTAATCAATTCGTTCATGGTGTTAACAGTACCCGATGTTTCAATTTGAATATTATTAACTAGTGTTGTTATTTGATGAGTAGATTCTTTTGCGTTTTCAGCAAGTCTTTGTACCTCATCAGCAACCACAGCGAAACCTCGACCAGCTTCACCTGCTGAAGCAGCGTGCATACTCGCATTCAACGCTAAGATATGTGTTCGTTCAGAAATATTGTTAATTAAATTTACCGCAGTACCAATTTCTTGAGAACGTTCCCCTAAACGTTTAATTCTTTTTTCTGTCTCACGAATGGTATCTCGAATTTTATTAATACTATCGACTGTATTGGTTACAGTCGTCATAGCGGTTATGGTCGATTTAATGGCTTCTTCTGCAGCAGAGTTAGAGTCTTGAGCAAGCTTGGAAATATTAGCCATAGCTTCAGCTGCTCTTCTTAATTCTTTGGCGGCACTATCAACTTCTTCTTGTTCTTTATCAGCTAATAATAATACATTATCTGATTGATTCTTAACTAAGTTAGATGTTTCAGCAACTTCGGTTGAAATTTCTGTTACAGAGTTCAGGACTTTTGCTGTTTCGTTCGTCATCATGTTTAACGCATCAGCTAATGGACCTGTTATGTCTTCATTCACAGTCGCTTTAATTGTAAGATTTTTTTGAGCTAATTGAGCAACTGTTTCTAATAACATCACGACAGAATCGTTTAACTGCTCATTTTCTTCTTCAATTCTTGAAAAAGCAGTAACACGATCGTTTAACATTGTGTCAATATAATTTCCGATTTTTCCAAACTCATTTTTTTCTTTTAAGCCAGTTCGTGCTTCTAAGTCGCCTTGAGATATTTTTTCAAGAGTTGAAAGTAAACGAAAGGTTGGCGTATAAAATTTATTTGCAAGAAAAACTGCCCCCACAGCGATTAAGAATAAAGTGATAATTAGAGCAATTACAATGGGAATAAGGTTTTGAGAAAGTGCTTGGAAATTATTTTCAGCTCCAAGTGTATAAACAACATATCCAAAAAAGCTTAAGAATATTAAGCTGCCTATAAATGCAGAAAAATAAATGGTGTTTTTTGATGTGAATTTCATTTTAAGCTCTCAGTTCTTTATAGGGCATCATCTTGAATTTCTTCTTCAGAGTATTCTTTTGTGATGTAACGCATAAACCCTCTGAAGTCGACCTCTGACCATATAGTGCTTTCTATAGAATAAATAGATTTAATAAATAGACTTAATTCGCTAGGAATATTGCTAGTTTGATCAAAACTAGATTCTTTAGCGTTATCAAAATCTAATGCGATAGGAAATGCATCTAAATAAATAGCAACATATTGACCACCATGATCAAAAATAACTAATGGATTGGTTTCATCTCTTGTTTTAAATGACCATAACGCATGTAAATCAAATACCGGAATTAAATTTCCTCGATGATTAATTAAACCTCGAATCCATTCATGAGTGTTGGGAATAGGGTAAATAGAATAACTACGAATGATTTCGCATGGAATTGTTTGGTCAAATAATAAATTTAAATCACACACTTTGTATCCGTATCGAATATTTTTTTCATCTGAACTCGATAAATCGACGAGTCCTTCAAACGGATCAAAGTGTTCAAGCTCAGGACTCAGTCTTATCCAATCAGGTGTTTTATTTGTATCTGAGTCCATGGGAAATTTTAATTAGAAAACGTTTTGATCTGGTCAAGAATTTGTTCGGGTGTATAAGGTTTTGAGACAAGCTCTTTACCACCTTGCATTTTAGCCCAAACACGGTCAGCTTTTTGTTTTTTGCTGCTTACAAAGATCACTGGTATAGCTTGTGTGTCAGCATCATTACTGAGTTCTCTTGTTGCTTCATAACCATCCATTTCATCCATGACGATATCCATAAAGATGATGTCAGGTTTTTCCGTCTTTGCTAATTCAATGGCAATCTTTCCATTCTTTGCAGTTATAACTTCACAACCAGTTGCTTTTAAAATTTGTTCTAAGTTTTGTCGATCAGTAGAAGAATCATCAACAACCAAAACTTTTTTTATCGCCATACCTTATACTCTCCAAATATAACTCTATACAGATTTTAATTAATATTATTATTTATGTTATTTGGTATTTTTACATATTGATTAATAATTTCTTGAAATACCGCCTCACCAACAGGTTTGATTAAATAAGTATCACAGCCTGATAATTTACCCTTAATTCGATCGGCTGGTGAGGAGTTACCTGTTAACATTATTACAGGCGTTGATTTTGCATTACCTTCTTTTATGGTTTTACAAACCTCATAGCCATCAACACCAGGTAAGACTACATCTAGAAAGATAATATCGTATTGATTTTTATCAATCAGGGTATAAGCCTCTTCACCAGTTACAGCAAAATCTACATTAGCGTATTGTTTCAATGCTTTATCCATTTGGATTCGCACCGGTAAGCTATCATCAACGACAAGTGCTTTTAATTCATTACCATTATTAGATGATGTTTTTTGCGATGCTGTTACATTGAAAGAAGTATTTTCAAGTGTAGCATCTTGCATTGTAATCGTTTTCGCTAAAATAGCAGGTTGTTCTTGAAGCTGTAGTTCATTCTCCGCAACCTGATCCAATACACTAATAACGCGTGTTGCTATTAATGGACGTTTAACTTGATAGTGTTTTGTTTTAAATTCTCTATCTTGTGAAACTAATACCGAAGAAGGTTCACTATAACCTTGTCTTTCAAGGTTATCTCGATATACACGCCATTTGATTAATGCAGAAGGTTCATCTGCATTCACCATTAATATATTTGGTCTGTCATCTAACGACTGTGCCGCGTAACATTTATTTCGAGTCTGAGAATAAGTAAAAGCCGAGTTTAATCGTCTCTCCTCGATATCAGGAATACCAATTAAACCAATTGTGACATTCTGCTTCTGCATAGCCTTTAGAATTATGTATTATCAATCGTTAAGTACACTAAGGTTTGGTTTAATAATTGATATGCAATTTCACCAAATGTCATTGGGCCTGTAATCTCACCAGTCTTTTTCCCTTCTAACTCAAGCCATAAATAGTTTAAGACACAGTTACATGAAAAAGTAATCGCGTTATCAAGATTAGGTAATGCTTTTTGAAATTCAGATACATAATCACTTGCTGGTGATGCTAATTTGTATTCAACACCACTAAATACAGGAGCATAAAATGAAACATTTTTATTTTCTGTATCATTTTCTTGAAAACATACGTTGATCATTGCACCAGAATAATTGGCGACTAATGGCAATTGAGTATCGATGTCATGTTCTGTCATGTAATCAGAAAGTGATTGTTCAACACCATTGACCAAACATTTTTGCGCAGAGAAACCCGTTTCTAAAAATTCAAAGGTATCCCCATCACCTTGTTGCACAGTGTTGATGATATTTAAATTGGCAACTTTGTTTGGTGCAAGAGTGACATGCATTGCTACAGCTTTATCGCCAGAAGACTCACCTGTACCACCATTGAATACTTTCGGAGAAACAGAACCTAGATCGTCTAAGTGAATACCAGTTACCCATCCAATAATAGGTTTGATAAACATTTCTTCGTATTCAGGAGCTTTTTGTGCATAGTTTAGATGTATATCACTGAATGCTGGAATCAGTAATACTGTAAATCCATCGTCGGGTGCATCTTTCGCAATATTTTCAATACTATTAGTGTTATAAAATTTAACTTGAATACGCTTAGCTAAAGAAGTGTCTAATTCAGCTGCATAAATTTCAGATTTTGTTGTTTTTCCACCGTCTTGTGACATGAAATAAGGAATTGTTCCACCAATCCATCGACCTTTAGGCAGTTGTTTTAATAGTTCTTCATCTCCCGCTAACCAAAGGACTTTACCTGCTTCAATCGCAGCAGTCGCTTCAGCAACTGAAATTAATTTTGTGTTTACACTCTGACTCATATCTATTCCTCTGACTCTCTATTTATGCTGCAACCAACTGGTTAAGTTCAGCACGATGTTTTTGTTGATGTTTAATAAAGTATTGTCGAAGTATTTTCGCTCCAGCCATGCGGGTTGATTCCGAAGGATTTTTTTCGACTGAAATACGAATTCGCTCTAGCATCATTTTTAAAGCAACGACATCAGTAACGATCTCTAATTCGCCATTGATTAAACGCTGCCAGCTAGGATGATCTTCAGCTGGAATTTCAGTATGTATATCTTCAGCTATTGTAGGGTTAGCGACTACTTGACCCAGTAAGATCAAAATTTCTTCACGATGCCTTGCTTGGTGTTTAACGAAATATTGATGCAAAATTTTAATACCAGCGGCTCGGTTTGATTCGGTCGGATTACGTGCAATCGACATTCTTACACGCTCTAACATCATTTGTAAGCCGACAGCATTAGTATCCAAGTTAATTGAACCGTTGAGTAATTTTTGCCAGCACTCATGATTAGTAGCAGGTACTGTAACTACTGCAGGCATGGTTACAGTCGTTGCTAATGGTTCTGAAGCTGAATCAATTCCAAGTTGTTTTAATTCCTCACTCAAACGGGTTTTGTGTTTTACAAAGAATTGTCTAAGAATTTTTGCTGCTGCATGTCGAGAACTTTCAGAAGGTGAGTTAGCAACTGATAGGCGAACTCTTTCTATCATCATCTGCAAGCCAACATGAGCTGTATCGATGTTTTGCTCGCCAGAAATAATTTGTTTCCAACATTCATGTTGTTCTGCTGGTATACCACCCTGGATAACTTCTAGATTCGGTTTATCAGTAGCTAGGTTGGCTAAGTTGCCATTTAAGATATCAATATCTTCTCTATGAGTTGACTGATTCTTGACAAAATATTGCCTTAATAGCCGAATACCCGCTAATTTTGTTGTTTCGCTCGGTGTTTGAGTTACTTCTTGGCGTACTCTTTGAAGCAACATTTTCAAACCAACTGCATTGCTAGGTAATTCCAGTTGGCCTTGGATGAGTTTCATCCAGTTTGGATGTGTTTCCAGTGGAATTTCTTCCATTTCGATCAAATCGAAAGAATGAGCAACTGTTTCTTGGAATTCAGGCTCTATATTAATGCTTGGTTCGATTGGAGCTTCAATTCGTTCAATAGCCACTCCAGAACGCTCCGAAATCTCTCGAACTTCAGAAGCTAATAAGCCAGTAACTTCGCTAACACCTTGAATTGACTTGGATATTTTTATAGCGCTAGTAACTAAATCCTCCATAGCTTTAGTGTAATGAGAACTTACATAGCGCCAATTATTTTCGTTATTCTCAAGAGCTGATTTCGGGATATGTAAAAATGTCCTCATCCCAAAAACAGGTAGATGTCGGAGTATTTCATACTCTTCATCATTATCTTTGCGCCAGGAGAAAAAAGAGCGAGTTGCCTCGGATTGAGCAATTGAGATATCGACACGATTCGAAGGACCGTCAATCTCAATATTAGTTGCGGACCAGCCTTCGTCCAACTTTAACACTTGGGTGCAGAATTCACTATCCCGCATGATGACCCCCTCTGATCTATCTTAATGTGAATTATTTATGCAGATCCTTCTGTATTATTACCGTGATTAATTATTTAACTATCAAGTTTAGACAGTGTTTCTGCTTTTACATGCAGCAATTGGCAAAATTAAGAATTATTTCACTGCTTTGTGATTGTTTTCTCAACAATTCTTAATGGAAATAATTAAAAACTACAGGAGTTTTACAAATTTATTACTATTTATCAATAACTTTGATACATTATATAATAAGATTGTGAGCAGTATTTTATTTGATATTGCCCATAAGTTATTGATATTAATATAAATATTATATTTTTAATGCATCATGTCTAAACTCCCTTTCATAACAACAAATTAGAAAAGTTTTATAAAGTACTCTATTGATTATGGCCGTACTCTGGCAGCAACAGAAACATGATATCAAATATGAGATTCGTACAGCAGGAGCGACCAGGCGTTTATACAAAAATGGTGTTTGCCATTCTCAATATAATCCAAATCGCATTCTCACAGGCAGTGTTTGGGATTTATTATTTATTCCGAGTTTATTATTTGCTCAAAACTCTTCATTAAACGTCTTGGTGTTAGGGGTGGGTGGCGGCGCTGCGATTCGTTTATACGATTATTTTCTGCCAGAAACGGTGATTCATGGAGTAGAACTCGATGCTATGCATATCGAGCTGGCCCAGAAATTTTTTGGTATCAGCCAAGATAATATTCATATTCATGAAGCTGATGCCAAAGAATGGGTTAAAGACTATGGTGGAAAACCATTTGATATTGTTATTGAAGATGTGTTCATGGAAGAAAAAAAACAACCGATACGAGCTATTGATGCAACAAGTCATTGGTATCAAGACTTATTATCGTTGATGAAAGACGATGGTATGTTGATTATGAATTTTGCGAGTCTAAAAGAATTTCGTCAGTCGTCGGCATTACGCATAAAACAACTTAATCAACGGTTTAAAAGTATTTTCCAATTAACAACACCATCATTGGATAATGTGATAGGAGTTTATTCACTTCAAACGTTCCAAACACAAGACTTGCACAATGCTTTGATGGGGTGCGAGCAGGTTAGAAAAGCGATCGAAACGAAGTATCTTCGATACAGAGTGCGTAAACTCAGAAATTTATAAAGTTTTATAGTCTTGAAGAAACAAACTCGTCTGATTCAATCTCAACAGATTGGATTGCATCTTCTTCTTCAAATGAAGCTTTAGCAGCACCAACAAATTCTCCCATTGCTAAATCAGTACCATTAGCTATAGCGGTTGTTAAAGAGATTGAATCATTAATGTCTGTTACAACTACATATCGATTTGTTCGACGTAAGTAACTAATAAAGTTTTCAGATTTATCATCGACAGTCTCAACCAATTTTAATTCTGATAATTTATCATGATTGATGATCACCATCCTAATATCGATCTTTGTCATGATCTCAGATAGTTCAGACAGTTCATTGATGTCACTTATCGCAAAGTTAAAACCATGCGAACTATGAAGATAGTTAATCAAAGCGATGATTTGTTTTTTATTGTCCTTAACAATCGAATGTGAAATATCAAGAATAATATTATTGCCTGGAGCTTGTTCCTCGTAATCACTCAGTAATGTTCTTAGCCAATTAAAAAATGTTGGGTCATCAAGTGTTTGTTGATTCAGTTTTAGTAAAAAATAGGATGGCTCAACTCCAGTTTTGATATCCATAATATTACTGATGGTTTCTTTCAATAACCAACGATCGTAATATTTTATAACATCGTCTTCATGAATGTTTTCTAATAAATCGTTGCTATTTATTTCCTTGTCTTCTTTATCCATCAGTAATGAAGATAGATAATATAAATCATGTTCTGCTAGAAAAGAATCTTCACGTCCAGACAACATAATAATTGGCTGAAAAGTTTTAATCATACTATTGTCATTAATAGATGAAACTAAAAGAGTAGCGTTTTCATCTAACTTATCAATATTAAGTTCAATATCGTATATTTCATTATTTGCTTCACTTTCATTTTTAGGATCTGCTGCTTCTATTTCTTTATCAAAATCATTTTGCGATAGTATTTGTTCTGAGTCAGATTCTTTTTCAACAGGGGTTTGTAATTGTTGAATATTTGTTATGTAGATTCGTTTAGATTCTAATTCTATGTTTGCTGCTTTATTGCACGCGATGTGAAAATATTTGATTAAATTCTGTTTGCTAACGGTTTTTTCAGTTAATGATAATCCACATGAAACGAAATTATATTCAACATTAGTTTCAGTATCGTTATATGGTGTTTCCAGGTGATACTCATGCAGGTTCTTTATTAATTCTTTTTCGTCGAAAGATACATTATCAACATCTAATAACACAGCAACCATCGAACCACTGAATAATGTTATATATGGTTGAAAATTATTAGACATAAAATAACGACAACTTTCTTTTGCGATATGACGAGTGATTCTGTCTTTTGCAAAATCATTGATAGGCTGCTCTTTATTTTTTTCATAAATTCTAAAACCTATAATGATTCTTTTTTGAACATTATCAATGGTTTCAATGTCTTGGTTTAAGGTTTTATAGAAATATTTTTTATTAAAAATTTGTTGAATGTTTTTTAGATTTTCTTGTTGCTTTAATTTTTTCTTTTTAGCAACAATCGCTTCATTGATTGACGCAAAAAGAATTTTCTTTGTGAGCTCTTGTTTGCGTATAAAATCTGAGATGCCTAACTTAAGTGCTTTGAATGCAATTTCTTCGTCGTTACTTGCAGTAAGCATGATAGTAACTGGAAAGTCGGGGTTATCCTTATTTTGATGGAGGATATCTAAACCAGTTGTATTTTCTAACCTTAAATGATGATCTAATAACAGGACATCATGCTGGCTCCAATCAAAATTTTCATCAGGCGCACCTGATACTAAAGGATCGTATTCGTGCAAAATATCGCTATCGAACTTTGTTTTTAAAATGCTGTGAGTGAGTTTTCGAAAATCAGGTTCATCATCAAAAATAAGAATTGATTGGATATCAGCCATAACTAATTATTTTCCTTACTGATCTCATCTTGACGAAGTTCGACTAATTTTGTGAATGCATGAGCTACTTTTGGAGCGTGTTCAAAATAAAAGGTTAGATCTGAATAATCTGCGCATAACAGTTCAGAGTTTTCTAATGTCCTGACTGATGCCGTGCGTAAGCCGCCAGTGAAATAGGCCATTTCACCGATGGGATCGCCAGGGCCTAAGATTGCGATCACTTTCATTCGGCCTTCTAAATTCGTGTGGTATACAGCAGCGCTTCCTGTAGCCATAACATACATAGTGGGATCGTCATCACCTTGCATAATGAATTCATTTTGTTCTGGAACAGATACTTCTTTGAATCGACTACTTAATGCAGCCAAGTCGGTTTGACTTAAGGTTGAGAAAACAGGGCAGCGAGATAAACGACGAATTCGCTGTAATTTTACAGCGTTTTCTAATTCTTCTTTGCTAATGCTCCCTGATTCTAAGAGTAGTTGTCCGATAGGTTTATTATGCGTTTGGTCACCTGGATCGAGCACTTGTTTAGATAATGCTTTATTTATAGCACCATTCGAAATCGCTAAGTATTCACCGAGTCGTTTATCAAATTGATTTGTTTCATCAAAGTTGGTCATGTGAAATTGGCTCTGAGAAAGTCAATAATCATTATATTGAATTATTTTAGTAATAAACAGATTGTTAAAATTTATTATAGGTTTTTTATACAAGTCATTCAAATTATTAGCTTTTCAGAATAAACTTTATATTTCTTCTTAAGTTATACAGGCAATTCTTAGACCATTATTATGGATGATGTATTCGTTCATCATATCTACTAAGCATCTTACTATTCGTTATTTATTCAAACTTAAAATATTAATTCCATGCATGGACAAAATATTGTCAAAAAATGAAATATTCGTAATTATTCACAATTAAGCAACTATTTGTCATATTATTGACCATATAATTTGTTGTTAATAAGTTAAATGTATAAGTATTGTATAGAAAAGTAATTATTTAATAGATGAGGTCTAATTATGAGTGCAAATATGAATGAAGAATTTGATGGAATTGAAAATAACAAATTCCGTATCGGTTCTGTATCACGATTAACAGGTATACCGACGGATACCTTAAGAATTTGGGAACGCCGTTATCAAGTAGTAACGCCAGAAAGAAGTGAGTCCGGCACACGCTATTACAGTCACTCTGATATTACTCGCTTAGCTTTGATAAAAGAGCTAGTAGAAGAGGGCAATGCGATTAGTACTGTTGCTAATTTAAGCAAACAAGAATTAGAACAACGTGTTAGTTTGATCAAATCCTCTACAAAATCGACTAATGTCGTTGAAATGGCGAAATCGTGTAAGTTGATTGTTTGTGGTGATGCCCTACCATTGTTCATGCGTAATACTCACGAAGACTTCCCTGAGATTGAAGTGGTTGCTGAGTATAAAAATCCTTTTCAAGCAGAAGCAGAATTACCAGATATAGATGCTGATGTATTATTGATGGAATTTCCCGCTTTTCAAGATCAAGACATTGGTCCTTTGCAAACTATCTTAAAACGTCATCCTAATCTTTATCCGATTTTAGTATATGGTTTTGCAACGCGATCAACTATCGAACTTTTAAATAAATTGCATATTAGTACTATTCGCGCGCCTTTAGATGTTTTTAGATTGAGAAGTGAATGCCAGAAAGCATTAAATAACTCGAATTCAACATTTGCCGTTTCACAAATGGAGAGCGAAGAATTAAATGTAATACCGAAAAGGCGGTTTACTCAAGAACAGATAATGAATTTAATGAATAAACCTCAGCCGAATTCAGTAAATTGTGAATGCCCGAAGCACCATGGTGACATTTTATATAATCTATATGCTTTTGAAGATTATACGGTTGGTTGTCAGACAAATAATTCTGACGAAGCGGCCTTACATTGTTATATACACGACTGCACCGTTAAAGCACGTTATATGATGGAACAAGCGTTAACGAAGTTAATCGAAATAGACAACTTAGATATTAATTAACTAAAACAATGTTGAGTAAATTAGAAGCCTTATTAAACAAACAGTATAAAATGCCAACAGAGACAGAAGCTTTGCCTGGTAGAAATGAAGAGTTATCGATTAACAATGTTCATTTCGTAAATGGCAATGTCATAAAGCCACCATTCGATAGTTCATTAGAATGCATTGTGTTGGCCTTAGGATGTTTTTGGGGTGCTGAAAGACGTTTTTGGCAACAATCAGGTGTATATTCAACAGCGGTTGGATACATTGCTGGCTATACGCCTAACCCTACGTATGAAGAAGTGTGTACAGGTAGAACAGGTCATACAGAGGCGGTATTGGTTGTTTATGATCCAAATGAAATAAACTTCGAAACTATTTTAACTGTGTTTTGGGAAAGTCATGACCCTACTCAAGGTATGCGTCAAGGTAATGATGCAGGCACGCAATACCGTTCGGGGATATATTATTTTAATGAAGAACAAAAGTATTTAGCTGAACGTTCCATGACGGAATATCAGCAAAAGCTCATCAATGCGGGTTATCCAAAAATAACGACAGAAATTAAACCTGCTAATAAATTTTATTATGCAGAAGAGTACCATCAACAGTATTTAGCAAAGAATCCAAATGGATATTGTGGCCTAGGCGGTACGGGTGTTAGTTGTAAATAAAGACTCGATAAGCCAAGGAATCTTGGCTTAACTATAAAATATATTAATTTATATATCTGTTTGGTTGTTATTTACATGAACAACAGATGCATGTAGTACACCGACAGAATCACTATCTTCATTAGTATGTAATTCTCTTTTCAATGTATCGAATTTTACAACTTCATCATCATATGAGTTTGATGAATAAATACTACCGTTTTGGCTTCTAAATTGATTTTGTAGGTCTTTCATATATTTTCCCCTTACTTAACTGACTAGATACTTGGAAAAACATTGTGCAAAAAATCTGACCATTTTTTATCGCTAATAAAAGAATCATTATTTGCATGTTTCTCTCTTATATAATTTTCTAAATGACAATATTGTTGTAGAGCACGTAATCGCTTTACTGCTTCAACGTCATTTAGCCAAACGCCTATTAAAAACTGATTTTCTAAGTTCTCGATCAATACGACATCACCATAAAAACAATGTTCCCTGTCTTTTATAGTTATACAAATTTGTAATCTTTCGTTAAGAAAAAAACTCTTATTGGAATAAAAACGAATCCCCAAACCTAAACAAGGTTTGTAGTTATTCATATCTAAAATTTTATTAGTTTTACTTTTTGCCTTAAGCGGAATACTTGGTGGGTGGTCTATAAATCCTTTTTTGATATCTAATGAGAAATAGTAATTAGCGATGTCATCGATAGATAGGCCGTCAAATTCTTTATCAATAAACATAGAATTTTCAGTGAAATCTATTCTCATACATTAAACCTTAGATGTAAATTAAAACTATAATAAAATCAATTATTTAATATATTTAATTAATTTAAAATATTATATGTAATAATTAAAAAAATATCAATAACATATTGATATTAAATAATTTATTTGAATAAATTGGAAAAAAAGAATTAGTGTAAAAGATTAACTGTTAATCAAACGATTAACGAATTACTATAAAAATCAGTCAATTATGATTTTATAGAATAATTAAGATTAAAATTTTTTAGAGAACCTAAGGTATTGAATAATGAAATTGGCGTTTATTAGTTTAATCATTTTAATCATCGTTCTGTGTGGGTATTTTTTTATGCCGCAAGGTAATGATGAGTTAGAAATAGAAATTTCAAACATAAAACAAGATATCGCTGTCGTAGAAGCTAAGAGTGCATCAGATAAGTCATCAGCAGATGAATCAGAAAGTGAAGATTTATCGTATCAACAAAAAGTAGATACCTACCAGCAGTTAGAAAAATCCAGACGTAATTTGGATCGGGTAGTTGCTCGGATCAAAGCCTTGTCATGGAAGAAAAATTTACCGAGAGAAAAGGCCGAAGCTATAAATAAAGAATTACTCAATGCTCATGGTTTATTGAAAAATAAAAAATTATTAGGAGCCTTTAAAGATCTTGAGGCAATTCAAGACGAATTAAATAAGGTGCAATATTCACACGGTCAGATAAGTGATTATGTTAAATATATCAAGAGTTTAAAAGATACTAAATAACATAACATAAACAACTGTAACGTATATTGAACAGACGTCATAAAACTCGGTCTGATATAATCTGTTTTTTAATGAATTGTTATTTTTTTGGAGTTTTTGAATGAAATTTTCAACTTTTGTATTACCGCTTCTTTTGATAATCAGTATGCCAATTTCTGTATTGGCAGTTGATGATTCTGTGAAAGAAAAAATAATATCAGGCTTACAAAAAGTCGATCCGGATTTAGTACCAGATAAAATATCAGCATCTGAAATTCCAGGTCTCTACGAAGTTATAATGGGTGCTGAAGTGATTTATGCATCAGAAGATGGTAATTACATTTTACAGGGTGAGTTATTTGAACTGCAGGAGGCAGGGAAAGTGTTAAGTATTACTGAAGAAACTGAAAAGAAACAACGTTCAACAATATTAAAAACACTGACTGAAGATGATTATATCGAGTTTGCTGCAGATGAAGTTAAACAAACGGTGTATGTTTTTACTGACATTACTTGTGGCTACTGTCGTAAACTTCATAATGATGTTCCTGAATTAAATGCGAATGGTATTTCAATTCGTTACTTAGCATACCCACGTGGAGGAATTGAAAGCACAGGGGCATTCGAATTAACCTCTGTATGGTGCGCTGAAGATAGAAATAAAGCCATGACAGAAGCAAAAGCTGGAAAGGCACAAAATTTTAATGAATGCGACAATCCGGTAGCAAAGGAATATAAACTAGGCATTTCATTTGGCGTTAATGGAACGCCAGCAATGTTTTTAGAAAATGGATATAGAGTACCTGGTTATTTGCCTCCTGCCAGATTACTGCAAATGATTCAGAAAGAATCATCTTGATTACTTTATTATTTTTACGTCATTAATTATCGCGGTATACGTTTTACCTTCTTTGTCGACGTTTTCTACTTTGACAGGAAGGTAATCTTTATCGATAGCATACCAAATGGATACCGATTGTTTCGTATTCGATTTATGACGTTCTAGCTTTAATGTTCTTAATGCGCCAATAGCTGTTGATAATGTTTCTTCACCGATAGTTTTGAAAGAATAAGTTTTTAGTTCGCCACCATCTGCAATTTTAAAATCATTTATTGGAAGTTTCTGATTTAATCTTTGCATGATCACAACTTCATAAAGTAATTTATCATAAACTTCATCTTGTAAAGGCATATTCCATTTACTCTGGTTGGCTTCAGTAATGATGGTTTTTTTATTGTGATCGAATTGAATATTAACTTCTCGTATCTTACCGTTTTTGTCACGATAATAATCGTATTCAATAGGTACAATTTTGTCATTTATCATCTGCCATATTGATTCTTCTTTAACATCATTGGTATAAAATAGCGACACTAATCCAGTTGTTTTAGTTACCGAGCGAAAACGGTAATTTCCATTTTCTTTAAGTAAGGAGCGTTGAATTTCTCCTACCACAGAGCCTTCTCGCTTAAGAGTATATGTTGTATCAAACTCGTAAAAATAAAGAGGAGCCGGCCCTACTGCGAAGCAGATAGTTTGGGGGAAAAATAATAATAGGAATAAATACTTTTTCATTAACAGATAAGACCTGCACTCTATGATATGATTCATTATCTAATATACACAACTAAAGTTAAAACAACATTTCATCGTTTTGAGAACACTCTATTCTTTTTTTTGGTATATCATTTTACCATTTGTTTTTTTAAGACTGCTCTTATTAAGTATTAAAAATAGAGCTTATCTTGATCGTTTTTGGCAGCGTTTTGGTTTGGTAGCAAAACGATCGATTGAAAATGAATGTATTTGGATACATGCGGTATCGGTCGGAGAAGTGATGGCAACTCAGGCCATTGTTAATAAAATACGTATCGAGAGTCCAAACTATCAAATTATCCTGACGACAGGCACACCAACAGGCGCTGATACAGTAGATAAATTATATGGCCAATCAGTAAAACATTATTATCAACCTTATGATGTAGCTTTAATCATTAAGCGTTTTATAAAACAAGTTAGCCCTAAATTATTATTAGTAATGGAAACGGAGTTGTGGCCCAATCTTTTTCATTATTGCAAACTTGAATCGATACCTGTCTTATTAATTAATGCTCGATTATCTCAACGTTCGACCGAGCGCTATAAAAAGATTCCTCGTTTGACTTTCCCTATGTTTAAAAATGTAAAAGCGATTGCCGCTCAAACGGAGTTCGATAAACAAAATCTAATTAACATAGGAGCTAATCCAAATATTATTACTGTGACTGGAAGTATTAAGTTTGATCTAGAGATAGATGAACAATTGAAAATTGCTACAGAGAAATTTAAACAAGAACAATTAGCAGAAAGAAAAGTTTGGATAGCAGCAAGTACACATAGAGGTGAGGAAGCAATGATATTAGATATTCATTCATCATTGTGTAAACAATATCCAAATAGTTTATTGATTATTGTTCCTCGACATAGTGTACGAGCTGATGAAGTTGTTGAGCTATTAGCTAAACGCAATCTAAGTTATCAAGTTAGGAGTCAGTCAAACAATATTGATTCTAATGCTCAAGTCTTACTCGTGGATACCATGGGCGAATTATTATTATTTTATGGTGTTTCCGACGTTGCATTTATAGGTGGAAGTTTAGTTCCTCATGGTGGACATAACCCGATTGAAGCTGCTGTTTTTTCTGTTCCTATACTAATCGGCCCACATGATTTTAACTTTTCTGAAATCGATTTGAATCTGATTAATAACAACGGAGCAATACGGGTAAATAATACTGAGGAGTTGCAATCTACATTAATAGGTATTTTCAATGATTCTAATAGGCAACATGAAATTGGTGAAAATGCACATCAGTATGTGCAACAATCACAAGGGAGTAGTCAAAAAGTTTGGAACGTAATCACGACTTTCCTAGACTAATGAATTACTAGAGTAAGGAATATGTCCTAAGCATATTTTTTCTTAGATTGTTTCGACTGCAAATGAATCAATTATTTGTTAGGATTCAGTCATAATATATTTTCTTAATTTTCCTATTGGAGAAACTAATGCAAAAAATAACATTAACTTTACTGCTAATGTTTGGCTTAACAGCAAACACTTCTGCAAAAAATCAATATCCAACCGATGAAGTCGTACGTTATGTAGTTGGTTGCATGAGTGAGTTGGGAGGGCAATCTGAAGAGAATCTTTATACCTGTACTTGCCGTATTGACCATATTGCTGAAGCTCTTACCTACGAAGAGTACGATGGTGGTAATCTCATGGAACGAAATAAAAAAATGCCAGGTAAGAAAGGTGGTTTCTTCCGCGATAATGAATACGGTGATGAGCTATACGATAATTTAAAAGCCGTACGAGAGGAAGCTTTTGCTCAATGTCCTACGGTAAGGCGAATTGAAACAAAACGGCCAGGTGCTGCAACTGAGTAAAAACTCTTAAAATAAAAAAGGGCCATTAAGGCCCTTTTTTATTAAGTATGTAATATAAAGTTTAAGATTTATCAACTTCATAAGTTTCAGAAAAAGCATTCTTCTTACTATCGGTTCCTTTCACAGTTATGGTACCTGCTTTATCCGGTATAAAATAAAATCGAAAAGCAGGATCCATACTTATAGAAAAAGTTAATTGTGCTTTCATAATGTTTTTACCATTAAAGTCGATTTCTAAATTATCGACAAAATGTGGTGGTGGCATAACACGTGAACCGATTCTTAATGGTTGCATACCTGTGATGCTTGGGTGTTTGATTTTTACTTGTACAAGATTAGGTTTACTGAATTCAAGATCACCAATAGTTTTAATTTTCATTTTACCTAAGTTAGCGAACGAATCATCGATGCTTTTTGGTGGTGGAGCTGAGCAAGCGCCGGAGGCACGTACAAAGCTCTTAGTCATATAAAGTTCACCGTTATTCATTTCTGCAATAGCGCGAACAAAAGTGAATTGATCAACACGAATTCGCATTGCTACATCAGCTTTGCCACTATCTGGTGTAAATTCAAAAATACCTACTAATGGAGTAGGGTTTTTATCAACGTATACATGTAATTTCTTTATGTATAAATCGGTTGTTTGATCTATTTTAGAATGAACTGAAACAGGAACAATAGCAGCATCTTCGGCACGGAACGGTGCTTTTAACTCAATAACGTTTTGGCCAGCACCTTCAATAATTTCTTTTTCACCAAACAATGCAGGCTTTAATTCTTCATTCCAGACTTTATCTGAAGCTTGTTGTCGAAAATCTGCAGGCATAACATCAGCAACGCTTACGAATGATGTTATTGACAATAGGGTACTAAAAACTACGATAGCGATATGACTTTTAGTGATGTATTTCATAATAGTTTCCTAATAAATAAAAATTTATAACTTCATCAATATATAGATAGATTAAATATTTATTTGTTCAATATATAAGGATATTTCGATATGTCAATATAAAAACGATGTATGACCGTATAATTTTTATTAAGATTAAGTAATATCTTAGAGAGTCATTTATAGATATCATCTTATTGTATGTTCATGAATAGATTGAAGGCTCATGATATAGAATGAAAACAAGATAATTTATAAATGATCATGAAGTATGCCATATTGCGTTGCAATATTAGTCGTCTTGTACAATCAATTTATTTATTAAATATTTAGGAAATTTTCTTGCTAATAAAATAAAAATTTCCTAAAATTCCCAAACTTAGTATTTGAAGTGCTTACGAAAAATAATAATACATATCTTAACTTACAAGAATGTTTTTTCGTAAATTTCCTGTAATAGGTTTGCGCAGAAATAAAACGAGAAACAACTGCCGAATGAAGATTGGTTTGTTAATCCTAAAATATAGACATATTAGATCTAACGCTTTTCAAACTAATAGCTTAGTGAACGCTACGGCTTTATTAAGCTTGTGCCAATTTTTCATTAGTCATTTCCAACGAATTCATCATATTTATAAAAGTTTTAAACGCTCTTCGGTGCTTTTTGATCTCGAGGTACCGACGGGTTTGTACTCTTTACGAGATCAACACATGATCAACTAAATCTAGAGGAGGAGGTCATGAGTAAATTAACTTTAAAATCAGCGATTATCGCTGCCGTTGCTCTAGCGGTTCCTATGTCAGCATCAGCAAACGACGAAGTTCGTGCGTTGAGTGACAATCCGAACTACTGGGCATACCCTGGCGGTAACTACAACAACTGGCGTTATTCAGAGTTGAAACAAATCAACACTGGCAATGCTAGCAAAGTAGTTGCAGCTTGGACATTCTCAACAGGTCGTCTACAAGGTCACGAAGGTGGTCCATTGGTATTACCTACCAGTGCTACTGGTTTACCTCATGACACCTTATACATCCATTCATCATTCCCGAATGATGTTTTCGCGATTAACTTAGACACTTTCGAAATCGTTTGGTCTTTCGAGCCACAACAAGACGAAGCTGAAACTGTTCCAGTTATGTGCTGCGACATTGTTAACCGTGGTTTAGGTTATTCAATGGGTCAAATCTACTTACAACAAGCTGACACCAAATTAGTTGCTTTGAATGCTAAAACTGGTGAAGTAGTTTGGGACGTCTTCCAAGGTAGTGAGGTCGTTGGTGACCTTAACTCTAAAGAAGGTCGTGGCGTAAGCCCTGCAAGTGGTATGACCAACACCAACGCTCCACATCCTATTAAAGACAAAGTCTTCACAGGTTGTTCTGGTGCGGAATTCGGTGTTCGTTGCTGGATGGCTGCTTACAATGCGAAAGATGGTTCTTTAGCATGGCGCGCATTCTCAATGGGTCCTGATGAAGATATCCTTTTCGACGCTAACACCACATCTTTAGGTAAAAAAGTGGGTAAAAACTCATCTTTAAACACCTGGTGTGCAAACAGTGATTGGAAAGCTCCTGCGACTGGTCCTAACAAATGTAAGTCTCTAAGTGAGCAATGGAAATCAGGTGGTGGTTCTGTTTGGGGTTGGTGGCCTGCTGACTTCGATGAAAACCTAATGTATTACGGTTCAGGTAACCCATCTACTTGGAACCCAGTTGTACGTCCGGGTGACAACAAATGGTCTATGACTATTTTTGCTCGTGACATCGACACAGGTGTTGCTCGTTGGGCTTATCAAATGACTCCACATGATGAGTGGGATTATGACGGTATTAACGAAATGATCCTTGCTGACATGAAAGTTAAAGGCAAAATGCGTAAAGCATTAGTTCACTTTGACCGTAATGGTTATGGTTACACCATGGACCGAGTTTCTGGTGAATTATTAGTTGCTGAGAAATACGACCCTGCGGTTAACTGGTCAACTCATATCGATATGAAAACTGGTTACCCACAAACTTTAAATCAATATTCTACTCACTATAACGGTGAAGATGTTGTATCTAAAGACGTATGTCCTGCTGCTCTAGGTACCAAAGACCAACAACCTGCGGCTTATAGCCCACGTACAGGTCTTTTCTATGTTCCTACAAACCACGTTTGTATGACCTATGAGCCTGTATCTTATGCGGCTGGTGGTAACCAATACGTTGCTGGTCAAGCTTACGTTAACGCTAACTTAACCATGTATCCTGCTGGTGCTGTATGCCCAGATTGCCCTAACAATAACGCTGCTAAAGACAACATGGGTAACATGATTGCTTGGGATGCGGACAAAGGCAAAATCGTATGGTCTATTGCTGAGCAATGGTCTGTATGGTCTGGTGTTTTAGCAACCGCTGGTGACGTAGTTTACTACGGTACATTAGATTCATACGCTAAAGCAGTTGATGCGAAATCTGGTAAGCTTCTTTGGAAATTCAAAACTCCATCAGGCATTATCGGTAACTTCAACACATGGGCACACAAAGGCAAACAATACGTTGGTATCCTTTCAGGTATCGGCGGTTGGGCTGGTGCTGTTGTTGCTATCCCAGGCTTAGCGGCTGCTCCAGGTGAAGCGGCTCTAGGTGCGGTTGGTGGTTATCGTAAACTATTGAACTCTGCTCGTAACAGTGGTGTTCTAATGGTTTTCTCATTGCCATAAGCAACATAGTTTAAGGAACTTAATGTTCCTATAAGACTAGAAACCCCGACTTCGGTCGGGGTTTTTTATTATTTGTTTAGAACAATCGTTGTAAAGAAAGAACTCAAACAATCTAACTTTGTCAGAGTTAGCCAAGGCGCGGGAAAAAATCAGACATTTGTAATGTGGTTTCTATGTTAAAATTTGATTTTTTATATGCGATAGAAACTAACTAAACAGGAATACTAAAATGAAACTAATTACTGCATTTACTTTGTTATTAATGACAATTTCAAATGTTTCGTCAGCTGCTACAGGACCAGATTATGAAAATGGTATATTAAAAGTTTGTGCCGATCCCTACATGCTACCTTTCTCTAATCAAGAAGGTGAAGGATATGAAAATAAAATAGCAGAACTGATGGCTGATAAATTAGGCATGGAGTTGCAGTATGAATTTTTTCCACAGCGTATGGGGTTTATACGCAATAGTTTAAAAAAAGAAAATGACAGTGGTGGCTATAATTGTGACTTAGTGATTACTGTGCCAGAAAAATTCGAACTGGCATCAGCAACGGATGCTTATTATACAACCACATATTCTTTGGCCTATGTGAAAGGTAGGAATTTGGACGGCTTAACCGACCCTGAAGATCTAAAAGATATGGTTGAGAAAAATAATATTGATTTAAAGTTTGGTATTTCTGATAGAGGTCCTCAACAACTTTGGCTTTTCTATCAAAATTTAATGCAATATATGAAGACTTACCAAGGCCAGCCTGGAGATATTAAAGTTCATCCAGGTCAAAAAATGATGGAGGCATTAGCAAAGGGTGATATTGATGCAACAATCGTGTGGGGACCGACCGCAGCTTATTATGCTAGAGAATATAAAGATCAGGCTGAAATAGTTTTATTGCCTATAAAAAATCTGAAAGAGAATGCTGAAGGACGTTTTGAGTACAGTATGTCTATGGCTGTACGCTATGGTGAAAAAGAATGGAAAGAAAAAATCCAAAAAACAATTAATGAAAACATTGATGGCATTCATGCAATCTTAAATGAGTATGGTGTACCATTGATTGAAAGAACTACTCCGAAACAAACTGATGAGGACGATGATGATTAATAATAAATTATTGGTAGCTACGTTTTTAGTATTAACCGCTACTGTATCACTAACCAATGCAGGGCCTGTTCCTGGCAAAGAAAAGCAGGAGATGACTCAGGAAGAGATCGATAAAACAATGGGACGAATGGGTGAGGTCGATGAAATTCCAGAGGGTTTTCAATTTTCTGAGATGGAAGTTCAATTATGGCAAACGAATCACCTAGACAATATTACATCACCTGTAAGATTATATTATGAGTTTTCTAAAACAGGATCCTATGAAGAAGGATTTGAAGATTCAGTATTCCTTGATGTCTTACAATTAAACGATGACGGTTCAAAAAATACTAACCTTGAATTCTTTACAGGTGAAAGAGCACAATCTATTCGTCCAGATAATGTTACTAATGTTACAGGAAATCCAATTTTAGGGATTTTCATGCAAGGTGATATGTACGAAATGGATCGTTTTACAGGAGGTAGCTGGCGGCACTTCATGAAACAGATGAAGATATCTTTTCGTGAAGATGGAAAAGTTGAACCTGTTACGTTTGAATATAATGGCAAAACTGTTAATGGAAAAAAATACAGTGTGCAACCGTTTTTAAAGGATGAAAGAAAACGACAATATGAAGAGTTTGCTAATAAGGTTTATGAGTTTACATTTTCTGATGAAGTACCGGGTCAGTTATATGAAATTCATACTTTAATTGCTGGTAAGGAAGGCGATACTGAACCATATGTCGAAGAAAAACTGACGTTAGTTGAAGTAACTAAAGAATAAGAAAAGATAGTAGATTAATTACGTAAGTTATAAAAAAGCCCCTATAAGGGGCTTTTTTATTGTTTCAGGTTTTATAAAAAATTAACTAACAGAAACTTTAACTGCACAATATTTAAACTCAGGGATTTTTCCATATGGATCCAGAGCTTCATTAGTGAGTAAATTTGCAGCCGCTTCATTATAGGCAAATGGGATAAAGATATTTTTGCGTTGTAATCCTGCATCAGGTCTTACTTTAGCAATAATTTCTCCTCGTCTTGATGCAACTTTCACATCATCACCGAGCTTTATACCGTGTTCTTGCATATCTAATGGATGAATCGAGATGGTTGCAGCAGATTCTATTTCATCAAGTTTACTAGCTGAACGTGTCATGGAGCCAGTATGCCAATGTTCAAGTTGGCGTCCTGTAATAAGTACAAATGGATAGTCATCATCTGGTAACTCATCGGCTTTAGTTGGTGTTGCCGGGACGAATTTAGCTTTACCATTTGCAGTTGGGAAGCCATCGATAAAAATCACTGGTTCACCAGAGTCACCTTCGTTTTCTAGTGGATAGGTTAAAGAATCTTCTGCTTCAAGTCGCTCCCAGGTGATACCTGCCATGCTTGGAACTGCTTTACGAATTTCAGCGAAGACATCTGCTGGGCCAGAATAGTTCCAGCCTAAGCCAAGTCTATTTGCAAGCTCTTGGATAATCCATAGATCTTGTTTTGCATCGCCTGGAGGATTAACCGCCTGACGACCTATTTGAACTCGACGGTCTGTATTAGTGAAAGTACCATCTTTTTCAGGGAAAGCAGAAGCTGGTAGTACTACATCAGCAAAGCCTGCTGTTTCAGTTAAGAAGATATCTTGAACCACTAAATGATCTAACATCGCTAATGCATGACGGGCATGGTTTAAATCTGGATCAGACATGGCTGGGTTTTCACCCATTATGTACATACCATTTAATTTACCATCATGAATAGCGTGCATGATTTCTACAACGGTCAGTCCTGGATTTGGATCTAATTCAGTATTCCAAAGATCTTCAAAAGATTTACGGATATCGTCGTTAGCAACAGGTTGGTAATCAGGGTATACCATTGGTATAAGGCCAACATCTGAAGCGCCTTGTACGTTATTTTGTCCGCGAAGAGGATGTAAACCAGTACTTTCACGACCAATTTGTCCAGTCATCAGTGATAAGGCAATTAAACAACGTGTATTATCGGTTCCATGAACATGTTGTGAAATACCCATACCCCAGAAAATAATCGCTGTTTCAGCAGTTGCGTAGGTTCTTGCAACTTCTCGTATCCTATCTGGTTCAATACCACAGATTTGACTGGCTACTTCAGGAGTAAAATCTTTTACATTTTCTTTGATCGCTTCAAAGTTTTCTGTGTATTTAGCAATGTATTCATCATTTTGCAGGCCTTCTGAAATGATGACATTCATCATCCCATTTAATAGAGCAACATCACTTGAAGGGCGTATTTGTAAGAAGTGGCTCGCATGTCTTGCTATTTGTGATTCATAAGGTTCAATCACAATTAATTTTTTACCACGCTTGGTAGCATTCTTTAACCATGTTGCAGCAACAGGGTGGTTTACAGTTGGTCTTGAACCTATGACGATAATAACGTCAGAATCTGCTCCATCCGCTACTTGATTTGAAACAGCCCCAGAACCTATACCTTCTAATAGTGCTGCAACTGATGATGCATGACACATACGAGTACAGTGATCGACATTATTTGTATGAAAGCCAGTCCGTACTAATTTTTGAAATAGATAAGCTTCTTCATTCGAACCTTTTGCTGAACCAAATCCTGCTAAAGCATTTGGACCTTTTTCATCGAGGACTTTTTTCAACCCTTCTGCAGCAAAGTCTAATGCTTCATCCCAACTAGCTTCCCGGAAATATTTATCAACATCTTCGCGAGGTATAATGTCTGCAGTTTTTGCAACGCCTTCTCTACGAATTAGCGGTTTAGTCAAACGGGTAGGGTTGTGGATGTAATCAAAACCATATCGTCCTTTAACACAGAGACGACTCATATTGGTTTCACCATTACGACCATCAACGTATTTAATTTTATCGTCTTTTACATTGAATGTTAGAAGACAGCCAACACCACAGTATGGGCAAACCGACTCGACTTTTTTATCCGGTTCAATTAAACCAACATTGTCTGCTGGCATTAAAGCACCAGTTGGACAAGCTTGAACACATTCACCACAAGCAACACAAGTGCTATCGCCCATAGGATCTTTTAAGTCGAATACAATCTCAGAGTGATGACCTCGGTTAGCATAACCAATGACGTCATTGACTTGTTCTTCACGACAGGCACGTACACAACGAGTACATTGAATACAGGCATCTAGATTTACAGCAATGGCAGGGTGTGATAGATCCGCTTTAGGTTGTTCACGTGATTCAAAGCGGGGGTTAGATACTTCAAGCTTTTCCGCCCAATAATCTAACTCAGAGTTATTATTGTATGGTGACTTGCCTTGGTCAGGCATATCAGAAAGTAATAACTCTAGAATCATTTTTTGTGAGTGAACGGCACGTTCATTGTCGCTCGTAACTTTCATATCTTCAGAAGGCTTACGGCAACAAGAAGGAGCTAAGACTCGTTCTCCATCAATTTCTACCATACAGGCACGACAGTTACCATCAGGACGGTAGCCATCTTTGTAACATAGGTGAGGTATTTCGATATCGTTTCGTTTTGCCGCTTGAAGAATGGTTTCATCACCATAAGCTTCGATGGTTTCACCGTTTAAGGTAAAGCGGGTTACGGGTTCATTCATATAATCTGGATTTGCAGCCATAACAACTCTTCCTACTTAAATTCTTCTGGAAAATATTTGATAGCACAACGTAATGGGTTTGGAGCAGCTTGTCCTAAACCACAGATTGAGGCATCGACCATTGCGGTTGCTAACTCTTCTAACAATGGTTTATCCCAATCTTGTTTTTCCATTAACTTAACCGCTTTTGATGTTCCTACGCGACATGGCGTACATTGACCACAGGATTCATCTTCAAAGAAACGCATTGCATTTAAAGCAGCTTGTTTTGCACTGTCTTTATCGGATAAGACAATAATTGCTGCTGAACCAATAAAACAGCCATGTGGTTGTAAGGTATCAAAATCTAAAGGCACATCACCTAGTTCCGCAGGTAAAATCCCGCCCGATGCGCCGCCTGGGAAGTAACCATAGAACTCATGGCCATCTAACATACCGCCACAATATTCTTCAATTAACTCTTTCATGGTGATACCTGCTGGTGCTAGATGTACACCAGGATTTTTTACGCGACCACTGACAGAGAAACTTCGTAAGCCTTTACGATCATGTCGGCCGTGAGAAGCAAACCAATCAGCACCTTTTTCAATAATCTCTCGAACCCAATGCATGGTTTCCATATTTTGCTCAAGGGTAGGGCGACCGAATAAACCTACTTGTGCAACATATGGCGGACGTAAACGCGGCATGCCTTTTTTACCTTCAATGGATTCAATCATCGCAGACTCCTCACCACAAATATAAGCGCCTGCACCACGACGTAAATAAATTTCAGGAAGCTCACCAGGAGGGTTTGCTTTGAGTTTTTCTATTTCTTGTTCTAAGAGTTCTCGACAAGCTGCATACTCATCACGCAAGTAAAGATAAATTTTGTCAGCTTGAATAGCCCAATGAGCGATTAATGTACCTTCGATGAATCGATGAGGATCGTGTTCTAAATAATAACGATCTTTAAATGTTCCTGGCTCACCTTCGTCAATATTAATGGCGATCATTTTAGGGGTCGGTTGTTCGTTAAGGATTCGCCATTTACGCCCTGTTGGGAAACCTGCTCCACCCAAACCGCGTAAGTTAGAGTTTTCCATTAAAGCAATTATATCTTCGCGTTTATGTTTTCCATTAACACAATCTTGCCAAAGTTGATAACCGCCATTCTTTTTGTAGTCTTCAAATTGGATTGCTTCGTTAAGCGATTCAGGAGAAGTGGATTTTGCTTTTGCTAATTCAACAACTTGTTCTTTACTTGCCTTTGCAACAGGGTTCATGCCGACAACAGCGACAGGAGCATCGGCGCATCGACCGACACAAGGCACAGGTTGAATACGAACATTTTCAATGTTTTCTGATTCTAATTGTGTGATTAATTCTTTACCACCAAACATTTCACAACTAACTGAATCACAAACACGGACAGTTAATTCGGGTGGAGGAGTTTCATTTTCTTTGATGACATCGAAATGATGATAAAAAGTGGCGGTTTCATAAACTTCTGCCATGGAGAGCTTCATTTCAAAAGCCAATGCTTCTAAATGACGAGATGACAGATGTTGGAATTTATCTTGAAGTTTATGTAGGTGTTCAATTAGATAATCACTTGCTCGTGACTCATCACCTAAAAGTTCACGAACTTCTCTCAGCGCATCTTGGTTAATTACGCGATCTTTTGCGCGTATTCTATTACTTCGTGTTTGTTTCACGTAGAGTTCCCGTTGGTCTATTTATTGTAATAATAATATTTCTCCGAGACCTTTGTTGCCGAGGTCTCCAGCATAACGAATTGCCTTGGGAGAATACTGGTTCAGTTTAGATAACGGTTGCCCCATCTGCGCAAACTGTTTGAACAACAGATTAAGATAACCCAATTCAAGCTCACCACAGTCTCTGAATGTGGCAGATAAATTCGGTTGGTGCGTTAGTATAATCGTTCCGCGTTTCATTGCATAGCCGGAATATGCACCAGTTTCACCCATGACTATGACAGTGCCAGCGATCATTCGAGAACCACAGTAATTTCCAGTGTTTTTGCCAATAAAAATAGTGCCTCTGCGCATCCGATCAGCAACTCTATCACCAGCATTACCAGAAATTGTGATCATGCCGCCGCTCATACCTTGCATTTCACCTGTTCTACCGGCACCAACGAAGTTACCAGCATTGCCTTTGATATCAATTCGGCCTTTTTTCATATTAGCGCCTAAAAAATCACCAACAGAACCTCGAATGCTTAATTGGCCCCCTGACATGCGACTGCCAGCATAATGACCAGTAGGTCCTTGGACTTCTAGGTTGCCAAACGACATTCCTTCGCCAATATGATGTAGTTTTTTATCACTGTTAATGATTTGAATGTTCTCGGTATCAGAACCTTTGACTTTGAATAATTCACTGACACGGATTGTTTTCTTAGCCGTTTCTAAACGAATGTTTTTAATTTTATCCAGTGTCTTACCAGCGAGGGCATCGGGAGTAAGAGGAGAAACATCGATAGCCAGCTCCGGTTTTACCTTAAGTTCAAATACTAATGGGCGAGGCATTATGCTATCTCCTGTAAATGAAAATGGAACGGGCCTAGTTTCCCACCATAGTTACCAGCGCTTATTTTATAAATACCGCGTTTAGCACCAATAGAGCAGGCGGCATGTATACCAACCCGCATGGCTTCCGCTGTGGCTTCTTCAGTCATACCATCAATAACAATCTCTAATACAGAGCCAATGCGTTCATCTAGGTTGCTTTTCACCTGACCTTTTAAAGTCGGGCAATAAGCTTGGTTGGTTGATGCAGGCAGGTAACTGTATTTTGAACCGACTTTTGAACCAGAGCCAACCACACCTCCAGGGAAAGAGGTCACAACATCATCAATTTTATTAATTTCTTTTAAGGCTTTTTCGCAGGCTTTAAGGCCTATTTCTGCATTTTTAGCTAGGATTAAAAAGTTACCACCACCAACGGCATTCACCATACCAGTTGTGTGTTCACACACAAACTCACCATGCATAACAGGAATTCGCCAATACCGAATGCCATTAATTTGTTTTGAGATTTGATAGCCATCGCCAAAGTAGCGTAGGCTTTTTCCCATAGCGAGTTTCTTTTCGCTTGGGCTACCAGAAAAACAGGCAGAGGTAGCACAGGTCATAACGGATTGACCCACACGTTTGACGATTTGATCTTGTAATTGTTTTTTCGACATAGCAAAGATCAAAACAGAATAACCAGGTCGGCCATCAGGCGTTTCTTTAGGGCTGAGTTTTTTCTCAATGCCGGCTTCACAACCACAGGCAATCACAGAAGAAGCAAAGCCGGTTAAATGGTTAGCGGCAGCATAAGCCCAATGATCCGACATGCCAGTAATAATTAAACGCGAAGCCTTCATAGGGAAGGCTTCGGCAAAGGTTTTTTCGATTTCTACACCGTTTATTTTCATTGTAATTATTACCTCACTGTAGGATGAACAGTGACGGAACCATGACAGTGTTCGACGATTTCATCATTATCAATTTTAAAGTTGTTTAAATTCATTGTGTGGTAGCGATCAAAGTATCGTTTTAAAGAGCGTTCAATACCTTTATCAAAATCCGGTTTAACAGTATGAGTTGTACCAGTAGTGACATTAACAATCTTGCCTTTTTCAGCGACAATAGTGCCATCTTTGAATACGAAATCGGGTTTCTCAAACATTCGTTCAGCATTTTTGTTTGGAGTGTAAACCGTGATATCAGCATCAGCTCCAGCACCTAAATGGCCTTTGCTGGATAAGCCAAGACTTTTCGCTGGAGCGGCTCGAGTCATAATAGCAATTTCTTCAAGACTGTATTCTCGATCAATACTGGCCAATGTGGTCATTGCTTGGGCTTCAGGATGTATTGTCGAAAGAATTCGATTTCTAAATGATCTATCCATTAATAGACGAATCAAATGTGGATAGCTGGTAAACGGTGCACCGTTAGGATGATCGGTGGTTAAGAAAATACGCCACGGATCATTCACTAATAAGAAGATTTCTAAACCAATACACCATTGCAATGCATTTACAAAACTTTGGTCGCTATACTTGAATGGAACAACACCACAACCAGCATCACATTCAATATCCATTGCGACCCATTTATTGGGTTTTGCATTTTTAGAGCCTAAGTATTGCTTCATAGTATCACCTGAAGCGGTTACGGTTTGACCAAATAAAATCTGTCCAACATCTAACGTAATGTTTTTATGATGATTAACTGCCTCAGCAATTTGTGCTGCGCCAGAGGAGAATTTTTTATCACCTTCAGTACCATAACTATGGAACTGAATATGGGTTAAATGCATGGGTAAACCTTCAATACCTGTAATGGTATCTAGGGTGGTATGAACATTACCTGGAACACCTAAGTTACAACCATGAACGTGTAATGGATGTGGCACACCGAGTTCATGCAAAGCGGTGGTTAAGGAATGTAAGATTTGTCTTGGCGTTACACCATAGAATTGATTTTCTTCATCTAAATCCAATTTTCGTTGATTGAATTTGAATGCATTAATACCGCCAGGGTTAACAACTTTCATTGCCATGGCTTGGCTTGCATTCAGTGTCCATGCAACATAATCGTTGATGGCTTTTTGATCATTTTTTCCAGCAAGCATACGCAGAAAGAAATCATCACTGCCCATCATAGCGTATGCACCTTTATCTATGATTGGAGTATCGGCCATCTCCATATGGGTTTGTCGGGCATTGCTGGGTAACATTGCAGGCTCAAAGCCAGCGGTATAACCCATCTCTGCATAACGATAACCTGTGGTTAATGTAGAAGGAGCAATATGACCACAGCCTGAACGAGTTAACCCGGTCTTCTTATCAGGATGTGCATCGTGATCTTCAGGTAACATCATCCGAGCTAAATTGACTTTACCACCACCAATATGGGTATGGATATCAATAGCGCCAGCCATAACGACTTTGCCTTTTAGATTATAAACCTTATCAATATTTTCATTAGGATCAGGTTTATCGATGATACGAGTATCTTTTATATAGATATCTTTTCGTTTGCCATTTATGCCATTAGCGGGGTCATAAACAGTTGCGTTGGATAATTTAATTAACATTCAGGTTCTCGGTATTTGTTAAACGAGTTCGTGTATTTGTTTGAGTATGTTGCTAACACTGAGTAATTCAGATTTCCTGACAGAAGATAAGGTCATTGAAACAACATTATCGGTTCTGATCATTTGACCTCCATGATCCAAACCTGGAGTTCCAACGGAAATAAATACATCGGGTTCTTTTTCGATTTTGCTTTGACTATCAGCAAGTACGATTGTCGGTAATTTTGTTTTGGGTGGTGGAGTGTCAGCGCCAAAAGAAGAAATCCAGGTTAAGCTATCAACTTCTGAGTTTGCGAGCAGACTTTCAGTATCGAAGTTATTGGGATCAAATTCTGGATATCCTTTGGTAAAACGAATAGGTAATGGATAACCACTTTGCCAAGCCGCAACATTATTAGCAGTGATACCACCATTATTGCCGCCTAAAGAAAGACCACCGAAACGTTGTTCCACATTACGGTCTCTAACAAAATTACATAAGCTTTCGATGGTTAATTCAGCGTGTTCAAAATCCAAAGCTGTCGGTGACCATACGACTACGCCGTAACTGGCCGAGGTGATTTTTTCTTTTAGTTCATTTAGTTGTGTGATCGAAACACCGTTAATGCGTTTCTCTGTAAATTCTTGGCCTGCCAATATGGCGTTTAATATACCAATCACTTCACCAATTTGGTTTTGTTCGCATTTAATGTGCGTTGGTTTTTTACCTGTTGGTGAGATTCCTGCTTTGGTTTTTAATTTATCGCCGATGTAGATAATTTCACGTTCACTGGTTTTCAAATCAAACATGGAATGTTCATTCCATACAAAACGCTCAAAAAAGCGTTCGTAGCCTTGAGAAACAGCATCGGTGCCGGCCATAATGATTAAATCAGCTCGGTTCTTAACCTCAGTCAGCGTAGTTAGCATATAACCGCGATCTTGCAATACACGATAATTTTTTAACGCGTCTTTGCTTCCCATGTGGTCGACGTAGGCGCCTTTCTTATCTGCCAATGCTAAGACAGCACGAGTCCCATCTACATCTGTGCCGAGGCCAGTGAATAGCGGTATTGAAGAACGCTTTATAATTTTCGCTGCGGCAGCTAAAGCTTCTTCTAACTCAACCTCTTTACCGTGAACACGGTAACTGGTGGTTGCGGTAGTTTTGGTAAAGCCTCTTTTGGAGCGTGCAGAACAATCGCTAGTTACATTGAGTTGGTTATTGTGATTTTCAATGGTTAAGTCATCACACAATAAACTGCTAAAAGGACATATGGTATTTTTATGGATTTTTGGTTTTACAGCTTTGGATCGCGTCTCATTCATAAAATATTCTTCAAAGTTTATAATATTGATGGGTTTGAGTTTGTTGTAAATTTCATTTTGCTGAACGAAATTTTTCCGTAAAAAATTATGATCAAAATAAATGAAATGAAGAAAAAAGAAGTGGCAGAACCTTACAGCTCCCCCATCGCCACATGTTGCAAATCATAACAGTTCAAATTACAACATTCCAACAATACTCTGTTTTATCAATAAGTTCCCCATCTATAGATTTATAAATTGGATTTTGTCATTTGCAAATAAGAATAAGATGCTAAAATCGCGCCATAAATATGAAATTTAAACGGTTTGATAGTTACAGGATTTAATGAACGATATTATTGATGAACAAGTAAAGGTCTCCGCCCCTGCAAGATTGCATATGGGCTTTATGGATATGCATGGTGGCTTAGGGCGTAGTTTTGGCAGCTTAGGGCTATGTATTGATAATATCGCAACGAGACTTACTGTTAGCCATTCTCATCGTATCAGCGCTTCAGGTCCTTCTGCAGAAAGAGCCAAAAAAATGGCATCTGACATCTTTGAGATACTCTCTATCCCAGGTGGTGTGCATATCGAGGTACACGAATCGATTCCTGAGCATGTTGGTTTAGGATCGGGCACTCAATTAAGTTTGGCCGTGGGAACAGCAATTACCCGATTAAAAAAATGTGATGTGCCTATTAAGCATATCGCTAGATTACTAGGTCGTGGCGACCGTTCGGGAATTGGTATTGGCGCTTTCCAATATGGTGGTTTTTTAGTTGATGGAGGACGAACGATTGATTCAGTTGTTCCTCCGATCATTGCCCACCATTCTTTTCCTGAAGCATGGCGATTATTATTAATTTTTGATAAAGGTTTATCTGGTGTACATGGAGACTCAGAAAAAAAAGCCTTTGAAAATGCGGCGCCGATGTCAGAAGATATATCTCAGCATTTATGCAGAGTATTACTCATGCAAGTGCTGCCTGCCTTAGTCGAGGAAGATTGTTCAAACTTTGGAAAAGGAATAACAACCATTCAGAACCATATCGGTGACTACTTTTCAAAATGGCAAGGTGGTCGTTATATTAGTGAGGATGTTGCGAATGTATTGGAATGGATAGCTGATTCGGGTGTTGATGGGTTTGGACAAAGCTCCTGGGGCCCAACAGGCTTTGCTATCTACGATAATGAAACCGATGCTTATCATGCCGCTAAGAAAGCCCGAGAAAAATGGCAAGCAAATAGTAAGCTTGAATTTATTGTATGTCAGGCTCGTAACCATATGGCTGATGTTGAATTTATTACCCCCGAAAATCCGTTAACTGGAAAAAATTATACTAACTAGAGAAGATAAAATGGCTAAAAAAGATCCTGATTTATTACACATGTTTAATCCCACTAAAAATGTCAGCCCGTTTGATGTGAACATGGCTTATGAAGCAAATTTTGATGGGGTTATTCCTTACACAGAAGTGACCCTAGAAGATATACACGCACTTACTCAAGATACGATCTTTTCGCGTGGACCTTCTGGTGTAAAACGTACTGGAATTTTCATTGGTGGTAGAGAATTTGGTCTCGCTTTAGACATGTTGAACCGTGCTAAGGTCGCAATGGTACCGCCATTTGAAGTTTCAGTATTTGCTGATCCAAGTGGTGCAATAACAACAGCTGCTGCAGCGATTGCCTGTATTGAAGCTGTTTTGAAGAAAGAAAAGAATTCTGATTTAAACGATAAAAATTTATACATTTTTGGTGGTACCGGGCCTGTTGGTATTTGTGCAGGCATACTAGCGGCTAATTGTGGTGCAAACGTATTTATTGGCAGTCACCGTGGTGCTGAAGTTGGCCAAAAAGTCAGCGATGAATATAACTCGCGTTATAACGTCAATATGCGAGGTGCTAGTACCAGTAATTCTGATGATATTGAGAAAGTTCTTGAAAATGCTCATGTTGTGATTGGTGCAGCAAAGGCAGGCATACGTATCCTTCCTAAAGAGCAGTTAGTTCATGCAAAAAAACTCGAAGTCGCTGCTGATATCAATGCAGTACCTCCATTGGGTATTGAAGGCGTTGAAACACATGATTTTGGTAAGCCACTCGATAACATTCCTACCAAACCATTTGGTATTGGTGCGCTTGCTATTGGTGATGTTAAATACAAGGTTCATAAAAAACTGTTTGAGATGATGCTTGAATCTGATAAAGCGTTATATCTCGATCACGATGAGGCGTTTGAAGTCGCAAGAACTATTGCCGGTTAAACCGACTTATTTAATCATTTCCTATTCTGCCAATGCCCTGGTACGTTCTGCTACCAGGGCTGGCTATTCTGTTTACAGTATTGATTGTTTTAATGATATTGATACGCAGTCCTTAACTATTCAATCATTTCAATTGAATTTATTTACATCTAGCACGCTATATGAAGATATAAGCGAAATCATAAGTAACATCGGTTCTAATAATATCGATGCAATCGTTTTAGGCAGTGGTTTTGAACATCGGTTTGATATTGTGAAAAAGCTTTCAGTATCGCTTCCTGTTTTTTCTAATACAAATCAAATATTAGAAAATGCTATGTCTGCTCGTTTTTATTTTTCATTGCTCGAAGAGTTAGACATTCCATTTCCCGAAATTTGTTTTGATATGAACAGTACAAATGATGATTGGATAGTGAAATCTTTAGTATCAGCAGGTGGCTATGATGTAAAACGATTTACCACAAATGAAGAAATTTCAGATCTGCAATATTTTCAAAAATACATCGAAGGTAAATTAATATCAGTAAACTTTATTGCCAATGAATCAACGAATTATATATTTGGTACCAATCAATTTTGGTGTTGCGATGATAACAACGGTGACTTTCGTTATTCGGTTGCCGTGAGTGGTTATTCATTATCAGAACAATTAGTTGAACAAGTTGAATGCATCGTTAATAAAATTTGCAAAGCCTTTCAATTAAAAGGCTTATGTGGATTAGATTTTATTGTAGACAATTTGAGTCAAATATATTTAATCGATATTAATCCTCGGCCTACAGCGACTTTTGAGTTATACGATACAGAGATTGATAGCTTATTCGAAGCACATATCACAGCCTTGACTGAACAAAGACTTTTACAACCTCAGGTAGGGAATATCATAAAAGGGCATCAAATTGTTTACTCTGAAAAGGATATACAAATTCCCAATGATTATGTTTGGCCTGAATGGGCTATTTGCCAGTCAGCTCCAGGAACAAAGATCAATAAAGCTGAACCGATCTGTACTGTTATAGAAGAATCTGAAGATTCAACAGAGGTTTTTAATTTACTAAAAAAACGCCAGCAGCAAATAATAGACTCACTTAAGTAAAGAATCAGTTGCGTCGATAAACTGGCTTGCTAGACTTGGCAGAAATTTTTCACATTTAAAAGAGACAAAATAATAATCATGAGCAACGCAACACCTGCTATTAGTTTAAATGAACTTACTCAACCATTGGTTGATGATTTAATCGAAAATGCTGATGCTTACCGTGTAAAGGTTAGCAGCTTGGAAAATGGCGCTACAGTGGTAGATGCTGGAATCAATTGTGAAGGCGGTTTAGAAGCTGGTTGTTTAATTGGCGAGATATGTATGGGTGGTTTAGGACGCGTCAAATTACGTGCTTCTACCAACTATGAAAATTGGTCTTGGCATGTGGATGTTCACAGCACTAACCCAGTACTCAGTTGTTTAGGCAGTCAATATGCTGGTTGGAGTTTATCGCATGGAGAAGGTAAAGATGCTTTCAATGCCTTGGGTTCAGGTCCTGCTAGGGCCATGGGCAGTAAAGAAGAACTTTATGATGAATTAAAATATCGTGATAAGGCTGAAGAAGCGTATATCGTGATTGAAGCTGATTCCATTCCTCCAGTTGAAATTGCTGATAAAATTGCTAAAGCATGTGGTTTAGAGCCATCTAATTTAGTTTTAATCATTACTCCAACGTCAAGCTTAGCAGGTAGTGTACAAGTGGTTGCGAGAGTATTAGAAACCTCTTTACACAAAGCCCATGCACTAGGTTATCACTTAGAGAATATCGTTGATGGAGCGGGTAGTGCGCCGATTTGTCCTCCAGCGCCTGATTTTTTAACGGCAATGAGCCGCACTAATGATGCGATTTTATTTGCTGGTCAAATCCAATTATTCGTAAATGATTCAGATGATAATGTGAAAGACTTAGCGGAAAAACTTCCATCAGGTACTTCGAAAGATTACGGTAAACCGTTCGGACAAATCTTCAAAGATGTGAATTACGATTTTTATCAAATCGATGCAATGTTATTTAGCCCAGCACGTGTCACAGTTTCTAATCTAAAGACTGGAAATAGTTTTCATGCGGGAAGAATTGACCTTGAATTATTAGAACGATCTTTCAGCGAGAAACTTGGTTAATTCAAATAATCAGATTGCGATCGTCACGGACGATCCTGGTTGGCATGGACGTAAACTAACCGAAGCACTTCAAAAACACGGTTTTCACAGTCGGTATGTTTCGCTTACTGACTGTGAAATCGAACTCAGTAATCGTTCTATACCCGTAAAAATTCCTGGTTTTGAAAATCAATTACCGATAGCCGTATTTGTTCGAGGTGTACCAGGTGGATCGTTAGAGCAAGTTATTTTTCGATTGAATGTTTTACATCTACTTGAAGATATGGGAGTTACTGTATTCAATACGGGTAGAGCGATAGAACGTACTGTCGATAAATGTATGACGAGTTATTTACTCAAAAAACACGACATCCTAACCCCAGATACCTTCGTTACAGAATCGTATGATAAAGCGATTGATTTATATCAACGCTACAATCAGTTAGGGAAATCATTGGTGATAAAACCTCTATTTGGATCACAAGGTATCGGTATTCAGTTATTTCATCCTGATCTCATAGTTCAAGAAGAGATTAAATTATTTAATGATTTATATTACTTGCAGGAAAAAATCGAAACTCAAATTGAATCTTGGGAAGACATACGAGTATTTGTGATTGATGGTAAAGCACGATTTAGCATGTTACGAAAAGGAACATCTTGGATAACCAATCGTACTCAAGGTGCAGAGTGTGTACCTATGGCATTAAACGCCGACCTAAAACAAATTGCTGAAGCTGCTGCAGTAGCGGTTGATATTGATTATTGCGGTGTTGATTTAATGATGGATCGATCTGGTAATTTAAACGTTCTAGAAGTTAATAGCATTCCTGCTTGGTGGGGTTTACAAAAAGTAGTCGGTGAAGACGTCGCAACACATATTATCGATGCCTTTGTGAGAAAAATTCGTGTTAATTCCGCAATGCGTCATTTAGATACCCAATGAATGAATCCACTAAGTCTCTACATTATTTAGTAGAAGAAAGTTTTTTAGCTGAGATTAATGCTTTAAAACCAGGCAATGTCCATCGCTATGCTGATGGACATGATATGCAACTCAGTGATTTTAAACTCAGCGCATCGCTAGTATCGCCGATTCTATGCGATACAAATTTAAATATGGGTAAACGAGTCTTTGAGTCCGTTAAAATTACGATGGATAAAGTAGGCTGTAATACTAATCTTGGAATGATACTGTTATTTGCTCCACTTATTATTGCTGCAGAGCAAAATATCAAGTCTCTTAATTTAACAAAATTACAAACTAAATTAGCTAATATATTGGATGAATTGGATCAAAACGATGCCATCCAAGTGTTTAATGCTATAGCACTTGCTAATCCTGGTGGATTAGGAAAACAACGGCAACACGATGTTAATGCAGAAGCCACTATAAGCATTCAAAATGCGATGGAAATCGCAAAAACTTGGGACAGAATTGCCTTCCAATACACTACTGATTTTAAGGATCTTTTTATATTTGGAGTTCAGTGGATTAGAGATGGAATTCGGCGTTGGAATCGTCTAGACTGGGCTATTGTGTTGTGTTACCTTAATTTTTTATCTCGGTATGGGGATTCACATATAGCTCGGAAATACGGCTTAGTGAGTACTGAGATTATAAGAAAAAGAACGGTAGACATAGCTCGTCGTTTTGGGGAGAGCAAACAACCTGAGGCTATGCAGGACGAATTAATGCAATTTGATTCAGACTTAAAAGCAGCAGGCATCAATCCAGGCACAACAGCTGATCTAACCGCAGCGAGTATATTTATTTATTTTTTATTAGAAAATAATTTCTAAATACATAAAGACAGTTTTGTAGATTCGCAGAGTTATGTGACAACTGGGGATCTCAAAAAACCATGGGACTAAACCCTTAATTTTTAACTTTATTAACTAACAGATAGGAAGACATCAATGTCACTTTTATCAAAAATCTTTGGCTTTCTAACTGGAGGAGACACAAAAATGGCAGTAATTGACAGAACTTTAATTGGTGAAGCTTTAGTTGGCGATGGTAACGAAGTTGCTCATATCGACTTAATGATTGGGCCACGTGGTAGTGCCGCAGAAACCGCTTTCTGTAATGCATTAACCAACAACAAAGATGGTTTCAGCACATTGCTAGCTGTTGTCGCTCCAAACTTAGCTTGTAAACCTGACACTATCCTTTTCAACAAAGTGACCATCAAAGGCGCTAAACAGGCTGTTCAAATGTTTGGTCCTGCTCAACGTGGTGTTGCTATGGCGGTTATGGATTGTGTTGAAGATGGCACCATTCCAGCTGATGAAGCAGATGACGTTTTCGTAAGTGTTGGTGTTTTTATTCACTGGTTAGCTGATGACGACGCTAAAATCCAAGAGTACAACTACGAAGCAACTAAGCTTTCAATCAAACGTGCTGTTGCTCGTGAGCCAAAAGCTGCAGAAGTATTAAGCAAGCGTGGTTCAGCTGCTCACCCATTCGCAGCAAACTAAGTTGTATTAAGAATAAAATATTTTATATATTTATTTCGATACCCCGCCTTGGCGGGGTATTTTTTTATGTGTACGTTTTAACGATAGAAGGTGTGATGGATTTGTTGTGTATAGATGTCGATATTAACGCTCCATCTATACCTAAAGAATCTAATGTATCTAGATCAGATTGATCTCTTATACCACCAGCAATATAGAGTTTTTGTTGGTCTGATAGCAAACTTTGTATTAATTTAATACGTTCAATATTTAAGCCTTGTTGGGAACCAACTTTATCAAGGTTCATTAAGATAATATTTTTAGGCCATTCATTAGGATATTTAAGTAATTGTGAATCGCCTAAGAAATCCGAGCCTGAGTAATCAAGAGAAAGAATTGCATTGGTAAATTTTTGTTTTAAATTTTGATATTCAATTAAATTAAAATTCATTTCAGTACCAAGAATTTGAGTGCATTTTGTATTAATATTAATTGGATATAAAAATTTAAGCCCTGAATCTAACCATACATTCAAATCTGGATAAGTAGTTAATAAAGACTTTATAATGTCGTGTTGATTACCTTGATTGGTTATAGCGTCAAGATCGGCTATGTAGATAGTTTCAAAACTATAGTCTTTTATAAAAACAGAACATAAATCATTTAATTCTATGCTGTTTGAGATTAATGTTTCTAAAGGTTTGTATAAATTACGTTTGCCTTGAACAGCATGTACGACATTACCATTTTTTAAATCAACAACAGGTATTATTTTAAAAGCCATAAGTTGAATTATATTGTGAAGATATTTGTTTGTGAATTTATTACTGCAGGCGGCTTTGTTAATCAAATATTGCCAGAAAAGTTAGCGAAAGAAGGCGATATGATGCTGCAATCAGTGCTCAATGATTTGCAAAAAATTGATACTCTACATGCAACTGTTACACGAGATTCTCGTTTAGATTCATTATCTGATGTAGACGAGTTAATACTAATAGAAGACGATAAAAACCCATTTGATATATGGGAAGAGTGTTTTCATAAAGCTGATATTTGTTTAATTATTGCTCCTGAAACGAATAATATTTTATACAGACTTCATGAGTTAGCAGAAAAAAATGATTGTGAAATTTTAGGTTGCGATCTAGATTCAATTAAATTAACAAGCAGTAAAATTTTATGTCTAGAAATGTTGAGAGATTTTGAACTTTTCACACCAAGAACAGCTATTTTAGAAAAAAATAATTCGCTAACATTTCCATTTGTATTAAAACCTGATGATGGTGTAGGTTGTGAAAATTGTTTTTTTATCGAAACTGAAAGCCAGCTATCTAATACATTAGATAATAATTTTGAAGTTGCAACTTGGATAAACCAGGAATATCTAAAAGGTATAAATGCTAGTGTAAGTATTTTATCTTATAAAGGTGAATTTAAAATCTTATCGATTAATGAACAAGAAATTGAAATTAATCAAAACCAATTTTTTCTTAGAAGCATAGTGGTTAATAAATATTTTTATCTATATGAAAAGATTAAAACGGAAATAGAAAAAATCCTAACGGCTATTCCTGGGCTATCTGGAATTATTGGAATTGATTGTGTTTTTTCTGAAAATGATATTTACATATTAGAAATTAATCCGAGATTAACGACAAGTTATTGTGGTTTATCAAAATCCATTACGATCAATCCAATGCAATATTTATTAGAGACATTTGAGAGTCAAAAACTTGAATACCTTGATATTGAATCATTAAATAGTCAACAAATTAGCATATAAATGAAAAACAGTGATTTTATCTTTGTCGGTTGGGATATAGGTGGTGCTCACCTTAAACTAGCTGTGCTGAATTATAATTCTGATTTGAGATTAGTTCAGCAATTTTCGACACCTATTTGGCAAGGTTTACAATATTTGGAAGAACAAATTAATTGGATTATAAACAATATTTTAAATAAATATGATCCAAAAAAATTGATTCATGCAGTTACAATGACGGCTGAGCTGTGTGATTTTTTCCAAAATAGAGAAGAAGGTGTTTCTCAAATATGTCAATTACTTACTCGCTTACTGTCAAATCAGAAAATATATTTTTATGCTGCTGAAAAAGGATTTGTTTTGCACAATGATATTGAGGCTGTTTTAAATAATCTTGCATCATCAAATTGGCATGCAACTGCAAGTAATGTGGCTAAAATTTATGATCAAGGTTTGATGGTTGATATGGGAAGCACAACAACAGACATTATACCGTTCAAGAATAAAAAATTAATAAATGAAGGTACATCAGATCATCAACGTTTAGGCAGCAATGAATTAATTTATACTGGGGTAGTTCGTACGCCCGTAATGGCAATAACAGATCATGCTTATTATGAGCAAAAAAAATATGGCTTAATGGCAGAGTATTTTGCAACAATGGCTGATGTCTATCGTGTTTTAGGTTTATTAAACGAACAGGCAGATCAATCAAATACAGCAGACAGCAGAGATAAAACTAAACTCGATAGCATGTGTCGCTTAAGGAGAATGATTGGCTTAGATTATTCTGATACGGAAAAAGAACAGAAAAATACCATAGAAATGGCATTGTATTTATCTGATATTCAAGCTTCAAAAATTACTACTGCAATTCAGGATATTCTTAAAAAGAATTTTTCAGAACAAAACGTAATCATTATTCGCGCAGGATGTGGAGTTGATATATTATCGAAAATATTACAATCATTAGCTGATAAACACGTATCATTTGAAAATATGCTAAACAGTAGCAATATCGAATCATATACTGCTAATACATGCGCTACCGCTATTTCAGTAGCAGAACTATCGAGATTAGAACATGCCAATTAAACAGGTAGAGCTTCCTTATTATCGTGATACATCATTACTATTTTCTAATGTCGCTGATGAGCCTTGGAGTATCTTTTTGGATAGTGGGTATCCTTATAAAGATAATGGGCGCTATGATATTTTTTCATGTCGTCCTTATAAAACATTTTTAACCTATGGCGATGTAACAAAAATTCAATTCGATGATGAAAAAGTAGAGTCAAGTGATGATCCTTTTTCTTTAGTGAAGAATGAATTTAATCAGCATTATCTCAATCATACCGCGCTGCCATTTACAGGAGGGGCATTAGGTTATTTTTCCTATGACTTAGGTAGACGAATAGAAAAATTACCTGAGATTGCAAAACATGATGTGCTAATGCCTGATATGGCAATTGGTTTATACGATTGGGCTGTTATAGTTGATCACCAATTGCGTCAATCTTGGCTGGTATCTCAAAACACTCAGACTATGTCAGAGCAAGAATGGGATGAGTTAGTTAATTTATTTCAAGAGCCAAAAAATAAAATTTTTAAACCTTTTAAATCGACATCAAATATCAATTCTAATTTTACCGAGTCTACTTATGCAGACGCGTTTAAAAAGATTAAACAATATATTATTGAAGGTGATTGTTACCAAGTTAATTTAGCCCAACGATTCGAAGTCAGTTGTGAAGGCCATGCTTGGTCTGCCTATCAATTATTACGCGAATTAAATCCAGCCCCATTTGCATCGTATATGAATTTAGAAGATTGCAAAATTTTAAGTTCTTCTCCTGAGCGTTTTTTAAAAGTAAAAAACGATCTGGTTGAGACAAAACCTATAAAGGGTACACGAAGACGTTCTGTCTTTGCTTATGAAGATACGGCGTTAGCTCAAGAATTATTAGAGAGTGAAAAAGATCGGGCTGAAAATGTAATGATCGTTGATCTATTGCGTAATGATTTAGGAAAAACTTGTGAAGTTGGATCTATCTCGGTTCCTAAACTTTATAATTTAGAAAGTTATGCAACTGTTCATCACTTAGTAAGTACAGTGGTTGGTAGATTAGATAAAAACACACACTCGATTGATTTACTAAGGGGATGTTTTCCTGGAGGTTCTATTACGGGTGCACCTAAACTTCGCTCAATGGAAATTATTGAAGAACTTGAACCAAACCGAAGAAATGTCTATTGCGGTAGTATTGGTTATATTGGTTTCGATGGAAATATGGATACTAATATCGCGATTCGAACCATTGTACATCATAATGATAAATTATATTGTTGGGCCGGTGGCGGAATAGTTCATGACTCAACCGTAAAGTCAGAGTATCAAGAAAGTTTTGATAAAGCTGATGCTATGTTAAAAGTCTTTTCTGCAAAATAATATCTGAACTATGAAAGTGATAAAGCTAGGTGGTAGCCTTATGAAAAAGGGCTTATTACAAAATTGGCTTAAGCAAATTGAAATACATGCAAAAGGACAGTGTGTGATATTACCAGGAGGTGGAGTGTTTGCTGATTTTATCAGAGAAGCACAAATAAAATGGGCTTTCGATGATCAAACAGCCCATCAAATGGCGTTGTTATCAATGGAGCAATATGCATATTATTGCCAGTCTTTAATTCCATCAACAGTTCTTGCTCGAAATTGTGATGAAATTAATCGTGCTATAGAACAGGGTTTAATTCCTATTTGTATGGCATCTTCAGTATTTCATGATTCGAACCATCTTGATGCAAGTTGGAATGTCAGTTCTGATAGTATTTCTATTCAGTTAGCGGTAGAACTAAATGCTGAAGCATTGTTATTTATTAAAAATATGCCTGAAAATGTTATAACGCCAATTAATAGCGAAGAATTGTTAGCGAATCAGCTTGTTGATAAAGCATTTGCAAATTATATAAATTCTTTAAATTGCCCCTACTATTTTTTACCTGCTGCTGCACATCAGCAACTCAGTCATTTTTTCTCATAAACTTTAAATCATTGATTTTTAAATATTTGTTTTTGATCCTATCTATTATTTCCTAGTTCATTTTTGCATAATTTTTGCTTTGTACATATAAATAAGAAAATATCAAAAAAGGTGTTAAAGGATACTGCAGAGTTGCCGCTATAGAGACCGTAACAAGATTAAATTCGTAATATAAAAGAAAGAAATCGAGAGAAAAATTATGAGTAAATTTCTGACACAATTAAATATCAGAAAACAAATGTATTTATTAGCAGGGATAGCCGTGACTGGGAATGTTGTTTTACTGGTAGTTGCTACTATGAACGCTTTATCAGGAGCTTCATGGTCAACGATATTTCAAAATGTGAATTATTTAATTGAACTGACATTTATTTTAATTTCAATTGCGTCAGTATGCGTTTTATCTCACATACTTGGAACACAGAATGCGCAACGTGCTGAAATGGTAGTTGGCGCCATGGGTGCATTGGCTAAAGGTGACCTGACTAAAAAAATAAGCATTGAAGGTAAAGATGAATTTGCTTGGATGTGTTGGGAATACACATGTGCTAGAAAAGGATTTACTGAAGTAGTGCAAAGTATTAAAGCTAATGCTTCTCAACTTGCAGCAGCAGCCGAAGAGCTTTCTACTATTACCGAGCAAAGTTCAAAAGGTGTCGTAAGACAACAAAGTGAAACTCAACAAGTTGCAACGGCTATGAATGAAATGTCTGCTACTGTACAAGAAGTAGCAAAGAATGCTGCAAGCGCTGCAACAGAAGCACAAGAAGCAGATCATCAGGCTAAGAATGGATATGATGTTGTGAATGAAACGGTTCAAACAATTAACTCACTTGCAACAGAAGTTAAAAATACATCAGAAGTTATCGAGCGATTAAAAGGTGATAGCTTAAGTATTGGTGCAGTATTGGATGTCATTCGTGATATTGCTGAACAAACCAATTTATTAGCATTGAATGCTGCAATTGAGGCCGCACGTGCAGGTGAGCAAGGACGTGGATTCGCAGTGGTCGCTGATGAAGTACGTACACTCGCTAGCCGTACACAACAATCGACTCAAGAAATTAATGAAATGATTGAACGTTTGCAATCGGGTGCAAATGAAGCAGTATTAGTGATGGAACAAGGTACGACTAAAGCGGAGCATACCGTTGAACAAGCGAGTAAAGCTGGTGAGGCATTAGATAGCATTACTCAGGTTGTTGATAATATTAAAGCGATGAACATGCAAATAGCGAGTGCGGCAGATGAGCAAAGTGCTACAGCTGAGGAAATTAACCGTAATATTGTCAATATCAGTGAAGTAGCCGATGAAACTTCTAGTGGAGCTCAGCAAACGGCTAATGCAAGTGATGAGTTAGCAAGATTAGCGGTAGATTTACAAGAGAAAGTAGATCGCTTCCAGATTTTGTAACTATCGTAGTTCATTTTTTTAAAACTATAAAAGGCCCATATTTTTATGGGCCTTTTATTTTCAGGAAATTAGTCTTTAGAGTAGGTAATATCCCTATTCTTATTATCTTCTTCAAATAAGTCTTTTGCAGCAAGTTCTCCAACATCTAATCCAAAGTCCAAAGCAATGCGGTAGCATTCGAATAAACGATTACTCATCGTGTCATTGACAGTTTCAAATGATTCGATCTTTTCCATTTAACTTTCCCCCAAGACTGATCGTGTCATCTATAATTAATGAGCAAACTCATCAGCGTAGTCTGCTCAAAATAAGAAGGCCTGGTATCCGGAAGAGGCTGGAGATACCAGGCAAGAGCCGAGATCCATCCCGGCTAGTACCCGCTAGGGTCACGGTAAATCGTTTTGGTCGATGCATATGAACTTGGTTTACCAAGTTAATGCTCCACCAGTTTGATACTCAGTAACGCGAGTTTCAAAAAAGTTCTTTTCTTTACGTAAATTGGCTTGTTCGTCCAACCACGGTAGTGTTGCTTCAGCGCCTGGGAATGGTTTTTCCATTCCTAATTGGCCAGCACGACGGTTAGCAATAAAACGGAACTGGCCGATGTGCATTTCTGCGTTGTAGCCAAGGATCGGATCACGTAATAAATAGTTTGCATAAGTTTCTTCAGCAGCTTCAGATTCTTCCCATAATTGGCGTACAGCTTTTGGATCCAAGGTGACGTTTTCCTCAAGCATAATTTGTTTTACAACACGAATTCCAAATGAGGCATGCATGACTTCATCACGCATAATGTATTGCAATTGTTCTGCTGTACCTTTCATAAGATCACGACGCTGTAATGCGAAGATAGGGCTAAAGCCGTTATAGAACCAACAACCTTCAAAGATTGCAGCAAAGAATAAATACGATAAAACAAAGTTTTCTAATTCATCGCGGTCACGTAAATCGATATCAGAACGTAATACCGAATTTAAACGGCTATTCGCATATTGAATTTTTTGGTTGATTTCGGGGACCACACGGTAACGGTTATAGATTTCACTTTGATCCAAACCAATAGTTTCAATACAGTGTTGATAAGTCCAAGTATGCAATGACTCTTCATATACTTGTCTAGCTTGATAAATTTGTAATTCAGGAGAAGCCATTTTTTCCATTACAGCCAAACCAATATTACGCATCGCTAAAATATCTGAAGTCGTTAAATACGCTAATACATTTTCATAAACATGGCGTTCTTCAAGAGTCAGTTTATGACGATAATCATGAACATCCTGAGCCATATTGATATCAAGTGGTGTCCAATGATTTTTATTGGCGTTTAAAAAATAATTCCAAGCCCAAGGATACTTAAATGGCGCTAATTGATTGATATCTGCCATACCATTGATAACTCGTTTGTCTTCAGGATTAACAGGTGCCATGCCAGTAAACGTCGGTGTTGTTTCGGTAATGTTTGTTTGCACTGATTCTTCAGGTTCTGAAACAATAGAATCTGTTTCTTCAGAATGAGTCAGATCAAGTATGCTCACATCATGGTCATAGTTTTCTTCTTGAATAGCTTGTAAATCAATATCCGTTGATTGCTCAATGGTTGCTTGCATTAAAGGAGTAGCAGACTCTGTTGATTGTTTTGTAGTTATTGCACTTATAGGATCATCCCAATCAGATAGCATGATGTTTTTTTCCTCTTAATTATTCTTGTTTTATAGATACCGAGTTACTGACAAGCTTCACAATCAGGGTCGAGTATTGAACACGCTTTAGGTGCTTCATCGATACTGTCGAGTTGTTCGTTTTGTGAAGTACTTTTCTCCATATGTGTTGCGCCTAAAGAACGTAAGTAATACGTGGTTTTTAATCCACGAATCCACGCTAACTTATATAAGTTATCGAGTTTCTTACCACTAGGTTCTGCCATATAAAGATTTAATGATTGTGCTTGGTCGATCCACTTTTGACGACGAGAAGCACATTCGATTAGCCAACGCGCATCGATTTCAAATGCCGTAGCATAGATTTCTTTGATGTCTTCTGGGATACGATCGATTGATTGCACACTACCATCAAAGTATTTGAGATCGTTAACCATGACATCATCCCAAAGGTTGCGAGATTTTAAATCTTGAACCAAATAAGGATTAACGACTGTGAACTCACCTGATAAATTCGATTTAACAAATAAATTTTGATAAGTCGGCTCAATGGATTGACTAACGCCACAAATATTAGAAATAGTTGCGGTAGGCGCAATTGCCATGCAGTTAGAGTTGCGCATACCAATGGTTTTAACTTGGCGTCTTAAGCTTTCCCAGTCCAAGGTTTGCTCAGTATCCACATCAAGATAACCATCACGTCCTTCCTGTAATAAACGAATGGAGTCGATAGGTAAAACACCTTGGCTCCATAAGGAGCCACTGAAGGTAGTATAAGCACCACGTTCTTTGGCTAAATCACTGGAAGCTTTAATCGCATAATAACTAACGGCTTCCATGCTGCTGTCTGAAAAACTAATGGCCTGTTCTGATGAATAGGCAATACGTAATCTATATAAGGCATCTTGGAAACCCATAATACCTAAGCCGATAGGACGATGACGTAAATTTGAACGACGTGCTTGAGGTACGCTGTAATAATTGTAATCGATGACGTTATCCAACATACGAATTGCAGTGTTGATAGTTTGCTCGAGTTTTTCTTGGTTTAAACCATTTTCGTCAACGTGTTGGGCTAGATTTACAGAGCCTAAGTTACATACTGCGATTTCTTCATCATTGGTATTAAGCGTGATCTCAGTACATAGGTTCGAAGAATGAACTACGCCACTGTGCTGTTGTGGCGAACGTAAGTTACATGGGTCTTTAAAGGTTACCCAAGGATGGCCTGTTTCGAATAACATCGATAACATCTTGCGCCATAACTCAACGGCTTTTACTTGTTTAAAGCTACGAACCTCACCGCGTTCCGCTTTTGCTTCGTATTCCGTATAAACACGTTCAAATTCTTGGCCGTATATGTCATGTAACTCAGGTGTTTCATCTGGAGAGAATAAAGTCCAATCACTTTCTTCCACTACACGCTTCATGAATAAATCAGGAATCCAGTTAGCGGTGTTCATATCGTGAGTACGACGACGGTCATCGCCAGTGTTTTTACGTAACTCAAGAAACTCTTCAATATCCAAATGCCAAGTTTCCAAATAAGCACACATAGCGCCTTTACGTTTACCGCCTTGGTTTACGGCAATAGCAGTGTCATTGGCAACTTTTAAGAACGGAACAACACCCTGAGATTTGCCATTAGTACCCTTAATGTGAGCTCCCATTGCGCGAACACGACTCCAGTCATTACCTAAACCACCTGCATATTTTGATAATAAAGCATCATCACGAATTGAGTTGTAAATGCCGTTTAAATCATCAGGAATGGTAGTTAAGTAACAGCTGGATAATTGTGGGCGTAAGGTGCCTGAATTAAATAGAGTAGGGGTCGAACTCATGAAGTCGAATGATGATAATAATTCGTAGAACTCAATTGCTCGTGACTCACGATCCATCTCATTAATTGCTAAGCCCATCGCAACACGCATGAAGAAGGCTTGTGGCAATTCAAAGCGAATTTCATCATGATGAATAAAATAGCGATCATATAAAGTTTGCAGACCAAGATAGGTAAACTGTTGGTCACGTTCGGGCTTTAGTGCTTTACCTAAGCGAACAAGATCATATTTGGTGAGTTCATTATCTAATAAAGAAATTTCAGCGGCTTTTTCAATGTAATCGAGAAAATAGCTAGAATATCGTTCAGACATTTCTGCCTGAGTTGCATAGACCACATTACCATCAATAAAGCTTAAAGCTTCCCGACGTAAGTTATCTAATAATAAGCCAGCTGCGACATAACTATAATTTGGTTCTTTTTCGATCAGAGTACGGGCACTCATGACCAGTGCAGGATTAATATCGAGCTCTTTGACACCATCGAATAAATTACGGAGAGCATCATCGAGGATCAGATCAACTTCCACGCGTTCACGGCCTTCACAAGCTTCTGTTACAACGCTTCTCATACGGCTGATATCTAGGGGCTTTTTAGTACCGTCGAGACTGGTAAAAGAGATAGTATTCTCTGGTTGAACACTAGTCGCGCTATCAACGGGTGTTTGATCGGCTCGTAATCTAGCGCGTTCTTCACGGTAAATAACATAAGCACGGGCGACTTTTTGTTGGCTGCCACGCATTAGGGCTAATTCGACTTGATCTTGAATGTCTTCGATATGGACAGTTCCACCACCAGGCATTCTACGAGTCAAAGCATTCACGACTTGTTTTGTAAGGCTTGCCACAGTTTCATGGATGCGAGTCGAAGCCGCAGCTGTACCACCTTCGACTTCTAAAAAAGCCTTAGTCATCGCAACACTGATTTTACTTGGATCAAAGCTAGTGACCTTGTTATTACGACGGATAACAAGATATTCGCCAGGTTGATGGGCAAGAAGCTCATCGTTATTTTGTGTTGGTTGTGAGACAGACGATACGCCAGAGTCGGCAATTGCGTCTTCAGATACTTCGTTGGCCTCCATTAACCCCTCCTAGATACTTTTAAAATAAGGAAAATCAATTAGAGTCATTTGCAAAGAGCTTTAGGTTTTATAGCAAAAGACTTGATTTATTTTAGTATGTTATAGATATAGCACCACTACAAAATGTGGTCAAGGCGATATTAAAACACAAGATGATGTGGATTGTCTTGTTAAATACCTAGGAATTAGCTGTGGATAAACTGGGAATAATTTAGGGCGAAAATTTGTAAAAAATGATCACAGTAGTTTCAACTACTTAGCATTAAAGTTATGTGACAATTTGTAGAATTTACTTTAAGTCAGTGGAAAACGGTCGAAAATAGTGCAATTTTTTCAGCGAAAATAATTTGAAAAAAATGTGATCTAGTTCACTTTTTTTTCGATATCGGGTTTTTTTATGGTTTATCTGGGTTAAGCGGATCGTAATCTATCGTAATGGTTTGCTCTGATTTTTCTGAAGATACGATATCAACAGAAATCATTAATACAGATGTCATGTTTTCTTTATGGGTTAGAGAACGCACAGTCTCTCTTAATGGAATAGCAATACCGTTCTTTTTGAGTTTGCGTAGTTCCCAACGGTGTAATCTTCCTGGGTCGTCTAGGGATTCTTTAACGTATTGTCTGGCAAGGTTTCTATCCTGAGGGTGATATAGAGAGAATAAAGGCTTATCAATTAGCTCCTCACGCTTATAACCTAGTAAATACGCGCCGAATTTATTAATGGTTTGAATATGGCCTTTTTTATCCAAAATCAAATACATAGCTGGAGTGTTATTAAATAAATCTTCATAGCGTTGTTCACTGATATGTAGAGCCTTTTCTATTTCAAGCCGACTATCCATTTCAGACTCAAGATTTGCCCGAGCCAATTCATACGCGACTTCGGTATTGATTACTTTCTTTTCTAATTTTTGTTTTTGTGCTTGAAGCGCGAGGCTCATCGATTTTAGTGAAAGCTGATTTTCAATGCGGGCAATTAATACGGGCAGAGTACCGGGCTTGATAATGTAGTCATTAGCACCAGCATCTAGGCAAGTCACAATATTTTCAGTGTCTTCGCTGACCGATAACATGATCACAGGCAGTTCCAGCGGAGAATGTTTTTTCCTGAGAATTTCTAATAGATCGATGCCTGAAAGGTTCGGCATCTTTATGTCCAGTAAAATAAGATCGATGTCAGAATTTTCTTCAATAAAATCAATTGCTTGCTCAGAAGATTGAATAGTGGTGACTTGGTATTTTTTAGACTTTAAAAAAATCGATATTGTATTACAGACGGTGTTATCGTCATCGACAACTAAGATAGATGCAGGCTTGGCACTCTGTTCGGACATAGATAAAAAATACTTTTGCTATTATTTGGTTTAGATAGAGCTAAACTCTCCCTGGTAGCTCGCGGATCACTGAGTGCAATATATTACAAATACTTGAATCTCTCCATAATTTCTTTTGGTAAATCTTTGTTTTTTAATCATTTCGTAATAATTTTTTTGCACCCTTAAAGTCAACTTTACCACTTCCTAGCTTAGGTATTTCTTCAACAACCGTTAATTCAGAAGGAATCATCAACGGATTACAGTCTGCTTCAAGCATGGATTTTTTAAGATCACTTAATTCGAGTGCATCTGAAATCACCAGATGAATCTTCTCGCCTTTTTTATCGTCGGGTAAGTTAACAGCGACTAATTCTAATTCAGGTTGTTCCAATGCTGAGCGGATACTTTCTTCCACAGTGGTCAAGCTGATCATCTCGCCACCCAGTTTGGCAAAACGTGAATAACGGTCAACAATCGTTAAGAATCCATCCTCATCCAAATGACCTTTATCCCCAGTTTTGTACCAGCGCTTTCCATCTATCTCAGCAATGACTTCCTCAGTTTTTTCTGTATCTTTTAAATAACCCAACATGACTTGTGTCCCGCCAATCAAAATCAATCCGTCTTCGCCAGTGGGTAGATTTTCTAATGTTTCGGGATCAATGATACGAAAACTGGAGCCAGGTAATGGCATGCCAACTGTTCCAGGTTTATTACCTAATTGAGTGTGCCAGTAATTAACGTCTAAGGTATCGGGAACATTTACACTAGCAACAGGTGTGGTTTCAGTAGCACCATAACCTTCATAAATATTCTTGTTGAATTTTAATTTAAAGCTATCGCGCACATCAGGGTTCAGTTTTTCAGCGCCTGCAACAACGATACGTAAAGATTCCAACATCAAAGGATGAACACGTTTGTTCTTAGTGTATAAACGTAAGAAAGTTGAAGTGCCGCAAAAAATAGTTGCTCGATATTTTGCAATGGCTTTCGCTACATTAACTGCATCGGTTGGATCAGGATGACAAATCATTGGTATGCCTTCAATTAATGGCATAAAGGTCGTCACGGTCAATCCAAAAGCATGGAATAAGGGTAGGGAAGCCATTACAACATCGCTGTCTTCAGTGTTTAGCATATCTGAAATTTGCTTAAGATTACTCATGATGTTTTTATGCGATAACATCACACCCTTAGGTTCACCCTCACTGCCACTAGAAAATAAAATTGCAGCTGGTGAATTAATCTCAATGTTATTGCAATAAAGATATTTAATAAAAGAAGCGGGTAAACAATAAACCGCTAAAAGAGTGATAACTTTATTGAAAGATGTGATTTGATCCTTCAAATCTTCGACATAATAAATATTTGAAGAATCAAGTACACCTTCGAGAACAATACCTTTCTTTTCTAATTTTTCTATAAATTTTTTCGAAGTGTAAACGGATTTTATTTCGGCTTTATTAATTGCTGATTTTAAGGCATCGATACTCGCCGTATAATTTAAATTTACAATCGTTTTACCACAGATAAGTGCTGCCATATTACAAATAGTGCCAATGCTACTTGTGGGCAGTAGTAAAGCGACGTTTTGTTCGGCAGAGCGTTGTTTAATTAGTTTTGCAAACAGTAAAACGCCTATTAATAATTTGTTGCCTGTTAAAGGACCTGATAAAGAATCGGCAACCGCTAATTCATTAGCATTGCGTTTTACACTATCAATAAAGGCATTTGGTAAGCTTTGTAAGGTTTCAGTGTAGTGTTCCCAAGAATCAATTGATAAGTCAAAAACATGTTGTTTGACAATTTCACTGGTCGTATCAATGGGTAATGTTTTTCCAAATGCTACAATGATGTCGCGCTTAATACCTTTACTACGGATCGTTTTTAACTTTTCACTCGAACGTGAAAACCAACTTCCCCATAAGCCGCGTAAATAGAACGGTAGGATAACGGCATTCGCTTCTTCAGCTGCTTTTTCATAACCTTTTTGAAACTCTGCAAGTTGCCCAGTTCGACTGATCGTTCCTTCTGGAAATAAACAAACTACTTCTCCATTATTTAAACTTTCAGTTACATTGGCTAAAGCAGTACGACTACCACCTGCAGAGATTGGAATCACATTAAAAATATTTAAAAACCATTTCAGATACCAACGTTCATAAATATTACGAATCATGACAAAACGGATTGGGCGTGGTGATGCCATTTGAATAATTGCCCAATCGATCCAACTGATATGATTACCTAACATTAATATACCACCAGACTCAGGCATATTTTTTAAACCTAATACTTGTAAACGATATTTGCTACCGATGATAAAAGAGAATATAAAACGAATTAGAGATTGGGGTAATTTATAAACGGTATAAGCCGTACCTAAGATGGCAACCACTAGCAGTATTGCAAAAAGTCCATAACTATTAATTCCTATATCGGCAAACCAAACAGTTAAGCCTAAGAAGGACAACATCACACAATTTTGTATGAAGTTATTGCCAGCTAAGATAGAACCAATTTCGTCTTCACCTGCATGAAATTGAATCAAAGCATTAAGTGGAATAATTAACATGCCACCCATAATGCCCCAGAGTAAAAAGTTTAATGCTTGACCGAATTCACTATCTAAATTCGGTAAGATAAATAAACAAACAGCAATACCGATTGAACCAAGTGGAATTAACCCTGTTTCAATATGAGTTTTAGAGACTCGTCCAGCAATTAAAGAACCTAACATGATGCCTATGCCAGCGCAGGCCATCATGCCCTGAATAATCACTGTATTCATGATATTCATAGTGTCTTTCGCATGGGCAGGGAATGCGGCCAGCATTACTTGAGAAATCGACCAAAAGATAGCTAAACCAATAATCGATAAAAATATGACCTCACGATTGCTGACGGTGTTTAGGTTTTTACGTAAATAGGTTCCTTTTAAATAGCTATCCCAATCAAAATTCATAGAGTCGTCTTGATTCTGTGTGGTGGGTAGGCGGTAAGCGAGTAACAGTTCTAAAATACTGATAGCGACTAGACACCAACCGAGTGGTGCAATTAGCATTAGTAACTCATGTTTATTAGAAAAGAATTCTTCAAAGATGATTTTTTCGAATAAGATTGAAAATGTAAATATTCCTGCAAGGATAGCGATGGTAGATGTTGCTTGAATAATACCATTACCCTGCGCCAGACGATCTTTTCCAACTAACTCTTTGATGTAGCCATATTTTGCAGGTGAATAAAATGCGCTTTGCAAGGCTAATGCAAAGGTCATGGCAAACGCTAACCAAAACCACCCAAGATAATAAAATAAGGTTATGCATAAGGTTAAAAAGACTGCTACCCAAGCCGCAATTCGCATCACAAAGTTTTTAGGGTATTTGTCTGCAAAATAACCGGCTGGGGATATGCTGAGTATAAAAGGCAATAAAATCAATGCATTAACTATCGCCGTTAGCTCTATTTGCTCTTGTCCGTCATATATTTTGAATACTGTATTTTGAATAAGGATTTTATGTCCTAAGTCGACAAAAGCATTTAGAAATACGATACAGGTAAAAAAGAAAAACCCTTTGATTTTAAATAGATCATGCATGGTTTAAATATTCCTTATATAAAACAATAAGTTAAGTCGATTGAAGACATGTTTTAAATATTTCCAATAAAATTGTTGCAATGCAAAACATGTTTGGCTATACTGCATTGCACAAAATATGTAAAACCAGTTTCATTTTAAATAACTCTTTTGGAGAAAGATAATGAATGTTGATTTTGAAAAATTCGCAGGACCAACAAAAGAATTCAGTAAATTGGCTGTAAAAAGTTTAGAAGACATCGCTGAAATTCAAGTTAAAAACATCACAGAGTGCAGTAAATTAGGCTTAGAGTCTTTAAAGTCAGCGACTGAGATTACTAATCCTGAAGGTTTTAAGACCTACATGACAGAACAAGCTGCTCTAACAAAAACAATGGCCGAAGGTTTTGCTGCTGATATGAAAACCATCAGTGAAATCGGTCAAACTTATATGACTGAATATAAGAAAATTTTTGAAGGCAGTTTTAAAGTTTAATTTCCTCATCTAGAAAATAAAAGATTATATTTTTTCATTCGACTCTCCTCTGAATGTTAAAGCCTTAGCCGCTACTATGAGAATAGAGCGGCTTCTTTTATTAGTCAGGATTAATTTTATTAATTTTTGAGCCTTCAAGAGTTAAATTAAACATTAGTCCTTTATTACTGATAATGAATCCCACAATGGGATCATCAAAATTCATTGAATTGATATCTTTGCCTGCACCTATTTCAACTAAAGCAACAGAGCCATCAACGCCAACTTCCCAGCCCTCACTATCTTGAAAATCTTTCAACGCTTTTTTATTCATAAAAACCAATATAACGGTTTTCATTTGAGCGCCGAGTTGAAAACCTATTGAAGCGGCTATAGTGTTGTAATAGGCAATGGTTTTATTGCCAACTCTTAAAGAACCTTCACCGTATTCGCCACCAATGCCAACGCCTGCCTTTAATACCTCAGGGAATACTAGTACCCCGGCAGCATTGTTTAAAAAAGCACTGCCACCAATGACTTCTTTATTGAATAACTTAAGCGCGGCATCAGTTTTTATATTAAGTTCAGCAGCAGTAGCAGCTAAGGCGCTATTTGAAAAAGCAAAAGAAAGACACAATAACAATATGTTAAATATTTTCATGGTTGATTACCTAGATTCTGAGTGAACTGTATAATATTGATATGGTATAGCAGATTAATCAAATAATAGTTAGTAGATTTGTGAACATCACATCAGCTTTGTTTTCTTCTGAAAACAAGATTTCTATCATCTGATTCAGATTTTGAAAATTTATAACCAGATTGCTTGAATTGTTTGATTTGTTCAATATCAGTGATTTTATTTTTAATAATATATGAACTCATCATGCCACGAGCTTTTTTTGCAAAAAAACTAATGATTTTATATTGGCCGTTTTTGTAATCTTTAAAAACAGGGGTAATAATTTCTGCTTTTAAATTTTCAGTTTGCACGGATTTAAAATATTCATTTGAAGCAAGGTTGATTAAATAATTGCTTTTCACTTTTTTTAAATCAGAATTAATTACCTTGGTAATTTTATCATCCCAAAATTGATAGAGATCATTCCCACGTTTATTTTCTAAATGTGTTCCCATTTCAAGTCGGTAAGCTTGGATGAGATCCAAAGGACGTAAAATACCATAAAGACCTGATAGTATTCTTAAATGTTGTTGGGCAAATGCAAAGTCAGACTCTGAAAAAGTTTCTGCTTCAAGCCCTGCATAAACGTCGCCTTTAAAAGCCAATAAAGCTTGTTTAGAATTGTTTTTAGTGAAAGGACGTTTCCAATCATTAAAACGAGTGAAATTTAATGCGCCTAATTTATCACTGATTTTCATCAATGAAGAAATTTCATTAGGAGAATATTGCTTTAATTGTTTAATTAAAAGTGCAGAATCATCCAAAAGACTTGGTTGGCTATGTTTTTTTGTAATGGATTCAGTTTCGAAATCGAGTGTCTTAGCTGGAGATATAACAATTAACATAATATTCTCTATAGAATGTAAAAAAGAAACTTAATTATATAAAATCTACTGTATAAAATTCTAGCTGGTTTAGTTAGAAATTTTACGTCTTAGCTGAAAAAAATTGACCTTTTTGTTTTTGGAACATAATAGTAAGAAATTTAATACCATAATGATAATCAGTGGTATTTTTTTGTGAGTAACTGACTTCTCCAACAGCATTAAAGTTATCGGCATCGATTTTTAGTACTTGTCCGTTTTCTAGAGCATATTGAGAGCGAATTTTAATACCTGTAGGAGAAATGTCTAACATCTGGTGTCGATGTTGTTTGCCAGGCCAATTATAAAAAACATTAATCATGTTTTGATTTTGTTGGCGACTAAAGGTTCTGCGGTCTTGATTCATAAATTGCTCTGATGGTGGAAACAATGGGCTGTTACATTCAATACAATAAGGTGCATGATCAATAGAAGGAGTTTGGTTATGTGGTGTTTTACAAAAACTACAATACTGTGTTATTACAGGTTGATAACCATAAAGCGAAGAATTTAATCGGGAACGATTATTCGTTTTTATTATTTTAGGTTTTGTATCATAATTTGAATTTGGTGGATGTTTTACAGTTTTTTTATAGGTGTTTTCTTGCTTGTTTTTTCTTATTTTTGCGATTAAAAGCTCTACCGCATATGCATGTTCATAGTCTTTTAAAAAACTATCATATAATGTTTTCTTTTTTTCATCACTTAATACTGAAAAAGCTTCTTCAATCAATTTTCTCGTTCTATTATTTTTTTCTTGTTTTAACAGAGCCTCATAACTAGATTGAATGATGGCTAATGGAGAATCGGTTTGTACGTGTAATAAGCGATAATAATTTCTTTGATTAGTTGAGTTGTTATTGTTGTTTGAATGATTGTTTTTTTTATTTTCTGAATGCAAATGTCCGCGCGATAATTGTTTAATACAATACTGCTTTAATAAAGATTCATCGTATTTTTTTCGTTTAGTTGGATTTTTTAAAACATCATATGCCATGTTTATGATGCTCGCGTTCCATTCGTCACCACCTAGATCAGGATGCATTTTTAATTTTTGCATGATCGCACGATAATTTGATTTGATGATTTCGGAAGAGGCATCAGGTTGCACTTTTAGAATTCGATAATAGTTGCGGCGATTATTCATGTTAATTCATTAAGCTAGCTGTAATTCTTTTATTCTGTCCTTTGTTAAATAAGTAATAGCTTTGGTAACAGGTTGAGTAAAAAGACAAACATTGTTGATATCGTTTTCTATTGTTGTAGCTTGTATATTTTTAGAAATATTTTGTATTACTTCATTTTTTTGAATAAATCGTATTACTGCATCTTCACGATTTAATCGAATGCCCGTTGCGGTTTTTTTGCATTCTGCTTCGATGAATTTTGCTTGACTGAAATTTGCACCAATTGCTCCAGCTTCAAATGCTGAATTCAACACTGTTTCTAAATGTTTGCGGCCTATAATACACGTGAGCTGAGTTAGGTTTTCCAAACTAGGTCGTTTTTTGATTTTGCCATAGAGACTTAGTCCGGCACTTTTTGTTGAGCCACTGTGTTGTACAACGTCTTGTTGGCGCCAATGGCCATTACCCATGATGTTGTCAATTGCATCAACAATTTGTTTCATGTTTGCACCATAATGTCGATTTCCATAGGTACTGGCAATATTGATCAAACCTTTTTGAACTGGCATTCGATAAATATAACCACGGCCAGGCATATCTATACGGCCGGCTTCAACCATAGCTTCTATCACTAGATCCGCATCATTGTTATCGGCAATAATCGTTAAAACTTCTTTCTGTGATTTTCGAGTAATGCGTAACCATCCTAATCGATCACGCAGCCCTCGACCCGAACAATAATGAATAACTGGACCATGAGCACCAGATTGTAAGGCGGCTCGAGATACTACTTCTGAAAGTTCTTCTTGGACTATACAGGTAATAACACTTAGATTATCTCTAAGGTTGCCTTTGGTTGCTGGATCTTCACTTTCATGGCTTTCTAGTTTTTCCCATAAATGAAAGTCTTCAGTATGAATAATTTCTTCACAAGGAATCGAAAATACTGCTCCAGCACCTGGTAAATACAAATGACCGTTATTGATAATTTGTTCCATGATAAATTCAACTTCTTTATCAGGAACTAAAAATTGTAAGAAATCTTTTTCAGGACTTAGAACTGGAAGTATTGAATGATACCAACTATCTCTGACTAAAGTGCCGCGAGCATGGAGTAATAAAGTGTTTTGATCGCCTAATGAAAATACTGATTCGATACATGCGGTTGAGGTTTGCTTAGGCAAGATAGCATTAATAACTGAAATGTTTTTATGAGTTAAGAAGCGGTTCATGTCAGTTCCTCTTCTTCTAATGCAATATCTAACGAGGCTTGTCTTCTTGCTTTAGAAACAATCAAGCCAACAGTCAATACCGTTATAATTGGTCCAACTGATGCTAATGCTAAAATTCCAAAGCCACCTATAACACCTTGGATATTATCTCCTATGCCTAAACCCATTGCTAATACAAGTGGAACAGTGATCGGTCCAGTTGTTACTCCAGCACTGTCCCAAGCGAAATTCACAAACTCTTCAGTTGAAAGCAAAGTGAGGACGATCAATATTAAGTAAGGAGGAATTAAGAAATATGCTAATGGCATTTTATGTGTCAGCATGTATACACCTAAAGCAATGCCTAAACCGACTCCAATTGCGACTGACTGCATCAAAAGTTTTTTACGAAATGAGCCAATGGTAATTTGTTCAACGGTTTTTCCGAGCGCATTTAATGCTGGTTCAGCTAACGTAGCACCATAACCTAGAAGAAAACCAAATATAATAGCGATGAATTTACCAACAGCAGCGGATTCAAATAAAGGTTTGGCAAGCTCATTCATACCCCAAGGTGTAATGGGGGCGAATGTGCTTGGGACATTACTGCCTAATTGAGTACCCAATGGAGTAAGGCCTAATGAAATGCCTAGCATAAATAAGGTCATTCCAATTAACGAAAATATTAAACCGATTTTTAATTCGATACTGATTTTTAATTTATCAGGTAAGACTAAATACAAAGTTAAAAATAAAAATAAACATAAAGGAATAATAGCTCTTGCTGCACCTAGTAAAGCTGCTTGGATTTCATTGATAAAGCTTTTACCTGGGTCCCATTGCGTATCTTGAATGACACGGGTACGAATATCTGGGATCTTTTCAATTACTAAACGAGGGTTTTCTAAAACGATACGACCGTTTTCTAATTTTGCAGCTCCACCTTCAAATTTTAAAATATGATCTTTCGGAACAAAGCCTTGTTCAAGAAATTCTAATAACTCTTCATTGGTAAAACTTTCTTTAGGTGATTCATTGGTGTGAATTTGTTTATTAGGAGTATTGTTCTCATGAAGAAGTGGTTTTTTATGATAATTCTCAGCGCCGAAATAATCTTTATTGGCGTAATGAAACAATCCAAGCAGCAATACAACTAAAATTGGCATTAAAGAAGCTAATGTAACAATCCCAAAACCAGCGTTGTTGCTATTATCATCTCCAACAATGCGACAAACGCCGATGCCTAGTGCAAGTACTAATGGAACAGTGACTGGGCCAGTCGTCACAGCACCACAATCCCAAGCTAATGCTAAAATAGGTTCTAGGATAGGATCACTATGCATATAAACTGATAGGCTAATGAGCATCAAAACAATTGGTAATAACATGGTTTTCAATGACCAACCATAAAAGAAGCGAAGTATCCCCAACATCACAGCGATACCAACTCCAATTCCCACAGCAAATACTAATTGTTCTGAAAAGTCATTTAACATGCTATAGAGCAGTGGAGCTTGATTAGGTCCAACGCCCATACCAGCTTTACGCAAAACACCAATTGCAGGTTCTGCGAAGGTGACACCGATGCCCAAAAAGAAACTGAATAATAAAATAATACTTAATGAGGTATTTCGTGGCAAAACTGCTCCAATAGTTTCACCAAGTGGCATGAGTCCCAATCGCAGGCCTTCCATAAAAAACATTAAGCCAATAATGACGATAAATAATCCAATTCCAATCATTGCAGCGTATACAATTGGTAAATTAAGAATGAGCAATTGGAATAGCATCAAATAGAGAATAATGAACCAGACATTACGAAACTGCTCTAAAAAGTTTTCCCTGACGTAAGGCATCAGGATTTTAAGTGTGTCGCTGAGGCCAAGTTTTAAATTGTAGTTAGACATCAATTTAGGAATCGTTTTATTTAATTATTGAATTGATTAGCAATATTTAAGTCGTTATTATCTATTTATCGTATTTTTCTCTAAATACTTGAAAAAACTCAGTGTATTCATACTATGATACACAAATATTATTACCTAAACGTTATTTTCTATCCCTATGAATGTTCAAAAAACACCCATTGTTGTCGCAGCCTTATATCAATTTTGTGAGTTAAAAGACTTCCATGAAATTCGTGAGCCGTTACTAGATTTTTGTATCGGCCAAAATTTAAAAGGGACATTATTACTTGCAGAAGAAGGTATAAATGGCACGGTGGCTGGATCACGACAGGGTATTACAGCTTTAAGAGAACATTTAGAACGAGAATTAGGGTTTGATAATTTAGAATATAAAGAGTCATTTTATAAGGAACCTCCATTTCATCGTATGAAAGTCAAACTCAAAAAGGAAATTGTCACATTAGGTATTCCTGATGTAAGCCCCCATAAATTTAGTGGAACTCGCGTTACAGGAAAAGAGTGGAATAAAGTGATTTCTGATCCCGAAACGGTAGTTATCGATACGCGGAATCAATATGAAGTCGATATAGGTAGTTTTCAAAATGCAGTTTCTCCAGAGACTGAAACGTTTCGAGAATTTCCAAAATACATAGAAGAAAACTTAGATCCTAAGCAACATAAAAAAGTCGCGATGTTTTGTACTGGTGGTATACGTTGTGAAAAAGCATCAGCCTATATGCTGAGTCAAGGTTTTGAAGAGGTATATCAACTTGATGGCGGCATTCTAAAATATCTTGAAGATGTGAATAAAACTAATGATGAAAATTTATGGGAAGGCGATTGCTTTGTTTTCGATTCAAGAGTAGCTGTAGATAAAAAATTAAACAAAGGAAAATACGATCAATGCTTTGCTTGCAGAAGACCTATCACTGAAGAAGATATGTTATCACCAAAATATGAACAAGGTGTTTCCTGTCCAAATTGTTATGATAAAACTGATGAACAACAACGTAGTCGTTTTGCTGAGCGACAAAAGCAAGTTGAACTGGCTGAAAAACGTGGCACTTTTCATATAGGGATGAAACAAATAAAGGTATAACTGTTATGCACTCAGTGCATATTCTGTATTTGAACGATTTATTTTACGTCGATCTTTAACCAGCTGTTCTGGTTTACCATCTTTAAATACATAAAAATCGCCTTTTTCCATTTGTTGCCAATCTTCATTTTCGGTTAATGGATTTGAAGCAACAATGCTAATCACATCCGTTTTGTCGAGATATTGTTCTAAATTAACTTTAGTATCTGTATCAATGTAATGAGCAAATTGAAAAGGATACTCTCGAGTTAGAAAACATAATTTTTTACCACAAAATGCATACAGATATTTGGCATCACTCAGTAAAAAACTAAACACACCATGTTGCATAATGTCTTTAGAAAGATTCTCTATGAAATACCAGATTTTTTTAGGATTGCTGGGGCGTTCAGGAAATTCTTGGCGTATGCAATCTAATAAATAGCAGAAGGCATATTCGCTATCGGTTGTGCCAACTGGTTTATAAAATTCTAATGGCTTCTTTTTGATGCCTTTGAGTTGTCCATTATGGGCAAATACCCAATCGTGTCCGTATAACTCTCGAATAAAGGGGTGTGTGTTTTCTATACAAACTTTGCCACGATTTGCTTTACGTATATGGCTGATTATGAGATGACTTTTCATTGGGTATTCTTCAACGAATTTAGCAACTTCAGAATCAACGCAAGGTTTCCAATCACGATAAGTTCTGGCAGCTTTACCAGAATATGCACCAATACCCCAACCATCGGTATGGTTGCCGGTATTACCTCCACGTTGTTTTAAAACCGCGAAACTAAAACGGATATCTGCAGGTGTATTGGCGTTCAGCCCTAATAACTCACACATGAATTCATCGATAATAATTATTGTAATAATTATATATCGGACGAATTCTAAAAAGGTTTATTAGTTTCCGAGTTTTTTATAACGCATGCGTTTTGGTTGTGCGTCTTCACCTTTACGATTAATAAAATCTTCGTGATATTCGGTGAAATTTCCATTATGAAATACGACTTCACCATCGTCTTCAAATGCCAGGATGTGCGTCGCGATACGATCTAGGAACCATCGATCATGCGAGATGACCATCACGCAGCCAGGGAAATTTAAAATCGCTTCTTCAAGCGCTCGCAGTGTCTCGATATCCAAATCATTGGAAGGTTCATCCAGAAGTAAAACATTTGCCCCTTGTTTTAAGGTATTCGCTAAATGTAAACGGCCTCGTTCACCGCCAGATAAATCACCCACACGCTTTTGTTGATCCGAACCTTTAAAGTTAAAACGGCCTACATAAGCACGTGAACTGACTTCATAATTACCAATTGCAATATTATCTAAGCCATCTGAAATTGCCTCCCAGACATTTTTATTATCGTCCAAGTTTTCTCGGCTTTGTTCGACAAAAGCAACTTGTACCGTTTCTCCTAAAGAGATTTCACCTGAGTCGGGTTGTTCAGTACCAGCAATCATACGAAATAGGGTCGATTTACCTGCACCATTACCACCGATGATTCCTACAACAGCGCCTTTAGGCACTATAAAACTGAGGTCAGAATACAATTCCTGTTCGCCAAAAGACTTACTGACTTTATCAAATTCAATGACTTTATCGCCTAAGCGAGAACCTACAGGGATATAGATTTCATTGGTTTCTGAACGTTGTTGAAATTCTTTCGAGTTTAATTCTTCGAAGCGTTCTAGACGTGCCTTATTTTTAGCATGGCGACCTTTGGGGTTGCTGCGGACCCATTCTAATTCTTGCTTAATAGCTTTTTGGCGTGCAGATTCAGCTTTTTCTTCACTTTCTAATCGCGCCTCTTTGGCATTTAACCAGTCAGAATAATTACCTTCGAATGGAATACCCTCACCACGGTCGAGTTCTAAAATCCAACCGGCAACATTATCCAAGAAGTAACGATCATGAGTCACCGCGACAACGGTTCCATTAAAATCGGCTAAAAATCGTTCTAACCAAAATACCGATTCTGCATCTAAGTGGTTAGTAGGCTCATCGAGTAATAACATATCTGGGCGAGAGAGTAGTAAACGGCATAAAGCCACTCGACGTTTTTCACCACCTGATAGGTTTTCGACTTTGGCATCCCAATCTGGAAGCCGTAAGGCATCAGCAGCGCGTTCCAAAGTATGTTCAAGGTTTTCAGCATCCCAGGCTTGAACAATACTTTCAAATTGTTCTTGTTTCTTTGCCAGAGCATCAAAATCAGCATCTTCTTCCGCATAGGCGGCATAAACTTCGTTCAATCCAGCTAAGGCATCGAGGGGTTCACGTAGACCATCTTCGACATTTTCGCGTACGGTTTTATTGGCATCGAGTTCAGGTTCTTGTGGCAGATAACCGACTTTAATATCGGGCATGGGGCGAGCTTCACCAATAATATCTTTATCGATACCAGCCATGATTTTTAATAAGGTGGATTTACCTGCACCATTAAGACCAAGTACGCCGATCTTAGCGCCAGGAAAAAAGGATAAATAAATGTCTTTTAATATTTGACGTTTTGGCGGGACAATTTTGCCAACGCCGTTCATGGTATAAACGTATTGAGCCATTGGGATGTAATCTACTGAGTGTTAATATGGATAAATTATTTTTTAAGTATTCTATCGAATTTCAAACTAAAAAAAATCTTTATCATGCATTTTATTTAACCCGTTTGGAAAAACGAATCGTTTAAAGAGCTGTGATTCAAAAATTTGATAACTGGAGATAATCATGAATGACTTAGGAGTTAAAATTGTACAAACATTCGTCACAGCATTATTCGTTGTTTGTACATCTATAGCGCAGGCTACAGATGATGAAATACTGACTAGCTTAAACGATCAAACATCCGTAGCTGTGACTATTTATAATGAAAACCTTGCATTAATTAAAGATGCTCGATCAATAACATTAGATAATGGATTTAATAAACTCGCTTTTCGTGGTGTGAGCGCCATGATGCGCCCTGAAACAGCCTTACTACGTAGCCTTGATGGTTCTAATGGTTTTCAACTTATAGAACAAAATTTTGATTTTGATTTATTAACACCACAAAAATTGCTTGATAAGTATGTCGGCAAAGAGATCAAAATCGCTAAAATGAACCCTGCAACAGGTATTGAAACCGTCGAAACCGCTACAGTACTCAGTACTAATCAGGGAGTAGTGGTTAGAATAGCTGATCGTATTGAAACCAATCCTTCAGGTCGTTATATCTTCGATCAGTTGCCTAATAATTTACGTGATAAACCAACGTTGGTTCTACAACTGAATAATCAAAATACTAAACAACAAGATGTAGAATTGAGTTACCTCTCTGGTGGGTTATCTTGGAAAGCTGATTATGTAGCCGAGCTTAATGCTGATGATACTCAAATTGATTTAATGGGATGGGTAACATTAAACAACAATAGTGGCACAACATATAACAATGCCAAGATGCAGTTGGTCGCAGGAGATGTTAATCAAGTTAAAAATGAATTTCGTCATGCTCGTAAGTCTATGGCAATGGATCAGATGGTTTTAGCTGAAGCCGCAGCACCAATGCAAGAAGAAAGCTTGTTCGAATATCATCTATATACGTTAAATCGTCCTACGACTATCGCAGATAAACAAACGAAACAAGTATCTTTATTAACGGCAAACAGCGTACCTGTAACTAAACAGTTTTTATTAGAAGGTAATGATTATTACTACTACAGTAGTCATGGCAATATTGGTCAAAAAATAAAAATAGGCGTGTTTGTTGAGTTTAATAATGACGAAGCATCGGGTATGGGTATGCCGTTACCCAAAGGCGTGGTTCGTGTGTATAAAAAAGATTCAAAAGGTAATGCTCAATTTGTTGGTGAAGACCGTATAGACCATACCCCTAAGAATGAAGATATTAAGTTGAAATTAGGCGATGCATTTGATGTTACTGCAAATAAAAAACAAACTAACTTTAAAAAACGCAGTGGTAATTCAAAATATAATTATGTGTATGAAAGTGCTTACGAAATTGAACTGAAAAATGCTAAATCCGAAGAGGTCGAAGTTGTGGTACGTGAACCTATTCCAGGTGATTGGCAAATGCTAAAAAGTACGCATGAGCATGAAAAAGTCGCTGCTGGTACAGCCGAATGGAAAGTGAAAGTTCCTGCTGAGGGAAGTACTGTCTTAAAATATAATGTCTTAGTTCGTTACTAAACAATTTTTTGGCATAAATATATAAACAACTATTCTAAAACAAGGGCTTATTAGCCCTTGTTTTCGTTTGGAAGAGACCTATTTAATCATGACAAAGTCGTTACAAATACGCATAATGCACGCGCAAAATTATTGAGCATATTTGAGGAATTATTATGGCCGATTGGCTAGATATTGAACAAACCAATGAATTATTAGCGGATAAAACGCCATCCGAGATTATTCAATGGGCAATCGAGCAAAATAAAAATACTATTTTAAGTACGACATTTGGCCCTTTCACATCAGTGATTATTGATATGGCGACGAAAATTAAACCTGATATACCTGTGCTTTGGGTTGATTCCGGCTATAACACAAAAGATACTTATCAAACGGCGCAAACAGTTATTGAGAAATATAACCTTAATCTCCAAGTATATGTTCCAGAAATCACCGCGGCTCGACGGGATGTGATTATGAACGGTATTCCAGCCCCAGATGATGAACTACATGAAGAATTTACTCGTCAGGTGAAATTAGAGCCTTTTCAGCGTGCGTTTGCCGAATTGAAACCGGATATCTGGATTAATGGCATGCGAAAAGAAGAGACTGAATTCCGAAAATCCCAGAATATCGTTACAAAAACTGCGGCAGGGGTTATCAAATTAGCACCTCTATTCAATTGGAGTGAGCTAGATTTGGAAGAATATTTATACGAAAACGATTTGCCGCAGGTTGAAGAGTATTTTGACCCAACAAAGGCTTTCGAAAATCGTGAATGTGGGTTGCATACGAAGTTTTAAGGGTTAAGTCATTGAGTTGCTAATAAAAAACCGGCTATATAGCCGGTTTTTTTGTCCTAGAAATGTGTCGGAGTGCATAAAAATAATTCTAAACTTTTTAATACCTTCGGCCGATTCCTAATAAAGAAGTTAACTCAATACACAAGGGGCAAAATATGCAAACAACATTGGTCATGCGTAATAAAGATAAAAAATACGAATTATCAAAACTTGTTTCAGAACATCGAGACTGGAAGCTTATCGAAGCTAATGATTATTACGATGCCTTAAATATCATTCAATCAGGAAATGTTGATGCTCTTGCATTAGGTCAAGATGTATCTAGCGAAGATTGTATTAGCTTGGTATCGACTATGAATGAAGAAAACCCTAATGCCAATATTTATGTCATTATGGAACAGCAAGCAGAATGTGATGTCTCTAAATCATGTGATAGAGGGTTTCTCTACGCATAGAATTACAGTGCCTTTCAACTGTCATTTTGACTTAGTAAAACAAAACAGTTAAATAAGATATAAAAAAGAAAACACAAAAACTATAAAAATAAGTTTTAGTGTCGTTTTTTTGATTTCAGTATTATCTTATTCATCAATATTATTATTTTTACAAATTTTAGTTTAAATTTTAGTATTCTCTGAATTACAAAATTACGCTATCATTAGCATAATTAGTAATTTATATATTCAAATAATTAATTAACACCTATCTGTTTTTATTCTTAGAAAAACCCCATTAAAAGTATTATGACGGAATTCGTTCTTGGACAACGTTGGATTAATAGTGCGCAACCAGAATTAGGTTTGGGTACTATTATTGAATTAGGACATCGTGCAGTGACAGTAGCCTTTGTTGCGGCTGAAGAAACACGTGTGTTTTCGACGGAGGATACTCCTCTTACTCGTGTTGAATTTAAAGTAGGGGACACCATTGTCACTAATGATAAGGAATCGATGATTGTTAAAGAAGTGATAAGTGAAGATTCTTTGTTTGTATATAAAGCCGAAGATGCGAATAAACAGATCCAGACCATATTGGAACATCAACTTGATCATTTTATTCAATTAGTAAAACCAAGCGAACGTTTATTCAGTCACCAAATTGATAAAAATCAATGGTTTGAGTTGCGTTATCAGGCCTTAATGCAATCCAGTCGTTTTGCTCATTCAGATGGTTTTGGGCTAAGTGGGTCTAGAACCAGTTTATTACCGCATCAGTTATACATTGCTCATGAGGTAGGAAAGCGCTACCAGCCTAGAGTCTTATTGGCTGATGAAGTGGGTTTAGGAAAAACCATCGAAGCAGGCATGATTCTACAACAACAAATTTTACGCGGTGAAGTAAACCGTGTTCTTGTATTATTACCTGAGCCATTATTACATCAATGGCTAGTTGAAATGCTAAGAAGGTTTAACTTGCATTTCAGTTTATATGACAAAGAACGTTTTGCAGATTCTTTAGAGTCAGAACCAGATATCAATCCATTTCTTCATAGCCAGCGTGTTCTTTGTAGTTTAGATTTTGCGCTTGAGAATGAATTACATCAAAAAGCTATTCTCAATGGAGAATGGGATTGTTTAATTGTCGATGAAGCACATCACTTACATTGGGATGAAAAAAATCCTGGCGAAGATTATCAATTAGTAGAAACCCTCAGTAAACAAATTGGTTCTGTATTATTGCTCACAGCGACGCCTGAACAATTGGGCAAAGAAAGTCATTTTGCTCGATTAAGATTATTAGATGGTAATCGTTTTAGTGAATATGAAACATTTTTAGAAGAAGAACAATCTTATAAACCTATTGCGGATATTATTGAATGTTTATTAGAGGATAAAATATTATCAAAAGAACAGATTGAAATTTTAAACAAAAATTTGAATGATGATTTTGTTGATTCAGTAAAATTACTTTCTGATGCAAAGATTTTAGAAGACGAAGCAAAACAAAGTCTCATACAACGGCTTCTCGATCAACAAGGAACAGGACGTTTATTATTTCGTAATACAAGAGCTTCCGTTGGTGGTTTCCCTCAACGTATTGTTCATTCGTATCCTTTAACGCAATCATCTGAATACACAGATGAACAATTATCGTCTCCAACTCCAGAATATGATCTGGATTCATGGAGTAATCATGATCCAAGAGTTGAATGGTTATTAGAATTTTTAAAACAGCATACCACTGAAAAGATCCTATTAATTACGGCTCATGCACATACTACGTTAGACCTATCGGAATATATACGAGTTAAATCCGGTGCGAATATACCTGTATTTCATGAAGGTATGACAATTTTAGAAAGAGATCGGGCTGCAGCGTTTTTTGCGGATGAAGAAGATGGATGTCAAATGCTTATCTGTTCTGAAATTGGTGGCGAAGGCCGTAATTTTCAATTTGCAAAACACTTAATATTATTTGATTTACCGATTAATCCAGATTTATTAGAACAACGTATAGGTCGAATTGATCGAATCGGGCAGGGCAGTGAAATACATTTGCATGTCCCGTATATTGAACATTCAGCACAATCCGTTCTTTATCAATGGTACTACGAAGGTTTAAAAGCTTTACAAGCTCCATGTCCAGCCGGTGCTTCAATTTTTCGTGAATTTAAAAATAGTTTAGACAAAGCTATTCAAACCAAATCAATAGACACACTTGAAATACAAACAGTTCATGAAAGAACGGAAGCGATTACAGAACAATTGCACGATGGTCGCGATAAACTTTTAGAATTAAATTCTTTTCGCAAAGATGTAGCTGAAACATTAGTAAAACAATTATCTGATACAGAAAATCAACAAGAACTGATTGATTATATGAAATTAGTTTATGATTGCTATGGAGTGGATTGTGAAGTACATAGTGATAACGCTTATGTATTACAACCTGCCGAAACGATGGTGGAAGTATTTCCTGGCTTGCCTGATGAAGGCACGACGATTACGTTTGATAGAGAGACCGCATTAAAATACGAAACGTATCAGTTTCTAACCTGGGAACACGATATGGTCGTTTCGATTACGGATTCTATTTTATTAAATGAACGTGGTAATACAGCCGTTATCACGTTTTCAGACCCAGTCGTAAAAGAAGGTTTATTATTAGTCGAATGTTTATTTACATTAGAAGTTAATCAATCAGTTAAGCCCTATTTAAATTCTAATATTGTTCGAGTAGTCATCGGTGAAGACATACGTGATTACACAAAAGCTCTGGGACATGAAAAAATTAATCTTACTAAAGAATTTGTTAAACGAGAATTAGCAAAACAAATTGTTAAAGCCAAACAAAAAGAACTAGAAAAATTAATTAAAATAAGCCAACAACAGGCAAACAAGCAGAGGGATGCCTTGATTACTGAATCAATGGAAAATATGAAAAATATATTAGGAAGTGAAATAAATCGATTAGAATCACTAGCCAAGATTAATCCTAATGTAAGAGAAGAAGAAATAAATCATTTTCACCAACGCTTAGAATCAACACAAAATAATTTAGAATCGGCAAACCTTCGTTTAGACGCGGTCAGAGTTATTGTTGCGACTTAAAACTGAATTGATTAATTATTATATGTGGTTGCTTAATTCACAATCAGAATAGATGCTAATATTGCGAAGCAGTAATCATATATCGTTATAATATATGTTTTCTATATTGACTAACTAAAATTTGTAATTTATATTCTGAAAAAATACTATAAGTCTAAGAGTACTGTAACAAAATCTACATATATCATTTATCCTAAATTGAGGTAGATTTAACATGCAGCTTCCAGCCCATCTAGTCGATGTACCTAAAATCGATGAGCTTGAATATCAAGAAAGAAATATTCTAGCTAAACATAATCTAAACGATCTTGATCTATTTAATGATGATTCATTAGCAAAGATTATCGATGCACATCCTCGTAGCGAGATGACTATCGCTATTATGAATCAAGATCCTGAGTCTGGAGAATGGTGGCAGGGTTCCGCAAATGACTTAACGGGTGAGCAGATACTTGTAGCTGTAAAAAAAGGCCAATTTTGGCTTAACCTTCAAAGGATCTATGAACATAATCCTGAATTTAGAAAAATTACTGATCAACTCTATGATGAGCTGCAGGACAACTCTCCTGGGTTACAACTTACGGATCGTAATTCTCATTTATTGATATCATCGCCACAAGCTGTTGTTCATTATCATATTGATCATCCTGGTAATATGTTATGGCATATTCGTGGTACGAAACGAGTATGGGTTTATCCTTTTGACGATAGAGAATTAATACCAAGAGAGCTTTTTCATTCATTGCTTATGGGACAAAGAAAAGAAGAATTTCCTTTTTCTAAAAGTTTTGATGATAAAGCCCAGGTATATGATATGGAACCAGGTGATTTTGTTTCATGGCCTCAAAATTCACCTCATCGGGTAGAAAACACTAGTGAATTAAATGTTTCTTTATCGACCGAACATGCATCAAAACAGACCGAACGACGTGAAAGAATATTAAGAGTTAATAAATTTATATACGATGTTACTGGTGTTGATTTTGCAAAAACTCCAACAGAAGGTATGGGTTATTACCTCAGGTTACCTGTTATAATATTAGTTCGATTAACTTATAAATTATTTCCTCAACAAAAACCCACTAATGATTTTAAATATCCGATAGAGTTTCATATCGATCCAGATTCTGCAGATGGAGTTAAAATGATAACGGAATAAAAAAGAATATTTTTTTATTCATTATGTTTGAATTCAGCTGACTGCTATGGATTGTTAACGGGTTTTAATATTGTAGAATTTTATTGCATTTTCAGAGAATACTTTTTTAGCTGCATTTGCTTCTAATGTATCAGCAATCAGTGATATATCTGAGTTTTGAAAGGCTATAGGTGCTCTGGTAGAAGGTAAATCTGTACCAAACATCAATGAGTCTGGATGAGCATTATAGATTTCCTTAATTGCTTGCGCAGGGTCAAAATCTATTCGGCCAAAACCTGATGCTTTCACTTTAACGCCTTTTTCAACTAGCTTTAATAAATGTTTGAAGCCAGATTTTTTCAAACCAAGATGATCGATGCTCACAGCTGGAAGTTTTTCTATCATTGGAGATAATTCAGATAAATGCTCAGAATTAAGATAAAGCTCAACATGCCATCCAACAATATTAAATATACGCTTAGCCATTGCTTCCAAATATTTTATTGATTCCGAACCCTCTCGATATAGATTGAATCGAACACCAGCAACACCCAATTGGTTTAAATTTATTATTTCTTCGTCATTTGCCCTATAGGATAAATTAAGGATGCCTTTATAGTTACTACCTAATTTATCTAATGCCGATATTAAATATTTTTGGTCATAAGCTTGAAAAGAACCAGAAACAATTGTGCCGCCAATAATGTTAAAGTCGGATAATCTTTCTCGATAATTCTCTACAGTAAAAGGTTCTGGAATGAAGCCGTTATTACTTACGAGAGGGAAAGCTTCATCAATAATATGAAGGTGACTATCAAAGATTTTAAATTCATGTGACATAAATGAAAATCTCTATAGAGAACTAAAGCTTTAAATCAACTGGCCACGTTAGTGGTAAGCTAGAATGACTTGTTATGCGTATTAATCCCACCAGAAATAAACTTTACGTTCCATTACTGCGTCAACTCCGAATTCTTCTGCATATGCTTGTTCAATAAAAACATCTTTCAATTCATTTATTAATTGTTCCACCTCTGAATCAGAGATTTTTTCACCTGGATTAGGGCCATGATAATACTCTCTTTGATGTGTCCAATAAGGAATGTTTATATGTAGTATTGGAGAACCTGCTCTTCCAAATTCGTAACAACTAACTTTACCTCTAAATTTTTGTAGGACATTCGCAATTTTTTTACCATCAAATGCATTGTAGTTTTTAACGATAGGGATAATCTGAATTATTTTATCAGTTTCAAGGCACTCGGTTACAAAATTTAGAGATCTATAATTTTTTTCTCTTAGATCTCCATAGCCTAGTTTAACAAATTCTATGCTCCCTTCGATTTGTTCTTTTTCCCAATCCTTGGCACCAAATACATTAATCGAAAATAACAAAATGAAAAAAATACTGACTAATTTCAAATTAGTGCTCCTTTAAATACGCATAACGTTTGAGTTCAGCCGGCCGCGCCAGCGGTCGGCTGGAATGATTTGTTATATGCTTTCTGTACGCACTTTGCTTCGATCTAACCCCCATTCATTTTTCTGGTTTTAAAATAAAAGCAAGAGGGATAGAAAAAGGTCCCAAGACAGCCGCTGTTAAATCGAGCATAAAACCAAATTTAAGCCCACGGCTCTTTCCAATGAAGTAGAAGGCCATTCCACCGACTATCCATATTGCAACTAAAATATACTCCATCATACTTTTTCCTATTCTGTTTTAGCTTTTTGAGACAGATAGATGGTAAATTCTTTAAGCAGAGAATCAGTATCTTTTCCATGAGACTTTTGAAGTGCTTCGCTAAACTCAATTCCCGATAGCAGATGCTTTATTAGGTTACCGAATTCTTGAGAGCTTGAGTCATGGATGAAATGCACAAACAATGCCCCAACTCTGTAGAGCATCCAGTTAACGACTCCGTCTTTTGTTACTGCATCAGCGGCATTCTTTGTAAAAAACCAATAGTCCAATTTACCTGACAAATAGGCTTCCCTTTCCTCGTGGGTCATCCGCCCGAATACTTCATTGCCTTCAGTGTAATCAGCGCCTCCGTTGGCAACAAACTCAGCGACGCCTTCTCTGAACCATAGAGGTATTCCTTCAATATGCGCCTTCTCGCCAAGATGAGTATAAAAAAGGTAATGCGTCAATTCATGTGTCGTTAACCTTTTTACTGAGCCTCTAGTGAACGCACCTGGAGACAGGAACAACTTACCCCAATATACAGCCCCTCTAACATTCTTGGATAAAAATACGTACTCATTAAATGATTCTTGGGAAGAGCATATATAAATCTCCACGGGCTTTTCGAAATTAGCGTTAAGCGAGTGCTCTACTGCTTCTTGGCTTTCGTTCAAAATCCCGCTCAAATAATGAGCATTTTGTTTTGCTGACTCTTCATATCTAATACGATTATCAGTTTCAAGAGTTAAAAAATGATCCGTTGATTTATACTTGGCCAAGACAGCTTTGACTAATATAGGCTGTGTAATCGCAATACCGATAATGGAAGCAATCGCTATAGAGACTGTCCAAATTATAGGTTTCTTAAACTTCATCTGTTTATATCTCTGGCATTATACAGCACATAACGTTTTAACTCAGCGGCGCGCCTCTGGCGCGTCGCTTTGGAGTGAGTTGTTATATGGCATCTACCTTGTCATCCTTACAACGTTTAAAAGAATACTAAAGACACCATAAAAGGTACCACCTGCAGGTAAAGTTAAAGTAATAGGATTTCCATTCCTAAGCTTTAACAACAACTTGCTTCTATCTGCTTTTTCTATATTTTCGTGTTCCTCGCCATAAGTTATTTCCCTGATTTCACTGAAGCCTATTTTTTTATTATGTTGATATATGGCTTCGTCTGATATTTTGATTCCACAGGAATCAATAGTTATAAGACTATCACTGTCATGATCAAAAACTTTGACATAAGCATTCGGGAAATTATGCTTCTCCGACTGCTTTAATATTCTTCTGGCAATAAACTCTGTACTTTTACTCATAGTATCCTTGATGCCATATAACGATTGAATTCAGCCGGCCGCGTTAGCGGTCGGCTGGGATGATTTGTTAGCTACTATTTCTTTGTGCCTCTAAATAAAGATGAATGGCCGGAATTAATAAAAAAATACCAAACGTACCAAAACGAAATATTTGCAATATTGCAGCCATAGCAGTTTGGTTGAAATAAATTGCGGCTAAAAAAAATAAACCTATAACACTGTATATACAGCCAATTATGAGAAAGCCCCAAATAAAACTATTTTGATTTATTAAATTTTCAGAGCCTTTTCTTAAAAAATAAAGCCCTAAATACCAAATTGAAAATAATGATAATGAAACAATAACTAAAGTTGTGATCGTTCCAGCAAAACTATAACTACCGCCTGCTGCACCAATTAACGCATAGAAGGCACCATATAGAAATAAAACTGAACTAGGCAATAACAATACTAATAACTCAACTAAAAACAATTTTTTGCTAATTGATGGTCTCATATATGGTAGCTAACTATATTTTAAAGGAAAGTTTGTCCCATAGTATTTTATATATTTGGAAAGGTAAAATTGCGGAAAACCTCCTTGTATCAATAAGATAAATAATAAATTAATTATAGTGGGTATATATTCAATGTGTCTACTATGCTGTTTTTAATATCAAATATTCAAACTGTCCCATATACGATATGAAAATCCTAAATGGTGTTTAAATTATTTGTTTTCAATCACTTACTGGACACAGGAATATTTGTAATATAGGACACAATAAAAAAGCCGGGTATAACCCGGCTAGTATTTATAATTACTTTAAAAAGTAGTTACTGATTAATCATGCCGCGTCTTGGTGGTTGCATTGAAAGATCAAGACTGATGTCTTTCGCAGCTTTTGCAGTAAATAGGTCAATCAATGCAGCAGCATTAGAACCGCTACCTTCACCACCATTACCACTCGAAGCGAATTGGATTTCAGGAACCCATTTTTGTTTTTCAATCGCTTGTGCGTAGCGATAATTAACTTCTTTCCAGGCTTTAAGTTTTTGTTCCAAAGCATTATCAGCTGCCATCTTTAAACGACGTGCTTCGGCTTCACCTTCACCACGTGCAATGGCTGCTTGTTTTTCTTCATAAGCTGCAAGTTTGTCTTGTTCAGCGGCAAGTTTATTTTGCTCGTTTACTTCTACTTTTTTCACGGCTTCAATCACTGCAATTTCTTTTTGTTTTTCTGCATCAACCACTGCTTTGATTTTTTCGACCTCTTTTTCATAACGCGCTTTGGTCACAGCCGCTTTACCTTTTTCTTCTGCGGTAATCGCTTCTTGTTTTGCTGCTTCAGCTTCCGCTTTGGCCGTAATGATTTTCATGGTTTGTTCACGTTTATCCGAGATTTGTTGCAGAGTACGTTTTTCGTAATCCCATTTGGTAATTTGATACTGACCAGTGATTAAACCGTATTCTTGTAGTGGAGAGCTATTACCGTAAACAACTTTGCCATCTCTATAATCAATTTGTGCGACTTGACGACATTCGCGTTCACCAGCGGCATTCTCTTCACAAATGGTTGTTTCTTTCGTCGCAAATGCGCCAATTTCAGCTTGTTCGCGTCCCCAACGTTTGAAGGTTTCACGTTTTTCCGCGTATGAACCTTCTGATGACATTAACGCAGCGGTTAAGTTAAGTGCTTCGTTGATCGCAGGTTTAACCAAATTATTGGCAACGCCTTCTTGAGATCGGAAGGTACGATGTAGATTCAACATAGTTTCTTCGTCAGTTGGTAGAATCCATCGATACACGCCATGAATTTCACCTAAACCACCATCGTTATAACGAACTTCTACTGGTGGAGTTCCTAATGTACTCTCAACAATATCTTGCTCAGGGCCAACGCCAAAAGTGTAGGTTCCAGAATCTTTATAGACAGTCTCTTTACCAAAAAAGGTAAAGTAGAGGCCAGGTGTGAATTTTACGAAGGTGGTTCCCCAAGGGTATTGCACAACGGTTCGGAAACCATTGTCGTTGATACCGGTGCTAAATAAGATAAGCAATACTATAAGTGCCAGAATCATAAAATTGCCTAAAAAGGCACTACCGGCAGAAAAAAATCGTTTGATCAGGGACATATTTATTCTCCTTTATTGGAATCGTGTTCTTCGTTGACGACCTCGCCCTCAATAATGCGGCCGTTTTTCTTTTCTTCTTGCATAGCTCTTTGTTTTTCTTCAAATTTTTGTTGAATTAGGCGAACAGCTAGAAAGATAGCCAAAAATGACAAGATGAGTTTAAACATAGTGTTTTCCCGCTCTGTTTTTGTTCAATGGATCTTAGCCCACTTAAAAATATGTTCGTACTAATATGGGGGAGTAAATGAGGATTTCAAGAAAAAAATAAATAAAATATAATAAAAACAATAATTTATATAAAAATAGAGAATTAATATATTAAATATTAAGAATTAATAAACCATTTTAAATTATTAATTTATATAGAATTTTATTGATTCAGAAACGAATAGAGTTATACTAAACAGTAGAAAATTACATGGAAAATAATAGTGTTAAACTATATTTTTAAGAATAATTCTAGATTATTGTTTACAGGCCTAATGTTTCTATCATTAGATGTGTCTGCGTTTACGATAATTCAGATTTTCCAAGATATTGATGATATCGATATTTCTCCTGGTGCATCTCCCAGTACTTTAATAACTGATGTAAATACAATCGATACCAGTGTGAAATCCGTAAACACTGGATTGAATAATCGAGTGAATAAAGTACTAAATCAACCGGATCGCATAAGTACCGGTTCTTTATCAAACACCATCAAACAAAACTCTACTGGAATGGCAGCTGGAGATCCTGCAAATGGGGTTGGAGTTTGGGTTAGTTATGGTTATTCGGATTTTGAAAATGATTTTTCTTCGACACAATTTGATGGTCGTACTCATACAGCACTTTTAGGTATCGATTTTATGCCTACCAGTAACACTGTCGTTGGTATTGCGTTTGGAATAGAAAATACTGAAACCGACACTGATTTTAATTCTGGAGATCAAAAAACCAATGGTTTCACCGTTGCTCCGTATGCAGGAGTATCGATTAATGAGCATGTTAGTGTGGATGTAAGTTTAGGTTATAGTAAATTGGATAATGAACAACAGTCAGTTTTTCCTATAACTGGTCTCGGTGATATTCCTGCCGAGAGTGATTATGATAGTGAACGTTGGTTCGTTAATGGAAATATTAATGGTTTTTATTCATTAAATAATTGGTTGTTCACTGGGCAGTTCGGACTGTTATGGGCAAAAAACAGGCAAGAACAATATCAAGACATACTTGTTGGGGCTGGACCAAGAAATGTACTTGGGCGTGTAACCAGACTAGAGCAGTTTTATCTGACTACTGAGGCAGCTTATACAATTGATCAATTTGAACCTTATGCACGCGTGAGTTATGTAAGAGATTTTTCTCGAACACGTTTGCAATTGGATCCATCATTAGAACAACCTTCAGATGATAAAGATGAGTTCTTAGTAGGTGGTGGTTTGCGTGTTTTTGCAAATCAAAGTATTAGTGGTAACTTTGAATATAATAAACGCCTAGGTAGAGATGATTTTGAAGAAGATATTGTATCCTTCTTCTTAAGAGTAGATTTATAAATCGTTAATTACCCCTTGTTCTAGTAAAGCCTGGTATTGTCTTATTGAATGCGTCGCTAGATATTCAGTAGGTGCATAAAAGTCTGTAAATAATTTCGCTTGTTCTAACTCTTCTTTATTCATAAAAAATTCTTTTTTAGCAATTAACTTAAGTTCAGAATGTATGAAGTCAATATGTTTGGCTTTATTCAAATCAATGCGTTTATGATTGTTATGGCCGATAAAAATAAAATTTTGTAATCCAGAATGGTTAGGGCTCACAGTTGCAATCATGTATGTTTGTGGAAAAGTTAATTGCATTGTTTTTTGTAAGGATAGTATTAAAGCTTTATCTTTTAAGCTACCAAAGACGTTAGCTATAAACACTCCATTTTGATTTAGTCGATGCAGTGCCAATTTAAAAAATTCTTGAGTAACAAAATGCGTAGGAATTGCTGCAAACGAGCGATAGACATCGGAAAAGATGACATCATAAGTTTGTGTTGTTTCAAATAAAAAACGTCTTCCATCTTGTATATAGTTATTATGTTGTTGTGATTCAGGTAATTGAAAATAAATTTTAGCAATATGAAATAGATGTGGTTCTATTTCAACCGTATCAATTTTTATAGAAGGGTAAGTTTCTATTATTTCTTTGGGAACGGAGTAAGCACCTCCACCTATGGATAAAAATCGATTAGCCAGAGGAGTGAATAATTTAAATAATTCATAGTATTTGGTGTAGTCAAAACCCATAGATGCATCGTCTAAATACATACCACTGTTAGGATTTTTATCTTGTAATAATAATCGTAATGTTTTGCCATTTACTTCTCTGTCAATGACTGAAATATTTTCATAGAGACCTTGATGATGATAAACAACATCATGTTTCTGATTAAGAAAAATTGATGTGAGAAAGTAATGAGAAATTATGAAAAGTAAAATAATAACAAGCCATTTTGTATTTTTAATATTTGAAAAACATAACCCAATAGCGGAAAGTATAAGCAAGCTATAGCTTACAAATATAATAATATTATCAATTGCAAAATTAGGGATTAATACAAAACCAGTCGATAAGCTGCCAATAATGCTACCAAGTGTAGAGCAGAAAAAAACATTACCAATATTCTGACCTTGTTTTGCCTCTATTTGAGTAGTTTGCAATAACCGTATGGCGTAAGGCGATAACAAACCTAATATAAATGCGGGTATAAAAAATAATAATAATGAAGCATATAAAGGCCCAGTAAGCATATCTAATTTGTATGAAATATCAGGCAATATTTTTATGGTTAGTATGTGTAAACCAATAACGGAAAAACCTGATAGTAAGATTATGTTATAAAATATAGATGGAGTGAGTTTCCAATCAGATAAACGTCCACCTAGATAATAACCTAGGCTTAAGGCTAATAAGATAATGCTAATGATGCTTGAAAAGGTATAGAGGGTATTACCAAAGTAGGGTGCTAGTATTCGTGTAGCGAGGATTTCAATGATCAATACTGCCATGCCGGTTAAAAAAACCGATACCAATACGAATGCTTGGTTAATCAGTTGTTTAACAGACATCTTTAAGGATGATAATGCGTTTATTAAATATCCGGGTTATTACCTCCAAACCCGAAGTCACGTCTGGCTGAGATAATTGATACGGTGAATCCTGCTACAACATCTACCAATGCCATTAAAGTTAATGCAGCAAAAGTTGTGTTACCCGCTTTAGCACTTAATATAAATTGAATTAACATACCAACAAACACAATCATTGAAAGTACATGATCCAGAATTGAACCTGCTGTAGTACGTGTAGCTTTAAAAATTTCGACATATAAAAAGGCAATACCTGTTAATAAGAAAATATCACCAATCGAAACATTCCAAGTAGCAGTTGAAGGTAAATCTACAGAAAATAATGTTTTACTTATGTCACCATCACCTAGAACAAATGCAAATAGATTATAAGCAATCCATAAAACAGCAAATAAGGGAAACGAGCGTATGATAAACATATTGATGATCCTATTATGTTGTTATTAAAAAGACCTGCTATTTATATTTTTAGTATGACATTAATAAATTTTTTATAAACTAATTTTAATTCTCATAACCTAAATTCGGTGCTAGCCAACGTTCAATTTCTTCTAATGTCATGTTTTTACGTTTGGCATAATCTTTAACTTGATCTTTATTGATTTTGCCCAATCCAAAATAACGAGATTCAGGATGGCTGAAATACCAACCGCTAACGGCAGCTGTTGGATACATAGCAAAGTTTTCAGTAATTGTAATGCCCGTATTTTCTTCGACATCTAACAAATCCCATAATAAGGCTTTTTCAGTATGGTCTGGGCAAGCAGGGTAACCTGGAGCAGGGCGGATGCCTTTGTATTCTTCAGAAATTAATGCTTCATTATCTAAACCTTCTTCTTTTGCATAACCCCAATATTCTTGTCGAACTTTGGCATGTAAGCATTCGGCAAAGGCCTCTGCAAATCGATCGGCTAACGCTTTTAGCATGATAGCATTATAATCATCATGGTCATCTTCAAAAGCTTTAACACGTTCTTCCATATCAAAACCAGCGGCAACAGCAAATACACCAATATAATCTTCAATGTTTGAAGATTTTGGTGCAATATAATCTGCCAAGGCAAAGTTAGGTTGGCCAGGTGGCTTTTGAGTTTGTTGACGTAAAGAATGAATAGTCGTTATTAATTCAGTACGATTGTCATCAGTATAAATTTCGATATCATCATCAACTGCATTAGCCGCAAACAAACCAAACATACCTTTAGCGGTAAACCATTTCTCTTTTACAATGGTTTCTAACATTTGTTTAGCATCGTTATATAAACGTGTTGCTTCTTCGCCAACGATTTCGTCTTCTAATATTCGTGGAAAACGTCCAGCCAATTCCCAGGCAATAAAGAATGGTGTCCAATCAAAGTATTCAACTAGTTCTTCTAATGGGAAGTCATCAAAAATGGTAATGCCAAGTTTATTAGGTTTAGTAACAGCATGATTTTGCCAATCGGTTTTAAAGGCATTATTTCTTGCTTCTTCAATACTTAACCATTTTGTTTTAGCTTGTTTACCTGCATGGCGTTCACGTACCGTTTCGTATTCTTGTTTAATTTTTGCAGCGAATGCAGATTTTAAATCTTTGCTAATTAAATTTTGCGCAACTCCAACAGCACGTGAGGCATCTTTAACATGCACCACAGGTTCAGTATATTGAGGTTCTATTTTAACGGCGGTATGTGCACGAGATGTGGTAGCACCGCCAATTAATAATGGCAAATTGAATTCTTGGCGCTGCATTTCTTTTGCAACATGAACCATTTCATCTAAAGAAGGTGTGATTAACCCACTTAAACCAATCACATCAGCGTTTTCTTCTTTTGCGGTTTGTAAAATTTTTTCAGCAGGAACCATTACACCCATATCAATGACTTCAAAGTTATTACATTGCAATACAACAGCAACAATGTTTTTACCAATGTCATGTACATCGCCTTTAACGGTTGCCATGATGATCTTGCCATTGTTTTGACTCTCTTCAATACCACTTTTAGCTTTTTCTTCTTCAATGAATGGTATGAGATAGGCTACAGCTTTTTTCATAACGCGTGCACTTTTTACCACTTGTGGTAAAAACATTTTTCCATCGCCAAACAAATCCCCGACGACATTCATACCGTCCATTAACGGTCCTTCGATAACATGTAATGGTTTGTCTGCTTGTTGACGTGCTTCTTCAGTATCGTCTTCAATAAAATCACTGATACCTTTTACTAAGGCATGAGTTAAACGTTCACCAACCGAACCGTTACGCCATTCCAGGTCGACTTTCTTTTCTTTACTGGCGCCAGCTTTAACGGTTTCGGCAAATTCGACTAGACGATCAGTAGCATCATCACGACGATTTAATAAAACATCTTCAATGTATTCGAGTAAGTCTTTAGGTACTTCATCGTAAACTTCTAATTGGCCAGCGTTCACAATACCCATGTCCATACCGTTATGAATAGCGTGATATAAAAACGCTGCATGCATCGCCTCGCGCACAGGATTGTTTCCACGGAATGAGAAAGAGACATTACTTAAACCGCCACTGACTAGCGCATGAGGTAAGTTATCTTTAATCTGCTTCGTCGCTTCAAAGAAAGACACCGCATAGTTATTATGTTCTTCCATACCAGTAGCAACAGTTAAGATATTTGGATCAAAGATAATATCTTCAGGCGGGAAACCAACTTCATTCACAAGAATATCATAAGAACGTTTGCAAACTTCAAAGCGCCGTTCGGTTGTATCGGCTTGGCCGGTCTCATCAAACGCCATAACAACAGTTGCTGCACCATAACGGCGAATAAGCTTTGCTTGTTGTTTAAATTTTTCTTCGCCTTCTTTGAGTGAAATTGAATTCACAATACATTTGCCTTGAACACAACGTAAGCCTGATTCGATCACTGTCCATTTTGAAGAGTCGATCATTATCGGTACACGACTGATATCAGGTTCAGATGCAATCAAGTTTAAAAAGTCATGCATGAGCTGTTCTGAATCCAACATGCCTTCGTCCATACAGACATCGATAACTTGTGCACCGTTTTCAACTTGTTGGCGCGCAACGTCTAAGGCGGCTTCTAAATCTTCTTCTTCTTTCACTAAGCGTAAGAATTTGGGTGAACCAGCAACATTGGTCCGTTCACCAACATTTACAAAGTTAACTTCAGGGGTAATGTTGAAAGGTTCTAAACCACTTAAGCGTTGTACTGTATCTATCTTAGGAATTTTACGTGGTGTTACTGTTGCAACGACACCCGCCATTGCTTTGATATGAGCAGGGGAGGTACCACAACAGCCGCCGACAATATTTAACAAGCCAGTCTCTGCCCATTCTTTAATATGTTCACCCATCGGTTCAGCATCAAGATCGTATTCTCCAAACTCATTCGGTAAACCAGCGTTTGGATGTGCACTAACATGAGTATCCGCGATGCTTGAAAGTTCTTCGACGTATTGACGTAGATCTTTTGGGCCTAATGCGCAATTTAAACCAATGGATAATGGTTTTGCATGGCGTAATGAATTCCAAAAAGCTTCTGTTGTTTGTCCTGTTAAAGTACGGCCCGATGCATCGGTAATCGTACCTGAAATCATAATCGGTAAATAAATATTATGATCTTCATAGAATTGATCGATTGCAAATAAAGCAGCTTTAGCATTTAGAGTATCGAAGATGGTTTCTACTAATATTAAATCTGCACCACCATCAACTAAACCACGTATCGCTTCAGTATAAGATTCCACTAGCTCTATGTAGGTAATGTTTCGGTAACCTGGGTTATTCACATCAGGAGAGATGGAACAGGTTCGATTGGTAGGGCCAAGTACACCTGCAACAAAGCGTGGTTTGTCAGGTTGCTTTGTTTCAAATTCATCTGCGACTTCTCGTGCAACAGCAGCACCTTGTTTATTCAACTCATATACCAAGTCTTCCATTTGGTAGTCAGCCATGGCTATGGAAGTGGCATTAAAGGTATTGGTCTCAACAATGTCGGCACCGGCTTCGAAGTAGGCACCATGAATGGCTTTGATAATGTCAGGGCGAACTAAGGTAAGAAGATCATTATTGCCTTTTAAATCGCAAGGATGATCAGCAAATCGCTCACCACGGTAATCATCTTCTTCCAATTTATAGGATTGGATCATGGTGCCCATTGCACCATCCAAAATTAAAATTCGTTCTGCTAATAAATTTTTAATTAAATCGGTTTTATCGGTCATAGCCTTTTATACAGTTGTTTGAAGCGCGTGATCGATTGATATGTCGTCGCCTCGCTTGGTCTAAATTCTAATCAAGCGAGCGTGGTTGAAGTGAAAATCTGAGCCTGGCGAATCTTATTTAGAGTCGTCGCAACGCTCCTCAGAAATACAGGCGCGAGTATAATACGGATGAATGAGAATGTGTAGAGAGGACGCCTAACCGAGCGATTAGGCGTAATTGGTTGAATTTTGAACAATAATTACATGTTTTTTCTTCTGAAAAGGATGGTTCCTATGCTGCTCATGAGTAACCAAACACCTGCTGGGACAGGAACTGCACTAACGGTCAAATCGTCTAAAGCAAAATAAGCTGGTGTGTTCATTCCAAATTGTCCTACGTCTGATGAAGCTAGTGAAAAACCGATTTTACTGACGACACCTAAGCTAGTTAGATCTACCCATAACCAATTGTTTAATGCCTGCTCAGAAACAGCATCCCATAATTGAACATCAACTGAATTGGTAAGATTTGAATTAGCATCGTATCCAGAGATAGTTAAAGTAAAAAAATCCGTATTATCAAAAGGACCTTTGACAAAACCGGCACCATCGTTGCCATCTTGAATGGCTAAATAGGCGTAAGTTGAGTTTGTAATATAAGCGCCATTAACAATGCTGGATGATGCAAAATCAATATCTGTATTTCCTGGGTTTGCTATACCATAGTTTTGTGAGTTGTTAGCACCGATGCCAGTAATAGCACTGTGTTGATTACTAAAGCCGGCAGTAGTGGTATCGGTTTGATTACTGTAGAACCAACCAGATGCACAACAGTTAAAGGCTTCATTCCAATCTTGATTGAAGGTAATGCCACCACTATTAAAAGTTGTATCAAAACCTGCAACAAATGCTGAATTATTAGGTAAGCTTAAATCATCAAACGTTGCAACATTTGCATTGGCTAGGTTTGGTATTATTAATGTTGATAATAATCCTATAGATAAAAGATAATTTCTCATATGTAGGTACCTCTTTAGTTTTTATTAGTTGTATAAATTCTTTTGCTTATAAAAGTGATAATCAAAAATAAAATGAATTGTGAATAAATTGGCAGTGGAATAGGGGTTGGTGGACTTTCTTGAATGTGAATCACACCTACGGCTTCTAAATCAAAACCAGCACTCTGAGTAGTTTTATAAGGATCATAAATCGGATTGGGCCCACCAAATTCAGAAGATAAGTCATCGAACTCGGTACCGTTGCCTAAAATATCAATTAATCGTACATAACGAATATTATTAATATCTAAACCTGGAGTGCCTGCGAGTTCATTAAGATCAAAAGGTGTTCCAAATGCAGCTCGATATTTACCCGCATAACCATGAATATTAATTGGGTCGACGTTTCCAAATGCCCCGACTGGTAAAAACGTAAAAGAAAAGTTTTCAAATCGAGTGTAGTTAATTCCATCAGAACTTACTTCAACAAAGGCCAGTTCTAAAAAGGTATCACTAAAGGCATTGCCAAAGATTGCAAAGTCAGCACCAGTCCCATCATAGATAACCCCATTAAACGTCATTGTTATTTGACCACCATTGCCAAGACTTACTGTGTCAAAAACAGGATCAACTAGACTTGAAGGACCTAAGGCTTTTTCTGGTGTCTGAAAAGTAGCACTGATATCAGTGCCGTATATTAAATCTTGATAACCAGTAGCCCATGCTTGAATACTAGTTGAAGTAGATGCAATGGCAGTGGAACCAGGTTGGCCAGCAGCAGGAGCATAAGGCCAAGTGACAGCAATCAACGGTTTACTGTAGAAGAAAAATATCGAAATAATTAGATAGAGTTTAATTTTCATATACAAATATTATTAAAAAATGAATCGTATACCTGAATAAATATTACGTTCAGGTTGAGGATAAAATGTTTGAGAAAAAGCGATGGTTGAATAAATTTCATTAAATAAATTATTTACGCCAACAAAGAATTCAATATTGTCTTTATTAAACTGTAATTCAGCATCTTCAACGCGATAAGCTTTGAGTTTTGGTAATGTATTGCTTAAATCATTACCATCGTAACGCTCACCGACATAATGCGTACTTAATAATAGATTTGCCCAAGGAAGTAATTGCCATTGCATGCTTGCATTAGCAGTGAGTCTTGGAGCATGTGGAATATCTGATGATTGAAACTTGGGGCGGACGTATCCAAAATTACCATTTAAAGTTAAGCCTTCTAATGGAATTACCGTTAATTCTAATTCAAAGCCAGTACGTTTGGTTTTTTCACGCAAATTAAAATTCACGTTTTGTAGTGTGGTGGTATCAAACCCAAAGAAAATTTCATTACGATTTTTCAACTGGAAGATTGAAGCTGATAATTGAAGTTTTGAAGAATAATATCGAAAGCCAGCTTCTGTATTATTGCCTGATTGAGGTCTTAGTGTGTTTGATGCTAAAACTAATTCATCGCTGTTCGGTGTACGAAAATTTCTAGAGAAATTGGTATAGACATACCAATGATTATTTATTTGATAGTTTAAACCAAACTCATAAGCTTCACTTTCCCAATCTTCTGATTGTCTACCAGTAACTCGATAGCCGAAGACTGGTGGGGGAGCGGATATTAATCCAACGGACTGCCGTAGCTGTTTTGCATGAAACCAGTTATGACGATATCCAATATTGAATAGTAAACTATTTGTTAAATTTGATTCGAATACAATATAGGTTCCTTGTTCATAAACACTTGCATCAGTACGTACTTCATTTATTTGTTCTTCGCCTTCTGAACGTAAATAGTCACTGTGATGGTAACTGAAGCCAGATTCTATTTTAGTATTCCGATTGAATAGCTGAAATGGATAGACATGATCTATATTTAAATCTAAATATTCACCAGACAATAAAATATTTTCTCGTTGTAATAAGGATGTTGCTGGGTTGAAATTCAAAACATTCGGATCCGTTTTGCGATTGCGATAAGCTGCAATTAAATTCATTTCTCCTGCTTCTTTTAAATCAATATCGCTGCCAATGGAGAATCTATATTCACGAGTTTCATTAAAATCAAATGGTGTATTAGTGCTGCGTCTCGTCGTTGATGAGGTGTTAAAATTTTCTAGTGATACGTTGCCTGGACTTCCCGCTTTATCATCGTGCAAAGAGGTGTTTAGAAAAAAAGAAAGAATATCGGAGTGCTTGTAATTAAATTTTAATGCATAGTTTTTTGACTCTAAGTAACCATTGTCTCGATAGCCATTTGTATCTAAGGTCGACACTCTAAAGCTAGTAGCTAATTTATTGCTTGCGATTGAACCACTAATATTATTTTCCCAACGATCAAACGATCCATATTGAGTTTGTAATGATAATGATCGACTATTAGGAGAAGCTTGTTTGGTTTTGATATCAATAACACCGCCTACAGCATTATTTCCGTAACGAACGGAACCACCACCACGAATGATTTTTACTGATTTAATATTATCGAGTGGAATAGATGATAAATCGGCGGATGCTAAGGTATCGCTATTAATTCGTACTCCATCGACAAAAATAGCAACATTACTAACAGCGGTTTCACCTTGCCCACGAATATCGATACTGGCTAAACGATCATCACCATAAAAGGATTTTAAATTCAGATTGGCTTGAGACTTTAAAACATCGATTAATGAATTTGCAGTTGATTGCTGAATATCATCTGCTGTAATGATTTTAATGCTTTGTGATTTCGATAGTATCGATTCAGCAGGTGATACAGCTATAACATCTAGCGTATCGAGTTGTAAAATATCATCATTTGCATGACAAATGGATGCGATAAACATTGTTAATACAACAATATTTACTACAGCATTAAAGAACATTTTTTTATTTAAAAGCTGACTCATACTATTTCAGTCAGCGGAAGGCGCTTTTATGAATGTGTCACGCGACAAAAGCTATAGGCGTATAATCCTATATCAAGCAGTTAACCCATTCATGATGCCCACCGCATCATTGGTTCAAATTTCGAAATAGGCCGGTATCCGGGCTGATGAGTTGCTATTTTGCCTAACTATTCCCTTCCCACGAACAAGTCGCAGTGGTTACGAATAGGGTTTACTCAATCACCGTTGCGGGGGCAGCGTTGGATTTGTTTTAAAATTAAACCACCAAACTTCCCGTTTAACTTGCATTAAATTGATGCAAGCACCTATAACTGTGCGGATGATATGTTTTTTTACGGTAACTTAAAAGCTTTTTTTGATACAATCACAATGGCAGAGTTATGCAGTATTGAATTTTAGTTCTATAATAATATTCCATATCAATTTATTTTTTTTACGAGATATTTTTATGAATAAACATCTTTGGTTGTTTTTTGGTCTTGTGCTCATTGTATTATTTTCAAGATTAATTCCACACCCACCTAACTTTACACCTATTGTTGCATTAGGCTTGTTTATAGGTGCATATTCCAAAAATGCTTTTATGTGGGCATTGCCACTATTAGGTGTTTTATTAAGTGATTTTATTTTAGGTTTTTATCATCCGATGAGTATGGCTGCAGTTTATTTAGGAATTATTTTAAGCGCTGTAGTAGGTAAATTATTTTTATTTAATAAAATTAAAGCAGTGAATGTATTCGGATCTTCCATAGGGTCAGCGGTTATATTTTTTATCGTTTCAAATTTCGGTGTTTGGATGAGCGGCCAGTTTTATCCGTTATCACTAACCGGTCTGACTGAGTGTTATATTGCAGCGATTCCATTTTTCAAAAATACATTGATTTCAACAGTTTTATATTCCACAGCTTTATTTTTAATATATGAATATATAAAAAATAAAGACAACCCTTTAGCTATGTCTAAAAGTTATTAAATTTATTTTTTTATAGGTTTGTTGTTGTAAAAATGTCTGATCGAATTTCTAAGATAGTAACTAAAACGGGTGATGGTGGTACAACCGGTCTTGGCGATGGCTCTAGAGTTGATAAAGATACATTTCGTATACAAGCGATTGGTACTATTGATGAACTTAATAGTCATCTAGGTGTTATAATAGCCAGTGGTGTCAGTAATGATATTTCTGGGTATTTGTTAAATATTCAACACCGTTTATTTGATGTTGGTGGTGAGTTGGCTGTTCCTGGTAATGCAGTACTTTCAGAAGAATCAATAGAACGCATTGAAGAATTAATCGAAACTTATAATGAAGATTTACCTCCACTAAAAGAATTTATACTACCTGGTGGAAATCTAACGGGTTCAATTTGTCATTTAGCGCGCTGTGTATGCCGAAGAGCTGAGCGTCATTTAATTTCTTTATCTAGAAATGAGTATGTTAATCCATTGACTATTGTTTATATTAATCGTCTTTCGGATTTATTATTTGTATTTGCTCGGACATTGGTTTTAGCGGCAGGCGATCGAGAAGTTTATTGGGAAAGTAAGCGATTAAAAAATTCTGTTTAATTAGCGAAAGTTTATTTTTGTATTTTTAAAACACGTCCTTCTCGTTGCATATCAAATTTACTTAAAAATGAATTGCCTAGTAAGATAATAGCTGGAAAATCTGAGTCATGGACACTGCCCGTAACATCTCGTAGTTCTAAATCGCCAACTTTTACTTTTTTTAATTTCACAATATAAACTTCTGAAACACCACTGGCTGTTTGAGAAAAAGATTTTTTGCCTTCTAATTTATAATTAATGCCAACTCTTTTAGCAACATTTCGATTCATAGAAACTAAAGTTGCACCTGTATCAACCAGCATTTCAACTTGAAAGCCATTGATACTACCATTCACAAAATACATACCTCTAGAGTTTGGAGCTACAGTTAACGTGGCCTCTTTATTAGCTTTTTTGAATTGATTGCTGATTTTTGTGCCCAGCTTCATTTTTTTGCGTTCGCCATTAATTTCCAATACAGCGAATTCACTATCGGCTGAGATTAGAAGAACACCTTCAGGACTACGTTTACCTTTTTTTAATACACGTTGTTTACCATCGATACTAATAACGGCTTTATCTTTAAATAAACCAATAACACTGACACGTTCTACGGCAAGACTATTAATATTAATTAAAATTAAAAAAATTAATAATCCATATTTGACAAAATGCATTGATATTCCAGTTGTGGTCTATATTGATTCATTATTATAGACAAATTTATGCTGATAGGTTTAATTATCTATCAATCATTATTGAATGATTTTGGGAATTAAATTGATATCCCAATGTTTAGTTGCCCAATCTAATATGATTTTAGGCTCTTCGTAAATTAGATCTTGAGGAATTGATTGACCAAGAAATTTTAATGCATTTGTTAACTGCGTTTGAATATCATGTTCATCGATTGGTTTCGCGAAAGTTTGTTTGCTGAGCTTTTCTCCTTGTTGATTTATCACTACGGGGATATGACCATATATTGGAGTTTTATATTCAAGTAATATTTGCAGATAAATTTGACGAGGTGTTGAATCAAGTAAATCTGCACCACGAATAATATGAGTAATACCAGACTTATGATCATCAATGACAGTAGCAAGATGATATGAAAACATCTTATCAGAACGATATATAACAAAATCTCCAACATCTGATATTAAATTTTGTTGAAACTTGGCCTGAATTAGATCATTTACAATACCGTCATTATTTTTAACTTTTAATCGAATCGAACTATCTGCGTCTGTAATTTTTTTATTGCGACAATTTCCAGGATATGGACCATTAGGTAAAATTTTGCGTGTACATACACAACGATAGACGTCATCAGACTCAATTAATCTTTGTAATATTTCTTCATACTGCGATAGTTGTTGCTGTTGATAAACAACTTCTTCGTCCCACTCTAATCCATAAGATTCAAGTGTATGTAAAATAAGTTCGTTGTATTCAGGTTTACAACGTTGATGATCGATATCATCTATACGAACTAGCCAAGTTCCAGAGTGAGATTTTGCATCGATATAACTAGCAACGGCCGCAACGAGAGAACCAAAATGCAGTGGGCCAGTAGGAGAGGGGGCAAAACGCCCCCGATATTTTGTTTTAGTTGGGAATGGCATATTCCCGAAAGATTAGTCTATGAAAAAAATTATCGTGTACGGTCATCCATATCGCTGAATTGGCGTTTACGCAACTCACGGCGTTCTTGTGCTTCGATACATAAGGTTGCAACTGGACGAGCTTCTAAACGTTTAACACCAATTTCTTCGCCCGTTTCTTCACAATAGCCATAAGTACCTTCGTCGATACGGTTAAGAGCGGCATTGATTTTACGTAATAATTTACGCTCTCTATCACGAGTTCTAAGTTCTAATCCGAACTCTTCTTCTTGTGTCGCTCTATCAGCAGGATCAGGAAAATTACTCGCGTCTTCTTTCATATGGTCAACGGTACGATTGACTTCTTCAATTAAATCGTTTTTCCAGTTGAGTAAGATTTCACGAAAGTGCTCTAGTTGAGCATCATTCATATAATCTTCATTTTTTTCTGGCTCATAAGGGATGAAGTCCTGAGGACCATCGACTTTTTTAACTTTTGAGACAGTTTTCTTAGCAGGAGCTTTTTTCTTAACTGCTTTCTTTGCTTCTGTTTTCTTAGTTGAAGCTTTTTTGGTGGTTTTTTTCTTAGATACGGATTTAGTACTACTCACTTTTTTTGCGACCTTCTTTGCTACTTTTTTCTTAACTGTCTTTTTAGCTACTTTCTTTTTTGATGTGGTCTTTTTCTTAGCGACAGTCTTCTTTTTGGCTGCAGTTTTTTTTGCAACCTTCTTAGTTACTTTTTTAGCTACCTTTTTCTTGGCAACTTTCTTTTTAGCTGTTTTCTTTTTTGCAGCCATAATTTTGCTTCCTACGAGTGTGTTCGTGAAATCAGCCGCCTTTTTTACCAGAAAGCCCATACCGAGGCAATCTTGATTTTAAGAGGCAATTGTGATCTTTTTGTATTCTTTTACCCAAATATTCGTAGCAGCACACACAGCAACTGGCATGACGATGAAATTTAACAAAGGGATCATTGCCATTAACATTGTCATTGAGCCAAAACCGAGAGCGAGCCAACGTTTCTGTTTAATTAATAAACGTTCTTGCTTAAATTTCATACCATGATTAGCCATTGGAAAATCAATATATTGCAATGCCAGCATCCATGCACCGAATAATAGCCATAGGAACTGCATCCCAGGGATAAAAGACAACAGTAGTACAGGTATGGCTCGGGTTGCGTAATACAGCAGTTTGGATAATTCAGATGTAATAGCAGTGATAATTTCCATTGTGATGGAACGACTAGGCAGAACCATATCCTTATCGGATAGATAGAGTTCTACAGCTTCTGCTAAAAAACCATTAAATGGTGCTGCAATCAGATTAGCTAATATAGAAAAAGTAAAAAAAACAAAGACTAACATTGCAAATATGAATAATGGCCAAATCAACCATTGAAGCCATTCTAACCAACTCCACCAATTAGCAATACTAATAACAAATTCTTGAGTTTGGTAAATCGCAAACCAGATAGCGATTGAAAAGAGTATGATATTGACGAATAAAGGAACAAAGACGTACTTTCGTATTTTGGGTTTAAAAATAAAGCCAAAACCAGAGAAGAAATACGAAACACCGCGAAAAAAGTCGTTCATATTTATATTGCTTTACGGTAACTCAACTTTATTAGGAGCTTGCCATTTTGGGTTTCTATGTTCTGCTATGACAGTGGTATAAATTCCACCTCTCACGTTAAATTCGCCCGTAACCTTCATATAGTTAGGTTGGATAGCATTCACTATGTCATCGAGTATTTCATTGGTAACGGCTTCATGAAAGGCTCCTCGTTCACGAAATGTCCACATGTATAATTTGAGTGATTTCAATTCCACACATAGTTCGTTTGGTACGTAAGCAATTTCAATATTAGCAAAGTCAGGCTGTCCTGTTTTGGGGCATAAACAGGTAAATTCAGGGATATCTATGCGTATTGTAAATGTGTTTTCAGGTGATGGATTAGGAAATGTTTCTAAGTCTTTGCTTGGCTGTAATGCCATTGTTTTTACCTCTATTTATGACAACTCTTAACGATAACATAAAAAAATCTAAAGCGGAGCTAACTCTTAATAAAAAACTTTAAATAAACATGCTATATTATATAAATCAATAAGTTATATTATTACTTTAAAGTAAAAAATAGTTTTAAGTTTTGCTTGTCTCGACTATTTTAACTCTGCTATTGTTACGCCCCATGCGCCTACGCAAGATTAAGTTATCCGGCTTTAAATCCTTTGTTGATCCAACCACCTTAACTGTCCCTGGACAAGTCGTAGGGATTGTTGGTCCTAACGGTTGTGGAAAGTCCAATATTATTGACGCCGTCACATGGGTGATGGGCGAGTCTTCTGCTAAGCACCTTCGTGGTGATTCTCTGACCGATGTTATTTTCAATGGTAGTAACCAACGTCAGCCAGTTAGCCAGGCATCAGTTGAGTTAATTTTTGATAATACTGAAAAAAAATTGACTGGCGAATATGCAAGCTATAGCGAAATATCGGTTAAACGCCAAATTAATCGAGAAGCGGTTTCGACATATTACTTAAACGGCACTCGCTGTCGTCGTCGAGATATTCAAGGAATATTTTTAGGTACTGGATTAGGTCCACGTGGTTATTCGATCATTGAACAAGGCACGATCTCACGTTTAATCGAAGCGAAACCTGAAGAGCTTAGAGGCTTTGTAGAGGAAGCGGCTGGTATTTCTAAATACAGAGAACGTCGTCGTGAGACCGAAAATCGTATTAAACATACCAAAGAAAATTTATCTAGAGTCAATGATATATATGAAGAGCTTGAGAAACAGCTTTCACATTTACAACGTCAAGCGAGAGCTGCTGAGCGTTACAAGGAACTCAAGTCAGAAGAACGAAAATATCAAGCTGAACTGCTAGCACTGAATTGGCAAGAACTGAATAATAAAAATACCGAAGAACAAAAACAGATCGTAGATAGTGAAAATAAAGTTGAGCAAGCTATTGCGCAACTACGTGAACACGAAGCTGATTTAGAAAAACAACGTAGTGAATTGTCCAATGCGACAGAAAAACTGAGTGAACAACAATCAGTTTTTTATCAGGTGGGTTCAAATATTTCATCGATTGAACAAACTATTAAACACACAAATGAACGCATCGAAGCCAGCCAAAAAGATTTACAAGCGGCTGAGCAACAATCAACTGAAATTCAAGCGCAATTTAGCCAAGATAAACAACGCTTAACAGAATTAGGACAAGAAATTATATCTCTAGAGCCTAAGTTAAATGGTTCTCGTTCAGAAAGTGATAAAGCTTATGAAGGACTGAGTCTGGCTGAAAATGCCATGCAAAGTTGGCAAACTGAATGGGATAGTTTTCAACAGCAAGCGATTGATTGCGTGCAGACTCTCGAAGCCAGTAAATCTCGCAAAGAGTATTTAGAAACAAGTAAAGAAGAGCAAATCTATCGATTGCAATCGTTACAAGAAGAATACGATGGTATTGAACCTGCAAAATTAGAAGAGTCATTAGTTGAAAAGAAACAAGCAATAGAAACTGCTGTTGAAGAATTAGAAAATATTCAAGAGCAGTTAAATGCAGAACAAAAAAATCTTGAGCAGTTATTAGAGCAGCAACAATCGTTTAGTCGTGAACAAAACGAAAAACGCGAACAAAAACAAAAAGTCGCGGCACGATTAGAAACGTTAAAAGCATTGCAAGAAAGCGCCTTAGGCGATGACGATAAAACAGTAGCTGATTGGTTAGAAAAAGCGGGATTAAATAATAACTCACGTTTAGCTCAACAATTAAAAATCGATAGCGATTGGTCAGTGGCATTCGAAATTGTGTTAGCACAACACTTACAAGCGGTTTGTATTGATAACCTTAATAGTACCAGCATTCAATTAAATGACTTTGCTTCAGGCAAAGTTGAACTGATCGAAAACTATTCTACATATAATTCTAGCAGTACCAACGGTTGGCACTCATTAGCGGATAAAGTTATAGCTCCTGAAGCGGCAAAAAATTTGGTTGCAAATATTTGGATAGCAAATGATTTAACCACAGCATTAACTTTACGCGATCAACTTGAGCCAGGACATTCTATTGTAACAAAAGATGGTTTATGGATTGGCCAAAATTGGGTGCGTGTTGTCCGAGAAGGCGATACTGACAGCAGTATTATTACTCGCGAACAAAATATTAATGAATTAAATACTGAGTTATCTGGGTTAGAACAGCAGCTCCATTCGATTGATGCTTCTTTGGAAGATGCGAAAGAGAATATTTCTGAAAAAAATACGCTTATTAATTCTATTAAATCCAAACTCCAAGAACAGCAAACGACTGTATCTGAAAACAAAGGCCAGTTAGCCGCAGCTGAAAGTCAATTAGAACAATTAACTCAAAGAGCTGAAAAGCTTAAAGAACAAATTGAAGAGCTGGAACGAAATCATGAACGTGATGCGGATGAATTAATTCGTATAGCTGCACAATTAGTTGAGTCAGAAGAACTTAATATCAATATTGATTCTCAAAAATCCGAATTAGAAAGTTTGCGTGATAAACATCGTCAGTCTTTAGATAGTGCTAGAGAAATTTGGCAAAAGACTCACGAAGAAAGTCATTTAATTGCTTTACAACTAGAAGCAATAACCTCACAAAAAGCATCATTGGAACAAGCGATTAAACGTAATGAAATGCAGATTGAGCATGTAACTCGTCGAAAACAAGAATTGGATCAATTAATTCAAGAGTCCTCAGCGCCTTTGGCCGAATTGCAAACTCAGTTAGAAACTAAACTGGCTGAAAAAGTAACTGCCGAAAAAGATCTCACTGAAGCGCGAACTGAAATGCAAAATATCGAAGCATCAATTCGTGAAACTGATGAACAACGAGTGAAATCTGAACAAGCTGTTGCTGAACGCCGTGATGAATTAGAAAAAATTCGAATTAAAACGCATGAAACGAAAGTACGTTTACAAGGTATTGAAGAACAATTCGAATCCAGTGAAACAACTTTAGAAAATATTCTAGAAACATTAACCGAAGAAGCCAGCCAGCAAGAATGGGAAAAACATTTAGAATCACTGGCTAGGAAGATCCAAAGACTCGGCGCAATCAACCTAGCGGCAATTGATGAATTAGCTCAATTGTCAGAACGTCGCGAATATTTGGATAAACAACGTGCAGATTTAAATGAAGCACTGGAGACATTAGAAACAGCGATTCGTAAGATTGATCAAGAAACGAAAGAACGTTTCAAACAAACATTTGACCATTTAAATTCAAGTTTGAAAGAATTATTCCCACAAGTATTTGGTGGTGGTAGTGCTTATCTAGAATTAACCAGTCAAGACTTACTAGAAACAGGTATTACGATTATGGCGCGTCCACCGGGCAAACGTAATACAACCATCCATTTATTATCAGGTGGTGAAAAAGCATTAACGGCTGTTGCCTTGGTATTTTCTATATTCAAATTAAATCCATCGCCATTTTGTATTTTGGATGAGGTTGATGCACCTTTAGATGATGCTAATGCGGCTCGTTTTAGCGAATTGGTTAAATCAATGTCGGATGATGTGCAGTTTATTGTGATTACACATAATAAAATTACCATGGAAATTGCTCAGCAATTATTAGGTGTAACAATGCATGAGCCAGGTGTTTCAAGACTAGTGACTGTAGACGTAGATGCCGCAGTTGAAATGGCTGCGAGTGCTTAAATAAGTTTTTTTGACGTTCTGACTTAAGTCCAGTATTTTAGAATCATTATTGTTTGAGGTAATGTTTCTCCATGGAAAATTTACGTTGGGTTCTATTAGGAATCGGCGCTTTATTAATCATCGGCATCTATCTCTGGGATTACTTTAATAAAAAGAATATTCCCAAACGCCGTTCTGAAGTTATTTTTAATGGCGATAATGATTCTGACTTGCCGATGACTCCCTACGATGATGAACCTCGCGATTATCTTGATGCCATTTCTGGACTAAATAAAGTATTAGATCACGATGAGCCTGAATCTAATTCAGTGCCAACTCAGATGGTAATTGATGATTTAGAGCCTGATATTGTTGATGAAAATTTTTCTAATACTGAAGCTCAAAAGAAAGAGCCTAAAATTCGTACTGTTATTCCACGATCAAAACCTGAAAAGCCCTATGATTTAGATAAAGAGTTTTTTGGTGATCCTATTGTTGATGATGTTGAATCCATTTCTACTGGTGAAGTTGTAGAGGATGAAAATGTTGAACAATCAATAGAAACTGAAGAGCCTGAACATAGTGAAGAAAATATACCTGAAGATGAACTCATCATAATGCGTATTACTTCCAAAGAAGATGATGAATTTAAAGGGTTAAAGCTATTGACTGCGACAAAAAATGTTGAAATGAAATTTGGTAATATGAATATATTCCATCATTACGGTGTTGGAGATATGAAAACTGAAAAACCACTTTTTAGTTTAGCGAATATGTATGAGCCTGGAGAATTTAACTTGCAAGAAATGGATAGCTTTACGACGAAAGGAATTGTTTTATATATGTCACTTCCAACTCCAATTGACGCAATGAGCAGTTTCGAATTGATGCTTAATACGTGTCAACGAATAGCGGATGATTTAGATGGCGAATTGAAAGGAGAACGTGGTGAGTTGGTAGATGATGCTGTGATCGATTCACTACGAGAAAAAGTTCGACGTTTTTCATAATCATTTTATTCAATGTCAAAAGATCAAGCCGCTGCTCAAATACAGCAACTCCGCTCTAGTCTAGAGCAATATAATTACGAATATTATGTACTGGATTCTCCGACTGTGCCCGATATCGAGTATGACCGTCTTTTTAAGCAACTTCAAAGTCTAGAACAGGAATATCCTGAGTTAACAACTGATACATCACCAACTCAAAAAGTCGGTGCTGCTGCTTTAAGCGAATTTGATGAAGTCAAACATCTTGTGCCTATGCTGTCTTTAGGAAATGCGTTTAATGAAGAAGATGTGGTTGCATTCGATAAACGTATTCGCGATAGATTAACCATTCATGGAGTTGAATATGTTGCTGAAACAAAACTTGATGGTCTGGCGATCAGTATTCTTTATCAAGATGGAAAATTTGTTAGAGCGGCTACTCGTGGTGATGGGCAAATTGGTGAAGATGTCAGTTTGAATGTTAAAACCATACCTTCTATACCGTTAGAACTAAAGAATGGTACTTATCCCGAAACATTAGAAGTTCGTGGCGAAGTGTTTATGAAGCGTTCGGGGTTCACACGTTTAAATGAACTACAAAAGCAAAATGACGAAAAACTTTTTGCAAACCCTCGTAATGCTGCGGCTGGTAGTCTGCGGCAACTGGATTCGTCTATAACGGCCAAGCGACCATTAAGTTTTTATGCATATAGTGTAGGTGAAGTTTCTGAAAATTTTTTACCAGACACGCATTTTGAAAACTTAATGTTACTAAAAGCTTGTGGTTTGCCTGTTTCACCAGAAACTAAAATATGTGAATCACTAAAAGAATGTTTCGATTATTATGCTGCGATTCAAGCTAAGCGTAATGGGTTGGATTATGAAATTGATGGTATCGTTTATAAGCTTAACGATTTATCACAACAACAAACAGTTGGGTTTGTTTCAAGAGCGCCACGTTGGGCAATTGCTTATAAATTTCCTCCTGAAGAAGAGATCACAATAGTATTAGATATTGAAGTGCAAGTTGGAAGAACAGGCGCTTTAACACCAGTGGCGAGATTAGAGCCTGTCTATGTAGGTGGCGTAACTGTAACCAATGCAACATTACATAATATGGATGAAGTGGAGCGTAAAGATATTCGTATTGGAGACACAGTTGTTATAAGAAGAGCAGGTGATGTTATTCCTGAAGTCGTTAGTGTGGTATTAGATAAACGTGCTTCAAATGCTAAGCAATTTGTGATGCCTAAACAATGTCCTGAGTGTGGGGCGGTTGTTGTCAGAGTCGAAGGTGAGGCTGTATATCGTTGTACTAATGGCTTGCAATGTCCTGCTCAACGGATCCAAGCTGTTATTCATTATGCTTCACGTAAAGCAATGAATATCGATGGTTTGGGTGATAAGTTAGTAGAACAATTGAACAGCGAAGCTTTGATCGAAAATGTCTCCGATTTATACGAATTAAAATTAGAAGATATTGCAGATTTAGATCGCATGGGTGAAAAATCTGCTCAGAATTTATTAACAGCATTGGAAAAAAGTAAACAGACTACTTTAGCTAAATTTATCTATTCACTCGGAATCAGAGAAGTAGGTGAAGCGACTTCACAAGCTTTGGCGAATCATTTCGGGAATTTGGAAAAATTGCAGCAAGCTGATAAAGAGTCATTAGAAGCGGTATCTGATGTAGGGCCAATTGTCGCTGGTCATATCGTAGAATTTTTTAAGGAGTCTCATAATCAGGAAGTTATTCAATGTTTAATCAATTCTGGCGTGCAATGGGATGATGTCCAAATATCTGAAAGCGATCATGAATATGCTGGAAAGATATTTGTTATTACAGGTACTTTAGAGTCAATGAGTCGCGATGAGGCGAAAGAAAAACTACAAGCTATTGGTGCAAAAGTAACAGGAAGTGTTTCTAAAAAAACCGATTACCTTATTGCCGGTGAAAATGCGGGCAGCAAATTAGAGAAAGCCAAACAACTTGATGTTGCAGTGCTTTCTGAGTTTGAGTTTTTGGAACTGCTTAAATAATCAATAGTTACTTTGGGAATTTATAAAGCTACATGACTGCTATTTTATAAAATGAGAAATTGCAGTCAGATGTTAAAATAAACTACTGAAATTGAATGTTATTACTGATATTACTTTGTAATTTTTTACAACTGGGCTATGATTAAAATTCAGTATAGCTATACAGTTTTAGTTAATGAGGCTCAATATGAAAAATCGATTATTTAAACAACTTGGCCAAGGGATGACCGAATATATCATCATCATTGCTTTGATTGCGATTGCAGCTATTGGTGCGTTCACTTTCTTTGGCGATGGTCTTAAAGGTACTATCGGCGTGGTTACCGAAGAACTGACAGGTAGTGATTCAGCTGCTACTCAAGTGAACAAAGCTGGTTCTGAAGCAAGCGGGGCAGCCAATCGAGATATGTCAGATTTTACCGAAGGTGATAAATAACAAAACGGTTAAAGTTCTAGTTATTTTCTTCGCATAAGAATGATAAAACAGTATTTGTAGACAGATACTCTATCAATATCATTCAATTCTCCCTAACCGCTCATATCTCAGAGCGGTTAGGAGTTCAACTTTTAATGTTTTCCTTTGGTATGAGTATGAATCGTCATAATTTACCAAGCTTGAAAGGAAATTAGATTGGTTAAACTTCCACCAGCACTAAAAAAACAAAGCGGGCAATCCGCAGTGTTGGTTATTCTATTCTCTTTAATCTTATTAACTTCTACATTTGCCATGTTTAAAGCTGGCAAATTGACCACTAATAAAATGCAGCTGCAAAATGCAGCTGATGCTGCTGTGTATAGTATGTCGGTTATAGAATCGAGAGATTTAAATTTCGCTTCTTATATGAATCGAGGCATTGTTGCGAATGAGGTTGCTATTGGACAATTTGTCGGGCTTGCCTCATGGGCATATCATTTCAAATCATTTGCTGACTATGTCGATACCTACGATAAGTTTGTTTTATCTCCAATCACTCTAGGTACTTCAACACCAATAGTAACTGCGGTAACAGGTCCTTGGCGAGGGGCTGGGCAGTCCGCTATAACCGTCATGAGCAAACTTGCTAATGTTGCAACACTAGTTTTTCATAATATCAATAAAATTTATGGTTACTCTGAATTGGGTTATCACACTGTGAGTGTAATTTCTGCTGCAGGAGTTATCGATGATGTAATTACAGAAAATGGGCCGCCAGGCACCAAGGTTTCAGATTTTGGGATCATTTCACTCATTGCTCATGTGGCAACCTACGGTGTATTGCCAAATCTGCCAGGTGAACAATTCGCGACCGGATATTTACCTGGTTCAAGAATGGATGTTGATGATTTTGGTAATGACGATAGTGGTTACGCAAGATTAGCCGCATTGATAAGAGATTCACGTGATCCTTTTACAATGGCCAGAGGTTGGGAGCTAAGACCCCCCGGATTTCCTCTGGAAATCGAGTTACATCCTAGTTTTGGTATTGATATCGGAGTGGCTTCAGTTAGTTTCGGTTTTGATTTTGAATTGACGTTTGATCTTTCTTTAGAGCGTAAAGGTGGTAGTGAACTGAGATTTGTTTTACCGGATAGTGGGAATATCACTGCGGGACAGCATGCAAACTGGTCGAGTGCTGATGCAACTGGATTATTTGTATTTATTGATTTCTTTTTTAGGGCATGGGCTGAAGCTTGTGTGGCGATACTCGGCTGTGCTGACATCAGTATTGGAGGTAGTTTTGAATTTGGCGATTCGAAAGCCAGTTTAGTGCTACATGTACTAGGTCAAGATATTACGATTGTTCCTGAAATACCATTTCCAACATCCGCGCCATTTGGTTCTGGTTTTGCAGAAGTCGGTAAAAATTCGCCAAATAATCTAGGTTTAGATGATATGGCTCTAGCATCACTAGGAGGTGTAGTTGAGACAGAGCGTTATGGAGAAGCGGCTAATAATATGTTGGCTTGGACATCTCCTGGGCCTGGTCCGATCCCACCAGTGGGTATTGGTTTTGCAGGTGCTCCACCTTATGAATCCATTTTGGGCTCTAGGGTAAATAAAAGCTACGCCGGTTTACCTGCTTATGTAGATACTACAGGTAAAGGGCCATTTTTGGATATTGGTGCTCCATATATATTATTAGGTTTGGTACAAGATGAATCTGATTACGATACCTATTATAAAAATGATGGCACCGTTGAAAACTCACAAGAGCCAGCTGGGCGATTAAGACTGAATGAGTCTTTAGCCGATGATGAATTGGCGGTATTAGCAAAATCTGAGGTGTATTTCGCGAGACCGACGGATGCTCTGGCTTCACATTTTCATCGTGGAGATGATTTAGGAGAAACAGGCAGTGCCTTTAACCCATATTGGCAGGCTCGATTAGTAGATACTAGCTATGCGGATCGAACCTTGGCTTTAGCAATTCAACAAAAACAGGATTTTGTGAATTTGAGCAATTCATTTGATTCGCTTTTAAATAAGCTTTCATCGATACTTCCTTTTTAAACTGAGATAATCATTAAAATGAAGCAGCTGAAGAATTTAAAAGTAGATAATCAAGGTCAAGCTATGACCGAGTTTATTATCAGTGCTTCTTTCTTTTTAATTCCTCTCTTTTTAGGTTTATCTCTGATCGCAAAATATATCGATATTAAACAAGCGAACGTACAAGCTGCGCGATATCAAGCATGGGAATATACGGTTTGGTTTGCTAACGATACTGAACGAGGCATTGATTATAATAGCGGTAGTATCAGTAATGGAGGTGAAGTTTCTGGCGGCTTTACCGAATTCGACTTGCCTGTGAAAACGACCGCGATAACACGCGATGAAGCAAAGCGCCGTTTCTATAGTAACCCTGGTAATGAAGATACGACTTTAGAGATTAACTCTAGCGATGGTATCACTGGTTGGGAAACGGCTACTGCGAATCCATTATGGAAAGATCATACTGGCATGCGTTTATATCAAGGTGTCGATGGTAGTGGTTCGGTTCTGACAAGTTCTACTGAAACACCTACCTTGCCGGTTGTTGGCGATGTTATGAATTTTATTTTAGAAGGTATTGGACTTGTGTTTGGGGTTGTAGCAGATTTAATGTCGGCTATTGGTTCGAATGTTGGTTTTAATGCTATTACAACGGAAGGTTATGCGATGTCCACAGAGTCAATGCGCATCGCTAGACCGGCAAACTATCGAACGCTTTTGGGATTAGATGATAGCTTAGCTACTAATTCGATTGCTGCCAGTGATTTTAATTTCATGTCAAAGGCATCTGTGTTATCTGATGGATGGAATGCGGGTGGTAAAGAACATACCTATAACCAAGTTGGTGGTATGGTGCCTACGACATTATTAAATGAATTATTTAACCAAATACCGGGCTTTACAACAATTTGGAATATTGCTTCAGTTTTGGCTCCTGAGTTACGTTTATGTAACCCTGGACCGCCTTGGCCCAGTGATGATAAAGGTAGTCTTTGGTTAGGTCATATTGATATTGATGCTGTTCATCCTGATCGACTGGTTCCTGATCTTAGTAAACCAGACGAAAACAATGGTACTCATCAATGCGAGAATGGTTTTTGCGATTTTGATCCAGTTGTTCCACGTACAGAGGATTCTCGAACATGTCGATAATCAAAGGTGCAACTTTGATTAAAAGCATCTTATTCAACAAGAATAAAAAATATGTATTATTTATTTCGTTAAGTATCTTATTATTCCCAAACCTATCTTCTGCAGGTAAACCTGATTTTCCTGCTCCGCCAGACGCAGCGGTGGAGACTGTAGCTAATAATATGAGTGTTAACGGAATAAAATCTGATATCCGTGCATTTCATACCAGTGATTCCATCGAAGAGGTGGTCGAGTTTTATCGAAGTGAATGGAAACGGCCTATCAAAAAAGGTATGCCTGGGTTTATGGAAACCATCGATGCTGCTCCTTGGTATATCATCAGTCGTATAGAAGATGATTATTTAATGACGGTCCAGGTCCAAGTTAAGGCAAACGATAAATCGGGTTCATGGGGTTACCTTTCTATCAGTCCTCTTCCAGAACCAGATTCTAGAGCACCAGAGCTTGGTAAAACTGTACCGAAAATTTCAGGGAGTATAGTGATGAATGAGATGAAGCATGATGATCCTGGTAAAAAAGGTACCACTACCATTATCTCTAATACTCATTCCGTAAAGAACAATGCTGATTATTATCAAAATCATTATCGTGGCAAAGGTTGGACAGAAGAAACAAATCAGCGCTTAGGCACAGATGAAGGACATTCATTAGTCTACAAGACAAGACGAGATCGCGTTACTATTATGATTCTTAAAGATAAGCATTATACTCGTGTGGTACTTAACTCAGTAAAAAACACATTATTTTAGTGATAAAGAAATTTATATGATGAATTTAAATAAGCTTAAACGAAATCAATGTGGACAAGGTATGGTTGAATACGTTGTGGTGCTTATGTTTGGGGTTATGGTTTTAACTATCGGGCCAGGGGGAGATATATTGCTAGACTTATTAGCTGTCTTGCATGATAACCATCAAGGTTATTCTTACGCTACATCTCTATCGGATTTGCCGCAACACGATAATCTCGGCGAGTATATTCTTGAAGCTAATGGCGAAGACATCACGGCCGTTGAAAATAAATTAAAACAGTTATACGACTCTGTTCCTTCATCACCTACATTTGAATTTCCAAATGATTTACCACCCAATGCGTCTGATATAACGGATGGTTTATCATTCTTTTAACACTTTTATCTTGTAACCATCAAAATTAATAAAAAAATAAAATGGCTAAATCAGAAGAAAAAACCAGCATTCAATTAATCGTCGGTGCAGTGGGTTTTGGTATTGTTGCTGCGTTATTAGCAATGCTTTACTTAAACGCAAAAGAAGCACAACTTAAGAAAAAATACGAACAAGACCAAGCACAAACACTACGTGTCGTTGTAGCCAATCAAGATTTATTTAAAGGCCAGGAAATTACCAAAGATTTATTCAGTGCACGTAGAGTGCCTGAACCATATGTACATGCGGATGCTATTTTCCCAGCTGATTTTGATCAATATCTTGGTCGTTCTTTAGTTGCTGATTTAGCAAGAGGTAAGACTTTATTAAAAAGTTTTATGGATGAAGATTTTCCCAGAGATTTCTCAGATATTATTGCTGAAGGTAAACGAGCAATGACCATTACTGTTGATGATATAAATTCGATTGGTGGTTTTTTGCGTCCAGGTAATCGTATCGATCTTTTCGTCAATATTCCTTATGCCGCTTCAGGTTTTAGTACAGATGTCTTTGCTACTGCAAAAGAAGAAGGTTTATTAGAATTATTACCCGACGAAATTTTAGCATCTATACCCTCTGAACTACTTGATGCAGCCAGTGACTTAGATGATCCAACAAGCTTATTAGGTGGTATAGCGCCTGATGATGTCATCATTCCAGTTTTACAAAATATTACCGTACTCGCGGCAGGCCGAGATCCTTATCGCGAAACCTTAGATGCATTAAGACAACCACAACGTCGAACCGAATCCAGTTTTTCACACATAACGGTTGAAGTTGATCCACAGCAAGCTGCACTCATTACAATTGCACAAGATAAAGGTGAAATCGTAACGTTGTTACGTAATCGTTATGATGAAAGTGCATCGGAATTTACAACTGTAAGTTCACCTGATTTATTTGAAAATGCATCTCGAATGGCCAGTCTTGAAAAAGATCGCGCTTCAAGAGCCAGTGTTGCAGCAGGAGTTGATGTTAATGGTAATTTAGTTGATGCCGATGGCAATAAATTAATGACTCGACAACAACTAAAAGATGCTGGTTATACCGTTAATGCAGACGGTCAGATTGTTGATAAAGACGGTAATGTAGTTGATCCAAACGATCTTGTACTTGGGCCAGACGGCAATGTCATGACAAAACAACAACTAGCAGAAGCCGGAATTACAGTTAATGAGAGTGGACAATTGATTGATGAAAACGGCAATGTGATTGATAGTAATGATGTTGTCGTTGGTAATGACGGCAAGATAATGACTAAAGATCAACTTGCAGCTTCTGGATTAAGCGTTAATGAAAACGGCGAGATTGTGGATGAAAACGGCAAGGTCATTAATAGCAGTGATATGGTTGTCGCTAAGGATGGCAGCGTTATTACCAAAGATCAATTAGCAGCTGCTGGTTACAGTATTAACGAAAATGGTGAGATCGTTGATAAAGACGGCAACGTAGTCCAACCTGAAGATTTAATCATTGCTGCTGATGGCAGCGTGTTAAATGAAAAACAATTAGCGGATGCAGGTTTAAAAGTGAATGAGTTTGGTCAAATCGTTGATGAGAACGGTAATGTTGTTGATCCAAAAACATTGGTCGTTGCTTCTGATGGTTCTGTTATCAATAGTAAACAACTTAAAGCTGCTGGTTTAAGTATTGATGAAGATGGCAATATTGTTGATAAAAATGGAAACATAGTCGATCAAGATGATTTGATTACATCTGCTAACGGGGAAATATTAAGTAAACAGCAGTTAAAAGATGCTGGTATTAAGGTTGGAGCCAGTCTTGATGCAAACGGAAACTTACTTGATGCTAGTGGAAAAATTATAGCCAGCAGAGCTCAATTAGAAGCTGCGGGTTATCGTATCAATGAGAATGGTCAAATAATTGATAAAGATGGCAATGTTATTGACCCATCAAATATTATGGTTTCAGCAACGGGTGAAATTCTAACAGCCGATAGAATTACTCAAATTGCTAAGGAACAAACAATTTTAGGCACTAAGGGTAAATCAAACAGTTATGAATTGATTATTGGAGGCTCTAGTGAAGATGGAGAGGCTAAAAAATCGAGAAAATCACTTTCTGAAGATGAGTCTGAAAAGGTAAAAGAAACTTCAGAAAAGAAATAACTTTACATAATTATTATTAGATATAAACAACACTCATTCGTGGGAATATAAGACTATGTTTAAAAGAATAATCATCGCAATAAGCTTTTTAGTCGTTGCCAATTACTGTATCGCTGGCACCAAGCTTGAGCTTAATCAAGGTGAAATCAAGATCTTAAAATTATCAAATATCGAACGAGTTGCTATTGGTAATCCTGCGGCAGTGAGTTATTCCATTTTGGAAAGTGGACAGCTTTTATTAATTGCTGAGGCAGCAGGAAGTTCTGATGTGCATGTTTGGTTTTATGATGGAGAAGAAACAGAGTACTCAATTCATGTTATCGAAAGTGCATCGAACTTAGTACAGAAAAAAAATGAAGTAGAAAAATTACTGGCTGATATTTATGGATTGGATATAAAAATTGTCGGTGATCGTATTGTTTTAAGTGGAGATATAGGTTTTGGTGATGAAGCAAAAATACAAACGGTAGTCGATGCCTATGAAGAAGTACTGAATAGTACTAATTTTGGTATAAACGATTTACGTAGGAAGAGAGATGAAATAGCTGATATGTTGTCATCTGCTGAAGGGTTATTGGTTAAGATAGTTGGTGACAAGATTATATTAAAAGGTGTGATTGATAATAGTTTTGAAGAACCAATAGAAACTGTGAAAAGTGTTTATCCTGAATTATTAGATCTAACTCAACGAGCAAGCCTGGATGTAGAATCACCTGATAATAAAATGGTGTTAATGAATATCAAGATAACTGAATTCGCTAAAAATTATCTTGATTCTTTAGGTATTAATTGGCAAACAACAATAGCGGGCCCTACCGCTGGGTTTGCATTCACTCCGCAAAGCAATGATACATTTAGAGCATTAAATCAACCTGGAGATGATGGACTTGGAGCTGCTAGTTTTCAAGGTGCGCTTTCTAGTACGGCTGGACGAAGTGCGCTCGGTTATTTTGGAATTGCTTCTGAGATTACTTCACGTATCAATTTTGCAGTAAGCTCAGGCGATGCACTTATCTTAGCTGAACCAAGGCTTGCAGCGAGAAGCGGTGGAGAGGCTACTTTTCTTTCAGGCGGTGAATTTCCTATACAGATTTCTAATATTAATGGTACAACAATAGAATTTAAAGAGTTTGGAATTCAGTTAGGAATAGCTCCAGTTGTTGATCGTAATAATGTTGTCAGAGCGTTTGTATCTACAGAAATTAGTTCAATAAATAATGCCGTAGCGGTTGCAGGTGTTCCAGGGTTGAATACCCGTCAAACTCAAGCCGATGTTATTTTGCGGTCAGGTGAAACATTGGTTATGTCAGGTTTGTTAAATCAAGAAGCTAGTAAAGATATTTCCGGTATAAAATTTTTAAAAGATGTTCCTGTACTAGGTGCTTTGTTTCGTTCTGAAAATTTTCGGGATAATAAAACTGAGTTGGTAATTTTTGTTACACCAGAAGTATTCGATTCGAGTTCTGAACAGAATATAAACGCAATAAAATCAGCTAATGAGAATGTTGAAGCTTTTATTGAAGCTGTCGATGAAGATTCTCTAGATATAGTATATTAATAAGAGAAGCCAGATATGTTTCATGTTTTAGTAAGCAATAGTAAAGGTGAGCGGTTACAAAATTTTAAATGCACCGTTAATGAATGTCCTATTGGTAAAGCTAGAGATAACTTTATTCAATTACGTGGTTGGAAAGTCGCAAATCATCACGCAGTTATTACACGTACCTCAGAAGGTTTGTTTATAGAAAGTAAAACTAATAAATCTAATATTGAAGTTAACGGTAAAGATGTTGAGCATTATGGGCCAATAAGCACATCAGATAAAATTAATATCGCTGGATACTATATACAAGCTGGCTTAGCTGAAAGAGTCGATAATGAAGATGCTCCTGCAGTAAGTCATAATGTTAATTCTGAGATTGATATAAATTTAACTGAAAAAGTTAGTTTAGATGATACTCTTAATGAAAATAAAAAGATTAACTTAGATGAAACTCTTGAGACAGAATTTTTATTAAAAACGGTTCATGGTTTTAATGTTAATGGTGACGATGATGATGACGGTCCTGAGGAACATAGCCAAACTCTCATTGATATAAAACATAGTGAAAAATTTAAATGGCGTAACAGAGTTCACGAAGAATTATTGTCAGCAATGGATTTGCGTAGAACGGATATTAGCAGCATGGATGAAACTGAGTTACGAAAACACGTTCAAAAATTAATCGGTGAAATTATTGCTGAGCTGGGGTCTAAAATTCCTAGTAGTGTTAATAAAGAAAAATTAGCCATTGATGTATTAAATGAAGCCGTTGGTTTAGGACCGTTAGAAGAATTATTGGCCGATGAAAACGTTACTGAAATTATGCTAAATAAATTCGATGAAATATTCATTGAAAAATCTGGCAAATTAACCTTATCTGATATTTCATTTTCCAGTGATGAAGCAGTATTAACGGCAATAGAACGTATTGTTTCTCCTTTAGGTAGAAGAATTGATGAAAGTTCTCCTTTAGTTGATGCGCGATTGAAAGATGGTTCTCGTGTTAATGCGATCATTCCTCCTTTAGCTTTACGTGGACCTTGTTTAACTATTCGAAAATTTGCAAAGCAAAAATTAGTTGCAAAAGACTTAATTAATTTCGGCGCTTTAAATGAAGATATGGTTAACTTTTTAGAAACTGCTGTAAAGAATCATATGAACATTCTTATTTCAGGTGGTACAGGTAGTGGTAAAACGACCTTGTTAAACGTGTTATCAAATTTTATTCCACCGAGCGAACGTATTATCACTGTTGAAGATGCAGCCGAATTAAAATTAGTACAACCCCACTTAGTGAGTCTTGAAGCCCGACCTGCTAATTTGGAAGGCAAGGGTGCTATACCAATTCGTGATTTAGTAAAAAACTGTTTACGTATGCGACCTGATAGAATTGTTGTTGGTGAGTGTCGTAGTGGCGAAACCTTAGATATGTTACAGGCTATGAATACAGGTCATGATGGTTCATTAACAACTGCACATGCTAACTCACCTAGAGACATGATCGCACGTTTAGAAGTGATGGTGATGATGTCTGGTTTAGACTTACCTGTTGCTGCAATTAGAGAAATGGTAGCTTCAGCGATACATTTAATAGTGCAAATTGCACGATTTTCTGATGGAAGCCGTCGTGTAACCAATATTACTGAGATCACAGGTGTAGAATCAGGCATAGTATCTATGCAAGATGTATTTCGTTATCAACAAGAAGGTTTTGATGAACAGGGAAAAGTGAAAGGGTATTTCGAAGCAACTGGAGTTATTCCTCATTTTTATGAAGAAATGCGCCAACGTGGCCTGCCAGTCGATATGTCTATTTTTTCTTGAGATAGAATTATGATGGAATTTTTTTATGGTCTTTCAGCTGAAGTAAGTTTCTACTTAACAATTGCCTGTGTTTTTCTAACAGTATGTCTATTATGGTTTATCGTAGCAAAAAAAATACAAATAGCTGTTGAGAATTATAAAAATACATTTACATCAGCGGCGAATAGTCAATTATCAGATATGTTTGTATCATTTGATGCACAACAATTATTTATATTTAATTTAATTGCCATCATCTTATTACCATTATTCATTTGGTTACTTACTGGAGATATTTCAGCCACAGTTGTAATGTTTGCAGTGATATTCTTTTTGCCAACTATTATCTATCGTTCCATAAGAAAAAAACGTTTAAAACGTTTCGAACAACAACTCCCTGATGCACTAGCAATGGTGTCGGGTGCAATACGCGCTGGAGCAAGCTTGAATATTGCTTTAGAAGGAATGGTAAAAGAACAGCCTGCTCCTATATCTCAAGAATTTGAATTGTTTCTAAGAGAGCAAAGACTCGGTGTTGACTTTGAGTTGTCATTGAAAAATATGGAACAGCGTATTCCTATACAAGATTTTAATATGTTGGTAACTGCTCTCATGATTAATAGAGAGGTTGGTGGTAATTTGGCTGAGACTATGGAAAGTTTAGGTGAAACATTAAGACGTAAACAAATGATGGAAGGTAAGATCGAAGGTTTAACAGCCCAAGGAAAATTACAAGGTATTGTTATGACAGGGTTACCAATTTTTCTTGGCGTGTTATTAAATTTTATGGAACCTGAAGCAATGAGTAAATTGTGGACAACAACGATTGGTTGGGTTGTTTTAAGTATTATTATTGTTATGGAAACGTTGGGTTATTTTATTATTAATAAAATTACAAGTATCGATGTTTAGTTTTTATACTATATGAATAGTTTATATTACAGTGGAAGCCTAATTACATTTGCTATTGCCGGCATTCTATTTTTTGCTTTAGTAGCATTTTTGTATTCCATGATCGATCAAGAAGATCGTACATACATGGACCCACTCCCATGGAAGTTAAAGATACTTTGGCCATTTATACAAATTATAGCTAATTTCTTTGTGGTATATCTTCCTTATGAACTATTAGAAAGTACAGATAAAAAAATTTCCCAGTCAGGAGTCAGTTATTTATTAAATGCTGAACAGTTTATTGCTTTAAGAATTATTTCAGCCATCATAGCACCATTATTTGCTTTGTTTGTTATGGTAAGTCTTAAGAATTTTCAACCTGTATGGTTAATTATTACCCCGATATTAGGATTTATGTTACCAATCATATGGTTGTCAGATACACGTAAAAAACGTGATGATGCAGTGATCAGAACATTGCCTGTTTATCTTGATTTTCTAACGATGTGTGTAGAAGGAGGACTCAATTTACAAGGAGCATTAGGGCAGGCTATGGAAAAAGCACCAGCAGGTCCATTAAGAAATGAGTTTGCTATAGTATTACGTGATTTACGTTCAGGCTTATCGAGAGCTGATTCATTACGCCGCATGGCGGAACGTTTAGATATTCAAGAGATTACAAGTTTTGTCAGTTCTATCATTCAAGCTGAAAAGATGGGCGCATCGATGGCTAGTGTATTACGCATCCAGTCAGATCAACGAAGAAATGAACGTTTTCAACGAGCTGAAAAAAAAGCAATGGAAGCGCCAGTAAAATTAGTTTTTCCACTCGTATTATTTATTTTTCCAGTCACATTTATCGTTTTATTATTTCCTATCGCTATGAAATTTATTAGTGAAGGCTTGTTATGATTCATGGTTATTTAGAGAATGAAAAAGGCGATTGCTTGATCTCTGAAGTTAAAAAAACTTCAAACTTTATTGAACGTTTCGTTGGTTTATTAGGAAAAAAACCATTAAATTCAAATCAAGCATTATTAATCGCTCCTTGTTCATCTGTACATACATTCGGTATGCGCTACCCAATTGATTTGATATTTCTCAATAAAGATTTCATAGTATTAAAAACAGTTCGATCATTAAAGCCATGGCGTTTTGCTTTTGCAAATTCAGCTTCAATGGTTGTAGAAATGTCAGGTAATGCACTTGATACTTTAAACATTAATGTAAAACAAAAACTTTTCTGGCATGAAAAAAAATAAACTCTTTTTTAATATTTTATTTCTATTAGTAGCTTTGCCTCATCTATATGCTTGTAGTCAAATGGCGGTCCAATCTGAAAATAATACGACTGAGCAAGATAATAGTAGTGAATCGCTTTTAGTTCTTAGCCAAGAAGCTGAAACGGCTTATTTAAATAATGATTTAAATAAGAGTGCTGAGGCATATGAAATTCTAGTTGAAAAAATACCACAAGAGGCTACATATTGGTTTCGTTTAGCGAATATATATGTAAAAACAAATAGGCCTCAAGAAGCTATTGAATTATATAGAGAAGCTTTGATACGTGATCCAAAATTTTCTAAAGCTTGGTATAACTTAAGTATCGTTCAATTAAAACAGACAGCATATAATTTAAATGAAATGTTGATCTATACTGATCCAAATGATCCACTTTATGAGAAAGGTATAGTTATACTTGAAAAAGTAGAAGATATTATAAAGCAAGATTAATTTTCAACTTTATTTTATGAATGCTATAAAACTAAAAAAAATAAATGGTTTTAATCATATGCTAGGCCAGTCTATGGTTGAGTTTGTGATTGTATTGCCAGTGATGATGATGTTAATACTAGCAATCATTCAGTTTGGACTAATTTATAAAGCTAAAATTACACTTAATTATGCTGCGTATCAAACAGCTAGAGCAGGCACCTTAAATAATGCCAGTTTAGAAACTATGAATTTAGCCTTCTCTAGTAATATGGCGCCACTCTATACAACTAGTTATTTTAATATGGATAGTAGTGGTAATTGCACCAGTAGTTTTGCTGCTACTGATAGTGCTAGAAATACTAGGCTTGGAGGAAAAGAAATCACTGAGAATGGCTTGCGTGGAATATTAGATGCTAATATCAATAATTTCGATTCTGAAAAAGTCTTGTGTGCTAGAAAAGTAGTTAACCGTCAGATAGACGATGGGTACGTAAGGATATCGGTAGTTAACCCAAGTCCAACATCATTTTCTAATTTTGGGGTTGATGGTTATTACGATAGTAATGATGATGGTAATTACAGTACGGTTAATATGATTCCAAATGATAATCTTATGTATCGTGATCCTACCGTGATTGCCTCTGGTTCTTCTGGCCAGTCAATACAAGATGCAAACTTACTCAAAATTCATGTTGGCTATTGTTATGAATTAATTATTCCATTTATTAATCGCATAATTTGGGCAATGCAAAATTATGGACCTGGTTCTGCGCCACCTCAGGAAAAAATGGTTGGTAATTATTGGGCTGATCCTAATGCAACGCCACCAGGTTTTTTTGGGCCACCACAAGGTGATTTTGCAACGAGCTGTATAACTAATCCGACAGATGCAAACCGTTACAGTATTGTTCTATATTCTCAAGCTATTATGAGAATGCAGTCGAATGCGGTTGAATGTGAGGTTGCAGATAGTTGTTAATTATATTGAAATTTATTAATCCGCTACGATAACTCTATTACGCCCTTCTTCTTTTGCACGATAAAGTGCTTCATCTGCACGTTGTAAAAATGAATATTTATTTTCTTCATCACGTAACTTAGCAACACCAATACTAATGGTCATTGTAATTTCATGTTCTTGATGTTTACAGATAAGGCTCTCAACAGCAGAACGAATTCTATTTGCTAATAGTGATGCGCCTTCAATTTGAGTATTACGTAATAAAATTAAAAATTCTTCGCCGCCATAACGAAATAATACGTCACTTCGTCGGACACATTCACGCATACAATCAGCAATAGTTTTTAATACTGCATCGCCTGCGATATGACCGTATGTATCGTTTATGTCTTTAAATTTATCAACATCGAGTAATAAAACCGTTAACGGTAAGTTATGGCGTTGAGCAAAATCTAATTCTTGATCAAATGCGCTATCCATCGCCGCACGGTTATTCAAATCAGTTAATGGATCTCGAAAGGCAGTTTCAATTGCACGTTTATATAGTAGAGAGTTTCTTACTGGATATAATAGTGCAGCAACTAATTTATCCAGATGATTTAATTCATCTTTAGTAAATTGCTGTTTACGATAAAAACTAACTTCGCCAAGATTTTTTCTCAGTAATACTAATTTATAGGTATAGCAATAAGATTTATTTTCACCGAGTTCGACTAAGATATTTTCTTTGAGATTTTTATAGGTAAAGCCGTCATGAGGAATAAAGGCACTGACTTCATCATCATACAACTCAAGTAATTTGGTGATATCAAGCGTACTCTGTAAAGTTTGGGTTAAACCGAGGAACGATGAGTCCTCCATAGCATTCGCAGGCATGCTATTTTCCATAGGCTTGTTAGTTTTTTCTGTATCCGTCACGGGTATATCCAAAGTCTGTATTGGAATCGTATTACTGCTCGATTGTTGCATAATATTATCTATACAATTGCTTAAGTTGTTAAATAATTTGCAATTAGAATGCCATTTATATATTTATAATAATCAATAACTTATAATAATCACTTGAGAAAAAGTGTCAATGACTTGGTCAAAAAATAGCCAAATTTTAGTTATGGCAGTATAAGTTACTAGCTCAGTTTGGAAGCTAGCATGGTATCGAGTAGTTCGAATGATTTATTCGGTTCAGGGTAATCTAGAGTGTAGTGCAGACCTCTACTTTCTTTTCGAATCATAGCTGATTGGACGATCAATCCAGCAATACAGATGAGATTCCTTAATTCGATAATATCTTGATTCAATTTAAAATTTCCATAATATTCATGGACTTCTGAACGAAGCAGGTCAATGCGATGCTGTGCTCTTTGCAAACGTTTGGTCGTTCTTACGATGCCTACGTAATCCCACATAAAACGCCTTATTTCATCCCAGTTATGTGATACCACAACTTCCTCATCTGAATCGGTTACTTGTGATTCATCCCATTCTGGTAGTACAGGAGGCGTTTCTACGTCCGGCAATTGGCGGCAAATATCGTTATAAGCGGAATGTGCAAAGACAACGCATTCCAATAGCGAATTACTTGCCATACGATTAGCACCATGAAGACCTGAGCAGCTCACTTCACCAATTGCATACAGTCCTTCAATATCAGTTTGCCCTTGATGGTCAATGACCACACCTCCGCAGGTATAATGGGCTGCAGGAACTACAGGAATCTGTTCTGTTGCCATATCAAAACCAAAGCTAAGACAACGTTCATAAATGGTTGGAAAATGTTCTTCTAAAAAAATTTGTGGTTTATGAGTTATATCAAGGTATACATAATCATTACCTGAACGTTTCATTTCGTGGTCAATCGCTCTAGCGACGATATCTCTAGGGGCTAATTCAGCTCGTTCATCAAAACGAGGCATGAATCTTTCTCCATTTTCTAGGCGTAAATATGCTCCTTCGCCTCGTAAGGCTTCTGAAATTAAAAAAGATTTTGCTTCAGGGTGGTATAAGCAGGTAGGGTGAAACTGAATAAATTCCATATTAGCAATTCGACATCCCGCCCGCCATGCCATGGCAATTCCATCGCCCGTACTAACATCAGGGTTACTGGTGTATAAATAAACTTTTCCAGCACCACCAGAGGCTAAAACCACAAATTTTGAGCGATGAACTTTTATTCTTTTATCACTATTATCATAGACATAGGCACCTAAGCATCGATTGTTTTTATAACCAATTTTTGAACCAGTAATTAAATCCACAGCAGTAGAATGTTCGAAAAGTTCGATATTCGGATTAGAACGAGCTAGATCTTCTAGGGTGGTCTCAATGGCTCTGCCGGTAGAATCAGCGGCATGTATAATTCGACGGTGACTATGTCCACCTTCTTTATGTAAATGATAGTCATAACTGCTATTAGGGTTATCGGATTTCGTAAATTCAACACCTAGATTAATTAGCCATTCGATATTTTGTTTGCCATTCTCGACCACAAAACGTACGACATCTTCTTTACATAGGCCTGCACCAGCAACCAAAGTGTCTTGTACATGTGATTCAATTGAATCAAATTTGTCGAGTACAGCAGACACACCACCTTGTGCGTATAGGGTTGCTCCTTCAGAAAGCGCTTCTTTAGATAAAACACCTACTTTGGCATGTTTGGATAAGTGTAAAGCTAAACTGAGGCCTGCAGCACCGCTGCCTATAATAAGAATGTCATGAAGATATTGGTGTGTCATCCGAGTTAATGTATGATTCGTGATAATTTGTGTAAGCGTTTGATCGAACGGTTATATTTTTTAGAATTGTACACAGTCTAGGCATAATAATTGAAACACACAATAATTAGATTTAAGGAAATGCCCTAATGGGCGAGAAAGTAACAGATCAACAGCTCGTAGAAAGAGTCCAACAAGGTGATAAAAAAGCCTTCGATTTATTGGTTCTAAAATACCAACAACGGGTCGTTAACTTAGTATCACGGTTTGTTCGGAACCATAGCGATGCTTTGGATGTCACACAAGAAGCTTTCATTAAAGCGTATAGGGCATTGCCGAAATTTCGGGGTGATAGTGCTTTTTATACTTGGATGTATCGAATTGCAGTGAACACAGCTAAAAACCATTTAGCTCAACAATCTCGCCGGCCGATGGAAACTGAACAAGATATATCAGAAGCGGAACATTTTCAGGGTGAGAGTGCTCTAAAAGACAATGCATCACCAGAACGATTAATGATGCGTGATCAAATCCAGGAAGTTGTGGCGAAAACCATTGATAGTTTGCCAGAAGATTTGAAAACAGCTATCACATTACGTGAATTAGAAGGCTTAAGCTATGAAGAGATTGCAGAAGTCATGGAATGTCCGATTGGAACGGTTCGTTCCAGGATATTTCGAGCCAGGGAAGCCATCGATAAGGAATTAAAACCATTAATAGACTTTAGGTAACTGAAAACGATGAGTAACGAGAAAATTGAACAAATATCTGCATTGATGGATGGTGAGATAGAAATTAATAGCCAAACAGTTATTGATTCTATAAATGACGAGGAGAGTCGACAAACCTGGACACGCTATCATTTAGTCCGTGATTCTTTGCAAGGCCAATTACCAGAATCAATCGACATAAATCTTGCGGATAAAATTAGTGCGGCTATTGCTGAAGAGCCAACTGTATTAGCTCCGAAACCAAGTTCTCAACCTTCGTACATAAAACCAATTGCTGGTTTTGCTATCGCCGCTTCTGTTACTGCTGCGGTATTAGTCGGTGTTCAGTCATTGCAACAGCCGAGTGGGGATATTCCTTCAGTACCTATTGCTAATACTCAACCAATCAATAGTGAATTGGTTCAAACAGTGACATTGAATGAACAAGAGCAACAACAATTCGCTCCTGCGGATTTAAATGATTCAGAAAACAATCCAAATAATCCCCGCTTGAATCGCTATTTAATGAATTATAATGAGCTCAGAGCAAACAGTGCAGTACAAGGTATGCCGCCTTATGTGAGAATGATTGGATATGAAGCGGATAAATAATTATAACAATAATTTCAAAATCATTAATTACTATAACTTCCTTCTAGCAGTATTCATCATGCTTAGCTGTGTTCAAGCAGCTAATGCTGATACTTCTCAACTAGCTCGTAGTTTGATCAACTCAATGTCTAAAGCAACTGATGAATTGAACTATGATGGGATCTTTGTTTTTAGCCGTGGTCAACAAATCGATACCATGCGTATTATTCATCATGCTGATACAAATGGATCGGTTGAACGATTATTTTCGATGAGTGGTACTGCGCGTGAAGTTATTCGTGATGAAGAAGGTGTGAAATGTATTTTTCCTGATAATCAAAAAGTTATGGTTGATAAAGTTCGACCTAGGGAATTTATTTTCAGTCAATTACCAGAACCAATTGAGCAAGTAGCACGATTTTATAGTTTTAGTGTTGCTGGTACTGATCGAGTTGCTGGTAGAGAAGCTTGGGTTGTTAATGTAATCCCAAAAGATACTTATCGTTATGGATATCAATTATGGATTGATAAAGATAGTAACTTACTTCTGAAATCAGCTTTAAAAAATCAAAAAGGTCGTTCAATAGAACAAGTTATTTTTACTCAGTTAGAAGTCTTGGAAGATGTTGATGAGAATCTGCTGAAACCAGAATTAGTTGGGGCTAATTATACTTGGCATGAAAGTAACTATGACAAAGTCAATTCAGAGATTCAGGAAACAGACTGGTTGGTGAATTGGATGCCTAAAGGCTTTAACCAAACTGAATATGAGAAACAAGAATCACAAGATTCTAATTTTCCTATGGATCATATTATCTATTCAGATGGTTTAGCTATCGTTTCAGTATTCATAGAAAAACTAGATGAAACCAGTGACTTTGCACCAGGTTTAACACAAATGGGCGGTATTAATGCTTTTACTGTTTCTTCAAGTGGTTATCAAGTGACTGCTGTTGGAGAAGTACCGAAAAAAACCGTTCAGCAAATGGCGATTTCCGTAAAACGTCGTTCAAATTAATTTCTTAAATAGTTCATATAGATAGTTGGAGCATTCATGAAAAGAGCTTATCTAAATCTTGTCGTGCCTAGATTTCTTTTTACATTAAGTTTGATCGGGCTTGCAGTCTCAGTCCACTCAAGATCATTACCTGACTTTACACCTTTAGTTGAACAGAATGCCGCGGCTGTCGTTAATATCAGTACCACTGTAAAAAATAATGCAAAAGGTGGAATGGCTCCTCATCAATTTAATTTGCCAGATGTGCCTGAAGATAGTCCATTCTATGACTTCTTTCGAAAATTTTTTGATGAAATGCCTGAAAATAATGGTGGACAACCAGCACCATTTGAAAAACGTTCTTCTTTAGGTTCTGGTTTTATTATTTCAGCTGATGGTTATGTGATTACAAACAATCATGTTGTTGATAATGCTGATGAGATCATTGTGAGGTTAAATGATCGACGTGAGTTTGAAGCAGAGTTAATCGGCAAAGATAAAAAAAGTGATATTGCTGTTTTAAAAATTGATGGTAATAACTTACCAGTTGTAAAAATTGGCAATTCAGAAAAATTAAAAGTCGGTGAATGGGTATTGGCGATTGGTTCGCCATTTGGTTTTGATCACTCAGTGACTTCAGGAATTGTCAGTGCGATTGGTCGTAGCTTGCCTAATGAAAACTATGTACCTTTTATTCAGACCGATGTTGCTATTAACCCAGGTAATTCAGGCGGGCCATTGTTTAATCTCGATGGTGAAGTGGTTGGTGTGAATTCTCAAATTTATAGTCGTACTGGCGGTTTCATGGGGCTTTCCTTTGCTGTGCCAGTAAACGTTATGATGGATGTTTATGAGCAACTGAAAAACCAAGGTGAGGTGAGTCGTGGTTGGTTAGGTGTTTTGATTCAGGATGTTAATGCGGAGTTAGCTGAATCATTTGGTATGGATCGACCAATTGGTGCATTAGTCGCACAAGTTATTGAAGATAGTCCTGCTGAAAAAGCTGGATTTGAAGTTGGTGATATCGTGGTTAAGTTTAATGGTGAATCTGTTGATTTTTCCTCTGATTTGCCGCCAATGGTTGGTATTAGCAAGGTTGGTGATCGAATCCCAGTTGAAGTGATTCGGAATGGAAAAAATAAAACCTTATACGTTGTCATTGCCCAATTATCAGATACCAGTGGTACTGGTACCGGTCAAACTTTAGATAAGCCAGAGCAAAAATCAAATAATGTTCTTGATTTAGTGGTTAAAGATATTTCGGATAAACAACGAGATGAACTGAAAGTGGACGATCACGGAGTTATTGTTGAAGAAGTAACGGCTGGCCCTGCTCAAGATGCAGGCGTTAGACGTGGCGATATTATCTTGTTGTTGAATAATATTAAAGTGAAAGACTCTGAGCACTTTCAGACAATTACTAAAGAGTTACCATTTGATAAGTCGGTACCGATTTTAATTCAACGGCGTGGTGGCCCAATATTTCTGGCGATTAAAATTGAAAAAGAAGAAAACAATTAGAGATACTAATTATTAAAACATTCGGTTCCCGTAAACCGGGATATCCGTTAGAATCCGCTGTTTTTAATAGCCCATTTAATATGGGCTATTTGTTTATTAGGAAGCCACAACTCGAATATGCAAAACATCCGTAATTTCTCGATCATAGCTCATATCGATCATGGTAAATCCACTTTAGCAGACCGTTTTATTCAAATATGCGGTGGTTTATCTGATCGTGAAATGTCTGCGCAAGTTCTTGATTCAATGGATATTGAGCGCGAACGTGGTATTACTATTAAAGCTCAAAGCGTGACCTTAGATTTCAAATCAGAAGATGGTCATACCTATCAGCTAAATCTCATTGATACTCCAGGGCATGTGGATTTCAGTTACGAAGTTTCCAGATCATTAGCTGCTTGTGAAGGTGCTTTATTAGTAGTTGATGCCGCTCAGGGCGTAGAAGCGCAAAGTGTTGCCAATTGTTTTACTGCGATTGAACATGATCTTGAAGTATTACCCGTTTTAAACAAAATTGATTTGCCATCAGCTGAACCAGACCGGGTGATGAACGAAATTGAGGAGATTATCGGTCTAGATACCTCCGAAACTATTAATGTCAGTGCCAAAATGGGTACAGGCGTAAGAGAATTGCTTGAGCAATTAGTTAGAGTATTTCCAGCGCCGAGTGGCGATCCATCTAAACCACTTAAGGCACTTATTATTGATTCTTGGTTTGATAATTACCTTGGAGTAGTCAGTTTAGTACGTATTGTTGATGGCGAAATGTCGGTACGAAAAAAAATGAAGGTGATGTCTACTGGACGTGATTATGAAATCACTGAGCTTGGTATTTTTACTCCAAAAAGAGAATCCAGAGATAAGCTTTTAACCGGCGAAGTTGGTTATGTTGTAGCAAGCATTAAAGATATTCATGGCGTACCAGTGGGTGATACGCTAACCATGACGGATAACTCAGCGGATGAACCGGTTCCTGGATTTGAAAAGGTAAAGCCTCGGGTATTTGCTGGTTTATATCCAGTTGATTCGGGTGATTATGAAGCGTTTAGAGAAGCTCTATCCAAATTGAGATTAAATGATGCTGCGTTAAATTTTGAACCTGAGACATCACAAGCTTTGGGGTTTGGTTTTCGATGTGGCTTTCTCGGGATGCTGCATATGGAAATTATTCAGGAACGATTGGAACGCGAATATGATTTAAGTCTGATCACAACAGCACCAACAGTAGTTTATGAAGTTTTAACTACTGCAGGAGATATTTTATATGTGGATAATCCTGCTAATCTACCTAGCACTGATAAAATAGATGAAATTCGCGAGCCGATTGTTCGTACAGATATTTTAGTGCCACAGGACTATATTGGAAATGTGATTACTTTATGTATTGAGAAACGTGGTATTCAGAAAAAAATCCAATATCTTGGCAATCAGGTTTCATTGACCTATGAACTGCCGATGAGTGAAATGGTTTTGGACTTTTTTGATCGATTAAAATCGGTTAGCCGTGGATATGCTTCCTTTGATTATGCATTTATTCGTTTTGATGCAGCAAAATTACAGAAATTAGATATTCAAATTAATGGTGAAAGGGTAGATGCCTTATCTTGTATTGTTCATTATGATCAAGTACAAACTCGAGGTAGAGACCTTGCTGAAAAAATTAAAGAATTTATCCCAAGGCAAATGTATGAAGTGGCAGTACAGGCCTCGGTTGGCTCTAAAATTGTTGCGAGACAAACCGTTAAAGCAATGCGTAAAAATGTGACTGCTAAATGCTATGGTGGAGATATCACTCGAAAACGTAAACTATTGGAAAAACAAAAGGCCGGAAAGAAACGTATGAAACAGTTTGGTTCGGTCGAAATACCACAAGAGGCTTTCATGGCCATATTACATGTAGGAAAAGACAAATGAATTTTGATTTTGCCGCTTTTTTAGTCTTCATGACCTTTTTGACAGGGAGTATTTGGTTATTGGATATATTAATCTTTGCTCGTTCGCGTAATAAACTAGCTCAAGAAAAATCGACTTTGACTGAACCTTGGCCTATAGAATTTGCAAAATCGTTTTTCCCAATATTTTTTATTGTTCTAATACTTCGCTCATTTATTGTCGAACCGTTTAGAATTCCAAGTGCTTCTATGATGCCAACTTTACTGGAAGGTGATTTTATTCTAGTAAATAAAAATGATTATGGAATTCGTCTACCTGTTATCAATAAGAAAATTTTTGGTGAACATACACCAGAACGTGGTGATATTGTTGTGTTTCGTTATCCTGTTGATGATAAAACACCTTTTATTAAACGCATTGTTGGTGTGGCTGGAGATGAATTGGTTTATAGGGATAAAACACTATACGTGAATGGGGTTGAAATAAAAGAGACGCATTTAGGAGATTATACGGGACAAGATTCTAATAATTTAATGATGGCAGGTTCTCAAGTATTCGAAGAAGATTTAGACGGCGTGGTACATAAAATCCTTGAAGTGCCTGGCCGTCGCTCCAAAGATGTGAATGTAGTTGTTCCAAAAGGGCACTATTTTGTATTGGGCGATAATCGGGATAATAGCAAAGACAGCCGTTATTGGGAGTTCGTACCGGATGAAAACCTAATGGGGCGTGCTTTTATGATATGGATGAATTGGCGATCAGATAGTTTTTTTGATTTATCGAGTTGGAAGGTGGACTGGAAACGAATTGGCACAATGCTAAAATAGTATTGGAGCTCTAATAACTGCTAATAACCGGGAGTGACTTAACATGATGCATTTGAAATCGAAACAACAAGGCATGTCCTTTTTAGGGATAGTTTTTTTAATATTAGTTTTTGTAGTATTTGGTGCTTTAGGCTTAAGACTCTACCCTTTGTATTATGATAAGTTCCAAATTATTTCAGCTATGCAGTCTGTTACTGAAAGAGCAGACGCGGCGGATTTAACACCAAGTCAGGTAAGAAGCTATTTTATGCGTAATATTGAAATTACTAATATACGTCGTTTTACTGATGCAAATATAAAACAACATCTAAAAATATTAAAAGGTAAAAAAGGCGAGCCTAATCAAATGAAATTAAAATATGAAGCTGAAAATAAGTTTTTTGCCGATATATATTTTAATTTAAAGTTTGAAGAAACCATGCCATTGGGTAATTAATATAATTAGTAGGTGAATGATCAATAACAGCAAAAAGCTTCTTTCAGCACTTAATTATCAATTTAAAGACACATCGTTATTAGAACTAGCTCTTACTCATAGAAGTGTCGGTCAACACAACAATGAACGCTTGGAATATCTAGGTGATGCATTATTGGGATTTGTTATAGCTGATCATATTTTTAATCGTTTCAAAAATTCTCCTGAAGGTGAGTTAACTAGGATGCGAGCCAACCTAGTCAAAAAAGAAACGCTAGCAAAATTAGCTAAAAAATTAGATCTAGGATCACATATATATCTAGGGACGGGTGAAAAAAAGAGCGGTGGATGGCGCAGAGACTCAATCTTGGCAAATACCTTTGAGGCATTGATTGGTTCGATTTATTTGGATTCTGACTTTCATACTTGTGAAAAATGTTTGTTAGAAATTTATAAAGAATTGCTAGAAGAAATCTCACCTGATTCTCATACAAAAGACCCTAAAACTCGCTTGCAAGAATTATTACAAGCTAAAAAGTTAGCTTTGCCCATATATAATACTATTAAAGAGGAAGGCGAGGCGCACCTAAAGACATTTACTGTTGAATGTAAGATTGAATCAATAGAAAACACAATCATAGCTACAGGTCGTAGTAAACGTATTGCTGAGCAATCTTCTGCTGAGCAAGCGTTAGAAATTTTAGAAGAAGAGTTTTCATGACTAGTCCATCTCGTTGTGGTCATGTGGCTATTTTAGGTAGACCAAATGTCGGTAAATCTACATTACTTAATCGATTAGTCGGCGAAAAAATCAGTATCACAACTCGCAAACCACAAACAACACGTCATCACATAGTTGGTATCAGTAATCTAAAACAACATCAAATTATTTATATTGATACTCCAGGTTTACAACAGTCGCCAAAAAGTGCAATTAATCGTTATATGAATAAACAGGCAATGAATGTTATCAATGATGTTGATGTGATTATTTTTATGGTTGAAGCCAATAAATGGACTGAAAATGATTTAACTGTTTATCAAGCTATAAAAAATAGTAATGCGAAAATATTATTATTAATCAATAAAATTGATCGATTAGATGATAAAGCAAATTTATTACCTTATTTACAAGAATTAAAGGGCGTTGTTGGTGATATGGAGCTCATCCCTCTATCTGCTTTATCTGATAGTGAGGTTCGAGAATTTGAGCTGAAATTAGTCGATAATCTACCTGTAGCAGATAGATTGTATGACGAAGATCAAATTACTAATCGTAGTATGCGGTTTATAGTTTCAGAATTAATACGCGAAAAATTAATTCAGCAATTGGGGGATGAACTTCCGTATGCAACAGCTGTAACAATTGATAGTTATAAAGAATCAGAGAAATTTACTCATATACATGCGACGATATGGGTAGAACGTCCAGGTCAAAAAGCTATCGTGATTGGTAAGCAAGGAGCTGTATTAAAATCTATAGGTGAAAAAGCAAGAAAGGAAATAGAAAAAATGATAGAGCATAAAGTTCTGTTAGAGACTTGGGTCAAACAAAAAGCTAAATGGACAGATGACGAAAATATGCTTAGACAATTTGAGTTTGATGTTTAACTAATATTATATGCAAACTGATCTTAATCCTTGCTTTTTGCTGCATCAACGTGCGTATCGTGAAACAAGTTCTATACTCGATGTGTTTTCAAGAGAACATGGGCGAGTTGGTATTATTGCTAGAGGTATTAAATCTAAAAATAAAAATAACTTGCAAGGACTTTTGCAACCGTGTCAAAAATTAATGATGTCTTGGTCAGGCAAAGGTGAACTTCCAACTTTAAATAAAGTTGAAATGATAAATCCTATTACACTTTCATCAAGTAGAATTATATTGCTTGGCTTCTATATAAACGAACTTATCGTGAAGTTATTACATAAAAACGAAGCACATATTGAATTATTTGATGTATATGAATCTACATTGCAAGAATTAATAGATGAAAATACAGAGCAACAGACTTTAAGGGTTTTTGAAAAACGGCTTTTAGAATCTATTGGCTATGGTTTAGTACTTGATTATGATGCGCTTAATGAAATGCCAATCATTCCTAGCAACAGGTACTATTATTCCTTCGAAAATGGAGCAAGTCTTACTGCTCCAGAATTTGGTGAATACATTCAAATTAATGGAGAGACATTATTAAATTTAGAACAAGAGCTGTTCGAAACAGAAGATTGTTTACATGAAGCCAAAATATTAATGCGTTATATTTTTAAAATGATTTTAGGACAAAAACCTCTGCTTAGCCGACAGTTATATCAATCTTATTTAAATGCCTAAATATTTATGAAAGAATTGAAATTAGGAGTCAATATTGATCATGTAGCCACTCTGCGAGAAGCTAGAGGTGGTGCTTATCCTTCTACACTGGATGCTGCCAAGATATCTATTGATGGTGGGGCAGATTCTATTACTGTACATCTTCGTGAAGACCGTAGACATATACAAGATCATGATGTCGAAGCATTAAGAAATGAAGAAGATTTAATATTGAATTTAGAAATGGCGGCAACGGATGAAATGATCATGATAGCAAAAAGGATAAAACCTGATTATGTATGTGTTGTGCCTGAGAAAAGAGAGGAATTAACAACGGAAGGTGGTTTAGATGTTGTTAACAATATGGATAAAATTAAAATACTTTGTGATAGTTTGAGTTCAAAAAATATTTTTATATCATTATTTGTTGATCCTGACTTAGCACAAATAACCACTGCAAAAGAAGTTGGCGCTGATACAATTGAAATACACACTGGTCATTATGCGAATACCGATAATAAATCGGCTGAATTAAATAAGATAAAAGAATCAGCAGAGTTTGCCGAAAAAATCGGTTTGCAAGTAAATGCCGGGCATGGCTTAACGGTAGATAATGTTCAAGCAATAGCGGCTATAAAACAGATTAATGAATTAAATATTGGCCATTCAATTATTTCAAGAGCAGTTTTTATTGGACTTAAAGAAGCTGTTAGAGAAATGAAAGAATGCATTAATAAGGCAAGACATTGATATGATATATGGTATTGGAGTAGATATTGTTGATATTTCCAGGATTAATGAAATACAACGGAAATATGAAGATGCCTTCGCTAAAAGAATATTAACGGATTCAGAATTTGAAAAATACCAAGCTCATCAACAACCATCTACCTTTTTAGCAAAACGTTTTGCATCTAAAGAAGCTTTTTTAAAAGCTTTAGGAATAGGATTATTCAGAGGTGTATCGATGAATCAGCTATCAATAGAGAATGATAGTTTAGGTAAACCTTCAATAAAATGTGATTCAGAGGCTCAAGCTTACTTAACAAAGCGCTCTATTAGAAAAAGTCATCTAAGTATTAGCGATGAAAAAAAATATGCTGTAGCGATGGTAGTGCTAGAAGCTTAAAATTTATTACACTATATACCGTATTAAAATAATAATAATATCAAGAAGCAAGTCATGGCGGATGAAAATCTATTAAACGAAATAAATAAACGACGAACATTTGCAATCATTTCGCATCCCGATGCAGGAAAAACCACTGTTACTGAACAATTATTATTGTATGGTGGTGCAATTCAAATGGCTGGTACAGTTAAAGCACGAAAATCTGCTCGCCATGCAACATCTGATTGGATGGAAATGGAAAAAGAGAGAGGCATTTCTATAACCAGTTCTGTAATGCAATTTGAATTTTCTAATAAGATTATCAATTTATTAGATACACCTGGACATGAGGATTTCTCTGAAGACACTTATCGAACTTTAACCGCAGTTGATTCTGCATTAATGGTAATTGATGTTGCAAAAGGGGTTGAAGATAGGACCCGAAAGTTAATGGATGTTTGTCGTCTTAGAACAACGCCAATAATTACTTTTATTAATAAATTGGATCGTGAAGGCAAAGAGCCAATTGAATTATTAGATGAAATTGAAAATGAATTAGGTATTCAATGCGCACCTATTAATTGGCCAGTAGGCATGGGAGGGCGTTTAAAAGGGTTATTCGATCTTAAATCTGAGCAAGTACGTGTTTACGATAAATTAAACCCAGAAAATAAAGAGATATTTGTTTCTTTATCTGAGATAAACGATCTCAATAGAGATTTACCTGATTTCGAAGAAGAATTAGAAATTGTAAAAGAAGTCTGTCCTGAATTTGATCAAGAAAAATATCTTGCGGGTGAGCAAACGCCTGTTTTCTTTGGTACGGCGCTACATAACTTTGGTGTTGAGGAATTTTTACAACATTTAGCTGATTATGCTCCTGGTCCTCAGTCAAGAGAAACGGTTGAACGAGAAGTCGAACCTGAAGAACAAAAAATGACAGGCTTTGTATTCAAGATTCAAGCGAATATGGATCCTGCTCATCGAGACCGTATAGCTTTCTTACGATTATGTTCTGGTAAATTTACTCGTGGTATGAAAATGCGGCATGTACGTGCTAAGCGTGATGTGCAAATTGCCAATGCAGTAACATTTATGGCCGGTAACAGAGAATTAGCAGAAAATGCATATTCAGGTGATATTATCGGTTTACATAATCATGGAAGTATTCAGGTTGGAGACACATTCACCCAAGGTGAAGTATTAAACTTTACGGGTATACCACATTTTGCTCCAGAGTTATTTCGTAAAGTCCGTTTAAAAGATCCTTTAAAAATGAAAGCGCTACAAAAAGGCCTAGTGCAATTATGCGAAGAGGGCGCTACACAAGTTTTTAAACCATTAATCAGTAATGATTTAATATTAGGGGCAGTGGGTGTTTTACAATTTGATGTGGTTGCAGCAAGATTGAAAGATGAATATGGTGTTGAATGTATTTACGATGCTGCTCAAGTTGCAACAGCAAGATGGATTGAATGCGAAGATGAACAAATAATGAAGTCATTTAAACAAAAAGCAGAAGTGAATCTTGCGATAGATGGCGCTGAACAGTTAACCTACTTAGCGCCAAGTTTGGTAAATTTAAATCTTGCAGAAGAGAAATGGTCAGATATTAAGTTTAACGCTACTCGTGAACATTAAACGAAAAATATAGCTTCCTCATTATTCGCTACGGGAGTAATGAGGGATAACTTCTTGTTCTACTTTCTTTTCAGTTTCAGGTTGTTTAGTTGGTTGAGGTTTCTCAATATTCTCAGCTGGCCTCTGTGTAGCTTCAACTGATTTATTTTGAGTACTTTCTAAGCTCTCAGATTGTTTAATTCTATCCATACGCTCAACTTGTTGTTGTGAAGTATTGTCATTACTATTAATGGATTCACTTTTTGTATTAGCGGAAGCAGCATCTGTTTTAACACTGTTATCTACCTTTAAGTCCGTTTGAGAACTATTTGCTGTGCTTATATTAGACTCTTTTTGTTGAACAGCTTCTTTTTGATTTTCATCACGACGTCTATTTTGATTATTACGCCCACGACCTCTACCACGATTACGAGAAGAATTATCTGAACGTGTTTGATTATTACGTTCAGATTTTTTTACTGAATTATCAGAATTGGCTTCAGTATTATTTTTTTGTTCAATATCTTTTGTTTTTGAATTTTTATTATTTGGACGATTCGAGTTTCGTCTATTGTTATTACGTTGACGATTATTTGAATTACCTTGCTGTTTATTACGGTTATTTCGAGAATCTTCTGAATTACGATTTCGATTGCCGCGACGGCGTGACTGATTATTATCAGAACCACGACCGCGACGAGGTTTCTTTTCTTCTTTCTTTTCAGGAATACCGAATAAGCTACCAAATAAACGTGAAATTAAACCTTTACTCTTTTCTGTTTTTTCAACAGAAGGTGGTTTAGGCGTTGATGGAATGACTTGTTGTAACGCAGGTTGCTCAACAGGTTTACGACGATGTGTTGTTGTCGTTTCTGATACCTCGCTTTCAACCTCAGAGATCATTTGGTAACTCGGTTTTTGATATTCTTTACTGTCCGCTTCAGATTGTCGAATTCGAGTGACTTCGAAATGCGGTGTTTCCAAATTTGGATTAGGGATAATAGTTACTTCGACATCGTGTTGCTTTTCAACATTCAAAATTGCTTCACGTTTTTCATTTAGAATTAACGAACTGGCGTCAACTGGAAGCTGAACAATAACCCGAGAAGTCATATCCTTAATCGCTTCCTCCTCAATTAAGCGGACTAAAGATAAAGCTAGAGACTCTGTACTGCGAATGGTCCCGGTACCTTGACAACGAGGGCACGTAATATGACTCGAATCGCCCAAGGATGGTCTAAGTCGTTGTCTAGACATTTCTAACAGACCGAAGCGAGAGATTCTACCAACTTGAACTCTTGCACGATCGACTTTTAGATGTTCCTTGATAGCATTTTCGACTTCACGTTGATTACGATTATTCATCATATCGATGAAATCAATCACGATTAAGCCACCTAAATCGCGAAGACGTAATTGTCTGGCAATTTCAGCCGCAGCCTCTACATTAGTATTTAATGCAGTTTCTTCAATGTCGCTACCAGCCGTAGAACGAGCTGAATTAATATCGATACTGATTAAGGCTTCAGTGTGATCAATAACTAGCGCGCCACCTGATGGTAGTCGAACTTCTCTGGAAAATGCCGATTCAATTTGGTTTTCAATTTGATAACGTGTAAATAATGGATCGCTTTCTTTGTAGAGTTTTAATTTGGATAAATTATGTGGCATGACCATTTCCATAAAGTCACGTGCACGTTGGTATGTTTTTTCGTCGTCAATCCAGATTTCATTAATATCAGTACGTAAATAATCACGAATAGCACGAATGATCACTTCACTTTCTTGATAAATAAGGAAGGGAGCTTCTTTTGCCGCAGCAGTTTGTTTGATCGAATCCCAAACTTGTAATAAATAATCTAAATCCCACTGTAGTTCTTCGATTGATTTACCAACACCAGCGGTTCTTAAAATCAATCCTACGCCTTTGGGGATATTTAATTGATTCAAAGCTTCTCGGGCTTCAGTTCGATCACTGCCTTCAATTTGTCTTGAAACACCTCCAGCTCTTGGGTTATTTGGCATCAATACCAAATAACGTCCGGCTAGACTGATAGAGGTGGTTAGCGCTGCGCCTTTATTACCACGTTCCTCTTTCTCAATCTGGATGATGAATTCCATACCTTCTTTGAGATGTTCTTTGACATTGATACGACCAGAGGATTTTTCATCGTCGACCATTTGTTCTCGAAGAACATTATGGGAAATTTCTTTGAAGGGTAGGAAGCCGTGTCGTTCGGAGCCATAACTCACAAAGGCAGCTTCTAGGCTGGGTTCAAGTCGAACAATTTTACCTTTGTATATATTGGATTTTTTTTGTTCGCGCACGGTCGCTTCGATATCCAGATCGTATAATCGTTGCCCGTCGACCAAGGCAACTCGCAACTCTTCCGGCTGAGTCGCGTTAATAAGCATTCTTTTCATTGTTTTTATCCTGTTACAACACGTCTCAACCGACTATTAGGTTGCTTAGACAGGAACCATGCTGGCTCGACTGTATTATGTTATATAGCACCCGAGGGAGACGTTTTTTGTATGTGTTTATGGAAGACTTTTCTTAGTAATCGTCTTCTTTTCATAGGCCTACTTATTTCTTAAGAAAGGCGAATGTAAATAATTAATTAAAAATTCTTTTGCCCAGTTAGCCTGATTTAAAATCGCTTACAGCTATATTTCGTATTTCTACTGATAAGCCAGACTGGATACAAATATGTTTCGCTACGCTTTTATGCTTTCTAAGCCTTAGTAGCTTGTAATCTGAGATATGTTATTCTCAAGTTTGTTCCACGACTCCTTAATATAGCAATCTTAGGGCAAAGCAGCAATGCTCTAGAGCCGAATAGTAATCAATTAATGATGCAAAAAACCACAGGTGTTCAATATGTTAGCGTCGATTTTTCGCAAGCAGGGCGGAGAATCGATAATTTTTTACAATTACAGCTTAAAGGAGTGCCCAAAACTCGGATTTATCAGATGATTCGAAAAGGTGAGGTCAGAGTAAATGGTTCTCGCGTGAAGCAAAACCATCGGGTCGATGAAGAAGATGTTGTGAGGATTCCTCCTGTAAAATTACCAGAATCTAGTCAAGAAGCGATATATTTCTCAAATAAAATCATTACATTAATTGAAGCTTCACTATTATATGAGGATGATGCGTTATTAGTCATTAATAAACCCAGTGGACTGGTTGTTCATTCTGGTTCAGGTCAGAAAGCGGGCGTGATTGAGTATTTACGTCACATGAGGCCTGAGCTTAAATTTCTAGAATTGGCGCACCGTTTGGATAGAGATACTTCAGGATGTTTAATATTGGTTAAACAACCCAATGTTTTAAAACAAGTTCAGAATGTTTTAAAAGATCATACGATTGAAAAACATTACCTTGCTTTCGTAAAAGGGCACTTAAGGGAATCGAATTTTGAAGTATCACAACCACTCAGAAAAAATACTTTAAGTAGTGGGGAGCGTATTGTCAGAGTGGATGCAAATGGGAAGCATGCGGTTAGCCGTTTTAATAGATTGCATCAATTCAATTTGGGTAGTTTGGTAGAAGTTGAACTAATCACGGGTAGGACTCATCAAATTCGTGTGCATTCTCATTATATGGGGCATCCAATAGCAATGGATTCTAAATACGGTGATAAAGAATTTAACAAACGAGTTAAAAAATTTGGTTTGAAGCGTATGTTCCTTCATGCACATACTATGCTATTACCATTACCAAACTATACAGAACCTTTGCATTTAGAAGCACCGTTAAATCATGATTTAGAACAATTTTTAGAACGTATATAAAAATTCATTTTTAAATTTATCATCTTGAAAAAATAGGAATCAAATATGTCGGACAATATTGACGATAAAATGGTAAAACAAATTGCCCATGAAGCAGTAGCCGAATTACGGGCAGCAAGACGTTGGCGAATTTTTTTCTACAGCTTATTTGCCTTGTATTTTCTGGGTTTTATTTTAATTTTGTGGTCAAAAAATAACGATACGTTTAGTAGCGGTTATGGAAAACATACTGCTTTAATTAATATTAAAGGAATTATATCTGATCAAGCAGAAGCGAATGCAGATAGAGTCGTGACTGGACTACGTAATGCGTTTGAGGATGAAAATACAAAAGGTGTTATTTTACGGATAAATAGTCCAGGAGGTAGCCCAGTTCAGGCTGGTTATATTAATGACGAGATTTATCGTTTGCGTGAATTACACCCTGAGATACCTGTCTACGCGGTGATCAGTGATCTATGTGCTTCGGGTGGATATTACATCGCTGCTGCGGCTGATCGAATCTATGCAGATAAAGCAAGTTTGATTGGTTCGATTGGTGTCATTATGTCAGGATTTGGTTTTGTGGATTCAATCGAAAAACTTGGGGTTGAACGCCGTTTATTAACGGCAGGGGAAAACAAAGGTTTTCTTGATCCTTTCTCACCATTAAAACATGATGAAGTAGAACATGTTAGGGGTTTGCTGGATGATATTCATCAACAGTTTATCGATGTCGTAAAAAAAGGCCGTGGTTCTCGTATTAATGATAATGATGCATTATTTTCAGGCTTGATCTGGACGGGTGAGCAAGCGGTGGATTTAGGTTTGGCTGATGCTTTAGGTAGTTCAAGTTATGTCGCACGAGAAATTGTACAAGCTGAAGATATCATCGATTTTACGCCGAAAGAAAATTATTTAGATCGTTTTGCTGAAAGTATTGGAGCTTCTATAGCAAATACCTTGGCACCTAAACTAGAGCTATTACTGAAATAAAATTTAAGGTAGTTGGACTCCTTCATTACGTAACATTGCAGTTAATTTAATGAGTGGAAGCCCAATTAGAGCATTCGGGTCATCACATTGGATACTATCAACTAATGTGATCCCGAGTGATTCGGATCTAAAACTTCCTGCACAATCATAAGGTTCATCCAATTTTAGATAACGTTCTATCTCAGCATCAGATAATGCTTTAAAACTGACCTGAATTTTTTCGGCATCCAGTTGAATATGTTTGGATTCGACATTAAATAGGCAAATTGAGGTATAAAAAGTGACTGTTTTTCCTTCTACTATCTTTAACTGTTTGAATGCATTTTCATAATTGCCAGGTTTGCCTAAGAATTGATTATTACATTCTAAAACTTGATCAGAAGCGATAATCAGGCCTGTAGATAGCTCATTCGCGATTTTTTCAGCTTTTTCTTGAGCTAATCTGAAACACAGTTTTTCGGGTGTTTCACCAGTGTTAGGTGTTTCATCAATATTTGGAGCGGCAACATCAAATGGTAACCGTAAGCGTTGCAATAAAGTCTTACGATAGGGTGAAGTTGAAGCTAGAATTATTTTTGCAGTAGAAATAGCAATATCCTCAAATTTTAGTCATAAATTAGCTTAAAAATTATTATATATATCAATAATATATGTACTTTAATAGGTTTTTTTGACACGTACGCATGCACTGGCTACACTTGCGCGCCTAATGTCACCTGAGCCGGCAGATATATTACACCCAATTCGCTTGATAAAATCGGAAGCGGTATTGGAAGGCGAACTTCCCCTCAAAGAGATGGAACGGCTAAGAAGCGTGTTGTTACATACAGAAGACAGTGTAACGTACCGTTTGAAGTTTGCTACAGATGAATTTGGTCGAAACTACATTCAAGAACGAATTTCGACAACTATAAGTCTACAGTGCCAACGTTGTTTGGGTGAAGTCAGAGTTGATATTAATTCTGAAAACCGATTGGCCATAGTAGCCAATAATGAAGTAGCTCAAGAACTGCCGACAGAGTATGAACCTCTTGTCATTACAGAAGATGAGCTGAGTTTAAGTGCGTTAATTGAAGATGAATTATTATTGGCGTTACCAATATCGCCAACTCATGGTGTTGATGAATGCCCAGTTAAACTGGAGCGGCCCATGAAAAGTGAGAAGCAGAATCCTTTTGCAGTGATTAAACAACTGCAAAAATCAAAATAGGAGCATAAACCATGGCTGTACAACAAAATAAGAAATCGAGTTCACGTCGCGATATGCGTCGTTCACATGATTCATTAAAGGCTACTACATTATCAATTGAGCCAGAATCTGGTGAAACCCATCGTCGTCATCATATCAGTGCAGATGGTTATTATCGTGGTCGTCAAGTTATTCAAACTCAGGTTGATGACGACGAAGAATAATTAAATAATTATCTTAGTCTGTAATGACCTCTACACTAGCGGGTACGTTTATCCCTGCTGGTTTAAAAATATAATAATTAAGAGAAATCTTTGAATATAAAAATTGCACTCGATGCTATGGGAGGCGACCATGGTCCTTCCGAGATTATTCCAGCCGCAATTAGCGCCTTAGCCAAATTTCCAGAATTAGAGTTGGTTTTAGTTGGTCAAGAAGACAAACTCGTCGACGAATTATCAAAACAAAAACAATACGATTCTGCTCGTATAGAAATTCATCATGCCTCTGAAATTGTCGAGATGGATGAGTTGCCATCTACTGTACTTCGCAATAAAAAAGATTCATCTATGCGTGTAGCCATTGATTTGGTTAAGCAAGAACGTGTAGATGCCTGTGTTAGTGCTGGTAATACTGGAGCCTTGATGGCGACAGCTCGATTTGTATTAAAGATGTTACCTGGTATTGATCGACCAGCTATTTGTGGAATCATGCCTAGGATAGAAGGTTATACTCGAATGCTTGACCTAGGTGCTAATGTAGATTCAAGTTCTGAGCAACTATTTCAATTTGCCGTGATGGGTTCTGAACTTACCAGCGCACTTGAAGAAAAATCGAACCCAACAGTTGGTTTATTAAATGTTGGTGCTGAAGAAATCAAAGGTAATGACTGTGTAAAACAAGCAGCAGCTTTATTATCGGATAGTCATTTGAATTATGTTGGTTTTGTTGAAGGCAATGATATTTTTACTGGCGAAGTCGATGTTATTGTCTGTGATGGTTTTGCCGGTAATATCGCATTAAAGGCGAGTGAAGGCGTGGCACAATTCTTAGGACATCATGCTAAAGCATCATTTAAAAAATCTTTATACGGAAAGTTTGCTGCTACATTAGCAATGCCTGTTTTAAAATCGCTCAGAAAAAAAATTGATCCAAGACGTTATAACGGCGCAAGTTTATTAGGACTAAAAGGTATTGTTATCAAAAGCCATGGTGGTGCTGATCGTTTGTCTTTCGTTCATGCAATTGAAGAAGCGATCATGGAAGTTGGTCATAATGTTCCTGATCGAATAGGCCACTTGCTTGAAGATTTGTTAATCGAAAGGGAGGCCGTTTAATGTTCAGTCGAATCATCGGTACAGGGAGTTATTTGCCTGAAAAAGTATTAGCAAATGCTGAACTTGAAAGCATGGTTGATACAACGGACGAATGGATTCAAAGTCGTACTGGAATTAAAAAACGTCATATTGCAGCTGATGATCAATCAACCTGTGACCTAGCTGAAGAAGCTGCTCTTAAAGCGATCAAAGCCGCTGGTATAACAGCACAAGAGATTGACCTTATTATTGTCGCGACAACTACGCCTGATATGGTTTTTCCTAGTACAGCTTGTTTATTACAACAACGTTTGAATATTCATGGTTGTCCTGCATTCGATGTACAGGCGGTTTGTACAGGTTTTATTTATGCTTTAAACGTCGCCGATAAATATATCCGTACCAATAGCGCAAAAAATGTTTTGGTTGTTGGTGCTGAAATTTATTCACGGATTATTGATTGGACGGATCGTTCAACTTGTGTGTTATTTGGTGATGGGGCAGGTGCTGTCGTTCTGCAAGCGAATGAAGAAGCGGGTATTTTATCGTCACATATTCACGCTGATGGTGAATATCAAAACTTATTAAAAGTCCCGAATGGTCCTGGTGCAGCAAAATCAATTACAGAAACCGATCCTTCAGTTGTTTATATGCAAGGTAATGAAGTATTTAAAATGGCGGTTAATACATTAGGACGTATTGTTGATGAAACCTTAGAAGCGAATAGCTTAGAGAAAGAAGATATTGATTGGCTAGTTCCCCATCAAGCAAATATTCGAATCATAACAGCAACAGCAAAAAAATTATCGATGCCTATGGATAGAGTTGTTGTAACAGTCGCTGATACGGGTAATACATCAGCTGCTTCAGTACCTATTGCTTTAGATGTCGCTGTAAAGGATGGCAGAATTACTCGCGGTGATAAAATATTGTTAGAAGCCTTTGGTGGAGGATTTACCTGGGGTTCCGCCTTAGTTATTTATTAAGTGTATAAACTATAAGATACAAATTATGACAACAGCTTTTATATTTCCAGGCCAAGGTTCTCAATCAGTTGGTATGCTGAGTGATTTTGCTGATTCTCCATTAGTTAAAGAAACCTTTGAAGAGGCTTCTTCAGTTTTGGGTTTTGACTTGTGGAACATGACACAACAAGGCCCTGATTCAGAGTTAAACTCAACCGATAATACTCAACCAGCTTTACTTACAGCGAGTATAGCTTTGTATCGATTATGGATATCTCAGTCTGATGCGTTACCTCAAGTTATGGCAGGGCATAGTTTAGGTGAATACTCTGCATTAGTTGCTGCAGGCACCATTGAATTTAAAGATGCTGTTCAATTAGTACGTACTCGTGGCCAATTTATGCAAGCAGCGGTTCCAGAAGGTGTTGGAGCTATGGCGGCAATTCTAGGTTTAGAAGATCAAGTCTTAGTTGATTTATGTAAAAAAGTTTCTAATAACGATGAGTTCGTCAGTGCTGCAAATTTTAATTCATCTGGGCAAGTGGTTGTGGCTGGACATAAAGCAGCTGTTGAAGCAGTCGTAGCTGAAGCGAAAGAAGCTGGAGCTAAACGTTCTGTTATCTTACCTGTAAGCGTGCCATCGCACTGTGAATTAATGAAACCAGCTGCAGAAAAACTTAAAGATATTATTTCGGATATTACATTCAAAGAATCATCTATATCGGTGATTCAAAATGTTGATGCTAATGTTCATACTGACATAAATGTTATTAAAGAATCTTTAATAGAACAATTATACAAACCAGTACAATGGACTAAATGCATTGGTAATTTATCAGAACAAAACATTGAAACCGTGATCGAGTGTGGTCCGGGTAAAGTATTGTCAGGATTGGTCAAACGTATCGATAGAAATCTAACATGTTTACCAATTTTAGATAAAGCTTCATTTGATAAAGCAATAGAAACATTAAATTAAACTGAAAGAAAATGAATTTAACTGAACAACAAGCGATAGTAACAGGTGCCAGTCGAGGTATTGGTAAAGCCATTGCTCTAGAATTAGCTTCTTTAGGTGTCAATGTTGTAGGAACTGCGACATCTCAAAAAGGAGCGGATGCTATTAAACAAGATTTTGCAGATAAAGGATTTAAAGGGCATGGGTTAGTACTCAATGTATCTGAGCAATCTTCTATTGAAGAATTTGCAAAAGCTCTTGAAGAAAATGATATTAACCCCCAAATATTGGTTAATAACGCAGGTATCACTCGTGATAATTTAATGTTGCGCATGAAAGACGATGAGTGGACAGATGTGATAAATACGAATTTAAATTCAGTATACCATCTGACTAAAACCGTATTGCGTGGGATGATGAAGCAACGCTATGGTCGAATAATTAATATTACTTCTGTCGTTGGTTTATCAGGAAACGCTGGGCAGAGCAACTACGCTGCTACTAAAGCTGGAATGATCGGTTTTACTAAGTCTCTAGCAAGAGAAGTAGGATCAAGAGGTATAACGGTCAACTCAGTTGCTCCAGGTTTTATTCAAACTGACATGACAGACGTCTTAACTGAAGAACAAAAATCCACCATGCTTGAACAAATTCCTTTAGCTAGATTAGGTCAGCCTGAAGAGATTGCGAAAGCAGTGACTTTTTTAGTCAGTGATGCAGGCGCATATATTACTGGCGAGACAATTAACGTAAATGGCGGTATGTACATGGCGTAAAAAATCTAGAATTAACTTTAAATTATAAATATAATTATTTGAATTTATTAATAAAAATATTTTGAAAAGACTCTAACTTGCAAGATATTTTGTTTTCACTAAACTTACACACGCATTTGGGCCAGTAGGCCTACAACGGAGGACATTTCCATCATGAGCAGTGTAGAAGAACGAGTAAAAAAAATCGTAGTAGAACAATTAGGTGTTAAAGATGAAGAGGTTACTAATGAAGCATCATTCGTTGATGACCTTGGTGCTGATTCTTTGGATACTGTAGAGTTAGTAATGGCTCTAGAAGAAGAATTTAAAACTGAAATTCCAGACGAAGAAGCTGAAAAAATTACATCAGTACAACAAGCGATTGACTACGTTAACGCAAATCAAAGTTAATCTATAGTCCTACACAGCACAAGGCCGCGTAGTTTCTGCGCGGCCTTTGCTTTATTTAACGAACTTTAAGTATCCGAGGTAACGAATTGAGTAAACGACGAGTTGTTGTCACTGGATTGGGTATAGTTTCACCAGTAGGTAATACAATTAGTGAAAGCTGGGATAATATTCTAGCAGGCAAAAGTGGAATTGCGCCTATTGAGCACTTTGATGTGAGCGATTTTCCTGTGCGTTTTGGAGGCTCAATCAAAGACTTGGATATAGAGCAATATATTTCTAGAAAAGACCAGCGTAAAATGGATCCATTTATCCATTATGGAATGATTGCAGGCATTCAGGCGATTGAAGACTCTGGTCTTGAAGTCACCGATAATAATGCAACTCGTATTGGTGTTGCGATTGGTTCAGGTATTGGTGGTTTACCTGGAATAGAAAAGGGCACTGAGCAAATTCTTAATGGCGGGCCACGAAAAATATCCCCTTTCTTTGTCCCTAGTAATATTATCAATATGATTTCAGGTAATCTTTCGATTCGTTATGGATTGAAAGGCCCTAACTTTTCTATCGTAACAGCGTGTACCACGGGTACTCACAATATTGGTGATGCATTTCGTATTATTCAATATGGTGATGCTGATGTAATGGTCGCTGGTGGTGCTGAAATGGCAACATCTCCTTGTGGATTAGCCGGTTTTGCAAATGCTAAGGCTCTTTCGACTCGAAACGATTCCCCAGAAACTGCTTCTCGTCCTTGGGATCAAGATCGTGATGGTTTTGTATTAAGCGATGGTGCGGGTGTTTTAGTACTAGAAGAATATGAGCATGCAAAACAACGCGGTGCAAAAATATACGCCGAGATGATTGGTTACGGTATGAGTGGTGACGCTTACCACATGACTGCACCATCAGAAAATGGTGAAGGTGCATCTCGTTGTATGAATAACGCATTAAACGATGCAGGCATAAACCCAGAACAAGTGAATTATATTAATGCTCATGGAACCTCTACCCCTGCTGGTGATATAGCTGAAACCATGGCAGTTAAATCAACATTTGGTGAGCATGCGCAGAACTTGGTAATGAGCTCAACCAAATCAATGATTGGTCATTTATTAGGCGCCGCTGGTGGTGTAGAGGCTATTTATTCAATTCTAGCCTTAAATGATCAAGTCGCTCCACCAACCATTAATTTAGATAACCCAAGTGATGGTTGTGATTTAGATTACGCTGCTAATGAAGCAAAACCAATTGAAATGAATGTTTGTCTTTCAAATTCATTTGGCTTTGGCGGCACCAATGGAACCGTTATATTTAAACGCGTGTAATTCTTAAGAATACTATACACTATGGCCATGACTCGGCCAGATTCTCAAAATAATATCCTAATAAATGGTCAGCCTACAGACTCGATATCGATTCATGATAGAGGTCTGCAATATGGTGATGGGTTGTTTGAAACCATTGCTGTTGTTAATGGACAGCCTTTACTTCTAGAAAAGCATCTTTCTAGATTAACGAATAGTGCGGATCTTCTAAAATTTCCAAATCAAAACATTAATATCATTAAAAATGAATTATTTGAATTTTCTCAATCAATCGATCGAGGCATAATCAAAATAATTTTAACGAGGGGAGTTGGTGGAAGAGGTTATGGATTACCAACTGAACAATCCCCTAATCGAATTCTAGTAAAATACCCTTGGCCTGATTATCCTCAAGATATGATTGTAAATGGCGTGAAGTTGCGAATTTGTGACCTACGACTATCCAAACAAGCAATTTTTTTTGGTAGTAAACATCTCAATCGATTAGAACAAGTAATGGCACGTAGTGAATGGAGTGATAAGGCTATTTTTGAAGGATTATTATTGGATGAAAATGATAAAATCATTGAATGTACAATGAGTAATGTATTTTTTATTAAAGATAAAACATTATTCACACCTGAGCTTAATAAATCTGGTGTAAAAGGTATATTACGTGAAGTGGTATTAGAACATGCAGAAAAACTTGGTTTTAAAACCACCGAATCGTCTATGGTTATTTCGGATTTAAATCAAATGGAAGAATGTTTTATTACAAATTCGATTATAGGTATCTGTCCAGTAAATCAATTAAGTAATATTCGATTTAATAATTTGATTCAATCTAAATCCATTAGAGAACATTTAATTCAACATAATATGATTGCAAATATATAATTAACGACATGAAAAAGATTTTTGGCTATGTTTTTTTAATTTTTATTATTGCTGCAATCATTGGTGCGTATTATCTATGGCAAGATAAACAACAATATCTTGCATCTCCTATAAACTTATCCGAAAAAATCAATTTTGAAATTGAATCTGGTAGTAATTTAAAAGATGTATTAAATGAATTAGCCGAAAAAAATATTATATCAAAACCTGAGTACATTCTATTTGAAGCTAAAAGAAGTAATCAAGCAAACTTAATTAAAGCGGGTGAATATCAATTATTACCTGGCACCACGCCAACACAACTAATTCAACAATTTATCGATGGTAAAGTTGTTCAATATAGAATTACTTTGATTGATGGCTGGAATTATCGCCAAGTATTTGAAGCGGTAAAAAATCATAAACGATTGAAACAAACAATCGATGAATTATCAGTTAAAGAAATAATGGAAAAACTTGAGCTAGAAGGTGTGCATCCTGAAGGTCAATTCTATCCAGATACATATAGTTTTCCGAACGGCACAAGTGATATCGATTTTTTAAAACGAGCTAACAAACGTTTGCATAAAGTGCTCGAAGAAGAGTGGCAACAAAAAGCAGAAAATTTGCCTTATCAATCAGCTTACGAAGCGTTGATAATGGCTTCTATCATTGAAAAAGAAACGGCTGCTTCTGAAGAACGTCCTGAGATAGCAGGAGTGTTTGTGCGGCGTTTATTAAAAGATATGAAATTACAAACTGATCCTACTGTTATTTATGCGATAGGAGAAAGTTTCGATGGCGATATACGTAAAAAAGATCTTTCTATTGATTCACCTTACAATACTTATGTGTATAAAGGTTTGCCGCCAACACCGATCTCAATTGCAGGCCGTGCTGCAATTAATGCAGCATTACATCCAAATGATGGAAAAACATTGTTTTTTGTTTCTATGGGAAATGGCAAACATTATTTTTCTGAAACCTTGAAAGAGCATAACCAAGCAGTACGAAAATATATCTTAAAGAAATAATCTAACTTTAATAATATGAATAATAATTCTTGGTTTATTACATTAGAAGGAATTGAAGGTGCAGGTAAATCAACGCACATAGATTTTATAAAAGATTTCTTTATCAGAAACTCGTTTGAAGTTATTCATACGCGTGAGCCTGGCGGTACTAAATTAGGTGAGGCTATACGTGATACTTTATTATCGACTGAATTCCAAAATGATATTTCAGATGATGCTGAATTATTATTAATGTTTGCAGCAAGAGCTCAGCATATTAATGAAATTATTAAACCAGCATTAGAACAAGGTAAGGTTGTGTTATGTGATCGATTTACTGATTCTAGCTTTGCTTATCAAGGTGGTGGCCGCGGAATATTAGATGAAAAGATTCAACGCCTAAAAGATTGGGTTCATTCAGACATTAACCCTGACATTACTTTGTTATTCGATTTGCCGGTTGAGGTAGGCCTTGAACGGGCAGGAAAACGAGGAGCGGCTGATCGTTTTGAAAGTGAAGAGATTCAATTCTTCGATAAAGTTCGTAATAAATATTTAGAATTAGCACAGCAAGAGCCAGAACGGTTTCATATTATTGATTCAAACAGAACGATTAATGATATTCAATCTAGTTTACATCGTTTATTACAAAACAGGTGTTTGTAAATGAACGTATATCCTTGGCAAACTGAACAATGGTTACGAGCGAAAGCACTCTATGATGCTGATCGCTTACCGCATGCTATGTTGCTAACAGGTAAACAAGGCTTAGGTATTGAACAATTTGCTATTCAATTTGCGACTGCAATACTTACAGATAATTTTACTGATAACGGTGTAAATGAAAGCGATTCTAAAGATTGGCACTTATTACAATCCGGCAATCATCCTGATTATTCTTTGCTGCAGCCAGAAGAAGAGGGCAAGCAAATCAAAGTTGACCAAGTTAGAGAGCTGATAGAGTTTTTACAGTACACCAGTCAGTATGGTCGAAAAAAAATAGCGATTATTGAACCAGCTGAAGCAATGAACCGTAGCTCAGCCAATGGTTTACTCAAAACATTAGAAGAACCACCTGCAGATTCTTTACTATTACTAGTTGCTTATAAACCTGAATTATTACCCATTACTATCCGAAGTCGTTGTCAGGAAATAACATTTAGCTATGACAATTCAAAAGACTCACAGGAATGGCTACAGCAGAATATTTCAGATAAATCTGAGCTTGAATTAGCCATGATGATTACCTCAGCACCGCTAGCAGCTAAATCATTGATCGAGTCAGAGCAGTTAGAAGAGAGGGATACTATTCTCAAAGAATTGAATTTATTACAAAAACAACAAATCGAGCCGATAAGTATAGCCGAGCGCTGGAACAGTATCGGTGCTTCAGAAATTGTAAATACATTACAAAGCTTTTTCCTGGATATGGCTAAACTTAAACTACTTTCTGATAAAGCAAGAGTAAGTAATAGAGATATGGTAAAAAATTTGCTACATTTAGTGGCTAAGTTAGATATGTTTTCGTTATTAACATGCTGTCGATTGTTAAATGAATTGAAACAACAACTGCAGAGTACGACTAGTTTTAACACTCAAGGCTTACTAGAAGAATTCATTTTACATTGGCAATCGTTAACATTGAGCAAATGAACGTATAGATGCGGAGGTAGCAAATAGTGAGTGCACCAGGTGGTCGTGATCCAAGACAAGGTATTTTGTCCTTAAGTATTCGTGATAAGAGTGCTCTATATGCCTCATATATGCCGTTTATCAAGAATGGTGCTTTATTCATCCCTACAGCAAAGGCATATAAATTAGGTGATGAAGTCTTTATGCTATTAACATTGATGGATAGCAAAGAAAAATTACCAGTCGCAGGTAAAGTTGTATGGATTACACCGAAAGGGGCTCAAGGTAATAAGACTGCTGGTATTGGTGTACAGTTCAGTGAACTGGATAAAGGCGCAACTCGTAAACGCATAGAAACAGAACTTGCAGGTGCATTACAGTCTGACCGCTCTACACATACTCTTTAATTAAATTTACTACGTCACCGTTGTTTAATATTCGGTGACCATAATGTTGTTATGGTTCAATTAGTCGATTCTCACTGTCATATCCCTATGCTTGAAGATATTGCCTTTGCGGAGGTAATGGAAAATGCAGAGCAAGCAGATGTTGCTAAAATGCTTTGTGTTTCAGTAGATTTACCAACGTTTCCAGATGTTTTAGCGACGGCAGAACGTGATGACCGTATTTATGCTTCAGTAGGAATTCATCCAAATACAGAAATGTCGCCTGAAGTCACTCTAGAAAACCTCGAAGATTTAGCCAATCATCCTAAAGTCGTTGCTATTGGTGAGACAGGCCTGGATTATTTTCGTAGTGAAGGCGATTTAGAATGGCAAAGAGAGCGATTTAGAACTCATATTGCAGCAGCAAAATCTACTCAAAAGCCACTGATTATCCATACACGAGATGCTAAGGAAGATACGATAAAAGTTCTGCAAGAAGAGGGCGCTGATAGCATAGGTGGAGTGATGCATTGTTTTGTTGAAGATTGGGCAACAGCACAAAAAGCCATGGAGATGAATTTCTATATTTCTTTTTCAGGTATTGTCACATTTAAAAATGCTACAGATTTACAAGATGTGGCGAAAAAAGTGCCATTGGAAAAAATGTTAGTCGAAACGGATTCTCCTTATTTAGCACCTGTACCTAAGCGTGGTAAACAAAATCAGCCTGCATTTGTACGGTATGTAGCTGAGTTCTTAGCTGAATTAAAAGGAGTGAGCCTAGAACAATTAGCTGAGCAAACGACATTCAATTTCCAACAACTCTTTAAGGTATAAAATACTTAAAAATCATATATTTAAATTAATTATTTCAAGTGATTTCTTGATTATATTCATAGGCGTATAAAAATGTGGGGATAAACGGACTCCACCTCCTCGATAAGCACAGATAACATTTTGAGCCATAAGTCTTTTGTATAAGGATTCCATGTCTACACCTTCAATCTTAAATGTCACAATCCCAGAACGATGTTGATGATTTTCAGGAGTGATGATTTTAAAACCTGAAGATTTTAATGAATCGATGAGATAATCAGTTTTTTCTAATATTGCAGAGCGGATATTCGATATTCCTACCTCCTCGATTAATGAAAGGCTGGCAGAAAGTGCATGTATACCGAGCATATTTGGGCTGCCGCATTCGAAACGTTTTGCATTATTTGCAGGTAACCAGTTTTTTTCATCATAGTTACCTGCATTTTCAATCATATGCCAACCAAATTGACGTAATTCCAAGGGGTTTTGTTGATTCATCCTGCAATAAAATAATGCGATTCCCTCTGGTCCCATTAGCCATTTATGAGCATCAGCCATCATGAAATCAATATGATTTTTTTCAACATCAATTTCATGTGCGCCGAGGCTTTGTATAGCATCCACACAAAATAAGATGTTATTTGAATGACAAAAATCACCTAATTGTTGTAAATTAATTTTTAATCCAATTCCATACTGAACTGAGCTTATTGATATTAAACGTGTTTTTTCATCACAAGCGTTTATTAGAGCTTGTTCAGCTGATTCACAATTTATGATATCGATTTCTCTAAATTCAACACCATGTTTATTTTGCGCTAACCACGGGATGCGATTCGAAGGAAATTCCTGATTCGAGCTAACAACATTATCGCCTTGTTTCCACGATATGCCCTCAGCTACAACCGATAAGGCTTCGGAGGTATTTTTTAATAAAGCAATTTCATCCTCAGATTGAGCATGAATCAAGTTTTTTAATTGAGACCTTAGTTGAGATTCTTTCTCTATCCACGTTAGGTAATTCTGCGCGCCAGAAATTGTATTTTCATTAGCAAAATCTTTTACTGCATTAGAGGTTCTCGTTGGCCAAGGAGAGACAGCAGCATGATTTAAGTAAAATAAATTTTGTTTTAAAGGAAATTCTTCGTTGAGTTTTATGTCCATAACAAGAAATCAGCTTGGTTAATGATAATAATTATCAATTAGTGTATCGTAATAAGATTAAAATATTTAAGAGGTCGTAAATGTCTGTAGTTAATAAATTGAATATAGGTGCCATTGTTATCTCATTATCATTTCCTTTCCAGGTTTTTTCGAGTGGAACAATGACGGAGGATGAGGTATCAAGTGTTCAAAGAACCCAACTTAAAACCGATTCAGAAAAACATCAGATACAAACAGCAGCAGGATTACTAGCGAAATATGAAATAGAAGCGAATAAATTAATTGATAGTTTAGAAGAGGGCGCAAGTAGCCAAGATTTATCTTCTCAAGCATCCAATTTAATTAACTTATCGGAGACCGTTATAGAGAGTGCCCGATTTAGATTACCGCAATGCGATGAATACCTTTCTAAAACGATCGCTATTAAAGATGAAATTGAAGTTATCTCACACGATAGATTAGAAAAAGGTTATCACTTAGATGGCGAATTACCAAAAGCAGGGGAGGAGTGTTATCACACCAAGGATTTATTCATTCACCCAGCTACAGTTGTTGTGTTAACCCGTGATGATCCTGAACTGAATAAAAATACTAAAGATAGTATCAAAGCTGAAATAGCTGAAGTATTGGCGCACACTGAACTTGTTAGGCAGTTAGTGATTTATTAAATATTAAATACGTGAGCATTTTGTTTGTCAGTGGGTAGCTCAACCGTATTATTAAAGTCATTGAAGCCAATCTGTGGTTTGATCTGTAGAATTTTTTTCAAGTTAACTAAGTTAGCAGGTCTAAAGAAATAGAAGCCTTGATAAGCATCGCAATCGTATCGTACTAATACTTGTAACTCTTCTGTGGTTTCTAGACCTTCAGCAATGACTTTGAGTTTTAATTTTTTTGCAATCTCACAAACTGATTTAATAATCGTAGCTTTAACATCATCTAGATGAACATCTTGAATGAACGCACGATCAAGTTTCACAATATCAATAGGTAATTTCATTAGATAACTTAAAGAAGAATAACCACTGCCAAAATCATCTAAGGCGATTTTAACACCTAATTTTTTGATATCATTAATTTTATCAATCGCAGTTTCTATATCGCCTACAAATATATTCTCAGTAATTTCTATCAATAAATGTTTAGGATCAATTTTTTTACTGAGAATATTTTCTTTAAGGTGTGTTTCAAAATTGGTGTGCCAAAATTGATTGGGGCTTACATTTACTGATAAATATTGAATTCGATCATCACAGATAACATTTTCTTGCTGCCATATAGACAATTGTTCGCAAGCTTTTTCAATTACATATTCGCCTAACTGTTGTAATAAACCTGTGCTTTCAGCGATAGGAATGAATTCGGTAGGAGGGATATTACCTTTTGTTAAATGCTCCCATCTTAATAATGATTCAAAAGCAATAATGTTTCTATCTTTATTAACAATAGGTTGAAAATGCAAATCTAATTCTTTGTTGTTAAGTGCATAAATCAAATCTTTTTCTAAGTTTAACCAATGCTTATTTTTTTTGCGCATTTGTTCATCAAAACTTTGAATATTATTTTGACCACTGCTTTTTGAATGTGTAAGTGCAATGTCAGCAAAATTTAATATTTTTTGTGCTTTGAAATCTTGTTCAGGTAATAAGCAAATACCTGAGCTAGAACTTATTTTAATCACCATCTCATCTATATTGTATGGTGCTCCAATAATATCTCTTATTTTAGTAGCAATTTTTTTTGCGTTTTTTAATGCGGCTTCTTTATCTTGATTAAGTCCAGAAATAATACAAACAAATTCATCGGCACTTATCCTGGCAAGATAATCTTCTTTGCGAACAACTTTTTTTAAACGATTAGCTACAAGCTCTAATAATTTGTCACCTGTTTCAAAACTGTATTGATTATTTATAAATTTGAAACGATCAATATTAACGATAATCAAGCAACTGTAACTTTTATTACGTTTAGAATTAATAATATGTTTGTTTACTATTTCTTCTAAATTTTTACGATTTGGTATTTGAGTTAATGTATCGATTAGAGCTTGTTGAGAAAGCTCATTGATCGTATCTTGGTTATCCGTAATTGATTCTATACGACTATGAAAGGCAATAATATTTTCTGAATCATCAAACTCTGGCGTAATTGTATCTTTGACTAATAATTCATCACCATTTTTTTGTTTTAGACGATATTCAATTTCAAGAAATTGTATTTGTTTCGAACTTAATTCCAACAATCTATCTTGAAATTCAATTAAATCATCAATACTGATTAAATCGATATAACTTTTATTTTCAGCAATTAATTCGTCACTAACATATCCTAATAATTCATTAATATTTGGCGACACAAAACTTATCGGTAATCCTGATTGATTTAATCTGGATACCAATAATATATTTCCGTTTTTAAAAAATCGGTCAGAAATCTCTTCAAGATTAGTCAATTTGTAGCTCAGAAGTTATTACTAAAAATATTTTTTCTCTAAAGTTTATCGGCAAAAAATCTCAATAATTAAGCTAATAATGCCATATTATTATTATCGCATAATGTATATTATGTTAAATTAATTATGTCATTGATTTTTATGTACTACTTATGGGTAATTGTAAAAACAACCCCTTTTCCGTCTAATTGTTTAGTACGCCTGCGATAATTACAAAAAGAAGGAATTACTAATGACCAGCATTATTGAGGACGCGGCATGGTACGCAGACGACAAATATTTTTATTGGGATAGCAATTATAACCTTGAAACCATCCCCGAATTGGTGGCAAAACACCCCAAAACGATAAAACGATGGCATGAAAACAACGCTTGGCCTCTCTGGGCGAAGCGATTGATTGCATCATACAGTGGTTATTATTTGCACCCCGGCTGGCATGGATGGCGGCTCAATCCAAGAGATTTCAAACTGTACCCGCCCGGGTTACGACATGGGTTCACAGCGCCAGAAATTGAAGGACTGGATTTTATCCGGCAAAACTTGGGGAATATTCGGCACTCTGAAATGAAGCCGAAGCAATACGAATTATTGTTTACTTAGGTTTAGTATTTACAACGTCGTTCTTTTTTATATGTAGATAAACTCTGTCACCAAACAAAAAGAAAAACGCGCTAGAGCCTATATTTAAAGTACTTTGAGCGTGTGGTGAGTTCATAACAACAAGTACAAACGCCATCAGTAAAATTAAAAATGTGGCGATGTAACGAGACGACTCGCGTAAATCAGTGACCCATTGCGATGCCTTGCCCGACGGTTTGTCGATGTCGGCTAAGGCTTTTAATCGCTCGGTTTCCGCATTCATTAACTGAATCGTTTCTTCAACGTTTTGCGGACGACCACCGGCTGAGCCTGTGACCTTAGCAACTACACCTCTTATAGTATCGACAACAGCAGGAACTAAACTTGGTAAAACAGTTGTTGCTAATATTTCAATCATGATTTGAGCCTGTATTTATAGGGTTTTCTTGCGTTAGTTCACTTTCTAAATTAATCACACGTTTGGTTAACTTACTGACTTTATCTGCTACGTCATTGATGCGTTGTTCATTGCGATAGATAAGATAAATAATCAACGCCGATGAAAAGTCACCACCAGCCGATAACAGTTTCAATAATTCATCTAAGGGCATGTTGTACAGCGAACCGAACCATCAAGACCGAACAACGGGTCATCAGGACAACGACAGCCTCGGTCAATCACAATTTCAAAGCTACCCGGCGCACCGCCGCCATCTTTACCGCCAACACTCGCAATGCCAAAATCTTTAAAAAAATCATCGAATACACTGCCACTAGTAAAACCATCACCATCAGCCCCGACGAACGTACTACTTGCATCACTCGGTGAAACACTGCCGAAAGATCCCAAATTTAGCCCAGATAAGGACTTCCCGGACTTCCACCACCACAACAGGCCGCCAATCACGATGCCTGACAAGATCATTTTTTTCGTATTAGAATCGTTTTTCATGCCCTACCCGCTACTTGGTCTATAAAACCCCAATCAATGGCCGCATAAAACTGACCGCCGCCCGGTTGATTACGTCCCATCCAGTTCGCAACACGACCGCCCTTTCGTGGCCGTCCATCAATGTGCATACCGGGGCGCGGTTTCCAGTCGGGATACACACCGATACCACCAATCGCCGACACTTCAACGGCTGCGTTGTACGCTTCGCGCAAACTACTCTCAGGAAATATATCAATCGCATCGGACAAACGACCGACCGCATAATGACGTGAATTTTTCGAACCGGTTAATCGAAACAATGCACCGGGCGCGGGTGAAATTCGAATCGGTTTACCTAAGCGATGCCGCATATCATCCAACGCATGAATGATGCGCGGGTCAATGTGTTTTAGATTTTCATTACCGCCAAATTCAGCCGGCGTGAAATATCGAATCTTGTCCCAATCAACGGATTGAGTTTGGTCAACGATGGGGAATTCATTTACAGTTTCCAATTCAGCCTCCCGATTGCCTGCGGTATTCGATACAGTGGGAAAAGTAAAAACGGTGTCACTGTCGAACGAACCAAGTTTGAAAAAATCCAAAAAATCATCGTCCAGAAATCCACCATCAAGAAGACCATCCGCGAGTGGATTAGATTTGCCTTGAGCCTGTCGAGCATAAAGAACACCTCCGACAATCGTCGCGGCCGCTAAAAGTTTACCCGCCCGACTCATTGTTCAATGATGCTATGTAATCGTTTAACTGCTGATGAAATTGAGCCTCGGTAATTTCTTTGTTACCGAGTTTTTTATTCAAGTCATCCGATTTAATCCGTATCTTTTCAGCATTCGCCAGTCGCAACGTTTCTTGTTCTTGCTTCTGTTGAGCTGTCATAAAAATTAAATCATCGTCGGTCACGTTATCGTTTAAGAACGTGCAACAGGTTTTAAAATCGGCTAATACATCGTTCATTGCCTGCTCAAAATTCTTTCCACCTGTCGCTAGCATTTGCAGATAAACCAAACCTTGAAGCTTGCGCGCACGCGACGATGTATTACTCGGATTAGTTCCAAACTGTTTCATGATTAAAGTACCTCGTAGATGAGTGAATAACGTCCCCAACTGGTATTCGTTTGGTTGTAATAAATCCCGTTTCCTGCAGGAACAATGAACATCGGCTCCTTGTGGTCATGACGACCGGCCGAGACCATCAACAACGTGCAGGCATTACCATCATCGAATCCCGCTGGCGTGGTGGCTTTGTACATAATTCGCATTAATGGCGAAATGGAGACCATATCGATAGAGTAAACTTTTATACCGTTGACATTCGTAGCTGGCGGCACGATGGTAAACATGCTGGTATTGTTGAGTGCGTTATGCGCCGAAAGGGTATTCGATAAATCAATATCGCTGCTAATTTTCAGTGGAAAATCTTCGTTCTGTTCCATTAACACCGCATCATCTCTAATGCGTGACTCGCCATTCACAGACCAAAACTCAATGGTTAATGTTTTACCTGGCTGCGCTTCATTGGCTAGCCATAGCTTGGTGGTCGGCCACTTCTCAAACCGACGACCGTTAAAAATATCAACCGGCACATTTTCAGTTGAATTAAATCGTAACGTTGCCTTAGCACCGGGCGATGATGAACGGATTCGTAACTCGTTACACTGAACGTTTAATTCAAACAGTGAACGCGCAACCGATAAATCAATATCGATTTTACGAATCGGTAATAAGTCGAATTTATTACTCATTAGAGCACCTCATATTCCAACGCCACCCACGAGTTGGCATTGGCATTTTGTTGAACGTAAATACCCAAACCGGCAGGAATAATAATCACCCTTTCTAAATTTCCTGTTGTTCCACCCACGACCATCATCAACGTGTGCGCCGCTGTATCGGTGTACGAACTCGGAGCAGAACTTTTCGCCATAAATCGCATCGATGCACTACTGGCCGCACTGGCTAACAAGACCTTAATGCCATTCACATTTGTTGCTGGTGGCACGATGGTTTGTAAGTTGTTGTTAACAAGTTCGAAAAAATATTGACTCACCATCGTCGGCGGTGTTGGTGGGTCAGTAATACCTTGAATTTGCGGGTCTACGGGAAACTCTATATTTACAGGGTCAGCGTCATCGATTTTCACTAAGCCAACAATCTGAGCGACCAACGCATCGTCTTCGATTTGCGTATCACCGACAGCCGTCCAGTATTCAATCGTTAATTCCGCGCCTGCTTGAGCATCGTTATCAATAAAAATTTTTCTAGTGGGCCAATTGGTAAACCGTCGCCCGTTAAAAATATCAATCGGTTTGTTTTGTGTTTGATTGAATCGAATTTTCGCTAAGGCATTCGCGCTGTTGGACGACACACGTATTTGATTACAGCTAAAAGTCAGCTCTTCTAAATTACGAGCGACTGATAAATCGAGTGATATTTTACGAACGGGCAACCCGTCAAAGTTGCTCATTTCTTACGGCCCTTTTTACGGTTAAACCAAAAGTACGCCATCGCACCGAGACCCAGTTGAACTTCGGGCTTTGATAAATTATCAGCGAGTTTTCGGAACGTCTCTTGACCTGACTCAACGATTTCACCGACCGTTGTTGTGAGTGCAGCAGTAGCCCCACTCGTTCGAGCAAAGTCCTGTGATACCTGTTCAAGTGCATCGCCGGCCGGCTCTAGAATTTGTTGTATATCCTCGCCCTGTAACCCTTGATTGGTAATTTCAAACGTTAAATCCGAATCGGGTGAGCCTGAGACTTTAATCGCGGTCGCGCTCGGTTTGTCGGCAACGACTGACCCTTCCGAGGTGTCATTAATCGTTCGTGTGTTCGTGGTGCTGTTACTGGACGACGAGGATTTCGAACCGCCACCGCGATACCCTGCAAACGGTAATAGTTTATTTTGAATTCGAGTAATCATCGTTTATCTATCTGTTTAAGCATCACCAATTCACCCGGGACAAATCCATTTTCCAAATAGGTTTTAATCAGGCCCGGTCGCTTCACATGAGCGCGAACTCTGCTACACCCTTTTATCTGCCCGATTTCTTCAAGCAACGGTAAAAACTCCATCATGAAACGCAACTCGCCAAAGTTACCGCCTACGGCGACAACAACACATTCCAGTCCGTCATATCTCAGTACGCAGCAACCGAAATCCGTCTCGCCATCCGTTGCGTGGTATAACTCACAATGACCGTTCATGACATCTCGCGCGCAATCTTCAATGCCGTAAATTTCATCCCACTCAACCGGCTCACACCATTGTCGAGCGGTGTAATTCCATTGGGTTTTTACGAGCTTGAGCGCCTTTTTTTCAGTAGTGTTTTCGCTATCATGTACCCGCCTATCAGCCATAGTGCCTGCTCCGTAAATCGTTCTTTAAATGGCTCTCTTGTAGCCCCAATCGTCACATTGACCGAGGACGTATTCCCTTCAGATAACGCGGTCGATGGCGCAGCATCACCGCCCAAAATACCTTCGAATGGACTTTTTCCATCGCCAACAAACGGCACGCCCGAGCCACCTGACACCCCGGACAACGCACTAAAAAAACCCATTAATCAAATACCTCGTTCACCAACATGCCGGCCGCAAAACCGACAGCGGCTAATAAATACGGCTGGTCAGTAACGGCGGCTTTGGCTTTTTCAACCGTTCCGCGTGACTGAAAACCGGTGTAAAGACTGGCTGCGCCGACAATTAGTAACAGCGGCATCAATCGTCATCCATCACCATCAAAAACAAGAACGCGACCGCTCCATAGAGCAATGCATCGTTGTTTGAATTGGTGGTTTGTTGTGGGGCTGACTGAGTGACAAAAACCGTTTCCGGCCCCGGTGCGTGCAACGTGTCAAACGGTTGCGGCGCGCCGAGTTTTTCACGGATTTTAAACCCTAAGCCCTCGGTTACTGCTGGCTTGATACCTTCCAGTACATCACCAAACCAGCCCGAGACTCCCGGGCCAGTTGGTACGAATGAATCGAACGCGTTCATAACATTACCTCGCTAATTAACGTATTTTGGTAATGATTAAATACGGTCTGAAGAACCGCCGATAATCTCTTGTACGATAATCTCCGCTTGGTGATTCGCGCCGCCGTTCACATCCATGAACAGGTCGTATGCTGCGACCTCGGATAACTCGTGACCATGACCCGGCATCGAGCGCGGTGCTAAATCGATGAAGTACACACCCGTCCGAGGCGTTGCGATTTCATGGTTCATTGAATAACGAGCCTGATTCATTGCGCCCGTTTCCTTGAATCGGACTTCTGAATCGGTCTCAACAATCAAGCTGTTGATGATGTCGTTCGCACGAACACCGTTGTCACGAGCAATGACCATTGCCGACATCACCATGCGATTTTCGCCTGACAATAAGTCGACTTTTAATCGGTCATTGGTGTTGTTGATGTTGACTAAAATGGTACGTTCACGATGCAACGCGTAGTTGTTTTGTAAACTGTTATTACGCACTAAGTCATGACTCATGACTTCAATGGTCGGCTCGACAGTCCAACTTAAAACAGTTGTTCCCGCTGGCGTTACTAAGTCGCTCGCATCGCCCCAATCCACGTTTAGAGTAAAACTGGTTACTCCGCCCTCGCGTGTCGCATCAAGCAATGTTGCATCTTGAGCGGCTCCGGCTTCAGGCATCCACAACGGGATAGAGAAATACGCCTCAAATGGACGGTCACCTGTCGCAGTTCCCGGCGCGACGTTGTACGGCACAACACGGCCGCGACGAATATTTAATTCTTTGAGCGCCTTACCCGATAACGTTTTGACTGGTACGTTACCGTTGACCATGATTTCTAAATTTTTAATCAAGCTGAACGGCGCGTCTTCCAATACTGCGGTTGCCGCCGCCGTACCGATATTTAACGTACCTGATAATCGACAGTGAATTTCACGATACACGCGACCTTCATGCAGATTGATAAAACCCTGTGCATTTTGAGCGTAATTCAAAATGTCTTGAGAACGACGATAAGCAGTAATACCCATGATAAACCCTCTAAAAGTTAATAATAAAAAACCGGGTAGGAACCCGGTTCATTCACTAGCCGTTAACAATGCGGCGCAGTGGTGGCACTCGATTGATGATTGCTAATGTGATGGCAGTCATTACAACGCCGTTAACGATTTGATTAGCAGTCGGCAATTTCACACTTGTAGCCATGAGTCGGTCTCCCGTTCGTTAAAAAAAATTACACGGCAATCATGGTCGTTACATAACCTCATTCAAGTGCTATTACGTATACGTAAAAAGAAATTTTTACGGGCCTTTTAATTCGGCTTTTTGCATGCCATCGCCAAAGAAAAAGTACTGGTACGGCTGTAGTTCAACCAACTCTTTTGCCGTAACACCGGGCAAGGTTTTCGCGATGCGATTGGCATCCTCTTCGTACGTAAGACCGAATGACGTTATGTGCGATGCGTTCGATAAAAAGGTTTTATCAACACCCGTCGGACGCTGTGATGTCCCCATGATAATCAAGCCATGTTGACGGCCAGTTGATACTAACTTTTCCCATTCAGGAATGGCGTAACCCGGCTCACTTACCATCTGAATTTCTTCAACGACACACATCAATGGGCCGCCATGTTTAGCGACTTCGTACGCGGTATCGCAAAAGACACCGAATTGCATTAAACGATGTTTTTGGCTGGCTTGGTTCGGGCGAAAGGCTTTACTGAACGGCTTGTCATACACGCTCGTTAAGTGACTGACCAATTTATCGCAACTGTCCGTCGAATCTAAATCGAACTCATGTTTGAAATCCCACACCATCAACCGAGTCGGCTTTAGTTCAGCGATGTCGTTTAATAGTTTGGTGGTTTTACCCATGCCGGTGCGACCGAAGTACGCCCGGACATTGGCTTTATGGATGTTATTATTTACGTTTACTTGCATGTGTACTTTTCTCCGCTTCCGCCCATGATGGTGCGTTAATCTCCGCCTCTTTGAATGCGGCTGGTTTTTCAGATTGTTGACTGGAATTGCTCTCGACTGGCTGACCATCTTCAGGCCATAGCACGGTTACTGTTGCTAGTAACAGTGGCCCAAAAAATAACGCGGCCGACATTTCATCGGATACTTTGCTGAGTGATTGAGCACTGTTACCGAATAAGGCTTTGAAATACGGCTTTTCCATGATGGGCGCTAATTTACTCGCACCCTCTTGGATGATGTCCGGCGTATAGATAGCCGCCATTTGTGGGTACTGCATCGACAGCGCAGCCACGACCGTTTCTATCAATACCTTTGCGGCTTTACGGTTTTCTTCGAGTGCATCCTCTGGCGTGATGACCGTACCTTCAAGACCCGGTACACCACCGCCCTCTTGATTCGATTCAACCTGTGCCGCTCTCGCTTTTAAGTTTGCGAACGGGTCAGCGGTTCCACCATGTCCCGGTTCGGTCGAGCTCTGACTCGTCGTTTGGTTCTGGCTCTGGTTCTGGGTCTGACTCTGGCTCTGTTGGCTCGACCGGGTCGAGGTTTTCTTCTTCGATTTCTTCTTCGTGACTTTCGTCTGGGTCTGGTTTTCCATCGTCTATAGGTCTCATACGTTGTCGGATTAATTGGTCGGATTTATTGGAACGGGCGAAGTGCTGAGAGCCACACGCGCCGCATGTATACGTGGCCCACTTACGTTTTGACGATTGCTTTACGATGCATTCCGCGCCACAGTTAGGGCAATCGATTCGCCCGATGACATTCGTCGGCTCAGTCATTTTTAAGCACCTCTCTGAGTAGTATTACCAGCTCCAACATCAACGGAATCGCACGTTGTTGAGCAAACAACATGCGGGAACCTACCGATTCATTGGCTTTGGTTAATTCGGCTTGAATAGCCTGTAATTGTTGGTCGATATCAGGGTTCAAAGTGTTACCTCCGGCGGGGGTTGTGATAATTCGTGAAAATTTACGGGGGTAGCGGGTAATTCCCGCGTACAGTTATTGACAGGACTCCAAGGGGCGTTTTGTTTTGAATCTCGTACAACACGCCACTCATGGAGTCTGGTTAAGATCACGTCAATGTTATCGGTCACGCCGTAAACGATGTCACCTATCGGCTCACCATAACGACCCGGTTCGTCCGACCATGATTTACATACGTGAATTTTCAGATTTTTACGTTGTGTAACAGGGCCACCTTGTGCACGTACGTAATCAGCCCAGTTACCCACATCAGCGGCATAGCGTACGCGTTCAATCGATTCGGAATCGACTTCGTTACGTAAACGACGAAGTTCACGCCACACCCCAACAGGTGGGCCGCCGATTTGCTGGAACTGTCGTATACCCCACGCACTCGCCCACGCTCGGACGAGTGCAGCGGCTTTTATGTCAGCATCTTCGAGGCCTTCCCCGTCGATGTTCTTTGAAATGTACTTTGCAATGTAGGCGGTCGCCGACCCTTTGGACGGGTCGATTTCCTCAATTTTTAATCGGTGCTCTTTGGCCCCGGGTTCGTTTGGGGTGTCCTTAATGGCATGATGGAATAGAACGTCTTGAACGTCGGCACGTTGTTCATTAGGCATGAATAGCAACATATGCCAGTGGGGGCAGCCATCGTGATGCGGCTCAGCGATTCTAAATCCGAAAACTGGTAAGCCTTGACGATGTAACTTTGCTCGGACTCGCGACCACACACCGCACAGATATTGCTGTGAGTCTCGTGGTGTTGCGCCGTTGTAGTTCGGGTTTTCATTTCCTGTTTTCGATAGCCTTGCATGAAACCGTGACGGACACGTTAACGTATAAAAATCGGCAACGTATCCCATGTCATTCGCTATTGTTTCAAACCCAGATAATCGACACATCAATTCGTTACGTCTTAGTGCCGGGTTCGATACTGATAGCTCCTGCAACTCTGACAACGTGTATTCCTGACCGCTGTCATTGATTGCTATCATAGACTCTAAAAACGCTTTATTCCTTTGTATCGCTAATTGAACTCGCTCAACTGTGCCATGACTCACATACTTGCTAGCCTTACAATGCACCATGCCGTTATCAATCGCGGCCGACTCTTGCCGTCTGGTTAAATCTTTTCGTAACTTACGTGTCCACCAATCAATGCATCGAAGCCGCGCCAATCTCGCATCCATTGGCAGGGTATCGCGAGGCGGTTGAATACCTGAACGCAACGCCACCTGTTCACAGCTGCTAATATCATTACCGTACAACTTCACGCGCCCCACTCTATCGACAGCGAACGCACGCACGTCATCGTCCTTTGAATCAAGCCCTAAACGGTCGCTTGCATAATTCGTTTCAATGTCTAAGAGGTAATGATTCGCTTTTTGTGACGAGACACTTTCATGTATTTTTTTATACGTTCCAGCGATAACATCGCGTAAATCATCGGCTAATTTTGTGAAGATACGTCGACGAAATAACTTGTTGTCACGACCGACCCTATCATCTGGAAAACCCGCAAATATTAGCGGGTCATCGATTAACAGCTCGGCTCTAGCCATACGACTTCATCGCCTTCAACTTCGGTAATTTCCAATTCATCGGCATTCACATCACAAAGAAAATGCTCAACGATTAACGGTGAATCGAGCCGCTCAGGACACAAGTCAATGACTCGGTCGAGGGCCGACCTAAACTCACGCAACGTCATCCATCACCTCGAACACCTCGTCCACTCGCTCAACTGTCATGCGATGGTAGTTACCTTGGATACCGAATAAAGTGGGTTGAAATACGACTATGGAAATGGGTTTGATATGGTCTCGGATACCGACAATCATCGCCGTCATTAACGGCTCTGTTCGGCCCTTCAATCGTGTGCCTACGTGCATCGAAATTTCCTCATATTGATTAATTTTTTATCGGAACTCGAAACAAGGAGGAGGCCCGAGAGCTAATCGGGCCAAAAATTTCGATGTTCCAGCAATACCAGATAAGCGGAGATTTTGGGGAATCAGCACAACATCTAGTGGTTGCTGGAAAAACAGAATAGCTAAGTCACGCTTAACTAGCAAGTCTGACTTGAACTTCAATTGCTTACAAACATCAATTACACTTGACTATAACAACAATTAAGGGGAATCAGCACAATGAACACAATTGAAACATTGGACGCCATAAGTCGTTGTAATAACAACTGTACTGACTACAGAATTGCAAAAATGATGGGTGTTTCCACCTCTAGGGTCTCTAACTGGCGAAATGGCAAGAATTCTATGGATGATGAAGCCCGAATCGCCGCCGCAAAGTTACTAAACCAAGACCCAGAAACACAACTAGTTTATGGACAGATGGAACGGACAAAATGTCCAGAGGTGAAGTCCGCATGGATGAATTTAATCGAACGTTCAAAGGTCGCCGGTTTCATTCTAGCCCTATTTTTAACCTTTGGAATGACATTCACTAATTTTGAAGGTGCAACGGTTGCAGCAGCAGAAAGCGCGAACGGTGTATATTATGTTAAATAACGTTATTATATTCTCATCTATTAATGCTTTTAACGTATCTATTTATTTTATATGAGGTATTTTTTACGCTTACGCCAGAGCGTTGTTCTACTCATTCCTAAAATTTCGGCTGCTAATTCCAGATTTCCATCTGAATCCAACAAAGCTTGTTGGATCTTTTTCTTTTCTGTTTTTAAGCCTGAGTATGTATTTAATGATTGTTCGGCGTGTCCAGTATTAAGAAATTCAGGTGGCAAGCACTGTAAATTCATAACATCTGATTGACTTACTGCATTGGCATATTCAACAACATTACGTAATTCACGTATGTTTCCTGGCCACGGATAATTGAGTAATACACGCATTGCTTCCGGTGCAATATCGTTAATTTTTGCCTCTCCTCTTAGTTTCAGGTCACTTATAAAGTGATGAAGTAATAAAGAAATATCCATTGTTCTTTCTCGAAGTGGCGGTATAAATAATGGGACGACACGTAAACGATACATTAAATCTTCACGAAATTTACCTTCCTTAACACGCTTACGTAATGATTGATGAGTTGCAGCAAGTATTCGTATATCTACTTTTTTTACAGTTTCACCTCCAACAGGAATCAATTCTCGTTCTTGAATAACACGTAATAATTTAGCTTGCAGATCCATTGGTATTTCAGCGACTTCATCTAGGAACAATGTGCCTCCATCGGCCCTTTCAATAATCCCTGTGTGATTACGTATTGCATCAGTAAATGCGCCTTTAACATGACCGAATAACTCACTTTCTAATACTGAGGAGCTAAGCGAGGCACAATTAATTGCCATAAACGGTTTACCTGAACGTAAACTTTCTGCATGCAGAGCTTTAGCGACTAATTCTTTGCCGGTTCCTGATTCTCCACGTATCAATACACTTACATCAGTTTTTGCAATATTAGATATCAGTTTAAAGCTCTCTTGCATCGTTGCATCGACTGAGAGTAATCCATGAAAGGTTTTTTGTCCGGCCAGATTCTTTTCTACTTTTTGCTCAATTTCAGAGTTATCTGGAATAAGAACTTCTAAGCCTCCATCAAATTCACCATGAGTATTTCGATAAGCAATGGCATATTTTCTAACAGGAACAATATGCCCATCAGAATGATATAGTTTGATTGCATAACCATTGATTTGACCGTGTTGATCGATACCACAACCTGCGACGCATTGCTGGCATCGATTACCTGCCAGACAGCTTTGCCCTATTAGGTCAGATGATTTATAACCCAATACTTTTTCAGCGCCTTCACTCCAGTATGTGATATGGCGATTTTTATCTACTGAGAACACGGCCGCAGTAGGAAAAAGCATCGCAAGTTGTTCTAAAGCTGTTTTATCCAATGATTTACTCTTTCTATTTGTTTCATTATGTTTCAATTAAAAATAATTGAAACATAATGAAACAAATATTGAAACAAATATTGAAACAAATAATAATAATATATTTTAAGGTGTTTTATAACCTCATGTTTTTATTAAAAATTTTATTAAATAAATAGTTGGTATTTGAAATGCTATAGGTTTAGGAAAATTATGACTAAAACCATAAAAAGCCTGATTATTTTTGGAGTGAGATAAATGAATATAAAGAAGATTGATTCACAGTTTTATGTGAGCGAACAAATTGATAGTGGTGACTTGCAGGATATTAGTAATGCTGGAATTAAAACGATCATTTGTAATCGCCCAGATGGTGAAGCAAGTGATCAAATGTCTCATCAGGAACTTCAAAGAGAATTAGAAAAATATGGAATACAATTAATTTATTTACCTGTCAGTAAAGGAATGATTCAGGATGAGCAGGTTCTCGATTTTAAGAAAGCTTATCAAGAATCAACACGCCCTATTCTTGCTTACTGTAGAAGTGGCATGCGATCTTCAAGTCTTTGGGCACTTGCCAATGCAGGTACATTATCACTCAGTGATATTCTGCAAAAAAGCGCACAAGCAGGTTATGACCTAAATGCATTAGCTAAAAGAATATTGAATGGTGGTAAAGTTCCTACAGACCATCCCTCACAACAGCATGATGTCGTTATTGTTGGTGGAGGCGCTGCTGGCATAGCAGTCGCTTCAAGCTTATTAAAACGTCGCCCATCTTTGGATATCGTATTGATCGATCCTTCTGATATACATTATTACCAACCGGGTTTTACTATGGTTGGAGGAGGAATATTTAAGCCACAAGATACTGTGAAGACAATGGCGCATTTGATTCCTAAAGGTGTTAAATGGATAAAAGCTGCAGTGGCAGCATTTGAACCAGAATCAAATGTTGTGATATTAGAAGGCTGTCGTGTCATTGCATATCGTAATCTTGTTGTTTGCCCAGGTTTGAAATTGAATTGGAGTGCCATTGAAGGATTAGAAGAAACATTAGGACAAAATGGAGTAACTTCTAATTACCGTTTTGATCTTGCTCCGTATACTTGGAAATTGGTTCAAGAGCTTAAGTCAGGTACGGCATTATTTACTCAACCTCCAATGCCAATTAAATGTGCTGGAGCACCACAAAAAGCAATGTATCTATCCAGTGATCATTGGCATCGCAATAATCGTTTAAACAATATAGACATTAAGTTTCTTAATGCGGGCCCTGTTTTATTTGGCGTAAAAGAATACGTGCCTGCATTAATGGAATATATTAATAAATATAATGCTGAGCTGATGTTTAGTCATAACCTTATTAAGATCAATGGTAATGAAAAGAAAGCTTGGTTTAAAACAAAAAATAGTAATGATGAATCAGAAATTATTGAACAACAGTTCGATATGATTCATGTATGCCCTCCCCAACAAGCCCCCGATTTTATTCGTAGTAGTAATTTAGTTGATGAAAACGGATGGGTAGATGTTGATAAAGAAACGTTGCGTCATAGTGTTTATGAAAATATTTATGCGCTTGGAGATGTAACCAATGCGCCAAATGCTAAAACAGCTGCAGCTGCTAGAAAACAAGCACCAATAGTTGCTCATAATCTATTAAGCTTTATGGATGCTCGAAACCAACCTGCACTTTACGATGGTTACGGTTCCTGTCCTCTTACAGTTGAACGAGGAAAAATTGTATTGGCTGAATTTGGTTATGATGGAAAATTATTACCTAGTTTTCCTAAATGGTTATTGAATGGTAGTAAACCTACTTGGCGAGCATGGTTTTTAAAAGAAAAACTGCTACCGCCTATTTACTGGGTAGCAATGCTAAAAGGTCGTGAATGGTTAGCGAAACCTCAAATTAGTAAAACACAATAAAAAATCATTAGATGATAAATTTAATTAAAACCATTCCATTAACTAAAACACTAAAACATTATTCATTGGGTAATGTGAAAGACGATTTTATGGCATCAATTTTAGTCGCTATCATGTTGATACCTCAGTCTTTAGCTTATGCAATGTTGGCAGGTTTGCCACCAGAGATAGGTTTATATTCAAGTATTCTTCCGCTAGTTATGTATGGAATTTTTGGTAGTAGCGGAAGTCTTGCAGTAGGACCTGTTGCAATCATTGCATTAATGACAGGGGCTACTATTTCATCTGTTAGCCAATTAACAGATCATTCAGTCATTGAAATTTCTATTAATTTAGCTTTGCTTTCAGGTTTAACTCTTGTCTTGTTAGGATGGTTGAGGTTTGGTTTTATAGTAAATTTTATAAGTCGTTCAGTTACTGAAGGTTTTATTTTGGCTTCAATTATTTTAATTATCCTGAGTCAAATAAAACATTTGTTAGGTATTGAATTGATGGGACATGGTTTGCCCGACTTAGTCATAGGTTTATGGAATAAATTATATCAATTCCACATGCCAACTTTCTTATATAGTGTTGTTGCTCTTTCTTGTCTTTTTACAATGCCGCATTTATTAAAATATTATTTTAAAAAAAATGGATTTAGTAATAAATGGCTAGAATTTATAGGAAAAATAATTCCTGCTTGTTTAGTTATTATTTCAATAATGTTAATAAACTATACAGCTATAGGAAATATGGAAATCAAAACCATTGGTGAAATTCCTTCCGCTTTACCTGCCATTAATATTATTAATATCGATTTTAAATTAATGAAATTACTTTTTTTACCAGCGTTATTAATTTCGATTATTGGATATATAGAATCTATCTCGGTTGTTACTAAGTTTGCCTTAAAGACAAGAACCTCTATCAATCCTAATACAGAATTAAATGCATTAGGAGTTGCCAATATAAGCAGTGCTTTTTCTGGTGGCATGCCGGTAACTGGAGGTTTTTCACGTTCTGTTGTAAATCACACTGCTGGAGCAAAAACACCTGTTTCCGGAATAATGACAGCTATTTTAATGGCGGTAATGATAGTGAGCTTTGCAGAGTATTTACAGTTTCTTCCTAAAGCATTATTAGCAGCTACGATTATTGTCGCCGTTTTTAGTTTATTTGATTTTAAAAAACTTATTGATACATATCGTTTTTCGAAACAGGATTTTTTTCTTCTATCTGTAACATGTTTAATGACATTAATATTCAGCGTAGAAACAGGTATAGGAGTTGGTATCGTCGCATCAATACTACTCCATCTTCATCACTCAAGCAGACCGCATATTGCGATCATTGGACAAGTTCCAGGAACCGAACATTTTAGGAATGTTTGCCGTTATGAAGTCAAAACAATTCCGCAAATTCTTGGGCTTAGAATTGATGAGCGTTTGTATTTTGCTAACGCGGCATTTTTACAAAAACAAGTTTTAGAGATTTTGAATAAATCTAAATTGATTGAACACTGTGTGCTTCAATTCTCTAGTGTAAGTGATCTTGATAAAAGCGCTTTAGAAAGCTTAGAAGAACTCAATCAGCAGCTAAAAGAAATGAATGTTGAATTGCATCTATCCGAAGTTAAGGGACCAGTGATGGACAAATTGCAAAACACATTTTTTATTAATGAAATAAAAGATCGAATTCACCTTTCACATTATCAAGCGATTATGACATTAAGTAAAAAATATTCTGAGCATTGTGAAAAATCAGATGTATATCAAATGAATTAAATTGATGTAGAGGAAAAACATATGTTGATATTTAGACAGTTATTTGATCAAAAATCATCTACCTATACGTATTTGTTAGGTGATAGTGATTCTTCAGAAGCTATCATGATAGATACTGTGTTTGAACAAAAATTACGCGATTTAGCTTTATTAAAAGAATTAAATTTAACATTGAAATATGTGGTCGATACGCATTGCCATGCTGATCATGTTACAGCTGCATGGTTATTGAAAAAACAAACTGGAGCTGAGATTGTAATTTCAAAATATGCGGATGTTACTAATTGTGATCTTGAAGTTGAAGAAAATCAAAAATTATATTTCGGTGAACGTTATATTACAGTAAAGGAAACACCAGGGCATACTAAAGGATGTGTGACATATGTGTTAGATGATGAAAGTATGGCATTTACTGGTGATGCATTATTAATACGTGGATGTGGCAGAACGGATTTTCAACAAGGATCTTCTAATAGTCTTTATGAAAGTATTCATTCTAAAATTTTTTCATTGCCCGACGAAACATTACTTTATCCAGGTCATGATTATCGTGGTTTGTTAGTAACAAGTGTTGCTGAGGAAAAAAAATATAATCCAAGACTGGGTGGTAACTTGAGTGAAAGTGATTTTAATGGGTTTATGAATAATTTGAATCTTGCCCATCCAAAACAAATTGATATAGCATTACCTGCAAATCTGAAATCGGGGAAACCTGATAATTTAGAAATGCATGAACATAGTCAATGGGCGCAAGTTCAATATTCTTTTGCAGGTATTCCAGAGATTGAACCTCAGAACTTAGAAGAAGTGATCGATAAAATTCAATTGATTGATGTGCGTGAGAAATATGAATTCAATGATGAAATGGGACATATTCAAAATGCTAAACATATTCCTCTTGGAGAGCTCAATGATCGAATCAATGAAATTGATATAGACCTACCTATTGTAACAGTGTGTCGTGCTGGTGGGCGTTCTGCTCAAGCGACCAATATATTAAAAAATATAGGCTTCCCCAGATTTGCTAGTCTTTCGGGTGGCATGCTTCGATGGTGTTCAGAATCTTATCCAACGGTAAAAGAAACGCATTATAATAAATAGGTTTTGTATGTAATTAATAATTTGGTAAGAGATTTACTTCATTATTTTTTTTAACCCAGTTATTTTGTTTTTGTAATTCTAATAGTCTATCAATACGATCTTGGGTCAAAGGGTGAGTTTGTAAGAACTTAATGTTGAAGGATTCTTCGTTTAGGATATCTTCAAAAAAATCGGTTGCACCAGTAACATGCCCATAATGATTTTGTAGTGTTTGAAGTGCAGCTTCATCAGCTTGCGATTCCATGGAACGACTAAAATGTAATGAAGTCAGCACTCCACTACTTCCTACCAATGACATCCCTGTATCACTGGCACCAAACACAATAGTACTTAATAAAGATAGAGCAACACCAGCGCCTAAACCTTTTAAAGGATCGCGATGATTCACATGGGCAATTTCATGAGCGATGACCATGGCTAAAGCATTTTCACTAGGCATTGCATCCCAAAGTCCTTTGGTAATAAATATATGTCCGCCTAACCCAGCAAAAGCATTTACCATATCATCGTCCATCCAATGCACAGTAATTGTAATATCTTTGTTTAATCCTTGAGCCTTAGCTAAATCATTTGCTAGATTTTGAAGATACTGGACGCGTTCTTTTAAGTTTGGAACATCTGATTCATCCATTGCTTCAGTAATATTAATGTTTGAAACCAGTTTTTGTTCAAATGAAAAAGGTATATAAGGTGCGATCCATTGCATAGAAGCATAAAAGATAATAGTTAATGATACGACAATAAGTATCGCACCTCCTCCAAGCCATAAAAAATCGGCTAAAGGACTGGTTTTAGATACGTTAACGTTATCTTCGAATAATGGGTTCTTTTGATTCAATTTGATTTTGTCATAATCGGAACCATTGCAGTTCCATAAGCCAATACTTCGATAGAACCAATACCGCCTCTGGCATTTTGCGAAATCGATGCTGTTTCGTAACGTACATTTTTAATACTGACAGCCCCGAGCTCAGCACTTTGTTCTTGTAAACGTAACATGGCTTCTCTTCTACCGCGGTCGAGTAAAGATTCATAGGCACTGACTTGACCACCAAATATATTACGTAAACCCGCTACCAAACGTTTGAAGTAATCAACAGAAACAACTACGTTGCCAGTTACTAGATGGCCACGTAATGCGGTATTAGTGACACGTTTATTTGTGTTATGTAAAAATAATTCTCGATATTTTTGTTCACGTTCTTTAATGGTTTTATAGTGTTTACGTTCATTCATAGAACCAAACACGTAACCAAGAATTAGCAAAATAAAAACAATAATAATATCTATCATTTTAATTTACTCGATGATGACAGCGGTTCCATAAACAAATAATTCTGCTGCACCAGCTGCAATAGAGGATGTAGAGAATCGTACATTGATAATTGCGTTAGCACCTAATTGTTCAGCTTGATCGATCATTCGATCAATTGATTCATGACGAGATTCGTTGAGTAAATCGGTATAGGAAGAAAGTTCTCCGCCGAATATATTTTTAATACCTGCAAAAATATCCTTACCGACATGCTTTGCTCTAACAGTACTGCCTTGAACCAAGCCTAGATGTTGTGTGATTCGATGACCTGGAATGGTCTCGAGGTTATTTATGATCATGAATACTCCTTATCTTATTATTCAAGTTAATTATGACGCATTGATCGGCCTTAAACTAGCAATAACCAAACCAAAAACAACAACTAGCGCACCAATTATAAACATAATTGATAGTTTTTCATTTAGTAACCAACTCCCTAACACCATTGCCACCAACGGATTTAATGGGACGAACATTGTTGCAAAGGTTGCTGATGCACGTTTGATTACCCAGTTAAACAAATAAAATGCTAAGCCACCTGTAAAACAACCAAATGCGACAATAATAATCATTAGTTCGAGGTTAAATAATTTTATATCAGTCAATATACCTTCTTGAATTGCAAAAGGAGTAAGCACTAAAAAACCTGTAATCATGCCAATTAATGTGTGAGTGCTTGTAGGAATCTGTTTAAATGTTCCACGAGCTAAGAAACTGTATATTGCACCTATAATGGCGGCAGCAATCATGATTAATTCTCCAATTAAACTGGAAAAACTGAATTCTGAATGCATTAATTTGTCAGATAAAGCAACAGCTAAACCGATAAAGGTTAGGCATATTGCAATCAATGAATGTAAGTTGATTTTTTCTTTGCCAGTAAATTGACCAATTAACATTGACCATATAGGCATACTAGCGATTAATAGAGCGCCCTCTGCAGCACTGATGCGTTCGAATGATGCAGCAAACAGATAAGGGAATAATGCAAAAAATAAAATGCCCAATAAAAAACTATTTAGCCAATAAGCTTTGACTGGTTTAGCTGGACGTTCTATTAAAAAAATACATAAAACGAGTATAGCACCAAATAAATAGCGTAAACATGCAACTTCTGTTGCATCTAAGAAATGCACTAAATATCGATTGGCTACAGAAGCAACACCTGTTAGTACGTGGGCAATGGTGATGGCGATAATTACATTACTAGGCATAGATTTGCATACATATTGTCATAATTAGGTAAATTAACCCTGCTTTCATAGGGAATACAACGTTATACTATTTATATCTTTTGTAAATTAATTAGGTGAAGGAAATATGTTTAAAGTACTTAAATATTTGATCATTCTTGCTGTCTTAGCCGTCGTGGTTATTTTTGGCCTTATTATGACCACGGACGTAAATCAATATAAGCCACAAATCATTGAGTTAGTGAAAAACTCTACCAAGCGTGATTTTAATATTGAAGGTGATTTGAAATTAGCTCCTTCGTTAATTCCAACGATTAAGGTGTCAGGTGTGACATTTGGCAATGCTTCTTGGGGCGAGAAAAAACCGATGGTGAGCGTGGGTGATTTTGAAGCCCAAGTTGCTTTGATGCCTTTATTATCAAAAAATGTTCAGATCAAAAAACTCATCCTTAAAAAACCTGAAATTCTTCTAGAGACGAATGCAAAAGGTAAAGGTAACTGGGAGTTAGATTTAGGTAGTGGTTCCGAAACTTCATCATCTTCTTCAAGTTCTACTGCGTTGGGTTTAAATATTAATAAAGTACAAATTGATGACGCTAATTTAACCTATAAAGATGGTAAAACCGGTAAAGTTACAGAGCTCAATGTAGAAGAAATAAGTCTTAAATCATCGAGTAAATCATCACCGTTAGATTTATTAGTCAAAGCAAGTTTAAATGGTGCGCCGTTAAGTGTTGATGGTTCTTTAGGTTCTATTGATAGTTTAATGTCTGATAAAGAGTCCCCTGTTGATTTAAATATCCAGTTGGATAAAGCAAATGTAAGCGCTAATGGTAAAATTGCTAAGCCTAAATCCATGCAAGGCGTTGATATGAATTTTTCGGTTGATATTGATCGTTTAGCAGACTTATCAACATTTGCAGGTTCAGATTTGCCTGATGCTGGCCCGATTAAATTAAATGGAACCATAACTGAAGCTAAAGGAATCTACAGTGTTAAAGCTGATGGGAACGTGATTGATGCAACGATTGGCGCTGACGGTAAATTAGGCACAACTTCCCTTAAAGGCTTGGATATGAATATCGATTTTGCGGTCGAAAATGTTTCCAGTCTTTCTCCTTTATCAGGCTCAGAACTACCAGATGCTGGCCCAATAAAAGTATCTGGAAGATTAAAAGAAGCCAGTGGCGGTTATGCCATCAATGGCATGATCGCAAAAATATTAGAATACGATGTTAAAGGCGATGTAGCAGTATCACTTAAAGGCGAACGACCATCAGTCACTGCGTCGTTAGCAACGGATACTCTAGACCTGTCTAAATTTTCTGGTGAAGCTTCTGATAAAAAAGCTGCAAAGAAAGACAAAGTCTTTTCTTCGGATCCATTACCACTTGAAGGTTTGAAATCGGCCGATGTCGTTTTAAATTTCAAAGCGAACAAGCTAATAACCAGTTCAGCTATTCTAGATAATATGAATCTCGCTATGACTCTAAAAAATGGCAAACTTAACGTTGCACCATTTTCAGGAAATATTGCTGGAGGAAAAATCACCGCTAAAGTAAGTCTAGATGGAAGCAATGGTAAAACGGCAACTTTAACTAAAGATGTTTCTATTAAACAAGTAGAGTTAGGCCAATTACCTCAATTTAAAGGCAAAGATACCATTATTGGTGGTAAAACTGATTTAACGATGTCGATATCAGGTTCTGGAGTAAGTGTTGCTGAGATAATGGCAGGTTCTAATGGAAAACTTGAAATTATTACTGGCACAGGAAAGCTTTATAACAAAACCATTGATATTGCGGGTGCGGATATTGTGTTTTCTGCAGTGAATATGATCAATCCTTTATCCGAACAAGAAGAATACACTTCGCTTGAATGCGGTGTCGTAAAGTTCGATATCAAAGATGGTATAGCTAGTACTGATAAAGGTATTGCCTTACAGACAGGCAAGCTAAATGCAGTTGGTAGTGGTGCGATTAACTTCAAGACCGAAGAACTGGATCTTGCTGTCAAACCTCAAGCACGTGAGGGATTAGGAATCGGTTTAGGTAAGTTGGTTGATGCAGTAAGTATCGGTGGAACCTTAGCTAATCCTTCACCAAAAGTAGATACTGCTGCTGCTCTGAAAACAGGACTAACTGCGGGTGCTGCTGTGGCCACAGGTGGCCTTTCCTTATTGGCTGAAGGGTTATTTGATAAAGCAACAGCAGATAGCAATCCTTGCGATACTGCATTAGGTAAAACACCTGCGCCTAAAGCTCAGCCTGAAAAAACAGAAGCCGCTAAAGACCCAGTAGAAAATACCAAAGCTTCAGCGGAAGAAAAAATCGAACAAAAGAAAGAAAAAGTCGAAGATAAAGTGAAGGACGCTTTAAAAGGCCTATTTTAGTTTTCTAATAATCCTCCAGTGGCCTGGATTGGCGTTTGGTCATTGGAGGAACTTATCCAAGCTACTAAGCCGTATTTTTCGGCTTTTAAATGTGTCCTAGGAAGTTGAAATTGCCCAGAATAATTTCCGTTTTTTTGTCGTTCAATCAAATTGATTGTATGGTCTAGTACCACAAAATCATGATTTAGAGTTTTGCCACTGTTCTCCCCTCGATTAATCTCAGAAGAAATCCCAAACCCCACTAGCGCTAAATTCATTATCAGAGCTTTATTGGAATATTGTTGCGTTTGAAAATCGGCTTTGATTTGTGTGCGATTACGTTCAATGATTAATTTTCCAGGCAACTTACCAGATTCATAGAATGAGAGGCTTCTAGAACCGAACCATTTGCGCCATTCTTTGCCGTTAAAAATAAAGCCTGGGGTGTAAACAGTGGTTAGAGATTGTTGCCTTGCATAACGTCTTTGTCGATCAGAATTATTTTTGTTCGCATACTGGTCTTTCCAACCTATGTAATCCCAATAATCGACATGAAAGGCCAAGGGAATAAATTCATTCCATAATCCAGGATCTTTTTTTAATGAATTCAACCACTTATCGGCTGGCGGGCAACTGCTGCAACCTTCTGAGGTATAGAGTTCAATTAATGATACTTGCTGTTCTTCACTACTAAAAACTTGGTTTTCTGCATAGGCATTTAAACATAACAATGCTGAAGTAACTGTAAATGCGTATTTAAGGCTCAATTTCATGGTTAATTTCTCAATTTTTATTAATTACTAATATTACAAATTATTCAATAAAACAATGTAAAACCTATATAAATCATAATTTTATAAAATAAACTTGATTTAAAATTTTAAATGTACTATCTTAAGAACCAGTCATTCATGACTGATATTTAACGAGTATGTGAAGTTTTTCCTCCAAGACTATAAAGACTTCATCAGCAAAACCTTAGGACATGGACGTCCAATTTTTTATAAAACTATAACGACCTCCTCTATCGACTCGTATCTAGGATTTCAATTCCAGTTAGAATCATTAAATTTCAGTAACTTTGTGTGCGATAGCAGCAATATTTTGTACAATCCGCGATTAACTCTTCGGATAAAAATTAATAATTTGGAATATTTATGTTTCCTATAAAGTCTTCGTTAACCACTATTTTCTTCTTACTTATTTCTACGCCCGCGTTAGCAGCTGAGCCTGGTTATGACTTAACCACGCATTGGGTGGGATATTTTGCTATTGCGATTTTTGCCATAGCGTATGTATTAGTGATGTGTGAAGAAGTAATTCATTTACCTAAATCTAAACCCGTCCTGATAGCCGCAGGTTTGATTTGGGGTGCGGTTGCTTGGGTCTATGCTGGGATGGGTAATGAACATGCAGCAGAGGAAGCCGCCAGACATAATATTTTAGAATTTGCTGAGTTAATGTTATTTCTGTTAGTGGCTATGACGTACATCAATGCTATGGAAGAAAGAGGATTATTTGATCGACTTAGAGTAACGTTAGTCCGATCGGGTTTAAGTTTACGCTCATTGTTTTGGGTGACTGGCGCCCTAGCCTTTGTTATTTCACCAATAGCCGATAACTTAACGACAGCTTTATTAATGTGTGCTGTCGTCATGGCTGTAGGTGGTGAAATACCACGTTTTATTGGTCCTGCCTGTATTAATATTGTTGTTGCTGCGAATGCTGGTGGAGCGTTTAGTCCTTTTGGCGATATCACGACCTTAATGGTATGGCAAAAAGGCTTAATTGAATTTTCGGATTTCTTAACTTTATTTTTTCCTAGTTTGGTTAATTGGTTGGTACCTGCAGCCATCATGTCATTTGCTATTCCGCAAGAGCGCCCTACCGCAACTAGTGATTCTGTAGAAATGAAACGGGGTGCTAAACGTATTGTTTTATTATTTTTAGTGACGATTGCCTTGGCAGTAAGTTTTCATAACTTTGTTCATTTGCCGCCAGTAATGGGTATGTTGTTGGGTTTGGGATTGTTAAAAATGTTCAGTTATTACTTAGCGATGACTTTACCTGCCTCTTTGGAAAAGAAACGTCAGAAATACATCGAGGAAGGTAATACAGAAGCCTTGCAACGTTTAGGTGATATTGTTGCGTTTGATGTTTTTCAAAGAATCGCACGTGCCGAATGGGATACCCTATTTTTTTTCTATGGTGTGGTGTTATGCGTGGGCGGATTGGGATTCATTGGTTATTTAGAACTCGTAAGTGCGTTTATGTATGAGGATTTAGGTGCAACGAATGCCAATATATTAGTCGGTATTCTTTCCGCGATCGTCGATAATATTCCTGTGATGTTTGCGGTATTAAGCATGTTGCCTGAAATGTCACAAGGTCAATGGTTACTCGTAACATTAACTGCCGGTGTTGGTGGTTCATTATTATCGATAGGTTCCGCTGCTGGTGTGGCTTTGATGGGCCAAGCGCGAGGCAAATATACTTTTTTTGGACATTTAAAATGGACTTGGGCTATTGCTTTAGGTTACGCCGCATCCATTGCTACACATCTATGGCTGAATGCCCCATTATTTGATGTACCAATCTAATCTATACTATCAAAAAACCTTATAGGTTCACTGCTGGTAATACTTTTTCCATGTTGGTATTAGTATTTTGGGTGAATTGATTATTAAAATTATTAATCGATTTTGTGAAATGGTTTACTACTTCAGGATCGTAACGAGAACCTTCCTTTTCTATAATGAAATCCATTGCTTCTTTAGGAGTATGTTTCTTTTCAAAGTACAAACCTTTTTGTAATTCTATGTAGTCTATTGCTGGAACTAAAATTCGAGAATGTAAAGGTATATCATTACCAGATAAACCGTCAGGATAACCCTTACCATCGTAACGTTCATACAGATGTCGAATGGTTTGTGAAACGGTTCCGAATGTAGGTATTGCTTGTAAAATGCTTTGTCCTTTAACAACTAAACTATCAAACTCTTGCTGTTGTTCAGTTGTTAAATGATTGTATGTCTTGCCTATAATTTCATCAGGCAATGCGATCATTCCAATATTATGAAGCATACCTGCAATATAAATTTGTTTATGCTCTTCATCGTCTAATGTAAAGTTTTCAGCAATCTTGGATGCAATTTTAGCGGGTAGTATCGCTTCATCCAGAGGTTGTTTTAAACGCAGGCTTATCAATGCTGATAATAATGGCACCATCTCTTGTTTAGCTGACTCTGCTTGTTTTAAGTTGAATTCAAGCATACGAGTGATTTGCTCTAATTCAGAATGTTGTTGAGCAAATTTATTCTTAGTAGCTTCCAATTCATTTTGTAAATTAATGACTTGTCTTGAATCGTTATTACTACCAGGAAGATTTGTTAAACCTTCATTTGAAATATTCATTAACTTTTTTACAGCATCTGATAAATCACTAGATTCACATGGCATGGTAATTAATTTATCAATGTTTAATGAATTCAATTTATCGAAAAGATTCATGAAGTTTTCTTTGCTAATTAATCCAATCGAAGGAAACTTATCTTTGTGGTTTTCTATAAATTCAGTTGAAAAATTATTAGTAATGTCAAAAATAACTAGAAGCTCGGCAACACTATTATTCACAATAGCTTCAGCATCAGAACTATCTGAAAAAAACAATAGATCACCCAACCCTGAAACCTTTTCAGAGATTTCAGCAATAAGCTGATGATCTTTTGTGATAGAAATAATTTGCCTGAATGCCATAAGTTCTCCTGATATAGCATTTTTATCGGCTGGTTCATGTATTACTTGATATTTTCATGTATTAATAATGTGTGCGATTAAAAAAATATATTTTATTTCAATGAGTTATTAAGTTATATTGAATTAATAGAAAACAATACATATACAAAGAACACCAAGAAATCATCTTGCGCAACAGCGAAAGTTTTATTGCTATTAAGGTATATGCAAATATTGCCGATTTAATTTTCTCTACTATCTCATTTATCTCATTCAGGATGAGACACCATTGAACTCAATTAGATTATTCTTAACGTCTACACTAATATTTTTCTCAATTAACAGCTATGCGAAAATGTATAAATGTATGGCTGAAGATGGTTCCATTACTTATTCTCAAACCGCTTGCAAAAATAATCAATCGACTGAAAAAGTTATGGGCGGAGGACAAAGTAATAAACAAAAGCAAGAAGACTGCAAATATTCAGGACAGTTTGCACAATCAGTTGCTCAGCATATGCGTTCTGGTTCTGGCTCAGAACAAACGTTTAATCAATATGGTGGACTTGATGCACTTTCGAAAAGTAGCTTAGCGATCATTAATTATGTTTATAGTTATAAAAACAATCCTGATGTACCCATTAACCGTATCAGTTCTTTAACTATTGCAAAGTGCAATGCAAATTCATTTGGCTCGGTGCGTTGCGAAGATTTTCCGCAACAGTTTCAAAATAGTATTTTCAGTTGCGATGAAGAGCAACAAAAGAATATGCAGCAAGAAATAATGCTTCGTGAGCAAATGAAAGAACAAGCACCATCCAACTACCCTGCTCAATTACCTGATGATACTAGTAAATCATCTGATAAAAAAACGACTAAACAAAATGAAAAACAACGTATTGCTGATTGTAAAAAAGAATACGATGAAAAAATTGAAAGAATCGATGACAAATTGAGGCAATCATATACAGCTGATGAAGGCGAACAATTAAGAGCACAAAGAAGAAATTTAAATGCTCAGCGGTATTCGGAATGCCGTTAATGATTTAGGAAATATGAGAACTATCATGTATTTCATAAATCTGTAACAATAAAGGTTTATTTTTGTATATGTTAAAGGGAATAAAGGAATTAATAATGAATATGATTAGATATACAGCAACAATATTTTGCTGTTCTTTAGTTTTTTTACCAACTATGTGTTTGGCAAACTGGGGAGAAGATTGGGGGCAATTCCAATGGTTTGGTTCTACAACTTCGACAACAATTGTTCCAACTATCAGTTTTGTTGGGTTAATAATGTTGTTTCTATTGATAATTCGATTTAATAATTCGATTCAAAAAAAATCTAAAGTTATTGCTAGCTTTGCAGTATGTTTAATACTAATTCCTATGGTTGCCGTCAGTGTTACCTTACCTCATGTTTTTGTAAATGGTGAGACTGCAGATGCAAATGAGGTAAATGATAATTTTAACACCCTATCAACAGCAATTGATAATATCCCAGCTGGTCCAGAAGGACCACAAGGACCTGCCGGTGCTCAAGGCCCTATTGGACCAATGGGTTTGGTTGGTCCTCAAGGTGCCCAAGGGCCTCAAGGAGTCCCTGGTGAACAAGGTTTGCAAGGTCCACAAGGAATTCCAGGTTCTCAAGGACCTCAAGGTTTCCAAGGACCTCCTGGGTCTGGCCTAGGTGTAGGTGAAATATGTCCATATGGAGACGTTACTTTTTCTGAACCCATTACAGGTGAAATACCATTAGATACAATTGATTTATCTATAGCACCTACTTCATTTTGTCAGATAGGTATTAGTTCAAGTACAAATACCTGTATAGAAACACGATTTATAGGAACAGATAGTAATGGTGTTGGTTTATGTTCGTGGGGACAAGTACCTGTTCCAGGTACTTATAAATCTTTTACTGCATATTCTTCTAAATCGTTTGAACTAAGTTATAGTAATAGTTTTGGAACAGGAACTGTAATGATTGGTGTTTTCAGGACATTTCCTGGAACATATGGGTTTACATTTTATGGGGCTTCATATGGCTATACATCATCTATATTATCTCCTGTCATAGTTAATAGTGATGATGCTACTTTATATGCATCTGAAAAAATAGAAAAAATATTAGGCAAACATTTGTAAATTATTAATTATCAGATTGAATAGAAAAATATTTCCTCATTTATTTGATCTGGTAATTCTCTTAGCCTGTGTTATATCTTTACTGGCTATAATATCTGCTTCATTTATGCCCCATTATGGTTTATGGGTGCAAAGTGAAATTGTTTTATTAATCTTTCATACAGCATCAGCGATTTGTGCAATCGGCTTAATTGGTTGTGTTTATAGTTTAGAGCACAACAGTAACAATATTAAATTAACTCTACCGGCAGTATTTGCATTAAGTATATTTATACTAAGTTTATTAAGCTTACCATTTAGAGAATTTCCAATATTACACTTATGGGGTTTGCCTGAACATGGAGAAGGTGCTCTTTTATATTTATCTGTTTTTATAATAATTATTGGTTTTTTTTATTCGAACCAAAAAGAATGGATGAGGATGTTTTTAGAAATTACGCTTACAGTATTAATCTTCTTCTTAGCATTTGTTACAACGTTTAATAATATTTCAATAGAAAAATTTGATACTATATTATTCCCCCCATATTTTTTTAGAGACTACTTAGCTTTTTTTTCATTATTTGGAATATATGTTTCGTTAAATAACTTTAAAGAAAATAAAATTTTATTTTACATGTTATTTTCTGCATCAATATATTTGTTAGTTATTAGTGAAAATTTAAGTGCACAGATAACAATTCCTATTGTAGCAATCATTTGTTTTTTAACAAAAAAAAGCTTGAATTATGCAGCGCTTAGGCCACCTTTGCTCTATGGATTAGGTTTTTTTTTAATAATTTCTATTTTTTTATTTTCGTTTGTTTTTTCGAACGCTATTTCTGTAACCTCCAGTTTTGGATCAAGAATCCATTTGCATTTGATATGGTATGAAGCAATAACGAATAATATATTAAATTTTTTAGGTGGCTATGGTTTTGGAAATTATGAAGAATTATTAATCCTATATTCAAATCAAACCGGCATTGCAACATATTCATCAGGAGAATTACCTTTTTGGGATACATATAGGCGTGTGGATTTTAGTTCGCATAATGCTTTTTTGGATATTTTTGGTTCGACAGGCATATTTGGTTTTTTTCTATACAGTATGTTCTTTATGAGCACGTTTCTTTTAAGACCAATCAAAGCAATCAATGTTTTTATGTGTGTTTCTGTAATTATTTTATCTTCAATGTGGTTTTTAATGCCCGGAGTAATGGCAGTATTTGCATATTGCCTAACGTTAAGAAATGACACAAATTATAATGTAATCAATTTATCTAAAAAAAGCCTTCTTTATCTATTTTTAAGTTCAGCAATTTGCATAGTTTCAGTTATATATTTATCAGTAAAGCCCGCTATAGAGATAAAAAACTATCAACAGAATAAAATATCAGACTTAAAAAAATGTCACTCAATATTTAAAGATGAAAAATTTGGAGGTTATTACACAGCTAAATTATTAAGAAGTGCATTTAACCTCGAAGGAACGAATGTTGTTAAAAATTATGAGCAATATCAAGCTGATAATTTTTATTGTTTATTTTTATCTTCTGAGACTCAGTTAAATCACTCGCCATCTTTAATGCTTTTAGTATCTAATCTTTCAGTTAGATCTGATCTGTTAATTCATTCAGAAAATTACCCTGGTTGGAAAACATTGCAAAACAAAATCGCAACAAACTGGGATAAACGAATTATTCAATTAGTAGATATAGCTCCACAGAGGCATGATTTATTAATTCCATATTTAACATGGAAAATTTCTAAAAAAGATTTTAAGGAATCAATGAATGTTATTGAATATTCTTTAAAGAAAAGCCCTGATAATGCTATAGGCCTATGGTTTAAAGGAGTCATTGGATTAGAAACAGGTTCGAATAAAAAAGAATCAATTAAATATCTTAAAAAAGCTCTTATTAATGGCGTAGAAAGATTTTTGCACATATCTAATGAACTAAAATTAAAATAAATTCATCTCAATGAATAATAAATGGTGCTGGGCTGTACTAAAATACATATTATATAATATAATCTATTAATATTATTGACATATTTAAATTTCAATAATAATTAATACGCCCAATTGAGTTAGTGTATTACATGTTAGTATTTTTAGCAGATCTATGACTAAAAATGTGTCTTTTTTGAGTTTTCTTTTCAAGTATTCGAATAAAACTTGTCTGTCTACCGCTAATGCGGTCGACAGAATTCAAACGTTAAGTTTGTTGTAAATTAGAATATAAGCTGTAAATTTAAAGCATGATTATCGAAAGGATAGTAGCAATTATATTTAGCTCAATTGGGATTTATCATCTGTTAAAAGATCCCTCTGATGGGCTTTGGTGGCTCTGGACAATAGTGTGTTTTTTTAGCTTCTTATTTCCAAGTAACAATAATTCTAAGTCTCCTAATTTTGGGGTAGAATTTAGTGATGATTCTGATGGTGGCGATTAAATCTTTTTCTTATGAATAAACCAATATGAACAAATTCATTGCTATCCTTTTTGCATGCTCTTGTTTTCTTACATCTTATATGTCTGCCAACATTTTGGGCATAGGCATGTGGTTTTGGATCATTATTATTACAGGTGTCTTTGTAGCAGCAAGCCAGTTTCATAAATCACTTATTACCCTTGGTTCAATTGCCGCAATTTTGCTTGGTGTAATATCTATACTAGCAATATTATTAGGTTTATTGGCTGCAACAATTGGAGGTTCATTCAGGCTTAATAACCAAGAGGCAATATTATTATTTTCGTTTTTTCTAATTGCTGTATTTGGTTTTACTTTAATTATAGCAAACAGGAATCAACGTTGAATATTATCTTTAAAGATAATATCTCTACGCATAAGAAGTCATTTCTAACGGCCTCTAAAAGTAGAGATGGAATAAATAGTACCAAACTAAAAATAATGATGATGATTAATCTATGAAACCTAATACCTGGTTTTGGATGCCTATTGTTGTTGTAATATGTTCCATAATTATATTATCTATTAATAAGTCCCCTGGTTTAGATGGGGCTGCTATGTCATTAGTATTAGTTTTCTGGTTTTTACCAACCATTATTTTTCTAATTTTTAAGATTGTTTCAAATCTAAAAGAAATAAGCTTTTCAAAAACACAAAAAATATTAATATTTACTATTTGGATAGTGCCTTCGATACCATTAAGTATTATGTCTTTAATGGGGATAATGATTCTTTCGGAAGTAAGCTTTGGTCTATTGGTTCGAAGTCTAGGATTTCATTAAACAATAATAATCAAAGGCCACTGTTTGAATTTTTTCTGGCGGAGGCACTTTAATTACATATAATCTCACTCCATCAACCCATTCTCTACAACCCCAAGAGTATTCCTTAATCTCTCCTGTAGAATTATCTAGAATAGGCAAAGCAGTGCCAGTCGTATTCCAACGAGTTTCAGTACCTTTTAATTTAATGGCTACACATATACTGAAAAGTATATACAAAAAGTCGAGAATTAACTGGGCTACGTTTGGAACTATGAGAGAAACCTTAGTGTTTTCTTCTGAAACCTAAGAGACCAAAAACCGTCTTTTCCTTCTATTAGGGATGATGATAGTTGCTAGTAGATAGCTATATATAACAGTATTTAGAAATCCCTATTTTTATAGCTTAAAATTAAGAAAAATAGATAATTCTGGGGTTTAGTAAAAACGTAAAGAGTTTAGAGATTAAAGTAATGGTGCCGGGCCGCATCCAGAATTTTAGATTAAATCATTGATATTAAATATTTTTAGGTATATTTATGTTAAGTAATACCCCAAATCATACCCCATTTAAATTTATGTGTTTCAGTAACTACTATAAAGCTTAATTACGATTTTATTTCATATCCTAAAGGAAACCAAACCCCTCTTTTCGTGACATCACCCATATTATTCAGTACGTGGTTATTGTCTAAAGTGGACACATCTATATCTTCTATAATATATGCTATATGTGGTATGCAGGTATCCTCAAAAACGATCTCATTAATTAGATTAATAGCATCCGCATAACTATAAGCACTTATACCACAGCCATGCTGCGTACCTATTGGCATACTATTAGATTCTAAATTTTTAAAATCAAACCAGTATCTTTTTAGATGAGGAGGTGGCTTTGTATTAAATACAGAGTTCAGCATAACTTATTTTGCCTAATGATTCTTCTGCATCTAAATAAGCTGTAATTTCATTATATTCATTGCTACTATCAACTGAAACAGCCAGCATATTAAAACCATCAAACTCGCCATATTCACAATAACAATCTTTTTCTTTTAAATATTCATAAATTTTATTTTTACATTCATCATGAATAAATATAATTGAAATAGATTTATTGCCACTTGGAGTGATTACATTTTCAAAAATATAATTATGATCATGTTCATCCTTGCTACAGGAAATAATATCTCCAACCGCAACACACTCAGCAAAAAAAGGTGTATTGTCTAATTCAATTTTACCATCATCTCGTAAACGGGCATTTAATGTCTCGATAGCTATAGGAGGAAAACCATCTTCTATAATTTCTAGCTCAAAATTTACTTTAATGTTACCCATTAACTATAATCTCTTAGCTTAGTTATTACTTTTTTTGTTATTACAACTAGCACATTTAATATCAATATTTCTTTGATCTTTTACAGTCGCGCCATCACCATTTTTTGAACGCGCGATTTTATGATCGCCTTGACCTTCACGAGGATCTACTTTACTACCTTTAGTACGCCTTGTGGTAGGTGTAGTTTTAACACCACAAGTTTCACATAATACATCGCCATTATTTTTTGCCGCATTTCTTTTTTTAGCTTCTTTTATAGCTCCTCTAGTATGTTTTTTACCTGCTCTTGGCCCATTCGCAGCACCTTTAATTGCTTTTTTTATAATTGCTGTAGTTGCACCTTTACCAGGATTAATATTACTTACAGTATCAATTCCTTCAGCAATTCTGACTCCAGATTCAATAAAAACTCTATTTCCAAAATTACCTATTTCTATAGCTTGTTCTATAGACATACCTCTTCGATTCATATGAATCGAAGTGCCAAGAGCTCCATCAGGGTCAATGAATTTATAAGGGTTGTTATATGCATACGCATAACGATTAAATAATTGAATATTTATATCAATCCCATCAAGAGCACTGATAGGATCCATGCTCATGAAGCGCCCTATTTCAGGGTTATAGTAACGCGCTCCGTAGTAACTGAGCTCCAGATCATCATCGTATGGTTTGCCGGTATAGTATAAATCGTTATCTTCTGTGGCGGCCGCGGTGTTTTCTTTACGAGAACCGTATGGTCGATAACTTTCTGTCCACACTAAATTTCCATCGTTATCTGATGCGCCAATAACTGAACCTAATGCATCCGTGTGATAATACGTAATCGTTACATCAGCTTGTGCTGTTACTACAAAGAACGATAAGAAACCTATTAAGGCTTTACTGAGGTATCGCTTGGTCATTGTGTTAATGGAATTAAGTAAACTCTTCATCATTTGGCTTCCTTTAGTCATAAGGCTCATGGCACCATCCCCTCAAACGTTGTCTGGTTCCACACGGTCCCATCATTAAACTCTATCCTATCTATCGCGTGCGGCTTATCGCTGCCATCGAAACTGTAATAGTATTCAATTTTTATCGAATCGCCGTTGGTGTGATGTAAGTACATATGGTCGATGTCACGAGTGAAACTGATATCACTTGGATTGATGCCGACACCAAAGCGGAAGATATCCACAGTGTGGTATTGCCATTCTGTATTGCTCACAACGTCTGAGCCCCAACCCACATCAAAGTGATAAATGTCATTACCATCACCACCACTTAATGTATCGTTCCCAGTGTTACCTATCACGACATCATCGCCGTTGTAAGCATAGATGGTGTCATTGCCGGCAAGGCCATCCAAGGTATCGGCGTGGGATGAGCCGGCTATCATCGCATCATCACCGGTTGTCGTAACGGCCATGAAGCCTTCGAACGTCGCTTTATCCCACACCGTGCTATCAGCAAACTCAATGCGGTCAATGGCGTGCGGTTCATCCGTTCCATCCAAATTAAAATGGTAGCGAACTTCGATTGAATCACCGTTGGTATGCGCGATATATAAATGCTCTTCATCACGTGTAAAGGTGATGTCGCTTGGATTAATACCGGTACCAAAGCGTATGATGTCGGTTGTGTGATATTGCCACTCGGTATTTTGGATAATGTCCGTGCCCCAACCGGTATCAAAGTGATAAGTATCATTGCCATCACCACCGGCTAAGGTATCGTTACCATCACCGCCGATGAGTGTGTCATCACCATTGTAAGCTTCAATCGTGTCATTGCCGGCAAGGCCATTCAAGGTATCGGCGTGAGAGGTTCCGGCGATCATCGTATCATCACCCGTTGTGGCAACAGCCATAAAGTCTTCAAACGTCGCTTTATCCCAGACCGTACCATCGTCAAACTCAATGACATCAATGGCGTGTGGCTCATCCGTTCCATCCAAATTAAAATGATACTGAACTTCAATCGAATCACCGTTGGTGTGAGTGATGTGTAAATGCTCTTCATCACGTGTGATGGTAATGTCATTTGGATTAATGCCCGTACTAAAACGGATGGTGTCCACAGTATCGTAGTGCCACTCGGTATTCTGAATAATGTCCGTGCCCCAACCGCTATCAAACACGTACAAATCATTGCCATAACTTCCTATCAAGGTGTCATCACCCGGACCACCGTTTAAGAGATCATCACCATCATAGCCATTGAGTACATCGTTACCGGCCAAACCATTTAAGGTATCAGAGTGTGACCCGCCTTCTAAGGTATCATGACCAATCGTTGCAATAGCCAACATGCCTTCAAACGTACTCTTATCCCATACCGTGCCATCGTCAAACTCTATGATATGGATCGCATACGGTTCATCCCCCGTATCAACAATAAAATGATAAGACACCCGAATGCTATCGCCATTACTGTGCGTCAGGTATAGATGCTCATCATCACGGCTCACCGTAATGTCGCTTGGACTAATGCCACTGCCAAATCGAATGGTCTCCACATTGTTAACGCTCCACTCTTCATTGTTCACAATGTCAGACCCCCAACCGATTTCAAACAAGTACACATCATTCCCAGCACCTGCGTTCAACGTATCATTGCCCGCACCGCCGTTCACCACATCATCACCCGCTGTACCGTCCAAAGTATCATTGCCACTGGTACCTACCACGGTGCCAGAGCCGGTGCTTGCATTTGTAACCGTCACCGTAATTGTTGCATCGCTGCTTAAACCACCACTGTCCGTCGCACTCGCCGTAATGGTATGCGTACCAATACTCAACACCGTATTGTTAAAGTTACCCGTACCTATCGCACCATCGATACTGGAAGTCCAATTAAGCGATGGGCCAAGATTGCCATCCTCAACATCGTTGGCAGTGCCAATGAAGATCATACTCGAACCTTGAACCACACTGGCCCCGGAGCTTGGGATAGTGATGTTCACTGTGGGTGCTGTATTCGTTACATCATTTACATCGGTGACGATAACCCGGACCAATTGCGAGGTTAATTCAACCCCATCGCTTGCTTCTAACAATACATTATATTCGTTGTCCCCTTCCGTATCCGTTGGCGTTTCAAAGTCAGGGGCTGTGGCAAAACTTAAATTGCCACTCGCATCGATGCTAAAAGCATCATGGTCAGTAGAGAATTCTTCATGCACTGTAGAATCACTGATACGAAAACTCACTGCAGCCGATTCTGGATCCGTGGCCGCCAATGCCATCACGCTCATGGTGTTCTCTGGAATGCTGACGGCACTTGCACTGCTGATCACCGGCCCATCGTTCACACCATGAATGGTGATGGTAACTGATGAGTTGGAAGTTAACCCTTCGTCATCCGACATCGTGTAACCAACCACCACTTCGGCGGTTTGTCCGGCAAGTAAGGCATCAAAATCAGTGCCTGGATCGAATTTTAGATAGCGACCACCCTCGATGGAAACCGTGCCCTGACCATTACCATTCACATGAGTGTGGGCATCCAACGAGAACGTCTCCACCGTATCCTCTGCATTGGGATCTGTATCATTGGCCAACACATCAATGTACAACGGCACTTCCTCTCCAGGACGGTAGATGCGCATGGCAACGCCGGAACGATCATCATCCCCTGTCGCAGGATCCCAACTGTCCCATAGGAATGCAACGTCACCGTTTTCAAGTTGTTTCATATACGGTCGTTCTTGATAACTTGTACCATGTATATTGATTTTCTCTATCTCGCCAATCAAGTCACCATTATTATCGTATCTGACAGCCGATATCTCAGAACCCGCAGCGGCCGCCATGAATCCTCCACTGGATAAAGCAAGCAGTGCAGGATCACGACCGTTACTTATGACAAAAGGGGTATCAATATTATTGTAGGTTGACCCATCAAGGAGTTGTGCTTCAATTCTTCCGAATTGTTCGCCATGTGCAGGATCTAGATTTATATGATTCCAGACTACGATATAGTTATCGTTCGATAACTTTTGAATCTTAGGCTTTGGACTAGTTCGAAGCGCATGATGGTTGCTTGTGATAACGTGTCTGCCGGTTAAAATCGGCGTACCATCAGCCTCATAACGTTTTAATATTATTTCGGTATCACTGCCGATGCTATAAACATTGGTATGCGCTGGGTAAAGGACACCAAAGCCTCCTTCAGGAAGAGCAATCAGTTCAGGAGCATAATGATCAGCATTAGGATCTTCACTGACGAGAAAAGCATCCGTTAAAGCATTGCCGCTCTGATCAAACACCCTGGCCATCACATTGAATACGGCAAATTCACCACTTGGAACGGCTCTAAACACACTCCAAGCTGCAACGATGTTGCCATTGTTTAATTGAGTGTATTTAATAGATAGTAAGATGAGACCATAAAGATCTTGCGGTTGAAGTTGATAAACCGAGATATCGTTGATTTCATCTTTAGCCTCATTATATACCTTGGCTCTGCGATCATTACCCAAAGTATACGAAGAGATGTAACCTCCATTTGCTAATTTTTGAAGTCGATCATCGGTGTACTCAAGACCATCTTTTGTACCATCAAGATTAAAGTTTTGAGCAAAGGCCGTAGAGCCATCCTCATTAAGCCATCTCACCTTAAACTGTTGGTTCGGCAAATCGTGAATAGAATTACTCCATTGAATGCCTGCCGTTGTGGTATTGACCAGTTGCTCAGTTGGAAGACGCGCATTGATGGTATCTGCTACCGCTACTGGATTTAGATTAGCTAAGTTAACTGTTAGATTAATAGAGTCATTTCGTATAATACCTAGGCTGTCCGTTACTGAAGCAGTAATTTCATGTTCACCAACAGTTAATGTGTTTATATTAATCGTCGTGCCAGAACCTATTGGACCATCAATATTTGATTGCCATTGAATATTAGTAATTGGTGATTGGGTATATGTATCAAATGACGTTGCTGTGAAAGTAATTACGTTGTCACTAGTAAATGTCGCGTTATTCACAGGACTGGTGATAGATACCGTTGTAGGTGAACTCGGAGGTCCTCCTCTTCTTATAAAATTATAATTACTGCCAATCATGACAGAGTTCAGTTGACTCTCATAAAACCGAAAGGCCGCCACTTCACCTTCAAAATTGGTAACATTTGCTGAACCGATATTGATATCGCCATTAACTTGTCCAAGACCAGTATCATTGCTATCGGCCCAGTCGTTTAGTGAAGTTGAGAAATCAGAAGTAATAAATTGGCCATTAATATACAAAGCTATGAAACCTCCCCCGCTACCCTCATCTCCTACATTTTTTGTATATGTTCCTACTACTTGAATAAATTCGTTTGTTACCTCAGCAGAGCTACCCAATATAGAGGATAAGTCCCCAGTTAAAGCGAGTGTTGTACTACTGTTTTTTACAATGAATTGTATATCATCGTGTTCTCCATCATTATCTTCATCTGTCATAATAATTGCGGTACCATCATTTGTAGATCCTGTTTCAAAAATAACATCCGTGTCTAAGATGTCACTAGGCTTGAACCAAACCTCAAATGTGGCACTTTCGTCTGTCGGATCACCCTGAATACCTTGAAAATCAATCGTTGTTGCTCCATTCGAGCCATTAAACTCCAAGGATTTAGTAATACCGATAAGAGATGTAATAGGTGAGGAATTAATTAAACCTCCATTAATAAAATCATACCCTGTCAAGTTTGTTAAATTATTCCATATCCCATCTGAAGGTTCTGGTTCAACAGAGCTTTCATAATTCAAGGTAAAGGAAGCATCTAATGAACCTAAGTCAACTTCTTTTATAGTAATGGCTTTTGCAGCTGTTCGTTGTATACCTAAACTATCAACAACCGATGCAGTAATAAGATGGTTATTGACCGACAATGAATTTGTATTTATCGAGGGACCAGTACCAATCACACCATCAAAATTAGATGACCACTCAATTAACGAACTGATGTTTCCATCATAGTAATCAATCGCACTTGCTGCAAAGTTAATGTTTGTACCAAATTCTTCTGAAATGAAGCCAATGGTAGCAGGCTCAGTAATATCAATTATTGATTTACATCGAGTATTAGTGATAGTGACATTTGGAATTAATGTTTTTAAAATTTCAACATGTTGACAGACATACTCGTTAGATACGTTTGTACTATGTGTACTTAGCCATAAATTTGATAAATTTGTTGGGATGCGCTGATGAAGGCTAACTACATCTGCTAGTGGATTACCTCCAACTATTAGAGACACCAAATTATTTAAATTTGAAACATTAATATCAGTAAGTAAATTATTTTGAATCCATATAATTCCTAAATTATTTAGCCCGGAAAAATCTACGATGGCTAATTCATTATTATCAAGATTTAAACTACTGAGAGAAGGCAAATTACTAAACGATACACTGGATATTCGATTATTATTAGCATTTAATATCGAGAGTGATTGAATATTACTGATACTTAATGTGGATAGATTATTAAAGTCTAAATATAGTCTTTCTAATGAGTTCAATGATTGTAATGTTATTGGATTTATACTTTCCAAACTATTAGCTCTAATATTTAAAATCTTTAAATTAGTTAAATTTGAAAGGCCAATAATATCGTCGATTGAAACAAATGAATTATAACTTAAATTCAATACATTCAAGTTAGGAAGCCCAGATAAATTTATTGTAGAAAGAGGATTTTGACGAAAAGAAAAATCTGGAGTCAATATTAGTTCTTTTAAATTTGGCAAATCATTAATTGTTACTTGATTAAGATTTTTTGAGTCTATACTTATTATCTCCAAGGCTTTTAAAGCTTCTAAACCAATTAAATTTGTAACATTAATATTCCCTCGACAGGTTAAGTATTTTACATCTGATATATATTCAAATGAATTATTTGTTCTAATTGTGGAATCAAAACATTCTGACAAACCTGAGTTTGTAGGGAGTTGGAAATCAGTTATTAGTGTATCAGGAAAGATTTCAGTAATATTAACATTCGCAGTTAATTCATATATACCGTCAGAAATTGTATAACTAAATGAGTCCGAAGATATATTGCCAGGATCAGTATAAGAAACAGAATTATCAGTGAATGTTATAGAACCACCATTAACACCTTGAGTGACTGATATTATCTTTAGTCCTCGTCCGTCGACATCCGTGTCATTTGATAGCACATCAATTAGGTTAGATTTTCCTTCAAAAGCTATAACACTATCATCTTGTACTATAGGTGATGATAAATCACATTCGATTGGAGTAATGTCATCACGTTTAGCCAACAGCAATGAACCAATATGAATATAATTTGTATTTTTACAGTTAGTCTCATCACGTTCATATCTTAATTGGCCGAATTTACTATAGATATAATGTTTAGTGTAATTTTCTCGAAATGATGAAGTTTCACTTTCAACGGTTCGTTGATTATTTCCATCGTATATAAATAATTTATTGTATAAGATTTGATTAAAACTATTAGTATTAGTAGCAGCTGTTAAATTTGAACCATCATCATAAATATATTCTTTTCTAGATTGTTCCGTCCTAAATCCATCTAGTTCAGTTTTTAACCAATCATCTTTTGAATCTTTTATAATATTTCCATAATTATCATATGAATAGATTGAACGAATTACTGATGAGTTTCCATTCCATCGATAAAATTCATCAAGTTTGCCAGAAGTATCATAAACATAATCCGTATTTTGATGTTGAAAACCATTGCTATGGTTATTGGTTCTTGCTGTAATATCTCCTTTGTAATTATAATGGAGTTTATTATTATCATAAGTTGCACAATTAACATTAAAAGTAGGTTGCGCTATAACAAGCCTATCCATGCCGTCATAACACATGCTTCCCATATGAATATTAGTGCTACCCAAATCGGTTATGTTTTCAACATTGCCACTCTCGTCATAACTATAACCAATATTAATTAAGTTCCCTGATAAATTATCAACATTAATTGAACCTGTGAATAATCTAGGCGTAAGTGTGGTCGTTGTGATTTGTCCATTAACTGATTCATATCGATGGATATTACCATTGGCATGATAGGTGATGTTTTCAGCATAAATCTCAGAAGGAGTGGTATCGTTAATGGCTTGAGAAGGACGGCCTAAATTATCAGGTAAATAATTTATATCAACACCATTAGGATAAATGATGTGTGATAATGTATCTAACGAATCGTATTGATAAGTCAATCGATAGGTTTCAAGTCCACTATCGGTTGTTAGTCTTAACTCTTCATAATTTAAATTATCATTTTTATCGTAATCGTATTCCCAATAAGTTGTACCTTTGGTTATGGATTTGACGTTGCTATTTTTGTCATAAACATAATCTAAATCAGTTGTGCTGTTTGGATAATTGATAAAGTCTAATCGATTTAAATCATCGTAAACGTAAATGGTTTGAGGAGAACTGCCAACAGTTGAAGAAGTAACGTTGCCAACTAAATCATGTCCATAAATTGTAGTTCCAGTTTCAGGGTTTATTTCATTATTTAAAAAATATTTACTATTATATTGATAAGTTCTTTCAACTATATTCGTAAATGATGTGCATTGATCTTCTCCTTCGGCTGATGCATCTACTGCTTGCCTAATCTTAGTGATTTGATTAAGTACATTGTACTGAATTTCAGTACAGATATTTTCAGGAGAAGCTATATAACGAGGCACTCTGTCTTTATTAGGATGTCCAAAAGAACGATAGAATGTAACAGTTTCAAACCCTCTTTCATTCGTTTCGATAACTTCTTTTCCAGCTTTATAATCATATGTTCTAAAACTGGCATCAGGATGAGTAATTTTTGTGGTTCTGTTGATTGTATCGTATTCGTAAGTAGTACCATCAGTCGTTGAATTTGGATAGGACTCAAAGACTTTTCTACCATATTCATCGTAATCAATAATGGTTTCGATGACATTAACATTAGAAGCATTAATTGGGCTCAAGTCTTCTCTGGTCTTTTTAATTTCTCGCCCAAACCCATCAAACAAAACGGTTTCTTTATAATTACCTCGAGTTAAAATTTTACTGGTGCTAGTCCAATTAATTGAAACAGCTGCACTACCGACTTTTGGAAAAGTAATTCCAGTTAAACGATTACGGCCATCATACGAAAAATCCTTCTGATGTCCCTCAGCATAACCTCTTCCATCTCGTATCCAATCGACGGTTCCTTTTGTATTGACACTTCTTTGTATCGTGACTGATTCAGGATGAATTTCAAGTTGTGCAATTCCTCTTGAATAATTACTTTTAGTAGTTGTATGTGAGTTTGCATCTTTAATCGTATGAACATTACCACTCGTATCATAAGTGTAGCTTGTCTTAACGCCGTTAACAGTTTCAGATTGAAGACGGCCTGTATTAAAAAAATCTCTATCGATTGTTGATGTTTCACCACTCAATGTGGTTGTTTCATCTTTAGCTAAACCAATGATCCAATGATTATCAGGATCAGTAAAATATGAAATCGTCGTTACTTTGTCATCAGTACTATCAAGTCCATCTGTTTCTATAATTTCTGTTGGATTACCAAACTCATCATGTCCATTGTAGTAGGTAAAATGAGCGCCAGTATTTCCATCATAGGTAATGTCTGTATCCAATAATACAGGCGCATAACTATTCGTATCGACCTCACCTTCATTACCATGGAAATAATTTTCACGTGAAATAATTCGCTTGCCCCATCTATTGGCTCTTCGTTCTAATAAATCATTATTTGAGGAATATATTTTTTTAGTAATCAGTAAACCATTCGCCCAGACATTATTTAGTCCAGTCAAATTTGCACCTTGATGAACAAACTCTTCACGAGAACCGTCAGGATGATTTATGACAGTTTTATCGGCATCTTGCACTACGCCTGTATCTCCTAGGGTTGGTACTGAGGCTGGTTGAAAATCGTATGTCCATGTTGCAGTATCTATTTGACGACCAGAAATCTTTTTTGTTAGAACCGATGTTGTTAAATTGTTACTTGGATTAGAGTTTTGTGCGCCAACATCAAATGCAACATGTTGGTATGTGTAATCGACTACACCACCATAGGGATATGTAATTTTACTTAATGAATATTTTCCTGCTAGTGGATGTGTCGGTGGATAATATTGATATTGCCATGATTGACCTTCTGGTAACTGTACACTGTCCAAATTAAAACGACATAATCTAATTTCAGTTTCATCACCTGTATCCTCATCAGTAAAGACATCATTTGCAACAGACAAGCCATAACTATAATTCCATGAACGTCCACCTGACGTAATACTCTGTAAGACATTACAACCACTGCCTGGAGCAGGCGCGTAATTAAAAATGACTTGTCTGCCACCGCTGGCATCAATTCGTTTCATATATTGATAACCTAGAGTAGGATGTTGTTCATAGGTAATATCAATAGAGTTGCCGTATACATCTTCTATTCTAGATGTATACCATGAATGTTCTTGTTGATCAGGAGTAACTGATACTGAAGACAAAACATTCATCCAATATCGTGTGCCATTAGGAGACGTAACGATCATTCCTTGCCCAGCATTACAACTCGCTTTCCAATTACTTTTAGTGATTAATACCTCTGCTCCAGTGCCTGTATCGATTTCATTAACATTTTCTAAAAATAATAATTCTCTTGCACCATCAGGATGTTCTAAGGAAGGGTTATCTTTTGTCGTTACACTCCATAGAGATTGATTACACATCCTATCGACAAACTGACTTGGCACAACAATCCGCCCATAATGCATAGACCAACCAACACCGTATATTTGGTTATAGCCAGGTTTGCGACCATTATCGTCTTGATGGCTGGTATAAAATCGATTGATAGTAATATCCATACCACCATTACCGGGAATTACTAAATCTTGATGCCTTATTTGCAATGTTCCTGAAAACGGATCGATTGTTTCGTTTAAATCAGAACTTAGTTCTTTAAAAGGATGTAATCCTGGTTCTGAATAATAATCTCTAATTTCTTCAGCATGGCTAGATAGATTAAAAACTAATAGCGAATAAATGATCGTAATAAATAAAGACTTAATCGATTTCATCATGAAATATTCCAGATAGTAATTTTTGGTAGACGTATAAAAAATTTGGATATGAATCGTTGTGGATTACGCACGATCCAAGATGAGAAGTTAACAATCAAGCATTTACAAAAATGTAAAAAAGAATAATTAACTATTAAATAGATTTGGTAATACGACGAGAATACTAACCTTGTATAAACATAACCAGCATATCTCGTGTCTTTCCCCAAAGACATAAGAGTTTCCTAAAAAGCTATTTTCTTTTTAACAATATCAAAAAATTAAATTTAATTAATCACCCATATGGGTGATGTTTGATGAATTAATTATTTCTATAACTAATAATCTTTATTAGTAAAAAGATATATCTATTTGATTTTAAGAGGGAGCTTATGATCAATCTATACATCAATTATCCTATCAAGGAAATTTTCCTTGATTTCAATCCAAACTTATCTTTGAAGAATATGGATTATATTGTCTTAAACCCATCCACTATCGCTAGTGAATACAACAAAATCTAGAGATATGAGTTAGTATTGATTTTGATAATGTAGAACTGGAAAGTAAGATAGTCATACAGATAAAAGGTTTTATCTGTATGAAGTATTCAATTTTTCGATGAACAAGTGTAATCGGCTATCATCCTAATGGAGAATAAACAAGTATGCCCTATCTCAAATAGCATCCTTTTTAATATTACATAACTATATTGTTTCTACTTGAGAATGCCTCACAAGCTTTATCTATTTCTATAAGTGTTTTATTCTCTCCATCTTCAAGCCAAGGAACAATTTCTTTCTTAAATGCGTTTTCTGCTTGTCTAGTATCCGTTGAATACGCTTTAGTATCCCAATATTCTTTTCCAAAAATACGTACTGCAGCATACATGATTGCTGCTTTTAACCAACTTGTCTCATCTGATCGCATCCCTTTGTAAAACACTATATCGACAGCTAATCTTGGATCATCTGAACCATTATCATGTTGATTAATGTATAACGAATCATGTAGCGCAGCTGATCTTCTATAATTTCCTACATAAGGACTACCTATTAATGTCCATGCTATTTTAGGGATGCTTGCACCATCAATTATATCATCTGGTATAGCCGGCCACTTATATTTATTAAGATCAATAAATTCAAAATGTTCTTTTAATCTCATTGATTGATCATCACCTTTATCAATCAACCATTCTGCAAAAACATTTCTAGTAAATTTTCCATACTCAGACATAGATAGTTCCTTCAAATATTTATTGAAAGTCGTTATAAAATTACAACTGTAAAGGAAATGATTTGTATTGAGAGGAAGTACTAGAATGTATAGTTACCTCCTTCTAACACTACATCACTATTCTAGTATAAAGAAAGAAATTAGAGTGTCTATTATTAACTCATCTTTTTTTATTTATTTTATGTTTAATATATAATTTTTTCGAGCCATATATAACTATTTGGACTAATGATACTCATTATTAAATTTATTAGTAGTTAACAAACAATCCTAGATAAATCTTTCCAGCTTGTAGAATATCTAGGCGATAAGTAATTTTGTCTCATCAATCACTTACCGTTAACACCTTCCGAACCAAACACAGCCGTATCTCTACCATAACGTTTATTAATCTTATCAATCATTTTCATTAGTGATTCAGAATTAAAACTCTGACCTGTCTCAAACATATCGCTTTGTAAGAATTGATTATCAACTATATTAATGATCCCAAAACCACTAAGTCGAGCTTATTTTCTACAAAATCATCCGCAGCCCGACGGGAAATCAGCCGCCAGTTTGGATGCCAGAATGGGTATTTCTTGTTTTGAGAGTTCGGATTTGGGGAGAAGGAAATTTTCCAGTTTCATAATTCATGATATTTTCATATTCTTAACATAGAATAAAGCACTATCCATAAAGAAAGGAATTACTTCTAAATGAACAGGGCAATCTTACTTTTCTTATCCGCGCTACTATTCACACCCCCCCCCATACAAGCTGCTCTAATACAAGGAAAAATATTAGGGACTATTGATGGAAGGTCAAAAACAGAAGGGGATGGTGATAATGTTTTTGGACTAAATGGAGATCAATTGTTAGGGGAACAATTTATTATTGATTTATATTATCGCACTGATATTGCTCCTATAAGTAGTAGTTCATCATCAATTTTTCAATCACAAACTAAATATAGTTCTGACGATCCTGACCTTGAATGGTTAGGACTCACATTAACCATAAATGAAATTTCATATGAAGTTATTGGTAATAAAAGAAGAGCTGTTGTTTTAGATACGGTTGCAAGTTCAAATATCAATACTTTAGATAGCATATCATTTTCAATTGAAGCAGATTCTGGGCCTTTTGATGGTTCAAGTAAACGTAGACAGTTTTTGTCTTTAAATGAACGACTAGACGAAGATACATTTAACAATTCGCTACTACCAACATTCCTCTCCTCTTCAAATATAACAAGAGTTATCAACTCTTCTAATTTTATTATTGATGATATTGATAAAAATCCTCAGACAGGAGAATTACTATTCAGACGTTTTGTTCAACTTGAATTAGATGTTCAATCTATTGAATTAGCTGCTGTGCCTTTACCAGCAAGTATATGGTTTTTTCTTTCAGCATTAATAAGCCTAGTCGCTAAAAAGAGAATTGAATAGTGGTCGGCTGAATGTAAACTTAAGCTTCATTAAAATGAAATATACAACATATAATATTAATTTTATCAAGGTATAGCGTTTAAAAGGAATATATGGTGTGAATTATAATCTCTTTGCTAGGGCTTTTGCTCTATTCTTAACAATTTTTATCTCCACACCAGCTAGTGCAAAGCTGGTTACTCTAGAGCTGACGGGAAATGTAATTAGTGGCGTAGCTCCAGGCGATACTTTTTTTAATATTGGATCAAGTATTAAATATACAGTTACTTTTGAAGAAACTTTAGCAACTGACACGTACACAAGCATTCGATCTGACAAAGTAAATTCATATTATTTTCATTCAATTAAGTCATTTTCAGGAACTGTAGGGAGCTATGATTTTTCTGGTGACAATGGAAATATATTTATTGGAAATGGCTTGCTTCCAGGCAGAGCCGATTCACTTTCCATTAGACATTGGAATTCTGTTTATAATGAAGGTAAAGCTTTAGGGAGCATAATTCGTGATGATTACACATCTACGGATGGTTCTTTAAGCGGTAAACCACTTTCACGAGTAGAAATTGGAGCCGGTAATCTTGGTGAGCTTTTATACTCTGATTCCGATTTAAACGAGAATAAATTCCTGGCTCAGCAAGCAAAGAATCCTTTTTCTATGGGCATTACAATGTATTTTCAAGATGGAGTTTTAGATTCATTTTTCGGAAGACAGGTAAACGGTGTATTTACTTCCATGACTATTACTACAGTGCCTATACCAACAGCCTTTTGGTTATTTGGTTCATCTCTGTTAGCTCTAGTGACTAACCGAATTAAACGAGCCTAACTCTATAAAGCAACTATCTCAGGCAACCATTTAAACTTATCTTCAGGTGGTGGAACAGTAGATTTTTAAGCGACTATGTATAAATAAGGTAAAATAATATTTGTTAGGAATACTATGGAAATATCATATCTAGACTTACAAAAAAGGTATTCTGAAATATCTAACGATGAACTGCTTTCCATTTATGTTTCTTCTGACTTAACTCCAGAAGCATATTCTTTAATAGAAATTGAAATAAAAAAAAGAAATCTTGATAGTTCAGATATTCAATACGCAGTAAAATCTGAAGAATTCATAGCTAATGAAAGAAGAAAAGATCAAGACTTAATTCGTAGAAAAACACAAATACAATTTATATTATTTTTAATACTAATTTTATTAGTAATAACATACGAAGTTTTAAAATATCTAATTTCATAGTTTCGAGTGTACCAATTTAGGAGGAATGGAACTATGATAGATAAGAAAGTCGTGATCCAGATTTGCTCAATACCAAACATTTTTATTAGGGACGTAACTTTATGTTTTGTCTAGATTTAAAAAAGAATTACCAACAATCGATTGGAATGTTATACGGACCTCTCGCATCCATCTAATATCTGTTATGAGTAATAAACTAAAAACCTCAATATCTTCAATTAGTTTATTTTTAGCCGTTTTAATTTCTACAGTTTTAGGGGCTAGTTTTGTAATTGATAAAATGTGGGAGCATCATTAGAAAAGCATACTTGGAGAAAACATAATAAATTCTATTCATTATCAAACCGCAGTTCAGAATGAGCTGACTACTATTGAGTTGCTAGAAAATAATGAAACAGATGAGTTGTATAAAAAATCATGCGAAACACTAATCATGTTCGCAAAATTTATAAAGCCGGAACTTTATAATGATGCTCCAAAGAAGAAAAAAGAAATACAAGAATTAAAAGAAAACGCATTTCAAGCAATCAAGAAATTAAAAACTAAAGGTCATTGCAATGAAATCACTCATAACCAATCATTCCAGCTGACCGCTAACGCGGCCAGCTGAATTCAAATGTTAGAAGGTTAAGAAAATTTATATTTCCTTCGAAAACTAAGTCCAACCGTAGCAGAACCAAACAAAAAGATACTAGGAGGTATTGGGATTGTTGATACAGGATTTATCTGGTCAACAATGTTGTATGTAGAATCAACAATTGTCCCACCAGAAGAACCTACTTGCATTCCAAAATTATTAATGTCGAAATTTTCTGGATTAAATTTTCCTGGAATATCGAATTTTATATCAATGTGAGCCCCTATGTACCAGTTCCATAAACCTTTGTTTCGAGTCAGAATAGAATCGCTGTACGGACTTCTTGAGAGAGAATAAACATCAAGTGTGCTATACGAATGCCTAGGCCCTTCTTCCCATACGACAGCTGTATCAAAAACATAGTCAAACCAATCACTTGTATCATCATCTACTAAACCAAATAACAATTGATAACGAAATTGTGGTGAGAGCGATGTAACAGTCCCTTTAACGTGGAAAGATAAGCTTGAGGTAGTTAGTTCAAAGTCATCAATAACTACACTAGCATTAGCTGTACTAGTAAAAAAAATAAATAGGAAAAAAAGATTTTTCATATTTTAAATCCATTTTCTTTTTGAAAGTATTTAAATATATAGATTTTAAAATAATAAGACAATACTAAGTAATTAGAGTCCTTTAATACTGGTTATGCTAAATCACGCACAGAGTAAATTTAAAGAGCATATGTGCTAATAACAAATTCTCAAACTGACCACTAATAAGATGAGATACATGGCCATCGCTTAAATTTAGTCTCAGGCGGTGGCATAGTAATTACTGTGAGAGAATTATCTAATGGTGCCCGGGGCCGGAGTCGAACCGGCACGGCCGTTAAGCCGAGGGATTTTAAGTCCCTTGTGTCTACCAGTTCCACCACCCGGGCAGGATGCAGTTTCGATCAATCAAACATGGAAATTGAGTTGGGAATGTACTTAAGGAAATAAGCCATCTAGGCCGTATCTATTTGTTATTCCTAACAACTCTGGAACCGAGGCGGCGCATATTAGCAGATACTCAAAGCTCTGCAAAGCATGTTTTTTCGATTGAAGTAATGTTATTTTATCTAGAATCAATTTTAAGGTTTGTGCAAATCATGTTGAATATTCTAAATTTTAATCGGGTGCTATTTTTTGTATTCATAGGACTCTCTCCTAACCTATTTGCGGAGTGTTTTTCTGACTATAAGCAACTTTTAAACGCCTTGAATTCTTCTGAGCAGGCCATAACCCCTATTACCAAAGATTTTTTTATCGAAGAGCAGTTTTTGGATGAATTTGGCAATATTAAAGACAGAAACCGCTTGGATGAAATCCCTGAAAAATATTCTTACGATGGTCGTTTGTACCCAACGATTAGCCAACAGCAAAGCAATAATATTGAAATGAAAAACCGATTATCGGTAGCAATCGATATTCGCAATGTATCGGAAAAAGTCGGCGATGATTATAGAAGTAACTACTGGTTTTGGCAGGAAAAAGGCTGTTGGTATTTAAAGCAGAAAACGGTTCATTTGAAATATGTGGAGCCGGAAAAAACCGAAGAGGAAGGTCAGCCAGAGAGCGTTGGAGAAGAAGCTAAAACTAAGGAAAGTTAATTTAATGGAGGCTGAGCCCGGAATCGAACCGAGGTCCAAGGCTTTGCAGGCCTCTGCATAACCACTCTGCCACTCAGCCATATATTGAGTCTATGAAATAAAAAACCCCGTTAATGGGGTTTATTGCATGTGGTGCAAGGCGCGTAGTGTACATGATTTTTTTATTGGATTGTAATAGAAAATTGAAATATTTTTTCTATTCTAATGTACTAATTTTTATACATTTTTCCCTTCAATTGCATCTGCTGCAGCCAAGGCTGTCATATTAATAATGCCCCGAACCGATACGGATGGCGTGATAATGTGAACGGCTTTTTTAGCGCCAAGCAACATTGGGCCGATGTCCACAGCATCGCCTAGTTCCCTGACAATTCCATGTGCAATATTGGCTGCATCAAGCGAAGGCATAATAAATAAATTGGCTGAACCTTCGAATGCCATATTAGGAAATGTAAATTTGCGAGTTGCAGAATTAATGGCTAATGAGGATTGCATTTCTCCTTCGACTAATAATTCTGGTTCGATTTCTTTAATTAGATTCAAAGTTTGACGCATACGTTCAGAAGAGTCGCTATTTGATTTCCCAAAATTGGAATGAGATAACAGAGCAACTTTAGGTGTAATACCAAATCGTTCAGCAGCTTTTGCACTCATGATTGCGGTTTCTGCAAGATGCTCAGCAGTTGGGTATTGAGTGACCTGGGTGTCGGTAAAAAATATTGGCCCTTTACGATGAAGTAATAGATTAACTGTTGAGTAATCAGTAATACCATCGATCATACCAATGATATCTCGAATGTTTTCTAAATGATCTTCAAAGTGTCCATAAATCCCGCATATCATGCCGTCGACATATCCATTTTGTAGCATTAAAGAAGCGAGTATTGTTCTATCGCCTTTGAGAACGGATCGAGCTTCTGATGGTGTGACGCCTTTGCGTTCCATCAATTGATGATACTGCAAACTGTATTCATCAAATTGTTCAAATTCACTTGGATCGATAATGTCGAAATCTTTGCCAAGTGTTAAACGCATGGCGTGATCTTTCATTTCTTCAAGTATGGTTTCTTTGCGACCTAATAAAATAGGATACGCAATATGTTCATCACAAATAATTTGTACAGCTCGATGAATACGCAATGATTCACCTTCAGCAAAAACAATGCGTTGTAAGTTATGTTGTGCTAATTCAAACACAGGACGCATAATGGTGTGTGTTTTTATAGCAAACGATTGTAGTTTACTTTTGTAATCGCGAATGGATTGTATCGGTCGAGTCGCAACACCTGTTTCCATAGCAGCTATCGCTACTTTTTCTGGGATTACATTTAATAATCGTGGATCAAATGGTTTTGGAATTAAATATTCTCTACCAAACTTTAATGATTCGCCAGCATATGCATTTGCAACTGTTTCATCAGTTTCTGCCATAGCTAAATCAGCTATTGCTTCAACACAGGCTATCTTCATCGCTTCATTGATCGTTGTAGCGCCAACATCGAGTGCGCCACGAAATAAAAAAGGAAAACATAAAACATTATTTACTTGGTTTGCATAATCCGAACGTCCAGTCGCCATAATGACATCGGAACGAGCTTCTTTAGCGACTTCAGGCAAGATCTCAGGCGTAGGATTCGCTAAAGCCAGTATTAAAGGATCACTCGCCATTTGTTTAACGTCTTCAGCTTTTAATACATTCGGTGCGGATAAACCTAAAAACACATCAGCTTCTTTTATGACGTCGCTAAGTTTTCTTGCATCTGTCTTTTGTGCGTATCGGTTTTTATAAGGGTCCATTTCTTCTACCCTACCCTCATACACTACACCTGCGATATCACATACGGTTACATTATTTTTGTTTAACCCCATGCTAACTAATAAATCTAAACATGCTAAAGCTGCTGCACCAGCACCAGAACACACTAACTTAATGTCTTGTATATTTTTATTCGCAAGTCGTAATCCATTTTTTACTGCAGCAGCAACACAAATTGCAGTGCCATGTTGATCATCATGGAACACAGGTATGTCGAGCTGTTCTTTTAAAGCCTTTTCAATAATAAAACACTCAGGTGCTTTGATATCTTCTAAGTTAATACCACCAAACGTAGGTGCTAATGCTTTTACAATCTCGATAAATTTTTCTGGATCACGTTCTTCTATCTCTAAATCAAAAACATCAATACCCGAGAAGTTTTTAAATAAAACAGCTTTCCCTTCCATGACTGGTTTAGAAGCAAGAGCACCAATAGAGCCTAAGCCCAATACGGCAGTGCCATTAGTAATGACCGCAACTAAATTGCTTCTCGCTGTGTAATCAAAAGATGTTAGAGGATCCTCTTTAATCGCTTCGCATGGAGCGGCAACGCCAGGTGAATATGCCAAGGCTAGGTCATGGCTGGATACCATTTTTTTCGTTGCCGTTATTGCCAGTTTCCCTCGAGGCTCGGCTCGATGATATTCAAGAGCTTCTTGTTTTAGCTGTTTATCCATTATTATCAACTCTTTATGGGATTAATTTTTTGAATGTTAAGAATAATATAGCGGTAATTTAATGGATTAATTGAATAGTTTTTGGATATTTAAGATTTAAATGACAGAAATATTGCAGAAAAAAGGCCTGTGAGGCAGTTCACAGACCTTAATTTCAGATTGAGTATACTGAAATTATCGTATCTACAAGGAGTCTATAAAAAGATGAACTCCAATATTATGTCGGATCCACTAGCTCGATTCGCAATTCAAAATTTAGTATTTTTACTATTGGCCGCCATGACATCCTTATCTGCGGAAGCAGCGCCAATTGATATTACTCGTATAGCGAACAATCTTAATCGGCCAGTTTACCTAACGTCAGCCCCGGGAGAGTCGGATCGTTTATTTATCGTAGAATCTCATGTCGGCGCTGTCCAAATCTTAAAAAAACAGATTGATGGTAGTTGGCTTAAAAATTCACAAGCTTTTTTGTTATTAAGCAATAGTGGAATCAGTGTTAGTACCGCTAACGAACAGGGTTTGTTAGGTATGGCATTTCATCCAGATTACCAATCGAATGGTAAGTTTTATGTGAGTTATACTGCAAATGGTCGATCTCATATTGCTGAATTTCTTGTTTCGTCAAACCCCGATTTAGCAAATGCTTCATCATTTAAACCGATACTTTCTTTTAATCGCACAGCTTCAAATCATAATGGTGGTTGGATCGGTTTTGGTCCAGATCGTTATCTGTATATTCCAACAGGTGATAGTGGTGGAGGTAATGACCCATCAAATTCAGCACAAAATTTACAAGACCTTAGAGGTAAGATATTAAGAATTGATGTAAACGCAGATGATTTTCCAAGTGATTCAACACAAAACTATTCCATTCCAAACACGAACCCATTTATTAATGATTCAAGTGTGAACAATGCAATATGGGCCTATGGATTACGCAATCCTTGGCGTAATAGTTTTGATAGGCAAACAGGTGATTTATACATTGCAGATGTTGGGCAAAATGCTTTAGAAGAAATTAATTTACAATCGGCTCTAAGCACAGGTGGAGAAAATTACGGTTGGGATTTTAAAGAAGGTACTTCTATATTAAATACTCCTCCAATTGGTTTTAATCCAATTGATCCTATTCATGAGTACCCTCATAACTTTCAAACAGGCGGAGTATCAATTACTGGTGGCTATATTTATCGAACAGATAATGATAATTCTGTTCTACAAGGTAAATATTTATTTGCAGATTTTATAAGCAATAAAGTTTGGGCATTATCATTTGCTCAAACTGGCGCAAAAATACTAGAAGAAATAACCAATGATTTAACTCCAGACATCGGAAGTATTAATGGTATATCATCATTTGGAGAAGATGCGAATGGTAATATCTATATCGTTGAATTAAGCGGTGAAATTTACTCCATTAATTCAGTGCCAATTATCCAAGAAATATCTGTGCCGTTGCCAGTGGGGTCATACCTTATTCTTTTCTCTTTAATCGGTGTGATTGGTAGTCGGTTTAATTACAGTTCTTAAGTTTTCGCTCTAATATTACTCTAAATCAGTTTATAATTAACGGTTTAAACATTATTAAGCCGTTAACTATATGTCTGAGCATTTTATTCCTTGTAATCGTTCTAAATTAATTCAACTTTGTACTGCCCAGCTAGAACAAAAAAACTTAGAACACAAATCGTTTTATGAGCTTTGCCAAATTTTATTGGCGTACTTGCATCATACAGAACAATCTAATTTAGAAGATTTGAAAAATTCTTATTCGGTCTTTGATCCAGATCTCGAAACAGAACCTCAATCACTCATTAATCATGAAAAAGTGATAGATGTTATTAGTGGTACATTGAAAAAAGCGAATTATAAAGAACTATCTAAACAATCTGTGCATGATTCATTGAACGGCTCATCGCTTATCCCAGTACAAACTGCTGTCGATTTTAACGAATATGATGACTACCGATTTTTCTATCGTGATAAAACACAAAAAACATTAACCCTAAAGAAATGGTTTTCAAATAAAACAATAGAATTTATGAACTATGGTCGCATGGTCGTTTTGTTGAAAACTAACTCAAATATTGAATCGACAAAAGATAAAAAAGAAATATTTAAGGCTGATCGCTTGTATTTATATTTGTATAAAAATATTCCCCACGATGATTTAGAAATGTTGTTTCCTAATTTAAAAGTGAGCATGACATTAAAAGATCGATTGTTTCTCATTGTTCCTGCTTTAGGTGCAGCAATACCGTTAATATTAAAAGTGTTGCCTAGCTTAGCATTACTAATTGGAGCAATTATGTTTTTTTCATTTGGTTCGGATCTTGGAACAGGATTCCATTTTGATGAACAAAGTAATGCTTCTATATACGCAGTATTAACCGCTGTTCTATCAGTTGGTTTAGCTCTAGGAGGATTCGCGGCACAACAATATGTAAAGTACAAAAGTAAACGACTAAGTTTTTTAAAACAAGTCGCCGATACATTGTTTTTTAAATGCTTGGATACAGGTTCTGGTGTGATTCATAAAGTTGTGGATGAAGCAGAAGAAGAACTCTGCAAAGAAATGGTGCTTGTAATATTTATCTTAACTCAAAACAAACAAGGTTTAACCGAAAAAGAAATCGATAATAAGATTGAAGAATGGTTAGAAAATAATCTAAATATGAAAATGGATTTTCATGTAAAAAAAGCTTTAGATTCTCTTCAGAAAATAAATTCTATGGATGAAAATAATTCAATGATCTATCAAGCCAAAAATGGTGTTTATCAAATAAAATCATTGGATGACTGCAAAATTATCTTAGATCAAATTTGGGATAATCTATTTCAATATAATAATTAATATACTTGCCATAAATAAAGGAAGAATATAAAAGATTTCGTAATTAATCGTTACAAAAAATTTGGAGCGGGAAACGAGATTCGAACTCGCGACCCCAACCTTGGCAAGGTTGTGCTCTACCAGCTGAGCTATTCCCGCGTTTGAAGGCAATTTTCAGCCTAGAACTGAAAAGAACGGCTATTGTAGCGGCGAGTTTGCGACTGTCAACCTCTCTATTCTTTTAATTTCGGCCATGCCGAAACCCAGTATTGCCACATCGAAATCAATGTAAGAATTGTTGCTATATATAAGGCAATAAAGGCAATTTTCAGGATTGGAATTCCAAAAACTGGCTCATGAATAATAAATAGAATAAGCGCGATCATTTGTGCAACGGTTTTTATTTTGCCATAGATTGATACGGCGACCTTGCTTCTTGCCCCTAATTCGGCCATCCACTCTCGAAGGGCGGATACAGTAATTTCCCGGCCTATAATCACTGCCGCAGGTAGGGATAGCCAGATACTTGGATATCGCTCGACTAATAACACAAGAACAACTGCTATCATTAATTTATCCGCTACAGGATCTAAAAACGCGCCTAATTTTGAGGTCTGTTCCAGTTTTCTGGCTAAATAGCCATCTAACCAATCAGTAATTGCTGCAATGATGAATATTCCACAAGCTACCCAGTTCGCCCAAGTAACTGGCAGATAAAATATCACTACAAATACTGGGATAAGTGCGATTCTAAATAGCGTTAATGAATTGGGAATATTAATCATGCAATGTATCGTATATTTTTTGAGCAAGTTGTTTATTAATGCCTGGCACTAACGCTAAATCATCAACGCCAGCCTTTACAATTCCCTGAAATCCACCGAAATACTTTATGAGTTCTTGTTTGCGTTTTGCACCTACACCACTAATTTCATCCAACGGAGAACTGGTTGCTTTTTTCTTTCGTTGTAAACGATGACCAGTAATTGCAAATCGATGTGCTTCATCGCGAATTTGCTGAATCAAATGCAAAGCTGGTGAGCCAGCTGGTAGTTGTACTGTAACACGATCATGCGTAATGATTAATTTTTCTTGGCCAGCCTTACGATCAGGGCCTTTGGAAACACCAATGATAGGAATATGTTCCAACTGTAATTCACGCAACACAGTTAATGCTCTACCCGTTTGTCCTTTGCCGCCATCGATTAAAATTAAATCAGGCATTACCGCTTCTTCCTTTTGCAAACGACTATATCGACGAGTTAATACTTGTTCCATTGCCGCATAATCATCTCCTGCTTGAATGTTTTTGATATTAAATTTTCGATAGTCACTGTTTAACATTCCATTGTTACCATACACCACACATGAACCAACAGTTTCGCTTCCTTGATGATGACTGATATCAAAACATTCTATACGTTCGATTGGATCGTCAAATTTAAAAGCCTCTTGTAATGCTTCTAAGCGTTTAACCTGATTTTCTTGGCTGTTTAATTTTGCATTTAATGCCAACTTTGTATTTTGAATGGCTAAGTTGAGCCATTTCAGTTTCTCACCGCGTTGTTGCTGCTTAATGTCAACTTTACGATTATTTTGTTGAGTTAATACTTCGCTTAATATTGAATGATCATCTGGCAAATGACTGACAATAACTTCTTTAGGGACTTGTTTATTAGCTTGCCGTTCTAAGTAATATTGCGCTAAAAACGCACTAAGCACATCTTGTTCTGTTGAGTTCTTTGTATGTTTTGGAAAAAATGTTTTATTACCTAAATTTAAATTAGAACGTAAAAAATAAATCTGTACACAAGCAACAGAGTCTTTTATTTGACAAGCGATCACGTCAACATCTTCTTTGATTTTGCTGCTGACTTGTTGATCTTGTAAAGCTCTTAAACTACTGATTTGATCACGGAAATGCGCAGCTCGTTCAAAATCTAATCTATCCGATGCTTCTTGCATAGGTGTATAAAGCGATTCGATAATTTTTTCACTATTACCTTCTAAAAACATCACAGCGTTATTAATGTCGTTTCGATAATCTTCTTCACTGATTAAGTCTACACATGGCGCAGTGCAACGCTTAATTTGATATTGAAGACAAGGTCTGGTGCGATTACTAAAAACACTATCTTCACAAGAACGAATTAGAAATATTTTTTGGATTAGATTGAGAGTTCTTCTAACGGCAGTGGAATTTGGGAATGGCCCAAAGTATTTACCCTTACCTTTTTGCGCGCCTCTATGAAAATGTAAACGTGGAAATTTTTTATCGCTAGATAAATAAATATAAGGATAGGTTTTGTCATCTCGAAGCAGGATATTGTATCTAGGTTTGTATTCTTTAATTAAATTATTTTCAAGTATTAGTGCTTCTGCTTCGTTACGAGTAATAGTAATTTCAACATTTGCCGTTTGCTTCATTAATACTTGTGTTTTGACAGATTGAGAATTAATCGAATTAAAATATGAGCTCACTCTATTATGTAAATTATTCGCTTTGCCGACATACAGGATAGTTCCTGATTCATCGAGCATGCGATAAACACCTGGTTTGGTGGTTAAGTTTTGTAAAAACTCTTTGGGATCTTTAAATTCGTTTAGATTCATAATTTGATAGGGTAATTATTTGATTACTCTATCAAAGATTTACACGGTTGGCAGTAGAGATAATTACAAAAAAAGCCGAAACGAAATGTTTCGGCTAATGATGTATTTAGAAGGAAAACTTAATAAATGATTATTTAATATGATTCATTTTCATACGACGTGGAGTTGCTACAAATTTATCTTCTTTTTGAGTTTCAAATTGTGCCAAATCTACAACTCTAACGGTTTCAGTGTTACGCGTATAAGGTGGCTTGCCACGGAAATCTACGTTATTCACAACGATTTCTTTTTGGGTTTCAAATTGCGCTAAATCAACGTTTCTAACAGAATCCTTACTGCGTTGATAAGGTGGTTTGCCAGAAAAATCAGTGGTCCAAACAGTCGTTGTTTGATCTTCCGCACTTACATTAGCGAATAAGCTCATACCTAAACTGACCATTAATAATTGTGAAAAACGTTTCATTTCGTTATCTCCTATTGGATGTTTGTGGGATTTCAATATTTTCATTGATAGTAATTTTAATTTTAATAACGCGCGCTAATGACATAATTTCAGAAAATATGTGATAAAAAATATCTATCACCTATTGTAAAAAATTACGTATTTTTAATGTACAAAATGCATTGCTTTGGTGCGTTTTTTAAGCTCGATGTTAGAAATGCACTATATATGTGCAATACGCTTTTATTATGTTTTGTATCTTATTGATTTTATTAGATAAAAATTGGTAGGTATTGGTCTGTTTCGTGCCATTTATAGTTTAAATAAATTGGCAGACTGTTTTATGAAAATATTTCAAAATCTAAGATTACATCGGCTTAATCTATTACTGATAATTTTTAGCCTGTGTACGATAGTTCAGGCAGAAGAAGTAACGAAAAATATAATCGAGCTTCACCCATCTTCAAGTGGTACATACACTATCTCAGGTCAAATGGCTCCTGCAGTAAAAAGTGAATTTCTACTCGATACTGGAGCGACTATGGTGATGATTAGTAACAAGCTGTTTAAAGAGATCAGTAAACATCAGAAAACTACATCAACTGGCAAAGTTGCTGCCAGCATGGCAAATGGAAAAGTAAAAACCATTCCTACTTACTCTATACCTTCTTTAGTATTAGGCAATGGTTGTGAAGTTGGCCCAGTTGAAGTCGCTGTTGTTAGAGGCGCAAGCAGAAATTTAATTGGATTAAATGCTTTATCTAAATTAGGCGCTATGACATTGGACATTCAACATGCCACATTATCAACAACAGAATGTCCCAAAACATTATTAACGGCTCAAAGTGTTGTAGTAAATTAGATAGCGTTTATCAAATTGCCAACGTGTTTATGAACTAATTTTTTTAAATTGGCAGAGAATTGTTTAAAGAAATGATTTGATGGTGAACCTTTACGCCAAGCTACCCCATGAATTCTTTCCATTGACTCACCTTCGATTGTAACAACACGTAACAAACTATCACTGTCTATCTCTGAAGCTATATAGAGTGAGGGTAAAAAAGAGACCCCCATACCCAATAAAACCATTTGGCGTATACCATCAAGGCTTGTGCCGCCATATTCACGTTTTAAATTCATATCAAGTTTTTCACTTAATAATTTCACTTGTCGATAATAATGATGTTGTTCTTCATAGATTAATACATCTGCTCCTTTTAAGGATTGTTTATCAATCGCATTATTATCATTATCTAAATTAGGATGGTCATAACGAGTAATTAATGACATAGGCTCACGAAATAACGGTACAACATTCAGTTTTTTTTCATTAATTGGTAAAGGACATAAAACTAAATCGTAATGCCCATTAATCAAGCCATCTTCAAGAATTTTTGGAGTTGCTTCTCGAATATGCAGTTGTAGCTTTGAATATCTAAGATGTATATCGGGTAATATATGTGGTAACAAATATGGTCCTAATGTAGCTGGTATACCTAATCGAAAACTACCAGAGGTTCCAAGTTCTTCATGGTTTGCTAAATCATGTAATTGATTAACCTGTTCAATGATGTTTTTTGTTGGCGCTAACATTCGATTGCCTATAGAACTTAAAATTGAACCTGAGCGCCCTCTTTCAAATAAAGTTAATCCTAAACTATTTTCCAACGAAGCTATTTGAGAAGTTAAAGTAGGTTGAGTAATATTTAATTTCTCTGCAGCTTTTCTAAAGCTACCAGTTTCCGCAATCGCGAGAAAATATTCTAATTGTTTTAATGTTGGCTTGGTGCGTTCTTCTCTCAAAACAAAACCTTTATTTCTTAATGTTTGATCTCATTTTTGATAGTGGCAAATACCTCTTGAAACATTTTTTCTGTAAGTCTACGAGTTTGAGTGTTATAACGACTGCAATGATAAGAGTCAATTAAGGTAGTTTCATCTAAGATATTATGTTTTGCATGATGTGAAAATTTATAAGATGACAATTTTAAATCTAACGATTTTAACACTGCATCATGAGCGATCTTACCTAGAGCTAAAATAACTTTAGGTTTTATTTTATGTATTTCATTACGTAAATATTGATTGCAGATTTTAATTTCATCGCTAGTCGGTTTGTTTTCAGGAGGCAAGCATTTAACAGCATTGGTAATTCGGCAATTGATAAGCTTTAAACCATCTTTTATATGACAAGATTCTGCTTGATTGGAAAAACCAAATTTATGCAATGTTTCATAAAGAAGTATTCCTGCATAATCACCCGTGAAAGGTCTTCCTGTCGCATTTGCTCCATGCATACCTGGAGCTAAACCTACAATCAGCAACTCTGAATTTAAGTTGCCAAAAGGAGCAACTGGTTTAGCGTGATAATCAGGATGTTTGGTTTTCACTTCCGTTAAAAACGTTGATAAACGCTCACATTGAGTGCATTCCAAATCAAATACAGCATTATTTTTCATAAGAATATTTTACTTTACCAAATTAAATTTGTCGGCACTTCAGTAGCATTTTTTTGATGTCTATAATCAGAACTTGCTTTATAGACGGCTTTGCGAATTCGATTGAGCTCACCTATTGGTCGGTGTTCTGGTAAGGCATTCCATGGTGAAAATGAAAGGTTTTCACAAAAACGTTGTTGCTCAGGCGTATCAAATATTTGTTTTGGAATAATAATTTTAGCAACCGATATAAAAGGCGAATCGTTTTCATCCCATAATACACTGGGGTCTTCTATCGGCATTCTCTTATTTGGGTCTTGTTTTTGTATCATAAAATTAAAGCAAGCATCAGAATTTTCTAATTTTTCTGACATTTCATTACGTAAAAAATGTTTGTCCATTTGGTCTGCTTTGATTCTGTTTAATGAGCCGTTACAAGATTTTGCTGTAAATTTAATATTATGAGGACCAAGTTTATAAGCAGTGTTACTAAAATACTGATTATCTAAAAGACTTTCTGGAGGATGTTTCAAAGTAGCAAGCCCATGTTTTAACCCTCGTAGCTTCCAATTGAATGGATTAGGATCAGAAATAAAATATAAAACTTTATTCGAGCTTTCAGTAAATTGATTATAGTCTTCCATGTTAGCTGTAAAAAATACGGGGCTATCATGCATTAAAAAATCTTGATATTCGGGTGCATTAGCTTTTTGCATAATTCCTTGCTCAAAGATATTGACTAATTTTACCGCCATGCCTCGTGCATCTTTATTGTAATCATAATTTCCTTTTACTCTAGAAGCACCATTAGAAAACCGTATCCAGCTTTTATATTCGTTATCAGGATATTTTAAAATACCATGTCGTAAATCTTTTGCTATATCTTCATTCACTTTGAAATAAGCTTTAACACAGGCATGCCCTTTTGAATGTGCACCACGTGCTATGTAATCGCCTTTATTGTTTTCAACAATGTTCAAAAAATTATCAACCGAACGTTGTATCTGTTCAGTTTCATCATCTCGGAATATTTCTTCAGTTGTTACCTGAATAGGTTTGTTAAAATGATAGGCTATAAATAATCCTATTAAAAAACAAAATAAAACAGAAAGTTTTAGAAAAGACTTCATACTTATAATGTTTTCATATATTCAATAACTGACCAGATTTCATTATCTGATAGTTTAGGAAGCCCATCTTTCCCTGTACCGTATTCATGACCTGAATTGCTATTTCCTTTTAAGTTTGTGTCGAAGAAAAATGATCCTTCACGTTTTTCTGAAACATAACCGACGTTAGTAGGATCAAATTCCCATGCGCCTATATAAAACGTTTTTGATCGTGCTTCTGCAGGCAACATTAATTCATATAAATTTGGCACAGAACCATTATGTAAATAAGGCGCGGCAGTCCAAATTCCATTTAAAGGTCTGGCTTTATAGGCTAACAATGCTTTTTCAGAACTTTCTTGGCCTCTTTCAATGATTTTACCATCCACATATTTAGGTTGACGAAAATCATCTGAATGGCCTAATTTTTTTGCATCACGTTTAGCTAATAAACTCTGTATGGGCTTATTGGTTAAAACACCTCCCATAATGTTATTCACTATGTAGATAGCAAAATCTTCTGTTTGTAAAGCTGGCCCAGCTTTGTAAAAACGAGGTTTGCCTGAAAAAATACCACTCTTGCCACGGAGTTTAATGGCGTTTTTAGCCATTAATGGATCGGTGCCAATGTAATCTAAAGTACTCATGCGTACTTTGATATATCGATCGGGATCATCTCGTTCCATATCCAAATGACAACTAGAGCAATAGGTTTTATAAAGTTCCCTGCCCTGCTTCGCTTTAGTCTGATCTATTTTAGGAAATATTTCTGGCCATAAAGGTGAATGAAGTTCAGCTACTTTCATTTCAATTTTTCTTAATGAATCAGCCTGTATAGAAGAGTTATAACCACCATCAAAGAAAAATAGAAATTTAGATGGCTTAGTTTCAACTTGACCAAATACTCCTATTACTTCTCCTATGTTTCTTGCTAATGCTCCAACACTTGAATTGGATTGTGAACCATTCCATTCTACATAATCATGTTGTGGTGTATCCCATATATAAGGATAACTGGTCGGAGCATCCGCCATGTTAAAATTATTTTTTTCTTCTGTTAATAACAATCCTTTGTTTAAGATGTTTCCGAAAGCATCTAATCTTGAATAACCATACATTTGATTAGAATGATTACGTATATTATGTTGTTTGCGTTCTTCTAGTATTTCTGTGAACTGTTTTTTTAATGTTTCTTGTTTTGTTTTAGAAATATTTGTTCCTAAAATACGTTTTTCTAATCTAGAATACTTATCATCTGATTTGGCTGTTGCGTCTAAGGCGGATTCTAAATCCATAAGAAACATTGGCAGGTCCATCATTGCTTGCCCGCCGTCAATATGAATAAATTGATTTTTATATTTAATTTGTTGGGTATGGCAAGCAGCGCAAGTCAACCCTAAATAGTTATCAGCTTTAGTAAAACCAATCGGTAAATTATCAGGGTTATATTTTGATGGAAGAAAACCATATTTCATCATATTTAATGGATCATGAAATAAAGATTCAGATTCAGCTTGTTCAAGGTTTATAAAAATTTCATAAGGAATTAATCTTGATCCTTGATCCACTGTATAAAACCATTCTCGATCTGTTTCAGTCCAATTTTGTTCTAGATAAATAATCTTATTTAAATCTAATGCAATTTTATCTTGTAATTCATTTGCATGGACAAACGATATTAAAAGTAACAAAATAATAAATGATAAAGTGATTTTCATGTTTCTATTAATCTCTTATTAATAATGCATTTAATAAGTTATCTTGAAAATTAATGTTCCCAGTTAAGCCGCCATGTTCTTCACATAATAAAATAGCGTGATCCAATGGAAAGAATGAATATTTATGTCTGGGCACACTCGGATCTAATACATTTCGTGCTAATAGAGAAGCTTTAGTTACTTGTCCATCGCCTGGTTCCATTAAAATAGCTTCGTAATCAATGCCATCTATAGGGTTTGTAATTTCTTCAGGATACATTCGTATTAATGATTTATCTTCAATATCCTCTACAACAATTCTCGAAGGTGTTAAATGACAATCACCACCAAATACTACAAGTAAAGGATGTTCTTCAGGTAATGGAACTGTTAAAGACCAAACAAACCGTCTTGCGCGTTCAATTCTTTTTTCAAAAAATCTCTCTAATGTGTTTATGTATTTATCAGCTTCTTCTTCAACCTCAAACCGTTGTTTGATGCGTTGTCTTACTTCAGGATCAAATATTGACCATTTAAACGCGCGCCAAATTCTGACACTAAAAAGATCTCTGTCCAAAGGCTTGCCAGATGTAGTAACTATCCAATCATTTAGAGGGTGTGGAAGTAATTGATACAGACTTGGCATCGTAGCCATAACTTCGGTTGGTATATCATTAACCCCCAATGTAATGCCATCGATTAAAGCATTCAGCATTCGAACAGAACCTAAGTTAGGTGTTCCTAATAAGATGACGCGGCGTACTCGCTCACCACCATACATATTTACCGGAAATTCATTGTCATCTAAAACATCGAGTTTGCCGTAACGCATATAATAACGGGCAACCAGTCCTCCCATACTATGTGCCACGATATCAACTTTTAAATTAGGATCACCATAATCTAATTTTATTTGTTCTATAAAGTCAGCCAGTTTTTGAGCGGTTTTGACATTATCTTGTCGCCAGTCATATAAAAAAACGTAATAGTTTTTTCTTTTTGGATCTGCTTTATTGCCAATTGATGCCTCTTGATAACCACCATAATCCTCTAAAGTTTTAATAATGTTGCCGTAAAAATCTTTACCAACTAACTCATCTGCCAATGCGTATTCTTCATAAGGGCTTTCTATGACTTCTAAAGTCATTGGATCTATGTCCAGAGCCAATTGTTCATAATCCCCAAATAATAATTTACTAAGAGAACCGAACCACACTTCTTTTTTTGTTTCTTTATCACGAAGACGACTACCTAGAACTCCATGTAAAAAAATAACTGGAGGTTGATCATCCACCATACTGCTTTGAGAAAATAATCGTTTTAGATCAGGTTTAGGTTCATTTGAGCATGAAATTAAAACGATACAAATGATGAAAAGGCTAACGATAGTAAAAAAAATATGTGAATTTTTGCGGTTTATAATCATTTTTAGTCCCAGATTACATCTACATTCTCTATATTGGACAAGATTAAGGAAAAAAAGCTATTCCGCTTTTATTTTGACTATAATCTTAATGTGAACAAAAGAAAATTACGATTTAGATATATTTTTAACATTGTAGGATTATTAATCATAATAATGCCTACTACGTTGTCTGCTACGCCTTATCGATATCATCATGATCGATATTATTATGGTTATAACCATTGCTGTAGCTACCATGGTCATTATGGACCAAGGGTAAGTGTTGGAGCCGGTTATCGTTCTCGCAATAATACGCTAGGTTATATTTTTTTAGGTTTATTAGGGCTTTATGTGATACATGAAATATTTGATGATGATGGATATGAACGTCATTCCTATCCTGAACGTGTTAATAATACCCCATCTCAACGCGTTATTATTCAGCCGAAACAAGTTAACTACTATGGATCAGCCGATATTAATCAATACTATTTTGGACAAAATGAAGGATGGGAGGCGCTGGATAATCAGAATTATTTAAAGGCCATGCGGATCTTTGCTATTCAATCACAACAAAATCTAAGTTCTGGGGTTCCGAAGATAGGATTCGCTCTAGCAACAGCGGCTAATGGAGAATTAGAACGTGGTATTTGGTCTATGCAACGAGCCTTAAAACAAGATCCTAATGCTTTAGAAAAAATCAGAGCTCATAATCATTCTAAGCAATTATTAAATCAAATCCATTTTAGTTATGAACAGAGTGCTCAATTAGATAATCAGCAATCTCATTTCATGATGGCAGCTATTTCTTATATGAATAACGAATTTATGATGGCTGCAGAAGAAATTTCATTAGGCGGTAATGACCTTAGTACAAATAAATTAGCGACTATTATAGATTCTAAAATTAATTGATATAGCACGCCCAGTAAGATTATTTAGCATATCCTATAACATGCCTCTATGAGTTATTACTTATGGATAATGATTTTTCATATCTAATGAAATGTTCTACCAACTAGCTAATATTGAGTTTTAGTGTTTTTTAATGGGACACTCACTTTTAATCTTTTAATAAAGATTACTTTAACGAATATCTCATTATCTTTATCGATGCCATACCATAGCCAAATGTCGTGAGCGATATAGTTGTGAAAATAAACAAACCAATTAATGGTGATTGTGACTCTGGAAATATTGAACCTAATAAAAAAGCACTTGGATTACCAATAGAGCCAAGTGCCATTGGCCAAATTACAATTTTTGGTAACGGTATTTTAGAGGCATAAATACCAAACAATAACATTGACATCATTAAAAAATCCAAATGCGCAGAAAGAAGTTCGTCGGTATCTTTAAAAATATTAAGAAAAAATGGGATTTTGAAAGGGATTGTTGCCATAAGACACCAGGCTAGAATCAATCCTATTATTAATGTAATACAGGCAACTCTTAATAAAATCACATTCCCTGCATGTTTTTCTTCTATATTCATCTTCTAACCTATTATAAAAAATTAGAAGACTATCGTATTGAGGATATTTAGATTTAGTACCAATTATTAAAAACTTATTGGTACCGTTTTGTAGTTAGACGAGAAAAAATGGCGCGCCCGGCAGGACTCGAACCTGCAACCCTCGGGTTCGAAGCCCGATACTCTATCCAGTTGAGCTACAGGCGCTCAGTAATTTTATTTGTTCAAGTCAGTCCCAATAATACCTCGATTTCTTAGTAATTCAAAAAATAACTTTGAAGCTCTAGATATAAATCATTGTATTTTTTATAAATTATTGGATATATAAGTCAATTTATCTAAAGAGATACAATCTAGATGCCGTTAATCAGTAAAGTATTCTACAATAACCATAATCTATGGTTTGTAGATAAGATTATATGTACCCGATGTGTCATATTTTGAATAAATGGTTATCAGCAGATCGCAATGTTCAATTCAATTGATATAGAAATACAGGGTTTATTAAACACTCTTATTAAAGAAGCATCTTCTGCTATAGCGGTGCTTGATAAGAATATGTGTTATCTCGCATGTAGTGATCGTTGGATATCAGATTACAACATCGAAAAAGATTCCATCATTGGCCAATCTCATTACGATTTTTTCCCCGATATAAAACCTGAATGGATTGAAGAGCATCAGTTAGCCATGCAAGGCCAGCGAATAGAAAAAGAAGAAGAACTTTTATTACGCGATGATGGCAGCAAAATATGGATGAAAAGAAAGTATATACCGTGGAGAGATAATGATGGTGAAGTTGCAGGAATTTTAATATGCAATGAGGTAACAACGGTACAAAACGAACTAATAAATGCAACTCAAACATTAAAACAAACAAATAAAGAATTAGAAGATATAAAAAATTTACAAAATTTAATTCTAGAAAATTACCCGGATTATATTTTTGTAAAAGATAAAGATTTTAAAATTATTATGGCTAATAGTAATTTTATTAGCTTATACCCACCTGATAAACAAGAAAAAATTATTGGATACACAACACTTGAGGAATATCGTCCGGAAGAAGCTGAACTTTTTTTAGCAATGGATAAAAAAGCATTTGCTGAGGGTTATTCTGAAACACTTGAAACAGTAAATTTCCCAAACGGTGATTTAAGAATTTTACATACAAAGAAAATTCTTTTTGAAGGTAATGAAGAGCAATATATTTTAGGGATTGCGAGAGATGTTACCGAACAAAAAAACTATGAAGACAAACTTGAAAAAAGTGAAGAGCGCTTTCAATTATCAGTTGCTGGTTCAACAGATGGTCTGTGGGATTGGGATATTAAATCTAATAACTGTTGGTTTTCACCTCGTTTCAAAGAAATGCTTGGATATTCTGATTCTGGCAATATTCAAAATGATGGAACGTTTAATTTTTTTCTAGATTTAGTACATTCTGATGATTTGCAAGATGTAAAAAACAGTATCGAAGATCATAAATTTAATGGTTCATCTTGTGTGGTTGAATGCCGACTTAAAAAAAATGATGGCCAATTTCATTGGTTTTTATTTCGTGGCCAAGCTTTATGGAATAAAGACAGTCAAGCAGTTCGCATGTCGGGATCTTTAAAAGACATCAATCAAAATAAACTGATTGAGAAAGCTTTATATCTAGAAAAAGAGAAAGCAATAGTCACATTAACGTCTATTGGTGATGCAGTTATCACGACAGATATAAAAGGCATTGTAGAATTTATTAATCCTGTCGCTGAAAAACTGACAGGCTATCGCTTAGAAGCTGCAAAAGGTAAACCGTTGGATGAAGTTTTTCATATCAAAGATGAAATAAATGGCGACTACATTCCAAACCCTGTTCAACGCTGTATTGAACAAGGTCGCATTATTGGCTTAGCAAATCATACTATTTTAATTAATCGTGATGGCAGTGAATACGCAATAGAAGATTCGGCTGCTCCTATACGCAATCAAGGTGTCATATTAGGTGTTGTGCTTGTTTTTAAAGATGTTACAGAAACAAGGCGTATGGCCAGAGAAATGAGCTATCAAGCTTCGCATGATCATTTAACAGGTTTAGTGAATAGACGCGAATTTGAAAGACGATTGAAACGAATTATTAATACGGCTCACGAAGAAGGCTCTAAACATGCAACCTGTTATCTCGATTTAGATCAATTCAAAGTAGTTAATGACACATGCGGACATACTGCAGGTGATGAACTACTCAAACAACTAGCGAACGTTTTGAAAAATTCTGTAAGGAAACGAGATACTATCGGGCGCTTAGGTGGCGATGAGTTTGGAATTATTATGGAGCACTGCGATATTGATCAAGCTTACAAAGTTTGTGAAAAAGTTCTACAGAATTTTAGAGAATATAGCTTTGTTTGGGATAATAAAACATTTTCTGTCGGCGCAAGTTTAGGACTAGTTCCAATCACTCTTGGCAGTGAAAGCATTACGGGTGTTCTGAGATCAGCGGATGCTGCATGTTATACCGCCAAAGATGATGGAAGAAATCGCATTCATGTTTATAGAGAAGATGATGAGCAATTATCAAAACGCCATGGTGAAATGCAATGGGTATCTAAAATAAATAAAGCTTTAGAGCATGATCATTTCATACTTTATTCTCAGAAAATTAAACCATGTAACAAAGATAATCCTCATAATCTCATCGAAATTCTTATAAGGATAAAAGATGAGAATGATAAAATAATCCCTCCAGCCTTATTTCTTCCAGCAGCTGAACGTTATGGTCTATCTCAAAAAATCGATCGTTGGGTCATACGTAACTTTTTTATGTGGTATCAAGCAAACCTTTCAAAAATAAACCCGCAAGATAAATGGTGTATTAATTTATCAGGCTTATCATTAAGTGAGGATGATTTTTTAACTTATGTTGAACAGTATATCGATAACCATAAAGTGCCGGCTGAATGTTTATGTTTTGAGATAACTGAAACAGCAGCTATTGCAAATCTTGCTAGTGCTAGCCTTTTTGTAAATACTTTACATAAAAAAGGCTGTTCATTTTCATTAGATGACTTTGGTAGCGGTCTTTCATCTTTCGCCTATTTAAAGAATTTATCAGTCGATTATTTAAAAATTGATGGTGTGTTTGTAAAAGATATTAATCACGACCCAATTGATTACGCCATGGTTAAATCAATTAATGAAATTGGCCATGTTATGGGTATAAAAACTATTGCGGAATTTGTTGAAGACGATTCAATTATCAAAAAATTAGAAACGATTAGTACTGATTACATACAAGGCTATGGCGTTCATAAACCTTGTCATATAGATGAGATACTCACAATTTAATAATTAAATATAAAAATTGAATTTCTCTAAATTTTTCAAACTCAAAGGCCTTGTAATCGCCAAACTCCCTCCTCCCTTTAGATAAATTAAAAAAAATTAATTCAAAAAAAACTCTTTCCTGTCGATGTAGTTAGAGTACGAATTGCAATAAGGAAACAGAGCCATGTATTTAGTACGATTACTCTATGCGAGTGAGAAATCCAAACACTTTCAAGAAGTTGATTTAGAATTAATTTTAAAATCAGCAAGAAATCATAATAAAAAGAATAATGTGACAGGTTGTTTATGCTTTAATCGAAATTATTTTCTTCAATGCCTTGAAGGTTCCAGGACAAAAGTCAATGAAACCTATCACCGAATCCTAAATGATCATAGACACGACAAAATTGTCTTATTAGATTACAGAGAAATTCCCCAAAGAGAATTTGGAGAATGGTTTATGGGGTATTTACCAGAAACAAAAACTACCCGCCCCTTAAATTTAAAATATTCACCACATGAAAAATTCATTCCTCATGAAATGTCAGGGGAAAGCTCACATCGCTATTTACTGGAAATGAGTGGTTTAGTAGATATTATTTAAAATAAAGCTAAGCTATTGAAATAATTAGAATAAAATATTAATGGCGGAGAGGGTGGGATTCGAACCCACGATGGGCTATTAACCCATGCCGGTTTTCAAGACCGGTGCATTCAACCGCTCTGCCACCTCTCCTAAATCTTTAATATCTATCGCCTTTTTAGGCAAAGACCACAAATGGCTTGGTCGAAAAGAAGCGAGAGGATACATTATATACACGATTTGTAAAACCCTACTTAGAAATATTCCTAAAATACGTTTTATTAATGAATATTTAATGCAATTTCACTTGAATTCTTTGGTCTGAGGACTTAAGTTTTAATAATCTATTAATGATTGGAGGTTGTACCCGAATGAATCAGAATTATGCAGTAGCTCGCTCGGAAGAATCGATTCTAGCGACGAATAAACTTATCAAAAACACCTATATATTACTTTCAATGACTTTGCTCTTTAGCGCGGCTATGGCTGTAGTGTCTTTATACTCAGGTGTATCTCACATGGTTGGTTTTATTTCTTCGATCTCTGGTTTTCTGTTGCTATGGCTAGTTTTACCACGTTTTGCAAATTCATCTACAGGTGTAGGAATTGTATTTCTGGTTACTGGTTTACTGGGCTTTGGCTTGGGACCTATGCTCTCATCTTATCTATCTTTGCCAAATGGCCCACAAACTGTTGTAACTGCAATGGGTGGTACTGGTGTTATTTTTCTTGGTCTTTCTGGATATGCTCTAACCACTCGAAAAGATTTTAGCTTTATGGCTGGTTACTTAGCGATTGGGTTTTTAGTAGCATTAATAGCTTTTATTGGGGCTTTTATCTTCAATGTCCCCGCTTTATCACTGGCTGTCTCAGCAGTATTTATTCTGTTGATGTCAGGCTACATTTTATATGACACTAGCCAAATGATTCATAATCCAGGTCAAAATTATTTATATACTACAATCCAGTTATATCTTGATATTGTTATCTTATTCCAACATTTATTACACCTTCTAGGTGCTTTAGGCGACGATTAAGGATTAATCTTTCTCTACTAACAAAACCCGCTTTATGCGGGTTTTTTTGTGTCTATTTATAAAGTAATACTTACTATGACAGTTTTATTAATTCATGCTAGCATCGAAAATTAAACAAAAAAACAGTATTCATAAATCATTATTATTGAGGGGGTATGGATGAAGATCGGTGTACCTAAGGAGCTGTTTGCAGGTGAAAAGCGTGTTGCTTTAACGCCTGATAGCGCAAAACAATTACAAAAACTCGGATTTGACGTTCTCGTTGAATCAAATGCAGGCGAACTCGCAAATTTTTCAAATGCTGCTTATGAAGAAGCCAATGTGCGTGTAATAAGTGATGCACAAAGTCTTTGGTCAGAAGCTGATATCATTTTAAAAGTCCGTGCTCCTGAATCTTCTGAAATTTCATATCTTAATGACTCGAAAACGTTAATCAGTTTTATATGGCCGGCCCAGAGTGAGTCTTTGATGGAGTCATTAAGCCAAACGGGTGCCAATGTACTTGCGATGGATAGTGTTCCACGTATTTCACGTGCACAAAAAGCTGATGCGTTAAGTTCTATGGCGAATATTGCGGGTTATCGTGCTGTGATTGAAGCATCACAACACTTTGGACGCTTTTTCACAGGACAAGTCACTGCAGCCGGTAAAGTACCACCAGCTAAAGTGATGGTTATCGGTGCTGGTGTCGCTGGTTTAGCGGCTATTGGTACAGCAAATAGTCTTGGTGCCATTGTTCGTTCATTTGATACTCGCCCAGAAGTTAAAGAACAAGTTGAAAGTATGGGCGCTGAATTCTTAGAACTTGATTTCGAAGAAGATGGTAGTGGCGAAGGTGGTTATGCCAAAACCATGAGTAAAGAATTCATTGAAGCTGAAATGGCTTTGTTTGCTGAGCAAGCTAAAGATGTTGATATCATTATTACTACGGCTCTAATTCCTGGAAAACCAGCACCAGAGTTAATTACTGAAGACATGGTGAAATCCATGAAGCAAGGCAGTGTGATAGTCGATCTTGCTGCCGAACAAGGCGGTAACTGTAAATTAACGGAAGCTGGTAAAGTGGTTGAGAAACATGGTGTGACTTTAATTGGTTATACCGATTTACCAAGTCGTTTACCGACGCAATCAAGCCAGTTATACGCAACGAATTTAAGACATCTGTTAACTGATCTAACACCAGAAAAAGATGGTGTGATTAATATCGATATGGATGATGAACTTATTCGTGGTGCTACTGTGATTAAATCTGGGGAAATTACTTGGCCACCACCTGCTCCGAAATTATCTGCTGCCCCTGCTAAACCCAAAGAACCTGCAGCGGCTCCTGTTGTTGAAGAAAAACAACCTTTCTTACCACCAGGTGTTACTTCAGCGCTTGTGATGTTACTTGGCGCGATTGTTTTTTATTGGATTGGTAACAATGCTCCTCAATCATTTATTCAGCATTTCACAGTATTCGTACTGGCTTGTTTTGTTGGATACATGGTTATCTGGAATGTCACTGCTTCCTTGCATACACCATTAATGAGTGTGACTAATGCTATTAGTAGCATCATTATTATTGGTGCATTAATTCAAGTGTCAGCGAGTGGCTGGTTATTAACTAGCTTAGCTGGACTCGCGATATTGATCACCAGTATTAATATCACGGGTGGTTTTGCAGTTACGCAACGCATGTTGCAAATGTTTCGTAAGTAAGGGGGCTTATTATGTTATCAGAAGGTTTAGTGACCGTTGCTTACATTGGTGCAACTATTTTATTCATTCTTGCGTTAGGTGGTTTAAGTAATCAAGAAACTGCTCGTCGTGGAAACTACTATGGAATGATTGGTATGGCTATCGCCATACTTGCTACTGTCTTTGGTCCAGAAGTGACTAATTATTCTGTATTAATCGTTGCAATGTTGATTGGTGGTGTGATTGGTTTCATGCTGGCCAAGAAAGTTGAAATGACTCAGATGCCTGAACTTGTGGCAATACTGCATAGTTTAGTCGGTCTGGCTGCTGTATTAGTTGGTTATGCCAACTTTATGGATCCAGATGCCTCTTCACATTTTGTTGGTGCTGAAAAAACCATTCACGAAGTAGAAATTTACATTGGTATATTAATTGGTGCAGTGACTTTTTCAGGTTCTATTATCGCCTTTGGAAAGCTCAGCGGTAAAATTGGTGGCTCGCCTTTATTATTACCAGCACGTCATTGGTTAAATCTCGGTTTATTGATCATTGTGATATATCTTGGCGGCCAATTTATAGAAGGTGCCGAACATGGTGGTGGGTATTGGCCATTAATTCTAATGACTATCATCGCCCTAGCCTTTGGTATTCATATGGTGATGGCCATTGGTGGCGCGGATATGCCAGTGGTTGTATCCATGTTAAATAGTTATTCAGGTTGGGCTGCTTCAGCCACTGGGTTTATGTTATCAAACGACTTGTTAATCGTAACAGGTGCCTTAGTTGGTAGTAGTGGTGCAATTTTGAGTTACATCATGTGTAAAGCTATGAATCGAAACTTCATCAGTGTGATTGCGGGTGGTTTTGGTACTGGTACAGGCACTGCAGCAGCGGCTGATGGAGAACAAGGCGAAGTCTTTCCTGTGGATGCTGAAGAAACAGCCAATTTATTATCTGATGCTAAAGAAGTCATGATTATTCCTGGTTATGGAATGGCTGTCGCTCAAGCTCAACATACTGTGAATGAAATTACTAAACGCTTACGTGATAAAGGTGTGAATGTACGATTTGGTATTCACCCTGTCGCTGGTCGTATGCCAGGACATATGAATGTGTTATTAGCTGAAGCACACGTACCTTATGACATTGTGTTTGAAATGGAAGAAATCAATGATGATTTTCCTGAAGTAGATGTTTCAGTCATTATTGGTGCCAATGATATTGTTAACCCTTCTGCGTTAGAAGATCCAAACAGTCCTATTGCTGGTATGCCAGTACTTGAATGTTGGAAAGGAAAAACTTCTATCGTACTTAAACGTGGGATGGCAACAGGTTATGCAGGCGTTGATAATCCTTTATTCTTTAAAGAGAACACACGCATGTTATTCGGAGATGCGAAGGATAGCTTGGAAGCAGTATTAAGTTCTTTGTAGTATTTAAAAATATTTATGAAGTATTAAAGCCGAGCATTGCTCGGCTTTTTTAATGTTTAAATAATTGCGACACCTGCAATATATTGATGAAAACAAATTATTACACCAATCACAATCAAACTAATTATTAAACCGATTAATTCGGTTTTAATCGATGACTGTATAATTAATGGCTTTTTACCATCACGTTTATTAATAAAAATAACTTCTAAGACAGCCCAAGTTAATAATACGCCAAACAACCAAATCGAACGAGTATCACCATTTAATAACAAATGAGCAAGTGCCCAAATTTTTAACCCTATGAGCTGGGGGTGGCGAATAATAGGTTTTAATCGATTAGGATATTTTGCAGAAAAGAATACTAACAAGCCAATAATAGCCAATAACATTAATATGCCGCGTATTGCATGACTACTTGCAATATCATATAAAAATACCGGCTCAGCTGTTCTCCAACCAAAAATAATTAATGCTAATGAGCTAAATATTAATAAAGCAAAAATTCCTTTATATGGACCTAAACCAATTTTTTCTATAGCGCATTTTTTTATATTAGGCGTTATAGATAATGATAAATGCACTACAGACCAGAGCAGTAACCCAGTGATTAAAAGCGTCATTCTTCTCCCCTCCTATCATTAATTAATACTAATTTTAGATTCGCCCTTCATGTATGGTTGTAATACTTTTGGTATTTCTATATCGCCATTTTCCGTTTGATAATTTTCCATAATAGCTACCAAGGTTCGGCCTACGGCTAAACCAGAGCCATTTAAGGTATGAACTAATTCAGTCTTCTTATTATCTTTGCCACGGAAACGAGCTTTTAATCGTCTTGCTTGAAATGCTTCAAAGTTACTACATGAAGAAATTTCGCGATAGGTATCTTGTGCAGGCAACCAAACTTCTATGTCATACGTCTTAGCTGAAGAAAATCCTAAGTCCCCACCACATAACGTCACAACACGATACGGCAATTCTAATTTTTGTAAAATAGCTTCAGCATTTTGTAATAGAGACTCAAGTGCGTCATAAGAGTCTTCTGGTCTAACGATCTTCACCATTTCAACTTTTTCAAATTGATGTTGTCTGATCATGCCGCGTGTATCTTTACCATAAGAACCTGCTTCACTACGAAAACATGGTGTGTGTGATGCGAACTTTAGTGGCAACTCATCGGTATCAATAATTTCATCACGAATAATATTCGTTACTGGTACTTCAGCGGTTGGAATTAAATAAAAACCTTGTTCGTTTATTTTAAATAAATCTTCTTCAAATTTTGGTAATTGTCCAGTGCCACGTAAACTATCTGCATTTACCAAATAAGGAACATTTACTTCAGTGTATCCATGTTCGTTAATATGAACATCTAACATAAATTGAATAAGCGCACGATGTAATCTCGCTATATCGCCTTTCATGACAGTAAAACGAGAACTGGTGATTTTTACACCTGTTTGGAAATCTAATAAGCCTAATTGCTCACCTAAATCAACATGGTCTTTGACTTCAAAATTATACGTCTTTGGTTCTCCCCAACGCTTTACCTCTTCATTGTCATCTTCTGTTTGACCTTGAGGAACAGATTCATGAGGAACATTAGGGATACCCATTAATACCTCGTTGAGTTTCTCTTGAATCTCGTTCAGTTTAGTTTCTGATTGTTTGAGCTCATCACCTAAAGAACCAACTTGATTCATAACCTCAGTAGCATCTTCACCTTGTGACTTAAGCTTGCCTATTTCTTTCGATAAGCTATTACGTTTTGATTGCAGTTCTTGAGTTTTAACTTGAATCTCTTTGCGTTGTGATTCAAGCAAATTAATTTGAGAAGTATCGAGTGTATATCCTCGCTTTGCTAAACCTTTTGCAACTTTGTCTAAATCATTTCTTATTAATTGTGGATCAAGCATTTATAAAAACCTTAAATAGTTAAATCATATTTCTGGCAATGGTTAAACCTAACCAGCAAGCAAACAATGAAAATAAAACACTAATTGTTATATTGGCGATAGCTTTTAAGTACCAACCATTTTCTAACAACATAAGTGTTTCAATTGAAAATGTTGAAAATGTTGTTAATGCTCCTAACAAGCCTGTTGTTAAACCTAATCGCCAGTGGTCATCTAATTGAAATTTAGATGTTAATAAAATAAATAACAGCCCCATAAAAAAAGAACCAATAATATTTACTGCCAGCGTCCCATGAGGAAAACTGCGATCAAGATAAGCGTGTACTAGATTGGTTAAGCCGTAACGTAATAAGGCACCCAATGCTCCACCGCCAGCGATAAAAAAGATTTGATTCATTGATTAACGAGTGATTTATATAACAATTAAATTTTAGCGGATTGTATAAGAGCTACTTGAGTTTGTCTTGTGTTATCAGATAACAACTAATTATTTTGCCTGTTTATCCCATTCTCGTAATTGTTGTAATTTTTCTGCAATCTTTATTTCTAAGCCGCGATTAACTGGCTCATAATAAGAATTTTCTGGCATATCATCAGGCAGATAGCTTTCACCTGCCGCATAAGCATTGGGCTCATTGTGTGCATAACGATAGTCTTTGCCATAATCGAGATTTTTCATCAATTTGGTCGGAGCATTACGTAAATGCAACGGCACCTCTAAAGAACCGTATTGTTTTGCATCATTCATGGCAGCTTTATACGCCATATATACAGCATTACTTTTTGCCGCACATGCCATGTAAACAATCGCTTGCGCAATCGCCAGCTCGCCTTCTGGAGAACCCAATCTTTCTTGAGTTTCCCATGCATCTAGAGCGATTTGTAATGCTCTAGGGTCTGCATTACCAATATCCTCTGATGCCATGCGTACAACCCTTCTAGCAATATATAAAGGATCACAGCCACCATCAATCATTCGTGTAAACCAATAAAGAGAAGCATCAACCGCTGAACCACGAACCGATTTATGTAATGCCGAGATTTGATCGTAAAACGCTTCGCCACCTTTATCGAAACGCCTTAATGAACCGCCTGTTAGGATTTCATTAAGTAGGTCTTCATTAATTACACCGTCTTCAGTTAACTCACTCGCAATCTCTAAAAAATTCAGGGCGCGTCTAGCATCGCCATCAACTGCTTTTGCTAAAATCTTTTTTGTTTCATCATCAATCTGTAAATTAAATTCAGCTAAACCTTTTTCTTTATCATTAAGAGCACGGTCGATGACTTTGAGAATGTCTTCATCATTAATATTTTTTAAAACATACACTCTGGCACGAGATAATAACGCATTGTTTAATTCAAACGATGGGTTTTCAGTAGTAGCGCCAATAAATGTAATCGTGCCATTTTCTATATGTGGTAAAAAAGCATCTTGTTGTGATTTATTAAATCGATGTACTTCATCAACAAATAATACAGTATCTTTTTGATAGACTTGTCGATATTGTTTTGCTTGTTCTATTGCTTCACGAATATCTTTAACGCCGCTCAATACGGCTGACAAGGTTATAAATTTTGCATCACATGAATTGGCAATAATTTTTGCGAGGGTGGTTTTCCCGGTGCCAGGAGGACCCCAGAAGACCATAGAATGTAATCGAGCGTTTGAAATTGCTGAATACAGGGGTTTATCTTTTGAGAGAATATGTTGTTGCCCCACATATTCATCAAGTGTTTGGGGTCTTAACCGATCAGCAAGTGGACGATAATCTTCAGATGACATGATTATTGATTTGGCATTTCACTCACGTCGATAACATCAATATTTTCAGCCGCAGTAAACGTAAATAAAGACTCATCAAGCGCATCATTACGTTTTACATTATCAAACTGTACATCAGTAATCTGACCTAATTTATCAAATAAAATCATTTGTATTAATTTGTCATCTTTAAAACTAAGCTTAACACTATGAAATTGATTATCTTCAGAATTAGGAGCAAGTTCTACAACACTAATGCCAATATTATTTGTTTGATTAACGACTTTAAAATATTGATACAACGTATCTTTACCGCTAAGAATTGCAGCAGGTGTATTATCTAATTCCTCATTAACATCTTTGATTGTGACTTGTTCTAAATCTTCATCATATACCCAAAGTTTTTTACCATTTGATATAAGGCTTTGTGCATAAGGTTCAACATACTGCCAATGAAACTGGCCTGGATATTTTAAATACAATGAACCTTTAGAGCTTTCTAATACTTCACCACTCGTATCGACTAAAGATTGTTCAAATGTTCCACTAAATGTTTTAAAACCTTCTAGAAAATCATCAAGTGAATTTTTTTCCTGGGCTGCTTGTGTGTTACTGAATAAAAAAATAAAAACAAAGCATAATGTTTTTAAATATTTCAAAATAGTTATCCTTTATCATAAAAATCTAACGATTTAGATTACATTCTCTAAAATAAGTTTTGATTAATCGATTGGTGGAGGTGCTGCAGCATAAATTTCACGGGTACCATTCGATTCTAACGGTCCAACTAAACCACTACTTTCCATTTCTTCCACAATACGCGCTGCTCGGTTATAACCGATTTTCAATCGACGTTGTATATATGAAATAGATGCTTTTCGAGTTTCTGTAACGATTTGTACTGCCTCGTCATAGAGTGGATCAATATCATCACCTCGCGCACTCTCAATACCTGGAATTAATTCAGCTCCACCTTCTTCTGGCCCACGAATGATATCATCATTGTATTCAGGTTCTTCATTGCTGCTAATATTTTCAACGACTCGATGTACTTCATGGTCATCAACAAATGCACCATGCACCCGTTCAGGAATATTGCTACCTGGTGCAAGGAACAACATATCACCGTGGCCTAATAAATTTTCGGCGCCCATTTGGTCAAGGATAGTTCGTGAATCGACTTTGGAAGAAACTTGGAACGCCATACGACAAGGAATGTTGGCCTTGATCAAGCCTGTAATCACATCAACCGAAGGACGTTGAGTTGCAACGATTAAATGAATACCAGCCGCCCTAGCCTTTTGTGCTAAACGCGCAATCAGTTCTTCAACTTTTTTACCGACCGTCATCATCATGTCAGCTAATTCATCGATAATAACTACTATCAACGGAATTTCATCTAAGGTTGGTATTTCATCTTCTTCTGAAACTGGTTGGTAAAAAGGATCAGGAATCGGAATATTCCCGCGAATCGCATCCGCTACTTTTTTGTTATAACCACTAATATTTCTTACACCAAGAGAAGCCATTAATTTATAACGTCGTTCCATTTCAGCGACACACCATCGCAAAGCATTTGCTGCCTCTTTCATATCTGTTACAACTGGTGCTAATAAATGTGGAATACCTTCATAAACGGATAACTCCAGCATTTTTGGATCAATCATAATCATGCGTACATCACGCGCCATCGATTTATACAATAAACTTAAAATCATGGCATTGAGTGCAACTGATTTACCCGAGCCAGTTGTACCTGCAACTAGTAAGTGCGGCATTTTAGCCAGATCGGTTACTACTGGATTACCGGCAATATCCTTACCTAAGGCCAGTGGCAATTGTGTTTTAGAGATATCATATTCTCGCGAATTAATAATTTCCCCTAAACTGACTAAATCTCTATTTTCATTAGGGATTTCTAATCCAATAACAGATTTCCCAGGGATCACTTCAACCACCCGTACGCTAACGACTGATAACGAACGAGCTAAATCTTTAGATAAATTACTGATTTTACTAACTTTTGTACCTGGAGCTGGCTCTAATTCGAAACGAGTCACGACTGGTCCTGGGTGAACAGCAACTACTTGAACCTCAATGCCAAAATCATTGAGTTTGATTTCAACTTGGCGAGAGATGGCTTCTAAAGCCTCCCTAGAATATTGCCCTTTCGAAGGTGTTGGCTCGTCTAATAGATTAAGAGTGGGTAATTTGCTATCCGCAGGCAAATCAAACAAGTTTTCTTGGCGTTCGTTTTCAGCACGTAGACTGGTTTCGAAATCTGAGATGATTGGTTCACTAATTTCCACTGGAGAACGATCAATAATCTTTTCTTGCTCTTTCTTTATAACTGTTTCACGCTCTTTTCTTGCTTGGCGACCTAAGGTCTCTACTTTTGCGTTATTTCTAACCCCCTTTATATAGTCCAACAGGCTCAAAGTCATTGCGCCTGTTTTATCCATTAACCAAAACCATGAGAACCCAGTAAAAAGCGTAATGCCAGATAAAATCATCATTAGAAACAATAAGGTACTGCCCAAATGACCAGTTTTTTGATAGAAAAAATTACCAATCAAATCACCAAGAACTCCACCAGAACCTCGAACTTCCAATGGCAGACCTGAACCCGCGTGAATATGTCCCCATGCGAGACCTACACAACCTAATAGGAATATAACAACGCCAACTGAACGCAGACTAAAATAGAGGCTAGAAAACGTGATTTGTTGTCTTTTTGCGTCGAAAAGTCGCCAACACCCATAAATTAGCAATACTGGAATTACATATCCCATATAACCCAAGACATACAATAAAATATCAGCCATCCATGCACCAACAGCTCCAGCACTATTACTCACTTCATTACTTGAAACAGCATGGGACCAGGCAGGATCATTTTGGTTATACGACAACAACGCTATGCATAAAAAAAGTGCCGACGTAATGAATATAAAAATCATGACTTCTCGGACATTTTGAAATGCCGTAGTTGATGGTTGCAGTGGTTTATCTGCTTTTTTCTTTTTCCGTTTAGCTTGCGCCATACTATCTATTATCTACTTTAAATTCTTTATATATATTTATGAAATTATTGAAAAATTTTAACATTAAATAGTGAGAAAATCAGTATTGGATTATAACTATCTATTTTGCTTGGCCTGATTAATTAACGTACCATAGCCCGCTGAATTTTTCTTCCAACTCGTTCTTTTTTTAGGAGTTATGAATGGCCGATGTAAGACATTGTCGAGTACTCATATTGGGTTCTGGCCCTGCTGGATATACTGCTGCTTTATACGCTGCTAGAGCAAATTTATCACCTGTCATTATTACAGGTCTACAACAAGGTGGGCAGTTAACGATCACCACGGATGTTGATAATTGGCCTGGTGATGCAGATGGGGTTCAAGGCCCTGAATTAATGCAAAGAATGCTTAAACATGTTGAGCGATTCGATACTGAAGTCGTATTTGACCATATTCATACAGCAGAATTAAGCAAAAAACCTTTCATATTGCACGGTGATGCAGGTTCCTATAGCTGTGATGCCCTTATTATCGCAACAGGTGCCTCAGCTAAATATTTAGGCTTACCCTCTGAAGAAGCCTTTATGGGTAAAGGTGTCTCAGCCTGTGCTACTTGCGATGGTTTCTTTTATCGAGGACAAGAAGTCGCAGTGATTGGTGGTGGAAATACAGCTGTGGAAGAAGCGTTATACCTTTCTAACTTGGCTTCGAAAGTTACGGTTGTTCATCGCAGAGATAAATTCCGTTCTGAAAAAATTCTAGCCGATCGTTTACTCGAAAAAGCCAAAAACGGAAATGTGGAAATATTATGGGATCATACCTTAGATGAAGTCTTAGGGGATGATTCAGGTGTCACCGGAATTCGAATTAAACATACGCAATCAGAAACGACTAAAGAGCTCGATATTAAAGGTTTATTCATTGCGATTGGCCATCAACCAAATACCCAAATCTTTGCAGACCAAGTCGATATGAAAAATGGCTATATTCAAGTGAAGAGTGGTATTGAAGGCATGGCTACAGCAACCAGCATCCCTGGTGTGTTTGCAGCTGGTGATGTTTCTGATCATATCTATCGTCAAGCCATTACTTCTGCTGGTACAGGCTGCATGGCTGCTTTGGATGTTGAATCATATTTAGAAAGCCAAGACTCTTAGTCTCAAGGAAATTACGACATGAAAGCGATCATCATGACTGATGTGGGTGGCCCTGAAGTATTACAACTACAAGAAGTAGATAAACCATCAATACAGAATCCAACAGAGGTGCTCGTCAAACTTAAAGCCGCCTCTATTAATCCTATTGACATCAAACTACGCAGTGGTGCTTATCCTGTCAATCCAATGCCAACCATATTAGGCTGTGATGGCGCTGGTGTTATTGAAGCAATTGGTACTAATGTAAATAACTTATCGGTAGATGATGAAGTGTATTTTTTTCACGGTGGTTTAAGTGGGATTCCAGGTAATTACGCCGAATACATTGTTCTAGACCAACGTTTCGTTGCTAAAAAACCATCTTCAATCAATTTTCACGAAGCAGCTGCTGCGCCATTAGTTTTATTAACGGCCTGGGAATCGTTGTTTGATCGTACAAATGTGACGCAAGACTCCACCGTATTAATCCATGCAGGTGCAGGAGGAGTTGGACACGTTGCTATTCAATTAGCCAAATCGGTTGGCGCTAAAGTAGCGACAACCGTAAGCACACAATCCAAAGCCGATTTTGTATCCAAACTTGGGGCGGATAAAATCATTTTTTATAAAGATGAAAATTTCGTTGAATCTATTTTAGATTGGACCAATGGTGAAGGTGTTGATGTGGTTATGGATAATGTCGGTGGTGCTTTAATTGAACAATCCTTTGCCGCGACAAAAGTCTATGGTGATGTTGTCACACTACTACTCGCACCTCAAGAAACCGATTGGTCGGTTGCTCGAATACGTAATGTGCGTTTTTCTCAAGAAGTTATGTTAACGCCCCTGCTTCTTGGAATAGAACAGCATCAATACCATCAAACAAATATTATCAATAAATGCACAGAATTATTTAATGAGCAAAAATTAAAAGTAGAAATACAAGATGTTTTGCCATTAGAGCAAGCTGCAGATGCTCATCGTTTAATTGAGCAAGGCTCAACCTCAGGGAAAATTGTTTTATCAATTGATTGATAAAAGATCCATTTAAAATATAACCATTTTAAAATTCTAACTAATTGAGATTTCTATCTCATTTTGTCAGTATTTTTCTAAAGTTTTTCGCAAAAAAAAACGATATATCTATAGTGTCGTCTAACTATTGATACTCATCATATATCGAGCATTTTTGTGAAAAAAAATGAAATTAATTGACATTATAAAGACCATTCTTGTTATTAAATTAACGGGCTTTTTCATAATGGGAACAGCCGCAGCTTATATAGCGTACCCATATGTTTACGATGAAATAGAAGACGCTCAGGTATCAGAAATAATCAATCAAATATCATTAATAAAAAAAGCGGCGATAAAATTTCATGAAGACACTGGATACTATCCAGTAATGCAATCGAATAAAGAAAATCGTTTTTACCATTCCTTTTTATATGCCGATTCTTACAATACAAATAATGAAATAATACCAGGATGGAATGGGCCTTATTTGGATCATGAACCTGAACATCCTATTTCAAAAGACTCATTGCAATATTTGCAACATACTGAACATAAATCATATGTATGTGATATCGATGGCAATGGAATGACGGAAGGTTCCTGGTTGGTTTACCGTCTTGATGATATACCTCCTACAGCCATGAGAAAGGTAAGTGATGTAATTGATGGTGATGGCATATCTGAAAACTGGGCACGCAAAGGGATGGTTAAACAATACAATGGCAAACACAATTCAATCATGATCGTATGTTTATTACGAACTTAATCTCTATAAATAAAATCTAATTTTATATTCCTAAACATTGTTTAATTAGAGTTACTGATTTTTTTTCTAAAAATTAGTACAGTATTAGACATGCAACTGCTCCAAAAAATAGAATCTATTGGTAATAAGTTACCGCATCCAGCTACGTTATTTTTTTGTGGTTTTATCATTGTCGTTTTATGTTCTGAACTCGCAGTGCTATTAGATTGGAAAGTTATTAATCCTATATCAGGTGAAGTCGAAGCAAAGAGCCTGCTTCGTTCTGATGGTATATGGTGGTTCTTAAGTCATCTTGTACAAAATTTTATACAGTTTCCTCCATTAGGTATTGTCTTAGTCGGAATGTTAGGTATTGGTATGGCTGAACGATCAGGCTTGTTGCCTGCGTTGTTGAGTTCTTCTATTCAAAAAGTACCTATGACTTTACTAACACCTGCGACTATATTCATTGGTATCATTTCATCTGTAGCATTAGATGCAGGTTATGTTGTATTACCACCTTTAGTTGCTGCATTGTATTTATCTTTAGGGCGTTCTCCTGTAGCAGGTATAGCCGCCACCTTTGCTGGCGTTTCCGCAGGCTTTAGTGCAAACCTAATCATCACAGCGCTTGACCCATTGTTAGCGGGATTTACTGAAAGTGCTGCACAAATTATTTCTCCAGAGTATCAAGTTACAGATACGGCGAACCTTTGGTTTATGATCGCTTCAACCATTGTATTAACTGTGACTGGTTGGATCATTAGTGTTTATTGGGTAGAGCCACAAATTGGAACCATGGGCATGGACAGTTCCGTTAAAACAGAAACTCTAAGTCAAACATCTGAACAACAAAGCAAAGGCTTATATGTCGCAGGGCTTAGCTTTATTATTTGTTTAGCGATTATCTTGGCGATGATCTTTATAGAAAACGCTCCACTTCATGGCGAAGGTAAAAGATTCGCTCGATGGGTAGAAGCGACCGTACCGATACTATTTATTTTATTTTTTATTCCTGGTATTTGTTATGGCTTTGCTTCCCAATCAATAAAAAACGATAAAGACATAGCGAATATAATGTCAGATACGATGTCCTTCCTCGCCTCTTATATTGTGTTGGCTTTTTTTGCGGCACAATTTATTGAATCCTTCAAATATTCAGGCTTAGGTGAAATGTTAGCTATCACTGGCGGCAACGCTTTAACACAACTCGCCATTCCATCGACTATTTTAATGATATTATTTGTTTTAATGGCTATGTTGGCTAATCTTCTTATGGGTTCAGCCTCAGCTAAGTATGCTTTTTTAGCGCCTGTATTTGTGCCGATGTTTATGCAAGTCGGTATAAGCCCAGAACTTACCCAAGCGGCTTATAGAATCGGTGATTCAACCACCAATGTCATCACACCTCTTAATCCCTATATGATCATCGTATTAGCATTGTTTCAAAAATACGTTAAAGGTTCGGGCTTAGGCACGTTGGTTGCAGTAATGTTGCCGTATACTATTGGCTTTGCCATTGTTTGGATAACTTTACTCAGTGTATGGATGTTGTTGGGGTTACCGCTAGGGCCTGGAGGAAATTTATATTTGTAATATCTTTACTGTGTTAAAATCATTAAAAATTCACATTTGTATAAATAATATTATTTATGAGTAACGAAAAACCTATTTATAAAGTCATTTTTCATAACCAAGGACAAATCTACGAAGTCTATGCAAAATCAGTTAGCCAGGGAAATATGTTTGGCTTTATTGAAATTGAAAAACTTGTGTTTGGTGAAAAGACCACAGTTGTTGTGGATCCATCTGAAGAAAATTTAAAAAATGAATTCAATAATGTCATAAGAACCTATGTTCCAATGCATTCTATCATTCGTATTGATGAAGTTAGTAAACAAGGTTCCGCTAAAATACTTGAAACCACTAAATCTGATAACAAAGTAATGCCATTCCCCGTGTATACCCAGGGCTCAGAAAAAACCCCAGAGTAATCTTTAACGCTATTAAACTTCTAACAAAGCTTTGATGTGAGCGACTGTTGCACTAGCATTACCTTGTAAATTGTAACCACCTTCAAGTATTGAAACGACTTTGCCATCACAATATTGATCGGCAAGGTTTAAAACTAACCGGGTTAGTTCATAAAACCCTTGGTCTGAAACATCAAAGCACCCTAATCTATCCTCAACTCGACTATCAAATCCAGCTGAAACTAATATAAGTTCAGGCTTAAATTCATGCACTTTAGGAATCAGTTTGCTCTCAAAAGCATCTAAAATCATCTTATCGGACGTATTGCATGGTAAATGAACATTGATATTGTAACCTTTACCATCTCCATCACCCTGTTTTGATGGGTCTCCTGTACCTGGATAGGCATGCCAATCATGCGTAGAAAAAAACAAAACGGATGGATCTGTATAAAAAGCTGACTCAGTACCATTGCCATGATGATAATCCCAATCAACAATTAAAATTCGTTTTAAATTATGTTTGAGCTGAGCATAACGAGCCGCGATTGCAATAATATTGTATAAGCAAAACCCTTCTATTTTTCCAGTATTTTCAGCGTGATGTCCAGGTGGTCGAGAAATCGCAAATGCGTTATCTAATTCACCGTTTATAACTTTTTCAGTCATATAAATCACGTCAGATACGACTTTAAGCAATACTTCATGCGATAGTGAGTGATTTTTCTTTAATAATTCAATATGTTGTTCGGTATGAATGTATTTAAGATAAGATTCAATTAATGCTCTATCAACGGCTTCATTATTGCTAACAATGAGTTTATCGAGTTTTTCCTGCTTTAATTTATTGTTAATAAAAAGCAAGCGTTCTGGTGATTCAGGATGACCTGGTTCATTAAGATGTTTCAAATAGATTTTATCGTAAATGATCCCAGTATTTCGTTGCTGACTTATTTCTTCAGCAATCGAAAATGAAGTGGTTAAAAATTGATTACCCAAAAACGACCCTGTTAAATATTTGAGCAGTTGACGACGATTGATTACACTAGACATAGCATTATTTTAACGCAGATTATACAATTTACTAAATTTCAAACTATTTTCTCGTATCATTATGAAAACGGCTTTTCAAATACTTATATTATTTTTTTTGCCTCTAACGATTCATGCCGCCTTTTGGCAAGTAGTTGAGTCGAATGATGAAAATAATACAATCGCAAAAGATCTTGCACAAATTCAAAATAATGATGGTTTTAAAATTCAAATATTCTTGGATGAATATTCAGAAGTTAAATTACGATTTACTAGCAGTTCAAAAGTCGGTGCTTTGTCGGATAAAATTTGTCCCTCTTTCCAAGTCGATAACTATACAACTTTCAATCGTTCATTTAATGGTGATGAATGCATTGTAAATGGAAATACATATGAATATGGCTTAGGTAGTATAGAACTTGAGCATATTGATTCTACAGCCCTATATCGAATTCAAAATGGTAATCAATTATTTTTCAGGTATATGTTTGAAAATGAAGGTTATGGAGAAACATCATTTACCTTAGCTGGTTCAAGTCGAATCATATTAAGTGTTTTGGGTTCGGAAATTGTCATTCGAAAAACTCGTCCTTAGTGTTTCAATATTTGTGTGAGCTTTAACCAAACTAGCTATCAATTTAAAGTACTCGATTCTTTATCAAGCATTAGCTCCAATGACTGGAATGCTTTAAATGAAAAGCAAAATCCTTTTCTTAGCTACGATTTTTTATATTCCTTAGAAAAATTTGACTGTCTAAAAAATCAACACTGGCAATCCAATCATTTCGTTTTATATGATAACGATACACTTATTGCAGCAGTCCCAGGATATTATAAAACCGATTCCTATGGTGAATTTGTTTTTGATTGGGCTTGGGCAGATGCTTACCAGCGAGCTGGCAAATCGTATTATCCCAAATTTGTTTCGGCAATTCCTTTTACCCCAGTTCTTGGCAATAGATTATTAGTAAAAGAAAAAGCTGCAAATAAAGACTCGATTTGCAATACCTTTATTAAAAATATTATCCATGAAATAAATCAGAATGATTTATCGTCAGCACATTTTTTATTCAGTCAACAAGCTTTAAACAATTTTGCAGATGATGAGCAACTGTTAACTCGTTTAACTTGGCAATATCATTGGAAAAATCGTGGCTATGAATCATTTAATGATTTTTTAAATTCACTCAATTCAAAACGCCGCAAACAAATTCGTAAAGAACGTCGTGCCATTGATAATTTCGGTCTCGAGTTTGAGGTGCTAGAAGGTAATGCTATTAGGGAACATCATTGGAATATCTTTTATGATTTTTATTGTTCAACATTCGAAAGGAAATGGGGTGAGCCAAGATTCACTTTGCCATTTTTTCAAAACCTTTCTGAAACCATGCCTGAAAATATTATCTTGATACTCGCAAAAGATCAGTCGGGTTATATAGCGGGGGCATTTGCCATGCGTTCTAAAGATACTTTATATGGCAGGCATTGGGGGTGTAATAAGTTCGTACAAAATTTACATTTCGAATGTTGTTATTACCAAACCATTGATTACTGTATACGCAATCAATTATCAAAACTTGATGCCGGTATCCAAGGTGAACATAAAATCTTTCGTGGTTTTGAGCCTGTTGTTTGCAAGTCGTATCATTACATCACTGAACCCACGTTTAGAAACGGAATAGCTGACTTTTTAGTTCATGAAACAAAGCACATAAATGAGCAAATTGACCTTTTAAATCAGCATTTACCATATACACTTAAAGTATGACTCAAAATTATGATGATGCCAGCAAATCACAATTATATTGGGTAGCCGAAAATGTTATTTCGACAAAGTTTCCCGATGTAAAATCAGCTTTGCGCTCCCCGGATGGCTTACTTGCGATTGGTGGGGATTTAACGGAACAGCGATTACTGTCAGCTTATCAAAAAGGTATTTTTCCCTGGTATAACCAAGGACAACCTATTATGTGGTGGTCTCCAGATCCTCGTTGTATTTTTGATATTAATGAAATTAAAATCAGTCGTAGCTTAAGAAAAATTCTAAAATCTCAAAAGTTCACCGTTAGCATGAATAGCGATTTTGAACGTGTGATAGGTGGTTGTGCAGCTCCAAGGGTTGATCATGATGAAACCTGGATTAGTCAAGATGTACATCAAGCCTATCTAGATTTACACCATTCTGGATATGCTCATTCCATAGAATGTTGGATTAGTAATCAGCTCGTAGGAGGTCTTTATGGTATTGCTATTGGAAAAGTTTTTTTTGGTGAGTCGATGTTTTCTAGAGCATCAAATGCCTCTAAAGTTGCATTAGTCTATCTTGCAAATTTTTTGAAACAACATTCGTTTTTAATGATTGATTGTCAAATTTATTCGGAACATTTGGCCAGCCTTGGGGCCAAAACAATCGCACGTGATGAATTTACCCAAGCATTATCTAAACATTGTAACCTTATCGAACCACATAAATGGCCCGCACAAATATTAGAATATGAGTGATCCAAAAAATTCCTTGGGATTTTTTATTACACCATCCCATGATTGCAATTATTTAGAAAATCAAAAAGCGGTAACGTTATTTGCTGATCCCAATTTCCCTAAAAATAAACATTTGTATTCAGCTTTAACCAGTATTGGATTTCGACGCAGTGGCGGCCACTTATATCAGCCCAATTGTGAAACATGCACAGCTTGTATTTCAGTACGATTAGATGTTAATCAATTTGTTGCCAATAAAACTCAAAAACGAAATTGGAAAAAAAACCAAGATCTTAAAATTCAATCTCTGCCTGCAGAATTTAAACAAGATCATTATTTACTCTATCAAAAATATATGAACTTACGTCATTCTGGTGGCGGCATGGAAGCTCATACACCAGAAACTTATATGGAATTTCTAAAAAGCAGTTGGTCCGAAACAGAATTTATTGAATTTACTTTAGATGGAAAACTAATATGTGTGGCTGTTGTAGATACCTTGGATAATGCTTTATCCGCTGTTTATACTTTTTTTGAGCCAGAATATGAAAAACGAAGCTTAGGGCGTTTTGCGATACTGTTCCAAATTGAATTAGCAAAACAACGCAATTTACAATGGTTATATCTAGGTTATTGGATTCAAGAATGCCGCAAGATGCGTTATAAAAGTGAATATCAACCGATGCAATATTTTATCAATAATGAGTGGCAAGATTCGCCAGAAATTTAATCATTATTTTTGCCAATCATGTATTTTTAGTGCACAATTCGCTTTTTTTTAAACAAGGCGAATTTTATGGCGAAAGAAGATCATATTGAAATGGAAGGCACAATCATTGAAACCCTACCGAATACAATGTTTCGTGTGGAATTAGAAAATGGGCATGTCATAACAGCTCATATTTCTGGCAAGATGCGTAAAAACTATATCCGTATTTTAACAGGGGATAAAGTCACTGTTGAAATGACACCTTATGATCTATCGAAAGGCCGTATAACTTATCGAGCAAGATAAGCATTATTTATTGTTATTCTTATTTTTTACTCCATTCTTCTCTAGCTTTTTCTAAATCTTCTGGCGTATCAATTCCGATACCTGTTGAGTCTATTGCAATAGAAACATGGATCTTTTCTCCATGATATAAAGCTCGAAGTTGTTCTAGCGACTCAACAATTTCGAGATTTGCTCGTTGCATTTGACTGAATTCGGTTAAAAATTTATTACGATAAGCATATAAACCAATATGCCTGTAATACTGTCTTTCATGAAAATTAGAATCTAACTTACCATTTGAATCCCTATCCCAAGGGATGGGAGCTCGACTAAAATACAATGCGTAATTATTTTCATCACTGATAACTTTTACAATGTTTGGATCCAACACTTCTTCTGTCTGATGAATAGGTTCGCAAATAGTTGCCATATTACAATCAGAGTTAAGATGTAAAGCTTCAGCAACTTGATTAATAACTCCAGAGGTCATCCCTAATTCATCACCTTGTAGATTGACAATCACTTCATCATCCGCAAGATTTAATATCTTAGCTGCTTCTGCTAATCGGTCTGTTCCTGACTCATGATATTGTGATGTCATAACAACATTTGCGTTAAATGATTTTGCAGCAGCTTCTATACGTTCGTCATCACAAGCAATATAAATATTGTTAGCTTTGCTGAGGCAAGCTGACTCATATACATGTTGGATTAATGGTTTACCCGCAATATCTAATAATGGTTTAGATGGCAATCGTGTAGAAGCATAACGGCAAGGGATGATAACTGAAAAAGAATTCATAATTAACGATATTGCTCTAACTCTTCTTCAGTTAATGTTCTGGCTTCATCCTCTAGCATTACAGGAATGCCATCCGTTATTTTATAGGCTAACTTTGCTGATTTAGAAATCAATTCTTGATTTTTTTTATCGTAAATCAAAGGTCCTTTGGTTACAGGACAAACCAATATATCTAATAATTTTTTATCCAATGCCAATCTCCTTTAAAAAAATATCTAGGCGATGTGTAAACGCATCAGGCAATACAGCTTTGATCGGTAAATACCAAATATTATCCGTTGCAAATTTTTCACATTTAATCGCATCTTTTTCGGTCATTATAATAGGATAATCATTATCAAACTGCAGATCTTTGTATTCATATTGATGATGATCAGTAAATTTATGTCGTATTAACTTAAGATCGTGACGAATTAAATAGGAATAAAATTTTTCAGGACTCGCAATACCACTGACAGCATTTACCGTTTGTTGACTAAATTCTTGAATCGGTTTTGTGATATTCGGATTATTTAAAGAGACAAGATCGTCATAGGTATATTCCATAAGGAATTCTCCTCTTTGTGCTCTTGCATTTGCAACTACCATATCAACATTTTTTAATCTTGAAACAGGTTCTCGCAGTGGGCCTGCTGGTATACAAAAACCATTGCCATGTCGACGCAAGCCATCAATTACTGCTATTTCAATATCTCTACCCAATGCGTGATGTTGTAAACCATCATCACAAATAATTACATCCACATTTTCATGTTCCAATAAACCCTCAACAGCCTTACTACGATTTTTTCCAATAGCAACAGGACAATTGGCTTTTCGTGCAATCATTATAGGTTCATCACCGACTAACTCAGGATTGCTATCTACACGAACTTGTTGAACACTATTATTTAATTTCCCACCATAACCTCGGCTAATCACGCCAGGCAAACGGCCTTTTTGTTTTAAATAATCGACTAACCAAATGGTTAACGGTGATTTGCCAGTTCCTCCAGCTACAATATTACCAATAACGATGATAGGTATATTAAATTTATTAACACGCATCAGCCCTGCTTTGTAGATTTGTTTACGTACAAAAATTATAAAGCGATATAGCCAACTTAATGGAAGTAAAAAATACGCAAGCGGATGCTTGTTATACCAAGTCTCTTCAAGTAATTCAGATAATGACATCACAACCGAACAAACAATAATAGAGGATGGTTACTCTTCTTCTTCGTATTTTTGTGTTGCAAAGGTAATCCTCACAAGTCCTAATTGGCGAGCAGCATCCATTACCTTAATGACATTTTGATAATTAGTATGAGAGTCAGCCGTAATAATAACAGGAGCATCATTACGTAAACCTAATTTATCAAAAAGTGCTTGTTTGATTGTATCTATTTTAGAATTTACCAAAGCCATATCATTCACATAAACATCTCCTTTCGAATCAACCGAAATATTGATCGCGTCGGGCTTTGCTTCAGTGACTTCTTCACTGGCTTGAGGCAAAGTAATATTAATTTCAGATTCACGTTCGAACGTGGTCGAAACCATAAAAAAGATCAATAACAAAAATACTACATCGATTAATGGTGTTAAGTTAATGTCTGAATCGTCTTTGTCAGCGGTTCTGAAATTCATGAAACAACTTCCTCATTTTCATTACTGCGTAAACCCGTCATGACTTCGACCATTTTTAATGACTCTTGCTCCATTGTGATGATCAATTGATTTACTTTGCCGCGAAAATAACGCAGGAACATTAATGTAGGAATTGCTACAGCTAAACCTGCTGCAGTAGTAATCAAGGCTTCCGAAATACCTTCCGCTAAAATACTTGGGTCACCAACACCTTGAGCCGTAATAACAGCAAAGACTTTGATCATACCGATAACAGTACCGAGCAAACCCAATAAAGGGGTTATTGAGGCAATAGTACCCAAAGTATTTAAAAAACGTTCTAATTCAAATGCGACGTGACGCCCAACATCCTCAATACTTTCCTTCATCACTTCGCGGTCACGTTCTCTATTTAGTAAACCTGCTGCTAAGATTCTTCCAAGAGGTGAACTGACACGGATTTCGTGGATACGTTTCGCATTTAAACTACCAGCGTTTTGCCATTGCCATACATTAGATACTAAATTTTTAGGAGCAACTCGATTACTTTGTAAGAACCAAAAGCGCTCAGCAATAATTGCCAACGAGACAATCGAACACAACATTATTGGCCACATTAACAAGCCACCAGCTTTCACTAATTCCAGCACTGCTTAACTCCCCTAGTTATAATATTTTTGTAAAAATTTTATGGAATAGTATGCCAAAAACGCCGATGTTCTGCTCGATATTGTGAGATATTCAACTCATTATTGGTCAATTTAAAGCTTAACATCCCACTGTCGACCGTACTGATCGCCTGTACACCACGTTTTTGATAACGGCTCATTATAACCTGTTTTGGAAAGCCGAAGCGATTACGATAACCATTTGTTATTAAAGCATATTTTGGCTTAATTACATCAATAAACGGCTCTGAAGATGAAGTCTTACTACCATGATGAGGAACCAGTAAGATATCTGATTGCAGCGTATTCGAATACTGTTCTAGTAATTTCAGCTCAATTTTATAATCAATATCACCAGGTAATAAAATTTTCAGTGAATCTGTATTTATTTGCACAACACAAGATGATTGATTTTTACTCAACGATCCTAAACCTGTGATATTTTTCGGGTGTAAAATCGTAAAATCTATTCCGTCTTTTTTCCAAGATTGTCGATAAGTACAATCACTATGTTTCCATAACTTTTGCTCTTTCTGATTAAATTTACCGTTAAAAAGTACTTCGTCTACTTGAATTCCCTCCAATACCGAAGCCAAACCACCAATATGATCGTTATCTGCATGACTAATGATCAACTTATCCACTTTAGAAACGCCTAAGGTTTGTAAGACAGGTACAACAACCGCTGAACCGGCATTAAATCGATCACTGAATTTAGCACCTGTATCATATAACATCGTTTGGTTTGCCGTTTGTACAATCACCGCGGTACCTTGTCCAACATCTAATATATGCAACCAAACATCATTATTTTTCGGTTTATCAACTGTCGAAAAAAATAAAGGGCTTAACAAAAGGAATGCTAAAGTTTTAGCTGGAAATCCTCCTGGTAATAAAAACCATAATACTGCTATCAATGAAATAATTGTTGTGATTAAGCTAGGCGATGAGACAGAAAGTTCAAATTTAGGAAACGAATAAATAAATTCAAGAAATGACCAAAGTAACGACATACTGATATCAATTAACGACAAAATATATCCTGACAGTTCAGGCTGCACTAAATCTACTATCGCATAGATTAATATCAATGGAACGACACAAAAGCTGACGATTGGAATCGCGATTATATTCGCTACAAAACTAAACTCAGATATCATTTGGAACCAAAATAGTGCCATTGGCATTAACCCTATCATTATCAACCACTGTGCTCTACCCCAAGCCCACCATATTCCTTCAGGTTTAACTCTGTAACTCATGCCATAAATAATGAAACCAACTGCCGTAAATGAGAGCCAAAAACTTGGAGTATTAATTGCAAAAGGATCCAGTAAAAAGATAAACAATAAACTAGTTGAAAATAAACGTCTGATGGATATCGAATTATAGTTCCAGATACTAAGAACAGAGAGACATAACATGATGAGTGCACGTTGTGTAGGTAAGGCAAAGCCTGCTAAAGCAGAATAAAAAATGGCAAATACTAATCCAGCTAATAAGGCTATTCTTTGAGCAGGCACTCGAACAATTAAAAACGGCAATAAACGGAACAAATAATTTGCTACAAAATAACCAAAAGTAAAAACCAAACCTATGTGTAATCCTGAAATCGCTAATAGATGACTGGTTCCTGTTTGTTGTAATACCTTCCATTGTTCTGCCGTTATTAATGATTTATCCCCAATCATCAAAGCAACAATTAAATTTTTAAGTTCATTACCTTGAGAAAATTTATTCAAAAAAGAATTTTTAAGCTTGTACCGAAGGTAATCGATAGAAAAATCATTATCTTTAGATAAAACTTGGCAACTTTTTTTAGCGACTACATAACCTGTTGCTCGTATAGCTTGATGAAACAAATAAAATTCATAATCAAATGTTCCTAAATTAAAAAAACCATAAGGACGTTTTAATTTAATATAACAATTTAATGTTTGGCCTGGTTCAAGATTATTTTCAAATTGGTTCCAAGTAAGCTGAATTAATTTCGGTAATTGATAGGTTTGATTATTAAAGGATATAGGCTCTTCTATTTTGAACTTAAAACGTTGTCCAAACTGAGTCCGTTCAGGTAATGAAGCAACTTTTCCTGTTACTTCAATCAGTTCACCTTCAAGCTCTCTATGCAGGTCATTGGATAAAATTAATTCTGCTCTAAACCAAGTCCATAAAAAACCAATTGCGATAAAAGCAATTAAATTAAGTGTTCTGGATCGAGTAAAAATTAAGCAAAAAAAGGGAAATAATAGAAATGGGTAATCAGGAAGATCTCCCAATTGTAGAAATAAGGCTATCCCTAAGAAAAATCCAATAGTGATTTTTAACATACCTGTCCTTGGCAATCATTACGGCATAAATTTTGTTAGCAGTTTAACATGAATTTAAAGAATATTTTTCCAAGAGTCGGCTATAATCCTCCCTTTTTAGACGCAGTAAATCCATCCAAGTTATTTCATGGTTAAGAAAGTTTTCAAAAAATACATGCCAGAGAGGCATCACATCGAGAAACATGGTGTGCTCGATTATTTCGGTGACTGGATTCACGATCCAAATCTGTGGCATTTAACCCGCCATTCTACCTCTGGTGGTGTTGCTAATGGCTTGTTTTGGGCTTTTTTGCCGATTCCAGGCCAACTGCTTTTAGGAATTTTCTGCGCGATCTATTTTCGGGTGAATATTCCAATTTCGGTCTTTGGGGTTTTCTTAACCAATCCGCTGACAATTGGCCCCGTTTTTTATGTGACCTACTTAATCGGTGCCACTATTTTGAATCAACCGATATACGATCTTAATTTTGAATGGTCGTGGGGATGGTTTGGTTCAACACTAGCAGATATTTGGTTTCCTTTATTATTTGGCTGTTTATTGTGTGGTGTTGTATCCGCTGTAATTGGCTATTTCGTTGTTCAAGGATTATGGCGATTAAATGTAGTACGAAGCTGGGAAAAACGTAAAGAAAAGTTACAACAACAAACGAACTCAATAAAAGAAGATTAATTAAACCGTTTCTAATAAACCGTCGTGTAAACGATATTGCCTGTCCATTCTTGAAGCCAGCTCATTATTATGGGTGACCATAATTAAACTAGTACCGATTTCTTGATTCAATTGCATCATTAAGTCGAATACCTGATTTGATGTTTGCTCATCTAAATTACCAGTGGGCTCATCCGCTAATAAGCATTTTGGTTTGCTGACTAAAGCTCTAGCTATTGCTGCTCGTTGGCGCTCACCGCCAGAAAGTTCTCCTGGTTTGTGTTTAATCCGTTCACCTAAACCAACTTTTGTTAAAATATCTTGAGCTTGTTGTTTCGCTTCTTCTGGATTTGTATTACCCATGATTAAAGGTAAGGCCACATTTTCTTCTGCAGTAAATTCAGGTAACAAATGATGAAATTGATAAATAAAACCCATGTATTTATTTCTTAATTCACCTTGCGCTTTTTCATTCACATTGGATAAATCATAACCACAAATACTGACCTTGCCTGAAGTTGGAATATCTAAACCGCCTAGTAAATGCAATAAGGTACTTTTACCTGAACCTGAAGAGCCAATAATGGCTATACGCTCAGATTGCTTAACATCTAAATCAATACCGCGTAGGACATCAACCGATAACTCACCTTGAGAAAAGTTTTTCTTCAATGAATCACAAGTCAAAACCGCATTATTCATATCATTACTACTCATAACGCAAGGCCTCGGCTGGTTGAGTTTTCGAAGCACGCCATGATGGATATATCGTTGCTAATAGACAAATAATGAAAGAAATAATGGTAATAATTAAAACATCACTCCATAAAACTTCAGATGGTAATTTACTGATGTAATAAACATCCGATGGTAATAAATCAACATTGAATGTTTTTTCAAAAAGTTCTACAAGATTTTCAAGATTTAAAGCTAATGTAATACCTAACAATAAACCTAAACCGATACCGACAATCCCGATAATCAAACCTTGGATCATAAATATTTTTGTAATATCACTTGGACTCGCGCCTAAGGTTCTAAAGACAGCGATATCACCTTGCTTATCGGTTACGACCATACTTAAAGTTGAAATTATATTTATAGAAGCAACCAAAATAATTAAAGTTAAGATTAAGAACATTACTAATTTTTCTGTCTTTAATGCTCCTAAGAAATTCTTGTGTTCGTCAGTCCAATCTCTAACTGCGTACACTCCTTGCAAATCATTTCTGATCTGTTTGCTTATAATGGGTGCATTTAAAACATCATCGGTTTTTATGCGTAAACCTGAATAACCTTGTTTACGAAAGAGTTTTTTTGAATCTTCTATATGAATTAACGCCACACCACCATCAAATTGATGCATACCAATTTCAAAAACACCTTTGACAGTAAAACGCTTTAACCTAGGTAATACTCCTGCTGGAGTAACATTAGCTTGAGGTGCCACTATAGTAACTTTGTCATTAATGCCCACGCCTAATGCATTGGCTAATTCAACGCCTAATATAATTCCATATTTTCCTTCTTCTAAACCTTTAAAGTCTCCTGCAATTATTTTTTCGGAAACTTCAGAAACCTTAGGCTCTTCATCTGGCAATATCCCTCTAATTAAAGCACCATTTACTCTCTGTCCATTAATCAACATACCCTGCGCATAATGAAATGGAGCTACTCCAATCACATTTTCATGATCTATTACCTGATTTGCAACAGCCTGCCAATTTTGTAGTTGATCGTTTTGTTGGTAAATAGTCGCATGAGATGCCATAGCCAAAGTGCGCTCAGTTAATTCTTTTTTAAAACCATTCATTACTGAAATGACTACAATCAATGTCATCACACCAAGTGCGACGCCTATTATCGAAATAAGAGATATAAATGAAATAAACTGGTTGCGGCGCTTCGCCTTAACGTAACGTAATCCAACAAAGGCCTGATAGGGTGTAAACATGCGCGCTAGTATACCGTAAATGAATCAGCTGTCTGGTTTTTCTTAAGTAATTTCTTAAGTTCTTATATGATTTTCTGGCTTATGACATAATCCAGCTCATGAAGTTATTAAGCTTAGACACATCAACAGAATCTTGTTCCGCAGCGATTTATATCGATGGAAACATCAGCAAACATTATCAAGTTGCACCACGCCAACATGCAGAATTAATTCTAACCATGGTGGATGAATTATTAGCCGAGTCTGATCTAAAACTGAATCAACTTGATGCCCTCGCCTTTGGCCGAGGTCCAGGCGCTTTCACTGGTTTGCGCGTTGCTGCGGGTGTAATCCAAGGTCTAGCCTATTCTGCTGACTTACCTGTGATTGCTATTTCTTCGTTAGCGACATTAGCTCAAGCATATGCAGAACAATATAAATATCTTTTTCCATGCTTCGATGCGCGAATGGGTGAAATATATAGCGGTTTATATCAATCTACCGATACTGGAATCGTCGAATTAATCGGCCAAGAACAGGTCATAAGACCTGAATTTGTAGAATCCTTACCATCTTCAGCAGTCTATGGTCTTGGCACAGGCTGGGGAACATATTCTGAAATCTTAACCCAACAATTAGGCTCAGAAAATATCATTGGTTTTGAACCAGAAGTTTTTCCAGATGCTGAAAATATGTTGCCATTAGCCATCCAAGCTTATGAATTAAAACAATACACAACAGCCGCTGAAGTCCGACCTGTTTATCTTAGAAACAAAGTGGTCAATTAACTATTATTTACTTTAAATAATAAATATATATTATTGTTTTTATTAATTTTATTAACTCTATTTAAAGCAGTTTCTTAGCTAAATTAAATTGATTTAAATACTAGTACAAAGGTATTATGTTTAGCGTTAAATGTGCGTAGACACATTACACTCAATCACTTTTCACACTATAAGAATAATAATTATGAAAGATCAAAAACTTGCTGGTGAATTTGCACAATTAGGCTTAGATCATTTCAAATCAGGCCGCTTTGCCGAAGCTGAATCCTGCTATTCAGAAGCCTTAGATTTAGTAGAACATAAAAACTGGGATTTAGTGGACTATCACGATGAATTTGCCCAAGTGCTACTGAAACTAGGCAAAGAGCGAGAAGCAAAAAAACAACTCGAAGCCTCCTTGAAAAATGCCATTCAACTGAGTGAGAAAATCACCGACTTTGAAGTTACACAAGCCAGATATCAATTAGCCGAACACCACAATCAAACTGGTCGCTATCAAGATGCTTTAGATATCGTAAAGCCTTTCCTAGGCAAAGGCTGTGACAGTGATTGGATGTTGTACCTCTCTGCAGCAACAGCACTCAAGGCATTAGGTGATGAAACAGGTGCAAAAATATCTGCCCTAGCCGTACTTACCAAAGTTCCAGGGGATACACGTTATAATATGGAAGAACAGTTAGCCGAGTTTTTGGATTAACTATTGTATCGAACTCGGGTGCCATGTTTGATAGAAAAATTCAATTCTTGAGCGGATAGTTCTTTTGGAAAATAACAGCCTGAGATGTTTGCATCGCCAAAGCTGGCTCCTTCTAAATTGGCTTTGCGGAAATCGATGCCACGTAGGTCAGCCATACGAAAGTACACGTCTTTAAGGTTTAAGTTATCAGCGTTTAGGCCTTGTAAATTAATTCGCGCAAGGTTAGTTCCGCTCAAATCGTATTCTACTGATGAGTCACGCTTTTCGTTAAATGTTTTAATTTCTTCCGTTCTTAATAAAACGAACATATCGTCGTCTAAGATTTTTGGGCTGCCCATTGTAGTCTCCACTATCAATTATCATAGTCGTTGAGAATTTATCGGCTTTTTTTGAGTAAACTTGATTAATTTTTAGGCGTTAACAACATTCCTTGCCCTGTACCCATCGACAAGTTGGCGTAGCCAATAACATACCTAAAATAGGTGCAGCTATATAAACCCAGACTGTTTCAATATTGCCTGAGACAACGGCTGGCCCAATAGAACGCGCTGGGTTCATCGATGCTCCAGTCACTGGGCCTGCAAATAAGGCTTCTAGAGCTACCATGCCCCCTACAGCAACGCCAGCCATAATACCTTTTTCCATGTGCCCTGTAGAAATGTTTAAAATGACAAACATTAGAAAGAACGATAAAAATACTTCGAATACAAACGATTGCAGTATGTTACCACTAGGTAAGGTTGAGCCCAGGGTTTTATGTTCAGGAAATAATAACCATAAAACTAATGCAGCAAGGATAGCGCCGATTAATTGTGCAACGATGTATGGAATAACTAGTTTCTTTTCTAAACGACCTGCTATGTAAAAAGCGATTGTGACCGCAGGGTTAATGTGTGCACCAGAGATATTGCCTATGGAATAAATCATCGACATTACGATTAAACCAAACACCAAACTTACACCCACATGTGTGACTACACCCCCATGCAAATCATTGGTAATGATTGCGCCACAACCGGCAAAGATTAAAGCAAAGGTTCCAATCGCTTCAGCAACGTATTGATTATTCATTTTGTATAGGAAATAGATTAGTTTTAATAAACAAATTATGCGTTACGGTAACATACTTGGTTTAGAATTAAGCTATGCATTTATTACAAAACATAAGCCGCTATTGCCCTTACTGTGGCGAGTTGATCGATTTTTTAGTCGACTGCTCTATTGAACAACAACAATACACTGAAGATTGTCAGGTATGTTGTCGTCCTATTATTGTTTCGAGCAATATTGAAGCAGGAAAAATTATAACCCTCTCAGTAAATCGAGAAGATGATTAAGCTGAAAACGCAGAAAGATAGCTTTAAGCTGGTGTAGGATGCCACCCCGCATCCGCCCATAACTCACCACTCACGGCTGAATTTGCAATCATAAAGCAAATTGCATCAGCAATTTCTTGAGGACGAATTAAACGTCCAAGTTGAGTATCTTTTAAGATATATTTCTCGATGTATTCCTCACCTAAAGCTCTAACCATTGGTGTATCTGTAAATCCTGGATGAATCACACCACAACGTACACCATGAAAAATAGCTTCTTTAGTTAAGGTAGCAGCAGCACCTTCTAAACCAGCTTTGGTTGATGCGTATGAAACTTGACCTTTGTTACCTTGTGATGAGATTGAGCCAATAAAGATTGCTGTACCCTGCACTTTCTCATCAGGATGCCATTTTTTTAAACCATTGGCTGCTCTGTATTCAGCAATTCGCGCGATCATTTCCATGGCCCAATAAACTGGCGCAATTAAGTTTACATTCACAACTAATTCAAATTTTTCTTGCGCATACATTTTAGCTTTGCCGCTTTCTTTATCTACTTTTACGGCTAGAGAGTCGCGGGTTATTCCGGCTGCAGGAATGCAAATATTAACGATATCGTGTTGTTCACATAACTCATTGAATACTTTTTTACGGAAATCTGTATCAGTGGTATCACCTTGATAAGCGACAGCTACTTCCGAGTTAGTTTTTGAATTAATCGTATTGGCTACTTCGTTGACATTATCACCCATATCAACCAATGCTATTTTTTTTATTCCTCTTTCTGCTAATTCAAAACAAGTTGCTTCACCAATTCCACTAGCAGCTCCAGTAACAACTGCAACCTTATCTTTAATAATCACATTAACCTCGCCGTATTATTTTTAACATCGATAGTTACAGTATATATTGCATTGCAACAATAGCAAATGAAATTATGAATTAGTTGTTGTAGGCAATCTGTAGATAGAGGTTTCTATTGAACCGTTAGTGAATAATTTAAAGTATCGAAAACCTGGCGTTAAATCATCGGTTTCATAACTAGAAACTCCAGGCTTGAACTGAGCACAAGTCGATGGGCTGCCTATAAAATGAACACCATTAAGATCTTTATAAAAGTCTTGATGGATATGACCGCAGATAACTGCTTTTACATTGGGATAATTTTGAATTAAAGAAAGAAATTCATCACGGTTAATCAAGATCATGCTATCCATCCATGATGAATCAATAGAAACTGAATGATGATGTATGGCTAATAAGATATGTTTATCATCAATTTCTTGTAGAGAGCTATTCAACCAATCTAATTCATCAGCAGTTAATTCACCAGAATGAGTATTTGGCTTATAACTATTGAGTAATAAAATAGCCCAATTAGCAAAATCTATTTGTTTTTCAGAACTTAAATTCTCTGAATTAAGATATTGTTCAATTAACTCAGGTTCGTCATGGTTCCCTGGCAAACAAAAAACAGGAATGTTTAAATCGTTAACCATGTTATAAAATTTTTTATAACTGTCATAGACAGGATCTTGTGCTATATCACCCGTTACGATCATTAAATCTGGCGGCCATACATCAGACCCTTGGGCTAGATCAAGAACTTGCTGTAAACTTTGTTCTGTATTGTAGCCACTAAATTCTGATTCAGAATCTCCATAGATATGCGTATCCGTGATTTGGATGATAGAAATATGGTCTGATGATTTTGTTTTTAGCATAATGAAAATAAATTTTATATTGAATATAGGACAATCATATGACAAGTGAATTAAGAATACAGGACTTGTTAAAAGCAACCAAACCTGAACAATCGATTACTGTTCAAGGGTGGGTGAGAACAAAACGTGAAGCAAAAGATTTTATTTTTATAGAATTAAACGACGGCTCATGTTTAGCAAATATACAAATAATAGCTGCAGATAACTTGAGTGATTATGAATTGATCAAAAAAATCAATACCGGTTATTCAATCAAAATCGTTGGCGATTTAATCGAATCACCTGGGAAAGGTCAAAACTGGGAAATACAAGCCAGTAACATCGAAATACTTGGAACAGTTACAGAAGATTATCCATTACAAAAGAAACGTCACTCAGATGAGTTTCTTCGAACCATTGCTCATCTACGACCAAGAACGAACAAGTACGGAGCAATGTTTCGCATTCGTTCTAAATTATCTTTTGCTATTCATCAATTCTTCCAAGAGCGTGGCTTTAATTGGATCCACACTCCAATTATTACTGGTTCGGATTGCGAAGGCGCAGGTGAAATGTTTCGCGTAACAACCTTTGATTTAGACAATGTTCCTAAAAAAGAAGGTAAAGTAGATTTTGCGCAAGACTTCTTTGGTAAAGAAGCAAATCTAACCGTATCTGGCCAGTTATCTGGAGAAATGTATGCCTTAAGTTTAGGGAAGATCTATACCTTTGGTCCTACATTTCGTTCAGAAAATTCAAATACCTCAAGGCATATGTCTGAATTTTGGATGATAGAACCTGAAATGGCCTTTGCCGATTTAGCGGAAGATATGCGTTTAGGCGAAGAAATGATCCGATATTTAGTTAAATATGCAATGGAAGAATGTTCAGAAGACTTAGAGTTATTCGCCAAGTTTGTTGATAAAACACTAATGACTACATTAAGTAATATCGTTGACAATGATTTTATTCATTTACCTTACACTGAAGCCATCGATATCTTATTAAAGTCAGGTAATAAGTTTGAATACCCTGTTGAATGGGGTCACGATTTACAATCTGAGCATGAGCGTTTTTTAACCGAGCAACATTTTAAACAACCAGTTATCGTTACAGATTACCCAAAAGATATAAAAGCATTTTATATGCGTGTTAATGACGATGATAAAACTGTTGCCGCTATGGATATATTGGTTCCTTCAATTGGAGAAATCATCGGTGGCAGTCAACGAGAAGAACGTTATGATGTATTGGTCAAAAAAATAAACGACTTGGGTTTTAATGAAGAAGATTATTGGTGGTACTTAGACTCACGACGTTATGGCAGTGTACCTCATGCGGGCTTTGGTTTAGGTTTTGAACGTTTATTAATGTTAGTCACAGGCGTTAATAATATTCGTGATGTGATCCCATTTCCAAGAACACCAAAACATTTAGAGTTTTAAATTTTATTATTGTTGTTCTATTTTTGAAGACTCATCACGCGGAGGTAGATAACCTATTCTAAAGCCACCCCAATGTTTACTATTCACATAAATAGGTGCAGATAGATCATGCATAACTTCGCCTGTGTCTCTTACATAGGTTTGTAATAAAAACGTTTTCGTGTTTGAACCACAACGTCCACCAGTTCTATCATCAAATACGCGCTTAGTACGATTATTTTTTAAATCTATATCATAGTCGCCAGTTAATGGCTTACTGAATCTATCATTATGTGTTGGAAAATAACCATTAATATCCACTGCACCTGCTAGAATAAAGTATGGATAATCTACCAATAATTTTTCTTGTATTGGCGGCAACACATTATCTGTAAATTGATCATATTTAGTATGAAACTTTACGGGATTGGTATTGGGTATTGATTGATAATTTTTATCAAATAAATCTTCCTCAGTGATCTGGCCTTTTTGAATTGCATCTTCAAATAACTGCCCAACTTGTTTTGCAGTACTAATAGCAATTTCTTGGACCGTATCGTGTATGGTTCCTAAGTTATAATCACTATTTGCATCATAGATATGCTCAGCGTTTTCAGATAAAGAAATAGCATCTTGAGAAACTTTACCAGTTTCCTTATTAATTAAATCGAATGCGTCACGTATAGAACCAATTTCATTTCTAACTTGATTAACTGAATTCAAATGTTCATCCATGATTGTACTGATCTTTGCAATCATATCATTTGAGCCAATTGCTTCACTATTAATAGATTCCAATTCATTACCAATTTGTGAAATTTGCATCACAACCAGTTCAACCATTTGTTGAAAATTGATAATTTCTTCTCGAGTTTGTTTTGAAACACCAACCACTCGTTTCAATTTATCCTCAATGTTATGTGTATAAGTTGAAGATTTTGTGGCTAACTCTCTAACTTCATCTGCCACAACAGCAAAACCTCTTCCTTGTTCTCCTGCTCTAGCAGCTTCTATAGCAGCATTTAATGCCAATAAGTTTGTTTGCGCAGCAATATCATCAATAACAACTGTTATTCCTTTAATATCTTGCACGTATTCATCTAATTCTTGAATACTATTCGAAGCTTGTTCAACGTTACTTTTTAAATTTAAAACACCACCAGTAATATTTTTAATATTACTAATTCCTTCAGCACTGGCTTGTTTGGTTTTTAAGGCCGATTCAGATGCCATTTGAGCACTGGCTACAATTTGATTTGTATCATTTGCAAGCTCTTCGGCGGCAACCGCGACATTCGTTGTTCGATTAAATTGATTTGAAATATTTTGCTCAAGTGAAGACAGGAAATTAGATATTTTTGCACTCGAAGCTGCAACGTTTAAGCCTATTTTTGATGAACGGCACATAGAGCCGAGTATGGACACACGTTTGCTTACTAAATTAGTAAACAAGCCTGTCACAAATTTGCTTCTAAACAATGGAGCGCTTGTATTAATGTCATTTGAGTTAAAATAGCGTTCTAATAAAATCGAATCTGACTTTATTTTTCCTACTATTAGGAAAACCATCGACGCTAAAACTACTGTAACTACAAATAACAAAACGAAAAAAATAATGATTTCCATTTGCTATTCCTTTTATTTTCTAACATTGGAATCGGCATTTGGATGAAAAAGCTTTAAATATTTTTAAAAAAACTCTCTATATCTTCAATTTTCCGTGTAATTGTCATATTTGGTAAGCTTTTCATAAAGATACGACCATAAGATTTAGTGGTTAGGCGAGGATCGCAAATCACTAATACACCTGAGTCCGTTACGTCTCGAATCAATCTACCAACACCTTGACGTAAAGAAATTACTGCTTGAGGTAATTGATGCTCCATAAATACATTTTTCCCTTGCTGTTCCATTAATGCGCCTCTAGCTTTGAGCACTGGATCATCTGGCATCGCAAAAGGTAACTTGTCGATAATCACACAACTAAGCGCATCACCTTTTACATCAACACCTTCCCAAAAACTGCTAGTGCCAAACAACAAACCATTTTGGCTCTGCCTAAACGACTCAATTAATTGTAATTTTGGAGCATCACCTTGAATAAAACATGGATAACTCAATTGTCGTTTAACTAAATCAGCTGCTTCTTTTAAAGCCCGATGGCTAGTAAATAATAGAAAAGCTCTACCTTGACTTGCTTTTAGAACAGGAATGATTTTATCAACAACTGTTTTAGTGAAATCGGCTTGTGATGGTAAAGGTAAATTGGTCGGCAAATATAATACAGTTTGTTTTTTGTAATCAAACGGACTTGGCCATTGTTTGGCAGTAACTTCTTCTAAACCTAATTGTTTTTTAAAGTGATCAAATTTCTCACCTACGGCTAAAGTTGCAGAAGTATAAATTGAATTACATTGGTAATGTTTTAATCGATGTTGAAATTCTTTGGAAATATCTAATGGTGTTTTATGTAAAAAAATACCTTTACCCCTAATTTCAATCCATTTCACATTGTCTGTATCTTTAGTTTCTAAAAAACCATCTAACCTATCATTCAAAAGTAACGAACGTTGATAACAACTTTCTAATTCTTTACCTCGATCTTTAATCGATTCAATTGTTTCTGAAAATTCGATCAGCTTTTCCAATAAACCATTTAAACTATTTTTAATCGCATCATCATTAACTACCTTATGCCATTCTAGTTTCAAATCATTGGTTTTAAATTGTTCACGTAGAGTACGTGTTGCTGTATCTATCTGATAGGTTTTATCCATAAAACCTTTAACGTCCCAGGCTTCTTTTTGATAGGCATTACGCGTATCTTCACTAAGATCCAAACATTGTCTTGCACTAAAAGTTGTACCGAAGAATTGCGATGCTAATTCAGCTAACTGATGAGCTTCATCAAAGATAATACTATCTATGTTTGGCAATAGCTCACCAAAACCAGTTTCACGCAAAGCCATATCCGCTAACAACAAATGATGATTAACCACAATAACATTTGCCTTAGCCGCTCGTTTACGTGCTTTCAGTACAAAACAATCTTCATATTCAGAACATTCTTGCCCTAAACAATTATCCGTAGTTGAACTTACCCAAGGTTTGATTTGTGAATCTTCTGATAAAATTTCAGTTAGATCACCCGTTTGAGTTTTATGAACCCAAGTCTGGATATCATATAACTCCGTTTGAAGTTTTGGAGATTTTAATATTTCATCCGCAAATTTATGTCGATGTAAACATAAATAATTACTGCGACCTTTTAATAAGGCAACAGTAGTTGTCGCTTTTAACGCTTTTTGAACGGTTGGTAAGTCACGATGAAAAATTTGATCTTGTAAATGTTTTGTACCAGTAGAGATAATGACTTTTACATCGGCCATCAATACAGGAACTAAATAAGCGAAAGTTTTACCGGTTCCCGTGCCCGCTTCACAAATAACCGACTCATCATCTAATAATGCAGCAAGGATCGTATCTGCCATTTCTTGCTGCATTGGGCGAGACTTGAACGAATCAATAACAGCCGATAATGCACCTGAATCTGAAAGAATATCACTAGCTGAATCCATTAGCTAAATACACCTTTTTGAATATACAAAATAAATCTCTCTTCTATTCCTGATTACTCCATACACTATCAACTCGTCCTTCTTCTGTTGTCCATACTAGATCGGCAATGATTTTAAACCTCGCCAAAGTCAAGCTACCTCGTTTATTCGGTGTGCTTTCAGCTAAAGCTGATTCAATTTCGTCACGATGGCAAAAATAAATTTCGACTGATTCAAATTTATCATTCATGACGACTAGAACAATGCCATCCCATTCTTGTTCTAATTTTAATTGTCCTAATCGATGCCCTGATTTAGTTTCATCAAAAATAGCACGACCTTTTATTTGAACTTTAATTTCTTCATCGTTATAGCTCATTAAAGCATCATAACCGTTTGCGTCCTTGTCAGCGTTTTTAAGTTTTAATAAATGAATAGCATCGTTAATGGCAATCTCAGCAGTGATCGGTAATGTTTTACCTGTTGCTTCACGATAATCCACCGCTAATTTTCTAGCTTCAGCCGTTAATTTATTAACATCGAAAATTGCCATATTAATTGATCACGCTTGAGTTGAAGAGAAACATAATACCTGATTAATGTCTTCGAGTTTAAGAATTGTCATTAATAATCGATCTATACCAATAGCAACGCCAGCACAACCTGGTAAATCATTCGTTGTATTCAATAAATGTTTATCCATAGGTCCATATGGCAAATTATTTTTTTTACAATACTCAATATCATTTTCAAATCGTTGCTTTAGTTCGCTAGCATCATTTAATTCATGATAAGCATTGGCAATCTCTAGACCATTGATAAAAACTTCAAACCGTTCTGAAACTTTATAATCTCCATCATAGCGTACTTTAGATAATGCTGCTTGCTCTGAAGGATAATCGTATATAAAACACGGCTGTTCAATGCCAAGCTTTGAAATAACCAATTGGCTAAATAAAAAATCCAAATATGTATTTCGATTGGATCCTGTGTTGTGAAAACCAAGAGATTTTGCCTTTAGCATTAATTCAGATGTTTTAGCTTGGAATGGATCAATTTCGCCGTATTCAATAAAGGCAGCTTGATAACTTTTTCTCTCCGCGGCTTTAAATCCTAATTGCACAAATAATTCGTTTAATTCATTCATTAATTCATGATGATCAAACCCTACCCGATAATACTCAAGCATTGTAAATTCTGAATTATGCAATCGACCGATTTCTTCATCTCTGAATACGCGGCATATCTGATAGATCGAACCGATGCCACTCGCCAATAAGCGTTTCATAGGAAATTCAGGTGAACTATGTAAAAACCATTTATGCTCAGGATGAGAACGTGTCGCTAATTCAAGATTAATAATGTTTGGGTCTGTATTAGATGCAGAAGATAAATAAGGCGTTTCAATTTCTAAAACGCCTTTTTTCGACATGAAATCACGTAGGGTTTTTAATAATTCTGCTCGAGCAGTAATAACATCAATTGATAAAGATGTTTTACCAGGATTGGTCATTATTTAGTCTTTTTGTCGACCTACATATTCACCCGTTCGAGTATCAATTTTTAACACTTCGCCTTGTTCCATATATAAAGGCACTTTAACTACTGCTCCTGTTTCAAGAGTAGCGGGTTTGGTACCACCCGATGCTGTATCGCCTTTCACTCCAGGATCGGTTTCTGTGACTTCCAGGAATACAAAGTTTGGCGGGATCACTGAGATGGGATTATCGTTCCAAAGTGTAACTTCACAGGTCTCTTCGCCTTTGATCCATTTTGCTGCATCACCAACAGCTGACTCTGAGGTCTCATATTGTTCATATGAATCAGGATTCATGAAATGCCAGACTTCGCCATCGCTGTATAAATATTGAAGTTTTACATCCATAACATCCGCCGCTTCGACACTCTCACCAGATTTATAAGTGCGTTCGATGACACGCCCCGTTTTTAAATTACGGATTTTTACTCGGTTAAAAGCCTGGCCTTTGCCCGGTTTTACAAATTCATTTTCTATAATCGAACATGGATCGTTATCGATCATAATTTTCAAACCGCTTTTAAATTCATTGGTACTATAAGACGCCATGAGTTCCTCAATCTATTTATTACTTAACGTTTGCGAAAAAACGCCTATCATACCTGATTCGAATAGGAATGCAGCATTATGAACTGGCAAAAACAACTACAAAAGGCAATAAAAGAACCTGAAGAATTACTTAATCAGCTTGAATTAAATAAACAGTCCGTGCAAATCTCTGAGAAAGCTCAAAATATATTTAACTTACTCGCTACTAATTCCTATTTATCGAATATCCAAACAGGTAATATTGATGATCCGTTACTGAAACAAATCCTACCTGTTATTGAAGAAGAACAAGAATCGTATGACTTTATAGAAGATCCGGTTAGTGATATCAACGCTCAAAAAACACCTGGTCTATTACATAAATATCACGGCAGAATCTTATTAATTCTAACAGGTGCTTGCCCTATCCATTGCCGATATTGTTTCCGACGTCATTATCCATACTCTGATAATAGTATTTCTCCTAAAGAACTATCAAAAGCACTCGATTATATCCAGCATAATACCGATATTACGGAAGTCATTTTAAGTGGTGGCGATCCTTTAATTTTAACCGATGAAAAATTATCAGAATTAATAAAAAAACTTGAAAACATAAAACATTTAAAACGGTTACGAATTCATACCCGCACTCCAATTGTATTACCAGAAAGAATTCTCGAAAGTAATTTAGAGTGGTTAAGTAATAGGCGATTAAAAACCACAGTAGTTCTTCACTGTAATCATAAAAATGAAATAAGTGATAATGTAAAATTAGCTATTAAAAAATTAAAAACTTTCGACCTTTTATTATTAAATCAATCGGTTTTATTAAAAGGTGTAAATGATAATGTTGATTGCTTAGCAGAATTATCAGAAGAGTTATTTACTCAAGGAGTTCAACCTTATTACTTACATCAACTTGATCGAGTGAAAGGTGCCATGCACTTTGAAGTCGATATTAAGACTGCAAAGGAAATTCTTTCGAAACTTAGAGCAAGGCTGCCAGGATATTTAGTGCCAACCTTAGTTAAAGAACAAGCCGGTTATCAATCTAAGACTCCATTATAAAATATAAAAAAAGCCCAATAAAATATTGGGCCTTTTACTATAGATAAAACAATTACTAAAAATTATATCCTAATGTTCCCATGGTTCTGAAATTATCAAACACTACCTCTGCATCAAATAGGTCAACATCAGTGTAGAAGTATGATGCGTTAAAACCAAAGTAAACATTATTTGTCACATCATAATCAAAACCAATAAATGCTTGTGCAGCTAGATTACTATCACCATCTTCGGCTGTTCCTAAACCGGTAAAAGTTGATCCTCCTACGGTAACCGCAGCCGTTGCACTAATATCTGCATCTACATTTGCAATACCAAGCCCACCACCTATATAAGGATGAAATTTGCTGTTATTCATCAATTTGCCTTGATTATCTCTAATCATAATATTTGCCATAACTGCATCTATTTCATGTTCAATATTAAGATTACCTGCCAGAGTTGCATCACCAAATGTACCTCCAACAGATTCTTCATAATCCGCTCCTTTAGTGTGATGGTAAGTTAGACCCACTGATATTATTGGTGTTATTACTTCATCCTGCCAAATACCTCCACCGATAATCAGTCCTGTATCAGGGTCAATATCATCTGATACACCTGAAAATGAAATTTCAGTACCACCAAATGATCCACCTGCTTGGATTTCAGCTCTAAAATGACTTTCTTCTTGTGCCTGAGAAGCTACAGTCCCCATGATAAAAAACGTGAATAGCACTTTTTTTAGCATCCTATTTTCTCCCTCTCATCTTAAAGTTAATTATTAAAAGTAAATTATAAATATAAACTCTTAAATGTCTATTTTTTATTAATTTTTTATGAAAATTTCCTATATTACTTTTATGAGATTCGACTGAAGATATAGGAATGGACAATATGAAATAGCTAAATAGAGTTAGCCTTTATGGATAAAAACAACTAAAGAATTTTAGAAAACGGTCGTTAAATGAATTATCAGTGCGGATTTTCCTCCTTCCCCCTACGTATCCGAACTGAGATTTAAACTAATAGCCAGGTGATGAACCTGGCTTTTTTTATTCTTCTTGATCAGACTCAACTAAAATAGGCTTCATAAAAGCAACATTGCGAAATCCCCTCGGTAACATGCTGCCTCTACGACCACGTTCACTTACGTAGTGCTCTAAATCTGTTGGTTTTAAAGTTAATGTACGTTGACCCGAAGTGATTTCAATCGAGGCGTCTTCAGGATAAGCACATACTGCAGCCATGTATTCTTCTCGATTTTTGAGTTTATCGGTTGGGATTTGCATGATCTTATTGCCTTTACCTTTAGCTAACATCGGTAACTCTTCGACAGGAAATGTCATGAATCTCCCAGTTGAACTGACTGCCGCTATCCAATCATTTTCAGCATCTCTCACTAATGATGGCCTTAGCACTTTTGATGATTTAGGAACGCTGATAACTGCTTTACCATTTTTATTTTTAGTGAATAACGGCTCTAGATTACTCATAAACCCATAACCAGAATCAGTTGCTAGTAAATAAATATCTTCGTTCTCCCCCATCATTAGACCTTCAAAGGTTGCGCCATCGGGGGGATTTAAACGACTAGAAGCAGCTTCACCCAGACTTCGAGCAGAAGGCAAACTATGTGCAGGTAAAGAATAGCAACGTCCACTTGAATCTAATAACATGGCTTGTTGATTACTCTTACCTTGAGCGGCCTGATTAAAACCATCGCCTGCTTTATAGTTAATGGATTCAGGATCAATATCATGGCCTTTAGCTGCACGGATCCAGCCTTTTTTAGATAAGATAACCGTAACACTTTCAGTTGGAATTAACGCTTTTTCATCGATTGCCTTAGCTTCTTCACGTTCTACCAATTTTGAACGTCTCTCATCACCAAAAGTTTCGGCATCAGCCAACAATTCTTTTTTAATTAAAGTTTTTAATCGTTGTTTAGAAGCAAGAATTTGTTGAAGCGAGTCACGTTCATTACTTAATTCATCCAACTCCCCTTTGATTTTCATTTCTTCAAGCTTGGCTAGCTTTCGAAGTTTTAATTCCAATACAGCTTCAGCTTGTTTATCACTTAGTTTGAAGCGTTTCATTAAAACTGGTTTCGGTTTATCTTCTTCACGAATGATAGCGATCACTTCATCGATATTCAGATACGCAATCATCAAACCTTCTAAAATATGAATCTTGTCGAGTATTTTATCGAGTTGAAATTGCAAACGTTTGGTAACGGTTTCAGTTCGATAGGTTAACCATTCTTTTAAAATAATTTGCAAGTTTTTAACTTGAGGTCGACCGTTTAAACCAATCATATTCAAGTTAACTCGATAATTTTTTTCTAAGTCCGTCGTAGCAAATAAATGTGACATTAACGCTTCGAAATCAATTCGATTGGAACGAGGAACTAGAATAATTCGCGTAGGATTTTCATGATCCGATTCATCACGGATATCATCTAACATAGGAAGTTTTTTCGCCTGCATTTGTGCAGCAACTTGTTCTTGAATACGACTACCAGAACTTTGATACGGCAATGCTGTAATCACTATGTTGCCGTTTTCTTTTTCCCACGTTGCACGCATTTTGATACTGCCATTTCCCGTTTCGTACAATTCTTGAATATCGGTAGCAGGGGTAATAATTTCTGCATTGGTTGGGAAATCAGGACCTTTAACATGCGTTAACAAATCTTTAACTGTGGCTTTTGGTGAATCCAATAAATGAATACACGCTGAAACAATTTCATTGAGATTATGCGGTGGGATATCTGTTGCCATACCAACTGCAATACCTGTTGTGCCATTTAATAAAACATTAGGTAAACGTGCTGGAAGTAATTTAGGTTCGTCTAAGGTTCCATCAAAATTAGGTTGCCACTCAACGGTACCTTGTTCGGTTTCACTGAGTAAAATATCGGAATATGCAGTCAGCTTAGATTCGGTGTATCTCATCGCTGCAAACGATTTTGGGTCATCCATCGAACCCCAGTTTCCTTGTCCATCTACTAACGGATAACGATACGAAAACTCTTGAGCCATGTGCACCATTGCGTCATAACAAGCTGAGTCACCGTGTGGATGAAACTTGCCAATCACATCGCCTACGGTTCGCGCAGATTTTTTGTATTTAGCTGTGGATTTAAGACCTAGCTCTGACATAGCGTAAACAATTCGCCTTTGTACTGGTTTTAAACCATCAGAGATATGAGGCAAAGCTCTGTCGAGAATAACGTACATGGAATAATCCAAGTATGCTTGTTCGGTAAATTCGTTTAATGGACGTTGCTCTATCTGCTCAAAGTCCAAGCTCATGTTATCACTCATAATTTTGTTATTTCACTGTATCTATTATGTCTCTTAGAAAAGACAAAAAAACATTTTTAAGTTGAATATTCTCAATAATTAACTTTACATTATTTAATTAAAATATTGATATTTAAATAATTTTATAAGCTGGCACTTGCGTTGCTATGATTTAATTAAGCTTAACCTTTCTAAGTGGTTAGAAGGTTAACAACCGAATCAGGCCGGCTCTCTCTGTTTCTTAGTTAGAGATCACGTCGCAGGCAATATTGACAGGGATTGCTGGCTTGAACCAATTATCTTAACTATTGCAATGATGCTAAATCGCCCTTTGATTCTAACCAAGTTTTCCGATCAGGGGCACGCTTTTTAGCCAGCAACATATCAAGTAAGTCTACGGCTTTTTTTGGTTGTCCTGGCAAGGTCAATTGCACCAGCTTACGTGTTTCAGGCGCCATCGTAGTTTCACGTAATTGCATAGGGTTCATCTCCCCAAGCCCTTTAAACCGCTGGACGTTGACCTTGCCCCTCCTCTTTTCAGCACTAATTTGATCAAGAATTCCTTGTTTCTCATCATCGTCTAACGCGTAAAAAACATCTTTGCCAACATCAATACGAAACAACGGTGGCATCGCCACATAGACATGTCCATTTTCAACCAATTGTCGGAAATGTCTCAAGAATAATGCACAAAGTAAGGTAGCGATATGCAGACCATCTGAATCAGCATCCGCCAAAATACAAATCTTCCCATAACGCAATCCAGAAATATCCGCAGAACCTGGATCAACACCAATCGCCACAGCAATATCATGTACTTCTTTCGATGACAGTACTTGAGTTGAATCTACTTCCCAAGTATTTAAGATCTTACCTCTCAAAGGCATGACTGCTTGGAAATCCCGATCACGAGCTTGTTTAGCAGAACCACCCGCGGAATCACCTTCCACTAAAAATAATTCAGTGACTGTTAAATCTTGCATAGTGCAATCTGTTAACTTACCGGGTAACGCAGGTCCTCCAGTAACTTTTTTACGAACAACTTGTTTATTCGCTTTGAGTCTTCTTTGTGCAGATTGGATCGCAAGTTCTGCAACACGTTCTCCCATTTCAATATGTTGATGTAGCCATTGGCTAAACGAATCTTTAACAACACCTGAAACAAATGCAGCGCATTCTCGTGATGACAAACGTTCTTTTGTTTGACCCGCAAACTGTGGATCGTCTAATTTGACTGATAATAGATAGCTACAGCGATCCCAAACATCATCTGCGGTAAGCTTTACACCTCGTGGTAATAAGTTTCTGGCTTCGCAAAAATCTCTTAGCGCTTCCAATAAACCTTGTCTCAGACCATTAACATGGGTCCCACCTTGAGCAGTCGGAACTAGATTCACGTAACTTTCGGTAATTAAATCACCTTCTTCTGGTAACCAATGGATTGCCCATTCAACCGCTTCATGTTCAGCTTCCATATTGCCGAGAAACGGCTCAGGAGGAAGCAATTCAACACCTTCTAAACTCTCAGCTAAATAACTTTTTATACCATCTTCATAGAACCATTCGGTTTTATCTTTAGATTTTTCTTCAGTTAGCTTAATTGTTAAACCAGGAGCTAAAACAGCCTTCGCGCGTAATAAATGTTTTAGTTTGGCAATGGCTAAATTCGGTGATTCAAAGTATTTTTCGTTTGGCCAGAATCTCACAGAGGTTCCAGTATTACGTTTTCCAACGTCACCAATGACTTTTAAATCTTTGGTTTTATCGCCGTTAGCAAATGCGATTAAATATTCTTTACCTTCACGTTTAATTGTGACTTCTAGTTTTTTTGACAAGGCATTAACAACGGAGACACCCACACCATGTAAACCACCTGAAAACTTATAATTTTTATTCGAGAATTTACCTCCTGCATGCAGCTTAGTCAGAATCACTTCAACTCCAGAAATCTTTTGTTCCGGATGAATATCGACTGGCATCCCACGTCCGTCATCAGTGACGGTAACGGATTGGTCTTTGTGCAGAATCACCTCGATCGTTTTAGCATGGCCAGAAATGGCTTCATCCACACTATTATCAACGACTTCTTGGACTAGGTGATTGGGTCTGGTGGTATCAGTATACATGCCCGGTCGTTTGCGAACCGGTTCCAATCCCGTTAAAACTTCAATATCGGAAGCAGCGTAATCTTTTGCCAAGGAATAACCTCTTATTTATTCTTTACTATGAAATAGCAGATGGTGTGCCCTAAAGGATGTCGATGATAAAACGTGGCGCTGCAATTGAACAGAGGCAATGTTATGCTTTTAAATTAATTTATCATTGAATCTTTATCAGAAAACTTGCATAAATTGTCGCAATCCCTATGCTGTGCGCTCTTTTTGAATAGTTAATGAAAACACGAACGTATTGCTAATCTGGAGATATAACATTGGCCAGAAAAAAATCTTCCAATCAATTTGAAGACTCACTGAATAAATTGGAGTCCATAGTAAAAAAAATGGAATCTGGTGATTTAACGTTAGAAGAATCTATTCAACAGTTTGAAGAAGGCATTGCATTGAGTCAAAGCTGCCAAAAAACCTTAGACGAAGCCGAACAGAAAATAAAAATCCTGATGCAAAAAAATGGTGACAATGAGTTAGTCGATTTTGATGATGATCAGGAGCAAGATGAAATTTAAATATGGAATTAAAACAGCAACTAGAACAATACCAACAAGCCGTTGAACAAGCCCTTGACGATTGGCTACCAGCAAAAGAATTAAAACCTACGAATTTGCACAGCGCCATGCGCTATTCTGTGTTAAGTGAAGGTAAACGCATCAGACCTGTTCTGGCCTATGCCGCAGGAGAGTCTTTAGGAATAGCTATTGAAAACTTAAATGGGCCTGCCTGTGCTGTGGAAATGATTCATGCTTACTCATTAATCCATGATGATTTACCTGCAATGGATGACGATGACTTACGGCGTGGACGACCGACTTGTCATAAAGCGTATGATGAAGCGACTGCTATTCTAGCTGGAGACGCCTTACAAGCTTTGGCTTTCCATGTTTTAGCAAAAGACCAAAACATTCTTGTTGGACCTGAACAACGTTTAAAAATGATCAATGTATTGGCTATTGCTAGTGGTTCAATCGGCATGGCGGGTGGTCAAGGTATCGACTTGGATTCAGTGGGTAAATCGCTCACCTTAGAAGAATTACAAGATATGCATTCGCGTAAAACCGGCGCTCTTATCCATGCAAGTGTGGAATTAGGTGCTTTATCGTCAAACGATGTCCAGAACAAACAGCTAGAGCAATTATCAACCTATGCTCATAGTATCGGTTTAGCATTTCAAATACAGGACGATATTTTAGATATCGAAAGTGATACAGAAACCCTAGGTAAGCCACAAGGCTCTGATATTGCGAGAAATAAACCGACTTATCCTAATTTATTAGGCTTGGATGGTGCAAAAAAAGCTGCCAAAGATATGCATCAGCAAGCTCTAGATAGTCTTTCCGAGTTCGATAATAAAGCCGATACCCTACGTAAAATCGCTGACTATATTGTCCAACGAAATAAATAAAGGATGTTAAGCCCTTGTAATCGGTCTAAAATATCCCATATAAGCACAGAATAATAATCTTAAGGTAGTAATTAAAAATGAGTCAAAGCGCAGAAAACGTTAGCGAAAGCATACCTGATATTATGAAAAGTCAGGATACTCGCCAGATCCCTATTGATCAGGTTGGAGTTAAGGGTATTCGTCATCCGGTAGTCGTTAATGATCGTTCTGGGCGTGAGCAACACACCGTTGCCAACTTCAACATGTATGTGGCACTGCCTGCAGATTTCAAAGGCACTCACATGTCACGTTTTTTAGAGCTGTTAAATCAACATGAAGAAGAGATCACAGTTGAGTCATTTCGTACAATGCTGAAAGAAATGGGCGATTTATTAGAAGCAAAAAGTGGCACGATTGAAATGGAATTTCCGTATTTCGTAATGAAAAAAGCTCCTGTTTCTGAAGTTAAAAGCATTATGGATTATGATGTTACCTTCATCGGTCAATTAGAAAACGGCAAGTCTGACGTGCTGGTAAAAGTCGTTGTACCAATAACGTCTCTTTGCCCTTGTTCTAAAAAGATTTCTGATTATGGTGCGCATAATCAACGCTCTCATGTCACTGTGTGTGTAAAAACCCGTGATTTTGTTTGGATTGAAGAATTAATTGATTATGTCGAAAGCATCGCCTCTTGTCAGTTGTATGGCATATTAAAACGGCCAGATGAAAAATACGTTACCGAGCATGCTTATGAAAATCCAAAATTTGTGGAAGATATCGTGCGTGACGTCGCCATTTTATTCAATGACGACGACCGAATAGCCGCTTACACTGTTTCGTCTGAGAACTTCGAATCGATTCATAATCATTCAGCCTACGCCAAAATTAGCAAAGACAAAGATAAGACTTAATCCATTTCCAATTTTAGGACGTCAAAATGCCAATATTTTGCCGTCCTAATCATTTCAATTTGTTCTAAACACGCCTTCCCTAAAATTTAAAAAATTATAAACCATTGATTATTAAGCTATAAATTTAATATGATTTTTTTGGCACAGCTTCTGCAGTAGTGACAGCGTAGTTACTTCTCCTCCCCCTTTGTGTGAGTGGGTGCTGTTCATTCAGCACCCTATTTTTTTGAACACTTCTCGGCTTTTCTCTTCTAAGAATTATTCATATAAACTTTGAACACCATGAAAAAATTCTACTTTTTAATTGTATTTTTTACCTCTCCATTGGTTTTGGGTGATGCAGTACCTTTTTCAGATTTCAAATTTATTGATACAGGTATGTCAGAGGGAGAAGTCTTATATCGTATAGGTCCACCTGATCATGAGACTATTCAAAGTGATTTCTACCACAACATAATTCGTAAAACCTGGTTTTACATTCCAGAAAAAAACACACCCACTTCTAGGCGTTGGATCAGTGAAGTGACTTTCGATTTCCGTGGGAATGTATCTAATACAAAGCGCTATCGTCCTTAATTTTTTAAATCAATTTTAGCCTGTTCCCATAAAGCATCGAGAATTTCTAATTCTGTTTCTTCAACCTTCTGATCACGCTTACGTAACTCTGCTTCGATGTATTGAAAACGTTGGGTGAATTTTTTATTGGTCTTTTGTAATGAGATTTCAGCATCAAGTTTGAGCCTTCTGGCAAGATTAACGACTGAAAAGAATACATCACCGATTTCATCTGAGAGTTTAGCTTTATCCGCAGCTTGATCGATTTCATACTGTAACTCATTGCACTCTTCTTTGATTTTATCAAATACAGATTGCATCTCGACCCAATCAAAGCCAACAGCAGCGGCTTTCTTTTGAATTTTCTGCGCTTGTTTTAAAGCAGGTAAGGTTTTTAATACGCCATCTAAAAGACTTTCGGGTTCTGAAGATTTATTTTTATCTACTCGTTCTTGTTGTTTAATCTTTTCCCAAGAACCTTTCACTTCTTCATCACTTTGGAAATTTTCTTCGCCAAATACATGTGGATGTCGACGAATCATTTTGTCGCAAATACTTTTAACGACATCATCAAAGCTAAAATGCCCTAATTCTTTTGCCATTTGCGCGTGGTAAACCACTTGCAACAATAAATCACCCAATTCATCGCACAAAGCATCCATATCATTGTCCAATATAGCGTCTTGAACTTCATAGGCCTCTTCTAAGGTATAGGGAATGATGGTTTCAAAGTTTTGTTTTTTATCCCAAGGACAACCCGTTTCTGGATCGCGAAGGTCGGACATAATTTGCAATAAAGTTTCAATATTTGACATTAAAAGCAACCGTAAATCTATGAAAATTAAAGATGACTTGATCAATCACCCGTTTTCGCATACAAAGAGATGCGTTTTTGTTGTGGCATCTTTAAACCGTAACAATAAGCACTGTACAATGCACGCGCATACTTGATAAGTAAAAGTGACGCTTATGACACCACTAATTTTAAGATTAGATATATCAGGCTCACCAGTTACCTGGATACCTTGGCAAGATGCAGTTTGTTTATACAGCCGAGATATGATCGCCTGGACCGCAGGAGAGAGTATATTTACTTTCAGGGGTGGTATTTGCCGTTTAACTGGCGAGCGTTCTACAGTCAGCATCAATTCCATTATTGCGATTAAGCGTTCTAATAAATACAACGTCAATAAGCGTATTATCCCACCACTGACTAACCGTGAATTATTCTTACGTGATGCACATTTATGCATGTATTGTGGCAATGAATTCAGTGAACGCTTGTTGACCCGAGATCATGTGATGCCAATTTCTAAAGGCGGAAAAGATAAATGGTCGAATGTGGTGACAGCTTGTAAGCACTGTAATACTAAAAAAGGCAGTAAAACCCCTGAGCAAGCGCATATGCCTTTGCTAGCGGTTCCTTTTGTACCAAATTGGGCTGAATACTTAGCGTTATCAAACCGTAAAATCTTAGTCGATCAAATGGATTTTCTAAAATCTCAGTTTTCTGGTCGCCCTATGCCATTCAACACTCAGTGATGTGTTCAGTAACATAGTTATCCGTTAATATTTCTTGATGACGAAAACTTACCGCTGCAGCCAGCGCATGCAGGCTGTACAAAATCCTATTATTCCAATTATTGGCAAAGCCATTAAAAATACTCCAGGCACAATTTCGCTGGCTCAAGGTGTGGTTAATTACGATCCACCGCCATCTGTTTATAAATCAGTTGAGAAGACCATGCGAGATCGCTCAAAACAACTTTATGGTGCAGTCGAAGGTCACCCTGAGTTGTTAGAATTGATCTCTGAAAAATTATCTGTCGAAAACAATATCAAATTAGCTGATGGCTATGGACTAATGGTCACCGCAGGTGCCAGCATGGCTTTTTTAAATGTCTTACTAGCGATTTGTGATCCTGGTGATGAGGTTGTTTTGCTCGCACCATATTATTTTAATCATGAAATGGCAGTGAATATTGTTAATTGCAAGGCAGTTATTGTTAATACGGATGAAGAATATCAAGCTAATTTAACGGCAATCACACAAGCTATAACGTCAAAAACCAAAGCCATTGTCACTGTATCGCCGAATAATCCAACAGGCGTGGTCTATTCCAAAGAATCGTTAGTAGCTATAAACCAACTTTGTAAACAACATGGTTTGTATCATATTTCAGATGAGGCTTATGAATATTTTGTTTACGATGATGAAGCGCACTTTTCAGCTGCATCCCTAGAAAACTCATCTGAATACACCATTAGCTTATTCTCATTATCAAAAAGTTATGGCCTAGCTGGTTGGCGTATAGGTTATATGGTATTTCCTCAGCATTTATTTAAGGCCTTACAGAAAATACAAGATACAAACGTAATCTGTGCCACTCAAGTTTCACAACAAGCGGCTATAGCTTGCTTTAAAACAGGCTCTAATTACTGTAAACAGCATCTAGATTTACTAAATCAACTTCGACAACAATGCATATTAAGCTTGAAAAGCTTAGATTCTATTTGCGAATTGGTTATTCCCAAAGGTGCATTTTATATTTTCCTAAAATTACACACTGATTTAGCGGATATGGATATCGCTTTGCATCTAATCAAAGAACATAATGTCGCCTTGCTGCCAGGTTCAACCTTCGGGGCAACAGATACAACTTATCTAAGATTATCTTACGGCGCATTATCAAAAAACGACTTATCGGTGGCAATGGAACGACTTACTGTAGGTCTTGGTCATAGTATTAGCTGAATTAACTTGATATCGATATAATCCGGCTACAATTACAAATAAATATAAGAGGAAGTCTTTATGTTGCGGTTTATCTCGATAGCATTGTTATGCTTATCATTTACTTCAGCCAGCCAGGCCTACGACGAAGATGGCAACTATGCTGTGTGGGGATTAGGCAAAAAATCTTGCTTTAAATATAGTCAGGCTAGAGAAAAAAATGAATATGATGATTTCTCCAATTATATAAAAGGTTTTTTAACCGCCTATAATATGATTGAAGAAGAAACCTATAGCATCTCTTCTGCTATGCCTTTTAAGAAAATTTTAGAGTGGCTAGACGATGAATGTGAATTAAAACAAGTACACCCACTTGAACATGCCTTATTAGCCTTTATTGATGCTCATTATGATAAACGATTAAAAAAAGCAAAAAGTGGGAGCGGAATAGGTCGATAATTTCAAATTTTAAATGAAATAGCATTGCTATTTAGTTGAAATTATTATATTTTCACTAAAAGTTGTTGATAATAAAGTCAATAATTTATTGTTTTATAGATATTTAGTGACAGATTTCATTGATTAATGCTATGAAATCGTTCATTATTTTGTTGGTTTAAAGATCTGGGGAAACCTAAGCTTAGAAATCCGTTATAAATGGGAGAAACATAATGCAAACTCTAATTAAAACAACTGTACTTGCTACCTCAATCGCTTTAGTTGGCGGCTGTGCAACCATTACACCTGAACAATTCGACGCTGTTAAATCACAAGCTGCTCAAGCTGCTGCTGATGCTAACCAAGCCCTTGGTACCGCTAACAGCGCTCTTAGCGTAGCTAACGAAGCTAATATCGCTGCTGCTGAAGCTCAATCTGCTGCAGAAACAGCTCTAGCATGTTGTAACGACAATGCTACTAAAATTGACCGTGCTTTTAGCAAAGCAATGGCAAAATAAGAAACGTTTTATACGCTTCAATAAAAAAACCTCGCCTAGGCGAGGTTTTTTTATGCCAATTATAATGTCCTTTATTGACTCAATATCGTATCTAACCTAAGGCGAAGTTTATTTTCCTGTGCATCAATCGCCCTACTAGTAATAGTATCTAAGCTATTCAGCTTTATTTCCTCATTCGTAGAAGCAACGGATAAATTTGATACTGGTGATGCTGCTTCAACAAGCATCAAATCTTGCGAGAACCCATCTTTGCCTATTTTTTTCTTTCCAATAGCGACAGGAACGCCATTAGGCGCCGCATTCACCTGACGAACAATATCCCAGTCAATGTCGTATTCATCTTCCCGAGTTTGTTCGATGATTAACTCAACAATAGGAGTAATATTATTTTTAAAACGCTCAGCGTCTTCTTCAAGGTAAGGATGTGCTTCTAAATAGAGAATACCTTCACGAGCACCCACCTTATATGGTTGATTGATTATCTCAACACGGGTACCAATTTTTACTTGTTGAAATAACTTTTCAATATCTTCTGGATACAATCGAATACAACCATGACTCACGCGCATTCCAATACCAAACGGCTTATTGGTACCATGAATTAAATACTCTCGTCGTCCTAAACGCATGGCATAAGCACCTAATGGGTTATCAGGCCCTGCTTCAACAATTTCAGGCAATGGATCACCTGCATTAGCATGTTCTTCAATAATGGATTTTGGTGGATACCAATTTGGATTTGCTTTTTTCTCAACAATCTTGGTCTTCATATAAGGTGTAGACCAACCTTCCCTACCAACACCAAGTGGGTATGTTTCAACTTGGGTTTCACCGGCTTCACCTTTAAAATAATGATACAAACGCATTTCAGGTATGTTTAATACCAAACCCGTTCGTTGTGTTTTTGGCAAAATAAACTTGGAAGGTAATTGAATTTCATTGCCTTCACCAGGCAACCAAGTATCTACTGTGGGATTGATTAATTTAATATCTTGATAACCGAGGCCATTTGCTCTGGCAATATCGAGTAAGGTATCTTGATCACGTGAATAAGTTGTAGAAACTTCACCAATGACGGTTTCTTCTTGATTGGATAAAGTATAAATTGTGGCATACGAAATCTGGCAAAGGCTAAATTGCATTAACCCAATCAATACACATTGGAAAAGAAACTTGATATACACTGAGAGCCTATTCCTAAGTAGTTACTTTAATTATTAAATGTTATTGTTTTTGTATACAGTAATGAAATATTTTTCTGTTCGCAAATATTTCCAGCATTTTATGCAGAAAAACAGCATTATTTTTAGTTTATTGGTTTCAATATCCGCTTGTGCGAACCAAACGATTACTGAGATTCATTTACATCGTCAATTTACAAAAGAATCTAGTAATGTAAAAGATTTTGAACTGATATCTGTCTATCAGTTCCATAATTCTGAACAGTTTCCCTGGTTATACGAATTATCTGGTTTAGCTTGGGATTATGATGAACAAGTTTTGTATAGTGTCACTGATAGCGGATACCTAATCGTTCTAAAGCCTTCCTTTGAGGATAATAAACTCATCGCTTTAAATATTTTAAGACATTTCCAATTAAAAAATTTTAACGACGAGCCTTTACAAGAAATATTTAGTGATAGTGAAGGATTGGCCCTACGCAACCATAACAATAGTATTCAAGGCGATACTGAATTAGCCATATCGTTTGAACGTAAACCACGAATTGATTTATATACAAATACAGGTGTGTTTTTAAAACAGATCTTGGATTTTAAACATCAGTTTAAAATTTATGAATTTTCATCCAGTAACAAACAATTAGAGTCGTTAACCGAATTAAATGAAAAAAATTATGTGTATGGCTCAGAACGGCCACTAAAGCAATCTTTACCAGGTGAAATTCGATTATTTGATATTTCAAATACCATAGGAACATTCAGGTTGCATGATAAAAAATATGGCTCATTGGTTGGCCTGACTACTTTGCCTAATAATTCCTTAATTGCATTAGAAAGAGTTTTTGTAAATGTTTTTACTCCATTGCAATTTCACATACACAAAATAGAGCTAACTGAAGAAGGCGTAAAACAACAATTATTGCATTCAAGCACGAAAGAATATGAAATTATTTCTGATAACTTCGAAGGAATTAGCCATCATAAAGATAATTATTTTTTTATGGTCTCAGATGACAATCAAAACTCTATACTAAGAACACTATTAATCTATTTTCGTTTACCTAATTTAAACGTAAAATGAATTACTCTTTCAAACGAGGCATTAACTCCACTAAATTACATGGACGTGTTCGATAATCTAATTGAAAGTTAATAATATTATCCCAGGCATCAGCGCATGCACTTTTTGAACCTGGCAAGCAAAAAATAAAAGTACGATTTGCTACGCCAGCAATCGCTCTGGACTGAATTGTTGAGGTTTTAATTTTTTCATAGGAAATCGCTCGAAATATTTCCCCGAAACCATCTATGGTTTTATCAAATAACACACTGGCAGCTTCTGGGGTTCCATCCCTCCCTGTTATTCCAGTACCTCCAGTCGATATAATCGCATCTACATCTGAATCTGCTATCCAATCTGATAATACTTTACGTATTTGATATGTATCGTCTTTGACAATTTGTTTGGATGATAAAATATGTCCAGCATCAGTTATGCGTTTTACTATTAATTTTCCAGAAGTATCATCTTTTTCTGTTCGACTATCAGAAACAGTAAGCACGCATATATTTAAAGGCTTGAATTGTCTTTCATTCTGTTCGGCCATTGATTTACCTATTTAATAATTTATGATCTATATATTCTGTGAAATTATTTTACATCGTACTATGACTGAAAAAAATGAAAATAATACTATTCGTTTAGATAAATGGCTTTGGTGTGCCCGATTTTACAAAACACGCAGTCTGGCTGCTGAATCGATCAAGTCAGGGAAAATAAAAATAAATGGTGATAAAGCAAAACCATCAAAATTGGTATCAATAAACGATAATTTATTCATTCGTAAAGAATCATTTAACTACGATATTACTGTATTAGGAATACCAAAAAACCGTCTATCTGCAAGTCTAGCAATTGAGCTGTATGAAGAGACACAGGATAGCATTGATCTCAGAGAGCAATTAACTGCCCAAATAAAGGCAGAATCTAAACTTTATCCAAGAAGCTTGGGTAGGCCTACCAAACGCGATCGACGACAAATTGTACGTTTTAAAACTGGCGAGAAAATATAATGTCAATTGCTATCATTTTTATCGTCAACTTAATATTAATATCATTATGTTTGCTCGTACATTATGAAATGTTTTCTCATTTAAATAATTTTTTAAATATTTTAAACATCAGGCATAGAGCTAAAGTATTTTGGTCTATGATTATTGTGGTTATTACTCACGTGATTGAAGTATGGATATTTGCTATCGCGTTTTATTTGACAGCGGCTTATGAAAATTTAGGTGGATTTACCGGCAACTTAAAACATCAATTACTCGATTATGTTTATTATTCCTTTGTTACTTATACTTCTTTAGGTTTAGGCGATATTATACCAACTGGTTCTATGCGTTTTTTAACTGGAATAGAGTCATTAGTAGGATTAGTGCTAATAGCTTGGTCTGCCTCATTTATGTATTTTCAAATGCAACAATTTTGGCAAAAAAACTAATTTTTTTGAACAAAACCATTCTTCTTTTCTAATAAGAATGCATAAAGTGTCATCGAAACTGTTCTAGCAAGTTGAAAACAAATGAATGCCAACCATAAACCATGATTATCGAGTGTTTGTGAAAAATACCAAACAGGGAAAAAAATTAAAAAAGTTGAGAAGACCATACTATTTCTCATTTCCATCGCTTTTCTAGCACCCGTAAAAACACCATCCCAAACATAACTCCATACTGAAATCATCGTCGCTAATAAAACCCAAACCAAATATTTTTCTGCTATGATTTGAACATTAGTAATTGAAGTCATTGCATTGATTAAATGCCCGCCAAACATTCCATATAAAATAGTAATTACTATTGCAAACAAACCACTCCATAACATCGAGAGTAAAACAGAATTCCAAAATAAAGAATGTTTTTTTTCTCCAATCGCTTTACCTGAAAGTACTTCAGAAGCAATAGCAAAGCCATCTAATGTTAACGCCATTAATAAATAAAAATTCTTTAATATTGCATTTGCAGCAAGTACTTCATCACTTTGACCAGCACCTTGATGTATAAAAAAACTAAACACAAATATCAAACTCAGCGTCCTTAAAAATAAATTATGATTGACGCTCAGCATTTCAAAAATGCTCTCTATATCGAAAAGTTGTGAACGTTGCCATGAACCAGGGTGTTTTTTTAGTGTGCAAAGACATAACCACAATGAAACAAACATTCCTGCGTATTGAGCTATTACCGTAGCTAACGCTACACCCTGAACTTCCATATTCAATTCAATAACAAAAATTAAATCTAATATGATATTTAATATATTGATAAATACAGAAATCAATAATGTAGCTTTGGCATTATGCATTCCCAGCAACCAACCTGTGATCACTAGATTAATTAATATTGCAGGAATAGCCCATATTGCAATATCAAAATATCGATTTGCATGAAATTTAACTTCCGTACTTCCATTTAAAATGGAAAAGCATATGTTCGAGATGAATGTTTGAAATAGTAAAACAAATAAAGACAATGTTAGAGCTAAAATAATCGCATGCCCTAAACTACTGCGAATAAGATCGGTTTTATTTGCGCCAAAATGCTGAGCAACAATCCCTGTTGTCCCCATGCGTAGAAATGACAGACCCCAATATAATAAATTAAATATCACCATCGCCAATGTAACACCGCCTAGATAATAAGGTTGATCTAGATGGCCTACGACAGCAGTATCGACAATGCCTAATAGTGCAATGGTTATATTTGATAACATAATCGGTCCAGCTAAACGCCAGAGCGATTTATGTTGTTCGATAGAAAACTGCAAGTAAGAAATAATCTTTAAGAAGTGAAGTTTAAAGAAACTTCCCAATCACCATCAAAAAACTTATCTTTTAATGGGCTACGCTGACGATCTGCCAGTTCACGTTCCTTTTGTTCTTCGTTCATTTTTTCAACCGCTAATTGATAACCTATGGAAATCATAGATAACATTGTGAATTGCTCAGGTATGTTAAATTCCTTCCTTGCTTTTTCTGGATCATAACCACCCATTTGATGCACCATTAATCCAAGTTCTGTAGCTTGGATACTTAAACTCATTGAGGCAGCCCCTGTATCGAATTCACCCCAACGATTTGGTTTTCCATTTTTTGATAGAATAGTATCTCCTACACCTAACATTAATACTTGTGCATCTTTAGCCCAACCTTGATTACCTTCCATTAAACAATTAAATGCTTTTTGCCATGCATCAGGGTTTGTTTGCTTATTACATACAATAAAACGCCAAGGTTCATCACCAAAACATGAAGGAGCCCATCGAGCCGCTTCTAATAAAGATTGTATTGATGCTTCATCAACAATTTTTTCTGGGTCATAGGCTCGACCACTCCATCGATTAGCTAAAACATTATTTATTGGTACTGAAGTAGACGCTTTTTTTTCAAACATATATTGATATCTCTTTAGTTTGTGTTAGATGTAAATTTTTAAAATTTCATTTTCTATCTTTGTTCGGTATTCTACTAAAGCTTTGTTACCACCTTCTATACATTCACCCGACGAAAGGTTAAATACCCATTGATGTTTTGGACAAGTAATACAATCACCTGAAGCGTCTTCAAGTTGTAAAGGTGTATTGTTGTGAGGACATTTTGCTTCATATACTGTAAAAAGATCATTTTCTTTATTGACAAAAATATTTACGCCATTAATTGTAAAATAATTAATTCCATCATTAATTGAAGAAAGACTTGAAACATCATACCATTGAGCTTTATCTTTCAAATTTTCAGGTGCAAATTCAGACAAACCCATTTCTGAAATTTGCTCAACTGCCCAAATAATCTTACTCAAACCTAAGGTTGGAAATGCCACTAACAAAGCATCAATGATTTCATTAGCTGAATTACCTTCTTTTAAAGCACGTTTAACATATTGACGAAAACCCTTTTCAGTTTGCTTGTCGACTTTTGTAATCACTGAAATTAGAAATCGAGTTTTATCATCTAAATGTTCTGCTGATTTACTAAGAAAAGTAAAATATGCTTCTACAGCTTCTGGACGTATTTCTTTCAAATAATTTATAGCATCACTCATTTCCTACACCATCATCTTTAGTCCAATTTCCAGGTTTCATTTTTATAATTATCTCTTGCTCAGAATTTGCATATATATCATTCATATCAAAATCTTCAGATATTTTTTCATAGTCATTATGAATAAACATGATCTTAAAATTAGGATCGGCTGCCACGGGTAGTTTTTCTGATTTAGTGAATAAAAAAGTATTGTATTCTGTTTTATGAAAAGGAAAGTATGCAGAGACAATATCTTTCTTTTTTCCTTCTCTTTCTTGACAAATATCATTATTGCGATGTCTATAACATCTGATATGAGCTGAAAATATAGGAGCACCTGTCTCTTTATCAACAGTTTTAAAATGTAAAATTGAAAAATCCAATACTTTTTTTGGCTTTACTCCAAACAAAGCAAAATAATCCGCAGCGACTAACAGCAAAACCAAAACAGCCAACACACCTATATATTTAAAAAATTTAATCATTACTTTATTAATCTCTTCTTAATCTATCACTAACAGCAATCGGGGTTGGGTAACGTAACACTATTAAATAGGATGAAATCATAAATGTTAATAATGTCGTTAATTGTATTAGATAAGATGCAGACTGACTAATTAAATGAGATTCCAATGCCAACACTGCAATTAATAATGAAAACTCACTTACCTGCCCTAATCGAAAACCTACTTCTAATGATACAGCTGGAGTTTCACCTATACGTTTTAATAAAAATAGAAAAATTAATGGTTTTAATATTAAGACTAGTGCAGCAAGTAATAATGCAGGCAGTAATATTTCATTAATTATCGACAAATCAAAACCAGCGCCTAATGAAAAGAAAAAGATAATCAAAAAGAAATCTCTTAAAGGTTTTAAATGATCGGTAATAAATAAAGCTATGGGACTTGAAGCTAAGGTTACACCCGCAATAAACGCTCCAATCTCATGCGACAAACCCATGTAAGAAGCTAATTCCGCGATACCTAAACACCATGCAATCGCTAGAAGAAAAATATATTCATGAATTCTATCAAACTGCATAATCAGTTTTAACAAAACGTATTTAGATAAAACATAAGTAATGACGATTAAAACTGGCAAACTGACGAGTTGTAAAGCGATATCAATGATTAATGATCCACCTTTGCCATAACCTTGAATCATTAACAAAATGATAATTGCCAATAAATCTTGGATTAGTAAAATACTGATGATAATTTGACCTGTATGTTTATGATGTAAGATGGTGGTTGGCAATAATTTTAGCCCAATAATTGTGCTAGAAAACATCATTACTGCACCAATCATGACCGCATTTAATACATCGTATCCAAAAAAATACCCAATAAAAAAACCTACCAGTAAAAAAGAAAATGAACTAATTAATGTAACCATTAATGCTTTGCTTAACATGCTCAGCAGTTGCTGGGGTAATAAATCTAAGCCTAATAAATATAAAAGAAAAATTATCCCAATATTCGATATCTCCTGAATAAGTTCAGGATCATTGACCAAACCAAAACCATATGGACCGAATAAAATACCTAGAATGATATGCCCTACTAATATTGCCTGACGTGCATACAAAGAAAGCGTTGCCATAACAGCCGCGCCTGTAAAGATCAAAAAAATAGAAAACTCAACCGATGTATGTTCCATACCTTATAAACGAAACGAGTGATAGTATATTTATTATAACTTTTTATCTTGATGATTTCTGATTATATTTAATTGTTTATCCAGTCTTTCTGGAGAAATTTTAATATTCGTTTTCATTTCTTGAGCAAACAAGGATATTCGAAATTCTTCAATCATCCATCGATAGTCAAATACATTCTTATCAAAATTTTCAGTTTTTTTCTGTAAAGCATCCATTTCTATATACTTACTCCAATAAGGTAAAAGTTTGTTTAAATTCTGTTGATCTTTTTTTAATGAAGAATCTAGCTTTTCTATCCTATATATGATCGCTGATAAATATTTTGGGTATTTCTCCAACCACTTATAAGGCACATTTTTTATAAACCCTAATGGCATTAAAAAATCCATTTGAGATTGAATATCTCCTTTCACCAAGTTCAGATTTTCGCTTTTTAAATTCCTTAACAACCTTAAAATAGTTTGATACTGTTTAAACATATCAGAAATTAGTGGCATAAACTCATTGATACTCGCGATAAATTTAATTTGTTCACGCTGTAAAATCTCATCGAAACCTTGTTTCGTTCTGGTAATGCTATATTTATCTATAAAAGAATGTTCAATTGTTTTATAAATAATTTCCTGAATTAATTGCTCTTTGCTATAACCACTATTTAATAAAGTAATTGCTATTTTATTATCTAAAAGATTCTTTTTAACATATTTAATATCTTTTCGAAGGTATTTCTGAAATAGTTTATTTAAACCATTTCTCATCGATAATTCAGCTTTCGCCTCAACATCAAATGATTTAATAGAAATAACATCATCTTTTTCAAGCAATGCGGGAAACAGTGTGATTTCAATATCATTGATTTTTGAGATATATGAAACTGGTAAATCAGGAAAATCCCAGACTTCAATATTATCTCTTTCAAATTCTGATTGATGTGTCACATCAATCAGCTGGTCAATCTTTTCTGCTAGATCCGATTTAATAGCTTTTACATCACGTCCCTCGGCAATACAACTACCTTCTTCATCGATTATTTTTATATTTAACAATAGGTGTTCAGGTATTGATGTGACATCAAAATCTTTTTCTTTTATTTTTATACCACGAGTTTTGAAAACAAATTCAATTAAACCATGAACTATATTTCCATTCAGATATGATATATTTTTTTCACATTCATCAACGAACTCAGGCAATGGCACAAACTGTTTTCTGATTGATTTTGGTAATGATTTTAATAAATAGGTCAATCGTTGCTTAGATAAACCAGGAACAATTGAATGGTAAATTGACTCATCTAGCTTATTTAATAGAATTATTGGTACTTCTAATGAAGCACCATCATCTTTAGATTCAGGTGAAAAATTATAGGTAATAGGCAATTCAGATTTTTGAATAACAATACTGTCTGGAAAAAGATGTTCTATACTATCATCTAAATTTTCTTCTTTTAATAAATCATTATCTTGAATAAACAAATATTCTCTATCTTCTTTTTCAATTTTTTTTCGCCAACCATCCAAAGTTTGCAAACTACAAACATTAACAGGTAGTTTGTTGTCATAAAATTCAAACACGACAGATTCATCCAACTTATCTTGACGTCTGGTTTTAGCTTCTAATAATCGTGCATTTTCAATCAACGTTTTATTATGCATATAATACTTTGCATCACTATTAAGTTTCAGATTGATAAATGCTTCTTCTATAAAAAGCTTTCTCGCTTCTTGTGAATTTATTTTTCCGAAATTGACTGGTTGTTTCGCAACTATAACTAAACCATATAAACTGATACTTTCATAAGCCGTGATTTGTTGTTTTTTATCATCCCAATGCGGCTCAGTATAACTACGTTGAACAAGATGTTTTGCTGGCTTTAACACCCATTTCGGATCGATTTTAGCGACTGTTCTAGCAAATAATTTACTGGTTTCAGCAATCTCAGCCGACATAATCCATTTCGGCATTACTTTAAACTGACTGGAACCTGGGAAAATATTCAACTTACTTCCGCGCGCACCTAAATAATTTTTTTCATCATCTTTAATCGCTAAGTGGCTAAGTAAACCCGCAATGATTGCGCAATGAATATTATTGTAATCAGCTGCTTCGGAATTCATTGAATACTTAAGTTCTTTAACAATATCTTTTAATTGACGATGTATATCTTGCCACTCATTCATTCTGTTAAAAGACAAATAATTTGTTTTACAAAGTTTTTTTAACTGATTTTTTGAAAGCTGTTTAGATTGCTTTTGATAAAACTGCCAAAGATTAATGTAACGTAAAAAATCCGAATATTGATGATCAAATTGTTTATGAGCTTCGTCCGCTTTACCAGGTTCATCTAGTGGCCTTTCTCTTGGATCTAAAATACTCAAAGCACTAATGATAATTAATATTTCATTGACACAATGATAACTTTTAGCTGCGATTAACATACGACCAAATCGCGGTTCAACTGGCAAACGCGATAATTCTTTACCAATCGCTGTTAATTCTTGTTGTTTATCTAATGCTGATAACTCGGTTAATAACCGTAGACCATCATTGATATAACGTTGGTTAGGCTTTGTTATAAATGGAAAATCACTGATATCACCCAACCGCATTGATTTCATTTGTAATATAACAGTCGCAAGGTTAGTTCTTAGAATCTCAGGCTCAGTAAAACATGAACGTTGTTCGAAATCGTCCTCCGAATACAAACGAATACATACACCTTCATGTGTTCGTCCACAACGTCCTTTTCGCTGATTAGCAGCCGCTTGCGAAATCTTTTCAACAGGCAAACGTTGAATCTTGCTTTTGTAACTATAACGACTGATTTTGGCATAACCTAGGTCAATCACAAATGAAATTCCTGGAATCGTTAGCGATGTTTCGGCCACATTAGTTGCCAAAATAATGTGACGTTTATTATGCGGCTTGAAAATTTTTGACTGGCCTTCACTGGTTAATCGAGAATACAACGGTAGGATTTCAGTATTGGATAAAGATTGCTTACGTAAAAACGTCAGCATCTCATGAATTTCTCGTTCGCCAGGTAGAAAGACAAGAATATCACCTAAACCAACATGTCCTAATTCTGTTATTGCATCGTGTAGAACATTCTGAGTCGCTGCTTCTTCATCGGCAGCATCCTCTAACGGACGATAACGAACTTCAACTGGATATGTACGCCCTTCTACTTGAATAATTGGCGCATCATTAAAATGTTCAGAAAATTGTTCAACATCGATTGTTGCTGAAGTAATGATAACTTTTAAATCTGGGCGTTTTGGCAATAATCGTTTTAGATACCCCAAGATAAAATCAATATTGAGACTGCGCTCATGAGCTTCATCAATGATCAAAACCTCATAGTCATTCAGCCATCGGTCTTTCTGCATTTCTGCTAACAGCACACCGTCGGTCATTAATTTGATATAAGTCTCATCCGATGTCTTATCATTATGACGGATCTTATAACCAACCCCTTTGCCCAATGGCATATCCAATTCCTTAGCTAATCGGTTTGCTATGGATTTTGCTGCTAACCTTCTTGGCTGAGTATGGCCCACTAAACCTTTTGCACCATAACCTTGGGCTAAACAAATTTTTGGAAGTTGAGTCGTTTTGCCCGAACCGGTTTCACCACATACTACTATCAATTGATTTTCGTTCAGTAATCTCGAAATTTCTTCTACATGCGAATAAATTGGCAAATCTTGGTTATACGTAATCTCTGACAGATTATTACGTTTTTTATTGACATAATTCATAGAATTATCAATGTCTTGTTGTAATTTATTAAATAAATTTTTAGTTTTTTGGCTTGACCCTTGCTTGAGTTTTGATAATTGAGAACGAAATAAATATTGTTCCCTCATACGGCATTGAGGGATTTTATTTTTAAGGGTACTCAGCTCGGATATATCAAAGGACATTTAACACGCTTTAAAAGGTAAAAATTACGTTTATGGGATTCAGTTTCTGCATGATGAAATATGAAAAAACCAGTATTTTTCAGGCATTAAGCATTTATTTATCTTGTAATTCCTCAAACTACTGGTACGATGAGAAAATTGTCATATAACAAATCTGAATCTGTATTTGCAGCGATAATACTAATCATTATGCAAATAGCAACATATGCTCGAGCGGAATACTAATGCGGTTGGATTTTGAACTCGCTGGCAGCCAAATTGATGGTGCAAGAGACTATCAAGAGGACGCCTTTTTAATTACACATCTGACTGATACCGATGGTAATCCAAGTGCCTTAATTATTGTGGCCGATGGCATGGGCGGGCATGCTGCAGGCAACGTAGCCAGTAATATGGCCGTTCAAGCCTTCAATAAGCACGTAAGCAGCCATTATCCTACCTTAGCTGTTTCAAAAATCCTCGAAGAAGCCGTTGATAAAGCCAATTTATCTATTCGTGAAACCATAGAAGAAACCCCCGCTCTACAAGGCATGGGGTGCACGATGATCGGGGCCATATTGGAAAAAGGCAAAATTTGGTGGGCTAGCGTTGGTGATTCACATTTATATTTGGTAAGAGAAAGTGGTATAGCAAAAATCAACCAAGACCACAGCTATGGTGGTTTTATTGATCGCATGGAAGCTGCTGGTAAATTCATCGAGCCCGATCCAGGCCTTACCCGAAATATGCTCATGAGCGCTATAACGGGTGAAACCGTTAATGAAATCGATTGTCCAGATACTCCTCGAGAACTCTATCCAGATGATCGTGTACTTATTTGCACCGATGGTATGGATACATTAAGTAACGGCAAAATTCTCGAGTTTATGACCAATGGCAATAATCCGAAAGAATGCTCGGATAGCTTGATGCAAGCCGTTATCGACGCTGACATGCCTCGTCAAGATAATACTACTGCTGTCGTTGCAAATATCTCTGGCGAAAAAATTAGCTCTAAACCACTTGAACAACCTGTTGCTGAGACAGAAAACGGTATTGCTGAAGATAATCTCAATATAGAAGCTATTGAAGAAAACTTAACAGCTGAAAGCATTAATATTCCGAAGCCAGAAACAGACCCTTATCAAAGTAATATCGATGATTATCCTGATAGCGACAAAAGTTATACCGGTTTAATTATTTCAGCCTTAGCATTATTAGTATTAATTGGCATCGGTGTTTACTACTTCCTACCAAAATCACCGACTGATACACCACCAATTGTCACAACACCAATTGAAGAGCCATCCGAAATTGAAGTCACTGATATAGTAGATGAACCACTTGAAGACGAATTAGATGAAGAAACGGAAGAAATTGATGAACCCCTTGAGGATGAACTGGAAGAATTATCTGAACCAGAAACTGAAGTCGCCGTAGTGATTCCTATAGAAGTTGAAGAGTTCACTGATAAACTAAACTCTGGCGGTAACAGCCCTACAATGGTTAAGTTACCTGCTGGAAAATTTAAAATGGGTAATTCCAATACAACACGTTTCGCCAATGAACAACCTGTTCATGATGTTAATATTAATGCCTTTGCAATCAGCAAATATGAAATAACGTTTGCCCAATATGACCGTTTTGCTAAAGCCACAGGCAGAGGTTTACCAAACAGCAAGGGCTTATCTCGTTCTGAAAATCCAGTATCAAAAATCAGCTGGGCTAATGCCAAAGCCTATACTGAATGGTTATCGAAACAAACAGGACAGAGCTATCAACTTCCAACAGAAGCTCAATGGGAGTATGCAGCAACTGCTGGTGAGAAAGAACCATATCCTTGGGGTTATAAAGAACTGTCAGGAAAAGCCCATTGTTTAACATGTAATATGCCTAACCAACCAATCAAACAAACCAAGGTTGGTAGTTATCCAGTCAATAAATTTGGTTTGCATGATATGAACGGAAACGTAGCCGAATGGGTGCAGGAATGTTGGCATCGTAACTATGCAGATGCTCCTTCTACTGGCGAATTACGAACGGGTGGAGATTGTTCGTATCGCACCGTTAGAGGTGGAAGTTTTGAAAGCCCCCAAAGCTCTTTACGTAGCCAGCGGCGTGATAAATACGGGGCTAAAAATACTTATGATAATATTGGATTTAGAGTCGTCAGAATACTTGATTAAATCTTGAAATAAACCGCGTCCATGCGGTACAACTTCGTCCAATCCTTTTAAAACTATTTATTTACTATCTTCTTTACGTCCACCAATCAAGACTAAACCTGCTGTTGCTGATAAGAATAGAGGTAAGCTATCAGGCAATGGCACTGGTTGTGGATTCAAATCTATATTTAAACTACCACCACCACGCTTTCTACCATTAATAGCATCAAAAAATTGTAATTGTGCTGAAGCACCAAAAAATATATTTTTGTTGTTAGCACCCTCGCCTATTTGAAATCCTGAATTAATTAAAGAGAACTCAAACGTAGCGGCATCTTTATCGGCAGGCTGGAAACCATCATTTAATGTTCCTTCATCTAATAAATAACCTGACCAACCTGCGGTTGAAGTATTACCAGTATATTGCCAAGTATTGGTATCAACAGGTCCACCTTTTTCAGTATAAGCCTTGCCTTTGAGTTGTTTCTTTGGATTAGTTACAGGTGTTGATGAAAGATCATTAAATTCTGCATAAACATCATATGTTTTTACACCATTACTGATCCTTGCCATTAATACTGCGTTGTTACTATCATCAACATTCAAAAAGCCAAAATTATCAACAATAGTAAATTCTTTGGACTCTGTCTTGCCACCACGGATATTTTTATTATTGATTTTAAATGCATAGCCATCTCCGCAAACTCTGCCATAACTATCGCAAAATGCTTCTTTTGCATCGTAAACCATTGCAGACATGGCACTTGAAGAAACGAATAAAAGCAATAATGTAGTGATTAGTTGTTTCATAGTCATAATTTTATTTTTAAACTTAATATGACTATGGCGAAGAATGTGCCAATAAATTTTATGCTTGGTAAAACAGTAGTTTATAAAACTAGTGAGAAGTAGTTCTCAGAGGGTTTTTTATAAAATGTGTCAGGTTTCTCCGACAAACACCTTGTGAACTAGTTAACATTCCCTTTTTTATCAAAAACTTACATGAATTTTATGTGATTTTTATCACAGTTTAAGATTCATCTTTATCGCTATGACCTAAGTCTTTATCAGGCGCGATAACATCTCTTATAAGTTGTTTCAGTTCTTTTGATTCGGGAAATTTTCCCATGTCTTTTTTTGAATGAATTACGGTTTCGTTAATCAAAACTTCAAAGACACCGCCACTTCCAGGACGCAGAGCAAGCTCCTCGATTTCATCGGCAAATGTCATTAATAACTCCTGAGCTAACCAACTGGCTCTGAGAATAAAACGACATTGAGAACAATAGTGGATAGTGACTTTAGCTTTTTTCATTCGTGATTTAATTTTGAACTCATTGGAAGAAGTCGTATCTACTTAGAAACGAGGTATTGATTATGAAAAATATAAAATATTTATTAGCAATTTTAGCATTTTCATTAATGTCTACAACTGCATCAGCAGGCGTAAAAATAATTTTTAATAATGGTGGCTATGGTCATTACCCAGTCCATTATTCTTATAAGAATTATAACAGGCACTATAATAATCGGTATTATAAACACAGATATTATCAACCGCGTCCCAAATACTATCGACATTATAATAATGCATATAGAACACCTTCATATCCTTATGCTTATAAAAGACCAATAAATAAATATAAACATTATTACCACAACCCTGGTTACTATAACCACAAACCTCATAGATCATATAAAAATAAATATAGAAAATATAAGTATCATCAACGTGGTTATGGAAATTATCACAATAAGTATAGGAAAGGCCGTCTGACAAATAGAAGATATTAATTTACGATTTCATCTACACCTCCTCAACCCAGGGCAGCTAACCACTGCCCTTTTTTCATTATCGTAATTAAAAATCAAATAATTAATTCTTTATTGGAAAAACTTAAAGTAAACTCTATTTTCCATTACTAAATTCAAAAAAATAAAGTCTAATGCAAAGTTGGAATTCAAGTTTTAAAGCCTTTTTACATCCTCGTGTTATTACCATGTTGTTTTTTGGCTTTTCAGCTGGCATTCCTTTGCTACTTATTTTTTCATCTCTGGGTTTGTGGTTAAGGGAAGCGGGGTTAGAACGTTCTACCGTGACCTACTTTAGTTGGGCAGCCTTAGCTTATTCTTTTAAATTTGTATGGGCTCCATTAGTCGATTCTATACCAATTCCATTATTGACTAAAAAACTAGGAAGAAGACGTGCTTGGATTTTAATTTCTCAATTTTCAATTATTTTAGCAATTAGCTTAATGGCTCTAACCGATCCATCACAAGGCACACACCAAGTAACTATGATGGCTTTAGCCACTATCCTTTTAGGTTTTTCATCTGCTACTCAAGATATTGTGATCGATGCTTACCGAATAGAATCTGCATCTAGTGATTTACAAGCTCTTATGTCATCAACCTATATTACAGGTTATCGAATTGCCATGATTATATCGGGGGCGGGAAGTTTATATTTAGCAAGTTTTTTTGGTTCAACCTCTGAATCATATAATTACACTGCTTGGCAAAGCACTTATTTATGTATGAGTCTAGTGATGTTAATTGGAGTTACAACAACTTTATTGATAAAAGAACCTCACATAAATAGATCAAAAAATTATAACTACGACAAAAATACATACCTTAGAATCTTTATAACTTTTATATTATCAGTCACTGGTTTTATCTTATTATTTTTTATCAGCTCAGAAACAGCTAATACATGGAAAATTACTTTATCTAATTATACAAACAACCAGATACTTAGTAACTTTACCGTAGAAGCACTTAGGTTAATCATTGCTACTACATTAGCTTTTATCATTGCATTGTTATGCATAAAATTAAATATTGTTGATAAAAAAATTGTTGCTAATACTTACATTGAACCAATTGCTGATTTTTTTAATCGTTACCAATTAAAACTTGCTCTGTTATTACTCATATTAATTTGCCTCTATCGAATCTCCGATATTGTTCTTGGAGTTATTGCAAATATTTTTTATCAAGATATAGGTTATAGTAAAAATGAAATTGCTACTGTTGTGAAAACTTTTGGGGTTTTTATGACTATCTTAGGTGGTTTTATTGGCGGAGTATTATCATATCGATATGGAATAATAAAAATATTATCACTTGGTGCAGTATTAACAGTTGTTACTAATTTATTATTTATGTTGCTTGCAGAAATTGGATACAATATCACTTTACTTTATATCGTAATTTCGGCCGATAATCTTGCGGCAGGTATTGCAAGCGCTGCTTTTATTGCATTTTTATCTAAACTAACAAATATTAGTTTTACAGCCATGCAATATGCAATATTTAGTTCTTTTATGACTTTATTTCCAAAAATAATCGGCGGTTACTCTGGCTCAATTGTAGACCAGATTGGTTATTCACAATTTTTTCTATTTGCTTCTTTACTAGGACTACCAGTATTAGGCATTATTTATTTAAGTAATAAATATTTAAAATTTGATTAAAACATGGCAACAGAGATAGAACGTAAATTTTTAGTCATAAATGATGACTGGAAAAAACAAGTTTATAAACAAGAACATTATATTCAAGCATATTTATATACCAATGATAAAAGCTCTACGCGAATTCGTATATGCAATGATAAAGCAAATATAAATATTAAAAGTTCAACCATAGGAATCACCCGCGCTGAATATGATTATGAATTACCGATTGATGAAGCTAAAGAAATAGTTGAAAACCTTTGCGAAAGGCCTTTCATTGAAAAAATGCGTTATTTTGTAAGACATGTAGAACATGTATGGGAGATTGATGTATTTGCAAGAGAAAACGAAGGTTTAGTAGTGGCTGAAGTTGAATTAGAGTCTACAATTCAAACATTCGAAAAACCAAATTGGGCTGGTCAAGATGTTTCAGATGATCCGAAATATTATAATGTATTACTAGTTACCACCCCTTTTAATACTTGGCCTGAAAATCAAAAATAACTTTTATTCTACGATGGCATGTGATGTTTTTGGACGCATGATCAACCACGCTAAATAGCCTAAAGGCCATACGGCTAAAGCATAAAACCAACCTAAAATTAATGCCAACGCCCCACCTACAATAAACATAAGTGGTAAAATTAAGCCTTTAGTTCCCATGTCACGTACAGCGGCATCGCCATATATCCATAAAATACTACAAACATAAACCGAACAAAATATTATGAACAAAAATACGCCTAGAACGTTTTCAAATGATACGGCCATAGTATCACTCCTTCATATAATGTTTTGCATCAACAGGTCGCATAGTAGCGTTCATAATCAATGCTATAAATAATAAAGTTGCCATTAAATACATAGTCGTATTATACAAGCTTGGAGTTGGATCAATCGTACCTGCAGGTGCAATTTCCATTAACTTTGCAATTGTCACTGTTTTAGCCGCAACTAATTGTTCTAATTGTTCTACACCAGCACCAAAGGTTGTTTTAAAAGTAGCTGGATCAATTTTAGACACTAAATCATTGATCGCATTATTAACAGAAATTTCACGAAGAGATGTAATTGCAACAGGTCCAAATACTCCAGCACTACTCCATGCTGTTAACAATCGACCATGTATACCACCAACATATTTTGTTCCAAAGATATCCGCAAGATAAGCTGGTATCGTTGCAAAACCTCCTCCATACATAGTAAAGATGATCATTGTGGCGGCGTAGAAATACACTAACCAAACAACCGATGGATTGATACTAGCTTGTTGAGCGGTATATGGAATAGAACAATACAAAATAATACCTAAAGTAAAAAATACCCAATAAGTATTACGTCTGCCTAAATAGTCTGAAGTACTTGCCCAGAAAAAACGTCCAACCATGTTAAATAAACTGATCATCAAAACGTAAGTTGAAGCAAAACCAAAATCAACTATACCAGGCAAGCTTGTGCCAAAAATTTCTTTAATCATTGTTTTAGCTACTGCAAGCACACCAATACCTGCAGTCACGTTAAAACATAATACAATCCAAAGTTGATAAAATTGACGTGTTTTTAATGCTTCATCAATATGCACATGATGTTGTGTAATCATACTGCTCTTGCCATTATCTTTGGGTGGTTCCCAACCGGCTGGTTTCCAATCTTCGGCTGGTACACGATAGGAAAATGCAGCAATTAACATAACAACAAAATAAATCGCACCTAAGGAGAAAAATGCTTGTGCTACTCCAACAGTTCCAGAGCCTACTAAGTAAACACCTTCTGGGCCTGGCACAATCATATTGCCAATATCATTCGCACCAATCACCACAACTTCTTTCAGTTCTCCAGCGACTTCAGCTAAACGTCTTCCAAAATCATCTGTCGTTAATTTAATAGCATCAACAGTTCCTAAATACTCTGGAGCAACATAAAACAACCTTACAAATGGCTCGATCATAAATTTGGCAATCATGGCACCACCGCCAAAACCCATAATCGCTAATCCAGTTGCCATGCCTCTTCTATCAGGAAACCAACGAATCAAAGTACTGACAGGCGAAACATAGCCTAGACCTAGACCACAACCACCAACGACTCCATAACCTATATAAAGTAACCAAAGCTGGCCTGTTAAAATTCCAAAACCGCCGATGAAAAAGCCCCCTGCCCAACAACAAGCTGCAACTACTCCAACCATTCTGGGACCAACTTTTTCTAGCCATTTACCTGCGATGGCAGCGGATAAGCCTAGAAAAACTATAGCAACGGTGAAAATCCACACAACTTGACTAAGCGTCCAATCACCAGATGAACTAGTAACAACACCTAAACGTTTAATCAAAGCTGGATTAAATAGGCTCCATGCGTAGACAGAACCGATACAGAGGTGAATACCAAGTGCCGCTGGCGCGATAAGCCAACGGTTAAATCCAGGTTTTGCTACTATGCGTTGCTTAGAAAGTAAGCCCGACATAATAAATCTCCCAACTCAAGTTATTATTATTGTTTACCCTATTTTATAAGGTTGTAGTCATTCTCACATGATTCATGACAGAATGTTATAAGCGCTTACCGAAGTCAAGTTCCAGTCATATAAGTCATAAAAATTAAGAGTTTATTCATCTATTTAAAGGTTATAATGCATTGCTTTTGACCAAAACTTATGAAAAAAATATAATTCAACTAATTGAATTCATTTAAATTTTAGGAAACGTTATTGTCTAATTCTGCAACACAGCTAACCGATAAATTCGGCCGTACTGTTGACTATCTCAGGATCTCCGTAACTGATCGTTGTGATTTTCGCTGTGTCTATTGTATGGCGGAAGAAATGCAATTTGTTCCAAGAAAAAACTTACTCACTTTAGAAGAGCTATCAATGATTGCTCGTGCTTTCACTGAACTGGGTACAAAAAAAATTCGCATCACGGGCGGTGAACCTTTAATCAGACGCAATGTATTAAAACTATTTAAGGACATTGGAGCTTTGCCAGGATTAAACGAATTAGTTACGACCACTAATGGTTCTCAGTTAACAAAAATGTCTGCTGAGCTTAAAGAAGCTGGTGTTAAAAGAATTAATGTAAGTTTAGATTCATTAAACCCTGAGAAATTTAAACGTATCACTCGGGTAGGTGAACTTAAAGTTGTACTTGATGGTATTGATAGTGCAATTGAATCAGGTTTTGAAAAAATTAAAATTAATTCAGTTATTTTAAAAAATCGTAACGATGATGAAATTATTGATTTAGTTAATTACTCAATTGATAAAGGAATTGATATTAGTTTTATAGAAGAAATGCCTTTAGGTGTTATTGGGGACCATGATAGAGCTGAGGCTTATTATTCAAGCGATCAAATCAAAGCTGATTTAGAACAACATTTTTCATTAATACCAACCACTGAAACTACTGGTGGTCCCTCTAAATATTATCGCCTTGCTGATTCTAAAACTCGTATTGGATTTATATCACCTCATTCACATAATTTTTGTGATACCTGTAATCGAGTTCGTCTAACTTGCGAAGGCCGTTTATTACTTTGTTTAGGACAAGAACATTCTGTCGACTTACGTGCAATCGTGCGTGAATATCCAAACGATATGAATAAACTTAAACAAACGATTATCGACTCTATGGACATTAAACCTAAAGGTCATGAATTTGATCTAACTGAGAAACCTATTTTATTCCGTCATATGAATGTGACGGGAGGTTAAATGTCTACAAATAATCAACCGGAACTGAGTCAAGCCGGTCTTGAACCTACCATTGCTGTTATAGCAACAGATGAATATCAAAACAAACGACAAATGTTCATTGCCGATGAACGTCCATTAACCATCTATGTCGATAGTTATGAAATCGTTACATTAATGACCTTAGGCACTAACCCAGAACTATTAACTTTAGGCTATTTAAAAAACCAAGGTATCATAAAAGATATTGCTGAAATCAAATCCGTTCAAGTTGATTGGGAAGTCAATGCTGCTGCCGTAACCACCCAATCAAAACGAGATGATTGGCAAGATAAACTAGGGCCACGTATCGTTACGACTGGCTGTGGTCAAGGCACGGTTTATGGCAATATTCTTGAAAATTTAGAATCTTTAAATATTAATCCAATCAAAATAAAACAATCTGATTTATATCGCTTATTAAAAAATCTCAATGCTTATAATGAAGTTTATAAAAATGCTGGCGCGGTTCATGGTTGCGCACTATGTAATTTAGTTAATATAGAAATATTTATTGAAGACGTCGGCAGACATAATGCTGTTGATGCAATCGCTGGCAAGATGTGGTTAGAAAATATTTCTGGCACTAATAAAATATTTTATACCACTGGGAGATTAACCTCTGAAATGGTAATGAAAGTTGCACAAATGCAGATCCCAGTTTTGTTATCTCGTTCAGGAATTACTCAAATGGGTTTGAAACTAGCGCAAGATACTGGCGTGACTTTATTATCAAGAGCCAAAGGCAAACACTTTCTTGTGTACAACGGCAGTGAAAATATTATTTATGATGTTGAACTACCTCAGAAAAAAGAAGTAAGTCATTTAATAGCTGAATAAATTATTATGAATAACATTCATAAACATGACGATGTTACTGCGATTATTCTTGCTGGTGGGCAAGCGAGACGCATGGATGGTGTTGATAAAGGTTTAGTCGAATTGAATCATAAAGCGATGATTGAGTACGTTATTGATAACATAAAAAACCAAACTGATTGGATCATAATTAATGCAAATCGCAATCAGGATATTTACGAGCAATATCAATATCCCGTTATTCCTGACGACATACCTGACTATGCAGGGCCATTATCTGGCATAGCCAGTTGTTTAAAATTAACTTTAACGCGCTTCATAGTGACTTGCCCTTGTGACTCGCCTTTCGTCCCTCATAATTTAATTCAAAGATTGCATAATAATTTAGAAGACAACCAATCCGATATTAGCGTTGCTCATGATGGGGAACGTATGCAACCTGTATTTTCATTAATTAAAGTCAGTTTATTACCATCGTTATTAGATTACTTATCATCTGGAGAACGTAAAATTGATCGATGGTTCCAACAACATCGATTATCTCTATGTGATTTTTCAGATAATAAAGACGCGTTCATCAATATCAATACATTAGAAGAAAAAGCTGCAATAGAAAAAAAGTTGAATGAATAAAAAACAGAACATACCAATGATAGGTTTTGCAGCTTATAGTGGCACAGGCAAAACTACATTATTAAAGAAACTAATCCCTGAATTAAAATCATATGGTTTAGGTATTGCGGTTATTAAACATGCGCATCATTCATTTGAAATTGATCATGAAGGTAAAGATAGTTATGAACTACGTAAAGCTGGAGCCGATCAATTGCTCATAGGCTCTAGGGAGCGCTGGGCATTAATCGTTGAAAAACCTGATGAGGATTTATCTTTAGAAGACTACATACAAAATCTAAATTTAGATAAAACCGATTTAGTACTTGTCGAAGGTTTTAAACCAGAAAAGATCGCTAAAATTGAATTATGTCGCCCTAGTTTAAATAAGGAACCTTTTTATATAAACGATGACTCTATCATAGCTGTCGCAACAGATGATAAAAAGCACCACGAAACCCAACTTCCGTTGCTCGACATAAATAACCCAAAACAAATCAGCGAATTTATTATTGATTATTTTAAATTATCCGTATGACATCAAACGATAAAAACTCTATTAAAACCGAAATCAGCTGTAAAGACGATTATGATCCTAATTCATTAACGCCTGATGAAGCTAACAGACGTATTCGTAATAGTGTTAACATTACTAATCAAGTTGAAACCACTGCTATTCGAGAAAGTCTAGGTAGAATCTTAGCAAAAGATATTATATCAACTATGAATGTACCTTCTGCTACTAACTCAGCTATGGATGGTTATGCCATTCGAGGTCAAGATATTCCTGAAACAGGCATTCAATCGTTCGAACTCATTGGTAATAGCTTCGCTGGGAATGCGTTTTCTGGAAATGTAAAACAAAACCAAACTGTACGTATCATGACAGGTGCCGTTATGCCAGCAGGAACAGATACTGTTGTCATGCAAGAAAACACAGAAGTTATTTCAGAAACTCAAATTAATATCGGCCAAGATACAAAAACTGGCGACAACGTTAGACAAGCCGGCGAAGATATAAATATAAATGATGTCGTACTCAGCGCTGGACAAATACTTTCTCCAGCAGATATTGGTTTAATTGCTTCTCTTGGACAAGCTGAGGTTTCTGTTTATAAAAAACTTAGAGTTGCATTTTTCTCTACAGGCGATGAATTGCGCTCTATCGGTGAAGAATTAGAACCTGGCATGATCTACGATAGTAATCGTTACACGCTATATAGCATGTTAAAACAATTGGATGTTGAGATTATCGATATGGGTGTGGTGAAAGATATTAAGGAAGATATAGATACTGCATTTAAACAAGCTTCTGAACAAGCCGATGTTATCATCACTTCTGGTGGTGTATCGGTTGGTGATGCTGACTTTGTTAAAGCCAGTTTAGAAAGCCAAGGCGAGATGAATTTTTGGAAAGTGGCTATGAAACCAGGTCGGCCCTTAACCTTTGGCAAGATCAATAATGCTTACTTCTTTGGTTTACCGGGTAACCCTGTTTCTGTCATGGTAACGTTTTATCAATTTGTACAACCCGCTTTAAAATACATGATGGGTAATCAACATTTAAATGAATTTACCATACGTGTTAAATGTGAAAGTAAATTACGCAAACGTCCCGGTCGAGTTGAATATCAAAGAGGTATTCTAACTAAGAACGAAGAAGGTGAATTAACTGTTAGAAAAACCGGTGCCCAAGGTTCTGGTATTTTAAAATCCATGTCGAGTGCCAATTGCTTTATTGTTTTACCGCTAGAAAGTGATGGCGTACGCCCTAATGATTGGGTTGACGTTCAACCTTTTCATGGTGGATTGTAAAAATTAAACTCATCAGTTCTTTCTTAATAAATCTTCTATTTCGTCTCTAACCGCTGAATTAATCTAACCTTGTTGTATAACTTTCTATGTTTTTCAAACAACACGGCTCTATATAAATTCTATCTTCTTAATTATTGATTTAAATAATGCTACTACAGATGTAGATTGGCATTATTCCTGCTGCTATGTTTTGAATAAATATGCTCAAAATACTAATTATTTATTTGAAAAAAGTTAATTATTATTTATAGTTAGAGAATAAACTAAAATAACAACTTTAATAGTGTGACGTAATATACAAATGGATCTACATTCCATTCATTCTTCCGGCATTAAAGTAAAACGAGTAACCATTCTGAACTCGAAAGGTGGCTGTGGGAAATCCACTCTGTCCACAAATCTCGCCAGTATTTATTCGACAAATCAACTACGTACAACACTTATTGATCATGATCCTCAAGGTTCTTCTATACGTTGGCTGAATCTTCGTTCTAATCATTATCCAAATATTCATGGAATTAACGCGGCGGTTCCACAAGCAGGAGTTACCCGAAGCTGGCAAATGCGAATCCCTGCAGGAACCGATAGGCTAATTATTGATACACCAGCTGGTGTTCGAGGCATGGAATTGAATGATTTCGCAAATAATACCGATTTCATTTTAATTCCAGTAGTGCCTTCTGACGGAGATATTCATGCGACTACACAGTTAATTGCTGAATTACTACTGAACGTAAAGGTGCGCTCATTGGGCGTAAAAGTTGGTGTTGTTGCGAATCGCGTTAAGAAAAATACCCGAATATTAGAGCAGCTCTATAAATTTTTAGAGCATGTTAAATTTCCTTGTGTCACGGTCTTACGGGACACTCAAAACTATGTCAATGCATCCAAACAAGGGCTAGGAATTCATGAAGTCGCTGCAGCTTCAGTGGTGAATGAAGATTTAAAAAGCTGGGATAATTTATTAGCGTTTCTAGAAGATGGCAGTGTTCTGGATGTTCATAAATCAGTGCCATCACAAGTCATTGATATTACATCAAAAATAAGCAACTTAAACAAATAACAGTATTATTCCGAATAGCCAGCCGTATTCTTTTCTACCCAGCGTTCTCCTTGCTCTAGTTGTTCTTTTTTCCAAAATGGTGCTTTGGATTTTAGATCTTCCATAATGAATCGACAGGCCTCAAACGCATCGAGCCGATGTTCAGACCACACAGCCACTAATACAATTGCATCACCAATAGCCACTTTTCCAATGCGATGTAGTAGCAACACATCCAGTAACTGCCATTTTTCACTGGCGGCATCAATTATCGTCTGAAGATGTTTTTCAGTCATCTCAGGGTAATGTTCTAAGGTCATAGATATGACCTTATCGCCTTCATTACTGTTACGCATAAAGCCTATAAAGCTAGCTTGTGCACCAAATTTACCCAGCTTCAAACGCTTTTGTTCGTAAGATTCAAGCTCTTGATAAGGGTTGTAAATATCAGGACGTATTTCAATTTGCATAGATTGATTTAACCACCCGTTACAGGTGGGAAAAAGGCCACTTCATCGCCATCATGTATCTGTGTATCTTTGGTTACGTATTCCATATTAATTGCAGATTTGATTGTTTCCGCCAAATCATTATTACCTGACACCTGTTGCCAAAGTTGCTGTACAGTAGTGTTTGGCTTCAGCTCAAGTGCTTCTTCTGAACAGCCGATAGCTTCTTTCAGACTTGCGAAATATTTTACTTTAACTTTCATTTAAATATTTAATATTATCAATAATTTATAAATTAGTCTTAATGTTAATAATTGGTTATTTATAGTGAATATTGTACACTATTCTTAATCATGAATTTGGATCAGAATAAACTATGAGCAAATTAACGCATTTTAACGCCCAAGGCGAAGCCCATATGGTAGACGTTGGTGATAAAGCAATTACACACCGCGTTGCTGTCGCCGAAGGAGCTATATCTATGCAGGCAGAAACATTGAAAATGATCCAACAAGGGGAACATAAAAAAGGCGATGTGTTAGGCATTGCTCGTACAGCGGGGATTATGGCTTCGAAAAAAACTTCGGAATTGATCCCCTTATGTCACCCTATTTCGTTAACGCATGTTGAAATCGATTTAGCCACCATTCCTGATTTAAACCGCGTCCATTGTGTAGTAAGGACAGAGTCTCGTGACCAAACTGGCGTTGAAATGGAAGCGCTTGCCGCCGTTCAAGTAACGCTATTGACCATATATGATATGTGTAAAGCTGTAGATCGAGGCATGGAAATATCACAAGTACGTTTATTAGAAAAGTCTGGCGGTAAATCTGGAGATTGGAAACGAGAAGAATAATTAAGCAATCTCCTTGGCTAAATATTCTAACGTTCGATTAAACGTGGCTTGAATAACCCAGGCATCGCTACTGGCACGATGTCGAATCAGTTTTTCTTCTTCAATTACCTCTTGTTTCGTTTTATCCCAAATAAGCATTTGCTGCTCACTTAATAGCATTTCAAGCGGACTTACATAAAACTCCATATCTACCTGAGCATATTGAAATAATGTAATTAACCAAGGTTTATCGACTACCCAACCATCTGAATAAATAGTTTTATTCTTTAGAAGGCCATTTAATTCAAGTGCAACTTTTTGAACCGATTTACCATATTGAAATAAACAATCTCGAGTAATCCCATGAATTTGTTCGGCACTTTTATCCCAATGTTTCCATTCATCTACTGGTGTTATTAAGGTGCAAAACTTTACATCCTGTTCTAATACAATTCCGACTTCAATTGGATAACTATCGATTCCAAATCCAGAAGCTTCAACATCAATAATGAAAGGATTTCTTTTGTGTCCTTCTAACATTTGTTATTTATCCCTTTTACTACGGTTTTAACAATAGGATTAACGATAAAATTCATAAATTCTTTAAAGAAGTTTTTCTAATAATTACGCATCATGTATTATTGATACTACAATATTATTACCGCATTAAACTCGTATCTATTATTTTCAATGCAGCAATTCAAATACATTCTTTCTTGGGTCCTGTGGCCGGCTTTATTCATCATCTGTTGTTTGATTACCCAATTAGGTTTTCACTATGATTCGCCGATTCTTTATTTCAATATAGCCTATTTATTTTTAATTGTTTCGTTATTTTTCCTTGAGCAATGGATGCCCCATGAACGTGCATGGCTAGAACCAGATGGGCAAAACATCGCTAGTATTTTGCATACTTTAACCAGTAAAGGTACTGTGCAAGGAATATTATTATTCAGTGGCGTGATCGGTTTTGCTGAATATGTTACTCCGCTTTCAGAGCCAGCATATTCTATTTGGCCTAGAGATTGGCCTTTATGGACACAGGTCCTTCTCGGTGTGACTGCTGCAGAGTTTGGTCTTTATTGGGCACACAGACTCGCACATGAAGTTCCATTGATATGGCGCTTTCATGCCATTCACCATAGTGTTACAAAATTATGGTTTTTAAATACCGGTCGCTTCCACTTCATCGATAGTTTATTCAGTATCGCTCTCGGTATTTGTATCTTATTAGCGCTAGGCGCTCCATTAGAAGTTGTGACATGGCTAAGCGCGATTACGGCCTTCATCGGCATGTTAACCCATACCAATGTTGAAATGCGTTTTGGTTGGATAAACTATATATTTAATACACCAGGCCTACATCGTTGGCACCATTCAAAAAAAATTCACGAAGGTAATACAAATTACGGTGAAAATATTATGTTATGGGACATAATTTTTAACACTTTTTACAATGCAGATTACCGCCCACCAAAAGATATTGGCATTAATGATCACATGCCAAAACGGTTTATTCATCAACTAGCTTGGCCATTCTTAAATCAACAGCAAAAAACCAAATTAGACTCTGAATATAGGTCAAATATTTAACATAGAATTCCAAATTACATCTTAAGTATTTTTAAAAATTGCCGTTAATATTTCATTAGAATATTCTAATTTTTTAATGAAATGGCTGACAATAAACAAGCAAAAATTGGACGTTTTGAAGTATTGGAACGTATCGGTGAAGGATTTCATGGCAAACTCTATCTGTGTTGGGATCCCACTCTAAAACGTAAAGTCGCGTTAAAAGTCATTACTCAAGCGCAAGGTGATGTAGAAATTGCCAAAGAAGTCGTTGACGAAGCGCTGATGGTCGCTCGTATTTCTCATCCTAACGTTATTCCTATATACGAAGCATCAATCGAAAATAACACTCCTGTTATGGTGTTTGAATTCGTTCAAGGAATGACTTTAAAAGAATATTTAGAGCAACATGGTGCTTTTAATGAAAAAGAAGCATTATCCATCATGGTTAGAATTGCTGTGGGATTAGCTACAGCTCATGAACAAAATATTGTACATCTCGATCTTTCCCCAAATAACTTCATGATTGATGAAGAGACTCGACCAAGAATTATGGATTTTGGTTTAGCCCGTTTAGCAACAAAAACTAAAGAAGAAAATTTAGAAAATAAAGTATCAGGCACACCACGTTATATGAGCCCTGAACATTTAAATGGTGAAGATTTTTCACCCGCATCGGATATATTTACCTTAGGTTTAGTATTTTTTGAATTATTGACGGGTAAAAAGGCGGTAGAAAAAAATTCCTTATTAGAAGTATTTCTTGCGATTGAAACTGCTGATATTAATTGGCGAGCAATTCAATATTTTGGTATATCGCCACATGTTATTGCTATTCTTAAAAACATGATTAATGTTGATCCCAAACAACGTTATCAAACAGCTTCAGAACTCGTCGTTGATTTAGATAAAGTCATACAATCTTTAAATCAAGATGTAAAAGATTCCCTAGCATTAGAATTTTTATTACGACGTTTAGAGCGAAACCCTGACTTTCCGGTTTGTTCACAAAAGATTGCCGAAATAAATAAATTAACCGATGTTTCAAGCAACACTGATTTTATTAAAATCGCAGATCTCATTATTAAAGATTATTCCTTGACCAAACGAGTAATGACAGTTGCTAATTCTGTCGCGTTTAATCCATTAGGCGGTAATATTACAACTGTCTCACACGCCATCTCAAAGTTAGGGTTAAAATTAGTTAGGATGATATGTACGAATGTCATCTTACAAAATCAATCTAAAACATTAGATGATAATTTAAAAGATGAATTGGTTATTTCATTCGTTGCAGCATTAATAGCAAAAGAACTCACAGAAATAACTAATAAACGAATTGCAGAAGAAGCGTTTATATGTGCTTTATTTCATCGGTTAGGTATACACTTGCTCGCATTTTATCTAACCGATGAATATTTAGATATAGCCCATTACACTCAAGAAGGTATGGATATTAACGATGCTGAACATAAAGTATTGGCAACCAGCAGTAATGCTTTAGGTCAGCATATTGCCAAAAAATGGAATTTTCCCGAAGATATTATTAATAGCATGAAACGTTTACCATTAGGTAAATTAGAAGCGCCTACTAATGAACAAGATTTTTTATCCCATATTAGCAACTATACAAATGAGCTTTGTTGTTTAATTCATCTGAGCAAAGATAATGAAAAACTAATTGGGGAATTAAATCAATTCATTCAACGACATCATAATTTCATAAAACAAGATATTTTTAATATTGTTGAAACACTTAACAATATTACTGAAGAGATAAAAATTATCTCTCCAGATTTAGGTGTGAGTTATCAAGGCAGTAATTTTTGTTCTAAATTAGAACAATTAGTGTCTGAAGTTTTAAAAAACCAAGAAGAAATATTACAGATTGCTTAAACAATTTTTAATCGTATTTTATATAGGCAAAACGTTGGTCGCTTGGCGTTCCTTCCAAATCATTTTCTTCTAATCCTGGTTGCCACTGTACTACTTCTTCAATTTTTTTAGCAAGTTCAAAATCTTTATCAGTAATGCCTTTAGCAGCATGATTCATTAATTTTACAATGACAAATGCATATGAAACGGTTAAATCAGGATGATGCCAAGCCGCTTCCGCTAAATGTCCAACTGTATTCACAACCATTAGAGTACTTTTCCAACTATGGGTTTTGTATTTACGACGGATCCAATCGCCTTCATATTTCCAGTTAGGTAATTCTTCTGCCAAACGTGCGTTAACCTCTTCTTCTGAATACACTTCATCTTTAGTTTTATTGCGCCATTGAGCCATAATTTTTCTCCCACTAAATCGTTTTACGATAATTTACTTCAGTGATATTGATATGTTGTTTAATCCTATGTACTGCTAATTCATCGAGCTGAGAAACTCTATTATTGTCACTGCACAAAGCTCCACGAAAACCTAAATAATCTGGTTCTAATGGCAATAGATATTCAATATCTTCTAATTTTAATGACCCTGCCAAACCAGTAAATAAATTATTTTTTTTAGCTGTCATAACAAATTCATTCAGTTTTTCAAGACTGGAGTTTTTTAATAAAGAGCCAGAATTTTTATTTGCCGTATCTAACATCACGCCATAAATAATCGATGAATCTAATAATTTAATAACTTCTATATAATCGAATAATTTATCGGCAAAAAAAACCAAAACAATTTTTATGTTCTGTTTTTTATATTCAATCAACGTTTCGAAGAGTTCTTGTGTAAAGCCATCATTGAATACACCAATCTTAATAATATCAACATTTGCATTTATCAAAGAATCGATAGAAGGCTTGACCTGATCCTTATCAAGAGGCTTATCGCCGATGGTTGCACTAATAGTTAGTTTATTTGAATATTTCTTAACAATTGATTCAATAACGTCCATATCAACAGCACCTAGAGCACCTTGACTCGGTTCTTTCAAATCTAATATATCAACACCAGCTTTAACAACAATATCTGATTCAGTTATAGATTTAACACTTGCAAGCATTCCTGTCATGATTGTTGCTCTGCTTGCTGTATATAAAAGTCATCGATCTTATCCATCAACCAACCCCAAGCAGTTAATTCACTTTCACCTGCTGTTTTATCAATTGAAATTTTATGATATTCAATTTCAGTCATAATTTTTTCTTTCGATAACATATGTAAGCGACTAGCAAGAATGGCTGCTTCTAACACAGCAGCTTGTGCACGATTAAAACCTAAAAAAGGTTTATGAATCACTTCATGCAAAATTTTACAATAGAACTGAGGTCTTACATCATCATCTTCGAATTTGATCACTTCTAACTCATGATGAGTTAAACAATCTTCAAGATGTTTACCTGTGATTTTTTCAGCATCAATAGTCTTCCAATCACGCCTTCCTGTTAAACACCCTGCAAAGATCTGCACATTATCCGTCATATTGATACAAACAGATTGTTCACGTTGAATATTACTCAACGTTGTAGAAGGTTTAAAAGGTGCAATAACAATTAAGTCATCTTCTTCTCGAATGCCCATAGGTGCGATATGAACTGAACCATCGTCATTCAATGTGGTTACTATTATTTCATGGATCATATTTAATCTTTTGTTTGTGCTTTCTTCTTTTTTTGCTCTCGACTCATCTTAACTGTCGAGCCTTCTTCTTTAAATAACGATTTTTTTCGTTGTTTTAAGTCATGAACTGCTTTGGATAAAGCCTCTTCTTCATCTTCCGTCTTCATAGGTAAGGCTGCACCCCAATCTAATTCTTCATCCTGATGATAACGTTTGCCCAACTGCCAAGCGATTTGAGCTTTGGCTAGTTCAACTCCCATATAAAATGCATGCGGAGCATCTTCGTGCAATAAATCTAATTTAGGAAATAATTCAAATGGATCGGTATGCGTGTCAAAACCATCTCGATTATAAACGTGTATGCCATTATCCGATACCTGTACACGATAATTAGGGTCTTTTACATCCTTAGCTAATTCTTTGATTTCTTCTGCAGTATAAGGAAATGGTTTTCGAGCATGTGTGGTTAATAAAGAACTATCTAACCCTTTTGGTAGGCTCTCCTCTTCTCTCGCTGCAAACATCATACGTCGTGCTTTATCGGCTTCTCGAATAGCCGAACGTGCATGTGGGCTTACTTCTGTTGCTAATACGGCAGTGATGCGCATTTCCGAAATTAACCCAAATAACATAGCATTAATACCAGTCGTATCCGCTTCGGTTAGTTCGGTTAAGTTACCAATACCCATCATAATTTCTATATCCGGACATTGGGTTCGACATTCATGGTAGCGCAATATGGATTCGGTAAAACCAAAATGAATAGGATCGAGTATCGGATCGGCATAGAAAGGTTTATTTTGTTGAGCAAATTTTTCTATGACTCTATACAAAGACTGCATATCGCCATGTTTATCAGGGATAAGTATTGGAATCGAATCGACTTCATCAGCTACCCAAGCCGTACTTTCTTTTAAACTTAATAAATAATCGGCACCTGCTTTTCCACCGCGTAATAAATCATCAGTTTCTAACGAATCAACACTGACGATAAAACCTTCTTGCTTTAAGGTTTTAACAGTCTCTTCTAAATGAGGGAATGAAGTATCGGGTAAACAACCTATATCAATCACATCGGCGCCATCATCTCGATAGCGTTCAGCTCGCTTGATAATATCTTCGATGGTTGATTGTGGAGCATCAACAATTTCAGCAAAAATTTTAGTATCGTATCTTGAAAGATCAACTGGTTTTCCATCACGACCGAAAAATACAGGCAAATCTTTTAAATCAATTGGACCGCGTGATATAGGAACATTTAACTTCTTCCCTAATTCTTCTAAATCTCCACGACATAAGCCAGGAACAATAATCCGGTCAAATCCATTGGCCTCTTCTAATCGACGACCAATCATCTCTGCTGTCATTAGTGCCGCAACACTAACGCCAATATTTTTAACTTCATATTCAAAATCCTTTTCAGGCATTGCATCAAGCACCCTATGCAGACGCTTTTCAGCTAATTTTCCAGTTAAAAATAATATCTGTTCAGACATTCAGACGCCTTTATTATTGGTTGATATGAACCAATTAATTGGTTTAAGACACGCAAATATTGCTATAAAAAGAAAGCGTAAAGTACGTGACTATATGCTAAAGTGCAAGCTTAAATATATTATAAGCTATTAATTTCTATACATTTTTTATTTATAATACATTTTATAAAAATAGCAATTAATGCTCTGGCATAGTTCTAGCTCAGCATCATCGCATATGAGCTGGTATGTCTATGATTCATATAAATTAATTACAACATACGATTTGGGAAAAGAAGTAAATGCATATTCGATTATTAGGAACTGGCGCTGGTGGCGGCTTTCCACAGTGGAACTGTAACTGCGATAACTGTAAACGATTACGTTCAGGCGACATTAAAAGCTCTGCTAGAACACAGTCTTCGATCACTATCAGCGGCAATGGTACCGATTGGGTATTATTCAATGCTTCGCCAGATATTCGTGCACAAATTGAATCATTTCCTCCTTTACAACCTGCTCGAAAAATTCGTGATACAGGCATATGCTCCATTATTTTATGTGATGCGCAAATTGATCATACAACAGGCTTAATTATTCTAAGAGAGCATGATAAACCTTGGGATGTTTATTGTACCGATGCTGTACATGAAGACATGACCACAGGCTATCCTATCTTTAATATCCTCAGTCACTTTCGTGGTGTGAACTGGCATGAAATAAAAACCGATCAATCTTCTTTTACCATTCCTAAAGCAGATAATTTAATTTTTACCGCGGTACCGTTAAAAAGTGAAGCACCTCCATTCTCTCCTCATCGCCATAATACTGTTCCTGGTGATAATGTTGGTTTTAAAGTTGAAGATACTTCAACAGGTAAGAACTTATTCTATGCCCCAGGTTTAGGCATTATTGAAGACCATGTTTATGATTACATGAAAGATGCTGATGTGGTTTTAGTCGATGGCACCATGTGGACCAATGACGAAATGGCTAAACATGGTATCAGTAATAAACTTGCTAGTGAGATGGGGCATCTCGATCAATCCAGTAAAGGCGGCATCATGGAAACCTTAAACTCACTGGAAAAACCTCGAAAGATTTTGATCCATATCAATAACACTAATCCAATCTTAGATGAAGATTCAGACGAGCGTAAAGCATTAGACGCCGCGGGTATCGAAGTTTCTTACGACGGTATGGATATTATTATTTAATAGAGAGTTATTATGACTGATAAAACACCTTGGACCAGAGAAGAGTTTGAACAGAAATTACGTGATAAAGAAAAGTATTATCACATTAACCATGAATTCCATGTCTTAATGAATGAAGGTGGTTTAAGTAAAGAAGCCGTACAAGGCTGGGTAGCGAATCGTTTTTATTATCAAACGACCATTCCAATTAAAGATGCAAACATTATGGCTAACTGCCCTGATCGAGATACACGTCGTCAATGGGTACAACGTATCATTGATCACGATGGTGTAGAAGGTGAAGATGGTGGTATTGAAGCCTGGTTACAACTTGCCGAAGCAGTAGGCTTAACTCGTGAAGAAACATTATCTTATGAACATGTACTACCTGGTGTACGTTTCGCGATTGATGCCTATACAAACTTTGCTCGTCGAGCTACTTGGCAAGAAGCGGCAAGTTCATCATTGACTGAATTATTCGCACCTACGATTCATCAAAAACGTTTGGATAATTGGCCTGAGATTTATCCTTGGATTGATGAAAAAGGTTATAGCTACTTTCGTAAACGTTTAACTGAGGCACGTCGTGATGTTCAACATGGGCTAGATATTACTCTAGACTATTATAAAACCCGTGAAGAACAAGAACGCGCTTTAAACATTCTACAGTTTAAACTCGATATACTATGGACTATGCTTGATTGTATGTGGATGGCTTATATTGAAAAGAAACCACCTTTTCATAATTGTAAATAGGATTAATTATGGATACTAATAACATACCTGAAATTGCCCCAACCTTTCGTTTTCAATGGGAAGAAGCTCAAGACTGCTATGTTGTTTTGTATCCTGAGGGCATGGTAAAACTCAGTGGCAGTGCTGGTGAAATTATGAAACGTGTAACTGGTGAATTGAGTATAAAAGAAATTGTTAATGACTTAGAAACAACATTTTCCGAATCGAATTTAGAGGATGATGTTATAAAATTTTTGGAGGTGGCCTATGACAACGGCTGGATCAGAAACAAAGCAAACTAATGTTAATCCACCTCTATGGTTATTAGCAGAGCTGACATACCGCTGTCCGCTACAATGCCCTTATTGTTCTAACCCTGTAGAGATTGCCAAATATCAAAACGAACTCAGTACAGAGGATTGGGTTCGAGTTATGCAACAAGCTCGTAAGATGGGTGCTACTCAACTAGGCTTTTCAGGCGGTGAGCCATTAGTCCGTCAAGATTTAGAAGAACTCATTCAGGAAGCACGTCATTTAGGTTATTACACAAACCTAATCACATCAGGCGTTGGCATGGATGAACAACGTGTTAAGCGTTTTAAAGACGCCGGTTTGGATCATATTCAAATCAGTTTCCAAGCTAGCAATGAAGAATTAAATAACTATTTAGGTGGTACGAAAAGCTTTCAACATAAAAAAGATATGGCACGTATCGTCAAAGAATATGAATACCCAATGGTATTAAACATTGTCATTCATCGAAAAAATATTGATCAGATTCGTGACATATTAGATATGACTGTCGAACTCAATGCTGATTATGTTGAACTCGCTAGCACACAATATTATGGCTGGTCACGTATCAATGTTGATCAATTACTACCTACACGCGAGCAGTTAGCGAATGCCGAAAAAGTTGCACAAGAATACCAAGAAAAAATGAAAGGAAAATCTAAAATCATTTATGTTATTCCTGATTATTTCGAAAATCGACCTAAACCATGTATGAATGGTTGGGGTGCAATCTTCTTAACGATTGCTCCTGATGGTACTGCTTTACCTTGTCATGAAGCTGGCCAACTACCGATCGAATTTCCAAATGTAAAAGATTACAGCATTTCAGAGTTATGGAATGATTCACCAGGATTTAACCATTTTAGAGGCTTTGAATGGATGCAAGAACCATGTCGTTCATGCCCTGAAAAAGAAAAAGATTTTGGTGGCTGCCGATGCCAGGCCTTTATGATCACAGGTGATGCAGCAGCAACTGACCCTGTCTGTGATAAATCTCCGCACCATCAGGCATTATTAGATGATGTCGAACGTATTGGTAAATTAGCTGGCGATGAAAAATCTGGTGTTGTCAAAGAACAACCTCTGATATTCCGCAATATGAAAAACTCAAAAGAATATATCAAAGAAGAATCTGTATAAATTATCAATTTTCTTTTTTGTAATTATTTAAATTATCTATAAGTTTGTAGATAATGCTCATCTTTATAATATTTCTAATAAAAAATCATGCGTGAGCTTTTCCCTGAAATAGAAAAAAACTTTCATAATTATTTAGAGACTGATTCAAATAAAATTTACTATGAAGAATCAGGTAATCCTAATGGCATTCCAGTAATTTTTTTGCACGGCGGTCCTGGTTCAGGTTGTAATGATAATCATCGACGTTATTTTGATCCGAACCTTTATCGGATTATTTTAATGGATCAACGTGGTTGTAACCGCTCTATTCCTAGTGGAAATATAATTAATAATACAGCTCAAGAAATTCTAAGTGATATAGATACTATACGACAAATACTGCATATCGATAAATGGTTGTTATTTGGTGGTTCTTGGGGAGCTACACTAGCATTACTTTATGCAGAAACTTATCCAAATAATGTACAAGGAATAATTCTTAGAGGTAGTTTTTTAGCAAGAAAACAAGATTTAAATTGGTTTATCGATGGAGTCACTCGATTATTCCCTGACTATTGGGATGACTTACTAAAAGAATATCCTAATAGAGAAACTTTAATAGATGATATTGCTAACGATATTTTTTCTGATGACAAAACTAAACAAATTAAGGCGGCAAAAGCTTGGTCATTATGGGCTGGAAGAATAGTTACATCTTCAATTACAGATGAATATATTTTAGAAATTGAAGATGAAAATAAACTTATCAATGATGTACAAATTGAAATGCATTTTGCGACAAATCGATATTTCATCAAAGAAAATCAGATATTAAATAATATTAACAATATTCCTGATATTCCAATTAGTATCATACATGGCAGAAGGGATTACACATGTCTTATTGAATCCTCACATACGTTACATAAAGCATTACCAAATGCTGAATTTATTTTATTATCTGATGCTGGTCATTTAGGCGGTGAACCCGCTATGATAGACGCACTAATTAGAGCAACAGATTTAATGGCTAATAAATTATCATTATCATGACATCCTTTCCCAAAAAACCTTTAATAATGGGTATTCTGAATGTAACGCCTGATAGCTTTTCCGATGGTGGCTTACATAATAAGTTTGCTCAAGCTGTTAATCATGTACGACAAATGATTGATGAAGGTGCTGATATTATTGATGTTGGTGGTGAATCAACTCGTCCTGGTTCTGAACGTATTAGCGTTGAAGAACAATTGACTCGTACCATTGATATCATTGCGGAATGCCGAAAACAAATTCCTGAAAATATAGATATCAGTATTGATACCACTCGTAGCAAAGTTGCTGAAGAAGCATTAAACAAAGGCGCATCTATTATTAATGATGTTACTGCAGGAACAGACGATCCTGATATTTTATCATTAGCAGCTGACCGCAAAGTCCCTATTTGTTTAATGCATATGCAAGGACAACCTTCAAATATGCAAGTTAATCCAAGCTATGATGATGTTGTAGAAGATATTCGTGCCTATTTATTAGAACGAGTAGAAGTTGCTATTAAAGCTGGTATAGATAAAGAACGTATTATTCTTGACCCAGGTATTGGCTTTGGAAAAACACGTGAGCATAATCTGACTCTCTTAAATCGCTTAGATCGTTTTACTGATACAGGCTTTAATGTACTACTTGGAACAAGTCGTAAACGTTTTATGGGTTCGCTTTGTAATGTTGAATCACCCAAAGAATTAGTTGCTGCAACTTGTGCAACAACCGTGTTAGGTATGGAACAAAACGTTAGGATTTTCCGAGTTCACGATGTAAAAGAAAATCGTCAAGCTGCAGATGTTGCATGGGCAGTATTAAATAGTTAAAGAACTAAATATCATTTAAGATTTCTTCGCGTTTAGATTTATATTCATCATCAGTAACTAAACCTTTATCACGTAATTTATCTAAATTCTCTAAACGTTGTTCAACACTAGAACCAGAAGAAGCACTTCCCCCCTCTTTCATCTCTTTTCGTATACGTGCCATCTCAATACGCATTTCCCTACGCTCTTTTGCCATTTTTGCTGCCTCAATTTCAAATTGTTTATCACGGGCAGTTTTTGGATTTTCTCTTTCTTCCTTTAATGCTAAATATGTCTCAGATGATTTTTTTACATCAATAATAAACCAATCATTCCGTGCACGTTTTTTTACAAGCTTGTTCTCAATTCCAACAACTTTAACTGTTTGTTTATCGAATTTTTGCTGAGAATTACGACTACCATGTAAAAAATAATATTTAACAATTCCGACCTCAGTGGGGTCATAGGCTTTTTCATAGCCTTCTTGTCTAGGTTTTTCATAATCACCAATAATAATATTCAATTTACCATCTTTATAAAAAGCTCTACCTGCTGTGTAATACACCGAAGTTTTTAAACCGAGCAATCGTTCTTTTCTCTTTTCTACAGCAAATAGAATATCTTGGTCAGGCTTAGCTTTAGCTAAACCTTTTGCTAATTGTTGCCCTAAAATAGTAACCTGCTTTATTGAAAAGACTGGAGGTAAACTTTCATTCAATTCTAATTTATCTTGATCCCATATCTGTAATGATTCTAGAGCATAACGAATATCATCTTTTTTTAATTTAATAGGATGATCATTACTTCCGGTGATTGAAGAATCTTGCTCATCGTACTTTAAATAGGTATTTCTACCTTGATTCCAATAAACAGACTCATCTTCGAATATATCAAGGCTATAAGTATTTTGACTGAAAAAAAATATAACCGATAAAGTGACAAGAGTTGGATATTTCATAGAATTTAGAATTTATAAATTTAATAACATATTATGATTTGATTTTAGCCAAATAGTTTACACTAAATCAAAAAAAAAGACCTCCGAAGAGGTCTTTTTAAATTAAGAAGTTAATTTAGCTTCTTAGAAGAAGTATGTACCACCTAATGTGAAGGTATCTAACTCTTCAGCACCGCCGTATAAACCAGCTGCAGCACCATCAACATCTAGATCTAACTGCTCATAAACACCATAAAGGATTAAAGAGCTACCGAAATATTGGTTAACTTCAAAACCAATACGCTCAACTTCAGAGCCTGTAATACCGTCAGCAGCAGTACCAAACTGGTCATTATAAGAACCGTATTGGATTGCTATTGAAGTATCACCAACACTGGTAAAGCCTTTCTTAATACCAGCTTTGATCCAGTATGCATCAGTATCATCACCAGCAACAGTACCTGCAGCAACGCCATCAGCTTCTTCAGTTTGATATGCGATTGAACCGAAAATACCAGTTACTGAATCCATTAAACCAGCTTGGATTTGAAAAGTTTCAGCTTCTGTACCACCAGCGCCAGCAGCACCTTGGTTAATGCTGTAACCACCATGAACGTTAGCAGTCATACGACCAATGTTACCGCTGTATTTAACAGCAATATCATAAATATCATCGTTTGCGTAACCTACAGCAACACTAACAGGTCCAAAAGCAGGTAAATCATAACGAATACCTTGACGATATACACCATTACAATCAATACCAATACCTAAACCAGGAGTACCAAGACATTGTAAGAATGAACCCCAAGTTGTTTTAGTTGCACCAGCACCTAAACCTTGGATTGTAGCGCCATTACCACGGAAAACTGGAGAAATAGAAGCCCAAAGTGTAAGTGAAGGATCAGCTAATACAGCAATGTTATCAGTAGGCATTGTTTGTAAACCAACAGTCACTTTACCCCAAGAACCGCCGATGTTTAAGCTGTTGCCTAAAACACCAATAGCGTGGCCATTTTGGTTTTCACCAGCATCACCGATACCGCTTGAACCAAAGCCTAAAAGGTTACCTGTAGCACTAGGCTCTAAGATTATTTCGAAACCAGCAGTTAATCCAGCGCCAACTTCTGAAGAACCTGCAAATGTCATACGTGTACCTAAAGTAGTACCGTTATCAGATGTTTGGACTATATCACTGCCTACACCGTCGTCATACCAGGTCAAACCTTCGTTCACCCAACCAGAAATATTCACTTCTGCTTGCGCAGCTTGTGAAAGTGGTAACATTGCAGCTGTTGCTACTAATGCACCTTTAAGTACTTTATTAGATTTCATCATTATCCTCCTAAAGGAATATTTAGTACTCTAGAGAAATTCGGCCTCCCCAAGACTATCCCCCCAAACGGTAAGAAGTTTTTGAGACCACTCATGAGCGTCTTATAATTCTAAAGACAAACGAAAAATAGCAAACTCAAACCAACTTATCAACATAATTTCTACTTTTTTACAACAAAAAAACATAAAAATTTAAGTTTGTTGTAAAATAACAACGATTATTCATAATAATTAGCAAGTTTTATCAAAATATCAGTTACATATAGCACTTTTATAAGCGATATTCGATATTGGTAAATCAATAGTTCGAAGCACATTATTAGAAATATAATCTGTTAACCGTTGTATATTTGCTACAAAGTTAAGTGGTTTCATATAGCAAAATTTAATTTTATCTTACTGTCGATAATAAGTTATTGAATTTAAAGTTATTAAACTAAATATTCAGGAAAATATCATGGGAAATTATGGTAAATGAAACGGTCTACAATGATAGACTGAATTAGATTAACTGTAATATTGCTAAATTTATCTAGGAACTAAATATGAAATTCATGATTTCAAAGATAACAAAAACTATTTTTTTTCTTCTATTAATTCAAACTGATTTTACTTATGCAGAAAATATAGAAGCAACTTTCTTATTCGTTGGTGATAAATCAAGTCAGGCATACTTTGGAGCTAACCAAGGTCTAGTAGAGGCTAATCTACAAGGTGAATTCTTAGGTCAAAAATACACATTAACTAACACAACTATTGATAATATCGATTCAAACCTTGATAGTTCTGTTGCCGCAATATTAGTCAGTGACACTAAAGAAAATTTTCTTATAATTTCGAAGAACCACTCTAACCTACCCGTTTTCAACTTAAGTTTAGAAGATGATGATTTAAGACAAGTTTGTTCAACTAATCAATTCCACACCATTCCTAGCCATCGCATGAAAGACGATGCTTTAAATCAATGGCAACAAAAAGAACCAGACTCAAAGGCTATATCACAAACCTGGCATCCTAGTTTCAAGAAATTTGCAGCCCGCGATTTAAACAAGCGTTTTTTCAAAACCAATAACGAAAAAATGTTAGATGAAGGTTGGGCTGGTTGGGCTGCAGTCAAAATGGTTTCCGATACAGTAGCGAGAGAAAATAAAGTTGACCAAAAAAGAATTATCGATTTTCTAAAAAATGAATTAGATTTTGATGGTCAAAAAGGAATCAGCATGTCCTTTAGAGATAATGGGCAATTACGCCAACCTATACTCATTGTTGAAGGCGATAAAATTCATGCCGAGGCACCGATTCGAGGTGTTGCAAATCCACCGACTTTAGATAGTCTAGGCAACACTGATTCTGTTTGTGAATAATATTTAAAATATTCTAGGAGTAAGCAAATAAAATGAAATACATTCTACTATTGATAACATTATTAACTATAGGCTCTTGTGGAAATGACTCCGCAGAGCATTCTTCAGATACAGAAAAACAGGAATCAAACGTATCCGATGCTAATAATGTATCTGATTCTTCAAATACGAACGACAAAGCGGCTTCGAATGGCCCTACAGGTCGTATCTTTGTTACCAATGAAAAAGACGATACAGTAAGCGTGATCAATGGAAGTACTTTAGAAGTTGAAGCCACGATTGATGTTGGTGAACGCCCTCGAGGTATTGGTATCGCTCCCGATGGTTCTGAGGTATATGTAGCAGTCAGTGAAGAAAATAAAATTGCTGTAATTGATCCTAATAGTCTAGAAGTCTTGCGAAAATTTGAATCAGGTTCTGACCCTGAAACTTTTGCGGTTCATCCTAATGGAAATATTTATATCTCTAATGAAGATGATGCTAAGGCAACTGCATTCAATCCTAAAACAGGCGAACAAATTGCTGAGATTAAAGTCGGTTTAGAACCTGAAGGCGTAGCAATTTCACCCGACGGTAAATACGTTATAGTCACCAGTGAATCAACCAACATGTTACATGTGATTGAAGTGCCTTCACATAAAATTGCTTCAAACATCTTAGTTGGCGCGCGTCCTCGTGCGGCGACTTTTAGTGCTGATAGTAAAACTGCCTACTCAACTTCTGAAATCAGTGGAGAGGTGAAGAAAGTCGATATGGAAACCTTTAAGGTTTTAGCTGTTGGACAACTTCCTGATGCTAAAGCAAAGCCAAAAGATGTTTTATTAAGCGGTGATGAAAAAACTTTATATGTCGCTGGTGGTAGAGCAAATAGTGTTATTACTCTGGATGCTGAAACGATGGAAGTCACTGGCAGCATTCCTGTCGGCAAACGCGTTTGGGGTTTGGCTATGAATCAAGATAAAACACGTTTATACAGTACTGATGGTGTTAGTGGTACAGTCTCTGTGATTGATACTACTAATAATACCAATATCAAAACTATTGAAGTTGGTAAATTCCCTTGGGGCATTGTGATAGACGATAAATAAAATTATCTTTTAAGTAATAATAAAAAAGCCGCTTTAACGCGGCTTTTTTATTGGAATAGAAATTTAATTATAAATCATAACCTCTTTCATTATGCATCGATATATCAAGTCCTGTTTGCTCATCGTCATTCGAAGCGCGTAGACCAACAATTAAATCCGTAATTTTTAAAATGATATAAGTAACAAATACAGTAAAAACCAGTACTGAAACTACACCAATAAGTTGAACTGATAATTGACCAACAATCGAACTGATATTTTCACTTGCGTAACCCTGACCACTGAAAATTCCTAAACCAGTATTTGCAAACACTGCTGTCAGTAATGTACCTAAAACACCACCGACTCCATGAACTGGGAACACATCTAAAGAATCATCGATCACTAAAACGCGTTTGATAAACATTGTTGCATTAAAACAAACAATACCCGCTGCGAACCCTATAACCAAAGCACCCGCAGGTCCTACAAAACCTGAAGCAGGAGTAATCGTTCCAAGACCAGCCACCATGCCAGTCACAGCCCCTAAAGCACTTGGTTTACCATATTTGATCCATTCAATTAACATCCAAGTAAAAGCGCCTGTCGCAGCTGAAATATGCGTCACTAACATGGCCATGCCTGCATCACCATTTGCAGCTAGTGCACTGCCGCCATTAAAACCAAACCAGCCAACCCATAACATGCCGGCGCCAGTGATACACATGGTCATATTATGTGGTGGCATTGGTTCTTTAGGAAATCCTTTACGTTTACCTAAAACAACTGCTGTTACTAAAGCTGCAGCGCCAGCTGTTAAGTGAACTACTAAACCGCCAGCAAAATCCATAACTCCCATTTCACCTAACCAGCCGCCGCCCCAAATCCAATGAGTTACTGGTGCATAAACGATAAGTAACCAAAGCGTTGAAAAAATTAATACCGCAGAAAATTTCATACGTTCTGCAAAACCACCAACAATCAATGCAGGAGTAATAACAGCAAAGGTCATTTGAAATAAAGCAAAAACACTTTCAGGGATAGAACCAGAAACAGTATCTTCAGCGATGCCACCTAAAAATAGATTGCCTAAGCCGCCGAAATAAGGACTGCCTTCAGAAAACGCAATGCTATAACCACAAACCATCCAAACAATGGACATTAAGCAAGTAAGTGCAAAGCATTGCATCAACACACTTAATACATTTTTACTGCGTACTAAGCCTGCATAAAATAATGATAAGCCGGGGATTGTCATAAACAACACTAAAGCTGTTGAAGTCATGATCCAAGCTGTATCTGCTGGGTTTAATTCATCAGCCTGAACTGAAAAAGAAAAGCATAGGAATAAAATAGCTAAAATTGAGCGTGGTAGAACTCTTAAGATCATCGACATAACGACCCTCCCCCGTTTATCAATAGATGATATTGTTATTTTGAATAAAAACGCACTCTCAAGCATCATAAGATACTTAATGGTGCGATATTAAACCTTTTGAGGGATGAAAAAAACTAGAACGAACCAAAATAATGCGTTTTACGCACCAAGTATGTTATGTCGAATCGCCATTCTTACTAATTCAGCGACTGTATTGACCTCTAATTTGTTTTTAATCTGAGTACTATAATTTGCGACAGTCTTGTAACTGATAGAAAGTTGTTTAGCAATCTCACTGGTATTTAGGCCTTTTGCCAATAAACAAAAAATCTCAAACTCTCGCGTTGATAAATTACTGAACGGCGTATCGTCCCCTCGCACTTTATCAATTGCTAATCTCTCAGCAATTTTGCTATCAATATGAGTAGAACCTTTAAATACGTCTCGTATTCCTTCAATTAATTGCGATGGTGGACTTGATTTAGGTATATATCCTCTCGCGCCGGCTTGTAGGGCCTGCTCTACAAAAATAGTATCTTCATGCATACTAAAGACTAAAATTTTTGCCTTACCATCTCTGGCTTTAATTCTTCTAATAGCTTCTAAGCCACCAATTCCAGGCAGAGACAAATCCATTACTACCACATCAGGAATATCATCGATATAAGACTTAATCGCCTGTTCACCGCTTTCTGCATGTCCTAGAACTTCTATATCATCAGAGTTTTTAAGTAACATTTCATAACCAGCTCTAACAACCGCATGGTCATCTACAAGTAATACTCGAATTTTTCTACTGAGTGCATTCATATTTATAATTATATTATTGGGATGGATACCTTGATAAGTACGCCATCATTTTTAAAACTGCTTATTTTAAAACTACCTGATAGGGCTTCTACTCGCTCTCTCATACCTAATAAACCTAAACCTTTTTGGGTTGTCGCTTTATCAAAGCCTTCACCGTTGTCTTGAATCACTAATAGAATGGTCGAGTTTTGGTTTTCTAAATCAATTTTCACACTGTCCGCATTCGAATGTTTTGCAACATTGGTTAGGCTCTCTTGGACTATTCGATATAAGGTAATATTAATAGATTCGTTTAAGTTATCTAACTTACCTGAAAAATTAAACTGACAAAACACATCTTCATGATAAATGTTCCAATCATCGACCATTTCTTGTAATGCAGGAACAATTCCTAATTCATCGAGAATAGACGGCCGTAATCGTTGCATCATATTTTTAGCAACATCGTACATACGATTGGAAACATCAATAATCGCTTCAACACTATCATTGATCTGTTTTTCCGTTTGCTGTGTACTATTAATAGATGCTGCAACTGCTTTTACGGCGGTAATGGATTGCCCTAATTCATCATGAAGTGCTAATGCTAGATCTTGTCGCTCTTGTTCTTGGATTTCTAAAGAGCGTTGAGTCAAGGCCCTATTCTCTTCCCGACTTTTCTCCATTACACCAGCCATGTGATTAAATTTTCCGGAAATCTTGGATAACTCTGGCAAATTAAATTCAGGAAGTCGTAATTGATAATCTCCTTGCTCAATTCCATCCAAACCTTGCAGAATTTTATCGATCGGCTTCAAGCCTCGGCCTAATGTGTAATAAACCAGACCTATCGCAAATAACACAAACATCATCAAAATTAACAAAACACCCTTGGTTTCATGCCAAGCCTCAGTGATTTCATCCGCAGGGTTAGCTTTGATAATGACTTCAATGGGTAAATCGTTAGATGGAAAATTCCGTCTAAACTCAATAGGACTAGGCTTTACCTGTTTTAAAAACCACTCTGGCACCTCAGGAGGGATATTATGTTCTGGTAAAAAAGGCGCATGCCTGGAATTACTATGACGTATCAGGTCAATTGTTAAATGACGACTACTCTCCATATTTGAAATTTTTTCCAATAATTCAACTTTTTTCTGAGTAGATTGGTTTTCAACGCTACTAAAGGCAATTTCAAGCAGTTGAATTGTCAGTTTAGCGCTTGAATGAATTTCATCCTCAATCGCTTTTCGAGCGTTTTCGATTACAACATAGCCAGTTGCAGCTAAAATAATCAAAAATAATAAGGTCATTAATAAGCTGAGACGTAACCTAAGACTCATTTTTGTTCCTTTTTAGAGTAATTTAAGAAAACAGTATAAGTAATTAAAATCACAAAAATAATAAATATTAAAATAGATATTTATCCACAAAAAAGAATATTCAACATCTATTCAGATCATGGTTATAATATGAGAACAATAATCATTATCTATAGTATTTAGGGAATACTCGTGTATCAATCAATTTTCTGGTCTTTTATTGGCATAGCCATTGTTTCTTTTTCGATTAACGCTGCAGAACCTCTAAAATCCGCTGTCGAAACGACTTTAGAATCTCAAAACAATAATATTCAATCGCAAAAAACTATCGATTCATTGGCTGATTCAACCCGAACGATGGAACAAGAATATAAAACTATCCTGCATTCAATGGATGGACTTGTAAGCTATAACAATCAATTACAAGTACTTGTTAAAAAACAACAAGACGAGTTGTCTTCGATTCAAAAACAGCTTGGATATATCGAAGAAACTCAACGTGACATTGTGCCTTTGATGCTCAAAATGATTAATGTCTTAGAAGAATTTATCAGCCTTGATCTTCCTTTCCTAAAATCAGAACGCGAAGAACGTATCACATTGATTAAAGAAATTATGGATAGACCTGATGTGACACTTCCAGATAAATATCGACGCATTATGGAAGCGTATCAAATAGAGATGGAATACGGTCGTACCATTGAAGCTTATGAAGATGAAATTAATGTAAATGGTAAAAATCAAACGGTAGATATTTTACGTGTAGGACGATTAGCTCTAGCGTTTTCAACTTTAGATAAAAATACTGTTGGTAAATGGGATCCTCAAATCAAACAATGGACCATTCTTGATAGCACGCAAAACCAAGGCATACAACGCGGCATTAAAATAGCACGTAATCAAGCACCCCCAGATCTATTTGCTGTTCCTGTCACAGCACCGGAGGTAGCAAAATGATTTTACGAATAACAACTGTTTTATTTTTTGTCTTCTTTATTAGTAATGCACAAAGTCAAAGTAAAGCGACTTCATTAGATGAATTAGTTAATCAAGTTAAGCAAGAACGTTTAAAAGAGAAACAAGCTTTAAACAAACGTGAACAACGATTTAAAGCTGCAAGAGATAAACAATCTTCTTTACTTAATCAAATAAAACAAAAATACACTAAAGAAGAATCACGCGGTGATAGTCTCAGAAGAAAATATGAATTAAATCAAACAAACATCAACCGTCTACAAACTCAATTAGATAACAAAGCCGGCTCACTGGATGAATTACATGGTATTGTGAGACAAATTTCTCAAGACATAAATAATGTAATAGATGGCTCTATCATCACAGCTCAAAAACCCGAACGAGCTGAAACCTTAAATCAGCTAATAGAGAGTAAAGAACTACCTTCTATTCAAGAACTGGAAAAGCTTTGGTTAGTGACATTAGATGAAATGGCTGAATCAGCAAAAGTCGTTTCATACCCTACCAAGGTAATACGTAATACAGGCGAAGAAGCTCAAGTCAATGTAACTCGCGTAGGAAGTTTTAATACCTTCGCTGAAGGCAATTATCTACGTTATCTTCCAGAAACAGGAAGATTAGTAGAACCTGGTCGCCAACCAACACCTCGTTATCGTGCTATGGCCAGAGAATTAGAAACATCTAGTTCAGGTAGTCATTCCATTGCACTTGATCCAACCCGTGGTGCAATGTTGGCCTTACTCGTTCAAGTCCCAAATACCATGGAACGTATTAAGCAAGGTGGACTCGTTGGTTATATTATTATTGCGGTTGGTATTATCGGTTTATTAATTTCAATTGAACGTATTATTAGCTTAAGCATTACAGGTTCAAAAGTTCGTGGTCAGTTAAAAACCAAGTCTGCAAAAAATAATCCATTAGGTCGTATTTTGAAGGTCTACAAAGATAATACAAACGTTGATGTTGAAACTTTAGAATTCAAGCTCGATGAAGCCATCTTAAAAGAGTTACCGAAACTACAACGTGGTATGAACATACTTGCCCTACTAGCGGCAATCGCTCCACTATTAGGCCTATTAGGTACTGTCGTCGGTATTATTGAAACCTTCCAGTCGATCACCTTATTTGGCACAGGTGATCCGAGAGCCATGTCTGATGGTATCTCTCAAGCATTGGTCACAACGGTTATGGGGCTTGTTGTCGCAATACCATTATTGTTACTGCACAGTTTCATTTCAGGTAAAAGTAATAGCATTGTTCAAACCTTAGATGAAAAAAGCAAAAGCTTTATTGCTCAACTGGCAGAATTCAAACAATCTAAGCGAGCCAATGTATAACTTTTATATACAATTTAACGAATTTTTCGACCAAGGTGGTCCTGTACTATTTGTGATCTTACTTTCTTCAATTCTGTTATGGAGTTTGATCATTGAACGCTACTGGTTTTTTTTAGTCGGTTATAAAAAAATTCATAATAAAACCATTAAACAATGGGAAAAACGGACCGATAAAAACTCATGGCATTCGAAAATGGTTCGTGAAGGCTTATTAGCGGATATTCAAGTCAGTGCAAAATATAACCTGATACCAATTAACACTTTAATTGCTGTGTTGCCGCTGTTAGGTTTGTTAGGAACGGTGACAGGAATGATTACTATCTTCGATGTGATAAATGTCTTCGGTACTAGCAATGCAAGAGGTATGGCCGATGGTATTTCGCGCGCGTTATTACCAACAACTGCAGGCTTGGTCACATCCATTGTCGCACTCTACTTTAGTACTGATTTAAGCCGCAGAGCACAAAACCAATTAGATAAAACCAGAGATTTATTAACACACTAAATATTATGCGTAACCGTCATACGAATAACGATAATGTAGCTTCTAACGTAAACTTAACACCATTAATTGATATGGTGTTTATTTTACTTATCTTCTTTTTAGTCACCGCTTCATTTACCAAAGAGTCTGGCATTGAAGTTGACAGACCATCGGCTAAAACAGCTACTCGTCAAGAACAAGGCACGCTTATTATTGGCGTTAATGAAATCGGTGAAGTATGGATTGAAGGCAAAAAAGTTAAACTTCGTTCTGTACGTGCACATGTTGAACGTTTAACAGCTCAAAACCCGGAAGGCACCGTAATTATTATGGCGGATAAAAAATCGAATACAGGCGTTACTATAGATGTATTAGATCAAGTTCGATTAGCCGGTGTTTCCAATGTTTCTATTGCAGCAAAGCAAGAATAAGTAAATATTCCAATGTGGTCTTCTTTATCACGTACTCCAGCTTTTGTTTTTTTTGCATTTATTGCGAATTTATTTATTTTTTATTTCATTATGCAATTGGTAACGAACGAAGATTTCAGAGCTCGTTCGTTTGATTCAGTCAACTTAGTTGATTTCATTCGATTAAAAGAAGAAGTAACACCACCAGATGAAGTCAAACCCGAACAAGAATTAGAAGAACCACCACCTCCCGATGAGGTACCTCCACCTCCAGATGTACCTCAACCCGAAGTATCAAAACCAGATGTATCACAGTTGGATGTTCAAATACCTAACTTAGACATTCCACTCAATGTTGAAGGCACGCCTTTTATTGGAGATTTTGTTAAATCAGCACCAAACACATCTGATGCTGTTTCAATGAAAGCAAGTCGTGGCATATTAACGGACATCAAACCAACTTTAAAAGTACAACCAGAATACCCACGTCGAGCGTTACGTTCAGGGATTGAAGGAATTGTTGTTGTTGAATTTACTATTACTAAAGATGGGAAAGTAAAAGACCCTGTGATTATCAAATCACCTTCAGATATTTTTAACCGTGCAGTACTCAAGGTAATTACTCGATGGCAATTTAACCCTGAAACTGAAAACGGTAAGCCAATAGAAGTCCGCGCTCGACAAAATGTAAAATTCAAACTGCAAAAATAGTTATGATGAAAATACGCTTATTACTTTCTGCTTCAATTCTTTTAACTTTAACGGCTTTTTCTTCTGTTAGCTTAGCTAAAGAACAAGCTCTATCTAGTCTATCTTATAAAGTAATATCAGCAGCTCAAGAATCATTAAGCGCGGGGCAACCAAAAGAAGCAATTAAGAAGATACGACCATTATTATCAAAAATTAAAGATAAACCTTATGATCAAGCCATAGCGTTTCAAACGTTAGGGTTCGCGTTTTATGAAGCGAATGATAGCAAAAATGCCAAAGCCGCATTTGCAAAAGCCATAAGTCTAAATGTACTACCAAAAGATGTGCAGCAAAAATTATTATTCAATCTAACAAAAATTTATTCCTTGGATAATGATGATAAACAAGCAAAAATCTACCTTGAAAAATGGCTTAATACTAAACCTAAAATGGATACGGACGGTTATATACTAGCCGCAATGGTTTACTATAACCTACAACAATACCAATCGATGATACCTCATCTAAAGTCTGCAATTAAATTGAAAAAAAATGCGCCTACTAATTGGTATGAATTATTAGGTTCTGCTTATATCCAAATTAAACAATATAAAAATGCTGCTTCAGTCTATGAATCATTGGTTCGTAAAAAACCAACTGAAAAACAATTATGGTTACAACTTGCTACCATTTATCAATTAGCAAACAACAGTAAGAAATCATTGGCTATATCTGAATTAGCTTATAAAAAAGGCTTGTTCAATGAAAAAGAAATTTTAAATTTAGCAAACAGTTACAATTATCATAATATGCCATTTAAAGCTGGCACATTACTGGAACAAGAATTATCTAATGGCTCTATCAAACGTACTAAAAAAACTTTAGAGCTACTAGCGAATAGTTGGATCCTTGCGCAAGAACAAACTAAAGCGATAAAAACGTTAACAACTATTTCAAAAAATAGCCCTAGTTCCGATATTAGTTTTCGACTTGGTCAGCTCTACTATGAAACTGAAAAGTGGGATAAAGCAATTGCAGCATTTAAAACGGTTGTTGAAGATAAAGATTATAAACTACGTTCTAAAGCGCTAATATTTCTAGGTATTGCAGCATACGAACAAAATGAGTTAGCTTTATCTGAAAAATCTTTCACGCGTGCTTTATCTTATAAACAAACTAGAAATCATGCGGAGCAATGGTTGCGACAATTAAAATCTAAACAGGCAAATAGCTAATTTATTAATAGAATTAAGCAATATCAAAATTACCCTGTTCCGCAGCATTAAGTACATCGATAAATTCTTGTGCAGTTTGATATCTATCTTCTGGGTTCTTCGCCATAGCCTTATCAATAATTGATTGGTAATGCATCATATGGGAAGGCAATCTTGGTATTTCATTATTGACATGCTGAAAAATCAACGCTGATGGCGACTTCCCCATATAAGGCTTATGTTTAGTCAGTAATTCATAATAAATAACACCAGCGCTATAAATATCTGAACGTTCATCTGTCGGTCTACCCAAACCTTGTTCCGGACTCATGTAATGTGGTGTCCCCAATATTTGACCAACTGCAGTTAGATCACCATCATCATATAGATTTTTTGAAATCCCAAAATCAGCCAAAGCTAAACTATCATCACCACGAAACATGATATTGGCAGGTTTAATATCACGATGAATAATGCCAACTTTATGGATAGCAGCTAACCCATGCACAATATGATTGATATATAAAGTTGCAATCTCAGCATCGAAATTAAGTTCTAAACGATGTTTAAGATCACCTCGAGGAAAAAACTCGATTACGATATAAACATAATCATTATTTGTTACACCATATTCAAAAATATTCGCAACAAATGGATTATTCAGTTGTGAGAGTAATTTTGCTTCTTGAATAAAGCGTTTTATATAGGTTTCACTTTGAACATTAGAGATATTGAGTATTTTGAGTACAACACTCTGTTGATCTTCTAGACGTTCTGCTAAAAAAACGTCCGAGGTCAAACCACCACCTATACGACTGACAAATTTATAACTGGACGACATATCCGATGTCATTTTTGATTCACGCAATTCATCCAACATATCGTTAGCATCGCGCACTGTTTTATCATGATGAGCTTGCTTACGCGGTGTAAACTGTAGTGCGTCAGCAATCATTTCATTTAAACGACCACCTGTCACGTCGCGCTTATTAATGTAATCACTCGCGCCAATCTTCATAGCCCTCAAAGCGACATATTCGTCACCTTCAGCTGTTAGAACAATTGTTGGTGGATAACCGGAAAGAGTTTGAAATTCTTCGAGCCAAGTGAGTCCGTCTTCTTTGCCCAATTGATAATCAAGAATAACCACATCATATTCAGACCAATTAAAGCTGTGATCGGGTTTGGGCAATCTTAGTGCATCGTATTCATGGACTTGAACATCCTCGACTTCACGTTTTAACCAAATTTTTAATAAAGCTCGATACTCTTCTGAATCGTCTATGATAAGAACACTAATAGCCATTGCTGTACTTAATTAAATTCCAATATTGTTCGAAAATTGATTCATTTATTACAAATAAGATGCTAAATCATAGCAGAATTATTAACAGAGTCACGCTTTCCTTTTTAATTCAACGACTTATAGAAATAAAGTTGTTTTTATCAGTGCTTTATGCTTGACAATATTAATTATTCTTACTGATTTAAGATACAACTCAAGAGGATGGGTTCAAGAATATATATTATTACCTTAAACAAAGACCATATCGAGTAGAATAGATGACACATTACTCCATTTTGGATTCATTTCATAATCCAATAATTTATGCGCCAAAGATAATTTCTTTTTATGTGATGTGAAATAAAACGGTTTTCTAGAACTGACTATGGGAAATTTAGCAACCATTTTTTCAATGCCTTCCACCATAGATGTGTTATGTATCCAACCTCTGCCACTTTGAATATTACTTAAGACAGATCCTGGATAAGCACCCCAAGCAGCAGCAGCGGTGATAAAACTTAAAGCTGTGAAAGAAGAGTTAATAGCGACCGTGCCATATTCTAAATCTGTTATTGTCTTTTCTAGAGCTGATGAGATTTGTTTATTTTTTGCAGAACGTGGATCAATGATAATACTTGCACTTAAAGTACCCCACACTTTATTGTTCACAAAATAGACTGCTTTATTCAGAAATGCCAATTCATCTTCTGCATTGAGTGTTGTTTCACTGATCACAGCACAGAAAGGCTCATTTTGATATAACTCAAAATCATATTGATCTTCAGATATACCTTTTGCAAACGCCCATGGTGTAGAATGTTTTTGCTCTTCTCCAAGCACTTTAAATTTCATTGAACTCATAACCATATTATGCCAACGTTCTTTGGCTCCTGGATAATAAGCTCTTCGAGGTTCTAATTTAGAAATTTCTGTTTCTAACAATGTTAAAAATTCAGCCCGTTGCGGCCAGTATTTATATGTGAACAATGAAACTGGAACTGAACACATATAGCCTGAGTTAAAATTTAATGAGCTTGCAATATCTTCTGCTTGGAAAGCTAACTCTTCTTTTGTGTATTTGCCTGGAAATATAATAACAGGGGAAATATTGCCTAATGCGGAAGTACTTGGTTTAGTATTAACTGGAAGGTTACGTGCCATTCTATTTGCACGCTCAGTTCCTGGTGCTCCCCAATAAATATAGTCATGCGTTTTATTAGAACCAGTAATATGCAACTCATCTATTTCATCATGATTTAATAAACGTTTTGCTTGTTCTACCTTACCATATACGACGGCTAAATAGTTTTTTTCAATCGCTTCTTTAAATGCTTCTTCAATAAAGTAACCTAGATAAGCATTTACTGGGTTCATCTTTAAAATACATGACTTACCTTCATTGAACATTTTGGTAAGCACATCCATAGCAGGTATAGATGATAAATTACCTGCTCCTAGTATTAATACAATTTTTCCATCGTGTTTATTGTTACGATAAAAAGAGGCTCTATTCTTTTCTAATGCGTTTAAATCATAATTTTTATCCATACGCATTTCTATAGATGCTTCTTTAAATAAAGTTTTATCAATTAATCTATTTGGAAAAATAGGAATACTTAATTGGCCATTCGATAATGTAGCTGGTTGTTCAATCTTAGTAGTGCCTGTCTTTTTAATTTGCTCCAAAGATTCTTTGAGTAAGCGTAAATGGCGGAAGATACATAATGGACCTGATATCCACTCTTCTCCTTCAGCAGGTGTGCCAAACTCTATACCTTTAGCAGCGCAACTTGCTTGAACACTACGCTTTGTGACCTTTTTAAAACCTTGGTGAATAGAATCGATAAGTGAAATACGAGATTCAATAGATAAGTTAGCAAATTCTTGTTTAGACTGATTAAGGCGCTCAACAATATCATTAATCTGATACTTATTTGTATCAACAGGTGCTTCTATCACCGGTTGAAATTCATAATCAGAAAATGTTTTATTAAAAACTGCTGCTGTCATCTTGCGACCCTCCCTACATCAATACAAACTAAGAGGACATTCTCTAGTACTAATGCCGATACAAAACATGAATACAAACTACAAATGGTTGGGGATAATTCCGTTTTTTATTGTTTTTTATTAAGTAATATCATATTACTTTTTCATAACAATTTCACGACAAGAAATTATTTCATAAAAAATAATATTCAGTTTTGATATCAATCATTTAATGATATTTATTAATTTGAGATGGGCAGAAGATAATACTTTCGTACTATAACTATTGAGCAGATTTAAAGTTTCCAAACTTATGCATCACGGAAGGCATGATCAATAAATTAAGTATCGTCGAAGAAATTAAACCACCAATAATTATCGCGGCCATGGGCCCCATAATTTCTCGACCTGGGTTATCGCTATCAAGTGCTATCGGCAACATGGCTAACGCTGTTACTAAAGCCGTCATTAGTATAGAAGGTAATCGTTCTTGTGCGCCACGAATCACCGTTTCTATATTCCACGACATTTCTTCAACATGAATTAAATGTTCATAATGGCTAATTAACATAATTGAATTTCTCACTGTAATACCAAATAAAGTAACAAACCCAACTAAAGAACCAACAGATAAAGAAGCTCCAGTAATAACCGCAGCAGCAACACCACCTACCATTGAGAAAGGAAGATTTAACATGATTAAAAACATGTGACGAATAGATCCAACAGCGATAAGAATTAAAATAAGAATAAATGCACCAACTAAAATAGAATGTACAAACAATTCTTCTTTTGCTTTAGCTCTTTCTAAAGCAGCACCAGTAAATTCAGGCGAAGTCACTCCATCAAAATTAATTTTATCTAGAATTTTTTGCTCAGCTTCTTCGATGAACGATATTAAATCTCTATCTTTCACATGAGAAGTGACTGACTGTAAACGTTGAGCATTCTGATGAAGAATATTATAACGACCAGTTATTTGTTCAATTTGCGCTACATCTTGCAACTCTATAATTCGTCCATTATTTGTCTTTATAGGTAAAGAATATAGATTATTTATATTGTTTCGACTTTCATCCAAGATAACATTAATATCCCTTATTAAAGCTCCTTCTTGATAATTTCCAACAACAACTCCCTGGTATGAAGTTTTGACAACTTCAAAAACATCTAATGGTCTTAAGCCATATTGACTCAATTCATCTTCTTGAACATCAATCGACATGACTGGAGTACCAGAAACCGCTCTAATTTGAACATCTGTCGCGCCATCTATTGTTCTTAATGTTTCTGCAATTTCTTTAGATTTTTGATCCAAAGTATTTAAGTCATTACCATATATATTGATAACGACTGGAGAGGAATATCCCGAGATTGTTTCAAAGATACGCTCTGATAAAAAATTATGAGCTTCGAATAATAATCCTGGAAAAGAAATTAATATCTCTCTTATTTCATCTAAAACTTTCTGTTGTTCCTGACCACTTAAAGTATATAAGTCAACTTCAAACTCGCTGTAATGACTACCAAAACTATCAGCACTTCTTTCTGCTCTACCAGCCCACTGAGAAATAGAGCGGACGCCATTTATATTGATAATTTCTTCTGAAATATTATTACCAGTTCTAATAGATTCTTCTAATGCAGTTCCAGGTTGCATAGTGGTATGGACAATATAATGCCCTTCTCTTAATTTAGGTAAGAAGCTACCACCCAAGTCATGTAAATATGAAATCCCAAACAAACATAAGACTATCGATAAAATTAAAGTAAGAATTGGCATTGAGCAGGTAGCACGTAATACCCATGAATAGATAGGCTGGATAAATCTTAATAAAGGAGGTTCATTAGATTTCAAATTATCATTAGCGAGTAAGATATAAGACAATGCTGGAGTTACAGTCAAAGCAACGAATAACGACATCATAATTGAAAGAATATAAGCTATTCCTAGTGGAGAAAATAATCGCCCAGCTAAACCACTTAACGTTAGTAGAGGAATAAACGCTGCAGCCACAATAAAAGTTGCATAGACAACGGAACCTCTTACCTCCATAGATGCATCATAAACTACTTTTGATAATGGCTCTGGATTTTTTAATTTTCGATTTAATCTTAATCTACGATAAATATTTTCTGTGTCGATAATGGCATCATCTACTACTTCTCCTAATGCTATAGCCAAACCTCCAATGATCATAATATTAAGATTTATTCCCGCTTCAATAAGAACAATAATTGCACTCATCAAAGATAAAGGAATCGCAACTACAGATATAAAAGCTGTGCGAACATTAAATAAAAACAGAAAAATTATGATGACAACAAAAAAACCACCTACTAATAAATGTCCAAAAATACTTTTTATTGAGTTTTCAATATAGTTTGCTGGGCGAAACAGATCGGAATAAAGCTTAATGCCTTGTTTAGTTAAAATAACTTCGTAATCTTTTAATACATTTTCAATGTTATTTGTAACAGCAAGCGTGTTTGCATCGAATTGTCCTATTATCATCATAACAATACCTGAATCACCCATAATCGATGCTGCACCTATCGCAGGTTCAGGCCCATAAAAAATATCTGCTACGTCTTCTAGATAAATAGTATTTTCAGTAAATTGTTTTAGTACTATACCTCCAATATCTTCTGGCTTAATTGTTTTACTATCAAAACTTAAAGTGATTCTTTGATTAGAATTTTCTATAAATCCAGACCCAAAAATCACACTGGCTTTTTTAGCACTGTTTAATACTTCGTCGATACCTATCGAATACAGTTTTAATTTTTCAGGCTTTATTTGTATTTGTAATTGCTTAACATGCCCACCAAAAATATTAACATCAGCAACTCCAGGAACACTTAATAAACGAGGAACCAAACCAGAATCAACAACTGTTCTTAAATCGATTAAATCAAGAATGTCTGATTGCACACCGATTGTCATGACAGTTGCTGAAGATGATGCCATTGGTGCTGGAACAACAGCACCAACACCTTCAGGTAACTGGCTATTAATACCCATAAGACGTTCATTGATAAGTTGTCGATTACGAAAAACATCGGTATCTTCCTTGAAAAAAACATTCACGATGGATAAACCTTGAATAGATTCCGAACGAATTTTATCTAACCCTATCATTCCCATTAAGGCATTCTCTATTGGCTGCGTTACTAAAACTTCTACTTGTTCGGTGGAAAAACCGCGAGCCTCAGTTTGCAAAACAACCAGTTTAGGAGAAAATTCAGGAAATATATCTAAACCCGCATTATTGATTCTATATGCTCCATACAAAATCAACATACAGGATATAAAAATAATTACCCCACTGTATCTAATAGAGAAACGAATTAGTGATGCAAGCATAACCTTTTACTTGTATTAAGGTTTATCATCTTCATCTGGAATAAAATTTCTGAACTCTTCAGATAACAATAATTGTGCTCCCTCAACGACAACTTTATCACCAGGAGTAAAATTTTCTGAAACGAACCAACCTGAGCCCGTGTCAATAGGATTTACCAGTGCTTTTTTTATGAAATATTCATCGTATTCCTGAACATAAGCCCATGGCACGCCTAGGTGCCAAATGATGGAAGAATCAGGAACAACTACACCATGAAGATATCGTTCGTTTTTGGGAATCCAAACATTGAGTCTCATACCAGGTCTTAAATTTTTTGAATCTGTATGTAAATAAAAACTTTCTCCTTGTATAGAACTATTAATTACGTTTGAAGCTGAGATTAAACTAGCCTCTCGCGCTTCTAATCTATTATTGTTTTTATTTATAAAAACAGTTTTAATATTTTCAGGCATTGTTTGATTTGGCTTTAAACTCAAAAGAATAAGTGATTGTTTAAAACCTAATAAGTCTTGATACAAATCCGATTTATCAAATAATACTATTTCAACTAACTCTTTGCCCCATTTTTGGGTCATACTATTTTGATGATTCGTAAGAGAAATTTTAAGTCGATTAAGTTTAGACGCATCAAGATCTTTCAGCACTTTAGCTTCCAATAACTTCCTTGAAGAAACATTATCTGTTCTACTGTTAAGTTCTTTTAAGTTCTTATAAACATTTGTGGTATTCGCTAAATTAATTTTAGCAATTTCGATATCTGCTATGATTAATTCATAAGCACTCTTATCTTTTTGTAATTCTTCTAAAGAAATAACATTTGCATAAGCTAAGATTTCTTCCCTGAATTCTTGAATTTTAACCACTTCAGTTTTTAAGCCACTTATAAATTGTTGCTGCGCATTAAGGTTCACATAAATTAAATCATTTTTTTGTACCAATCTAAGTGGAACATCATCATCGTCATCATCTGAAAAATCTTTCTCCTCATCATTATTGCTATCGCCATCTTCCTCTAACTCGGAAATTTCGAAATTCTCTCCAAAAAATGAACTCATAAATGATGTTTTTTCTAACAAGAGCCAAGTGATAATTAAAAATATAATGGCAACAATGATAAATCTGATAAAATTTTTCATGTTATTGATCTTTATTTATTCTTAATTCTATAAGTTTTGAAACAAGTCGTTTTATATTCACTTGGTCAAATACTGGATATTGAACGACTGATTGTAATTCACCAACTGCTAAAACTTCCTCTACGGTTAGTTTAATCAATGATTGCTGTAAATTAATACGTTCTAATTCTGCACGTAAAAACTCTAATCGATCAATTGCACCCAACTCATATTGAGTTTGAATTATCTCATGTCTTTGATGAAATTGGTCTAATAAATCAAGTGCTATTTTTCTCGCAACAACACGTAAATTAAAATCATTTAATCGATATTGAATTTGATTAAGCATTTTAGTTTGCATAGAAATAATTTGTTGTTGTTGTTTTTCTCTAACCTTCATCGCTTTATCAATTGCTGGTTCATTGTTATGCAATAAAGGTAAAATCCAACTTAATCCTAAGGAAAGTATTTGATCGCCTTGATCATAAACAAACCCAGGTGACAAATTAACATCAGGGTATTGCTGTTCGATTTGTAATTTTAATTCTGCTTCGTTTCTCAAATAAGTTTGTAATGCTATTAAAAAATCTGTGCGTTGATGAATTGCGGCTTCTTTTAAATCTTGTTCTGATAAATCAAAACTTGTATAAAATTCCAAATCTAATGTGAAAAAGAGTTCTGTAATATCCAAGGCTCTTTTATCAACACCTATCAAAGTCAATATCGTATGATATGCCTGATGCATGTTTCTAATATATTGAGTCTGCTCCAATAATTCACGTTGCAGACTTAATCGCGCTGTTGAGATTTCAAAGTTACTTGCTTCACCAAACTCTCGACGTTTTAATAATAAATCTACTACTTCAGCTTTTATTTCAATTTCTTTTTTTAAAATATTCAACTGGTATTTATTAAGATAAAATTCCCAATAAGCTCGATAAAGATTTAAATATAATTCCCATGCCTTATTTTCTATCTGCAATTTTGATTGCTGTATATTTGCTTCAGCGATTAAGGTTTTTGCATCGCGCTTACCTTGGCGTTCGTAAAAGAAGCTTTTAACTAATCCAATTGTCCAGGGTGAAAAGCCATCAAATATTTCGCTGTGATATTCAAGAGGAATTTGTATGGTGGGATTGGTACGTGTTAATGCAACAATTTTTTGAGACTCTTGTATTGGGATGTCTTGAATCAAGGTTTGTATTTCAGGGTTGAAATACAACATAGATACCGTTAAAAAATCTAAATCTTTATTATCAATATTGAAACTTGCTATTTCAGATTGGATAATTTTTTGGAATGACTCATCACTGAATGCTTTATCATCTATTTGATGATAAATATCATCCGTATCTATCGGCTCAGCGATATATTCTTGCTTAGTACACGATACTAAAACAAACACAATCACTAAAATGAATGGTATTAGACATGAAGTGAGTTTGCTTGAGCTTTTGTTATTATAGTGTTTAATATTCAAACTTCGTCTACTATCTTGTTGAATAATATGATAAATGCCATATTAACCGAATCCTGTTTATTAATCATGTAACATTATTCTGAAACGACAGTCATATCGATATGTTCAATAAATTACCCATACTATTATCTTGTACATTATTCTGGTTTGGCCTAATACCATCTATTAGTCAAAGCGAAAATGCTAGCGATACTCAAAAGGTGGCATGTGAACCATACCAGTTACCAATCAGTTCAGAAAACATCCGCGATTATTCAGATTACCCCTATACAGAATCTCTTATCTGGAAGGCAGTAAAAGACGATAAAGTAAATTTCCTGTACGGAACCATCCATACTCAGGACCAAATGGCCACGCGATTCCCGCCGCAGGTCCGTCTAGCCATTTATCAAAGCAAAACTTATTTAATGGAAATCCAACTTAGCCAGGAAACCAATGATATTTTTCAACAAGCCATGTTTTATAAAGATGGTGAGTCATTAAAAGGAAAAATCGACCCTATCCTGCTCAATATTCTAGGAAACCAGTTGTCACAATATGGTTACGAAACCAATGATGCCAAACGTATCAAACCCTGGGCTGCGTTCAGCACCATCGGAGCACCAAAACCCACCAGGCAACCAAGCCTGGATCAGGTTTTAATGAATTACGCTGGCTCACGAGGCTTAGAAGTCATTGGCATCGAGACCATGCAGGAACTAGTTGATTCTCTAGCCAGTATATCCAAACAAGATCAGCTGACTATTCTTGGCGATACCATTTGTAATCGCTCCAAAATCATTGCAGATACCAAGCAACTTGTGGATATGCATATGCGAAATAACCTACTAGGGTTGGTCAAATTTAATGAGCAGCCTCATCAAGATGAGGCTTTATTCGAGCGTTATATGCAGACCATGGTATTTGATCGAAACCAACGAATGCATGATCGTATCCTGCCTTATTTCGAAAAAGGTGCCACAACTGTCGCAGTAGGAGCTTTACATCTTCCTGGTGAAAAAGGTTTATTGAAATTGCTTGAACAATCTGGATTCAAAATAAGTCCGCTTTAAACTATTATTTTTGATATTTTTCTTTCCATTCTTGGTAGGTCATTCCATACACATATTCTCTCGCATCATCGTATGACATTTCACTGCCCTGCTCTTCGGCAGCTGCTAAATACCATTTTGCTAAACAATTACGACAGAAACCTGCTAAATTCATCAAGTCGATATTTTGTACTTCTGTGTGCTCACGAAGATGCTCCAGTAAACGACGAAATGCTGCAGCTTCAAGTTCTGTTTGGTTTTGATCTTGCATTTTTTTAATTACCATTTTGTTGCGGTGTAACAATCTTGTACTATAGAGAAAAAACACTATTCGGAAAACAATAATAATGACCAATAAAACAATACCAGAAAATTTACACAAAGTTGTCATTGTCGGTGGTGGTGCTGCTGGCCTAGAACTGGCAACAAAGCTAGGTAAAAAATTCGGCAAAAAGAAAAAAGCACAGATCATGTTGATCGATTCTGTTCGCACACATCTCTGGAAACCTTTATTACACGAAGTAGCCGCTGGTAGTTTGAACTCATATGGCGATGAAACCGGATATATGGTTCACGCACATGTTAACCACTTCTTATTTCGTTTAGGCAAAGCAATCAAAGTTGATCGAGAAAAACAGTTGGTCATCACTGCCCCTCAAGTCGATGAAGATGGCAATGAATACATTCCTTCACGTTCTTTCGAATACGATACTCTTATTCTAGCCGTCGGCAGTGTTACAAATGATTTTGGCATTAAGGGTGTAAAAGAACATTGCTACTTCCTAGATAGTCGTGAGCAAGCAGATAAATTTCACCAAGATTTACTGAAATCCGCCTATATCGCACATACACAGGAAACTCCATTAAAAGAGGGCCAATTGCACGTTGCTATCGCTGGTGCAGGCGCAACTGGTGTTGAACTTGCCGCGGAATTACATGAATCAATCCGTGAATTAGCCACGATGGGTCTAAATCGGTTTGACCCTGAAAACGATATTGAGATCCATATCATTGAAGCTGCGGATCGTATCTTACCTGGCCTGCCAGAGCGGTTATCCGCACAAACTGCAAAAACTCTGGAAAAGCTAAATGTTCAACTACATACCAGTGAGCGTGTGAGCGAAGCTACTAAAGAAGGTTTTAAAACAGAAAGTGGCGAGTTGATCCCCGCTGAGATAAAAGTTTGGGCTGCAGGTATTAAGGCCCCTGAATTTCTGGCCGAGATAGATGGACTAGAAACCAATAGAATAAATCAATTATCAGTACATAAAACCTTACAAACTACCAATGACGAAAACATTTTCGCGATGGGCGATTGTGCAGCCTGCCCTATGGAAGATGGGAAATTTGTTCCGCCAAGAGCTCAAGCTGCCCACCAACAAGCATCTTTATTATATAAATCAATCAAATACCGTCTAGCCGGTAAAGATAAGATGCCTGAATACAAGTATGTAGATTATGGCTCATTGATCAATTTAAGTAGTTATACCACTGTAGGCAGTTTAATGGGAACCGTCTCGCGCAAATTCTCGAGTCGGGTGTTTATTGAAGGTGTCATTGCTCGCTTTGTATATTGGTCATTGTATAAAATGCACCTCATGGCGATACACGGTTTCATTCGCACAACCTTCATGACGATTGCCAACTTTTTAACAATGAAAACCAAACCAAGAACAAAACTGCACTAGATAACATCTAAATACAATGCGTACCCCTTAAGAAGTTTCCGTTTTCTGGAACGTAAACAGGGATGTTTACTTATAGGAATTATTTTTGATTTCTATACTGCCTGAATTTCTCATAATTTATTCATAAATGTCTTGATATAGATTTATTTTTGCTAACTGATTGAATAACATACTCTTTTAGCTGTTTAAGCAGATGCACAACCGTTTTGTAAAAGATTAAATCGCTATTATTTGTAATAACAATTGATTGGAGCTCTACAAAAACAGGAATTCCTCCTAAAATATAAAGTAATAATAATCCAAAAAACCTAATAAAAACCTATAATTACTAGTGTTTTTGAACTTATTTTGTTAACTTAACAAGATGAGTTTGTTTCATTGCTTAAAAACGATAATTATCGGTTCGATGGTCGTGGCCATATGTCCTGCGTCTGCGAACCGAGAACTTGCTAATCATCTCCATGATGATTTTCTAGAGCAATCGATTCAATTCAAGCTAATGAACCCTCATCGCCGATTTGTTGACCAATCTGCACTATTCAAAATTGATCCTCAGAGGAACTTCCTATTAGCTCAGGTAGACGACCTCGATATTGACTTTGGAGAGTATGGAGAAGAAGAAGCGTTAGAAGAGTTTGAGGAAGAATACCAAGAAGAAATTGAAGCATTAGAGCAAACTGAACCTGAAATAATAGAACCAGTAGAAGAAATCGTCGAGCAAGAACCTCTCGTAGGGCCTGAGGAAGTAACTACGTCTACAACAGAAGAAGAGGTGTTTGCAGATGATACAAGTGAAATAATCATTGATGATGAACAGGAGACAATTCTAGAAGAGGCACCCACCAATGAAGTTGTCGATGACGGTACTATTTTCATTGACCCTACAGAAGAAACTGCTCCTATTGAATTTGAAGAAGAACTTGTAGATGAAGCAGATGAGCTTATCGAGGAGATACCTGAAGAAGTTGCGGATGATGAAACTTCCCCTGAGATCCTCGAAGTCGATGATGTTGAAGTAATTGGTGAACCATTTAAACTCATCACTCCCTTACCGGGCGTCGACTTCGACGAAGACCAAATCTCGACCAATATCCAAACTGCTACTGGAGAAGACATAAAGAAATCCGGTGCCATCAATGCAACGCAGTTTCTCAATGAACAACTGCAATCGATCACAGTCAGTGATAACTCAGGTAATCCATTCCAACAAGACGTTAATTTCCGCGGCTTTTCTGCCTCTCCTCTAATTGCAACACCACAAGGTCTCTCCATCTATATCGATGGAGTTCGAGTTAATGAATCCTTTGGCGATGTCGTCAATTGGGATCTAATCCCATTAAATGCCATCGATTCGGTAGCGTTAGTCCCAGGAGCAACACCGCTCTTTGGTCTGAACACCATCGCAGGCGCTTTAACCCTGTCGACCAAGACAGGATTTTCTTCACCAGGAGTTGATGCAGCCGCTCGCTACGGAAGTTGGAATCGACGCCAACGTGAACTCACAATTGGAGGAAATAATGGGTTAGTAGGTGCATTTGTGGCCTACAATCGGGTACAAGAAGATGGCTGGCGTAATAATTCCCCATCAGACGTAGAACAAATATTTGGTCGTGCTGATGTTACAACCGACATGCTTAATTTAAGCTTTTCAGGACTAGCTGCTGATAATTCCTTAGTAGGTAATGGTACTGTCCCATTTAGTGATTTTGAAATCGATCCTGAACAAATTTACACATCACCGGATATAACAAATAACTCAGTCAATCACTTTAATATGACAGCTACTTTGACCCCTAACGATAATACTTCTATATCAGCCCTTGCTTACCATCGTGGGGTTAATCAGACTACAATTGGTGGTGATTTCTGGGATGATTTTGAACGAGCGGTCGACGGTCGTCTGGGCTACTTTTGCGATAGATTTGCTGCTCCTGGTCAACCAGCCAATGGAGCTGGAACAGGTGATCCAGGCGTTCCTGGTTGTTATCCGAATGGTGTTTTAAATCAAGGCGGGTTAGAACAGGATACCTATGGTGCTTCACTACAACTAAACTGGGTTACCGAGCGTAATCAAGCCGTTTTTGGAGCTACGTTTGATAAATACAACGTTGAATTTAGTCAGAGTCAATTATTAGGCTTCATTGAATCGGATCGCAGTGTCGTAGCTGACCCGACGCGCTTAGTAGGAGCAAATCTCATAGGCGCTCCGTTTTTTGATGACCCTCAAGTTTTTATTAATCTTTGCGTCTTATCCGGACAAACACTTGCAACATGTCAAGAGCTCTCAAGGCAGGATGAGCTCGGTCGCATCAACTTTGCAGCAGAAAATCCCATTCTACGAAACCGTGTTAAGGGCGTAGGAACCAACGCTGCCTTCTTTTTATACGATGCTTTCAATGTTACACCTAAGCTCACAACAACTTTGGGACTAAGGTACAACCGCACTCGTGTACAAAACCAGGTGCAGGCGGATGCACCTACTCCCCTTTGGACATTTGATCGAGCCACATTCGAAAATACAATATTGCAGTGCCGTCTCGATCCAACCGATCTAGTTAGTCGTTTGCAATGTACTTCAGAGGACATTGTATTTAAGTCTTGGAACCCAGCCCTCGGTATAACCTATGCCTTAAATGAATCCACAAGTACATTCGCCAACGTTAGTGTAGGAACGCGTACTCCATCTGCTATAGAACTCGCATGTGCACGTCCTGCAGATGAAGATATCCAACAAGGGCTTATCGTTGGTTGTACGATTCCGACAAACTTTACGGCTGATCCACCCCTAGAACAAGTTCGATCTACTTCTTATGAGATTGGCACACGAATGCAGTTTAATAATGGAATTGATGCCAATCTGGCTTTTTTCCGAACGGACCTTAAAAATGATATCTTATTTTTATCGCTTGGCCGTGGTAATCGTGGAGTATTTGATAACTTTGGTGAAACTCGTCGCCAAGGTCTAGAATTGGGTCTTTCGGGTGACCATGGCCGTTTTAATTGGTTTCTTAACTATACCTATCTCAAAGCAACCTTTGAATCAGAAGCAACCGTAGTTAATTCCTCAAATAGCACCGCGGCCAGAGGATTCAATGCGATAAACGAATTTACAGTGGACATAGGTGATGAAATTCCTGGCGTTCCTAATCATGCTATTCGAGCCGGGGTTGAATTTGCATTCACACCAAAATTCAGTCTAGGGCTGAATTTGATCGCACAAAGCGACTCGTTCGCCCGTGGTAACGAGAATAATGAACATCAAGCGGTCGGTAATGATGAATTCAGCAATGGTCAGTCTTCATCAGGACCCTGTGCCCCCAATATTCAATTACCAGGCGGAGCTTGTTTTGAGGGCGGTCGACCGTTCATTGGAAGTGGCAGCATCAAAGCTTTTTGGATTCTGAATCTTGATGCCACATACCGTCCTACTAAACGACTGACGGTTTCATTAGCAGTTGATAATCTATTTGACAAAAGGTTTGCAACCGCAGGCAATCTGGGTTTTTCACCCTTTCAATCAGATTCTGTAAACTTCCCTGGTGCAGTGGATGCAGCTGGATTCAACTTCAATTCCTTCAACTGGAAACACGACCTCTTTGTCGGCCCAGGCGCCCCGAGGGCTGCCTGGTTGAGCTTGCGCTATACCTGGGATGGTTGGTAAAAATATCAAAAAAGAATTAAAAAGAAAGCCCCTTTAGTGGGGCTTTCTGAATCTTGAATTAGTAACTGTTTGTTACTTTGTAGGTTTTATTAAGGAAAGGCAGAACTTTTTCTTACTAAACCGCTTTAAACCGAGCGGCTCCAACCCCGATAACCCCAAGTGCTACAGCCAAACCGAGAATTCCCAACCATGGTAAAGGAACCTGTTCAGTATTGCTGCTACATTCTACTGAGACAAAACCCGGTAAGAAAATAGAAACCTGAGTTTGTCCCTCCTCGCCAGCTTGATTAAGTTCTAGAGAATTTGGCTGCTCTTCATAACATTCAGCCGTAGTCTTCAAATGAAAATACATAGAGGTAGGATTAAGTTCACTAACGTTAAGATCCGTTTGAAACCGCACCACATCTGGGTCAAAAGGTGTGGCACCCCCAAGGGTTTTAGCCGTAGTCCGTGCTACGTTATATAATCTTAAGCCTCCCTCACGTCGCTCCGAGCTCGCGGCTTGCACAGTGTAACCATCGTTTCCAGAACGTAGAATATAATTGAATTCAGATTCGTTTACGACCGCACCAGCACCTTCAGGAAGGGTTGGTTCAAGGTCTACTCGCAAAGATAACACCAATGAATTATCCGTAGTATCCGTAAAAACACTATCCGTAATAGTACCGACGGTGACTGGTCCAGTCGCTGGATCAGACAATCCAAGTACTTGCGACCGATCTAGGACAAGGTCGCGTACTTTTTCTTCAACTAAGGTAAGACGCTCAGGGGCATCGAAAATATCGAGCGTAGTCGTACCCACCACCACATCATCAATGTCAGGTCCGTTACAATCGAGATTCGCGTTGGTGATGAACAGTCGATTTATACCGCTGATTGGAACTCCTGGATTACCGCTGGAAATGTTTTCGCAATCCAGGGCATAAAACACATCTGACGTAAGTTGCGCAACACCATCAACTCGCGTTCCGTCACTGGGAATGTCACAATAACCAGTTGCTAATTTGATATTGTTGTCAGTGCTAGTGCAATCTTTTGCTTGTACTCCAGATGCTATTAACATGAGCGAAATAATAATGATGCTGTATTTCAAACTTGGTGCTTTATACACAATTTTATACCTCTTCTGAACGATACTCTCTTTTTCAATATAGTAAGGAGTCTGAGTAACTCCTACAAATTAGCTTCTAACCTCTCATTCACGTTAGAGATCAGTTACAATAAGAGACTTGAAATTGTTCTGTCCATAAATCTAATTTGTGTCGTGACGAGTCGCTTATTATTCAATGATTAATTTGTAGAACAAACTAATTAGTTTAATCCCAATTTTATTATTAGTTATACATAATTTGTTAGGGATATCTTCCTGCTTATTTATTATGTAACACAATTTTCATATTTTGAACTGCTCTAGAAAAATTATATTTTTCATCTATATTATTGAGATCACAGGGTTACCAAAGGCAAAACCACTTTGCTGAATAGCCAAACCCATTGATAAGGTTATGGATGGGAATAATAAAAAGAAAGCCCCAGAATTGGGGCTTTCTGGATCTTAAATTAGTAACTGTTTGTTACTTTGTAGGTTTTATTAAGGAAAGGCAGAACTTTTTCTTACTAAACCGCTTTAAACCGAGCGGCTCCAACCCCGATAACCCCAAGTGCTACAGCCAAACCGAGAATTCCCAACCATGGTAAAGGAACCTGTTCAGTATTGCTGCTACATTCTACTGAGACAAAACCCGGTAAGAAAATAGAAACCTGGGGTTGCCCCTCCTCGCCAGCTTGATTGATCTCTAGAGCATTCGGCTGCTCTTCATAACATTCAGCCGTAGTCTTCAAATGAAAATACCTTGAGGTAGGATTAAGTTCACTAACGTTGATATCCGTTTGAAACCGCACCACATCTGGGTCAAAAGGTGTGGCACCCCCAAGGGTTTTAGCCGTAGTCCGTGCTACGTTATATAATCTATTTCCTCCCTCACGTCGCTCCGAGCTCGCGGCTTGCACAGTGTAACCATCGTTTCCAGAACGTAGAATATAATTGAATTCAGATTCGTTTACGACCGCACCAGCACCTTCAGGAAGGGTTGGTTCAAGGTCTACTCGCAAAGATAACACCAATGAATTATCCGTAGTATCCGTAAAAACACTATCCGTAATAGTACCGACGGTGACTGGTCCAGTCGCTGGATCAGACAATCCAAGTACTTGCGACCGATCTAGGACAAGGTCGCGTACTTTTTCTTCAACTAAGGTAAGACGCTCAGGGGCATCGAAAATATCGAGCGTAGTCGTACCCACCACCACATCATCAATGTCAGGTCCGTTACAATCGAGATTCGCGTTGGTGATGAACAGTCGATTTATACCGCTGATTGGAACTCCTGGATTACCGCTGGAAATGTTTTCGCAATCCAGGGCATAAAAGGGATCTGATGTAATTTGTGCAACACCATCAACTCGCGTTCCGTCACTGGGAATGTCACAATAACCAGTTGCTAATTTGATATTGTTGTCAGTGCTAGTGCAATCTTTTGCTTGTATTCCAGATGTTATAAGCATGAGCGAAATAATAATGATGCCATGTTTCATAATTAACTTATTCCTATTCTGTGAGATGCTTTTTTATAAAGTATGTAAATTAATTTATTGGCTGAAATTAAATCACAAATGGTTTTTTCAAGTAATCTTCTTGAGTAAGATTTTGAACATAAAGGACTGATTTAATTAGATATTTAGGATATGTTAACTATTGAAATAGGATTATTTCACTGCTTTATGGAAAACGTTTTAAATTGCATCCTCCTTATTATCTGTGATCTATTAGATCAAAAAAGGGGCCTGAACGGCCCCTTTGAATTAACTTCTATTTAATTTTAGGTATGAGTTTACTAGGTTCCACTTTTTAGAGATAAAGACTAAACAAAAGAGAGGTGTCTTAGCTATTGATGTACTGTCGCTATGCGACCGTGTGCATAAAAAAACCTCGAATGCACAATGTGCAGTCGAGGTTTTAAAGTAAAAAATTTAAGCAATTAAGATTTTTTACGAATGCCTACCATTCCAATCAAAGCAGAACCTAATAACCATACTGCAGCTGGCACAGGAACTGGAGCAAAAGATTGTAGGTTATCACCAAAAATATAGTTCTGGAATCGATCTTCACTAGGGTCAAATTCAGAGAAGAGCGTCAATGCACCAGTGATTTGGGTATAGTCGGTCGCATCAGTAGCAACGAGATGCCATACAGAGTAAGGGTTATCTTCTTCGCCACTCATGTCATTAACGAAAGTCACAAGATTTGAGTCTTTGCTTACTTCGTCGAAAACACGATCGATACCACTTTGGGCAAAATATGCTGCTTCTGTTGAAACCGATGAAGCGTATTGTCGTCTGACTTCATTGAATTCACCTTCGTATTCAAATAAGCCTGAACCACCTGGGCCATCATCTAATTCCGGGAAGAGCGTAACTCGTGTAGCAAATACTAGAGTGTTATCAGAATTATTACGCCAGACCTGATCTGTAAGAATTCCAATCTCTTCAAGTTCACCATCTTCAGGAAATGTGATCTCATATTCATTTTCATCGATTATGGTGTAGCCTGCAGGAAGTAGAAATCCATTTGTACTGCGAGTGAAAAATTCTTCTTCTGGTGCCTCACCGAAGGTACCGAAACCCGGATCCACGGCTGCTGGTGCATCACCGCCTAGGACAAAACCTTGATCAGGTCCTAGACCGCTACCAATGATCTGGAAATCAGGACCACCAGTACTAAGAAAACTATCACCGTTGTTAAGATTTTGAAACGCCGCATTAGCGCTACTTGATGTAATTAATGCTAGAACAGATATAATGAGAGACTTAGAATTCATGTCTCTACCCTCCTAATTTAATTGTGTGAAGACTTGTATCTTGACGAGTCGCTTGTTATAAAAAATATATTTTTGAACGCCTTACGCCGTCAGAATGTTGACTATATCATTTCATAATTATAATTCGTTAGGGATATCTTCCCGGTTTTTATTAAATATCCCCTTTTTATTTAGCAAATTAGAATTTTTTTAACTATTTAATAATATGTTTTTTTAGCCTTTTCTTGTTGTATTCTCGCTTTTTCTTTTCGATCTTAACTGAGATTAAAGATTGTATTTCTTCATTCGATATCGCAAAGCCATACGTGTTATACCTAATTCTCTTGCGGCCTTTGAGACATTACCATTAGTTTTTTCTAAAGCTTGTTTAATCATATTTAATTCAGCTTCGCTTAGTGTTAAATCATCTTTGGTTTCTTCCATAACAACTGCTTGTTTAGGTTTATTCACTAAAGCTAATTGTTCAGAAGTAATTTCTTCACCACCACTTAATAGTACTGCACGTTCAATCAAATGCTTCATTTCTCGAATGTTACCTGGCCACTCATAATTTAAAATCGAGTCTTTTGCATCATCATTAAACTCTGGTGTTTCTAAAGCATAACGTTTAGCAGTTTGAGCAGCGAAATGATTGGCTAATATCATCGCATCATTACCGCGTTCTCGTAATGGTGGTAAGGTAATACTTAAAACATTCAATCGATAAAATAAATCTGAACGAAATTCACCACTCTCCGATAACGATTCAATATCTCGATTGGTTGCAGCGACAAACCAAGCTTGTACTGGAATTTCCTGTGTTGAACCTACTTTACGCATACTACGGCGTTCTAATACTGCTAATAATTTACCTTGTAGGTCCAAAGGCAATTCACCAATCTCATCGATGAATAACACGCCATCTTCAGCTGCTTCTATTAAACCCGTTCTAGCTACATGTGCATTGGTAAACGCACCTTTTTCATGGCCAAATAATTCCGCTTCAATCAAATCTTTTGGTAATGAGGCACAGTCCATATGTACAAATGGTTTTTGCATTCTTGCACTTTTAGAATGTAGAACACGTGCTAACACATCTTTACCTGTACCTGTTTCTCCTAGTATTAATACTGTAGGAGGAACAGCATCAGCATTCATTGTAAGCTGGGCAATACGTTCAACTTGTTTTTTAACATCTTTAATCGCTTTACAGTTACCAAGAAAATCAATCGTATTTGCTGAATGTTCAACAGCATGTTGTTCGCGCTTACTTGAGTAAGTTAATTTTTGTTCTGTCTCCTGTCGTCTCATAACTTTCTCGACATTCAACATAAGCTCATCAAGATCGACTGGTTTCTTAAGATAATCAGAAGCTCCTAATTTCATTGCTTGTACTGCGTCTTCAATTTCACCATAAGCAGACATTACAATCACAGCAGCATTAGAATCGTATTTATTTCTAACATCGGTTAAAAAATCCAGGCCTGAGCCATCAGGTAATCTCATATCAAGTAAAATTAAATCTGGAGAAAACGCTTTGAATTTTTCATGAGCTGTTTCTATATCGCCTGCAATTTCGCTATTAAATCCAGAGCGTGTTATACGTTTATTAACTGCTTTTGCTAAAATGGTTTCATCTTCAACGATTAATACTTTATGTTCTATGACTGGTATTTCAGTTGCAGGCACATAGTTATCAAAAAAGTCTGTCATAATTATTGATCTAATTAATTGGTTGTATTTGGAATGGTAATCGTTATATCAGTACCGATACCTTCATTGATTTCAAAATTCAAATCCCAACCATGGGTTTGACAAATTTTAAAAGCAATCGGAATACCTAAGCCAGTACCAAAACGTTTCGTCGTAGGGCCTGGCTCTAAATTTCTTGGTTCAGGTTTAAATGGTAAACCTCCACCTTCATCTATGATGGATAAGATAAGATTTTGTTCTCGTTGTATGAAACCGATTTTTAACCTGGCATTTTTAGGTGATGCATCAACGGCATTAGCAAGTAAACCATACAATGCTTGCTCCATTAAATCTGGGTCAACAAGTACTGTAGTTGAGTCATCCCAATCCAGTTGTTCAAGTTCGATTTGTTTTTCTTCTAATTTTGTTTTTAATACCGCTAGAGTTGAGTTTAATAAGTCGCTGACTTTATGTTGTCGCTTATTTGGTTTTAAAGGATGTAAATACGATACTAAGGAATTAACCCACCGCCCTAACCTATCTATTGTTTCAATTATCGCTTCACTACTTTCTTTTAATTCTTCTTTATCATCAGCATCATCTAACACTTGTGCAGTTGCTCTAATCGCAGCCAAAGGATTTCGAATATTATGTGCGACAACTGGCACTAGTGCGCCTAGAGCCGCTTGTTTTTCACTTTGAACTAAAGCATCACGACTGGTTTCAAGATCGCTTGCCATTTGATTAATCGTTGCCGCTAATTCAGAAACTTCTTCAACGCCTTTTTCAGGAATGGAATGAGATAAATCACCAGCTTTGATTTTATGGGCACCATCCATAATATTGGTCATGGGTTTCATAAAACCACGTTTTAAAAAGTTTCGTGCAAAGACAACTAAAATTAAAGCAATGATTAATGGGATTGGAATGATTAACGGTGCATAAGTCGACCAGCGTTTGAGTGTATTATCTAAAACATCATGCTGTTGATCTAATAATTTACGAAATTCTAAATATCGGTTTTCAAATTTATCGACCATGCTTTCAGCAAATCGCGGATCGAGAATTTTCATCCGAACCCGTAAATCTGAAATATACGGGTCGGTAAAGATTTTATTCATATCTTTTTGAATTTCACGATAGGACTCTTGCAAATCTTGAATCGCTTCATTTTCCTCACGAGAATCAGCAGTATTTCTTAGATTATTAAATTGCTTATCGATAAGACGTGAATATTCTGCATATACATCAAGTGACTTAGAGTCCTCTAAAACTCTGACTCGAATCGCAGCCTGGATTTGTCGAAACAAAGAACTTCGCACCTGCTCAGTCACAGATTTCAACTCATTAATACGTACCGATTCAGCCGAATTTTTTTGCCAGAAATAGGCAGACATACCACCAATGATCCCTGTTACAGCGACTAACAATAAGAACGCAATCTCATGGATTAAAAGTAGATTGCTCAGTGATTTAGGTCGTTTAGCAAGCATTATTCAGCCAGTATACTCTATTAGATATGGTTCATATAGACCAATTTCATGGTTATTCATAACCATTTATCTTCAATGAAACACTGTAAAACATTGAATTATGAATAGTTATTATTTAAATAAAAACAACGTAAGCAACTGTTTTTAAAATACTTTTATGTAAAATATTTTTGTTGTCTATATCACTGGCATACAAACTGCTGATGTAGGTATGTACTGTCATTAAGTACATCTGGGAAACCAGATTGAACCTTATCTTTTAACATTAACGAGGAGAACTCATCATGAAATGGGAAACACCTGCTTACAGTGATATCCGTTTTGGTTTTGAAGTTACCATGTACATCAACAACAAATAATTGTTGAGGTAGCTTACAGCTAAAACACGGGGCTGTAACAGCCCCTTTTTTGTCGAAGTTCTTTTCAAACGCTTAATTCATCAGACACAAACAAATCCTCCTCATATAGGAGCCATTGAAACATATTCAATGGCTCCTTTTTATTTCATAACATTTATCGAAACTCGGGAATTATTCCTTTGTGCAAACATTCATTATTCATTTAGTCTTAAAATAAAAATGAATATATTCATGAAACTATCTGCATTTAAATTTTTATTACCGATTACACCTTTATTCCTTATTCAGGCTTGCTCTGAACAACCTTCGAATCTATTTTTTCCTTCAGAAAAAGGCATTACTTGGACTTATAATGTTGAACAACTAACGATGACCGAACCTGTTTTTTATCGAATGATGTTTACTAATCTTGGTAAAAAAAAGATTGACGATCAATCTTTCTATATACGTAAGTTACATAATAATAGTTTTCAATATTTTAATGATGACGACTCCGGTTTCTATGAATTAATAAAAAACCAAGAAACTAAAACAGAACATAAAAAGTATCTATTTAAATATCCATTAAAAATGACCACAACATGGAAAGCTGAAGGCGATCCTTTTTTAATGCGTCGCTCAATAGATGAAATTAATGCACAACAAAACTCTATGCCGGGTTTAAGTCAGGATTCACCTTTAAAGATGGAATACAAGATCGCTAGTATGAGTGATTCTGTAAAAGTACCTGCGGGAAAATTCAAAGGCTGTATGAAAGTCGTTGGTAAAGGAAACTGTTCTTTCTCCAGTACTGGCAGCTTTGCTCGTAAAATGATTGTTGAAGTCATTAATAACGAATGGTATTGCCCTGAAGTTGGATTAGTAAAAATTGATCGTAGGGAATCCAGTGAGCGTGTCTCATTGAAACCTGTTCACTATGTTATCGAACTAGAAAAAATATCTCACCAATAAAAAACCCCGACCGAAGTCGGGGTTTCTAGTCTTATAGGAACATAACTGCTCCTTAAACTAAGTTGCTTATGGCAATGAGAAAACCATTAACACACCAGCATTACGTGATGAGTTCAATAGTTTACGATAACCACCAACCGCACCTAGAGCCGCTTCACCTGGAGCAGCTGCTAAGCCTGGGATAGCAACAACAGCACCAGCCCAACCGCCGATACCTGAAAGGATACCTACGTATTGTTTGCCTTTGTGTGCCCATGTATGGAAGTTACCGATAATGCCTGATGGAGTTTTGAATTTCCAAAGAAGCTTACCAGATTTCGCATCAACCGCTTTAGCATACGAATCAAGTGTTCCATAGAACACAACATCGCCCGCTGTGGTTAATATGCCAGACCATACAGACCATTGTTCGGTAATATTCCAAACAATTTTACCTTTGTCCGCATCCCAAGCAATGAAGTTACCCATATTATCCTTTTCAGGGTTATTGTTAGGGCAATCTGGGCATACAGCACCAGCAGGATACATGGTTAAGTTAGCATTAACGTAAGCTTGACCAGATACATAACGGTTACCACCAGCCGCATAAGATACAGGCTCATAGGTCATACAAACGTGGTTTGTAGGAACATAGAAAAGACCTGTACGTGGGCTATAAGCCGCAGGTTGTTGGTCTTTGGTACCTAGAGCAGCAGGACATACGTCTTTAGATACAACATCTTCACCATTATGATGCGGGCTGTATTGATTAAGAACCTGAGGATAACCAGTCTTCATATCAACATGAGTAGCCCAGTTAACCGCAGGGTCAAATTTCTCAGCAACCAAGAGTTCGCCGGTAATACGATCCATGGTGTATGCAAAACCATTACGGTCAAAGTGAACTAATGCTTTACGCATTTTGCCTTTGACTTTCATGTCAACCAAGATCATTTCGTTAACACCGTCATAATCCCACTCATCATGTGGAGTCATTTGGTAAGCCCAACGAGCAACACCTGTGTCGATGTCACGAGCGAACATGGTCATAGACCATTTGTTGTCACCTGGACGAACCGTTGGGTTCCAAGTAGATGGGTTACCTGAACCGTAATAGACTAAGTTTTCATCAAAGTCAGCAGGCCACCAGCCCCATACAGAACCACCACCAGTTTTCCACTGAGGTCCGCGTGTTTTACACTCACGTGCCTGAAGATTGAAATTACGTAGTTCCTTGTCACCAGTCCAATCATTTTCAGCACACCAAGTTTTCAGTGAAGAATCTTTACCAACTTTTCTACCCATAGAGGTGGTATTTTCGTCGAAAAGAATATCTTCATCAGGACCCATTGAGAATGCGCGCCATGCTAAAGAACCATCTTTCGCATTGTAAGCTGCTAACCAGCAACGAACACCAAACTCAGCACCAGAACAACCAGTCATAATTTTATCTTTGATTGGGTGTGGAGCATTGGTGTTGGTCATACCACTTGCAGGACCAACGCCTCGGCCCTCTTTAGGATTTGGACCAGTAGTAATTTCGTGACCGTTAAATACATCCCAAACCACTTCACCTGTTTTAGCATTCAAAGCAACTAATTTGGTGTCGTTTTGTTGTAAGTAGATTTGACCATATGAATAACCTAAACCACGGTTAACAATGTCGCAGCACATAACTGGTACAGTTTCTTCTTCGTTTTGTTGTGGCTCGAAAGACCAAACGATTTCGAAAGTGTCTAAGTTAATCGCGAAAACATCATTCGGGAATGATGAATGGATGTATAAGGTGTCATGAGGTAAACCAGTAGCACTGGTAGGTAATACCAATGGACCACCTTCGTGACCTTGTAGACGACCTGTTGAGAATGTCCAAGCTGCAACTATTTTATTGACGTTTTCTGTGTTGATTTGTTTCAGCTTCGAATATCGCCAATTATTATAGTCACCACCAGGGAATGCCCAGTAGTTCGGATTGTCATTCAACGCACGAACTTCGTCGTTTGCTGATGCTGACATAGGAACGGCTAAAGCGATAGAAGCCACTAAAGCCGACTTAAGTGTAAATTTATTCATAACCTCCTCCTCTCTTGGTGTTATTGAATAATTAATGAATGTTTAGCCTCTATATCACTACATCATTTCCCCTGAGGCCATTAGGAAAACTCATGTCTGAACTATGGCCTCTTTCGGTACCTATAAACAAAATGACTTAATACATGCTGTTTAATGCAACGAAATCTAGAGGAGGCAATATACAGATTCGATAATACTTGCTTACCGAATCAATAATTTAGGATGGATAAGTGAATATAGATATAGGACTACTTCCCATCTAACCTAGGAAATACTCCGTTTAAACATTATGATTTTAATTACATTTTAATTGTGAATTTTTCCCAAAGATAAAATGTAGTGTAGCTATTTAGGTTTAAGGAATAGTTTTTGATTAATTATCAAACAATCAGGTTAAAATTTATTCGGTAACATTCTACTAAGAACGTTTTCATGTCGACTTATCAAAAAAGCAAAAGCACCACATAGATGGATAACGATCAAAGTTAGTAAGAAAATTGATGAAATCTCATGGATCGCAGTAAAAAAATCATTCCATTCTTTACTCGGTTCAAAAATACGTGGCAAATCAATTATGCCCCAAAAACTGGTTTTATATTTCGTAAAGCTAGAAGAAATAAAACCGGTTAATGGCTGTAGAATCATAAATAAGTAAAGTGAATGATGAGTTGCTGTAGCCAATTTCCTTTGCCATGAAGACAATGACCTAGGTAATGCGGGTCGTCTGTCAATTACGGCCCATATTATGCGTATAAACAGTAACAAAAAAACCGTCATACCAATATTTTTATGCAGTCTAAAGAAATAACTTCGCTCATCCGAACCTTTGGGTAAATCTTCCATGTACCACCCAAGGCAGAACAAAACGAGGATTAAAATGGCCATTAACCAATGCAGTGACATAGCCAATTTTGAGTATTTTTGTACTTCAGACATAAAGAAATAACCTTAAGAATGATTGTTTGAGTATTATTTTAACTATAAAATCCATATAAATAATGAAAAAAATGTAATGAATAATGCATCAGTATTTTATAGCCATGTTTAATCCTATTCAAAAACAGACCACTTTATTTTTTTTATTGGCTGTTTATTTAGCTTACCCAGCAACCACTTTAGCTAGTCAATATGAAATAGAAATCAGTAAATCCAATCAAGAGCTGCTGGTAAAAAATGCTGATACCATCGTTAAGCGCTATCGTATTGCTTATGGTAGAGGTGGCAAAGGAACAAAATATAAAAAAGGCGATAAAAAGACCCCTATTGGTGTTTATAAGATTATGGACTTTAAAGCTGAAAGTCGATTTCATTTTTTTATGCAGCTTAATTACCCTAACCTATTAGATGCATGGGGTGGTTATAAAAATAAAGTTATTAATGCTCAAGAATTCGATGCAATAGCAACAGCTATCTCCAATAAACAAAAACCACCTCAAGATACCATTCTAGGAGGTTACATTGGAATCCATGGATTAGGCGAAGAAAACCCAGAGAAAATTAAATTACATCGTAATACAAATTGGACTGAAGGCTGTATCGCATTAACAAATAAAGAAATTATTGAACTTAAACAATATGTAGATATCGGTACTAAGGTTGTGATTAAAGAATAAAAGCCTGCAATGTCATCAAAACATCATTTTTTATATATCTTTATAGGTATATTTCTACTAGCTCTTTATTTATATAATAAAGCAAAACTTGATGCTGCCAACAATGAAGGTTCAACTAAACAAGAATCGTTATATTCAGTAAGCTCAAATAAATCTTTTACCGATGCTGCAGAAGATGCCGCCTTTGCAATATCAGAACGTAATTTTCGAATCACGAACACCCTAAGGATAGGTAACGCAATTCGCGAGCGAGGCACAGAAAACTATTTAGATTATGACGTAATATTATTTTGTAATATTCAATACGCTGAACTTATGATTGATGCAGATCCATATTACGTAAATTATTGCCCTGGACAAATAACCATCAGCGAAGTGTCTGAAAATCAGGTTATAATATCTGCCCCTTTGGTACCACTGCATGGTTCCAATAATGAATTAAATGAATTAGTACAAGAAATAAATCGCCTAGTAGTTGAAAGCGTAGACTTTGCAGCTGAAACTTGGCAACAAGAATCAGAATAATTCTTGAGGAGAAGGTTTTGAATAAAATTGAACATCATTTATTACTCAGTTGGTTAATATTAATTGGTTTAATTACATTCGGCTTATACTTAGCTTGGGATCAAGGAATTCTTAATTTATTGTATGGCAGTGATAAAAGTAAAATATCGTATTTAATTAGTTTTATTTATCTTTTAATTATTGGTCATGGAGCAATTCGTGTTTGGTATGTATCAAAACAATTAAACTACTCAAGCCAAATTGTGAATGATATTAAACACCATTCTTCTGAAAAAATATTTGTTCATGACGAACAAGTAAAATTTTCAAACAATCAATTCTTACCTAACTCAATCACTACTGAATTTATTCATGATTTAGTAACTCGTAATAATAATCAGATCAATAAAACAAATTCTGAGAATGCAAGCGAAACAGACTTAATTGATGTCTATGAATCAAGATTGAAGAGCCCAGACGAAATTGGTTGGTTTGCGTCGGACGCGATGATTAAACTTGGTTTATTAGGCACAATAATTGGTTTTATTTTAATGTTAAGTTCAGTCGTAAATGTTACTGAGTTTGATGTTACAACCATGCAAAAGATTCTAGCCAACATGAGTTCAGGTATGGGTACAGCTTTATATACAACAATGGCAGGACTTATTTGCAGTTTATTAGCAACTGCTCAGTATCATATGATTGAACGCCATATAGATGAATTAATGAATTCAATCAAACATATATCACAAGTTCATATCTTACCTAAACTCAGCTAATCATAATCATGGGTATACGTAAACGTTTAAAATCTGATCCCTTTACAGATCTTTTATTTAATGCACTATTAGGTTTTACTTTTTTATTTCTGGTCGCCATTATGTTTATGAATCCAGAAGCAAAAACAGGCATTATTGATCCTAAAGCTGAATATATTATTACTGTTACCTGGGAAGACTTTAGTCCTGAAGATATCGATGTTTGGGTTGAAGATCCTGATGGAAACTTAATCTATTTCCAAAATCGTGAAGCAGGATTAATACATTTAGATAGAGATGATCGTGGTATGTTGAACGATATTATTATGGTTGGAGGCAAAGAAGTTGAAAACCCTTTAAACCAAGAAATCGTAACCATTCGAGGTGTTGTTAAAGGTGAGTACGTAGTAAACCTACATTACTATCAATCTGAAAGCGGCAAACCCGTTAACGCAAATATACGTTTAGCCAAAGTAAACCCTAAACTTGAAGTGATTTATTATGGGCAAGTATCCTTAGCTGAACATGAAGAAAAAACTGCTTTCAGATTTAAAATAACCAATAACGGTAAAATATCTGGAATTAATTTTATACCTAAGACTTTAGTTACCCTAGGAAAATCCTAATTGGAAAATCTTTTAGACAAAGTCTTAGTGAACAAATCATAACGACAATAAATTAGAGGAGTTAGTATTGTGTTTACATTAGGTATTACTGGCATCATAACCGCTTATGTCATACTTGGACTATTATTATTAAGCTTGAATCTTTATTCCAAATGGCCTTGGTACGTTAAGTTCAGCGCAATCGCTATTACTTCTTTATTTTATATAGTGACTTATATCTCAATGCCTCCACTGTTAGGTTGGCCAACTGACCAAACACCGCCAGAACGTTTCCGATTAATATCAACCTATGTTGAACAACCTAATAAATTAACAGGTGATGAAGGCGGCATTTATTTATGGCTATCCGAAATAGATGATTTATCAGAAACACCTGAACCGCGTGCGTATAAATTTCCTTATAGCGATCCTTTTCATGAAGATATATTAAAGGCTCAATCCAAACTTAATAAAAGCATTTTGCAACTTGGAGAATTCAAAGACGAAGAAGAAGCTGGCTCGCTAGAAAATCTTGAACTCAAAAATAGAACTACAAATATTAGCGCAAAGATTTCATTCTATGATTTGCCTGATCCGCTATTCCCAGAAAAATAATTTAAATCTATAAAGAACCTAACCATTTAATCAATAAATCTTCTTGGGCACTGATTGAAAGTTTAGGTTCTTTACCATCAAACCATCTATTTTTTTGTTGAGTAATTTCATTCACAATCTTAGATGGTTTTATTTTGCCTTTACTATCTTTACAAGATTCAGGTTGTTTTGCTAACAACGCCAATGCAGCGCCTAAAACAACTTCTTTCTCTTTATCAAAGTCGTTTGATAACGTTGTTGCTTCTGGGTTAATTTGTGTATCTTTTTCATCCGTTGTAAACGATGTAGTCTTGATGCTACTAATAACAAATTCCATTAAACCTATCATCTGTTCTGGCAATTCAATTCTACTTACCGCTGCCCACCGATAAAATTCAGATGGAATCACTTCCCAATCATTTATATTTTGATCTGTATCACGAACACTTAACGATAAATTATGCTCTATACAATGTATAGCATGTTCAAACACCTCATTGATACGAACTATAATATCTTCATTGCCTTTCCAATCATTAATTTCAGGATCTAACCCTAAGCTCAAAGGTATGGCTTGTCCTTTTAAATTCCAATATTCTTTTACACACCAGGATTCATACATTTGTTGAGCTGCTAAATTATCTTCTCCATGAAATGATTTAAGTTTTTCATGGAGAACTGACGATTCTGTTTCTTGATATTTGGGAACAGTATGATTATCGATTGTTTTTTTTATAAAAATAGATTTAATTTTATCAACAACACTCATAGTACTTTATTTGTTTTATTATTTGGATTGAATTGATTATTACCAAGCCAATCAATTTCAGCTTGAGTAAATCCTGCTTGTGTTCTAGCTTTTAGATTAAACGGCCCTCTTAAACCTTCTGAGAAATAATCATTTAACAAAGATTTAAACGTTTCATAAGAATTCAGTTGCCTTTTTTCACAGAGGTAATGAAACCAATAAGAACCTGTCTCAACATGACCTATTTCTTCTTGATAAATAACTTTTAAAATTTCAGCTGCTTCATTTTCATTGGCAGATTCGAAACGTTTAATCATATCAGGCGTTACATCTAAGCCACGTGCTTCTAACACTCTAGGCACTAAAGCCATCCTAATTAGAACATCATCCGCTGTTCTTTCAGCCATTTGCCATAAACCATCATGCGCTGAAAAATCACCATAATCATATGTTCGAGATTGTAAATGATTACGCAACAACAAAAAATGTTGTGTTTCTTCATAAGCAATTTTGGCCCAATCGCTGTAATATTCGATGGGCATTTTTGAAAACCTAAATACTGCATCCCATGCAAGATTAATTGCATTAAACTCTATATGGGCGATTGCATGTAATAATGCAGATTTGCCTTCTTTACTTCCAAAACCTCTTCTTGGAACAGATTCTGGAGAAACTAATTCTGGCTTTTCAGGTCTGCCAGGAACAATATCAGTGTCATATTCGTTTAAAGTATCAACAAATAAATCTCCAGAAATTAAACGTTTATAACAATCTAGTGACAAATCAATCTTGCGATCGATGTCTTTCTCAATAATACATTCTTTAGCTAATAATCTTAGAGAATTCATTTTCTTAAGCAGTTAATCTTAATTGACTATCCCAGGAGATATCCCAACCTTTTTCTTCAGGCAAACATGCATATTCATTTGAAACCCAAAAACCAGAAACCAGCACAAGCTCATTATTAATATAGATCAACGGAATCTTATCTCGAACCCAAGGTAATACTTCTGCTTCTTGTAATAATTTCTTAAGCTCATGTTTATTATTTCGTTTAAACGGGCGTATTGTTTCCCCGCCTTTTCGAAATTTAATTTGAACATTATTATTATTTATTAATTGCGTTTTAATACCTTTGCCAATTTCTAATGATGCAGTAAGAGAACCATAATCTAATTCAATAGAATTCATTATATTCCAATCTGTTTCAAAATTATTAATCTCTCCTAATGATTCCATAATATAAAGTTTATTTTTATATCTTCTAACATCTACATTTTGCCAACGCACTAACGGCATTTTATCTTCCTCGCAATTTATAACATTTTTTAATATTTGTTCTAATATTGCTTCAGAAGGAAGAATATAATTATTATTATCAATCCAAGTACGAATTAAATGCTTTTGTTCAGAATAAGAAAACTTTTTTAGCCCATCAATATTTATGACATCGCAATCACTGCTGATAATAGAATTTAAATCTATTTGAGTTTTTTGATTTAATTGATCAACTAGCTCGCCTATATGTACAGATGAACGGTTTAGTGTTTTTACAGCTGCTGGCCAACGTTTTTTAATCGATGGAAAAATAGAGTTTCTTAAATAATTTCTATCAAAACGAGTATCTACATTAGAAGTATCATTTACCCATTGAATGTTATTATTTTTTGCGTAAGCTTCTAATTCATATTTTTCAAAAGCTAAAAAAGGTCGCCCCAAATAATAATTATGTTTATGCATTAATTTGGGCATTGCCGATAGGCCTTTAGGCCCAGCACCTCTTAAGAGTTGTAAAAGTATAGTTTCTGCTTGATCATCTTGATGTTGTGCAGTTAAGACTAAATCGTCATCGCAACAAACTTCAGAAAAAGCTTGATATCGTATTGATCTTGCCCATGCTTCAATACTTTCATTTTTTTCAGGTTTCTCTGCTACCTCATAAGCTTTAAATTCAATATCATTATCTCTGCAGATATTTTTACAGTGAGTCTGCCACTCATCAGAATCTTTGTTTAGTTTATGATTAACATGAATCGCACCAATTCTATTAGTTAATCTGGATTTAATTTTAATGAGTGCATGCAATAAAACTGATGAATCGATACCGCCACTGAATGCTACCCAAACAGTATTCGTAATTGAATATGATTGAATGGCATTAAATAATACGTCTTCTAAAGAATCTTTATTATTCAATTACGTTATAGCAAGAATAGATAATGGAATTAATCGAAAAAGCCGTATTGTCGAATACGCTGATGTCGGTCTAATAATAATTCATCGACAGACTTTGATTTTAATTCTTCAAGAGTGGTTGATAGAGTCTCTTTGAGTGAATTTGAAATTTCATCGTAATTACGATGCGCACCACCAAGTGGCTCTTGAATAATTTCATCAATCAAACCTAGTTCTTGTAAACGATCGGCAGTAATACCCATCGCTTGAGCTGCTTCAGAGGCTTTATCTGCGCTCTTCCATAAAATAGAAGCACAACCTTCTGGTGAAATCACAGAATAAGTACTGTACTGAAGCATAAGTAATTTATCGGCAACACCGATCGCCAATGCGCCACCAGAACCGCCTTCACCTATCACTGTCGAAATAACCGGAACCGACAGTTTGGACATTTCAAATAAATTACGTGCAATAGCCTCACTTTGACCACGCTCTTCTGCACCAATACCAGGATAAGCTCCCGGTGTATCAATAAATGTTAATATAGGAATATTGAAACGTTCAGCAAGCTTCATAATTCTAAGCGCTTTACGATATCCTTCAGGCCTTGGCATACCATAATTGCGATAAATACGATCATTAGTATCACGACCTTTTTGTTGTCCAATTACGGCAACTGGCTGACCATCTAAACGAGCCAGACCACACATGATGGCAGGATCATCAGCAAAACTTCGATCGCCATGCAATTCATCAAAATCCGTAAATAATCTTTCGAAATAATCTTTGGTATAAGGACGTTGAGGATGCCTAGCTACTTGTGAAATTTGCCAAGGCGATAAAGAAGAAAAGATCGATTTAATGAGTTCTTCACTCCGATCTTGTAATCGAGAAACTTCTTCATTGATATCAATATCGGAATCATTTCCAACATAACGTAATTCTTCAATTTTTGCGTCTAATTCAGCAATCGGTTGTTCAAAATCAAGAAAATTCATAACAGTACTATCTATTATCCCCAAAGTTTAATTCAGTATTACTGGTAGCTCACGGCTATATTGTCCTCGCCAAAATCGGTCTTTAGTTTTTCCAATAAGTCGTTACTTAATGAGACTTTCCAGTCTTGGCCTAAAGGTAATAAACAGCGAGCTTGGCCATTATTATATGCGATAAATACAGGCGTTTGTCCCTGATTATACTTAAATAAAGTCGATTTGAGTTGTTTTATCTCATTATCCATCGATTGGCTAGTTTTCAATGTTAATAATAATTTAGCATGCCTTGAACGGTATTCTTCTAAACTCAGTATTTCTTTCGCTTCAATTGAACGGCCTGAACTCGCATATTCATCTTCTTTTACCTCTCCTAACACGATAATGAGCTGATCTTTTAGTAATAGATGCTGATATTTCTGATAAGGTTCTGAATAAACCGTTGCTACTTGTAAAGCAGTATTATCATCTAACCTTACTTCCGCCATTTTTCCACGACTGGTATTTCTAACTCGAATACTATGTACATAGGCCGCAACGGTTATTCCACCCAAGCCCATTGTTCTCAATTTCTGTCTGGTAAATTGCTCGATTTCTGTTCGAAATTGTTCGATTGGATGACCATAGAGATAAAATCCCAGCGATTCTTTTTCACGTTTTAAACGTTCATCATCAGACCATTCGGCAACATTGATAAAATCGCCCGATGCATCTGTATCCGTATCCACTTGTTCAAAACCGAATACATCAATCTGTCCTGTATTCTTATTTTGATTGTATTGCTCAGCCATTGATATAGCTTTATCCAAACTCGCCATCAAAATACTACGACTGGGACCTAATTTATCCATTGCACCACAGTTAATCGCCGCTTCAATCACGCGTCTATTTACTTTTTGCAGATTGACCCTTTTACAAAAATCAAACAAATCTTTATATGCGCCATGATCTTGAATATCTTCCAAGATGGTTTCAATCGCTGCTTTACCTACGCCTTTGACTGCACCTAATCCATAAAGGATCGTTTTATCATCGACGACACTAAAAACATGTTGGCTGGTATTGATATCGGGTGGTAATAACTCAATCCCCATATCTTGGATTTCAGAGCGTAACATCACAACTTTTTCAGTGTTATCCATATCTGAAGATAATACTGCTGACATAAATGCCGCCGAGTAATGTGTTTTTAACCAAGCAGTTTGATAGGCAACTAATGCATAAGCTGCTGAGTGGGATTTATTGAAACCGTAACCAGCAAACTTTTCCATTAAATCAAAAATAAAAGTAGCTTGTTTCTCATCGACACCGCGATCAACGCTACCTTTAGTAAAAATCTCTCGCTGCTTATTCATCTCTTCGGGTTTTTTCTTACCCATCGCACGACGTAATAAATCCGCACCGCCTAATGTATAACCTGCTAAGACTTGCGCAATCTGCATTACCTGTTCTTGATATAAGATCACACCATGAGTCGGTCTTAAAATATCATCCAAACTAGGATGTAATGATTCAACTCTAGCTCGACCATGTTTACGTTCTACATAATCATCCACCATACCCGACTGCAACGGGCCAGGACGAAATAAGGCAACCAACGCTATTAAGTCATCAAATTTATCAGGCTTTAATCGCCCAATGAGTTTTTTCATGCCATCCGATTCTAATTGGAATATCGCAGTGGTATCCGTTTTTTGAATCAATCGATACGTTGTTTCATCATCCAAAGGTATATCATTTATATTGAGTAAATCTTGTTTTTGTTTATTCCTTTGTTTGTTAACCTCGATTACAGTCCAGTCAATAATGGTTAATGTTCTTAAGCCCAAAAAATCAAACTTAACTAAACCAATCGACTCAACATCATTCATATCGAACTGACTAACTTTTGCAGTAGAACCTTGTTCACAATATAAAGGCATGTATTCAATCAATGGTTTCGGTGCGATCAAGATACCACCTGCATGCTTGCCCGCATTACGACTCAAACCTTCTAGTTTTAGTGCTAAATCAAATAAGGTTTTTACTTCATCTTCAGAGTTATACCGTTGACGCAAAGCTTCTTCAGCAGCTAAAGCTTTATCTAACGTCATACCTATTTCAAATGGAATTAATTTAGCAAGTTGATCGACGAAGCCGTAAGGGAAACCCAATACACGTCCAACATCTCGCACCACAGCTTTCGCTGCCATACTACCGTAGGTAATAATTTGAGAAACATGCCCTCTTCCATATTTTTCTGCAACATAGTCAATCACCTCATCACGACGTTCCATACAAAAGTCGACATCAAAATCAGGTAATGAAACTCGCTCTGGATTTAAAAAACGTTCAAACAGCAGTTCATACTTTAAAGGATCAAGATCAGTAATACCTAAAGCATACGCGACTAAAGAACCAGCGCCCGAGCCACGTCCTGGTCCTACTGGAATTGCATTTTCTTTTGCCCATTGAATAAAATCAGCAACAATTAAAAAGTAGCCCGGGAAACCCATTTGAATAATGACATCAAGCTCGATATCGAGTCGTTTAATATATTCTTCTTTATTAAGTGATTGGTTCGAACGTTCTAATATTGTTTTCAGACCTGAATGTGATTGTTCTCTTAACCATCCACTTTGATCATAGTTTTTAGGCACTGGAAATTCAGGTAAATAATGTTCTCCCAGTGTTAACTCTAAATTACAACGCTTTGCTATCTCAACAGTATTCTCAATTGCCTCAGGTATATCTTTAAATAGTTCTATCATTTCTTCAGAACTTTTTAAATATTGTTGTTGACTATAATTTTTAGGGCGCCGTTGATCGTTTAGTGTATAACCGGTTTGAATACATACTCTTGCTTCATGCGCTTCGAAATCTTCTTGTTCTAAAAAACATACATCATTAGTAGCGACTACAGGTAATTCGTAATCAACTGCGATTTGAATAGAATGCGCAATAATTAATTCATCATATTCACGATCGGTTCTTTGTAATTCTAAATAGAAACGATTAGGAAAATGCTGAGTATAAAATTCTATTGATTGTTTTATATCATCTGTTTTATTAGCAATGATAGATTGAGCGATATCGCCTTTCTTTCCTCCTGAAAGACAAATCAGCCCTTCTGTTTTATTCTCTAACCATGACTTATGAACAAATGGAACGCCTTGAATTTGACCTTGGATATAGGCCTGGGAAATTAAGTAACTTAGATTTTGATAACCAATACGATTTTGGCATAACAACACAATGCTATATTGCATGTTTGTTTTCTCATCAACAATTCTAAGATCTGAACCAATAATTGGTTTTAAGCCTTGATTATGAGATGCCCGATAAAATTTAACTGTAGAAAAAAGGTTAGAGACTTCTGTCAATGCCACTGCAGGCATATCGTGACTTGCCACAGTATTCGTTATTTCATTTACACGTAAGATGCTATCTTCTAAAGAATATTCTGAATGGATATGTAAATGTACAAATTGATTTAGCACAGAAACTATCCTTCCATGATCGACCGTACTGGAGAGAAAGAACGTCTATGTATGTCGCATACTCCATACTCTTTTAAAGCTTCAATATGTTGCTTTGTTGGATAACCTTTATGTTTAGCAAAACCATATTCAGGATAGACTGAATCAAATTGACACATTTCATTGTCTCTAAAAACTTTTGCAATAATCGATGCTGCACTAATTTCAGGCTCGGTTAAATCGCCCTTGATAATTGTTTCAACTTTACAATTCACATTGGGCTTTTGGTTACCATCAACCTTCACCATGTTTGGTGTTATATCGAGTGATTCAACAGCTCTTTTCATTGCAATTAAACTAGCTTGAAGAATGTTGATTGAGTCAATTTCATCAACATCAGAAATAGCAATCGACCAGGCTATTGCTTGATTTTTGATTTTATCAGATAAAATTTCTCTACGTTTTTCAGATAACTTTTTTGAATCAGTTAACCCTTCTAATTCATAATTCAGCGGTAAGATAACTGCTGCGGCAACAACAGGGCCAGCTAAAGGACCTCGACCGACTTCATCGACACCAGCAATAAAATAACCAGATTGTTCAGAGTTGGATTCAAGCATTTTTTTGTTCTAATAATTTAATAATCGCGTTTTTTGCATCATCAGGATTGTTTAATATTAACGACTCATGCAATTTAGTAAATTTAGACTTTAATAACTCGACTTCGTTAACATCGTTTAAATATCTCAATAAGGCTTGTGATAATTTTTCCGATGTACATTCAGCCTGTAAAAACTCTGGTATTAATTTTTCACCCGCCATCAAATTGGGTAAGGAAACATATGGAATTTTCAATAAAGGTTTAATCAACCAATATGTGAATGGATTGGCTTTATATGCTACGACCATCGGCCGTTTAATTAACATAGTTTCTAATGTTGCAGTACCAGAAGCCAACAAAACACAATCTGCAGCCTTCATAACCTCTTGGGTCTGTCCCGTAATCACCGTCAATCCTAAATCAGGCGCAACATCTTGACATAAAGATTCAAATAATTGCTTTGCTTGATTATCCCGTAAAGCCACTAAAAATTGCAGTTCTGGTTTCTGTTGCTTCAGTAACTTACATGTGTTTAAAAATGGTTCTGTCAATTTAGTAATTTCAGAACGTCGAGAACCAGGTAAAATAGCAATCGTAGGAGATGATTTTTCTACATTTAATATGTCACGAGCAGTAGTAGTATCATTGTGCATAGGAATTTGATGAGCTAATGGATGACCTACGAATTTAACGGGTATATTGTGTTTTTGATAATAACTTTCTTCAAAGGGAAATAAAGTCAGCATCAAATCCACAGCTTTTTTAATTGTTTTTAAACGCCCTTCTCTCCATGCCCAAACCGAAGGACTCACGTAATGTACCGTTTTAATATTATGTTTCTTTAAATATTTTTCTATAGAAAGATTAAAGTCAGGTGCATCAACTCCAATGAAAACATCCGGTGGATTCTCAACAAAATATTGTTTAATTTTATTTTGAATACCTAAAAGCTCGAAATAACGACCCAGTATTTCAAATAAACCCATTACAGAGAGTCGTTCCATATCAAATAAAGAACGGCAACCTTCAGCGATTAATTTTTCTCCACCTATTCCTTCAACGATAGCGTCAGGATGTTTTTTTTTTATTGATGTAATTAAAGCGGCGCCGAGTTCATCTCCAGAAGGTTCTCCAGCGACAATGCCTATTCGCAACATGATTAAATAAAAAAACGCTTAGCGAGCAAGTCCTCGCGTTGAGCCTTTAACAAATTCAAGCAGCAACGCAATAGACTCTGAATTAGTTGACATGGCTTGAAGCTTTTCAATCGCCTCAAGTAAAGTATTCCCTTCTCTATACAATACTTTATACGCACGTTTGAGATGATCTAATTGTTCACTAGAAAAACCATGACGTTTTAAACCTTCTCTATTTAAACCTGAAGGTTTAGCAGTGTTACCAGAAACCATTAGGAATGGAGGAATATCTTTGGTAACAACAGAAGAGATAGCAGCAAAACTATAAGCTCCTATATGACAGAATTGATGAACACCCGTAAAGCCACCTAAGATAACATAATCGTCAATTGTCACATGGCCCGCTAAGGTTGCGTTATTGGCAAAGGTGGTATTATTTCCAACGATACAATCATGTGCTATGTGAACATATGCCATGATCCAATTATGATCACCAACAACTGTTTTACCACCACCATCACCAGTACCACGATTTATAGAGCAATATTCTCGAATGGTGTTGTTATCACCAATCATTAATATTGAATCATCTTCACCTTCAAATTTTTTATCCTGAGGATCATCTCCAATTGAACAAAATTGAAAAATCTTATTGTTTTTACCGATTGAGGTAGGACCTGTAATAACCGTATGTGACCCAATAATACAACCTTCATCGATTTCAACATTCTCTTCTACAACAGCATAAGGACCGATTGTAACACTAGATGCAATCTTAGATTTTTTGCTTACAACAGCAGTAGGATGTATCAATCTTTCTTTTCCGTAATAGTGGTTAGAAGTTCACCTGAAGCGACTTCTTTGTCATCAACAATTGCAGTAGTAGCAAAACGCCAAATATCTCTTCTTAATTTAATAAACTCGACTTTAACAATTAATTGATCACCCGGAACCACTGGTTTTTTAAAACGAACTTTATCTACACCCACTAAATAATATAAAGAGTTTTCTCTTGTCTCTTCGCCCATGGATAAAGCACCTAATAACGCAGCAGCTTGCGCCATAGTCTCAGTAATTAAGACTCCTGGGTAAATTGCTTGCTCAGGGAAATGACCTTGGAAACAAGGTTCATTAACAGATACATTTTTTATTGCTGTTAAGCTTTCATAATCAACATAATCAACGACTTTATCTACTAATAAAAAAGGATAACGGTGTGGAAGGTATAACTTTATTTGCTCGCTAGATAGTGAAGGCATAGTTTTTCTCTAGAATTTTAATCTTTTAATTGTTTTTCTATTGAACTGATTCTTTCTACTATATTGCCTAGTTGATTAAATCTTGCAATATTTTTTCTCCAGCTCAAATTATCTTTTAAAGGCAATCCTGATGAATACACACCTGGTTCACTAATAGATTTAGTCACCATAGAAAAACCAGTAAACATAACATCATCACATATAGTTAAGTGTCCATTAAAACCAGAGCCACCTCCTATTTTGCAACGCTTACCAATTTTAGTGCTACCAGAGATACCCGTACAAGCAGCAATTGCCGTATCTTCATCAATATAACAGTTATGACCTATCTGGATCTGATTATCAATTTTGACACCACGTTTGATAATAGTGTCATCCATAGCACCTCGATCAATCGTCGTATTCGCTCCAATTTCAACATCATCTTCTATGATAACAGAACCAACTTGAGGAATTTTTTTCCAGACATGCTCAACTTCTACTAACCCAAAACCATCCGCCCCTATGACAGCTCCAGGGTGAATGATCACACCTTTACCGACTTTAACACCGTCACAGATAGTAACATTCGCATGAATAAAACTATTTTCGCCAATAGTTACATCATCTCCAATACAAACATTACTTTGTATAACGACATTAGCATGCAAAGTCGAGTTAGAGCCGATAACTGAATTTGCTCCTACATGAACACTATTTGAAATATTAGAGGATCCTGAGCTTACAACAGATTTGTCAATACCACTTTGATATGACTTAGCAGGATGAAATAACTCTATGATCTGACAAAATACTAATTGAGGGTTATTTGAAACTATAACATTATCAATTATACATTCATCTTTATCTTTATCAGATAAAACAACTGCAGAAGCTTGAGTATTTGCTAAATTCTTTTTGTAAAGGCTGTTTGCCAAAAAGCTAATATGACCTTTTTGAGCAGAGGCTAGAGTAGCAACACCATCTATTACTAAGTTGGCATCACCATGAAGTTTTGCATTACATTTTTCTGCAAGCTCACCCAAGGTGTATGACATTTCATAATAACCCTAACAATAAAACTACAAATTACTTTTTAAGTTTTTCAATCACTTTATTACTTAGATCAACACGTGGACTCGCAAAGATCACACCTTCACCTAAAATAATATCGTATTTATTCTCTTTCGCGACTTCATTAATTGCTTGCACAATGTCTTTTTGGATTTTGGCAAATTCTTCATTACGACGAAAATTTAGATCTTCACGAAATTCATCTTGCTCACGACGTAATTCACGCTTTTCAGCAACAATATCTCGCTCTAATTTTTTTCGCTCCGCTTCACTCATAATTGCAGCATCTTTAGCGAGTTTATCTTCCAATTCTTTTACTTTTTTCTGTTTAGCAACTAATTTACGATCACGCGGTGCAAATTCTTTCTCAATCATTTTTTTTGCTGCTTCAGCTTGAGGAGATTGTTCAAGAATACGTAAAGCATTCACAGCACCAATTTTTAATTCACCTTCTGCAAAAACAGAGAGAGGCAATAAAGCACTAATGGTTAATAAACCAACAGATAAAATAATTATAAATTTTTTCAAAGTTCTAACTCCAACTAATGAAACTAAAAAGAAGTTCCAAAGGTAAATTGAAATGGTTGTAAATCGTCACCAGATTCATCGCCAAACGGTTGTGCGATACTAACACTTATTAAACCAAATGGTGATACCCAGATACCAGATAAGCCAGCAGAATAGCGAAAATTGCCTAAATCTACATCATCATTAGTCTGAAAGACATTACCAGCATCCAAAAAGCCTGAAAAACGTAAATTTTTCACATCAGTTAAGAATGGCACGGGCAAAATTACTTCAGCCCCACCAAATAATCTGAAATTTCCACCCAGCGGGCGGTTTAATGAATCTTTCGGTCCCAATGTATTTTCTTCATAACCACGTACTGAACGCGGGCCACCTGCGTAAAAATTTTCAAAGAATGGTAATCTATCAGTTGAACCATAACCATCACCATAGCCCACATCTCCACGGAATGAGAAGATAAAATCTTCGACCAGTTCAGTAAACCATTGAGTACGATAAGAAAGCTTGTAAAATTCTAGAGAATCTCCAAAGCTTGGTACTGCTACCTCTGCACTCACGCGATGTAAAATACCTTTATCCGGTAAGATACCTTTATTTCGAGAATCATACGTAAAACTACTGTTCCATCGTAGAATATTAAACTCATCTCCATTTTCATTAATGAAATCTGTGACCTCGGTTGCAGTTAAACTATCTGGACTAATTTTTGTATTTTCAAAACTAAATCCAGTAAAAAATCGATTAAACTCTGTCACAGGAATACCGAAATTAATATTTCCTCCTAAGGTTTCAGAATCATATCGAGTGATGTTTGCATCGGTAGCATCAACCTCACGATAAAAAGCACTAAAACCGCGGCTTATGCCATCAATTGTCCAATAAGGATTATTATATGCAAGTTGGTATTCAGTATTTACATCACTATTATTAAACGCGAAAGAAACTCTTTTACCGCTACCTAGAAAGTTATCTTGACTAACTCTGGCTTGAAGTATCAAACCTTGCCCTTGAGAAAAACCAAGGCCAGCACTTAATTGGCCTGAAGGGTACTCCTCAACAGAATAATTCACATCAACTTGATCCGTTGTACCAGGAACTGCAGGTGTTTCTACATTCACATCTTTAAAAAAGCCTAAACGTTGTAAACGAACTTTTCCACGTTCTACTTTAGTCGTTGATATCCAACCACCTTCCAACTGACGCATCTCACGGCGTAAAACTTCATCTCGTGTGGTATCGTTACCAGAAAAATTAATACGGCGAACATTGACTCGTTTTCCTGGATCAATGAAGAAAGATAACTTAACACTGTTATTTTCATTGTTAATTTCAGGTATAGCATTCACGTTCGCAAAAGCATAACCCTCATTACCAATCACATCAGTAATATTTTTTGTTGTAGAAGTAACATACTGTCTTGAAAAAAGATCGCCTTGATGTATATCGACTACTTCAAATAAACTTTCTTCAGGCACTATTAAATCGCCGGAGAGAGTCACTTCTGAAACGATAAATTGTTCACCTTCATCAATATTGACTGTGATATAGATATCTTTTTTATCGGGGGTAATAGAAACTTGTGTCGATTCTATATTGAAATTGATGTAACCATTATCTAAATAGAAAGAACGTAGTGACTCAAGATCAGCACCCAGTTTTTGTTTTGAATACTGATCAACATTTGTAAAAAAAGAAAGTAACGTTGGTGTACTCAATTTAAACTGATCAAGTAAATCATCCTCATCTAAATCTTCATTGCCAACAATATTGATTTGCTTGATACGAGCAGCAACGCCTTCAGAAATATCGATTAATACAGCAACTCTGTTGTTATCTAACTCTGTTACTGAAGACTCAATTTCGACCGCATATTTACCTAATGAAAAATACTGACGGCGTAATTCACGTTCCAAAGAGTCTAGTTGAGATTGATCAAACACTCGACCTTCTGCAAAACCAATTTGACGTAAGCTATCAATAAGCTCTTCACTATCGATATCTTCGTTACCAGTTAGAGTAATCGTTCCAATCGCTGGTCGTTCAGTAACAACAACAACCAAAACGTTGCCATCACGTTCTAAACGTACATCATCAAATAAACCTGTTTTGAAAAGGCTACGAACGGCATTTCCTGATTTAAGTTCAGTAAATTCATCACCGACCTTCATCGGCAGATAATTAAAAACTGTTCCTGGTGTGAGTCGCTCTAGTCCTTCAACGCGAATGTCGCTGATCGTGAAGTTTTCAGCGGCAATGGTGAACTGTTGAGAAGATACGAATAGAAACGAAACATAAAGCAAAACCTTAAGTAATTTACATAGCTTCATAAATTTTATATATTTTTTTATACATTATCCGACCAAGCGCATGATGTCGTTATAAAACACCAAACTCATTAACCCGAGTAAAAGCGCCAAACCGAGTTGCTGACCGACCAACTGAGTAGACTCAGAAACAGGTCCCCCCTTGACTAGCTCTATAAGGTAATACATTAAGTGCCCGCCATCCAGTAGTGGAATAGGAAAAAGATTTAACAATCCTAAACTCACGCTCACAATTGCCAGGAAGCTGACATAAGAAGCAATACCAGCTGCCGCAGTATAACCAGCGTATTGAGCAATACTGATGGGTCCACTTAAATTCTTTATTGAAGCTTCGCCAGTAATCATTTTACCTAATACTCGCAAAGACATCACGGAAACATCCCAAACTTTTACAGTCGCTTTTATAATACTTTCTATTGGACCATAAGACTCAGTAGCTTGTTTATCAGGGTTATTCAATAATTCTTCTGGATAATCTGCTTTAACACCAATACGCGGCGTATTATCACCATCATCTGGGTGAATTTTTGATTGAACATAAAGTGTTTTATGTAAGCCATTTCGAGAAATGATAACTTCAATATTTTTTTCAGGATTAGCAACTAAGTAGTCAGCCCATTCATCCCAATAGTCAATAGCATTACTATCGACACTCAAAATAAGATCTCCTGCTAAAAAACCCGCTTGTTCTGCTGGTCGCCCAGGTATCACTTCTGCCAGTTTTGCAGGTATACGTGGTCGCTCAGGTGCTATACCTAAAACCTTCATCAACTGTCCACCCGCAATATCATCCACAGAAATCGAACTGGTATTTAAAATAACTGAACTTTCAACATTGTTTTTATCGCGTACTGATAATTGTAAAATATCAGCCTCAATAATTTCATTCACCGCTTTATCCATTACACTGGCCCAAGTTTTAGTCTCTACACCATCAACCTGGATAATTTGCATACCTGTTTTTAAACCAGCTTTTTCTGCAATCGAAGCAGATTCAATCTCACCTATAATCGGTTTAATACCAGCTACGCCATAGACAAAGACAAAACTAAATGCAGCAATTGCGAAAATATAATTAAATAACGGACCTGCAAAAACTATCGCTATCCGTTGCCAAACTGTTTTACGATTAAATGCACGGTCAAGTTCATGTCTTGCAACAGCCCCTTCCCTCTCATCAAGCATTTTGACATAACCACCCAAAGGAATAGCAGCAATGACAAATTCTGTTTTATCTTCACCAAATACTTTTTTATATATAGGTTTACCAAAACCGACTGAAAAACGAAGAATTTTGACATCACAAAGCTTTGCGACCCAATAATGACCATACTCATGGAAGGTAACTAAAATGCCAATGGCAAAAATAAAAGCGATAATATGCTGTAGTAAATCGATCATAGTGCTAACTTATTTACAAATGTTGTTGCAACGTTTCGCGCCTCTTTATCCGCCTCTAAAACTTTCTCTAAACCGTTTGCATCAGAATGAGCTATCACTTCTAATGCTTTTTCGACTACGTTTGGTATATCAGTAAAACGAATTTTATTTGCTAAAAATTCGGCCACAGCAATCTCATTGGCAGCGTTAAGTACTGCTGTTGCAGTACCGCCTGCTTGCATGGCTTCACAAGCCAGCCTCAAACAAGGAAAACGTTCTAAATCAGGTGCTTCAAAGTTTAATTGTGCGACAGCTATCATGTCTAATTGTTCCACCCCAGAGTTAAACCGCTCAGGCCAAGCCATCGCATGAGCAATCGGTGTACGCATATCAGGGTTACCCAATTGAGCTAAAACGGAACCGTCTGAATATTGCACCATAGAATGAATCACACTTTCGGGGTGTAGCAATACAGTGATGTAATCAGGATTCGTATTAAATAGCCAACATGCCTCTATTACCTCCAAACCTTTATTCATCATCGTTGCTGAATCAACAGAGATCTTCCGTCCCATGTCCCAATTAGGGTGAGCACAAGCTTGATCGGGTGTGACTTTTTCCAGTTCTTCTAAAGGTGTTTGCCTAAATGGCCCACCTGAAGCCGTTAAAAGAATTCGAGTCACGCCTGTCTCTGCCAAGCCATTAAGATAATTCGTCGGCATACATTGGAAAATAGCATTGTGTTCACTGTCTATAGGCAACAACTCAGCATTCGCTTGATTAACTGCATCGATGAATAATTGGCCTGACATAACTAAGGCTTCTTTGTTTGCCAATAAAACTCTTTTGCCAGCTTTTGCAGCGGATAGAGTCGGTAATAAACCAGCAGCACCAACAATCGCAGCCATGACATAATCTACTTCGTCTAGAGCAGCAACCGTTTCCAAGGCCTGAGTCCCACCAAGAACCTCGGTTTCAGAATCCAGTTGTTTTAATTCTTTGCTTAAGGTTTCAGCAGCTTGCTCATCAGCCATTACGGCATATTTTGGTGAGAAATCTAAGCACTGTTGCTTTGCATCCTTAATATTTTTATTTGCAGTAATTGCAATTAATTGGAATTTATCGGGGTGTCTTTGAATAACATCTAAAGTACTAACACCAATACTACCTGTTGAACCTAATATGCAAACGCCTTTCATGACCAATACCCTGACCAGTAAAGCGCACAGAAAAATACTGGAGCAGCGGCCGTCATACTATCAATGCGATCTAACACACCGCCATGACCGGGCAATATTCCTCCACTGTCTTTAATTTGTGCACTTCGTTTAATTAAACTTTCGAATAAATCTCCCAAAATAGAACTCAATACTGTAAGTATGCAAATTGAAAGAAATATCGGTAAATGATTATTATCCATTTGTTTATAAAATGAATATACAAGTCCAATGACAAAGGTTGAGATAATAGCGGCTATTGCGCCTTCCCAACTTTTTCCTGGGCTGACATGAGAAGCCAGACGATGCTTTCCCCATTGCTTACCAGCAAAATAAGCCACGCTGTCAGCCCCCCATATAATAGCGAATAAGAGTAGAACCCACATCATTTCAACATGTTGATGTAATAACACCAAGCCTAACCATGCTGGTATCAATACCAAAGCGCCTATCACTAACATCCAAAAAGATTGCTGAGGCAAAACGAATGGTTTGAATTCATATCGTGTTACTAATGCTAGAGCCAATAACCAACACACAGGGATTAACTGAATTATAAATAACTGATGTTGCAAAGATATAAAATACAACAAATACCAACACAACCCAGTTAGTAATGCTGCATATGAATACATAGAAAGCTTGGAGCTAAAGCCCGATAGTCTAGACCATTCAATAGCACCCAAAGTAACCGTAATACTAACGAATAAAGCAAAGTATTGATTCGGTAAATACAACACCGCTAAGACGAATACAGGAATTAAAATTGCCGCAGTAATTAGACGTTTTTTAAGCACCGCTCGTTCTCACAACTTGTTCACTGGTCTTGCCATAACGACGCTCTCGGCCTTGATACCATTCAATTGCTTGTTCAAATTCTTTGATATCAAAGTCAGGCCATAAACAATCGGTGAAATAAAGTTCGGTATAGGCTATCTGCCATAATAAATAATTACTGATACGTTTTTCGCCACCAGTACGAATAAACAAATCAGGATTAGGTAAATCACTTAATTCAATAAATTCTGTAATTGAGTCCTCTGAGATATCTTCAATTGATATTTCATTGCTTTGAATTTTATGAAATAAATTAACGACGGCCTGTTTAATATCCCAATGGCCACCATAATTGGCCGCGATATTAAAGTGCAACCCAGTATTATTGACTGTTAACTCTTCTGAATCTTTAATGTATTTTTGTAGTTTTTCAGGAAACTCCGTTTTATTACCAATAAAACGTAAGCGAATATTATTTTGATGAAGATTATGAATTTCTTGTTTGAGGGATGATAAAAATAATTCCATTAATAGAGTAACTTCCTGTTTAGGCCGTTGCCAATTTTCACTACTGAATGCATAGACTGTTAATGCTTGTATATTCTTATTAGAAGCGTATTCAACAATATTACGCAGTGATTTCACCCCTGAACGGTGTCCCGCAACTCTAGGCATACCTCGCTTTTTAGCCCAGCGACCATTACCATCCATGATGATAGCGATATGTTTGGGTAAAGGTGATTGTTGCTGAATATTCTCGTTACTCTGTTTTGATGACATTCAATAACAGCCAAACACTAAATTTCCATTACTTCTTTTTCTTTTTCAGTAAGGACTTCTTCTACTTGCTTCACCCTGGTATCAGTCACTTTTTGAATACGTTCTTCGGCCTTTCGATCATCATCTTCAGTAATCTCTTTTTCTTTTAGCAATTCTTTAAATGATGAAATGGCATCACGACGAATGTTTCGAATAGCGATTCGACATTTTTCACCTTCAGCTTTAACCACTTTCACTAATTCTTTTCGTCGTTCTTCTGTAAGTGGCGGTAAAGGAATTCGCATGACTTCACCTGCTGTGACTGGATTTAATCCTAAACCTGAATTGAGAATTGCTTTTTCGATATCTGGAATGGCTGATTTATCCCAAGCAGAAACTGATAAAGTTCGTGCATCCATCACGCTGATATTTGCTGTTTGGTTTAGAGGAACTTCTCCGCCGTAATAATTAACGGTAATAGATTCTAATAAGCTCGGGTGAGCACGACCGGTGCGAATCTTACTCATATCTTGTTTTAATGATTCGATACTTTTACCCATACGGACATCTGCATCTTTTATAAGATCGTCTATCATCATATCTCCCCTACTTTAAAAACTGATGTACTAAATAAGCTAACTAACTAAAGTACCTTCGTCTTCGCCTTTGGCTGCTCGAATTAATGAACCTGGTTTGGTCATATCCAATACACGTAATGGCATATTGTTTTCTTTACATAGGACTATCGCTGTTGCATCCATCACTTGCAAATTCTGCTGTAACACATCATCGTAACTCAGTACGTCATAACGTTTAGCATCTTTGACTTTCACTGGGTCAGCTGAATAAATACCATCAACTTTAGTGGCTTTAATCATTAAATCAGCATTGATTTCAATTGCCCTTAAACTGGCGGCTGAATCAGTTGTAAAAAAAGGATTACCAGTACCTGCAGCAAACACAACAATACGACCTTTCTCAACATGTCGTACCGCACGACGTCGAATATATTCTTCACATACTTCGTTGATTTTAATCGCTGACATCACACGAGCATACATACCCGCACGTTCTAAAGCATCCTGTAAGGCAAGTGAATTAATCACCGTCGCCATCATCCCCATATGATCTGCCGTCACTCGATCGATACCCGAAGCAGCTAAACCTGCGCCGCGAAAAATATTGCCTCCACCAATCACGATGGCGACTTCGACTTCAGCGTTACGAAGTTCTAATACTTCTTGAGCTAATCGGGTAATGAGATCAGGATCAATACCATAATCCTGATCTCCCATTAGGGCTTCACCACTGAGTTTCAGTAGGATACGTTTGTATTTGATATCAGTGGTTTGTGACAATGTTTTATCCAGTATTAAGGATTATTTATCTAATCCTGCTTGGCTCATCACTTCTTCAGCAAAGTTGTCTTCTTCTTTCTCAATCCCATCTCCCACTAAGAAGCGATGAAATTGATTGACTGAAGCACCAGATGCTTTTAATAACTGAGCAATGGTTTGGTCTGGGTCTTTAACAAAGCTTTGATCCAATAAAGAAATTTCTTTTTTGAATTTATTGATGCGACCACCAACCATTTTTTCAACAATTTCTGGTGGTTTACCACTCTCTGCGGCTTGCGCTACAAAGATATCTTTTTCTTTATCGATAAGCTCTTGTGGAATTTCATCCGAACTAACACAGATAGGGGACGGATCATGACCCGCAATATGCATAGCAACATCTTTCGCCAAGGCTTCATCGCCACCAGAAAGATCCACTAACACACCGATACGGCTACCGTGGTTATAAGAACCAAATAAACCATCGGTCTCAGCGATAATAAAACGACGAACATTAATATTTTCACCAATCTTTTGAACAAGACCTTGACGAGTTTCTTCAACGGTTTTGCCATCAATTGTCAATGCTTCCAATGCTTCGACATCCGTTGGACCGTTTTCTAAAACACAATCAGTGACTGATTTAACAAAGCCTTGGAAATCAGCTTCTTTTGCAACAAAGTCTGTTTCAGAGTTCACTTCAACCATCACAGCTTTATTGCCAGATTGAGCAATGCTAACAACCCCTTCTGCTGCAACTCGACCCGATTTTTTCTCTGCTTTCGCAATACCTGATTTGCGCATTTCTTCGATGGCAAGCTCCATATCGCCGTTAGCTTCTGTTAGAGCCTTTTTACAATCCATCATGCCAGCGCCTGTGCGCTCGCGTAATTCTTTAACCATTGATGCTGTAATAGCCATTGTTTAACCCTCTTTTACAAATTCTTTGGCTTGTTCCACCCAATTATCTCGGGTAATACGGCCTTTGAAGTTCAATTCTTCATCTAAACGCTCGATATCCGCTTCAGTAAAATCGGCAACTTGTTGGAAAGTTGTGATGCCTAAACCTTCCAATTTACCGACTAATACTGGACCGACGCCACTGATGCGAGTCAAATCGTCTTTTTCAGCAGGAGCAGCTGATTTAGCTGGGGCTGGCTCTTTTTTAGCAGCAGGTTCGGCTTTTTTCTCTGCAGCTTTCTTAGTAGTTTTTTTCTTGGTCTGAACCTTAGCGGCTTTCTTGGTTTCTTTGACGATAGGATTACCATCAGCGTCCAGTTCAACAAAGTCTTCAGATGAACCTTCATCACCAATATGCATGGTAGTTGCTTTCGCATCTAAAATCGCATCCGCTACGCCTTGAGCGTAAAGTCTGATTGAACGAATCGCATCATCATTACCAGGAATAACGTAATCAACGTTATCTGGGCTATTGTTACTGTCAACAACAGCAATAACCGGAATACCTAATTTTTTGGCTTCGTTAACCGCAATGTATTCAAAACCGACATCGATAATGAATAATGCATCAGGAATACCCGGCATATCTTTAATGCCCGATAAAGAACGTTCTAGCTTTTCTAATTCACGTTGCTGTTGTAGCTGTTCTTTCTTGTTGAGGTGCTCGTGCTTGCCCTCTTCTCGAATGGTTTCTAATTCTTTCATGCGGTTAATCGATTGTTTAACCGTTTTGAAATTCGTTAAGGTGCCGCCCAACCAGCGACGGTTGATGTATGGCATACCGCAACGTTCGGCTTCTTCTCGAATAATGCCTTGAGCTGCACGCTTGGTACCGACAAACAGAATCTTGCCTTTTTTTGCAGCTAATTTACCAATAAAATTAACAGCATCTTGGTAGAGCGGAAGGGTTTTTTCGAGGTTGATAATATGGATTTTGTTGCGTTGACCGAACAAATAAGGACCCATTTTAGGGTTCCAATAACGGGTTTGGTGTCCAAAATGGACGCCAGCTTCTAACATATCACGCATAGTGACATTTGACATAATAGTTCTCCTGTTAGGGTTTTTGCCTCTGCACCCCCCGCATAACAACCCTTAATGGGCACCCCATATACGGTTTGAGTGTGCATGTGACGTTGGTTTGTGTAAACTGCGGGCGCTTTATACCATACCGTTCCATTAACAACAATCATCGATGTGGTCAAACTGACGAAATATGGCGATCTCTATCAAAAACGCTGAACAAATTGAAAAAATGCGTGTTGCAGGCAAATTAGCGGCCGAGGTTCTGGGAATGATCGAATCTCATGTACAAGCTGGCGTGACTACGGATGAACTCAATACCATTTGCCATGATTACATCGTCAATGAGCAAGATGCCATTCCTGCTCCTCTTAACTATCATGGTTTTCCAAAATCTATCTGTACCTCAGTGAATCACGTTGTTTGCCACGGCATTCCCAATGAAAAACGTTTAAAAAATGGCGATATCATTAATATCGATATTACTGTTATTAAGGATGGTTTTCATGGCGATACCAGCAAAATGTTTTTTGTCGGCGAACCATCAATCAAGGCAAAACGATTAGTAGAAGTTACCTATGAATGCATGAAACGTGGTATCGAGTTAGTTAAGCCAGGTTGTCAGCTTGGTGATATCGGCTATGCCATTCAAAAATACGCAGAATCCCAAAAATATACTGTCGTAAGAGAATACTGTGGACATGGCATTGGTGAGGTATTTCACGAAGACCCACAAGTTCTACATTACGGGCAACAAGGAACCGGGGTTGAATTACAAGCTGGCATGACATTTACCATCGAACCCATGATCAATGCTGGGAAACGCCAAGTAAAATTATTGTCTGATAACTGGACAGTCGTCACCAAAGATCGCAATCTTTCTGCTCAATGGGAACATACTATTTTAGTTACCGAAAATGGATACGAAGTCTTGACCATACGTCCCGAAGAAAATTATTAGCCTTATGTCAGCGATACCCGATTTGAATGACTTAGATGAAGAAATTTTTGATGAACAACGTTTTATTAATGAATTAAAAACATCTAAGTCTGATATTACCGTCTATAAAAAATTCCTAAATTCTGGGTTAGAAAAACTCAAACAAGGTTTCTTTGATGGTTGGAATAGTCGTGCCCTAGTTAACAAACAAGCAAAGCTAGTCGATCGCTTACTGTCTCATGCTTGGCAAAGCAAAATCAGTATAGAACAAACTTCTCTTTTAGCTGTGGGCGGCTATGGTCGTGGAGAATTGTGCCCTAGTTCTGATGTCGACATTATGCTTCTTCATAAAAAGAGCTTATCCGATAATGAAAAATCACAAATAGAAAATTTCTTAGTCATGCTTTGGGATATTGGCTTAGAAGTCGGCCATAGTGTACGAACTGTAAAAGACTGTGTTGTTGAATCCAAACAAGATGTCACTGTCATTACCAATATCATGGAATCACGCATGATTGCAGGCAATGCCGAACTTTATGATTCTATGCGCAAAGCTATTGGACCTGAAAAAATTTGGAAACCCCATAAGTTCTTCGAAGCTAAGCTTGAAGAACAACAAAACCGCCATGGTAAATATAATAATAGTGAATACAAATTAGAACCCAATGTAAAAGAAGGGCCCGGCGGCCTTCGTGATATTCAGATCATTGGTTGGGTAGCAAAACGCCATTTTGGTGTGGCTCGTTTACATCATCTTATTGAGCACGACTTCTTAACAGAAGAAGAGTACCAAACTCTGTCTAATGGCAGAGAATTTTTATGGCGAGTTCGCTATGCCTTGCACTTAATTACTGGACGTCGTGAAGACCGCGTCATGTTTGATTATCAAGCACAAGTTGCTGAAGTATTTGGTTATCGTGGTAAAAATAATGCAGGCATAGAGCAATTTATGAAGTTGTATTATAAAACGGTTTTTGAAGTTGCTCGTTTAAATGAAATGCTATTACAACATTTCGAAGAAGATATTCTGTTTATTAGAAAAAAAGAAAAAAATATTTCTCTCAATAATCGTTTTCAAATCCGTAATGATTATATAGAAGCCAAAAGTAAAAATGTTTTTAAAAAACGTCCAGGTGCTTTATTAGAAATTTTTTTACTCATTCAACAAAATCCTAAAATAAAAGGCGTTAGGGCCAGTACTATTCGATTAATTCGACATCATCTTGAATTAATCGATGATGATTTTCGTAATGATATCCGTAATAAAAGTTTATTTATGGAAATTATGCAACAGCAACGTTCTATTGGTCATGAATTACGACGCATGCATCGTTATGGTGTTTTAGGGCGATACTTACCTGCATTCGGAAAAATTGAAGGCTTAATGCAATTTGACTTGTTTCATATATATACCGTAGCGGAACATACACTGTTTGTCGTTCGTAATTTACGCTTAGCGACACTTGAAGAAACCAGTGAGAACTTTCCTTTATGTTATGAATTGATGCAAAAAATTCCTAAGCCTCAACTATTATATCTAGCAGGTTTATTTCATGATATCGCAAAAGGTCGTAAAGGCGATCATTCCGATCTAGGTGCAGTAGATGCTTATGATTTTTGTATTGACCATGGTTTGAGTGAATTCGATTCAAAATTGGTTTCCTGGTTAGTGCAACATCATTTAACCATGTCACGTACATCTCAACGTGAAGATATCGATGATCCTGAAGTTATTCATCGTTTTTCTAAAATCGTTGGTAATAGAGAACGGCTAAATTATCTCTATCTTTTAACAGTTGCCGATCTCAATGGTACTAACCCTGAATTATGGAACAGTTGGAAAGATTCATTACTGAGAAAATTACACAACAGCACGCAACGTGTATTACGACGAGGTATTGAGGAAACCGTTGATCAAGATTTACAAATCAAAGAAATCAAAACTGCTGTAAAAAGTTTATTAAGATCAAGAGTTATCGAATCGACGGACATCAATTCTATTTGGGATAACTTTGCAGATGATTTCTTTCTTCGTCATAGTCCAGATGAAATCGCTTGGCGAACAGAAAAAATAGCCGCTCATAAAAACTTTCAAGAGCCTTTAGTCGTAGCTCGAAGTAAAACCGAGCGTGGTGGCAGTGAAATTTTCATTTATATGGCTGACCAAGATAATATCTTTGCTACTAGCGCCAGAGTTATGAAACAACTTGGTTTAACTATTCTTGATGCAAGAATTATTACATCTAAACATGGCTTTACTATTGATAGTTATATTGTTCTTGAACGTGACGGTAATTTTATAGGTAATAAAACCAGTAAAAAAGAAATCACCGATACGTTAAAAAATGCGTTAAAAAATCTTGACGTTGTTACTGCTAAAGTTTCCAGATTAAATGAGAGAAATTTAAAACCGTTTAAACGCTCGACAAACATTAGTTTTTCAAAAGATCAAACTCGAGACTGGACAATCATGGAAGTGACTACGATGGACTATCCTGGCCTTTTAGCTTCAATAGGGATTGGATTACAGCATTGTGGTGTCAGCTTGCATGGAGCAAAGATTGCAACTCATGGCGAATTAGCTGAGGATATTTTTTATATTACTTATAATGGAAAACCTGTTGATAATGATCAAATAAAGCTAGATTGTTTAACAAACTCCATTACGGAAAGCATTGAAAAATATCAAGCATAATTGCTCATGTTAGTTTCTCATCCTCCACAAAGTGAAACTGAATTGCTAACAAGAGCAGAATCGTTAGCCGGTATAAAATTACAAGATATTGCAAAGCAATTACAAATACCGGTACCAGATAATTTAAATCGTATCAAAGGTTGGGTTGGTGAGTTATTAGAGTCTGCACTAGGAGCAACTGCATCGACTTTACCAGAACCAGACTTTCAATCATTAGGTATTGAACTAAAAACCATCCCAGTTAAAAATAATGGGCATCCTAAAGAATCAACTTTTGTTTGTACCGTTAATCTTCTCGAAGCTCATAAATCAGATTGGCAAAACTCAATCGTAAAAAAAAAATTACATCGTGTTTTATGGATACCTATAGAAGCTAACTCTGAAATTAAATTAAAAGATCGTCGAATTGGCCAAGCTTTACTTTGGAGCCCAACCGAACAACAAGAATCCATTCTTAAAAGCGATTGGGAAGAGATCATGGAATTAATTAGCTTGGGTCAACTTGATACAATCAGCACTTCTATTGGACAATATTTACAAATACGACCAAAAGCGGCGAATGCAAAATCTTTATGCGATGCCTTTGATAAAGAAGGCAATAAAATTAAAACATTACCTCGTGGTTTTTATTTACGCAGTCTATTTACACAACAAATATTACAACAACATTTTCATTCCATAGCCTAGTCGTAACATGAATATCGCTCAAGATTCTCATCAACTATCTTTAGCTCCTATGATGGATCGTACCGATAGACATTTTCGGTATTTCATTCGTTTAATTTCATCGAATATCCTGCTGTATACAGAAATGATAACGACAGGTGCTTTGATCCATGGCGATCGAAAGAAATATTTAAAATACGATCCAATTGAGCACCCAGTTGTTTTACAACTAGGCGGTTCAAATCCAAAAGATTTATCGAGCTGCTCAAAAATGATCGAAGATGAAGGTTATGATGAGATCAATCTAAATGTTGGCTGCCCTAGTGAACGAGTTCAAGCAAATAAGTTTGGTGCTTGTTTAATGTTTGAACCTAATTTGGTAGCAGAATGTATTCATGAAATGCAATCTTCTGTTTCCATACCCGTCACCGTTAAATGCCGCACAGGTGTTGATGATAAAGATCATTATGATGATTTATATCAGTTTATTGAAACCGTCAATAAAGCTTCATGTGATACTTTCATTATTCATGCTCGTAAAGCTTGGTTATCAGGATTAAGTCCGAAAGAAAATCGTGAAGTACCACCACTAAATTATCAAACTGTACATCAAATAAAACAGGACTTTCCAAATCTGAATATTGAAATCAATGGTGGTTTTACAGAACTTAATGAAGTAGTAGAACAATTACAACATGTTGATGGAGTAATGATAGGCAGAGCGCTTTATCATAACCCTTACTTATTAGCTGAAGCGGATCAATTGATTTATAAAACTGAGTCCAAACTTAAGAGTCGAAATCAAATTATGGAACAGATGTTAAGTTATATTGAAAAAGAATTAATGGTTGGAACAAAACTCAGTAATATCACTCGGCATATTTTGGGTTTGTATCATAACCAACCGCATTCAAGATTATTTAGGCGTCACTTAGCTGAAAACGCTTACCGGGATGATGCTGATACCGCCGTTCTTAAAACGGCACTAGGATTTGTCGAAACTGTAGAACCTGCTGAAGCTTTAGTCAGAATTTGAGCAATTTCATTTTTCATGGTTTTTGGCGACTGAGAATAAGCCTCAAACAATCGTGTTAAATTTTTACATAAAGACGATAATTGATTTGGGTCTTCAAGAATCTCTGTCTGTCCTGACAAAATTTCAGATAACGCAAAAATAACCGCAGGTGTGGTATTTAATTGGTCGGCCAAGCGTTTAAGCTGTAATGGACCAAATCCCGCACCGCGTTCAATTTTAGAAATATTACCGCGATTAATGCCTGTTAATCGCTCAAGTTCACGTATACCAATCCCTTTAGAATTGCGTAACTGACGAATAATCTTACCAATAATCATATAATTAACTCCCTTCTCTTTTCCCAAATAGCGGCTAAAACCAAGCTAATATCAATGTGATTGTTACTGATATCGACATTTTTCATATTTACTTAATATTTTTTTGACAGGATTCAATCAGATACCCCTTGGACACAACTATGAACTATGGGAAGATGCGCGACTCTCAAACAGCGACGTTATTTAACATGAGGTTTCCAATGAAATATTTTTTACTTTTCTTATCAACTAGCTTCGTCATGGCAGGCGCTTCAGCTGAAGTCACTCTAGATACCGAACAAAAAAAATTCAGCTATACCGTTGGTATTCAGATTGGTAGTAATTTAAAACAAGGCGATGAAATCGACCTTGATGCACTCAATGCTGCAATCAAAGATGCTTATACAGGCAATAAATACCAGCTTACGGTTGAAGAAATGCAAGCCGTTATGGGCAAATACCAAGAAAAACAATTTGCTCAACGAATCGAACAATCTACTGATAATAAAAAAGCAGGTGATGCATTTTTAGAAGCTAATAAAGCCAAAGAAGGCGTTTCCGTTACTGACAGTGGCTTACAATATAAAATCATTAAAGCTAGTGATGGGAAAAAGCCAACTGCGAGTGATAGTGTGAAAGTTCATTATCATGGCACCTTAATTGACGGTACTGTCTTCGATAGCTCTGTTGAACGCGGAGAACCTATCGTATTTGGTGTTGGTCAAGTTATCAAAGGCTGGCAAGAAGCATTACAATTAATGCCTGTCGGATCAAAATGGCAGATTTATGTACCATCGGAGCTTGCTTATGGCGAACGAGGTGCTGGTGCTAAAATCGGACCTAATGCAACATTAATCTTTGATGTTGAATTACTTGGAATTGAATAATCAGTATTAATTTTTCTGACACATAGCAACCGATAGTTCATCGGTTGCTATGTAATTAGGATAATTTAAACAAATTTTATTAATAACTCCTTCAACGGCGTTAGCAACTAATTCAGGTTGCTCCGCATAGACTAAATGTCCACTATCTTCTGCAATGACTTGGGATGAATCTGTACTCAAATCCAATAACTCTTTCTGTAACTGCTTCCATATTTTTTCTTGTTGATCTCCATAAGGTGTATCTGGCCACACACGCTTTGCACGAGTAACAATCACTAAAGGTACATCCAATTGTCTTTTCACTTGACTCACTTGTACCCCACTCTGAGTAAAATTTAAAAACTCACGTTGTTGAGTACGTATCGATTTATCAGAAGATAAGAATTGGCCCGCTTGAATGCGATAGGGCTCAGGGTAGTTTCTCAATATCCTCGGATCAAACATAGTAGTTAAACGTTGTCTGCTTTGACTTTTTGCCGCTTTTAGAGGGATATCAGGCAAACGACTAAATTGCTCTGGATGCGATGATTCAACTAACACTAATCCTGCAACCAATTTTGGATATAATTTACTAAAATATTGGACATTAAAGCCTCCGAACGAATGCCCCACCAATACATAAGGCGGTGCTAAATCGGCCTTCATTAACAGCTCATGGAATTCGTCGACAATTTGCTCTGTCACACGAGGTGATGGTCCTTCATCACTCCAACCATAGCCTGCTCTATCATAGGTGCAAATAGTCGACACATCCTTTAATTTATATTGGACTTTGAGCCAATCCATTGAGAAACCACCAAGACCTGAATCAAAAATAACAACTGGCCGCCCTTTTCCTTCACAATTGATATGTAATTGATATCCATCAATATCGACCATTTTGCCAAATGGCGTAATTTCTTCAAATTCTTGTGCCAACAATCCATCTATGAAAAGAATTAAAGAAAAAATGACCAATAATTTAATACGTCTCAAATTCATTTTTATAAAGTATTGTTATTTTTCGTAAACAACTCGCCAAATTCTGCCTTGAACTGAATCAGATATATACAAAGAACCATCTTCGCCGACAGCTAATCCCGTTGGGCGATATTCTGCATCCTGTGGCGATCCGATAGGAGTATCTCCAATAAAACCATCTGCAAATACACTCCAATCCTTTGACAAACCTTCTTCGCCTTTCGGAACAAATACTACTTGATAGCCAACTTGTTCAGTTGCATCCATTAAGTATGAACCGTGAAAAGCAATAAATACTCCGCCTTGATAGTTTTCTGGAAATTGAGTGCCGTCATAGACTACTAAATCGTTTGGACCATAATGGCCAGGAAATGCAATCACCGGTTTCGGGAACTCAGAACATTGTTCAACTTTTTTTCCATCCCCTTTGTATTCTGGTGCTAAAACATAAGTATCATTAAACTGATCAAAATAACAATAAGGCCATGCATAGACCTCATTCGGATTTACTTCGATTAACTCTTCAGCCGGTAAACGTTCTTCATCTATTTCACTAAAATGTTCTGGCCAAAGCTCATGCAAATGATCACGACCGTGTTGAGCGATGAATAGTTTATTTAATTCTTTATGCCAATCGATGGCGTAAGCATTTCGAATACCCGATGCATACCTTTCTGCATTTTCAAATGTTTGGTGGGTTTTCTTTGCATCAAACTTCCAAATACCAGCAAGTCGCTCAAGCTCATGACAAGGATTTGGAGAAAATTCACCGGCTTTACGATCATTGACCTGACAAGCATTGCTATTTGAGCCAATATTTATATACATATTCCCAATTCCATCAAATGTGAAAGGCTTACCTGAATGCTGCTGCTGTTTAGGTAAACCACTCATGACTATTTCAGCTGGCATTATTGGCATAACCTTATTGGGGTCTAAGGAATACCGAATGACCTCAGTATCAGACGCGAAATACAGATAATCTTCATATAAACCTATACCCATTCCAGGCGCTTCGCCCATTCTTGTTACTTCATCTAAAAAATAATCGTCATTAGAATCGGACAAAACCAATATACCGCCTATATTTAGACTACGATTACGTAAACTGGCGTAAATTTGCCCGGCATCACGAACCGCAATATGACGCACTATTCCAAGGTTATCCGCAATAACCTTAGCGCAAAACCCTTTCGGCAACGTCAAACCACCATTGTCATGGTCACATTGAAATTTTTTATTCAGAATATCGGTATTTTCGTGATGGGTATCACATGAAATTAACGTTGATAAAGCAATGAACAAACCAGGAATTAATGTAATAACATTCTTCTTCATTTTTAGTATTGTCATGCGGTTTATTCACACTGGCTGTAATGGTCAGTTAGACGACATTCTTGTTTATTAGTGAACCTATTTGAACCAAAATAGTTCAATCCTACTCAGAATATCAACAATAATAGTGTAATAGAACACATTTCTACGGCTAGACTTTCCTGAAAATAATCATGGAACGAGTTATACTTAGCACTGGTCTAGCAATAGATTTGATTTATTTTGAACATAAAACAATTTTTTAGAACCATACAACAGTGAACATAATGCTTAAACGAATCTTTATCTTATTAGCAACCTCTATTTCTCCATTTCTTGTGAACGCTGCTATAAATTTTGTTCCAGAATCAGAATTGAACCCAACTGCATTACAAGCTGAATCCACAGAAATTATCCGACACTTATTAGAAACTTATCATTATAAAGAACATGAGCTCAATGATGAATTATCAGCCCGAATCCTAAAAAATTATTTAGAAAGCCTGGACTCAAATCGAAGCTTTTTTCTTAAAAGTGATATCGATACATTTACAAAAAATTATCGTTTACAGCTTGATGATTACATTGATGAACTCGACCTAACCCCCGCATATGAAATATTCAAAATTCACCGTCAACGCGTTCAGCAACGTGTAAGTTATGCTCTGGAGTTATTGAAACAAAAGCATGATTTTACTGTGGACGAAGAATTTCAATTTGACCGACGTGAAACCGAATGGCCTTCTACAATCAAGGAACTTGACGAGACTTGGCGCAAGCGTGTTAAAAACGATATTTTGAATCTACAGCTTTCTAAAAAACAAACAGAAGATATTACAGACACCTTAGCAAAACGCTATAAGCGAATACTTGATAGTACCAATCAGTTGAACCGTAACGATATCTATCAATCATTCATAAATGCGTATACATCTGCGATAGAGCCTCATACTGCCTATTTCTCACCACGTATTTCAGAAAATTTTGATATCAGTATGCGTTTGTCATTAGAAGGGATTGGTGCCGTGTTGCGCTCAGAAAGTGATTACACTCAAATCCAGAGAATCATCCCAGGTGGTCCTGCTGATCTAAGCGAACTACTTAAAGCTGATGACCGCATTGTTGGTGTTGGTCAAGGTATTGATGGTGAAATTGTTGATGTCGTTGGTTGGCGTTTAGATGATGTCGTCGATCTTATCCGCGGCCCTAAAGGTACTGATTTACGTTTAGAAGTTTTACCCAATGAATCTGGATTAGAAGGTCCTGCTAAAATAATTTCTTTAAAGCGTGATGAAATTAAATTAGAGGAATCGGCCGCTAAATCGAACATTATCGATATGCCAAATAGCGATACCAAAATTGGCGTTATCGAATTAGAAAGTTTTTATGTAAATTTTGAAGCATACGCAAAAGGAGAAAAAGATTATCGCAGCACCACACGTGATGTAAGAAAACTCCTAAAGGAATTAGAAACAGAAAATATTAGTGGGCTAGTGATTGATCTTAGGGGCAACGGTGGCGGCTCTTTAAGTGAATCGATGAGTTTAACAGGCCTATTCATACCTGAAGGACCAGTTGTCCAAACTAAAGATTCTAATGGCCGCATTGATATCAATAAAGATCCAGATCCAGATATTGTATATGCTGGACCACTTGCTGTATTAGTTGATCGTAATAGCGCTTCAGCCTCTGAAATATTTGCTGGAGCAATACAAGATTATAATCGAGGCATTATTATTGGCGAACCGACGTTTGGTAAAGGCACTGTACAAAATATTGTCGATCTAAATCAATATTCTAATAAAGATAAAAAGAATCATGGCAAATTAAAAACGACTATTGCTCAATTTTTTAGAATCAGTGGTGGCAGTAATCAACATAAAGGTGTTGTTCCCGATATTATAATGCCAACAGCGATTGATTCAGACGACCATGGTGAACGTTCATACGATAATGCTTTACCTTGGGATCAAGTAAAACCTGCAAAATTTACTGCTTCATACGCACCTACTGAACGTTTTGCTATCGCAAAACAATTACACGAAGAACGCGTGAAAAACGAAAAAGTATTTCAATTACTACAGCAGGAAATTGATTTAATTAAAGAGTCTTCTGAAAAGAAAACAGTAACACTAATGAAAACAAAACGTTCTGAACAACGAAGTGAATTAGAAGAAACTAAAAAAGATCTTAAAAACGAATTTCGTATAGCACAAGGCTTACCGCCGATTGATGATGAAAATGATGATGCTAAGGCAGAATCTGAAGATGAAGAAGATCCAATTGAGAGTGATGTCATACTTAAAGAAACAGCAAAAATTTTAAATGATTTAATCATTCCAATCGATCAAAATTTAAATAACATACAAACTGTTAAACAATTTGAAACCAAAGCAGCCGATCAAATAAATTAATATATCTTAATTTTTTTAATTAAATTGTTATTATTTCATATCATAATAAAACAAACTCTTATCTAATTTGGGAGAAGCACAATTAGTAAAATACCTGCGACCTTGATCGAAGGTGATGGCATTGGGCCAGAAATTCTTGAAGCTACTGTCAATGTTCTTGATGCATTAGGTTCACCCTTTCAATGGGAACGTCACAAAGCTGGAATGGCAGCAATGGATTCTGACGGTGACCCTTTACCGCAATCGATGTTAGACAACATTCATAAAACACGTTTAGCATTAAAAGCACCATTAACCACTCCCGTAGGCAAAGGCTTTCGTTCTGCTAATGTACGTCTTCGTGAAGAATTCGGACTTTATGCTAATGTACGTCCTGCTCGTACTTATGTTCCAGGCCGATTTGAAGATATAGATTTAGTCTTATTACGAGAAAACATGGGTGGTTTTTATGTCGGTGTAGAACATTTTATCCCTATTGATGATGACCCACATGCTGTTGCAGAAGCCACTGGTATTATTACACGCAGTGGCGTTAAACGTATTGCAGAATTTGCATTCGATTACGCGGTTAAACACAAACGCAAAAAAGTAACCATCGTTCACAAAGCGAATATCTTAAAATCATTAACAGGCCTGTTTCTAGAAACAGCTATGGATATTGGTAAGAAATACGAAGAACAAATTGAAATTGAAGAACGCATCGTTGATAACACTGCAATGCAACTAGTCATTAACCCTTCTCAATTTGATGTCTTACTAACTACTAATATGTTTGGTGATATTTTATCGGACGAAATCGCGGGATTAGTCGGTGGCCTTGGCTTAGCACCAGGTGGAAATATTGGTAAAGATGCTGCTATTTTCGAAGCCGTTCATGGTTCAGCCCCAGATATCGCAGGCAAAGGAATCGCTAACCCTACTGCATTAATGCTTGCTGCAGCAATGATGTTAGAACACAATGATTTGCATCAAGAAGGCGAGACATTGAGAACAGCTATCCGACAAACTTTAAACGAAGATAATATAAAAACCGGTGATTTAGGTGGTAATACTTCTACTAAAGACTATACAGCTGCAATAATAAAACGCATCGAACAATCATAGAGAGCTTAATAACTCTAAATCTTGCTCAGAAAAATCTATTTCATGTGCCAGCATACTCGATTGAACTGTTCTTGTTTTGCTGGCGCCTGGAATAGCGATTAAAGGGTAATCTCTTTGAATCAACCAAGCCAATGCGATTACATAAGCACTGGTTCCATGGGTTTCAGCAACTTGCTGTAACTTCTTATCAGCCATTAAATCCTTGTGACGATAATGTCCACCCACTGGACTATGGCATATATAACTAATGTTATTATCACGACAAAATTCTGCTGTCCCGTTCTCAAGATCTTGAGCTTGAAAAATATTGCATCGATTTTGAACTGTTAAAATTTCTGTTTGTTTTAATGCTTCAGCAATCTGTTTTCTACCAACATTACATAAACCTATATGTTTAATATGGCCTTCATTTTTTAAAGCAACTAATTCTCCTATAGATTCATCAAATGGAATATCAGGATCAGGAGCATGTAATTGATATAAAAAAATTGAACGCAATTTTAATTCAGTTAAACTATTTTCACAGCTAATTCGTAACCACATAGGACTAGCATCCACTGCCCAATCATTATTTAATCGCCTTAGCCCACCTTTTGTAGCAACTTTAATATCATCAGGTGCATTTAATTCTTTTAAAGCGCGAGCTATCAATCGTTCATTATGTCCAACATCACTTTTATCTGAACAATAAACATTTGCCGTATCGATAAAATTACCACCTGATTCAATAAAGGCATTAATAACATCAAACGCTATTTGTTCGTCAGGATGACCTGGTAAAGATAACGGCATCGCACCAAGCCCAATTGTATTGACTTCTATGTCAGTATTTCCAAGTTTACATGTATGCATAATGTAGTTTTTTATAATTATTTTTTTGGATAGTCTATAGCTTCAATAAGCTTTGCAGAATTATAAGTTTTATTATTTAAATCTTCCTTAATTTTATTTTCAACGGCAGTTCTTCCTAAAGAAATAACTTCATCATCTATAACTGTTAAAAGTGTACCGATTTTAGCAAATAGTTCTTTATCCAATTGCTCATTTAAATGATTATAAGTTGTTGGATTTAAATATATTGCTAATAAGTTCTCAGTTTTTAAGCCCTGTGTCAAAAAAGGATAATTAAATACGAACCCTGGCTCTGAAAAAGCCATAACAGCTGCATTTTTATTCTCATGTTCTTCTCTGAAATAACTCGTTGAGAAACATATTAATCCTGAGTCATTACTTTCTTCCCATATTCGAGCAACCGTTAATGCATCAGATAACTCGTGTGAGACAAAATAGATATCCAATTCTTTTTCTAAAGCTGAATGTGGATTAGAGCTCGAAAAATTTATAAAGTGATCGGAAAGAAGAGATTGAAGAATAGATGACTGCATACCTCGGAATAGTATTCCACCTTCATCATATATTAATGGTAAAAAACTATAACCCTTGCTTAATAGTTCATTAATTTTATGATGCCAATCAGTCAATATTAGCTTTTCATCAGTAGAGCCAGCTCTAGAATTTGATTCATATGCTGTGACTAATCCGTTAGAATTATTTTTATGGTTTGCCATTTATTTTTAATTTAGCCAAAAAAATTTGTTCGCAGTGTAACCTATGTTTTGCAAATAAAAAACTTAACAAGCTGATTAGCAATTTATGAAAACAGGTCTTATTTACGATGAATTATTTTTAAGACATGATACTGGTCAAGGTCATCCTGAATGCGCTGAACGTTTATCCTATACGATAAATACTTTGGTTCAACAAAGTTGGTTTGCATCGTTAAATATATACACATCGACTACTACTGATATTTCACATATAGCCTTAATTCATAATCTACAACAAATAGAAAAAATTAAAAAAGCCTGTATAGAAAAACAAGCTTATATAGACTCTATGGATGTCAGTATCTGCGAACAATCTTATAACATTGCCTTACATGCTGTTGGTTCCGTCTTGTCTTTAGCAGATAATATTATGAATCAGAACTTAGATAATGCATTTGCATTGATCAGGCCACCTGGCCATCATGCTGAAAAGGAACAAGCACTAGGTTTTTGTTTATTTAATAATGTCGCCATTCTTGCTCGATATCTGCAAACACAATTTCAATTGGATAAAATTCTGATAATCGATTGGGATGTCCATCATGGCAATGGAACACAACATATTTTCGAAGAAGACCCTTCTATACTTTACATTAGTACTCACCAATACCCTTATTATCCAGGTACAGGTGCTTATAGCGAAGAAGGTATTGGTCGAGGCAAAGGAGCAACTTTAAACTGTCCAATGAATGCTGGTGACGGGGATTTGCAATACGAATCCGCTTTTATAGAAAAGATTCTACCTAAAATAGATTCATTCAAACCTGAATTTATTATTATTTCTGCTGGTTTTGATGCTCATACGCAAGATCCTCTCGGACAGATAAATTTAAGCACTGAGTTTTATGCTTGGATGACTGAAAGAATTATTGAAAAAGCAGAAAAATATTGCGAAGGTCGTATCCTTTCAGTATTAGAAGGTGGTTATCATTTAGAAATGCTGGCACGATGTGTTACTAAACATCTAGAAGTATTATCAAATAATCAGAATTGGAGTAATTACCCTTAATTTTTTATTATGGAAACTTGGCAATTATTATTTTTAGGGCCTTTTGCAACGGCTTTTTTAGTGTGGTTAATTTCACCAATTTTATTGATCACAATTCCAGCATTTACCATTATCGCGATAAAAAAATATTACCGAAAAGAAGATATTGGCTTTTATAAATTAACTAAAGCCTTTGTCATAACCGTTTTATTTCAGTTATTCGTTTTTACCGCTCTTGATTACTGTTTACCCATGATTTGGCAGCCGAATCCAAGCTACTTAACCACAGGTGCTAGTTTTTTCTCATCACAGGTATTAGGTTTTATTTTAATGATCTATTTGCTCAGTCATTATGATGCCACTAAATCACCAAACTAGCTGAGTACTACTTACACCATTTATCGACATTACCTTGCAATTGCTCTTTGCGGGCTTGAATCTCCTCTTCTGCAGCCCACTTTATATTTCCATCATCGCCTTTAATTTTAACTCTTCCGGCTGAATTTAATTCAGCTAGAAGTTTTTTAGAATTTTTACAATTTTGTTTTTTTATCTCCGCATTTTCTGCATCCACCTTTTCCTTTTCTTCTGGGCTTAATTCCGATTTTTGATCAGAGTCTGCATTGGGTTTTGCTTCAGTACTAATTTTAGTAGGTGCTGGCGGCACAGGAGGTGCTTTAGGGGTTTTGATCGTCTCGATATTATCTGCATCAGCAGGTTTGGTCTGCGAATAGGTTACATTGCCATCTGCATCAATGATTTTATAGACTTTTGCTTGAACTAAGAAAGAAGCTAATAACAACAAAAGTATGACTAATAACCTATTCATAACAGCTCTCCATATCGAGAAATTATTGAAAAATGAATGCATTAGGTAATTATAGTAAGATTTCTCTGAAAAAGGCATAATTACTTATCTCTGACTCATTAACATGTGAACCGATTATCATGGAAAAATTCATTTACTTAATTGTTTTATGTCTCAGTTGTCTACTTTCTACTCAATCCCACGCTGTGAAAATCATGCTTTGTCAGGATGAAAGCGGTGAAACCATATATATGGAGACCTGCCCGCCTGGTACTGAAATTTTGCAAGAACGCAAATATTATGTTGAGAAAAAACCAGAACCGGAAGTACCTACGGTAACCATGTATTTTGTTCCAGATTCACCTTGGTTACAGGAATTAAGAAATTATTTTTCTCGATATGAAATTCCTATCCTCGAAAAAAATGTCTCTGATAGTGTTGAGTTACAGCAAGAATTAATAGATACCTCCGGCGAACTCATTGTTCCTACCGTTAAACTCAATGAGGAAATTTATAAAGGCTATTTTCCAAATAAAATGGATAAACAAATAGAAGAAGCGGGCTATACACTCGAAAAAGAGTAGTTAAAGTCAATTATCTAGATATTCGCCAAATAAATCATATTCATCACTAGCTGTAATACTGACTTTTAATACATCACCAGGCTGAACAGATGTATTAGCCGGCAAGATTACATTGCCATCAATTTCTGGAGCATCTGCATAACTACGTGCCACAACATTCTCAGCATTAACTTCATCCACCAAGACTTCGATTTCTTGGCCAATTTTATGAGTTAATTTTTCTTGGCTAATTTTCGCCTGAACTTGCATGAAGTGATCCCAACGATCGGCTTTTAATTCATTTGGTACTGGTTCAGCAATCTCATTCGCTGCTGCGCCTTCAACATCAGAATATTGAAAGCAGCCTACTCTGTCTAATTTCGCTTCTTCCAAAAAATCCAATAAATGCTCAAAATCCTCTTCTGTTTCACCAGGAAAACCCACAATAAAAGTAGAGCGTAGAGTAATATCAGGGCAGATCTCACGCCAAGCTTGTATGCGTTTTAAGGTATTTTCTGTCGCCGCTGGTCGCCGCATCGACTTCAAAACTGTAGGACTACTGTGTTGGAATGGAATATCTAAATAAGGCAAAATCTTGCCTTCAGTCATTAAAGGAATGATCTCATCGACATGAGGGTACGGATACACATAATGCAAACGTATCCAAACCCCTAAACTACTTAAAGCTTCGCATAAACCTTTCATAGAGGCTTTTACTGGTCTACCCTGCCAAAAGCCAGTCTGATATTTGATATCTGAACCATAAGCACTGGTATCTTGGGAAATCACTAATAATTCCTTCACGCCCGCGTTTACTAAACGCTCAGCTTCATTCATCACATCCCCAATATCTCGACTGGTTAAACGACCACGCATTGAGGGAATAATGCAAAAGCTGCATTTATGATTGCAACCCTCAGAAATCTTCAAATAAGCATAATGACGTGGCGTCAGCTTAATGCCTTGTGGTGGGACTAAATCAGTAAACGGATCATGTTCTTTGCTAATAGGTGCATGCTCATGCACCGCTCCTACTACGGATTCATACTGTTGGGGGCCAGTCACGCTCAATACATTTGGATGCTGCTCACGAATTTCATCTTCATGTACACCCAAACACCCGGTCACAATCACCTTACCGTTTTCTTCCAAAGCCTCGCCAATTGCTTCTAAGGACTCCGCTTTAGCACTATCAATAAAACCACAAGTATTCACGACGACCACATTCGCATCTTGGTAATCTGAGCCAATTTCATAACCGTCTGTACGCAATTGAGTCAAAATACGCTCAGAATCGACTAAAGCCTTGGGACAGCCCAAGCTAATAAAACCTACTTTTGGTGTTGCCATGAATACCCAGTTTGATTGAAAAGGCGGGCTATTCTATCCGAAACCCTTGCTGGAAACGAGATAGAAAATATTATTAAAAAACTTATGCCTAGTGCCTTGCAAAGCCAAGCCAGACTCGGTATAAATGCGCGCTCTCAAATGAGAAGCACACGTCTACACCCAGTGCCGACTTAGCTCAGTTGGTAGAGCACCCGCCTTGTAAGCGGACGGTCGAGAGTTCGAGTCCCTCAGTCGGCACCATTTTCTTTTTAAAGTTATTTATTAAATTCCAAATATTTTTCATTAATAAACAATATTTTATAATTATTTATTAAAACCTTTCTTACTTAATAATATTTAAATTCTTCCCTTCATGTAAACAGCTTGTCATTATTATATTTCATACTGGTTCACTTAATTTTTTGCATTACAATAACAACATGACAACAAAAAATACTCTGGTCGTTTTGGACTTCGACGGCTTTTTAATCAATTCTTATGAGCTCTTAAAACACACCTTCTCTCAATTTGGCCTTGATGTGGGAGATGAAGAACGCTTCAAACATCGTCGCAAGTTTTTGAAATATATTGGTGGCGGTAAAGAATTTCTCGGTAACTTAGTTTCATACACTCTGCCGAAAAAGAAAAAGGTACGCCAAGCCTTAACCGAGTTATATATGGAGCAAGGAGTTATTTATCGAGAATTTAATGAACTGATCAATGAGATGATTGCTGATCCAAAAATACACATTGGTATTGTCAGTCGAAATTTCACAATAAACCCTGGTACGACCATACGCCAAGTTCTGATCAACAGTGGCATTGATGAAGCAAACCTAGATTTTGTAATCCCTATTCCAGTTGGTGTAAAAAAACATGCCATTCTTGAAAGCATGAAAGCTTCGCGCTATGAAAATACCTTATTCGGCGGCGATGAAATTGGCGATTACAAAGCCGCTATTGCAACAAGCTACGATAAAATCATGATTGGTAGCTATGGTTTTGATAACAGACAGCGTTTAATTGAAACCGGTAATATTCCACAAGCGCTTGTTTATGACACTCAAAGCGAGATAGTGGAAGCCTTTGAAAAAAGTTTATAAATACATTTATTTTTTGAATACTTTAACTTAAAAAAATATTATTAAAAATACTATAAATTATTGATTTATAATATATTATTATTTTTTCTCATGTAATTTCTAACTAGATCAAATGTTAACTGGTTCACAGTTCAACTGATTGATCCATTCTTAAGAATCGCCTAATCTGAAATAAAACACCCTCAGTTAGGCGAATCCAATGTCATCAAAAACCAGCTGGCAAAAAATGATTGCATTTATTGATATGGATGCGTTTTTTGCTGCTATCGAAAAGATGGACAACCCCAAGTTAAAGCATACCCCTATAGGCGTAACCAATGGCGCACAAGGTACTTGCTTAATTACCTGTTCTTATGAAGCTCGAGCATACGGTATACATACAGGTATGCGGCTTAAAGCTGCCCGAGAATTATGTCCGGAGCTCGTTCAATGTCCAGCTCGACCAACTCGTTATGCAGAAATCTCCACGGCGATTATGCGTAGCCTGCATAACATCAGCCCAGATATTGAAGTGTTCTCAGTCGATGAAGCCTTTATTGATATCACTCATTGCCAACGTTATTGGAATCTAACACCTCGACAAATTGCACTTAAAATTCAACAAACTGTGTTTGAAGCTAGTGGCGTCACCTGTACTGTCGGTATTAGTGGCGATAAGACCACGGCTAAATATGCTGCGAAACAAGTCAAACCAAATCGAACTAATTATGTGGAACCCTGGCGCGCTCGAGAATTTTTAGAAGAAGTGCCCGTTACAAAACTGTGTGGTATTGGCAAAGGCATAGGACGTTTTCTTGAAGCCTATAAAGTAAAGACATGTGGTGATATGGCAAAGCTTCCTATTAGTGTTCTTGGTAAACGCTTTGGTAATCCAGGAAAACGTATTTGGCATATGTGCCAAGGCACTGATCCTGCGAATCTCGACACACGTATCTCTGCTCCCAAATCGATGGGGCATGGCAAGGTCATGCCACCAAACACTCGTGATCATAATATCGTCTTAACGTATTTAATCCACATGAGCGAAAAGCTTGCTGCGCGTTTACGTAAGCATCACTTACAAGCTCAATCTTTTTGGATTGCGTTACGCACAAATAAACAATGGTTTGGCGATAAATTTATATGCGTATTTCCAACTGACCATAGTCAAGATATTATTCATCTCTGTGAAAGTTTGCTTAACTCATTACCAAACCAAGCAGGCGTTAGTGGCGTGCAAGTCACTGCGATCGATCCAAGACCTACGGGACAACAAAGCGACCTATTTATTGAAATAGATGAAAAACAACAACAGGTCGATCATGTCATGGATTCTATTAATAATCGTTATGGCGAATTTGCCTTAGCCCCAGCACAATTATTAAACCGTTCTAAAATGCCAAATGTTATCGCGCCAGCTTGGAAACCATATGGTCATAGGCAGTTTATTCCTAACGAAACCAATAAAGAATCGCATAGTCATATTTATTAGTTTTTTCCATAATTTATATATGCAGCTAAATAACCTCACAACATATTGTTTGATGATTTGTTTATTGCTTACAGGGTTTAATTACTCCATAAGTCAATTCTCAAACAATGAACGGGAACCTATTGGAATATCAGATACTGTATCTGAAAACACAATAGCGCATGATTGTTGTGAGGATGACCAAAATAATATGAACTGTGCGGATCATTGTTTAAGTATTTTTTCAGCTTGTATACTTTTTAACCAACCAATCATTACTAATTTTTATAAAAGACAATTATACGAATCTATTCAGATAGTTTTTCCAATCAATAAAAGTACTTCATTATATCGCCCTCCTATCGCCTAAACGTTTAGTTTTTTCTTTTAACGTTTAGGAGATTAAAAATGAGATTTTTAACTTACAGCATACTGCTGTTTATGTTTTGTATTAGCTATAAAAGCTATAGCAAAGAACAGTTTTATGAATTAGATATCAATTACAAAACTACCAATATTACTGGTGAATCTATAGAAGCTATGTTGATTAACAATCAATTACCAGGACCAGTTTTAGAATTTACTGAAGGTGATGTCGCGATTATAAAAGTCAACAACCATTTAAGATCTGATGCCTCTATTCATTGGCACGGTTTATTATTACCACAAGATCAAGACGGTGTACCTTATATCACCTATTACCCAATCAAACCTGGAGAAAGCTTTACTTATCGATTTCCAATAACTCATACAGGAACTTATTGGTATCATTCACATACCTTAATTGATGAACAACGTGGACAATATGGTTCTATCATTATTCATCCAAAACAAAAACGTAATTTAAAATACGATCATGATGTGGTAGTCCAATTATCAGACTGGACTAATGAGAGCCCTGTTCAAGCATTACGCAATTTGAAAAAAAATGGCGACTGGTATTCTTTAAAAAAGAACTCTGTCATCAGTTTATATGGTTATTTGGAACACAATGCCTTTTCTAATTGGCTTAGTAACCGTTGGATGCGTATGGATGGAATGGATGTTAGCGATGTTGGATATGACGCATTTTTAGCTAATGGGGTTGCGCAACTAAAACTATTAGCTAACGCTAAAGCAGGAGACGTTATAAGACTTCGTTTTATTAATTCTGCAGCTTCTAGTTATTTTCGTTTAGAACAAAGTAATACACCGTTTACAGTAATTAACGCAGACGGTATTGATGTCCAACCTATTACTGTCGATAAAATTTTAATGGGTATGGCAGAAACCTATGATGTTTTAGTCACAGTTCCAGAATCAGGAGGATTAGAAATCAATGCCAATAATATCGATGGCACGGGAAAAGCTTCGATTAGAATCGGTTCTGGAAAGTTTATAGCAGCCCCATTACCGATAAAACCTAATCTATATGCTAAGATGAATCATGGCTCGCATACAATGATACATAATAAAAATAATAATAAGGAACATCATCATAAGCATCATAACAAACATAATAAAAAACAACTGAGTTATAAGATGCTAAAAACTGTTACTCCAATAAAATATGAAGGCAAAGTAAGAACCATAAAACTTGATTTAACAGGTGATATGGAAAGCTATAATTGGAATTTTAATAACACACCATTAACCGATGCTGATGTCATAAAAATCAAGCGGGGAGATGTTGTTCGTTTCGAACTTAATAATAAAACCATGATGCGACATCCTCTTCATTTACATGGTCATTTCTTTAAGGTGATTTCTGGAAATGAAGAATATGATGTATTAAAACATACCGTTGATATTGGACCAATGGAAAAAGTAACCATCGAGTTTACTGCTAACGAAGAGAAAGATTGGTTTTTTCATTGCCATAATCTTTATCATGCTAAAACAGGCATGGCTAGAGTTATCCGTTATCATGATTATCCAGGTAACTCTGACTTTATAAAAGCAAAGAAAACCAGTAATGAAATCATGGATGACGATTGGTATTCACGATTAGATTTAAGCTTATATAATAATTTTATCGCTGGTAAATTACGTCTTAGTAATTTTCATTATAGTATCGAAATAGATTCAGAACGAGCAGATTGGCAAGAAAACCAAATTCATTTATCTATTAACCGAAGGGTAAATCGTTGGACTCGTGTTTTTATTGGAAGTGAATACGAAACTGACAAAGGCACAGAATATCAATTAGGTATCCGCTATCACACGCCTTTTTCTTTTGAAACAGCTGTATGGCTGAACGATGAGCTAGAACCCAATGGCCGTTTAGGAACTGAATTGCAACTAACGAAACATATTGTAACAGAATTTAGTATCGATACAGAGGATGATTGGTTTTTTGATATAGAATATCGTTTCTCGCCTAATATAAGTTTAAATACAGGAGTCAGAGATAATTCCGATTGGGGAGTAGGTATTAAATTGATATTTTAAAACTTATCAATACAACTCAATTTCTGTAGCGACTTCCAGTGCTTTTTTTGCTAGCTTTTTATGTTCACCTTTATTACCGATTACAAAAAAAGCACCTGGTCCTTCAATCGTATCTGCAATTTTATGAATCAAATTATCCATTGATTTATGCCACTTTGCCTTACAAATAAAAACATAAACAGGTTCATCTTCAAATATCTTAACTTTTTTACGGCAAACCCAAATTCGATCAAGTCCATCCATTTCAACTAACTGTTTGCGTAAATAATCAATCCACTCTTCATTTAATTCATCAGTAATAAATTCATCTTTATCATACAAATCTGCTCGTTCTAGTTGCGCTTTATTTTGTAAATCAATATGCGACTCAGCGCGTAATCGATATTCTTCCGCGCGATGTTTATCATCCTTTTGTAAGAAATAATCATAAGCCAATTCACAAGCAGGAATCACAGCCCTATGATAGTTCATACTTTTATCTAGAAACTCTAGACCAGAAAGGTCATCCTTAGCTAATAATAGGCGACCTATTGCATAATTCGCTCCTGCATCATCTGGATATTGTTGTAAAAATGTTTGATACAAAGGTAATGCATCGATATTGGGTTTTAATTCTTCCGTCCATGCAGCCAAATTCCATAATTCATCTGCATTTAATTCTTCGTTTTTTTGTTTTTCTTCTAACTTATCAAGTTCTTCTTTACTCTTTTGTAAGTAATCATAGCGATCTCGCCACCATTGTTCATTGTTACTAGCCCAATCATGATCAAAATCTTGTAAGATTTCCGATAATTTATTTCCGAACACTACTTCAGCGGCGCTTTTATCAGGGAGTGTTGGTAGTGTGAAATTTTGTGTATATGGACTAACTCGATCTTTTAAACAAGGATGTGTATTGGTATGTTCTGTGGTTTCTTTAAGAGCTTTGTTTAATAAATCACGTTTCTCTTCTTGTTTAAATGGTTTCGATTTTAAACGCTGAAATAAACCTGTATAAATCTTATTATTAATTTCATCTGTTTTACCAACTTCTTTTTCTACTTCTGACCAATAATATTTATCGATTAAATCAGGGGCAACATGCGCTTGACTCAAAGCTGTTGCAAACGCTTCTTTTGAAGTTAATCGAACCGCCACTGAATCCGCTTCGTATTCATTGTTTCTCGCTAATGCAAACGAATAGGCATTAAAATAAGGCGCATACCAATCAAAAAAACGACCGAAAATAATATGCCCTGCTCCACCAACTTGATCAAATGCATCCATAATACGCATCCATGTCATTCTGACACGATAGATCCAACCAGCAAAAACACTATGATTACCAGAGAGATGCCCATATTCATGAGCCACAACAGAAACAAACTCGTCTTTATTCATAGACATCATCAACGATAAACCCAGTATTAACGTATTTTTATTCCAGCCAAAAATACCAAGCCTGGGAGTTTGTACAATCGCAGCATTAAATTCAGAAGTTAATATCACTTCATGAATTTTAGGTGCCTTAAGTTTTTTACTGATCTTGTCTAATAACTTAAACAATTTTGGATATTCAGAACGACTTAGAATGTAACCTGTTGGCGCTTCTAGTTTAACCCATAATGCTTTAATCAATACATAAAACACCATGAGAAGAACGATAATTAATTTTTTCTTAATTAATAATAATAAAAATACCGAGCTGTGAATTGCACCTAAAACACAAAGTCCAATTAATAATAGAGTAAAAATTAACACACCAAAAATATAGGCATAACCAAGCCCTGCCAACATGCCTAGTTTTCGTTTATAGGCTGATGGGTTATTTTTAAAATTCTCTTCGGCTTGTTCTATGAGTTGATGAAAATCTTTGCGTCTTTCGGTGGTTGTTTTGCCAGACATTGGTGCCACTTTCCTTATTATTTATTTTCTGTTTTACGATTTATCTAAATTATGTTTTTAGTTTTTAATCAATACACTAGACAATAATCGGCATGTTGGCTCTATTTTTTTAATTTTTTGAGATATAATCCCGAAATATTTCAGTAATATAACGTTAGTTCATGAACATAGCATTAAAAACTCTGGGTTGCCGTTTGAATGAGGCCGAATTACAAACATGGGCCCGAGACTTTCAACAGCGCGGACATGTCATTTCTAAAAATACAGAAGACGCCGATCTGATTATTTTAAATACCTGTGCTGTCACTCAAGAATCTGTAAAAAAGTCTCGGCAGCTGATCCGTAAAACTCATCGTAATAATCCAAAGGCTAAGTTAGTGGTCAGCGGTTGTTACGCCAGCCTGGATGAGAAAATACAAAATGATATCGAAGGCATTGATCTAGTTATTAATAACAAAGATAAAGATAAACTCGTCGATATTGCTAGCGAGATACTCGAAGTACCTTCCATGCCGAGCGAGGCAACCACGCCAGGTGAATTCAGTTTGTTTTCTCCGAATCGTTCCAGAGCATTTGTTAAAGTTCAAGATGGTTGTCGCTATCGTTGCACCTTTTGTATTGTCACAGTAGCTCGTGGTGAAGAACGCAGTCGAACTATTCATGATGTTATTAATGAAATAAATGCATTGGCTGAATCAGGCGTTAAAGAAGTTGTTCTGACAGGTGTTCATATCGGGGGATATGGTAGCGATATCGAACAAGATTTATATACTTTAATTAAAACAGTCTTAGAACAAACCGATATACCTCGTTTACGTTTAGGTTCTGTTGAACCTTGGGACTTGCCTGAAAATTTTTTTGAATTATTCGATAATCCACGTTTCATGCCACATCTACACCTGCCATTACAAAGCGGTTGTGATTCTGTTTTAAAAAGAATGGCCCGTAGATGTAAAACCGACGATTATCGCACTCTTATCGAACATGCTCGAAATTCGGTTAAAGACTTTCTGGTAACAACAGATATCATTGTCGGCTTTCCAGGAGAAACCGATGAGGAATGGCAAACGACAATGCAATATATTGAATCCATAGGATTTTCTCATATTCATATTTTCACTTACTCACCTCGCGAAGGTACTAAAGCAGCAGGACTCTCCCAACAAGTACCTCATGAAATAAAAAAACAGCGTAGCCAGCAACTACATGATTTAGCATCTGAAATGAAACAGCAGTTTTTACAACAGGCCTTAAATCAGAGTTATGAAATTCTTTGGGAAAATAGAACCGATAAAATACAAGAAAACAAAATCCAATATTTCGGTTATACACCTAATTTTTTACGTATAAGCAAAATTTGTACAGACAACTCTAATTTGCAAAACATCATTACAACTGAAATACCTTCTTCTACATCTCGAGAGGAATTATTCATATAATTGATTATTTCCCTTTATATTTACGAAACATGAATTAAAATTATTAATAACTCTATATAAATAAGATAGCGCATAGGAATCATGCTCAACACTATTAATTCAGTTTCAGGACAGCAACAATTAACGTTAGATTATGTCTTAAATCAGCTAATCAATGATAAATTAATTACTCAACAACAACGCAATCAATTTCTCAGTATTTCAAGAGAACATGATGCTTCCAAACATCCATTAATCATTTTAGCCAATCAAAATTGGCAAGCAGCAGTTAATCCTCCTTACCCATTAAATTTGGAAGAATTAACTCGCTGGTTAGCAAAAAAAGTTTCCCAAGAATATATAAAAATAGATCCTTTAAAAATAGATGTTGCCAAAATCACAGGCGTTGTTTCCCAAGCTTATGCATCAAAATTAAAAATCTTACCTATCGATGTAAGCGATACTCAAATAACCGTTGCCACGTGTGAACCGTTTATTGATCACTGGGAAAATGAATTATCAAAAATTGCAAACCTTTCTATTAAACGTGTTTTAATTAATCCGAAAGATCTTGAACGGTATTTGGTCGAGTTTTTTGGAGTAAGTCGTTCAATTCTTGGAGCAGTTTCTGATAAGTCTGGAGAAACATTATCTAAAATAACTAACTTCGAACAATTAATTGAAGTTGGCAAGATGGGTGAGCCTGATGCTAATGATAGACATGTCGTTAGCATTGTGGATTGGTTATTACAATTTGCATTTGAACAACGTGCTAGTGATATCCATTTAGAACCACGCCGTCAGCAAGGTAAAGTTCGATTTAGAATTGATGGCGTCATGCATAATGTTCATGAGTTTCCTGAAATTATCTTGAATGCCATTACTAGCAGATTAAAATCTTTAGGTCGCATGGATGTAACTGATAGAAGACGACCTCAAGATGGTCGTATAAAAACCAAATCTCCTGCTGGCAAAGAAATCGAAATGCGTTTGTCTACCATGCCAACGGCTTTTGGCGAAAAAATGGTGTTACGTATTTTTGATCCTGATATGTTATATAAAAACTTTCAGCAATTGGGTTTCACCAAACATGACCAACAGTTATGGCATAACATGACTGAAAAACCACATGGAATTATATTAGTTACTGGCCCAACCGGTTCTGGTAAAACTACAACACTTTATTCTTCTTTACGGATTCTCGCTAAACCTGAATTAAATGTATGCACCATAGAAGATCCAATCGAGATGGTCGATCCCACATTAAATCAAATGCAAGTGCAACAAAATATAAATGTAGATTTTGCAACTGGCGTTAAGACTTTATTACGACAAGATCCAGATATCATAATGATTGGCGAGATACGCGATAAAGAAACCGCTGATATGGCAATACAAGCTGCTCTAACTGGACATTTAGTCTTATCTACACTACATACAAATGATGCGCCATCAGCAATCACCCGTTTAATTGATATTGGTGTACAACCTTTTTTAATCAGTGCAACTTTGTTAGGCGTCCTTGCGCAACGATTAGTACGTACACTATGCCCACATTGTAAACAACCAACTAAACTTGATGAAAATGCTTGGCATCAATTTTGTCATCCGTTAAAAATTAAAGTACCTAATAATGCATGTAAACCTGTTGGTTGTGATGAATGTCGCCATACAGGGTATAAAGGACGAACGGGTATTTATGAAGCCTTTACTTTAAACAAAACAATGAAAAAATTAGTATCGGATAAAACCGAATTAATTCCTTTGCGCAATGCTGCACTTAAAGATGGAATGCGCAGTTTACGTTATTCAGGAGCTCATAAAGTAGCAGAAGGGTTAACAACATTGGAAGAGTTGTATACTGTCTTGCCTATCCATGAAGAATAAATTAGTTTAATCATTAATGTACTTTCATACCGGAAAAACCAGTAATAGCAACGACCCCAATCACAATAAATATCATTCCTAATATTGCCGCCAAATCTGGCTTTTGATCAAAAATAATCATTCCGAATATAGCAACTAAAACAATACCAGCACCAGCCCAGATAGAATAAGCGATGGCAACAGGAATCTTATCTAGTGTTAACGATAGAAAATAAAAAGAAACAGCATAACCTCCTGCAGCGAGCAAACATGGTATTAATTGTGTAAAACCTTCTGTAGCTCTTAATGAAATTGTACCAACTACTTCACAAACAATTGCAATTGATAAATATAAATAATACATAATCATTCATTCCTATTTTTCAAACAATACGTTCCTAAAAGAACAATCGTTAGGTTAATTGTTAAGCCATATAATCCAGGATGAAAGCCATATAGCTTACCTGATTTTACTTGCTCAAAACCACCAAAGGCAATTATCAATGATATAAAAATACCGACTAATAACCCTAATATAATGTAATAAGCTTTTATTGATTTAAAATGCATGCTCAATATAAACGCTGGCACCAACTGTATAAGCAAATCAAATTTCCTATCTAATAAGCTCAATAAAGAGGCTTTATCTTGTAAATAAATTGCAAAAAATATTAATAGTACTACTAATGTCCATGAACATAGTTTCGCAATAAAGGTTAACTCTGATTCTTTCGCTTGAGGATTGATAAACCCTGCATAGATATCCTTACTTAACATTGAAGAAATACTTAGCAAGGCAGAATCAGCAGTTGACATCATAGCCGCCAAAGCCGCAGAAAATAATACAACGACTAACCAATACCCCAGCAATGAACCTTGTTGAATTTCGAGTAACAATCGTGCAAAAATTTGATCGCTACCAACACCTTCTAAACCTGGAATATATGCAATTGCATAAATCCCCGCAACAACAGCAACTAAAGTAGTTGTTAATGGTATAAATGCCATAATAGCCATGCTATGACGTAACACTCTTGCTGAACTTGCAGAATAAATTCTTTGAATAGCTTGAGGATAAAGCGAGCCAGCTAATCCAACGAGTAAAATGTAACTTATCCATTCACGTATGCGATTAGCATCTGGTAATTGAGATTTTTCTTGTATCGATTTGTCGAATGATGATTGTATTGTTTCGCTAGCTAATTGAATACTTCCGTAATGTTGATGTAATACAAATAGCAGAATAGCAAATCCAGCCATTAATACGATACCTTGTATAGCATCAGTCCATGCTATCGCTCTCATACCACCTAATGTTCCATAAATAACCATGATAATCGTAAGTAAAATCACTCCAAATAAATACGCCTGGAATGGATCGCCACTTGATAAGCCTTGAATCGCTCTTCCCATTGCCATTAATTGAGCTAAAAAATAATTACTTAAAACAATAATCATTATTAAAGCCGCTAATAAATTTAACGCCTTAGACTGGAAGCGATAGTTTAAATAGTCAACGGGAGTGATAAACGAATGTTGTTTGGCAAGATGATAAAGTTTTGGCGCATAGAATTGATAACAAATTATTATTGCTGTCATAAATTGTACGCACATTATCCAAACAAAACCTACTCGATAGGTTTTTCCTGTATATCCAAAAAAGGTATTACCACTATATTGTGTTGCATATAATGTTAAAAATAATATCAAAACTCCAAAACTAGAACCCGCTAAATAGAAATCCGATAGTGTATTTTCTTTTCTTGAACGATAGCCCAACCAACCTATGAGTAAGAAACTTGCTAAATAAACAATAATAAAAACCCAAGCTGAAAAATTAAACGGTGTTAATGACTGCATATTCTGAAGAGATATTTAATCTATTCTTCCCCAGGCCAAGAAGTGGTTAGTAAAAGAAAAGCCGTATAACAACTGATAAGAAAAGAAACAAAAATAGAAGCTACTACCCATAGAGGTAAACCTAAAAATAATTTCTTACCAAATTCTCCCCAATACCAAGGAATCGCAAATAAAAATAAAATTAAATAAATAAGAACGTTCTTTATCATATAAATATTTTTATGACTCGAAGTAATCACGTAAACCTAAATATTCCTGAACTCCAAGAATGTCTTTAATGTCGTCAAACTTCACCATTCTTTCTTCTAACGATTTAGTATGACCATCTCGTTTAAATACTTCTGCCATTTCACGCATTGCTTTTGCTGTTAATAAAACAGAATCAATAGGAGCAACAACAATTTTAAATCCTAGCTCTTCAAGTTCCTTAGTTGAAAGAATAGGTGTCTTACCAAAAGCAAGCATATTCACGAGCTTTGGGTACTCTACTCGTTGGCATATTTGCTCCATTTCATCGATAGTCAAAGGTGCCTCGATAAACGCAACATCTGCGCCAGCATCACAATATCGATTCACTCTATCAATGGCTTCATCTAAATTATGAGTTCCTCTAGCATCCGTTCTGGCAATAAAAATAAAATCATCATTCTGTCTTGCCGAAACAGCTGCTTTAAATTTTGTAACCATTTCTGCAGCTTCAATCACTTGATTACCACCAAAATGACCACAACGTTTAGGAAACGCTTGATCTTCTAAAATAATACCTGCTGCCCCTGCTCCTTCAAATTCTTGTACGCAGCGCATCACATTATGAATATCGCCATGGCCTGTATCTGCATCCGCTATTAATGGAATGGATAGTCGATGAGCCATCCTTCGAGTCGCATCAACCATTTCCATTAACCCTAGAAAATTCAAATCAGGATAGCCATTTAAACTCGCACTAGTACCAAAACCACCCATAAAAACCGATTCAAAACCAGCTTGCTCAATTAAAACAGCTGATAACACATCATGAGCACCTAATGAGCAAATAATGCCTGGATTTTCTAATAAATCCCGAATCTGTTTAGTTGTTTTTTTTGAACTGGTCATCTTCTCCTCCTTATATCGTAGCGGATGTATAACTATCTATTATCAAGATTAAGCCAGTATTTTTCCAGTTAGAATATCGATATAATGAGCAACAATAAAACTCACCATTAAAATAAAATGCGTAATAGCTCCATAAGTCTAAATTTCTTACTAATATTAAATTTACTAACTCTATCAAATTTATCATACTCTGAAATATCATCTGATCATTTAATGTCATTAGAAACAGCGGCTATTGACGGTAATATAAATGCTCAGTCGCAGCTTGCTTCAATGTATTATTTGGGTGAAGGTGTCGAACAAAATTTCAATCAAGCATTTGCTTGGTACCAATTAGCTGCCGAACAAGGTGATGCAAAAGCCCAGTACAGTTTAGGAAATTTGTATTTACTCGGAGAAGGCACTCAAATTGATAAAAAACAAGCTATGTATTGGTATCAGAAATCTTCTGAACAAGGATTTACAAGAGCTCAATCACGTTTAAACACATTAAGCGCTAGTCTAAAACTTGGTAGTAATTTAGATTTATCCACTGAGACAAATCATTATGCAGGCGCACCTCTAGAAGAAGAAAAAGATATAGTTATTCTTAAAAGCCAAGATGAAATAGAAATAAAACGTAAAACTCCTTCAAACAATAATAATTCAGACAATTTGTTTGACCAATTATTCAACTCAAATCCTGAAAATAACGAGAAAGTTGATATTAAAGAAGTTAGTGAAGATAAAGACAATCTTATCAATACTGATTCAGCAACATCCGATCTGCAGCCTGGACCTATTATAAATCATGAAGTGATAAAAGAAAAAACTAAAGAAAAAATATTTGAACCTATCACTCAAGAACATACATATTTATATCAACTCTATAATAAAGCAAAAGAAAATGATGCTGATGCTCAATACCTTATTGGCAATGCATATTACACTGGTAATGAAATTGAACAAAACTTACAACAAGCTTTTTTATGGTATCAACGTGCAGCAGAAAATGGGCATATCGACGCACAATTTCAATTAGCAAATATCTATTTAATGGGTGAAGGAATCCATCAAAATGATGAAAAAGCACTTTTCTGGTATAAAAAAGCTGCAGAACAAAATCATCCAGATGCAAAGAAAAACTACGAAAGTTTAAAACAATTTTCAATTACAAAAGATACTTCAAAATAAGAAATATATATTTTGATGAAAAATCACCAAACGTTATCTGACTTAAAAGAATATGAAATAATTATTAATACAATTATTAATAAAGGTTATAAATGTATCAACATGGATGAATTTGATTCAGATAAAGCTCATTTACTTTTACGCCATGATGTCGATATAAACTTTGATGCTGCTGTTGATATGGCAGAAATTGAAGCAAAAAATAATTGGCAATCAATCTATTTTATAATGTTATCTACTGAATTTTATAATATATTTTCTCGAGCTGGCCGAAAAAATTTAAACTCAATTCTAAACTTAGATCATGAAATTGGTTTGCATTATGATCTCTCTGTTTATAACAAAAAAATAAATATTGAGAAAAAACTTAAAGAAGAATGTCAAATTTTAGAGACATTAATTGACAGACCTGTAAGGTACGTAGCACCGCATAGACCATCAAGCTACTGTAAAGAAATATTGAACAGTGAATCATTTATTGCCAACAGAGCACATCCATATCAACCAAAATATTTTTCTGATAATAAATACATAACTGAAAGTCCTGGTTATTGGTCTCATGGACATCCATTAGATAATACTAATTTCAAAACAGGCAAAGCTATTCAATTACTAACTCATCCACATTTATGGGTTAAGGAAGAAAAAGATCGAGATATAAAAATACAATTTTCTATTGAGCAACAAAAAAAATTATTACTAAAAGAAGCTGAACTTAATTTTAATGGATTTAAAGTAGTTTCTAACCACCACCTCGACGATAAGTGATTTCAAATTCTTTAAAAAAATTATCTATATCGTTTTCTTCAACATTAATAAATTCAAAATCTACTTTTGTAGAAGGTAATTCAAGCGACGCAATTTTATGGGTAGTTTGCTCATTCAGTTGAATGATTAATTTTCCATTCTTAATATTTACATTAATGACTGGTGATTTAATAGAATACTTATAAGTTTCTAAAACCTTAGGCAATAAACGATAAAAGTCTGCATGAGAAATACTCATTGTACGAGAACTCTTTTGATTCAAAAAATAACTCCAAAGTTCAACCACCAGCAACGGGTGGCCAAATCGCTAAAGTATCACCCTCTTTAAAGATCGCTTGGTTACGTTCATCAGGCTGGACATAGGTTCCATTTAATAAAATAAGATGTGCAGATTCTAAAGGCACACTATAACGTTCTAAAATAGAAATGGGGGTATCTGATTCTGTGACATCAATTTCGATGCTGTGTTTATTTGAATCCTCAGGTAAGTATGCGGTTAAATTTGCATACAACTTAAATGTTAACCGCATTAAAATTACATTACCCGTGCGTTATGACCAATAGGTTGAGTCGACGCTAAATAGGCTTCCATAATTCGAGTCGGGTCTTCTAAAAGTTTATCTTTCCATTTACCCAACTTTAATTCAGTTTGTATTAATCCTCTTAACACACCAACATGTTCAGTCAGTCCTAAAGACTGTGCTCCAACTAATACATCATCTTTAAATTGTAAGCTTAGGTATTTATATCGTTCTTCATCACATAACTCAACGCTTTCACCACCTTCAACACCCATCCAAGAACCATATGACGATGAAATAAGCCCCATTGTATCAAGCACATTCATGTTAACACTACCTTGATGTAGAGTATCTTTACCAGCCATGTTCATCGCCGCAATGCGTCCATGATCCGCTGCGGTTGGTTGAATGGCTTGCACGGTATATTCACCCGTTGAAAAGTCTTTGCCCTGACAAACATCACCAGCAGCATAGATATAATCAATATTGGATTGCAGTCGGTCATTTACTAACACGCCAAAGTCAGTCTCTATTCCACTCTCTTCTAGAAAATTAATGTTCGCTCTAACACCTGTGGCGGATATAACGGCGTCCGCAGGTATAGTGTTTCCATTATCAAGTTGTACAGAGAGTTCATTTCCATTTTCTTCGATAGAGTTGATCTTTGTTGAAGTTAAAACCGTTACACCTTTTTCTTCACACCATTTTTTAATCAAGCCACCTGATGTTTCATTCATCATACGTGGCACCATACGGTCTTCCATTTCAACCACGGTTAGGTTCACACCGCGTAATGCCAAGGCCTCTAAAATAATACAGCCAATAAAACCAGCACCCATTAACACAACGTTAGAACCGGGTTTTGCATTAGCTGCTATCTTGCGACCATCATCTAAGGTCCAACATGAAATAACTTTATCTAGATCCATACCGGGTATAGGGGGACGAACAGGGTGAGAACCTGTGGCAATTAATAAACGATCAAAATTTTGAGTCGATCCGTTATCCAATTCTAGTTTTTTATTACTAGCATCAACCTTTGTTACACGAGCCCTTACTATCTCAATCCCTTGAGAACGAAAGTGATCATCAGTCTTACGCAAATACGTTCCGTCTTCTTTGATCTTTTCAATTAAATAGTAAGGTAAAGCCATTCTCGAATAAGGAGGCTCATGTTCATCACCAATAATCATAACGGATGATGTTGGATCGACCTTGCGTAAAGTTTCCGCAGCAATAACACCTGCTGGACCGGCACCTATGATGACATGTTGCATAGTTACTCTCCTGTCACAGCAAAATTAAGTTAAGCCTAAACGTTGTCGAGTTTCATCGGTTGGAACACCTTCAGGAGTCCAGCCTCTTAGCTCATAATATTTAGGTAACATTTCATGTAAGTTATTGACTTTACCTTTAGCAGGACCAGTCTTTCCTGCATCCTTCAATAAACGTTTTGGTAAGGTATCATCTTTACCCGTTAAGCCCGCTGCCAAATTGAAATCACGTTCCATATTCCAAATACGCTCACCAACTTCCATCATTTTTTCAGGTGTCCAATTACCTTCACAAGCAGCATCCACTTGTGGTGCGATATCTTCTAATGTCCAAGCAAAGGTTGTAAACACACAGATACCTGCAGAATCAACCGCAGCCGTAGCATCTTGAAATGCTTTAACTAATTCTGGCTTACCTTCAGTTTCTAATGGATCCGTTTTTTCTGGAATACCTAATATTTCAGAGGAGACAGTATAGCCACGTAAATGACAAGCACCACGATTTGATGTGGCATAGGTTAGTCCCATACCTTGAATACCACGTGGGTCATAAGCTGGGAATTCTTGGCCCTTAACAGACATTGATAATTCAGGACGGCCATATTTTTCACACAAACGTTTTGAACCAAGCCCAAGTTCTTTACCAAAGCCTTCACCTTTAGCAGTTACTTCTGCTGCCCAAGCCAGAGCTTCGGCTGAACCAAATTTAAGTTCCATACCGCCAGTATGCTCAGTGGTTAAAATACCTTCTTCAAATAATTCCATTGCCGCAGATACTGTAGCACCAAAGGAAATAGGATCCATTCCATCTTCGTTACAAACGAAGTTTGCGAAAGTAAGGACATCTAAATCGTCAACCCCAGTATTGGAACCTAGTGCCCAAGCCGCTTCATACTCTAAACCACCGGAATTAACTTTATATCGATCTCTACCCTCGCCTTGTACAGTAAAGTGAGTTGGGTCAATGGTCGATATACGACCACAAGCGATTGTACAACCAAAACAAGCACCGTTTGTTGTGAGGTTAGGGTTGCCATCACTCTCACGTTCTTCAAGCATCGCCTCACCTGAAATTTCACCAGCGCCCTCAAATTGAACTTCACGCATATTACGTGTTGGCATTGCTCCTACTTCATTAATGACATTCATAAGTACTTGAGTACCTAATGCTGGTAAACCTTCACCGGTTACTGCATTTCCAGCTAGAACTTCTTTACCTGCATTAGTTGCATTCATAAATGCTTTAGGGTCACGAATATTACTAACACCTTTGGTTCCTCTCACCGCAACAGCTTTTAAGTTTTTTGATGCCATGACAGTGCCTACGCCGGAACGGCCTGCCGCTCGATGTAAATCATTAACAATTGCAGAATACAAACAACCTTGTTCTGCAGAACGTCCAACTGCAGCTATGCGAACCAATGGGTCTTGATGTTTCTTATGAATTTCTTCATCCGCTTCCCAAACCGATTTACCCCATAGGTCATCGGCTGGTAACAATTCGGCTTTTTCATTCTCCAGGTAAAGATAGACTGGTGTTGGAGATTTACCTTCAAAGATGATCATATCCCAGCCGGCGTTCTTGATTTCATTACCGATGAAACCACCAGAATTTGAACAAGCAATAGCCCCGGTCAGTGGGCTTTTAGTCACCACTGAATAACGTCCTGCTGTTGAAGCCATGGTCCCAGTTAATGGGCCAGTCGTCATGATCATTTTATTTTCAGGACTCAGCGCATCGCATTTCGGGTCAATTTCTTCAAATAGATATTTAGTCGCCAAACCACGCTGACCGAGATATTCATCGGCCCATTGCATATTCAAAGGTTCATTGACAATGCTGCCAGTGGTTAAATTAATTCGTAGTACATTATTTGCCCAAGCCATATCAAACCTCCTTACGATTTAACATCAGCTGATGCAGCTGCATGAGCACGCATTCTTTCGAGACCAGTGTGTCCTGCATCAACATAAGTAATTGCATCGGTAGGACATGCTGAAGCGCATTGAGGATCACCACCACATAAGTCACATTTATGGACGACTTTTGTTTCAGTGTCGTAATTTACTGTACCGAAAGGACAAGCAATGGTGCAGACTTTACACCCTACACATAAATCAGCGTGGACTTCTTTGGCACCCGTCGCTTCATTAATGGTAATCGCCTCAACAGGGCAAGCATGCATACACCACGCTTCGGTACATTGGGTACATGTATATGGAACGAATCGGCCTTCTTCATGGAAACTAAAAACCTTAATTCGTGATTTGGATGGGTTAAATACACCTTCAGCTTCATAAGAACAGGCCATTTCACATTGTAAACAACCGGTGCATTTCTCAGGTTCAATCTGTAGTGCTCTGAGCATGGCTTCTCCCCTCGACTCAGCAATATTATTATTAAAAAGCAACTCATTATTGTTGCAATAAGCAACAAATTAATATCAAATTCAAATACTTACGAAATTTGAATTTATTTATCTATTTAACGATTAAGTGATAAGTTTTTCAAGTTAATTATAGTAAAAATTTCTGAATTTCTATCGCTAAGAGCCGATAGTCATAGTTAATCAAGATAATTGAAATATACAAATATCTTCTAAGAACGAATTTCATTAGAATTTTTACTTATTTATAGACATAAGACATAAACCAATGATTAAGATTTATACAAAGCAAACTTGTGGCTATTGCCATATGGCAAAAAAACTACTCAACTCAAAAGGTATCGCATTTGATGAAACGGATGTGACTTTTGACCGTGATAAGTTTTCAGAAATGGTCCAACGTGCAGATGGTAGACGTACTGTGCCACAAATCTTCATACACGATGAGCCTATTGGAGGGTTTACTGAATTAGCGGGGCTTGCAAGATCTGGAACGCTTGAAAATCTTCTCAACAAATAATTCTTAAAACGGTTTTACCAATTACGAATTTCAAAGCCTGTCTGTTCTGCAATAACTCGCAACTTATCAGTTGGATTCACTGCGATTCCTAAATCAGCCCACTCAAGCAAATATTTATCCGAATGATGATCGCTGTAAGCAACCGTTTTATAATTATCTAAGATATTCGATAATTCTTTTTTTATTTGAGCAAGTTTATTCGGACCATAACAATTCTCACCATCGATATCTCCGATAAGTCGACCATTACTCCATACAGATTTAGTACAAATAATTTGATCAAAACCTAATTCCTTACCAATTTTCTCAACATAAAAATCATAGCTCGCACTGGCTAGTACTAAATAGTCAGATTGTTCTTTATGATATTGAATTTGTCCTAATGCCTGAGAATAATATTGATCTTTAATATCTGACAAAAAATCATCCACTAAACTATTAACATCATCTCGTTGTGTGCCGCCAATGATTGCTCCAAGAAATGTTTTTTTTAACCATGAATTATCTTTTAGTTTTAATTTAAATATTAAAACTGCGAAAGGTAAAAAGTAACATCGAAAAAGTCTTAACGGATTTTGTTTTAAACAGAAAATAAGAAAGGCAAGATAAGTATCTTTTTTAGTAATAGTATTATCTAAATCAAACACTACAATTTTATTTAGACTCATGCTTTACAAATATCGCTATTAGATTTGAAAGTATAATGTTTGTTTATAATAAAATTGATAAGTGTTACTACACCCGTTGATATAAATTGGGAAATTAAATAAAGAACATTTAATTTCTCATATAAAAACCAAAATATCAGTAAATTCACAACAAATGTTATCAACGTTACCATTGTATATCGAGTTAACATCACTTTATGAGATCCATTGGCCTTAAAAGTCCAGTGGTATTGCAATGTATAATTTACAGCACATGCTATAACAAATCCGATAGCGCTGGCCATAGGTGGATATATCGCCAGTAACTCAACCAAAGCAATAAGTACTAAGAAATGTACGCCAGCAGCAGTACCACCGGCGATTAAATACCGAATAAATGTTTTCATTAGTGAATGAAATTTACTGAATATTATTGATTAGTAATCAACTCTTTCAACGAGAACTTGTAACCATGGAATATCAATAAAGAATAGTCCAGTACAGACAATACACAAGAAAACTATAAAACCTATAAATTTCTTTTCTTTATATAATTTTTCTGGTGTTTGAGTTGGAGAATGCTCTTGACGACCGATAGATAGATACCAAGCAAACAATAGCGCAAACAATGGAAAACTTAATAGAAATTCAATGCGATATTTAATTAAGAAAATTCCTAAGAAAAAAGCGGATGAAATCGCATAGAAGAATGAAGAAACCAATAAAGTTTCCTCTGTATAATATTTAAAAGAACGACGATATGAACCAGCACGTTCAGGATCATTAATAAAACGATATTCTGCATAACGTTTCATCGCCATTAAAAATGCACCGCCCATCCAGTACGCTAACAAGGAGCTTGAGGGAGGTAATGCGCCTGTTACTAAAGCAGCCCAACCTAATAACAGCCTTAATGGATTATTAACTGATTCAGATAAAACATCTAAATACATTCTATCTTTGGTACGAAATGGGCGCACATTGTACATAACACCCATAAATAATAAGACAAATAAAAATACGTTGAACTCCCAAGACAACATAGAGGAAAGTCCAAACCCTAAACCTATGAGTATTAAATATTCTAAATAAACGTATCTAGCCTGCAGGTTACCGCCAACTGAAGGACGATTTTTCTTAAGTGGGTGGTGTTGATCAAATTCCCTGTCTAACCATTCATTGATCACATAATTGGCCGAAGCAATGAAACAAACGGCTAAAATCCCTATAACGGTTGGGATTATCGCTTCTTGAAAAGGAATATTAGTGAAAATTAGCGCTAAAGCTACGCCAGGTAACATAAATATATTTTTAAACCAATGATCTATCCTGGCTATTTTGATATACCCTTTCAATGGTGATTCAACTTTAGTCGATAAGTCACTGTCTATATTCATTGAGCTACTTGTATCCATAGTTGTATGTGATCTCTTATATGATTCTAAAAATAAAGAAGAACCATCCCTAAAATATCGGATTAGTTCATATCTAACTTTAAATAGTGAATGTTATTAATTCACGCCAATGAAAGATCTATGCCAAGCTAAATAGAACCAAGATAAATTTTATTGCTGATTATATTACGTTTTTATACCTAACTCTCTGTTACTGAGATAGAAGCCAAATTTGGTTTAATTCTGTTTAAATTCTATTAGATAAAATTACATTAAGACAGAAAATATTTATTATATTCAACAACTTACATTGTAATTTTGTTTATCCTATAGAACCATCCACTCTCACCGACAATATAAAATATTAATGTTAGAAATCTTCTATGACGTGATTTTATCAATAAATGGTTAGAAATTGAGAATGAGCGTAAGATTGCTAGATTAAGAATCATTTTCACAATATGTTGCCTGTTTGAGACATTGATTGTTTTATATAAAACAGAAACCTTTATCAATAACATCATTAGACGAGACTTCAATCCACTAATTTAGAAGGTAAATTCTCCATATAAATTCGTTTTTTTATATTTTCTCTAAATCAATATCACAATAAAAACTTTTTTAATGGTTTGTGAGTCATACACCTCAATAATTTAAATCTACATAAAATAATCAAAAACCAATGTATTTTGACATTATTCAAATATGAATTTTTATAAAATATCTGAGTATTTGTGATGTTAAATTGAGAATAAAAATGTATAAAAAAGTAATCGTTATCGTAGTTCTATGTCTATTATTGTTGGCCGTTGTATTTGATATAACTCAATATTTAAACCTTGAACAATTAAAAGAACATCATTCAAATATAATAACTCTATACCAAGAAAATCCTGGCTTATTTATTTCAGTTTTTTTCATATCGTATGTTCTTATGTCTGCTTTATCTATTCCAGGCGCAGCTGTAATGACTTTAGTAGCAGGTTCAATATTCGGTTTAATACTAGGCAGCATTATTGTTTCATTTGCTTCTAGCATTGGAGCTACAATCGCTTTCTTAATTGCACGCTATTTATTCAAAGATAGCATAGAGTCTAAATATCAAAAATTATTTAAAACAATAGATGAAAAAATAAAAGAAGAAGGCGCTTTTTATTTATTTACTTTACGACTAATTCCTCAAGTGCCTTTCTTTTTGATCAATCTACTAATGGGTCTAACTAACTTACCAACAAGAGTTTTTTATCTAATTAGTCAAATTGGGATGCTTCCGGCGACTATTATTTATGTAAATGCAGGCAAACAATTAGCATCTATTAATTCATTATCGGATATATTATCACCGAATATTATTATAGCTTTTATATTATTAGGTACATTTCCTCTTATCATCAAAAAAACTGTTGATTATTTTTCAACAAAAAAATAGCGAAGTAAAATTTAGACACTTATGAGTAATTATAAAAAACCAACAAAATTCGATCAAAATTTAATCGTCATCGGCGCAGGTTCTGCAGGTCTAGTGAGTGCATATATCGCTGCCGCCTTAAACGCTAAAGTTACATTAATTGAAAAACATAAAATGGGTGGTGATTGTTTAAATTTTGGTTGTGTCCCATCCAAAGCTTTAATTCGCTCTGCAAAATTTTTATCTCATATCAAACGCTCAAAAGAATTTGGTGTTCATACTGCACATGCTGAGTTTAACTTTTCAGACATTATGGAACGTGTGCAAAATATTATTAAAACCATAGAGCCACATGATTCCATTGAACGTTATACTGAACTCGGGGTAAATGTTATTCAAGGCGAAGCCAAATTATTATCGCCTTGGATAGTAGAAGTGAATGATAGAATTATATCGAGTAAAAACATCATTATTGCAACAGGAGCAAGGCCACTCATTCCACCAATAGGTGGTTTAGAGAAAATTAACTATCTAACCTCTGATAATTTATGGGAACTGCGTGAATTACCTAAACGTTTATTGGTATTAGGTGGAGGGCCAATAGGTTGCGAATTAAGTCAATGTTTCGCTCGTTTAGGCAGTCAAGTTACTCAAGTTGAAATGCAATCACGTTTACTAATCCGTGAAGATGAAGAAGTTTCTGCTGAAATACTTAAGAAATTTACTCAAGAAGGTATTGATGTACGATTAAATCATAAAGCGTTAGAAATTAAACAGAAAGACGGCCATAACGTATTACATTGCGAACATAGCACCGGACGGGTAGAAATACCATTCGATCAGATACTGATCGCAGTAGGACGTAAACCCAATACTCAGAACTTTGGTTTAGAAGATATCGATATTGAATTAAATAAAAATGGTACTATAAAAACAGACGATTACTTAAGAACCAATCATAAAAATATTTTTGCTTGTGGTGATGTCGCGGGACCATATCAATTCACTCATACAGCATCGCATCAAGCTTGGTATTGTGCTGTCAATTCATTATTTGGGAATTTAAAAAAATTCAAAGTAGATTACTCCGTTATTCCATGGGCCACGTTCACAGAACCGGAAGTTGCCCGTGTCGGTTTAAACCAATTAGAAGCGAATGAAAAAAATATTCCTTATGAAATTTCACGTTATGATATTAATGACCTTGACCGTGCTATTTCAGATAGTGAAGCTCATGGTTATATTGAAGTATTAACAAAACCTGGTAAGGATAAAATACTTGGTGTTACTATCATGGGCGAACATGCAGGTGATTTAATAGCAGAATACGTTGCAGCTATGAAACATAATTTTGGTATGAATAAAATATTGAGCACCATTCATATCTACCCTACTCTCGCTGAAGCGAATAAATTTGTCGCTGGTAACTGGAAACGTAATCATGCCCCACAAACAATTTTAAAATGGTTAGAAACCTTTCATAAATGGATGAGATAAATAATGTCAGATTATCAATATGATCTTTTTGTCATCGGAGCTGGTTCAGGTGGGGTTCGAGCTGCACGCATGTCCGCCACGATGGGAGCTAAAGTTGCTATTGCGGAAGATAAATACCTTGGGGGTACTTGTGTAAATGTAGGCTGTGTACCTAAAAAACTGTTTGTATATGCCTCTCAATTTTCTGAGTATTTTGAATTAGCCGCTAGTTTTGGTTGGAATACTTCCAACAATCAATTTGACTGGTCGTCACTTATTAAAAATAAAAATTCTGAAATTGAACGATTAAACTCAGTCTATGAACGAATCCTAAATAATTCAGGTGCGGAACTCATTAATGGTCGAGCGAAATTACTCGACCAACATACTATTGAAATTGATAACCAAAAATTCACAGCCGATAAAATTTTAATCGCTACTGGTGGTTGGCCTCACGTCCCTGAGATCCCAGGGAAAGAACATATTATTACCTCGAATGAAGCCTTTTTTTTGGATGTATTACCAAAAAAAATAACTATCGTAGGTGGAGGATATATTGCTGTTGAATTTGCAGGCATATTTAATGGTTTAGGTGTCGATACTGAATTAATTTATCGAGGTGATTTATTTTTACGTGGTTTTGATAATGATGTACGAAATCACCTGGCTAAAGAAATGCAGCAGAAAGGTATCAATTTAATCTTTAATGATAATATTAAATCCATAAAAAAATTAGATACGGAATACGAATACCAATTAGAAAGCGAAAATTTTCATCAAACAAATCTAATTATGTATGCCACAGGCCGTAAACCTAATACATTTAATCTTGGGCTAGAAGCAATTGGTATCGAAACTGATAATAACAATGCCATTATTGTTAATGAACAATTTCAAACCTCTGTTGAAAATATATATGCTATTGGTGATGTTATTAATCGAGTTCAGTTAACACCTGTAGCTCTGGCCGAAGGCATGTACTTATCTAGACATTTATTTGGTAAAGAATCGAAACCAGTTGATTATAGCAATATCCCCACAGCGGTTTTCAGTCAGCCCAATATTGGTACCGTTGGTTTAACGGAGTCTGAAGCTCGTGAGAAGTATAAGGACATAGATATTTATAAAAGCGAATTTACACCGATGAAACTTTCCTTATCTGATATAAATGAAAAGACATTAATGAAATTAATAGTTGATAAACAAACCGACAAAGTTATAGGCGCACATATGATCGGGCCTGAAGCTGGAGAAATAATACAAGGTATAGGTATTGCTTTAAAATCTGGAGCAACTAAAGCAGAATTTGATCAAACCATTGGCATTCATCCAACGACAGCCGAAGAATTTGTAACCATGAGAGAGCCTATAAAATAACTACCTAGATTATTCAGTATAATTGTATACTGACACATCATTCATTCTAATCATTATAAAATGAAGCGCGCTTTAGTTTTTATCTGTTCTTTAGTATTAGTATCATATCAGGTGATGGCTGATACAGTGTTGGTTGCTGTTTCTTCTAATATGTCTCATGCCATGCAAGATATATCAGAAGCATTTAGTCAACAAACTGACATATCTTAAAATTAAGCTACGGTTCATCTGGTAACCTAGCTCATCAAATCATTAATGGTGCACCACACCAAATATTTCTCTCTGCAAACTCTGATTATATTAAACAAGTTCAACGAGCTAATCGAACAATAAAAAAAGAGAAAATTTATGCATTAGGAAATCTTAGTGTATTCATACCAAACAAATCAAAATTTATTGAAGAGACTGCATTAAATACAATCAACTATGATTTAATGTTTAATCATTACAAAAAATTTGCGTTAGCCAATCCTCAAACAGCACCATATGGTCAAGCTGCTTTAGAAACACTGCGCAATATGGGCCTTTGGAGTTTTGACGGGAAGAAAATTGTTATCGCTGAAAATATTTCTCAAACAACCTTGTTTGGCTTAACTGCTGCCGTTGATTTTGCGTTTATTCCGAGCTCACATTGTCACTTAAAACGTATCAGTAATACTGGTGTCTGTATTCGAGTTCCAAATCAGCTTTATAAGCCCATTATACAAACTATGGTTTTAACAAAATTTTCTGATCAAGCTTCTGAAGATTTTTTTAATTTTATGAGCTCTGACTCTGCAACTAAAATATTGAAAAAACATGGATACTCATTACCTAATATTTGATTTAAGATGGATTATACTTCTATAAAAATATCGTTATTACTTGCCATATTTACTTGCATAATATTAGTACCAATTACTATTTTATTATCCAAATGGCTTAGTCATAAAGAGTTTCCAGGTCGTTTTATTATATTAACGCTTATCGCTTTACCTTTGGTATTACCACCTACAGTGCTTGGCTTTTATCTTTTATCAATATTTAATGAACAAGCCATTATTGGAAGTGCTTTTAAATATTTATTTAATTTAAATTTATTATTTTCTTTTGAAGGTCTATTGATTGGTTCATTAATATTCAATTTACCTTTTGCTTTTCAACCTATTCATACTGCATTTATTGCTGTTCCAAATAACTTGAGAGAAGCTGCTTGGACTTGCGGTCTTAATTCATGGCAGAGTTTTTTACAAATTGAGCTGCCTTTAATATGGCCAGGTGTATTATCTGCTTTCATATTAACATTCGCTCATACACTAGGAGAGTTTGGTGTTGTATTAATGTTAGGGGGCAATATACCAGGAGAAACTAAAACCATTGCTATTGATATATATGATCAAGTTCAATTATTTAATTACACCGCAGCGGGTAATTTATCATTAATATTATTAATTTTTTCATTCTGTTCAATTTCATCGATTTACTTTCTAAATCAATATTTATCCTCTAAATTAAATGTCAGACACTCTATTTAAAACTCGTTTAATTTCTGAAAAGATTCCCAAACTAGATGTATCATTTAATTGCACTAGCAATGATGTGATCGCATTACTCGGACCTTCTGGTAGTGGCAAAACAACTATTCTAAGAAGTATTGCTGGTTTACAACAAATAGAGCATGGAGAAATTATTATCGATGGAAATCCATGGTTCGATTCAAAACAATCAATCCGACTATCACCTCAAAAACGTTCGGTTGGTTTAATGTTTCAAGACTATGCATTATTCCCACATAAAACTGCATTCGAAAATATTGCTTTAGCAATTAATAAATCATCACGAAAAGAAATTGTTACATTTGTAAAACAATTATTGACACGTGTTAATTTACAAGGTTTACAAGATAGGTATCCTTCTCAAATGTCTGGCGGTCAAAAACAACGAGTTGCTCTTGCTCGTGCGCTGGCTAGAGAACCTGATATATTACTGTTGGATGAACCTTTCTCTTCGGTAGATTTTTTAACCAAAAAAAAATTAATCAAAGAATTAACAATATTAATAAAACAATTAAATATTCCCGTTATTTTTGTAACACATGATCTTGATGAAGCACGGGTTTTGGCAACCCACATCTGTGTAATACATCATGGTAAATCATTACAATTTGATAAATCTGAAACTGTATTTTCCAGCCCAAAGAACAAACAAGTTGCAAAGTTACTTGGTATGACGAATCTATTTGAAGGTGTTATAAATGAACATAATACAAGTACGCAACGCACCATAATCAAATGGAATGATTATTTATTAGAGGCAAATTACAATAGTCATTTTAAAGTTGGAGAAAAAATAAATTGGCTTATTCCATTAGAGTATATAATTTTACATCGAAAAGATAAGCCTTCTAATGGTGAAAAAGAAAATCCTATACAAGGCGTTATTAAAGAAATTATTCCGCTTGGGGAAACCAATTATTTAACAGTGATAGTCGATAATAAACATCCATTTACACTCAGTCTTTCAAGTCATGTAAAAAAACGTAATGAACTAAAAGAAGGCGAAATAATTACATTTTCATTATTGAGTGAATCCATTCATATCATGCCAGAATCATTATAATTCCAAATTGTTCTAACAGAGTTAAATTATATTGCATATACTATTAGTCAGGGTGGAGAAGTAAAACAACCACTTAACAATGTCACTAATCGTGACACAACCTCGCAGTGTTGTAACAAGCGAGGGTTTCTTATTGGCTACAATAATCTATAAATCTATTTTAAAAATTTAATTGATAAAGGGTATTCCCAAACTTCACCATCGTTCGCCTTAATACCACCCATGATTGCAAAAACAATAGATGCAATCGCTAAAGCAATAAGACCAAAAAAACCAACAACAATTACCATTAAAATAGAGCAAACAATTCCATAAATAAAAGCACTGATCATCCAATTAACAACCGTTTTGCCATGTTGATCAACTATAGGAAATTCTTTTTTCTTCATTTGCCATAACACAATCGGTAATATGAGTCCTGCAAACGGAATAACAAAACCTGCTAACATAGAAAAATGAACAAACATTCCCCATTGGTTTGCATCTTTATCATTTGAATTAATCACTTCATTTGACATACCCTACTCCCCAATTTTCATTTGAAATCATCCGATAGTGTAATAAAAAAAAGCCGGACACGCCGGCTTTTTTTTGTGAAGTTTAAGAAGCAATTATTTTGCAGCTTCTTCTCGAGCTTTTACTTCTGCAATAACTTCATCAGCTACATTTTTAGGACATGGGTTGTATTGTAAGAACTCCATTGAGAACTGACCACGCCCCGATGTCATAGTACGCAATGAGCCAATGTAGCCAAACATTTCACTTAATGGACATTCAGCTTTGATACGTACACCTGTTGGTGTTGCCTCTTGAGATTTGATCATACCTCGACGTCGATTTAAATCACCAATCACATCACCTACATTATCTTCTGGTGTGAAAACATCCACCTTCATAATTGGCTCCATCAATTGTGGGCCAGCTTTAGGCATAGTTTGACGATAAGCGGCGGTAGCAGCTAATTCAAATGCTACTGCTGATGAGTCGACAGCGTGGAAAGCACCATCAAACAATGTGACTTTAAAATCCAAGCACGGATAACCAGCCATCACACCTTTATCCATACTCTTCTGAAAGCCACCTTCAATTGCTGGCCAGAATTCACGCGGTACGTTACCACCCGTTACGGTAGATTCGAATTGAAAACCTGAGCCAGGCTCGCCTGGTTCAATGATGTAATCGATTTTACCAAACTGACCAGAACCACCTGATTGTTTCTTATGTGTGTAAGAATCTTCTATACGTTGTGTTACCGTCTCACGATAAGCAACTTGAGGTTTACCAACTTCTACTTCAACGCCATGAGTACGTTTTAAGATATCGACTTTAATATCTAAGTGCAGCTCACCCATACCTTTTAGGATGGTTTCGCCTGAATCTTCATCGGTTTCTACACGGAAAGATGGATCTTCTTTGATCATTTTACCGAGTGCTACACCCAATTTTTCCGATGCGCCTTTATCTTTTGGTGATACTGCGATTGAGATAACCGGATCTGGGAATACCATCGGTTCAAGCGTTGCTGGCTTGTTTGGATCACACAAAGTATGACCAGTTTGTACATTTTTCATACCCACAACCGCGAGAATGTCACCTGCTTGTGCACTATCTAATTCGTTACGATCATCCGCATGCATTTCCACCATGCGACCAATACGCTCAGTTTTACCAGTAAAGGTGTTTAACACCGTATCACCCTTATTAATGGTGCCAGAGTAAACTCGGATAAAGGTCAAAGCACCAAAACGGTCGTCCATAATTTTGAATGCCAAAGCACGTAAAGGGCCGTTTGGATCAACAATCGCTTTACCACCTGTTTCATTGCCTTCTAAATCGACTTCTGGTTGAGGATCAACTTCGGTTGGATTAGGTAAGTAATCGACAACAGCATCCAATACTAATTGAACACCCTTATTTTTAAATGAAGAGCCGCAATAGGTTGGGAAGAATGATAAGTTTAATGTACCTTTACGGATACATTTTTTAATATCTTCGATAGAAGGTTCATTACCTTCCAGATATTGCTCCATAATGTCATCGTCTTGTTCTACTGCGGTTTCGATAAGTTTTTCACGATATTCTTCAATTTTATCCATCATATCTTCTGGTGGATCAACAATATCGAATTTAGTCGCATCTTTCTCATCTGGCCAAATGTGAGCCTTTCTTGTCAACAAATCGACCACACCCTTGAAATCATCTTCGATACCAATTGGCAGAACCATCACTAAAGGTTGGGCGCCTAAAACGTCTTCTACTTGTTGAACCACACGATAGAAATCCGCACCCATACGGTCTAATTTATTCACATAGATAAGACGGGATACTTCAGATTCATTAGCATAGCGCCAGTTAGTTTCTGATTGAGGTTCAACCCCACCAGAACCACAGAATACGCCAATACCGCCATCTAATACTTTTAATGAACGATAAACTTCAATCGTGAAGTCAACGTGTCCTGGAGTATCAATGACATTGAAACGGTGACCATTCCACTCACAAGTGGTCGCCGCTGACTGAATGGTAATACCACGCTCAGCTTCCTGATCCATAAAGTCCATGGTTGATTCGCCCTCGTGAACCTCACCAATTTTATGGATTTTTCCGGTTAATTTCAGAATACGCTCTGTTGTTGTGGTTTTACCCGCGTCTACATGCGCGAAAATACCAATATTTCTATATTTGGATAAGTCAGCCATTGTCCACTACTCTAGTTAAGTTATTTATCAGTTAAAATCTATTAATATTATATATTTCAATAGTTTACATAAAATTAAATCTTCTTTCGGAATTGATTGAAGATGTTGCGAGATACTTGCCACAGATTGCATGTCGCCAAAATCGCGCGATTATAAACTAGTTTGCTTATATATGGGAATAAAGGTTTTTTACAAGGAATCGGATATCTATTTTAAGTATAAAAATCCATTCTTTTAGGAAGGTTTAATTATAAAAAAACCCCGCCTTGGCGGGGTTTAAATTCGATGTCTGAGATTTATACCTCGACTGTTGTCGCTTGGGGGCCTTTTGGACCCATCTCAGATTCAAATGTTACTTGTTGTCCTTCAGCTAAGGTTTTGAAACCATCGCTTTTAATCACTGAAAAATGCACAAATACGTCTTTACTGTTGTCAGAAGGAGTAATGAAGCCAAAACCTTTGGATTCGTTAAACCATTTTACGGTACCAGTTGCCATGTTAATTACCTCAAAAAATTAAAATAAAAGATGTTACTTATTTTGGTAATTAACAGGAGAACACTTAAACACTTCTGACAAAAACCACGATAGAATGTAACAAGGGAATTTTAACTTATTTATCAAATATCTCTAGTATTATATTTAATATGATTGTCATAATGACCGACCTAGATGGTTCTCTATTAGATCATCACACATATTCCTATGAAGAAGCTTCATCAGCACTTCAATATCTAAGAGAAAAAAGTATCCCTATCATATTTAATAGCAGCAAAACAGCAAGTGAAATTATCGAAATTCAAACACAGTTGGATCTCGATTGGCCATTTGTGGTCGAAAATGGTGCAGGGATATATTTATCAAGAACGATGGATTCAGAATCAAATAACGTAAGCATGCATAGTTTTGGAAAACCGCGCACTGAGATCCTAGAAATACTGCGTAATATCAGGCAAAAATTCGGCTTCGCGTTTACTGGCTTCAATGATATGACAGATGAAGAATTACATAGTCATACGAATCTAAGTATGGACAAAATCTTGCTAGCTAAACAAAGAGACTTTTCAGAGCCGTTGCTATGGCAAGACAATGAGTCTCAATGGAATGAATTTATAAAACAATTAGAGCAACACGAGCTCGTAGCAGTGAAAGGTGGACGATTTATTTCTATCACTAGTGATGTAAATAAAGCCGATGCAGTAGACTGGTTCAAACATCATTATGCGGCAGAAACAAATTCTTCGGTCACTATTATTGCTTTGGGCGATGGTGAAAATGATATAAAAATGTTAAATGCCGCTGATTATGGGATTTTAATTAAATCCCCTGCACATACTCTCTCGGGCCAATCGGTTGAAAACTTAATACATACTCAAGAATTTGGTCCAACTGGTTGGAACCAAAGCTTACTAACACTTCTTACAAAAATTAGGAAACCACTGAAATCATGACTGACTTCTATCAAAATGGTGTTATCACAACGCTACATAACCTTGTAGACAGACCCATTGAGGATCTCGAAAAAGAATTAGTGCAATTTTCTAAGAGTCGGCCAATGAGTTTGGTATTACCCTCTCTGTATTCAGAACTACAAGGCCCTGCATTAGCGAATATTATAAATGAACTATGTAATGTGCCTTATCTTTCTGAAATTGTTATCGGTTTAGATAGAGCAACTGAAGAAGAATATGTTGAAGCTTTAAAGTTTTTTTCTAAACTGCCACAAAATTATGTTGTGTTATGGAATGATGGTCCAAGACTACAAGCCATCGATGCTAAATTAAAAAAACAAGATTTAGAACCGACTGAGTTAGGTAAAGGTCGTAATGTTTGGTTTTGTTTGGGCTATGTTTTAGCTTCTGGTAAAGCGAAGTCTGTTGCTTTACATGACTGTGATATCGTGACCTACAAACGCGAACTACTAGCACGTTTAATTTATCCTGTTGCCAATCCAAATTTTAACTACCAATTTTGTAAAGGTTATTATTCGCGAGTTGCCGGAGGTTCAATCAACGGTCGGGTATGTCGATTGTTAGTAACGCCTCTGCTTAGAGCATTAAAGAAAATTTTTCCAAATGATAGTTTTATTGAATATCTAGATAGTTATCGTTACTCCTTAGCAGGTGAATTTTCATTACGTACCGATGTTATAAATGATATTCGAATTCCCAGTGATTGGGGATTAGAAATCGGTGTGCTTGCTGAAATGAAACGAAATTATTCTAACAACCGTCTATGCCAAGTAGATATCGCTGATCAATATGATCATAAACATCAAGACTTATCCGTTGATGACGATGGTCAAGGTTTATCTAAAATGTCGATTGATATTAGTAAAGCCGTATTTCGTAAATTAGCAACGAATGGTTTGGTATTTAATGCCGAAACATTTCGCTCTATTAAAGCAACCTACTTTAGAATCGCTTTAGATTTTATAGAAACCTACCATAATGATGCTGTCATAAATGGATTAACTCTAGACATTCATGCTGAAGAGCAAGCAGTAGAACTGTTTGCTGAAAATATCATGAAAGCCGGTCTTCATTTCTTAGACAATCCAATGGAAACACCATTTATACCAAGTTGGACACGAGTGAACAGTGCATTACCAGAACTTGCGGGAGAATTCATTGAAGCAGTTGATATGGATATGAAACAATATTCAAGCTAAACAATAATAACATTATGTCTGATTACCTTTCTGAACTAAATACTAAATTAATAAATCATCTTCAACAAATATACTCTGAGCATAATATCGAAACATTATCCTCTCGCATTATTTCTGAGATGGGTTTAGAAAATATTGATGCTCAACCACAACAACATGTTAATCATTGGGATGAGCAAGATATTGCTATCATTACCTATGGAGATACTTTTCTGCATGAAGATGAAGCGCCTTTAGATAGTCTATACCGATTCCTATGCACATATTTAAAACACAATATTAGTATCGTACATATTTTACCTTTTTTTCCTTTCAGTTCAGATGATGGTTTTGCTGTCATTGATTATCATAAAGTTAATGATGTATTAGGTAACTGGGAGCATATTGAACAGATATCACAAGACTTTAAACTCATGTCTGATTTGGTAATCAATCATTGTTCGGGGCACAGTGAATGGTTCGAACAATTAATGAAAGGAGAACAACCAGGTAAAGATTATTTCTTTACTTGTAATGCTAATACTGATTTATCCAATGTTGTACGTCCTAGAACCAGTCCTTTATTAAGAGAAGTTCCAACTCCTGATGGTCAAATTCATGTATGGTGTACATTTAGTCATGATCAACCCGATCTTGATTTCACAAACCCTGATGTATTATTAGAATTTGTCAGAATAATTCGTTTATATCTAGAAAAAGGCGTAAAAGTCTTTCGTTTTGATGCAATTGCTTTCTTATGGAAAGAACTGGATAGTAACTGTATTAATTTACCTCAGACTCATGAAATTGTTCGATTGCTTAGAACATTAATTGAACATCATACGCATGATGCATTTATTATTACTGAAACCAATATTCCCAATCGGGAAAACCTTTCTTATTTTGGTAATTCTAACGAAGCGCATATTATTTATAATTTTTCATTACCACCTTTACTTGTTAATACATTACTAACAGGTAATTGCCGTTATTTAAAAAATTGGTTGATGAGTATGCCTCCAGCCATGATGGGAACAACCTATCTTAATTTTATTGCTTCTCATGATGGTATTGGGTTACGCCCTGCAGAAGGTTTACTCAGTGATGAAGAGATTCAAAGTTTTGTCGCAACTATGCAAGCCTTTGGTGGAGAAATATCTTATCGTGCTTTAGATAATAATGAACAAAAACCTTATGAAATTAATATTACATTATATGACGCATTAAAGGGCACTATAAAACACGGGCCAGATCAATGGCAACAGCAACGGTTTATTTGTGCACATACTATTATGTTAGCGTTAGAAGGCCTGCCAGCGTTTTATATTCATAGCCTACTCGCCACCGAAAATGATTATGAAAAATTTCGTAAAACGAATAATAAACGTGCCATTAACCGCCATCATTGGGAACTGAAAGAACTTGAAAGCTTATTAAATACAGATTCACATCATAAAATTATTTTTAACGAACTACTAAGAATAATTGAAATACGTAAACAACAAGAAGCTTTTCATCCAAATGCCACTCAGTTTACTTTACAGTTCAGTGATGAAATATTTGGTTTTTGGCGTCAGAGTCTGAACAGAACCCAGAGTATATTTTGTATCAGTAATATATCAAATATTGCCCAAGAAATTACTTTATCGGATATTAATTTAATCGTAACAGATAAATGGTATGACTTATTATCAGGAACTGAAATTAGTGAAGACAATAAAATAATGGTCTTGGAACCATATCAAACTGTATGGTTAACTAATAAAGTGTGATTGTTATTTTAAGTCTATTGAAGGTAATGATTGGAAAGCTTGTTTCAGTGCATCTCCCCATCCACTAGAAATGGTTTGGTAATATTCATTATTTTCATCTATGCGAATTTGATTACTAATTTTTAAATCATTATTTATATAGTATTGAATATCTAATGGTAGCCCAACTGATAAATTTGATTTAAACGTGCTATCAAACGATAACAGTAATAGTTTAGTTGAATCTTCAAACGACATTGATTTATCGAATGCACGAACCAAAATTGGTTTACCGTATTTCGTTTCACCGATTTGAAAAAAACTTGTCTCTTCTGAAGTTTCTATAAAATTTCCTTCTGGATAGATTAAAAATAATCTTGAATCTTCATCTTTGATCTGACCAGCCAAAATAAACGTTGCATTGAATGAGTTCTCTGCAACCTGACCATTTTTTGTAGTTTCTAAAATAACAGAATTAACAATCTCACCAATATACCTAGCAACCTGATACATTGAGTCACATGATTTTAAAAAATTTTTATCGTCGGTTATTGATTCATTCCATTGTTCATTAATAGAACTAATAACAGATTGAGAAGTAGCCAAGTTTCCTGATGATAATAAAGTGATTACCCGGTCGCCTTCAACCTGCCAACTATGCATCTTACAATATACGGATACGTTATCCACGCCAGCGTTAGTCCGAGTATCGGACATTAAAACCAAACCTTGATTTAATTTTAATCCTACACAATAAGTCATAAAAAAATATTACATTTGTTATTGTTGTTGCACATTTACAATGACTTCTAAATTTTCTTGGTGTTCACCATAACGAATACCTTTTACAGGTGCAGTATCACTTGCATCTAAACCAATAGCAACACGAATGTATCGTTCATCGGGTGAAATTCCATTTGATACATCAAAACCTATCCAACCAATACCTTCAAAATAAATTTCTGCCCAAGCATGATTTGCAGAATGTTGCTCCTCTCCATCGATAAATATATAACCACTTACATATCGAGCTGGGAATCCAGCTAACCTTGCAGCTGATATTAATATGTGTGCATGGTCTTGGCAAACTCCAACACCTAATTTCATTGCATCTTCAGCCGTTGTATTAGCATCAGTATTATCTAATTTATATTTAACTGTAGAAAGAATTAACTCACAAACCTTATGCACTGACTCTATTGCATTTTCATTATTTATTTCTTTTGCTATGCGTTTTATATTAATTCCAGCCTTGGTTAAAATAGTCTGACGTTTGTATAACCAAAGCGGTACATTTGATTGGTGCGCTCCAACAATCCCATCTTTATCTGTCGTTTCAACTTCTCCATAACAGCTTATTATCACTTCATTTACACCAGACTCAATATTCAATAAATTTACAACATTTCTGAATTGATCAGAATATGTAAGCTCTTTACTTGCTCCAATAATATCTAAATCCCAAGAAATAATATTTTGAAAATCTGTAGAAACAGGAGTTAACCTTATTTGTTGTAAAGCATAATCTATTGGCTTATCAAATTGATACTGAGTTGAATGTGTTACTAATAAGCGCATAGTTATTGATAAAATCGATATTGTTCAGAAACCAATGATGAAAGCGTATTATTTTCTGATATAAAATTAATTAAAAATTCATGTAAACCATTATCTAAAATACTACTCACAGTATTCGTGTCTAATATATGAATTATTTTTTTACATTGCACACTACAGGGATCTTCTGTTTTAGAATTATTAGTTATTAAATTCAAATTAGTCTCAATTTTATCGTAGCAAAAAGATAAAGACCGAGGCATCTCCTCATTTAACATCAAAAACTCGGCAATATTTGTGGGGTTATAATCTGTATGGTATACCCATCGATATGATCGATGCGCTGAAACAGAGCGTAAGATCGATTCCCATTGTACATTATCTAGAGAAGATCCAATGTAAGAAGAAGATGGTAATAACACATAATATTTAACATCAAGGATACGAGCCGTATTATCTGCACGTTCAATGTATTTTCCTATTAATGAAAAATAATAAGACTCATTACGCAACATCGTTCGATAAAAGGTACCGCTAATTAATGCCGACTGATTTTTTATTAAACTCAAAACATTCGGCAATTGAGATTCTGAAACAGGTCTTTTTAATATTTCTCTAATATTCATCCATGATTCATTAGTTGACTCCCATACTGAACGCGTAATCGCTGTTCTCACTAAACGTGCGTTAGCCCTAGCTTGCTCAATAGTATTGATGACGGATGTTGGATTATGTTTATTGCGTAATAAAAAATCGATGACATTCTTTGCAGAATAATCATCGTGATTCTCATCAAATAAAGATTGTGCCCCAACTGTAGCAATGACAGACCGCCAATCATCATCCCCTCCTTGAGTACGTGTAAGTGCCATCCTTAATCCTGTTTCCAATAATTCTGCAATGTTTTCCATGCGTTCAATTTGACGCGAAAACCAGAATAAACCATTTGCAGTTTTTCCTAACATGACATTTCCTGAGTCTTAATCATCCAATATCCATGTATCTTTTGTACCGCCACCTTGACTCGAATTAACTACTAATGATTTTTCTTTTAACGCAACTCTGGTTAATCCGCCTGGTGTAATGTTAATCGTATCTGATACTAAAACAAATGGACGTAAATCAACATGTCTTGGTGCTAAACCTTTATTCGTTAAAACAGGTACGGTTGAGAGTGATAGCGTTGGTTGAGCAATATAATTTTCTGGCTTATTTTTAAGTTTTTCTGTAAATGTTTTTAATTCTCGTTTTGAAGCTGCTGGGCCTACCAACATTCCATAGCCACCTGAACCATGTACTTCTTTAACCACAAGCTCTTCAATATTATCCAATACATATTGTAAGGAATCCTGTTCTGAACAACGATAGGTAGGCACATTTTTTAATAATGGTTTTTCTCCTGTATAGAACTCTACAATTTCAGGCATATAAGAATATATCGATTTATCATCAGCTATACCGGTTCCAGGAGCATTTGCTATCGTAATGTTGCCAGCCTTATACACATCGATAATACCCGGTATGCCTAACATAGAGTCAGGACGAAAATTTAAAGGATCTAGATAATCATCATCAACTCGTCTATACAACACATCAATGGTTTCATAGCCGCTAGTCGTACGCATTTTTACTTTGCCATCAATTATTTTTAAATCAGTACTCTCAACCAACTCTACACCTAATTGATCAGCTAAAAACGCATGTTCAAAATATGCCGAATTAAAAATACCAGGTGTTAGTACCGCTACCGTTGGGGTTCCTTCAGAATTTTTAGGTGCGACGGAAGATAGGCTATGTAATAAATTCTTAGGATATTCACTAACTGATTGAACCCGGATTTTAGAAAACAATTCAGGAAACATCTGCATCATAGTTTCACGGTTTTCTAACATATAAGAAGCACCCGACGGTGTTCTTGCGTTGTCTTCTAAAACATAAAACTCATTTTCACTAACGCGAACAATATCAATACCAACAATATGGGTATATACACCAGAGGGTGGCTCTACTCCTATCATAATAGGTAAGAAAGCTTCATTCACATCAATTAAACGTTCAGGTATACGTTGCGCTCGTAATATTTCTTGGCGATGGTATATATCATAGAGAAACGCATTAATTGCTCTAACACGTTGTTCGATACCTTTACATAATAAGCGCCACTCTTTAGCAGAAATGACTCTTGGCACAATATCAAAAGGGATCAATCGTTCATTGGCTTCCTTTTGGCCATAGACAGAAAATGTAATACCAGAACGTCGATAAATTGTTTCAGCTTCGGAAGTTTTTTTCTTGAGATATTTTGGATCTTGGCTATTAAACCAAGACTCATATTTTTTATAAGGCCGCCTTACAGATTCATCAAGGCCAAACATTTCATCAAAATGTTGTGTTAATGCTTCGGTCTGTTTTGTGGTGCTGTTAGACATTCTAATACTATGGTGCTTATATTCAGAATAAAGCTCTATGATCCATATATTTTTAAATATTTAAATGTATGTAGCGCAACTCTTATGCCATACAAAAAAATATCAACTCACTGATATTAAAAGATAAATAATTATAATAATAAAAGACTGTATATATCGCCCTATAATTATTAGGGAGTTGCACATTATTAGTGCATTTATTTAATGTCTAGCTGGAACACACGCTAGTTCATCAGCAATATTTCTACATGTTCCATTAAGTTCACCATGAGGCCTATTTACAACACAACGACTTCCATTGGATTTACGATTACATGCTGAAATAGCTTCTCTAGGAGGATTTCTTCCTGGACGTTCAGACCTTTCTAGTCTAGGAGGCATAGCATCATCTCGTCCGTTACTACCTTGTCTAGGTATGCTACCACGTCTTATCTGAAATGAACTATCAGGTGAGCCTGACCAACAACGAGGAATAAATGGATATTGATTACTAATAACATAATGATAAGTACCATTAGGATATTCATCGGTTTTGCTTATGCGGCCATTACATTGATCAAGGTCACCAAGTCCATCGACATATTCGTAATCCAAAGTATAACGACCATCGTATTGACCACTTGGTCCATCAGACCTGTTACCTTGTTTCACTTTATAACTTGAAGTTAGCTCAATTGTATCTCCTTGAGAATTAGTATGGGCATATGGCGTATAAATAGGAAAACCATCTGCCGCATAGCCAATCAAAACAGGTTTATTTTTATAATTTTGATTCTGAATTAAACCAATCGGTAAACTATGATAATGATAAGCCCCATTAGGTTGGACATGTGCGTTGTTTTGATCAAGTCCTAAATTTCGCCCTCCTTTAATCGCATCTAAAACCCATTTTGAATTTCTATCGTTATTCCAAAATTCTGCTGTTGCAGGGTCAAACGGCACACCATTTAACGCAACACCAAAATAATTATGCCCTATCTCAGTAACACGATTTGATTTTTTTGGATTCAATGTGACTCGAAAATTGTAATCCTGTGCAGAAATAGAATTTGGATTATTTCGATTCGGAAAGTTACCCGTTGAATGATTTGGTATACCATCACTTTTAATAATTCTATAACCTGAACTATTATCAATTTGAATATTGACTGCTGAATAAACAGGCCTAATAAAAAAATCAGTGAAATAATGAAAATCATCAAGATGAATTATTTCTAACGATTTTTCAGATATACCATGAGCAAATAAATTTATAGCTGGAAGATATAATAAAATTATAGTCAATAAGATTTTTTTCATTTTCCAAGCCTTTAAAAAATTGAATATTTTTTTATTTCATTTTAAATAATATTAATTTTTATTAAGCTTACTTTAATAAATAAAATTAATTTCTTAATAAAAAGTAATTTAATTTAATTAAATTTTTCATACGCAGCTTAAATCGAACTCTATGTCTTGAACATTTACAATAATTAAATCACATAATAAATATTAATTACATATTGTTAATTCATGTCCAGTTAATAATCCAAGTTAATAAAAATTAAAACCATGTAACCTAAGTATAGACCCTATTGCTTCATTTTTTTTTAATTTTATTATCTCCATTCCGTTAACACACTCAACATTGGAGACACTAAAATGAGTTACTCTCAAAATATTATTCGCACACTATATAACGCAAAAAATATTGCAATTGTCAGCATGATGGTAATTATTACAACAGCATGTGCTACTCAAACTGCTAAAGTAAATAATTCTGATATTGTTGACACAGCAGTTTCTGCTGGGCAATTCAAAACATTAACTGCAGCATTACAAGCAGCTGATTTAGTTGGAACATTAAAAGGCAATGGTCCTTTTACCGTATTTGCTCCAACCGATGAAGCATTCGCTAAATTGCCATCAGGTACTGTTGAATCATTATTAAAACCTGAAAATAAAGACAAACTGGTTTCTATCTTAACTTACCATGTAGTACCTGGGAAAGTTTTGGCATCTGATGTAGTCAATCTAGACAGTGCGAAAACTGTTAATGGTTCGAATGTAAATATTTCAACTAATAGTGAAGGTGTAAATATTAATCAGGCTAAAGTTATTAAGGCAGATGTTATGTCAAGTAACGGTGTTATTCATGTTATTGACGAAGTCATTTTACCTGCAAATGGCTAAACCCTTATTTAGATACTTTACTATGCATAATATGTTTCCGGTTAGTTATACTAACCGGACATTTTTTATTAGAAATGAATGTGTGAATATTATATTCAGGCTACTTCAGATAATTTAATGACTAGATCAGTATAATCGTTTGAAGAAACAGGAGGACTAAGATAGAAACCTTGTATTTCATCAACATCCTGTTCACGTAAAAAATCTAATTGTTCTTTTTTTTCTACGCCTTCTGCAATTACATTAATTCCTAGATCCTTAGCCATATGTATCATCGCAGAAGTAATATAAGACTCTGGTCCAGTTTCAGTGACATTTTGAATAAACGAACGATCAATCTTCAACGTATCGACTAAAAAGCGCTTAAGATAATTAAAAGAATTATAACCGGTACCAAAGTCATCTATAGCAATACTAACGCCCATAGATTTCAATGCTTCTAGAATTTTCATCGTTGCAGTTGAATTTTGAATTAACAAACTTTCCGTTAATTCAACTTCAAGCAAATGGGGATCGAGTTCTGTCTCGTTCAATATATTACAAACAGTATCTGAAAAGTTACGTTGTAATAATTGCTGTCCAGAAAGGTTAACTGCAATTTTACCAACAGGTACCCCTTGCTTACTCCAGGATACATGTTGTTTACAAGCTGTTTCCAGTACCCACCGACCAACTTCTGAAATCATTCCACTCTTCTCAAGTAAAGGAATAAATCTTGTTGGATAAATAAGTCCTTGCTCTGGGTGCTTCCATCGCAGTAATGCTTCGTTACCAGTTAATTTTCCACTTTGTACATCTAATTTTGGTTGGTAATGTAAAAGAAATTCTTCTTTATCCAAAGCTTCTCTTAATTGCATTTCCATTGTCAATTCATCTAAAGCACGATGATTCATTTCTTTAGTATAAAACTGATATTGATTTCTACCATTATGTTTCGCTTTATACATTGCACTGTCTGCATTCTTAACAATAGTCTCAACATCTTTGCCACAGTGTGGATAAATAGCAATACCGATGCTAACTCCGACATATAAAATATGAGAATCAATTTCGAGAGGAGTGGTAATAGTTGAAATAACTTTTTCAGAAACGGCTATAGCACTATTGGTATTTACAACACCTTCCAAAATAATTGCAAACTCATCACCCCCTAAACGGGCAATGGTATCGACTTCCCTAATCGCATGAGATAAACGTTTGGCGATTTCTATTAAAACTTTATCACCCATTTCATGCCCCAAACCGTCATTGATTGGTTTGAAATGATCTAAGTCGAGATACAATAATGCAACGGAGTCTTCGCGTCTTTTAGCGCAATGTATGGCATGCTCAAGACGGGAACGAAAAAGAGTTCTATTTGCAAGACCAGTCAATTGATCATGTTGAGCCATATAAACAACATTATCATGCAATCGTTTACGCTCAATCGCATAATACAATGCACGTATTAAGTGCCAATCATCAACACCTTTGGTCAAATAATCTTGTGCGCCTGCTTTCACTGTCTGCAGTGCAAACTCCTCGTCTTGTCTTCCACTGAGCACGACTATTGGCAGTTCGGGTCTAAATGATTTTATATCTGAAATGCAGTCAAGACCTTCTCTATCGGGTAATGACATATCTAGGATAGCCACGGAAAACTCTTCTCTACTAATGAGATCCATAGCCTCGCTCATGCAATCAGCGATTGTTAGTCGATACTGCTCCTCTCCCATATCAGTGAGAAGCACTTCAACCAGTTTGGCATCTCCTGGGTTATCTTCAACCAGAAGAATATTAGTGATTTTATTTTGCATATCTTATCTCCCTCGATACGCTAAACCTACTTAATGTATTAGATAAATATGTTTAAGCAATATCCATACAAACAAAGTAATAGTCCAATCTATTGCATCGGCAATAAAAAAAAATTCTTTAGTAAAAGATAGACTTTGAGAGAAGAAATGAGGACATTTTGAACAAACGTCCATGACAGAAATCGCTAGATGTGCATAAATTTAGTGGGTTTTAGGTAATTTAACGATGGAAAACCAAAATTCATCAATTGACTTTATCACCTGAACAAAAGCATCAAAATCAACGGGTTTACTGACATAACAATTAGCTTTCAGATCATAACTTTTAGCAATATCAGCTTCACTCTCAGAGGTAGTTAATACAACAACCGGTGTATTGGTATATTCAGGTAATGACCGCATGTCCTCTAATACTTCCATGCCATTCATTTTAGGTAGATTTAAGTCCAATAATACTAAATCGGGTGTAGGGACGTCAGAGAAACCGTCTGCTTTTTTCATAAAAGCCATAGCTTCTACACCATCGATAACATGGAATAATTCTATGGTAATTTTACTTTCGGCTAGAGCTTCCTTGGTTAAACGTGCGTCACCTGGATTATCTTCTACCAATAAAACTTTGGCTATTTCATGCACATTAGATTCTCCATGAATTTTATAACAGTATAATGAAATCTTATTACTAAGGACATCATTAAATCTTAATTGTGAAATGAAATATACTTCCTGTATCAGGAATAGACTCTAACCAAATTTTACCGCCATGCCTTTCTACAATTTTTTTACAAATCGCAAGTCCAATTCCTGTACCAGAATATTCTTGTTTATTATGTAAACGACTAAATATATCGAATATTTTTTTAAAGTAACATTCTTCAATACCAATACCAGTATCCGATACAGAAAATTGCCAATGTGTTGCTGTTTTCTTAGCTGACACATGAATTTTATTTTGGCGTTCATGATCTGAATACTTAATCGCATTATTAATTAAATTCTGTAGGAGTTGTCTCATTTGAGTCTTATCTGCTAAGACTGTCGGTAAAAAATCATGAGTCAATTCGCAATTTTTTTCTATTATTGAAGATTTCAAATCATGAAAAATACTTTTTATTAAAACATCACAATCGACTTCAATAAACTTTTCACCTTTAGTGCCTACTCTGGAAAACGCTAATAAATCCTGAATTAAAACCTGCATTCGTTTTGCACCATCATTGGCATAAAAGATAAATTCTTTGGCATCATCATCCAGCTTATCGCTGTAACGTCTTTCTAATAAATTGGTATAACTGCCCACCATACGTAACGGCTCTTGTAAATCGTGTGATGCGATATAGGCAAATCTTTCCAATTCTTCATTTGAACGCTCTAAAGCTTGTGTTCTTTTTTGAAGAATCTCTTCATTTAACTTCCGTTCAGTGATATCCCGAACAATTCCTGCAAACCCTCTCTGTTCACCTATTTCTATTTCACTAACAGATAACTCCATAGGAAAGGTTGAACCATCTTTACGTAGACCAATAACTTCTCTGCCTATACCAATAATTTTTTTCTTGCCTGTATTAAGATAATTAAACAAATAACCATCATGTTCTTCGTGATACGGTGATGGCATCAATTTTTTAATATTCTTTCCTAATAATTCTTTATTGGTAAAACCAAATATTTTTTCCCCTGCCTGATTAATCGATTGAATATTGCCGTATTGATCGATCGTGATAATACCATCAACTGCATTCTCAAGAACTGAATTCAAAAATGAAGTTGTGCTTTGTAGTTCATCGATATACAACTTTCGTTCAGAAATATCTCTGATAATACCAACAAACATACGTTTGCCGTCGATGCTCATCTCACTGATGCCTAACTCCATTGGGAAAACAGAACCATCTTTACGTTGAGCTGAGACTTCTCGACCCAAACCTATAGCTTTTTTATCACCTGTTTCTAAATAATTACTGATATATTGATCGTGCTCAGTGTGATACGGATCAGGCATGAGCATTTTGACATTCTTACCTATGACTTCTTCAGGGGTATAACCAAATATATTAACGGCAGCAGGATTAAAGCTCTGGACAATACCTTTGTTATCAATGGTAATGATACCATCTAAAACAGTATTCAATATGGCTTCTAAATGTGTATTCTCAGTCGATGAATCAACCATCAAAAATATCTTTTTTTGGCTAAATAGAAATTATAGTTGTTATTAGAGAAAATATTGATTTTTCTGCGTAAGGCTTACATCAAGCTGCAGTATTAAATGGTGGTCAGCGTTGCAACTGAATAATGATTTTTATCTACGCAAACTTAAGATCTATTTTGGGAACCGCAGATAATAATTGTTGAGTATATTCATGTTGTGGATCATACATTATTTGTTCAACTGTACCTTGTTCTACAATTTTTCCTTTGTACATGACTGCAACATAATCGGCTAAATATTCAACTACACTGATATTATGTGTGATAAATAAATAGGCAAGATCTAAACGTTTCTGTAGATCACGTAATAAGTCTAATATTTGTGATTGTACAGAAACATCCAAGGCACTGGTTGGCTCATCACAAACGATAATTTGTGGTTCAACTGCTAAGGCTCTAGCAATACAGACACGCTGTCTTTGACCGCCAGAAAATTCATGAGGATAACGATAGATATACTCTTTATCCAACTCAACATGCTCCATGAGTGATTGAATTCTATTAAGCCTATCTGCTGAATCTTTTCCAATGTTATGTACAAGCATCCCCTCTTCTAAAATATCTTTTATCATCATGCGTGGATTCATTGATGAATACGGATCTTGAAATACAATTTGTAGATCCGTGCGTTTTTTTCTCAAAGCTGATTTATTTAAAATAGTAAGTTCTTCGTCATGATATTTCGCAGAACCAGCAGTTGGTTTTATCAACTGTAAAATACCTTTACCCATTGTTGTTTTACCAGAGCCTGATTCTCCAACAATTGCGACCGTCTCACCTGCTCGTATTTTAATTGAAACACCATCAACGGCTTTTATATGACCAACAGTACGCTTAAAGATACCTTTACGAATCGGAAAATGAACTTTTAAATCTGAAACTTCTAAAATAGCAGCTTTATCTTTTGAAATTACTTCTCTTTGTTCAGCATCACGTTTTGCCTTCGTAGGTAATGAATTAAAAAGATGCATAGAATATTCATGTTGGGGTCCTTGGAAAAATTGTTTGCTGTCTGATTTTTCAACAATTTTACCTTGATACATAACCACCATTTGATCTGCTATTTGATTAGCTACTGCTAGGTCATGGGTAATGAATAAAATACCCATTCCAGTTTTTTGCTGTAACTCTTTTAATAGCTCCAATACTTGTGCTTGTATGGTCACATCCAAAGCAGTCGTTGGCTCATCGGCAATCAATAAATCTGGCTCACAAGCCAGAGCCATTGCAATCATTACGCGTTGTTTCATACCACCAGAATATTGATGTGGGTAATCATTTAAACGTGTTTCAGGATCAGGAATACCGACTGAGTCTAGCAACTCAATAATACGTTTCTGTTTTTGTTCTTTACTTAATGATTGATGTTGATCAATAACTTCACCGATCTGTTGACCACATGTCATGACAGGGTTTAAAGAATTTTGTGGCTCTTGAAAGATCATGCCTATCTTTTTACCACGTATCATTTTCATATCCGTTTCAGAAAAAGCAAAGATATTTTGATCGTGTAACGAAATAGAACCTGAACTAATATTTGCTGCTGTTGGTAATAAACGCATAATAGCCATCGCGGTCATAGATTTTCCCGAACCTGACTCACCAACTAAAACAGTAGTCTGGCCTTTTTCCATAGAAAAACTTACATCGTTCACTACAATATTATCTTGTTCTTCTGCTGGAAAACTAACCGTTAGATTTTCTATTTCTAATAATGAACTCATAATCAATCAACGAAGGTTTCTTAATCTTGGATCAAATGCATCACGCACTGCATCTGCAAACAAGTTGGCTGGCAAGACCAAACCAATCATAAAAATAAACGCTGCAAACAATGACCACCAAACAATAGGATCTCGTGCCATCTCTAAACGCGCACTGTTAATCATATTACCCCAGCTATTCATACTCGGATCAACGCCAATATTGATATAAGCTAAAACAGCTTCAGCCAATACCAAACCACTAAAATCAATCACAATGGTAATCACAACGATATGCATGACATTCGGTAATAAGTGCCGTAATAAAATAGTCAAATGACTAACACCAAATGCTTGTGCAGCTTGTACGTAATCTATTTGTCTAAGTTTCAATGCTTCGGCTCGTAATAAACGACATAAACCAGTCCAGCTAGTAATGCCTAAGATAAGACATAGAAAGAACAATCGTAGATCGGAACGATGCATAGTACTGGAAAAATCCTCGGCATGATTAGCCATATAGACTTCCAGCATTAAAATAGCCGCTGCAATTAATAAAACACCAGGGATTGAATTTAAAGTGGTATATAAATATTGAATAGCGTCATCAATCCAGCCACGAAAATAACCAGCCATTAACCCTAACATTAAAGCAAATGGCAACATAACTAAGGTTGTTAAGGTCCCAATAACGAGACCTGTTCGTATACCTTTTAAGCCTTGATAGAAAACATCTTGCCCTACTTTATCAGTACCTAAGATATGATAGTAATGTGATAAATAAAAAGCCCAAGTCAATCCACAGACCATTAATGCTAAAGTCATAAAAATCAAACGCCACGGTACATTAGTATGATTCGATTTAATGTTTTTAATGGTTAATTCTAATGATTGCCCTTTCTGTTTTATCAATGTCACTATTATTAATAATGACATGACAAACCAAATAACCGTACCTATTACAATTGACAGCATCGATTTTAGAAAAATGTCCACTAGCCAACCTTGTTCTGGATTAGATAAATGTGCGCCCGCAAAGGTTAACTTTGGAAAATCTCGTATTGAGCTACCATCTTCAAGTTCAATGGTTTCTTTAGCATAAGAGTATATTGCGAAAGGTGCGGAATATGTTTTTTCATCCATGTTTTTTAAATGATTAACCAAAACATCTAACACACTGACAATCTCAGTTGAATATGTCGTCTCATTGGATTCATTTTGTTCCAGTTTTGGATGGAAATGAAAACAATCGAGCAAGCCAATCGTAAGATAAAAAACTAGAATAACAGCGCTGACCATCGCTAAAGGATTTTTAGCAACCCTATGCCAAGGTTCAATCAAATGCTCATGCTTTCTCGCATAGATCGCAAAGGCTATAATTAAACCTAATAATAAAAATACCAACGCATCTGTAATAAATATCACTGGCATCTTAGTCTAACCTTATCCTTGGATCGGCAATGGTATAAGAGATGTCAGTTAATATTAAGCCAACGATATATAACACTGAACCTAAAAACACCATTGAACGTACTATCGCGAAATCTTGGTTATTAATCGCATCAATAGTGTAACTACCTAGACCTGGAATGGAAAAGAAAGACTCTGTAATCAAACTACCGATAAACAAAGTTGGCAAGATCACTACAACACCCGTTAAAATTGGAATTAAACCATTACGTAATACATGTTTATAAAGTACGGTAACTTCCGATAAGCCTTTTGCTCTAGCGGTTCGAACATAGTCTTTGTTCATTTCTTCCAAAAATATAGTTCGATACCAACGTGTACTACTGCCTATTCCACCCACTACACCGATAATCACAGGTAGTAAGATAAATTTAATGGCGCTTAATCCTGTATCGTATCCAGAAATTGGGACCAGATTTAATAGCTTACCAATAATGAACTGCCCACCAATGATATAGAACATGCCAGAAATAGACATAATAATGACACACAACACAACACCCCATACATCAATATAACTGCCTCTAAAAAAAGCCAATGTCAAAGCAAAGCTAATATAAACCAATAAACCTAATATCAAACTTGGAACAGAAATAGCCAGACTTGGCCACATACGTTGTGAAATATCATAGCTAATATCACGCCCGCTATCAGAACGACCAAAATCAAATAAAAATAACTTAACCGAATTCTGAAAAAAGATTGTATCTGTAAATTTATCAGTGCCAGATACTTCGCTATTCCATATAACGGGTTTATCGTAACCACGTTCTGCTTTCCAAGTATCAACCGCTTCTTGAGTTAAGCGCTTTTCGCCCAATTGCATTCGCGCCATATCATCGGGCGTATTAACTACGAAGAATAAAATAAATGTTATTAGATTAACCCCAATCAATATAGGAATCGCATATAGAACACGTCGAATAATATAACTGATCATAGAATTCGCTCGCGTTGTTTACGTTTATAGGTGTTATATGCAGGAATTAAACTTAAAAATAAAACCAAGAGAATAATAACAATCGGCAGCCAATATGGTTTATTCCATTTCGCTCGCAATTCATTACGTAGCTCAGTATTTATAAACTTATATTTTAATGTGTTGTTAGCCATCAAATTTGGCTTAGCATTTTCATACCAACTATGATGTAAAGAAAAACCTAAAGGGTGAAAACCCCAAATCCATGGAGCATCTCTACGCAGTATCTCAACCATTTTATTTGTGACTTCTAAACGCTCATCACTATTTGGCATTGATTTCATTTGGTTAAATAATGTATCAAATTCAGAATTTTGATAATTAGCAGCATTTTCACCATTTAATTCTATTTTTTTATTTGGCCCGTATAAAAGAAAGAAAAAGTTTTCAGGGTCAGGATAGTCAGCATTCCAACCCCATTGAAAGATCTGTGCGGTACCTTTTAACATTTTTTCTTGGAAACGATTATAGTCAGTAGAACGAATTACTAAATTGATATCCAGTTTTTCAAATTGTTTACGTATCCAATCAAAATAAGCTTTTGCACCTGGCCCTGATTGAGGCGAATCAAAATACAATACTAAAGGCTTACCTGTTTTTTGATCTCTGCCATTCGTATAACCTGCTTGAACTAACAATTCTTTAGCATATTCAATAGATTTACGTTTCGTTTTTCCATTAACCCAATCATAGACATAAGGATTAATACCATCTTGACCTTCTACAAAACCAAATATGCCTGGTGGTATCGGTCCTTGTGATGGTATGCCACGACCATTACGAAAAATTGAAATCATCTCTTCCATATCGATTGCAATGGATATAGCACGACGCAATAATCTTGCGCGTTCAGAATCACCACCTACGACATCATCTTCCATATTAAAACCTAAATATGAAGTTGACGTTGTTACGGCGGTAATTAAACGTATATCTTTTTCCTTCATAACATCGGTTAAACCGGCTTCACCACTGGCAGAAAACGATACCGCTTGATCAAAACTATCCGAACCAATGCCCTGCGTATCATAATAGCCTTGCAAGAATTTATTCCAGCTTGGAATGTTTTCTTTTTCCAAACTATAAATCGCTTTATCAATAAACGGTAATGACTTACCTGCGTGTTTTAATAAACCATTTGATATATCAGATTCTTCACCATCTGTTGGATAGTTTTCTCCATGAAAATTAGGATTACGTTCCATGACCATGCGTTGATTAGGATTGTTTTCAGTCAACATAAATGGCCCTGTTCCTATTGGGTACCAATCCAAACTGATATTACGTTCTTCCATACCTGCTTGTTGATAAAACACATCTGCTTCCCATGGCATGGGAGAAAAGAAATACATAGAGAGCCAATAAATAAACTGCGGATATTTTTCTTTTAAGGTAATTTGATATGTGTATTTATCTAATGACTTAACGCCTTCAAGATTATATTCACGTAAATTAATATTTTGCTCAGGATTATTTTTTAGAACTTGTCCTAATTCAGACGATAATTCTTTTAAGCCTAAAATATATTTCCCCATTAACCCTGCAATGGGTGAATGAATTTTAGGATTCGCTAAACGTTTAATTTGATATACGTAATCTTCAGCAATTAACTCTCGCGTTCCAGATTGAGAAAAATCATTCAAAGTATGTATATTTTTTAAATCACTTAATGCTAAATCATGATACAAATATTCACCGTTTGTATTTTTAGCCAATGCTGGATGAGGTTGATATTTGATATCAGGGTTTATACGAATGGTATAAACAACTTTACTAAGTTGATCAGATGGAATTGTGTCGTCGACCAACGTACCTTGTTTATCATAATATTCTGCTTGTGGAACTGAGGCTGCTGTTAACGTTGTCAATTCATAAGGGCGCTTTAAAAAATGATACTGCAAAATAGGTTCATATATTTGACCTAAAAAAACATATTCATTGGCACTGTAAGAGCTAGCAGGGTCTAGATGTTTTGGGCGCTCACTAAACGCATCATAATAAATATTTTGATTTGAATCCGAACTCGGGTATGGGTTATTCCATTCGCTACTCGTGCAAGCAGTCAATAGAAATCCAGCAATAATTGCTAAGTGGCAGCGATTCATTAAAAATATTGTCCAGGACGTGAGGTTATGTTTATCGTTATAATCCTTATTATAAACTTCAGCAGATTGCTGTACAGTTTGACATCGAAAATAACAACAGTTTCAAAAAAGAGGAATAATAATGAGCTTACTTGAAGGTAAACGAGCACTCGTAGTTGGTGTGGCTAGTAATCGTTCAATCGCCTGGGGAATCGCTAAAGCACTCAAACGTGAAGGTGCTGAATTAGCCTTCACTTATCAAAATGACAAACTCAGAGGCCGAGTGGAAAAATTTGCAGAAGAAGTCGGATCTGAAATTACTGTCCCATGTGATGTTGCTGAAGATAGCCAAATTCGAGATGTATTTGGGCATTTAGATAATTATTGGGATGGCATTGATATTATTATCCATTCTGTCGCGTATGCGCCTAAAGAAGCCTTAGAAGGTGAATATTTGGAAAATCTATCGCGTGAGAACTTCTTAATGGCACATGAAATCAGCTCATACAGCTTCTCAGCACTCGCTGATGCGGCACGCCCTATGATGAAAGATCGCAATGGTGCACTTCTCACATTAAGTTACATTGGCGCAGTACGGGCAATGCCAAACTATAACGTCATGGGTGTAGCAAAGGCATCTCTTGAAGCCAATGTACGTTATATGGCGGCCAGTTTAGGGCCTGAAAATATTCGCGTAAATGGTATTTCTGCTGGTCCAATCAAAACCTTAGCTGCTTCAGGTATTAAAGGCCTAAAAGATTTCTTAACACGTGTTGAAGAGTCTGCCCCGTTACGTAGAAATGTAACCATTGATGAGGTCGGTAATGTTGCAGCCTTTATGTGTTCTGATTATGCATCTGCAGTAACTGGCGAAATTACCTATGTGGATTGTGGTTATAACGCTATAGGCCTTGCCTAACATTTTTTAAGGAAACCCTCTTCATGGCTTCAAAAGAAACCACTCTGCTCTGGGCGATCTTGCTCGGAGCAATATTAGGCATAGTTTGTGGCTGGTTTTTTGGCGAAGCCATGGTATCGATCCAATGGATTGGCCAGTTATTTTTAGATGCCTTGAAAATGACTATCGTGCCATTGATAGTCGCTGCGGTCATTACCGGTGTAGCATCACTTGGTGACGTTAGTAAACTGGGTCGTTTGGGTGGTTTTACGCTTCTCTACTACACATCCACTACGGCCATAGCTGTTTTCATAGGTCTTATTGTAGTAAACCTCATTCAACCGGGTCATGGCTTAGATACCTCAACTTTAGATTTACCTCAAAATATTGCTGAACGTGATCCAACGACTCTATCTGACATTATCTTATCGTTAGTGCATCCCAATTTAATTGAAGCTGCTGCTGAAACCAAACTACTACCCCTGATCGTTTTTTGTTTAATTTTTTCAGCTGCCCTTACAACCCTAGGTGAAAAAGGCAAACCGGTACTCAATTTCTTTGAAAGTTTAAATGAAGTCATGATGAGATTGGTTATTTGGTTAATGTATCTAGCGCCTCTTGGTATCTTTGCTTTGATAGCTGCCAGGCTTGGCTCGGCTGGAGGTGGTGAAGCTTTTCTACAAGAAATTAAATCCGTAGGGCTTTATGTCGTAACAGTGATACTCGGTTTAGGTATTCACTTTATTGTATTATTTATAATCCTTCGACTATTAACAGGTCGAGGTTTTAATTACCTACGTTCACTGGCACAAGCTTTATTCACTGCATTTGGTACCGCAAGTTCTTCTGCAACTCTGCCATTAACCATGGAATGTGCAGAACAAGCAGGAGTTAATCCTAAAGCAGTCAAATTTGTATTGCCATTAGGTGCAACAGTAAATATGGATGGAACAGCGTTGTATGAGTCCATAGCGGTCATGTTTATTGCTCAAGCTTATGGCATTGAAATGGATATGACTCAACAAATCATTATTTTTGTCACAGCAACCTTAGCCGCCATAGGTGCAGCAGGTATTCCTCAAGCAGGATTAGTAACAATGTTAATTGTATTATCCGCTGTTAACCTTCCTGCTGAGGGTATTGCGTTACTACTCGCCGTAGACTGGTTCTTAGATAGAATAAGAACCACTGTTAATGTTTGGGGTGATAGTGTTGGTGCAGCGGTACTTGAAAGTCAAATACCAAAATAGATTGACTACTTTTTTTAAAAAGACGTTATTAGAAAATAATTTTTTTATTGTTACTTTCTATTGCTTGTCCAATAGAAAGTAACCAAAGACAAAGACACCCGTTGCGATAATGAATGACGAAGGAAACCTTTAGCCCATGTCATTCGGGGTGATTTTCTTTGCTCATCAAAGAAAAGTACAAATAAGAAGATTTATAAATTACTCTCTACAATAGTTATATCTGAACTATCTTTAAGTGCATCAAAATAATTTGCCCAATCAGATTCAGCACGAACTCGTTGCATTTCTTTACTTTGATTATCAACGTCAATACCCATAATCTTTTCTGGGTATTGAACAGATTTTAAAGAGACAACAACATAATCCCCATTACCTAATTCAGTACCTGATACAGCAGGCTGGTCATCTATTGGAGGCTCTAAACGAAAAGCAGTTCTTAATACAGAACGGTTTACCGTTATATCGTCACGAGTTACTTCTTCAGCTTGTTTAAACGCAAGCCCATGTTCGGAAAGTATTGAATCAACAGATTCGCCTTTCTTTAATGCAGAGAGTATTTTGTCACCAATTTCACTAGCGGTGTTTTTAGCTTTAGTGTTTTTCAAGGCATCAACAATCTGTGTACTCACTTCCGACATAGTTTGTTGACCTTCTTCGATAACATCCGTAACACGAACGACTATCGCTTCAGTATCACTCAGCTCAATCACGTCGCTGTTATTACCATTAGTTAAAACATCTTCGCTAAAGCTAGCAGCAACCACTTTAGGGTTTGAGAAATCTGGATTTGATTCCACAGAATCTTGTGAAAAATAGTTTGATGTTTCCACAGGGATATCAACTGCATCACTCGCAACTTCTAAGGTATCAGGATGCTCATAACTTAATGCTGCCATTTGATCAGCTAACTCAAAATACATCTTTTGAGCTTTTTCTGTTTTCAGATCAGTTTCAACTTGATCTTTGACCTCATCAAATGAAACCTCTCGCATTTCTTCGATATCACTAACATTTACAATGAAATAGGCATTTAAGTCTTCAATAATGTCGCTGGTTTCACCTTTGTTCAATGAGAAAATAACATCATCAATGACTTTTAATAGTTCACCCTGCTTTTTAAATCCAGTCTCTGAAACATCGACTTTAATACCTTCCTCTGAGGTACTCGACATGGTTTCAGCAATTTTTTCAAACGTTAACCCATCTGCCGTAGCTTTTAATAATTCTTCAGCTTTTGCTTTAGCTGTTTGCAGCTGTTCGTCTGTAGCGTTCTCAGGCTTACCAATTTTAATTTGCCAAATTTTACGTTTTTCAGGATCGTTATAAGCTAATTGATTATTGGTAAAATAATTTTCTAAATCATCATCCGATAATTTAATTTGTTCCATAACCTTATCGAATGTTAATTTTAAATAATCAACTTTAACTTGTTTAGGTCTTTTAAAACTCGTTTTATTTTGCTCATAGTAATTTTCAATTTCTTCGGATGTGACTTCCGTTTTTTCTTTAATCGAATTCAAAGAAACTAATGCATAAGAAAAATTACGTGATTGTTTTTTTAAACGAACAATATTTTCTAATTCTTTTTCTGTTGTAAATGAACTTTCCGAAATCGCTGCCTGTAACTGTTCTGACATCATGTCTAATTTTACTTGCTGTTCAAACACAGCTGGCGGCATTCCTTGGGAGGTGATGGAACGCTGATAAAGGTCTGCATCAAAACCTTCCGAATCATGAAATATATCAAATTGACGTATAGTCTCTAGCACACCTTCATTAGAGACGTTTAAGCCAGCATCTTGAGTGACTTGATTTAATACTTCTGAATCAATGATTCGGTTAAGCGTTTGTTGTTTGATAAATGGATCGTCTGCATCTACAGAAGTGCCAAGAGCATTTTGCATTTGTTGATGGTAGTTAGCTAAAGCTCTTTGAAAATACGATTGTTTAATTTCATTATCATTGACTTTAGCAACATATGGCTCTGTACTTTGATTGAAATAATAATCGATACCAAAGAATGCAAAAGGAATAATAAGAATGGCTACGATAAGGGCGGCTAACCAGCCAGTAGCAATGTCGCGAATTTTTAATAACATGGTTGTCTACGTCACGTTCAGCATCAATTTATATAAAAGGGCGCTATTAATACGCCCATTTCATGTTTGGCGGAGTGGACGGGACTCGAACCCGCGACCCCCGGCGTGACAGGCCGGTATTCTAACCAACTGAACTACCACTCCTAAAGTAATGGTGGGTGCTGCAGGGATCGAACCTGCGACCCTCGCCTTGTAAGGGCGATGCTCTCCCAGCTGAGCTAAGCACCCAAGAAAGGCGCGCTAGTTTATGGCATCCTTAAGCGCTTTTCCAGGTTTAAATGCAGGAACTTTTGCTGCTTTAATTTGGATATCTTCGCCAGTACGTGGATTGCGGCCAGTACGAGCCGCTCGATTACGTACAGTAAAAGTACCAAACCCGACTAAAGTAACACTATCATCTTTTTTCATAGCGTTAGTAATATTATCAATCACTGCATCTAATGCGCGACCTGCAGATGCTTTTGAAATATCAGCTTCTTCCGCAATCGCATCTATTAATTCTGATTTATTCATAAGTTATTTTCCCCTAAAGACTAATGATTTCCCCATTTATTATTCTAATAACACTTAAGGCAGAGCCTCAACGGTTTGTGCCTGCATCATGAGGTTTAAGCGTGAAGGTGAAACCGAGGGACGAGTTTATATCAACTGCTTAATAAGCCGTCAAGCAAACTCGTCACCTTTTAATACATATTTTATTAATGAGTACGAATATTATCTTTTGACTTATTTGATTTATCATTATCTGCTTGAGTTAAGTCAGCAGATTTCTTATTAGCTTCATCAACTTTAGGCTGATGAGTTAAAGCAATTTCAAAAACTTGATCGATCCATCTTACAGGACGAATATCCAATCCTTCTTTAATGTTATCTGGTATCTCAGCTAGTTCTCTTTGATTCTCATCAGGAATTAATACGATTTCGATACCACCACGTAGTGCCGCTAATAATTTTTCTTTTAAACCACCTATTGGTAACACTTCACCACGCAAGGTGATTTCACCGGTCATAGCAACATTAGCGTGAACCTTTGTATTCGTCATTGCAGAAACTAATGCAGTGCACATTGCAACACCTGCACTTGGTCCGTCTTTAGGTGTCGCCCCTTCAGGTACATGAATATGGAAGTCATGTTCTTGGAAAAACTCTGGAGTCATTCCCATCACTTCACCACGACTACGTACCACAGTCATCGCTGCTTGAATAGACTCCTTCATTACGTCTCCAAGATGTCCTGTATGAGTTGCTTTACCCTTACCATCCATAACCGCTGCTTCAATGGTTAAAAGGTCGCCACCAACCTCGGTCCAAGCAAGGCCAGTAACTTGTCCAATACGATCTTCTTCATCCGCTAAACCAAATCGGTATTTTTTCACACCAATAATGTCATCTAAAGAATCTGCATCCACATCAACTTTATTAATATCTGGATCGATTAAGATTTGTTTAACGACCTTACGACAAATCTTCGCTACTTCTCTTTCTAGATTACGTACACCAGCTTCGCGTGTGTAGTAACGAATCAAATCACGTATAGCAGATTCTTCAATTGTAATTTCATCTTCTTTAATACCTGTGTTTTCCATTTGCTTAGGCACTAAATACTTTTGGGCAATGTTTACTTTTTCGTCTTCGGTATAACCAGAAAGGTTAATCACTTCCATACGATCGAGTAACGGTGCAGGAATATTTAAACTATTCGCTGTGGTCACAAACATGACTTCAGATAAATCGTAATCGACTTCTAAATAGTGATCGTTAAACGTACTGTTTTGTTCAGGATCTAACACTTCTAATAAAGCTGATGCAGGATCGCCACGAAAATCCATCGCCATCTTGTCGATTTCATCTAATAAGAATAATGGATTCTTTTTACCCACTTTAGACATGCTTTGTACAATTTTACCGGGCATTGAACCGATATATGTGCGTCGATGTCCGCGAATTTCGGCTTCGTCACGTACACCACCCAAAGACATGCGTACAAATTCACGATTGGTTGCACGTGCAATAGAGCGTCCTAACGAGGTCTTACCAACACCTGGAGGTCCAACCAGACATAAAATAGGTCCTTTCATTTTCTTAACACGGTGTTGAACCGCTAAATATTCAAGAATACGCTCCTTAACTTTTTCAAGACCATAGTGATCAGTATCTAAAACAGATTGAGCCTTCTTTAAATCGCGAGAAACTTTACTGCGTTTTTTCCAAGGGACCGTCACTAACCAATCGATATAGTTACGCACCACTGTTGCTTCAGCTGACATTGGTGACATCAGTTTTAATTTATTTAATTCAGAAGAAGCTTTTTCTTTGGCTTCTTTTGATAAACCCACTTTTTCAATTTTATCCGCTAGTTCATCAATCTCATTAGGCACATCGTCCATTTCACCTAATTCTTTTTGAATGGCTTTCATTTGTTCATTCAAATAATACTCGCGTTGACTCTTTTCCATTTGCGATTTAACGCGACCGCGTATACGTTTTTCAACTTGAAGCAAATCAATCTCGCCTTCCATCAATGCAATCAAGTGCTCAAGACGTTCTTTCACATCGATAATTTCAAGTACTTGTTGTTTCTCTTCGATCTTTGCCGACATATGCGCAACCATACTGTCAGCGAGACGGCTTGGATCGTCAATACTTGCTAAAGATGAAATAATTTCAGGTGGGACTTTTTTATTGAGCTTAACGTATTGCTCAAACTGATTCATTGCTGAACGAGATAATGCGTCTAACTCTTTCTCATCAACGTGCGGAGCTTCTAATAATTGAGCTTCAGCTGAAAAATAATCATCCGTTTCTAAAAATTCTGAAATACGTGCTCGTGTATTACCTTCTACTAAAACTTTAATAGTGCCATCTGGAAGTTTTAATAATTGTAAAATATTGGAAAGTGTTCCGATCTCATAAAGCTCATCCAATGATGGATTATCATCTGCAGCACTTTTTTGTGCGACTAAAAGGATTTGTTTACTGCCTTCCATTGCGACATCAAGGGCTTTAACAGATTTATCACGGCCAACAAATAATGGTATGACCATATGGGGGTAGACAACAACATCCCGCAATGGCAAAACAGGGTAACGAGTGGTGTCTGAAGAAACTGAGTCTTGTTGATTCTCTGATTGCATAAATTACTCAACTATTTTTGATTTGAAAGAAAGGACATGCCCTTCAAAAAAGACGACATATTTTTTATGTCTTATTACCAGTCAATAGAAGAGACAAAAAATTATTCTGAATCAGATGCTGCTTTTGAGATATCTGAACCTTCATAAATCATGAACGGCTTAGATTCACCATTGATTACAGCTTCATCAACCACAATTTTTGAAACATTATCCATAGACGGTAAATCATACATGGTGTCTAGTAAGACATTTTCAAGTATGGAGCGCAAGCCTCGAGCACCAGTCTTGCGTTCCATTGATTTACGGGCGACGGCACGCAGTGCATCTTCGCGGAATTCAATTTCCGAACCTTCCATTTCAAATAGTTTATGGAATTGCTTAGTGATTGCATTTTTTGGTTCGACTAAAATTTGAATAAGCTGATCTTCATTAAGTTCATTTAATGTTGCTACGACAGGTAAACGACCAACAAACTCTGGAATCAAACCATATTTGATCAAATCTTCAGGCTCAACATCACTTAATAATTCCGTTAAGGTACGTTTTTCATTCTTAGTGGATACTTCAGCAGAAAAACCAATTCCGCCTTTTTCAGAACGTTCTTGAATAATCTTATCCAACCCAGCAAATGCGCCGCCACAAATGAATAAAATATTACCCGTATTCACTTGTAGAAACTCTTGTTGAGGATGTTTCCTACCACCTTGAGGCGGAACTGAAGCAACCGTTCCTTCAATTAATTTCAATAAGGCTTGCTGAACACCTTCACCAGAAACATCTCTGGTAATGGATGGGTTATCGGATTTACGCGAAATTTTGTCGATTTCATCGATGTAAACAATACCTGTTTGCGCTTTATCCACATCGTAATCGCATTTTTGTAGTAATTTTTGAATGATATTTTCAACATCTTCACCGACATAACCTGCTTCAGTAAGCGTTGTGGCATCAGCTATCGTAAAAGGTACATTCAACAACCGCGCTAAGGTTTCAGCTAATAATGTTTTACCAGAACCAGTTGGTCCGATAAGCAGCACATTACTTTTAGCCAATTCAATATCATTCTTTTTAGTTTCTTGTTCTAAACGTTTATAGTGATTGTAAACCGCAACTGATAAGATTTTTTTAGCGGTTTTTTGACCAATAACATATTCATCAAGAATGTTATTGATTTCATGAGGTGTAGGAAGTGAACTTGCTTGGCCGGTTGATGTTTTTTCTTGAATTTCTTCACGAATAATATCGTTACATAACTCAACACACTCGTCACAGATAAAAACTGAAGGTCCAGCAATCAGTTTTCTGACTTCGTGTTGGCTTTTGCCGCAAAAAGAACAGTAAAGTAGACGATCACCGTCACCACTTTTTCCCTGCTTATTATCACTCATTACTTATTCACCTCTTCTATTGGTGTCGCTATAAGCTATTAACTTATTTTTCGGATTCTAATCTTCCGATTCTTCTTCAAGTTTAGGAGTTTCTATAGAAGCTCTTTGATGTAAAACTTGATCAATTAAACCATAATTTTTAGCTTCATCAGAACTCATAAAATTATCGCGTTCTGTATCTGTTTGGATATTATCAATAGGTTGTCCCGTATGCTTCGCTAAGATGTCGTTAAGACGTTCTCTTGCTTTTAAAATCTCACGAGCATGAATATCAATGTCACTGGCTTGGCCTTGAAACCCACCTAAAGGCTGGTGAATCATCACGCGCGAATGTGGCAATGAATAGCGTTTTCCTGCAGCGCCACCAGATAATAACAATGCTCCCATACTGGCTGCTTGACCAATACACATTGTGCTAACATCAGGTTTAATAAACTGCATGGTATCGTAGATGGCTAAGCCTGCGGATACCGAACCGCCCGGTGAGTTGATATAAAGATGGATATCTTTATCAGGATTTTCTGATTCCAGAAATAACAATTGCGCAACAATTAAATTAGCAACGTTATCTTCAACTGGACCAACGAGAAAAATGACTCGTTCTTTCAGTAGTCTCGAATAGATATCGTATGAACGCTCCCCACGCGAGGTTTGTTCAACCACCATGGGAACTAAGTTTAGTGCTTCTATATTTTGTTTATTCATTTAGCTATGCTTATCGGTCGTTAAAGGCATATCTTTAGCCAGTCTGCCTGTTATTCATAATCTCGTCAAACGCCATTTTTTTCTTAGAGACGTCAGCCTTATCTAAAACCCAATTCACAATATCTTCTTCTAAAGCAACCGCTTCCACTTCAGCGAGCCTAGATTTATCCGCATAGTACCAATTAATGACCTGGCTCGGGTCATCATAGGATTGCGCTTGTGTCTCGATAATTTGTCTTACTTTCGCTGGATCGGCTTTTAATTCATTTTCTTTGATAATTTCCGATAACAACAATTGTAATGTAACGCGTTTCTTGGCTTGCTCTTCGTAAGTCGATTTATCCGCCTTATCCAAAGCATCAGCAGGAAACCCTTGTCGTTTCATATTTTCCTTCATTTCATCAAGCAATCGCTGTGCCTCATTGTCCACTAATACCTGAGGTAAATTGATGCTGTTTGCTTCATACAACACATCCAAAATATTATCACGACTCATCTCTTTAATTTTTTGAGATAGTTCACGTTCCATGTTGTTTTTTAACATATTTTTAAAGGCTTCTAAACCACCCTCAGTGATTGCAAAGCGTTTAAAAAACTCATCATCTAATTCTGGTAATTTGGCCTCTTGAACTTCTTTAACGGTGACTGAGAAAACTACGTCTTTACCGGCCAAGTTCTCTGCTTGATAATCTTCAGGAAAAGTTAGATCCAAATCTTTCTCATCCCCTTTACTAAGTCCTACCAAACCATCTTCAAAGCCAGCGATTAGTTGGCCACTGCCAAGCTCGATCTTGAAATCTTGAGCAGTACCGCCATCAAAGGCTTCGCCATCCATTTTTCCTACAAAGTCGATGACTAATGTATCACCTTGCTTTGATTTCCGATCAACTTCATTTAATTCACTGTTTTGTTTACGCAATACTTCGATCAATTTATCAACATCAGCATCGCCAACCTCCGATTCAGGTTGTTCAACGTTTAGCTTTTCAATTGGGTTAACATTGATTTCAGGCATTACTTCAAATGTCGCCGTATATTCAAAACCTTCAGGGGCTTTATCCTCTAATGGATCGATCGTTGGCATTCCAGCAGGACGTATATTTTCTTTAGTCACGGTCTCTTGGAAAGATGACTGAACTAATTGGCCTATGATCTCCTCACGCACTTGAGCACCGAAACGACCTTGAATAACTTTCATAGGTACCTTACCAGGTCGGAAACCCTGAACTTTTGTGGTTTTGGATAAAGACTGCAGGCGCGACTGCACCTTCGGTGATATTTGATCTTCTGGTATTTGAACCGTTAGCTTGCGACCTAATTCGCCAGTGTTTTCGATTGAAACTTCCATTAAAATTCCTCAAAAATTTGAGCCAAATCAAAGACTCATAATGATTATACGATATTTTACATGATTTTTAGGTTGGTGCGAAAGGAGAGACTCGAACTCTCACGCCTTGCGGCACTGGAACCTAAATCCAGCGCGTCTACCAATTCCGCCACTTTCGCATTGCTTCTAATGAAATACAACCTGGTAGGGGGCAGGCATTATAATGACCAAATTTAAAAATGTAACTAGCAGATTGAATTCTTTTTATAGATTTTTCAGGATATTGTTAAAAAGTGGCTCAATAAATATCAGAAACACTGTTCACCGAACTCTTTACAGACTCTGCGACAATTTTCTTTACCTGTCTTGGAATCTTTTACGCACTTCTGTTCCCATTCAATACAGACCATCATACAACGTTTATCAGATGCATTAAGATTTGAACTATTATCTGCAAGCTTTTGATTTACTTTAATACTATATGAGTTAGCCGAATTATCATCAGTCGCATTCACGACACCAGATAGGCCAAATAGAAGAGTTAGAATAATGATATTTTTCATACGATTCTTATGACGTCAATCCAAACATAAGGTTTCCCATAATTATGAATTATTACAGGCTAGGCGATACTCATAGTATGTTCGGATGCCCAACGTAGTTTGTATACTAATACATCGTTGGTGATGCCTCGGATAGAAACTTTATCTGGTGAAACAAATTGTAGCTCTTCGGTCATATTTGCAGCTTGCATCACTTCTTCAGATACATTCACAGACATTGCTTCTGCTTTATCACATAAACGCGATGCTAAATTGACGGTTTCACCCAACACAGAATAATCAAGATGGTCTTTCGAACCGATATTTCCAATCAATACTGGCCCCATATGAATTCCAACCCCTAATGGTAGAGATACCCCTGCCACAGGAAATGTCATGCCATCTTCTTGATTTTGAACTCTATATACAGCCTCAATGATTTGTAAAGAACACAAACAAGCTCGTTCAGCCATATCATCGCCTTCAAAGATAGCCATCAAACCATCGCCACCAAACTTATCAATATATCCCCCATATTGGTGAACAATATCAACTTGCATACCCAAATGGCGACTGATTTTAGAAAATAGCAAATCCAGATCGGTTTCTTGACTGAGACTGGTAAACCCACGTATGTCAGTAAACATGACACAAACATTGTGTAATTCAGGTGAAGGCAACAAACCCGTCAAAGCATAAGCTTCGACCATGCGCTGTGTTTTGGCTGAAATATAACGATTCAAATAGGTACGAATCTTCTCTACTTCGTTGAAATATCCAACTTTTTCAAGATGAGCATTCAATCGAGCTTTGAGAATAACTGGGCTTACAGGTTTGCCAATAAAGTCGGTTGCGCCTGCATCGAAAACCTCTTCTAAATTAGAGCCTTCTTCAAGCGAGGTAATAAATATAATGGGGGTAATTTTGAATCGATCGATATCACGTAGGCGCTTACATAAATCAATTCCACCGAGCCCAGGCATGTTGACGTCTATCAAGAATGCATCGTAATTGCGTTCTAGGGCCATAAACAGGCATTTTTCACCCCGTTCAGCCTGCTCCACTCTATAACCTTGATCTTCAAGGATTTTCGCAATCACCATCCGTGTCGTGCGATCATCATCAGCTAAGAGGACAGTCTTTCTTTTTGTTTGCATGCCACTTCCTGAAAAAATCGGATTCCCCGATGAATCTAACTTAAAAATTGTTATTAATAGTTACTGTCTTACATTAACTTTACATGCTAACTATCTTAAGTGTCAAATAATTAACGCTTAAATTAATGTAAATTATTAAGCACAGATACGGTGGGATTTAGAAGAGCATTCCTTAGCTGAATTATTATCACGTCGCTATAGAGTGTAATCGATAAACTCAAAAAATATAGTAATAAATACGTATTATTTTAGGAAAAAGGAATAAGTTGTGAACCGGTTCATAAATCGCAACCATCTTATGGGCAACATGCAATAAATTAAGCTCATAAAGGGATAAGCTATATTATTTATAAAGAAAATTACTTAAGTATTTATTTTATAAATACTTTTATACATTATCATTAATCAATATTTATCACTGAACTAATCTAGCAAATTTTCTGATGTTAAAAATATAATTGACGAGCAATATTTAGAGAAATTTAGTCGCAGGGGTAAGTATACGTCTTATCATAATCTAAACTTCTAAGAGGGTTTGCTGGAACAATAAAAACGCAAACTTGTTTTCCAAAAAAAGAAGTTTTATAGAAAATTTCTCCATGAACAGTTTCATACGATTCAATTTCAGAACTATCTTTAATATTTATTGATGGTTCCATATACAGTTCAGAAAAATCTTCTAACTGTTCCTCTTCATATGTAAACCCAAACACTGGAAATAAAATAAATACTAGAATGAGTGTTTTGGCTAAAAACGTATCTGTTTCCATACATAAAATCCTATCCAGTATAAAAAAAGAATTGGGGTGACTGATGGGGCTCGAACCCACGACCACCGGAATCACAATCCGGCGCTCTACCAACTGAGCTACAGTCACCATAAGATATATCGAATTATACAATAAATATGGCACGCCTGAGAGGACTCGAACCTCTAACCCCCGGCTTAGAAGGCCGGTGCTCTATCCGGTTGAGCTACAGGCGCATTTGAGTTCTTAACCAGATGGTTATTCTTAGAATTGGTCGGGGTGGAGAGATTCGAACTCCCGACCCACTGCTCCCAAAGCAGTTGCGCTACCAGGCTGCGCTACACCCCGAATGTTTACCCCAAATTCCAAGGAGCACGGATAATACGCGTGACTTTTAGAACCGTCAATTTAACAATTAAATTTTTTTAGAAAAAACTAACTTCTTCTCCAAGTCGTGCCAGAAGCTGAATCCTCAAGCAAAATACCCTGTTCTTGTAAGGTATCACGAATACGATCTGCTTCTGCATAATCCTTATTGATTTTAGCTTGTTGTCTTTGCTTGATGAGAGAATCAATGTCTCCATCTGCGAGTTCATTATTAGATGATTTACCAATACTACTTTTTAAAAATTCATCTGGAGAAGATTGTAAAATACCCAAAACACCAGCCAAATGTTTCAGTGTACTCGCTAACAAAATTGCTTTATCGCTATTTTTATCTGATTGTCGATTCAGCTCTGATGCCAGTTCATGCAATATCGCAACGGCTTTAGGCGTATTAAAATCATCATCCATGACTTCATTAAATTGCTGACAATAATTTTGATCAGGTTCCATATCAGAAGCTACATCTTTCAAAGCCGTATAAAGACGTGTCAAAGCTGAGCGCGCTTCATCTAAATGGCTCTCAGAATAATTTAACTGACTACGATAATGACTGGATAAAATAAAATATCGCACTTCTTCAGGGCGGTAGCGTTCAAGAATTTCACGCACGGTAAAAAAGTTACCAAGTGATTTTGACATCTTTTCATCATCGACTCGTACAAAGCCGTTATGTATCCAAAAATTAACGTAGGTCTCACCCGTAGCGCCTTCTGATTGAGCGATTTCATTTTCATGATGTGGAAATTGTAAATCTTGACCGCCGCCATGAATATCGAAATGATTACCTAAGCAACAGGTCGACATCGCTGAACATTCTATATGCCAACCTGGACGCCCTGAACCCCACGGCGAATCCCAACTGGGTTCTTCTGGCTTGGCTAATTTCCAAAGCACAAAATCCATTGGGTCATCTTTGGCATCATCTACATCGACTCGTGCACCCGCTTGAAGCTCTTCAATATTCTTTCCCGATAATTTTCCATAACCATCGAACTTACTTATGTCATAACAGACATCACCATTCTTCGCGACATAGGCATAATCCTGTTCGATTAATGTTTGAACCATCGTAATAATCTCATCGATATGTTCCGTTGCCTTCGGTTCTCTATCAGGAGGTTGTACACCTAAGGCAGAAAAATCCTCATTCATCGCCTCGATAAAACGTTCAGTAAGCTGTAAGAATTCTTCTCCATTCTCATTGGCTCGTTTGATGATCTTATCGTCGATATCCGTAATATTTCTAACATAAGTCACGTCATATCCAACCGCACGTAAATATCGCGCGATGATATCAAACACCACAACCACTCTCGCATGCCCCAGATGACAATAGTCATAAACCGTCATACCGCAGACATACATTTTTACTTTGCCGGGTTCAATAGGACGAAATTCTTCTTTTTCTCCAGTGAGAGAGTTATGGATTTTCAACATATACGAATTGGATTGTTATAAAAACGGTAAATGGTAACGGAAAGCCTTTGTTGCCACAAAAGTTTTTAATCGATTTGATTAAGATTACTGGCTTGGAGTCATTAGACTGTTATTATGTGCGCATTTAAACAGACCATAAGTTATTTGGAGAATTCATGAACGTAAAAATGACAACCTCGATAGGTGACTTCGTATTAGAACTTGATGCGGAAAAAGCCCCGATTACCGTAGAAAATTTTATCAACTATGTGAAATCAGGCCATTACGATGGCACTATTTTTCATCGTGTCATTAGTGATTTTATGATTCAAGGTGGCGGCATGGACGAAGACATGAAACAGAAAGAAACCAATGCATGTATACAAAACGAAGCCAACAATGGTTTAGAAAATAAAGTGGGTACCATTGCTATGGCCAGAACCAGTGCACCTCATTCTGCTAGCTCGCAATTTTTTATTAATACTAAAGATAATGACTTTTTAAATTTCCGCAGTGAATCGCCCGATGGTTGGGGTTATTGTGTGTTTGGTAAAGTCACTGAAGGCATGGATATAGTAGAAAAAATTGAAGCAGTTGATACAACGATTCGTAATGGTCATCAAGATGTGCCAGCTGAAAATATTGTTATAAGCAAAGCCGAAGTTCTGGATTAATTTTAATCTCTACTTTATGCAAACATTATTTATTTCAGATTTGCATCTCGACCAATCTAGATCAGAAAAAGTCGAATTATTTATTAACTTTCTGGAATCATTATCTCCTGATGTAAAACAATTATTTATATTGGGAGATTTATTTGAGTTTTGGAATGGCGATGATGATCTCAGCGATTGTCATAACTCAATTCTTATGTCTCTAAAAAAATTATCAGGAAAAGATATTCAATTATTTGTGATGCGAGGTAATCGAGATTTTTTATTAGGCAAACAATTTGAAAATCTTACGAATGCTCGTCTATTAGATGATCCTACAATAATTGATTTGTTCGGCAAAAAGATTTTAATCATGCATGGTGATTTATTATGTACGGACGACTTCAGTTATCAACGATTAAGAAAAATCACTAACAACTTATTATTACAAAAAATCTTTTTATTATTACCTTTATGGTTACGTAAAAAGATTTCTAACCGTGGTCGAAAAATCAGTCAAACTCAAAATAAAACTAAAACGTTAGAAATAATGGATGTCAATCAATCAACGGTTGAAGAATATTTAATAGAATATCAAGCGGATGAATTGATTCACGGTCATACACATCGACAAGCTATCCACGAAATAACTTTACTAGAAAAAAAAATAAAACGAATTGTTTTAGGAGATTGGTATAACGAAGATTCTGTTCTAGTTTATAGTGATGAATCCATAGGGTTTATGCGAATCAAAGATTACATTCGTCAATATTAAACTATGATAACCATCCTTGAATCGTACTGAAGGCAATCACAACTAACCAAAGCACTAAACCACGATTCACTAAGCCAAGCGCTTCATCTAGCCAATCGGCAATCGAAACATCGTCTAATTTCATATATTGAATGGCTGCTCTTGCTGAATCAACTAACAATTCCTGTTGTGATGCCAAATCTAAGCTATCGTGTTGCTGCCAAGCTTTCAGTGTATCGGATAAACTACCAACTAACGCAAAGGTTAATACAGTTAGTTGAGTCACTGGCCAATTTAGAATTCGATTTAAATTCTTAACAGAATCAGTAAAACCACCATGAATATCGTGTTGTCTGAGATACAATAATTGAGAGAGTTTATAAATAAACGCTCCAAGTGGTCCTAAAACCATGAACCAAAAAATTACACCGAAAATGTTCACCAAACTTTGTGAAAATAAACCATCTAACAATCGATTTTCATAACTATCATCTTCTGAAATATCGGTCGTTAATTTTGCAGCCGCATTGTTTAATTCAACTTGATCATTTTCTTTATGTGCTTCGATAAAATCATAAACGCTATCAACGAGAGCTTCACGTTTTAAACAAACAAATAATATAAGTACAGAAAATACTGTACCTAATAAACTCCATATATCATTCAAGGCATATAAAACCACTAATAAAATGATACAAGGGAGCAATAATGGTAATAATACGCCAATCGCACTGTTCCATATCCCATAATTAGACACACGTTTTTCCAACCAATACACATGGTCTTGAAACCAGTTAAAACGACGTAGGTGATCAAACCGTGAAGTCATCCTACCTAAAAATAATGCGATTAAAATTATGATCAGCTGCATCTTATCAACCAAATGTGTTTTCTGTTTCTAATAAATTATAATACGTATCCCAATCAAAGTATGGTCCTGGGTCCGTTTTTCTGCCAGGCGCTATATCTGAATGCCCTACAATATTGGTTTTTTTTATATTTGGATAAGTTTTCTGTATGAATTGAGTCAATTTGACCAATTTTTCATATTGTATCGTTTCAAATTCAGATTCATCACTCCCCTCAAGTTCAATACCTATCGAAAAATCATTACACACCTCTCGACCACAAAAAATCGATTTGCCAGCATGCCAAGCTCGCTTATTCAGCGGTACAAATTGGGTAACATCCCCTTTCCTATCGATTAATAAATGCGCTGAAACCTTCAGATCCGAAATTTCTTTGAAATATTCATGCTTATTTGGATCGAGGTTATTTGTAAACAATTGTTCTATAAATTCACCTCCAAATTGATTGGGCGGCAAACTGATCGCATGTATCACCAGAAGATCAATTGTCGTATTTTCAGGCCGCTCATCAAAATTTGGTGATTCAATATGACGAATGTCTGTTAACCAAAGGTCGTCTGAATTTTCTTTGAATTGGTATGTTTCTGTGTTTTGAACTATCAAAGTGTTTTTAACTCATGATAATCTATCAATAATTAAAATAATCTATTTTACTTACATATGTGCCGACTCGCAGCTTACATAGGTTCAGAGTTATCTTTGCAAGAGTTTATCATTTCTCCACCACATAGTTTATACAAACAATCGTGGCAACCAAAAGAAATGCAAGAAGCTACTTTAAACGCCGACGGTTTTGGCTTTGCTTGGTATGATGACAAAAATTCCCCTCGGCATTATCGAAATACTGTACCTATCTGGGCTGATGTCAATCTGATGCAATTATCCTCTACATTAAAGTCTAACCTATGGCTTGCGTATGTTAGGAGTGCAACACCAGGACAAGGAATGGGTATTAATAATACTCAACCATTTATCCATGAAAATCTAACGTTTGTACATAATGGATTCATCAAAGAATTTGATCATGTTAAAACTCAGTTTATAGAATTTCTTTCGACAGAAATCCTCGCAGACATAAAAGGTGATACGGATTCAGAATACCTATTCGCCTTATTTAAACAGATTTACTCAAATCATAATTCTATCTTAGATAGCTACAAAGAATTTTGTCAGCAACTAAAAATTTTATGTGGAGAAAAAATTGCCTTAGTCAATATTATAATTTCAGATGGTCGTAATATTGGTGCATTAAAATTTGCACATAATTCTCAACCACCTTCTTTATATTATTTAATAACAGAAAATGGAATTGAAAAGAGTATCCGAATTGCATCTGAGCCATTTGATGATCAAATATGGGAATCTATACCAAGCAACTCTGTATTATTAATCGATAAGAATCTCTTATGCCAAACGTATCGACTCGACTAGACGTACTCATAAACCGTCTTAGCGAATTACAAAAACAATGTATTCTTCTATTCGAACAAGCTGGAGAAAACCATTATAAAACACAATATCATAATGATTTAAGTCCTATTGGCTGGCATCTTGGACATTGTGTATACACAGAAAATTATTGGGTCAAAGAAGCATGGTTACAATTAGAAACCTGTAATGATCAACTTAAACGTTTATACATTCCTGAATTTTCAAAAAAGACCTTGCGGGGGGAATCATTACCTGATTTTTATACGCTAAAGAATTGGTCTCAAGAACTCCAACAAACGAATATTCGATTACTGATTGAACATCATTTATCTGATCATCACTTAGCATATGATTATTTTATCATTCGTTTTTTAATTCAACACTATGCCCAACACTTAGAAACCATGCAGATGGTTTTACAAGCAAAAGCCATTTCAGAGTCAATAAATATTATAAGTAATACGTTTTCTCAAGCAATACAAAGTAAAGAAACGATTACGATACCATCGGGCAATTATCAAATTGGCAATGATCGGCAAGGTTTCTTTTACGATAATGAATTAATAGAACATGATATAAAGCTTGATAGATTTACCATTACTACAAACCCGGTAACAAACAGTGACTATTTAGCCTTTATGAATGATCAAGGATATGAACGTATAGACTTATGGCCTACATCTGCCCATAAATGGTTACATCAAAACTTGCATAAACATCCATTCCATTGGCAAAAAAATCAAGATGATAAATGGTCTATCGTTACCACTGGCAGCTCACAAACTCTTGTCGACAATGAACCAGTCTATGGTATCAATTGGTATGAGGCCTCAGCATATGCTAAATGGTCAAAGGCTCGATTACCACATGAATATGAATGGGAAGTTGCGTGCAAAATGAATTTGCTAGAACAAATAGGAACTGCTTGGGAATGGTGCAGTAATACTTTTCATGCTTATCCTGACTTTAAAGCTTATCCATACGAAGGCTACTCCTTACCTTATTTTGATAACAATCACTATGTCTTAAAAGGCGGCAGTCGATTTACACAAGAAGAAATAAAACGCCCAAGTTTTCGAAACTATTACGAACCCGATAAACGTCATCACTTTGCTGGATTGCGCTTGGCTTACGACAAATAAACTTGGACTATTTAGCAGCTTCAGCAGGTTTTGCTGCTTCCAGTAATTCAGTTATTTCTTTAGCTTTTAAATTTTCGGCAATCATCATTGCCGTTTTATTATTTTTATCTGCAATGGTCACGTCAGCACCTGCATCCAATAATAAAGTAGTTAACTTAATATCTTTTTTATTCACTGCGATCATCAATGCTGTACGCCCATTATTATCTTTGGCATCAACATCCGCGCCTTCTATTAATAATTCTTCCATAACGCGAACGTTTTTGTAGAAGGTTGCGCCCATTAATGCTGTGCGTCCTAAAGCATTCGTTGCATTGATATCGGCCCCATTTTCAATCAACATTTGTAATCGTTTAAAACGACCTTGTTTTGCCGCCATGTAAATTTCAGGAGGTTTTGTTTCTTTAGGGGTTGCAGATGAGTCTTCTGCTGTAGATTCTTCGGTTGTTGATTCAGTTTCAGCAGCGGCTGGATCAGCTGCTTCGGCCGCCTCTTGGCCTGATACTGTTATCGAAAACAGTATCAGGCTTATGGCACAGATACACGTCGCATAATGTCTGGTACTAAAAATACGGCTCATATTCACTTTATCGTCAATTTTCATAAGATATTTAGTACAAAATTCGTTCCAACTGAATCTTTTTCAAACAAGATGTTATGGCATAATCACCCTATGCAAGAACACAATGAACAAAAAAGCATGGGTCAATGGATGATCGCCGCAGGTTGGATCGTTTTTTTATTATTGTTAACCATGTTTTTTGGTGATTTCTTAGAAAAAGAAAATAACCCTAATCAAACACCTCTTTCTTCCAGTGATAATCAAACACGTACTGTCGTTCTCAAACAAAACCGTTATGGTCATTACGTTGCTACGGGGGCAATTAATCAAGAGCCTGTAATTTTTTTTCTTGATACAGGCGCAACTGATGTTAGTGTTCCGCAATCAGTCGCTAATAGGCTAAACCTAAAACTCGGCTGGGCCAGCTCAGTCAATACTGCAAACGGTACTGTCTCCGTTTATTCCACGGAATTACAATCTGTCAGTCTCGGTTCCATTGAAGTCAGAAATGTTCGTGCACATATCAACCCTCATATGGAAGGTGATGAAATATTATTGGGCATGAGTTTTTTGAAACACCTGGCTTTTTCACAACAAGGCGATAAGCTGACCTTAACTCAAACAACAACGGCTTCACCATAATGCTAAAAAAAATCTTAGGCTGTGTTTCTGAACAAACTTGTATCAATGATCTCAATAGCATTATTTGGGGAGAGTATGTACTCATACCGTTACTGGCTTTAGTTGGAATTTATTTAACCATCGGTTTAAAAGCCATTACCTGGCGTACTGCCATTCCTGCCTTTTACACTCTGTGGCGTAGTCGTTCTGCCAATAATCAACAAGGTGATATCCCGCCTTTTCATGCACTCATGACAGCTTTATCAGCAACAATAGGCACAGGTAATATTGCAGGTGTAGCAACTGCAATCGTGGCTGGAGGACCTGGTGCTATATTTTGGATGTGGATCATCGCTTTATTCGGCATGGCGACAAAATATGCTGAAGCCGTATTGGCCGTAAAATACCGTGAACAAGATGAATTAGGTAACTACGTTGGTGGACCAATGTATTACATCAAAAATGGTCTTGGTCATCATTGGCATTGGCTTGGTAGTGCATTCGCCCTATTCGGAATGTTCGCAGCCTTTGGTATAGGTAACTTGGTTCAGTCCAATTCCGTTGCAGCAGTCGTACAATCAAATTTAGGTGTTGATACAACAATTACAGGAGCAATATTAGCAATATTAGCCGCAGTGGTAATTCTAGGCGGTATCCAACGAATTGGGGTCGTTGCTGCGAAACTTGTACCGCTGATGGCAATAGCCTATATCATCTGTGCGCTGTATATCATACTGACACATATCACCGAAATACCTTCTGCGTTATCTTTGATTATCTATCATGCCTTTAATGAAACTGCGGCTACAGGTGGTTTTGCTGGCGCGACAGTTTGGGCCGCTATCCGTTTTGGTGTAGCACGCGGTATCTTTTCAAATGAAGCGGGATTAGGCAGTGCGCCAATTGCACATGCTGCTGCACAAACGTCTGATCCTGTAACACAAGGTAAGATTGCTATGCTTGGTACTTTGATCGATACCTTAATCATTTGCACCATGACGGCTTTAATTATTTTAATCAGTGGAGAATGGACTGGCGGTAGTAATGGCGCAGCACTTTCTTCCAATGCATTTGCCTTTGGTATTCCTGGTTTTGGTGGTTATGTTGTGGCAATTGCTTTAACCGTATTTGCTTTCACAACAATATTAGGCTGGAGTTATTATGGTGAACGTTGTGCTGAATATATTTTCGGAATCAAAGCGATCATCATCTATCGTATAGCTTGGATAGTGGTAATATTCACTGGTGCAATTATTCATAAGATTGAAATTGTCTGGAACTTATCAGATTTGCTCAACGGTTTGATGGCCTTACCAAATTTAATCGCCCTACTCTTATTAAGCCCCATCGTTTTTAAACTCTCTAAGAAATAATTTACATGCATACCTTACCTGATGATATTAATAAAGTCGTAGCCTTTGCCTTAGAAGAAGACATAAAAACTGGTGACGTTACAGCCAACTTAATCCCTGAAAATTCTCTATCAACCGCCAAGGTCATTTGTCGTGAACAAGCTGTTCTAAGTGGTAAAGCTTGGTTTGACGAAGTTTTCCATCAACTTGATAACGCTATTTCCATCGATTGGAAATTTAATGATGGTGATGTAATCTCAACTGATGATGAGATATGTCGATTACATGGCAATACTCGAACGATTTTAACGGGTGAACGTACTGCATTAAACTTTTTACAGACTCTTTCTGGAACCGCGACCATCGTGCATGAATATAGTCAATTGGTTAAAGATTACTCTACAAAAATCCTAGATACTCGGAAAACCATTCCAGGTCTACGTAACGCCCAAAAATACGCTGTTCTATGTGGCGGAGGCATGAACCATCGCATGGGCTTATACGATGCTATCTTGATAAAAGAAAATCATATTATTGCTGCCGGCAGTATTGAAAAAGCCGTCGAACAAGCAAAAAAACAAAACGTCCCAATCGAAGTTGAAGTTGAATCCATTGATGAGTTAGAGCAAGCCATTGCCGCTGGTACGGATCGAGTATTACTTGATAACTTCAGCCTTGAAATGTTAGAACAGGCAGTCGATCTGAATAATATGATTACTGCAGGAAAAGTTGAGCTTGAAGCTTCAGGCGGAGTGGATGAATCCACACTTGAACATATTGCAGCTACTGGTGTGAACTATGTTTCCATCGGTGGCCTTACTAAACACCTTAAAGCCACCGACTTTTCTATGCGGTTTGTAGAATAAACTTATAGACGTTCTTTAACTGTTGTATAAACAGCTTCTAACAATTCGTCACTGCCTGCTAATACTTCCTCTAATTGTTTAGCACGATCATCAGCAAACTCTTTGTCCTTGATACCGCCGATATTAATATAAACATTTAATGCGGCGCTTCTTAATGCTCCATAAGCTGCTAAGACAGAAACACCTGAATCACTGATGACATTCTTGTTGCCTTTTTCAGCAACTGGTTTACTCACTTCCATAACTTCACGCGCTAACTTTGCACATGCTAAAGGAACATCGGTCGCTTCTTTTAAAGCCTCTTGAATTTCAGCCGACCGAGCTGCTTTTTCATCATCGGTTTCTTTCGGCATACCATAAGCACCCATCACTCGATCGAATACATCCATATCCGCTTTTATCATATCCATCATACGTGAACGCATATCTTCTGTTTTCTTTAGGGCTTCTTGCATTTCAGCATCGACTTCCTCGTAATTTTTCTTACCAACGGTCAGATTGCATACCATGCTGGTAAGTGCTGCGCCCATAGCACCCATAATCGCTGCCGCACCACCACCACCAGGTGTTGGCGCACTGCTGGCTAACGCATCTAAAAATTCAGAAATCGGTTGGTCTTTAATCATAATCGCCTCTCAAAAAGTATTAATTATTCGTTTTTTATTAAAAAAATGGCCGGTAATTATACGGCAGATATCTCTTTAGTCGAACTTAGATGTTGTGGTGAATCTCTGCTTCGGTTAATTTATAGGCCCATTAGACACGGCAGTTAGTGCAACATAATAACTACAAATAATAAGATGGACAGACTATATAAGTCCTATCTATTTGAATTATATATATTTTATTTCCAGAGAGAGAAAGTATTTCAATGAAAAAACTGTTATTTCAACTAGACACTGATGAACATCCATCAGTATTTGATACTGTTGTCGCATACGACGGCGGCGCTGATCACGTAATCGGTCATGGTAATGTGACCCCTGATAATGTCACTCCATTAGTTGAAGGCACCATCTTTACGCGTGCACCGAAAGAAAAAAAACACACAGCCATTTTTGTTGGTGGTAGTGATATGGTTGCCGGCGAAAAATTGTTCAAAGCGGTGCAAAAGAATTTCTTTGCTGATTTCCGTGTATCAGTGATGCTCGACAGCAACGGTAGTAATACCACTGCTGCCGCAGGCGTTGCCAAAATGCTAACCAGTGGTGCACTCGAAGGCAAAGAAACGGTTATCTTGGCAGGCACAGGCCCTGTTGGTCGTCGTGCCGCTGTGATGATGTGTATGGAAGGTGCTAATGTCACCATAACTTCACGTAGTGTAGAACGAGCCCAACAAGCTTGTGATGAAATCAAAAAAAGTTTTGGTGTTGATGTGAAAGCAGCCGAAGGTGCCGATAATGAAACTCGTGCAAAATTAATTGAGAATGCTCAAATTGTCTTTGCGACAGGCGCTGCAGGCGTTGAACTATTAAAAGAAGAGCATTGGAAAGATAATCCAAATATCGAAATTATGGCCGATGCGAATGCGACACCACCTTTGGGTATTGGCGGCACTGATATGTTAGACAAAGGCAATGATCGCCATGGCAAAGCGATGTGGGGTGCTATTGGTTTTGGAACGTTAAAATTGGCTGTGCATCGAGCTTGCATCGATAAACTATTTGAATCGAATGCTCAAACATTTGATGCCGAAGATATATTCAAGCTAGCAAAAGAAATGGCCTAACTCTTCCAACCTAAGTTTCATAATACAAAAAACAGGCTTTCGGGCCTGTTTTTTTGTGATTAAAACCTAGTAAAAAAATCGTTTATTTTCATCAAGATTTAGTACAATGTTGCTCCATTCAAATAAACTATTTCATTAATTAACCATCCAGCTTAAATCAGAAGGGCAAAATGAAATTGATAAACTCTTTTACACTCGGACGAATTGTATTTATCTCAATTGCGACTATCGCATTCCTATTACCTAAATCCGTCTATGCAGATGCACTTGAAGATGGTAAAGCAGCATACCTTGAAAAAGACTATGCAAAGGCAATGGAGTTATTAAAACCTCTAGCAGAACAGGGAAATTCAGAAGCTCAAGTCACTGTAGGCATCATGTATGACTATGGCCATGGTATCGATGCAAATCCTGAAGAAGCATTTAAATGGTATAAATTAGCAGCCGAACAAGGTATTCCTGTCGTACAACATGATCTTGGCGTAAAGTATTTTCAAGGTATCGGAGTGGAGCAAGATTATGCCGAGGCGACTAAATGGTGGGAAATGTCTTCGAATGCTGGACTTGCAGATTCTCAATTTAATTTAGGTCTTATGTATTACCGTGGTTTAGGTCACAAACAAGATTTTGCTAAAGCAAAAGGTTTATTTGAAAAAGCTGCCGAACAAGGTCATGGTCATGCTCAATATAGCCTTGCTGTCATGCATGCCTTTGGTCAAGGTATCGATAGTGATTATGAAACAGCTTTAAAATGGTTTAATAAATCAGCAGATCAAAATATTGCACAAGCTCAATACAACTTAGGTGTCTTTTATGAAAATGGTTACGGGGTAGAAACCGATCTAGACGTAGCACGCTCATGGTATGAAAAAGCAGCTTTACAAAACTTACCAGAAGCACAAAAAAAACTTGATAAACTCACCTCAAACGAAAAACAACCCGATCCAGTTACTACTCCAACCGAAACAGAAGATGTAGCTGTTGAGACAGCAAGCTACCCAGTTGCAGAGGAAACTACAACAGCAACAGCAAAACCAGAGCCTAAAAGAATTCCTGTTTCACCAAAACCTGAGACAACTGTCTCTACTCCAACTCCTCAACCTGCACCAGTTAGTTATGCATCAGGAGAGATAAAAACAGCCGATTGGGTAATGCAGCAAGATCCAAATGCTTATACTATCCAAATTGGTAGTAGTTCTAGTGAAGATGGTGTGATTCGATTTTTAAAGCAGGGTAATTTTTCAACTGTAACTGCTTATGTGAAAGTATTTGTAAAAGAAGCCTATCGATATTCTGCATTGTATGGAAGCTTTGCTTCCTACTCTGAAGCCGAAAGCGCGATTGCAAATCTTCCACAAGATATTCAAACAACTAAGCCATGGGTAAGAAAGTTTAAAACTATCCAGGCATTAGTTAAGAATTAGTCATATTAATTTATAGTATAAATTTCATTAGTTAATGAGTGCATTTGAGGAATTATTAAATGCCAGTGAAGAGGACATAGTACGTGCTCTTTACCGGTTTCGTTTATTTAAACCCAAACCCGATCAAAGTAAATTAGAATATATTGCTAATAGATTAAAATTTACTGTACCCCAATTAGTTTGTGCTATTGGTTTTAATCCAAACAGCACTTATTTAAACGAAGTATTCCCTATTCTAGGATATGAAAATTATCAACAAATCACTCATTTAAGAGATAACTATTATATTAATGATATTTACGAAAAAATTAGTTTAGGAAATCTACTCGCGATTTATAAACGTATAAAATATGAAAATGAAATTCTTATTACGATTCCAGAATTGCTTAAGAAACGCTTAGAAAAAATTGAACAAAAAATTGAAATTACCGTGAACTCAACTACTATTGATCGATATAAAAACGAAATGAAAGCGATCTATTTTGATAAAATAGTCGATGTTGATTTCGTTGAAGATCGTCTTAGTATTATGGATAGTGGTTATAGAGCTTTACTTAATGAAGTTGCTATTATTGTTGAAAGCAATTTTATTCCTGTTGATGATGTTTTTTTTCGCGACAATATTTTATTCGAAGAACGTCGAAAGATGTTACAACGAGGATTAGTTAATAAAGAACTTATTTTTAAAAGACTCGAAGATGAATCAATCACGTCTGAAGAACACGATTTGTTAGAAGAGCATATTAAAATAAAACAATTAAAATAATAATGACTAACTTCTTAGAAATACTAACAGCTAGTGATAGTGATTTGGTAAAATTGTTTTATAAAGTTAATGTTGATACCAAATCTGACTTTATACTGAGAATTAACAACGTCGCAACTTCACTTGGTTTAAATCATACCCAGTTAATTTGTGCATTAGCCTTCAACCCAAATATTGAAAATCTTACTGATATCCATTCTCTTTTAGGCTTTCGTTCCTTTAAAGTACTGGATTATAGAAATGAAGAGTTATTCACAACAGATGCCTATTTTCAACTCGCAATCGATAATATTTTAGATCTTTATTCCGTTATTTTAGAAGATGAAGATGTTGTTACTAAAGTAAGGAAGTTGTTACCTCGTCGACTGGAGGTAATTGAAAATAAGATAGAAAAAAAAGAAGAACCTAATCATGTAATGAGCTATAGAATGGAAATAAACTCGTTATATAGCTTACAAATCGCCGATAAAGAATTTGCTGATATGCGTTTAAAACTCAATATTGGTCAACATCGAATCTATAGTGGAGAGCTAAAAGCAATTATTGAGGCAGGGTATTATCCAGCAAATAATTTATTTTTTATGGATTCACTATCACCATTAGAAAAGAAATTTCTAATTGATGAGTTAGATATTCCAAAAGAAATTATTATCAACCGATTGCAAAACCAAAATATCACTTCCGAAGAACGTAATATCCTCGAAGACTGTATATAGTACCCCTCTCAAATCTGTGATGAGGTTGTCATTTATGTCTCTATATTGCTACAGCTTTCACAAAAAAATATTCTGAAATTCACACCAAAACATCTTAAGTCATTGATTTTCAAATTAATTAATGGAATGGCATAGTTTCTGCTATGTAAACAGTATGATTTAGAGAGGAAAATCGAAAATGAATAATAAATTAAAACAAATTATTGCTGTAACTACATTATTATTGATTGCTCCTTTTGCGAGCGCATATAACTATAGCCCATTATCATCAGATGCTGTTGTTTCTGTACAAATTGATTTTGGTAATGGCTACACACGAACAAACAAATTTTCGTTCTCAGATGTTCAATTTGATGAGTTCTGGAATGATTTATTTTCAAATGGCTCTTCTCAAATGCGTAACAAAAAGCGTACTCGTCGTGCTTTAGCTCAGATATTTGCACTAGAAACTCCTAAAGCTAAGAAGAAAGGAAAACGAAAAGTTATAGCTAAATACATGCCTAAATCTGACTCATCTGAACCGCCTTCATATGATGAACCACCTTCAAATGAGCAAACACCAACCAATGGCACACCTACCAATGGAAACGGCGGCGGCACTCCTCCAGTTGCAGCTGTACCAGAACCTTCCACTTTAGCTTTATTAATATTAGGTGTTACTGGATTAACTTTAAGTCGTAAGTTAAAAAAATAAACTCCTCCCATGTAATAATCTAAAGGGGTCTCTTATAGAGACCCTTTTTTTGTTCGAAGTAAAGATAAAGTAAGTGTATGGTGCCGGAGAGAGGATTATTCGGTACATCCTGTACCTCACCCTAAAGGGCCCGCCTTCGGCGGTTCAACTTTGTGTTCCTGACAAAGTTGTCGAACCTTTGTCGGTTCAAGTTCATTTCGAAATCATATAAACATAATCCATTTTAATGGATTATGTTTATATGGTGCCGGAGAGAGGACTCGAACCTCCGACCTAATCATTACGAATGATCCGCTCTACCAACTGAGCTACACCGGCAACTATCGGTAATTATAATCTAAATTACTTAGAACTGAAAAATACACGAAATAAATAATACTTATTGGTTCAACTGTTTGTCTTGAATGAAATCCAATGTTTGATACCACCAATTATTAACATTTGTTTCATCTGCAACAGTTAACCAATCTGCATTACCAAACCCAGACCAAATTACGATGCCATCAGCATATTTGTATGCAGTCTCAAGTTGTAAACGCCAATAATCACCTGCAACCAACTGCCCCGCGTAGTCAGAACTATTATGATAAACTGGCCATAGAAAGACATAGACAGGCTTACCATATTTTCTTGCTTCCTTTAGATTTTCTTCAGCGAATCTAAGCCAACCCTCTTGATCAGTGTAAAAAGTATATAAAGATGGGAATATTACATCTACATGTTGTGCAAGATGTTTAAAAAGTTCGTTACGTTCCATCCAACTATCATTGATACCTCCATGGACTCCCCAATATTCACGTTGTGGCATTTCTCCATAATAGCCAATTCGGATGCCTGGCTTTTCATTATGGATCCAATTTGCAATCGAAGACATTTTTTGAATAGAGTCGATATTATTAGTAAAGCCATCTTGATAACGTGTAGGTAAATGCTCTATGTTTATATAATGTAATAAATTAGTTTCCGTTATCTTTTTTGCTTCTTCTCGTACATTTTCTTCACTCGGAAAGTCAGTATTGATATCATCAGTTGAGTTCCAAAATTTTGTATGCGAAGAAAACCTAGGCACCAAAGAAAATCCATATTGAGACATATCCGGAAGATTTCCCGCACTAATACTTTGCCCTAAGAAAAAAGCTTTCTTACCACGATAAAAAGCAAGGTCTCCATTCTGAAAAGTCAAAAAATTATTATGTGGCTTATCCAAAAGTCGTACTTCATCAATCGTTCCTCGAAAGTGATCATTGGATGTTGTATAGCGTTTACCTAATCTAAATCGCCACCCATTTGCTCGATAATCAAAATCAATAAAGTTTCTGACTAAAGATGGTTGTAGATTAACGATTACGTTATTTTCATCGTTCCAATATAGTCTGACTTGAACATCATCCTCTCTTAGATCTCCATCAAAATCTGCTGTTCTTACACTAAACGCAATATGATACCAATGTTCTATCTTGGAATTTTTAACAGGTAAATGTAATGATTGAATTTGGTTCTCACCATCTCCTGAGCGAATTTCAACAACTAAATTACCGTTAGCAAAATATAAAATTGAAGAAAATGTTGAGCCTACCAAATTCGCCATTACTACTTGTCTTGTTGGTAAGTTTTGCGGCAAATTATTCAGATCGTCCCATTTAACCCATGTTTCAAAAGTAAAGTTATCACTATCTCCAAGGCTTGTTGATTCTAATGCTCCTGTTCCACTAAAACCTGTAATGGCCCGCCCCATACCAATTTGCCCAGATACATCAGAAATAACAGCATTTCCATACGTTACTAGTTTGTGGCGCCCAGTAAAATCTGTAAATTCTCCAAAATTATTATTTGACTGATCAAACTGCCATAACGCTTTTAAATTCTGCTCACTACCATCATAGTTTCCAGGCATCGCTTGTATATTAAAAAAAGTTAACAGAAAAAATATATAAATGAATAATTTATGAAACATTGCGCCGTACCTGTTTATTTTGAAAAAAACATCCAGACATCCTCGATACAATTATTAGACCAACATCTATAATTGCTATATTTCCTATCTATTCATTAACATAATTTTATCTAAATTATTTAACTACAATGTGAATACTTTATGGAAAATTTATTTCAGGGTGCTCTTTATGCAGTAAGTTTTTTATTAATCGTGCAGATGCAGGCGCTTGTAATATGCCATTTCGATAATGGCCTGTATTGATATATAGATTATTTACCTGATTATGTTTGGCAATTATAGGTTGTTCAGATCGTGGCCTAAGCCCAGTCCAATGTGCACTAGGCTGATGTGCTTTCAATTCAGGAATGAATATTTCAGCAAAAGATTGAAGCTGTTCCTTTGCTTCATTTGTTGTAGCTTTATTATAACCAGTATCTTCTAAGGTACTGCCGATTACTAATTGCCCATTTTTTCTCGGAATACAATACTTACCATTAGCTAGAACAATGCAATCTATCAATTCCTTATCAAGACTATAACTTATCATCTGTCCCTTAATTGGTTTTACGTGAATCCCAAAGTTAAATTGTGCATCACCGCTCCATGCACCCGCCGCTATGACTACATTATCAGCAACAATTTCTTTTTTAGAAGTTATTAGTTTTGTAACTGCATTAGCTTTCGTTTTAACCTCTAAAACTTGGCTATTTTCAATGAACGTTACTGATTTTTTCTGCAATGATTTTTTTAATGCATTTATTAAATAAATATTATTGATATGTGCAGCTTGAGGAAGCCAGACAGATTTTTTATTCGTTTGTAAATGATGTAATTTAGGAAAGCGTGATAAGTTATCAACTATAACTGAATTTTCTATTTTTTGCTTTTGCCAAGAATCAAAATCGTCATCAAGTTCAGGCTCAATGACTAACATTCCTGAAGCTAAATAATCACAATCGATACCTGTTTTATCCAACAGTTCATCACATAAAACCGGGTAACGTTTTTGACTCCATAACTGGAGTTGTAAAGAAATTTGTGATTGTTTCCAAGGAGGTAAAGCAGAGAGAATTCCACCGCCTGCACTAGAGGCCTCTTGTCCTAATTCACCTTTATCAATAACAACAACTTTCAAACCTGTATCAATCAGCTCATAAGCGGTCATCAGACCAATGATACCACCACCGATGATCGCTACATCAAAACTCATTCAGGCTCAATTTAAAATATTTAAAAAGATTAATTCGCAGCTTTTTCTTGTAATGCAGATTTCATTAATTCTTTAGGTAACGAAAATACAACTTTCTCACGTTTACCTGGGGCTTCAACGACAACATCAGCTCCTAATTTTTGAAGTTTTTGTACAACTTCCTCAACTAAAATTTCTGGTGCCGAAGCGCCAGCTGTTAAACCGATTTTCTTCTTATCTTCCAACCATTCTTCTTTTATTTCTGAAGCATTATCGATTAAGAATGCAGGCACACCGGCTTTTTGTGAAATCTCGGCTAAACGAGAAGAATTAGAACTATTTTGTGAGCCCACAACCAGAATTAAATCAGAGTCTTTTACCATTTTCTTAACGGCATCTTGGCGGTTCTGAGTTGCGTAGCAAATATCTTCTTTCTTTGGGCCTTCGATATTTGGAAAACGCTCACGAAGTGCATCAATAACTAAAGCGGTATCATCCATCGATAACGTCGTCTGAGTAACAAAAGCTAAGAAATTTGGATCTTTAACCTGCATACTCCAAACATCTTCAACCGACTCAACTAAGTACATGCCACCTTTATCATCACTGCGTCGATATTGACCTAAAGTACCCTCAACTTCAGGATGACCTTCATGGCCAATCAATATGCATTCTCGGCCTTCATCTTGATACTTACCTACTTCCATATGTACTTTAGTAACTAAAGGGCAAATCGCATCAAATACTCTCAGATTACGTCTAGCGGCTTCATCACGAACTGCTTTTGAAACACCATGAGCACTGAAAATGACGGTAGAGTTGTCTTCTACTTCATCTAATTCTTCGACGAAAACCGCACCTTTATCTCGTAGCCCATCAACTACATACTTATTGTGAACCACCTCGTGGCGAACATAGACGGGAGCTCCAAACAGCTCTAAAGCACGTTCTACGATCTCAATTGCTCGGTCTACACCAGCACAAAATCCACGTGGGTTGGCAAGAGAAATTTGCATAAGTTAGTTTCCTATAAAAAATATCTTAGAAATAATACGTTAAATTTGAGCCTATTTTAGACTAAATCTGTCATTGATGTTCTGCTTTCTGTTCATAAATTGAGTCAATAATATATAAAATTGCCCCAATAAAAACGGCAGAATCGGCAATATTAAACGATGGCCAAGGATTAAATATCCTAAATGGAATAAAACTGATGTAGACCTGAATAAAATCGACTACACATCCAATAAATATCCGATCCGCTAAATTCCCTAAAGCACCACCAAGAATCATAGCCAAAGCCACAGCCAACAATGATTTATCTTTGGGTAACTTTATTAGCCACACTAAAATAAAAAGGCTTACAAACATTACAAAGATAGAAATTGCCCAACGTTGCCATCCTCCAGCATCACTTAAAAAACTGAATGCAGCGCCATAATTACAAGCATGATTAATATTAAACACACCTGGAATTATTGGAAAATAATCACCTAATTGTAGATTTGAAATAATCCAACCTTTGGAAAGTTGATCCAAAATTAAGACAACAATAGTGATGATTAAATATCGCATCATTTAATTACGCGTATAGCCTTGATTCACCATCGGCATCCACATTCTCGATACAGCGACCACACAATTCAGGGTGGGCAGAATGTTGACCAACGTCGTCTCGATAATGCCAACATCGAACACACTTAGTTGCCTTGGATTTAAATGCTTCAATACGTATGCTATTACCTAGTACTTCTGAATCATATTCAACAGCTGCTTCAGTTTGCTCACTTAACGGTTTAACCGTTGCTTTCGAAGTAATCAATACAAAACGCAACTCTTCATTTAGGGTGTTCAAAGCCTCGGCAATCGTTTCGTCGCAATAGATAGTCACTTCAGCGTCCAGAGATGACCCAATGGTTTTCTCATTTCGTAAAGTTTCCAAAACTTGATTGACGCCATCACGCGTTGCAATGAGTTTATTCCACAATTGACGTTCTTCATCATTAAACTCAGCATCGAATTCGTCATACCAGTTTTTCACAAACACTGACTCATCATCACTGCCGGGAATATATTGATGAATTTCCTCAGCCGTAAAACTTAAGATAGGTGCTAACCAACGCGATAATGCTTGCACGATTTGATAAATCGCAGTTTGTGCAGAGCGTCTTGGTAAGCAATCTTCTTTTAAGGTATAGATGCGATCTTTAATAATATCGAGATAGAAACCACCCATCTCAACCACACAAAATTGATGTAGCTTTTGATAAATTTGATGAAATTGATAATCATCATAAGCCGCTATGATTTCTTTTTGTAATGAGCGTGCTTGATCCACCGCCCAACGATCTAATTGTAATAACTCATTGCCTGCTACTTGATGTTGCTCAGGGTCGAAACCTTCTAAGTTTGCTAATAAATAACGCGAAGTATTACGTATACGACGATAAGCATCAGCCATGCGCTTTAAGATTTCATCAGAGACTTTCATCTCACCACGGTAATCAGTAGCAGCGACCCAAAGACGTAATACATCAGCACCTAAATTATTGATAACTTTTTGAGGCGCTACGACATTACCTTTTGACTTAGACATTTTTTCGCCTTTAGCATCTACGGTAAAACCATGAGTTAATACTTCGTCATAAGGTGCTTTGTCACGAATAGCAATCGATGTTAATAGTGATGATTGAAACCAACCTCGATGTTGATCTGAACCTTCTAAATATAAATTTGCTGGAGCAGATAATCGGTCGTCATTATCTAACACAGAGTAATGCGTAATACCTGAATCAAACCAAACATCTAATGTATCAGTTACTTTTTCATAATCATCAGCATCATAAATTAAATCACCCACATCCATATCGAACCAAGCATCAATGCCCTGCTCTTCAATTTTTTCAGCAACTTTTTCAAATATAGCTTCTGTATCAGGATGCAATTCATTCGTGTTTTTATTAATTAATACAGTGATTGGTACTCCCCAACTGCGTTGACGTGAAATACACCAATCAGGACGATCACTGACCATTGCTTCAATACGTTGTTGTCCCCAATCTGGTAACCATTTGGTATTTTTAATTTCTGCCATAGCCATATCACGCAGATCATTATCATCCATGCTAATAAACCATTGTGGTGTTGCACGAAAGATAACAGGTGTTTTATGTCGCCAACAATGTGGATAGCTATGTTGAATGGTTTCAGAAACGAACAAACGATTTTTTTCTTGTAACACTTCTATGACATGTCCATTCGCTTTTAGAACATGTTCGCCGGCAAATAACTCTGTATCCGGTAAGAAGCAACCATTACTACCGACTGGGTTATAGACTTCTAAACCATATTGACTACCTACTACATAGTCATCGACACCATGACCAGGAGCAGTATGTACACAACCTGTACCAGCTTCTAACGTAACATGCTTGCCAAGGATGATTGGAACTTGTCGATCATAAAAAGGATGTTGTAATAATAATTTTTCAATAGTACTGCCTTTAAATTCAGCAAGCACTTCTTGGCTATTACTATCGCTTCTGCCTAATACACTTTCTAATAAACCACTTGCCACAATGACACGTAGTTCATCCACTTGTACTAATACATAATCAAACTCAGGGTGAATCGCCACAGCTTGGTTTGCCGGCAAAGTCCAAGGAGTCGTTGTCCAAATAACAATAGAAAGTTCACCATCACCAACTGGAGCGGAATCTATAGCGTTAAAGAATGCAGCTTCATCCACAATCGGAAATAATACATCGATAGCAGGTGAGGTTTTATCTTGATATTCAACCTCAGCTTCGGCTAATGCTGAACCACAATCCATACACCAATAGACCGGTTTTGATCCTTTCTTTAAATGCCCTGCTTTAACTATCTTTCCAAGACCTCGAACAATATTCGCCTCGGTTTTAAAATCCATGGTTAAGTAAGGTTTATACCAATCACCTAACACACCTAAACGAATAAAATCTTCACGTTGCTTATCCACTTGCTTTTTGGCGTACTCACGACACGCATCGCGAAACACTTTTGGCTCAACTTTAATGCCTGCTTTACCTATTTTCTTTTCGACCTGAAGTTCAATCGGTAAACCATGACAATCCCAACCAGGTACATAGGGAGCGTTATAACCATTTAACGTTTGTGATTTAACAATAATATCTTTGAGTATTTTATTGACCGCATGCCCAATATGGATATCACCATTGGCATAAGGTGGGCCATCATGAAGAATAAACGGCTTAGCATCAGCTCGTTGTTCTCGAATCGTTTCATAAAGATTATTGTCTTGCCATTGTTTCAGCATCTTTGGTTCACGTTGAGCCAAATTCGCTTTCATTGGGAAATTAGTCTTAGGCAAATTTAAAGTGTGTTTATACTCAGTCATTATTATTTATTTTCAGTTACGTCATTTTTTCCAGCGTGGAATTCTCGGGCATTTTGTACATCAAGATCAATCTGTTTCTTCAACGCTTCTATTGAAGCTAGCTTTTGTTCATCACGTAAGCGGCTGTGGAATTCGATTTGAACCTTCTGACCATAAATTTCACCAGAAAAATCCAATAAATGGGTTTCAAGCAAGGTTTGTTTGCCGTTAAAAACAGGGCGAATACCAATATTACTGACCGAAGGATAAATCTCACCGTTTTCCAGTCTAGTAGAAGTTACAAAAACACCTTTGATCGGTAATTTACGACGATTCAATTTTATATTTATGGTGGGGAAACCTAATTCACGCCCACGTTTATCACCATGAATCACACGGCCAGAGATTGAATATTGACGACCTAATAATTTATTAGCCAGAACAAAATCTCCCTTAGTCAAAGATTCTCGAATCCATGTGCTGCTGATTCTGCTGCCTTCATGCTCACATCTAGCTGCTTGTTCAATCGTAAAACCATGTTGCTCACCGAAGGCTTTTAATTCTTTAAATCCAGCAGAACGATTTTTCGCAAAACGAAAATCATCACCGATAATGATATGTTTGGTATTTAATCCTTCTAGTAATATGTCTTTACAAAAATTATCACCACTTAGCTCAGCTAGTGTTTTATTAAATCCAAGTACAACGACATAATCAATTTCGGATTCTTGCATTATTACTAGTTTTTCTCTCAAGGAACTTAATCGTGTTGGCGCAACTTCTGGTTTAAAATACTCTAAGGGCTGTGGTTCAAAAAAAATCACCGCTGATTCACAATCCATTTCCTTAGCTTTATGTTTAACCTGTTTAAAAATTGATTGATGACCTAAATGACCTCCATCAAAATTACCAATTGTCACTACAGAAGGTGCCATTAGGTTTGAATTATTTTTAGCTAAGTGCCTGATGATTCGCATAAGGTTTATTCCGTTTTCAATAATAATTGATTTAAGCGAACACCAAACACAAATAGTGCACTGAAATAAACTGCAGAACCTAAGACAACTAAAATAGCTAATCGCTTGATCCGATCAAACAAATCAGCCACTTCCCAAAAAGCAGCTTCAGGATTCACCATGTATAAACTCACTGCCATGAATCCCACACCTAAGAAAATTTGAAATAATAGGCGTCCCCAACCAGGTTGTATATGAATAACAGAATGTTTCTTTAAAGTATAAAACAACAAACCTGCATTAACCGTTGCTGCCAATGATGTCGCTAAAGCTAAACCTGCATGCTTTAAAGGAAATACTAAAAGCAAACTTAAAATAATATTGACCACCATTGCAAACACTGCAATACGTACTGGAGTTTTCGTATCTTGTCTGGCAAAAAAACCATTCGATAGCACTTTAACCAAAATCAAGCTCATTAAACCAATCGCGTAAGCAACTAAACTCTGCTGAGACATGACTAAATCATTAGCGGTGAATTCACCGTGAAAATAAATCGTCGAAATAAGCGGTCTTGAAATAATAATTAAAGCAACAGCAGCAGGCATGCCTATAATAAATACCCAGCGTAAAGCCCAATCCATTAATTTAGCAAACTCATTAGGCGAACCTTTCACATGTTGTTCGGAAAGATGTGGTAAGACAACTGTTGCTAAAGCAATACCAAACACACCGAGTGGAAATTCCATTAAGCGATCCGAATAATATAACCAAGAGATACTGCCCGAAACCAACCATGAAGCTATGATCATACTAATCATAATATTTATCTGTGCAACTGAACCTGCAAATAATGTTGGCAACATTAATTTAAATACTTTTTGTACACCAGAATGTCGCCATTGAAATTTTGGCTTGGGTAGTTTTCGTATTTGCATTAAAAAAGGTAATTGAATCGCTAGTTGAACTATACCTGCAATCAATACTCCCCAGGCTAGCGCTGTGATAGGCTCTTCTAATTTAGGTGCTAATACAATCACTGCTAATATAATTGAGATATTCAATAACACGGGTGTAAATGCTGGCACAGTAAAACGCTTATAAGTATTTAATATTCCACCAGCCATTGCCGTTAGCGAAATCAACATTAAGTATGGAAAGGTAATCCGTAGCATGTCCACAGTTAATTCAAACTTACCTTCCTGTGAAGAAAAGCCTGAAGCAAAAACATAAATTAAAATGGGTGCGGCGATAATCCCAATAACTGTAATTAAAAATAAAATGCCTGCCAAAGTACCACAGACATAATCAATCAATTCTTGAGTTTCAGTTTCGTCTTTTACATTTTTATATTCAGATAGCACCGGTACAAAAGCCTGAGAAAAACCGCCTTCGGCAAATAAACGTCGAAAATAATTAGGTATTTTAAACGCTACAAAAAACGCATCTGTCTGATCTTTTGCACCAAAAAAATTGGCGATAATGACATCTCTTGCCAGTCCAGAAATTCTGGACAGTAGAGTCATCAAACCAACAATGGCAGTGGATTTAAACAGACGTTTGCTCAACAGTGATATCCGAATGTGTAAATAGTAATCGAGGTTTATTGTTATTAAATTAAAGTGCGAAAGGATAACATATTAGAGGCTGGCTAAGCACAGACGAGCCAAGAGGCTAAAAAATATAATAAGTGGAAAAGTTAGTTTTTACGCTTGAGAAGACCCAAAGCGCCTAAAGCAGCCATAAACATCCAAATTGATGCTGGCAGTGGGACAGGTTGCACTGAGGCAATTAATCTAACCACATCGGTAGTTCCAATCTCATCAATCAAATACTGTAATTCCCAAAGAACGCCCTGGATGGTGGGTAAGTTTACGAGTGAGAAAACGCCTACAATAGAAGTCGCCGTTAAAATATCAAAGCTATCACCATCATTTGGAATAAAACCGTTGTATAAGACTACATCTAATGTTCCATCTAAAGTCGCTGTGCCGTCTACCTCTACAACATCGTATTCGGTTTCAGGTGTAATTCCGCCCAATTCAATCAACATAGAAGCATTAGTTTGCTGAGTGTAGTCACCACTAATAGTCAATAATCCAGGAGAATTGCCTGGAGATAAAATACCGCCTACATTGACCAAGCTTCCAAATATTTTTTCCGTAGATAAAGTACCTGCTGCGAAATCTAATTGGCCTGTAAATCGGTTATCTATGACACGCGCGTTCACAACTCCACCATTGATAAACAGTATTCCTGTTGACCAAATGTTAATTCTATCTGCATTGGTCACACCTCCAGTGATTTCGTAATAACCTTCACCAGAGTCATCTAATCCTGTCCCACCACCATTACCGAGCTCTAAACGATCTGTGGTATGTGTCCCACCACCATTAACAAAGGTCGCATTACCCCTTTCGTCTTCCGGTAAATCTGGTGGTGAAGCTAATTCGGTCACTTCAGTAGTCAACGTTCCGCCTTCTAATGAATACTGAGCCGTGCTTCCCGCACCCTCGGCAAAACTGAGTGCGCCAACATTATGATCACCACCAAAATGATCAAAAACACCTTCACCAAAATAACCAATCGTGGCACCGCTTGCTTGTACTGTTCCTGAATTTAGTTGGTAGTAACCTGCACTGCCAGCCTCGTTACCTAATTGCAATAATGTGTAATTGTTAGTACCACCATTTTGAACAAGCTCTGCATTGGTGATACCAGTTCCATTACCTACTATCATGGAGCTGATAGAATTATTGCCTGAAAATGTAGCCTGTCCATCAACGATGCCATGAGAGAAATTGGTATTCGATTGTGCTTCCAAAATGCCATCCTCTCCAACGATAAGCTGGTTTGCGCCAGTGACATTTGCTCCATTCAAGAGTCTTAAAACACCCTCTTCAGCAATAATATCGCCCGCTAGAGTAATTAAACCGCTTAAGGTCTGAGTACCCAAGCGACCACGTTTGACTAAATTACCATCGCCGAAGATTCGTCCTGAAAAACTGCCTTCTCCAATCGCTCCAAAGCCATCGTAATTCCCAATAACAAGCGTATTACCACCACTGATTCCAACGCGCGCATCGCCAAGACCATTTCCTTTTAGACCATTTATGGCATCTGCCGAACCCATGCTGAAAATGACTCGAGCAGAATTATTGACTACCAGATCAGATGCATCTGCCAATCGAGCGCCAATGTCGATGCGTAAATCACCACTGTTTACAATGGTTTGACCAGTATAAGTATTAACAGCTCGTAGACTCACCCTGGCACCATTGCCACCAAATATCCGCACATCACCCGATCCAGTTATCGGGGCAGAAACACGAATATCTGAACCATTCGAACGCAAACTGAGTCGATTACCATTGGTATTGATCGGGTCGGTAAAATTAAAGAAATACTGTTGGCCACTGAGTGTATTACCAGGTTCATTCACATTACTAGTTAAGATATCAATATTTGAACCCAGCACTATTGGAATATCAAATCGTGTGTCGTTCCTCAGTCCTCCTATTTCTATTGCCCTATGAAGCGTTAATCTCGCACCATTACGTGAATTGAAAAAAGCCTCGTCATAGCCAGAATGCGGGAATACATCAATTAACATTGCACCCAGAGTCCAATTACGATCTAGGGTACTGGGAAATTCAATATCCGTTAAAATCCCATTTTCAAAATCCTCAGCGAACAATATTTCTGTATTTGAACCACTAGTGGGTAAGACACCCTGTTTCCAGTTCCCTGGATTCGACCAATAAGAAGCAGAAGTCACTTGAAATGGAAAAGTACCGGTAGTTTCATCAGGACGTCCTCCTAGAAAATGCGCTCGATCCATCGGCGGAGGTGCACCAGCAGCAACAGTGAAATTAGTAAAAGCTAATGAGGTAAAAATAAATATTTTACTTAACATTAAAATGCTAAGACTAGATGTATTGATAAAACTGAAAAAATATGGCTTTTTCACTGATTCGACTTCCTTACACATAAATGAGCATGTCTCTCAAGCTAACTCATTCTAGCATCTGATTAATATTTAATCAGTTTTAATTGTTTGATTGAAATTTATATCACTGGATTTTTAATCACTCGAAATCGATAAAACAGCAATCAAATATTGAAAAATCTTTACGGATTAATGCCCGAATTGATTGACAAATGCGGCTAAAATCCGCATATTACGCCCCTTTTTAACGACCAGGAGTAAGACATTGGCGAATATTGCCTCTGCAAAGAAACGAGCCCGTCAGGCGGTTACTCGTAACCAAAGAAATTCGAGCCAACGCTCAATGATGCGTACCTTCATGAAAAAGGTCATCAGTGCGATTGAAGCAAAAGACAAAGACGCTGCTACAGAAGCTTTTAAAACAGCCGCTCCATTATTAGATAGAGCTGCAAATAAAGGTTTGATTCATAAGAACAAAGCCGCTCGCCATAAAAGCCGTTTAAACGCGCAAATCAACGCTCTATAAAAGAATTCTATAATCCAGATACTTAATAATCGGTATCTGGATAATTCTCAAACTAATATCAAATTATCTCGATGGATAAGCTCCGCTTCATCCATATAACCTAAAATCTCCTGAAATTTCTGACTTGGTTGACCTATGAGTTTCTTAGCTGAAGATGCGTCGTAATTAACCAAACCTCGGGCAATTTCTTGTCCGCTTTTATCTTTACAGCCAACAATCTCTCCGCGATTGAACACACCCTCAACATCGGTCACACCAACTGCTAAGAGGCTTTTTCCCTCTGATTTGAGTACATTCACTGCACCATCATCCAGTACTAAATAACCATTAATATTACGATTTCCGGCTAGCCATTGTTTACGTGCAGCCAAAGGTACCTGGTCGCTGAATAATAAAGTACCAATCTCTTCGCCTTGTTTAATTTTCAGTAAGCTATTTTGAACTTTACCACTAGCAATTATCGTATTAGCTCCTGAACGTGCTGCTATTTCAGCAGCTCGTAGTTTGGTTAACATACCGCCACGACCTAAGGCACCGCCCTTACCTGCATAAGGAATTAGCTTAGTATCACCAGCTTTCGCCTCTACTACTAATTCTGCATCAGAATGATGCCTTGGGTCTTTGTTAAATAAGCCTTCTTGGTCTGTCAGTAATACAACCAGATCGGCTTCGATAAGGTTGGCAACTAACCCTGCTAAGCTATCGTTATCACCAAAGCGGATTTCTTCCGTCGAGACAGTATCGTTTTCATTAATCACAGGAATCACATTTAACTCGATTAAACGGCGTAAAGTATTTCGAGCATTTAAATAGCGATGTCTATCAACAATATCTTCATGTGTTAATAAGACTTGGGCTGTATGAATACCTTGTGGCTTGAAAGATTGATCCCACACTTGAATGAGGCCTTTTTGACCAACCGCTGCTGCTGCCTGCAGATCTTTTAATTCACTTGGTCTTTGTTGCCAACCCAGTATGTTAATTCCCGCGGCGACAGCACCAGAAGATACGATAACTACTTCAATACCTTGCGAAATCAATTCAAGAACCTGATCTGACCAAAGTTTTATATTGGCATGTTCCAGCCCAGCACCATCAGCCGTCATCAAGGCACTACCAAGCTTGATTACCCAGCGTTTTCCTTGGCTAATCGATTGTCGATATTCACTCATTGAATGTGTCCTCTTGCTCATTCATCCATTGATTAATGGCATAAGTTAATGCTTCACAACCTTGACCGGTTGCTGCTGATATACAAAAGTTGGGGGCATTCCAATCCAGCGTATCTAATATGGATTCTGTCAGTTCTTTCATGTCGTCTTCTAATATTGCATCGATCTTATTAAATACTAACCAACGCGTTTTTTGACCTAAATCTTCTTCGTACTTCGTTAATTCATTCGTGATAGTTGTAATATCATCAATAACCTTTTCGGCAGCAACGTCTCCGCTTATATCAACTAAATGCAACAATAAACTGGTTCTCGATAAATGTTTTAAAAACTGCACACCTAAGCCAGCTCCATCAGCCGCACCTTCGATCAAACCAGGGATATCAGCAATGACAAAGCTTTGATCATGCTCAATTCGCACTACTCCTAATTGTGGGTATAGGGTCGTGAACGGATAATCCGCTATCTTTGGCTTAGCAGCTGAAACTGAGCTAATAAAAGTCGATTTGCCTGCATTTGGTAAACCTAATAAACCCACATCCGCAAGCACCTGTAACTCAAGCCGAAGATTCCTCTGCTCACCTGCTGAGCCTTTTGTAAACTGTCGTGGTGCACGATTGGTACTACTCTTAAATCGGGTATTTCCGATACCATGAAAACCACCTTGAGCGACTAATAACGTGCTATCTTTTTCAGTGATATCACCCATGAGCTCTTCGGTATCTTCATCATATACAACCGTCCCTAAAGGCACATTGATGTATAAGTCTTCGCCTTTTTTTCCTATGCGTTCTTTACCCATACCAGGCTGACCTTTCTCGGCACGGTATAAACGTGAATGACGAAAATCGACTAAGGTATTTAAACCTTCATCGGCAACCAGATATACGCTACCACCATCACCACCATCACCACCATCTGGACCACCACGTGGTATATATTTCTCGCGACGAAAGCTAAGGCAACCATCACCGCCTTTACCAGCTTCAACACGTATTACTGCTTCGTCTACGAACTTCATTTAAAACACTTCCATAATCTTCGAATTACTTCGTTGCTCATCTTTCTGCGGTATTCATTTATTTTCATATAAATTCCATTCCTCGAAAAACTCGCGCCTTGTTCTCCGAAGATTCTGTCGGTTTTATTATTTGAGTAGTTTATGCATCAATGGTGTATATCGTATTTTTTGTCTTATTTCTTACTTATACACTTTTTCAAATTAAATAAAAAACCCCGCAGAAGCGGGGTTTTTATACAAATTAGAATTGACCCTTAAACCGCTTCAATACTGACAAATGTACGGTTTTTCGGGCCTTTGGTTTCAAATACCACTTTACCATCTGCTTTCGCAAATAATGTGTGGTCTTTACCTAAACCAACATTTACTCCAGCATGCATTTTGGTGCCACGTTGACGAACTAAGATGTTGCCCGCTTTTACCACTTGACCGCCAAAGCGTTTAACACCTAATCGTTTGGATTCTGAATCGCGGCCGTTTCTGGTACTACCGCCTGCTTTCTTATGTGCCATTGTTATAAACCTCTGAGATTAACTCTCTTTCATGAATTCTTTAGCTTGACTAACCCAATCATCACGTTCGATTCGGCCTTTAAAATTAAGCTCAGTATCAACTCGTTCGATCTCTTCTTTAGTAAATTCAGCAATTTGCTTAAATGAAGTTATGCCTAATTTGTGCAGTTTACCTTCTAAGACAGGTCCAACACCAGAAATACGTGTTAAATCATCTACCGCACCTGCTTCAGCAATAATATCGCGTTTTTCTGCTTTTGGCTTAGGAGCAGCCTTTGGTTTTGCTTCAGCTTTTGGAGCTGCTTTCTTTTTAGATGCTTTACCAACAGCGATATCAGTAATTTTTAATTCAGTATAAGACTGTCGGTGGCCCATTTGCTTACGATGATGCTTACGGCGACGAAATTTAATGATTTTAACCTTCTTACCGCGACCATGAGCACTAACTTCAGCACTGACCACAGCACCATCAACGTATGGCTTACCAACGGTAACGTTATCGCCATCAGCGACCATCATAACATCGTCTAATTCGACGGTTTTGCCCGCTTCTGCATCTAATTTTTCAACACGCAATACGTCTCCCTCAGAAACTTTATATTGCTTGCCACCAGTTTTAATAATTGCGTACATCCGCATGTTCTCCGAAAAGGAAGTTACCCTAGAATTGAAGGGGCGAGATTCTATGAAATAAACCCTAGATATACAAGTATAAAAGGCCATTTTCTGATAAATCTGCGCAGATTCATCGAATATTCACTTGGCTAGTAATCTCAGCATTGGCACAATAGCATTATTAGAGGAGATGACGTGACCAACAGTTCGATTTCAAGCAATTCCAGCCCAGTTCGCCTTAGACCAGAAATGACCATTGAGGCCATTCGTGGCCTGATCAGTCAGGATATGGGCGAGGTAAATCAACTTATTCAACAGAATTTGCACTCTGAAATCGCACTTATTAATCAATTAGGCCACTATATAATTAATAGTGGCGGTAAACGCCTGCGCCCTACTCTACATTTATTATGCTCAAGGGTATTTGCCTACAACGGCAACGATCACATCAAATTAGCCGCAATCTTGGAATTTATTCATACAGCTACATTGCTTCATGATGATGTAGTAGACGCCTCTAAGTTACGTCGCGGACGTGAAACAGCCAATCAATTATGGGGTAATGAGGCCAGCGTTCTGGTCGGTGACTTTTTATATTCTCGCGCCTTTCAAATGATGGTATCGGTCAACTCTATGCGTGTGATGGAAATTTTGTCTGAAACGACAAATATCATTGCGGAAGGAGAAGTATTACAACTTTTGAACACACACGATCCTGATACTACTGAAAAATCGTATTTAGAAGTTATTCATAATAAGACCGCTAAATTATTTACTGCAGCCGCACAACTATCTGCCGTAATATCGAATGGGACAACAGAACAAGAAATCGCTATGGCAAATTATGGAAAACATTTAGGTACGGCATTTCAACTCATCGATGATTGTTTAGATTATACTGCTGAATCTTCGCAACAATTAGGTAAAAACATTGGCGATGATTTATCAGAAGGAAGACCAACCTTACCTTTACTTTATGCCATGTGGCATGGCGATGAATATCAATCTAAAATCATCCGTACCGCAATAGCAAATGGTGGACTTGAAAATATATCAACCATTCAAGACGCAATCATTAAAACAGGTGCAATTGAATACTCCAAACAATTAGCAAGGAAAGAAGCCGAGCTAGCAATCAATGCTTTAGAAATATTCGAATTCTCACCTTATGTAGAAGCCCTACAATCCTTAGCTAAATATTCAGTAGAACGAGAATATTAAAAATATAAAATTAATATTGCTCTATTATTTAGTAATCATGTTAGTAATATGAAATATATTTTTTCTATATTTATCATATTTTTTTTAGTGAACGGATATTGTGAAACCAATAAGCAAAAAGATATCTATTTACTTATTGGGCAGTCAAATATGGCTGGTAGAGCACCCGTTTTAAAACAAGATATGTTGGAAATTAAAAATTGCTTTTTATTAGACAATCAAAGCATTTGGATTCCTGCCAAAAACCCTTTAAATATATATTCTTCTATTCGTGGACCTAAAACGTCTCAAAAGCTTGGCCCTGGCTATAGTTTTTGTAAACACTTAACAAATATATATAAAAATAAAGAAGTAGGATTGATTGTAAATGCTAAAGGTGGAACGAAAATAGAAGAATGGTTAAAAGGAAAAAAATTCTATAATGAAATTATCTTCCGAGCTAAATCTGCTCAAGGAGGAAAGATTAAAGGTATTCTTTGGCATCAAGGAGAATCTAATATTGATGAGCCCTCCGAATATTTCGTCAATCTAAAAAAACTAATTTTCGATCTGAGAACAGATTTGAAAAACGAAAAACTACCTTTCATAGCTGGAGAAATAAATAATGCGCCTATGTTAAATGCTCAGATTAGAAAACTATCTACTGAGATAGCTTATAGTTCGTACGTGAGCAGTATAGATTTGAATACTTTTGATCAATGGCATTTTGATAACCCAAGCATAAATAAGTTGGGTAAAAGATATGCTTTAGAAATGATTAAGCTACTTAATAACTATTAAAATTAATAGAGACAACAATGTGAACAATAACAAACATTTATATTGGCTTGATCTAATAAGATTTTTAGCAGCTTTAGTTGTTGTAATTGTACACGCTAGAGGCTCATCCTTTGTTAAATATGGATTACTTGAAGATTCTGATAAATCTGTATTGATTACTATTTTTTATGCTCTAACCAGAATAGGCAACGAAGCAGTCATTGTTTTTTTTGTTCTAAGTGGTTTTTTAGTTGGAGGTAAAGTTTTTGATCGGGTTTTAAAAAATACATTTAAACCAAAAGATTATGCAATAGATCGTTCTGTTAGAATTTTTCTGCCTTTAATTCCAGCTCTGATTTTAACTGCTTTAATACAAAAGATAATTGGAAACCCGTTTGATGTATATGAACTTTTTGGAAACTTATTTTCATTACAAGGTGTATTTTTTCAGCCATTCGCAGGAAATGGACCATTATGGTCTCTAGCATATGAAATATGGTTTTATATATTTGCTTATTCTTTGGGCGCTCTATTTATAAATAAAAAAGAAATTAATGCATTTAGTCTATTTTTATTAATACTTGTCTTTGGTGTTTTTACAGAGTTAAAAATTGTATATTTATTTTCATGGATAATTGGCGCTATAGCATATTTTAATTTGCCTAAAGAATTTTCAATTAAAAGCTTTATTATTTCTAATGTATTGATTCTTTATTCTATAGCATCAACTCAAATAAATTTTGAATCAGTCTCAATAAATAATTTATGGTTTAAGAAATACTTTCCTTCTTATGAAATTTCGATATTGTTATTATCAATTGGTATTGCATTATTCATACGACAAATTATTTTATTAAAACCTAGAAATCATTTGATAAAAATAATTGATATTGCCGGCAGTTATTTAGCCTCATTTTCATATACACTATATTTATGTCATTACCCTATCCTACAATTACTAAATTATTTAGGATTTCCAAAATCACAATCTATAAACTTTAATAACATTCTTTTTTTCATTTCATCCATAATTATATGTTTAATTACGAGCTGGATTATGTATCTACTTTTTGAAAAACATACATATTCAATAAAAAAATGGATGAAAGTTAATATTTAATTATTTTCGATAAAAAAAACCGACATAAAGTCGGTTTTTTTTATCTGTTTAGTAAAATTATTATAATTTTTTCAAAGCAGCTTTCGCTTCTTCAATACCATAGTAATCTGCTTTTTCACCTGTAGCAGCAACTAATGCATCTTTAGCTTTTTGATTATCGCCTTTTTTGTAATAAGCCATTCCTAAATGATAATGTAATTCCGGTGAGTTAGGCGCAAGCTCCACTGCTTTTTCAAGATAATCAATCGCACCAACAATATTATTTTGTTTATAATATAGCCAACCTACAGTATCTAAATATGCTGGACTATTTTGTTCTTTTAAACCTTCAACCAATATCGCTGCTCGTTTCAAACTTTGTTCGTCACCACGATAATTCATCAATAACATCGCAAGATTATTAGCAGCCAAAACGTTTTCTTCTTCTTTAATAAGCACTTCTTCGTAAATAGAAATTGCTTTATCAAACTCCGATTGTTTTTCATATAGCTTCGCTAATTCTGTGACCAAAATAATAGAAGATTCCGTTTGTTTAATACCTTTTTTATAAACAATTTCGGCTTGATCTTCCTGTTCATTCATTAAATATAAATTAGCTTTATTGCGATAAGGCAGTGCCCAATCAGGTTTTAATTTCATAGCTTTATCAAATGAATGCCATGAGTCTTTACGGTCACCTTTGAATAACAATACTTCTCCCAATAAATTATGCGCGACAAAGTTTTTGTCATTTGCCTTAACAACATTTTTTAATTTTTGAATAGCATCATCTGTTTTCTTTAATGATAAATAAGATTTAACCATTTGAGTTAACGGTTGAATTGCATCTGGTGCTAACTCAATCGCTTTATCAAACTCAGGAATACTGTCTTCAAGTTTTTGTTGAGCTTGTTTAAGTAAACCAGCGTAGTGATAACCGATAGGCTTATCAGGGTGTGCTGCCTTTATTCGCGTCACGACTTCATTCGCAGAATCCCAATCTTTCTGAGATACCATCACACGAAACATAGTTTGCATAGCACCAAGATTCTCTGGTTGAATCTCTAGCACTTCATCCAATTGTTTTACAACCCCATCAACATCGTTATTCGCTGCTAGTATTCGAATATAGTCTTCACGTAATACAAAGTTATCAGGCGCTAGATTTACCGCTCGTTTCAACATATCACGCGATAGGCTTAATTCATTATTTGCAGCATGCGCCCTAGCTAACAAACGTAAGAGTCGGACAGAATTTGGTTGATCGCGCATTGCTGAACGAAAATCAGCAATTGCAGTGTTCGCATCTTGTTCTGCTAAAGCAATCTTACCCCGAAGCGTTAGTGCTTGTTGATCATTAGGGTTTTCAGCTAAAACTTCTGCTAATAAGATTTTAGCTTTTTCAATTTCTCGAATACGAGCGTAAAGTTCTGCGATTTCGTTACGTGCTTTTAGACCATTTGGTTTAATGCCTTCAGCTTCAATAATACTTTCGTAGATCTTAATAGCTTCTTCTGATTTAGCTTCAGCTTCATAGACTTTAGCAAGACTAAATTTAAGCTGATAATTTTCAGGCTCAGCTTCCACCATTTTAACTAATTCAGCTTTGGCAGTATCTTCATCACGATTATCTGCAAGAAATTTAATCAACAATAATTTAACATTGTTATCATCAGGTAAATCTTTCGCCATTTGACGTAATACTGATTCTGCTTTATCCATTTCTTTCGCAGTTGTATATAGGGTTGCGAGCCTAACACGATGAGCCGAAACGTCTGGTTGCTGTCTTACCAACTGTTTCATGATATCAGCTGCTTTTAACATTTCTTTTTGACTTGCATATATACCTGCAAGAATTGTCTTTAAGCGTGTATCTTCAGGATTATTTTTGATGCCTTTTTGTAATAATGCGATGGCTTCATCAAACTTTTTCTCGCTTACATAAATAGCACCCATTAATGAAAGTGCATTAATATTATTCGGTTCAAGTTTTAAAGCCTTTTCTGCATTGAAACGCGCAACGGCATATTCTTTTTTCTGAGCTTTCACACTACCCATAAAAGCCAGAGCATCTGCATTTTCAGGATCATTTTCTAATGCAATTTTTGCTTCTTCTTCAGCCTTCTCTATCGCACGAGCTAGTAAATAAAACTGTCCCATTGCGATTCTTGACTTTGTATGTTTCGGATCCAATTCTAGAACTTTACTATAATGCCCAGCTGCAGAACGCCATTCTTGTAAATTTTCTTGTGTGAGAGCCATTTTGTAATGGGCCTCAAGATCTTCAGGGTCAATTTGTAGTACGTTTTTGTATTCCAGACGAGCTTTTTCATACTCACCCTGTTCAAAGAGTGCTTCACCTTTTTGAAAATATTCTGCTTTTCGGTCCTCTGGACTACCGCAAGCGGTGATAAAAATTGCTAGGGAAATAATAAATAGTTGTTTGATCATATTCATGGGGTCGAATTGTTACCGTTAAAAATTACAGTTTAGTGAAAAAATAGAATAAATCTGTTAAATATTTCTGAAAACAAGGTATTTTTTACAGGAATATTACACAAAAGTGCAGATCAGCAATGAACTAAAGCAAATTAATAAAATTCCTTTAATAGTATATTGATGTTTCCGTATCGACATCAGTAAATACTCAGAGGCGTAAAATAACACGAATAGCCATGCTATCAAAGATGCAAAACCAATCGCATCATCATTCAAACTCGAAGTAAACGCCGTGAACGAAATCACTATAAAAATAATGATGTAATCCAACGGAGTCACACTTACCTTACCTCTATCAGGCATCATTAATCCAAGAATTATAAATAATGCTAATACTGCAAATATGATATTCAAAGTAGAACGAGAAGAGTTCAATAACCCAGGTTCTGTATAGATTAAATAAATGCTAAATGTACTAACCACATATAAACCTATACGAATGATCAAATCAGATGCTTCGGTTTTTGGATAAAACTGACTTCCGATAATGGTTATCACAAGAATCAGCGCAATAGTCGACAAAATAATAGGAATATTTCCTACTGAAAATGCAACCCAAGAAAAGAACGTAGGAATAAATAACAAGAGTAAACTCGAAATAGCTAATACTAAGAATGGTCGTTTGTCTCCAACACTACCCAAAAACCGTTTCATGAACGATATTCTTGAATCTTTTCTAAGCTCTGAATCTTTCGGTTTAGAATTTACTAATAGAATATTGATCAAAATACCAAATAATATGTAATAAAAAAGAATTGCATAATCCTGGTAATAACGAAAAAAATACGCACAGATGACCATCAATGATTGAATCAGATAAATAACAAACACGACCTCATAATGGTCTAATCCAATATTAAGTAACTTATGATGAATATGGTTTTTATCAGGTTTGAATGGCGACTTACCGTTTAATAATCGAGTACAAATCACTATAAAAGTATCTAGTATTGGCAAACCTAAAATAACCATACCAATCGATGGGCTCAAAACAGGATTAACATCCTGGATTAATATAATCGCAAGTACTCCAATAGCAAATCCTAAAAATTGACTACCTGTATCCCCCATAAATATAACAGCTGGATGAGTGTTAAAACGTAAAAAACCAAACACAGCTCCCATAACCGCTAATGTTATCATAACAAAAGAAACATCTTCGGCTTGATAACCTAAAATAGCTATCACACCTAAGCTTAATAAAGCACCCCCACCTGCTAAACCATCCAAACCATCTGATAAATTAATTGCATTCATTGCACCTAATAAAACAAAAAAGGTAAATGGTATTGCATAAAGATCTGGAATGATTCCATTATATAAAAATGACATAGAGTCTATTTTTATATCTGCAAAAAAGATCACAATAAAAGAGGCAAGCAATTGGCCAACAAACTTAATCCGATAACCTAACTGTACTCGGTCATCCCACATTCCAAATCCAGCTAATACAATAGTCGCAATAATAAATGCTATAGTTCGTTGATCAAGTTGTACAAAAAGTAATATCGATACAAGCGAACCAATGACCATTGCGATACCACCAATTCTAGGTATAGCACCTGTATGGACTTTTCGTTCATCGGGTGTATCAACAAATTTAAAACGAACAGCTAACTTCATCAATGGAGGAATCAACAACAAGCTGCATAACATGGAAAGCATGAAGATATTAAATAGAAGCATAGTAATATAAGTACGTCACAAGTTAGACATACTGAGCCCTTTCCTTAGTTAGGGATATAGTCCTGTAATAGTTCATTTGATTCTGACATAAATTCAGTCAATCGTTTATCTGCCAAGGTGATATCTTCATTTTTACCTAGAGGAGAAATAACACGAATCAAAGCTCCATCGGTTCTGTTGCGGGTTAATGAATCCCAAAACAAATACCATTTCGCTAAATATTCATTCGTTATATTACGGCCACGTTGTTGAAACCAGTAATAAACTAACTGGCGTGCCTCTCCATATTGAATTAGTGCACGATTAACATTTAATGGAGTTCCTCGAAAATCAACTTCGTTCAAGGCTACGGTTTGTAGATCTTTAATTACCCAACCACCGCCTGGCAAGCAAGTTCTTGGAGAATGAATTGAACTCCCAGCTTTTTGTGTATCGTAATAGGCTACATAAAAATTGATATTGTCCGAACCTTTATGTTTATAATCAGAAATAATGTAATCTGTCATTCCAGTTAATGCACTAACAAATTGTGGTTCCATATTACTACGAGTCCCTTGCCAACTACCTATTTCATCAGGGAATGATACGAACTGATGCCGCTCAGGAATATCATAACCTTTATTTTCTAATGACTTGAACGCAATTAGAGCTAGAATTAATAATGGAATAGTCATAATAAATAAAGGAGCAATTTTTCGCGTAGCTAGTTGTCCTCCTTTTATTGGTTCTGGAACTTCTAAACCAAACACCTCAGATAATTTTCGCCCTTTATTAAATATAATTGTGAAAAGCCACATTTCTAAAAACAAAATTCCAACACATGCCATAAAGATAATCCATCCTTCAAAATCATGAAGAAATCCTTCTGCCTGTTCTATTCCAAAGTAATTAACTAAAACTCCTATCATGCCAATACGAAAGCTATTCATTAATACTGTAATGGGAATAGTCGTTAGGAATATAACTATTCTTTGCCATAAGGGAGCACTGAATAGATAACCACAAATAAATCCAAAACTCATCAAAGGAAACAAATAACGAAGTCCACTACATGCTTCCACTACTTGGAGTTTATAAACACCTAAATCAATCACATTGCCTTCTAAATAAACACTAATATCAAATAATCGTATTACTGCCACACCTATAGCTGATGAAATAAGTTGTAACTTTTGTGATAGAGTTGCGTATAAAAAAGAAGGTAGTGGAACCATGAACATCAATAGTAATAGTGGTGCCCACAATAATCTAAATACTTTTTGCCCTACTAGCGTATATATAATTCCATAAATACATATAACGAAAGCATATTGTTGTATTGTGAGGATACTTCCTTTTATACCAATAAGACCAACAAACAATCCAAGCAATAAAATCAATAACCCTACCCAGGAAGATTTAAATTCTAATATTTCCAGCTCGAATCTCTTTTGCCAAATAAAATAACAAGCAACGATAGGGATTAGAAAGCCATGAGAATATTCTTCTCTGTTCATCCACCATCTAACCATTTGAGAAAAACCTGGATAAAATAAATAGGCTGATATAGCTATGCCTGCCAAAAGAATTATCAATATAGTAATATTTGTCTGATTTAATTTGTTCATAATCTAGATTGTTAAGTTTTGTTTTCTTCGTTTTAACTCTAATACTTTTAAGTCTATCATCATTTCATACGTGGCTCGCAAAATACAAAATACAAAACCAGCTTTACCTTCTAAAAAGCCTCCTCTGAATATATATAAGATCAGGAAAATAATTAAAGGTCTGAAAGGCAATGAATATACAATTTGTTTTAGTTTCTTTCGCCTCACTCCAGGGTCTTTTGAAAGTAAAGCCTTATAAGGCAATTTATCTCTTACCCCTTGAAATAAAACTTCCGCTTCCATGGTAGAATACTTATTATGTCTTTCCAGCCAATATGAATAGCCTTTATTAAACGGGAAATGCTCTATATGAGCATCCAGATTAGTTTTCTCATATTCTGTTGTATATTCTTCATTTATTTCTCTTTTAACCTCAACATAATCTGGCTTAACTAATCGACCAAACCATGTAGGATAACCACTGCTACGTTTTATCCATTTATCTAAAAAATGATCTTTTCTACGAAAATACATAAGAGCACATTCTGTTGTCGGCTCTTTGATATCAGGGTGATTTAAAAGTTCTTGATATAATTCATCAGTACATCTTTCATCAGCATCTAACATTAGAACCCATGGATTTTTAAATTCAATTTTTTTTAGACCAAAGTTACGTTGTTTAGCATAACCTTCAAATTTATTTTGAATTACTTTGACTCCAAGAGATTTAGCAATTTCGCATGTTTTATCCTGACTATATGAATCTAATATGACAATGTCGTTACACCAAGGAACACTTTTAATGCAATCAGCTATATTTATTTCTTCATTAAAAGTGAGAATCAGTACTGAAATATTAAGATTCATGATATTTTTTTACGCATAATAAATTGTGGCAGTTTTACAATATTTTTAAAAATTAAAGAATGTAAGCCTCCAACTGAATTAGATTTAATTGCTTTATAATCTTCATTAGATTTTTCCAGAATATTTTTAATTGAACGGTTACTTGCCCCGCCGACACGCATTTTAACAAATACATTTGGCAAGTATTTTATACTAACATCTGGTTTGCTTAAGACCCTTAAAATAAAATCATAATCAGCAGCAATTTTGTATGAAGTATCAAAACAACCATAAGAATTATAGATTTTTTTTCGCAGATACAGTGTCGGATGAGGAGGCATCCAGCCTAATTTAAGTTTTCTATTACTAAATTTTCCGGCCTTCCAATACCTGATAATATCATCTGGATTATCTTTTTTAACGTAAATTAAATCTCCATATATACCATCTATATTTTTTTCCTGAAAACTATTAGCAATATTTTTAATAACATATGAATCATGAAATAAATCATCCGAGTGCATAAATCCAATTATATCTCCTGTAGATAAGTTAATTCCCTTATTTAACGCATCATAAATACCTTTATCCGGTTCTGAAATAATCCTATCAATTTTCGAATTATATTTTTTTAATAATTCTTTCGTTCCATCTGTCGAACAACCATCTACTATAATAAATTCAATATCCTGATAATCCTGAGAAAGTACTGATTTAATAGATTCTTCTATCGTTTCTATACTATTATATGTTGCTGTTATAATTGATACTTTCAATTTTAAGTATTACCTTATTCATTTTAATTAAAATTTTAAACTATGAACGAACAATCGCATGAAAGTGAACATCAAAAAAAATTAGATTCTATTTATACAACGTATAAACAAAATTCTAAATATGATTCTCCTTGGAGTATTTTCACAAGAATAAAAGTACTATTCTGGCATATTGTATGGCTATTCTTATTCCGTCCATCACCTAAGCCTTTTAAACGATGGAGAAATTTTCTATTGAAAATCTTTGGTGCAAAAATTCTAGGAAGTCCATTTATATCAAGCTCTGCCAGAATAAAAATGCCATGGAATTTATACCTATCTGATCATTCATGCTTAGGTGAAAACGTTATTGTCTATAATCTTGCTCCAATCAAACTTGAAGCAGAATGTACTGTTGCTCAAGAGTGCTATCTATGTACAGGTAGTCATGACCTAGAACAACCAAGCGCACCTCTTATCGTAGCTCCTATACATATTGGAAAAGAAGCTTTTATTGGTGTAAGAAGTTTGATTCTTCCTGGAGTATCAATCGGTAATAACGCTGTTGTTGGTGGTGGCTCTGTTGTCACTAAAAATGTAGCAGAAAACACAATTGTCGCAGGTAATCCAGCAACAATAATACGTCATAGAAATAATAAAGAATAATCGACTAATAAAAATGAATATCGGTTGTTGTAACACCTGGGCGACACGGCCCTGTTCCTTTAAATCTTTTTATCGATTTTGCTGTAGATGAATCTAGTATTTCAGGATAACGCCATGAATCATCTACGATAATCCAGGCCCCAGGCTTTACTTTTTTTTGAATATGTTCAAAGCATGTAGGTCTTACTTTTTCTTTTTTCTCAATCCCATCTACTAAATAAATATCAAATTCACTATCAGGAATTGAATTTAAATAATTTGATTCAGAAAATTTACTTACATCATCAAAATCAAATTCATGTAATTGAAGTTGAACTGATATATTTTCTAATGAATATCTTTCTGCAATTTTTTTTTCTACGTTTTTTAACCAAAAGGCATTATCCTCCGTTGATACTACTCTTGCACCTTTAGATAAAAAGAATAGTGTTGAACCACCTGCACCATATTCAAATATGGTTTGACCAGGTTTTATATTTTCATTTAAAAATCGTATACATGCATGCGAAAACCAAGGTACTTCTAAATCAATCGGAGTTTTTTTACTCAATGGCCCCTCTTTAATATAAGGAATAATATCCTGAGGATGAGTAAATAGATGAGATAACAATCTAACGGATCTTGTAAAAGTATTTCCTTCCATATTATGTACTACTATTATTAATTAAATCTTGCCAATCAGATAAATATTTATTTGCAATATTTTCAACACTAAATAATTTAGACGTTGTAATAGCATTATTACTCATTTCAATTAACATTTCTCTTTTTTCAAAAGCTGTTCTCATTACTGAGATCAAAGATTCAGTAGGATTCTCAGATTTATGATCGAAAATAAAACAATTTTTGTCTTTTTCAGCAAATTCCTTAAAACATGCAAGGTTAGAAATTATCGGAGGAAAACCTAAGGCCATAGCCTCTAATGGGGCTACTCCAAATGCTTCACCTTTGTCAGCTAAAGAAGGGTAGCAATAAAAATCTGTCTCTCTCATACGTTCAGCTAATTTTTTTGGCTCAGAAATAGATTTCTCAAATGAAACATCTAACCCATCAGCTATTTTTTTTAATTTTGATAGATAATTATCTCCACTACCTCCATGTTGTATATCTACTGGACCTAAGATCGATAAGTGTACTGTTGGATATGATAAAGATAACTCTTTACAAGCTTCTACTAATAAATGAACTCCTTTTTCTTCATGGACTCTGCCTGTATACAAAACTCTATACGAGTTCATCTTATGTAATTTTGCTTTATCGGGATAAAATGATTCCAAATCAACTGGGTTAGGAACTACTTTTGTAATATTTTCAACTTGAGGTGTTTGTGAAATTATTTCATTAGAAATAGCAGAGCTTACAGCTGAAATTCTATCAACATTTTTATATAGACCCATTTGACCTTTAGGAAATCTAGCTACGTTCACAACTATTTTCCCAAGTTTTTTTCTTCTTAATTGCCCAATTACTGGCAACCAAAATACATTTGTGACTGTAACATCAGCTTGTGGAATATTAGCAAAAACTCTAAATGAATATAACGCATCTTTCAAAAGATCAATTTTTAATGATGATGATCTAGTATACCCACTCTTTCTTATTACTTTTAAATTTTTATTTATAATCTCAATTTTTTGCTGGCTTTCCCATTTCCTACCAATGACCGTCACCTGATGTCCTTGTTCTGATAGATGCTTAGCAACAGACATCCAACGTTTTTCCACAGCTCCCGAAGGACCTCCGCCAATAGGTAAAAAAGGGCCTGCCACTATGTTAATTCTTAAAAAATTATTATTGTTCATTTTTAATTAGAGTTTTGTGGTATAAATTTAGAGTCAATCTAGCTATTTTATTCCAGGTATATTTATTTGATATTAGTTTAATTGCTTTTTCTGAAATACTACTTCTAGTATTTTTTTCAATCTTTAAGAAAGATAATAATGTCTGTGTTAGATTATCAATCGTTTTTTTATTATCATTTAACAACAGATTAAACTCCAACCCTACTTCTTCAATCACCACATCAGAAAAATTACATTTATCAGATATTACAACTGGTGTCCCTACACTTAATGCTTCCAATATTGCGACGCTAAAACCTTCTTGTCGAGAAGGCAAACAAAATATTTTAGCATGCTCCATCAAAAATAATTTATCAGAATTATAAACAGGACCTATAAAATCTATAGATTTTTTAATATTTAGCTGCTCGATTAGTTTCTGAATTTCTTCCAAATGCCCATCATCATTACCAGCTACTACTAATTTTAATTCTGGATAATCATTCTGTGTTTTTTTTAAGGCAGGTATTAAATAATCGAGACCTTTTTTAAAATGAATCCTTGATAAAAATAAGATATAAGCTTGATTTTTATATTGTTTGATTTTATCAGACAGCTTGTCTTTATCGTAAATTCTATTTAAATCTATTCCATTTGGAATAATTTGAGTATTTACATTTGGAAAAACAGAGATGGTATCTAGCTCTTCTTTCTTAGTAAGAACATGTACTGATTCTGAATTATTAAAATAGCTTTTCACATAGCACTGAATGGCCAATCTTTTTTTTAGTTTTTTTTGCTCTAAAGACCAAGGATCTAACATTCCATGGGGCATTATAATATATTTATAATTATTATTAATAATTAACCTTGAACTAAAATAAAGCATTAGCTCCCATACCCCATGCATATGAAATATTAACTTTTCATCTTTATATTTATCAAGAAAATTTAATATTTTTGTTCGATCATTATTATTAATAAATTTAGTATTATTATCTAACTCAATAATATTAATATTATGTTCTATTTCATTTAATATATTATTTTGTGAGTTTTTTGTGATAATTGTAACTTTTGCATCCAATTTATGTTGCGATAAACCAAGATTACAAACCACTTCCCCAGGCCCGCCGTGCTTGCGGTTAATGGATCCAATAATATGAACAATGTGTAGCATTTAGATATTTTATTTTTTATAGTAAGAAATTAATCTACACATGATTCTATTGCCTTATTAAAACCATTTAACATATTATCTAAAGAATATTTTTTCGAAGTCATCAATGCATTATTTGATAATTCTTTTGCCTTTTTATTATTGTTTATAATTTCGAGACATTTTTCACTCATACTTTCTATTGAGCCATCTTCATAGAAATAGCCATTATAACCATCGATTAAAGATTCAATTTCAGGACCATGATTATTGATTAAATCACTAGTGATTACAGGAAGGCCATATTGAAAAGCGTGTATTAAACTAAGACCAATATTTGTAGGATAACAGCATAATTTAGAACTCAGCATCCAAGGGCATAAATCTTTTTGCTCATAAATCGCGCCAGTAAATATAACATTATCCAATCCTAATTTATTTTTATATTCAATTAACGTTTGCTTTTGAGAACCATCACCAATAATAATTAATTTTATATTATTTTTTTTCATCAATTTCAAAGAGTCTAACAACATATCTATTTTGTTATTAGACTCTAATCTTGAAACAAAGATAATATTATTAGACTGGTTTAAATCATTTTCTAATTTGAAATCTACTAATTTATTACCATCCAGCCAAAATTCTTTAGCTATCGCAACCTCTTTATAATCTAATGCATTAGGCGCGATATATATATTATGATTTTTTAAGTTATCAATTTTTAAAATATTTTTTTTTACTGTATCACTATACAGTATAATCGCATCTGCAGTATTGGCAGCTAAATTTCTGACATAATCTCTAAAACTACCTGGTTCTTTAGAGTATCCATGACCCCATAAAATAATTGGCACATTAAATATTTTCGCAAAAAATAATGTAACCCACATTGATAAAAAACCTGAATCCCAAGGTAAAACGACAATATCATATTTTTTAAATAATACTGTTCCTATTTGTTTTAATTGAAATTTGATAACTTTATTACCTATTTTCAAATGTCTAACTGGAGCGGTTTTATAACTATAATTAGAAGATTTCTTAATAGTGAATAAACTACCTTTAGAATCACCTGAATAAATCGTTAAATCATAATTGTATCTAGTTCCAAGCTCTTCAAAAAAAGGTTTTCGGTAAGAAGGAATTAATGGTTGGCATATTGCTAACTTAATCTTAGAAATTGACATAAATATACAGTGTCTTGTAATTTAAAGTATATTTTTTATAAAAATCGATATATCGTAAATATCAAATAAAATATTCTTTTGTTTTTTTATAATTGTGATGTTGTTTTATCCTGAAATTTAAAACACTATAATTTAAAATAGCTAATATTAAATATGCGATAAAAAAACTTAAAGCTAAACCAAATGCACCAAATTTTGGTACAAGAGTACTAGCTAAGATGACCATTATAAAACTCCAGACAATATTTACTTTTAACACTTCGCTTGCTTTATTCATTCCTAATAATGCACCACTAAATATTTTTGATAGCGCATGTAATGGTGCAGCAGCAACTAATAATACTAATATCAACCAAGCCTCTTCAAATTCGGAGCCATAAAAAGACATTATCCACTGACTTAAAAATGAAATTATTAAAACGATTACACCGCCAACTATTATTAAACTACGATATATCTTGGAAATAACTAAAGTAAATTCTTTTACTCTTCCCGCTTCCCATTCTTGAACCAAAACTGGAATGCTTGCAGACATTATTGCCATAGGAATATATATCATTGGTCCGTGCCATTGATAAGCTGCTTGAAATAAACCAAGCTCCCCATAACCATCAATAGAATTAGCTAAAATAATCATAGAAAACCACATAACTGGCGTAGCAAGTAAACTGGCTAAAGTCATTGGTAAACTATAATTTGTAAAAATATCTTTTTCTTCCCACCAATCGAAGTATGTAATTTTGATATTTTTTCTATTAATTTCCCTTAATAAGATAAATCGACCAATAAATATAACAATACAAGCACTGAGGCCTAAGCTTAATACTGTTCCTGAAACTCCCATAGTGTTCGTTAAAAACCAAATAAATATAATGAGAGATATCGCTTGAGTAATCGCTAATATGGCTACTAAATCAAAACGTTCTAATCCATATAAAGCTCCATTTTGAACACCATTAATTACAAGCGCAGCCATTAAGATAATTCCCCACAATAGAGGCTCTGCTAATTTTTTAGAATTAAATATAAATTCAGATATATAATCAGCTGAAAAAAATAAAATCGATCCTGCTATTGTAACTAAAATTAAAGCAACGATATCTAACATACCTATAACACGACCAACTCTTGAAGGATTAGATTCAATGTAATTTGCAACAAATCGTGTTCCTGTATTTCCAAGACCTACTCCTGCAAATAAACCAGCCACACCGATAGTTGATTGTATTATCGCAAACTCACCAAAAAGATCTTTTCCAAGTATTCTTGCAGCCATTATCATAGCTAACAAAGTAAGTAATCTAGATGCACCATTCCCACATACAACCCAGATTGAACCTTTTAAAATTCGTTTAGCAAGTGAAGATTCTGAAATAGATTTATAAATAGATACTGGAAGAAATTTCCTAGAAAAATAATTCAAATATTTAAACACTTTTATATATCATTCTCACAAGTAGATTTATTTTTTACATCAAGTGCTTTAATAAACTTTTGTGTCTCTAACCACCAATCTGAATCATTTGACCATGTTCTTGAGTTACCTGACCATATTACTATTCCATCAGCATGGCAAAATATCGTTTCTAACTGAACTGCCCAATAATTTTTATCTATCAATTGGCCTTTACGTAATTTGTTAGAATCATGATAAAAAGGCATAACGAATGCATAAACAGGTTTGCCTTTAGCAAGCCTTTTAGCTTCTATTAAATTAGCTTCCGCATATTTAATCCAACCATCAATATCTGTATAAAATGTATAGATAGACGGATACAAAGCATCTACACTATCTGCAAACCTCATTAATTTATCATTTTCTTTATGCCACTGATTCTTTTTAGAATTACCTTTCTTTTGTTTTGCCCGCCAATAATCACGAATAGGAACCATTCCATAATAGCCATATGAAATATTATTATTAATATTTCTTGCTTGATTAATAATTTCTATATATTTATTTATACTTTCTTCAACTAAATTATCTTTGCCTGTTAACTTCCAATGTTCCACATCAAAAATTAACAATCCATCTTTAGTCGTGCGTGAATGATTTAATATTTTTTTTAGTCTTGATAATCTAGGAGTATTAACTCTGTCTTCATTCTTATGCCATAATTCACCACTATATATTATTTTTATTTCTTCAAGACCATATACAGTTAAATCAGGTTTTTTCTTAAAATTCATTGCATCAAAAATGCGGAAGTCATTAGATGCATATGAAAAATTTGAATTAAATAAAATATAAAATATGAATAATATAATTCCATATTTTAGGAAAATTGAATAATTAAAATCTAATATTTTATTCATAATGTTTTATTTATATTAAGTGTTAACACATTAGACAGTACAGTTATGTAGTTAGCATCTTCTTAGTTCTTTTCATAGCTTCCATTTTTCCAACTAAGATAACCATCATAAAAAATACCATATTCCCAAGTAAGCTACCTTGCTTTAAAGAAAGTAATAAATAAAATAATAATATAGACATGATAATAACAACAACTGTTCTTCTTTCTTTATCTTTGCTACTCATTTTTAATAGCCATCTTATTTTTTTATAGACCAAGATTAATATTATTAAATAAATGCAAAAACCAATTATCCCTTCTTCTGCTAATATTTCTACGGGAACATTATGTGGATAAAAACCAATTAGGTCGTATGAGGAGCCATTACCTAAACCTGCTATTATTGCAAATGGATCTTCTACCCAAATTTTTAATAACATTATACTAGCTCTAAACCTATCCATAACTACTTCAGTGTTTTCATCTTTAGACCAACGACTACTATCTGACCATATGTCATTGATAAAACTTCCTGCTATGAATATTAAAAAACTAGCCATAATAATCAGTAATATATAACTACCTATTTTATTTGTACTATATCTTAACGGCCAAAGAATCATCGGTACTAACAGAGCTCCTATCATCTGACCTCTTGAGCCTGAAAGAGCAAGTACGTAAACACATAAACCAATTACAACATATTTTATAACAGACCAATATTTACGAAATAAAGTTGGCATGTGAAATATGCTTACTAATAAGATAATACCTGCTAAAGTAGAAATTTCTAATGGATTACCATATACACCATAACTGCTATTTAAAAGAATCCTACGACCATCCCATTCAACATAAAAAGCTAATAGAAATAATAATGGTGTGGAAAAAAGTATTAAATAATCAAATATAACAAAAAAATCTTTTGTTCTTTGTACTAATAGAGGAGCTAAACCAAGAATTAAAAGCAAATAAGGACCTTGAGATATCCATTTACTTGTACCTAACTCTATATTTTGTGACCATACAACAGTTATACATGCATAAATATATAAAAAAAACGTATAAAATTTTATTGAATTATTTCTGTTTTGTGGAATTGACTTAAAAAATAATTTTTTACTGAGATATCCTGAAAGAACTATGAATGCAATTGCATAATTAGTAATCGAACTATATGTTAATAACATAGGGATTACTGATTGTCCCCATTGCTCTAAACTAAACATAATTAAAACAGAGACAATACCAACAGGAGGCTTTAAGATGGTTAGAATAAAAAGCCCGCTTAAAATCAAATAATAAGTTATTTGCATTAATCTAACTAATATAGTTCGATACTATTCAAATTAATAAAATACATTATTTAATATTTTCTTTATATTTTTTATATGTGATACCAATACCTTTTTCTAAAGTAACTTTAGCTTGCCATCCTAATGAATTTATTTTCTTAGTATCTACTAACTTTCTTGGTGTACCATCTGGTTTTGATTCATCATTTACTAATTCACCTTCATAGCCTACAATTTTTTTCACAAGTAATGCTAAATCTTGTATAGAAATATCTTCACCAACACCGATATTAACAATATCTTCATCACTATAGTTTTCCATCAAAAATAAACAGGCATCTGCACAGTCATCAACATAACAAAACTCTCTTTTAGGTGTTCCAGTTCCCCAGATAGTTACTGTGGTATCTCCATTATTTTTTGCTTCATGAAACTTTCTAATTAAAGCAGGTAATACATGAGAGTTTTGTAAATCGAAATTATCTCCAGGGCCATAAAGGTTGGTAGGCATTGCAGAAATAAAATCACAACCATATTGTTTTCGATATGCTTGGCACATTTTTATGCCTGATATTTTTGCTATCGCATACCATTCATTCGTCGGTTCTAATGAACCAGTTAATAAATATTCTTCTTTTAATGGTTGAGGGGATAGTTTTGGGTAGATACATGTACTACCTAAGAATAATAATTTTTTTACATTATATTGATGAGCTCCATGAATAATATTATTCTGCATCATTATATTGTCGTAAATAAACTCTGCAGGATAAGTATTGTTTGCATAGATACCACCAACTTTTGCAGCTGCTAAAAAAATGTATTCTGGTTTTTCTTGTTCATAAAACTCTTGTACTGCTTGTTGATCTCTCAAGTCGAGTTCTTTACTTGAACGTTTAATAATATTCAAATATCCACGCGACTCTAATGCTCGTACAATAGCAGAACCAACTAAGCCATTATGGCCAGCCACATATATTTTTGAATTATTATTCATGGAACTACTTATCTAAATGAGTATTTTTATCGTAGATAATTAAATAAAGGAATGAATAAATCTTTAATTCTTAGATTGAATAAAAAATTAAAAAATAGCTATTCAAAATAATTAAAAACTTTGAAGCCTTCTTTAATGCAAAACTCATCTTTCTGAGCAAGATGTATATCCTCTCTAACCATTTCAGAGACCATCTCTTCGACAGATGTTTTCGGCTCCCATCCTAATTTATCTTTGGCTTTTTTAGGATTACCTAATAAAGTTTCTACTTCAGTTGGTCTAAAATACTTTGGATCAACTTTGACTAAAAGGTTTCCTGACTTCCTATCAATACCTTGTTCATTAACCCCACTACCTTGCCAATCGAGTTCAATATCAACTTCAAAAAATGCTGCATTCACAAAATCACGAACGGATATTTGTTTACCTGTAGCAATTACAAAATCTTCAGGTTCATCTTGTTGTAGAATTAGCCATTGAGCTTCAACATAATCCTTTGCATGCCCCCAGTCACGTAACGAATCTAAATTTCCTAAATATAATGTATCCTGTAAACCTAAATGTATTCGAGCAACAGCTCGAGTTATTTTGCGTGTAACAAATGTTTCACCACGTACAGGCGATTCGTGATTGAATAAAATACCGTTACAAGCAAACATATTATATGCTTCACGATAATTCACACAGATCCAATATGCATAAACTTTAGCAGCACCATATGGGCTACGTGGATAAAAAGGCGTAGTTTCAGTTTGAGGTATTTCTTGTACCTTACCAAACATCTCACTCGTTGAAGCTTGATAAAATCGGGTTTTATTTTCTAAACCTAATATGCGTATCGCTTCTAATATTCTTAATGAACCAATCGCATCAGCGTTAGCGGTATATTCTGGAGTCTCAAATGATACCGCCACATGTGATTGTGCAGCGAGATTATATATTTCATCAGGTTGAACTTCTTGGATAATACGAATTAAGTTTGTAGAGTCAGTTAAATCTCCATAATGTAAAACTAAGTTACGATTTTCAACATGAGGGTCTTGATATAGATGATCAATACGGTCAGTGTTAAAACTGGATGCTCGGCGCTTAATGCCATGCACCATATAACCCTTTTTTAATAAAAATTCTGCTAAATAAGCCCCATCCTGCCCTGTGATTCCAGTGATTAATGCTGTTTTATTCATTATATATGTATCTTATAAAAGGTTAAAAAATGTTATCGATAGTAGCGTTTATTTTGTTCCCAGTTTAGGGCGCTTTTCACTATTACATCGATATTATCGTACTGTGGCTGCCAACCAGTTAACTTACGTAGTTTATCGGAATTTGCTGTTAGGCTGGGTGGATCACCTGCTCTTCTAGGCTCTTCTACTGTATTAATTGGTGTTCCATGAATAATATCAAGAGCATCAACTACTTGCTTAACACTGTATCCATGACCATAACCTGCATTACATACCGTCGAATCACCACCTTGTTCTAAATACTCTAATGCTTTTAAGTGTGCATCGGCTAAATCCATCACATGAATATAGTCACGAACACCAGTTCCATCTACTGTGTCATAATCCGTTCCAAAAATTTTCAAGTGTTCACGTTTACCAATCGCCACTTCACAAGCTACTTTAATTAATAAAGTAGCTTCAGGTGTTGATTGCCCAATCTCACCTTCAGGATCACAACCTGCAACATTAAAATAACGTAAAGCAACATAATTCATATCAGATGCGGCACATAAATCTCTTAACATAATTTCACTCATCAGTTTTGATGTGCCATAAGGATTGATAGGCTGTTGCTTCGCATCTTCAGTAATCGGTTTATCTTTATCAGGAATTCCATAAACGGCAGCTGTAGAGGAAAAGATAAAATATTTCACACCCGCTTTTGAACAACATTCTAATAAGTTACGTGTATTAGCCGTATTATTCTCATAGTATTTTAATGGGTCCGATACAGATTCAGGAACAATAGTAAAAGCAGCAAAATGCATAACTGCCTCAATATTATTTTCATTTAGAATTTTTGAAACTAATTCTTTATCGCCTGTATTACCGACTACTAACTCACCATACAAAACCGCTTCTTTAAAACCTTTAGATAAATTATCCAGTACGACTATATTATGTCCTTGTTGACCAAGAAGTTTTACTACGTGGCTACCAATATAACCTGCTCCACCTGTTACTAATATATTCATCTTTTAATGATTCCTAATAAATTATTTTGCAAAAGGCCTTGCTAATGGCTCACCTACAAACACACCTTGTCCTGGCATTCTGACACTTTTCCAATAAGCTTCCACTACAGTATCACCTTGAAGATAATGATGCATCATAACTAATGGATATGGAAACTTAGTTAAAAAATTACATGGCTCAACAACCGTTCCATAACTGGCAGTTGCTCCAGCTTCTAACCAACGTAATATACTCATTTGAAAATTATTTTTACGTAACAATTTTTCTTTTTTAATCTCATTTAATTTCCTTAATAAACCACCTGCTGAAGTTAAATGATCTGCAACTGCACCAGGTAGAAATTGATTAGTATTTATGTCTTTAACTCGACTAACTCCTGTAAAATAAAACATAACATCTTTTTTAGATAACAATATGTCTTTTTTAAGTATCTTTATATTAAATCGGCTAGACAATAAAGCATATATTTTATTAAACCATTGTGATCTAACGTTGCGATTTATATCCGATGTACTTAACAAATAAGCAGTTCCTTTCGGATGAGTATCATCTGAACTAATACCAGTTTCTATAGTATTTTTCACATCTAGAATGGAACCGCCTGCTAACATCATTGATGGTCTAATTTTAAAATCTTCAAATGGACGGTTTGAATCACTATTATAATAATCCATAACTTTAGTAGGCTTGCATCCCTTTGCACAATAAACTTTATCAAAACCTAAAGTGATAGCGCTGGTTAATGACATACAATCTACACGAAAAGGCTTTGTCCACGCTACCGCCAAGCCTTGCAAATCATTCTGCAAACTTTGCGCATCTATAATCTTTTTTATCTTTGTGAAGTCATTAACTGACATCACATCACCTGAAGATTTAAAATTAACATATATAATATTATCTTCAGGAATAGCTCTTCTTTGAGCATAATATTTTCCAATCTCAATACTGGTTGGATCATTATTATTTACTATAATGCCAAGATTTAAATTCGATAACCTCTCTTCACCTGCAAATAAGGAATTGTTCCCAATTATTAAAACAAGTAAAACGACAGAATATCTAATAGCCACTGAACCTAAGATTTAATCATGTATATCTAATACATGGAGTGCTTGAGCATTAGGATATACATCAGCTAATTTATATCGTCTCTTACGTTTAACTAATAATCCTCCTCCATTCTGAATTTTATCGAGGATATAGTTATAAACCACTCGAGCGTCTATTGTTTTTTTCTGTGTAGCGAAACCATACACTAAAGATATTTCAGCAATATTATTAATTAATCTAGGCACACCATCAGTGTAGTAATGAATAAATCTTCTAGCATCAGCTTCAAAGATATCAGGACTACCGCCTGCTTTACTTAAACGATAGGAAATATATTCATCAGTTTCAGGAGGATCAAATGGGCTTAAATGATAATCAACAGAGACTCGTTGTGCTAACTGTTCTAAAAATGGCTCACGCAAAACATCACGTAGTTCAGGTTGCCCAACTAATATAATCTGAATGAGTTGATCTTTATCAACATTAATATTAGATATGACCCTAAGCTCTTCAAGAGTTTCAGGATCCATATTTTGAGCTTCATCAACAATTAATAATACTTTTTTTCCTTGTGCGTAATTATCAATAATAAAATCAATAAATTCCTGATATTTCTCAACCTTGTCTTTGTCTTTGTAATCGAGGCCATATGCCATGGAGATCCAGGTCATTAAATCACCAAAATTTAAATGAGTATTGGTAATTAAGCCTATAGTGTAATCATCATCGTCTAATTGATTTAATAAATGTCTAACAAGAGTTGTTTTACCAGAACCAATTTCACCAGTTATTACTGTTATTGGTGATTCATTGGTAACGCCATATTCCAACATGGTATAAGCAATCTTATGACGTTCTCCCATAAATAAAAAAGATGGGTCTGGCTGTAAAGTAAAAGGCTTTTCATTCAAGCCATAGAATTCTTCGTACATGATACTTAGTCGATAATCATTTAATAATTAGCAACCAACTTTTCTTTGGATTTATTCAAAACTGTCCCAAGAATATTAACGTCTTTTAATAATCTCATGGCTTGTTGAATATCATCACTGGATGTTGCACCTTCTTCAATCACCATTAAAAATGCATCGACAAATGGTGAGAATGCTAAAGCATCATCAGATGATAATAACGGAGGTAAATCGAAAATTACTATACGTGACGGATAACGAGACTTTAACTCATTGACGAGTTGTGCCATACGATTTGATTTTAAAATTTCAGATGAGTTAGTTATTGATTCTCTTCCTGGCAAAATAACTAATCGTTCGATATCAGGATTAATCAACATACCACCTAAATCCATCTGTTCACTTAAAAAGAAATCACTAATACCTAATTGCGAATTAAAACCAAAATATTTATTGATCGATGGCCTGCGCATATCTAAGTCTACTAGTAAAACTGTATAATTAACTTCACGAGCTAATGAAATCGCTAAATTAATCGCCGTTAGAGACTTACCTTCTTCAGGTCCTGTACTAGTAATAGCTAATGTATTCCAATGATTAGCTACTAATTTTTGTAAAACTTGGGTTCTTAATAGTCGATATGCTGTATTAGCTTCAGCATGTTCATAATGTGTAATAATTCGATTACGTTTTAAAATATTTTTTTTAACCGGAACAATTTGTGTTTTAGAATAAACAATTTCTTGAGTAATATCAGGTTCAAAAGATTTTGCTTTGTGAGATGTTGGCTTCTCACGTTTCTTTTTACCAGAGAGTTTAGCAAGCTCTAGTGCTTCTTTAATTCGTTCCATTTTACATTAAACCTATACGTCGACCTAAAGAGAACCATAGAACATCTAAAGGTTTTATAAATTGATGAAATAAAAATAATCCTATTAATATCAATGCTAAAAATATAGCTATAATAATAATATATTTAATATAACGACCACTTTTTTCAGTCCCAGTTTCCATATAAGGAACTACTGCTAATGGCACATTACCTAATAATCTCTCAACACCTTTTCTTCCGTAAACTGTATTATCTAAAGTATCAATTAAAAAAACTAAACCAACACCAGCAGCTAACGATAAAAATAGACTAAGAACTCCCAGAAGCAAACGATTTGGTTTTGCTGGCTTAGCCGGTAATAGAGGTGGTTCAATTAAAGTTAATTTTTCACTTTTATTTTCGCTCTCTAAAGACTGAGCGACTTCAGCCTCCATTTGTTTGGCTTTGATTTCCTGATATTTTGCTAACGCGTTCTGATAATTCCTTACAAGTTCACGATATTCTCTTTCAACTTGAGGAGCCTGGGTAATTCTATCTTCGTAATCTTGTAATTTATTACGTAACTTCTCTTGGCGCTCCTTTAAAGAATTTAACTCAATTGCTGTAGCATCCAACTCAGAACGTAATTGAACATAGATTGGGTTATCTGGAGTCTCATTATTTCTTAAAGTTTTATTTCTTGGAGCGTTTGCATAGCTCTCTTGTAGAGAATCAACAACTCGTAATTGACGTTTTACATCAGGGTGATCCTCAGAGTATTTCTCTTGCAGTGTTGCTAAATCAGCCTTGGCATCTGCTAAATCTAAAGCAATTTCTGATTTAGATTTACCCGAACCAGTCTCCATTTTTAATGCGGCTATTTCTTTTTTAATATTAATAACATTTGGATGTTCAGCAGAATATCGAGATGCTAAGGAAATGTATTCAGTTTCTAGAGCCTCAAGTCTTTCTTTCGGTGATAAAACCCGACCACCTGCTGTACCACCAGTTGTTGGTTCTTGTTGTGATAATTCTGACTGCAAATAAATTCTGCGTTCTTTTAGATTTTGAATTTGTGCTTCAACTTGTTCTATATCTGATTCAGTACGATTCATGAATCTCTGATTCAAATCATTCAACTCTGGCAAAGCATCAGCATTTTCTTCTTTGAATTTTGCTAAAGCTTCTTCAAGACGACTAACTTCTTTACTTAAACGTTCTGATTCATCGGTCAAAAAGTTAGTTGCTTCCATTGCAGTCTGCGTTCGATCTTTTAAGTTCTCATTCAAATATAAACTTACTAATTCATTTGCTACTTTTTGAGCTAAAGATGGAGATCGATTTTCATAACTCAAACTAAAAGCAATAGTAGCCTTAGCAGCTCGCCCAGTCTTTGGATCAACAACATCGGCATTAATCATATTCATAGAAATATCTTTACGCATTTCATCAAGAATAACTTCTAATGGATCGTCTTCCCTTTCGCTAGCATACAGATTGTATTTTTCAATTATCTGGGAAAGATTTTGGGTGGTCATCACACGCTGGCTAATTATTTGAACACGTTGATTCGCATAACCTGTTACCGTTGTACGCACCAAATCTTGAGGAATCTCTTGTTGTTCAATTAATATAACTGCTTTCGATTGATAATATGCAGGTAAAAATAATGCCAGCAATAAACCAACGATTAATACAAAGATAAAGGCAAAGAAAAAATACAATTTACTGCGTTTAAATACTTCTATGTATTCTCCAAGAGATTTTTCTTGTGAATTTTGTTCTATAAATTCTTCTTGTATGTTCATTTTTAGAGAAATAAATCTAATTAAATATTATTTTATCTGCGACATAACGTATTTTTAGAAAAACATTATTTGAGTCGCGTTCATTATTTGAATTGATATCTTCAACTTGGCGATAACTGTATCCACCACTTACAGTCCAATGTCTGGAAAGTCTATAATTTAAAATAGTCGTTACACTTGAAAACTCAGAACCATTCGTATTGTTTTGTTGTGTTACGCCACTACCACTTTCTAAATAGCGAAACCCTATATTACCGGAGAGTCTATTTGAAAATTGTCTAGAGATAGTTGCTCGAAAATCATCATTTATCCGTTCATTACCTTGCACAGTAGGCGAGACTCTTCTATCAAATGTTGTACTAAAATTCATGTTTTCAAATTGTTTCTCAAGAGATAACGCTATTAACTCACCAACTCCATCCGATTTTACAGTCATAGGACCATTTACTGTTTGAGCAAGAGATTCTGATTCAGCAAAAGTTAAACCAAGTCCAATTGATGTTCTGAGCGTTTCACTAAAATTCTTTGTATATGTGACTTGAAAAGCATGATTAATTATTTCAGTTTGAGTAATTGGTTTAAATTCAGTTCTATAGACTGTTGCGGAAAGACTATCTTTTTCACTTAGAATATAACTACCTTGCAGACCGTAATAAAAATTTTCATAATCATTAAAACCAGAGCCGAAAGCATCGAATTGAACATCGGTGTAACTAAAATTAGCGCCTAAGTTAACTCTTTCATTCAAGAAATAAGTATAACTTGGAGCAAGCACTAAACGTTCCTGATCAATCTCATCAAAGTTCAAACCTGCAACAGATAAAGAAATAGGATCGATAATATCTGTTTGTAGTGTTACAGGTTGAATACTGTAATTCGATAAGAGATTAAACTCATTTCTTTCGTTAATTAAATGCCTAAAAGAAACATTAATACTCGTTGTTTCGGTATCTAGACCAATCTCTTCACTGTATCTATTCACACCGATGATGGGAGTTATATACAAGCTTGTATCTTCAGATAGCATTAATAGTTTTACTTCGGCTTGAGTTCTCAAACCTACTGTTGTTTCGACAAAGGCATCATTCACCAATAAACGCTTGTTATCATCGATCTCAGTGGTAATACCTAATATAGGCTGCGCAGAGAATTCAGCTGCTGAAAGGTTAAATGCCAACATACTCATACAGAAGACGAATTTAAATTTATTTTGCATGTTGGATTAAGAAAAAGAATCAATTTAACAATTTATTTCAAGCGTTATGGCACTACGACTACATCGCCTTTTTGTAGAATGATGTTCGTTTCTAAATCTTCGCCTTTTTCGACTTGCTTATAATTAAATGGGATTGCTTCCTCGTTACCATTTACATCTCTTCTTAAGATGATTATTTTTTTCAATTTAGCAAATGTGGTTGTTCCGCCTGCAACACTAATCGCCTGCATGACATCGGTATCTTGACTCATTAATATAGGACCTGGTCGGGCTACTTTTCCTAGAACGTAGGCCCTATTGCCTTGAGTTGACTCTACTGCAACATTGACTTCTGCCTCTGGAATATATTTTTCTAATTTAGTGGCAATTTCTGCTCTTACTTCTTCTGCGGTTTTACCATCTGTTTCGATATCACCCGCTAGTGGAAATGAAATAGCGCCATCAGGGCGCACTAATACTTCACGAGCCAGTTCTTCTTCATTCCAAACACTAATCTGGACTACATCTCCAGGTAAAATTTCATATCTTTCAATAGCATATGCTTGGTTCTGGACAACTATAACCATCAAAAAACACAGCAACATGCTGAGTTTAAACTGGATACGCATTGATTTTTCTCCGATTATTGCTTTGGCAGATAATTGATTATTTAGAGATAGAACATAGTTAATTCTATGAAATTTAACCATTATTTTTCCTTTGTATTACAGCGTAATTCACAAAAATGAAATGAATCTTACAATTCGCTAACGAGAATAATTACATTTTATGAAAATTACATTAAAAAATAAACGTAAATACTGAAAATTTATAGAATTTTAGACAAAATTTAGCATTAATCATCATGTATATTTTTTTAAGGTAACGGATAGTAACTGTTATTCATGCAAATGAGAATCATTATTAATAACAAATTCAGTCTATTTTTATTAAAATTTCGTGAAGATTTGCTCTAAGTCACTATTTACAGGTAAACCGAATGCATATTTGCTTGTCGAAAATTTTTATTAAAAATTGTCATGAAAATATCATTTTATGACGATAAAGTTTAAACTATTCAGAAGAATAGGAATGATTCCTCAAACAATACAATGAATACGGTCACAAATAAGTTATTACAGCAATTACCAACGATTTTGGCTGCACTGCTTTTGCTATGCACCATCGCTTATCACTGGACGGATGCCAATGCGACACCCACGCCTAAACTCGAAACAAGCATTGAAATAGATACTCCAAGCCTAAAAAATGACGAAAGTAAAATTAATCCAACTGAATTAAGGTTACTTCTTAATAAACCTGTATTCGGACAAGTTCCAAAACTACAGACGAAACCCATTGCAAAACAACCAGTTATTAATGAACCTAAAGTCATTCCTAAAACTAAATTGAATTTGAAACTAAACGGTGTTGTCGCCAAAGCAGATGAAAAACTGGGACATGCCATTATAGATGGCAAAGAATATCGAGTTGGTGAAGCAATTGATGAAAGAACGAGTCTACATGCTGTTTACTCTAAACGAGTGATATTAAAATATAATAATAAACTGGAAGAATTAGCATTACCGAATATGGAAACATCTGGTAACTCCCAATTTGCGCAAAAGCGTAATCAATTAACAAAAAGAAAAAATCTGGCTCGACGGTCACCTCCAGCGTTGCCTAGCGAAGCCGATAGATAAGTAACTATAAAAATTAATTAACTGGTGATAATTTTGAAGATGTCTTTTAGAGGCTTTTTTAGGGCAGCTATTCTTTTGAGCATATGTATTCTCAGCGTATATATTCATGCCCAAGAGCAAACAAAACCTGCTCCTAATGAAGCTTTAACTCTGAATTTACAAAATGCAGATATCGGAGCATTGATTGAAACAGTTTCGTATGTCACTGGTAAGAACTTTATTGTCGACCCAAGAGTAACCGCTAAAGTAACCGTTGTTTCAGCAATTCCAACCGAACCCGAACGTCTTTATGATTTATTTTTATCCATATTAAAAGTGCATGGTTATGCTGCAGTTGATCAAGGCGCTGCCATCAAGATAGTTCCAGATGTCAATGCCAAACAAGAGAGTGTGCCAACTCTAATTAATGGTGTTAACAGCGAATCGGATCAAGTATCCACATTAGTTGTTGAATTACAGAACGTTTCAGCCAATGAATTAATACCAATTATTCGTCCTTTATTACCACAATCTGCACACTTAGCCGCACATGAAAATATTCTGATTGCTGCAGATAGCGCTAGCAACTTAAATCGTTTGATTAAAATCATTAAACGCATTGATCGTGAGAGCAATGTGGCATTTGAAGTAATTCAACTTCAATATGCAAACGCTGCGGATATTGTGCAATTAATCTCTCCTACTCTTCGTACTATCACCGCAGGCGATCCTAAAAAAGGGGCGGCCGCTGCGAATTCAAATTCCATTGTTGCAGATGAAAGAACCAACAGTATTTTATTGGTTGCTGATCGCAAACAACGTTTAGAAATTCGTGCATTAATCACCCACTTAGATACACCTGTCAACTCACAAAATAATGCAGAAGTAATTTATCTAAAATATGCAGTTGCTTCTGAATTAGCGCCCATCCTTGAAGGTATTGGCAGTAAACTTGAAGTAACTGATGGCAACACACCTGGTACAGGTGGTACAACTTCAGCAGCGAATACAAATACTACGAGACGCAGTTCTAATCGAGGTGGAAATCAAGGACCAATTTTTGATATAGAAGCAGATGATAATGTGAACGCATTGATCATTCATGCTGAACCACGACGTATGGCTGCAATAAAATCGATTATCAAACAACTTGATATTCGCCGCGCGCAAGTATTAGTTGAAGGTGTGATAGCTGAAGTCTCCTATGACAAAGGAATAGAACTCGGTGTGCAATGGCAAACCTCTGCTACTAGCGATGGAGGCTTTGTAGGTCTTAATCCTCCATCAACCGAAATATCAGACAGCATTACTAACTTTAATCCTCTCAGTATAGCCAGTGGTTTAAGTCTAGGATATTTTTCTGGCGGTACTTTAAGGGGACTATTGAGAGCTATTGCAGACGATCGTTTTTCAAATGTTCTTTCTACACCTACTTTAATGACACTTGATAATGAGGAAGCTGAAATTACCATAGGTCAAAATGTACCTTTTGTTACTGGTTCCTTCACAACGAACGCAGATACATCTTCTAATCCATTTCAAACTATTGAACGACAAGATGTTGGCATTTTATTAAAAGTTAAACCGCAAATTAACGAAGGCGATTCCGTTCGAATGGAAATTGAACAAGAAATTTCAAGTGTTGAACAAGGTACTTCTGGTGCAGGACTTATTACCAATAAGCGTTCTGTGACAACGAATGTATTAGTTGATGATCAACAAATCATTGTTCTAGGCGGTCTACTGCAAGATGATGTAAGAGAAGTTAAAAATAAAGTCCCAGTATTAGGCGATGTACCTCTTGTTGGCAATCTTTTCCGCAATACTAATAACAGCGCCGTTAAACAAAACTTAATGATTTTTTTACGCCCACAAATTGTTCGTGATTCTCGCACTGGTTCAAAACTTAGTAATAAAAAATATGATTATATTCGTAAGGAGCAACAAGAACTTAAGGAGCAAGGTGTAACGTTAATGTCTGATGATGTTATTCAAGAATTACCAGAGTTTGAAACAACTAATAAAACAGATGAAGATTTTATTCGTTCGTACTCTGAGCCAAAAACAAAAACTGATCCAGATGAATTGACTGAAAGTCTATCGAAATCTGGATTGCTAAAATAATACATTTTAAATGTAATGGTTTCCGAAGCTCGTAAACTCCCTTTCAGTTTTGCTAAACAACAAGGTGTTCTTATTAGTTCAACCGACACTGGTGAACCAAAAGTTTTATTTCGATCAGATACAAAACATTCAGCTATCCTTGAAGTACAGCGCTTTCTTTCCAAGCATTGTGATATGGAAGAAATCAGTGATTCAGATTTTGAAATCGAATTACAAAAAACCTATGAAAACGGCAGCGAAGGTGCACAGCAAGCAATTAATGATATCAGTGATGATTTAGATTTAAATTCTGTTGCCGAACAGTTATCTGAACCAGCCGATTTATTAGAATCTGCTGATGATGCGCCCATCATTCGTTTAATCAACGCTCTACTTGCAGAAGCCATTCGTGAAAATGCTTCAGATATTCATATTGATTCTTATGAAAAACGTATGGTAATTCGCATGCGTGTTGATGGTGTGATGCGTGAAATGTTACAACCGCCTAAGACATTAGCAAACTTGATTATCTCGCGTATCAAGATCATGGCCAAGCTAGATATTTCAGAAAAACGTTTACCATTGGATGGACGCATCTCGATTCGTATTGCTAACCGTCCTGTAGATGTTCGTGTTTCTACCATGCCGTCAGGGCATGGTGAACGTGTAGTGTTGCGTTTACTCGATAAACAAGCGGGCAAGTTACAGCTAGAACAACTTGGCATGCCTGATTCATTAGTAAAACAGTTCGATGAATTAATCCATTTACCTCATGGCATCATATTAGTAACAGGCCCAACCGGTTCTGGTAAAACCACAACCTTATATGCTGGACTCTCTCGATTGAACAATAATGTTAGAAACATTATGACGATTGAAGATCCTATCGAATATCACATCGATGGTATTGCTCAATCACAAGTAAACACGAAAGTTGATTTTAGTTTTGCTAGAGGATTGCGTGCTATCTTACGACAAGACCCGGATGTAGTTATGGTCGGTGAAATCCGTGATGCAGAAACTGTTCAGATTGCTATTCAAGCTTCATTAACAGGTCACTTGGTATTATCTACACTTCATACTAACTCAGCGGTAGGTGCAATCACTCGTTTGTTAGACATGGGAACAGAGTCTTTTTTATTATCTTCTAGTTTAGCAGCAGTATTAGCACAACGATTGTTGCGTAATTTATGTTCAGACTGTAAAGAACCTTATCAACCAAATGAAAGTGATATAAAAACGATAGGCTTTGAAGCAGATGTACTTTATCGAGCTAAAGGTTGTCCTAAATGTGGTAATACCGGATATCGTGGGCGCTCAGGTATACATGAATTAGTTACTATTACTGAACCTGTACGTCAACTCATACATGATGGTGCAGGACAATTAGAAATTGAAAAACTCGTTTTCTCAACAACGCCAAGTCTACGCCAAATGGGTTTTATCAAGGCTGCGGCAGGAATAACTTCTGTCGAAGAAGTCATTCGTGTCACAAGTGAAGCTTAGCCTCATAACAAAATAGTTTATTCATTATGCCTGCTTTCGAATACGTCGCAATTGATAAAACTGGAAACAAGAAGAAAGGCGTTAATCAAGGTGAATCAGCCAAACATATTCGACAACAATTACGTGAACAAGGATTAACCCCTCTTCAAGTAGACGAAATTCAACAAAAATCTAAAAAATCCAAAAGCCAATCATTCTTAACGCGGAGTATTCCCCAATCTGAAGTCACTTTAATGACACGCCAACTAGCTACATTAGTTCGTGCAGGATTACCATTGGATGATGCTCTGAAAACTTTAGCGGAACAAGTTGAGAATAAACAAGTACTGGCAATGGTCCAAGCAATTCATGCTAAAGTTTCTGAAGGGCATAGTTTAAGTGAAGGTATGTCGCAATTTCCTAATGCCTTTTCTGAGTTATATATTGCAACCGTTTCGGCTGGCGAACATTCGCGTGATTTGGCTTTAGTATTAGAACGCCTTGCCGATTACGTAGAACGTCGCCAAGCCATTGCTTCAAAGATTAAACTCGCACTTATCTACCCTATCGTACTAACCTTCATTGCGATCGTAGTAACCGGTTGCTTGTTAGTCTTTGTTGTTCCTGAAATCGTACAAATTTTTGAAAACTCAAAACAAGAACTTCCCAAAATCACTCAAATATTAATCTTCATCAGTGATTTCGTACAACAATGGTGGTTTGTATGTTTCCTAGGTATTGCTGCTTTGATTGTATTTTTAAAATGGTATTTATCGAAAGAAAAACCTCGCTATAAATTTCACCAACTATTATTAAGGTTACCTATCATCAGTTCATTAATGAAACAGTCTGATGCATCACGCTTTACTCATACACTCGGTATTTTGTTAGCGAGTGGCGCTCCAATGTTGGAATCATTAAAAATAGCTACCAGTGCTATTAACGCTTTACCGATCCGTGCTTCATTGGAACAGGCTGGTATTAAGGTTCGTGAAGGTGAATCTCTACATGCATCATTAAAGCAATCAACCAAATTACCTCCAATGACAATACATTTAATTGCCAATGGTGAATCATCAGGGAATCTGGAAGAGATGCTAGAAAGCGCAGCTAAGGCCCATGAACATAATGTTGAAACACTGACTGGAACTTTTGTCGGGTTACTTGGCCCACTGTTAATTGTTGCTATGGGTATCGTAATTGGTTTTATTGTGATGGGAATATTGCTACCAATCTTTAATTTAAATCAGATGATTTAGAACTCAACAGTTATCACTCTGTATTACATTACTAACATAGTGGCTTTAACCATACCTGGATTCTTTGTTGGAGCAATATTAATACTCTCAACATTAATACCGTTTTGAAAATACAGATTCCCCAACCACTGCATTAATTTATTGTATTCAACATTATCAAAACGAAGGTTTGCACCACTGTCTTTACCAGGAGAGATTGAATTTAATTGGGTATTAATACCATAACGTTTCATACTACTATCAAGGTAAGATAATAAATTTTCAGGGGCGATCATTTGTTTTGTAGCTCTAGGTTGTTTTTTTAATGTATCGACCGTTGTTTTCGTTTGTTGCATGAAAGATAACAACTCTTGGGCTGCGACATGTTTGTTTTTAGCGTTTTTTAAACGATTTGCCGTGGGTTCAAGTAATAATAAATAAAATAAAGTGAGCAATACAAATATTACACCTATTGATACTAACAACCGTTCACGCTGTTCTAATGATTCAAACCAATCAAATACTTGTTTCATTGCGATGCCTTGATGATTAATTTAGATTTCGCCTTACCATTATCATTAACGAAATTCGAGACCTCAGAAACATAGCCCAATTCATTTAATTGTTTATTAAACGTTTCAATCGATGTCATTGAGTTTGCTTCAAGTTGATAATCGAACCGACCATTCTTCCATGAATAACCTAATAATTTGATATCTGGAAAATTATTACTGGTTTTTATAATACTGCCATATATTTCATAAAATGGATTATCCGAACCGTCACTTTGTGCTCCCAGTTTTTTGAGTTGTTGTTCTGCTTGAACTTTAGGACGAACAATTTTCTTCACATTTGGGAAAGCCTGTTTAAATAGATCTTCACTTTGTTGAACCAGTTGTTTTTGTTCAGATTCTAAAGTAATAATTTGATACCACGAATATCCAAAATGGATTATCAGACTGAGTAATACTAAAGCCACTGCTGGCAACCATTGCATAAAGCTGAATTTCGAAGCTTTCCTGAACTCATAATTACCAGAAAATAAATTCAGGTTCGGCGCTGGCATTGCATTTTTAACTAACCAATTTTTAAAATCTTTGAATTTGTCTGTTTGGGCTAATGGTTTGATGTTTTTTGGAAGAAAAGATAAATCTTCTTCATCTTTGTACCAATAATGAATCTTTTTGGGAGGTGAATCTCCGCGTAAATATAATTTTATCTGGCTAGATAAATTCGATTTATGGCATTCAAAACCGTCATAAATACCGGTTCTAACTAATGCTCTATCGTTATGTATGGCCACACACCATCGCCCCTCTACCACCGGCAAGATCAGCACATCAGGTAATGCGATAGTCTCTGGCTTATTGTAATGTTCTTGCAAGAACTGCATGGAATCATGACTGACGACTGAAACATGCAATTGATTTGGTTCATCACTGGCTCGAGCCCAGGCAAAATGAAGATCATCAACATTTTGCACCACTTCGTCTTCTAATGCATAAGGCAATGCCGCCTGTAAATCCTGTTGATTATTAATACCAAGATTAGTCTTTAAAAAGGTGACTTGAGATGCCGGCACTAAAACGAAATCAATTTCATCTTTGGTAAGTGTGATTATATTGTTCTGACTCATCCTGTGAATGATATTATGTCTTGAGGTAACAATCTAACGGTTATCTAAATTTCATAAAAATGCAATAAAACTGAAAATCCGCTTAATAGATCCAATAATTGTAATCTCCCAATAAAAACATACTGACTTCCAAAAAGGAAACACTGTTATAGACAACTTCTAATTCAAATGTTCATATCATATTGATAAAAAATGACACCCTTAACAAATAAATAAAAAATCTATACATATTTATAATATAATTCATTCTTTTTTTAGGTTTATAAATGCCATTAAATATTAAACAGTTACTAGCTGATGAAGCAGGAAATAATTACGCCTTACACGATCAGCACGTCAATCCAAAATTCGCAAAAACCTTAAAAACCATTGGTTTTGACCGATGTTATGTTAAGGCAGAAGACCAATATCTTTGGGATAATGATGGCAGACGCTATTTAGACATGCTCGCAGGATATGGCGTATTCAACGCCGGTAGAAATAATCCTGAAATTCGCCAAGCTTTGTTCGACTTCATGAATGAAGACTATTCCAGTTTGGTACAAATGGAGGCGCCTTTACTCTCTGGTATTTTGGCCAAAGAACTCAAACAACGCATGCCCAACCAAATGGACTATGTTTATTTCACTAACTCAGGGACTGAAGGTGTCGAAACCGCGATCAAATTTGCCAAGTGCGCGACCCAACGAGAAGGTATTCTATATTTTTCTAAAGCCTTTCATGGCTTGAGTAACGGTTCCTTATCTATCAACGGTGATGACACTTTTCGTGAAGGATTTGGCGATTTATTACATGCCTGTCAAAAAATCCCATTGGGTGATATTGATGCTTTGGAAGACGCCTTAAAAACCCAAAATTTTGCTGCCCTTATTTTTGAACCTATTCAGGGAAAAGGCGTAAACATTCCACCTGCTGGTTTTCTACAAAAAGCTCAAGAATTATGTCAGCGTTATGGAACTTTGTTTGTGGATGATGAAATTCAATCTGGTATGGGAAGAACAGGAAAATTCTTAGCGCTGGAACATGAAGGCGACTTAGATCCTGACATGGTTATACTCTCTAAATCTTTATCAGGTGGCTTTATTCCTATTGGCGCTGTGCTTACAAAAAAGAAAATATACGACAAAGTATTTTCTTCACTGGATCGTTCTGTGGTTCACTCCTCTACCTTTGGTCAAGGCAGCTTAGCTATGGTCGCAGGTTTAGCTAGCTTAAACTATATGGATGAACACGAATTAATTGAAAATGCAAAAAACATGGGAGATAAACTGGGCGAAGGTTTATTAGCCTTAAAAGACAAGTATCAGTTTATTAAAGATGTGCGTTGGCGAGGGTTAATGGTAGCAATTGAATTTGGTGAACCTAAATCCTTTAAATTAAAAGCTGCTTGGGCTTTAGCACATAAACTCAATAAAAATTTATTCCCGCAAGCTATAACAATCCCGTTGTTACAAGATCATGGGATTCTAACTCAAGTTGCAGGTCATAATATCGATGTGATCAAATTAATACCGCCTTTAATCATTAATGAAGACGATGTTAAAACATTTATTAATGCATTTGAGCAAGTTATGGAGAGTTTACATAAGTTTCCTGGTCCAAGCTGGGAAGTGATTTCTAGAGTGGGTAAATCATCAATTGCCAATGCCCCGAACTTAAATCAGTTCACAGGCTCTGCAAGTAATGTATGATATTGCGTTATTAAAAAATTCTACCAAGGTACAACATCTATTAATATGAATGCCGTTAATGCCGAAACGCTACAATCGGATTTAACCGAAGAATACCAATACCAAGAAGATATCCTACAAGGTGTCTCCCGAACATTTGCCCTTACAATACCTCAATTGCCAACTCAATTAGCGAATGTAGTCGGTAATGCCTACCTGCTTTGTCGTATAGCCGACACAATAGAAGATGATAAAGATTTACCGTTCGAACAAAAACAATTGTATTCAGAGTTTTTTATTGATGTGGTCAAAGGTACAAAAAGTTCAAAACAATTCGCTGAAGAACTGCATCCATTATTATCTCCGACAGCAACGGATGCCGAAAAAGATCTCATTAAAAATACCGAACCAGTTATTCGAATAACCCACAGTTTTAATGACCGACAACGCAAGGCTTTAGAGCGCTGTGTCACCATCATGGCTGATGGCATGGTCAGATACCAAGATGCTGAGACCTTAGAAGGACTCGCTGATCAACCTGCCATGGATGAATATTGTTATTACGTGGCGGGGGTAGTTGGAGAAATGCTCACAGAGTTATTTTGTGATTATTCTCCCGAAATTAACAAAAACTACGACGAATTATTTCAACTCTCAGTATCATTCGGCCAAGCATTGCAAATGACCAATATTCTCAAGGATATTTATGATGACTATGAACGTGGTGCTTGTTGGTTACCAGCAGAAGTGTTTAATCGACATGGTTTTAACTTAAAAGATTTACGACCGGGTCTAAAAAATGCTGATTTTGAGGCGGGTCTAGGCGAACTAATTGGTCTTGCCCATAGTCATCTTAATAATGCCTTGAAATATACTTTAATGATGCCGAATAAAGAGACAGGGATCCGTAAATTCTGTTTATGGGCAATCGGAATGGCTGTTTTAACATTGCAAAATATCAATCAAAAACGCGATTTTAAAGATGGTTCAGAAGTCAAAATTAGCCGTAATAGTGTGAAAAAGACCATAGCAGCGACTAACTTATTGATTCGTAGTAATAAAATGCTTTCTATGCTGTTTTCTGTTTCGGCAAAGGGATTGCCCAAAACCGCTATTTTATGAGAAAATTCAATATCTTTTGCGCAAAGCCTATAATGTAGTATCACGTATTACAAAAGAATAAGTACAAAAATAGAACGAATGCACACGTATTTGGGGAAAAATATTTTATGTTAATGGAGCCTAATGCCGAATTGGGTCGTAACAATGTGAGCAATCAAGCATCAGATGTTGTTCGCAGACTGAAACCTCTACCTCTTAATGAAGCGATTGACCTAGCTAATGAAGCTTTAATTAATGATCAACAAGCCGATGGTCATTGGATATATGAACTGGAAGCCGATTGCACTATCCCAGCAGAATATATCTTGATGATGCATTTTGTCGGTGATGTAGACGAACCACTGCAAGAAAAAATCGCTGTATATCTAAGAGAAAACCAAGACGAGCACGATGGTTGGTCTTTATACAATGGTGGAGTGTTTGATCTCAGCTGCTCTGTAAAAGCGTATTATGCTTTGAAGCTGGTCGGCGATGATCCAAATGAAGAGCACATGGTTCGTGCTCGCAATGCAATTTTAAACCATGGTGGTGCAGCTCATGCCAATGTATTTACGCGAATCACCTTGGCGTTATTTGGGCAAGTCCCATGGCGTGCGACACCATTTATTCCAGCTGAAGTTATTTTATTACCAAAATGGTTTCCGTTTCATATCAGTAAAGTTTCTTACTGGTCACGGACTGTTATGGTTCCTTTATTTATACTATGTACTTTAAAACCTTCAGCGGCCAACCCTAACGGTGTTGATATTCGCGAGTTATTTACCATACCACCAGAAGATGAAACAAATTATTTCCGTGTCACGACTCCTTTAAGCCGTGCGTTTTTGATGCTCGATAATATCGGCCAACTTATTGAAAAATGTGTACCTCGTTTTGTCAGAAATATTTCTATCCGTAAATGTAAACAGTGGTTTAAACGCCGCATGAACGAGGACTACGGAATTGGTGGTATTTTTCCAGCTATGGTTAATGTATACGAAGCTTTAATTGTACTCGGCTACTCTAAAAACGACCCTATGGTTGTCAATGCAAAAAAAGCCATTGATCGTTTATTAGTAGAACGTAACGATGGTATGTATTGTCAACCATGCCAATCACCTGTTTGGGATACTGCTTTGGCCAGTCAAGCCTTAATAGAATCTCAATCTATCAACGAAGAGATAGAATCAGCATTGGATTGGTTAGCTGAAAGACAGCTTTCTGATGAGCCCGGTGATTGGCGAGATGTACGTCCCGATTTAAACAGTGGTGGTTGGGCATTCCAATACAGTAATTATCACTATCCAGATCTGGATGATACTTCAATGGTCGCTTGGGCTATGCAACGTGCCAAACCTGAGAAATATAAAACTGCTATTGATAGCGCTGCTGAATGGGTTGCAGGCATGCAGTCACGTAATGGTGGTTTTGGTTCTTTCGAAGTTGATAATACTCAATATTATCTCAATGCAATACCATTTGCTGATCATGGCGCCTTATTGGATCCACCTACTGCGGATGTTACTGGTCGTTCAATAGCTTTATTAGCACTAGCGAATAAAGATAAATATGCTTCAAACATATTAAAAGCAATCGAATATATTAAAGACGACCAAGAAAATGACGGTTCATGGTTTGGTCGTTGGGGCACAAACTATATTTATGGTACTTGGTCTGTATTAACGGCACTTGAAATCAGTGGCGAAGACCCAAAACAAGAATATATTCAACGTTCAGTAACATGGTTAAAACAAATGCAAAATGCTGATGGTGGTTGGGGCGAGAGTAATGATAGTTATTATCCACCTAAGCATCGTCGACCTCATCCGAGTACTTCATTTCAAACTGCATGGGCCCTATTAGCTTTATTAGCTGCTGACGAAGTACATTCTGATGCAGTGAAACAAGGCATTGAATACTTACTACGTAAGCAAAATCAAGATGGGCTTTGGCATGATTCTGATTATACTGCCCCAGGTTTTCCTCGGGTATTTTATTTAAAATACCATGGCTATACTAAGTACTTCCCTATTTGGGCACTTGCTCGATATCAAAAACTAAAATAGTTACCGTTTGAACTATCCTATAGGTTTTGTTGTAGCTTTAACCAGAGAAGCTCAAACACTGCAAACAGGTGTTAAGCCCTCTTTTCATGCAATAGATTTTCACACTAATGCGAAGCTATTTATTTCTGGAATGGGGTATGAAAACGCAAGGCTTGCTGCAGAAAATTTAATTCAATCTGGTTGTAAACATTTAATTAGCTGGGGTAGTTGTGCTGCATTATCATATGAATTATCAATCGGCGATGTTATTATTCCAAATACGGTTATTGACTTTGATAATAACAAAACTGATTTATATCCTGATTTACTTCCATCAAAAATCATTAAAAATAATTTAGTTAGATCAGATACAATCTATCTCCATCTAGATAAGGTTGTTTGTTCTGAATCTGATAAAAAACAATTACATCTTGATACGAATGCAGTTGCCGGTGATATGGAATCATTGGCTGTTGTAGATATCGCTAAACAACATAATATTACGTCCAATATTATCAGATCAGTCAGCGATTCTAGAAAAACTGTTATACCCTATAAAATTACACAACATATAAACCAATATGGTGATTTAATTTTCCCTGATTTTTACAAAGCTTTATTATTGAATCCTTTTTCAATTCCACAATTAATTCAGCTAGGAAAAGGCTTTAAAGTCGCCATGAACAATTTGAATCTAATTAAGAACGAGCTTATTGAAAATTAATATTATCTTATGAATTCTATCGATAGAGTCATCAACCATTTAAGCAAATTAGTTCTTAAATACAGTATAGGTATCATATCTATTATTCCTATAATAGCTAGCTTATTAATTTTTTATATCATTAATAACCTAGAGATGAATACAGATACCAGAGACATGCTCTCTGAAGAATTGCATTGGCGTCAGCTAGATATCCAATATGAAACCCTTTTTCCACATATCGTTGATAACCTTGTACTTGTTGTTGAAGCTAAAACTGCTGACGAAGCTGAAGATTATGCAAAGTTACTAAACAATCATTTGCAAAACAAACAAGAGTCATTTCATTCTATATATTATTTTAAAGAACAAGATTTTTTTAAAAAAGCTTCGTTACTTTATCTCGATCTAGATGAGCTTTATGACCTTTCAGATACACTTGCAAACTATCAACCTTTTTTGTCCAGATTATTATCTGACCAAAGCTTGGGAGGATTTCTATCACTTCTAATTGATGGCATAAAAGAAAAACTTCATAATGATACTATCAATATTGAACCTCTTATCTCTGAATTTAATACAACTTTATCTGATTTTAATAAAAATCAACATTATCGTTTCTCTTGGCAATCGCTTTTATCGAAAAATAGCGTTGATACAGATATTTTTAGAGAAATCATTATCGTCCAACCAAAACTAAATTATACGGAGTTATTTCCAGCAGAGAAAATCATTCAAGATATAAGAGAGATCGCTACAAACTTAGGGATTAGTGAAAGTAACAATTTATCATTAAAAATGACAGGTTCAGTAGCACTTGCCCATGAAGAGTTTTTAAGTGCCTCAAAAGCTAACTTATATGCAATTATTGGTTCGCTAGTATTAGTTACCATCTTATTAATTATAGGGCTTGGCTCTTATAGATTAGTATTAATTACATTAGCTTGTTTAATTATAGGCCTTATTTATACTGCTGGATTTGCAACCTGGGCAATCGGTGAACTCAATTTAATATCCATTGCCTTCGCTGTATTGTATATAGGCCTTGGTGTCGATTTCAGCATACATTATTGTTTAAAATTTAAAAACAATATAAAGATAAATAATAATTCGCTTAACGCTATACATCAAACAAACATAAAAATTGGCAGACCTCTTTTCTTATGCGCAATTACAACAGCAATGGGTTTTTTCGCTTTTTTGATTACTGATTATAAAGGTGTTGCAGAACTTGGATTAATAGCCGGCTTTGGTATGTTTATTAGTTTTTTTATGACATTAATTTTCTTACCTGCATTATTAAAATATATCCCGATTAAGCTTACTGATTCAGTATTAAATAATTTCAAAAATTCAAATTGGTTAAAATTTCCAGAAAATAATTCTAAATTAATTATTTATATATCAATTATCATAAGTAGTTTATCTATATTATTAATCACTCATGTACAGTTCGATTACGATTTATTAAATATACAACCTAAAAAAAATGAATCTGTATTAACTTTTAAAAAATTGCTTTCGGATAAAAACATATCACCTCTAAGAAACGTTGTGGTAAAGAAATCATCTGATAATATTTCAAAAACACAACATTCTTTAGAAGCACTGAACACTGTATATGAAACCCATTCAATTGATAGCTTTATACCAAAAGATCAAGAAGAAAAATTAATTATCGTTGATGAACTAAATCTTCTTATGGGAGATTTATTTGAAAAACGCGATAAAAATAATTATACATTATCAGAAATAAAACAGCGTATCACCGAATTAAATAAGCTTTTAATTCTAAATAAAAATACATTATACGAAGAAACTTATTCCAACCTTAGTCTTTTGTTAACAACACTGGAAAGTTCTGACCAACCTCAATCAATTATTAATCATTTTGAAAAAAATTTATTTGATTCTTTAACAGGCAGAGTTGAGATTTTATCAAATTCATTACAAGCAGAAGAATTAACTTTAGATGAACTTCCTTCTAATTTTAAATCAAGATGGATAAATAATGGCTATTATCTAATCGAAGTTATACCTGAAAATAATTTATCTGATACAGAAGAATTAAAACTGTTTGTGCATGAAACACAATCTATAGAAAATAATATTACTGGAGCGCCTGTGGTTTCGATAGAAGCAGGCAACGCAGTGATTGCAGCTTTTAAACAAGCATTTATTGCTGCCTTTTTAGCAGTCACTATATTTTTATTATTTCTACTCAAGAATAAATTAGATGTAATATATATCCTGATACCACTTATACTGGCCAGTCTATTTACTGCTGCAGCTTCGGTTATATTTAATATTCCCCTTAATTTTGCCAATATTATTGCTTTACCATTACTGTTTGGCATTGGAGTTGACAGTGCTATTCATATAGTCAATCAATCTCGTCATAATGATTCAGCTTCTTTATTGGAAAGCAGTTCTGCTAAAGCTATTTTTATAAGTGCTTTAACCACTATGTTAAGCATAGGTAATTTGGCACTTTCTGAACATCCTGGCACAGCAAGCATGGGATTATTACTTGTGATAGGTATTAGTTTTGCTTTGATATGTACTTTGGCGATTACCCCAGCGTTACTATCTATAAGAGCTGAGAAAAATTCGCGCCATCCATAGCGCAATTTCGTTCCGTGCCATTTTTGTGAGCTATTGTAGGAGATATTTCACTTACTCTTGCTGATAGAGATGTAGGAGCATCAGCGAGTTAGTATTTTATATCTAAAACTTAAGCCTCCCTGTCAAAATTATTATGACGTCCATTGTGTTTTACTATCCATATAACCAAATTTCATTTTAGCTAACTGATTAGGATGTATAATCAGATCTTCCCGTTGTTCTAATGAGCGATTTGTATCCGTACCTGTCTCTAATTAAAGAAACTTCCTTTTTTCATCCAGGCTAGAATATACTGATACTCCAAAAAATTGTCGTCACCCATATGGGTGATTAATTGATATTATTTTAAGAATTTTTCCTATTTTTTGTCGTTTTGCCTAATTTTAATAAGATTTAGTTACATTGCTTCATCATTAAATGTGAAATTCAACAGCGAATTCTAGCTTCTAGCGACGAACTTTAAGCTAAAAGGCCGAATCGTATGATTTATAAAGAACTACAAGCCAATATAGTAAAATATTGACTTGTAGATACAGATAGGAAATAACGAGTGTAGTTATATAAGTTATTGATATTCAACAACTTATTATCAAATTTATGTGGTGAATGTGCTGGCATTAATTAATGTATGAGCCCAAATACTAGCAAAGTAGCCCAACATAATAGCCCAGCTCCATTTTAAATGGCTGAAAAAAGTATATATTCCTCTAGCCTGACCCATCACAGCAACTCCAGCAGCTGAACCAACCGATAACATCGAACCTCCGACGCCAGCAGTCAACGTAACTAGTAACCATTGGCCGAGGTCCATTTCTGGCAACATCGTTAGAACAGCAAACATAACAGGAATATTATCAATTATTGCTGATAAAAATCCGACAATAATATTTGCTGTTGTAGGCCCCAAATCGACATACATCATTTCAGAAATTAAAGCTAAATAGCCTAAAGTTCCTAAACCACCGACACATAAGATAACACCGTAGAAAAACATTAATGTATCCCACTCAGCGCGTGCCAATTTTTTGAATATATCAAACTCTTCTTGATGATCTTCATGAGCTTCATGAGGGTCAGAATCAATATCATAATCTTCTACACCTAAAGCTCCAGCGCCAGGATCTTGTAATGCTTTACGTTTACCTTGCATCTTAATGTAATAACCAAATAATTTTAAAAAGCCTAATCCAGTCATCATGCCAAGCACAGGAGGTAAATGTAAAAAACTATGGGCACATACTGCCATAACAATCGTAAAAATAAATAACCCAACAACTATCATTGCACCATATTTCAAATGAGCGTTTTCAGCTTGAACTTGAGGTTTTTCATTTGGAACAACAAAAGACATTATCGTTGCAGGAATTAACCAGTTAACCAATGATGGAACGATTAACATAAAAAATTCTGTAAACTCTACTAACCCACCTTTCTGCCAAACCATTAATGTTGTTATATCTCCGAATGGACTAAATGCACCACCCGCATTAGCAGCCACAACAATGTTAATACAAGCAACACTGATAAACGCTGTATTCGCTCCTCCAACTGCCATAGCAACAGTTGACATTAATAAGGCAGTCGTTAGGTTGTCAGCAATAGGTGATAAGCAAAATGAAATTAAACCCGTTAACCAAAATATGGTTCTTAAAGAAAACCCTTGTGATACTAACCATGCTTTTAGAACATTAAATACACCACGTTCTTCCATGGTATTGATATATGTCATTGCAGCGAGTAAAAATAAAAATAACTCACCAAATTCTAGTAAATTATGTCGAACCGCAATCTCAGCCGTATGATTATCACCATGACTTGAATATATTAATGCGACAATACACCATATAAGCCCTGCCGCAACCATGACTGGCTTTGACTTCCTAAGATGGATAGTTTCTTCGGCTATGACTAAAGAATAAGCAAAACAAAATATAATAACGCAAACAATAGCAGCCCAATGGGAAGTAAAATCAACGAGATGACTCTCGCCACTTGCTGCATAACTGATAGAACTAACGAAAAGCAGTACAAAAACACTAAATATTTTAAAAAATAGAGATTCCATATACTTCTTTATTTGAATAGATTGTATAGACATCTTATGTTCTCCCAGTTTACAAGTGATTTTACTTATTTTTTTAATAGAATTAATAGTATAGCAAGCAATATTGTTAATCATAGTTAAAGTAAATCACATGAATATAAATTAAGCTGCTTCCTTCCACCCAATTTCAACATTTGCTGAACAGCCGTTTTCTGAATAATAAAAACTATCACTTAATGAATTGATCAAACCTATACCTCGCCCTTTATAATCAGAATTGGTTTCTAGATAGTAATTTATTTCACTAAAATCAAAACCATCTCCTGAGTTTTTTACTTGTATTGCCAAAATCCCACCATCACCTTTAGGTATATGTTTGAAAATAAAATCTATTTTTCCAGACTCTAATTTTTTTAATCTTTCATCGCGTAATTCATAATATTTTATAAAACCATTTTCATTTTCTTTAATTTTTGAATCTAAATCTAAAATACCATGCTCTAATGCATTAGAATATAATTCAGTTAAGATAATATATAATTTTGATCTTGATATCTGAATACCTTGTAATTCAATCAATTGATTTATGATTGATGGAATAGGATCAATTTCTTTCATCACATTATAATCAATTGAAATATTAAGAGACCATTCAGAAGACGTTCTCTTTAATATGTTAGTATAATTTTCGCTTTTCTTTTCGATTAAATTTGGATCACTTTGTATTTCTACCAATGTAACATCATCAAAACTTTCTTTTTCTCCCATAAATTTTCGGAAAGTATTAATAATTTTTTCATAGGCAGTGAATCCGTCATATGATTTTTTAATAGTGTTGATCAAATTATCTTTACCAAATATTTCACCTTGATTATTTTTAGACTCTATCAAGCCATCCGAATAAATAAATATTTTAGTAAATTCATCAATTTTTATATTCTTAACTCGAAAATTATTTTTTTCTCTACTCTGTATACCTAATGGCACAAATTCAGACGATACAGTCTCTATCTCATTTGACTTGCTGTTATACAATATGACATCAGGCAACCCCGCCTGGATAATGGACAAGTTATTCTCTTCATAATTTATTTCTATAAGACAACCGGCCATAAATCGATTTATGGGTAATATAAATTTTAGTTTTTTATTTATCTCATTAGCTACTTCGAAAATAGAAAATCCTTTAGAAATCATAGAATAAAAAATATCCGAAACCATCATGCTACCAATAGCAGCAGGCAATCCATGCCCTGTAAAATCACCTAACAAAATATTTTGCTTACCTGAAGGACTGATTTCTGTAAGAAAAATATCACCCGACATAATCTCTGCTGGTTGTTCATACAACTTTATATTTTTTATTCTTGTAGAATCAAATGCAGTTCGTTTTTTTATAATCTGATTAGAAATAGTCAAATCTTCATAATGTTGAAGTTCATTCTCATATAGCTCTTCTTGTTTGCTCGCAATAGAATCCATTTTTTCTTTGATACGCAACCATGATTGTATTTTTATCATTAAAAGATATTCTTCATAGGGTTTAAGCAAAATATCATCAGCGCCAAGCTCAATAATCTTTTCATGACTTTTTTGATTATCATAACCAGTAAGAAATATAACGGGTATTTTTTTCTTATTATCAACAGATTTTATTTTTTCTAAACACTCTATGCCATCCATAACTGGCATCATGTAATCCAAAAGAATAAGATCAAAATCATAGCTTAAAAATAACTCAAAACCTTTTTTTCCATTTTCTGCTTCAGAAAAACTATATCCTTGATTATCTAAATAAGCTTTCAGCAAACTCCTTTCGGTTTTATCATCATCTATAATTAAAATATTATATTTTTTATTCATATTCATTATCGACATTTAAACTATTTAACGATCATTAATTGATCAAAATTAGCTACTTTTAGAATTTCTTTAATATTGCTATTGGCATTTTCTATTACTACTGATTCTGCATTATCTCCTGCATATTCTTTTACTTGTAAAAGCATACCTAATGCTGAACTATCCATATAGTTAGTTTGCCCCATATCGATTCTATATAGCTGGCATTGATCGGACATGTAAGCATCGCGTAATTCCTTATGAATATGGAAGTCAAATTTATCTGGCATCATAATCCTCATACTTCTTCCATCATCAAGCAATTCTTTTCTAATCATATTTATTCACCTATCTTAAGTGTTAACTAGAATAAACTTACATCACCAGAGACCATATTTTTTTGATCTGCAATTTTCTTACTGGATGCTTCATTAAAGTCTGCATTCATTTGAACTATTTCTTCTCTTAGTTTTTTAACATTCGATTGATATTCATAATTATCTTTTGATTTTTCTATATCTAAAATTTCATTATTAACATGTTCAACAAAATTCTCGAGAAGCATTATTTTTTTATCAGCATGTTCTGCTATCTGACGTACAATATCTTCGTACTGAAGATTTTGTATCGCATTATTGGTATTATCTGATATCTGAGTATTGACAACGGATATTTTCCCAATAGATTCATTCATAAATTCATCAAACTGTGTTAATGAATCCATCATTTTATCTATTTTAGATTTTTCACTAATAATATTATTCATATCTTTAGAAGCAGATTCTCCTACTAATGATTTTGCCTCATCAATTGTTAATTGAGCAGCTTCTACTTTTTGTCTTATTTTTTCGTTAAAATCATTTGAGCTTATTGATAAGTTTCGAACTTCATCTGCTACAACAGCAAAGCCTCTACCTGCATCCCCTGCTCTTGCAGCTTCAATAGCTGCATTCAAAGCTAACAAATTGGTTTTATCTGAAATAGATTTAACATCTGATAGCATCTCGAATATTTCTTCTAATTGTTCGTACATAAAATCAATTTTATTCACCGTATTCATACTGTATTTACTACTCATCACCATATTTTCAACAAAATCTTTTAATACGTTTGATGTTGCCTCTACAAAACTACTAATACCTATACGTTCTATTTTTTCTTCTTGTTGTTGTTCTTGTCCTTCATTTATTTCTTCATAAACGTCATCTTCTGAACTCTCATTATGAATATTGGCTGCCTCATTAATTTTGGAAAACATTACTTCAACAATTTCTTTTTGTTCCATAGCATCTTTGCTTAAACCATGAAAGCTGTGATTCAAAACTCCTGCACTTTCACAAACCAAATCTTTGATTTGATCAATTTCCACAACAACCGACTTCATACCATTACTGACAATATCATTCACTTCATTTACTAATTTATGAATCTCGTCTTGATTTACTCGATATTCAGAAGAAACATTCTCTTCAGATAATTCCTGACTATAATTTTTTTCAAAAAATATAATTGAAAAAAACCAGGCTAGAGTTACTCCAACAACATATAAGAACTGATATTCAGGATAAATATCAAAGAATGATAAAACTATCATCAAACAACTCATTATTATTGCAATTGAAAATTTTTTCAGATTTTCGATAAACATCCTATATTCGTCCATTAACATTTATTAAAACAATTTAAAAAATTGTATCTAGATGTGAAAAATATCGGCCTTTTTACCTATTCCTTTAGGAATTAGGCAGCTCTGTTTAGCTCTATTAGTTCTGAAGTAATTTGATTGAGAGGAATTATTTTATTAACCGCTTTGATTTTGACTGCTTCGCCTGGCATACCCCAAACGACGCTAGATTGCTCATCTTGTGCAATGGTAAAAGCACCATGTTCCTGCATATTTTTTAGACCAACAGCACCATCAGCCCCCATTCCAGTCAAAATAATGCCTGTTGCATTTTGACCGACATTTTCAGCAATTGAATTAAACAAGACCTCGACAGAAGGCTTATGGCGATTAACCGCTGGGCCATCATCTAATTGAGCTAAAAATTTAGCCCCATTTCTAACGACTTTTAAATGTTTATCACCTGGAGCGACGTAAGCATGTCCAGGTAGTATTTGCTGGCCATCTGAGGCTTCGTAGACTTTTAATTTTGATAAGCTATCTAGTCTTTTTGCAAAGGAGGAGCTAAAACCTGCTGGAATATGTTGACTTATCACAATACCAGGAGAGTCTGGTGGTAAATCAATTAAGATATCTTTTATTGCTTCAGTACCTCCAGTTGAGGCACCAATAGCAATAATTTGATCGGTTGTTTTAAAATGTTTTGTTCTATTTGAAGATTGGTTACTATTTAATTTAGTCTCGTCATAAACTTGTATTTTTGCTTCTGAAGCAACAATAATTTTATCTATCAACTCATTTTTATAGTTATTAATCGTTTCTGCTACATCCGTTTTTGGCTTTGTTACAAAATCAATTGCTCCTGAATCAAGTGCATCTAAGGTCACTTCATTACCTTTTTCTGTTAATGTTGATACCATGACAACTGGCAACGGATGTAATCGCATTAAGTTCCTTAAAAAGGTTAAGCCGTCCATATTTGGCATTTCAACATCAAGCGTTAAAACATCAGGGCGTAATTTTTTAATTTTATCTCTTGCTATATACGGATCTGCTGCGGCACCAACGACTTTAATTCTTGGATCGGATTCTAATAACTCCGTTAATAATTTTCGTATTAAAGCTGAATCGTCAACAATTAAAACTTTTATCATTAGAGTACCCTACATTCTTAAAATAATTCAATTTCGCCAGTAACAGCTGGTTCTGAAACAATTTCTTTACTATATTGTTTTTCTTGTGCAACTACTTCATTATTTACTGATTTAAGTTTTTTAATTTTCAATGATCCCGTGAGAGGGCAATAGCGAACCTTACGTGGATATATATCGCCTACATCTTCAGAAACAATTGATAAATTTTCAATGGATAAATATTCTTTTACGAATTGAATATTTTTTTCGCCAATATCTGAAGCAGATTCAAACATTCTGCCACCACCAGTTACTTTTACCTCAAGATTTTTCCTTATCCCACCATTTTTTAATATGTCATTTATCATATGCTCCATTGCATAGTTACCATATCGTGTTGACAGGCTATTCCATGAATTTTGCCCTGAGCTGTTTTCTGGCAACATAAAATGATTCATACCACCAATTTTTAATTTCTTGTCACGTATACAGGCTGATATACATGAACCTAATACTGTTTCTATGATCTCATTATTACGTGTCACGTAATATTCACCTGGTAATATTTTAGCTACTTGAACATTACGTGCTTTATCCCAATAACGTTTTATTTCTTCAAAACCTTCTAACGCAGCATCTAATGTATTATTTATATTTATTGTCATCAGTTATTTCCTTTGATAGATGGTTTTTCCTAATAATTTAAAATCATCGTTGACATTAAATAATGATTCGGAATGACCTAACATTAAATACGAATCTGAATTCATTTGATTAGCTATCTTTTTAAATAAGAAGGCTTGTGTTTCTTTATTAAAATAGATAATAACGTTTCGACAAAAAACCACATCGAAAGATTTTCTCATTGGCCAATCATGCATTAAATTTAGCTGTTTGAATGTTATCAAATCCCTTAATGCTTTAGATGCTTTTAACATTCCTTCGTTTTCACCTCTCCCTTTACGAAAATATTTTTTTATTTGAGAGTCAGTTAATCCTTTGGTGTCATCTTCATTATAGACACCTGTTTTTCCTACATTCAAAACATCGGTATCAATATCTGTCGCCAGAATTTTCACATCCCAACCATTAAGGTTAACTGGGGATTCTTTTATGGCAATCGCAATGCTGTATGGCTCTTTACCAGTAGAACAGGCACAAGACCATATTCTTATTCTTCTATCATATTGATGTTTTAATTTAAGTTCGGGAAGAATTGTCTTTGAAAGGTACTCAAAATGATGCTCTTCACGAAAAAATCCTGTTAAATTTGTAGTAACTGAATTAATGAAATGTTTTATTTCACTATCGTTATTTTTTGAGCTAATTAATTGACAATATTCATCAAAATTATTTAATGAAAGTGAACGAATTCTTTTAGAAATCCTACTGTATACCAACTGACTTTTTGTATCTGGCATTGTAATACCAGTATGATCATAAATCAGGCCACAAATCTTTTTAAAATGTCTATCCGTATAATCAAATTGTTTTTGAGCTAACTCCATTTTTAAAACATCTCTATCTCAGATGCTTCATCCTCACCTTTCTCTTTTAATTTTTCGATTAATTCTTCCTTTGAAACACCTTCCATAAACTGATCGAATATTTCTCTTTGTCGATCCATGTTATAGGTAGAACGAATCTGATTTTGCAAGGCATTCCATTCATATGGATGATACAACTTAGACTGATCAGAAACGATTTCTGACAAAGAGTCCAGGCTATAACATACATGATCTAATTGTTGAGACACTCTATCGAAAAATTGAAATGTCACAATTGCCGACTGGATTTGTTGATTTAAATTAGCACATTTTTCTTGTAGAGCCTGATAATCATCTTCACTGAATTTTTCTTTATTATTTTCAACGATTTCTTTGATAATGAAAGTCTCAGAACCCATCGTTGTAAAGCTATTTCCTAATTTACCTACAGACTCCTCACCATCATGCATAGAATTTGATACGTGAGCGACTGCTAAATTTAACATTTTGACTGTTTCTCTGACTTGGCTCCAATCAAGATCAGGCTTCGATGAGTTGGATTGATTATAATTTTCTGACATATTTATTCTCCACTTACGACTACTAATTAAATGTGTTATCCAACCCCATTAAATTCACTGATTGTTTAAAATAATCGTTTCCGTTTAAAAATTGAATATCGATTAATTTATCATCTGCGGTTTTTTTAAGTGATGTTAAAAATTGTATTGATGCAGCATCTAATTTAGATACCTGTGAAACATCGATGTGAATATTTTTTAAATTTTTAAATTTTTCATTGATATCTTTATATGCAGCATCAAGATTTCTAATATCGAAATTTTTATCTAATTTTAAAGAATAAGTTTCTTCTGATGATTCTTCATTATTAGAAGCATTTTCTGAAGATAATTCTTTTTTTACATCTTCAACTTCAGATTTATTCATCCAATCGAGTGGATCGACTCCTATTAAATTTTCTTCACTCATAAATTCACCATTCTTTTACATCACATAATTATTTTGTACATCATTAGCCAAAGAAAAGTAATCTTCTGCAGCAATGCTTTTTTTATGATAATCAAATATTGATTTGCCAGCAGTAGGACATTCAGCCAATGCCGCAACTTCTCTGACTCTAGTCTTCAATATTTTATTTGGGAAATACATTTGAAGCTTTCTTAATACTTCTTTAGGCAGACGTCTTCTATTTTGAAATCTTGTCATGACAATTTTTTCATCGGCTTTGTAACCTAAACGCTGCTCAAATTTCCTTAATGTTCCCATAAGAAAAGATAATCCTTGCAACGATAAATAATCACCATTTACCGGTACGATAATTTCTTTGGTAGCTAGTAACGCATTAACGACTAACAAACCTGAAGATGGAGGGCAATCAATCAAAACATAATCTTCATCCTGAAACTTATTTTTTAATGCTTTTCTAAGCAATAAACCTCGTTCTGAACCACCTGTTTTTATTGCTTCTAATCGATTTAAATCTGGACCAGCAGTAATTACTTTTAAACCATCTTTTAAATCAATTGTTTTCGAAGTAACATCAGACTGATTCAATAGCACATCATCCATACCTTTTATTGAATGATCAAAAACTCCTAAACTCTTTGCCAGATGACCTTGAGGATCCAGATCAATTGCTGTCACTTTGTTTCCTTGTAAAGCTAAAGCATGGGCAAGGTTCGTTGTTGTTGTTGTCTTACCAACCCCGCCCTTTTGATTAATGATGGCTATCGTTCTCATCTTATTATCCTAATATTGATATTAATTAGAACTCTTCCCATTCATCATCACCACCAGCCGAAGCTACTTTCTTCGGTGCTGCACTTGGTGCTGGAGCTTGAGTTTGGTTAGTTGAAGGTGCGTTATTCCAAGGACGATTTTCAGAACGTCTCTCTTCGTTTTGAAAAGATTCATCATGAGACTCTAAACTAGCACCCGTTTCACCAACGTTAAATTGAGATACTAATCGGCTTAAACTTGTTGATTGTTCTGACATCGCTTGGCTAGCTGCTGCTGCCTCTTCAACCAATGCGGCGTTTTGTTGCGTCATGTTATCCATTTCACCAACCGCTTTATTGATTTGTTCAATACCAACGTATTGTTCTTCACCTGCTGCGGCAATTTCAGCAATGATATCGCTCACTTTCTTAACTGAATTAACAATCTCTTCTAGAGTTTGTCCAGACTCGTCCACTAATCTAGAACCTTCCTCTACTTTATCAACACTATCATTAATCAGAGTTTTAATTTCTTTTGCCGCCGCTGCACTGCGTTGTGCTAGGTTTCTAACTTCAGAAGCCACAACCGCAAAACCACGACCTTGTTCACCCGCACGTGCCGCTTCAACTGCAGCGTTTAATGCAAGCAAGTTAGTTTGGAAAGCTATCTCATCAATTACTCCGATAATATCGGCGATTTTCTTACTTGAAGTATTGATTTCACTCATCGCAGAGACTGCGTTATTAACAACACTGCCGCCTTTTTCTGCTGTTTCTCTAGCATTCGTTGCTAATTGATTGGCTTGTTTCGCATTATCGGCATTTTGCTTAACGGTACCGGTCATTTCTTCAACAGTAGAAGCGGTTTCTTCTAATGCCGAAGCTTGTTGTTCCGTACGTGCGCTTAAGTCTGTATTGCCTTGTGCAATTTCTTTGGCTGATGAATTAATATTGCTCGAAGAATTACGGATGTTATTCACCATATCGAATAATTTTTCTGTCGAGGTATTAACTGCATCTTTCATCGTTGCAAACTGACCGTGATATTCACCATCCATAGATTGGGTTAAATCGCCTGATGCTAATGCTTCCATAACGCGTGTGCTTTCGTTTAATGGAGCAACTACCGATTCAATTAGAGAATTGATCGAATTTGCAAGTATTTTCATGAAACCTTCATAATTATCAGGATTCAATCTTTGTCCAAGATCACCCTTACCAGCCGCTTCAATCAAGTTAGCAATCGCACGTTCAGCTGTTTTCTGTTCGGTAATATCACGCCATTCAACCATGTTTCCAGCATAGTTACCTTCATCATCAACAATAGCCGTCGCGTTTACAGAAAAATCTAATGGGCCTACTGTAATATCAGCTTTTGCTGGTAGTCTATTCATATCGGCCAATAAACGACGTTGATGTGATGGGTCTTTATGAAATTGATCGATGTTTTGACCAACGAGATTATCGACATCTAAACCGCCCCAAATACTGCGTAATTCTGTTTGACGATTACGCAACATTTCAATAACAGCAGGATTTGCATAAGTAATATTTAAATCAGAATCACAAATCATAAGATTGGCTTCTGCACCATTAACAGCAGATTGTAAACGCGCTACCTCAACTTCTCTTTGACGAGCATCTGTCACGTCCTGCCATTCCAAGGTATTACCAATGTAATTACCATCCAAATCGATTTGTGCTGATACCGTTAACGAAAACTTCAATCCATTGATTTCGATATCGGTTTGATATGGTAGGTTATTTGGATCGCTTAATAATTTGCGTTGATGTTCTGGGTTCTTATGGAACATATCAATACATGCACCCATCACTTTACTTGCATCAAAGCTTGGCCATTGCTCACGGAATTTATCTTCATACTTCTTCAATAAATCAACCGTCGCATCATTGGCATAAGTGATCTCGAAATCACGATTGATCATGATCACAGGGCTTTGAGCACCATCGATTGCAACCTGTAAACGTGCTGCTTCAAGTTCTTTCTTGCGAACATCGGTCACGTCCTGCCATTCCAAGGTATTACCAATGTAATTACCGTCCAAATCAATTTGCGCAGAGACCGTTAACGCAAACTTCAATCCATTGATTTCAATATCAGTTTGATACGGTAGGTTATTTGGATCACTTAATAACTTACGTTGATGTTCTGGATTCTTATGGAACATATCAATGCATGTTCCCATCACTTTGCTCGCATCAAAGCCTGGCCATTTTTCACGAAATTTATCTTCATACTTCTTCAATAAATCGACCGTCGCATCATTAGCATATGTGATCTCGAAATCACGATTGATCATGATCACAGGGCTTTGAGCACCATCGATTGCAACCTGTAAACGCGCTGCTTCAAGTTCTTTCTTGCGAAGATCAGTTACATCTTGCCACTCTAAGGTGTTACCAATGTAATTACCATCCAAATCAATTTGTGCAGAAACAGTTAATGAAAACTTCAATCCATTGATTTCAATGTCGGTTTGATACGGTAAATTATTTGGGTCACTTAATAATTTACGTTGATGTTCTGGGTTTTTATGGAACATATCAATACAAACACCCATCACTTTACTCGCATCAAAGCTTGGCCATTGCTCACGGAATTTATCTTCATACTTTTTAAGTAATTCTATTGTTGATCCATTAGCATAAGTAATCTCGAAATCACGATTGATCATGATCATTGGGCTTTGAGCGCCATCGACTGATGCTTGTAAACGAGAAGCTGCTAATTTCTCAGCGCGTAACTCTGTCCCATCGGTTGCATATTTGACGACTTTAAATGGCTTGCCATCCGAATCAAACATTGGGTTATAACTGGCATTCAACCAAACCTCTTCGCCTTTTTTATTGAATCGTCGATACTGACCTGATTCAGCTTCGCCTGAAGCAAGACGATCCCAAAAATCTTTGTATTCAGCACTTTGAGCATATTCTGGATCAACAAACATACGATGATGCTTACCTTGAATTTCTTCTAAACTGTAACCAGTTGTGTCTAGAAAATTTTGATTTGCTATGATAATGGTTCCGTCAAGATTAAACTCAATGACTGCTTGAGCTTTACTAATTGCTTCGAGTTTGCCAGAAAAATCTGCATTTTCAGCTCTTAGCTTTTTAAGCTCTTGTTCCATTTCTTCGACATCACTGTTCTCAACGTTATTTACGTTTTCTTCGCTCATCGTATTTACCTCCGGTGGGTGTTCATATGCCTCGAGCATTATTTTTGAAACTTTAGTTAATGCTTGAGCCCAAGCATCGTGTATTTGATTCGTCCATGCTTCACCACAGATATCTTGAAGCACATTAATTAATGATTCTCTAATTGCAGGGTAATGTGTTTCTACTGCCCCATAACTTTGATACAACTTTCCTAATTCTCGAATAACTTCTATAGAGTCTTGAGAATTTGGGTCAGATGTATTCACCATACCAACTACATCCATTAATTTTTGTTTTTTCCCTGTTACATAAACATCACCAAATAAATCTTTTAATTCGGGATGTTTTTCAAATAAAACTTCATGAAATCGGTCTACTATAATTTCTTTTTGTGCCAATATTTTTTCAAATCCGTCTTCAAGTATTTCATCTTCCTTATCATTGTCATTAACACTTGAATCCAAAGACCCTATTTCTGTTTCTACTTGTTCTTCTACTGATTCCATCTGCTCTTCTAGAGCTTCTATTTGTTGCTCATCTTCAACTGAACCTTCTTCATCCAATAATGGCTCCTCTATTTCAGGCTCATCATTTTGTTCTTCTACTGATTCCATCTGCTCTTCTAGAGCTTCTACTTGTTGCTCTTCTTCAGCTGCATCTTCTTCATTCAACAATGGCTCTTCTATTGCAGGCTCATCATTTTGTTCTTCTACTGATTCTGTCTGTTCTTCTAAAGCTTCTATTTTTTGCTCTTCTTCTAGTGAATCTTCTTCATTCAACATCGACTCTTCTATTTCAGAGTTATCATCTTCAACAATATTGTTATTTTCGATAACTTCTTTTGATTCATCTTGATTCATCAATTCAATTAAATTGTCGAACGTTATTTTCCAAGCGTCATTAATAGAATCATCATAGTGATCACCCAATAATTCTTGTATCGTTTGAAGAAATATCGATTTAATCGCTTGAGCGTGTTCGTTGGTGAATCTAAAGAATGAATATTTTTCCGATATGGACTGTAATTGTTCTTTTATAATATCTTTATCACGAATATTCGATATGACTGTATCGATTAGGCCAATAAACTGATGGTTTCTTTCAGCGACATCCATTGTATAAAATATGGATTCGAACTCAGGATGTTGTTCATATAATTTACTAAATAACACAGACGACAAATCATCTAAGCCTTCTGAAATTATCATAAAGCTAGATTCTATGACATCAAGTTCTGTATTATCTTCATTCCACATCGTTTATCTCTCGAATATTAGTGTTCTAATTGTGAACCGATAACTTCAACATCTACCAGTTGATCGATGTCTAATAAGATCAACATTTTTTCATCGACGGTTGCTAAACCTTTTATAAATTGAGTATCAATCGCACCGCCAAAATCTGGAGCATCTTTTAACTCATCGTTGCCAACGTTATAAACTTCCGAAACTGCATCAACAACAAAACCCATTGTTCTTTCACCTTTATGTGAATGCACATTCAGAACCACAACCACTGTCATGTTGTTGTATTCTGCTTTTTCCATATTAAATCGAACTCGCAAATCAATAATTGGCACAATCGTGCCTCTTAAATTGATAACGCCTTGAATATATTCTGGCGTATTAGGTATTTCAGTTGCCGCATCCCAACCTTTTATTTCCTGGACTCGTAAAATATCCACACCATATTCTTCACCAGATAAAATAAATGTTAAAAATTGATTACCATCGCCATTCATTTGTTCATCGATACTTATTTCATTAGACTGTTCTTGATTCATTGTTTCGAAAGTCATAGGCACCTCACGCGGCTTTAAATTCTGATTCAAATCGATTGTTAACTTGAGTACTTTTTTTGGTTAGATGCAATGTGCCTGCGATATCAAGTATCATTGCCACAGTGCCATCACCTAAAATTGTCGCTCCTGATATTCCATCTACTCTTTGATAATTAGTTTCTAAACTTTTAATAACAACTTGTTGTTGCGATAATAAATCATCTACAAAAATTCCTGCTTTTTGTCCTTCAGACTCCACTATTACTAATAGCCCATCTTCAAGGTCTGATGGATCTCCATTAAGATTAAATACCTCACGTAAACGAACAATCGGAATGTAATCTTCTCGAACTCTGTATAATTCGCCTTTACCCGGAAGGATATTTAGATTTTTATTTTGTATCTGTATTGACTCAATAATTGAAACTAACGGTATGATATAAATTTGATTGGAAACTTTGACCAATTGACCATCTAATATGGCTAACGTTAATGGCAAGCGAATTCTAAATGTACTTCCCTTTCCTTCCTCGGATTCAACTTCGACAATACCACCTAAGTCTTTAATGTTTCTTCTAACAACATCCATACCTACACCGCGTCCTGAAACATCACTGACTTCCTTAGCTGTAGAGAAACCCGGCATAAATATTAATTCATTAATTTTCTCATCTGGTACAACTTCATTTTCACCAACTAGTCCATTTTCTTTAGCTTTAGCAAGAATTCGTTCTTTATTTAATCCGGCACCATCATCATTAATTTCTATAACGATATTCCCGCCTTCATGAAATGCATTTAAATGTAATAACCCAGTTTCTGGCTTACCAGCTTTCACCCGATCTTCAGGCATTTCAATTCCATGATCCAAAGAATTTCTAACTAAATGCACCAACGGATCACCAATTTTTTCCATGACGGTTTTATCTAACTCTGTTTGTTCACCTGAGAGTTTCAAATCAATTTTTTTATTGAGTTTATTGCTTAAATCTCTTACCAATCTAGGAAAGCGATTAAATGAGAAACTAATTGGCAACATACGAATTTGTAAAACATTTTCTTGTAGCTCTCTGGTATTCCTTTCTAACAAGGCCAATCCATCTTTTAATTTTTCTACGTCTAACTGTTCTGCATTTTCATCAGAACCAAATTGGCTGAGCATAGACTGCGTTATAACCAACTCACCAACCATATTGATCAATGTATCGATTTTATCTATTCCAACACGAATAGACGTTGATTCAGAGCTTGATTTTTTTTCTTTTGCTGATGCTGCTGGAGTTTCAGGAGTTTTTTTATTCTGATTGGATTGAGTTACTGTGTCAGATTGATTTGAACTTTCAGTTTCTTTAGATTCAGCATTAGTTGTGCCTTCATTTGATAGAATAGGGATAATTTCAAGTTCACAATCCCCATCAACCCATTCAAATATTTCAACAATTTTTTCTTTTTCAACATTAACCTTTAATGTCATGTGCCAGGATAAATAACATGTCTCAAAATCAAATGACTCAAACGATGGTAATTTATCGTCATTGACTTCGACATCTAATTCACCTAACTCGGATAATTCTTTAATTAACCTTAAAGGATCATTACCCGTTAAAAACATATTCTCAAACGGAATAAAATCGATTGTCCATCCTTCTATATTTTCTGATGCAGCATCATTGTCTGATGAACCTTTAGAATCGGATGAACTATCATTATTGGATAACAATTCTTCTAATTTGGATTGCAATGATTGAGTCGCTTCAACATCTAACTCATCTGAATCTCTAGTTGCAGTTAACATATTTCTCAATACATCAACAGATTGCAATAAGAGTTCAATAGCCTCTTTACTTACCATGCGATCGCCTGCGCGCATTTCATCTAGTAAAGTTTCTAATACATGAGTGAAGTTTGCTATCTCAGTAAAACCAAACGTACCGCTACCACCCTTTATGGAATGTGCGGCACGAAAAATTGTATTGATTGTCTCAACGTCTGGCTCACCGACATTTAAATCCAATAAGCCAGTTTCCATATCATCAAGACCTTCAAAGCTTTCTTCGAAGAAAACCTCATGAAATTGCGACATATCTACTGACATCGATAGAATCCTTTTTATTTATTACGTTTAAACAAAACTAATCTTTCTGAATTAACCCAATACCTTTTTAATGGTTGCGATTAATTGATCAGGGTTAAATGGTTTGACAAGCCAGCCTGTAGCACCTGCAGCCTTGCCTTGTGCTTTTTTATCACCCGCTGATTCTGTGGTTAACATCAGCATTGGTACATGTTTATAGTTAGGTAGCTTTCTTAATTCTTGTATTAATGTGATCCCATCCATAATCGGCATATTGACATCCGTTAATACTAAATCTGGGCTGCTAGATTGAGCTTTAGTTAAAGCATCCTGACCATCATTTGCTTCGATCACATCATATCCAGCACCTTTTAAAGTAAAACTCACCATTTGGCGCATTGATGCGGAATCATCTACGGCTAATACTGTTGCCATGCGAAATATCTCCTATATAAAGTTATTACCAATCGGTAATCTTTTATCGACTTGGAAACCACTCTCTTGAGTTTTTTTTCAAAATTGGCATGTCGTTTTAGTTGGATGAAATATCAAACAAAAATAGGACTTATTTGATGAGTTATGTATTAAATACTGAAAATATATGCACACAACGAAGATATTTCGTAACTTATTGATATAATTAAGTTATTTTGAATATGGTTTTGGCTTATGAACGATTTTTATACGCAATATTTAAAAATCGTCGATTAGCAGTATCTGTGTATAATAGCGCCCCATGAAAAATCCCTTAGTCAAAACCCTTTTTATAATCGTCATACTCATCGCTTTCAGCGCTGGTTTTGGCATTTATTCTTCGAGCTATTATCAAAATAAAGCCAATCAAACCGTATCCATCCCAGGTTTTCTTTGGCCGAATCCAAAGCAATTAAGAGCATTTGAAACCATTAACCAAAACGGTGAAATATTTGGCTTAGATAATCTAATAGGCAATTGGTCTTTTTTATTTTTTGGTTTTACTCATTGCCCTGATGTATGTCCTATTAGTCTGGCTGTATTAAATGAAGTTGATTCCATCATCCAAAAAAACGGCGCTGATACACCAATACAAACAATATTCGTTACTGTCGATCCTGAACGAGATACAACGGAAGTTCTTAAGCAGTATATTGAATACTACAATAAAGACTTTATTGCGCTTGGAGGCAACAAAGAACAAGTTGATAGTATCGCCCGACAAATTGGTGTTGCTTATGGAAAATCACAAATAGAATCTGATACAAAATATCAAGTCGACCACAGTGCTTCTATCTTTTTAGTCGACCCTAAAGGTCGCTTTGTTGGCGTTTTCTCTTCTCCACATGAAGTACAGCCTATTCTTGAACAATTTAATTCCATTCGAACTTATCTAGATAAACAATCTCAATGAATATAGTAAAAATAATCTCTGTTTATTTATTTTCTTTTTGTTTCTGTCAAAATGTATTCTGCGAATCCAAAATTTCCATAGAAGATTTATGGATCAATGAAGCGCCGCCTAATATGACAGTATTAGCAGCTTATGGGGCGATTCATAACAACACTGATTCTGATTTAATATTAGAAAAAATTGAAAGTTCTCAATTCGAAACCATAGAAATTCATACAATAATCATCAAAGATGATATATCAAAAATGTTGAAGCAAGATAACTTCTCGGTAAAAAAAGGAGCCCATGCTAAATTTTCTCCAGGTGGTATGCACATCATGCTTTATGAGCCTAAAACGCCTGTAAAAAAAGGAGATAGTTTTGATTTTATCTTTTATTTTTCAGACGGCAGTCAAGTGCAAACCAAAGCCATTGTAAAAAAGCTATCTGAAACTTCTAATCACCATCATCATCATTAAACATAAACGTTGTTAATATGTTGCATTTGTTAAAAGTACTGCCTCAATATATCGTTCCTCAGCATGGTCTTACTAGCATTGTTTATCGTCTAACACGCATTCGTCAAAGAGCCATAAAAAATTTCTTAATACAGCGTTTCACCAAACTGTTTTCTCTTGATCTCAATGATTATGTTCGTCAAAAACCTGAAGAATTTGATAGCTTTAATGACTTTTTTACTCGCGAATTAAAGCCGGATGCTCGTCCCAGAGATAATAGCGTCGATATTATTTCCCCTGTTGATGGTTTTGTAAGTGAATTCGGAATTATGCAAGAAAACCGCTTAATTCAAGCTAAAGGTAAAGATTATTCATTGCATGATCTTTTAGCTAATGAAAAAGAATTAATCAGTAAATATGAAAATGGCTTTTTCAGTACTTTATATTTATCACCTAGAAATTATCACCGCATTCATATGCCTGATGATGGAATATTACGCAATGTTATCCATGTACCAGGAAAACTATTCGGTGTAGGAAAAAGCACGACAAATACTGTCAATAATTTATTTGCTCGTAATGAAAGAGTGATTTTAGATTTTGATACCGAATACGGTTCAATGAGTTTGGTAATGATTGGCGCTATTTTTGTTGGCAGTATGGAAACAATATGGCAAGGACAGATCACGCCTTCAAAACAAAGACAAATTCAAAAATGGCAATCTGATTTAAATTCTGAAAACGCTCAACAAAAGATTGGAAATGAAATCGCGCGTTTCAATATGGGTTCAACAGTTATTTTATTGTTTAGTAAAGATTCTATCAATTGGATTGATGACTTGAAGACAGGTATGCCAATTAAAATGGGCCAAGGTTTGGCCAAATATAAAAATTAACTTAATATTTTAATACATAAATTCATCAGCCCTGCTGGAAATAAACCTAAAAGTAATACTGATAACCCATTAATACTTAAGATGAAACGGAATGTTTGCGAAGCTTTTATCGCTGTTAAGTTTTGAGCTTCATCAAAATATATGAGTTTTATTACCCTTAAATAATAATACGCACCAATAATTGAAAAGAATACAGTAATAACTGCTAACCAAACCAGATCTGCTTTTACCACATCGGATAAAACATAAACCTTAGCCCAAAACCCAAGAAATGGTGGCACACCAGCAAGTGAAGACATAAGTATTAACATGATAAAAGCAAACCAAGGGTTTCGTTGAACTAATCCTTGATAATCAGCCAACTCATCAGCTTCAGCATCACGCCTACCTAATAAAATCACTATCCCAAATACTGCTAAACTCATAATCGAATAACTGATGACATAAAATAATGCATCAGAATATCCAGATGCATCAACAGAGGATGTATCGAAAGATAATAGACCCAATAATACAAACCCCATATGAGCTATCGTTGAATAAGCAAGCATTCTTTTTATATTCGTTTGTGCAATTGCAACGATATTGCCTAATGCAATCGATAAAATTGCAATCGTTATCAATATTGTTTGCCAATAATCAATTAAGTTTAAAAAACCGCCACCAATAACTCTAAAAGCAATGGCAAATATTGCTAACTTAGATATTGTGCTTATAAACAAAACTACCGACGTTGGTGAACCTTGATAAACGTCAGGTACCCACATATGAAATGGTACTGTACCAAATTTAAACGCAAGCGCTGCAATGATAAAAACTAAAGCAAATCTCATTAAAACAGGGTCATATTGCTCTAGCTCAATCACATTTTTGATTGCCTGAATATCAATGCTACCTGTTACACCATAGAGAATAGAGATACCATAGAGCAATAAACCAGAAGCGATTGCACCCATGATAAAATATTTCATAGCTGCTTCTGAAGCTGCAGAGGAATTTCTATGCATGGCTACCATTGCATATAAAGAAAGCGACATTAACTCCAAACCTAAATAAATCACTAATAGATTTGCAGCAGAGGCAATAATCATAATGCCTAAAACACAAAATAGTCCTAAGACATAATATTCACCTCTTAACCAACCATGTTCAGATAAATAATTATCAGAATAATAAAAAATAATGATAGCGAGTAAACAAGTTATGATTTTAATAACTGAAGCAAGTTGATCGTGTATAAATAAACCATTAAAGAGATAGGATTCATCCTCTGGAAAAACAAAAAATAATAAACATATAATTATAATAATAATAATTTCAGATAGATAGAATGTAGAATTTCTTTGTTTTTTAAAAAACGTATCAGCGATTAATAAAATACTGGCTAAGCACAGCAAACTTAATTCGGGCGATGATATTGCAAGCTCAGATAAAATCATTTATTTCAACTTTCCTATACTTACTTGGTCAATTAAATTATCAACACTAGCTGATAATAATTCTAATAATGGTGCAGGCCATAAACCAAATAATAAAACAAAAAAAGTTAATGTGATTAAAATACATTTCTCTCTATTATTAATATCTTTTAAATATTCGACTTCAGCATTTTCGATCTTGCCAAACATGACTCTTTTATACATCCATAAAGTATAAGCAGCACCCAAAATCAATGTAATCGCTGCAAAGAAGGCAATCCAAAAATTCATTTGAAAACTACTGATGATGACTAAAAACTCACCAACAAAACCGGATGTGCCTGGCAGCCCAGCATTAGCCATCGCAAAAAACAACATAAATGCTGCGAACGTAGGCATACTATTAATTACACCACCATAATCACTAATGTTTCTGGTATGCATACGATCATATAAAACACCGATACATAAAAATAATGCCGCAGATATAAATCCATGTGAAATCATTTGAATAATTGCACCTTGAACGGCCAACATACTTGCTTGTTGAGAATATTGTTGAGATAGCAGACCAAAAACGATGAAAATACCTAATGTGACAAAGCCCATATGAGATATAGAAGAATACGCTATTAGCTTTTTCATATCTTTTTGCACCAATGCAACAAAACCAATATACACAATGGCGATTAAAGATAATGCTATCATTATATTTGCGTAATACTCACTACCATCTGGAGTGATAGGTAAATTAAAACGCAAGAATCCATAGCCACCTAACTTCAACATAACAGCGGCTAAAACCACTGAACCAGCTGTAGGAGCCTCTACATGCGCATCAGGCAACCATGTATGCACAGGCCACATAGGAATTTTAACTGCAAATGCTAAAAAGAAAGCAATAAAGATCCATTGCTGCTCGAGCAATGTCAAAGGTAAAGCATGATAATCTAAAATACTGAATGAATTGCTTTGTGAGTATAAATATAACAAAGCTATCAACATAAAAACTGAGCCAAAGAACGTATATAAAAAGAATTTAATCGTAGCGTATATTCTGTTTGCTCCACCCCATACCCCAATAATTAAAAACATTGGAATTAACAAGGCTTCCCAGAAAACATAAAACAAGGCAGCATCGAGTGCCGCAAACACTCCATTCATACAACCAGCCAACATTAAAAATGCTGCCATAAATTGTGCAGCATTTTTTTCTACTACTTCCCATGCAGACCATAAAGCTAAAACGGTTATAAAGTTATTCAATAACAGCATTGATAAAGATATACCATCAACACCTAAATAATAATAAACATTAAAAGCTTCAATCCATGATATTTTTTCCACAAACTGCATTTCAAATGTTTTTGAAGAAAAATTTATTGCCAAATAGATTGAGACTAGAAACGTTAATAAACTAATTATGAAAGATAAGCTTTTTGCTGTTGCTTGTTGTTTTTGCGCGATAAACAATACCCAAAAGCTACCCAGGATAGGAATCCAGATTGTTAGGCTTAATAATGGCAGTTCAAATAACATAAGACTATTAAAATAAAACCTGATGAACAAATACAGCAATGAATATTAACAGCGCTAAGATCATGAAAAACACATAATCAAAGAGTAAACCTGTTTGAATTTTACGGATCCAGGTTGATGCTTTACCAATACCATTTGCAGAACCATTCACCAACAAACCGTCTATGAACGTTTTATCAGACCAAGTCCATAATAAATGACCAAGACCTCTGGAACCTTTTGCAAACAAAAATTGATAAAGATCATCAAAACCATATTTATTAATTAAGATATTTTGCAGCCAAGACAGTTTTTCAGATAAACGTTGTGGAAAATTTGGATTAACACAATAACAATACCAAGAAATAACGACACCTAATAACACTAATATCAAAACTAATGGTGCTTCTGTAATGCTATGCAGGATCATTGAAAATGGTCCATGAAAATGTGCAGTAAATTCAGCAAGTGCTGTATGTTGAGGTGAGACATGAATCATTGAAGCAAAGAAATCCGACACTAAAAAGGTCTCAATCGTAAAGTAACCTAAAACAAGTGAAGGAATTGCTAAAATAACTAACGGAATGTAAACGACCGCTGGTGACTCATGTAAATGCTCCCAAGATTTTCTATCCATTCTTTCTTTACCGTGAAATACCATAAAGAACAATCGGAAACTGTATAAAGATGTTATAAAAACTCCGATTAATAATGAGTAGTATGCAAACTCAGCTGCGGGTAGATGTGAATGATGAACTGCCTCGATAATACTATCTTTCGAATAAAAACCCGATGTTCCAGGAAAACCAACTAACGCTAATGTACCGATAAGACTAGTCAACCAGGTAATCGGCATGTATCGGTATAAGCCGCCCATCTTTTTCATATCTTGAATATGGTGCATACCGATAATTACTGAACCTGCCGCTAAAAATAATAAAGCCTTAAAAAAAGCATGAGTTATTAAGTGAAACATTGCCGCAGCATAAGCCGAAGCACCAAGAGCAACGGTCATGTAGCCAAGTTGAGATAATGTAGAATACGCTACCACTCTCTTTATATCGTTTTGAACAATCCCTAATAAACCCATAAATAACGCAGTGACCGAACCGATTATCAAAATAAAATTCAATGCAACTTCAGATAATTCAAACAACGGAGACATCCTACAGACCATAAAGATACCTGCAGTTACCATCGTTGCCGCATGGATTAAGGCTGAAATCGGTGTAGGCCCTTCCATTGAATCTGGTAACCAAACATGCAGCGGAACTTGTGCCGATTTACCCATTGCGCCAATAAATAAACAAATACAAATAACCGTGATGACCGACCAAGTTTCAGCACCCCAAATTTGTATCGTTGCATGTTCTAAAAAAGGCGCCTGAGTAAATACAGATTCATAATCTAAGGTATTAAAATAAAAATATATGGCAGCTATGCCTAATAGGAATCCAAAATCACCAACTCGATTAACCAAAAATGCTTTTAGATTTGCAAAGATTGCAGATTCTTTTTGATACCAAAAACCAATCAATAAATACGATACAACACCAACGGCTTCCCAACCGAAAAATAGTTGCACGAAATTATTCGACATTACCAACATCAACATGGCAAATGTGAATAAAGAAATATAAGCAAAAAATCGCTTGTATCCAGGATCATCATGCATGTAACCAATGGTATAAATATGCACCATTAAAGATACAAAACTCACCACCATCATCATGCATAAAGTAAGATTATCGATAAGAAAACCAATTTGGAATGTTACGGTTTCTAATTCAATCCAATGATAAAGCGTTAAATTAATAGATTCTTGCTCAGCTGATGAAAAAATAGAAAACAACCAGAAAGATAAGCCTGAAGAAATTGCCACGCCAATTATCGTTATCCAATGCGCAGCGATTCGATGGACAAACCCGCCGCCTAAACCGACTATAATCGCTGCAACTAAAGGAGAAAAAGCGATTATCATACTTAGTGATTTTATGTCGTAAAGAAAACTCATCCGTTTAATTTATCCATGTCTTTTACATTGATAGAGTTAATGTTTCTAAATAAAACTACCAAAATAGCTAAGCCAATCGCTGATTCAGCTGCTGCCACCGTCAATATGAAAAAAACAAATATTTGCCCAGTGATATCGCCATAGAACCAAGAGAAGGCAACGAAATTCATATTTACAGAAAGCAACATCAACTCAATGCACATTAATAAAATAATCAAATTTTTTCGATTGATAAATATGCCAGCAATACTAATGCAAAATAAAATCGCTGAAAGTATTAATATGTCTGTTAATACAATCATTATGATTCCTTATTCTCGGTAGGAATATTGACTAGACGAACGCGTTGAGAACGATCCGTTGCAACTTGAGCATCTATAACCTGTTGGTGTCTCGACTTTTTACCACGGAACGTTAACGTGATAGCCGCAATCATTGCGACTAATAAAATGGCGCCCGCGATCTCGAATGGATAAAGATAATGCGTAAATAACTCTAAACCTAATTCTTCCGCATTGCTTAATTCTAAACTGGTTTGAACATTGATTTTTACTGTATCAAAGTATTGTGAGTTCAAGGCTAAACCCATAGCAACAACCATTAATAATGAAACGATAATGCCGACGGGTAAATATCGAATAAAGCCTGCTCTGAGTTCAGAATAATTAATGTCCAACATCATCACGACAAATAAGAACAACACCATGACTGCGCCGACATAAACTAATATTAAAACAATGGCTAAGAATTCTGCCTGTAATAACAACCAAATTCCTGATGAGAAAAAAAACGCTAACACTAAAAATAAAGCTGAATACACAGGATTACGAGCAGTAATCACCATTACTGCAGACAGTATTAATAAACTTGCAAAGATATAAAAAAGTATCTGTTCAATCATATTTAACGATACATCGCCTCTTTTGCTCTATCTTCTGCAATTGATTGTTCAGCCAGGTCACCAATTTCTAACAAGCGTTGTTTTGTCATTAATAAATCACCTCGTTGTTCACCGTGATATTCAAAAATACGTGTTTCAACAATAGAGTCTACGGGACAAGATTCTTCACAAAAGCCACAAAAAATACATTTGGTTAAATCGATATCATAGCGTTTGGTACGTCGAGTACCATCATCACGTTGTTCAGATTCAATGGTAATAGCAACTGCCGGACAAACTGCTTCGCATAATTTACAAGCAATACACCGTTCCTCTCCATTCGGATATCTTCTTAATGCATGTAAACCACGAAAACGTGAAGATTGAGGTGTTTTTTCTTCGGGATATTGCACTGTCACTTTTGGTTTAAACAAATGCTCTCCTGTTAACTTCAAACCTTTTAGCAGTTCCCATAAAAATAAACTTTTAATGTAGTTTTTTATTGCGTTCATAGATCAAACCACGGTGGAATTTGAAATAAGACAAGTAATGCAACAACCACTAACCAAACGATGGTAATCGGAATAAATATTTTCCATCCTAAACGCATAATTTGATCATATCGATAACGAGGGAATGTTGCGCGAAACCATAAAAAACAAAATAACATTAATGTTGTTTTTACTAACAACCAAATAATACTGGGCTCACTTAACCAGGGAATGATTGAAGGGAAAGGCGATAACCATCCACCCAAAAACATTAACGCCGTTAAAGCTGATATTAAAATCATGTTGGCATATTCCGCCATAAAGAAAACGGAAAAGGCCATGCCACTGTATTCAACATGAAATCCTGCAACAATTTCCGATTCACCTTCAGCCACATCGAACGGTGCACGGTTGGTTTCTGCTACGCCAGAAATAAAATAGATAATAAACATTGGAAACAATGGCAACCAAAACCAATGAACCAACCAACCCGATTGAGCCCTTACAATATCGCCAAGATTTAAACTACCGGAAGCGATAAGAACACCGACTAAAGCAAAACCCATTGCCAATTCATAAGCTACGATCTGAGCTGCTGATCGTAGCGCACCTAGAAAAGCGTATTTAGAATTTGAAGCCCAACCAGCAATGATAACGCCATACACTGATAATGATGTTAACGCTAATATATAAAGTAACCCTGCGTTGATATCAGCTAGAACCATATAATCATTAAATGGTATAGCTGCCCAAGCTGCTAAAGAAGGTGCTAAGGATAAAATCGGTGCAATAATGAATAAGAATTTATTCGAGCCACGAGGCACAATAATTTCTTTGAACATCAACTTAATTGCATCGGCGATCGGTTGTAACCAACCTCTTGGCCCTACACGGTTAGGACCAACACGCGATTGTATATAGCCAATGACTTTACGCTCAGCAAACGTTAAATAAGCAACACAAAGTAATAATGGCGCAATTAATAAAACTATTTTAATACTGGTTTCAATGGTGAATATTGCATTCGCGTGCAATGACTCTGGAAAGGCCCAGCTGACTGGAATAGCGATAAGAGATCGTAAATATTCCATTAAGTGCCAGCCTCGCGTTGTTGTAGTGAAGCAGCATGGCGTAATAATGAATCAATAGAATAAACTTTTCTTTGATAGTTAGGTGATGAGTTTTCCGTATTGACATTTCTTATATCAAATTCATTCATCTGATTGGAATGATTTTCGATCGAGCCTAATGTTTTAGCAATCGAATTATGCAATTCATCAAAACTATTGAATTGAATAGAATCTATATTTAAACGAGAAGCCAACTCACGTAATATTTTCCAACCTTGTTTGATTTCTGCTTGTGGTTTTACTAATTGTTTAAAAGCTTGCAAACGACCTTCAATATTAATAAAACTACCATCTGTTTCAGCAAACAATGCTAATGGCAACAACACATTCGTTGAACCTTTTAAACTTTCAGAATCATATCCTGTTATAGCAACTGAAAACTCAGCATCATTCAAAGCTTGAGTAAGGTTTTTAATATCTTGTTCTGGCTCTACATTAAATAAGACATATGATTTCAAACCTTCTTGAATCATATTTTGTGTATTGAGACCATTTTTAGAAACCGCACCTGCTAACCAAGCACCAGAAGCATTTGCACCTTGGGTTAAAAAGCCTAATTTTGCATTTGAAGCGTTTGCTATTGATGAAGCAAGTGTTGTAACAATTGAAAACTGTGAATGACTAAATGCATTACTTCCTATTAAGACAAGAACTTTTTTGGAATTGACTAAGGTTTCTGCAATAGTCTTATGTTGTTCAGATAAAGTTATATTACTTAGATATTCATTAAGACCAAATAAATCTTTATTGTCGGTTTTATCATTTACAATATGTGATATAGCAGATAAATGTTCAACTAACTTATCATCTCCTGTAATCAGTTGTTCAAATAATGAATAATTTGCATCCATGTCAATTGAACCTAAGCTCATCACCTTAGCACCTTTCAAAGCTGCTTTGCGAATACGATGATTTAACATGGGCTGTTGATATCGAATATCACTATTGATTAATAAAACTGCATCCATGTTTTCTAAATCGCTTATAGAACAACCTAGCGATGGAAATGCGGGCATAACCGAATCGTTCGAAAAATCTTGTTGCTGTAAACGATGTTCGATATTGTTACTACCAAAACCACGCAATAAACTCTGAAATAAAAACATTTCTTCGGTTGTAGCAGACGGTGATATCAAACCACTAATAGTTTCGGCTCCATGCATTCGTTTTACTTTTTCTAAACCTTTAACACAAAAATTTAAAGCTTCATCCCAAGTAACGGTCTTCCATTCATTGTTTTGTTTTATTTTTGGTTGTAATAATCGTTCTTCAGCGTATAAGCCTTCATAACTAAAGCGATCTCGATCAGAGATCCAAACTTCATTGACCGCTTCATTCTCAGCAGGCACAACACGTTTGATAGTATTACCTTTGGTATGAATTTCTAGATTTGATCCCACACAGTCATGAGGTGCGATGCCTTTACCTTGTTTCATTTCCCAAGAACGTGCAGAAAAACGAAATGGCTTAGACGTCAACGCTCCGACTGGGCAGACATCGATCACATTACCCGACAATTCGGAGACCATGCTTTTTTCTATGTAAGTGCCAATCTCCATATGTTCACCGCGACCCGTGGCACCTAATTCTCTTAAACCCGCTATCTCTTCACCAAACCTCACGCAACGCGTGCAATGTATGCAACGAGTCATTTCGGTTTTAACTAGTGGACCGATATCTTTATCTTTTACAACACGCTTACTTTCTTGATAACGAGATACATCACTACCATACCCCATCGCTATATCTTGTAATTCACACTCACCACCTTGATCACAAATCGGGCAATCCAAAGGATGATTGATCAATAAAAATTCCATCACCGATTGTTGCGAATCCATTGCAAGACCAGATTGGGTTTTAACTACCATGCCATCGTTAACTGGTGTGGCACAAGCCGGTAAAGGTTTTGGCGCTTTTTCTACTTCGACCAAACACATGCGACAGTTTGCAGCGACCGATAATTTAGGGTGATAACAAAAACGTGGAATATAAATATCATTAGCATCGGTTACCTCAATCAACATCTGGCCTCTTTTGGCCTCTAAGGTCTTACCGTCTACTTCAATGCTAATGGTATCGTCTGACATATTAAGCAGCCCTTTCCCCTACACCATTCACCATGCAGCGTTTATGTATTATGTGATATTCAAATTCGTCATAAAATTGTTTTACAAAACTTCGAACTGGCCAAGCTGCTGCATCGCCTAAAGCACAAATAGTACGACCTTCGATCTTACTGGCAACGTCATCTAACTTAGCTAAGTCTTCTGGTAAACCTTGTCCATGTTCAATTCGACTCACCACACGATACAACCAGCCCGTACCTTCTCGACAAGGCGTGCATTGACCACAAGATTCTGAATAATAAAAACGTGAAATGCGTTCTAATGCTTTAACCATGCAGGTTGTTTCATCCATAACGATGACTGCGCCTGAACCTAATAATGAACCCGCTTCTTTTATAGAATCGTAATCCATGTTCACATCCATCATAACGTCGCCTTTTACAACAGGCACAGATGAACCACCTGGGATGACAGCTTTTATTTGATGGCCATCACGAATACCACCCGCCATTTCTAATAAAGTTTTAAATGGTGTACCCAAAGGCACTTCAAAATTACCTGGATTATTCACATGGCCACTGACTGAAAAACATTTTGTGCCACCACTATTAGGCACACCTTTTTCTAAAAACCATTTAGGCCCACGTAATACAATAAAAGGAACTGATGCAAATGATTCTGTGTTATTCACAGTGGTAGGTTTGCCATATAACCCATAGTTAGCAGGGAATGGTGGTTTAAAACGTGGCTGACCTTTTTTACCTTCTAAGGATTCTAATAAAGCGGTTTCTTCACCACAGATATAAGCACCTGCACCTAATGAGGTATAAATATCTACCGAGATATCACTGCCTAAAATATTTTTTCCTAACAAACCTTCTTGATAGGCATAACGTAAAGCTTGTTCGAATCGATTAAACGGTTCATCCATAAACTCACCACGTATATAGTTATAGCCAGCTTCAGCACCCATGGCATAACAAGCAATCGCAATTCCTTCAACAACCGCGTGTGGATTAAACCGTAAAATATCTCTGTCTTTACACGTACCTGGTTCACTTTCATCTGAGTTACATACAACGTATTTCGGGCCTGGAGAATTCATCATGAAACTCCATTTCACGCCTGTCGGAAACCCTGCTCCACCACGACCACGCAAACCCGATTCTTTTATGTCTTCTATAATTTTTTCGCGCGGAATCTTTTCTCTAATGATCCGTTTCCATGCTTCATAACCGCACACTTGCATGTAACTATCAATGCTCCAAGGCTCTGGGTATTGTAAGGTCGCGTAACAAACTTGATTTAACTCTTCCACTAATCCAAGTCCTCGATAATCTTAATTGCAGACTCTGGTGTAAGCTTTTCATAATACTTATGATCCACCATCATCATTGGCGCTCCACAACAAGCTGCTAAGCATTCTTCTTCAACTTTTAAATAACAACGATTGTCTTTAGATGTTTCACCATGTTTAATGCCTAAATGATTTTCCAAGGCTTCAACGATTCGATCGGAACCATTTAACATACAAGAAATATTGGTACATACAGAAATACTGTGACGACCAACTGGTTTGGTTTCAAACATGGAATAAAACGAAGCCACTTCATACACAGCCACACTTGGCATGTCTAAATACTCAGCAACGGCATCCATTAACTCTGTGGTTAAATAACCATTATTTTCATGCTGTACTTCTCGCAAGGCTGCTAACACAGCCGACTGCTTACGCTCCACTGGATACTTTGCGATCCAATGGTCGATCTCTTTTTTAGCGTGTTCACTGAGTACGTGTTTAGTCATAATGATTTAATTACCTATCAATTTCTCCAAACACAATATCCTGCGTACCAATCACTGCCACAACATCAGCCAACATATGCCCTTTCACCATCTCATCCATAGCAGATAAATGCGCAAACCCTGCTGCACGAATTTTCACACGATACGGTTTATTCGCACCGTCTGAAATTAAATAAATACCAAACTCACCTTTCGGATGTTCCACTGCGCTATACACTTCGCCTTCAGGTATACAATACCCTTCAGTGAATAATTTAAAATGATGGATCAAGGCTTCCATATCACCTTTCATTTCTTCACGTTTAGGTGGTGCTAACTTATGATCATCTAACATGACAGGACCAGGATTCTTACGTAACCAATCAATACATTGTTTAATAATTCGATTTGATTGGCGCATCTCTTCTATACGTACTAAATAACGATCGTAACAATCGCCGTTCATACCAACGGGGATATCAAAGTCTAATTTGTCATAGACTTCATATGGCTGTTTCTTGCGCAGATCCCATTCTATGTTTGAACCGCGTAACATAGGCCCTGTAAAACCTAAGGCCTTAGCGCGCTCTGGTGTGACTACTCCAATACCAACCGTACGTTGCTTCCAAATTCGATTATCCGTTAATAACGTTTCGTATTGATCGACACATGCTGGAAAACGCTTAGTAAAATCTTCTAAGAAATCTAAGAAACTGCCTTGGCGATTTTCATTAAGCTTTTCTACTTTTTCACCATTATGCCAAGGTGAAGGTTTGTATTGCGGCATAAAATCAGGAAGGTCTCGGTTAACACCACCTGGACGGTAATACGTTGCATGCATGCGCGTACCTGAAACCGCTTCATAACAATCCATTAAATCTTCGCGCTCACGGAAGCAATATAAAAAGACTGTCATCGCACCAATGTCTAAACCATGTGCGCCTAACCACATTAAATGATTTAAGATACGCGTAACCTCATCAAACATCACTCTTATATACTGAGCACGTAGTGGTGGTGTAATACCTAAGAGTTTTTCGATCGCCATGACATAAGCATGTTCATTACACATCATTGAGACGTAATCGAGTCGGTCCATATAACCAATGCTTTGATTATACGGTTTTGATTCGGCTAACTTTTCCGTACCACGATGTAATAAACCAATATGCGGATCAGCGCGTTCAATGACTTCACCATCCATTTCTAAAATTAAACGCAACACACCATGAGCCGCAGGATGTTGCGGCCCAAAGTTCATAGTCATATTGCGTATTTCAGGCATGCTTATTCTTCAACTTTCTCATAACGGTTATCGTGACGAATCACGCGTGGTACTAACACACGGTTTTCAATGGTCACAGGTTGATATACAACCCGTTCTTTTTCTGGGTCATAACGTACTTCAACATTACCTTCTAAAGGAAAATCTTTGCGAAACGGATGACCAATAAAACCGTAATCCGTTAATAGTCTTCTTAAATCTGGATGGCCATCAAATAGAATTCCGAACAAATCAAACGCTTCACGCTCATACCAATTGGCTACAGGCCAAATAGAAACGACGGATGGAATAGTTAATGACTCAGAATTGATTAAGCACTTAAGTCGTAAACGATGATTATGTGTAATTGATAATAAATGGTACACAACCACATAACGTGCGCCATGAAAATTAGATTCTACTTCAGAATCTTCTTTATTAACTGCACGAGAAAAACCCGTTTTAGTGGTTGATTGAGTTTCCCAATCGGCTTGACCATACGTACTGTAATCAACTGCACTTAAATCTGATAACTGTTCAAACGCTAATTCAGATTCATCGCGTAATAATTTACATGTTTCTAACAATGCATCAGATTGAATAACAACTGTAATTTGTTCCGTTCGATCGCAATAAACAATCTCTTCATCCGCGAGATGTCGCTCAATTTTATTAAGTAAAGATTGAGTCATATAAAATTCCTAACTACGAAGCGATTGAATTAGTACGTTTTATTTTCTTCTGTAACTGCAAGATGCCAAACAACAAGGCCTCTGCTGTTGGTGGACAGCCTGGAACATAGATATCAACAGGAACAATACGATCACAACCACGCACAACGGAATAGGAATAGTGATAATAACCACCACCATTCGCACATGATCCCATTGAAATAACCCATTTCGGATCAGCCATTTGATCATAAACACGTCTTAAGGCAGGCGCCATTTTATTCACCAAAGTCCCTGCGACGATCATGACATCGGATTGCCTCGGACTGGGTCTGAAAACAATTCCAAATCGATCTAAATCATAACGAGATGCACCCGCGTGCATCATTTCAACCGCGCAACAGGCAAGCCCAAAGGTCATGGGCCACATTGAACCCGTTCTGGCCCAATTGATTAGACTATCCGCAGTTGTTGTAACTAAACCGGGCTCATGTACTTTCGCGTCTAACTCAATCGTCACAACTCACTCCCACTCCAATGCGCCTTTGCGCCATTCATAAATGAAACCAATGACCAGGACAGCCAGAAATAACATCATTGCCCAAAATCCCACCATGCCCACTTCTCTGAGAACCACAGCCCAAGGAAATAGAAAGGCAATTTCTAAATCAAAAATAATGAACAGAATCGCGACGAGATAAAATCGTACGTCAAATTTCATACGTGCGTCTTCAAAGGCTTCAAAGCCACATTCGTATGGAGAATCTTTTTGGGAATGGTTAGATTTACGGCCAAATAAGCGACCAAAGGTAAGTCCTAGAACAATTAATACCGTGCCTAAGATCAGGCCAATGATCAGGAAAATCAATATCGGTACATAATTCTCTAACATCTCTCGTAGATACTTTTGTAAGAATGATTTTATGTTCTAGTTAATAAGGCGACCCACTTTCTCGCCCTTATTTCTAATTGCATTTATACCATATAACCACCATCTACGTCTTTAATAATTAGAGATTTTTTTGTTATTGCTAACTTTGTCTTGAAAAGTCTTTGTTCAACCCATATCTAAATATTAACCATGGGTCTCACAGTAGAGCATGGTTATTTTAAAGGTCTGAAAACGTAATCAAGAATCGTTTTCAGTTTTATTAAATATATTGCTTCATAGGAGAATATACATATGACAACTCTAGACTTAACACCACTCTATCGCAGCAGCATCGGTTTCGACCGTGTCGGTTCATTACTGGATGCAGCGCTTAACACAGAACAAAGTTACGGCAGTTATCCTCCGTACAATATCGAAGTCACAGGTGAGAATGATTATCAAATCAGCCTGGCCGTCGCGGGTTTCGATGAAACTGAATTGGATATTCAAACAGAAAAAGGCGTGCTGACAATTCACGGTAAGAAATCATCAAACACTGATGAACGCCAATTCTTACATCAAGGCATTGCTAACCGTTCATTTAAACGTAAGTTTAATTTAGCGGATCATGTAGAAGTGACTGGTGCTTCACTGGATAAAGGTTTACTTACTATCAAGTTAGTAAAAGAAATCCCTGAAGCGATGAAACCAAAACAAATCCCGGTGAATGGAGTAAAGCCGGCACTGCAAGAACACGCAGCGTAATATAACTTTCTCCTCCTCTTACCAGTAGTGGCTATGCTGCTACTGGTATTTATTTTTCTAGTATAACCATATAATAAAGCCATCCAATATTTATCAGATACTTTATATATGACATCTGAAATACATTCTAAAATTCGTATTAACTTTATAACTGCGTTATTCAGTTTGCTGTTTGCCATACTGGGCTTTAGTTATAACGCTTGGCGCATGGAGGTAACGGAAGACAATAGCAACATCCGCACGGCTTCGTTTGAAGTGTTAAAAGAACTTGCTTCTTTAGAACAAAATATTTATTCCTTACACTATGATAAAAACCAAGTTGAAGGCAGTCCTCGAAAAGGTTGGGTCAGTGTTGGATTGATTAATGAGTTAAGTGTATTAATCAATGACGATGTGCATGTGCAAGCACAAGCTTTAAAAACGGTTTGGAATGACAACTGGTCAAATATTGAAGCCAGTAATGATTCTACTGAACGGGTAGTTAAAGCAATAGAAAATGTACGCGAAGAAATTACTGCCACTTTATCTATGTTGAAGTAAAAAATTCCCGGCCATGCAGACCGGGCTCGACATGGGGAGTCTAATAAGTTTGCTCAAATGAATGAGCTGGGCAACTGGTTCGGAAATATATAACAAACTCCCTCAAATGAGGTTTCAACTCAATGAAGTTTTTTTCATCGTTTTATGACAAGCTTTAATAAATAGTTGAGTTAAGATTGCTATTTCTTTGATTTCTTATTCTTATTTTTCTTGTCAGATTTTTTATTTTTATCTTTAGATTTTTTGGACTTCTTATCTTTATCCTTCTTTTTAGCCTTATCTTTCGCTTTATCTTTTTTCTTATCCTTAGACTTTTTATCTTTACTGGCTTTTTTAGGTTTACTTTTTGAGTTTTTTTTCAGCGTTTTCTTTGTGGTAGTTTTCTTGGATGAATTCACAATATCATTTGCAGCTTCCAAGGTTTTCTGAGCTCTAAGAGCACCAAAACCTGGAACCGTCATTAATTTTGCCTTGCCAGCTTTAATAATCGCTTCGGCCGTTTTAAAGCCATGTTCTTGAAGTACTTTTGCCGTTTGAGGGCCGATGCCATTAATCTCTACTACGGGTGTTGCCATGACAAACTCCTACTTATTTTTTATCTAACAATATAATAGTGCATCTAATTACATTCTTCAGTTCAGACAGTAAAATCGGCGGTTTTTTAATCAATTAGGTCTGGTTTTTGCTGCAATTTTTGAAATTTATTCAAAATTGACATCAAACCGACATATATATGTAATAATCTCCGCTGCGAGAATGACAGAACTAGGAGCCTCAGCGACACACTATGGTTACGAAGCTAAAACGTAAACTCTTACATGGCACTCACGATTTTTTCTTCAAAAAAGTACACAATAGCTGGCTGATTTATAACGCCAGTTGGGAAGACCCTCGCATCGACCGACAACTGCTTGAACTTGATGAAAACAGCAAAGTTGTTGTACTAACCAGTGCTGGCTGTAATGCTCTGGATTACCTGCTCGATTCTCCAGCAGAGATCAATGCCATTGACATGAACCCACGTCAAAATGCGCTACTGAACCTTAAATTAGCGATTATCAAACATCGTAACTTCGAAGACTTATTCAAAATGTTCGGTGAAGGTTCTCACCAAGATTTCCGCAAAGTATACGCAGATGTACGAGATTCGCTAAGCGATTCCGATAAAGAATTCTGGGATAAAAAAATCGTCTATTTTGATACCAATAGCCGCAAGAAATCATTCTATTATTATGGCGCCTCTGGCTTATTGGCGTGGATGATCAGCAAATATCTCACGCGCAATAAAGAATTACGCGATGGCTTATTCAGCTTATTTGATGCGCAAAGTCTGGAACAACAAAAAGAAATTTTTGACCGTATTGAACCGATGATTTGGGGTAAGTTTATGACGTGGTTGGTGCGTCAACCATCGACTATGGCATTAGCTGGCGTTCCTCGCCCTCAAATTGATTTAATCAAAGAGCAATATCCAGGTGGACTGGGTGGTTTTATCAGCGATAAATTCCGCCATGTGTTTACCGAAATCTTAGCTGAAGATAATTACTTCTGGCGTGTGTATTTAACAGGCTCATATTCAAGTAAATGTTGCCCAAATTATTTGAAGTCAGAAAACTTCTTCAAATTAAGAACCAACGCCAACAGTGTTAAAACTCACAACAATACCGTAACGGGCTTTTTGAAAGAAAACCCAGGTGAATACACGCATTTTATATTATTGGATCATCAAGATTGGTTGGCGCAGCATGATCCAATTGCCTTAGAAGAAGAATGGCAAATGATTCTTAAAAACAGTGCCCCAGGTAGCAAAATACTCATGCGTTCTGCTGCAACCGAAATTGATTTTCTTCCGCAACAAGTCACTGAATCATTACGCTTCTTTCCAGAAAAAACCGATGCCTTGCATGTAACTGACCGAGTTGGTACTTACGGCAGCTTATACTTTGCAGAGGTTCTATGAGTTCAAGTGATGTAGCCAACACCTCGGCACTGCAAAAATACTACAAACTCCATGCTTCAATATATGATGCCACTCGTTGGAGTTTTTTATTCGGTCGTCAAAAGATCATTGACCTTGCGGCGAAAGAAATCGATCCAAAAACAATCTTAGAAGTGGGTTGTGGTACTGGTCGTAACCTTCAAGCATTAGCTAAAGCATTTCCAAATGCAGAAATCACAGGCTTGGATCTTTCCAGTGATATGTTAGCGATTGCTGAAAAGAAATTAGCTAATAATCCGAATATTAATGTTGTCGAACAAAAATACGATAAACCGATTACTGATTCGGCAGGTAATATCAAACAATACGATTTAATTTTATTCTCGTATGCCTTATCAATGTTTAATCCAGGGTGGGACGAAGCAATAGAAGCTGCAAGTGATCAACTTAGTCATGGTGGCATGGTAGCAGTTGTTGATTTCCATCACAGTCGATTCAAATTCTTCCGTAACTGGATGCAAGTCAACCACGTTCGTATGGAAGCTCACCTACAACCGTTCTTACAAGAAGAGTTTTCGTTTATCTTAAATAAACCGATCAATGCCTACCAAGGCATTTGGCAGTATTTATTGTTTATTGGAAGGAAGAAATAATTTTATAGTTTTGCTGCTAATGCTCGGAAGAATATCAAAACTATAAAGCTGATTTTAATTAATTGCTTGAATTCTGTTTTTTTTACATACCTACAAAAATATCTCGAAAAAATATTTACATTCAATCGACCGCATTAGTCAGCAGCAGGAATGATTAGCTAGGGTGCACTTTCTTTAACTTTCTCAATTAATGGATAATATTTCTCTGCGATATGTCCATCTAGAACTTCACGGAATTCTTGGCTAAGAAATATTTCTTTCGCTATGAAAGTTTCATTTGAGAAGCGCATATCATTAAACATTTTGTTTTTTCCTGAAGCCATTTCATAAAGTAATTTAATATAATCTTCTGATGCAGCATCAAATAACCATAAAGCTGGGACAGGCTCAGTATCGAAGCTTCTCATACAATTATATTTTGGAAAGAGCGTAACAATGCTTTTTACGAATAGTTCACAACTTTCTCCTTTTCGAACTTGACCATTCGCGCATTGATGATAAGCACGGTCAATCTCAAGATACTTCTCAGGGAATGGGCATGCCTGTTCATCTGCAATCGCAGTAGAACTAATCATTAATAAAAATGTAACTACTATCTTTTGTATATTGTTCTGCATTCTATTTTCCATTAGACCTTAATATCATGCTCTGGGGCTAACCAGAACATAGCGTAGGTCCGCCCTAAGCAGCAATTTATTAAGTATTTTGTCTGTATTTTCTATAATACTCTTCGATAGTATCGAGGAGTTCTTCATAACTAATTTTTAAGGAGTTCGCTGAAATATTAATTGGTGTGCCACACATTTTTACGTTTGCTTTATTGGCCATACGTTTAAGTGCATTACCAGTATTAACGTACTTTTCAGGATCTTGAACTAATATGGATACAAACTTTTGCTTTTGTACCTGATACTCATTTATACCCACAACTTCAGACCAGGGGATAACTCCGGCAGAAACACCACTCGAGTTATCTAAAATTCCCTCTTCATTTAGGATTAGCCCTGGAGCTTTATCAAATAATTTCTTTAAACCAACTAACGCACATAGACCAAAGAATACGATACCGATCACCCCTATTCCGTATACAAGAGCTGGACTATTAAATCTTCTAGAACTTTCAATAGAGTCTGTATCTAATGTTAGAAACCAAACACCTAGAGCAACAAATATAGAAGCCCCTACTATAAGTAGAATGATTTTCAGTTTGCTAAGATAAATTATTTTTTCATTCGATAATGACATTTTGATTCATTGTTTGCATAACGTTTGAGTTCAACCAACCGCGTAAGCGTTCGACTGGAATGACTTCTTAGGTGATTATGAACTCATAAATAATTCAAAATATTTTACGCTTTTATCTTTCTTAGTTGAACGTCGTTGGAAACTATAATTGGTGCCGATGGCCGGAGTCGAACCGGCACGGGCTAAGCCCACTACCCCCTCAAGATAGCGTGTCTACCAATTCCACCACATCGGCTTGTTTGAGGAAGGGCTGATAAGAATTCAGCCCTTTGTTTGAATTGTAATTATAGTATGAATTATTGCGGTAAAGCAGGAAGGTCTTCTGCTTGTTGCTCAACGTCTTGTTGAATCTCTGCTGCTTCTTCTTCCACTGATTCTTTAATTGCTTCAACAGTAGTTGCTGGATCCCATGAATCAGTAGCAGCGTCTAGATTTCCACCTTCTGCTTTAGCTTTTTCAGCCGCTTGCTCTAAAGCTTTTCCAAGTTCTTCCGTCGCAGCGTCTTTTTCAACTTGTTCAACTAATTCAGTATCATCAATCAAACTTGTAGGTGCTTCTCGATTCGCTGCTAGATAACCTAGAGCTAAACTATTTGCTAAAAAAATTGCTGCTAAAATAGCGGTTACTTTTGTAAAGAAGTTACCTGAACCTTGACTACCAAACACAGTACCCGATGCGCCACTGCCAAAAGCTGCACCCGCATCAGCACCTTTACCGTGTTGAATTAAAATAAAACCAATCAGTGTTAAGGCAACAAAAACCTGAACCACTAATAAAATTGTTTGTGCAAATTCCATCATTGTTTCCTCATTGCATGACAAATCGAAAGAAAGTCTGCGGCCTTTAACGAAGCACCGCCGATTAAACCACCATCGACATCTGTCATTGAAAATAAATCATCGGCATTGTCGGCCTTGACGCTGCCACCATATAAAATTCGTATCTTGTCTGCAATTTGCTCATCATGTCTCGCTAATTGCAATCGAATAAAAGCATGAACTTCCTGAGCTTGTTCTGGCGACGCTGTTTTCCCAGTACCAATCGCCCAAACCGGTTCATAGGCAATCACCGCGTTTGAAAAAGCTTCGATTCCAGCTTGTTTAATCACCGCATCCAATTGTGCCGCAATGACAGTCTCGGTCTCATCAGACTCACGTTGTTCTAATAATTCCCCTACACATAAGATGGGTATGAGCCCAGACTTTACAACCGCATCAAATTTTTCCGCTACCAATGCATCGGTCTCACCGTAATATTCACGACGCTCAGAGTGGCCGATGATCACGTATTCACAGCCCAAATCCTTAACCATCGATAAAGCAATTTCACCCGTGTAAGCGCCTTTTTCAATATGCGAAGCGTTTTGTACACCAACCGCAATACTACTTTCCTTTAATAAATCAGCTACTTGCGGAACATAAATATATGGTGGACAGATTGCGACTTCGCCTTCTGTATTCAGACCATCTCTTATCCCCGTTACCAACTCTTCATTAGCAACCATTGAACCATTCATCTTCCAGTTACCAGCAACGAGTGGAGTGCGTGATGTCATAATAAATTAAATCGCCCGAATTAAGTTCGATAGTTAAAAAAGGGGGCAAGCTTACCGAGCCAAAGACTGGAAATCAAATAATAATCACGTATTTAGGTCGGTTTTTGGCCTAGGACAAAACAGTGTTTGCAATCACTCTGCTTCGAGCATTTCTCCTTGGCATGTCGCACAATCAGAGCATGATATTCATTAAATAATTGTACATCTTCTCGACCTAAATACCCTTCGAATCCTAAACGTAATTCTTCATATGATTCATTACCCTCAACCATCTCAAGTGCTAATAACAACCGACGTGTATATGCATCAATCACAAATACCGGCCGCTCAAAAGCATAAAGTAAAATGTCATCAGCGGTTTCAGGTCCAACTCCATTTACGGTTAATACTGCATCACGTAACTCTGGGGTTTTTAAGCGATTAAGTTTTCTAAACTGACCTTGCTCATTAAACCACTGACAGTAATTTTTTAAACGTTTGGTTTTAACATTGAAATAACCGCTTGGACGAATTAACTTTGCGAGATCGGATTCCGATAATTCTAAAATGGATTCAAGCTTTAAAACTTTAGCCTGTTTTAAATTATGAATCGCTTTTTCAACATTTATCCAAGCTGTGTTTTGCGTAAGAATAGCACCGACCATCACTTCAAATCGGCTAGAAGCAGGCCACCAATCTTGTGGCCCATAGGCAGTTAATAATCGATCATAAACGCTGAGTAGCGTCTTTTGGTTAAACGACTTTAAAACTATGTTGGCTTAACCTTGTTTCTCTAATTTATTTTGGAATTGATAAAGCCTAGCTGAATCAACTGGATTACTTAGATAAGCATCCATACGTCCAGACATTTGTGCATCCAAAGTTTGAATTCGTGCATTCGGTTCTGGATGCGTTGCATGCATTTGTTTATACGATTCACTAGTTGAAGGATTGATTCGGTTTAACGTATCTAACACACCCATTAAACCATAAGGGTCGTAACCTGCACGGGCAGCGATAACGACGCCAACTTGATCGGCTTCAAACTCATCATCTCGATTTAATCCACTCTCCCAAACATCAACTCCAAGAGTTGTTAATTGATTAACAAGTGTGCCCCAACCTCTACCAAATTTCTGTGAGATCACTTCACCTGCAATGTCTTTCATAAGACCATTACGTGCACGTTCTTTGATATCTTCAAGATGATGCTGAACAATCACATGGCCAATCTCATGCGCTAATACGCCAGCCAATTCAGACTCATCACGAAATAACATGAATAAACCTTTCGAGATAAACACATACCCGCCTGGGGCAGCAAAAGCATTAATCGTATTATCATCTAATACGCCAAACCGCCAAGGGAGGTTAGGACGTTCCGTTTGACTCACTAACCACATACCAATTTTATTTACGTATTGTTGCAATTCAGGATCATTAACTAATGGTGCCGCACCTAATAACTGAGAGGACATGTTTTGTCCGAGTTCGATTTCTTTTGGTTCATCAAATTCTGCAAAAGCGTCTTTATTGTTAACAACAATGTCTATGCCTTTGGTCACATCTTCAATAAAACCTAAATCTAAGGCCGATGCAGAGATAGCGAGGATGCTTATAATACTTATCAATAAAAGCCGTTTTGTATTCGTAAATAGTTTGTTAAAAATCTTCATTGTAATTATCTCTCTTTAACTACCAAAGACTATCTATGGCTTTATTAATAAGATCATTATCGTCTTTCTTTTTTGGTGTTTCAGTTTTTGTAGACTCAGGTTGGCTTGTTGATTTATTCGAAGAAGATGATGAGACAGTTGTCTTAATATTTTCAAAATAGGCGACATTATTAGACCGTAGAGGAACTGATGACGCGTATTTTTTTCCGTCGCTCAATGTCTGCTTAAAGTTATCAAGTTTAGCGAGCTCCTGAGGATTCGGTTGAGCCTTTTTAACATCACCTGGTCCTAGACCGCGAATACCAATAGTGGCTGATGCGTTTGATTGTTGAGAACTTGAACCCGCAATAACACGTTTTAAACGACTGAACCAACTGGTATTTGATTTAATCTGCACATCGTAGCTTCGAACCCAACCCGATTCACCACTCTCAGTTTTGACTTGATACCAACCGCCTTTTCTGGAATCAATCGTGATGCTTGAACCTTGCTTTAAAGTTGCTACAACAGAAGATTGTAAATTTGCTGAGGAATAGAGTTTAGAATCAACACTCACTGAAGCCGTCTTAGCAGCCGCTATAGCCAGTGTCACACCAGCAATTCCCAATAAGAGAAGAAGAAATTTTACCGTACGCATAGCGTTCCCTTATTTCATGTATTTAATTATTAGATAATAACTTACCTAGAAGTTTAGTCTACTTTAGACGCTGCTACCAAACTATCAATTTCTTTTTGTTCCAATTCCCACACATTTCCCACTCTGCGCTTGGGTTCTAAGAAATATGGCCCATAACGCACTCGGATTAATCGACTGACCACTAATCCTTGCGATTCCCATAAACGTCTGACTTCTCGGTTTTTGCCTTCCATAAGCACCACATGATACCAATGGTTGGCTCCTTCGCCGCCAGATTCAACAATATCCGTAAATTTGGCAAATCCATCTTCTAATTCAACGCCATCACGTAGTGTTTGCAGCTGTTCATCGGTAGCAGTACCAAGAACTCGAACTGCGTATTCGCGGTCAATCTCGCTGCTTGGATGCATTAATCGATTCGCGAGCTCGCCATCGTTTGTGAAGAGCAATAATCCAGAACTGTTGATATCCAAACGACCAACGCTGATCCAACGACCGCCTTGGATACGTGGTAATTTTTTGAAAACAGTAGGACGACCTTCAGGATCATTGCGTGTACATATTTCACCTTCAGGTTTGTAATAAGCAATGACTCGAGTCTTTGAATTTTTTTCAAACCGTTGGCGTTTTAAGACTTTGCCATCGAGTTTAACAATGGTGTTATCATCAATTTGATCGCCAAGCCCAGCTTTTTTCCCATTGATATCAATACGACCATCTTTGATCCAACGCTCAATCTCGCGTCGAGAACCAAAACCGGCACGAGCAAGAACTTTCTGAATTCTCTCGGCCATTGATTAGTTAAATTGAAAACTGAGCAAAATTAAATAAATAGATCTAACCAGTGAATGGAATGACATTATCCGATTCTTCTAACTCTTCAGAGTCATTTTCTTGCACTGAATCGGACTCATCAATTTCATGTGCTTGCTCTATATGAGCAACATCATTTGATTCTTCATCTGTGGACTCTTCAGTCGCTTCTAGCTTTTGCTCAGCCGCAGCTTGTTGATCTTCAGCGATGGCTTTTTTCACTTCTTCATCCAAACCTTCAAATAAATCTGGATTCATTTGGTCAAAGTCTTTTATCTCAGCTAAAGGCGGTAATTCGGAAAGCTTTTTTAAATTAAAGTAATCTAAAAATTCCTTCGTCGTCGCCAATAAGCTCGGCTTACCAGGCACATCACGATGGCCAACAATTCGCACCCACTCACGTTCTTGTAAGGTTTTTACAATGTTAGAGCTGACAGCAACACCACGAATATCTTCGATCTCGCTACGCGTGATTGGTTGGCGATAGGCAATAATGGCTAATGTTTCTAATAAAGCCCGAGAATATCTCTGAGGTTTTTCATCAAAAATACGATTAACCCAATCAGCGTATTTTTCTTGCACTTGCATACGAAAACCACTGGCCACTTCGACTAACTCAAAACCACGGTCTTGGTAATCTTGTTGTAATTCTTCCAAAGTTTTACGAATAGCGCCTCTATCAGGCGGTTCAACATCTAATTCAAAAATCTTAGATAGATCAGAAATATTCATGGGTGAATCAGCCGCCATTAATACGGCTTCAAGCGTATTTTTTAATTGTTGTTGTTCCATATCCATTATCTATATATTAATTATGCTGCAGCCTTCACGTAGATCGGGCCATTAGTATCGTTTTGTACCATTTCAATTAATGCCGATTTTAGTAGTTCTAAAATCGCTAATAGTGAAACGATAACTCCCGCTCTGCCCTCTTCAAATGTAAACAATTGAGTGAAATCGATAAAATCATCGGAATCGACTTTTTCTAATACGATACTCATACGTTCACGTAACGATAACGGCTCACGGGTAATTAAATGGTGGGTATACATATCTGCACGATTTAGTACATCGGCAAAGGCTTTTAAAATGCTATCCAATTCGACAGTGGGTGGTTCTTGTTGAGATTTTCGATAGGGAAAATCGACAATCGCCGAAAAGACTTCACGATTCATGCGAGGTAATTCATCGATATCTTCAGCGGCCTGTTTGTAACGTTCATATTCTTGTAAACGTCTGACCAATTCAGCACGTGGATCATCTTCCTCTTCTTCTTCTACTGGACGTGGCAATAGTAAACGAGACTTAATTTCTGTCAGCATGGCCGCCATTAATAAGTATTCTCCAGCCAACTCCAATTGCATTTCTTCCATCAGCTCAATGTACTGCATATATTGCTGGGTAATTCGAGCAATCGGTATGTCCAAAATATCCAGATTTTGTCGTTTGATCAGGTACAACAATAAATCCAATGGCCCTTCGAAGGCCTCAAGGAATACTTCCAAAGCCTGTGGTGGAATGTATAAATCTTTTGGGACTTCGGTTATCGGCGAACCTTGCACAATCGCAAAAGGCATTTCAGACTGTTCTGAGCCTGCATGAGATTCGTGTTCTGCTGTATCTATTTCAGCATCGGTATCTTCTGAGGATTCAACATCTTCAGTATTCAATATTCTTCACCAGCAATGTGTAAATTTAAGGAATGATTATTCTTATATATAGGGTTCTGCCGTAGCAGAATTAGGAGGCGAGTATAACATGGAAGTGACTTGGTTTTCGTCGAAAAAATGATTTCAGAGCAACCAGGTCACATCACCTTTGCCTTGGCGAACGACTTCGATGGTATCGCCAACCATATCTAATACGGTCGTTTCTTCAATGCCACCGTTGCCACCATCTAAGATCAAATCGACTTGATTGCCAATTTTTTCTTGGATCTCAAAGGGATCCGTTAATGGTATGTCTTCTCCAGGTAATATTAAGCTGGTACTCAAAATTGGCTCACCAAATACGGACAAAAGCTCTAACGCAATTCGATTGGCTGGAACACGTAGGCCTATGGTTTTTTTAGACGGATGTTGCAGTCTTCTAGGTACATCACGACTGGCAACCATTAGAAAGGTATAAGGACCAGGCGTTAAAGATTTTACTAAGCGAAATGAGCTGTTTTCTAATTTGGCAAAATTACCTAAATCTTGCAGATTCTGGCAAACCAAGGTCATGTGGTGAGATTTATCCAAACGACGAATTTTACGGATACGATCCACAGCATTTTTATCTTCCAAATGACAAGCCAAGGCATAGCAAGAATCCGTTGGATAGACAATTATCCCCCCTTTGTGCAAGGTAGCCGCAGCCTGATTCAACAAGCGTGCTTGCGGATTTTCAGGGTGTAATGTCAGTAACTTCGCCATTTGTTTTTAACTTCGTTTTTCCGTTATGATGCTGCTTTTGTATTCTTTTATAATAAAATCTATGAAATTCTTATTTGACTTCTTTCCGCTGCTTGCGTTCTTTCTCGCCTTTTATATTCCTGAGGATCGTGAACAAGCCATCTACATTGCGACTTATACATTAATCATTTCCAGTGTGATTCAGATCGTTCTTTATTGGCTATTGTTTCGAAAATTCGAAAAGATGCACCTTATCACATTTGTTGTCGTGCTGATATTTGGTGGGCTGACCATATACCTACAAGATGAAAATTTTATTAAATGGAAACCAACGATTGTTAATTGGTGTTTTTCCATTGCCTTATTCGCCAGTCATTTCATTGGTGACAAACCATTATTCCAACGCATGATCAATATGGCAGATGATAAAGTCACATTACCTAGACATGTCTGGCGCAATATTAATATGAGTTGGGCAATCTTCTTTTTGTTCCTTGGCTTTGTAAACTTGTATGTTGCGTTTAATTACAGCACGGAATTTTGGGTGAACTTTAAAGCTTGGGGCATGACATTATTGAATTTCACTTTCTTAATCGGCATGGGTGTTTATATGTATAAATACCTTAAAGATGAACCAGAAACATCACAAGAATAAAAAGCACAGGGGAACAACTCAATGTATTATTTAATAATGGGTATCGATGTTGAAAACAGTTTAGAAAAACGCATGAGTGTACGTGCTGATCATATTGCACGATTAGATTCTTTAAGAGATGAAGGCCGCTTGTTAACTGCAGGCCCTAACCCTGCAATCGATAATGAAGACCCAGGTCCAAACGGTTTTACTGGTAGCGTGATCATTGCTGAATTTGAATCGTTAGACGCTGCGCAATCTTGGGCTGATGACGATCCTTATATTAAAGCTGGTGTCTATGACAACGTCATCGTAAAACCATATAAGAAAGTCTATTAATGGATAGAGTGGAAGCGATTCGTCAACGAATCACGGAATCCTTATCTCCATCAACACTAGAAATTACTGACGATTCACATCTACACAAAGGTCATGCTGGTGCAGCCAGTGGTGCAGGCCATTTTACGGTTAATGTCATTGCAGATGTATTTAAAGATAAATCACTTATTGAAAGACATCGCATGATTTACCAAGCCGTGAATGATTTAATGCGAACCGAAATTCATGCTTTGAGTATTCAAGCTAAAACTCCGGAAGAAGAATAATCAAAGGTAATAAACCTTTTTTAAAATGGCCAGGCGGTAAATACCGTATCGTCTCGCGTATTTTAGAGCGTTTACAACCTGGTAAACGTTTAATAGAACCGTTTCTAGGTTCAGGCTCAGTTTTTTTAAATGCTGAGTATGATGAATATCTATTAGGTGATAGTAACCCTGATTTAATTAATTTATATCATCAGTTAACAACTGAACCAAATGAATTTATTCGTTATTGCAAACGTTTTTTTAATGATAAAAAAAACCAAGAAGATTGGTTTTATAAATATCGTAAAGATTTTAATCAATCGAATAAGCAACGTAGAAAAGCTGCTTTATTTTTATATTTAAATCGACATTGTTATAACGGTTTATGTCGGTACAACAGTCGAGGTGAATTTAACACACCTTTTGGACGATATAAAAAACCTTATTTCCCTGAAAAAGAAATGCAAAATTTCTTTGAGTATTCAACTAAAGCTAAATTTTTAAATGCAGATTTTTTTGAAACGATGTCACAGGCAAAAAAAGGTGATGTTATTTATTGTGACCCACCTTATGCGCCTTTAACCAACACGGCATACTTTACAGATTATCATGTAGGTGGTTTTAATTGGGATGATCAAATTGAATTAGCAAAGCTAGCTGAGGCGTTGGCAAAAAAAAATATACCTGTTGTCATTTCTAACCATAATACAAAAGAAATTAAAAAATTATATAAAGAGAAAGGTGCAAAGATAATTTCGTTTGATGTACAAAGAAATATTAGTTGCAAGGGTAATAATAGAAAAAAAGTAAAAGAAATTCTTGCTGTTTTTTAAAATAACCAGACTGATTTTCAAAAAGTATTTTAACGATAGTTATCTCTTGATATATTCTAATAGTGGCTGCTAAATCAAATCTAATACAAGAAAAACACATCTTCACCAATGAAAACCTAAAATCAGAGCTATGCTTTGAAGGCAACCATGGTGAAGTCGTACTTTTTAGCCATGGCAATATAAAAAATCATAATTCCAATGAAGATTCAGCGGCCGTTATACATCTGAATGCAAACCATACCATCTTAATGGTTGCTGATGGTCTTGGTGGACATGCAGAAGGCGCAAAAGCTTCAAAATATGTTGTCGAAACGTTGTGTGAAGACCTCACAAAAAATTCTTCTGCAAATATTCAGGAAACAATCAATCAATCATTAGAACGCAGTAATGAGTTGATTTGTCGTTGGAAAAATAATGCCGGAACTACGATTGCTATCGCGGAAATTTTAGATAACAAAATTAGAACCTATCATGCAGGTGATTCAGAAATACTAATTTGTGGTGCGAAAGGCAAAATCTGTTTAAGAACTACAGCACACTCACCGGTTGGTTATTCGATAGAATCAGGGCAACTGAGTGAAGAAGATGCCATGCTGCATCCTGATAGACATTATATTTCTAACTATCTTGGCCATAGGACAATGCATATCTGTACAAGCCAGTTTAAAAAAATAAAACCACGTGACACATTAATCTTAGCCACCGATGGTTTATTCGATAATTTAACCAAATCTGAAGTTATTAATACCATTCGCACAGGGCAATTAAAAAACTCTGCTAGTCATTTGATTGAACAAGCGCACACTAAAATGACTGACTTTGAAAACCACATCGTATCTAAACCCGATGATATGACATTTATATTATTTCGTCTGAGTCGTTCAACTTAAAACTGCATAGTGCAATACGTGTTTATTTGTTACTCTTCGAAAAATATACAACAAATTATTTTTTAAAATGGATACAACCGTAAAACTTGCAGAAGAATTAATTTCTAGACAGTCAGTAACGCCTGAAGATGGTGGTTGCCAAAAACTATTAACCGAACGTTTAGAAAAAATCGGATTTAAAGCCGAACAAATTGACTTTGAAGATGTGAAAAATCTTTGGATCACTCATGGTGAAGGACAACCTGTGTTTGCCTATTTAGGTCACACTGATGTGGTTCCAACAGGTCCGCTTGAAGAATGGGATTCAGATCCATTTACACCAGAAATTCGTGATGGATATTTATACGGTCGTGGCGCTTGTGACATGAAAGGCAGTATCGCCTGTATCGTAACCGCACTCGAACGATTCATTCCTGAAAACCCAAATCATGAAGGGACAATCGGTGTTTTATTAACCAGTGATGAAGAAGGCATTGCCATTAATGGCGTAAAACGTGTTATCGAAACGTTTGAGGAACATGGTACTAAAATACAATGGTGTTTAGTCGGTGAACCATCTAGTGAAAAATCCATTGGCGACATCATTCGTCCAGGCCGACGCGGTTCTTTAAATGCTGTACTTACGATTCATGGCATTCAAGGCCATGTTGCGTTTCCGGAAAAAGCACGAAACCCAATCCATCAAGCTAGCCAAGCCTTAACGGATTTATGTAATGAACAATGGGATAATGGTAATGATTTTTTTCCGCCCACAGGTTTTCAAATTGTTAATCTGCAAGCTGGCACTGGCGCTGAAAATATCATTCCAGGCGCTTTAGAAGTCGGATTTAATTTTCGCTTTTGCACCGAAAGCACCGAAGAAGGTTTGAAACAACGTGTTTTAGAAATATTAGATAAGCATAATTTAGACTATGACATCCGCTGGCGCTTATCTGGTTATCCATTTTTAACGGAAGACGGTGAATTACTAGAAGCCGCCAAGTTTGCAGTAAAAACCATCACTGGAAATGATAGCACCCTATCAACTGCAGGTGGCACGTCGGATGGTCGCTTTGTTGCACCCACAGGCGCAGAAGTCATAGAATTAGGCTTGGTCAATGAGACCATACATAAAATCAATGAATGCGTTAAAGTCGATGATTTAATCACTCTGTCATCCATTTTTGAAACACTATTAAATAAACTATTTAAATAATAAGTCTTATCATGAAAAAATTAGAAGAACTATTTGAAACACTCTTATTCAGCACTCGTTGGTTATTAGCACCTATCTATTTTGGTTTATCATTTGCTGTGTTAGCGCTTGGTATTAAATTCTTTCAAGAGATCATCCATGTCTTTAGTCATATCAATGAATTGAAAGAAACTGATTTAGTACTAACAACACTATCATTAATAGATATTACATTGGTTGGTAGTCTTATTGTGATGGTCATGTTCAGTGGCTATGAAAACTTCGTCTCTAAAATAGATGTAGATGCAGGTAACGATAAACTGGATTGGCTAGGTAAGCTTGATGCTAATACTTTAAAGTTAAAAGTAGCGGCCTCTATCGTTGCTATTTCATCCATTCATCTACTCAGAAAATACATGGAAATACCTTCCATCTATGAAGAACATGAATTGGATATCGCACACAGCAAACTGATGTGGTACACCATAATTCATATGGCCTTTGTTGTATCTGCCCTAATGCTGGCATATCTGGATAAAATCGCTTTCGCCGCTCATCGCGACCATTAAAAAACGTTAACCTTCAGGGCTTAAGTTTTATTAAGCCCTGCCGATAGCCTATTCACACTCGTATAACTAATAAAAGTGAATAACGCTATGATAAATAACCAAGAAGCAGAGCAGCTTATACAAAAATCATTATTAAATGGTGTCGATATTGGTGTTCTCATTACCAATGAAGAAGACACTATCGTCTGGGCAAACGATGCATTTTGCCAAATTTTAGATGTTTCCTATGGTTCTATCGACAGAACCTCCGCCATTTCTTTACTGGATTTAGATCCATTCGGGCATAACAGCAGTCAGTTTCGTGTCAAAACCAAACGTGCTGACGATGAAGATATTTGGCTAACCTGTTTTCAAATCAGTGAATCTACTCAAGACGATATGAAAGTCTTCATTCGATATTTTATCGATATCTCAGATCTACAACGTCGACAAAAAATGCGTCTCGCAGTAAGTTCAGGTTTTGAAGCATCAAGAATGGACCCAGAAACAGGTGTATTAAACCGTCGAACCATTATTCAAGAACTCAATACTGAAATTTCACGTAGTCGTCGTTATGAAAACCCATTAAGCGCTATTTTAATTCAGTACTCTACATCCAGTGCTCTGTCTGTTGAAAATGTAGAAACGAAAGAACAAGCCATTGCCAACGCCATTAACTCTGAATTACGTTGGGTCGATATTATTGGCAGCTTAAGTAAAGGTTGTTTCTTAATTGTACTACCTGAATCCAGTGAGTCAGGTGCTGAACAAGCTTGGAATAAAATTTCTACAGCTCTACAACCTTTCATCAATGAAAAACAATATCAGGTAAGTTATTCAGATTGGCAAAAAGATAATAATGCCGATGAATTTATTGCTCGCCTACAATCTGATTTACAAATCTCAAAGGTGGCTTAACCAGCCACCTTCATTTACAAATTCTCTAAATTAAGCTCTATCTCTTTTATGAGTTGGCATTAAACTCATTAAGCCAACCACCATCATCCAAAATGCTCCAGGTAATGGTACTGGGCTAGTAGCAGATGCACGTTCACCATAAATCGCTTGTATACCGGCTATATCATCATTTGATAAACCGGTCAGCGAACCATTAATAAACGCATCTAATATAGAGTCTTCTTCTTCAGAATGGCCTAATCCTAATGAGTGTCCAATTTCATGTAATGCAACAAGAAAAATACTATAGGGTGTACCTGTATCAGCAAGGCTCCAGCTGCGAGCATCTCCATCTTGTTTATTTTCATTAATGTTAGCGTTAAACATGATATCGCCAATACTTGGAAACCACGCATAGGCTAAACCATTATTACTAATACCTAGATCACCAGCAATTTTAATATCTGCTTGTTCTGGATCATTCGCTAATTCAAAATCGATATCTGCAACTGCTGACCATGCGCTGAATGCATTGGATATTTCAGTTTCATAACCATTTGGCATAAAGGTGGATAAATCGACCACATTCGATTGCACACAACCTTGAGCACAGAATGCAGATGTAGTGAATCCGTAGGTAACTGTGCCGCCTGGATTCAGAAAACCTGGTTCGCCCCATTTTTGATTAGGGCCTATGACAATTTCATAAGCATGAACGCTTGAGAAAAAAGAAAATAAAAGGATAAAAGATACTAAAAATTTATAAAAAGACTTCATGACTACAGCTCCTAAAACGAGTACATATTATTTTTGGTATGCCCTACACTTTAGTAGTTAACGGCTGCATGTTTGATTTCTTGAATAATTTATGTGAGTTGGTTGGCAACAGAATTTTGCTAAACGTGAAGCTAATCACGTAAAAACCATTAAAGTTATAAATAAAAAACCCCGCATTGCGCGGGATTAATATCAGACTATTTCTGAAAATTATTCTTCAAATGGCTGTAAGTCTGTTCCATTCGATTCAGATTTACCTCGCAGGTAAATCACGTAGTAAGCAAACGCAATTAACCCTGCGCCCCCCACTATATTTCCTAAAGTAACTGGAATTACATTGTTCAAAAAACCGCTCATATCCAGTAAAGCAATCTGTTCTTCACTTAAAGAGCTTTTATATAAAATATCGGGATTTAATTTGGCTAAAATACCTAAAGGGATCATAAACATGTTTGCAATACAATGCTCAAAGCCCATCGCGACGAATGCTGAAATAGGCATAATGATCGCTAAGATTTTATCAGTCACTGAACGTGCGGCATACGTCATCCAACTCGCTAAACACACCAAAGCATTACAAAATACACCCAAGAAAAACCCCTCAACAAAAGTGTGATCAACTTTGTGTAATGCAATATTCATTGCAGTAACTCCCACTTGATAATGATGGCCTTCTAAATAACCAGATAGATACACAAACCATAAAGTAATCAACGCACCAATAGCGTTCCCCAAATATACCAATAACCAGTTACGTAGAATTTGCATAGTTGAGATCAAACTATTCGCCCAAGCCATGACAATTAAATTGTTACCTGTAAATAATTCAGCACCAGCAATGACGACCAAAATAAATCCGAGTGAGAACGCAATACCACCCAACATCTTCGATGCACCCCAAGCCGTTGATGGTTCTGTCATCACAACGGTGTAATACATCGCGCCAAAAGAAATAAACACACCAGCTAATATCGCTAACATCATCATTTTATTAAACGGCATCTTGGCCTTGGTAACCCCAATCGATTGTAATCTGTCTGCTACGTCGGCTGGTGAGTGTGGATCAAATTGATTGTATAAAGACATAACTTACCTCTTAGATAATTTAATTAAGATGATGTGAACATCTTTCTTCACCATCATAAGGAATAAGATACAAAAACGGGGCTGTTGCAGCCCCGTTACTAAAGGAGGGATTGAATAGTTCTTTTTAGAACTGTTCTTCTTCTGTAGAACCTTCTAATGCACGTACTGAAGACTGTCCACCTTGAATAACAGTAGTAACGTCATCAAAGTAACCTGCGCCAACTTCTTGTTGATGAGATACGAAGGTGTAACCACGTTCGCGAGCTGCAAATTCTGGCTCTTGAACCATTTCGGTGTAGTGCTTCATACCTTCGCCACGAGCATAGTTGTATGCGAAGTCGAAAGTGCGATACCACATAGCATGGATACCCGCTAATGTAATGAATTGGAATTTATAACCAAGTGCTGACAAATCTTCTTGGAAAGAAGCGATTTGTTTGTCATCAAGGTTTTTCTTCCAGTTGAAAGAAGGTGAACAGTTATACGCTAATAATTGTCCTGGGCATTCTGCTTGAACAGCTTCAGCGAATTCACGTGCAAAACCAATATCAGGTGTACCTGTTTCACACCAAACTAAATCAGCATATGGAGCATAAGCAACACCACGGCTAATCGCTTGCTCTAAACCATTTTTCACACGGTAGAAACCTTCATTAGTACGTTCGCCAGTTAAGAAAGGTTTGTCGTTATCATCAAAATCAGATGTCACTAAGTTAGCTGCTTCTGCATCGGTACGAGCAAGAACGATAGTAGGAACACCCATAACGTCAGACGCTAAACGAGCTGCGATTAATTTTTGAACCGCTTCTTGAGTAGGCACTAATACTTTACCACCCATGTGACCACATTTTTTAACAGCCGCTAATTGATCTTCAAAGTGAGCACCAGCAGCACCGTTTTGAATCATGTTTTTCATTAATTCGTATGCATTTAAAACACCACCAAAACCTGCTTCCGCATCCGCAACGATTGGTAAGAAATAATCGATTGCTTCATCTTCTGACATTTTGCCATCAGCAATATTTTTCCATTGGATTTCATCAGCACGTCTGAAAGTGTTATTAATACGACGAACCATAGTAGGTACTGAATCGTATGCATATAAAGATTGATCAGGATACATTGTCTCTGAAGTGTTACCGTCAGCAGCTACCTGCCAACCAGATAAGTAAACAGCTTCTAAGCCTGCTTTCGCTTGTTGCATCGCTTGACCAGCAGTGATTGCACCGAATGCATTCACATAACCTTTAGTCGCAGTACCATTCACTTTTTCCCAAAGTTTTTCAGCACCGTTTTTGGCTAGAGTATGTTCAGGTTGAACACTACCGCGAAGACGAACCACATCTTCTGCTGAATAACCGCGTTTTACATTTGCCCAACGTGGGTTTTCCGCCCAATCTTTTTCCAGTTGTTTAACTTGATCTTCTCTTTTCACAGGGATGTCCTCCAGAGTTTGCAAGAGTGAGTTGTAATAAATCGTTTACGCCTTTGCTCAATATTTCCAGCCACATCAAAAGACTAGTTCAAATATCGGACATGGCGCCCTTAAATTTAGGAGTGTGAAAAATAGTGAGATATCTACTATTTATCAAGCTAATTATGTTAATAATAAGTATTAATTAATTTAATAATAAAGCTATAATTCAATTATGGACCGCTTCTACTATAAACAAAATCGTATCAAGCAATTACGAGCTTTTTGCTCCACTGCACAATTGAAAAACATGTCCAAAGCAGCTGAGCAAATGTTCCTAAGTCAGCCCAGTATTTCTCTTTTAATTCAATCACTTGAGAAAGATATGGGGCATACGTTATTTACTCGTCAAGGACCAAAAATTCAACTCACTACTGAAGGCGAAACCTTATTTGAATTAGCCCTACCATTGGTTGAAGGACTGGAAACCTTGGGCGAAACCTTTGAAGAAAAGTGTAAAAATTTGATTACGGGGAAATTAAATATCGCAGCGGTTGAGGCAATTATTTTATATATCTTGCCAGATATTATTGAACGCTATAACGATTCCTTCCCAGATATTCAGATCAAACTCGATAACTGTTCGGCCGCTGTTGGAGTAGAAAAAGTTCGTAATGGTGAAGTTGATTTTGCGATTGGTTCAACGCTGAGCGTGCCGTCGGACGTTGTTTACCTGCCGATTTATACCTTTAACCCTGTATTGATCACGCCAATTGGTCATCCGCTAATCCACAATAAACAAGTTCGAATGCATGATATCAGTAAATATGGCCTGATCTTATCGCCACAACATATGTCGACCTGGCAAATGGTGGATTTGGTATTTAAACAAAATCATGTGGATTACAAAGTAAACCTGGAAGCTGGCGGTTGGGAAGTTCTTAAAAAATACGTCGAACATGGGCTTGGTATCTCGATCGTCACCGATATTTGCTTATCTGGTGATGAAAAGCTCGAACGAATACCACTCTCTGAATACTTCCCCAAACGAACCTATGGCCTATTCTTACGCAAAGGCAAAGTATTATCGCCTGCTGCCAGAGAATTCATACAATGTGTCGATGTTCAAGCTTTGGGTAAATTTCAGCAATTGGATGCTAACTGAGCCTTGATATTCAGGCCAACCGCCTCCATAGTAGATATCAGATTGGCACAAAGCCTGCGTTCAAAAAAAGAACTTGAAACAACACCTTACAAGGTATAATTATTAGCATTAGGTAGTAGAAATAAAGGTAGGGTCATGTCTGGAGACAATGACAATCAACATGATTATGAAGACGGTTTAGTCGTACAAGAAGACGAACCGAAACTTAAACAGCCTCCGCTGTATCGAGTCATTCTTTTGAATGATGATTACACTCCGATGGATTTTGTTGTGTACATTTTGGAAACCTTTTTTTCCATGGACAGACAAAACGCAACACACGTAATGCTTGAAGTACATACCAAAGGTAAGGGCATCTGTGGCATGTTTCCATATGATGTTGCGGAAGCCAAAGTGTCTCAAGTCAATAGTTTCTCTCGCGAGAACCAACACCCATTGCTTTGTACAATGGAAAAAGATTAGAGGTAATTCATCACAATGTTAGATAGAGAACTTGAACAAACTTTAAATGAAGCGTTTGCCCGAGCCAGAGATCAACGTCATGAATTCATTACCGTTGAACATTTATTATTCGCGTTATTAGAAAATTCATCTGCAGTTCAAGTTTTAAAATCCTGTGGTGCGGATATCAATATTTTACATACCGACTTAGAACAATTTATTGATTCAAACTCACCTAAGCTAGCTGACGATGATGATCGCGATACACAACCTACACTTGGTTTTCAACGAGTTTTACAACGCGCGGTTTTTCACGTGCAATCATCTGGTAAGAAAGAAGTCACTGGCGCAAATGTTTTGGTTGCTATCTTTGGCGAACGTGAGTCACATGCCGCTTTCTTTTTAAATCAACAAAACATTGCGCGCTTAGATGTTGTGAATTTTATTTCACATGGTATTAGTAAAATCTTAGATGAAGATACCGCTGAACATGAAATTCAAACGGGTGAAACAACTGCTGCTGAAGCAGAAGAACAATCGACTAACCCTCTAGATAATTTCACTGTTAACTTAAATCAATTAGCAAAGAATGGAAAAATCGATCCACTTATTGGTCGAGAAACTGAATTAAAACGTACCATACAAATTTTATGTCGCCGTCGTAAAAATAATCCTTTGTATGTTGGTGAAGCTGGTGTTGGTAAAACCGCTATCGCAGAAGGCTTAGCCAAACAAATCGTTGATGGAGATGTACCTGAAGTTTTAAAAGATGCGACCATTTATTCATTAGACATGGGTGCTTTGTTAGCCGGCACTAAATACCGTGGTGATTTTGAAAAACGTTTGAAAGCAATTATTAATCAATTACAAAAAACACCAGATGCAGTTTTATTCATCGACGAAATTCATACCATCATTGGTGCTGGTGCGGCTTCTGGTGGAGTAATGGATGCATCGAATTTAATTAAACCTGTTTTAGCTTCTGGCGATTTAAAGTGCATCGGCTCAACAACCTATCAAGAATTCCGTGGCATCTTTGAAAAAGATCGTGCCTTAGCCCGACGCTTTCAAAAGATCGATGTAAATGAACCCAGCATTGATGAAACAACCGCAATCTTACAAGGCCTTAAATCACGCTTTGAAGAACATCATGATATTAAATATACGAATGAAGCTTTACGCGCTGCGGTTGAATTAACCGAACGTTATATTTCCGATCGACATCTTCCTGATAAAGCCATCGACTTAATTGATGAAGCTGGTGCATCACAACGTCTATTGCCAGAAGACTTACGTAAAAAAGTGATTGATGTTGAAGATATTGAGAACATTCTTGCTGTTATTGCACGCATACCACCAAAAACGGTTTCTACTTCAGATAAAGATGTCATGAAGAATTTAGAACGCAATTTAAAAATGGTGGTATTCGGTCAAGACCAAGCTATTGAATCCATGGCAACGGCGATTAAGATGTCACGTTCTGGTTTAGGCGAACCTGAAAAACCAATTGCATCATTCTTATTTGCTGGCCCTACTGGTGTCGGTAAAACCGAAGTCTCTAGACAACTGGCTAAGATCATGGGCATCGAGTTGATTCGTTTTGACATGTCTGAATACATGGAACGCCACACCGTTTCACGATTAATCGGTGCACCTCCTGGTTATGTCGGTTTTGATCAAGGTGGTTTATTAACCGACGCGATTAATAAAAATCCTCACGCAGTTTTATTACTCGATGAAATTGAAAAAGCACACCCTGATGTTTTCAACTTGTTATTGCAAGTAATGGATCATGGTACGTTAACCGATTCCAATGGTCGCAAATCTGATTTCCGTAACGTTGTGATCATCATGACAACAAATGCGGGGGCGGATCAAATCAGTCGTGCATCAATTGGTTTTGCGCAACAAGATCACTCTGGTGATTCATCTGAAGTCATTAAACGAACCTTCAGCCCTGAATTCCGCAATCGTTTAGATGCCATTGTTAACTTTGGTCCGTTAGATGAACGCACTATTACTTCCATTGTTGATAAATTCATTATCGAACTTGAAACTCAGTTACATGATAAAAATGTTGATATTGAAGTCGATGATGCCGCACGTAAATGGTTAGCTATTCATGGCTATGATAAAATCATGGGTGCAAGACCAATGAGCAGGTTGATTCAAGATAAAATCAAACGTCCATTAGCTGAAGAACTATTATTTGGTAATTTAGAAAACGGCGGACATGTTTACGTTACTGTTGTGAATGATGAACTGAGCTTAGATGTTCTCGCTAAAACCGATAACGAATCAGAAGAAACTGTTAAACAATAATAAGCCTGAATATTAAACATAAAAAAAGCGGCGTTATTTACGCCGCTTTTTTGTTAATAACTTAACTAAGTTAAGCTGAATACTTAATTAGCTTTGCTTACGCGCTCTTGGTAATAATAAACCAATTGCAGAAGCAAATAACCAAACACCAGCAGGAATAGGCACTACTTGCGCGTTGAACGCTTCAACCCCTTCTTCGAAAGCTAATTCACCTAAACCATTGTTGAAGAATAATCCAAAAGTAATTGAATCAGTAATACCAGCTTGATCAGTGGTGAGAGACATTAGAATTCCATACGCACCTAAAACGCCATTAAATAACTCAAAGTCTAAGTGATTATGAATCAGACCTAAGCCATCAGCCTGTCCAAGAATATTTTCTAAACCGCCAGAAAAGCTAGCAAGATCAGTAGTCGTACTACCATCAATGACTGATACATCAGCAGGTCCTTGAACATCAGAAATAGAAATACTCGCTGAACCTACTGATTCAAAAGAATCTCCGTCCCAATATTGCAATGGTCCTAACACATTAAAACCGACGAATGTTCCAGGTGTAGCTGCACCAAATCCATTTTCTGCAAAAAATTCATCGCTATTAAAGCCAGGATCATCTGTTTCTGTAAATGGAGCTGCTTCAAGAAAATCCGCTTCAAATACAAAACCCTCAGCCGAAGGCTCAATTTCAATAGTGCCGCCAACAAACCCAAACTCTACATCACTGTGAACTTCAGTCGCATACACATTTGTAACACTCAAAAATCCAGAAATACTGATCGCAATCACTGATGACCATTTTCTTGAATTTTCCCCTTTGAAATTCAATAAACTGTTTAAAAACATAATAACTAAAACCTCCCAATAACAATAATTTACATGCTTTTATTAAGATATCTTCATAGATTTTTTTGAGAAAACTACCCTGAAAATATATAATTTATAACGTTATATCATAACAAATGTTATGTTATAACATTTCTAAGTTATATTAAATACAATAAGCCCAATATTTTTTAAAAATCACATTTTTTATTTGTTTCGTATGTCTATGGAAAACATAGTAAAAGCTGCTTCTGTTAATGGCGTTAGGTTGTTATTGTGCTTTTGCACATTTAACAGCTTATATGCTCAAGATATGCGCGTTCCTAGAAAGCAACTGCCTGCGAAACCATCCATTGAAAATCAATCACTTAATCTAATTTCAATTCAATCCATGAATATCGAGACCGAATTACTCGCTGATTTTCTAAAAAGAGGTAATTTAGTAGCAGATGCTGGAGACGTTCAAAATAATTTAGTAGTGGATGACATTATTTTTTCAGATGAATATGACGATTCCGAAATCGATCCATCTTTGTATGAAGAAGAAAATCTCAAACAAGAACCTGTTGAAACGGTTCAACAAAATAATATAGAAACTGTAGAGACAGAGCCTGTAGAAACTGAAAACATCCTGGAAGTTGATGATGTTCTAGTAACAGGTGAAAAGGAAGGGTCTCCAGTCGAACCTATATCCACTTTAGAAGGCGATGAATTAACAAAAGAGCTTGGTTCCACATTGGGCGAAACCTTGCAAAACCAGGCAGGTGTACATAATGCGACGTTTGGTCCTGGCGTTGGAATGCCTGTTATCAGAGGCATGACAGGTTCTAGAATTCAAATCCTGCAAGGATCAATGGGAAATTACGATGCATCCTCTGTCAGTCCTGATCATGCTGTCACTATAGAACCATTGCTTGCTAAAGAAATTAAAATTCTTCGAGGCCCAGATACTTTACGTTACAGTGGTAATGCAATGGGCGGTGCCATTGATGTGAAAACCGCACGCATTCCAGATTGGTTTCCAGAAAATGGAATTGAAGCTGCGTATGAAACTCGCTATGACACAAATTCAGAATTATTTGCAAACGTTTTTAAAATCGATGCTGGTAAAGGACCACTGGTTGTACACCTTGATGGTTACGAACGCAGTTCAAATAATATTGAAATCCCAGGCAATGCACTCAAAGAAGATGCTGTACTCGAGCAATTTGGCAACCTTGTTGAATTTGATAATACTAATGGAGAAGTACTTAACTCAGACACCGAAAGTACAGGCTATTCAATTGGCTCATCATTAGTTTTTGAAAAAGGCTTTATTGGAGCAGCGGTTAATATAATCGATAACAATTATGGAATACCGCCCGGTGGTATCCCACCTCATAACGATGATCCAACAATAACTGAAGTAACACCCGAGAATCTACGCATTGATATGGAACAAACTCGTTGGGACGTTCATGCTGAAATTTATGATGTGATACTAGGCATAGATAGTATCTCTTTTAAAGTAGCCAATATCGATTATGCACATGATGAAGTAGCCAGAGGTGTTCCAGTAACTTCTTTTAATAGTAAAGCCACTGAAGTACGTATGGAAATGGAATATTCATATAATGAGAATTGGAAAGGTAATGTCGGTTATCAATGGTCCGAACAAGATTGGACAGATCCTGATTTTGGCGCAACAGGGACAGAATCCTTTCTTATACCTTCAGATATTATAAAGAACAGTTTCTTTTTTATTCAATCTGCTGATTTTGAAAAATTAAATATCAAAGCTGGATTTCGTCGTGAATCACAATTGATTCGATCGGATATAGAAAGCGCCGTCGTATTTAATAGTCCACCTGCCATTCCTATCCCACAAAAATATCATCATAAATCTAATTCTGGTTCTATTGCGGCTCAATATAATTTTACCGAACAATTAAGTTTCAGAATGTCATTAACGAAATCTGAGCGGACACCCGCTGTTCAGGAACTGTTATCTCTGGGTCCGCATTTTGCGACTCGAACCTATGAAATATTTAACCTATTTTTAGTTAATGAAACTTCATCTAATATTGATCTCGGACTAGCTTTCCAGAATAAACATCTAGATTTTGCTATTAATCTTTTTCATAACGATATAGAAAATTATATTTACTTAGAAAGGTTAAGCGGCGGTTTAGCTTTTTATGATATTGAGGCAAGACGACCTCAAGGAAACTGTGTTCAATTATCAGGTTGTTTACTCACGTATGGATATCAACAACAAGATGCCAATTTTTTTGGTTATGAAACAGAACTTAAGCTACGTGCTCCAAAACTTTACAACATTGAAACAGAATTTGGAATTTTTTCAGATTATGTGCGTGGTTTTTTCGATAAAGATAATGCAGCAGGTGATGTACCACGTTTACCGCCAAGACGAGCAGGCTTATTTATGAATAACTCATGGCGCTCTTTTGATTTCAACATCCGTTGGACACATGGGTTTGCACAGCATCGTGCTGGATTAGAAGAAACAAAAACTGATAGTTATGAACGACTCGATCTTGGACTGAGTTTTAATAAGTTATTAAACCTCGGTAATGAGATTATGTTTTTTCTTAAAGCGAAAAATTTAACCGATGCTGAAATCAGACATTCAACATCTTTTCTAAGAAATTTCACTCCTGAACCAGGCCGCTCATTAGAACTCGGCTTGCGTTGGAGTTTTTAGCAATTTTTTTATATTGATATTTATATTTGTAGGGGAAATACCAATGTTACGTTTAATGGTTTTTTTATCTGGCTGCTTGTTCTCAATGACTACAATGGCCGTGCATCTGGATGTCGCAGTATCAAACGATGGCGGAAAAATAAAAACGGATTTTTGTCTAGCAGGTGGACCTGCATGTGATCAGCTTCCAGTTCTAGACTTTCTAGGTATTCCACCCTTAACTGCACCTGTCGACTTAGAAACAGGCAAAAATATTTTTATATCAGATTTTGATGATTTTGAAGGTGGTCCAAATGGTGTTGATGATCCCGGTTTTATTTCTGGTGCTAACCAACTGCCTGCTACTACTAAACTCAGTTATACAGCCGTAGGTCAATTACAATATTGGGATCCTGCAACGGGTGAATGGGGTAATACAGTTCCAGGAACAACTCGCATAGAATTATTTGGTGGCACTGAAAGTTTGATCATAACTGACCCTGTTATTTGCGGCGGTCTTCCATTTTGTATTATTGAACAAGCAACCAGCACTTTATTTTCTGAATCTGGTATCAGTGGTGCACCTGTATTAGCAGTTGGAGATACTGATGCAACAGGCCAACTTCATGTACACCTCGATTGGTTTATTGAAGATAGTAACGATAATCCTGGCGGTCCAAATGGTGCCTATATGGTTGAGATGCATATGACGGCTCCTGGACTTACTGACAGCGATCCATTTTTTGTAATGTTTGCTAAAGGATTAACTACAGAACAATTTGGTGAAGCACTTGCCGATAGAATCGTAGCTCCAGAAACACAAGTTCCAATGCCTACCGTTTATATTTTTATTCTGATGCTTTTATTACCAATGATTGCTACAAAATATTTAAAACTAGGTAATGCTAAATATTAGATTTATTAATTCTGAGTAACACCGTTGATAACTTTAGGTCGGGTTTTGCCCGACCATATTTATCAATTTAAACAAGCTTGCCATACACACCAATAAGTTTTATTACGCTGCTTGTTCTTCTGACTTTTCTTCAGATGAATCGGAAGCTTCTTCATCACCCAAGATTTCATTCATAAGTTCATCTGCAATATCATCTGACTCTGCTTCTTCATTAGTAGAAGCATCATCTTCTGATATATCCACAACGTCGCCTTCTTCTTCAACTTCGCTTTCATCAACGTTACTAACTTCAGCAGATTCTGCCTCTTCTGATGTTTCAGACTCTGCTGAATTATCAGATGAGTCACTTTCATCTGCATTTGTCATCATGTTGGTATATTCACTCATAAGAACATCCATTTCTTCAGATGTCGATTTCAATTTAGTCTCTAAATTTTCTTTTTCTTCTGATAATGACTCGTTTTCTTTTTCTAATCTTTCTTGAGCTTCTGTATCAACTAAACCTTCACCACTTTCTCTACCGAGCACCATTGCAGAATTAATTAAACCTGAGACCGAATCTCCTAGTGGGGTAATATCATCAAGGCTTTGTGTACGTATCGCTTTAATCATGTCTTTAAAGAGTTGATTTTGCCCTTCGACTAAACCTTGTAAACCTTTTTTTATCGCTTCTGGATCAGTTAATCCAGGTTGCAATATTATCTCAGCCATTTTCTTTTTGTTATCTTCGCCTTTTTCTTTTATGTCTTTAATTAAGGCATTAAGCGCTTTTACAGCTTTATTGTTCTTTCTTTTCAGAGCAAATAACAAACAAACATTCACAAACAGAAGAAAACCAATAATTTCTAAAGAAAGAATTAATAATGCAGGATTATTCATATATTCAATCATAATATTTCCTCAGGATATACGTAGGCTGCTTCACGTACTTTTTTAAACCATCTCCAAGCTAAAAATAAAATAAGATATACAACATTACCTATTGCAACAGGGATAACTATTTGCATCATGTTAGGAGACGCTGACTCTTCAACAATAACTTCTTGTTGTATAGGAGCTTCAGTTTCAGCCATTTCTATGAACTCACCTAATTTTATTTCAGGATGATTAATAACAACTTCTCTACCAGAAGGACTTATTGTTTTTAAACGAAGGTTAACAATACTTTGTCCAGCTTGATCGGGGGTATATTGGAATAACCAACCGCTTTCTATGTCTATTAGATCGATTGTTTGCTGTATATTTTTTTGATTAGTTATTTCAACTGTAAGGTTAGATTGTTCCAAATAAATTAATTCTGGAATTATCTTGATTAGAAATTCCCATGTAGGAAATATTTCTTCTTGGTTTTCAGTTTCATTCTCTTTTACAGAGCCTGATATAGCTGAAAGCATTTTTTTTGCGTCTTTTTTAGCTCCTTTTTCCTCTACAATTTCTTGCCATGAAACCTCGATAGGCGAAGCATGCGCAGTTATAGGAAAACGTTTTTCACGGATAAAAGTTTCGCTTTCTATTTTTAGAACTAATTCTTGTTCACCAACTTGCCATTCAGTTCCATGTTGATAGGTAATCAAACCTTCAGCGCTTGGTGAATCTAAAGGTTTAATATGTTGTTCGCCTGAAGCATATGTTGTTACCAGATTACTTTTAATTAATTTTAGAAAATCAGATCGTGTAATTTTTTCTCCTTTTTCCTCCATCCATACTTCTAATGAAGCCTCTTCACCATTTAACACCACACTTGGCAAATCAGATGTTTGTAATTTTAAATCCGTTACAATCATCGCACGGTTATCTGGATCTTCATCTGCAATTAATTGCCAAACACCCGCTTCAGGTTGTTTGATTGAAATTAAGTCATAACCTGTATCATTTTTCCATTTAAGATATTCAAAAGATGATGATTTATCATAAACAACACCTTGCGGTGAGATCAGTTGCGTCGGTTTCGAATCCGATTTACGAAAAACTAATAAGGTTAATTCTGAAATACTATTATCGACATTAACTTTATTACCTTCTAATGGAACAGTATCTTGAGGTGCAGATTGCTCAAACAAACTCATGAACGTTCTTTGTAATAAATCTGCATTATCAACTTGTTGATAATGTCCTTCTGTAGCAACAGCCAATTCTTTTAATAAACGATGATCTGCATTTTTAGATAAAGCAATAGTATGCACATTAACTTTCTGTTCTTGTAAAGAAGTAATGACACTATCTAGTATACGATCCCGTGATGCCATACTAACTAATGAGTTTTTATCTATATCAACAATACCATCCGTTAAAAGAATAATAGAACGTTGACGATTGGTATCTTGAGTCCACTTCGTTTCTGCTGAAACTAATGCAGATTCAATATTGGTATAAAGATCTCGTGATTGGTATCGATTACTATGCTGCTCAGCCATACGTTTCCATTCTTCAGAAACAGAATCAAACGGTACTAACTCTCGCACTGAAGTGCCAAATAAATAAATACCAACCTTAGCATTTTCAGGAGCCATTCCTGATAACAGTCTGATGGCAGGTGAGCGCATATTAAGAGGATCGTTTTGTTTCATACTGCCCGAAACATCAACAAAAACTATAACTTCTGAATTAATCTTATCTTTAGGCTTGTCTGCTTTGGAGTTATTACTTTCAACTGGTAAACCCAATAAATCGTTGCCAATACCCATCATCTCTGGCTGCGCATGAGCACCCAAAGTGAATATCGCAAAGATAATCATTGCAACTAATTGATGTAATGAAAATTTATTCATTTAATAGTTATCGTAATTTATATGAATAACTTAAATAATTTAGCTTGTGAGGAGCTTTGATAAATAGAAATGGATTTCTAAAAAATGCCGAATATGATGCGATTAATATTAAGTAAATATGGAGTTCTAGCTAATTTAACAAATAATTATTCTTAGCTAACACAACTTATTGATATTAAAAAATAAATTCTATTTTTTTAGATTCTGAATACTTACTTGAACAGTTTATTTTTGATGTTTCGTAATATGGGTGTGAAACGGTACTTAAGCAAATGAAATAAGTTTGGCTTAAATCCGTTACGAAATACCTCGATATCAACATGATTTGCTCGAAGATCAGTCCAATATTTTAGGTATTCGTATTCATCCGCACAGGTAAAATATTCACTTATTGAATCGTCAGCAAAACAATCTTCGAGCACTTTGTATAATAAAACAGTTCCTGGATTATGCTCCTTATATCGGTCGTCATAATCTGCGCGAAGTGGGTATACAACACCTTTCTCAATTAAATGGAATTCAAAACTGATGGGAATACCTTGATATCGCATAAACCAAAGAACCACTTGTCCTTCTGGTCCATACACATCTGTTAAGCGAAAGATAAAATCTTTACCCCCAGGGAAAGATGATAAGTCCGTATTATTTTTTCTTTTCCAACTGTTTGAAGATACCGTACACATCTCATCCATGAAGTTATTATTACTCGATGTAAGAGTATGTTTCTCTATAGAGTATTCATCAGATTTTTTGAAACGATTATATTTTCGATTAATGCTTTTGCGATATTTTTTAGGGCGTGATTTAAAATAATCATCCCACTCACCAGTAGTTGGGATGACTGGCGTTATTAAATTTTCATCCATTCCAAATGAATGATTACTGTCTTGTGTAGCGATAGTATAAAAATGATTCTCATTAGGTATTTTACTAAAGCAACTAAGATCCGTAGTGATTGAGTCCATCATCAAATTATAAATATCTTTGCGTTTATTCTCAGTGAGCTCAGGTATAAACAGAACATCTATGAAGGGTGCATACCCATTTTCAATTAAACAAGTAGTCTTGAATGACACCCCACAGCAATTACGTTTAGTAATCATCAATGGCGCAATAGCTAGGAGTTTTTCCTGCTCTCTAATACAGATTATATGTAGAGATTCGTCAACTGAGAAAATAGGCCACCAAACACTGAGCCATTTGTGGGTAAGAGGTAATGTTCTATTACCTAATTGATCGGTCAGTTCATTCCACTCATCTTCAAGTGTCAAGAACTCTTCAAACGTCTGAATAATTATTATGTCCATACTAAATTGTTTCTTGTTAGTCAGGCGAAAGACATCACTTTATTTAATAGACTAACATCAGATACAGAAACTGGCAATCCTTCACAATAACTTATTTAATAATAACGCTGTTTGAAGATTATGCTAGCTTAACGTAATTGGAGTTTAGTAAAAACTTTATAATTCTTTTATAAAAACCTTTGAATTTCTAGAATAATTATAAAACTCTTGTTTTTCGATAGGTAATGATTCAAAACTTGATTCTTGAAAACCTTTCTCAATAAACCAATGTTCAGTTTGAGTTGTCAGTAAAAATAGTTGTTTGATGCCCTGCTCTTTTGCTTCGTCTTCGATTTGTTTAAGTAAAGAAGCGCCTTTTTGTTGCTGTTGATATTCAGGGTGAACAACTAAACACGCAAGTTCTGCAATATCATTAGCAAAACTATGTAAAGCAGTACAAGCAATCACTGCTCCATCACGAACCATTACAGTATAATCATTAATCTCTAATTCAAGATGTTCTTGTGAACGTTTAATTAACACACCATCATCTTGTAATGGATTGATTAACTCCAATATGCCAGGAATATCTTCTGAAGTTGCTTTACGAATTTCATCAAACGGTGTTTGGCTAATTAAAGTACCAATACCATCTCGCGTAAATAATTCTTGTAACAAACTACCATCATTATTTTGATCAATTAAATGCACACGTTCAACATTATGCTTACACGCTAAGATCGCATGTTCCAACTCTGCATATGGCGATTGATCTCTTTCACCTGAAGCAATCAAAATCTTTTCAGCTTGTGTTTGTGTTAATTGCCTTAATAACTCGCCATCTTTATTTTGAATACCTTGATACGGAAAAATGAAACATAATTTTTGTGCCTTAAGTTCAATCGCTATTTGACTCGCAATTTCTAGAGCACTGATATCAAATAACTCACCGGTAATTGAATAACCAACAGGTGGGATAATAACAATATCACCTTGATTGAATTGATTGGTAATTGCATCCACATCAACGTTTCTAACATGGCCTGTGTAAAGTAAATCAGTACCTTCGATCACACCTGCTGGTTTAGCCGTTACATAATTTCCTGTAGAAGCTTGAATACGTGCGCCTTCCATTGGTGAGTTAGGTAACTTCATGGAAAGTTTGGACATCAATTTTATTTGCAATGAACCAACGGCTTCTTGAATAAATTGTAAGGATTCAAAGTCAGTGACTCTTAAACCTTGAACGTAGTGTGATTCAATATTCTGTTCGGAGAGTTTCTTCTCAATTTGCGGTCGTGCGCCAAAGGTCAGAACCAATTTAATGCCTAAACTGTTTAACAAGGCAATATCATGAATGGTCGAATCCAATTGTTCCGACTGCATAAGTTCACCTGAGAGATGGATCACCATCACACTGCCACGATGACTGTGAATATAAGGCGCAACACTGCGAAACCAAGTTACAAACTGTTCTTGGTCTAAAATACTATTTTGTGTTGTGTCAGTTTTATTCAACATTAATTTTTACTCAATACATAAACGATGAATCAATTTATGAATGATTTCTGTCATCGGTTGTAATCGTTCGATGGGCACAAACTCATTGGCCTGATGTGCCACATCAATATCGCCGGGGCCCATTATAATCGTTTCCATGCCCATTGCATTCAAATAAGGCCCTTCCGTTGCAAAAGCCACACTACTGGCTGAATTATCTGAAAGTTCTTCCGCCAGTTTTACTATTCTTGCATTATCTTCCGTATGCATCGCTGGCAGACCATCAAACAAATCTGCAAATTCAATTTTCAAACCCAAACCAGCAATCGCATTGCTTGCAGCTTTTCTAATTAACTGACGAGTCTCTGCTATTTCCATACCAGGCATTAAACGCACATCCAAACTTAACTCGCATTCAGCACAGATACGGTTCGGATTATCCCCACCATGCAAACTACCTAAGTTCATCGTTGGGTAAGGCACAGCAAAACCAGGATTATGATACTGTTCTTGCAACTGAGTTCTTAAAGCCATTAATGCCGACATGACTTTATTCATACCTTCCAACGCATTATTGCCTAATTTTGGATTACTTGAATGCCCTGCTTTACCAATCAATTTGATGCCTTCCATCATCACACCTTTATGTGAATTGATCGGTTTTAATCCAGTCGGCTCACCGATTAATGCATGACGCCCAAGTTGTTTACCTGAATTCGCTAACGCCATTGCCCCTGACATGGTACTTTCTTCATCCGCTGTGCCTAAAAATATAATTGGTCTTTTTAGCTGCTTTTGATCAATTTGCGAGAGTACATCCATCACCAATGGAAAAAAGATTTTCATATCAGTTGAACCCAGTCCAAATAACTTGCCATCTTTTTCCGTAAGCTTAAACGGATCTTGCTGCCACCGTTCTGCATTAAAAGGCACAGTATCCGTATGACCAGAAAGTACTAAGCCACCCTCGCCTTGGCCAAAACATGCAATGACATTACTTTTATCTGGCTTACCATCAATCGGCATCTCTTCTACTTCTCCGCCTAAATCTTCTAACCAACCCGCTAAGAGGCTAGTCACACCCTGATTACTTTGATCAAATGCAGGGTCGACACTGCTCACTGACGGCGTAGCAATCAATTGTCGAAAAGACTCCATCATTCCTGGATATTTCTGCATTTTTTATATGCCTATTTTGTAAAAGTTAGACTGAAAATTGTCATTGACTGGTGTATTCTAACGCACCTTTATGGTTGCACTAAAATAAGAACTTATCGCTATGACAGAAAAACTCAATAAATATTCATCTCGCATCACACAACAGAAATCACAAGGTGCTTCACAAGCCATGCTATACGGTACTGGCATGACCGAAGCCGACATGGATAAAGCGCAAATCGGTATTTCCAGTGTTTGGTACGATGGTAACACTTGTAACATGCATTTGAATGACTTGGCTGCCAAGGTCAAAGAAGGAGTAGCCGCTGCGGGCTTAGTGCCTATGCGCTTCAATACCATTGGAGTCAGTGATGGCATTTCCAATGGTACAGATGGTATGAGTTTTTCTTTGCAATCACGTGACATCATTGCTGATTCAATCGAAACCGTGATGTCAGCACAATGGTATGACGGCAACATTTCCATTCCCGGTTGTGATAAAAACATGCCTGGCTGCATTATGGCGATGGGTCGTTTAAACCGACCTTCATTAATGATCTATGGTGGCACCATCAAACCTGGCCATCGTAACGAACAAAAGCTCGATATCATTTCAGCGTTCCAAGCCTATGGTGAATACATTGCCGATACTATTTCTGATGATGAACGTTTAGATATCGTTAAAAAATCTTGCCCAGGCCCTGGTGCCTGTGGCGGTATGTACACTGCAAACACAATGGCATCTGCTATCGAAGCAATGGGTATGTCATTGCCTTATTCTTCTTCTACGCCTGCGGTTGATCCAGGCAAGATAGATGAATGCATACATGCTGGCGCAGCGATGAAAAACTTATTAGAAAACGATATCAAACCACGCGACATCATGACACGTGAGGCGTTTGAAAATGCAATGGTACTGATCACGATCTTAGGCGGTTCAACCAATGCAGTTTTACATTTAATTGCAATGGCACGTGCAGTGGATGTGGAACTCACCATTGATGACTTCCAAACTGTTTCCGATAAAACACCATTCATTGCCGACTTAAAACCAAGTGGTAAATATGTGATGGAAGATTTGCATAACGTCGGTGGTATTCCAGCCGTTATGAAATATCTTTTAGAGAATGGTTTGATTCATGGTGATTGCTTAACCGTGACAGGTAAAACCATTGCCGAAAACCTAAACGATGTACGAGATTTAAGCTATGGCCAAGAAATTATTCAACCGTTGAATAAACCGATTAAAGATTCAGGACATATCAGAATTTTAAAAGGAAACTTTGCACCTGAAGGTTCTGTTGCCAAGATTACTGGTAAAGAAGGTTTAAACTTCCGCGGCCCTGCGAATGTTTTCGATTCTGAAGAAGACATGCTGGCTGCATTAGAACAGAATAAAATTAGCAAAGGTGAAGTCATTATCATTCGTTACGAAGGTCCTAAAGGTGGTCCAGGTATGCCTGAGATGTTAACGCCGACTTCTGCGGTTATAGGTGCAGGTTTAGGTAAAGATGTTGCAATGATAACGGATGGTCGTTTCTCAGGTGGCTCACATGGTTTTATCATTGGTCACGTCACACCTGAAGCTCAAGAAGGTGGACCAATTGCTTTGGTAAAAGACGGTGACATCATTAATATCGATGCGAATAAAAATAGTATTGATGTTGAAATCTCAGATGAAGAATTAGCACAACGTAAAGCTGAGTGGACAATGCCTGCTTACAAAGCCACACGCGGAACGTTGCATCGTTATATCAAAACAGTAAAGAATGCTTCGGAAGGTTGTGTGACTGACGAATAATTTTATTAATTTATATAAAGGAAATTATATGAAACATTTAATATCGGTTTTGTTTTTGAGTTTACTATGCTCGATCAGTTTTGCGAATGAAAACTATATTCTTGAAATTGATGGTAAGACTTTTGATATTGGTATCGACAAAGTAAAAACGATAAATATCAATGGAGATGAACACTCTGTAAAACTGATGCAAAAAGCATTTATAGAATACAGCAGTGGTTTATTTAGCTTTACACATGATAAAGACTATCAACCAAACAAAACTGATTTAGGCCAAGGTATCTACCAATCCGCTATGATGTCGGCACTTGGAACGGTCATCATTGTACAAGAATATACAAACATAAATCCTTCGACACTCATAGACTTAATGTTACAAGAAGTGACTCGAGAAGAAGTTCAAATAGGCTATACATATAAAGAAGAACCAATCTCTCAAACAATCGATGGCAAAACTTTAAACGGTAAACTAGCCATCACATCATCGAAAAATGAAGAATGGAAACGCGCAGTCTATGCTCATGGCAAAGACCAAGAAGGTATATTAATCATGACGATGATTGAAAAAGAAAATTACAATACTGAAACAAAAATCATTGATGAGTTTTGGAAGAACTTCCAAATTAAATTTTGACTACGCAACACTTAACTCTATAAATCTTTCTAAAAAGATATGTCAGTATAATTTACTACTAATTAGTAAATTGCTCAAATTTAAAACACTCTGACACATTTGTATTAAAAAAATGCCGACCAATTATTTGGTCGGCATTCATTAGATAGTAACTAAATTAATATTAGTTTATTGCCAAGCAGCTGCAATAGCCGTATTAAGTTCATTTTGTTGTTGAACAGTTAATCCATCAATCGATGCTGGCTCCGTTGTACTAATTGATGCCATAACAGAAACTAATTGATCTAATTGATTTAGTAACAATGTTTTACCATCTGATAGTTCAAAAGTCTCAACTTGATAGTTTGCATTTAACATCTGGTTACTTACTGTTAACTTATCTTCCGAACCAATCACACTGATCTCGAGGTTGTTTCCAATTTTTCTAAACCATAAATCATTTGCTGAAATGCCCGATTGAAATGTAACTTTGTCTTGATTCCCAGCCGCTGCATCATAATCATAAATCGTGTCTTGACCAGAGCCTAAGCCAAAGTGATAAATATCATCTCCATAGCCTCCGCTCATATAGTCATTGCCAGCACCTCCGTCTAAAATGTCATTACCATTGTCTCCATACAACGAGTCATTTCCATCTTCGCCAAACAAGGTGTCGTTATCATTGCGACCATAAAGATAATCATTACCATCGCCACCACGCAACACATCATTACCATCCTGGCCATACACCCAGTCGTTACCACCACCTGCGTTGATAACATCCGATGTCGCATAACCCGTGATCGTTTCACCATTGCTCGTTCCAACCAACAAGGTCTCCTTGATCCAATCCAACACCCACGTCGTGCCATCCGCAAAACGAAGTTCTTCAATACTGTAACGCTCATCACCATCATTGAGTAAATAGTTACTCAACGTTAATTTGTCCGAGGTACCAACCACACTCAAAACTAGATTATTTCCGGTACGACTCAACTGAATATCGGTCGGCGCAATACCAGCCCCAAACTCAACCACATCCAAGTTACCAGCCGTTGGGTCATAATCCGATATCGTGTCTTGACCAGAGCCTAAGCCAAAGTGATAAATATCATCTCCATAGCCTCCGCCCATATAATCATTGCCAGCACCTCCGTCTAAAATGTCATTACCATTGTCTCCATACAACGAGTCATTTCCATCTTCGCCAAACAAGGTGTCGTTATCATTGCGACCATAAAGATAATCATTACCATCGCCACCACGCAACACATCATTACCATCCTGGCCATACACCCAGTCGTTACCACCACCTGCGTTGATAACATCCGATGTCGCATAGCCCGTGATCGTTTCACCATTGCTCGTTCCAACCAACAAGGTCTCCTTGATCCAATCCAACACCCACGTCGTGCCATCCGCAAAGCGAAGCTCTTCAATACTGTAACGCTCATCACCATCATTCAATAAATAGTTACTCAACGTTAATTTGTCCGAGGTACCAACCACACTCAAAACTAGATTATTTCCGGTACGACTCAACTGAATATCGGTCGGCGCAATACCAGCCCCAAACTCAACCACATCCAAGTTACCAACCGTTGGGTCATAATCCGATATCGTGTCTTGACCAGAGCCTAAGCCAAAGTGATAAACATCATCTCCATAGCCTCCGCCCATATAGTCATTGCCAGCTCCTCCGTCTAAAATGTCATTACCATTGTCTCCATACAAAGAGTCATTTCCATCTTCGCCAAACAAGGTGTCGTTATCATTGCGACCATAAAGATAGTCATTACCATCGCCACCACGCAACACATCATTACCATCCTGGCCATACACCCAGTCGTTACCACCACCTGCGTTGATAACATCCGATGTCGCATAGCCCGTGATCGTTTCACCATTGCTCGTTCCAACCAACAAGGTCTCCTTGATCCAATCCAATACCCACGTCGTGCCATCCGCAAAGCGAAGCTCTTCAATACTGTAACGCTCATCACCATCATTCAATAAATAGTTACTCAACGTTAATTTGTCCGAGGTACCAACCACACTCAAAACTAGATTATTTCCGGTACGACTCAACTGAATATCGGTCGGCGCAATACCAGCCCCAAACTCAACCACATCCAAGTTACCAGCCGTTGGGTCATAATCCGATATCGTGTCTTGACCAGAGCCTAGGCCAAAGTGATAAACATCATCTCCATAGCCTCCGCCCATATAGTCATTGCCAGCACCTCCGTCTAAAATGTCATTACCATTGTCTCCATACAACGAGTCATTTCCATCTTCGCCAAACAAGGTGTCGTTGTCATTGCGACCATAAAGATAGTCATTGCCATCGCCACCACGCAACACATCATTACCATCCTGGCCATACACCCAGTCGTTACCACCACCTGCGTTGATAACATCATCACCATTTGTACCAGTAAAGGTTTCTGAAGTGACAGTACCATTAGTATCAGAAGAACTAGAGCCACTGTCGTCATTACTATTTGAACTACCTGCAGCGATCAGAGTATCAATTTCATTACGCCCCCATATTTCAGATGGTGTAGATTCAAAATGAAATTCTTCTAGTTGGTATTTTGGGTCAGTTCCATTTGACCAAAAATAATATTCCAAAGTCAGTTGTGTATTGACATCCAATGTTAAAATTAAATTATATCCAGACTGCTGTGCTGAAATTTCTGAAGGTAAAATATCGCCTTTAAAAATGACTTTATCTAATTTATTAGTACCGTTATCGTAAAGGTAAATAGAATCTTTCCCATAGTTACGACCGAAATAATAGATGTCGTTTCCATCACCTCCATATAACCGATCGTTCCCTGCTCCTCCATCAAGAATATCATTACCATTCTCACCAACGAGGTAATCATTGCCATCATCTCCATTTAACACATCATTACCTTCACCGCCATAGACTGTATCGTTACCTGAACCAGCATCTAATGTGTCATTGCCATCAAAGCCGTAAACAACATCATCACCAGCACCAGCATTTAAAGTATCATCACTGGCATATCCACCTAACCAATCATTTCCATCAGTTGCTGAATTCAATGCAGCATCTAGTAGATAATTAGTATCCCAAATCGTATCAGGTGAAGATTCAAATTGGATTTGGTTTATGTATGAGCCATAGTAATTACCAGGATCATTTAGGCCATCGCGAGTGAAGAAGTTTTTGACGATGAGGCGATCTTCGCCAGTAGGACTGGAAACAACCAATGTTAAGTCATTTTGATTCGCACCATTACCATTCTCGCGTTTAATCGTAACATCAGAAGGTAAAATATCACCAATGAACTTAATAATATCCGTTTCTTCAGTGGCGCCATAAATACGGGTATTCTCTATTCGATCAGTGCCGTATCCTCGACCAAATAGATAAGTGTCATTTCCTCCCTCGCCACGAAGCGTATCATCGCCAGTACCTCCATCGAGAATATCATTGCCATTACCACCACTTAACCAATCATCTCCAGCTTCTCCATAGATAGTATCATTTCCTTCACCACCCATAAGGCCGCCGCTATGTCCATTAGTACGTCGGTATAATCCATCATCACCATCACCGCCATAAATCACATCATCTCCTGCATCACCAAAGATTCGATCAATACCAGAGCCACCATAAATGGTGTCATTACCATCCCGACTATAAATATCATCATCGCCTGCATTACCAGAAATGCTATCATCAGAATCATAACCAGTAATACGATCATTATTGCTGGTACCAATCAATAACTGACTTTTAACCCACTCTGTTGTCCAAACAGTATTATCAGAAAAACGAATTTCTTCGATACGACGTTCAGGCGTATTACCATCATTATTGAAATACCATTCAAGAGTTAATTTATCGGAAGTATTTTTGATTAGCAGTTCTAAGTGGATTCCATTACGAATTAATTGAACATCATCAGGCGAAACATCACTTAAAAACTCTACTGCATCTACCTTATTGGTTAGGTCAGTACCGTAACCATTGTAGTTCATGACTCTGTCATGACCATAACCTCTACCAAAACGATAAACATCATTTCCTTCGCCGCCAACAAGAGTATCGTTACCGGTTCCACCATCTAATATGTCATTACCTTCATCACCAACCAGATAATCATCACCAGCATCACCAAACAGTTGGTCATTACCTTTATGTCCATAGAGGGAATCCTTACCGTCATTTCCGTGAACTATATCATTGCCACTTCGTGCATAGATATAGTCATCACCAGCATTACCAGTAATCACATCATCCGTTAGATAACCCGTAATAGTATTATTGTTATCATCTCCAGTAAGTACAAATTGTTTAATATAATCGACATCCCATATTTGACCATTGGCAAAACGAATTTCATCTACCGCTGAAGCCTCGTTAATATCTTCAGTTGTAAAATAAGCACTAACAATCAATTTATCTGTTGTACCAATAATTTCTAACTCTAATGAATTGCCAACTCGAGAAATTGCAATGTCTTCTGGAGAAATGTCGTTATTAAATACAATGGCATCTTGTTTTATTGGTGAATAATCATAACTTGAAATGGTATCTATTCCATAACCTCGGCCAAATTTATAAATATCGTTTCCATAGCCACCGTCAAGCCTATCATTGCCTGCACCACCGTCTAAAATATCATCCCCAAATCGTATGGAACCATTATCACCATGAAGATAGTCATCACCAGCGCCGCCAAACAGGATGTCATCGCCAGCATCTCCGTAAAGAGAATCATCTCCATCATTTCCATAGAGGATATCGTTTAGCTCACCGCCTTGAAGTCGATCTGTTTCAGCTTGCCCTAATATAATTTCATTTTCTAATCCTAAGCCATTACGAAACTGAGGATCATTTATGTCAGTTCGGTTGAATACATTCATTTGAACTAGTAAAGATTCAAGAGCACTATTTCCTTCTGCTTCATCAGCCCAACTTTTCAACTGCTCAAGGCCATTCCATCCATATTGGTGCAAAGTATTGCCAGCATAACGATTTAGCTCAATCAGATCGATATAAGCTAACATTGCACTTGACTGTTTAAGATCAGACAGTAAGGTATTGAGTGTTGTGAAATCAAAATCGATTGTCCCTGTATCACTAATACCAAAATCAATTGCTTCCATGTATGGTTTTAGTCGAGTTTGAAATAGTAGGCCTGCATAAATAGACTCACGTAATTGAGCATAAGACCTTTCTATATTTACTTTCTGTGCTTCTGCATATACTAAATCCGTTTCTTTCATATAAATAACATTACTGTCCACACGACCACTACTTGAACCAGTACCAACGCCTCTTCTAAATGTAGTTCTTCCTGTACTAGCCGACGTTACAAATCGTTCTGGCTCTCCATCTTGATTGTCATCTTCAATCTCAAAACTAAAATCAAAGAAGTTTTGATTATTAAACACTTCTAACATTTGAATTTTTGCTAGTACTTCAACATCTCGTCTGTCTGGATAAGCGCCTACTCTAAGTGTTGAACCGTCATGAGTAACATCTCCAATTGTTAAATAACCTGTAGAGCCGTTACTTCCAGAACCACTGCTAGTTGGGGTAGTAAATTCAGCATCATCTTCTAGAATTGGATTAGAGATTACAAACTCGACATCCCATGTTTTTGCAGCTACATTAACAGTGCCTGTGGAGATTGCAGGTGTTTCTATAGTGGCATCATCGAGTCGATCTTTTAAAAGATAATAGCCAGACGTTAAAGCCCATTCATGGATGATTTGATCTAATAAAGCTTCTTGGCCAGCTTTAGTTGTGATTTGAGAATATTGATTTAAAAGGCTAGTCAATTCAGAACTTAATGTTGCTGCTTGTCTTAAATCACGAACCGCACCTGAACCTTGCATATTCGGAAGGGCTTGATGAGATTCAGGTATAGCTAAAACATCTTGGAACTCACGATAAAAATTATTCGTTGCTAGATTCAAACTTGCAGCAGCACCCGTTTGTCCAGTACTACCATTGCTATAAGTAAATGTACCTTCAGCAATCGCAACATTTCCATGACCAACATTAGTGTTTGCCTGGACACCGTCAGTACTTATACTCTCGACACCTAGTTGGTTTAGAGTAAATAATTCATTTGATTGACTGATACCGTCAGAATTTAAGTCTCTCCAAATTCTTAACTTACTAAAATCAACATCTCTAGAATCAACTAACCCATCAGAATTGCTATCCAAATCACTTAAAGCATCAAAACCATCTTTTGCAGTAGAACCATCAGATTTAATCGTATTGTCACCAAATAACTCAAGACCATTATCGATCATACCATTATTGTTTCTATCCATGACGACCATTCCATCATCTGGATGAATCCAACCTATAGCAGATTTAGTTCCATCTGCATCATGATCAAACAATACTGTTCCATCAGCTGGAATCGTCTCAATACCGTCTCCATCTAAGTCAAGAGTAAGAGGATCACTAGGTGGAATCCATTTCAGTGCCTCTTGAAAAAACTCGCCTACAGGTTTGAATATTTCATCAAAATATGGCGCAAAGTAACTATCATTTAATAACCAATCAACAGCTAGACCTACACCAATAAAAACACCAAATGTCGCAATAAGCCCCCATGATGCTGGAATTAATGCTGCTGCGATTAAACCAGTTAATGTTGAAAATGCTAATTTTCCAATTTCACTTGGGTCATCACCAAATAGCGCATCAAGAAATTGATATAAATCATATGCTGCTCCACCTGCCTCTTTAATAATTTTTCCTGCAGCACCATAAGCAGCACTCTCTGTTGCAAGTTGAAGTTGTCCATTTACAGCATCTATACGGTTTCTTAAGTATGTACGTATCTGACCCAAATCACCTGCTTTATCAGTAAGGGTTCTTGCTTCAACACTATCAGATCCAAAATGTGTTTGTGCTTTATCAGCTATATCTAAACCTAGATTTTGAATATACTCTAAGTTTTGTTCTAATTTATTCAGGGTATGTAATGCTGTCTCAGAATCGGAGAGCCCATTTTCTAACGCAAAATCAAATGCATCTCCTATAGTTTGATTAATTGTATTTTTTACAGCCGAAGCAAAAGTTTTAACATCATTTTGAAATGAATTTTGGTTTTGTCCTGACATTTAAATCCTCCTACTATTTAGTTAACTAATTTCTTAAAAAAATGGGATAAATAAAAAATACTTATTATGAACATAGTCCATGAACCCCAAGATAAAATTGCCATCCCAATTAAAGTCTCTGAAAACAACCTAATAAATATTCCTGGTTTTACATTTTGAATGTTCCCTGAATGCTCAAAGCCACCAACACAAGTAATAACCCCTAAAAAGAATAAAACAAATAAAAGGATTACTACTTTAGTTGTATATGCATCGTAATTTATTATTTTTATATTTCTGAAAAACAAGAAAAGTATTAATACGCTACTCAAAGGTAAAAATAGCCATACAGCTCTGGCCTCATCATAATAATCTGATAAAAGTGGTGATCGATTCACCGCAGGAATTAATAAAGATAATTGATCACAAACACTACAATTCGCCATATCTATTTCCATATAATTTATTAAGCAAGCAATAGTTAAAGTAATTAATGCCCAACTACCTAATACTATGTTAGAAAATCGTTCAGATTTCTTAGATATATATCTCTCATCATTCACTTATATGTTACCCAGTATATTTTTATTTCTAGCATTATAATTTTATCGCTCACGAATACTCTCTTGCTTATATCTAAGAAGCGGACTCAAAAAATATTCAATCACTCTTCGCTTACCTGTTTTAATTTCAACATTCACACTCATACCAGGTGTTAAATTAACTAATTTATTATTGACCTGCATTTTAGTTTTATGAATTAAAATTTTAGCCATATACACCAAGCCTAAATTCTCATCAGATATTGCATCATTAGATAAATTAATTACCTCAGCATCAATGGTTCCGTATTTTGTAAAATTGAAGGTATCTATTTTCACCTCAGCAACTTGTCCTTCCTCGATGAAACCAATGTCTTTATTAAGCACTAAAGCTTCTACTTCCAATACAGATTGTTCAGGAACAATGAGCATCAACTCTTGAGCTGGCGTAACGACTCCACCTATAGTGTGAACTGCTAATTGTTGAACTGTTCCATTGATTGGAGAATAAATAACTTGTTGATGATTTCTTTTATTGGCTTTTATCAACTCTTGTTCAATTGAAGAAATTTGAATAGAAGTTTCATTCAATTCTTGCAGATTCGTTTTTTGTACTTCTGCTTTTAATGTTTTTAATTGTGAATTTATTTCATTGATAGAAGCTATGATTTCTCTGTGCTGCGCTTTTAATGCTTGAAGATCTTGCTCTTGCTCTATTCTTTCCTGTTCTAAAGATAAAAATTGATCTCTAGCAACTAAATCTTTTTTCATAAGTTTCTTTAAAGAATCAACGCGTTCAGTAATCAACGGCAATGTTCGCTCTAATTTAATAACTGTCGCTTTGATACTTTGTTTCTCTGACTGCCGTTTTTCTAACTCATTCAATAATGTCTCTTTTCTATGATCGTATTCATTGATTTGTTCAACTAATAACTGATGTTGATTATTCACTTCATTTTTAGAAAAGGCTTGCTCGTTATTTTGGTTATGAGAATCATAAACATCATTAAACTCAGACAAAGAATTCTGTAACCATTCATTACTTCTTGAATCGCCTGTATCAAGTATTTTTTGGAATTCTGTATTACGTGTTTTTTGTAAGCCTAACGAATAAAGTTGTTGTTCAAATCGTGTCGCATCTGCTTCTGTGGCTGTAGTATCTAAGGTAATTAATACATCGCCTTCTTGAACATACTGCCCCTCTTTAACATGGATAGTATTGATTTTGCCTATTTCTAATGGTTGAATTGTTTTTACACGATCACTTGGAATAATTTTTCCTGGCGCAACAGCGACCACATCCAGTTTTCCGAAATATCCCCAAACCAAAGTTAATACAAATAACAACATAATCGTCCAGATAATGGCTCTTCCAATAGGCGATGGAGGCGTCTCCTGAATTTCAAGTACTGCTGGCATAAAAGCATAGGTGCTTCGTCTGATTTTCTCAGGGGTATCAAACCAATCAATCGGTTTGTTTAAAATTTTTGTCAACCATTTGATCATGCAACGGCTCCATTACCAACGGTTTGATGAAAATGCAGTTTTGCATACAATCCTTTATGTTTTATTAACCCTTCATGATTCCCTTGTTCGATAATCTTTCCTTTATCCATGACAATAATTCGATCGGCATTTCTGACAGTGGATAGTCGATGCGCAATAATTAAAACCGTTCTATCTTGTGCTATCGCTTGCATGTTATTTTGAATAATGCGTTCAGACTCATAATCTAAAGCGCTGGTTGCTTCATCAAAGATCAAAATTCTTGGGTTAGTTAATAATGCCCTTGCAATTGCTATACGTTGTTTTTGGCCGCCTGATAAATTTTGTCCTTGTTCTTCAATACGTGTGTCATAACCTTCAGGCATTTCTAAAATGAAATCATGTGCACCTGCTAATTTTGCAGCGTGAATGACTTCTTCGATTGGAGTTCCAGGGTCTGTCAAGGCAATGTTGTCTTTCACCGAACGATTAAATAAAAAGTTATCCTGTAATACGACACCAATTTGTCGTCGGAGCCATGCGGGCTGTATTAATGATAAATCAATACCATCAACTAATATTCGACCGTTTTCTGGAACATATAATCGTTGTACGAGTTTTGTAAGTGTGCTCTTACCTGAACCAGAACGCCCAACAATGCCAACAACTTCACCTGCTTGTATCGCTAAATTAATATCAGACAATATCTGAGGTTGGTCGGGGCGATATCGAAAACTGATATGCTCAAACTGGATATGACCTTTGATATCAGGAAGGGTAGTTCGATTAGGATCGTGTCCAGCTTCAGGAGGTGAGTTTAATATGTCACCCAATCGTTCAATTGAAATACCTGCTTGCTGGAAATCTTGCCATAATTGAACTAATCGTAAAATTGGACCTGATACTCTTCCAGCAATCATATTAAATGCTATTAATTGACCTACACTAAGTTCACCTAAGATAACCAAGCGAGCACCAAACCAAAGAATTAATATGGTTACAACTTTATTAATGAATTGTGCAACCTGAGAAGAAATGTTTCCTAAATTTTGACTTCTAAATGCCGATGACACGTAGCCCGCTAATTGTTCTTCCCATTTGCGCTGCATCTGTGGTTCAACTGACATTGATTTTAATGTCTCTGCGCCTGAAATAGATTCAACTAAAAAAGCTTGATTCTCTGCACCACGTTTGAACTTTTCATCTAAACGTTTTCTTAAGATAGGTGTAATAAAAGCTGATAATGCAACATAAAATGGAATTGAACCAAGCACAACCCAAAACAAGGTTGGGCTGTAGTAATACATGACAGCAAAAAAGATGACTGTGAAAAATAAATCAATAACTAAAGTTAACGCTGAACCTGTAATAAAATTACGAATAGTATCCAGTTCTCTTACTCTTGCTACAGTGGTGCCAACTTGTCGAGTCTGAAAATAACTAATCGGTAAGCTAATCAGATGTCGATATAAATTTGATCCTAACGTTACATCAACACGATTGGTTGTGTGTGAAAATAAATAAGTTCGAAGACCATTCAGAACAACATCAAAAATTGAAATTGCTAGCAACCCAATCGCTAGAACATCCAGTGTACTCAAACCTCGATGCACTAAGACTTTATCAATGATCACTTGAAAAAATAGCGGTGTAATCAATGCAAACAATTGTATAAAGAAAGAAGCCAGCAAGACTTCTCCTAATAATTTTTTGTGTTTAAGAATGGCAGGGATAAACCAACTAATATCAAATTTTCCTGAAACACCAGGAATAATAGAACGCTTGGTTATTAAAATCAGATCACCTGACCAACGTTCATTCAAACGTGTTACGGATATTTCTTCTGGTCGATTTTGAGTAGGATCTTGTATTAAGACTTTTTCTTTTTCAGCGTTATACTGAGCTAAAATAAAATAATTACCTTCATTATCTTTTGCTATTGCAGGAAAAGAAAATTCAGATAAATTGCTAGAGCTAGTATGAACCGATTTAGCTTTAAGCTTAAGATATTTTGCTGCGCGTAAAATTTCTGTATCAGAAAATAAGCGATCTAATTGCCCAAACTCATGTTGTAGAGCTGGAGAATCAGCCGCTAACTGATAATAACGAGCGATTAATACGAGACAGACGCACCCTGTATCAATTTTATTATTTTGTACTTCATCAGGCATTCGTGCCTATCCTTCCCATCTAACTAATTATTACTACTCACTCTATATTGAGTGTTTTAAGGAAAGGAACTTAACATTAATTATGAAAAAAAAAATCACCCATATGGGTGAATATAAATGAATGTTTTATGAATATTGTGTAGTAATCTTATAAGATTATTATCTAAGCGAATGATTCCATTATGTTAAATAAAGTATCAAACGCAATAATATATTTTTAATTATTGATTAACTTTTTAAAGATTTTTCGTATTTCTTGTAGTAACTCAAAACTTTTTTCACATAATTTTGAGTTTCTTTATACGGCGGAATTTTGTTTCCATATTTGATAACTGCATTTTCACCTGCGTTGTATGCAGCCAGTGCGAGTTGTAAATCGTTATCAAACATTTGTAACAAGTCACGAAAATAACGACTACCGCCATTAATATTTTCATGCGGGTTTTTACGATTTCCAACACCATAACGTTTCGCGGTTGCTGGCATTAATTGCATCATACCAACAGCACCTGCAGATGAGATCGCATGTGGATCGTATGCAGATTCTGCAGAGATGATCGCATGCAATAAACTTTTGGGAATGGCATATACCTTGGCGTAATGTTCAATGGTTGAAGAATATTTCTTTTGATTCTTTAAGAAATTTTTATAAGCAACACTGCCACGAGGTTTTTCAACCCATCCTTTCCATGTTTTAACTAATTGCTTATAACCTTTATGAGGTGGCTTGTCCGTTAAGGTCACACGGCCGTGTTTATCGACATAACGATAGATATCGGCTTGCACACTCTGCATGCCAATCATCAAAGTTATTAATGCTGATAAAACGAACACTCTCATAAAATAAAACTCTGCTCAGTCCTAATTAACTTAATTTATCCTGAATAATGGCTAAATATATAACAAATAGGCAATTATTTGCAAAATAACCAGGCCATAAAGCCCGGCAAGTACATCATCTAACATAATGCCCAGACCACCTTTCACGCCTTTATCGATGCTTTTTATTGGCCAAGGCTTCCAAATATCAAAAATTCGAAACAATACAAATCCAAGCAGGATCCATTCCCAACCTTTAGGAGCCATTAACATCGTTAGCCAGAATCCGATGAACTCATCCCAAACAATAGCTGGATGATCATGCACTTGTAATGCATCCGCTGTTGCTTGGCATAAATAGATTCCGATCAAAAATCCAATCACCAATACTATGATATAAGGCAACAAAGCCAGATTTTGCAAGAATAGATAGGGTAAAATTGCGGCCACTGTCCCAAAAGTGCCTGGTGCTTTGGGAGCTAGGCCGCTACCAAAGCCCAATGATAGAAAATGCACTGGGTTCAGAAGTAACTTTACTGGGACTGGTTGAGAACTCATGATGAATTATTCGTTATGACAATGACTATAGCTTTATCATAGAATTAAACGATGATTGCGAAAACATTTTTAATTATTGGGGCTATCAACGCCCTACTCTCAGTGGTTCTTGGTGCTTTTGCTGCGCACGGTTTAAAAAATAAATTGGATCAACACTATTTAAATGTATTTCAAACAGGTGTTGAGTATCAATTCTACCATGCCTTGGGATTAATACTGATTGGGATCGTGTGTATGCAATGGTTACCCAATGGCTTTTTGAAATCCTCTGGTTGGGTCATGTTATTTGGCATTGTGATATTTTCAGGCAGTCTTTATATATTAAGTATCACCCAAATCCGTTGGATGGGAGCTATTACACCTATCGGTGGTTTATCATTCATAATAGCCTGGGCTTTATTTATTGTGGGAGTAATGAAAGCTCAAGCGGTTTGATAAAAGAAAAAGTGATAAACCAAATATGCGACTGCAAACCAGATCGTAATCACAATGAATAAGCCTGTTATTTGAAACGCTTTACTCGGCTGTTCAGCTTCTAAAACATTTTCCTGTTCGTATTCTTGGATTAAAACCTGAGGAATTATCCCGTACGCCAACTTTAATAAAAACGGAATTATAATCACATCGTCCAACCAACCCAGTACTGGAATAAAATCGGGTATGAGATCCACTGGACTGAGCAAATAAGCAATCGCCAGCAAAATAATGAGTTTTGCCAATAACGGGCAGCGTTGATCAAACACCGCTTTTCGCAATACCATTAGCTTATTTTTTATCTCACTTATCATGTGCTTTTTATCATTTACTGGCTTCAGAATGCCCTTAAGGATAATTCGATTATTTGGTATGATTTTATCCTAATTTTTCTAACATAAAAGATTCGATATGGCGCTACCTCCACTCGGCACAATTCTAAATAACGCCCCTTTGATCATTCAAGGTGCAAACCATTTATTAAAAATGCTGCGCGATAAAGACAAAGAGCCAGAACAAGAAACACCGCCAACGAATATCGATGATGTCGCTACAGAATTAAAAAAAATCAATGAACGTTTGAACAATGCAGATAAATCCGATATTCAACAAATTGAACTTATTGAAGCCTTAGCCAAACAAAACGAATCTTTAGCCAGTTCTATGCAAACATCTTTAAAGAAAACACATTTTGCATCGACCCTTGCAATCATTGCTATCGTATTAGCCGCCATTAGTTTGGCAAAGGTATTTAATATCATTTAATCCTATGAAGCTTGTGTATACCAGTGACAACCTGATGATAGCAGGGCAAATTCAAGGCTTGCTTGAATCCAACCAAATCAATAGTTTTATGAAAAACGTTTCGCTCACAGGTGGTATTGGTGAATTACCTGCTAACGAATGCTGGCCTGAAGTTTGGGTGCATAATGATAACGATGAAACTTCTGCGCTTGAATTGATACAAAGTTATTTAAAACAACAACCTTCAAATTCACCATGGCAATGTCAATGTGGTGAAACCATTGAAGGGCAATATACTGAATGCTGGAACTGTGGACATGCTGTTTAACACAAAACTATTTTTAATTACTTTAATATGCGTTTTATCTTTTGGTATCCATAGTAATGCTTTAGCCAATAACAAATTACCTACCGTCGTTCTAAACACACTCAAAAAACATAAACTGCCTGTGAATTCGATGAGTGTGTATATAAAAGAAATTAACAACGCCACTCCGTTAATTGATTATCAATCGAGTTCCTCACGTAATCCAGCATCAGTCATGAAGATGGTTACAACCTTAGCAGGCTTAGAAATTTTAGGCCCTGCGTATCATTGGGAAACTGACTTTTATTATGATGGTGTGTTATCGAATAACACTCTACAAGGAAATTTACGTATTAAAGGTGGTGCTGATCCATTTTTTACTCGAGAAAATTTTTGGCACTCATTATTCACATTACAATCAAAAGGTTTAAAACATATAAAAGGTCATTTAATCATTGACCGTAGTGCGATCGAACAAGAAAACGGCCATCCTGGTCAGTTTGATAAAAAACCGTATCGTGCTTATAACGCATTTCCAGATGCAGCCTTATTAAACTTTACAGCACAACAGTTTATATTTTTACCGCAAGGTAATAATGTGAAAGTTTATTCCGATCCATCTTCATCAAATTTAGAAATTCGTAATAAATTAAAATTAGTTAAAGGTAAATGTCGCGGCATTAGTCGTGCAGCAAAAATGAACGTAACTCATCAAGGTTTAAAAACCATTGCAGAGTTTACTGGCAATTATCCTAAAAGTTGTGGTGAACGTGAATTATTACGTAGCGTGACCAACAATTCAGTTTATACCTATGGTGTATTCAAATCATTATGGGAAAACATGGGTGGCACCATTGATGGCACAGTAAAACATGGCTTGATTGGAACGGATTTAGAATTAATTCATAAGCACCACTCATTACCTTTATCTGACATCATTCAATACATTAATAAATTCAGTAACAATGTGATGGCAAGGCAATTGTTATTAACCATGGCTAAAGAAAAATTCGGTGAACCTGGCACCAAACAAAATGCCAAAATGGTAATCAATGATTGGTTAAAACAAAAAGGCATTAATCCAGCTAACATTATTATTGATAACGGAGCAGGCCTTTCACGTACTGCACGCTTCAATGCTATATCCTTATCCAAATTATTAGAACAAGCTTATAAAAGTCATCTACGCCCTGAATTCTTAAGTTCCTTACCCATCGCTGGCATTGATGGCACCATGAAAAAACGTTTTAAAAATACTATCCCTGCAGGAACCATGCGTATAAAAACAGGTTTACTTAATGACGTACGTTCTATGGCCGGTTATGTCACTACAAACAGCGGCAAAGAATACATCGTAGTATCCTTTCAGAATCACCCTGGTGTACAAAACTGGACTGGCACAGAAATACAAAATGTTTTATTGCATTGGTTGTATCATAATCACTAAGAATTCGATCATATTGTTCATCAAAGTAAGGAAAGAAGAATACGATGATAAAAATTTTTCCTACAGTACTAATTACCATTGGGGTTGCGGGAATTATCTTTGCGTTACGAGCTTTGTTTGTGTGGGAACTTCCATTCATTGGAAGAAATGACATTCTCTATATAATTTCAATTAATGAAAATCAGTATTTATTTTGGTTCATTGAATTATTTTATTTATTTGGTGGGATAGTATTTTTTCTACTAGGCTTAAAAGAATATAAAGATGAGTTCTAGGAACATAGAATATACTCTAGCCAGTTATTCCAACCAACTGCTAACGCGCCCGGCTGAATTCAAACTTTATATGTAGCAATTAATATCGAGCAGTCCAAATTAAAATAATGAATACAAGAAATAAAACAAATAAAGTTATAGTAGAAAACTCACAGGTTTCTCATAGCATTATAGCTAAAATCTTTCATTGGGGTTTTATTGCTGTTTTCTTCTATGCACTAACTAAGCAACTAGATGAGGTAGAGGAACTTGAAAATACCTCTTTGCTCTATTCAGAAATTATTTTTGCAACAATATTTTTATTATTATTATTTATCAGATATGTATATATGCGAATAAAAAGTACATCCGCACTCCCAAAAGATAGCTCTGCAATAGTAAAATTTATGGCAAAATTAGTACATACATGTATGTATATTGCTTTGTCTATGATCGCTATTACCGGTCTTGGAATTGGCGCCTTGTATTGGTACGGTATTAAGAGTGGGGCTGTTATGAATGCTATGCTTTTATCACATGAAATATTTGTTAATTCGAGTTTTATATTAATAGGTCTGCATATTTCAGCGGCTTTATACCATCGATTTTTAGGAGATGGTGTGTGGAATTCAATGGTGCCAATTTGGAAAGAAAAAAATAAGACATGAACATATTTATAAATAATTTAATACACGCCAAGCTCATAATAATCAATATCAAGGCAATATTATTGCATTGCCACCTAACAATTCCTTAATGATATCGTTAGATTAGTTTTTTTTAAGAATACCTAAGAGAAGAGTAACTCATGACATGAAATACTTTTTACCTATCATGTTATTATTTTCAAGTAATGTGTTATCTATTGAGAGTGTATGTTACGGAACAACATCAAAAGGCAGTCTAGAGAATGGGGTTAAGTTACCTCCAAAGGGAAACAATTTTATCAGTTATAGTAATATGGCTGAAATATTAGGCCGAACATATGTCCATTCCGAAGTTAAAAAAATTATTATTGCTGCATATAAAGACTTAGAAACATCACAACCTAATAAAGTTTTCAAATACGCTGAAACCGGTTCCAAAAGCGGTGGGCAATTTAAACCACACAAAACACATCAAAATGGTTTATCTGTTGATTTCATGATACCAGTAATTAACTCAAAAGGCGAATCCGTTCATTTACCAACTCATGCACTCAATAAATTTGGTTATAACATTGAATTTGATAAAAATGGTAATTACGATGATTTAACCATTGATTATGAGGCTTTAGCTGCTCATATAACTGCTTTGCATAAACAATCTAAAAAGATAGGCTATAATTTGTGGCGTGTTATTTTTGATCCTAAATTACAAGCAAATCTTTTTAAAACTAAATACGCAGATTATCTAAAAAATAATATACAATTTTCGAAAAAAAGATCATGGGTTAGGCATGATGAACATTATCATGTTGATTTCTCCATTCCATGTAAGAAATTTTAGAGTCAAGGTAACAATTTAATTACAATATATTCTAGCGTTGACTTCCTAAACCTTCTCAGTAATGATCAACTTATGAATATAGATTCTCTACGCACAAATTTTCGAATTATTACCATCATTCCATAGGAATGGTGGGTTTTGATACGTAAATCATTTTCAAACCCGCCCAAGAGGCGGGTTTTTATTATCAGCTTCTTGGGCATTGAGTAATAGCCAAAGGAGGCAATATGAAAAAAATAGCAATATTCGGAAATACTGGAGGTGGTAAGTCTACATTGGCTAAACAATTAGCCGAAGTTACTGGGCTTCCACTCTACCCTTTAGATAAAATACAATACAAATTTGGTGGTGCAAAAGTATCAGACGATAAATATCTAAAAGCTCATGTTGAACTATTACGGCAAGAGAAATGGATCATCGATGGCTTTGGTAATATTACAACTGCATGGGAACGCTTTGGTGTTGCCGATACATTAATCTATATCGACTTACCTCTAATGACACATGCGCTATGGGTAACCAAGCGATTTTTTAAAGGCTTTATTGTTAACCCTGAGGGTTGGCCTGATAAGAGTCCTTTATTTAAAAGTACATTGAATAGTTATCGAGTACTTTGGTTATGCCATCGCAAGCTCACACCTGCTTATCGAAAACTAGTAGCTGAATCTATGGAATCGAAAAATGTTTATCATTTAAAGTCGCCTGCTGACATACAGCAATTTTTAGATGATATACAATCAAAAAATATTTTATAAATTAATACTTCAGATTTATTTTTAAATAATTGAATTATGTTTAACAAAGAAAATCTTCATGCCAGTCTTTCAAAATTAGGTATTTCTAATCCAGGAGATATCTTTGAAAGGCTAGAAGCTGCTTACACAGACTCTACTAGGTTCTATCATAATGAAACTCATGTCAGTGAATGTTTGAAATACCTGTATGAATATTCTTATCTCGCGAATAATATTACTGAAATTGAGATCGCTATTTGGTTTCACGATGCTATCTATGATACGCATCGTAATGATAATGAAGAATTGAGTGCTGCTTGGGCCAATGATTATCTCAATAATTTCGCTATAACGAATAACATTGTTAAAAATATATATGACATGATTATATGCACTAAGACACATGTTGCCGATAATATAGATGCTCAACTAATGCTTGATATTGATCTCAGTGTTTTAGGCGCATCAAATGAAGTATTTGAATCTTACGATAAAAAAATTCGCAAAGAATATCATTGGATTTCAGAACTCGACTATCGAAAAGGGAGGATAGAGGTTTTAGAATCATTTCTAAAACGAGAAAACATTTATCACACTTCAGAATTCTCAGAACGTTTTGATAAAAAAGCTCGAAATAATCTCTCACGTAAGATAAAGGAATTATCGTCTAGTAATTAAACAATAATTATAGAGCGAGTTAACTAATTAACTCGCTCTATGCTTTTATGAAACTACTAATTCACATCCATCTTCCGATGTATCTTGCCAACCTATTTCACTAGGCCACCGACCTAATAATTTCGGTAAATAATTAATATTGGGAGCATTATAACCTTGCATCAATTCATAGTGACCAAACGATAATGGCGTCCAATTAATTACATCAAAGATATGACTAACGATTCTCACTATAAATTTATTAATCGGAATTTGCATAGTTGACTCAAGATGTTTTGTTTTTCTAAGCTCAGTTAAGTACTCAGCAATACTCATAACATCGTTGCCTCCTAACTCAACAATGCTAGGTAATTCTTTTTGTGTATAAAACACAATGTTTGCTATCGCTTCACCTAAATCAGAAACTTGTAATGGAGCTACTAAACCATCTGACTTCATCACAAACTGTATTGGCCATAACGCCACTCTTCTAAACCATTTTGCTCCAAAACCTCCTTTACCATCTAATAATGATGGTCTTACGATCACTGCATTTGCCCCACTAGCAAATATTGCCTGCTCACCTGCATACTTAGATTTAATAAAGCGACTGCCTGCTGTAGGCGATAAGCCTAAAGCTGAAACGTGGATAAGTTTGATATTTAAACCCTTACACGCACTGGCCAAAGCAGAAACACTGTTAGTATGTACATCTGCATACGATTCATTTTTACGTTCTCTTAAAATACCTACACTATTCACCACCACATCAAAATTGCTCAAAATATTCTTCCATTTTGATGGTTCTAACATTTCGTGCATACGCACCGTTATTTCATTGCTTTTAATATTGGTTTTTTGTGTTCCGATGCTAACTTGAGCATTATTGCTTAAAAACTTAACCACTTGGTTACCGATAAATCCATTACCACCTAAGACTAAAGCTCTGATATTTCGATTATTTTCATTCATTTTCTTTATTTCTTTAATTTCTGTATTGACAGAAATTTATGATATAAGTGATAATATGTCAAGTTAGATAGATTAAAGAGTTATTTAATGAGCGAAAAAATAGAATTAAGTGAACAAGGTAATCAGTTTGTTTTGCACTGGGGTGAAATGGGTTCCCGTTGGGGAATCAATCGTACAGTGTCACAGATCCATGCTTTTTTGTATTACATCGGCCAGCCAGCCAATGCAGAACAAATCTCAGAAACTTTGCATGTTGCACGTTCGAATGTCAGTAATAGTTTAAAAGAATTGCAAAATTGGAATTTGATTCATGTAACGCATGTAATGGGAGATAGACGAGATTATTTTGAAACATCTTTGGATGTATGGGCGTTATTTAGAACCATAATCACTGAAAGAAAAACTCGTGAGTTTGATCCAACTGTAGATTTTCTTAAATCGTTTCTTAAACAAAACAATTTTAATAAAAATGACAAAGAAGCAAAAAAACGTGTCGAAGACATACTAGAGCTTATGGAAGCTTTATCTGTTTGGGGTGAAGAAATGTTAAACCTTAAACCAGAGACGCTGACTAAAATAATGAAATATGGTACGAAAATTCAAAAATTACTGAGAACTTAAATTATGGATGTTACCTACCCTTTAACTATTTATTACGACGCATCTTGTCCTATGTGTAAAACTGAAATGGAAACCTTAAAAGAAACTGATACTGAAAATAAACTTATTCTAAAAGATTGTTCTGATAAAAATTTATCGGTACCAACAAGTTGCCCTGTTACGCGAGAAGAAATGATGGAACGTATACATGCAATTGATGCGAATGGTATTTGGATCAAAAGTGTGGATGTATTCGCTGTAGCTTATGATGCGAGTGGCTATAAAACTATTTCTAAAATTTGGGCAAGCAAAACATTGAAACCAATACTTAGCAGAGCTTATCCATTCATTGCTGATAATAGAAAATGGCTTTCAAAAACACCATTACCTTATTTTCTAAATCGAGTATTGAAATTCCTTTCTAAAAAATAAAAAAATTATTTAAATTTTAATAATTCAATCTCACTTCTAAAAAGTAATTTTTGTTTACATTACTATATTTGCAATAATATCATTTAACTTTAACAAACTATTAAGTTACCTCAATGGAAATAATTATACCCGCTATACTAATTATATCTCTCATATATGGAATTTATCTAACGATCCGTAAGTTTCGTATTCGACATCGAGAAAAGAAGATTGACGAGTTTCAATTCCCTAAAAAAATTTCTGAAAAGGTTTTAGAAACCTATCCACATTTAACTGAGCCACAACTCAATAAAGTCATCAATGGTTTAAGAGAGTATTTTCATATTTGTAACATCGCTGGCAATCGTATGGTATCAATGCCATCTCAAGCAGTAGATATTGCATGGCATGAATATATTTTATTTACAAAACAATACGAAATATTTTGTAAAAAATCTTTAGGACGTTTTTTACATCATACGCCTGCTGAAGCCATGCAATCGAAAACCAAAGCTCAAAAAGGAATTAAAACTGCTTGGAAAATTTCTTGTTTCAGAGAAAACATAGAATCTAAATCTCCAACAAGGTTACCTTTGCTTTTTGCTATGGATGCAGAGTTAGATATTCCTGATGGTTTTAAATATTCACTCGATTGCAGTAAAGATAATAATTACTGTGCAAGTGGTATTGGATGCGGCTCAGGTTGTGGTGGTTGTAGCAGTGGTGATGGATGTGGCGGTGGTTGTGGTGGAGACTAATAACAACTGAACTTATTATTTACCATAACGCTCAAGTAACTTAAATTCCCATTCTCTCAATGCTACCAGAACACCGATATTAATACGTTTATCAATAGGCAGCTCACTGTCACGTTTTTGTAATTGGTGAAATTCATCTGATAAGGACTTCATACTTTCTAATAAAATAACTCGTGAATTTTCACTTACTAAGCCAGAAAAAAACATTCGAGGATTATCAGTATGATCAAATCCGCCTTTTAAAAATTCACGTTCGATGTTTTTTTCATAAAATTTTTCAATAGGACCATGAGGAATCCAATGAAAGTTTTCAGCCACACGAAGTTTAATACGATTATTGGGTAACAAATCGATGATCTTAATTCGATCAAGTTTAGCTAGACTTTGAATTAACTCAGATTCCTCTACGGAATAATGTGAAATGATGTCCTGGAATGAAAGATGATTACGTACACAAACAGCAGCAAATAATAATTTTGTATCTGCTACCAACTCCTGCTCTTGTTCAACAGTCAAATGAGATATTTTTTTACGTGAATCTTCGTACATATTAAAAAGATCACTCAGTTCCATTTCCAATAAACGACAAATTGCCTCCACTCGATCGATCGTAATGCGATTAGCAGAAAACATGCGTTTTACATTGGCCTCGCTCATATCCAATCCAGTGGCAACTTCACCATAGGTCAATTTTTTCTCTTTCAAAGCCAGTTTTAAGGTGGCAATAAGCCTTTCTGTTCCTTCCATACTATCTATCTTAAATCTATAAAGTATATTTTTATTATACTTTATAGATATTTAAATTCTACTTTTTATATAAAAGTATCTTTATATTAACTTTTAAACAATAGTTACTGGTACTTAAACCCAACATAGGAGAATAGCAATGTCCCTTTTTAAACGATTAAGAACCAGTATCTACGCTCAACTTGATGAAATGGTGGGCGAGATTGAAAACCATGATGCACTCATCAAAGCGGCTATCACTGAGCAAAAGAAGAAGTTGGTAGCAGCCAAATTACAGTTGGATCGCATCAGAGCCAATGAATCGAAATTACAAAAACAAATTCATGAATTAGAAACGAAAGCCAATCAATGGTCTCAACGAGCCATTAAAGCTGCAGAGGATGATGAGCAACAAGCCTTAAGTTGTATGCAGCGACATGAAGAAGCATTAGCTCAGATTAGTCACTTAAAAGAATCAAAACAGTCCTATCAAAACACAGCACATAAGATGTCATCTGATATTAAAGCATGTGAAAGTGAACTCAAAATCATGATTCAAAAACACGACATGATGCGAGCTCGACAAAGTACCGTTGAAGCTAAAGCCGTGATTGTTGAAAATAATGAAAATACTTTAGAAGAATTGGCGACTAGTTTTGATCGATGGGAACTCAAGCTTGCACAAAATGAAATTCATCTTGAAACAGTTGATCCAATTGATGATTTTGAACAAACCTACATTGAAGAAGAAAAACGTGATGAGTTAAAACATAAACTTAAAGAATTATTAGAAAAAAATAAAGGAGAAACATCATGAGTAGCTATCCAGGAACTATAGACTCAGATAATTTTCCTGAGCAAGAAACAAACTCACTAGATGCAGGAGTTGATTATCAACACTCCTATACCAACAAATCTGTACAAGATGATAACTCAAAAAAGAATTGGACACTGAGTTTACCAAGTCTGTTACGTGGCATAGGTTCAATTGCCATTCTAGTTTCACTTTATACGTTTTTGATGAAAGGTTGGGAAGGCAGTAGCGATGTATTTCGTTATCTCATGTTACTTGGACATACTGGTGTCTTATCTGTTATCGCTTTTGCTAGCGCACGATACTTTAAAGAAGGCAAAGGGCCGCGCTTATTAATCATGCTGTCCTTAATATCTGCTGTGGTAAATTTCGCCATTCTTGGCGCATTTATTTTTTCTACTACAGCAGATATAAGTCAAATTATAATGCCAGACTATATCGTATGGAGTATGGATGGGTTTTATAACTCTATATTATTAAGCATTGTATCTATAGCGTTACTTCTACCAATCATAGGTTTTGGGTTCCGTATCCTTGCCAGAGGTATGAGTAGAGAGATGACATTGTTATTTTTAGTCAGCAATGCATGTTTATTAATCCCTGAACGCAGTCCTGAAATTATGGGTTTAATCGCTGTGGGGTTAGCTTTATTAACCACATTTTTCACTGGCCAATCTGCACGCAGTCGTATTGAAGCAAAAACATTTGAAGGTAAATTTGTTTTGTTTTTACAATTCTTACCGATCGTAGTGTTATTAGGTCGAAGTTTTTGGTTACATTGGTTCTTTCATCAAGAATTAATATTTCTTGCTGCGATATCAACAAGTTTGTTTATTATTTTTCGACAAATTAGTTTGAGTATCACTCCAGGATATATTATTCGAGGCCTGTTAGAATTTAGTTCGGCTATTTTATCCATAATAACTGGACTTATCTGTTTAGTGTATTTCATGGACGTTGGTTTAAATGAAGAAGTTGCATTTATAACAAGCGCATTTATTACTTCTGTTATGTGCTATGAAATTTCATTACGAACTAAGAAAATGAGTAACATTTATCATACGCTTGCAGTTGGTATTATTAGTTGGAGTCTTGTCATTAGTTTAATGGAACATGGAACCAGTATCTCAATACTAGCGAATATTGCGACAGGTATTATGTTCCTAGTAATGAGCTACAAAGACCAAAGAATATCGCTATTAATAGCTGGATTCATTTTATTAATGATCAGTATTCTTAAACAGAGTATTGAGTTAATGCAGTTTTTTGATTTTGGTTATTGGTCGATTCTAGCAATCTCTGGCATTGTAGCAATTGTTTTAGGTTCAGCGCTTGAATCGAAAGGTAAGAATATACTCCAGTATTTAAGCCAACGAAAAAAAGCATACTCAAATTGGAGTTATTAAGATAATAATAAATCAACGCCCCTTGATTGGGGCGTTTTTATTTATAAGCTTTCTATTAACTGTTTTACTTTTGTTTCAATATAATCCCTAACTTCCGCAAACTCTTTTTCATCCATGTGTTTAGGATCGGGTATCTGCCAATCTTCTCGATGCATCGCATTAATCATAGGACATTCATCACCACAACCCATAGTGATTGCATATTCGTATTCAATACTAGGAATTTCATCTAATGACTTAGATTCATGCACACTTAAGTCATAACCAACTTCACGCATGGATTGAATCGCTTTTGGATTGACAACACCTGAAGGTTTAGAACCACTACTAAAAGCTTTAATAACACCTTGTCCATGCATATTCGCATAGGCTTCTGCGATTTGGCTACGACAAGAGTTTTCGACACAGACAAATAAGACGTTTTTCATTTTTATAACTTATTAAATAATTTTTTGATCAAGCAATAAATTCACGGTGAAACGAACACCAAAACCAGTTGTATTCGTTGGAACATGTCCTAACCCACCTTTGTTTTCTCCACTCGATAAATCAACATGGATCCAAGGCGTGTCATGTTTTACAAATCGTTGTAAGAACCTTGACGCCATAATGTGATCAGCATTACCTTCTAAAGCACATTGTTTTACATCTGCAATGTCACTTTTAATCCCTTCATCATAATCTTCATCAATAGGAAATGGCCATACACGTTCGCCACTATCACGTCCCGCCTGAATTAAAGTATGAATATAGTCGTCTTGATTAGTAAACACACCACTATAAGCCGTACCCAAGGAATAGACACAAGCACCTGTCAATGTTGCATAGTCTATGATCAATCCTGGTTTAGTGTTTGAAGCCATCACTAAAGTGTCGGATAACACCATGCGTCCTTCAGCATCGGTATGTACCACTTCAATATTCGTTCCATCACAAGCAGTCACAACATCGTTCGGCTTATAGGCTTTAGGGCCGATATGATTCATGGCAACTGCAAGCCAACATTCCATTGGAAATTTCACATTAAGTTTAGACAAGGTTAAAAACGTACCTAATGCAACAGAACTGCCTTGCATATCTTCATGCATACCAAACATGTATTTTGCTGGCTTTAGATTCGTTCCTCCAGTGTCGTAACAGATTCCTTTACCAACTAAGATCACTTTTTTACCTTTTGGTTTAGTTGGTTGATACTTTAAACGAATAATACCTGCATCTGCGACAGGACTACCTTGAGCGACAGCTAAAAAGGCCCCTGCTTTTTTCTTTTTTAATTCAGGTATGCCGTAAAATTCAAGTTTGAATTTATTTTCTTTGGCAATCACTTTTACACGTTTTAAATATTCACCTGGTGTTAATACGTTAGGCGGTAACATACTTAAATGACGCGCAATCTCATTACCTTCAGCTTCAGCTATAGTGCGTTTATAACCATGACGCACTGATAATCCGTATATCTTTGCCGATTTAATCGACTTGTGATTCGACTTCTCTTTTTTATACTCAGGCATTTTCGCATTAGAAGTAGCGATAGCAGCAATTAATGCTTCTATTATTCTTTCCGCTTGTTCATCATTAAAACCATAAGTACATAGTGCGATCGTAGAAGGTTTGAATTCTAAATGTGAGCTGAGTAACTTACGTGCTACGGTCAGTAATTCAAATTGACTGATCGTTTCACTGATATTGGATTGTGTTAAATGGCTGTGTTTTGTATTCGGTAAATCCAATGTAACCACTTGTTGATTATCCGATTTAATATCAAGCTCTTTTCTACGCGCTTTAAGCGCTGTGTTATACGCAAAATCATTCGCTGTTTTATCTTGATTGATAACGACAATCCAATGCGCATAGCGGTCTACATTAGATTGATTAGGAGATTGTTTTGTTTGTTGAATACTTAATGTCATGGCGGCTGTTAATTCCTGAACTATACTATTAATAATAAATACGTTGGCATCATTCGTGCATTTTGGCTTAAGCGATTTTAATTCGGCTAAAGATTACAGCATTGTATTTTGTATCTTTAACTTTTTCATGCAGTTTATGTCATAGGCGAGTGGAACTATATGACCGAGACAAAACACGATACGGATCCTCAAGAGACCAAAGAATGGCTTGAAGCTCTGGAATCAGTGATAGAAAACGATGGACTGGACCGTGCTCACTATATTATTGAGTCATTGGTAAATAACGCACGTAAAGCTGGTGCATATCTGCCCTATTCTGCGAATACAGCTTATATCAATACCATTCCTCCACATAAAGAAGAACCTTCTCCTGGTGATGCTGCGATTGAATGGCGAGTACGTTCTTACGTACGTTGGAATGCCATGGCAATGGTCGTTAAAGCCAATCGTATCAGTAGTGAACTGGGTGGTCATATTGCCAGTTTTGCATCTTCCGCTACATTATATGATGTCGGCTTTAATCATTTTTTTCATGCACCTGATGAAAATCATGGTGGTGATTTGTTATACATACAAGGGCATTGCGCACCTGGTATCTATTCCAGAGCATTTTTAACTGGACGACTTAGCGAAGAACAACTCAATAATTTTCGTCAAGAAGTGGATGGTAATGGTTTAAGTTCCTATCCTCATCCTTGGCTCATGCCTGACTATTGGCAATTTCCTACCGTATCCATGGGGCTTGGGCCACTAATGGCCATCTATCAAGCTCGCTTCATGCGCTACTTACAACATCGAAACTTGATCGAAGAAAAAGGTAATCGAAAAGTTTGGGCATTCATGGGTGATGGAGAAATGGATGAACCAGAATCCCTAGGCGCAATTAGCCTAGCCGCAAGAGAAAACTTAGATAATTTAATTTTTGTCATTAACTGTAACTTGCAACGATTAGATGGCCCAGTTCGCGGTAATGGAAAAATTATTCAAGAATTAGAAGCCGTATTTCGTGGTGCAGGTTGGAACGTTATAAAAGTTGTTTGGGGTTCTTATTGGGATCCATTGCTAGCACGCGATACCAAAGGTTTATTACAAAAACGTATGGAAGAATGTGTGGATGGTGAATTCCAAGCGTATAAAGCCAAAGATGGCGCTTATGTCAGAGAACATTTTTTTGGTAAATATCCTGAACTGAAAGCCATGGTCGCCAATATGAGTGACGAAGACATCTGGCGTTTGAATCGTGGTGGTCATGATCCACATAAAGTCTATGCAGCTTACTCTGCCGCAATGAAACATACTGGCCAACCAACCGTTATATTAGTTAAAACCGTCAAAGGTTATGGGATGGGTGAAGCTGGTGAAGGACAAAACATCACTCATCAACAAAAGAAATTAGGTGAAGATTCGCTTAAACATTTTCGTGATCGTTTTAATATTCCAATTAGCGATGAAGAAATTAACGACGCACCATTTTTTAAACCTGCTGATGACAGTGAAGAGATTCAGTACTTAAAGAAACAACGTGAAAAATTGGGTGGTTACTTTTTTAAAGAAAGAACACCTCCTACTCAGTTAGCGATCCCAGATATTTCTATCCATAATAAATTATTAGAAGGTACTGGTGAGAGAACCATCTCTACGACGATGGCGTTCGTTAGAATACTTAATGCCTTAATCAAAGATAAAGCCATTGGTAAGCACATTGTTCCTATCGTGCCTGATGAAGCGAGAACTTTTGGTATGGAAGGCATGTTCCGTCAATTAGGTATCTATTCTTCCATGGGTCAGTTGTACGAACCAATGGATTCTGATCAAGTGATGTATTATCGCGAAGAAAAGGATGGGCAGATATTAGAAGAAGGTATCAATGAAGCTGGTGCGTTTTCTTCTTGGATTGCTGCTGCTACTGCATATCGTAATCATCATATTCAGATGATCCCTTTTTATATCTATTACTCAATGTTCGGCTTTCAACGTATTGGCGACTTAGCATGGGCTGCGGGTGACATGCGGGCACGTGGCTTTTTATTAGGCGGAACGGCAGGTCGAACGACGTTAGCTGGCGAAGGTTTGCAACACCAAGATGGACATGGACATATTTTAGCTTCAACCATACCGAACTGTATTTCTTATGATCCTACATTTGCTTATGAGCTCGCAGTGATCATTCAAGATGGTTTAAAACGTATGTATGTAGACGAAGAAAGTGTGTTTTATTACATCGCAGTTATGAATGAAAACTACGAACACCCTGCTATGCCTGAAGGTTGTAAAGAAGGCATTATTAAAGGTATGTATCCGTTTAAACAAGGTGAAGCATCGGATAGAAAAGTTCAGTTACTTGGTAGCGGTACCATTTTGCGCGAAGTGATTGCCGCAGCTGAATTATTAAAACAAGATTTTGATGTAGATGCTGATATATGGAGTGTTACCAGTTTTAATGAATTACGCCGAGAAGGTTTGGATATAAATCGTCATAACTTATTGAATCCGAATCAAGAAGCAAAAACATCTTACGTAGAGCAATGTTTAGCGAATACTCAAGGACCTGTTATTGCTGCTACGGATTATATGAAAATATACGCTGACCAAATACGAGAATTTATACCTAAAGATTATATTGTATTAGGAACAGACGGTTTTGGTCGCAGTGATACTCGTGAACAATTACGTAAACATTTTGAAGTAAATCGTTTTTATATTTGTATCGCTGCATTAAAAGCGTTAGTCGATGAAGGAACACTATCAAGTGATATCGTCGATAAGGCTATTGCTCAATATGATATTGATCCGAATAAACCGAATCCTGCGATTAGTTAATCATGAGTCAAAAAGAAATCTTACTTCCCGACATCGGTGACTTCGATACAGTTGAAGTGATAGAACTTGCTGTTGACGCAGGTGACCTAGTTGAAAAAGAATCTACTTTAATCACTTTAGAAAGTGATAAAGCTTCTATGGATATTCCTTCACCTGTAGCCGGTAAAATTATTGAATTTAAGATTGCTGTCGGTGACATGGTTAGTAAAGATCAATTGATCGCAATTATTGATGAATCTGATAGTCAAACATCTGAAACAGAAGTTGAAGCCGCATCTGTTGAAACAAAAGCAACAGAAGAAACAGCCACGGTATCTGAAACTTCTCAACAAGAAATCTTACTACCTGATGTTGGTGATTTCGATTCGGTAGAAGTAATAGAACTTGCTTTTTCCGCTGGCGATACAATTGAAAAAGAAGCTACTTTGCTGACTTTAGAAAGTGATAAAGCTTCGATGGATATTCCATCACCTTATAGTGGTACTTTGCTTGAATTTAAAGTGAATGTTGGTGATATGGTCAGTAAAGATCAACTGATTGCGATTATTGAAATACAAGATACAAATACAACTGAAAAGAAAATTGAATCAAAACCTGAGCCTGAACCAGTTGAAACTAAATCTATTGAACAGCAAGTTCCACCAAAACCTCCTGAAACACCAAAAACAGCAGAAACTGTTGGCACCAGTCAATCATCAAAAGCCTATACAAGCCCATCTGTTCGACGTTTAGCCAGAGAACTTGGTGTTGATTTAGGTTTAGTTCGAGGAACTGGACGTAAAAACAGAATTTTAAAAGAAGATGTAAAAGCCTTTACTAAATCTGTGATGTCGAGCGATCGAGTCTTTGATAAAGGTAGCGGTTTTCAATTACCTGAAATACCACCTGTGGATTTTTCTAAATTCGGTGAAACCGAAAATAAACCACTAACCCGCCTCAAACGCATCGCTGGACAAAACTTACATCGTAGTTGGATTACTGTTCCTCATGTTACTCAATTCGATGAAGCCGATATTACTGAGTTAGAAGCTTTTAGAAAATCCAAACTAAGTGAAGCCGAAAAAGAAGGCGCAAAATTGACCTTAGTAGCCTTTTTATTAAAAGCTGTTGTTGTGTCATTAATAAAATATCCAGAATTTAATTCTTCATTAAGTCCTAATGGCGAAGAGTTAATTCTAAAAAAATATTTTAATATCGGCGTTGCTGTTAATACTGACGAAGGCTTAATGGTGCCAGTTGTTAAAGATGTTGATAAAAAAGGCTTATACGATCTTGCAAAAGAAATTAAAGAGCTTAGTGATAAAGCACGTACAAAATCATTAAAACCAGATCAAATGCAAGGTGGTTGTTTTACAATCTCTTCTCTAGGAGGCATTGGAGGTACATCTTTTACACCTATCGTTAACACGCCCGAAGTTGCCATATTAGGTATTTCACGTTCAGTCATGAAACCTGTTTATAAAGATGGTGAATTTATGCCACGTTTAATCATGCCTTTTTCTTTATCGTATGATCATAGAGTTATCGATGGTGTAGCAGGCGCAATGTTCACTCAATACCTCAGTAAGGTCTTAAGCGATATTCGACATATCTTATTATAGCCATCCTATTACGCTATAAATCTTTGAAGCTTTTTCGGTTGTTCGGTATATTTTCATTATATGAATCTATCTCCTATCAAAGCTCGTTTCGCTATAAATGTCATAGAAAATTCTGCCAATAAGATTTTATTAATTAAACGTTATCCAGGAGCTAAGATGCAGCCTGAACGATGGGGTTTTCCTGCTGGACATATTGAAGAGGGTGAAACACCAGAACAATGTGCTGAACGTGAACGATTAGAAGAAATAGGCAAGGAACATGATGTGCGTTTAATCAAATATTTTGGTCCAGTGAGAGATACTTTTTATGGTGGAATTTATGAACTGTATTTATTTCATCAACAATGGCTAAACGGAAACATTCATCTCAATCATGAACATACTGATTATGCATGGGTCGATCGTGATGAATACAAATCCTATCCTATTATGGATGGTATTGATGAGGATTTAATTTATTTAAATATTTGGCAATGATTGGGTTTAAAGTTCGTCAGTATTAAACTCTTTAATTTGTTCAATAAAATTACTCGCCAAATTCACTTTATGATGCTCTTTAAAATTATGCAGGAATTGATTAAATTCTAAAATTCTATCAAAACGTGTTTCTTCCAGAGGTAATAACCGCATAGACCAGTGAGGGAAATTACGTTTAATTGAAAACTCTTCAAATAATAAAATAATCTTCTCATGCCGTTCATCATTTTTAATGATGGTATAGAGACTTTTTACTTTATTACTATCTCCTTCAATCACTTGTATAAAAACACCAAGACCATAAAATAAAACACTGGTAATATCTCTGTCGTGATTGCTTTTACGGCATTTGATTGAGAACTCGAGTAACTCTGAATCCGTAAACTCATAATTGATTTCACTTAAATAGGCTAATCGAAAAGTATCCATGTTTAACTATAAAAATCTTATCTTTATAACTAACTGACAAGTCTAAAACAAAAAGTTTCATACTCAAAATATATGCAGCATATAAAACACCTTATTTTTTTAACACTGATCACGTTTTCAACATTTAGTAGCGCTGAATTTCAAATTAAACAACTATGTGAGTCAGATTCAGAAATTGAAGCTAATACAGGTAGAAAACATAAATTTTATGCTGCCATGCTTGCTTTCAATAATGAACCTCCTCGTTGCCTTAGAAACAACCCTGTTGTTGATAATGCTACTACCTTAGAAGCTGAGTTATCTAATAATGCACAAACCAATGACATCATCGTAACAATTGTATTAACTGAGGAAGGTAAGAAATTATTTTCTGATTACACTAATCAAAACACTGAGAGTGAAATAGCATTAGTCGTTGATGACAAGATACTAACCATGCTTAATATAATCCAACCAATAAATGATGGCGTTATTCAAATTCATGGGCTTTGGTATGAAGATTCTATCCGCTTAAGTAATGCAATTAATTTAAAATAACGTATGCCAATTAATTTGTTTACAAAACGTATCGGTAAAGATACTGAAACGACTTTAATCTTCTTGCATGGCTTATTTGGTAATCATCGAAATTTATTACCAATAGCAAGAAAGTTTGAAAACCAATTTAATATCGTATTAACTGATTTACGCAATCATGGTCAATCACAGCATAATGATTTAATCGATTACGAATCAATGTGTGATGATGTAAATCATCTTATTTCCAATACTCATCAACAACAAGCGATCATTATTGGTCATAGCATGGGTGGTAAAGTTGCTATGTTGCATGCTCTAAAATACCCCGAAACAACACAGGGTATTTTTATATTGGATATCGCGCCCGTGGATTATTCATTTGATTATCTTTCCGTGATTAAAAACTTACAGAATATTGATTTGGCCAAGCTTGGCTCACGCGAACAAGCGGATACTGAATTAGCACTTCATTATAAAAACAAAGACTTCCGACAATTTTTATTACAAAACTTAATTAGAGTGAACAATCAATTCCAATGGAGATTGAATCTAAATGCAATAAAACAACATCACTCTAGTATTTGTCAGTTTCCAAAAAAGTCTTTTAAGGCCTATACAAAACCAACGTATTTTTTGGCTGGTGAAGTATCAGACTATGTAACGAGTAAATATCAAAAACGAATCGAAGAGTTATTCCCGAATTATCTACTTCATCATGAACCTAATGCAGGTCACTGGCTGCATGCTGAAAAACCAGAACGGGTTATCTCGCACCTACAGCAATTTTTAAATTCATTTGAACAATAAAAAAACCTGCTTTCGCTTCACCCAAAAGAGCAATATCGCTACAATGCCGACCAATTTCCAATGAATAGATAAAAACTATAACCCCATGAGCAAACAAAACATATCTAAAATCGTCTTAGCCTATTCAGGTGGACTCGATACTTCTGTCATTCTCAAATGGCTACAAGAACAATACGACTGTGAAGTCGTCACATTTACCGCAGATATCGGTCAGGGAGAAGAAGTCGAACCAGCCCGAGCCAAAGCCGAAGCCCTTGGCGTAAAAGAAATTTATATTGAAGATCTGACCGAAGATTTTGTACGCAATTATGTCTATCCAATGTTTCGCGCCAACACCATTTATGAAGGCGAATATTTACTCGGTACTTCCATTGCACGTCCTCTGATCGCTAGACGTTTAGTTGAGATTGCCGCTGAGACGGGTGCAGATGCCATATCACATGGCGCAACAGGTAAAGGCAACGACCAAGTTCGATTTGAATTAGGCGCTTACGCGTTAAATTCTGATATCAAAGTCATCGCTCCTTGGCGCGAATGGGATTTGAATTCACGTGAAAAATTACTCAAATTCGCCGAAGATAACAGCATTCCTATCGAAGCCAAGCGTAAAGGTGGCTCCCCATACTCTATGGATGCCAATCTTCTACATATCTCATACGAAGGCGGCATCCTTGAAGATCCTTGGGCAGAACCTGAAGAATCGATGTGGCGCTGGACTACCTCTCCAGAAAATGCCCCTGATGAAGCTCAAGTTATTGAATTAACGTTTAAAAATGGTGATATCACGGCAATCGATGGCACTATGATGACGCCAGCTCAAGTACTCGCAAAACTTAACCTCGTTGGTGGTAAGCATGGCATTGGGCGTTCCGATATCGTTGAAAACCGTTATGTAGGCATGAAATCCCGAGGTTGTTATGAAACGCCTGGCGGAACCATCATGTTGAAAGCACATCGAGCAATGGAATCTCTGACTCTAGACCGTGAAGTTGCTCATTTAAAAGATGAATTAATGCCGCGTTATGCCAAATTAATCTATAACGGTTACTGGTGGAGCCCTGAACGCCTAATGCTACAAGCCGCAATCGATGATTCACAACGCACGGTTAATGGGAACGTGAGACTCAAACTTTATAAAGGTTCGGTGTCAATAATCGGTCGACAATCTGACTCTCACAGCCTATTTAACGCCAACATAGCAACATTTGAAGACGATGCTGGAGCTTATGATCAGAGTGATGCAGAGGGTTTTATCAAGCTTAATGCCCTCAGGTTACGATTGAATAAAGATCCAGGTTATTAAACACTTATAGGGCTAATTTTGTGAATATGTTTACATTATTAGCCCATTTCCTTGCTTGCTAAGACACCCACCTACTTCTAGTCTTATCACGATGGTCTAAGTTTTGCAGTTTTATTATTGCTCGCACAGCGAAATTTAAACCAGAAACTCGTATTTATTATAAGAATAGCCGAAAAGCTGATGAAGACGGTTTTTCGGAGTGGATTTATCGATGGAAAAGCAAGTTAAAAGTCATTTGGACGATGACGATTTTGGTATAGAAAGTGCCAATTTTGACGTCACGTCTGAAAATATCGTTTTAAGTAACGATGAGATTTACAAAAGCAATCATTCATTTGAGCAAGCGCCAACTGGTATCTGCATAAACTTGATTGGAGCTGTGTTATTGACCATATGGCTATGGCAAACCGTTCCAGAATTCGTTTTGATCCCTTGGTTATTTTTCATAACGACCAATACATTTATTCATTTTTCGATAATTAATCAATATAGAAAATCGATAAATCGTTCCAGAGTTAAAAAAAGCTGGGCTTTTTATAATGGTTTTTTATTTAGTATCTATGCTATTGCCTGGGGTATTGGATATCACTTCATATTTCCTCATTTAGACTCTAACCAACAAATTTTTCTATACTATTTGTCTGGGATATATTTGCTGTCGTTAATTCCAGTTTTATCATCGACCCATAAAGCTTATCTATGTGTTATCGTAGGTTTTGCCGTTCCATTATTAGCTTTAGCATTTGAATATTCAGAGTCTGATGCCTTTATAACAAGTGGCCTTATTTTATTCACTGGTATTGCCTTAGCTTTTATTTCTAAAAAATATCAAAATACGATTAACCAATCGTATTCGTTGGCAATGGATATCAAACACACCAGTGAAAAAATGCACCTTGAACATATGGAGAAGTTCAGTCAAGCGTACAAAAAGAATATTACAAAACATAAAACTGAAACCAAACGTGTTATCGAAGAAAAAGATCATGTTGTTAAAACATTAACCAGTATTGGTGAAGCTATTTTAACCACAGATGCTAAAGGTAAGATTACCTATATCAACCCTGTAGCCGAGGTGTATCTCGGTTGGCAAAAACAACATGCCATAGGACAACACATCGACCTTATTCTTAATATCTTTGAAGAATCAAGTAATAAAAAGATACATTCTATTTTTGAACGCTGTGTTAATTCTTACAGTACGATAACAGGCACAAACCAAACCAAACTCTTGCGTAAAGATAAAGTTGAATACTATATCGATTATAGTATCAGTCCGATTATGGATAGTGCGCATGATATTGTTGGTGCTGTAATGGTTTTTAGAGACGTAACGGAAGAACGTGGTAGAGAAAAAGTCTTAGCCTGGCAAGCCAATCATGACCAACTAACTGGTTTGATTAATCGACGTGAATTTGAAAATCGATTAAATCGAATTATCCGTTCAAAAGATAAATCAAGACAACATGCGCTTTGTTATATCGATTTGGATCATTTCAAAATTGTAAATGATTCATGTGGTCATAACGCAGGCGATGAATTGCTCAAACAAATCGCCCAATGTTTAAAAAACAAAACACGTGACACAGACACATTAGCACGATTAGGAGGCGATGAATTCGGACTAATACTTTATAGCTGTAGTTTAAAAAAAGCAGAATTACTCGCTGAAGTTGTAAGAAAAGAAGTAGAGAAAATTGATTTTTATTGGGATAACAAACTCTATAAAGTAAGCGCAAGTATTGGTGTTATTGCGATTACTGATCAGTTCACTAATTTAGAAGATATATTACGTTCTGCTGATAGCGCATGTTATAACGCAAAAGGTAAAGGCAGAAACAAAGTTAACATCCTTGATCTGACTGATGAATTCATTAGAGACAATCGATCTTCCACAGAAAATTTAGACTCTATACAGTCTTGTTTAAATAGAGAATCTTTTCAATTACATCATCAAGTTATTGAATCAATTGAAACGGGAGAAAAAACTCATTGCGAATTACTTGTCCGTGCTGAAAAAATGAATGGTAACATTGTATTACCTGAAGAGTTAATCCCTGTAGCCAAACGTTATCATTTAATGTCAAGCATTGACAGATGGGTAGTTCGTAACAGTTTTGAGTTTATAACTATAGAAGATAAAGAAATTAACCCGTATTCTATTATTAGTATTAATATCTCTGAACAATCTATTAATGATAATTCATTTTTAGATTATTTATTACTCAGCTATAATCATTATTCCTTATCATCCTCCGGAAAGAATCTGTGTATAGAAATACCAGAGAATTGTTTAATTGATCATTATGAGCAAACTTCAAAATTTATTTATGAAATAAAACAACAAGGTTTTCTCGTTGCTATCGATGACTTCCATTCCGGTTTAAATAGTTTCAAAAAAATAGAATCCGTCAACGTAGATTACATTAAATTTGATGGGCGTCTTTTATCTCCGATTGCCAGTAACAATCTTGAACATATAATACTTCAATCTATTATTGATATTAGTCATCATATCAATGCAAAAACGGTTGCTAAATATGTTGACAACCAAGAAAATCATGATGAGTTGAAAAAACTAGGAATAGACTATGTACAAGGTTATTTCATACATCAACCAACTTTATTACCTAAACCAACTAAAATAGATAAAGAGTTTGAAGAAGTATTCGGTAAAAGTGATGAATACGAAATTGCTCTAAGTGAATAAATCAACTTAGAACAATTTCAATTATTATAATTATTGGCTAACTTCGAAAAACCTTACTCAACCAATAATCTAATGAGAAAAACCTTCCTGCACCTAGGAAAAATAATGCTAACAACATTAAGAAATATGTTGCAGCAAACTCAATACCGTTTTTCAAAACAGTGATAGAGCCATGCTCTGTTAACCACTGATAATTCCCGTGTTCTTTTAAAACCTCAATAGCTTTGGTCTTTCTTTTTTGTGCTTCTTCAATCTTATCAACACGCCATTCCCAAGGAGCGGTTAATTTAGATTCAGGTAACGCATGCCAACCATTATCCCAATGCGCAGTTGTTGCAGCTACAATCATAGTAACCATCAATGGGATCGAAATTAATCGAACCATGAAACCAAATAACAAAAACCAACCGCCTAAAAATTCTGTCCAACCAGCCATAAATGCTAATAGGTTTGGAAAAGGCAAACCAAGACCCCAATCAGGATTACCAAACCAACCCACAACACTTGGTTTTGCTAAAAACATTTCAAAAAAACTCACATCAGCAACGCCTAATTGTAACTTCCCATAACCAGCATAGATAAAAATAGGTGCTAAAAAAATACGTAATAATAAAGGCGCAGTAAAGTCTAATGCCTTTAATCGATCTAAAATATCATATATAAAATTAAACAGACCGCTGATAATTCCCATGATAATTCCCCCTCTAGTTATTATATCGAAGTAGTTTTGTTTAATGTTTGAGGATAAAGTTCATTTAATGGTACCGATAAACCATTTTGCATGACAACTCTTGCATGAAAACGTTTTAACTCTCTAGGCGCTTTAACACCACATGAATGCGCTATAATTCCAACTTCTTTACTCATATTTTTCGCGTAATTCATAACTCGAATCGCTTTATCTTCTGGGTCTAAACCTTTTTGTAATTTTTTATTATGCGTTGTGATTCCAGTCGGGCATGTATTCTTATTACATTGCAGTGCTTGAATACAACCTAATGCAAACATAAATCCTCTAGCAGAAGTAACTGCATCAGCACCAATACATAATGCCCAAGCAACGTCAGCTGGAGTCACTAATTTTCCTGAGCAAATAACTTTTATACGATCACGTAATCCATATTCAGTCAGTTTATCAATTAATAACGGTAAACTCTCTTTTAAAGGTAAACCCATATCATCCATCAAAGGCATAGGTGCTGCACCTGTACCACCATCAGCACTGTCGACAGTAATAAAATCTGGAGCTGTTTCAATACCTCGCTTATTAATCTCAGAAAATAAATTATCTAACCAACCATATGCACCTAACACGGCTTTAAAACCAATAGGTTTACCGGTAACAATTCGTATCCTATTTATCATATTTAATAAATCATCATTATTGTTAATATCAGGATGTCGGTTTGGACTAATGGCATCATCACCAGGATTGATTCCACGAATCTTGGCAATTTCTTCAGAAACTTTAGCACCGGGTAAAATACCTCCTTTCCCAGGCTTTGCTCCTTGACTTAATTTGATCTCAAACATTTTCACTTGTTCATAATTAGCCACTTCTCGTAACTTATCATCATTCAAATTACCTTCGAGATCACGTACCCCATTTTTTGCTGTTCCTATTTGAAACACGATATCAGCACCGCCTTCAAGATGATAAGGTGATAAACCACCTTCGCCAGTATTCATCCAACACTGTGCCATTCTTGCGCCATTTGAAAGAGCTAATACAGCAGGTTTAGAAATAGCACCATAGCTCATACCTGATATATTAAAAATAGATGCTGCGGTATAAGGTTGTTTGCAATATGGCCCATAAGTTATGGGTTCAGGTTCTACGGCATCTTGACCTAGAGTAGGAAAGGGACAATTTACAAATAAAACTGTGCCTGGCGATCGTAAATCTCGTGAAGAGCCGAATGCAATCGTATTATCAATATTTTTTGCTGCACGATAAGCCCATGTTCGTTGGGCTCGGTTAAATGGCATTTCCTCCCTATCCATAGCAAAAAAGTATTGGCGAAAAAATTCTCCGATATGTTCGAAGAAATAACGCATATGACCAATGACAGGATAATTACGACGAATTGCGTGTTTGGTCTGCGTAACATCCAATATATAAATAACAATAATGGCTAATACAGCCAGACCAATACAGAAAATAAATATTGTCGCTATGACTTCTAAGGAAGTCATTAGAAAAGATGGAAGTTGTTCTATCATTACATTGCCCCCTTATTATTTTTGTCTCAGACAGGACAATGCGGTGGATGTTCACCACATTAACTTTTATTAATTAAGTTAATTATAGGCTTTTTGATTTTATAACCGTTAGCTTATCAATTTGCATATCATGCATGGTATGAGGAATGCCTCCTACGCCTAGGCCTGATTGTTTCAATCCAGCAAACGGCATCCAATCAACACGAAAAGCAGTATGATCATTCACCATAACGGCTGCAGCGTCTAATTGTTTTACTACTGACATAATTTTATCAATGTTCTTGGCAAATACCGAAGCTTGAAAAGCAAAAGGAAGTGAATTGGCCGAATCAATGGCATCATTCATATCACTGTAAGGATATACACAAACAACTGGCCCGAAGATTTCATTTTGAGTCAGTTTACAATCCGCTGGTGGATCATAAACAACCGTACATTCATAACAAGAATCTGAGATTCTATTACCACCAGTAATAAGTTTCGCACTTTCGTTTACTGCCTCATCTACCCATGATTCAACACGGTCGACTTCAGCAGGACGTATTAAAGGTCCTATCTCAGTCGCTTCTAACGTAGGATCACCAATTGAATAATTCTTAGCGATGTTTGCTAAACGATTTGCTAAATCTTCTGCAATGGATTCATGCGCATATATTCTTTGAACGGATACACATACTTGACCTGCATGATAGAAACCACCTTTTGCTAATAACGGTAAAGCTTCATCTAAGTCAGCATCCTCCGTAACAATAACAGGGGCAGCACCACCATGTTCTAAAGCACAACGAGTACCAGGGGCCAATTTCGAACGCAACATCCAACCCACTTTGGCACTACCTATGAATGTGAAAAATGCAACTCGCTCATCTGTCACTAATTGAGTTGCAACATTGAGATCACTTACCGTCAATGCCTGACACCATTCTTCTGGTAAGCCAGCTTCCCGCAAGATTTCTACAAAACGAAAACAAGACAATGGTGTATCTTCAGCAGGTTTTACAATAACAGGACAGCCCGTTGCGATTGCGGGAGCGACTTGATGTACGATTAAATTTAATGGATGGTTAAAGGCACTTACCGCAACAACAACACCTATCGGTTCTTTGGTTGTAAATGCCATACGACCAGCTGAAGCCGCATTCAAACCCATTGGAATCTCTTCACCAGCACTGGTGCGCAAATGTTCTATACATAACTTAACACCATCAATTGCCCTGGCTACTTCAACTTTGGAATCAGGTAATGGCTTACCACCTTCACGTGCAGCTTCAATAGCGAGTTCATCGAATTTAGCTTGCATAATGGCTGCGGTTTTTTCTAATACTTCGATGCGTCTTTCAGCAGGTAGCCAAGAATGTTTATCGCGAAATAATTGATAGGCTGTGGCTAATGCAGACTCAACAGCATCACTCGAGGCAGTATCAACTGTCGCTATAAGTTGTTGATCATAAGGCGCAAACACCTCTATAACGCCATCAGATTGTTGTGAATTTGCCACCATCAATGGAAAATGCTGAGCCATAATAAATACCTTTATTTTGTATTGTAGTAAGCAATAGCACAGACGATGCCAATTACCAGCTAATTTGAATTCAGAACTAGCTTTGGAATACTAGGAATATTTCCAGGTGTGTAAATAGAAGAATTCCCTATCATGTATTTATTAGATTTGTGAACATACTATCCGTAGTTAAATCACTAGCTATAAGTTTTTAAACCCCATATTAAAAACTTCTTCCTCTAACGAAGCCGGGCAGAGCGATAACGCCCTGCCCGGTTTTTACTAATGATAAACGAATATAATATCTATTCGTCTTCTGGACCAATCTCGTAGATTTCAATATTAGCTTCTTCAATTTCACCAGTAGAAGCATCGACATCGACTTTTACTTCATAACCCAGATCAGTTTGGATATCGAACTCATACGTAGCATCACCATCAAAGCCAATCTCATACTCACTTGAAGTTACTTTGCCAGGATGAATCGCTAGAGCAAACTCTCTCGCTTCTTGTTCGCTAACTTTAGCCAATTTTTTGAAAGTTGGGTCATTTGCATCAACTTCACGCTCAACCTCTGTAATGAATCCTTCTTCAGCATTACATTCAACATTATAGGTAGTGCCCTTTGCTTCGATGTCGAATTCATATACTGGGTCATCTCCTTCCATTTTCATTTCCAGTTTGCGTGGATGTCCAGGAATTAAGTCAATAGCAGCATCCAAGCAAGTTTCAACCGAAACAATATCCCAATTACGAAGATCATCTAAATCTTGTGTATCGCTATGACCATCTGCTAGGGCGCTATTTGCCAATAAAACTGACGCAGTCAATACGAATGCTTTATGAAATTTCATGTAAAAATACCTCTTAATTATTTGGTGCAAACCTTTAAAATTGATTGTAGACGCTCAAAAACCCAAAATAAAGGAAATTTTCCTATTTTTTTTGCGATGCGATTAATGATAGCTCGAAATGAATATTTCAGATTATTAGCAGGATTTATTCCTTATCTATTGCTACTCGGACTTTTCAATAGAGCTATTTGGTAGAGTTGCCGTACAGGCAGTTGGCTTGATCTTCGATGGGCTTATCGCAAACCGGCTTGTTGAAGTCGCCGATTGCCTGTACTTGAAATGAATGAAAATAATGGAATGTTTTTAACCCATAGTGCCTAAAAGAATTCCTTTTTCTAGCATTTGTTCCAAAGTTTGCCTACCACCTTGGATGACGACCTCAGGATTAGGATGCTGTAATTCCTCAGCAATTTGTTGCAATAAATCCAACCCTGTTTTATGGGTATTATTTACGATCAAATCGAGCAACCTAGCAGATACAGGATTCAACTCCATATAACCAACGACATCTTCTTCGTCACGATAAACAACTAAATAAGTGGGTTGCTCAGGAATAGCTTCTGGTTTATAGCTGGGACTAATATTCTGCACTGGAAATTGATATGACAATAAAGCCATAACAGGATTAGCCTTTAATATCCCATGCTCAAAAGCACCGTCTGGTTCAATATTAGTAGTATCAATTTCTCGACTATCAAATTTCAGCGCCATGCCCATCCACTCATAGTGTGCTAATTCTGCTAAAAATGGATAATCATCCTTAGAAGTTCTTTCCGTTTGTAAATACTCAACAAACTCTTTGGGCATTTTAGGAAAGTATGGGGTATGTGCTTGATGATGGATAAAATAATCCCGAATTAATGCTTCCCATTGCTCAGGACTGTGAATTTTATACAAAACAGGAAAGCTATTTTCCATAAAACCCGAAATATTGCCAAATAACAAACGTCGATAGATTGCCAAGCGCCTATCTTCGATGCCATCTGGAGCAGGATTTGATATTGGGTCACGCATATGTTGCGTGAAAGTTTGCTGTACCTGACGAAAATCAACCATGTGATGTGTGTTGAGCGTCAGGTAAATAGTTTGATTGGATATCTGAGATCTTTATTGCTTCTTGAACTAATTCTTCCAGTGGTGGAATATTAAAATCTCGTTCCAATAGCGTTGGGAACACACCAAAATGTTGATATGCCTTATCTAATAAGGCCCAAACTGGATCAATGACATCCGCTCCATGTGTATCAACACGTAAATCGATATCTTCTTCATGATGTCCAGCAATATGAGAATAAGCAATACGTTCACTAGGTAACGATTTTAAGTAGTCTTCAGCATCGTAACGATGATTAATACTATTGACGTAGATATTATTAATATCGAGTAAGAGATTACAATCTGCTGTTTCTAATACAGCATTAATAAATTCTATTTCAGTCATCTCTTGACCAGGTGCTGCGTAATAAGAAACATTTTCTACGGCGATTTTATCACCAATAATATCTTGGACTTGTTGGATCCTCTCAGAAACATGTTTCACTGCTTCTTCTGTAAATGGAATAGGCATTAAATCATATAAATGTGCATCATCGGCACAGTAACTTAGATGTTCGCTATAACAATGGATTTGATGATCTTGCATAAAGCCTTTCACGCGCTTAATGAACGCTTCATCTAGAGGAGCAAGCCCACCTAAATTGAGTGATAGCCCATGACAGACCATCGGAATTTCTTGGGAAATCTTATTAAAGTGCTTTCCAAATTTACCGCCAACATCAATCCAATTTTCAGGTGCGACTTCCATAAAGTCGATACCTTGAGGAATTGACTCAGCAACCAATCTGGAAAATGCTCTCCTAAGACCCAGCCCGGTACCTAGTACCGGGCTGTTATCTAAAGGTCTAACAGAAGTCTTAACTTCTAGTGGCCGCATTTGCCTTCGCCACAAGAACCTTCACCGTCTTTTTTCTCACCGCATTTACCTTCACCGCAAGAACCTTCACCGTCTTTCTCGCCGCATTTACCTTCGCCGCAAGAACCTTCACCGTCTTTCTCGCCGCATTTACCTTCGCCGCAAGAACCTTCACCATGGCCTTCAGCTAGTTGCATATAGCCACCAGAAAGCTCACTAACTTCAAAAGGGTTTTGTTCAGCATTCGCGATAGGGCTAGCCATTAAAGAAACTGCAAAAGTAGTACCTAGAGCTGCAGCGATTGGGGTTAATTTTGATTTGTTAGACATTGTGTCTATCCTCCTAATATACATCGTTAATAAAAGAAGAAAGTTGTTGTTTAGAACGCCCCTCTCCAGAAAGTTAAAAAATCTCAATAAAGCTTATTGAAAAATTACAAATCTGTTGACTAATAATTTTTAGCAAAAGTTTCTGTATAGAACAAAAAAAACATTAAATTTGAGTAATATTCCTTAATTAAATGCTCTGATAATACTAGCGATGATAAAGACCGTTACACATAGAGAATAATCTGTCTATTTATTAACCAATTTAGCTATTTGAAGGGCGCATATGTGGAAATAAAATCACATCCCGTATCGTTGGTGAATCCGTTAAAAACATAACCAATCGATCGATTCCTATACCCTCTCCCGCGGTCGGAGGCATACCATACTCCAATGCTGTTATATAATCTGAATCATAGTGCATAGCTTCATCATCACCTGCCTCTTTCTCAGCCACTTGCTTTTGAAATCGTTCAGCTTGATCTTCAGGATCATTTAACTCTGAAAATCCATTTGCGATTTCCCTGCCACCAATAAAAAATTCAAAACGATCGGTTATAAAAGGGTCTTCATTATTCATACGAGCCAATGGAGAAACTTCCGTAGGATATTCTGTAATAAAAGTCGGTTGCATTAATTTGGATTCAACCGTTTTTTCAAAAATTTCTATTTGTATTTTGCCAAGACCGTAACTATCTTCGATCGGTATCTGTAATCGCTCAGCAACATTTTTAATTGCATCCATTGATTCAAGTTCATCAGTGGATATATCAGGATTAAAATCCAATATCGATTGTTTTACAGTAATTCGTTGAAATGGTTTAGATAGATCATACTCATCACCTTGATAAGTAATATTGTATTCACCCGTGATCTCTTTAACCATCTTACGTAATAAATCTTCGGTTAAGCTTATCAAGTCTTCATAATCAGCATAGGCTTGATAAAATTCAATCATAGTAAACTCAGGATTATGCCTTGGTGATAAACCTTCATTACGAAAGCTACGATTAATTTCAAACACACGTTCTATACCACCGACAACAAGGCGCTTTAGATATAACTCAGGTGCAATACGTAAATATAAATCCATATCTAATGCATTATGATGCGTTGTGAATGGACGAGCTGTTGCGCCTCCGGGTATCACATGCATCATAGGCGTTTCAACTTCAATAAAATCTTCTTGCTTTAAATAACTTCGAATAAAGTCGATTACTTTAGAACGAATACGAAATGTCTTTCGTGTCTCTTCATTCATGATCAAATCAACATATCGTTGACGATATTTTATTTCTTGATCAGTTAAACCATGATATTTTTCTGGCAAAGGTCGTAATGACTTAGTCAATAACTCAATTGAATCAACAGCAATACTCAATTCACCTTTATTCGTTTTCATGACTATGCCAGTTGCGCCAATAATATCCCCAATATCCCATTTCTTAAATTCTTCGTTATAAACACCCTCAGGCAATTCATCACGTTTTACATACAGTTGGATTTGCCCTGTCATATCTTGGATATGAGAAAAGGATGCTTTACCCATAATGCGACGACTCATCATACGACCTGCGACAGCTACTTTAATTTGTAACTGCTCTAGCTCTTCTTTGCTTCTATCTTGATAAGAATTTATCAAATTTTCTGCATAAGAATCACGACGAAAGGTATTGATATAAGCTTTACCTTTTTCACGATACGCTTTTAATTGTTCTCTTCTTTGCGTAATTAAATCGTCTTCTGACATTATTAAACTCCAGCTTTTAAGCTTGCTTCTATAAATTTATCCAAATCACCATCGAGTACAGCTTGTGTATTACCGGTTTCAATACCAGTGCGTAGATCTTTAATTCTAGATTGATCTAAAACATAAGAGCGAATTTGGCTACCCCAACCAATATCAGCTTTATTATCTTCCATGTTTTGTTTTTCTTCATTCATCTTTTGAATTTCCAGCTCATATAACTTTGCTCGTAACATCTTCATCGCTTGGTCACGGTTTTTATGTTGTGAGCGATCATTTTGACATTGAGCAACAACACCTGTTGGTATATGAGTTAAGCGCACCGCTGAATCGGTTTTATTCACATGTTGACCACCTGCGCCGCTAGCCCGATAGGTATCGGTTCGAATATCCGCAGGATTGATCTCAATTTCAACATTATCGTCGATTTCAGGCGATAAAAACACCGAGGCAAAAGAAGTATGGCGACGGTTACCAGAATCAAAAGGTGATTTGCGAACTAGGCGATGAACCCCCGTTTCTGTGCGTAACCAACCATAGGCAAACTCGCCTTCAAATTTGATTGTCGCACTTTTTATACCCGCCACATCACCAGGAGATGCTTCGATCAAATCGGTTTTAAAACCATGTTGCTCTCCCCAGCGCAAATACATCCTTAATAACATTTCTGCCCAATCCTGGGCCTCGGTACCACCCGAACCCGATTGAATATCAAGGTAAGCATTATTTTCATCCATCTCACCAGAAAACATGCGACGAAATTCGATTTCTACTAACTGTTTTTCTAGAGTATCGAGATCAGCTTCGATGGAATTTAGAGTGTCCTCGTCATTATCTTCTTGTGCCAACTCTAATAGCTCAGCAGCATCCTCTAAACTTGTACCAATAGTATCAAGTCCTTCGACAATTTTTTGTAGTGTAACTCGTTCTTGACCTAGTTCTTGGGCTTTATCAGGATTATCCCAAACATCGGGTTGTTCTAGTTCTCGTTGAACTTCAATTAAACGTTCGTGTTTTGCGTCGTAATCAAAGATACCCCCTCAACGCAACAACTCGCGCTTGCATATCTTTAATTCGTGAAAGGATTAAGTTTGTCTCTAACATTTCTAATTATTGTTTTTCAAAAGACGTGAATGTTACCTATTGTTTTGTCAGGTAACAACTCTATTCAGAAAGTGCGTTAAGCTGATTTTTGAATAGGAAGGTTTATATCAAGATTTGATGATAGTTGATTAGAATTGATCCCTATAAAAGAGAGAAGCGCTTCAGCTGGAAGAGGTTTACTGAAAAAATAACCTTGACCTTGTTCACAACCTAATTGTGATAGAAATTTTAACTGCTCAGCATCTTCAATACCTTCTGCAGTTAAATTTAGACGCAGTGCATGCCCTAAACTTACGATAGCCTTTGTAATTGTTGCATCATCAGGTTCCGTCATAATATCTTTAATAAAAGAACGATCAATTTTTAACGTATCTAATGGAAATTTTTTCAAATACCCAAGCGAGCAATACCCAGTACCAAAATCATCAATTGAAATATGCAAACCCCAAGCTTTTAATTTATTTAGATGATGTATCGTTCGTTCAATATCTTCCATTAATAAAGTTTCTGTTATTTCGACCTCAAACTCTTCAGGCTTAATATCGTATTTCACCAATGTATCTAAAATAAAATCTACTATATCATCACTACGAAATTGTCTTGGTGATAAGTTGACTGCCAATCTAATTGGTTTATGACCTAAATCCTTCCATTCTTTTAAATATTGACAGGATTTTTCAATTACCCACTGTCCAATAGGTATGATTAATCCAGTCTCTTCAGCTAACGGAATAAAATCCATTGGTGAAACCATCCCCATTTCAGGATGGTCCCAACGTAATAAAGCCTCAGCACCAGAAGTTTGCATGGATTGGATATCAAATTTAGGTTGAAAATATAAAACAAATTCGTCGTTATCAACTGCGCTACGAAGTTTATTTTCTAACACTAAGCGTTTTTCTAAATCTGAGTTAGTTTCATTGGTTGTAAAATGATAGGTATTTCCTCCTTTAGCTTTTGCAGAATACATAGCAGTATCCGCTTTTTTTAATAATTCACTTATTTTTAAATTATCATTTGGATAGACTGAAATCCCAATGCTTGGTGTTGTATAAAGTTCTTGTCCATTTATATTACAAGGAGCAGAGAGCGAATTAATAATTTTTTTAGAAACAATTTCAATATCAGGCAACTGTTCTATATCTTCTAATACAACAACAAACTCATCGCCACCTAAGCGAGCTACCGAATCCTCTTCTCGTACACATTTTTTTAATCTTCCAGCAACTTCAATTAATAAATTATCACCTACATCATGCCCTAAAGTGTCATTGATTTGTTTAAAACGATCCAAATCAATAAATAATATTGCTATTAATGTTTGCTTACGTTTAGCACGTGAAACTGCATGTTCTAATTTTTCACGAAATAATAACCGATTAGCTAAACCGGTTAAACTATCATGATGTGCTAGATACTGCATATTACGCTCTACACGTTTACGCTCGACAGCATAACGTATAGAACGGTTAATCAAATGAGCGTCGCCAACTCCTTTTAGCAAATAATCTTGTGCTCCCATTTGTACAGCTTTCAATGAAAAGAGTTCATCATTCTTACTTGTGAGTACCACTATAGGTAAAGACTGATCAATTTGTAATAATCTTTCAATTGCTTCGAAACCATCTGCATCGGGTAATGTTAAATCCGTTAATACGATGTCATATTTCTGGTGAGTGATTGTTAACGTTGCTTGAAAAAGGTTCTCTACATGATGAACTCGATAATCAATATCCTCAATGGATTTTAATTCTTCCTGTAAAAACTTCGCATAAGATAAACTATCTTCAATCAGTAATATTTTGATTTGTTCTTTTATGTGATTATTTATTTTAATATTTTCCATCTTTTATACTACGACCAAATAATTTGCCTATCTGAGGCTACGCAATCAAATTGATGATATTTATTATGGGATATGGAAAACTATTTCGGCTGAAATGATAAAAACTTTAACTCAATCAAATACTTTTTAATCTAGTAATTAATACTGTATCTTTCATATTACATAGCATTTTCTGGTCGATTTATTAATGGTTCCAAATATTCAACAAATAACTGCAATTTTGTACGCCCATTAAATTCATTGATATCCAAACGATAAGCGACGTGGATACTATCAATATCATCAGGCCAATCTTCATCAGTTAAATTAAATGCAATAGCATCAATGACTTGAGTTGTATTTTGAGGTTGTAGATCGAGTTTTAAATGGTTGCCACCAACAATCCGTTTCTTAATAATCGAAAAAATTCCATCGAATATTGGCTCAGGAAAACCTTGTCCCCATGGCCCTGCTCGCTCGATTAATTGTGCAAGTTGTAATGAAAAATCTTTCTCTACTAATTCACCATCAGAATATACAATATTATCCAACTGCCCGGGTTCAATAATCCTGGCTAATTGTTGAGTGAAAAGCCCAGTAAATTGATCAAAATTATGGTTTTCAATCGTTAAACCCGCGGCCATTGCATGCCCGCCAAATTTACTGATCACTCCTGGATGTTGAGTATCAATGGCCTCTAATACATCTCGAATATGAATACCTGAGATCGAACGGGCAGAACCTTTTAAGGTATTTTCATCTTCACGTGCAAAAGCTATCACAGGACGATGGAAACGCTCTTTAATTTTGGATGCTAAAATTCCAACAACACCTTGATGCCATTCTTCATGAAACAAACATAAACCGAAATTATCTTTACTTTCTAATGCTTCAACATCTAAATTATCTAACGCTTGAATATGCATTTCATCTTGGATCTTTCTGCGTTCTTGGTTAAGTTGATCCAGCTGCGTAGCTAAACTCTCTGCACGCGAAGGATCATCCGACAATAAACATTCTATACCCACAGACATATCAGTTAATCTACCCGCTGCATTCAAACGTGGCCCTATCGCAAACCCAAAATCACTGGCTTTTAATTTATGTAAAGAACGATTGGAAACTTTGACCAAAGCCTTTATACCTTCACAACAATACCCTTTACGTATTCTTGCTAGGCCTTGTGAAACTAAGATACGGTTATTTCTATCTAATGGAACAACATCGGCCACTGTACCTAGAGCAACAAGATCAAGGTATTCAGCAAGGTTAGGTTCTTTTATATTATTTTCGCCAAACCAATTTAGTTCACGAAGATGCGATCTTAATGCTACAACAACGTTAAACATAACCCCGACACCTGCGAGATTTTTAGAAGCAAATTCATCGCCTGGTTGATTTGGATTCACAATCACATTTGCATTCGGTAATTCTGGACCAGCTAAATGATGATCAGTCACTAGTACATCAATCTCTAATGCACGAGCTTTAGCTACACCATCAATACTTGAAATACCATTATCAACAGTAATAATTAAATCAGGTTCAAGATCAGCTGCTAATTCAACGATCTCTGGGGTTAAGCCATAACCATACTCAAACCGATTAGGAACAATGTATTCAACATTTTTAGCTCCCATTGCAGTTAGAGCCTTAATCGCTAAAGCACAACTGGTTGCACCATCCGCATCAAAGTCGGCAACGACTAATAATCGTTGTTGTTTTTGAATCGCCTGAGTTAGTAATTCAACAGCTTGTTGAATATTTAATAAATCTGAAAATGGCAATAGATGTTTTAATGAATAATCTAATTCATTTGTATGCGAAATATTTCTTGCTAGAAAAACTCGCTCTAATACAGGATGAAGATTGTCATCCATTAATTCACCATCAGAAACGGTGCGTTGAATTATTTTTTCAGACATATAAAACGTTATTCAAAAAAGCTATGGATAGATTGATTCCAGCGCCAAAACTTCAACCATATGGAATACTCTAATGTGATTTCATACTCGTCAGTAATGATATTTAACTGATGAATTTTTTTATTTTTCAGTAACGATAAAACTTTTTCTAACCATTCGGTTTCAATTTTTTTTATTGTTTCTAACCAACCAACTGGTTCATCATACTGAGTGGATTGTAATGTATCATTTATGATGATTAAATTTTGAGTTTGCTGATTGAAGTCATATCGACTCCAAAAATCCTTAGCTGGAAAATAATCCATTGATGATAACATTGCCAAACATTCAACCAAATTTTCATTTGAAAAAACTGCAGACCATTTTCTATCCAAACTACGCGGTATTTCGCCAGCTCCCCAAAACCATAAACTGTTGATCGGTAATTCACCTCTCTGTTCACGTTGCTGATTTATTTCGCAGTCATGCAATCGCATTTGAATATCATTAAACAATGATATCCAGCGTGACTCTTCTTCACCAATGGGTAAATGATTGGCTATATCTTTTCCTGATACTCGATGAATATCATGGGTTTTGATCGAAGGTTGTTTGTTTAATTTTAAATACCAATGATCATTCTCGGGAATTTCAATTTCAATATTCTGTTCTTTAAACAAATCATTCAAATAACCAGCAATAGCAAGAATATCATGGCGAGATAAAGCAAATTGACGTGAATCAAACAATACCAATCCATTGCTTGTAGGTTTAAGATGAACTGGATCCGCATACATCCAAATCCCTTCGGGCCTTTCATCATCGATTTTTAATCGTGAAATGGCGGCAAAAGGCACTTCATTATTTGAAATATCAAGAGCAAAAAGAGTTGATATGCGCTCAAGATACGTTAATGGAGTAATCTTTCGTATTGTTCCTAAGTTTAATAGGCTACGTAAAGATTTTAAGTCGGCTAAATCTTCTGCTGTATATTCAGGTATAAAATGAAATAACCCTGGAATATAAAGCGTAAGATGATGCATCAATGACTAACTAATATTATCCAATATTGCTTTTTCTACTTCACTCAATGTTGCTTGAGTCTTGATCACAGGTGCAGTACTTTGTTTTATCGCGGTATCTGGATCTTTCAAACCATGACCAGTCAAAGTACAAACAACTGTACTACCTGCAGGGATTTTTCCAGATTTAATATCATACAAAGCACCTGCTACAGAGGTTGCAGAGGCAGGTTCACAAAAGACCCCTTCTTTTTCAGCTAACATCTTTTGCGTTTTTAATATTTCTTCATCAGAAAACTCATCAAACCAACCACCAGACTCTTTATTCACTATCCAAGCATTATCCCAAGATTGAGGATGACCTATACGAATGGCTGTTGCGACTGTTTCTGGATTATCGACCATTGCTCCACGCATAAAAGGTGCTGAACCTGCAGCTTGATAACCTACCATTACCGGTCGTTTATCGATAATAACTTCGTTTGTGAATTCACAATCACCTTGGCACAAGCTACAACCTTCGGAAGTTTTACCACCTTTAGGAGTAGCGTATTCTGAATAACCTAACCAATGGGCTGTGATGTTACCCGCGTTACCTACAGGCAAACAATGATAATCGGGCGCACGACCTAACTCTTCAATAATTTCAAATGATGCTGTTTTCTGACCTTGTAATCGATAAGGGTTAATTGAATTCACAATGGTTACTGGTGCTGTTTCAGCCACTTCTTTGACTAAGCGCATACCATCATCAAAGTTACCTTGAATTTGAATAACCACAGCACCTTCCATCATAGCCTGTGCTAATTTACCTTGCGCAATTTTACCATCAGGGATTAATACAAATGCCGTCATCCCAGCACGGGCCGCGTATGCAGCAGCCGCGGCAGACGTATTACCCGTAGAAGCACAGATGATCGCTTTAGAGTTATCTTCTGCTGCTTTACTAACGGCCATGGTCATACCACGGTCTTTAAATGATCCCGTTGGATTTAACCCTTCGTATTTAACATATAACTCTACATCCAGTTCCAATAGGCCAGGAATATTATTTAATCTTATGAGAGGAGTATTACCCTCACCTAAACTGATCACAGGTGTTTTATCACTTACTGGTAAACGATCACGATAGTGATCAATTAAACCTGTATAGCGTTTACGAAATGTCATTATTGCAAACTCTCCACGCGAATCCTCATCACGTCTTTTTTAACTTGTTCTAATGCCTCAATCTTTTTAATGGCATCGTTCATAAATTTTTCTTGTACCGATTGAGTTAAGATAATAACAGGTACATCTGATTCATCTGCAGCAGCTTCTTTTTGAATAATCGCTTCAATGCTAATGCCTGTATCACCTAAAATTTTAGTGACATCCGCTAACACGCCAGGCTCATCAGTCACTTGTAAGCGTAAATAGTACGCGGTTTCAACTTCTTCCATATCCAATATAGGGAAATCTGATAAGGCATCAGATTGGAATGCCAAATGAGGCACATGATTTTCTGGATCGGAAGTCAACGCTCTTACTACATCAATAACGTCAGCAACGACTGCAGAGGCCGTTGGTTCAGCACCTGCACCAGGGCCATAATATAAGGTAGGTCCAACAGCATCGCCTTTAACGACAACTGCATTCATCACTCCATCAACATTCGCAATCAAACGTCGATGAGGAATTAACGTTGGATGAACACGTAATTCAATACCATTATCTGTTTTACGCGTAATACCTAAATGTTTGATGCGGTAACCTAGCTCACCAGCGTAAGTAACATCTTGTACTTCGATTTTAGTAATACCTTCGGTATACGCCTTATCAAATTGCAAAGGGATACCAAATGCAATAGATCCCATAATGGTTAACTTATGTGCTGCATCAATCCCTTCAACATCAAAGGTCGGATCTGCTTCAGCGTAGCCAAGCTCTTGGGCTTCTTTTAATACGTCATCAAAGTCACGCCCCTTGTCACGCATTTCAGTCAGGATAAAGTTGCCTGTACCATTAATGATTCCTGCAGCCCACAATAATTGATTCGCTGCCAAGCCTTCGCGCATTGCTTTAATGATTGGGATGCCGCCAGCAACAGCAGCTTCAAAAGCAACCATCACTCCTTTCTTATGTGCAGCTTCAAAGATTTCATTGCCATGAATAGCGATTAGGGCTTTATTAGCAGTCACAACATGTTTTCCATTTTCAATCGCGGTCATAACCAATTCTTTTGCAGGTTCATAACCACCGATTAGCTCAACTACGATATCAACATCTGGATCATTAACGACAGCGAACAAATCATTGCTTAAGTTAGGAATGCTATCCATGCCATCTGCATCACGATTAATACTTCTAGATGCTGCATGTGAAACTTGAATACCTCGACCAGCTCGTCGAGTAATTTCTTCAGCATTACGGTTTAAGACTTGAACGGTTCCACCACCAACAGTTCCTAAACCCAAGACTCCTATATTGACAGGTTTCATTATGATTTTTTCTCTAAACAATTATTCTATAAATTTATACGATTCTTAAAACGTTATCGAGGCAGTCAGAACAAGGCAAATAGTTTTAAGCGTTGCTAACAACAGGTAACTCATCCTTAAACATAACCTTTAAGTTACGAATCGCTTGTCGAGTTCGATGTTCATTTTCAATTAAAGCGAAACGTACATGCTCATCACCGTATTGACCAAAACCAATACCTGGTGAAACAGCCACTTTTGCTTCTACGATTAATTTTTTACAAAATTCTAATGAACCCATTTCTTTATAGGGTTCTGGAATTGGTGCCCAAACAAACATCGTCGCTTTTGGTTTTTCAACTTTCCAACCAATTGAGTTTAAGCCATCACATAAAACATCACGACGTTGCCAATACATATTACGGATATCAGCTACACATTGTTGATCATCTTCAAGGGCAGTAATTGCAGCAACTTGCATCGGTGTGTACAAACCATAATCTAAATACGATTTCATACGTGCTAATGCGTTAACTAATGTAGGATTGCCCGCCATAAACCCGATACGCCAACCAGGCATATTGTAACTTTTCGACATTGAAAAAAATTCTACTGCGATATCTTTAGCACCAGGAACTTGTAGAATAGAAGGTGCGGTATAACCATCAAACACAATGTCCGCATAAGCTAAATCTTGAACGACCCAGATCTCATGTTCTTTAGCAAACTCAATAACACGCTCAAAGAATTCCAGTTCAACACATTCTGCTGTTGGATTACCTGGAAAATTGATCAACATCATTTTCGGTTTAGGAAAATTATCACGTACCGAACGTTCTAATTCAGCAAAGAAATCTATTCCAGGCCCCGTTGGAATATGCCTTACATCGGCACCGGCTATAACTTGGCCAAAAGGATGAATTGGATAAGCTGGATTCGGCACCATAACCGCATCGCCTCTATCAACCACCGCCATTGCTAAATGCGCTAAACCTTCTTTGGAACCTAACGTAACAATCGCTTCTGTCTCAGGATCAAGATCCACATCATATCGAGATTTATACCAATTACAGATAGCACGGCGTAATCTCGGGATACCTTTCGACATTGAATATCGATGAGTGTCATCTCTTTGAGCGACTTCTACTAACTTATCAATAATGTGTTTAGGCGTAGGTTGGTCTGGATTACCCATACCAAAATCAATAATATCTTCGCCTCGACGGCGTGCCTCCATCTTCAAATCGCCAACGATGCTGAAGACATAAGGAGGTAATCGGTCTATTCTTGGAAAATCTTTGTTCACAGTTAGGTATTTTTCTTCGATAATTTGCAAATCGCGCAGTATACGACATCGTATAAAGCGAGTCATTTTTGAAATTAAAATTTCATAATTTATTCATTAAAATTTGAACTTAAACAGGCAATTATCACTAAAATGTCAAAATTTCGTGCCGCAGTTATACAAATGGTCTCAACCGACCATGTCCAAGAAAACCTAGAAACCGCAAAACGACTCATCAACGAAGCCTGCCTTGATGGCTCAGAGTTTATTTTACTACCAGAAAACTTTCCGTACATGGGGCAAGAAGAGCAAGATAAGTTAGCGAATAAGGAACCCGCTGGTGTCGGACCAATCCAAACCTTTTTATCACAACAAGCCCTGCAACATGGTGTTTGGATTTGTGCAGGCACAATACCGCTTGAGGCAACCGATCCTGATAAAATCAGACCAGCCAGTATCATCTTCGACCCACAAGGTAATGCGTGTGCCCGCTACGACAAAATTCATTTATTTGATGTCCTAGTCAATGATGGTGAGGAAAGTTATTTAGAATCTTCTACCTTTGAGCCTGGCAGCGAAATTATCGTCGCTAAATTGCCATTTGCTAATATTGGTATGAGTATATGTTATGACCTACGTTTTCCTGAGCTATATCGTCAAATGCATAACGATGACGTGAATGTCATCACTGCACCTGCCGCTTTTACCTATCTAACAGGAGAAAAACACTGGGAACATTTACTCAAAGTTCGAGCAGTGGAAAACCTCAGCTATGTGATTGCTGCGAATCAAGGTGGTCGACATGTTAATGACCGCAAAACCTGGGGACACAGTATGATTGTGAATCCGTGGGGGGAAATTATCGCTGAAGTTGAACATTCAGGGCCTGGCTTTGCTTGTGCAGATATTGATATGGATGAACTGACTCAATTACGTAAATCGTTTCCTGCTCTACAGCATAGAAAATTTCTATAGCCTCTATTAATAAACAACATTTCCCTGCTGCGACAATTTCATCTACTATGAAATTCAACATTTAAATGCTGACTGACTATGACTGATTCAATCCAAATAGCCGAAGAACAATTACTTGCCAACACTGGCTTACAAACCAGTGATGTCGAAAAAACGCTAAACTCATTAATGTCACATGACATCGATCATGGTGATCTCTATTTTGAAACCAGTCGCTCGGAATCTTGGGTATTAGAAGACGGGATTGTTCGTGAAGGCAGTCATAGTATTGATCAAGGTGTCGGCATTCGTGCCATCAGTGGTGAAAAGACTGGATTTGCCTACTCGGATGAAATCATTTCTCCAGCATTAAGTCATGCCGCTGAATCTGCACGAGCAATTGCCAAGAGTGGTGGCGATGGAGGTCTCAAGGCCTGGAGCAAAACTCAAACGCCCGTTCTATATCAACCTATGGATCCATTAGGCACCTTAAGTTCTGATGATAAAGTTGCGTTATTAAAACGTCTTGATCAAGAAGCTCGTGCAAAAGATCCACGTGTTAAACAAGTCATGATTGGTTTAACGGGCTTAACAAATACAGTCTTAGTCGCTTCCAGTGACGGCACCTACTCTGCTGATGTACGACCATTAGTAAGATTAAACATTAATGTGATTGTTGAGCAAAACGGTCGTATTGAAAAAGGTGGTTCAGGTGGTGGCGGACGTTTTGGTTATGAATATTTTATTAATAATGACATGGCTTCAAGCTATGTCGATGAAGCCATTGAACAAGCTTTGATAAACCTTGAAGCCGTTGAAGCTCCAGCCGGTACGATGACGGTTGTACTTGGTCCTGGCTGGCCGGGAATTTTATTACACGAAGCGATTGGTCATGGGCTTGAAGGTGACTTTAATCGTAAAGGTACATCAGCATTCGCGAATCGAGTCGGCGAACGCGTTGCAAGTCCTGAAGTAACTGTAGTCGATGATGGCACGATTGAAAATCGACGAGGCTCATTAAATGTCGATGATGAAGGTGTCCCAACTCAATGCACAACATTAATTGAACATGGAATCCTCAAAGGTTATCTACAAGATAAACACAATGCCAAATTAATGGGTGTTGCACCAACAGGTAATGGTCGTCGTGAATCGTATGCCCATCTAGTGATGCCACGTATGACCAATACTTACATGTTAGGTGGTCAACACAAACAAGAAGAAATTATTGCTTCTGTTGAAAAAGGTTTATTCGCCACGCAATTTGGTGGTGGTCAAGTAGATATTACTAATGGCAAGTTTGTGTTCAGTGCTTCCCAAGCTTATTTAATTGAAAACGGAAAAATCACAACACCAGTGAAAGGCGCTACCATTATAGGCAATGGTCCTGATGTTTTGACACGTGTTTCTATGGTCGGTGATGATATGTCATTAGATAGTGGCATTGGTACATGTGGTAAAGATGGTCAATCTGTTCCTGTGGGTGTTGGACAACCTACGATTAAGATCGATGAAATGACAGTTGGTGGCACGAGTACTTAATTCTTATTATCTTAAAACTTAGATGCAAAAAATTCCTGCGGCATTTATTCGTGGTGGCACCAGTAAAGGCGTGTTCTTTCATGAAAAAGATTTACCGAAAGATAAACACGAACGTGATCAAATTCTTTTAAAAATTCTTGGCAGTCCCGATCCTTATCAACGACAAATGGATGGTCTTGGTGGTGGCTACTCCTCTGTTTCCAAAGCTGCAATTATTTCTGTTTCAGAAAGAGATGATGCTGACATTGATTATACTTTTGCTCAAGTTGCGGTTGATAAACGTTTGGTAGATTATTCGGCAAATTGCGGGAACCTTTCTTCTGCAGTTGGACCGTTTGCTATCGATGAGGGATTAGTTAAAACGGAAGATAGTAAAGTTACTATAAAAGTATTTAATACGAATACTCAAACTTTTTTTAATTCCACATTTGAAGTTAAAAATAATAAAGCCATAACTCATGGTAGTTTTGAAATTCCAGGTATTGCTAATACTGGAGCAAAAATTAAATTAGATTTTTTAAACCCTGATGGTGCTACCACAGGAAAGTTATTACCAACTGGGAATGCAATCGATATATTATTAATACCTAAATTAGGAGATATAGAGGTATCGATCGTTGATTCTAGTAACTTATTAATTTTTGTGAATGCAAACACATTAAACACTTCATGTAATCAACTACCTGATGATATACAAAATAATAAAAGCTTAATGGAGCAACTCGAAGTTATACGCAAACATGCAGCTCTGCATTGTGGTTATGCTTCTAGCTTAGATACAGTTCCTCTAGCCAATCCTAAAATAGCCATTATCGATACTGTAAAAGATTTTCAAACTCTAGATAATAAAATAATATCTTCTGAAAAATTTGATATTGCGATAAGAATGTTATCAATGGGTAAAGTACATAAAGCGGTTACATTAACTGGAGCTATGTGTTTATCAACTGCTTGTTTTATTGAAGGGACTATACCTAACCAACTTATAAACAACTCAAGCAAAGAAGACATACTGATTGGTAATCCTTCTGGCATTTTACCTGTAAAATCTGAAGTGGCTAATAACTCAGGCATTTATAAAACAGAATCAACAACTGTTTATCGTACTCAAAGAAGATTAATGGATGGATATGTTTATATCGATTAGAAGGTATAAGATAAATTAACGGATCCAAATTTCTGAGTATTCTCCTGACCCTTAAATTCTTTCGTTCTTAATACTTGGGAATAAGAAAGTTTAAATCGACTCCATGTCATGCTTGCTCCAGCAACGAAATCTCCAACCCAATTTTCTTTATCGATTTCATGACTATCTGAGAAAGTATTTCCATCAAGAAAAATATCTCGTAACACTAAACGGCCATTAGTTGCAGCGAACACATGAAAACTAAAACCATCCCATCCAGTTTTATATCGTGGATCATTTCTATCCGCTGGCGCATTGGTATCACCAGCTGGTCTAATCAATGCTGTTCCAAAGTCACTGGGTAAATTCCATCCAAAACGAACTTCAACTCCGGAATTAATGTGCGTAAAGATATTACCTAACGCCGCACCACCATAAAAAATTCCATCCGCACCAAATTTTTTACCTAAGTTATCTCTGGAAAAGAAACGATACTTACGATCATAAATTAGATTAATACCAACTTCGGTATCAATCTGATTATCCCAACCATTAGCTTTTTCAATATCTCGAATACTATGTACTAAGTCTTGAGCCTCTTCACCCAAAGATAAATCGCCAGTAAAACCAAGCTGCACTTCAAACGTATCCAATCGGGTACGAGTTTTGGTATGGAATGCAGCACTGCCATATAACCAACCACCATAAGGTCGATCATTGGTAATTAGATCTCGACGAGAAATATCTTGAGGTGTATACATTTTTTGGCCAATAGAAAACGCAATGTGTCTTTGTCGCTCTCTATCTCGATAGGGTAAGCGTGATGAAATCGTATCAGATAATTTTTTTAGAAATGGACTTTTGTCCAAGTAAGGGTGATTATGAAACCATTGGAATTCAGGCGAGATCCAACTGAGCTTTATTCCATTGGTATAAAAACGATCAGTATCAGCAAACAAATCATTTTCAAATTGAAAAGTAAACGTCCATGATTCTTCAGGTGGTTTCTCAGCATAGCTATTTGCTGAGAAACAAAAGAGTAATAAAAAAATGGTTTTATTAAGATATTTAAAATATATTTTATAAAACGTTATCGAGGTAGTCAGTACGAGGCAAACATCTACGAAAAGAGGGCCAGAAAAAATATTCATTCTATACATAATAAATGACCGATTTTGAGTAGGTGTTTAACATAGTAATGACAACGCAGATAGTTTTAGATTTGTTCCATCATATCAGGATTACGAATCGTCTTACCTTTATCACGATCAGAAGTCACTGAAAATAAAACTATCACAAAGGCTATAACACAACAAACAGCAGCCCACAAAAATGTTTGTGTACCACCAATTTTATCCCATACCAATCCACTTAAATACGTTCCTAAAGTAATTCCTAAGCCATAACCTGCACTACTGTATAAGGCTTGCCCACGCCCTTGGATAGAACCAGTGAAATATTCATGAAATAATGTAATCGCACAGGCATGGTACAAAGCAAAACTTGCAGCATGTAATAATTGTGCAAAAATAATGATCGCGAGGTTATCAACAAACGAAGCTATTAAACTCCAACGAACCGCTGTTATTAAGATACTGGCCAAGAATAATGCTTTTATTGTGAAGCATTGACTGAGTTTATGCATATAAGCAAACACAAACACTTCTGCTATCACACCTAAGGCCCACATTTGCCCAATGAAACTTAGTGAATAATTATTCTCTTCTAAATAGATAGAGTAAAAAGTGTAATAAGGCCCATGACTTCCTTGCATAAAGATACAACCTAAAATCAAACCGATCACTTTCCATTGTGACAACGTTGAAACTATGGATTTTTTTTCATTCGCACTTTCTGATTCTTTTTTATCATTAACTAAAAAACTCGATATTAAAATTAATATCATAATGAAAAAAATCACATGTACTAAATAACGTATTTCAATTTTTTCAAATAATAAACCAAGTAACCATCCAATAAGAATAAAACCAATAGAGCCCCATAAACGTATGTGAGAATATTGATAAGAAGAATTTTTTAAATAATTTAAAGTAGTGACTTCATATTGAGCCAATGTCGCATTCCAGAAAAATCCAAAACTTAACATTACAAAAGCCAAACCCCAAAAACTGGTCGTAAAAAAAGCGCCAACAAATGCAATAACCGAAATTAAGGAACCAATTCGAATGATTCGCATGCGTTTACCAGAATGATCGGCCATCCAACCTAATAAATTAGGCGCTACAATTTTACTGCCGACTAAAATTGCTGATAGTAAACCAATGGCTTCTGCGTCAAAGTTGATTGATTGTAAATACAATGACCAATAAGGAATGAAAGCTCCAAGGGCTGCAAAATACGCAAAATAGAAACTCGACAAGCGCCAGTAGGGAACCTGCGATGAAGAATTCATTTAAGGATTAAGCTTCTGAAGGGAGAACAGGCGTATCTGTTTGAACATCACCACACTGTCCACGATGACGTAATACATGATCCATTAATGTTAATGCCAACATCGCTTCAGCAATTGGAGTCGCACGGATACCTACGCAAGGGTCATGTCGACCTTTAGTGATTGCTTCATCTTTTTCACCAGAGCGGTTAACCGTTTGCCCAGGAAGTCGAATACTTGAAGTTGCTTTTAACGCAATACTGACGACTAAATCCTGACCACTAGAAATACCACCTAACACGCCGCCAGCATTATTTGATAGAAATCCCTCTGGTGTCATCTCATCTCGATGTTCAGTTCCGGTTTGAGTAATGCATTCAAAGCCAGCGCCTATTTCAACACCTTTCACTGCATTGATACTCATCATAGCTTTCGCAATATCAGCATCTAATCGGTCAAAGATTGGTTCGCCTAAGCCGACAGGCATATTATCCGCAATCACATTAATACGTGCGCCAACCGAATCACCACTTTTACGAAGGGCATCCATATACGTTTCAAGCGCATCGATTCCATCTGGCTCAGGAGAGAAGAATGGGTTATCGTTCACACCATCCCAACTTTTAAATTCGATTTTATTTGGGCCAAGCTCAGATAAATACCCGCGAATGTTCATACCGAACTTTTCTTTTAGATATTTCTTAGCGATACCAGCAGCAGCGACACGCATACAGGTTTCTCGCGCTGAAGAACGACCGCCACCACGATAATCTCGGATACCGTATTTTTGTAAATAAGTGTAGTCAGCATGACCAGGACGGAACATATCTTTAATATTGGAATAGTCTTTTGACTTTTGGTCTTCGTTTTCTATCACCAAACCTATCGGCGTTCCTGTAGTCACCCCTTCGAACACGCCGGCAAAGATGCGAACTTTGTCTGATTCTTTACGTTGTGTAACATGACGGGACTGACCAGGCTTACGACGATCAAGATCGACCTGTAAATCATCTTCACTGATTTCTAGCCCAGGCGGACAACCATCAATAATACCAAGATAGCCCAGCCCATGACTTTCGCCAGCGGTAGTTAAAGTAAATAATTTTCCAAAAGTATTTCCAGACATGGGCGCGGAGTATAACAGTATTCACCATGGGTGAATATTCTTGACATTAATTTTGTTTAGGATTTGCGAATTCGAACCACTGTCATTACCTGCATTTCCATGCCAGCAACCGTTTCTCTATCAGAATAATACGTCATATTCACGTAGCTGCCTTTTAGACTTTGATATTCTTGTTTTCGTTTATAGCGAAACGGCGTTTCGACTCCTTCAACCATAATTGTATTAACGTACCATTCACCATCATTGCGTTGTACATGTGAAACAACTTTCAGTCGATCAGTTTGGTTTAATTTTTCATGAGAAGAGAGTAATTTTTTTACATCATTACGTTTCATCAGTTGATTCTTTTAATAATTTATTTTTATGGAGTTCAATAAAAGATTTTGAATTGGATTCAGGCAACTGCACTTTAACATGTATTTGTTCTAAAAACTCTTGATGAATAAAAACACCATCATGCTGTTTCAAATCGTATTCAAACTGCTGCATTTCTGAATAATCAAAATAAAACTGTAATTCTATTTGTAGAACCCAAGGTTTTAACTCAGCAACTTCAATGACTTGTTTCGCAGCCGTGCCATAAGCACGTGTTAATCCACCTGCTCCAAGCTTTACTCCACCAAAATAACGCACGACAGTAATAATACAATTTATTAATCCAGCACCTTCTAAATAATTTAAAATCGGTTTGCCTGCTGTTCCCGAAGGTTCACCTGCATCATGAAATTTAATATTCATCGAACCATCTGGATTACGAATCTTCCACGCAAAGGCAATATGATTAGCTTGCGGATGTTCTTCAGCTTGTTGTTGAAGTATTTTCACAGCTTCGGTCTGTAAATTTATGGGGGCTATAGTTCCAATGAACTGAGATTTTTTTATCTCGTAAGTAGTAGATTGAATTATATTTGGGATAAATAATTGATCAGGCATAAAACAATTTTAAGTAAATTGTTTTAAAAAGATAGTTATTCTAGTCCTTTATATATATTTATAAACCCAGTTTTATTCGGCATTTGAAAATTCTTTATAGTTTCAGAATTCATTACTACATCTTCGGCGACGAGGTTATTTAAGTACAGCATATAAGCAACCAATGCGTAGGTTTCATCATTCGTTAATGAACCTGGTTGATTCATTGGCATAGAGCGGCGGGTAAAATCGAATAAGGTAGTTGCATATGGCCAATAGGTGCCTATTGTTTTTTCAGGCCATTCATCGGTAAGTTTATTGATAGCACCGGCAAGTTGCTCGCCTGTATTCCCTACTCCACCTTCACCATGACAGGCTAAACATTTTTCTTGATAGAGTTTTTCACCTTGTTGAACAGAACCAGCACCACTGGGTAATCCAGTACCATCTGGCATGATACCGATATCATAGGTTGTTAACTCTTCTGCACTAATAGGTTCTCCAAGACCTGGGCCTTGAACAACTTCTGCATGGCTAAGTTGAATGAAGAAAAAATTAATCCCAACCAGCGTCAATAGAAATAGTTTCGTTAGATTCATCGTCTTCGCTTTTATAAATATGAGTAATGGAACCATCTTCTTCTACTTGCCACGTAACAATAGCGTTGTAATGAAAGAAGCCATGTCGACCACGATTTTTAATCAGTTCTTCACGTTCAGGTTGTACATAACCTGTTTCATCAATGGCCCGGCTTTTTAAAATTGCACTTTGACCATTCCATTGCCAAGGCATACGAAAACGTGTGAAGGCTCTATCCAAAACAGGTTCTTGTAATTCCGCTTCAGCCCAGGTTTCACCACCATCGGCTGACACTTCTACCGCTTTGATCTTGCCGTTACCTGTCCAAGCTAAACCAGTAATTTGATATAAACCTGGACGCTTTAATCGCATACCACCTGATGGTGAAAGGATTAATGATTTAGCTTCCATTACAAAAGTAAACATACGTGCTTTACCGTCAGGTTGTAACTCGGTATATCGCGCAGTTTCATTACGTGCCATTATAGATCGATCAGTAATGGTTAAACGTCTTACCCATTTCACATGTGTCACCGCTTCCCATCCTGGAAAGATAAGCCGCATCGGATAACCATTCTCTGGTCTGATACGTTCGCCATTTTGATAAAGACCTAACATTCCATCTTGCATGGCTTTTTCTAATGGCACAGAGATATTCATCGCAAAGGCATCAGCACCTTCAGCAACTAACCATTTACCTTCGGGTTTAATTCCAACTTCGTTGAATAATGTCGCCAGTGGAATACCGGTCCATTCCGCATTGGAAACTAAACCATGAAAATAGCCAACATCAGAACGTGATGGTTGTGTGTTAAAACCTGCATTGCTATTGCCACCACATTCGATAAAGCAAATCTTTGATTGCATTGGATATTGCAATAAATTATCGACGCTAAATTTTTTCGGTGTTTCGACTAAACCATGTATGACTAATTGATGTTTGGCCGGGTCGATTTGAGGAACACCGTTATGGTGACGCTCGTAATGTAAGCCATTTGGGGTGATTGTGCCTTCAAGTTCATGTAACGGTGTCCATGCCACACCATTGCCTGGAACAGACTCATTTGCAGATGGAAATCGAACCACATCAGATTCGTATTCTGATGGTTGGCCATAACTAGAGAAAGGATCGCCAGGTTGTTTCATCCAGACTGGATTCGCTGGATCGAATTCAGCTGAGTCCGAAATTGTTTTGTCGATTGAGGTTTCTGTTTCCGCCGAACACGCGCTGCTCACTATAGCAGCCGAACTGAATACCAAACCTTGTTTGAGGAATAAACGCCTATCGAGCAAGCCATTACCTGCAACAAAATCTGTAGAATCAATGTCTGGTTTCATACATGAATTTTCTTATTATTTATTAATATATCGTTATATTTCGATATATTAATCTAATGCTGTGAAAAAACAAAGGTTTATTCGTCTTCGAATGGGTCAACAAACGGATCGTCCTGATGCATTTCATCAAATTCAGCTATGAATTGTTCCAAATCTGACGTTTCAATATCTCCCGACCAACGCGCGACGACCCGTCCATCTGGATGAAAGAGTGTTGTTTGCGGAATACCAACTAACCTTCTTCCAATTAATTCCGCGGTTAAATCTAGATCTGCTAAAAAGATAGGAAAATCAATTGGATTTATCTCAAGAAATTTTTTAACGATATCCGCTTTGCCATACTCAAAACTGGGGTAATCAAGTGTGACGCCAACAGTGGTGATAGTATCTTTATGTTTTTTATTAAACGCTTCAATCTTAGGTAATTCACGCAAACACCAAGTGCAGGTGGGACTCCAAACATTCACCAAAACCCATTTCCCTTTTCCGATATATTGATCCATTGCTTGCACATTGCCATCAACGTCTTCTAGTTTTGGTAAAGAATGCGCTTCAGAACAGGCCAGCAAAGCACTGAAAGAAATAAGTAATAAGATGTTCGGTAATATGTGTTTCATTTTGTGCGAATCACAATGGTCATTACTCTATTCTAGACTGAAATCGACAATAATTGTTCCTTATTCAACATAAATACGCCTTCTCCACCATTAGCGAATTCAAACCAGAAAAAGGGAATTTCAGGTAATGCATCAATTAATGCCTGTTGCGAATGCCCTACTTCTACAATCAATATACCGTTATCATTTAAATAATCTGGAGCCTGTCTTAAAATCTGTTTTACTAAAGATAATCCTTCATCATCAGCACGTAAGCCTGTAACCGGTTCATGATGATACTCTTCAGGCAATTCTGCTACTTCCGCATCACTGACATACGGCGGGTTACTTACGATAAGATCATAATTCTTGGTTTCAATATTTGAAAATAAATCTGATTCAACAGCTCGCATGCGATGAGATAAGTTATGTTCATTAATATTTCTCGTTGCAACTTCAATAGCAGCAGAAGATATATCAGCAGCATGAACCATAGCTTCTTCAAAAGCATAAGCACATGCAATGGCTATACAACCAGAACCTGTTCCAATGTCTAATATATTATTTACTGAATTAATATCTAACCAAGGTTGAAACCGTTCTTCAATTAACTCGGCGATGGGCGAACGAGGGATTAATACATTTTCATTCACATAAAAAGGTAAGCCACAAAACCATGCTTCGTTAAGTAAATAAGCCATTGGTTTTCGAGAATCGATACGTTGTTGGCAAATTTCATCTATTGTGTTTATTTGTTGAGAATCGACCAACTCTTGAACAGCTTCTTCTGAACAATCAAATGGTAAATTTAAAACAGTGAATACTAAATAAACGGCTTCATCTAATGGATTGGATGTACCATGACCATAAAACAGATTTGCTTTATCAAAACGTTCTTCAATGATATGAACTAACTCAAGAACGGTTAGTGAATTTTGATCAGACAATCGGAGAATATCCAGGCAGGTTATTGAGATCGACTTCATCGATCTGTTCAGGATTTAAATATTCTTCTGCAAACTTTAAATATACTTTTTGATCGATAAACACATCAAACAATTGCGAATCAACATGGTTATCTTGTTTCATACGTCCCAGTATTGATAAGGCTTGTGAAAGTTTCATACCTTTTTTATATGGACGACTTACTGATGTTAATGCTTCAAATACATCAGCAATGGCTAACATACGAGCAGGTACAGACATTTGCTCCTGAGTTAAGCCGTTTGGATAACCTGTACCATCCATACGTTCATGATGACCACCAGCATATTCAGGTACACGCTCTAAATGTTTAGGATAAGGCAATGATTCCAACATTTTTATAGTAACGGAAACATGATTATGGATAATTTCTCGTTCGCGTAGGGTTAAAGTACCGCGGCTAATTTGTAAATTATTAATTTCTTCATCGCTTAATAACGGTTTGGTATTGTTATCCGAATAAGTAATAGATGTTTCAGCAATATTTTCGATACTGAGTTTATCTTCTTCTGATAAATATTCACCGCCAACATTGGTTTTTTGAATAAAGTCTCGTTGTTTTAGTAATCGATCTACTTCTTGTTGATATTGAAGATCTTCTTTGGCTTCGAAACCATCATTTTCCGATGTGCGTAACAACGCTTTTATTCTTGCATCACGAATTAATATTTCATATCGTAAATTAACTAATTCAATTCGATCATAAATCGTTTCTAATTTAGTACTTTTATCAACGACATATTCAGGCGTGGTAATTTTTCCGCAATCATGTAACCAAGCTGCCACATCTAACTCATAAATTTCTTCATCCGTCATATTAAAATCTTTGAACGGTCCCTTATCAATATCACATACTGCTCTAGCTAACATATTCGTGATTACAGGTACTCGTAAACAATGTTCACCAGTATGCGGAGATTTTTCATCAATAGCGACAGCGATTAATTTAATAAATGCATCAAAAAGATTTTTTTGTGATTCGAGTAAATTTTTATTAGTGATAGCAACAGCTGCTTGAGAAGCAAGTGAACCAACTAATTGCTGATCTAAAACTGAAAACTCTTTTACCATATTCGTTTTACGATCGATTGCATTAATTAACTGTAATACGCCAATCACTTCGTCCTTATCTTTACATAAAGGTACTGTAAGAAATGATTGTGATCGATATGACATCTTACTGTCGAATTTACGTGTGCCTGAAAAATCAAATTGCTCATCTTCATAGGCATCTTTAATATTTAATACCTCTGAATTAAGAGCGACACAGGCAGCCACGTTTACGTAATTAGGTTTTTCATCTTCATCATAGAGTGGAATTGGATAAAACTGGATGGGTTTCGAACTTTTACCCCCTTGATGTAATTTCAAAGAGTGGTTATGCATGATCTCAAACATGAGTTCTTTATTCGTTTCATCCATGAGATATAAAGTCCCGCCATCTGCATTGGTAATATCCATTGCACGCAGTAAGATCATTTCCATTAAACGCTCATGATCCTTTTCTGCAGAGAGCGCGACACCAATATCACTCAACTCTTTGAGTAGTTTGGATATATCGACTTCAGAAATATCCATAAAAAATACTAACCTGCATCCATTTCGATGAAGAGTTTATTGAACCTTTGAACAAAGCCTGCAGGGTCATCTAGCTGCCCACCTTCACTTAGTAAAGCCTGGTCAAATAAAATTTTTGACCATTCACCTAATTGCTCTTCCTTTTGTTCATCTTTTATTTTAAGCACAATAGGATGATCCGCATTAATCTCTAGTATCGGTTTTGTACCAGGCCCCATCATTTTTTGACCTGAAGCTTTTAATATTCTCTCCAAGTTCAAGCCCATATCATTTTCATCCGCGACTAAACAAGCTGGAGACGTTGTTAAGCGATTCGTAATACGGACATCTTTCACTTTATCTTCAAGGATGTTTTTGATCTTATCGCAAAGCTCGATAACTTCCTTATCATCTTTTTTACTATCTTCATTCTCAGAAGTATCTTTATCTTCTCCTAGATCCAGTTCTCCTTTTGTCACAGATTGTAATGGCTTACCATCAAACTCTGTTAGATGAGTTGTTACCCATTCATCGACATGATCGGTTAAAAATAACACTTCGATATCTTTTTTTCTGAAAATTTCTAAATGTGGGCTGTTTTTAGCAGTCGCAAAACTTTCAGCAGTTACGTAGAAGATTGCCTTTTGGTCATCTTTCATACGACTAACGTAATCTTCTAATGAAGTATTTTGTTCTTCCGTATCAGTATGAGTTGAAGCAAATCGGAATAGCTTCGCAATATCTTCACGTTTTTCTGGCTCGTCGATCACACCTTCTTTGATCACCCGGCCGAATTCTTTCCAGAAATCTGCGTATTTTTCAGGCTCTTTTTTAGATAGTGAAGCTAATGTATCGAGAATTTTTTTTGTGCAGCCTGCACGCATCGAATCGATGGTTTTATTCTGCTGTAGAATTTCTCTAGAGACATTCAAAGGCAAATCGTCTGAATCCACTACACCTTTTACAAAACGTAAAAAAGAAGGCAATAATTGCTTAGCATCATCCATGATAAAAATACGTTTCACATAAAGTTTAACGCCATGACTCTGTTCTCGATCCCACATATCAAACGGTGCACGTTTGGGAATAAATAATAGACTGGTGTATTCCGTTTTACCTTCAACTCGATTATGGGTAAATGCTAATGGATCTTCATAATCATGAGCAATGTGTTTGTAAAATTCATTATATTCTTCTTCCTTAATATCGCGTTTATTCTTTGTCCATAATGCGGTCGCACTGTTGATAACTTCGATTCCAGCTTCTTGCTCTTTACCATCTTCATCCTTAGTGACTTCTTTAGCCATCTCAATTGGCAATGAAATGTGATCAGAATATTTTTTTATAATTTCACGTAGACGGTAACCGTTTAAAAACTCTTTATCTTCATCACGTAAAAATAATGTAATTCGAGTTCCTCGGTTAGGTCTATCGATAGTCTCAACCGTATAATCCCCTTTACCTTCTGAAGACCACTTAACGCCTTCGGCTCTTGGCAAACCCGCTTTTCGGGTCATGACTTCAACTCTATCAGCCACAATAAATGATGAGTAAAAACCAACACCGAATTGTCCAATCAGTTGAGCATCATGTTGCTGATCTCCAGTTAAGGCATCAAAAAACTGTTTAGTACCAGACTTGGCAATAGTGCCCAGATGCTCAATCACATCATCGCGTGACATACCGATACCATTATCTATCACGCTGAGAGTTTTTAGTTTTTCATCAAATTCAATGGTGATTTTTAAATCTGGATCGTTTTCGTAAAGCGAGTCATCTTTCAACGCTAAAAATCGTAATTTATCTGCAGCATCAGAAGCATTTGAAATCAATTCACGTAAAAATATTTCTTTATTGCTGTATAGAGAATGGATCATCAAATCCAATAATTGAGTCACTTCGGTTTGAAAACCAAGCGTTTCCTGGTTCGAGTTTTCTGTCATTCTTTCCTCTTTATTGATACATATTTCGAAAATTATGGTGCGCTATTTTAGCCATTTTTTCCCCTATATAAAGCTTTGATTGCTATAATTTTTCAAATTCACAACGGTTGCAGGGAAAATTACAATACTAATGACTACAAAATCTGTGTATTACCTTTATAATAAGTAAAAATATCATTTCTTCCTTCTTAAATTTATGAGTTGTCAATGCGACCGGTAATTTTTCATAAACATGTATTTATTCTTTTTATCTTTACGGTATTAACCGCATGTAATTCTATTACAACAAAAAACCATCTTAATAATGATGAAATAAATATCGTTTTAGAGCATCAGCAAAAAGCTGATGCCGCTTATGATGTAGAAAATTGGTCATTAGCCATAGAACATTATGAGGCATTAGTAAAACTCCACCCTAATAATGATTCTGTGTGGTTTCGATTGGGGAATTGTTATTCCCAAGCTAATAAAAATGAACAAGCATTACTTGCTTACACAAAAGCCTATGAGATTGAGCCCAAGAATACCAAAGCTTGGCATAACAAAGGTACCTTGCAACTTAGAATGGCCACTGACACATTTGTTAAAATGCAAGAACATGCAACCGCAGAAGATCCTTATGCTAAACGCGGTCGTTATGTTGTGAGATCGATTCAAGATATTTTGCAAAAAGGTTTTGGAGTCTCTATTGATAATGAATAAAAATAATTCTCTTTATATCAATGCTCTTTTTTTTCTCATTATTTTAATCTTCGGTTGTGGAAACGACGATATAGAAAATAATAATTCTAAAAAAATTATAAAGACAACAGATCCTACTATTGAGCAATTACGCGAGGCGTTCGCAAATGTTATTAAATTAAAAAATATTCAAATACCAAATAATAATAATCAACAAATTCAAATAGAAAATAAGCATTATTTATTTGATGTTACGGAACACACTATTGAAGAACTAGAAGATCTACTATCACGTATCGCAGAAGTTACAGAAGCTTCACCTGAAGCATTTAATGATCTGGAAATTATTATGGTTTTACATGGCCCTGACATCGATTATTTTACTAAAAAAAATTATCTTGAGAATAAATCTATTGTCGATTTAGCCGCTAAACTAGATGCCTTTAATACGATTGATATGAAAGTATGTAAAACGACTATGAATAGTTTAGGGTTTGAACTTAGTGAGCTACCTGAGTTTATTGAACCTGTTCCTTTCGCTCCAAAAACTATCAGTTCTTATAAAGAACAAGGTTATATTAATTTATAAATAAATATTGAGTATATAGATGGAAAAAAAACAAGAAAAATCATTAGAAATGACCATACTAATGACACCTGACATGGCAAATTTTGCTGGGAATGTTCATGGAGGTGCATTATTAAAATTATTAGACCAAGCTGCTTATGCCTGTGCGGCTCGATATAGTAAGTCATATGTAGTCACATTATCCCTTGACCAAGTTATTTTCAAAGAACCCATCAAAGTTGGAGAGTTAGTCACTGTCTTAGCAAATGTAAACTATGTTGGAAGGACCTCAATGGAGGTTGGTGTAAAAGTATTCTCTGAAAACTTACAAACCAAAGTAAGACGTCACACCAATTCAAGCTATTTCACTATGGTTGCTATTGGTGAGGATGGTAAAAAAGTAGAAGTACCACCGATTCAATTCGATACAGATATGGAAAAAAGACTCTATGAGTGCGCTAAAATGCGTCGCGAAATGCGCCAAGAGGTCATGCGTAAAAATTTAGAAATTACCAAAGGAACCGATGATGAAGATTCAGAAATGGATATTAATAACGATGATTTTAAAGACGAACATTTAATGTAATAGTTTATTTAAAATGTTCATGGCCTGAATAACTATTAACAACATTGCTACCATCTTTATCAATTAAATTTAACCGATCACCTTTGGTAATTTTACCAATACAGGTGATCGGAATTTCCAAATCATGAGATATTTTCTCAATACTATTTTTTTTATTATCTGGAGCTGTGAAACACAGTTCATAATCATCGCCTGAAGCCAATGCATGTTTAATAGCATTATCTAAACTTGTTAGCTTCTGTAATTCATTGGAAAGAGGCAAGGAATCTAAATAAATATCTGCTCCAACTGTACTTAAATTCAATATCCGTTCTAAATCTAAAATTAAGCCATCTGAAATATCAATCATACTATTTGCAATATCGACTAATGACTGACCTAACGCTACTCTTGGAGTTGGCTTAAATAATTTATCTTGTATTAACTTAGCATCTTCTAAATTCTTAATGCATTCTAAAGCAAGGCCAGCATCACCAAGAAAACCACTGACATAAATATTGTCTCCGATAGTTGCACCAGTACGAAGAATACTTTTTCCAATTTCTGACAATCCTAATACTGTAATTGAAATCGATAATGGACCTTTAGATAAATCACCACCAATTAAATCCACTGCGTATTGTTCTGATAACTCGAATAAACCTTTACTAAAAGCTTCTAGCCAAAGCTCAGAAATTTCAGGCATTGTAATTGACAATAAAAAAGCCTTAGGTATAGCAGCCATTGCTGCCATATCACTTAAATTTACCGCCAATGATTTATAAGCAATATCTTCTGGTTTTTGATCAGCAAAGAAATGTACATCAGAAACTAAGGTATCTACTGAGGTGGCTAATTGATATCCTGGTGGTACATCTAATACAGCGGCATCATCACCAATGCCTAAAATAGTTTCAGGTTGTTTAGTTTGAGATAAAAAATATTTTCGTATTATCTCGGATTCTTTCATTGAAACGAAAAAAAATCGCTATTGAGTAAAAGCTTGAATTTCTGTTGCGCGAATAGCTTGAGCCGCTTGGTCTATAATTTTATTAACATATTTATAAGAATCTTCTGCGCCAAACATTTTTGCCAACTCAACATATTCATTAATCACGACACGCCAAGGTAATTCTGGGTGATAGAGTAATTCGTAAACTCCTAAATCCAATATAGATAATTCTACTGGATCAATTTCATCTAATGGCCTATCAAGATAACTTTTATAGTTTTCACGTATGGTTTCAGTATTCTTTTTTACACCATGCAAAAGGCTTTCAAAATAGTTTATGTCAGCCTTATTAATTTCAGAACGTTCTTCTTTAAACTGCTTAATAACATCATGCATATCTACATCCGTCATATGCCATTGATAAATAGCTTGCATAGCATTACGCCGAGCTTTCACTTTTGCACGATTAGAAGACGTTTCACTCACCACGAATTTCCCTAACGACGTTGATCATTTCAAGCAATGTGGCCGCTGCTTCAGCTCCTTTATTACTTTCTTCTTGGCCAGAACGATCTAAAGCCTGGTCAGTTGTATCAACCGTTAATACTCCAAAAGCAATAGGCAGATGATAATCAAGAGAAACCTGATTAACACCACGCGCACATTCAGTACAGATATAATCAAAATGTGGGGTCTCGCCACGAATCACTGCACCTAACGTTATAATACCATCAAAGGTTTCTTGTTTTGCTAATGCATCTATAGCAATTGGGATTTCAAAAGCACCAGGAACTCTGACTAAAGTGATGTCATCAGAAGAAACATTATTTTCTTCCAATAATTGAATCGCGCCTTCGACTAATCGATCAACAATAAAACTATTATAGCGACTTGCAACAATAGCTATTTTTGCATTCGTAATTTCAGTTTTTTTATCTATTATTTTCATTCTTCAAATATTTAATTTACATATTCAACAACTTCAAGATCAAATCCTGAAATTGCATGCATTTTTTTCGGAGCGCTTAATACACGCATTTTCTTTACCCCAAGGTCAGATAGGATTTGTGCCCCTAACCCATAAGTTCGCAAATCTTTTTGAGCTGATTGAGTATTTGATGATTTATCAACGATCGTACTTTCATCGGCGTGGTAAGTAGAAATCTGATAAACCAAATCTTCAGTCGAAAATTGATTACATAAAATCAAAACTACCGCATTTTTTTCTTTTGAAACACGTTTCAAAACATCTCTTAACAACCACCCTGTATCATTTCGAATACTGGAAGTTAAATCATGAACTGGATTACTAATATGCACTCTAACTAAAATAGGATTATCAGGATCAATCTTTCCTTTTATCAAAGCATAATGTAGATCATTTTGAATAGTATCTTGAAAAGCAACGATATTAAATTCTCCAAATTCAGTTGGCATTGTATTATGCGCTACTCGTTTAATCGTTTTTTCATTAGCACTTCGAAAATGGATTAAATCCGCAATCGTACCTAATTTTAATCCATGTTCTTTAGCAAAAATTTCTAAATCAGGTCTTCTTGCCATAGTTCCATCTTCTTTCAAGATTTCGACTATAACCGCATATGGGTCCAAACCGGCTAGTCTTGCTAAATCACAACCGGCTTCGGTATGACCAGCACGAGATAAGACTCCTCCAGGCAATGCCATAATTGGAAACACATGACCAGGTTGAACTAAGTCTGTCGGTTTAGCATTTTCTGCTACCGCTTTTTGAATAGTTAAGGCTCGATCAGCTGCCGATATTCCAGTTGTGACACCAGTAGCTGCTTCAATTGAAACAGTAAAGTTAGTAGAAGTATTCGAATGAGTATTACGCGCCATTAAAGGTAAATTTAACATCTGACAACGTTCACGAGTCAGTGTTAAACAAATTAATCCTCGACCATACTTTGCCATAAAGTTAATGGCATCCGCATCCACTGCCGATGCAGCCATTAATAAATCGCCTTCGTTTTCACGATCTTCATCATCCATAATAACCACCATCTTACCTTGGCGAATATCTTCTATTATTTCTTCAGTTGTATTTAATTCCATCTTATGAATCTTTTTGCATTAAACTTTCAATGTATCGAGCCATCATATCGACTTCAATATTTACTTGAGTGCCAACATCGTAATCACTAAATAATGTCTTCACACTTGTATGTGGGATAATATTAACAGAAAAACTGTTATCTTGAACGGTATTCACTGTGAGGCTAACGCCATCAATACAAACAGAACCTTTAGCACAAATATACTTTATATATTTTTGATCAATACTTATCTCATAACGCCAACTGCGTCCATCAGCTTGTTTAGATATAATCTCGGCTACGGTATCAATATGACCAGTCACTAAATGACCATTAACTCGATCTGATAATTTTAAAGCCCTTTCTAAATTCACAGACTCATTCAATTCTAGAGAACCTAGATTACTACATGCTAATGTTTCATTTGAAACATCAAATGTAATATTTTTATTACTTATTTCAATTGCTGTTAAACAAACACCATTTACTGAAATACTATCACCTATTTTTAAATCATTAAGTTCTAAAGTATTCACGTCGATAACAAAACGTTTATCACCCGCTTTATCTTGAACGTTTTTGATGACACCTGTTGTTTCAATTATACCGCTAAACATAAAACTATATTCAATCTCTTTATGATAAAGTAAAAATCATTTTTTGATCGTTGCCGAAATATCGTTGTTCTTTTAACTGTAATTTTATACCTTCATCCATCGATAATAAATCAGGCAACGTTACTAAGTTTTTTGCTTTATTTCCTAATAAAATATTTGCTTGATAGACTATTAACTCATCCACTAAATTTTGTTCTATCATAGCTCCAGATAATTCAGAGCCTGCTTCGACTAATACTTCATTAATTTCTTTATCTTCTGCCAACCACTTTAAAGTCGAGATAATATCAACTTTGCCGTTTTTCTCATCCATTGAAATGACTTCTATTCCTTTATCAATAAAACTTTGTTTCTTTTCTTGATTTGAACTTGTAGTACAAATAACTACTTTTCCACCGATTGAAAATAATTTTGCGTCGATAGGTGTAGTTAAATCTGAGTCCAATATCACTCGCAATGGTTGATAGTCTTTTAGCTGTTCTAATCTAACCGTCAATTGTGGATCATCTTTAATAACCGTATTAACACTGGTTAGAATAGCAGAGCTTTGTGCACGTAAATACTGTACATCTTTTCTGGATTGTTCAGAACTTATCCAACTACTGATACCATTACTTAATGCAATGTTGCCATCCAAACTCATCGCAAGTTTACAACGTACATAAGGCAAACCTTTTTTCATACGCTTGACAAAACCTGGATTCAATTTCTGTGCCTGTTGCTCTAATAAACCCGACATAGTTTGAATATTAGCTGCTTTTAACTTTGCTAAACCTTCACTATCAACCAAAGGATTAGGATCAAGCATTGCGACTATCACGGTTTTAACATTGCGTTCAATTAAAGCATTTGAGCATGGTGGCGTTTTACCTTGATGACTACAAGGCTCAAGTGTTATATACACAGTTGCATCTGTTAAATCTTCATCAGTATTATTTAATGCAACGACTTCCGCATGTGGACCACCAGCATATGCATGCCAACCCTCACTAATAATTTGATTATTTTTCTCAATGACACATCCCACACGCGGATTCGGATGAGTACTGTATAACCCATGTTTTGCCAATTGAATGGCTCTTGCCATAAAAGAATAATCTTGGGCTGACCAGTTCATTTTAGTTAGATGATCCAGAGCACACTAAAAAGTGATTATTTATCATCCGCTTCAGAAGGTAATAAATTCAACTGACTTTCTTTAATTTCAGGAGGTAATTCGTTTTCTAATCGTTCGATTTCATCGAGAAAAGCTCGTACGTTTTCAAACGATTGATAAACAGAAGCAAAGCGTACATAAGCAACTTGATCCATTGCTCTAAGTTGTTCCATCACCCAATCACCTACAGTACGTGAATTCACTTCACGTTCACCTTGTGCTCTTAGTTTGTGTTTAATGTGAGAAATAGCAACTTCAATTTTATCAATTTCAACTGGGCGCTTTTCTAAAGCACGATTAATTCCGCCACGTAATTTTTCTTCAATAAAAGGCTCACGCCGACCATCTGACTTTACAATTCTAGGATAGTTAAGTTCCGCAGTTTCATAACTGGTAAAACGTTCTTTACATTGGATACATTCGCGACGACGACGTATTTGATCACCTTCACCAACGAGTCGTGAATCAATCACTCTTGTATCAAGTGCCGAACAAAATGGACAACGCATGTCTTAACAGTCCTCTAAAAACTAAAATGGGGAAACACAAAGTGCTTCCCCATATTCTAACGCAAATAAGCTTATATTACTTAGTAGCTAAGCAATAAAAACTTATTTTCCATACATAGGAAATTTCGCACAAAGCTCAGAAACTTCAGCTTTAACACGAGCATGAACCGATTCATCTTCCATATTGTCGATGATATCGCAAATCCAATTACCAACTTGTTCACTCTCAGCTTCTTTAAAACCACGAGTAGTAATTGAAGGTGTTCCGATACGAATACCACTGGTCACAAATGGCGATTGCGGATCGTTTGGAACAGCGTTTTTATTGACAGTAATATGTACAGAATCAAGTACTGCATCCAAAGCTTTACCGGTAATACCTTTCTTAACAAGGTCAACCAAGAATAAATGGTTTTCAGTACCACCTGAAACAATATCAACTCCACGGCCAAGAAATACAGAAACCATGGCTTTAGCATTTGCAACAACTTGTTTTTGATACTCTTTAAAGCCTGGTTCTAATGCTTCTTTAAATGCCACTGCTTTACCCGCAATGATATGCATTAAAGGACCACCTTGATATGCAGGGAAAACTAAGAAGTTTACTTTTTTCTCGATTTCTTCATTAGCTTTACCCATGATTAAACCTGAACGAGGACCACGTAAAGTTTTATGAGTTGTTGTTGTTGTTACATCAGCAATATCAATAGGGCTTGGATAGATGCCTGCTGCAATAAGACCGGCTACGTGTGAAATATCAGATACCATATAAGCACCAACTTTATCCGCGATATCACGGAAACGTTGCCAATCGATGATTTGTGAATACGCTGAAAAGCCAGTCATAATCAACTTAGGCTTATGCTCTAAAGCAAGACGCTCTACTTCGTCATAGTCAATCTCGCCCGTTTCTTCATTAAGACCGTATTGAATTGCGTTGTAAATACGACCCGATACATTCACAGATGCACCATGAGTTAAGTGACCGCCATGCGCTAAGCTCATACCCATAATGGTATCACCCGGCTCAATTAAAGCATGATACACAGCGCCATTAGCTTGCGAACCTGAATGTGATTGAACATTCGCCCAAGCCGCGCCAAATAATTCTTTAACCCGTTCAATAGCTAAAGACTCTACGATATCAACATGTTCACAACCGCCATAATAGCGTTTGCCAGGATAGCCTTCTGCATACTTATTAGTTAATACTGAACCTTGGGCTTCCATTACTCGCGGGCTGGTATTATTTTCTGAAGCGATTAACTCAATGTGTTCTTCCTGGCGATGGCGCTCACCTTCCATCGCATCCCAAAGTTCCGGATCAAAACCGGCTATAGTCATATCTTTTGTATACATATATTCCTCTCAAATGATTTTTCCGATAATTGGGTGTTTATCGGTCTTATTAGTTTAGTCCTTAAGGCAAGGACGACTACAAAACTTAGCAAGATTACCAAAATAATGTGCAGATTGCATAATAATAAGTGTGGCAAAGCCGACACGTCTATAACAGTTAGGGCTTTTTCTCAGTTTATCGATATTTTTATCCGTATAGAAACCTCATAAACTGAATCAGTCCAGACAAGTAAAATATAATTATCTATTTGATTTTATTGTTATTTTTTATATCCAACCAGATAATAAACATCTTATATCATAGACTGATTTCCTAATAATTCATTGCAGAATTTTAGCTGTCTGCCGATATAAATCGTGAACAAAAATACTTCTAAATTCACTGAAATACTCAAGATCTGAAGAATGGCACTAAAAGCAAATATCGATAACTCTCAATATAATCGAAAAGAGATCTTAAATTTGTTCTCTAAGGCTAATCAAAACCGCCTGGAAAACACACGAAAATACCTAAATAAAAATCAACAAGACTTCCTAGATTTATTACCTTATTTATTCCATTACAACGACGAAGAATTACCAGGCTTCGTTTCAGACATTACACCAAGTGGAATTTCTCAGTATCAACCTGTTCAACAATCCATCAAAAAAGCCAAGATATTATTTCCAAAATACAAACATATTCGACGTGCCAAACATCAAATGGATATACATGCTCTGTTCTTAATGGGCAGCGCAGGCAGTATTGCATACAGTCATAACAGTGATTTTGATTTTTGGTTACTACATTCACCTGAACTTGATGCGAGTGCTTTAGATGAATTATCTCTAAAAGCCAAATTAATCGAGCAATGGGCAGAGTCGCTTAAACTTGAAGTACATTTCTTTTGCTTCGATGCCAACACATTTAGTTCGGGACAACACCAATCACTTTCAACCGAAAGTAGTGGTTCTACCCAACACAGCTTGCTACTCGATGAATTTTATCGTTCGAATATATTAATCGCTGGTAGAAAACCAATCTGGTGGATGGTGCCAGCTGAAAACGATCGCAAATATGCAGAATATATTGATATTCTTGAATATGGAAAAATCATTAATCCTACCGATTTTGTTGATTTAGGTACACCTTGCCCAATTCCTACTAGTGAGTTTTTTAGTGCTGCTGTTTGGCAACTATATAAAGCGATTAACTCTCCATATAAATCCGTTTTAAAACTCTTGTTAATGGAAGTTTATGCAAGCGAACATCCAAATACTGAATTATTAAGTTCATTATTCAAACAAAAAGTATACAGAGGAATTTCTGATTTCTCCGAACTAGACCCTTATGTGATCATGTATCAAGCTGTTGAAAAATATTTAATGGTAAATAATGAACACGAACGATTAGATATATTCCGTCAATGCTTCTATTTTAAAGTTGGTGAAAAACTTAGCGTATCTCAGTTAAAACGCAGAAAATCTGAACGCAGAATTTTTTTAGAATCTTTTATGCATGACTGGGGTTGGGATAACTCCAAGTTTAGTTTGTTAGATATGAGTCACAAATGGCGAATTGATGACCATATCAAACATAGAGAAAAAATCGTCAATACCTTAACTAAGAGTTATCACTTCCTATCTGAATTCGCTAAAAAGAATCCTGATATTCACCGTGTTAGCGAAAAAGAACTTAACGTACTTGGTCGCAAATTATATTCAGCTTTTGAAAAGAAAAATCATAAAATTGAACTAATCAATCATTCTTATCAAGACCTTTATGAATCAGAAGTCACATTACATGAGACGGTCAATGCTGATAACCATCAAATATGGAATTTATACCGTGGCAAATTAAAATTAAATGAGTTAGCTGATTATAAACCTTTAAAAAAATCCTATGACTTAATGGAAATGATCACATGGTGTCATATCAATAAAGTTGTTAATCAACACTCTGCCATACTACTACACTCGAACGATCACGGCATTACCACTCGAGAAATTAAAGATACATTTCATGCCTTAGACAAATTTTTATCGAACAAGTCAACTTTTAATGCGACTTTTAATGATTTATCAAAACCTGCAAGAATTATAAGCGCAGGCATGTTTATTAATGTTGGTCTGGATCCATTAAATGTTAGTAAAAGTGATATTAGACATGTTGCGAGTAATCGACAAGATGCTTTTAGTTATGGAGGCAAACATCAAAACTTAGTTAGAAGTATTGATATGGTATTACTAACCAGTTGGGAAGAAGTCTTAGTATATCACTATAAAAACATCCCTGGTTTAATGAATTGCATTTCAGATTTTTTAAGTTGGGTCCCTGCAGAAGAAAAATACAATACTGCTAATTTCCATATCTTTAGTCTCTCCACAGGTTATGGTCGTAGCATATCAAATAGAATAGAGAAACTTTCTTCTAACATCATAGAATTATTTTTTAGGCATCATAAAGAAAAAATTGATTTAAAATATATATTGGAAGCCGAAGATAAATTTCACTTATTGGAGTTTTCGCAAAATAATATTTCACATAAAAATTTCAAGCATCAAAAATATCTCAATAGATATCTAGAATCATCACCCATGGAGTTTACTGAAGTTATTTTTGATACGGAAAATAAATGGTCTTCTATATTACCTGAAATCTATAAGTTAAATAAAAAATCTTTCATACAAACTTTTTATGAAATTGACAATAAAGACGTTAACATTTATGTCGTAGACGAAAAAGGTTCTTTATTTGAACAAACATTAACTTTTCATAACGCCCAATCATTGATTAGTCATTTTGATAGATTTTATAACTCTATTTCAAATAGAAAAAACTTTATGATGGGAGAACTTTTAGAAAAAGAAATCATTGATGTTGAATTTTATGAAATAAGAAAATCAAAAAATCGAAATAAAACGATCACAAAAATTGATCTAAAACCTAAATTTAATGAAACAGATTTTTTTAATATTCAAGTAATCGGTAGCATTGACAATACTGAAAAAAATCATTTGACTATTTATTGCAATAATCAAGAATTTTCATCGATTGAATATGGAAAAGACATACTCAATGTAGTTGCGGAATATGTCCTCTCAAAACGTAAACTAACTGAAAATTACCCCATCTATATAACTGATATCGATTTTTCACAAAACATACTGGATATCATTGACCCTCAAAATGTACAGACTGTACATTTTCTAAAATATAAAAAGAAAATAGAAGAAAAACTAGATAAAGCGCTAAAAGATATTACAAAATAAACGCAACTTAAAATATATTGCTTATCCTGGATCTTTCAGTAGACTTTGCACCTTAAATTTAAAGAGAATTTTAACGTGTCTAAGCTTGATAATTTAATCGAAAAAGCTCATATCCTCGCTGAACGATTGTTAGATTATTATCCCGATAAAAACACTGTGTTTGATGATTCAGCAATTGCCTATCGTTGGAAAACACAAGGACATAACTCATATTTACAATCGATTTCAGAACTATCCGATATTTCACTGAATGATCTTTTGTGTATTGATAATCAAAAGAACATTCTTATTTCCAATACCGAACAATTTTTAAATAATCTACCAGCTAATAATGCGCTGTTATGGGGACCTCGTGGTACTGGAAAATCTTCTCTTATAAAGGCCTTGCTGAATGAATATCATCAAGACGGCTTAAGAGTAATTGAAGTTGATAAACATGATCTCGTTGATATAACTCAGATCGTGGAACTGTTAAAAACCCATAATCATCATTATATTTTATTCTGCGACGATCTAAGCTTCGATGAAAATGATAATAGTTATAAATCTTTAAAAGTTGCTCTCGACGGCTCTCTTAGCAAAACGCCTGATAATATATTGATTTATGCAACCTCTAATCGTCGCCATATCGTGCCTGAATACATGCATGAAAACCAACAAAGTGTTTTCAAAGGTGAAGAATTGCATCTAAGCGATGCTATAGAAGAAAAAGTATCATTATCTGAAAGATTCGGTCTTTGGCTGAGTTTTCACCCCTTTAATCAACAACAGTATTTACAAATCGTTGACTATTGTTTAGAACGTCTAGACATGCAAGATACTACAGACGCAAAAACACGAACCCATGCTGTACGCTGGGCTACAGAACGCGGTTCACGCAGTGGAAGAGTTGCTATGCAATTTGCAAAAAATTGGTCTGGTCAACATAAATTACAAGTAAAATAATTAAACGAGATTTATTCATTATGAGTATATTAGGAATTATTGGTGGTTCGGGATTAAGCTCCTTAGAAGGATTAGAAATCATTAAACAAAAGATGCAGCAAACACCATACGGCCAAGCTTCTGCACCTTTAACATTCGGAAAGCTAAGCGAAAGCGAAATTATTTTTCTACCAAGACATGGTAACCCTCACACAATCCCACCTCATAAAGTTAATTACCGTGCTAATTTATGGGCTTTAAAAGAAAACCAAGTTGATAAGATTATCGCTATCAATGCAGTAGGCGGCATCAGTGGTCAAATGTATCCAAATCGCATTGTTCTTCCAGATCAAATTATTGATTACACTTACGGTCGTATCCATACTTTTTTTGAAGAAGGTCTAAACGAAGTAGTACATGTGGATTTTAGTTATCCATATTCGGAAGAGATGCGTAATAAGCTAATTACTGCTGCTAATAAAAGTGATATTAACATTTATCCAAACGGTTGTTATGGAGCGACTCAAGGTCCACGGCTTGAAAGTGCTGGCGAAGTTGCAAAACTTGAACGCGATGGCTGTGACTTAGTGGGAATGACCGGTATGCCTGAAGCTGCTTTAGCGCGTGAACTAGAAGTTGATTATGTCAGCGTCTGTATGGTCGTTAATTGGGCAGCAGGAAAGTCCGAAGAAATTATTACAATGGAAACCATCGAATCAAATCTCGAACAATCAACGGATAAAGTACGGCAGTTACTACTTAGTTATCTTAATTTAGATGACGATTAAAAATTATTCAGCATTTAATCGTACGACTCTCACAATAGCTCCAAATAATGGATGGTCAAAATAATGGATCTCATTCAGTTTAATCCTACGTGATTCAGTTAAACGCGCTATCTTGCCACCGTTATCTTCTTCGATCATTAAACTTCCAGGGCTAACGGAATACGCTAGATCCAAATCAGCATGAAGATATACTCCACTACGAATTTTAAGCTTACCCAACACGTTTAGCTCATCGACACCATTGAATATTTGTACTTTCACGGATCGAGCATTTCTAGCTTCAAGACTGGGTTGTTGCCAAGCCAGATAACTTAAAGGGTTATATAAAGAAGAACTTTTTAATTTCGAATAAGCGCCACTCAGTGTCAATAAAGAAGAATCTAATGTTTGAAACGGTATTAATTCACTACTACCGCCTTGTTGAGCTCTCGTTAATTTTATCGAAGAACCAGTATCAGGTAATCCTGGGTATTTCTCCCATAGTTCACCACTGGGGTCAGAATTTGAATTTTCGAAAACGATTAACTCTACGCGATACCAATTTTCAGCTGCAACATTGAAACTTAATAAGAATAAAATAAAGAATAGTTTTTTCATAATTGTAATGATTACTGATTTAGCACGGTTTGGTCAACGATATGATTTAATAAATGGGTCAGTTCTTCATGACGATCAGCAAACTCAGGCAATTCTTTGCTCACACGCAATTTATCATTACCATCTAATTTATAGATGCTCGGCTGAGTTTGAATCAATTCAATGATTTTGGCTGGGTCAAGTTTTGTTTCTGCTTGAAATACTACTCTACCTCCATTTCCACCCATTTCAATTTTCTTAATACCAATTGGGTTCGCTTGTAGTTTCAACTCAGTAATATCAAATAAATTCTGTATTGGTTCAGGTAATAAACCGAATCGATCAATCATTTCTACCTGCAATTCTTTTAATTCAGTTTTATCTTTAGCACTGGCAATACGTTTATAAAAAATGAGTCTATTATGGACATCTGGTAAATAATCCTCGGGAATTAAAGCTGCGGCATGTAAGTTTATTTCAGCACCATGGTCCAATGAACGATCTAACTCAGGTTGTTGCCCAGACTGTAACGCCTTAACAGCACGCTCCAATAACTCCATATAAAGACCAAAACCAACTTCTTGGATATGACCGCTTTGCTCATCACCTAAGATTTCTCCTGAACCACGAATTTCCAAATCGTGAGTTGCTAAGGTAAATCCAATACCCAAATCTTCTAATGATTCGATGGCTTCCAATCGTTTGATGGCATCTTTGGTAACAGATTTACGATCAGGAATGATTAAATAGGCATAGGCACGATGATGTGATCTCCCTACTCGGCCACGTAATTGATATAACTGTGCTAAACCAAATTTATCTGCTCGATCGATAATAATCGTATTTGCATTAGGTACATCAATACCTGTTTCGATAATGGTTGTACTGACTAAAATATTAAATCGTCGATGATAAAAATCCGACATAATGCGTTCGAGTTCTTTTTCCGGCATTTGACCATGTGCAGTCTCAATTCTCGCTTCAGGCATTAACTCTTGAATCTTTTTCGCTGTCGCTTCAATACTCTCAACACGATTATGTAAAAAATAAACTTGGCCACCGCGTTTTAATTCACGCATGATGGCTTCTTTTAATAAAGCATTGTCCCATTCTCGGACAAAGGTTTTGACCGATAAGCGGCGAGACGGTGGCGTTGATATGATAGAAAGCTCTCGAAGATTCGACAATGCCATGTTTAATGTTCTTGGTATTGGTGTTGCTGTTAATGTTAAGACATCAATCTCTGAACGTAAGGCTTTAAATTTTTCTTTTTGTCGAACCCCAAAACGATGTTCTTCATCAATAATCAATAAACCTAAATCTTTAAATTTGATATCACCTAAAATTAATTTATGCGTGCCAATAACAATATCAATCTTGCCATCTTTTAAACCTTCAATAACTTTATCCTGTTCTTTAGATGTTCTAAAACGTGAAATCAATTCAACCTTCACAGGCCAATCGGCAAAGCGATCGGAAAAATTTTGAAAATGCTGTTGAGCTAATAAGGTTGTAGGAACCAATAACGCAACTTGTTTACCATTTTGTACTGCAATAAATGCCGCACGCAAAGCAACTTCGGTTTTACCAAAACCAGCATCACCACACACTAAGCGATCCATTGGCTTTTCATCATTCATATCTTTTAGAACATCATTAATCGCATCTTGCTGACCAGGTGTTTCTTCGAATGGAAAACCTTGAACGAAGGCACGATAAGATTCATCCTCAATGTCAAAACTGACGCCTTGTCTTGCTGCACGCTTAGCATGCATATCCAATAATTCTGCAGCGACGTCACAAACACGTTGCGCGGCTTTTTTACGCGCTTTTTCCCATGCACCACTTCCTAAACGATGTAACGGTGCGTGTTCTGGATCCACGCCTGTATAACGACTGACTAAATCCAATGATGAAACAGGTACATATAACTTATCGCCCTGATCATATTCCAACATAATATATTCAGACAGAATTCCACCCGCTTCTAATGTAACTAAACCTTGGTAACGTCCCACACCATGTTCTTCATGAACTACAGGTGCGCCTACAGTAAGTTCTGTTAAGTTACGAATGATAGCATCAGAGTCTTGTTTTTTACGTTTGCGTAAACGACGTTGCATAACTCGATCGCCAAACAATTGTGGCTCACTGATAATAGCCAGATCTGGTTGTTCAGTTTGTAAACCTTTTTCTAACGGGGCAACAGTAATTGCAATGGGGTCATCAGATGCGACAAAATGATTCCAGCTTTCTAACTGTTTCGGATACAAATCATGTTGTCGAAACAATTCTATTAGTGTTTCTCTCCTACCAATCGTTTCAGCCGTAAACAATACTTTTCCTGGAAATTGATCAATATAGCGTTTTACTAAAGCTAATGGTTCTGCAGCACGTGCATCGATAGGCAGTTTTGTCGGTAATACTGTGGAAAAATTTAACGCTTGAGATTTAGCCTGTTCCATAGCCGACATATGAATTTGCGGAAACTGTTTTAACCTCTCAAACAGTTTGTTATTTGCAATAAACATTTTACTTGGCTCTAAGATAGGCCTTTCAATGTCATAACGCATTTGTTCATAACGTTCTTCAATATCTTGCCAAAATTTTTCTGAACTACCGTAACAATCTTCATCAATTAACATTAATGATTGATCAGGCAAATAATCGAACAAGGTATTGGTTTCTTGATAAAACAACGGTAAGTAATATTCGATACCGCTTGGCGCTAAGCCTTGACTCACATCACGATACACTGGACATTGAGCTGGATTACCTTCAAATAGATTACGCCACTGACTACGAAAATTCGCTATGCCTTGATCCGTTAAAGCAACTTCTCTTGCAGGTAAAATATTTATTTTATTGATTTTATCATTCGAACGCTGAGTCTCTGAATCAAAGGTTCTGATGGTATCAATTTGATCATCAAACAGATCAATTCGATAAGGTAATTCAGAACCCATCGGGAATATATCAACTAATGAACCACGGATAGCTAAGTCACCATGCTCTACAACTTGCGATGTAATGTTATAACCATTACTTAACAATTTAGACTTAAATTTTTCCAAGTCTAATGTATCGCCGACTTGCATTATAAAACTATTCGCGAATAGATAATCTCGCGGCATTAAATAATGCATTACGGTCGTTATAGGTAAAACTAGAATTCCTTTCTTTACATCATGTAAACTAGCTAATGTCGCTAATCGTTGAGAAATGATATCTTGATAAGGCGAAAAGGCATCATAAGGTAAGGTTTCCCAATCCGGAAATAACATCACAGGAACGTCAGAATCATCACCTAGGAAAAACTTTAACTCGGTTTCAAAATGATGAACGTCTATAGATTCACTTGTAATAATGACTAATAAACCATCATGCTCAGCTGCAAGTTGGCTTATGGCTAAAGACTTAGCAGCACCATATAAACGTCCCCAATGTTGACGTTCAGCAGGTTTTGTAGGATAGCTAGGAGTAAAAGGGCTAACTCGTTTATCAAGACTCATGATTAGAAACTACACAAATTATTATTATTATTCGCCAGAGACGCCCTGAATAGGTTTTACAGAGGCCCAAGTTTTACAGGTAGGACAACGCCAATGTAAGGTTTTAGTTGAATATCCACAATGATTACATCGATAATACGATTTTTCAGCTAATAATTTTCCTGTTAAATCTTTAATCGTCATTAAACTTTCTTTAGTTTCTCCGCTACTAAAATCCACAACGTATTCAATCATACGATCGACGCCACGGACTGAAGGTCTTTTTTGTAATTCATTGGTGATGTATTTAAGTGCTTTATCTTTGCCTTCGTTTTCAGCCAATAACGTAACCATGTGCAACATAGCTCTTATGCTGCCATGACTTTCTATGATTCGATCTAAATATTTTTTAAATTCATCAGTCTTATCAAGTTCTGAGTAGACCTTCTTAAGAGGAACAATCGTTTCCGATAAAAAATCTGGATCTTGTTTTTCGATTCGTAAATAAGATTTAACTGCTTGACGATATTGTTCATGTCTCGATGCTAATTTGCCTTCTAACAAACTTGCCCGTACACACAAGGGATCCATACGTAATGCTTTACGAAGTTTATTATTCGCATCCGCTTCTCTTTCGGTACCAATCGCTTCTTCTACTTGTTCACAATAAAACTGGGCAATTAATTTAGAATAGATATCTCTCGCACCTGATTGTAAATTAGATGCTGCATCAATCGCTTTATCCCAATCTTTTTCTTGCTGATAAATATTTAACAACTCTCTATAAGCTTGTTTTTTATGTTCCCCAGAATGAATTAATTCTAAAAATAGCCCTTCGGCTCTGTCTAATAATCCAGAGGCCATGTAGTCCATACCAAGTTGTAATAACGCTAAACTTCTTTGCTCTTTATTTAAGGTAGGACGAGCAATCAAGTTTTGATGGATACGAATAGCTCGATCAACTTCACCACGACGCCTGAATAAATTACCTAGAGCCAAATGCGTTTCAACGGTTTCGCTATCCACTTCAAGCATTTTTACAAACACTTCAATCGCTTTATCGGGTTGTTCGTTTAAAACAAAATTTAAACCTTTGAAATAGTCTTTATGAATGCCTTGTGAATTTTCAGAGTGATTATTTTTTCGAGAACGGCGCCCAAGAATGAAGCCAATCAATAATGCGAAAAAAAATAAGCCTGCAAAAAGCCAGTCTTCACTAAAAGACCAATCGACTTTCCACAAACTATCGAACATTTAATGCTCGTCCTTAATCGGTAGCGTGCGTAGATTATTCACTTCTTTATCTTTCAACTCGATTTGACGCTGTAATTTCCTTTTTTCATTTTTGAGTAATAATATTTTTGGCATGATCATAACGATGCCGGCAATTACCCCAATAATAATGCTAGCAATAATAAAAATTGAAAAGTGATATTCAAACGTCCCAATGTAATAGTCGAGCATCACTAATTGGTCATTTTTAAGATGGAATGAAACACCCAGAATACAAATTAATACCGCTACAATAATCAAAAAATAAAGATACATTAAAATTCCCCAGGCGATGCTAAGCGAGTGTTAACAATAAGCAGACTTGACGAAGAAGACAATAGCCCATGAAGGGCTATTGTTTAGGTTATAGGCTTGTTTTCAGCGAGGGATAAATCCACGCGTTCCCGTAATTGCTTACCGGGTTTGAAATGAGGTACATATTTAGCAGGTAATGATACCGGTTCACCCGATTTCGGGTTACGCCCAACACGAGGTGGGCGATAATGTAAGGCAAAACTACCAAAACCACGTATCTCGATTCGTTCACCATTCGACAGAGTCTGCGCCATGTATTCCAACATGGTCTTTACAGCTAACTCCACATCCTTGTAAGCCAATTGCGACTGCCGTCTGGCTAACGATTCGATCAGTTCAGATTTAGTCATATTGATAATGCTCCGCAACAGTTCTAGTTGTGATATGTGACAGAACTTTCATCCTATTGTTTATATTACCTAAATCTGAGCCGTCATTGAACTAATTATTGTCCAAATGTTCCTTCAAAAGGTCACCCAATTTAGCACCTTGGCCTGAATCTGGTGAATATTCTTCGACAGTTGCCGCTTCTTCATCCGATTCTTTGGCTCGTACAGATACTGCAATTGAACGCTTTTTACGGTCGATAGCGGTAATCTTCACTTCAAGCTCATCACCTTCTTTGACCTCAGTTCGGGCATCATCTATACGTTTCTCAAGAGAAATTTCAGATGCCTTGAGTTGAGCTTCAACCCCTTCGGCCAATGTCATGACTGCAAATTTTGCATCAACTTCAGAGACTGTACCTGTAACAATACTACCTTTTGAGTACTCTGCCACATAACTTGAGAATGGATCTTTTTCTAATTGCTTCACGCCTAGTGAAATACGTTCACGTTCAGCATCCACAGCAAGAACCACCGTTTCAAGCTCTTCACCTTTCTTATAACGACGAATGATGTCTTCGCCATCTTCACCCCAAGTGATATCTGATAAATGAACCAAACCATCGATACCACCATCAAGACCGATAAAAATACCGAAATCGGTAATCGATTTGATGGTACCCGCAATACGATCACCTTTATTATGAGTGGCAGCAAAGCTTTCCCAAGGGTTCGGTTGACATTGTTTCATGCCAAGTGAAATACGACGACGTTCTTCGTCGATATCAAGGATGATCACATCTACTTCTTGGCCGATGTGTACTAATTTCGATGGATGAACGTTTTTATTAGTCCAATCCATTTCCGATACGTGTACCAGTCCTTCAACACCTTCTTCTAGCTCTACGAAACAACCATAGTCAGCAAGATTGGTAACAACACCATGTAAGCGAGAATTTTCTGGATAACGACGTGTTAAATCTGCCCAAGGGTCTTCACCCATTTGTTTCAAGCCTAATGAAACACGGTTACGATCACGATCAAATTTAAGAACCTTCACTTCGATTTCATCACCAATATTCACAATCTCAGCTGGATTCTTAACTCGTTTCCAAGCCATATCGGTAATATGCAGTAGACCGTCAACACCGCCTAAATCAAGGAATGCACCATAATCGGTAAGGTTTTTAACCACACCTTTGGTGATTGCGCCTTCATTAAGCTGCTCTAACATTTCTTCACGTTCTACTGAAGATTCGTTTTCAACCACAGCACGTCTTGATACCACTACGTTGCTGCGTTTTTGGTCAATTTTAATGACCTTAAATTCAAGCGTTTTACCTTCTAAATAAGAAGTATCTTTGACCGGACGAACATCCACTAATGAACCCGGCAAGAATGCGCGGACTTTATTGATATCGACGGTGAAACCACCTTTCACACGCTCAGCAATCACACCAATAACTGTTTCTTCTGCTTCGTGCGCTTTTTCTAGTTCGCCCCAAGCTTGTAAGCGTTTGGCTTTTTCTCGCGATAAACGAGTTTCACCATAACCATCTTCGATAACATCTAGGGCAACTTCCACTTCGTCGCCAATAGCAACTTCAAGTTCGCCTTTTTCATCGAAAAATTGATCTATGGGAATGACGCCTTCTGATTTGAGGCCGGCGTTGACAATGACTTTGTCTTGATTGATATCTACGATTTGACCGCTAACGATAGAGCCAGGACGCATTTTCGCTTCGATTTGGCTCTGTTCAAATAATTCTGCAAAACTTTCACTCATAAAAATAACTTACCATTTGCTGAAGATAGCGCTCCTCAGGTTATCGTTTAGAAACAAGACTTTATACATATTTTAAAGCGATGTTTCCTTGCACGGAATGTGCCGTTTTTACTAAATTCCATCAATAGCAAAAACCCATTACAAACACTTGTTCGTAATGGTTAAAAGAACTCAACAAAATCGATTAGATTTTACGGCCCTGCTTTCAATTACAATGTGAAGAGAATGTTGGAGATATGCTGAAGGTCTTTTGTACCAACTCGCCAACTCGGTCCACAACTTGTTGGATGTTGACGTCACTGGTATCAATTATGATGGCATCATCCGCTGGCCTGAGCGGGGATGTTTTACGTTCACTGTCCCTAGTATCCCGCTCCGCTATATCGGCCGAAAGCTGCGCGAGATTAACACTAATGCCTTGTTCCATCAACTGTTTCTGGCGTCTTTTGGCACGGACTTCAGCACTCGCAGTAAGATAGATTTTGAGTTCGGCATCGGGAAAGACCGTGGTGCCCATATCACGACCATCTGCAATTAAACCAGGTGCTTGTTGGAATTGTCGTTGGCGTTCAAATAGCGCGGCACGAACTTTTGGATAGGCTGCAACGATAGAGGCGTAACGACCGCAGTCTTCAGTTCGAATAAGATGGCTGACTTCTTCCTCTTCAAAGTACACTTTAACCAGATTTCCTGTACTGGTGACATCAAAGCGCACATTCAAATCGGATGCTAGAGTTGCCAAGGCATCTTCATCATCCCAATGAATTTCATGTTTCATCGCACCAGTGGCAACAATGCGATAAAGCGCGCCACTATCTAATAAATGCCAATCCAGTCCCAAGGCCAATTGAATGCATAAGGTACCTTTACCAGTACCACTCGGCCCATCAACAGTAATAACGGGAATATTCTCAGCCACGCTCGACAACCGAAAGAGAAAGTCCAGCTTGTGTCGCTAGCTCAACAAAGTTTGGAAATGAGGTTGCAACGTTGTTGCAATCCAAAATATGAATCGGCTGTTCAGAAACTAAGCCAGCCATAGAAAATGACATCGCGATACGATGATCAGTCAAACTATCTACCGTACCACCTTTGATAATTCCGCCTTCGACTACCATACCATCATCGTATTCTTCTAATTGAATTCCAATCGCCCTTAAACCATCAGCCATAGCTTTAATACGATCACTTTCTTTCACACGAAGTTCTTTCGCACCTGTTAAAATAGTCTCACCTTCTGCCACAGCAGCAGCGACTAAGATAGCCGGAAACTCATCGATCGCAATCGGTACAAACTTTTCAGGAATCTCGATACCTTTTAATTGGCTAGATTTCACTTCGATATCCGCAACAGGTTCACCACCAACAAATTGTTCATTCGTGATCGCAATATCGCCGCCCATCATTTTAAGGATATCGATCACCGCGGCTCGAGTTGGATTCACACCGACTTGTTTTAAAATAATGTGACTATCTTTAGCGATTAAAGCACCGACCATAAAAAATGCGGCCGAAGAAATATCACTCGGTACATTAATATCAGTACTTTTTAAAGTTTGATTGCCTTTTAATGAAACAGTTAAAGCATTCTGTTCAACTTCCACCCCAAACGCCTTTAGCATGCGTTCAGTATGATCACGACTTACCGCAGGTTCATGAATCACAGTAGTACCTTCAGCGTATAACCCTGCGAGTAGTAAACAAGACTTCAACTGCGCACTGGCAACTGGACATTGATAATCCAACGCGGTTAAAGAATTTGCTTTACCTATCTTTAACGGCAAGGTTCCATCATCTTCAGCGGATATATTCGCTCCCATTTGTTGTAATGGTTTTACCACGCGATTCATCGGCCGTGTCATTAAAGAAGCATCACCAACAATCTCACATTCCACACCTGCTCCAGCCAAAATACCTGCTAACAAACGTGTTGAAGTACCAGAGTTACCAAGGTCAATAGCTTTTGAAGGATTTTTCAATCCATGCAAACCCACACCTTTTACGGTTAATTCTGTTTTGGAATGTTGCTCAACTTCAACACCAAGTTCTACCAAAGCCGCAGCCGTCGCTAAGGTATCTTCACCTGGTAAAAAACCTGCGATATTAGTTTCACCTTCGGCTAATGCTGCAAACATTAAAGAGCGATGCGAAATGGATTTATCGCCTGGCAAATGTATTTCACCTTTTAATGAGCCATTAGGTGATATTGTAAAATCGATTGGATGAGCAGATTTGGACATCTTTTATTTTGTTAATTATTATCTCTTAACTTACGCTGATCCATAAACTGATCGCGCTGTTGTTTAGCATTTTGAAAAATTTTAAGTAACGATTCAGAATCATCATTGATGATCGCTTGACGAATTTGATCAATATGTTGATCAAATTTATCTAACACACTTAATAAACTTTTACGGTTGGAATAACAGATATCATGCCACATCTCAGGACTGCTTGATGCGATACGTGTAAAGTCAGCAAAACCTCCCGCAGCATTACAAAAGATTTCATCGCTATCTTCCATTGCCGCCAAACAATCGACTAAAGCATAGGCTAACATATGCGGTAAGTGACTCGTCGCTGCTAGGATTTGATCATGACTTTCTACATCCATATTTACTACGTCAGCGCCTGTAGTTTCCCACATTTCAGTGATCACACTTAACGCATGAATATTCGTTTGTGTTGTAGGTGTTAAAATAATTCTGTGTGCTTCGAATAGTTCAGCAAACGAAGCTTCAACACCACTGTTTTCAGTCCCTGCGATAGGATGACCTGGAACAAAGCGTGTCGCATCGTCTAAATATTTCTCCGCCGCTTCAACCACACTGCCTTTCACACTGCCCACATCGGTAATGATCGCATCGGCTTTTACATGAGTTTTCATATTTTGAAATAATTCTGCGTAGCAACCCAATGGTGTTGCTAATACAATGACATCAGCTGCACGAACAACATCAACAAGTTGTTTACTGAACTCATCGATCACTCCCAATTCTTTCGCTTTAACTAACGATGGAGTATGTCTGCCATAACCAATGATTCGCTCAACAGCATTATGTTTTTTTAAAGCTCTAGCCAATGAACCGCCGATAAGACCAACGCCTAAAATTGCTAGAGTATTAATATGAAATTCGGACATAAATTATTTTGCTAATACTTCGGTTAACGCATTAATAAATTTTTGATTTTCAGATTCTAGGCCAATGGTCACTCGAATAAATTCAGGCATACCATAGTTATCAACTGGCCTTACAATCACTCCACGTTTTAATAGCTCTTGATATACTTCAGAGCCTGATTGTTGCAAATTGACACTGAGAAAATTACCCATCGAAGGAATAAAATGTAAACCCATGCTATCGAATGTATTGGCTAATTGTTTTAAACCTTGTGAATTCAATTCAACACTTTTTTGAATAAAGTCTTGATCATCCAAAGCCACTTCCGCTGCTAATAATGCTAGGGCATTTGAATTAAACGGTTGTCTTACTCGGTTTAATAAATCCGCGACATCCTTATGGGAAATGGAATAACCTGTTCGTAAACTGGCTAAGCCATAAGCTTTAGAAAACGTTCTGCTTATCACCAAATTTGTATATTCGTTCAAACATTCAACTGCTTTTGGAAAATCATTTTTATCAGCGTATTCAAAATAGGCCTCATCCAAAACAACAATGACATTGTTTGGAATTTGTTTTATAAAATTTAAAAAGTCAGTATGACTAAACCAAGTACCTGTAGGGTTATTTGGATTGGCTAAGAAAATGATTCGAGTATTTTCATTCACTAACTGAACAATGCCATCTAAATCATTACCCCAATTTTTCGCTGGACAAGTAATAGCTTTAGCGCCAATGGCTTGAGTCACTAATGGATAAACCGCAAAAGCATGTTCAGAAAAAATAACATTATGATTAGGCGTTAAGATTGCACGAGCAATTAATTCCAAAATTTCATTCGAACCGTTACCAATGGTAATTTGATCCGCAGATACATTATGAATACCCGCTAACTTACTTTTTAAAGTATATGCATTACCATCTGGGTAACGTGAGTATTCATCAAAGTTAGCTATAGCTTGTTTAACTTTAGGGCTGCAACCTAATGGGTTTTCATTCGATGCTAACTTAACAATATTATCTAAACCCAGTTCACGTTGTAACTCTTCAACAGGCTTACCCGCTTGATAAGGACGAAGTTTTGCAACACCAGTCGTGGCTAAAGAAATTAGATCACAACTCATAATTCAATACCTATTACTACAAATATCATTTTATAAAACGGCCTTAGGGTATGAACCTAATACTTTTACTAATGATGCAGAATCATTGAGTTGTTTTAGAGTTTGGATCACTGCAGCGTCACCAATATGTCCTTCAAAATCCGCAAAGAATACATAGTCCCACATACCTTTACGTGAAGGTCTAGATTCAATTCTGGTTAAACTAATACTGTTATTGGCAAAACACGATAATAAATCATGTAAAGCGCCCGGTTTATTGGGTGCAGTAAATAAAATCGATGTTTTATCTTTACCACTGGCTGGGGTTTCACGTTTTCCTAAAATTAAAAACCTTGTGGTGTTATCAGGTTCATCTTCAATATTTTTTGATAATGCATTCAAACTATATAACTCTGCTGCTGTTTCGCTCGCTATAGCAGCCGCATTACTTTCTTCTACTGCTCGTTGACAACCGACTGCATTACTGGAAACACTGATGCGTTCTGCATTCGGTAAATGTTCATCTAACCAAGCACGGCATTGTGATAACGCTTGTTGGTGTGCATAGATTTTTTTAATCGAACCTGAATCTTTTTCATTGGATAACAAATGATGATGAATACGTAATTCTACTTCACCACAAATTTTCAAATTCGAATTGATCAATAAATCTAGGGTATGGTTCACCACTCCCTCGATAGAGTTTTCAATTGGCACTACACCATAATGACTATCACCCGCTTCCACATCACGAAACACATTAGCGATACTGTTATGTGAGGCAGTTTTAACCGAGTGTCCAAAGTGTTTTATTGCCGCTGCTTGAGTGAATGTACCTTCGGGGCCGAGATACGCCACGCACATTGGTAATTCCAAGGCCAAACAGACTGACATGATCTCTCGAAATAACCTAGCCGCTTCTTCATTAGATATTGGGCCTTTGTTTGAGTCCAGAATCTTTTGTAACACTTGCGCTTCGCGCTCTGGTCGATAGAAAACCGCATTTTCATCTTCTGTGCGTTTCGCTTCCGCAACTTGACCCGCAAGCGCAGCACGCTGATTGAGTAACTCTAAAAGTTTCTCATCAGTTGCATCAATTTCTGTACGCAGTTGTTGTAATTGTTTTTTATCGGACATCGTTATAACTTGAATTGACTCAGATTATTTAGACTAAAGTCGAGAGTATACCTGAGTATTAAGCATAGGTAGAGCGAGTCTACATATCCTTTGATTTAACTGGTCTTGATTGTTTTGACTGAATTTATTCGGCTTCAGTATCGTCTTCTTTATCTTCGATGATACGTTCTAGACTCGACAACTGCTCACCCTCTGAAACACTGACCAAGCGAACACCTTGAGTATTACGCCCCATGCTTGAAACGTCTTTCGCTGGGGTACGCATTAAAGTGCCATGACTGCTAATCAACATTACATCGTCATCATCATCAACAGCAACCGCGCCGATTACCTTACCGTTACGATCAGTTGTTTGAATGGATATGACACCTACGCCGCCACGACCCTTACTGGCATAATCGTTAATTGGTGTGCGTTTACCATAACCATTTTCCGTTGCGGTTAATACAGAACTTTCTTCATTTTCAACAACCAATAATGAAATGACTCGTTGCTCACCTGAAAGCTTGATGCCGCGGACACCTCTAGCGGTACGACCCATTGGACGCACATCTTTTTCATTAAAGCGAACCGCCTTACCCGCATCATTAAATAACATGATGTCATGTTCACCAACTGTAAGTTCGACCCCAACTAAGGTATTACCTTCGACTAATTCAATCGCGCGGATACCACTCGGGCGCGGTCGTGAAAAATCGGCCAAGCTACATTTTTTCACTGTACCATCGGCCGTTGCCATGAATAAGAATTTATCTTCGCTGAATTCACGAATTGGCATAATGGCATTAATGCGTTCACCTTCATCTAACGGCAATAGATTCACAATCGGTTTACCCCGAGCTGCGCGCGAGGCTTGCGGTAAGTTATACACCTTCATCCAATATAATTTGCCGATACTGGAGAAACATAAAATCGTATCGTGGGTACTGGCTACGAATAACTTATCGATAAAATCTTCTTCTTTAACATTCGTTGCAGATTTACCTTTACCACCACGACGTTGTGCACGGTAATCCGAAATCGGTTGGCATTTCGCATAACCCGCATGCGATAAAGTTACAACCACATCCTCTTCGGTTATCAGATCTTCCATGGTTAAATCTTCTTGAGTCTCAACCAATTCAGTACGACGTTCATCGCCGTATTGATCACGAATCTCAATTAATTCATCTTTAATAACATTTAATAAACGTTCTGGTCGCGACAGGATATCAATCAAATCAGCAATGCTTTCTAAAATATCACCGTATTCTTTTAAAACTTTATCTTGTTCTAAACCGGTTAAGCGTTGCAGTTTTAAATCTAAAATCGCCTGAGCTTGTACTTCTGATAATTTATAACCTTCATCGCTCAAACCTAAACCTGGTTCGAGATCTTCTGGCTTAGAAGCATCAGCACCAGCACGCTTTAACATTTCAACCACGACACCCGATTGCCATATTGGTTTTAATAAAGCCGCTTTGGCTTCTGCTGGTGATGGTGATGATTTAATGAGTTCGATGATCGGATCAATATTGGCAAGAGCTACCGCTAAACCTTCTAAAATATGCGCTCTAGCGCGAGCTTTGCGTAAATTATAAACCGTCCTGCGGGTAACAACTTCTCGACGATGACGAATGAATGCCTCAAGAATTTGTTTAAGGTTTAACAATCTCGGTTGGTCATCGACCAAAGCCACCATATTAATGCCAAACACGGTTTGCATTTGAGTGAATTTATATAAGTTGTTCAGCAATACTTCAGGCACTTCACCTTTGCTTAACTCGATAACAATGCGCATACCGTCTTTATCGGATTCATCGCGTAAACCATCACGGCGAATACCTGTGATTTTTTTATCTTTGGTAAGCTCAGCAATCTTTTCTAGTAACCGAGCTTTGTTCACTTGATAAGGCAATTCAGTGACTATGATAGCGCTGTGATCACCCATATCTTCTATTTCGGTTCGTGCGCGAACGTAGATACGACCACGCCCAGTTAAGTACGCTTCATGAATACCACTGGTACCATTAATAATACCTGCAGTAGGAAAATCAGGCCCTGGAATATGTTGAATTAAATCGGCAATAGTAGTGTCGGGGTTATCTATTAGGGCGATAGAAGCAGAAATAACTTCGCTTAAATTATGGGACGGAATATTAGTTGCCATACCGACAGCAATACCACTCGATCCGTTAACTAATAAATTAGGTACTCGTGATGGCAGAACAACTGGTTCATGTTCTGAGCCATCGTAGTTTGCAGCATAGTCTACTGTTTCACGCTCAATATCTTGCAGCAATTCATGCGCAATCTTCGACATGCGGATTTCGGTATAACGCATCGCCGCTGGTGCATCACCATCGACAGAACCGAAGTTTCCTTGGCCATCAACCAAGGTATATCGAAGAGAAAAATCCTGCGCCATGCGCACAATGGTGTCGTAAATCGCGTTATCACCATGCGGGTGATATTTACCCATGACTTCACCGACCACACGCGCCGATTTTTTATACGGTTTGTTGTAATCATTGCCTGTCTCATGCATGGCATAAAGCACACGTCGATGCACTGGTTTTAAACCATCACGAACATCTGGAAGCGCTCTTCCCACGATCACGCTCATAGCGTAATCCATGTAGGATTGCTTCATTTCATCTTCAATATTGACTGGCGATACGGAACGCGCGAAATCGTTTTCTTCCATTAGGGAGGGCTATCTTCTTATAATTTTATTAGTTGAAATACGAGGTTCATAAAGCAGCGAATTTTAACACAATTTACAGCCCAATAATAAGCTTAAATTCACTTTAAAAACGGTAAGTTAGGGCTAGCTATTAAGACTTGATTTTTTTATGAAAATAACGCTCTAATTTTCGCCACATCAGGCTGCATAACGATGCCTTTTTCAGTCACGATTGCATCGATTAAACTGGCTGGTGTTACATCAAATACAGGATTAAATGCTGCAACGTTTTCAGGCGCAGTTTGTTGTCCAGCGAACTGTAAAACCTCTGCCTGTGGACGTTGTTCTATCACAATATCTTTGCCAGTGTCAGTATTCAGATCAATAGTAGAAAGCGGTGCCGCGACCATGAACTTCACACCATGATGTTTTGCCGAAATCGCCAATTGGTAGGTACCGATTTTATTTGCTGCATCACCATTGGCAGCAATGCGATCTGAACCCACAACAATCCAATCGACCTCGCCGAGTGATAACAAATGACTTGCAGCGGTATCCGATATTAATGTCACTGGAATATTATCTTGCTGCAATTCCCAGGAAGTTAGGCGTGCGCCTTGTAACCATGGTCGAGTCTCGCCTGCATAAACTTGTTTAAGGTTTTTATTCGCATAAAGACTACGAATCACGCCTAAAGCCGTACCATAACCACCTGTGGCTAACGCCCCAGCATTACAATGCGTCATAACCGTATTAGCAGAACCAATCACTTCAGCACCGTAATCGCCCATCGCCTTATTGGCTGCGATATCATCATTATGAATCTTAATCGCTTCTTGTAATAAACGTGTTTCTGGATCATCACCCGCTTCAACAAACACATTACGCATTTGTTCAATCGCCCAATGTAAATTTACTGCAGTAGGTCTAGCTTCAGCTAACAACATTAAATCTTCATTGATTAAGTCACACCAATCTTTGCCTACTTGTTTAACAGCCCTTCGTGCAGCTAATACTATGCCGTACGCGGCTGTAATCCCAATCGCAGGTGCACCACGAACCACCATATCCTTTATCGCTTTAGCAATACCTTCAACCGTATCGTAATCAATGTATTCAATTTTATTGGGTAATAAACGTTGATCTAATAAACGACAATGGCTTCCTGTCCATTCGATAGCTTTTACCTGGGTGTCTAAAGAACTCATTAAATTATTTTCTGCCTGTTATACGTGTTCACTAAATGTGCGTACAATACGAAGTCTCATAATAAAAGCAAAGTTTAATTCGTATGCAAATCGATACTTTAATCAATGCCCGTTGGGTAATCCCTATTCGACCAGCCCAACAAGTTCTTGAACATCACAGTATTGCAATCAAAGACGACATTATTATTGATATCTTACCAATTGACGATGCTGTGCAAAAATACACAGCTAGTGAAAATATTGACCGTTCTAATCATGCTGTATTACCTGGTTTTATCAATATTCATACTCATGCCGCAATGAGTTTATTCCGCGGATTAGCCGATGACTTGCCGTTAATGGAATGGTTGAATGATCATATCTGGCCAGCCGAAGGCGAATGGGTTGATGAACAATTTGTGCGTGATGGTACTCAACATAGTATTGCCGAAATGATCCGTTGCGGTACGACTTGCTTTAATGACATGTATTTTTTCCCTGATCAAACCGCCGAGATTGCAATTGAAGCCGGTATACGCACATCCGTTGGTTTAATATTGATTGATTTCCCAACCGCTTGGGCGAGTGATGCACAAAACTATATTGAAAAAGGGCTAGAGGTTCACGATAAGTTTAAACACAATCCTTTAGTGACCACTACCTTTGCCCCTCATGCACCTTACACCGTTTCAGATGAACCCTTACAACATATAAACACCTTAGCCGAAGAATTGGATATCCCAATTCACATGCACATACATGAAACAGCATTTGAAGTCAGCGAAAGCACTAAACAGTTTGGCCATAGCCCGATTAAACGACTTGAATCGTTAGGCTTGTTAAGTCAACGAATGATCGCTGTTCATATGACGCAATTAGAACCCAATGAAATAGAACTCATTGAAAAATACAATGTAAGTGTTGCACATTGTCCTGAATCAAATTTAAAACTCGCCAGCGGTTTTTGCCCAGTACAACAATTACATCAATCGAATATCAATGTAGCATTGGGTACAGATGGTTCAGCCAGTAATAATGATCTGGATATGTTAGGCGAAATGAAAACGGCTGCATTATTGGCCAAAGCTGTCGCTAATGATAGTACTGCTATTTCAGCTTTTACTGCATTAGAGATGGCAACTATCAATGGTGCAAGAGCATTAGCATTAGACAATAAACTGGGTAGTTTAGAAAAAAATAAACAAGCCGACATGATTGCTATCGATTTAGATACTATAGAATCACAACCTTTGTATGATCCGATATCACAGATTGTCTATTCATCTACTCGAGATCAAATAACGGATGTTTGGGTCGCAGGAAAACCTCTGATGGAAAACCGTCAATTAACCACAGTCGATTCAGTTCAAACAATGGAAACCGTGAAACAGTGGCGTAAAAAAATTTCAAACTAAAAAAACTAAACATTTACGCCTATAACTAAATCTGCCTGGTAACCATGCTTCGTCATTTTAATGTTTAATATCGTATTGTCTGCAGAAGTTTGTTGCCAAATAACATCATCTTGAATGGATTTAGGGCGTGTATAGGATTTTTCTTCACCATTAACAACAATTGTTTTCTTTTGTAATTGACTATAAGGCTTATATGTATTGATACGCTCAATCACTTCATCTGGGAAATAACATTCTGTTGTTAATAATGTTTTCTTCTCAAGATGTATATTTAAGTTTATATGAGGTATTCGTGGAACAAGGGCTCCATTGATTGTTTCTAAAGACCATCCAGGTATTTCAGTTATAAACTGCACTTTGCCAAATGGTGTTGTGTTTTGTATACCACGAAATTGATTAGCTCCATCAGTAACTAAGCCCGTTACTTCATCTACATCAGAATAATATCCAGATGGATCAGCTTGCCATACTTCAACTGTTGCATATGCAACTGGGTAACATTTTTTGTTTAGATCAACCACTTTGAGATTTAAATGTAAAAACGTGCCATCATGTAGATCTCGAATGTCGTTACGCATTGGAATATTAGACCGATAATTACTCCCCAGATCTCCAGATGGCATAGGCGAACAATATGCTTTTTTACGTGTTAGGAAATTTTTCTCATCGTCACTCGCATTATCTTCCATACAAGAAAAAACACTTGCAACTGACGATAACATTCCTAATTTAATAAATTGTCGACGTTTCATGATGTGAACAACAGCAACAATGGGGCCAACATTTATATAAAAAACGGCGACTCAAAGGCCGCCGTTTTTCTGTTAAAAAATAATGAAATTAGATATCGAAACGATCTGCATTCATCACTTTAGTCCACGCCGCAACGAAATCATCAATGAATTTTTGATTACCATCGTCAGCACCATAAACTTCCGCTAGTGCACGAAGTTCACTGTTAGAACCGAAAATCAAATCAACTGTGGTTGCAGTCCATTTAACTTTTCCAGTTTTGCGATCACGACCTTCGTAAATACCTTCTTGTTTTGATTTAGACCATTCAGTAGACATGTCTAATAAATTAACGAAGAAGTCATTACTTAGCGTTCCAGGATTGGTGGTTAAGACACCATTCTTTGAACCCTTGTAGTTAGCACCTAGCACTCGCATACCACCGACTAATGCTGTCATTTCTGGAGCAGTTAGGGTTAACAAGTCCGCTTTCTCAACTAGCATCTCAGCTGGATTACCATAACTAGGTGAGTAATAGTTACGAAACGCATCTGCTGTTGGTGTTAGATAACCGAACGATTGAACATCAGTCATCTCTTGAGTAGCATCGGTGCGACCTGGGGTAAATGGAATATCAAGAGAAACACCTGCTTTTTTAGCTGCTGCTTCTACTCCTGCATTACCACCTATAACAATCACGTCAGCCAGCGATACTTTTTTGCCATCTGCAAGTGATTTATTAAAGTCTGCTTGTACCTGTTTCAAGGTTTCAAGTACTTTAGCAAGCTCTGCAGGATTATTTACTTCCCAATCTTTTTGTGGAGCAAGCGCTATACGTGCACCGTTAGCACCACCACGCATATCTGAGCCGCGGAAAGAAGAAGCTGATGCCCAAGCAGTTCGAACTAATTCTGAATGACTTAAGCCAGAATCAAGAATCATGTCTTCTAGTTTTTCTGCGTCAGAATGAGTAATTAAGGCATGTTCAACTGCAGGAACTGGATCCTGCCAGATTAAAATTTCTTCTGGTACTTCCGAGCCCACATAACGCGAACGTGGTCCTAAATCACGATGAGTCAATTTAAACCAAGCTTTAGCAAATGCTTGATCAAACTCTTTTGGATTGTTTAAGAAACGCTCAGTAATTTTGCGAAAACCTGGATCTTTCTTAAGAGCCATATCAGTCGTAAACATGATAGGTGCATGACCTTTACCTTTGATGTGAGCATCAGGCACTATCTTGGCTGCTGCAGGATCAGTTGGAATCCACTGAGTAGCCCCAGCTGGGCTTTTGGTTTGTTTCCATTCAAAGTTCATAAGATTAGCAAGGTATAAGATTGACCATGCTGTTGGTGTTTGAGTCCAAGCACCTTCAAGTCCACTGGTTAATGTATCTTCTGCATTGCCTTTACCACATTTATTTTTCCAACCAAAACCTTGTTCTTCAATCGCAGCTGCAGCAGGTGCTTCTCCAGCACACTCACCTTTATGAGCACCATGTGCTTTACCTAAAGTATGACCACCAGCTACTAGAGCAACGATCTCTTCATCGTTCATTGCCATCCGACCAAAAGACAAACGCATGTCTTTTGCAGCATCTAAAGGGTTATGATTGCCACCAGGGCCTTCTGGGTTCACATAGATTAGACCCATTTGAACAGCAGCCAGTGGCTTTTCTAATTCACCACCTTCATAACGTTCTTTATTGTCTAACCATTTTTTCTCATTACCCCAGTAAACAATGTCTGATTCCCAATCATCGGCACGACCACCTGAAAAACCAAAGGTCTCGAAACCCATTGATTCCAAAGCAACGTTACCTGCAAGGATAATTAAGTCACCCCAAGATACATTACGACCATATTTTTGTTTAACAGGCCATAAGATGCGTCGGGCTTTATCGAGGTTAGCATTATCAGGCCAGCTATTTTGTGGTTCAAAACGGATTTGACCGCCATCAGAACCGCCTCGACCATCGGTTACACGGTAAGTACCAGCGCTATGCCAAGCAGCACGAATCATAAGACCGCCATAATGGCCCCAGTCTGCTGGCCACCAATCTTGAGATGTTTTCAAAGTTTTTTCGATATCATCTTTTAATGCTTTCATATCCACACTGGCAAAAGCTTTGGCGTAATCAAAGTCATCACCATAGGGATTTGAAGCGGGATCGTGAGCACGAAGTTGTTCAAGATTGAGTTTTTCAGGCCACCAAAATTCGTTGTCTGTGCCTTGTGTAGCAGCAAAACTGGACGGTGACATCATTAGACTAAAAAGCAATACCAAAGCACTGCTTGTAAATATACTCATTGACGCCACCAGGGCAGCACCAAAGAGTGAAGGTGTATTTTTCTTAAACATCAGGTTTCTCCTCTATCTGTTAAGAGCATTTCAGTTAAAATAATCAGTCCTTTATTGGTTGATTGATAAAAAGCAGCAAACATCAATCATCGATAATTCCTATTAAAGTAATAATAATAATCGTCTGTTTATTAATAAAATCGTTTGTTACTATTCAATCAATAGGTTTTACCGAAACAGTAGGAAGAGAAAACAATGAACATTCGCGATCTAAAATATTTCCTTGCAGTGGCTGAATTAGAGCATTTTGGCCAAGCTGCTGAACAATGCTTTGTGAGCCAACCCACTTTGAGCGGCCAAATAAAAAAGCTTGAAGAAGAACTTGATGTGAAGTTACTTGAGAGAACTAATCGTCGTGTGTTGCTTACAGAAACGGGCGTTCAAATAGCTAAATCTGCTCGGCGCATACTTAGAGAAGTCGATACCATTCAAGAAATCGCCGAGAGTTCGAACGACCCTTTGTCAGGAAAATTTCGCTTAGGCGCTTTTCCAACGTTAGCGACTTATATTTTTCCTGAACTCGTTACACGCATTAGAGATGTTCTTCCTAATATTAGACCCATCTTAGTCGAAGAAAAAACTGCGACATTATTAGACAAATTAAAAAATGGAGATATCGATGCAGCATTGCTTGCATTACCTATTTATGATGATTTCTTAGTCAGTCAAACATTATTTGATGATGAGTTTTTTCTTGCTGTGCCATGTGATCATGAATTAACCGAACACAAAAGCATTGATCAAAAAATGTTATCACGGCATAAATTATTGCTACTTGAAGAAGGGCATTGTTTACGTGACCAAGCGTTAGAAGTTTGTCAATTACATGGTATTAGTGAAGAACAGGATTTTAAAGCAACAGGTATGGAAACATTACGCCAAATGGTAAAAGCCAGCACTGGAATTACCTTCATACCTAAAATTGCTGTACACGAAGATGAACCAGGAATTAAATACATACCATTTAAATCACCAGCGCCTTCACGAACGATCGGTTTGGTATGGCGTAAAACAACGGCCAGAGAAGTGGTTATGAATAAATTAGTAGAAATATTGGCTCACTAAAAATTTTCATACGTTTTTCTTAATAGATGAATAAACAAAGTCTAGTTCAACAAAAACCAACTGCACCTGCATGTGAACGTAATCGTGCTCCAATTCTTTCTGTGTTAACTAAAACTTTTTCAACTGACTCTGACGTATTAGAAATTGGTTCTGGTACAGGTGAACATGGTGTTTACTTTGCAGAACATATGCCTTGGTTACAATGGCAATGTAGTGATTTATCCGAAAACCTGAATGGTATTAATCTTTGGATAGAGGAAGCATTTCTACCTAATTTAAAAACGGCTATTGAATTAGACGTTGCTAAGCCAAAACTAAATAAAAAATATAATGCATTTTTCACAGCTAATACTTTACATATAATGTCAAAAAAACATGTCGAAGATTTTTTTGATTTAATTTCAGATTTCAGCCATAACCAAACTGATATTATTATTTATGGGCCATTTAATTATGATGGTAATTTCACTTCTGAAAGTAATGCAAAATTTGAATTATGGCTTAAAGATAGAGACCCATTAAGCGGAATCAGAGATTTTGAATGGATTGAGAGTTTAGCTAAAAATATTAATTTCAAATTAATTGCTGACCATAAAATGCCTGCAAACAACCGTTGTTTATATTTTAGAAAAAACTAACTTTTTTATTTCTTAAGTGCAGTCTTAATTGTTAAATCAACGTTTTGTTTAACAAGTATTTCACTAACACCACTTGGTTTTCTATAGATAACATTTTTGTTTTTATCAATAACAAAAAGCGCAGGATTTTTAATAATGCCATATTCTTTTGCAATTTCATCACCATCTAAAATCTGTGTATAGCTATATTTTTGTTCTTTAAAAAATTTCACAGAATCAATATTTTCATCTTCAAGTGCACTAATGGCATAAAACCTAACACCTTTGTTTCGATATTTACGGTACACAACCTCTAAGTACGGCATTAAATTTGTGCAATAACGACATGAAGCTGACCAAAAAAGTATCACCGATACTTTACCTTCGGTTTTTTCATAATAATGAATGGATTCTTCTTTATTATTATTTGCAGTCCAATCAGGAGCAGTAGCGCCAACAGCTAGAGGTGCAGCGTGAATTGAGAAAGAAAGAAATAATGATATAAACCCCAGGAATATTTTGTTCATTTAAATGGCCTTTTGAATAATAAAATAACAATACCATCGTTTAACAAGGTTGTCTTGTTCTGTACATACAACGGTAATAGTTTATGATTAGCATGCTTTATTAGTTTCCGATTAGATTCATTGTCAATCAAACCTGAGGACATAAGCTATGCATAACGAAACTATTTCCATCACCAATACTGACAGTGGTAAAACCATGGATGTTGTTGTCTTGAACAAAAAACCTGAACAAATCACCATTGTTATCGGTGAAGGTATCCATAATGTCCAATGCGAATTAACGCCAGTTAAAAATGGTCAAGCCTATGTTGGTTCTGTGATGGGCAGAGAAATGGTTTATCACAAAAGTCGTGAAGAAGTTCAAGCTGAGCTTGCTCATAATAATCCTGCACTCAAAAAATCCAGGAAATTTTAGTAAAACTAAGGTTTATTTCCCTTCTGCATTTCGTTTAGTTTTTGCTGAGGATCGTTTTGGCTTTCTTGATCTTCTCGGTTTATCAGAAGAGTTTCTGTTTCCTTCTTGATTCCGTCCTCGTGAACTACGGTTTCTTCTTGATGATTTATTATTAGACTTTCCTCGTCCTTTACTGCCTTTATTATTAGATTTCTTTTCGACTTCAGGCACAGCATGAACTGGTTCGAAACCTTCAATTTCTTCGCGTTGGATCTTTTGCTTAATTAATTTTTCAATCGTAAACAAATGATTCACTTCATCTGCACTCACAAATGATATTGCTTCACCACTTGCACCAGCTCTACCGGTTCTACCGATACGATGCACATAATCTTCAGCCACTTGTGGTAAATCGAAATTAATAACATGTGAAAGATTATTAACATCAATACCACGTGCCGCCACATCGGTTGCTACTAAAACTCGAGTTTTATTTTGTTTGAATTCTTTTAGGACTCGAGTACGTTGTGCTTGACTCTTATCACCATGAATCGCAGCTGCTTTAATATTTTCGTTCTTAAGTTTTTTAACTAATTTATCCGCGTTATGTTTAGTACGAATGAATACTAAAATTTGAAACCAATTTTCTTGCTCAAGCAAATGCTTTAGCAGTGCAGCTTTACGCGACTTATCAACAGGATGAATTAATTGGTTAATTTTATCGACTGTAGAATTTTTAGGTGCAACATTGATCTCTACGGGTTTATGCATAATCCCTTTTGCTAGATCACGAATGGCTTTAGAAAAGGTAGCAGAGAACATCAGGGTTTGATGTTCACTATGAATCGCACTCAATACATTTTTTATATCTGGCAAGAATCCCATGTCTAGCATGCGATCCGCTTCATCCAATACTAAAATTTCAATTTCATCTAAACGCACAGCTTTTTGGCGATGTAAATCTAATAAACGTCCAGGTGTTGCAACCAATATATCCACGCCCTGTTTCAATTGTTTAATTTGTTTAAACATACTGACTCCGCCATACACGACAGCAGTACGAAGATTTAAATATTTATTGTATTTATTCACACTTTCTTGAACTTGCATAGCAAGCTCACGAGTAGGGGTTAATACAAGAGAACGAGCGTATTTAGGTTTGAGTGAACGTTGAGCACTTAAAATTTCAAGTAACGGTAGAGTAAAGCCAGCCGTTTTACCGGTACCTGTTTGTGCAGCCGCCATCATATCGTTACCGTCTAAAATTTCTGGAATCGCCTTAGCTTGGATCGGAGTTGGATTGTTATAACCGGATTTTTTCACCGCGCGCAAAATTTCTTCGGATAAACCGAGAGCATCAAAAGACATAATTGTTTCCTTAAAAATAAAAGTTGCTACAGTTCTTACGCAAGAAACTATAGATAATTATTGGCGAGCACCATGTAATATGGTTTTATAGCTGTGCCGTAAATGCGGCATGCAGTAGAAGCTCTTAATAGAAATAGATTGGACTCAAAGGAGGCAAACTTACGACTAAGGATGACGCGCTGATCACCCTTCAGGTGGATTCAGATGCGCGCACCATACCAGATTATAGAATTAAAGATACTTTTTTCTTCGAATCGCATTATCATATTAGCTATAAGAAAATTCATTTTGGGGGAAGATAATAATGAAACTTGAATCCATCGCTTTACATCATGGTTATGAATCTGAAGCAACCACCAAAGCCGCAGCAGTCCCTATCTATCAAACAACATCGTACACATTTGACAACACACAACATGGTGCAGATTTATTTGATCTTAAGGTTCATGGGAATATTTATACCCGCATTATGAATCCAACGACTGATGTGCTTGAACAGCGTGTTGCCGAAATGGAAGGCGGTATCGCGGGACTGGCATTAGCCTCAGGTATGGCTGCGATCACATATGCAATTCAATGCATCTGTGAAACAGGCAGTAATATTATCAGTACCAGTCAACTATACGGCGGTACTTATAATCTTTTCGCGCATACTTTTCCAAAACAAGGTATCGATGTGCGTATGGTTTCTGCAGATGACTTTGCAGGATTCGAACAAGCGATTGATGAAAACACTAAAGCTATTTTTTGTGAATCGATTGGTAACCCGGCTGGCAATATAGTCGATATCGAACAACTCGCAAATATAGCGCATAAACATGGCATACCATTAATTGTCGATAACACGGTTGCAACACCTTATTTATGTCGACCAATCGATTTTGGTGCAGACATAGTGATCCATTCATTAACAAAATATATCGGCGGACATGGTGTTGCCATTGGTGGCATTATTGTCGATTCAGGAAAGTTTGATTGGGTTGCAAATAAAGATCGTTTTCCAATGTTAAACGAACCTGACCCTTCTTATCATGGAGTGGTGTATACCGAAGCTCTTGGCCCTGCTGCATATATAGGTCGTTGTCGGGTTGTGCCATTAAGAAATACAGGCGCATGCATTTCTCCGCATAATGCGTTTTTGATCTTACAAGGTTTGGAAACCTTAGGTTTACGTATTGAACGTCATTGTGAAAACGCTGAAAAATTAGCTGCATTTCTACAGTCACATAATAAAGTCAGTTGGGTTAATTATGCTGCATTGGAAAATAGCCCATACTCTAAAACCTGTGAGAAGATTTCTAGTGGCAAGGCATCAGGGATTCTAAGTTTTGGCATTGAAGGTGGCTTAGAAGCGGGAGAAAAATTTATCGATGCATTACAAATGATTTTACGTTTAGTAAACATTGGTGATGCAAAATCACTTGCTTGTCATCCAGCTTCAACCACCCATCGACAACTGAATGAGGATGAACTCAAAACCGCTGGGGTTTCAAAAGATTTAGTACGCATATCCGTTGGCATTGAGAATATTGATGACATCATTGCTGATGTTTCACAAGCATTGGATGCTGTTTAGAAATCCATTCGAATAATACCCCACGCATTCCTAGCAATAGTCAAAAATCAGTCTTATTGATTGATTTTTGACCGTTTTTTACCCATAATTCAAATACACATTGAATTAACTATATTTTGAAATACTTATTTCAAGGAGAGAACAATGTTAGGTTTGCGCCATATTGTTGTTTTTACTACTTTATTTATATCAAACGCTGCTAGTTCTGCTATCGTCCAAACATATATATCTAAGTCTGATTTCTTATCGGATACGGGTGCTATAAGCGCTACTGGCGCGCTACCAAATTTAGGCAATGTTGGAACATCCGTCACATTAGGTGATATTACCATTACGAATGTGAATGCATCTGCTAATAAAGACATTTTTGTCGGAACAGGTAATGCGACTGACTGGACGACTAGGACTCCAGGCAATGACATCGCATTGAGCGGTAATGAAGATTTTAATATTTCTTTAGCGACTGCTGCATTATCTTTTGGCTTTGATGTTGTAGAACCAACAGGGAGTTTAGACATAAGTGGTTTTACTAATAACTCTATCTTTGAAATATCGCTGTTCAGTGGTGGTTCATCTGGTACGTTGATTGGTAGTGATCAATTTACACTACTAGGAAGTGTATTTGGCAATGACTTAGTTGAATTTATTGGCGTTACTGCTGATTCAGCCTTTGATTTTATCACCGTACGAGAAATCGTTTCCCCAGACGGTAATACCAATGATTTTTTTGGTGAATTTTATACAGTCGCTGCGGTTCCTATTCCTGCATCAATATGGTTATTCGGAACAGCCATTATTGGATTGATTGGTTTAAATAGAAAACCATAATTATTAATAAAAGTATAATTGGAAAAGCCCAGAATATTCTGGGCTTTTTTATTACTGCTTAATTAAAGTCGCACAACCTGCCGTCGCTTGCTCCCAAGACTCAAAATAACAAGCCGATATTTTATTAACTCCTAGTATTCGACCATGGTTATATCCTTTACTATTACTGGCAACCCAAGTAAATGAAATATTATCTGGATATATAACGCCAAAAAAATTCTTGGTACCGTCAGGATATGTAAACGTACCTCGAAAACGTCGGTCTTTCTGTTCTGTAATCTCTATAACTTTTTCACCCCACTCTTTATAGCCTTTAAGATCGGATACTGTGAGGTTTTTCCCTTTCCAAACACCAACTAAGTTCGGAATATTATTAGATAAATCTGAGCTATGATGACTAAACATGATAGATAATAAAGCTATGTTAATAAGCAACATAATTGCAAATAACCAATAGATGATTTTCATTTTAAAGCCTCATTTTTTATCTATATAAAATTTATTATTAGTTTAACGTAAATCTTGCCCAAACATCATACGTAAAAACTGTTTTCTGTCTGTTTTATTATTACGACGATAGAAATTATATTGAGCATGTTTTGATTGTTCATTTGAATTGAACTCAATTCCCCATAACGGTTTATTAGAGTTGGGTAATAAAGCATAACGCATGTCACCAATCACGGAATTATTGTCAGGTGCTAATGCAATATAACCATCGGAAAATTTAGTAAAACGTTTAATATCATTTGCTAGTACTGAGTTTTTATCTAAATCTGGCAATACTAAATTTGGATCAAATTTCTCAGAACTATCTCCTTCGTATATTCTTTGTTTCCAGCTGACATGAATTGCATCCATATAATACATATTTTCATATTCATAAACGCTTCGCCACAAGAATAACGTTAATGGGCTTGGTTTTACTAATAACCTTTGTGCTGTATGACCACGATTATCTACTAACTCTTCAGCAACAGAAGTCGCTCGTTGCAATTGTATAAAACCAACACTTAGATATACGATACAAAACATTAATCCAATCCCAGCTATTTTAGGCATACTTTTTATAAAACAAAAAATGACGGCTATCAGTAAAGACAATGTAAAAATAACATCAACAATACCAATAAGATGTAAAGCCAAACGTTCATCCACTACTGGCCATAACCAATAGGTTCCATAACTGGTAAATAAATCCAAAGTACCACTGAATAAATAACCTAATAATGAATAATAATATAAGCGTTTAAAACCAAGAGACTTTCTAAAAAAAAGATATAACAGAATAGTGGCAATTAAAGCGCCTATCGGAATAAAAAAAATCGAATGAGTAAAGTGACGATGATATTCAATACTTAATAATGAATCAGTCGAAGAACGAATGAATAAAATATCTGTATCGGCTAATAGGCCTGATAAAAACCCGATAACCGTAGCCTGTTTTATTTCTTTCGATTTTGCTCCAAATTGAGCAACTGCGGAACCAAGTAAACCTTGTGTTAAAATATCCATAAATTATGAAGAAACTATATAGAATGATAAATTAAAAAACTGTAACGCATGGTTAATATTATATAAAGAATCATTTTTTATAATAGGATTTAAAGCTCATCAGCTTTTATCTCCCTTCCACGGAGCTTGCCCCCCACAAGCTCCTTTTTTATTCATCTAAAAACATTACAAACTCAATCTATTAAGTATTATTAGTTTTCGTAGAACTATGTATTTGTTCTATCTTTTCTAGAAAAGACAATTTTTCTTTATTGTTCGTTGCTTCGAGTGAAAACTTATTATGAAAAAAGATAGTGAGGCTTACATAATCATTCTTGATAACAATTGTATAACCGTCAAAATCGCTTTTGGCTGTTAAACCGTTGTATTGATATTCATTACCATTTTTTTGTCCTAGACTAGTAATAGTATTAAATACCGATAAAGATTTTTTTATATTGACTTCGTCGTTCTCTAACATAATTTATATGGATTAGTATAAATACGCCTTAAGAATAAACAATAATTTAAGAACAGACTTATAGTCAAATTAATAAAAATTTATTAATTTATTTTCTTGGAACAAATGGATATAAGGTTTGACCTATGACCGTTTTAGGTAAAGGTTTCGTGGTCCCATAATCTGCCGGCCAATGTTCATCAGGTAAATGATAAGTACCAAACAACCAATCAAAAATTACCGTATGAGCTGAATAGTTAGTATCAATAGCTGGTTTCTCAGAACTATGATGCCAATGATGAAATTGTGGTGTCACAAATATGTATTTTAGAAAACCAAACGAAACACTTAAATTACAATGGATCAATACAGCCTGTAAGGCTGCAAACGTAACGTAAATATTTAGAGCGCTCTGCTCAACACCTAATAAATATAAAGGAACCATTACCATTGCTCTTTCAGAGAACACTTGAATAAAATGCCCTCTGGAACCTGCTAACCAATCTAAATTTTCGACCGAATGATGAACCGCATGGATTGGCCATAAAAGTTTAATTTCATGATACGCGCGATGTTCCCAATACAGTACAAAATCAGCGGCTAAAATAATAATAATGACTTGAATAGCAATAGGAATGGTTTGAATAAATTCTTGTAACGATGGATTAACTGCCCAATCAAAACGGCTTACATGATAGTTTGCATAGATCAATATCGCTGAAATCATCAAATGATTAAAGCAAAAATAAAAAAGATCCAAACTCCATTCATCTCGTAAAATAACTTGGTTCTTATATTTAGGAAATAATTTCTCCAACGTTGTGAAGATTATGACTGAACCTAAAAAAGCTAATATCATCCAGTCGACACCTAAGGACAAACGATTTGCTTCAATAGATTGCAGAGGAACTGAATAACCACCTAAGGCAAAAGCCGCTAATGTAATCAAAATAGCAACACAGCCCATGATCTTGTATTGACGTTTACTAAAAAAGAACGTTAATGCTCCAAAAAACAAAGAAAAATACATTGTGTATTTTAAAACATTCTGAAGAAAGACTGCGCTATATGCTTGTCGTAATTCTTGAGTTGTTAGATATTGAGGAAATAAATAACAAAGTACAGATAAGAAGCTAATAACACTTAAGGTCATAGAAAGATAGGCGCTTATCTTTCCTTCGCCAATTCGAAATTGTCGTTCTCTATCTACCTCAACAGTTCTATCACGATATTGATATTCATTATCCATGAATGAATTTTATCTAATGTTAATATCATTTAACAGTGATATTAACATTAGAATAAGATAAAAAGTTATTTATGGTTATTAAGGAATTCAGCTAAAGCTCCATGAGAAAATCGATAATCTTGATTACTCAATGGTTGATGGCAAGTTGCACAATCTAAATTATTATCTTTAGGTGTACCATCTGTATTATAGATCGCAAACCCCCAATCTCCAGCTAATTCATTTTTACTCAAGGCACCGTTCCAATCATTTCTTTTTTCCATAACGGCAACCGCGGCTAATTTTCCTTTTTCAAACAAACCATCTAAGTTCTTCATAGGATTTCCATCAGCATCTAATTTTAGTTTATAAACTTCCATCACAACTTTTGAACCATTATCTAAATTATTCGCGTCAACGGAATTCACTGCAGCTTGATTAGCATACAAAACAGCAAGTTGCTTACCATTCATACGGTTTCGAGTATCATAATAGGTAAAATCTTGTTTATAATTAGTAGGATATTTAACTTGGTCAGGGTTGCCGCCTGCAATGGCAACTATACTCATTAAAAATAGTAAACAACTCAAAGTAACTTTTTTCATCGTAGTCTCCTCTTCTGCAAGAATGATTAATTTGTGCTAAAATATTTCGTACACTAAATTATATCAAAGTATAAACAACTAAATTAATATTGCAACTATTTAGTGCACTAAATAGTTTTTAGGAATTAATAATGGGACCAAAATTAGAAGAGCAACTTTGCTATTCTCTCTACTCAACTTCACGAGCGGTAACTCAAGCGTACAAATCACTACTAGATCCACTCAACCTTACTTATCCTCAATACGTCGTCATGATGGCTTTATGGGAAAAACAGTCCGTCACAATAACTCATATTGCTGAAACAACAGGACTATCTAATGCAACGCTCACTCCTTTACTAAAACGTTTAGAAAAGAATGGATTTATTAAACGAAAATCCATTCAAAACGATGAGAGACAAAAAGTGATTGAATTAACCAGTAAAGGAAAAACATTAGCAATAAAAGCCGACAAAGCTGCCACACAAGCATTATGTGCAACAGGTTTAAATCAAACAGACGTAAAAAAAATTATGTCTCTTTGCGACTTGATAAAGACAAATCTAAACAACCACAATTAATCTCAAAAAAACTTATGTTTAGTAAGTCGTATTTATAAATATGATTATTTTAAATCGCCTACAATGTTAATGCTGCCTACCATACCTTTTTCTTCATGGTCGTGTTTATGGCAAAATAACCTTAAATCTTTTCCCTTGGTCATTGGAAAGAAAAACCACTCAATACTTGAGCCAGGTTTTAATTCAATGTCGTGAACTGAGCCATGTATTTCAACTGCCGTATTACCATCTTTTCCAATCACTTCGACTTTACGAGTAAAAATATGAGTCGCAAATGCGTCTGATGTAAAGTAATGATCCTCATCACTTGGATTAGTAATCACTAATTTATAATATTTACCTCGTTCGAAAGTTAATGTGTTGGGTGAAAAGACTTTCTTGTTATCTTTTGTACCAGCAGTTATTACAACTTCTTCAGCTTTAGGTCCATGTGGCTTTTCTGCAGAGACAATTGGTGAAAATAAAAGTGATATTAAGAATGTGTAGAATATATTTTTCATGAGTTTGCAAACCTTTTTATAAATATAAATTAAAATTATAGCAGTTAACTTTGTGAAACACAGTCTACAAAGATATTAATAATAGCCACCCTTTGATTCAAACCAATTATTATATGCCTTTAACTCAGCTTTATTCACATTGATTAATTGAATAAAGCTTGCACCCCAATGTTTAAAACCTTTGTGAGAAATAGCTACATGCAGTGTTCCTTCTGGAAAACCCAATAGATTATCACTAGGCAAAATTACTAGTTCAGATTCATTAATATACTCAGGTATTTTGTGAAATATATTTGAATACAAACTGATATGAACACCAATAGAGTCTGTTTGAATAATTTTAACAATCACATAACTATTATTTTCATGCGGCACGCTATATAAACCACCAATTTTCAAATCTTCTGCAAAACTCAATAATGAAAAACTCAAACCAATAAATAGTATTAAATGTTTTTTTACTTTAGAAACTATCATTTAGTTTTTTTATTTCTTGCCTCACCTGGACCAATACCAATCACACGTTTAAAGGCTTTAGCAAACGCAGCTTCAGATTCATAACCACAACGCTCTGCCACTTCTAAAACACTAATTTCTTCTTGTAACCATTGCCAAGCTATTTGCATGCGCCAGCGGGTTAAATAATCAATGGGGGATTCATTTAAATATTTTTTGAATTGTTCAGAAAATGCCGAACGAGACATATTGGCAACTTTTGCTAATTTATCAACACTCCATTTGGCTTCGGGTTGTGTATGAATTGCATCAAGTGCCTTTGAAAGTTTTGGGTTTGCTAATGCTGCAGCCAAGCCCGTCACTTGTTTTGATTCTGTAATAAATTCTCGCAGAATTAAAATGAATAATGATTCAGTCGAACGATTAATCGCTGCTTGGCTACCAGCTAACGGTGATAAAGATTCAGCCCGGATAAAATCTAATAACGAAGAAAAAGAATTACCATTTTTCTGATGATTGCTACGTTTGATTAATATCTCAGGCAAAACATCAATCAATGGATTATTGACCAAATGGGTAAAACGGAAATAACCACATAATAATCCTACACCATCATCAGCTAGACCTTGCTCATAATCTATAGCATTTTTTTGATTCACTTCTGCTGCACATGCGAAATTAGATTCCAAACGATGAGGAGCATCATGTGGAAACATCACAAAATCACCTGCTTTTAAAGATTCAGGTTCATCTAGAGATTCAGTAGTCACCACACAATCACCGTGTACTACCAAATGAAAGCTGACTTGACGACTGCCTGACGTATCGATCGCCCAATCACCACAATATTGTGCATTATTAATAATTTCGACCTGCAGACGAAACGTATCCAGAATCGTACTTAAGGTATCCATCTTAGTTAAACCCATTTTTAGACCTCTTTCGATTCTGGACGATCAGACATATTTTGTGGAATTACAAACATATTCAATTACTTTCAGCATCACTATTATTCTTACCGTGATTTTAAAACATTCGATGAATAATTTTTAACTTTAATTAACCCTATATAGGAGATGCAACATGAAAAAATTAATCACTTCATTATTACTAAGTTTAGTAAGCCTAGCTTCATTCGCTGGAGTAGATACAGAAACCGATGAAAACGGTGTCATACTCGCAGGCCATGATACCGTTGCATATCACACAGAAAATAAACCTGTGTTAGGTAGTGCTGATATTACCGCAGTATACCAAAATGCGATCTATCGTTTCAGCTCAGAGAAAAACCGTGATCTATTTGTCGGGAATCCTGAAAAATACGCTCCTGCTTATGGTGGTTATTGTGCCCTAGGTGCTTCGTTTGGTAAAAAATTCGAAGTTGATGGTAAAGCTTTCGAAGTCGTAAATGGTCAGCTTTATGTCAATAAAAATTTAAGTGTCTATGAAACATGGAAAAAAGATGTTCCAGGTAATATTCAAAAAGCGAATACTCATTGGCCTAACATCCGCAACAAAGCAGCTAGCGATTTATAAGATATTTTTATACAAATATATTAAAGGCCAGGAAACTGGCCTTTTTTATTATCCTTGAAAATTATTTTGATATTAAAACCTTTACTTAAAATCGAAAAATATATTTAATCGGTCTAATAATAATGAAATCAATAATATAATAGATAAATAAAACAATAGCTTTGAGTATTTTATATATCCCAATCAAGCAGAATAATAAAAAGCAGAATGAGCCTGCTATAGGTAAAAACAAAAATAAGAAAAGCGTCCTATGGATAAACCATAAACAATAATAAATAAAACTGTTTGAGTATTGTCCTTTTAACTTTAAAAACCAAATCTTATTCCATATTTCAAAACTGAATGACAAACAAATCAAGCCTGATATAAATGAAATGATAAAATATAATGAAACATCTGAAGGAATATTTGGAAAAATTCTTCTATCTAATTCTTTAGAGCGTTCTTGATCCGGTCGGATAATTTGTATAGATCGCAATGATAAATCTGCAAGAGTATGTGTCACTTCGAGAGCACTTACATCATCGCTCAAAACTGTATGTTCTGGAAGTGGTTCAGAAAATTTCGCTTCTATTAAGGTTTGCGATTGGCCTGAAGGGTGTATTTCAACATCAACTGAACGTTTTTTATCTAATAGCTTTTGAAAAAAATCATTGGTATTAAAATGCATAAAGTTGTTTGCATATTGCTCTTTCAAATGTTTCGTCATTTTTTTAATCGAAGATTGATTTTGAGCATCCAGAATGACTAAGTTAATATCGTTTTTTTCTGCGATCGTTTTCAAATTTGAAATTGAGACTGCTTTAGAGTTTTTACCAGCGACAGATATTGAATCACCAACTATGTTTGACGGTATCACCACCGTTTGAAAACGAAACTTCTGTAGATCCCTTTCAAGATCGTCTATATGAACATCATAGCTATTTACAGTATCATTTAATTTTTTTGTTTTAACCGAACCACTTGTTTTAAGGGAGAGTATATTTACAGGTTGAGATGACCACGGACGTTGAAGATGCCAAAGATTTTTTTTGAGAGCATCTAAATTTTTTACCGTTAAACTAATATTGTTTTTGCCAATGCGCCATGTATCTGTTTTTGTTAATTCATATAAAATATTGTTATCTTTTATATAAATAGGAATATCTTTAGGTAAATTATCGAATGAATTTAATGAATTAGGTAATCGATATTTATCTATCACAAGAACTGCTTTTTGGCCTTGAGGAATTGCAGTAGAAAAACCATTTATAGCATCTGATTGGCGAATTATCGCATTGTCAGGAGATTTGAAATTCCAATTCCCATTACTGTCAGCGGTTGCATGAACCACAAAAGCCTGTTGATTATCTGGTAAATCAAAATCCAGTTTATTAATCGCCAAACCATCGACATCTAACTTGCTCAGAGAACCTGCATCATCGACATCTGCTTTTTTACCTGCTTTCGAAAGCCCTTTTAATATAGAGAAAATACCCGCCTCTGAAGAAAGTGGTATAAGCAAACATAAGATAAGAACACTTTTGAAAGAGATAAGTCTTTGTTGATTCAACTTTATACATGCTCCGTCAATTAATTAAAATAATTTAGTATAGCTAAAAATAATTAATTCGCTAAAACAATAAAAATATTATGACAGAGTTTTCTAATCTAGAGAGGTAGGATTTAATATAACTTTATTCTTTCGAGCGTTTCTGTTGATACATATCTGTATCAGCTCGGCTAATTAATTCTTCCAAATCATATTCTGTATTTGGTTCTACATAGGCCTGGCCTATGCTCATCGTAAAACATGTTTCATTAGACTTACCAATACAAATAGATCCACTAAGCCGTTCAATAATAGTAGATACTTCATCTTGATCATTCGTTAAACAAAATATCGCAAATTCATCGCCGCCAATCCTTGCAGCTAAATCATATTCCCTGATAGTGTCTTTAATAAACATTGCAGCTTTAACTAACGCCATATCACCTATTTTATGGCCAAGGGAATCATTGATATTTTTCAATTTATCAACATCGCAAAATAGAATAATAATGCTTTGCTCTATTCGCTTTGCCAAAGCAATTTTCTTTTTTGCTAAGCTAAGGAAGCCTCTACGATTGTATAAGCCTGTAAGCTCATCCGTTATAGATAGCTTTTCAAGTTTGGTGTGCTGTACGAATAATTCAAGATCACGTTCAACCATCGCTGCGAACTCACCAACGAGATCAATATATTTTTGTTCATACTTAGTAACAGCAAAATCTAAAATGCAACAAGTACCAAACCTATCGCCATCAGGCCATCTAACAGGATAACCTAAATAAGTATTGAATTTGCCTTCCTTTGTTAAAGGATTATCTTTCCATTCTGGACTAGCTTCAGCATGGCATTCATAAAGAAATGTTTGGCTATTAATAACTTTTGTGCAAAAAATATTAACTTCAGGTGGAAGGGTCAGTCCTGATTTATAAGGATTGGCTTCAGATTGGCTAGCAATAACAATTTGATAACCCTTATTGGTATATTGAAGGATAAAAGCCGCAGGCGCTTCGCAAACATCACCCATTAGATTAATGGTGTGTTGCCACCTATCCAAATCAATAAATGTATTATTTGAGGTAAGAATCCATTCTTCTTTATCAACAATTTCTTGATGATTCATAAAGAAAAATATTCCTACTTTAGAGTTTTTATTGAAACTAGGCCTTGAATATCAAGGTTTTAGCTATTCAAACTACTATTCAGAATTACTACGTTGTCAATTATACATCACATAATTTGACTAAACATGATTTTTATTGGGTTACATATTAGTAACCATATACACCGCCTAAAATATTGCATAATGAAACACTAGAAATGTATTTTAGGAAAAGGTTAGGGATTTGTAACTAAAGATTATTAATTATATTGCTAACTGTAATAATAAAATAATACAAAAGTACTATAAATAAAGGCTTCCATTAGCCTCTAAAAGAACCATCACGAATATTTATCGATTTCTAATCATCTAAAACACCAAATATTTGGTGGTAGATTGCAGCAGAAATATGAATGGCAAATAATGGGTATATCATGAATGAAATAAAAGCATGAAGATTCACAGCAATATTTTCAATAAAAACATTTTTTAATATCAACGACTCAAACTTGACCAGGTTAAAAATATTAAAAGATTCCCCATTAAAAAATATTGTAATAATACCTGCTAAACATTGAATAATAAGAATTAGATAAATACAACGATGCAACGATTTCGCGAGTATTTTTTGCCAAGACTGAATTTCATAAGAATCTATCGGATTTAAGTTATTAACTCGCCATGTAAAGCGAGTAAGCATAAGCAACAAAAAGAGCAGGCCAATTGATGAATGAGTATTAATTAAATCCTTTTTTTCTTGACCACCTAACATATCTTCAAATTGACCGGCTATTAAAATAAGGGTTACTAGTAAAATAACACTCGTCCAATGTAATAACCTACCAATAAGTCCATATTGCGTTTGTGAATTTTTAAACTGTAACCCCATATTTAGTAATCGTTTTATTTATTAATTTTTAAGTGAATACCTAAAAACTTTAATGGCAGCCATCCCATAACCAAATGTTGTTAGTGTAATACTGGTTAATACTATCGGCATCATTATTGGAATTTGAGCATTATCGGTTAATGAACCTATTAAAAATAATGTAGGATTTCCAATTGACCCGATAGCCATCGGCCAAAGAACATATTTCGGTAAGGTTATTTTTGAAGCATAAAAGCCAAGTAATAACATCGTCATCATCAGAAAATCTAAATGAGAAGATAATAAAGCATCAGTGTCTTTAAATATCTCCAAGAAAAATGGAATCTTCATTGGAATAGTAAAAGTAAGACACCAAGCTAATACTAAAGCAATAAGCATAGTAATACTTGCGGTTCTAAGTAAAATTACATTCCCAGCATGTTTATCATCGGACATCTTTGTTCTCCTCTGCTATTTTTATAAAACTAAATTCAATCTTGGTTTTGTTACTTTAAAAAAGTTGTCGCAACTGGTGTTGGTTTACGCCTGAACTAAGCATCTCTTTCATTCTAAACTCTGCTTTGCTATGCCCTTGTCTGGCAGCTTGCACAAATAACTCAAACGCTTTCTCTACATCTTTTTCAACACCGATGCCTTCAGAGTACATAAGAGCAAGGTTGTATTTGCCAGGGGCATAATCTTTTTCAACAGCGGCTTCATAAAAACGAATAGCCTTAGCAATATCTTTATCAACACCCAAGCCAATCTGATACATCACACCTAAATGAGTGAGCGCACTAGGATTACCTTGCTCGGCTAATAGCTCGAATTGCACTTTGGCATTCTCAAAATCACCCTTTTGGTAAGCCTCATAAGGGTCTTTTTCCTGTGAGCAGGCCGTACAAAGCCCAAACATAGCTATATAAGCTATTGTTTTTAAATAAATTGATTCCACTTGTTTACTGCTGATAAAATTAGTCTTAACTTTATTTACTCATTGGGTTTCAATTCTATCCATGTTGATCAATCAAGAATTGTATAAAGTGGCTACACCAAGCACGAAGTATCCTTTCCGGGTGAATCTGTTTATGTGGCCGAATCGAACCTTATTCTTTGGGCCACTTAATCATCTCGGTTTACATTGTTTGGGATCAATTAATATTAAGATTGGGCTATATCAACCCTTCTTGATGCGAACCAGAAATGGTTCGTTCAAATCCTACCGATGCGTCATCATTCCAGCAGGTTATGAACATGAAGTGTTTGCATTTGGTAGTCCCATCGCTAGTCTAACGGTTGAAAGAAACTCATCTTACTTTACAAAAATCAGCTACCAAGCATCCTCTCAATCATGTTATTTAAAAAACATTGAAGACCAACAATGGGTTGATACTTTTCAACGAATCTATGAAGAAAAAATATCAAAAGAAGAAATAAATCGATTAATTACGCAGTTATTGAATTTTAATAATAAATCAAATGACCATATCGATCCGCGCATTAGTAATATTATCAATACAATACGTGAAGATAGTGAATACGATTATAGCCAGGAACAACTTGCCGCATCAGAAGGACTCTCTTCTTCACGCTTTCGACATATATTTCGAGAACAATTCAATGTTCCATTTCGTCATTATAAAGTATGGCGCAAAGTGATTACGGCATTGAATAGTCTTTATAGCGTCGATAACTTAACCCATGCTGCAATGGAAGCTGGCTTTACCGACTCAGCACACTTGAACCGTTGCTTTAGAAATATCCTGGGTAAAAATCCATCACATATCTTCAGGAACATGGATCGCTTTGAAATTTGAAGAGTTTAAAACTTTATTAAGCTAGTGGATATAATTAATACCCTAACCCTATTTCCTTGCAACTCCTATCAAAGCATCTGCTGTAAGTTCGCTTTGCATTGTTCCAATTTCCTGTTTTAAAAATGTGATTGCTTGTTGGTTTTTCTCTTCCCATTGCTCAGGTGTTAGTGTTTGTTTGTATAAAACAATTGGTAAACTACCTCTTACCATCGTATCCCAAAACTCTTCGACCGTTTTTACTGGGAAGCTTTTAGTGACTAAAGAAACATCGATGTTATTAAACCCTGATTGAGACATTTCATCTTCAAACACTTCTTTACTATCTAATGAAACAATCGACTTATCAGGTTCTGGCATATCAGGATTAATCTCCTTTAATGTACCAAACATAACTCGCATCGCGGGTGACTGTTCTATCGGTGCCCAACTGGCAACAACGGTGCAAGCACCAGGCTTTAATACACGATGTAATTCAGAGAATCCTCTAATGCGATCAGGGAAAAACATTAAACCAAACATAGAGAACGCAGCATCAAAACTATTATCTTGAAACGTTAGTGTCTGACCATCTCCAACATGAGTAGTGATATTACGTATCTTTTGATTTTGAATTTCTTTATTTAAATGACTAATCATGTTTTCGGAAAAATCAATAGCTGTTACATGAGTAACTTGATCCGATACCATCAATGAAAGTGTTCCAGGGCCACATGCAACATCGATAATCGAATCATCTTCTTTTAGTGAGGCCATGTTAATGGCCTCACGTGAATATTCACTTAAAGAAAACATCGTTGTTTCAACGTACCCATCAGCAACAAGATTCCAGGAATCAGAATGGCTAAAAGGGTTTGAGATTTGATTCATACTTATTCCTTATTTATTTTTTATATGTCGAAGATATTAAAAAATATAATACTCCGACACTTTATTTCACACCTGTACTTCTTTCCAACGACCTTTTCGAAATACAACGTAAGCAATGATTGCGACTAATGATTCCGCAACAGTAATTGAAATAAACACACCTTGTGGACCAATATCAAATATAACTGCCAACGAATAAGCCAATGGAATTTGTAACACCCAAAAACAAAAAAAGTTGATGATCGTTGGCGTCATCGTATCACCCGCACCATTGAATGCTTGAGTCAGAATCATAGACATAGCAAAAAAACCATAACCGTAACTAATATAACGTAGGCAATCACTGCCATACTGAATAACAGTTGGATCATTAGAAAACAGACTAATGATCGATTCTGCAAACAGAATAAATGGAATCGCAACTCCTACTAGAAAACAAGTACTGTATTTCGTTGTCTTCCAAACCGATTGTTCAGCTCGCTCTGGTTTGCCTGCACCAAGGTTTTGGCCAACTAACGTACTGGCTGCATTACTCATACCCCATGCAGGTAGAAAGGTTAGATCAATCACTCGAATTGCAATGGTATAACCTGCAATCGCTGCACTACCAAACGGCGCAACAATCTTCATTAAAACAACCCAACTGGCCGTAGCAATGAGAAACTGACCTACACCACCTATGGAGAGTTTCAATAATTTAAACATTGTTTTAGTTTCAATACGTAAATGTCGCAGTTGTACTTTGACGCGTGTAGTACCATCGAACAAATGATAAAGCTGATATAAAACACCAATGCCTCGTCCGATATTAGTTGCTACCGCTGCACCTGTCACACCCATCTCAGGAAAGAAACCAATGCCATAGATCAAACATGGATCGAGAATGATATTGATCCCGTTCGCCAACCATAAAGACTTCATAGCAACTGCTGCATTACCAGCACCACGAAATATCGCATTTAATAGAAACAAATAAACAATGGTGATCGAACTACCTAACATTATTGTTGTATAACCACTGCCCTGTTCAATCACTGCATCACTTGCTCCCATGAAACGCAAGATATCTTGTCCTAAGCTAATACCGATTACACCCACTACAATGGCAACGAATAAACCGATCCAGATCGTTTGTCCTGCAGCAACAGCAGCACCTTCTGGATTCTGTTCACCAATACGACGAGATACCATTGCTGTAACAGACATGCTTAAGCCAATTGCAACAGCATAAAGTAAAGTAATAACCGCTTCGGTTAAGCCGACTGTTGCAACTGCATCAGCTCCCAGACCTGAAACAAAATAAATATCGGTAATGGCAAAAATAGATTCCATCGCCATTTCCAACATCATAGGAATTGCTAATAAAAGAACGGCCCTACGAATCGAACCGTCGGTATAATCATGTTCCTTTCCAGCCAATGCTTCAGCAATCAATTGCATGCTGCGTTGGAATGACAAACGAAACTGATTAATTTTTTCTTCAATATTTTTCATTACAAATACCCTGAAATCATAACGACATACGTCGTTTTAAAATAACTGTGTGAGGTTGGCGTATTGCGCCTTGAAGTGGTCGGCTTATAAAGCCTGATCCAGAATCAAACGGTTGTTCGGATTCTTACCAGATCGACCAGGGAATTGAGCACGATCACAAACGAACGAAAGGAAACGCCGTTGATTAAATTGAATGTCATATGATTCATTGATCGTTAACTCAAAAGAATGAAAGTTACGAGAAGAATACGCCTTTCATACACTCTGTCAAGAAATGTATAAATTAAAAAAGCAAAGGGGGATGAGCAGCCCCCATTGCTAAGCGAGGCTAGGGTTTGAGCCTAGGAGAGTTCTACTTGAACAAGATTATCGGAAAATGATGGAGCGTGTCCCATATCAGTAAATTCAGCTGAGCTTATTGCATTCACCGTTCCATTATTTAACTGGCGCCAGTAACCTAACGTTGCAACTACTACACCTGGATTTACATCTGAAGTTATTTTTGCAACGCCTTCAAAATCACCACGCTCGTTGAATACGCGGACATTATCGCCCTGATTTATATTACGTGCTGAAGCATCAACAGCATTTATCAATACAAACTGTTCACCTTGTCCTTTGATCTTATGTTCCATATTGGCATAACAAGAATTTAAAAAGCCATGGCTTTTAGGTGAAACGATGTTAAGAGGAAATTTTTTCGCTTGCTCTGGGTTCGTTTCAGGACGTTCCCTTGGACCAACATAATCAGGAAGACTATCCAATGGTTCACCTGGTTGAAACGCTTCATACATTTGACGAAACGGCCCTGCGACAAAATTAGTAGCACCTTCAATTTCAAACTCACATTTACCTGATGGTGTTGGAAAATTACCTTCTTTGTGTGGACAACGATCGTCTTTTGTTCCAACATTTAAACGAGCAAAACCATTGTTTCGTAAATACTCTAAATCAATACCATCACATGCTGGTGAATCCCAATCGACAAAGTTTTCTAAACACTCAGAGTCAGACCACTTAAGACGATCTTCTTCATACCCCATTCTTTCTGCTAAGCGACGAAAAATTTCATTGTTTGGAATGGCTTCGCCTGGGGACTCAACACTCTTTGCGTTATACGTTAAATACAAATGTCCCCACGATAAAATAATATCTTCTAATTCAGCACCCATTGATGCAGGTAAAACAATGTCTGCATACGAAGCGGTATCCGATATAAAATGTTCTGCAGAAACTAAAAATAGATCTTCACGCATTAAACCTTTAACAATCTTATCTGCCTCAGGTGCTTGAGTCACTGGATTCGAGTTCCAACACATCATTGATTTAATCGGTGTATCTAATTCCATTTCACCTGTTAATGCCCTTCCAATTTGTAAGTTACTAACAACACGAGTTCCTTCAGGGATTAAATCAGGTCGACAAATAACATCAAACTTATAAGGATGTTCCCATACTGGGAATTGCGTTATGCCTCCACCCACATGACGCCATGCACCTGTGAGAGCAGGGATACTAGTAACCGCGCGAATCGTTTGACCACCACCGTAATGACGTTCTAATGCAACGCCAATTCTAATTGCAGCGGGTTGTTCAGTTGCCAGTTCTTTGGCAAATTTACGAATGTCTGCTGCAGGGATACCTGTAATTTCTTCTGCCCACTCTGGTGTACGATCACTTGCACGTTCTTTTAATGCTTCATAACCCTTGGTGTGATTCTGTACATAATCATGATCAACTAAGTCTTGTTCAATAAGACTATTGATAACCGCCATTGCTAATGCACCATCGGTACCTGGCTTAGGTGCAATGTGCCAATCAGCTTGCTTAGCGGTACGAGAAGCATAAGAATCGATAACAACAATCTTTGCGCCTTTTTTCTTAGCGTCTTGAACGATGTGCCAATGGTGTAAATTAGTACTGACACTATTGCATGCCCAAATCACAATGTATTTAGAATGCACATAACTTTCTGGATCAACACCCGCTGTAGGACCAACAGTTAATAACCAAGCGGTACACGATCCTTCACCACAAAAAGTGCGTTCACAAACGGTTGCTCCCATACGATTAAAAAAAGCATCGCCGCCATTTAAACCATGGACTAAACCTTGATGGCCTAAATAACTATAAGGAATGATTGCTTCTGGTCCGTATTCACTAATAATTGCTTTCCACTTATCAGTGATTTCATCTAAGGCTTCGTCCCAAGTAATGCGCTCGAATTGTTTACTGCCTTTAGGGCCAGTACGACGCATAGGGTACAGTAATCGATCAGGATGATAGTGACGCTTCTCATAGTCTTTAAGTTTGACGCAAAGACCACCACGCGTCATAGGATGATCTTCATTACCACGTACACCGAGTACTTTGCCATCTTCAATGTCAAACACCATAGCGCAAGTATCTGGACAATCATGAGGACAGGCACCAAATGCTGTTTCTATTTTTGGATTAGACGCCATCGATTCTCTCCTGATTAAAATTATTTTTAAAATAGTAAACTACTATTTTAAAAAACACTTAGTACCAATTAATGAAAATAGATTGGTACCAGTTTTATCTCAGACATAGAACATTACATTTAAGAATGTGTATGAAATACTTTACTCATGATTTTCCATTTGCCATCGACTTTTAATAACACAAACAAATCGGTAAATTTATTACCCGTCCAGTTATCCAGTTCTAAGCGTGCAGTAGCAACAGTATCAACGATATCAATATTTGTAATATTTGCTTGTAACTCAGTTGCAGGCCCATTTTCATCATTCCAATCGAACAGTGCTTGTATAGGTGCTGAAAATAGATCTTCACCGATATATCCATGCACAGATGAATTTGCATGAAAGGCAGGTTTCATTTTATCTCCGCTACCAGCAATGGCACCATCGATATAATGTTGAATAGTTTGTTTTATTTCTTGAACATCAGACATAATTAGATTCCTCTTGATTATCAATATATTTAGTCATTAATAGTAATGAAGATATTTATTGGTTGGTTAGTACCAATTATTGAGAACACATTAGTACCAATTAAAAACAGATTTAATGAATTGTTTTAATTTGATTATTTATCTCAAACAATACTGGATAATTGAGAAATACCGCGTTTAATATTTTCTTCTGTTATGCCTGCATATCCCAATAAAATGATTTTATTAGAATTACTTATATCTTGAGAGTTATAAACAGTATGATGATTTAGTGTATAGATACCAACTTGTTTCGTTAACGCCTGACGCTGTAAGTTTTCTGCACTTAAAAAATTCTTCGGCAATTCCCAAACGATATGCGAACCACATTCATGACCTCTTATCGTAACTGGGCCAAACGCTTGTTCTAAAGAATCAAGCAAGCAATTTCTGCGATTTAAATAAGTTTGTCTCAAGCGTTTAATGTGATTATCAAACCCTCCATTACTCAAAAAATCCGTCATAATAATTTGATCAAGCCAAGGTAAACCATAATCTAGCAGTGTTTTGCTACTTTTTGCATGTTCAACTAAGAATGTAGGAAGCACCATATAACCAATTCGTAAACCTGGCCCAATTGATTTTGAAAATGAACTTAGATATATCACTCGTTCATCATTATCAAACGAACGAATTGCACGTAACGGTGAACCCTCATATCGAAAATCACTGTCATAATCCACTTCCAAGATATAAGAGTCAGTATCATTTGCCCATTTAATTAACTGCTTACGTCTATCTATTGGTAATGTGGCACATAATGGGAAATGACGTGATGGTGTTATCATTGCGACACTAATTTGGTCATTCGGTAATTCATCAATACTAATACCATCTTCATCGATTGGTACTGGAATGATTTCAGCGCCATAATTATTAAAGAGATAACTTGCACCTTTATAACCGGGTGACTCCAATATAACCTTCGAACCATTTCGAATAAATAAATGCGAGACAATATTCAATCCCTGTTGAATGCCAGTCAATACAATTACTTGTTCTGGATCTACTTTCATACCACGGGTTACACCAAGTCTGGTAGCGATAGCTGTTTTTAATTCAAATAAACCGGTTGGATCACTGTATTTAGCCATATGGCTATGTGCACTACTTAATCGATCATTTATGATGCGACGCCATGCTTTTGTTGGAAACGAATGTGGATCAGTTTTTTCTATTTGGAAATCATAAAGAACTTTTGGAAAGTCGATTTTGTATAGTTTTTCTTCTTTACCTTTAGTTTTTGAATTTAACTCTACTGGATGAGATTGTTTAAGCGAATTATTATTAGTGATAGTTTTATTTATTTTTATTGCATCATCAGGAAGGATAGTACAAACATAAGTTCCAGAACCCATTTTGGATTCTATATAACCTTGTTCTATTAGTTTATCGTATGCACCTTTAATAGTATTGCGAGATAATTGTAATTGTTCACTGAGTGTTCGACTGGCAGGCAATCGTTCGCCAGGCAATATTCGTTCTGTTTTAATTAATTCAATGATCTGTTCTACTATTTGATATTGATAAGAACTATCATTTTCTTTTTGAATGAGAATCGATAATTCCATATAACACTTCTATTGCACTAAACCTAAATGTTCCTCATTAGCCTGTAATGCTCTATCGTATTCCATTAACTCAGCGGTTTTTTGTTTGAGTTCAGGACTGTAAAATTTGCCTAATAAATAAAACATTACGTCAATTGCTAATGTAACACCGCCACCAGTAATAATATTTCCTTCGTCTACTAAAGCAGCAGTTAATGGTTTTGCATCTGGTGCATAATCCTTGATCATATTAAGAGGAATTTTTTCTCCCGATGCAGCTAACCTTCGTGTGGTAATTTGAGAATCTCGAATAATGCCAGACGCTGCTAAGATCATAGCGCCTGTACATACAGACACTAGTTTTGCTTTATTATTTGCCGATTGAATAAATTGAAGTGTTTGCTGATTATCACACTGCTTAACCCAACCAGGCCCACCTGTAACAATGAGTAAATCAAAATCAGGGCAATCATCATATGAGTAATCCGCGATCGTTCTTACATTATTACTCAACACAACTTCGCCCTTAGTCTCAGCGACCATGAAGAATTCAATGTTGGATTCGAACCTTCGAGCCATAGATAGAACACCTGTTGTAGCGCCTACATCGATCGGTTCAACATTCTCATAGATGAGAATTGCAAATTTCATTGTGGTATTTTCTCTTTTGATAAAAATATTGCGACCAAATGTTGCCTGATAGTATCCTGTAGGTCAACAATCATTTACTAAAGCATATTAGGAATGTTTAATACTCACTAAAACTTATGAATAAAGAATCTATTGAAATGTTAATTGGTCTACGGCTTAAAGAACTGCGAAAAATACGCGGGATCACTCTTGAAACCTTAGCGAATCAAACAGAATTTACTAAGGGATATCTTTCAAAAATTGAAAATGCAAAAAAATTACCGCCGATAGAAACATTATCAAAAATATCAGCAGCATTAAACACTGATATATCCTACTTTTTTAATAAAAATGAAGAGCTTACAAGCGACAACGATCACTACTCCATTGTCCGCGCGCAGGAACGAAAAATGGTGGTGCGTGGCGGCTCATCGTTTGGTTATGACTATGAAAGTCTTGCTTATAAGAAAAAAAATAAATCCCTAGAGCCTTTTGTTTTTACATTTCCCAAGGATCATGAAAACGATGAATATTTCTCTCATGAAGGCGAAGAAATGCTATTTATTTTAAGTGGCACTGTTGAATTTGAGGTCGATAAGGAATCGTTTGTACTTTATGCAGGTGATTGTATTTATATAGACTCGATAGTTAGACACAGAGGTAAAGCATTAGGTGAAGAAGCTAAGGCATTAGTCGTTATCTACCAACCTAACGAAAAATAATAATAAAATTCAATACTTTAAATTTATCATTATTTCGATATAACAAAATATTCACGTTTGAACGGTTGACAACTCCAAGTACTGAGGATATTTTTCATTAGGAAACAATGTTTCCTAATATTCAACTCGGGAGAGAGCCATGACAGTTAAAATCAGCGATAAATTTAAACCTACAATAGGCGGTTCCGTCTATGTCACTCCACAAGAAATGGAATGGCAACCAAGTCAGTTTGAAGGTATTCAAATCAAAGTGCTTTATCAAGATAAGGAAAAAGGTGAAATGACCTGCCTATTAAAATGGGAACCTGGAGCAACATTACCATTCCACAAACATCCTGAAATCGAACAGTCCTACGTTATCGAAGGTTCGTTTTATGATCACGATGGTATTTGTCGTGCTGGTGAATTTGTATGGCGACATGCAGGATCGTTTCATCAAACCCATACAGATGAAGGTTGTGTTATTCTGGCTGTGTATCGAAAACCTAATGTATTTAAAAATACTGCTGGTTTTTATAAAGACAATGCTAAAAAAGGTTTTGAAGACGAATCATGAGTACAGTATTTATCACAGGTGCTAACAAAGGTATTGGATTAGAGTTTTGTCGCCAATATAAAAGCAAGGGGTATGATGTTATTGCTACGTGCCGTACCCTTTCTCCAGAATTAAAGTCACTTGATGTTAAGATTATTACTGATATTGATGTAGCAGATGAGTCATCAATGCAAACCATTGTTAATGAGCTTAATAATAGTCGTATTGATATCGCCATTAATAATGCTGGTATTATGTTGGAAGATAAATTGGAAGCATTCGATCTAGAAGGAATACGTAAACAATTCGAAATTAATGCACTTGCCCCTTTATTGATTACTCACACAATCCTACCGCGACTTGCTAATCCCTCGAAGCTCATCTTGATAACAAGTCGTATGGGTTCTATTCAAGATAATACCTCTGGTTCTTATTATGGTTACCGAATGTCTAAAACAGCGTTGAATATGGCTGGGACTTCTTTATCTCACGATTTAAAAGATAAAGGTGTAGCTGTTGGAATATTACACCCTGGATTTGTAAAAACAGATCTAACTGGTAATACAGGACATATTACTGCTGAAGAATCCGTTGCAATGATGATCGATCGTATTAATGAATTGAACATAGAAAACTCTGGAACCTTTTGGCATGCGGATGGGCAGGTATTGCCTTGGTAGAACATTTATTGTTTAAAATGCTCTACCGTAAAATCAATAAACGCCCTCACCTTTGGTGGTAAATGTTTTTGTCGTTGATAAAGCGCATAAACAGGTGTTTCTTTTGGAATAGAATGATAATTGGTTAGTACTTCAACTAATTGTCCGCGATTTAATTCTTCATTCACTAACCATTCAGGAACTAAAATAATACCACTACCGGCTAATGCTGCTGCCACCAATGCTTCTCCATTATTACTATAAAACTTCCCTGCAGTTCGTATTTCAGAAATTGAGTTTTGCTTATTTTTAAATTTCCATACATTACTACCAGCATTAGAACGAAACGTTAAGCAATTATGTTCTATCAAATCTTCTGGGGTTTTAGGATGAGCATTTTTTTTAAAATATTTAGGGCTTGCGCATAATACTCTACGACCCGAAATAATTTTTCGCGCCATTAAACTCGAATCATTTAATGCACCTAATCGAATGGTTAAATCAATCCGTTGTTCTATCATGTCCATCACTTGATCAGACGAAATTAAAACCACTTCGACGTTCGGATATTGTTCTTGGAACTTAACAATAATTGGCACGATGTAACGTCGAGATAATACGTTTGGAATGTTTAGACGTAACACGCCCGATGGAGAACCATCTAAGTCTGAAATAGCTAGCTTGGCTTCCTCCACATCAGAAATGATCCGAACCGCATGTGGGTAATACAATTCACCCGCTTCTGTTAAGCTCAGTTTACGCGTTGTCCTCTGAAATAAAACAACACCTAAGGCATCCTCTAGATCATTTATTTGTCTTGAAATCGATGAAGGTGCCACACTTAACTTTCTACCCGCCTCGGAAAAACTGCCGGTTTCAACGACACGAACAAATATTTTCATCGCATTCAATGTTTCAGTCATTTTTCACCTTTGCGTTTTATGCATAAGTATTTATATGATTTTATTATTTTTCAGAAAGAAAAAAAAGTCTAAGCTTCTTACTATCAAGAAACGTGAGAAAAAACCATGATCGATTTGTATTTTTGGAAAACGCCGAATGGCTACAAGATATTAATGTATTTAGAAGAAGCTCAAATGCCTTACCGCATTATCCCTATTGATATCAATAAGGGTGAACAATTTGAACCGAGCTTTTTAGCGATCTCGCCTAATAATAAGATTCCTGCAATCGTGGATCATGAATCAAGTGCAATAGATAAACCTATGGCGGTTTTTGAATCCGGCGCCATATTGTTGTACTTAGCCGAAAAATATCAACAGTTTTTGCCCAACAGTGAACCTCAACGCAGCCAAGTATTGCAATGGTTATTTTGGCAAATGAGTGCACTAGGTCCTATGGCAGGTCAGAATTTACATTTTATTCACTCTGCACCTAACAACGAACCTTACTCTAAAGAGCGATTTAACGGTGAAACAAAACGTTTATTTAGCGTAATAGATAAACAACTAGCTTCAAATGAATATCTTGCTGGGCAATATTCAATAGCGGATATAGCGACCTACCCTTGGATAAAAATCCATGAGGCTTTAGAAATTAATTTACATGAATTTCCAAATGTACATCGTTGGTGGAAACAAATTCATTCAAGACCAGCTGTTATCAATGCATACAAAATTGGCAATGCAATTAACCAAACAACAACTGAGAAAATAGCTGTTTAAAGGAAAGATTATGAATATCAATAATGTTAACAATCATATATTTGAGTCAATTGATAAAAAAAATGATTGTTCAAATATTAAAGAGTTTGAATTGTTTTTGGGTAACCCTAGTTTTCCATTAGTTGATTCACACTTAACAGAAATATTAATTACTACGTCAATGAAAAGGTGTAAACATGAAATTATATGAATACGAAGCATTCCCTAATCCACGTCGAGTTAGAATGTTCTTAGCTGAAAAAGGCATTGATATAGAAAGGGTTCAAGTTGATGTACCGGCAGGTCAACATCGTACATCTGAATTTTTAGAAAAAAATCCAGATGCAGCAGTACCGTTTTTAGAACTCGATAACGGTGAATACATCAGTGAAACCGTTGCAATATCTCGTTACTTCGAAGAGTTACATCCTGAACCAGCTTTGATGGGAAAAACCCCAGAAGAATCTGCCAAGATTGAAATGTGGCAACGTAAAGCTGAAAACTCTTTAATGCAATGTGCAGCAACGTATTTTCATCATGGAACAGATGGACTTGGAGAAAGTGATCGTTATCGCAATAAAGAATGGGGAGAAAAAAATCGAGACGACATTGTAACTGCTATGAATAAACTGGATAAACAATTAGCAACGAATTCTTTTGTGGCTGGTAACGCTTTTTCTATAGCAGACATTACAGCTTTATGTTCTATTGATTTTGCTAAGGCAATAGGTATCTCTATTCCAGATGAATGCACACATCTACAACGTTGGTATAAAGAAATTAGTCAACGAGATAGTGCATCGGCATAAGCTATAGTTCTATAGGAGAATTCAAATGCAAATACATGCTGACTTATCAAAACGCGCTGTTGTAAACAGTAATGAATTATCATGGATCGACTCTCCTCTTCCTGGTGTCCAACGACGTATGTTAGAACGCGATGGTGAAGAAGTTGCACGTGCTACATCAATTGTACGTTATGCAGAGAATTCTCATTTTAGTCCGCATATGCATGGCGGTGGTGAAGAATTTTTTGTATTAGATGGAGTTTTCTCAGATGAAATGGGAGATTTCCCAAAAGGTATGTATGTACGTAATCCTGTAGGTTCTAAGCACCAACCATTTAGTGAAAACGGAGCAATTATTTTAGTAAAGCTGCATCAATTCGATCCCGACGATCAAAAGTACGTTCGAATAGATACAAACACAGCAGATTGGTATCCAGGCCAAGTAGAAGGGTTAGAAGTAATGCCATTACATTCTTATAAATCAGAAGAAGTGGCTCTTGTAAAATGGGCTGCCGGAACTCGATTTAATCCTCATCAACATAGTAGAGGCGAAGAGATCTTTGTGCTTGAAGGAACATTTGCTGATGAAAACGGTGTTTATCCTAAAGGAACCTGGATACGTAATCCTCCAGGTTCAACTCATACTCCATATTCTGATGAAGGTTGTCTTATCTATGTAAAAACTGGACATCTATCATAACAAAATAGGTATCTAACTATGAATAAGAAACTATTAATATCTACTATTGTAATCGTACTATTTAGTTTTGGATGCAGTGATTATCAATCAGGTTACCAAGATGGTTACGAAGGCATGGAACAACGATGGACTTTATTTGGCTACGATGAATATTCCAATGGTTATCAAATAGGAAAAGCCGATAAGTTTCAAGAAGATTGGGAATCAGAGAATGCTATTGATATTGATGATGAATTATTACAATGTCGTGATATATTTTTTGAAGTAAATCATACAAATTTTTCATTACAAAATTATACAAAATCTTCTGGTAATGTTTATTCGTTGAAAAAATAGTCTCGCTATTAATCTCCAATTTTTTTTATGCATTGCATAATTGCTTATTATTGATATTTTTTTTCTGCGATATAGATATCCAAACCTCCTTCGCCTCCAATACGATCAGATGGGAAATAGATAATTCGTCCGTTATCAAATGGTGCCGGTAATTGTTCATCATATGATGTATTGATTGATGCACCTAGGTTAACTGGTGTTTGCCAATTGCCATCAGTATCTCTTTCAGAATGCCATATATCACTTCCACCATAACCTCCTTTTCTAGAAGTCCAGACATAACCTGATTTCGGATCCAAATGTCCATCAAACTTAGGACTGTTTATAGATGATAATATTTCAGCCTCAGAATATTTATTCGTTTTAGGATCAAATCTTATACGCCAGGCATCTAAATGACCAATACTGCCTTTACGATTACTTACAAAATAAAGATGAACTAAATTCGAAGTTTCTTCGGTATGATATATAACACAAACATCATGATCGCTTGTATTGACATCGCAACCTAGATTTTGAGGTTTTCCCCAAGCCAGTTCATCATTTAAATCTTCACGATAAGACTTAAAAATATCCAAACCACCACAAGTATCTAATTGATTGCTTGAAAAATACAACCATTTACCATCATCGGAAAAACTGACACTATGCTCTGTTCCACTCGTATTAATATGGCTAGGCAATAAACGTGGCTCGCCCCATTCATCAGTAAGGTTTTGTCGCGTTGATACATAAATATTCCAATCATCATCATCGCCATCTATTCTCCTACGTGAGAAATATAAATTTAATCCATCATCTGTGATCGCTGGAAAAGCCTCATCATGTATTGTATTGATCGATTTTCCTAGATTTGTAACTATCCATGAATGCTGATCCTCAGCAGAAATATTGCTTGAGAAAAAATATGAACTGCAAATAATAAATAGTTTAAATCGCATAATATTGTTCATTATTAATTAAACACGCTTATTCTACTTTTAATCTTTCAACACATACTGTTTAGCGATAGTAACAATGAAAATTCCACCTAAAACAAGAAATGATGAAATTATTAATTTTATAGTAATAATTTCATTTGAAAAAAGTACGCCACCAAATGCAGCTATAATAGGAACTGTTAATTGGACAATCGCTGCTTGAGTGATTGTTAAATCTTCAAGTACGGAATACCAAATGGCATATCCTAAACCTGATGTTATTGCACCCGATATAATCGCCAAAATGATTCCTTGAAAAGATATCTGCACATTATCTAACGTTAAAAGCGTCATTAAGACAATAAAAGGAAGTGTCTTCAAAAAATTATTTGTTGTATCAATAATTGGTTCTTTTGACGCTTTTCCCACTAATGTATAACAACCCCATGCTATTCCTGAAATAGTCATATACATAAAAGCAATTAAAGGTGGTGCTGAAGCTTCAGGTAACAAAAGAATACATAAACCAAAAAATGCTATGAATAACCCTAGCCATTCTATTAGAAGTAATTTTTTTCCTTTCAAAAAGTCAGACGTAATCAATGTTACTTGAACTGAACCAAACAATATTAACGCACCTGTTCCCGTATCTAATGAGATATATGAATATGAAAATGCGATGGCATATATAAATAAAAAAAATGCAGGTAACCAATCATTGTTTTTAAACAGAATATTTTCTTTATTTTGTATTATAACTAACAATAATAAAAAAATAATACCTGAAAATAATCTGATTGAAGTAAAACTGAAGGCATCAATCACATCTTTATTTAGAGCTAAACGACATAGAATAGAATTACCAGCAAATGCCAATAATGCTAGAGCCGTTAATGATATTGTTTTAATCACTCTTTGTATTTAAATAATGATTCGCTGCTTTAGCACGATTACCGCAGATTTCCATACTACACCAACGTCGTTTTCTTGAACGCGATGTATCTAAAAACATTAGGATACATTTAGGATTTGAGCATTTTTTTATTTGCTCCGTTTGCTTTGATGAAAGTAAAAGTGCCGCATCATGTGCAATGCGACCAAGCAATATTTCCAGTGATAAATTTTCTTTTGCGGGATTTAAGACTAATTTGCCTTTTACATTTTTCAATTGTTGTTCATCTTTAAACAATAACAATATCTCATTAATTTTTGCCAAGGCATTTCGAGGTATAGACTTGTTGTCAATTCCTGCAACAAATAATTCTTTGAGCGCTTTTCGAAAACTCAGGACGTTTTCCAGATCCAAATTTTCGATCTTATTATCTTCCATTGATATTCCGGCTCCGTGAGCCCATTGAATGAGGTCTTTAGTAGTTTTTAGTAAATCAATGACCTCGCCACGATCTACGATTTCAGTATTGATGAAGTCAATGGCGAGGTTATTTCCTACGTATTGAAAGCTATATTCTTGCGATTTCATTCTAACCATTATAAATACACTTGACAGGTTATACAAGATCTGCAAATATAACCGTTATATTAAACTTTTAACGGTTAGTTAATGGAGGCATTAAAATGCATACAATTTCAAAATATTTAACAATCCTGCTAGCAGGATTCATATTAATCAGTAATCAAGTTTCAGCATACGCAAAAACAAACGACGTTCGATATGGTTATGAAACGATTGATAATCAAGAAATATTTTTCAGGGAAGCAGGCGATCCAACAAAACCAGTTGTTATTTTGCTGCATGGTTTCCCCACATCATCACATATGTATAGAGAAGTGTTACAAGCACTCTCAGATGACTATTATTTAATTGCCCCAGATTATCCTGGCTTTGGTCATAGCAGCTTCCCAAGTGTTAATGAATACACCTATACCTTTGATAACATCGCCGAAACGATTGATAAATTTCTAATTAAACGTGGCTTGGATAAATACGTATTAATGATTCAAGATTACGGTGCGCCTATCGGCTTTCGTATTGCCACCAAACATCCTGAAAAAGTAGCCGGCTTTGTTGTAATGAATGGTAATGCGTATGAAGAAGGTCTTTCACCTGAAGGTTGGGCACCAATCATGAAATATTGGGAAAATAAAAATAACCCTGAATTAGAACAAACAATTGCTGCAAATGTATTCAGTGATGAAGGGCTAAAATGGCAATATACACATGGTACCCGCAACCCAGAACGTATTAATCCTGACAATTGGAATTTGGATATCGCTAAATTTGCACGAGATGGTCAACATCGCATGCAGCTTGATATGTTTTACGATTATCAAAATAACGTAAAGTTGTATCCACAATGGCAACAATACTTACGTGAAAACCAACCACCGATGTTAATTGTTTGGGGTAAAAACGATGCTTTCTTTCCGGTACCGGGAGCAGAAGCTTATAAACGAGATGTAAAAGATATTGATTACAATATTCTAGATACAGGTCACTTTGCTTTGGAAGAAGAAAGTGAATTTATCATCGCTAAAATGCGACATTTTTTAAAAACTAAAGTGAAATAAAATTATGCGTATTTCTCTATTGTTTATAATTATATTTGTGTCATTCTCTGGATTGGCACAAACATTATCTTCCATCGAAGCGACATGGCCTGCAAAAACCTACTACCGTAATATTGATGTTAATGGTCATAACATTTTCTATCGCGAAGCAGGTGATCCAAAAAATCCTACCATTTTATTTTTACATGGTTACCCTTCTTCATCACATATGTATCGGAAACTGATTCCTCTGTTATCAGGTCGTTTTCATATTATCGTACCTGATAACCTTGGTTCAGGTCATAGTGATAAACCCGATCCAGATAAGCTCACTTACACCTTTGATCGATTAGCAGATGTGATCGAAGAGTTTGTTAAAGTAAAAAAGCTTGAAAAGTATTCAATCTACATGCAAGACTTTGGCGCACCTGTTGGCTTTCGTTTAATGTTACGTCAACCACAACGATTAGAAGCATTAATAACACAAAATGGTAATGCCTATCTTGATGGACTAACCCCACCACGCCAAGCATTTTTTAAAAACGCACATATAGATAGATCAGATAAAATGATACAAATGCTTTATGCTTTTACTAGTACTGACGGTATCAAACAAAAACAATATTTACGTGATGTAAAAGACCGAGAAGACATTATGAGTCCAGATAGTTGGACCTATGATTTACATTTCCTACAAACAGAAAAACAACGTAAGATACAAGTACAACTCTTACAAGACTATTACACTAACCTACTTGCATACCCCAAATGGCAAGCATTTTTAAGACAACATCAACCACCAACATTATTAGTTTGGGGTAAAAACGATCCCGCTTTTATCGCTGCAGGCGCAGAAGCCTATTTACGAGATGTACCCAATGCAGAACTGCACCTGCTTGATGCTGGGCATTTTGCTATGGAAGAAAAACCCGTTGAGATCGCAAAGCACATCACCAGATTTATGATATTGAATTTTGAAGAGTATTCAAATGACTAAAAAGAGGCAGTTCGCTTTCTAAATCAAGAAGTTTCTCTTTTGTATTGATTCCTCCTGCATACCCAACCATTTTACCGTCTTTACCTATTACCCTATGACATGGAATTAATATACTGATTGAGTTTGCACCATTTGCATTCGCAACTGCCCTAACCAGTTTTTTATCTCCTAAATTCTCAGCTAATATAGAATATGTAGAGGTAGAACCATATGAAATTTTCAGTAATTCATTCCATACTTTTTTTTGAAAAATACTTCCAACCATTAATAATGGAATATCAAATTGTTTTCTATTTTGTTCAAAATATTCTTCGAGTTGTTCAACGACTGAATCAAACAAATCAAATTTGTGTAATACATATTCACTATTCAAAATAGAATTGATCCGATTATCGATAGTGTTTCTATTTTTTCGATAACGCCAATCACATAAACATAATTTTCTATTGTATGAACCCAATATGAGTTCACCCACTCTAGATTTATAAAATTGTATCAATATTTTATTCATTAAAATAATCAGGATGAATTAGAGATAAAAAATATTATTTTTTATTTAATAACTTAATGAATTATAACGATTAATTAATGAAAATTTCTAAAGATTATTAAAAAATAATCGATATATTGAAGATTATATGTAACTTCCAAAAAAATATGGCCGATAAAATAACAATTACCGTTGACCATGAGGAATGGCTAAACAGCATCGGTTCAGCAACATTCGTCATTGATAATAATAGCAACGTGGTCTTCTGGAATCCTGCCTGTGAAATCATGACGGGGGTTGAAAAAACGGAAGTTTTGAATACAAACAAGCATTGGATGGGGTTTTATTCCTCAGAGCGCCCTTGTCTAGCCGATATGGTGATGGATGATGATTGGGAACAGAAAATTCATTTGTATGACAATATTGAACGGGCTACCAGTTCATCAAGAGGCTTATTAGCAAGTAACTGGTGTCAAACTCCTGCTGGGAATAAATTCTTAATTTTTGAAGCAAATGCCCTATTCGATCATGATGGTAAAATAGTCGGTGTCATTGAAACCTTGAGTGATGCAACTAAACTGAAACAAGTTGAAGAAAAACTACAAGTGTATTCACGTGCCATAGAAGATTGTTCGTCATCTGTCGTAATAACTGATCCGCAAGGTAACATTGAATATGTAAATCCAAAATTTCTTAATGTTACAGGATATACGCTATCAGAAATCACCGGCAATCATATTGATATGGTAAGGTCAGAAAAATTAATCTCCACCCCTGATTTTTGGGACTCCATCAAAAATAATGGTGAATGGAGTAGTGAAATTCTCAGCAGAAAAAAAGATGGTAGTACTTATTGGAATCGTTGCTCATTATCAGCGGTATATAACGAAGAAGGAAAAATTATTCATTTAGTTGGGCTAGAAGAAGATGTTACTAAAGAATATGAACTAACCCAAAAGCTTAACTTTGAAGCAAGTCATGACCTACTCACGGGTTTAAAGAATAGACGCGAATTCGAACAACAAACTGAATCATTATTAAATAAAGATGAAAACAACGACACCATCCACTCTTTATGTTTTATCGATCTTGATAAATTTAAAGTCGTCAATGATACCTGTGGACATAATGCTGGTGACGAATTGTTACGTCAAGTTTCAAAATTGTTCAAAGAGAACGTCAGAAAAACTGATACCTTAGCTCGCTTGGGTGGTGATGAATTTGGGATCTTAATGGAAGATTGTGAATTAAAACATTCTATGCGAGTTGCCACTGACCTATTAAATGTTATCCAGGATTATCAATTTTGTTGGGATGGCAAAACATTCAAAATAGGTGCAAGCATCGGTATTGTAGTATTTACAAATAATGCGATCCCAAATTTAATTGAGCTTTTAAAGCAAGCTGATTCTGCATGTTATATGGCAAAAGATTTAGGTCGTAATCGTATACATGTTTATAAGCCCGATGATTCTGAGCTAGCTAAACGGCATGGCGAGACTCAATGGGTCACGTTAATACAAAATGCTCTGGATGAGGATTTATTTTATTTAGATGCACAAGAGATTGTAAGTTTTGACCAATCTAAAACAAAACATTACGAACTTCTTATTAGAATGCGTAATAAAGAAGGTATTAGTATACCGCCAGGTTCCTTTTTATCTTCCGCTGAAAGATATAGTCTTATCACAAAAATTGATCGATGGGTCATAAAAACAGCTTGTAAACTCTTAAGTCAATATAAAAGTTTTCAAGAACAGATAAATTTTGTATCTATTAATTTATCAGGCCAATCATTAGCAAATGATGAATTACTTGATTTTATTAATAACCAGTTAGATGAAACAGGTGTTAATGGTCATAAGATATGTTTTGAAATTACAGAAACATCCACAATCACTCATTTAGAAAAAGCGCAAAATCTTATTAAAAACCTTAAAGAACGAGGTTGTTCATTTGCAATTGATGATTTTGGCTCAGGTTTTTCATCCTATGGTTATTTGAAATCATTACCTGTTGATTATCTAAAAATTGACGGCATTTTTGTAAAAGATATTATTCAAGATCCAATAGATTTAGCATTAGTTAAATCTATTAATGAAGTAGGTCATATTCTAAATATGAAAACTATTGCAGAATTTGTTGAGAATGACGATATTAGAAATATATTAGTTGATATTGGTGTTGATTATGGTCAAGGATATGGCATCGGTAGACCAGAGAATTTTGAGGAATTGTTAAAACATACTAATGATATTTCATTAGAAAAAATTAGTCATGTGTCTTAAAATTCAATCTTCATTAATTACAATTTTTTATTGTGGAAAGTTACGATAGAAAATTAATACATTTTTCAGGAGATAATCATTGAATTATTTTCCTGATTTTCCTTTTGCATGTATAGGATTGGAAAATACTAATGAAACATAAAGCATTGATTGTTGAGCCGACCCGACTTTTTCAGAGAATTCTGATCAAGATCATGGATGATTATGGAATTGAATGCCATTCATATACATCTTCAAAAGATGCTTTAGAAGATTCTCATGAAGAATACACCTTTATTATTGTCGCAAGAACATTAGAAGGAATATCGGGGGAAATATTTCTCACTCATTTTAATGTAAAACATAATATAGGTAATGCTAAAACTGTATTAATGATTGCAGATGATGAAGACTCTTCATCGTTAGATAGAAACAATACAAATTTCAACCAAATTTTATCCAAAAAAAATCTCAAGAACCTCCAAGACTTTATCATAAATCAAATCGATGAAACGTCATCTGATTTAAATGCAAATATACTTTTGATAGAAGATTCTAATTCTAGTGCCGTTTTGATTACGGCACTATTAGATGATTCTGGTAATAAAGTTACACATTTAACTACACTTGAAAAATTTGATGAACTGTTTGAAAAAAACGACTTTGATATGATCTTAACGGATTATCATTTAACAGGAAATGAAAGCGGTGAAGATGTAATTTCATATGTTAGAAATCATGAATCAGATATAAAATCTCATACTCCAATTTTAGTGATTTCTGCAAAAACAAATCTAAAGATGCGAACTTCATTACTAAAAAAGGGAGCTAATGATGTAATAACTAAACCCTATGATAATGAAGAGTTGATTGCCAGAGCATATAACTTAATAAACAATGGCAGACTATACAAAAAAACTAAACTGCAAGAACAAAAACTAACCAAATTAGCTCATACAGATCAATTAACCGGCGTTTATAATCGTCATAGTTTGTATGATCTAGTACCAAAATATATTAGTAACGCCAAACGACATAATATCCCATTATCACTACTTGTTCTTGATCTGGATCATTTTAAAAAAATAAATGATACGAAAGGCCATATAGTAGGGGATATTGTTTTAAAATCTGTTTCATCATTTCTACAAGAATATGTTCGCTCTGAAGATATGGTTGCCAGGTTTGGTGGTGAGGAATTTGTAATAATACTCGTAGATTGTAATCTCAATAGTGCCCTAGAAACGGCTGAAAGATTAAGAGAGTCTATAGAAGAAATAAAACCTGAAGCATTAATTGTTACATCAAGTATTGGAGTTTCCGAACTGCTACCTCAAGATGATGACTTTGATAACCTATTTGAACGTGCTGATAAAGCAGTTTATGAAGCAAAAGATAAAGGTAGAAACAAAGTCGTTGCTTTATAAATTATTATATTTTAATGAGCAACTTTCCAAATAACTGAATATTTTAATCCATTCCAATTACAAACTTTAGATACTAGATATTACAGTAATATTTACATAAAACTATAAATTTCAATCACTTAATTTCTAATTGATATTATTCATTCAATTTAAAATGAGAATGAAAATATCACTATTTCTATCAAGTATTCTAAAAATCCGCCGCTATCTCTACAAATGTGCCAAGAATAATTAGCTTAACAACTTGAAGAGTGTGAGTGATATGTTCAATTTTAGTAAGAAAAAACAGGAAGAGCCTGAAATCAATTTTCAGCTAGAGGAACAAAAATGCATTATCGATGGTATTAAACGGTCGATGGCATTTATCGAATTTTCACTCGACGGTAAAATTATTGATGCCAATGATAATTTTCTAAATACGGTCGGCTACAACAAAGATGAAATTATCGGTAATCATCATAAAATATTTTGTGAACCAGAATATGCTGAAAGTAATGATTATAAAGATTTCTGGTCTAAGTTAAATAATGGAGAATTTATAAAGGGCCGCTTCAAACGATTAAGTAAATCAGGTGATGTAATTTGGTTACAAGCCACTTACACTCCTATTTATGACCATCAAAACAAACTTAGTAAAGTCGTTAAGTTCGCTTCCAACGTTACCGAAAATGTTGAAAAGGCATTAAAGGAACGCGCCAAACTAGAGTCTCTTAATCGTTCTACTGCGATTATTGAATTCAATCCTGATGGTACAATCATCGATTGTAATGAAAATTTTTTAGCCACTGTTAAATACAAAAAAGAAGATGTTATTGGTAAACATCATAGAATTTTTTGTGATACTGAATATACAGAGTCATCTGAATATAACGATTTCTGGCGTCGTCTTAATAAAGGAGAGTTTTTTAGTGGTCAGTTCAAACGAGTAAATAGTTATGGCGATACCATTTGGCTAGAAGCTTCTTACAATCCTGTTTATGATGAAGAAGGGAATCTTAGTCGTATTGTTAAATTCGCTTCAGACATCACGGAACAAACTGAAAGATCTCATAAAGAACGAGAAAGTGTAAAATCAGCTTATAGTATTTCTAATGATACTTCGAAAACGGCTGAAGAAGGTGCAAGAATTATCAATAATGCTATAGAAGAAATGAATAAAATTGCAGGCTCAGTTCGTTCTTCCTCTGAACATATAGAAAACCTAAATCAACAATCCAGTGATATTAATTCAATTGTTAAAACCATTCAGGACATCGCAGACCAAACTAATTTACTCGCATTAAATGCTGCAATTGAAGCAGCTAGAGCGGGCGAACAAGGTAGAGGATTCGCTGTTGTAGCAGATGAAGTTCGTACACTTGCTGCAAGAACATCTGAATCTACATCAGAAATATCCGGTATGGTAACTAATATTCAAACAAATACTAAAAATGCGTCAACTAGTATGGAAACCTGTTTAAACCAAGTAAATCTTGGTGTTGATTTAGCGCATGAAACAGGTGAAGCAATCACACGTATTCAAAAAAGTGCGACTGAAGTAGTAAGTGCAGTCGATAATTTAGCAAAATAAATATTACAAAGAATAAAACCATTATTCATATTAGAAACGCTATCATTGAAAATCAATTAAAACGCACATTTCAAAATCAACCTCTAAATTACTTTCTTGAACCACATTATTTAAACTTATCAATAGAACTCCATTTTTTTTATTAACTGTCTTTGTCAAATTCGTATTCTAATTCAAATCCATTAACATTGATTTAGAATGCCTTTATGGATAAATATTTACTTAATGATTTGGAATTATATCAAGTTGATCTAAATCGGATCATAGAAATGGCTTGGGAAGATCGAACTCCATTTGAAGCCATAAGACATGAGTATAATTTGGACGAAAAAAACGTCGTGAAACTTATGCGGCGTAATCTAACAAACCGCAGCTTTAAGTCATGGCGAAAACGTGTTTCTGGCCGCAACACCAAGCATGTACGACTACGTGGATTTATTATTTCCCGCGCTTTTTGTCCAACTCAATACAAATATAGCTAAACAAACATTCAAATGAAAAGCCTTGTTTGGTTTACACAAGATCTTAGAATTCACGATAATCCGCTGCTTGCAAAAGCACATCAAACTTCTTCAGAAATCTTACATGTGTTTTTTATTCATGACCGATTAAGACTCGACTATATGCCCGGGATACATCAGCCTAGTCAAAACCGACAAATTTTCTTATTTCAAGCTTTAGCTGACCTCCGTAATCAGCTCCGAGAGAAAGGACATGATTTATTTGTATTGAATTCAAGTAGTCGTCAACTATTACCTGCTATTATCGAGAAATATAATATTGATACTGTTTATCGTTCAATAATACACGGCTATGACGAAAAAATGGATTTAGAGCTTTGTAAAAAAGCATCTCCACAAACAAATTTTAAAACGATTTCATCATTCACGTTATATACTCAACAACAGTTGCCTTTCCCTTTGGATGAATTGCCAAATCATTTTACGCCATTTCGTAAACTTATAGAAAAAAATTCTATTACAAACCGAAAACGTTCAAACACTATTAATTGGTCAAAACCAATTTACTTTGAACAAGAAAATATATTTTATTCAACAGAACGTTTAGAAAAAAAATCAGAAGAAGTTTTTATTGGTGGAGAAACATCAGCACTTAAACAATTAAACGATTATTTTTCATCTAAAGCACCTTCCACATATAAACAAACACGTAATTCATTGATGGGTTTTAAAAACACTACCAAACTTTCTCCTTGGTTAGCTCAAGGCAGTTTATCGGTTGTGGAATTAATACATCAACTAAAAAAATATGAAAAAAAACATGGCGCTAATGAATCTACTTATTGGATTTATTTTGAAATTTTATGGAGAGAATATTTTTATTGGAATGCAGTTTTATACGAAAAGACTTTATTTGATAAAAAAGGTAGACGTGATATATCTCCATTAACAACGTTCTATCCTGAACGTTTTAATGCATGGATAAATGGGACAACGGAATGGCCAATTGTAAATGCATGTATGAAAGAACTTGCTGCCACAGGTTTTATGAGTAATCGTGGAAGACAATTAGTAGCCAGTTGTTTTGTACATGAATTAGCAATGGATTGGCGCTACGGTGCTGCTTACTTTGAACAAGAACTAATTGATTATGACGTAGGTTCTAACTGGGGTAATTGGCAATATCTCGCAGGAGTCGGAGCTGACCCGAGAGGTTATCGCAAATTTGATTTAAAAAAACAAACACAAATATACGATCCAGATGAAAAGTTTATTACATATTGGCAAGGCAATAAAAACCAATTTTCCATAAACCAAAGAGATGCTGCGGACTGGCCTATAGAGATTTAAAAAAATCGATCTCTGTTTATTTTATCCTAACGAACGTCTATTTTTTAATGGTTGATTATTGATTGCAGTATTTTGAAATTCTTTAATCATATAAATTTTTTTCTTAAATTCTAGATGATGTTTTTTATTTTCTAAATAATCCATCAATTTAAATAAATTGATAGGTTGCTGTTCTATTAGCTGACAGATATTTTCAACAGCTTTTTCGTGTTCATAATGATCAATAAACTGACAGGCAGTTTGAGTTGGTGTCAGTATATAAAAATCTTGCTGACGCTTTGGAGTATATCGAATGATATCAAAAGGTGATGAACCTAATGCATGAAATTTAGGAATAATACATTGCACATCTTCAACGTTATTTACTACTACATTACCACTCAATTGTTTAAATCCCTGAGTTTCTAGCATTTCAATAACATACTGACGCATCGCAGGAGAGACCATATCGATATCAGAACGGTCATAATGTAGTTCATCAAAAATAGAAATAATATTGTCAGGTTGATTTAACAAATAAAGATAACGCCATTTTTTAATGATCGTTGTTTTATCTAACATTCACTATTTCTTCTGACAATGTAACCATCGATGAAATAAACGTGACATCAATGGCATTAATACATAAGTCATCATTAATACCATAATCACAGAGAGTATTGCTATTTGAATAACGATATGAAAATTAGAAATTAACGATGATAATATATAATGCAATACAATAGATAATGGAAAGATAGATAGCCAAACAATAATCGCCATTTTATGTTTTGGTGGTGGTACTAATGCTTCTCCACCTGGTAGAGTAAACCATGTTTCTAGACCACTGAGAATTTCGATCTCTTGCTCTTCTTGTTCAACTTTAGCGTATTCTTGCATCCAATGTTGGCGTACATCTGAACTTTCCCAAGCAAGATAATGACGCATGGAATCAAATTTAAACACAATACGGTAGTAATCCCCAACTGCTGTCGGCCGAATAATGTTAGCTCCTAGATGACCATCAAACATCATCGCATCTCTAGTCGTACCTGACATGATTTTTTCAAACTCATCAATGCGTTCAGGTTTCGGTTTTCTTTTTACAATAATCGTAACAGGACTATCACAATCGATACCAGAATCTTGCTTAGTCATTAGTGAAGTAACCTCATGAATTCATATTAAAGTAAATTTAATTTATCTACGTAAAAACTAATAGCAAAATCATTAAAATATATAACCCACCATATTCCGAACAGCGCAAATAAATACTGCTAACCTATATTAAAGAAATAGTTTAAAGACTAACTATTCTTCATTCTCATTCAATATGTTTTAACTATTAATTTAATAGAAACAATATATTTTATTTATTAAATATTAAGCATTATAAATACAGCATCAATCAAATACATCTTGATAGAGGAGAGAACAAAATGTCAGAAAGTAAATGCCCTTTTAACCACTCAGCAGGCGGTGGTACTTCAAATCGTGACTGGTGGCCGAATCAATTAAAACTTGAAATCCTACGTCAACATTCCAATAAATCCGATCCAATGAATGAAGACTTCGACTACGCCGAAGAATTTAAAAGTATCGATTTCGATGCTTTGAAAAAAGATTTAACCGAATTAATGACAGACTCACAAGAATGGTGGCCTGCAGATTATGGTCATTATGGCCCCTTCTTTATTCGCATGGCATGGCACGCAGCTGGGACTTATCGCACAGCCGATGGTCGTGGCGGAGCAGGAACAGGCAATCAACGCTTTGCTCCCATCAACAGTTGGCCTGATAACGGTAACTTGGATAAAGCACGCCGTTTACTTTGGCCTATTAAACAAAAATATAGTCGTAAAATTTCTTGGGCAGATTTACTTATACTAGCCGGCAATATTGCATTGGAATCCATGGGATTTAAAACATTCGGATTCGCTGGTGGTCGTGAAGATATTTGGGAACCTGAAAAAGATATCTATTGGGGTTCTGAAAAAGAATGGTTAGATGATAACCGTTACACAGAAGAACGTGATCTTGAGAACCCTCTCGCTGCCGTTCAGATGGGGTTAATCTACGTAAACCCTGAAGGACCTAATGGTAATCCTGATCCCATTGCTTCTGGTAAAGATGTTCGTGAAACCTTTGCTCGTATGGCAATGAATGATGAAGAAACCGTAGCGCTTACAGCTGGCGGACATACCTTTGGTAAATGTCATGGTGCAGGTGATGCAAAACATGTTGGTCCAGAGCCTGAATCAGCAAGTATTGAAGAACAAGGTTTTGGTTGGACCAGTACTTATGCTTCAGGCAAAGCTGGCGATACAATCACCAGTGGATTAGAAGGTGCATGGAACCCAACTCCAACTACGTGGGACAATGCCTACTTCGATATGTTGTTTGGTAATGAATGGGAATTAACCAAGAGTCCTGCAGGAGCATGGCAATGGACACCAGCTCAAACGAGTGATGAAAACCAAGCACCAGCTGCACATGATGCAAATAAAAAGCAAGCTATCATCATGACAACTGCTGATATGTCTCTACGTGCTGATCCAATTTACGAACCTATCTCAAAACGTTTTCATGAGAACCCTGATGAATTTGCCGATGCATTTGCTAGAGCTTGGTTTAAATTAACCCATCGAGACATGGGTCCTAAGTCTCGCTACCTTGGCCCTGATGTACCAACAGAAGATTTGATTTGGCAAGATCCAATCCCTGCCGTTGATCATGATTTGATTGACGACAACGATGTAGCCAAGTTAAAAGAAATTATTTTAAATTCAGATTTAACAATATCTGAAATGGTTTCAACAGCTTGGGCTTCAGCGTCCACCTTTCGAGGTTCTGACATGCGCGGTGGTGCCAATGGTGCACGCATACAACTTGCGCCACAAAATACTTGGGAGGTAAACCAACCACAACGATTAACAAACGTATTGAAAACACTTGAAACCATACAAGCTAATTTCAATAAAAAAGTTTCATTAGCCGATTTAATTGTACTGGCTGGTTCTGCAGGTATCGAGCAAGCAGCAAAGAATGCAGGTGTTGATATAACGGTTCCATTCACGCCTGGTCGTATGGATGCCTCTCAAGAAGAAACGGATATCGAATCATTTGCAGTACTTGAACCAATTGCCGATGGATTCCGTAACTATCTTAAAGGCAAATACAGTGTTTCAGCTGAAGAGTTGTTAATCGACAAAGCCCAATTACTGAACTTAACACCACCAGAAATGACAGTACTAGTGGGTGGAATGCGTGTGTTAAATACCAATACTGGACAAACACAACATGGTGTATTCACTGACCGACCTGAATCATTGACTAATGATTTTTTCATTAACTTACTCGATATGAGTACCGCATGGAAACCGATATCAAACGATGCAGATATCTTTGAAGGTCGTGATCGTTCATCGGGCGAAGTTAAATGGACTGGTACTCGAGTTGATTTAATCTTTGGTTCAAATTCCGAGCTACGCGCACTAGCAGAAGTCTATGCAACAGCAGATTCAGAAGAGAAATTTGTTAGAGATTTTATCAAAGCTTGGAGCAAAGTTATGGAATTAGATCGATTTGATTTAAAATAATTTGCTAGAGTTAAGCTCGACCACGAAACGACGCAAGGAAGCGCCGTTGATTAAATTGAAAGAATATTTCTTTTAAATTGTAAAAACTTGCTATGTTTTTAGTAAACTCTACTTATTGTCATATTATTAGTTTAATATGACTTCTAATTATCCTCTGATTAAAAACTAAAACATAAGTTAATAATAAATAAGGAAGCATCATGCTCCAACTAATTCGTAAATTTTTTATTAGTGTATTTTTTTATTTCTATGTAGTGACTGTTCAAGCTACAACCTACAGCAATGTTTTTTTCTTTGGTGACAGTCTTACTGATACAGGTAGCCCAGTAGTCATTGGGTTTGTAACCAACCCACCTTTTTCAGGCAACACCTATTCCGATGGTCCAGCATGGTCAACCACCTTTGCAAATAATCTTGGTTTTTCAGATGTGTATGGCGTGAATAATTTTGCCGTGGGTGGTGCCAGGAGTTTTGATCTTAATAATGATGCGACTGCTTATGGAGGAGTGTCTCAAGTAAATCAATATTTAACAGTATCTGCAGGCATTGCTGATGCCAATGCTTTATACGTTATCAATATTGGGGTGAATGATTTCTTTGATTCCTCAAATACAGGCTTGCCCCCAAGTCAAGTTATTACCAGTGTCTTATCAAATATATCGACAGCAATATCGACATTGCAAAATGCTGGCGCACAACATTTTCTGTTAATGGATGCAACTGATTTAGTTAGCGTCTCTCCCAATACTGCTGATGAAATTAAAGCGCTTGTTAGAAGTGTAGGTCTTGATTTGCAGGCGCAATTTGCCACTGAATTTTCTAATCATCTGGTTTTCAGTCAACTCGATTTTTTTGATGCAATGAAAGCAATACATTTAGATAGCAATGGTAATGTTGGAATTACACCTGGTGAAACTGCAGCATATTGCCTTAATAACGTAACTTGTAATGCTAATGCACCAGCAGGTGACAGCAGTAGTTTTCTATTGTTTGATACTATTCATCCAACCAAAAGTGTTAATGAAGCATTAGGTAATGCAGTCACCGCTGCAGTGGTTATGACTACTCCAACAACAGTACCCTTCCCTGTAATGTCTTTATTACTTTTAGCAGTAATACTGGGTAATTTTGGATTTATATTTACTAGTAAATCATCACGTTCAAAACTAGAGTTCTAATAAAATAGCTTCTCTATTTTACTTTTTACACAACGTGTTAATATCTTCTGTAATTTTTTTAATAGAATCAGAGAGTGCATTTTGAAAAGATTTTTTCACTTCATCACCATCACCAGACCAATTAACACTCGAATCTCTTCCTCTATAATATTTTAATTTATCTAATTTATAATTTTTTACAGCCAATACTAGATTGCTTGCTTTTGAAGTTTCAGATGACCTTATATGAGCTAATTTTAAAGAGATGTCTATTTTATAATTTATATTTGTATCAGAATATCCATTGTTAACTATAAATCCGTTTCTATTAAAAGTATCTTTTATCCATACAATTAAATCTTCACTTAAAATTTCACGGAAGCCAAGATTACCTAAACTATTTTTATCATTGCGAATATCATCAACTTTTTGTATATAAACATCACAAAGTAAATTACTCGAATCAATTTTTTGTTTTGATTGTTTTTTTTGAACAGTGGCAGATTCATTAAAGGAAACTACCATCGGTTCAGTACTACAAGCTGACGTTATTAGAAAAAGAATAGGTATAAGATATCGATATACTCTTATTCTCTGCATAAAAAATATCTTAATTTGAAATATTATTAGTTAGTAAATCATGTTTTATATTCAGAGCTATTTCTCTAGCATTTTTATTTAAAGCTTCTTTAATTTCTTCTGCATCATGTTTTTCTCCACCGTACTTCAAAGGAGTAACAGAAGTTATAGTGTTATGATAAATATTATCTTCCTGATCCACTAGGCTTTCATTTTTATCATCAATCTCTCTGTATTCTAATAGAGACTCTTTTACAGGGAACATGAATAATTCGACACGAGTTTCTACAGATTGAAAATCAGGACTCATAAAATATTTTGCTGTTAAGAATAATGTAGCTGAAGCCTTTGATAAATTATGTTTATTTTTAAATAAATCTTTTTGTGCAGCTCTTTCTAAAACTAAATCATTGACTTTAAATTTTTCAATTAACTTAAACTCTTCTCCAAGTTGTTTCCATAACACATCAGCATAATCATAATCAATCAATTCATCACGAATAGGAGATACAGATTCTTCAGCTTCATCTGTTTGAGAGCTTTCAATCGCCACATCAATTAAAGCAAAAAGTAAACCACCACCCGTTGCTGCAGTAATGTTAGAACCTTCTATATCACCATAGATTTCATCTTGATCAACTATTAGAAAAGCATCTACATCATTTATTTTTTGACGTGCAGTTGGCTCTAAATGATGAGTAGGCTTTATCGAATTACATCCAGATAAGATAAATAAAGATAACAAAACTAATATTAGCTTTTTCATAGTAAATAATTTTTCCTATTTAAGTTTATTATGATTTAAATTAATTTAGTAACGATTCGAATTCTTGATGATTAATAATTTTTCCAATTAAGTTTTGTACAGCAGGAATTAATGCCTTAGCAGTATTACTACATGCAACTTCTCCAAAAAAACTTGTATCATAATTGTAGTTTTCATTAATCATAATAGATTTACCATTTGAAGATTTTATGCTCAAAGATAAATACCAAACACCCGAATTTGATGAAAAATCAATATGATCTAAATTACCAGTTAATATGATAGGAGCATTATTAGAAAAGATATTGGCAGTTTCTAATTCTTCTTTAAAAGATTGCTTTATAAATTCTTCAAAGGTTTTTCTTCCTGGAGTTTCTATAGGGCCAATTCCTCTGCACATAATTGTGGTTCTTTCTGGGGTAGAAGATGTAAATTCACCGAGATTAATTTTTTTATCGGTTAATTCTTCTAATCTATTCACATTATCTATAGATAATGAATAGCGATTAGCAGAATAGCTAGAGCAGCCACTAAAAAAAATGGTTATTACAAATATGATAACAATTTTTAGGTAGGACATTTTCCTTCCTTAGAAATTATACTTATTATTCAGAATATATATTTTTTAACAGCTTTTAAAAAAAACATCAAGCCTCTAATATAATTTATTTATATTGATAGAGTTTCGAAACTATTAATAATTACTCAATAATTATTAATTTTTTATCTGAATATATACATAATTATAATATTTATTTTGGTTTTTCACCGAAAAACCAATTCTTCTAAATCATCGCGTTCAAAATTAAATACATATGCATAAAACGCTAGCTCAGACTTTAGTGTCTTTTGAATATTCTTAGCTTGTCTAAACCCATGCTGTTCACCTTCATAGGCTAAATAAACAACTGGAATATTTTTTTCTTTTAAACTATCAACCATCATCTCAGCTTGATTCGGCAAAACAATTTTATCTTCTAAACCTTGAAAGAAAATGACTGGACACGATAATTTATCTGTAGCATTGATCGGTGAACGTTGTTCATAAAGCTTTTTTGTTTCTGGATAAGGGCCAATCAAATTATCTAAATAACGTGATTCAAATTTGTGCGTCTCTTTAGCCAATGCGGTTAAATCACTAACACCATAGTGACTCGCACCAACTTTAAACACATCTGTAAACGTTAACGACGCTAATGTTGTAAACCCCCCTGCACTACCACCACGTATCGCAAGTCGCTCCCTATCCACTTTCCCTATTTGTGCTAAATATAAAGCAGCTGCAGAGCAATCTTGTACATCCACAATCCCCCAGTTGCTATTTAGACATTGGCGATAAGCACGTCCATAACCCGAGCTTCCACCATAATTCACATCAACAACCGCAAATCCTCGTGTGGTAAAATACTGTATTACCATTTTAATACCATTATGCGCCTGCCCTGTTGGTCCACCATGACTCATTACAATCAGAGGCGGTAGTTCATTATCTAAACCAGTATATTCGGAATGAGTTGGGGCATAATAAAATGCATGCGAACTATGACCTGATTCGGATTCATATTGAATGGCTTCACCAACTGAAATATCAGCATCATTAAAACTCAATTCGTTCGATCTTTTTAAGATGGTTTGTTTTTCTTCTTTAAAATCATAAGAACAAATACTTGGAGGGCGATTAGGATTCGCTGAAAGATAATATAAAGTATCATTATCAAATGTTAGCGATTCAATATCAGTTGCATCAATATTGATAGATGCGAATTTATTATCGATCAAATTCAATCGAGCTAAATGATTAACACCTAAACTCGAATAATTTACAACAATAGTTTGTTCATCAACAAACACATAATTCGATTCACCAAATGACCATTGCGGTACACCACATTCTGCTTCTATTTCATACAGGCAGACTTGTTGTCCATCTTCATGACGATAAATATTCCACCAACCATTTCGATCCGAAACAAAGTACAATTGATTATCAGGCGACCATATAGGTTGAATCACAGATTCATTTTTACCTGTAGTTAAAGCTTGTATGTTTTCTAGTAACCCTTTTTCATTAATATCTGCAATGCACAATTGTGTATCATCCCAAGGCATGTTGGGATGATTCCATTGGATCCAACTCAAACGAGAGTCAGTATTATCCAAACGTGGACTTGAATAAAAATAAGCCCCAGAAACAAGCGTAGTCAACTCACCTGAAACTAAATCGATAGCAGCAATACTATTTGCTGCCTCTTGCCCTTCTGTATGAGTTTCACAAACCGCAATTAATCGTTTATGACTTACGTCATACACTAAGTCAGCAAAGCGAGAATGTTCTTCATGGGTTAACGGTTTGATATCACCTGAAGATATTAAATAGATTTGTTGATCTTTGAAATTAACGAAAAAAATTCCTGCTTCACAAACAAGATAAGAACCACCACCATATTCATGCACCCGTGTTCTAGCATTGTATGGTGCAGGATTCATATCACGCTGTTCTTTGCCATCATCAGCAACGATAACATATCGACCATTTTCCTCAGGTCGCATTTCTATCCAATACACAATTCCATCGAATGCTTGAATCTCCCCCAAGCCGACAGAATGTTTCGTCATATCATCCACAGAAATTGGCGATGGCCAACTACCATAAGCACGTTTTTGTTTTTCTTTCATAACCAGCATTCTAACCAAGTTATTTATATAAAACAGTATCCATAAAAATGAGATTATTCGTGACCTCTACATAATGATGCATCACACAATAAATTATCGTAAGACAATTGAATACATATGTTTCGAATTTTTAAAATATTTTTAAGTTTTTTTTATTACATTAATTATGTGCAAAGCAACAATTTAATTAATGTTTTTTTTCGAATTTGTTACACAGAATTAACTAACATTACTTACGTAATTTAATTTATAATTCATCTGTAAATTTAGAATATTTCAATGCAACATTATACGAGGTGACAATGATGAAACTATTAAACAAAGCATTTTTAGTTGCAGTTGTATCAGGCTTATCATTATCTGCATACGCCTTTGATGATCCGCAAACCGACTATGATTCATTATATGGTATTGGATCAGATTCAACAGTCGACGATCAAAAAGCGATAGATATTGCTGCTTTTGAAACTGTAACTATCAATGAAGATGAATACGAAAATACTGTTGATCCACAAACAGATTATAATTCGTTATATGAATAAAATTTAAATTACTACTTAATAATTTTAAAAAGCCTCAGCAATGAGGTTTTTTTTAAATAAAATATTTTAACTAATTTCTCGGAGCAAGTATAAGTGCATGTTGTTGTTGATTGATTTTGAAATCGAAATTACTCAAAAAATTCATGCCTAACAAACCCTCTCCCACACTGCCTGTATTCAAATCCATCACAGCCAATTCAATATTTGATAACTCAAAATCATCAACCCGAAATGAATTTACTCTATAAATAGGTGCCGTAACTATTCCGCCAGCGGTATTGAATTCTTGTTCTCTGATAAAAATAGCTGAAGAACTTTGTTGTAAAGCATTAAAAGTTGATTCAGATATAGTTGTTATAGACGCACCAGTATCAATCATTAAATTAACAGGCAAGTAATTATCAATTAGAACTCTCACAACGTGATGAGAACCCGTTGTTTTTAATGAAATAGCTTTACGTTCTAGCTTTTCATTCAGAATAGCTTGATCAATTTTATTGATAAGTTCTGTTGCTTTTGTACCAAATTTGTTGTCATCTGTTATCAAGTACAAATTACTTTTAGCTTCGCTATAACGTTCTAACTTAGCCAAAGCTTGGCCGTGCATCAATATAAGTGATGCATTATTCGAATCATGCCATAATAAACGTTGAGTTAATTCAATCAGCGCTTGCCAGTCTTGTAATTTTTTCAAACGTTTAATACGTTTATTAGAAATTTCTTTAATACGAGAATAAAAAACACTCTGTTGCGATTTTGTATTAGATTCTTTATACAAAACATATAATTGATCAATTGCAGCGATATATTTTTCTCTGACCAGTAACCGTTCTGCATCTAATTGACGCAACTCAATATCATTTGGATAAACTTTTAAACCTGCATCAATAAAACCATCAATACGAGAAGCATTAGGATCTTTAACTAACCAATTCTCACAAATCTTTAACCAATTATTTTTTAATAGATTTACATCATCTATATCACGACGACTTAGCAACAACCATGCTTCATAATAACTTTCATTTTCAAAAAGAAACTGCAACTCCTTAAGCCATTCTGTTTTATCTTTATTTATAGTTTCTTGTTCCTGAATTGGATTAATTAAAGAAATATTATCATCTGGAGTTATCGTATAATCGGGCTCATATCCGATTATGTTGTCTATAGTACTTATTTCATTTTTCTGAATCAGATACCAGTTAAGGCCAAGGGACGCTACTAAGAAAAGAATAAGAAAAATACTGAGATTCGAAAAACGCATTAACTTTTGTCTATAAAAAATGAAAAGGATTATTTACTCTTAATTCAGTTAGATTTTACTGTCTTATAAAATAGACAAGACGGGAATCAATAGATTCAATGTATAGCAAAAATCTATATTTTTCCAATATGATTTTATATTTGTATATCTATAATAAGCAGTTCGTAAATTAGGAATGAGACCATGAGTTACTCAACTAAGTTTTGGAACCGCACAGCAAAAAAATACGCAGCAACACCCGTACCCAATGAAGAAATTTATCAAAAAAAATTACAAGAAACACAGAAATATCTAGAACAAGATATGAATGTATTAGAGTTTGGTTGTGGCACAGGTTCAACGGCATTAGTACATTCACCATTGGTAAAATCTTACACTGCAATTGACTCATCAGAAAAGATGCTCGAAATCGCTCGCTCAAAATTACATGCAACGGATATCGATAATCTACAGTTTGAAGTTTTATCCATCGAAGATCTAGATATTAACAAAAATCAATTTGATATGGTTTTAGGATTAAGTATTTTGCATTTGTTAGAAGATCCAAATGCGGCGATACAAAAAACAAATAAACTATTACGATCTGGCGGTTATTTTGTCAGCAGCTCAGCATGCATTATGGACTTCATGCCCTGGTTTCGATTTATTACACCATTGTTAAGTTTCTTATCTATTATTCCCAAAGTTACGTTTTTTAGTCATTCGGAATTAATCGAAATGTTAGAAAGTAATGGTTTTGAAATACTTTTTGAACTTGAAAGAGAATCGCAAAAGGAAGCCTGCTTTATTATTGCGAAAAAAATTCAATAATACGTACTCTGCTTCAATTAAGTGGATAAAAGATTAACCACCACCCGCCTTTAGTATGTGATTTCTAAAACTGGTATGAAATTCTTTTGCTTCATTTTCATTGTAATCAGGCATCTCTACCTCAATTTTTTCCATTGGCAAATTTAGTGAGCCCAAATGTCGAATCGGCTCATCATGAATAACAATCTCTATGGTTCGATCACCATCGAAAACGGTAACAACATTATCCACTATTTCATACGGACGATGATCAATAGCCATTGGTAATAAACGCAGAAACTCAGAATGCGTACACTGCATTTCTGTTGTAAACGAAGTAGACATATTAGTCTCCTGTTTAGTGGTTAAACTCTGGAGATAATATATTCAACCACGAAATTTCTAACATTGATCTAAATCAAGTGAACTGAATAATAACTAACTCAAAAGGCGATTCATTTCCTTAGCCAATTCCTCAATTTCATCGGCATACATTTGCAAAATAAGTGCACCGACTAATCCAGGGAAATTTTCTTTCATTTCCCATGAAATAACGTCTAATCGTTCCGAGATTTCAAACAACCTGAGTTTTCTCTCATTCATTCAAGTAATTCCTTTTAATGCCGCCATATATTGCGTGGTGTTGCTAGGGATACTGCCATAAATTGCGGGTTATCTCAAATCAATTATGTTCAATGCCAAAATCTAAAAAATACAATCCAGATTTTGAAAAGCTTTCTTTAAAAGTCCAAAAGAGAATTAAAGAGCTGAGATTAGAGTGTGGCCTATCACAAGAAGACTTAATGGATTACGAAATTTCATTAAGAACAATTCAAAGAATTGAACAATGTAAAGAGCCCGTGAATATTACATTATTAACGTTACACAGACTTGCCAATGCCTTTGGTGTGAAAACAAAAGAGCTGCTTGATATTTAATAAGCTTAACGCAAAAAAATAGCGACTATAGCCGCTATTTTTATATATCTATTTTAACCTACAATACTATTAACTATTTTGACTGTATCCGATCCCTCAGTGGTATTTAATCTTTAACATCTGTCCAGACTTCTGCATATTCTCCAATTTCAAAACCCGAACCGGCACCGAACGATCCTGTAACGCCAACAAAGTGCGGTTGGTTTAATCCATCGGCTCTTTTGGGAGTGTAGTAATCAGACCAGACACCTAGACCACCATCAATCGTGCCGGAATAACCAAAACTTGCGACTGGAATACCCAGTGTATAGCCCTGAGCATAGCTATCGACAAATTCTCCTTTCCAGATTCCGACAGTGATTGCTCCATCAATAGCAACTGAAACACCTTTTGTCAGGCCATAGGATTTATATTTTTTGAAACTACCACTGCTGACATCATAGGCAATACCAAATTCATAATTACCTCCAGCAATAATTGAACCGTCGGTAACAAAGCCAATTGTGATAGCGAATTTTTTTCTAGCTTCGCCTGATTCTTCAAAGGCTTCGTTTGAATCCTTGATGCCTTCTTTCAATGCTTCGAATTCTTCAAATTCGGTTAATAAGTCATAAGCTTCCTGCAGTTTTTTTCGTTTGATGGCTTTTCGTATATTTTCGACTTTCGTTTTGGCTGCACCTGTTGCATTCGCTAGACCATTCCCTAAACTTACGATGCCTCTAAGCACTAGCGTATTTGCATCTGACTCAATAATCTCTTCAAAGTAGGCTTTTAGATCGAAAGGTAAACCACAATATTTTTTATGTTTTAACCCAAGCCAGTTGCCACCGCGTTCCCAGATATTTTTGGGAGCTGATTTATGCAGTGATAATCCAGCATTGCAACGGTATTGTTTTTCAACCCTACATTTTCCACTGTCCATGCCAGCGATATGTTTTCGTTTGGTTTTTGCAGGGCAAGATTTACAGAATCCTTTATGTCGGAATTCACCTTCACCACAACCATCGACATTCCTCACTCTGCCTTCAGCTGGCGCGTAATCATTTTTACCTTTTTGATGTTTTTCACATGCTTTGGGGTGATTCATTTTACGAGTTACGCTGGCACGCTTATAACCATCAGGACAGGTGTAACAGTATTTTGTACCATTGATTTTAGAGTAATAAACACCTTTACCTTTACAGCTATATCGACTTTCTTTTTTAGGAGTAACATTTTTACATTGATATTTGCCAACATGGCCTCGGTATTTACATAGTCCCGGAAATTCTGCTGTACCGAGTGGGATAATTTCAACCTCTTCATTCGACGATGCGTTTCTTGCCCCTGAGTATGTTCTGGGTAAATCCAGGCTATCTTTTTTGATCTTGAAACTATCTGCGGCGATTGCCGAATGTACAAAAAGTAGCGTATATATTAAAAATATTGCAGTGAAAAAATATTGAGTAGGAAATGTTTTTAATTGTGGCATTATTTATCTCCTGGATAGACTGCTGGTGTTATGACTTTGGAATGCAATAACCCGTTTTGTATCTGGCATTGTACATATCGGTTCGATAATACCGTTCGTAACCACTTGGACACGATTTACAAAAGCCTTTGTGTTTAAATTCACCTCTACCACAACCGTCGACATTATCCACTTTAGTTGCAGCGGGCTTGTAATCGTTTTTACCTTTCTGGTGTAATTCGCATGCCTTTGGGTGATTCATTTTTCGTGTCACACTGGCGCGTTTATAACCCTTTGGACAGGTGTAGCAGTATTTTTTTCCGTTGACTTTAGAATAATAAACACCTTTACCTTTACAACTGTATCGGTTTTTTTTCGTGGCTTCGATTTTCTGGCTTTCGAGTGATTCTGCTTCAGCGTCATCTTCATACTCATCGTCGCCATAATCGTCATCATCGCCGTCGTCCTCATACTCATCATCGAAATCATCTTCATACCCGTCATCGTCTCCGCCTTCATCCTCTTCGGTATCTTCATCTTCTTCAGGATAAGAATCTTCACCCGCTTTTTCACTTTCAAAACTATCCTGGTCATCCAGTCGAACAGGAGAGAATGTTAAATTAACTGGGCCAAGCAAACCTTGAATGTTCACATTCATCGTACCGCTCGGTGTTAACTTCGCAGTAAAAGGTCCTACCAGTGGTAAGTCTTGACCAGCGTATTCACCTGGGCCTGTTCGAACCCAATCTTTTGAAACTACCATCAATGGTCCAATTTTTAGTACAAACATATGCAACCAAGAATCAACCGCATAAGCACGCCCACGTTCGATGCGAATTCGTTTACGGATTTCATTGATCATCCACTCACCATCGATAGGCAGTTTGTCAGTCATTGGCACATCTGCCGCCATCGGTAAAAACGCTGGGATTTCTGGGATTCCGGTTGGGTTTGCGTGTACGTTTGGAACTGAAAAACCAATAATCATGGCAACCATAGCCAACATCATTTTTATGTTCAGTTTAAGAGCGGTCTTATTCATTTTATTCTCCGACTTTTTTTCTGTTTATGTACAAATTGAATGTAAACGCTGTTAGGAATAATTTATTCGTATTCATTTCGGTGTTCACTATTTCGATTGCACTCGTTCTGTTAAACGTCCACCTGCACCTATTTCATAAACATTAACGTCACCACTGTGCTTATCATAAAAAAGAACACTATAGTCCCCAGAATAACGTCCATCATTATAAGCCGTTACAATATCCCAAGACTTACGCCAGCCTGTATATCCTTTAACTAAACCGTCGACTTTGCCATCATCACTAAGCTTAAACACTTTACCGTGTCCATTGGTTTTATCGTAAAACAGTGCATACATTCTACCGCTATAGTAGTAAATATTGACGCTGTGCCAAGTATGTCGCCAGTTATCAGATTCATAAGTGACTTTTTCGACACCCTTAAGATTGTTTTTAAGCTTTACTATTTTTACCTTCCCTTGTTCTCTGCTATACATAAGAAGATATTTTTTATAGCCACCATCATCATTGGAAAAATCCGTATACCACTGTTTCATTACATCCCAGCCCGTTCCCCACTCTTTAGAGGAATATATTGGCGCTCCAAAGTTATGATCTCCAGAGTTGTATTTGTATATTTTTGCTCGGCCATTGTCTTTATCGTAAAAAAGAAAGGTCTGATGCGGACGGCCAATATTCTCAACGATATCAAAACCTTTATAAAATTTTGAATACGTCTTTTTCTTCTTGGTTTTTTTATCTTTACCGAGTCCACCCATCTTATAAAGTTGCACATCACCCGTGGTTCCACTGTGGTACACACGTAAATTGGAACCAGCGGGGAAATTCATATGAGTCCAGGATTTACGCCACTTAAATTCTTTATCCGACTGACGTTTTCGAATTCCAGATGAGGTTGATAAAAGATATTTATGAGCTCTTCCTGTATCACGATCGTAAGCAAATAAGACTGTTGCTTTGCCGACTTTGCCGATCTCTAATATATCGTAACCTTCTACCCAAGCTTGCGCGCTACTTGTAATGAAACTAAGTATGAATGCAACCATTGTTATCAGTAATTTATTCATTTTCATTGTCTTCACTCCTAAGCTTTAGTCTAAAATTTTACAATAGCCACTGTCTAAACCAGCAATGTGCAAACGCTTGGTGCCTTCAGGACACGCTTTGCAATAACCTTTGTGTTTAAACTGACCTTTCTTACATTTCTTAAGATTGGCGAGCTTTCTGCCTTTTGCATACGTGTTTTTACCTTTGCGATTCACACAGGCTTTAGGATGATTCATTTTACGAGTAGCACTGGTTCTTTTCATGCCATCAGGACATGTATAGCAACCTTTAGATCCATTCACTTTTGAGTAATACAAACCTTTGCCTTTACATGAATAACGACTGAATGAAAGTGCTTCTACTTTTCTAGGTTCTTCTTCCTCTTCTTCATCGTAGAATTCTTCATCTTCTTCCTCATCAAAATCTCCTTCTTCAAAGCCGCCATCTTCAAAATCATCCTCTTCGTCGTCCTCATACTCATCCTCGTATTCATCATCGTAATCATCTTCATACCCGTCATCGTCTCCGCCTTCATCCTCTTCGATATCTTCATCTTCTTCAGGATAAGAATCTTCACCCGCTTTTTCACTTTCAAAACTATCCTGGTCATCCAGTCGAACAGGAGAGAATGTTAAATTAACTGGGCCAAGCAAACCTTGAATATTCACATTCATTGAACCGCTCGGTGTTAACTTCGCAGTAAAAGGTCCTACCAGTGGTAAGTCTTGACCAGCGTATTCACCTGGACCAGTTCGAACCCAATCTTTTGAAACCACCATCAATGGTCCAATTTTTAGTACAAACATATGCAACCAAGAATCAACCGCATAAGCACGTCCTCTTTCGATGCGAATTCGTTTACGGATTTCATTGATCATCCACTCACCATCGATAGGCAATTTGTCAGTCATTGGCACATCTGCCGCCATCGGTAAAAACGCTGGGATTTCTGGGATTCCGGTTGGGTTCGCTTGTACGTTTGGAACTGAAAAACCAATAATCATGGCAATCATAGCCAACATCATTTTTATGTTCAGTTTAAGAGCGGTCTTATTCATTTTATTCTCCGACTTTTTTTCTGTTTATATGCAAATTGAATGTTTTGGTTATTCAATTAATGTTAGCTATGTTAGAACTGACTGCATTTTATTGATATGGGGTAAGCACCCCATTTTTATAAAATTATAGTTATTACTTAACCTTATATGAGACTGAGTCCAGTGAATACCCTATTCATTTATGTTTCTTGTTTTAGCATCGAAACATAAATGGAAGTACCAACACCCTGTTTTGAACGTAGCTCAAATGGCAACTCTTGTGCCTCACACAGTGCTTGCACGATGCCTAAACCAAGACCTTCACCATCTGATCCCAGACCTTTTTCACCTTTAAGCAACAATGTTGGTTGCACTGCATCAGCAATACCCAAACCATTGTCATGCACTTGAAAAATTACTCGATGACCCTTGCTACGAAAACCCACTAAGATTCGGCTGGCTTTCGCATGTTTAAGCGCATTACTAATGAGGTTGGTCATAATCCGCATGGTTGATAATGGTTCAACTAGAACCGTGTGTTTACCTGAAAAGAATCGTATTTGAATATTGTTTTGCTCTGCGTCGCTTTCAAACATTTTACGCAGAGCATTGATCAACATCGAGGTTGAAATAGTTTCAACGCCATCAGCAGAAGTTGGTGTTTCCGTATCAACTTCATCCGTCAAATATGACCTGGACAAACTATCGATATAATCCACTGCCAAGCTGAGTTTTTCAGCATCGTGTTTTTTATCATGCATTAATTTTTCAACCGCAAGACGTAATGCTGAGATAGGTTGTTTTAAATCATGAGAAACACTGGCCAGTTGATCTTGATGTCTAGCTGCAACATCAAGTGCTTTGTTGTAAGCTTGTTCAGATTCAAGCAACGCGAGTTTCATCTCTGCCTCGTTTTTTGCAGACTCAGCCGCTTGTAACTCAGCCATGTCTTTTTGTTGTTTATTATTAAACGCTTGCCAAATAACGATCGTTAAAGAAAAGAAAGCAACTAGTAACAATATCACTCGATATAAATCATTAAAGTCATGCTGAGTCGTGTTTGTTAAAGAGGATAAATACCAATAACCAATCACAGTCACCAAAGCAACAACAATAGGGTACGTTCTGATAAACCATCGTAATTTCTGACTATAACTGTTCCATGTTAACGGAGGTAGAAACTGACAAATCACCATGCCAATAAAAAGAATATTCGCTGGCATCCACATCTTAGCTAAAGAGATATTTCCTAACCAAAATACAGTACTCATTGCAAACAACAGACTGATAACGGAAAGGATGAAAAACAGTTGTTTAAAGCGGGCTAAAAAATGCGGTAGTTTTATTTGTAAACCAATCACTAAATAACCATAACTAGAAATCAATGTTGTCAGTAAAAAAGGTAATACCCATAGAATAAAATCATTACTAACAATATTAGTTTTATTGGATGCAAAGTATGCGAGCGAACCATCGATGGATGATGCATGAATCACTAGTAATAGCGATAACAATACATAAAATAACCATTGAGTTTCTTTGTAGGCGAAAATAATAAGTGCCGCGAAAGCAATGCCACATAAAGCGAAGGTGTAAAAAATGTAGTCGACTGATTGTGGTACAAAGCTAGCCGTTAACGCAAAAGCATTACTGAAAAACAGCGGCAAACAAACAGTAATCAATTTACTATAGACATTAGCCCACAAAACTCTCGAACCCCTTACTATTTATGATCTAACAAGCTTATGGGAAGTATTCTAAAAAAACACTTAGGTTTAAATGGGGTGAACACCCCATTTATTAAACACTTTCTAATAAGCCGTCTTTTAATGCTCTAGCCATTAATTCTGAAAATGAATGAACCTCTAGTTTAGCCATCAAACTGGTTCGATGTTTATCAACTGTTTTAGGACTGATGCTAAGCATAGTCGCAATGTCTTTATTCGTCTTACCTGACATTAACATATTTAAGATCTGTCGTTCACGATTGGTTAAACTCACTGCCTTTCGACCTTGTTCAATCATCTCAACAAACTCAGGTGCAATATAACGAGCCCCACGCATTATCTTTGGTATTTGCTCAAACATCTCGTTAAGAGAAGCACTTTTACTAAACAAGCCATCAATGCCAGTTTCAACAATGCTTGCAACTAAACCTGGTGCGGTAATGCCCGTGAAGATAAGAATTTTCGTATCCGGACTCCAACGTCGAATATCATGAATAATTTCTGAGCCATTGGCTAATGGCATGGAGATATCAAGAAATAAAATGTTTGGCTTTTGCGACTTAACAAGCGCAATGGCGTCAATACCATTTTCAGCAATACCAACTAATTCAAATTGAATCGTATTAGCTTGCTCAAGATAATCACTAATAGCTCCACGAATCACTTCATGATCATCAGCAATCACCACGGTATAGATTGAGTCGGCACTTAACATCGTCATATATTGTTTAATTTTATAAACAGATTATCACGTTAAGTTTGGCAATTTACAAACTGTTACTATTTTGAAAAGGCTAGACGAGTTAATATACAGTCAATTGATGGGTTTCAAATAAAGGTAACTTCAATTGACAGAATCAAACAGCGGTTTACACAAATCAGCGCAACGATTATTTGATCATGCAGGAGTAGTTTTCAATGGAGACAAGCCTTGGGATATACAGGTTCATAACCCTAAATTATACCGACGAATTCTAACGGGCGGTTCAATTGGTTTAGGTGAATCTTATATGGACGGCTGGTGGGATTGTGAACAAATGGATGTCTTATTCGACAAAGTCATTGGTGCTCAACTCGCACAAAAAATAAAAGGCACTGCGCAGTTGGAAATCGTAGGTCGTTTAATTTTAGACTTTCTTTTTAACCGTCAATCAAAAGCAAGAGCGGTTCAGGTAGCCGATGCTCATTACAACCTCGGTAATGATCTATTCGAAAGAATGCTCGATAGCAGTATGAATTATAGTTGTGCTTATTGGAAAAATGCCGATTCCCTCGAGCAAGCACAAATCAATAAAATGGAATTAATCTGCCAAAAACTTAAATTAAGCGCTGGCATGAAAGTGTTGGACATTGGTTGTGGTTGGGGTGGGCTAGCAAACTATATGGCTAAACACTATCAAGTAGAAGTCGATGGTTTAACCATATCCAAAGAACAACAAGCGCTTGCAACGGAACGTAACCAAGGGCAACCTGTTAACATTCGTTTGCAAGACTATCGAGATATGAATGGTCAATATGATCGTATTGTTTCGGTAGGCATGTTTGAACACGTCGGCCAAAAAAATTACTCAACCTATTTTAATAAAGCCAGCGAACTACTCAGCAAAGAAGGTTTATTTTTACTGCATACCATTGGCTCTGAAGTCACATCAACCACAACTGATGGTTTCATTCAAAAATATATTTTCCCTAATGGCATCATCCCTACTCGTGGTGAAATCACCAAAACCAGTGAAGATATTCTTAGACTGGAAGACTGGCATAACTTCGGCCCCTATTATGATCTTACCTTAATGGCATGGTTAGAAAATTTTGAAGCCGCATGGTCAGAACTTAAGAAAGATTACAGTGAACGTTTCTACCGTATGTGGCGCTATTACTTATGTTGCTCTGCTGGTTATTTCCGCTGTCGCGAAGGACAACTCTGGCAACTCGTTTTTGCACATCCAGAAAACCGTTCACACTACGATAGTGTAAGATAGAATAACTATAAGAATGGGTTTACAAAGCTTTACCAAATATCACTAACTTTTTTAAGCTTACTTTAAATTTTTAATTTATTCTTTTAGTTAATATTTAATTTTTGCAATACATCTTTTATAGGTATTAGATTATTTATATTCGTAGAGCCACCGCCTCTAGTAACGTATCCAGAAACTGTAATACCGATAACATTTCCATATTCATTAAACACTGGCCCACCTGAATTCCCGGGATTCACTGCTGCATCCGTTTGTAGATAATCAAGGCTTTCTAATTCTCTTTTTGCAGAGATAATTCCTTTGCTAATAGAAAAATCAAGTTGCTCATCAAGTGGGGTTCCAACAACATAGATAGTTTCGCCAAGTTCAACTGGATTTTTTTCAATATCAACAATAGACATGTCATAGTTATCTTTAATTTTAAGTAGTGCAACATCACGCATTTTATCTTTATATAAAATTTCAGCTTTAAACTTCTTACTGTTGATAATCAATATCGCTTCAGAACTACCAGAGACAACATGTTCATTGGTAACGACATATCCATTTTTATCAATTACCAAACCACTGCCATGGCCATTTTTTGTCCTAACAGTTGCGGTTGCATTACGAATATTTTTAATTTTCTCATTAAATTTTTTCTCTGAGCTACCATATTGAATATTAACAATATAATTTGTTATAGATTTTTTATCTTTTTCATTTTTAACCGTATTAGAATTAAATAACTCTACAAACTTTTTATTTGATAAAAGCTCCTCTATTGCATGATGAAAAGCCAGGCTTACGCTAAGAATAGTACCTTGAGATCTGGGCGGCTTTTTAAAGCCTAAATCTGTACCTTTTGATTCACCTTTAAAAACTATTTCTCTTGATAAATTATCGAAAACTTCCCATTTCACATTTATAAAAGTTGAGTTTTGAGTATAGCTCTTTAGACTAATAGCATTTGCTTTACCACAATATTCTAAACGAATCTCTGTTATCTCAGCGGCTAAACTTAAGTCACTATTGCTAGTATCTTGCATAGCAAACTTCTTATTCTCTGCGCCTATCGTCTGATATCCATTTTTATTAAATGATTTTTGAAAAGGTTCTTGGAAATCTGTCGATTTAATAATCGTTTTAGCATTTGATAAATTTAATTCACCATCGGGCAAACAAGCAAAGGGGCTGGTAAGAACTTTCTCATTTTTATATAAGTTTCTAATCTTTTTTTCATCATTTTTTGAATATTTAAATGCTTTGCCAACTATAGGATTTTCACCAAGTCCTAACCCACCAATTTCTAAAGAAACATGCTCAAGACTTATTGATTTAGAAGAATCGGAAACATTTTTAATTGGTTTTGGTTTGGGAAGCAACGGAATTGATTTTGCATTTGAAGAACGATTATTATTTTTAATATCGACTTTATTAGTTTGTTTCTTTTTTGAAGAAGGCGGCTTATCAGAAAAATGAACTTTGCCATTCTCATCAACCCATTTATAAACTTCAGCTTTTGTAGTGAATGAGAAAAAAATGAAGCACAATACGGGAGTCGTTACGAAATAATAAAGATACTTATTATCCATAATAGAAAAAAACCTTATCATGATTAAAAAGAATAATTATAGGCTGATTTCATGCCAATATGCACTATTTCTATAAAAATTAAAGCGCTATGTCCTCTTTAATTTCTGATTTTTTTAACTACTTAGTTCTTGAGATAATATATTTTTTTAAGCGGTATATGATTTGGGTAAGGAGTAAAGAATTTTCATATGAAACTTGGATTCAAACTATCAAGAAAAGATTTTAAGAAAGCGAAAAAATAATATTGAAAAGAGCTCAGCCCCCTTTAATTATTATTACTAACTACTGATTTTCTAATAAACACTAGCAACATTGCCAACACCACTAAATATATGGCTGGAATAGGGATCTGTTCTACTTCTGGTTCTGGTTCTGGTTCTGGAATTTCAATTGAGAACTGGCTGCTGAGTGTTGTATTAATCTGATTTTGAGTCAGACGTTCACCTGGGTTAGCTGTGCCAGACGCGGACATCAGGTTCTGCAGTTCACTCGGTGGATGCGGTAAACCAAGGTTATGCCCAATCTCATGAGCAACCACACTGGCAATGACTTCCCGACCACCTACAAAGCCCAGTAAATTCGCACCTACGTATTGTGTAATGCCATTGCCACCTATAGAAGCGAGACCCGCTGCGGAATTGGCGGACAATAAAGGAAACCCTGCAGCAATTCGTACGAAGAACATATTAATGACTGTAGGATCCGAATGGGTAATGCCTGCCGCTTGAGCATCAAGCCGAATGATTGATAGCTCACTGGTTGAACGAGAATTGCCGTTATTGTTCGGTGGTCCACCTGCCCCCCAGTTCGCAAACGTATTATTCCAACTGACTGGCGTAAGAAACTCCACATCAATACCCGCCTGTGCCCAAACAATATCAACAAACTGTTCTATCTCTTCCTGTTGTGCAGAATTGCCAAAATAAGTTGCCGTGTTAGCGCCATTGTCATCGGAAAGAATGATCGGCTGAACTCTAACAGTGTGAGTAATTGGCTGTGGCGGATTCGTGATTAATGCCGCGTAAACAATTAGCGGCACTACTAATAGAACAGGTAAGAAAGGCAATAAACGATGAAACGACATATCGGTTACCCGCTTGTTATGGGCAGACCATGTCAGTCACTTTCATGACAATGACATTCGATTCTGAGTTATAGCTATTCTGATCGAGTGTGAGTTCACCCATATAGATATCATCACATTCAGGCTCTGTTTGACTTTGCTTTGAGGCAGTAGCTTGAATCGTCACCGTCTCAGATACAGGTTCACTGATTTGCCATTCACTGCAATCATCGTTCATGCAGCTTAGATAATGCTTCTTTTGAGGTGCTGCCGTCTGAAAACAACGAAGCATTTCAATATCAATAGCCTCACCTTGTTCATCGACTGCTTTGGCAGTCAAACTGTAAGTCGGTTCAGCAGAAGCTTGTGCGCTAAAGATAAGACATAAAATAGAGGCAATAATGAGATGTCGCATCAAGATGCTCCGTCGAGTGTTTATTTGGCAAAAAATTATCGTAACCATCAATAAAAAACAAGCAGATAACTTTTAGAATGTGATGAGGTTCAGTGTTATGTTCTAGACGATGAAATCAGGCAATTTATGATATTCCTTTATTGATTTAACTTTATTTATCTCTAGATTGTTCAGCCATTATCCTGTCAATATTAGATATTTGAGCTTCATTTTTTAGCTCGACAAAGAGTTTTCTTGCAGTCTCTAATGTATTATTCGATTCGCTAATCAATCCTTTCTCTCTTAGTATCAAACCTATCGTTAAATATTCTGTGGCGATTGCTGGTTTATCTTTATAGTCAAAATAAATATCCAGAGCCAGTTTGGAAAATTTTTCAGCTTGATCAAATTTTTTCTGTTTTAAATATAATTTCCCTAAGCCCGTATAATTAAGTGCTAATCGATGACTGTAGTTAGTTTTTATATTGAGTTCGGCACTATCAAGATAATTTTTTTCAGCTGAATCCTCATCACCTTCTTTTGCATCTATCATTGCAAAATTGTGATACAAGGATGCTATACCACTTTCATCGTTAATTTCTTTATAATATTTCATTCCATTTTCATAGCTTTCTCTCGCTTTATTGAGTTTAACCAAACTATGATAAAGATTTCCAAGGTCATGATAATCCGAAGCAAGTTCTAACGCTGAGTGATTGTTTTTATCATTACTTATATTTTTTAAAAATAGTGCTTCAGATTTATCTATCTGATGAAGTTCTCTATAGATATTGGCTAGTTTGCGATATCGACTTCTTTGATGCTTATGTAATCCAGCCTTATCACTAACATCAATTGCTTTTGTGTAATATTTTCTCGCTTCTTCAAACTGACTTAAATGGTAGTAAATGTCACCAATATTATCCAAAGCATGAATTTTGTAGTCAGGAAATTGATCTGACATTTCAAGTAATTTAAATCTGGCTTTTAATCCTTCATTTAATTTATTTTGATTAAGCAAATCTGTCCCAAAAATATCCATTTCTTCTAATTTAGATAATCCTGAATTATTGCTTTCAATCTCTGAATTTGCAGATGCACCAAAGCATCCTAAAATTGAGATAATAATAAATACAAAAAGGATATCTCTCATTTCATTTTCTGAATTTTATTTATCGTTTTCAAAATGAAAAAAATAGTTACACTAAATAATTAACCAGAAGTAGCTACCCTTAGGATGTAACTAATGCCTTCATCAAATAATTTTTTGATTCTAGTTGTATATTCTTTATTTTCAGATGGAAAATTTAAGAATTTCAAATCTGAATAAACAAATTCACCCGTATAATCAAAAGCTTTACCATTGACTGTGCCTGTTAATTTTAAGCGAAAAAAATCTCCTGCTGCTAAACCAGGAATTCGATAGGTAACTGGGCCACTTGAAACAGATGCAACTGCCGCAGCAGTCGCGATAGCAGCAGCTTGTTTTGCACTATCATCACAATACTCAACGGTTTCGTATGTATTTATTTTAATTTCGAATGTCTGATTGGATTCAGAATCACTCGCTATTCTATTTTTTAAATAACTTAATTTTGTTGGCGCAATAAAATCATCTCCATACCATCTAGAGCAGGTCGGAAATTCGCCAAAATAAGTGGTTTTCGATTCTTCAGCCCTATTATCAATAATACTAATATTATTTATATCAGCTCCTAACTCCCCTTTATCCATAAGTGTTACTTTTTGTGAATAAGCACAAGCACTGATAAAAGAAATTAATACTATTAAGGTAAAAATATTCTTCATTTGGCCCTCCAATTTAATTTTTTAAATTGTAATTATTTTATCCTTTTAAAAAGGCTTTGACTCCTTTAATTTTAGTTCTAACAGGTTGATCTAAATATTAATATATGGAAACATATTAATGTTGATAAGTTGTATTTATAAATAATTAACTCTCAAAAGAAGGGATTTTCTCATGCTAATTAAATCTTTAATTATATCCTCAGCTATTTTTGTTTCATTATCCGTCTCTGCCGAATCAGTTTACTTAGACATAGATACACCTACCTCTGGTAGTGAATTAGATACATCTCCGCTTATAACAAGTTTGGGTACTATAAGCTTTATTGGAGTCATTAGTGATTTTACTGATCCTGATTTAACTGCTGTCGGAGCGGCAGGTAATCTTTTAAACATTAATGGGAGTACAGATGACTCAGCAACCTTAAGTTTTAGTTTCGATGTTGATTCAGTATCCTTCATTTTCGGTGGGAACGGTGGAGCATTTGATATTGTTGCACGTGATGCACTCGGGAACACTATCGATTCTTACTTTGGCTCAACTGATAATGGTGATTTTGCCGGACCTCTGACACTTTCAGGTGGAGGTATAAGAAGCTTGTTTTGGCAAGATCCAGGCTGGAATTTTGCTGGGATAGATAACATTACTATTTCCACCTCTCCAGTACCAGTGCCTGCAGCAGTATGGTTATTGGGCTCTGCTCTTTTAGGTTTATCAGGTTTAAAACGGAAGAAATAAAACAATATCTCATCAAATTTATCATGGCTCCTGCAAAGGAGCCTTTATTAATTTAATCAAATACCTACTAGTAATAGCGAAACATATAAAAATGTTCTGACCTCTATAATTATTTTTCTAACTCAATAAACGATTCATTTCCTTAGCCAACTCTTCGAGTTCAGCCGCATACATTTGCAAAATAAGTGCGCCCACCAATCCAGGGAAGTTCTCCTTCATTTCCCATGAAATAACATCCAACCGTTCTGAAATTTCAAAAAGCATGAGTTTTTTCTCGTTCATTTAGGTAAATCCTTTTTCCACAATGCAAAAAACTATTTATGTTCACATGTGAACATAAGAATAACACATGATTGTTCACTTATGAACAATTAAGTGGGATTATTTTTATGGATCTATCTACTCGACTTTCGGAGAATCTTAAAAAGAGAAGAGGAAAAATGACGCAAGAGGAATTTGCCAAAAAACTTAAAATTAGTAGAGCAACTTTAACTAGGTTAGAAAACCGATCGCAAAACGTAACTCTCAGTACATTAGAACAAATAATAAAATCACTAAAGTGTGATATTGCTGATATTTTTAATTAATTAAATTTTTACTCTGACCCCAAATATTCAATATAAAAGACGCCGCTCTCTTTAATTTTAAAATTTACCATTGATTAAAACTATAGGTATTCCAATTATTATTGTTACTAAAAAAGTATAAAAAAAGAAAAAAAATATGTTTCTATAAATATTGCTTATTAGTATGAAATTTTTATTGTGAGTTTCTATATAGTTTTTATGCCATATAAATTTCAATACATGTCCATTATTATCATCTTGAAAAAAAAAGAGTGGCAGTTTGAACACAATATTTTTATGTGGTGAGGATGACAATAAATATCTTCCTAATAAAACATAGAGAGTATTCAATATAAAAATATATAGAGACATTACAAACATTGAAGAAAGTACAATAATACTTAATACAATAATTATGATATCTGCTATTTCAGACATTTATTTTTCTAAATTTTCCAAAGAATTTTATTAAAAAAAACATTAAAGGGGTCTGCCTCCTTTAATTGATTATTACTCTGACACCAATTAATCTAATTTAAACCAAGCTCTTGTTTCTTTCTATTAAAGTAAAAAATATCAGCTGTTCTGTTTTCTGTTGCAGATAATTCGAGTGCTTTATCTATATATTGGTTTATAAATTCTTTTGATACCTTTTCGTTATCTGCTTCATATAATTCAATTAATGAAATTACAAGCGGTTTTAAATATGGAGATGGAAAAGTATAACTAGGCTCAATTTGAATAGTTTTCAAAAAATACCTAGCTCCTTCTAATTTATCGCCGTACTGTGTTTCGAATAAACCCAAATTTGCCCAATATGTAGAAATCTCAGGACTAATTTCAGCTGCTCTCTTAGCGGAATTTATCATTAAGTCAATATCAGGATCTTGCATATCCCAACAAACTAGAGAAATTTGATTTTCAATAGCAGAAGAAAATATACCTCGTTCTTTCATATCATAATAATCTTTAATTGCTCTATGATATTCACCAGCATTTCTGTATTGATAAATTAATCCTCTAGCTACATCAAATGAAAAATCTACATAATTAGATTTTATATATTTTGCATATACAGCTGAATAATTTGAAAAATCTAGGGCCCATTTATTATCAATACTGATGTTAAGCCCTTGCTCTTCTGTAAAAAATGATTTGTATGAACCAATTGCTATTTCAGCTTTATTATTCATTGCTGATTTCACATTGTTTATAATTTCTTTAATCTGTTTGTTAAAAATAAGTATGTTATTTCTTCCTTTTATCAAACAACAGAATTCTGTTTCAGAATTTTTTGCTATATATCCCGTATCTGATATTTGTTTTTTCAACTCTTCATACAAAATAGCTAAACATCTATTAATTTCTGAAAGGCCAAGTTTCTGTTTCAAATCAACTTCATTCAAAATGAAAAAAACATAAGATGCTATTTCTATTTTATTGTTTTCACTTTCCTCTAATATCTTCTGTTTTGATGTAATATCTTCATCATGAAAAAACTGATCATGTTCAAAAAGATGAGTAATAGATCCTAAAGGAACTGCTTCAATTTCATACCCTTCTTTAAATGTATGTTTTTTTCTGTTTTCTGAAATTTTACAAAAAGAAATTTCTGGCTGGACATCAGTGGCAATAATAGTTCCCAAAGGAATCTTTGGGCACATACCTAGAGATCTAATGGTGCGGCCATCATCAATCATATATCTCGAATTTCCAGTATATTGGGGATGAAATACTAAGAACTCCTGTCCCTTCAGTACACCTACTTCACCACCAATATCAATAACCACAGTATCAACATCGTAATTATGTTCAATAATTTTTCCGTAACTGTGCAGAATTTCATCGAAATCTCTAACAGTATTTCTTCCACCATTTTTAGCACAGTATAATGCTTTATCAGCTTTTTCTCGTATAGTCCTGACTGGATCTGAGACAGCTATATTTTTTGTACCTGAACCAATTACAAATCCAATACTAACTGTAATTCTTCGCTCAAGTATTGGTGGCAAAGGTTTAATCTCTACATCACTTTGTTTCTGATTTAACTCGCTTATATCGTTCTCAGATGGAAGCTCCCTACTCCCAATTTCTTCACGTAAAGCTTCTGCTAATTTTATACAAGAAGTCTTTTCGAAATTACCTAAACCAAAAACAATGAATTCTTCGCCTCCTGGCCTAGAAAAATAAATATCATCAAAATCTTTATATTCTTCTTTATAACTATTTATAAACTTTTCAATCCTTCGAGCAAGGCATTTTAAAACAATATCACCATAAACATGTCCATAATTATCATTAACTTGTTTAAAATGATCTATATCCATCGCTATACAAAAATATTTTTTTGTTCTTACCCCAGCACTTTCAGAACTTTCAGATTGGTCTTTATCATCATCTGAATTTTTCAATTCTTCAATAAGTCCTTTAAATATTGAATTTAAAGATTGAACATTTAACAATCCTGTTAAATGATCATGAGTAGCATCAAAACTCTTTTGAGCTCTTTCAGAACAAAGGTTAATATATTCCTGAAACTTATCTCTGGTTTTTTTAAGAGTATTTTTTTCAAATTTTGCAGCTATAACAGCTTTAAATTCGTTTACTGGAAAGTATGAAATTGGGTCGTTAGTTGCTCTCCAGTGATTATTGCCTTCTAATATCCTAGATAATCTTTTAGTGGTAAAATTATTATCCAGTTCTTCTTTATTTTCTTTATACCACTTATTATCAAAATGCCTATAAACTGATATTGATTCAGACATATCTGATAAATTTTTATCTTTTGCTATTTCTTCTAAAAAAATATTAAATCTAGTTAATTGCATTTTTTCTATTAAAATTATATAAAAAAACCCCAACACCTTTCGGAGTTGAGGTTTTTTTGTTTAAGTGTCTCATCCATGATTTGTTTGGTTATCCCTTCCCTTTGTTAAGCTTGCTCAACTTGAACTAAGTTATCAAAGAACGTGGGAGCATTCCCCATGTCGCAGAATTCACCTGAGCTGGTGATGTTCACCGTTCCTTTATTTAACTGCCTCCAATAACCTAAAGTAGCAACGACCACACCTTGGTTAACATCGTCCGTTACTTTGGCAACGCCTTCGAAGGAACCACGGTCGTTAAACACTTTTACGTTATCACCTTCTTTGACACCACGTGAGCTGGCGTCGCTTGCATTGATTAATACAAACTGTTCGCCTTGTGCATCTTGTTGGTTTTCCATGTTGGCGTAACACGAGTTTAAGAACGCATGGCTTTTTGGTGTGACGATGTTTAATGGATACTTCGCCGCTAAGTCTGGGTTGGTTTCTGGACGTTCGTACGGTGGTAAGTAGTCTGGTAGTTCAGGGATATCCTGTCCAGGTTGCATGCCTTCGTACATTTGTCGGAATGGCCCAGCGACAAAGTTTTTCGCACCTTCAACTTTGAAATGACATTTACCCGTTGGAGTTGGGAAGTTGCCTTCCATATGTGGACGACGGTCATCCTTAGTACCGACGTTTAAACGTTCGAAGCCTTTTTCTTTTAAAGAATCGAAACTGATGCCATCACAGGCTGGTGCATCCCAATCCACAAAGTTTTCCAGGCATTCGGTGTCTGACCATTTTAAGCGGTCTTCATCGTAGCCCATTTTTTCCGCTAAGCGACGGAAGATTTCATTGTTCGGAATCGCTTCTCCTGGTGATTCAATGCACTTCGCGTTGTAGGTTAAGTACATGTGACCCCAAGAAAGAATGATGTCTTCCATCTCGGCTCCCATTGATGCAGGTAATACGATGTCTGCATAGGATGCGGTATCCGAAATGAAGTGGTCGGCTGCAACGTGGAATAAATCTTCACGTTCTAGGCCTTGTACTAGTTTATCCGCCTCAGGTGATTGGGTGACTGGGTTAGTGTTCCAAGTCATGACTGATTTGATCGGTACGTTTAAGTCCTGCTCGCCTGTTAAGGCACGACCTAATTGCAGAATGTTCACCACTTGCGTGCCTTCTGGGATCCAATCTGGTCGGCAAATCACATCAAACTTATACGGGTGTTCCCATACTGGGAATTGGGTAATACCACCACCCACATGACGCCATGCGCCTGTTAATGCAGGAATGCTGGTAACCGCACGAATGGTTTGACCACCGCCGTAGTGACGTTCCAAACCCACGCCCATACGAATCGCCGCTGGTTGTTCAGTCGCTAATTCTTTCGCCAGTTTGCGGATATCTGCGGCTGGAATGCCCGTGATTTCTTCTGCCCATTCTGGGGTGTGTTTTTGCGAGTGGGCTTTTAAGTCTTCAAAGCCTTCAGTGTAGTTATCAACGTAGTCTTGATCGACCAGGCCTTGTTCGATGATGCTGTTAATCACCGCCATTGCCAATGCACCATCGGTTGATGGTTTTGGCGCGATGTGCCAATCCGCTTCTTTCGCGGTTTTAGATTTATAAGCATCGATAACCACCACTTTGGCGCCTTTCTTTTGCGCTTCTTTCACAATGTGCCAGTGGTGTAAGTTGGTGCTGACCGAGTTACACGCCCAAATCACAATGTATTTAGAGTGGATGTAACTTTCAGGATCGACACCTGCGGTTGGGCCGATGGTGAGTAACCATGCAGTACAAGAACCTTCACCACAGTAAGTACGTTCGCATACAGTCGCACCCATTTTATTGAAAAAGGCATCACCGCCGTTTAAACCATGCACCAAACCTTGGTGGCCTAAGTAGCTCACAGGCAGAATGGATTGCGGACCGAATTCATCGATTAAGGCTTTCCATTTATCGGTAATGGTATCGAGTGCTTCGTCCCAAGAAATTTGTTCGAATTGCTTTGAGCCTTTCGGGCCAACGCGTTTCATTGGGTGCAGGATGCGGTCTGGGTGATAGTGGCGGAGTTCGTAATCTTTCAATTTGACGCAAAGACCGCCGCGCGTCATAGGGTGATCTTTGTTGCCTTTGACCCCGGTTAATTTACCGTCTTCAACTTCGAATACCATTGAACAGGTATCAGGACAATCGTGTGGACAACCACCGTGGTGGGTTTCTTTCATTACTGCGGACATGGTTCTTCTCCTCTGCCACCTGAGAACTCACTGCATTGGCATTACTTTTCTAAAAACCCTGCTCGTGTCGGTCGTTTACTTATATGTAAACTCCCTCCCCTCTCAGACCTTTTATCTCGTACTGCCTGCTTCGTATACGTTCTCAGTAATTACAATTCAACGATATTATTTTTGTAGGGACATTTTAGGCTGATCCCACAGACATTGCTATGGGAATCGGTCATTCTAAATTACGATATGTTAAGGGTTAGAAAGGTACTTAGGAATATAGCCCGCAGCATTTTTTATATTTACGGCCGCTATCACATGGGCAAGGGTCATTGCGACCGACTTTAGGTGTTGCACGTACGATGGGGCTTGGCGGGGCACAGCAACTTTCATCGTTACAACAAGGTTCTTGGCTTTCAATCGGTTCCTTGCTTGATGATTTATTTTCTTCGATCATACTGATTCTTCAGTTTCGATTTCTAAAACTTGATTATGGTTTTGATTCTCAGCAAGAGAAGAAATGAGTGTCTCAAGTTTATCCTGGTCTTTGGCAAAATTACGGATGCCTTCAGCCAGTTTTTCTGTCGCCATGGCGTCGCTGTTCATGGCCCAGCGGAAGTCTTTTTCCGTTAATGAAATTTTTTCTTCTTCATCTATGGATACACCTAAACTTGGTGGTAATGCACCTTTATCGTTTTCTAGCTCTTCGAGTAAAGCTGGGCTAATCGTTAAACGATCGCAACCCGCTAAGGCTTCGATTTCACCTGTGTTACGAAAGCTCGCACCCATCACGACTGTGTTATAGCCATGTGTTTTATAGTAATTGTAAATTCGTGTGACTGACATCACGCCTGGATCTTCTAATGGTTCATATTCGGTTTTGCCTGTAGCGGCTTTGTACCAATCTAAGATGCGACCAACGAATGGCGAAATTAAAAACACACCCGCTTCAGCACAGGCCACAGCTTGGGCAAAGCTGAAAAGTAACGTGAGATTACAATTGATGTTTTCTTTTTCTAGTACTTCAGCGGCTTTAATGCCTTCCCAAGTTGAAGCGATTTTGATCAGTACACGATCTCGTTGAATGCCCTCTGCCTCATACATTGCAATCAGTTCACGCGCTTTTTCGATTGTAGCGTTGGTATCAAAGGAAAGTTTGGCACTGACTTCAGTAGAAACTCTGCCCGGTATGATGGATAAGATTTCTTTACCGATCATCACAGCAAAACGGTCACCCGCTTTTTCTTGAACCTGCTCTGGTGATGAACTGTTGTGTTTTGCCCAATCAATCGCTGATTCCAACACTGCTTTGTAATGCGGTAATTCAGCCGCTTTTAATAACAGCGACGGATTGGTGGTGGCATCTAATGGGGAATATTTTTTTATCGCTTCGATGTCACCAGTGTCCGCAACTACATCGGTCATTGTTTTGAGTTGTTCCAGCTTGTTTGACATGACTGAGCCTACATAAATTCAAAGCGCGTTATTATGTAGGATCCAGTTTGCAAATCAATGCTTTTAGAGTGACGGTTTTAACATTAAGCAGCATCGGTAAATTCGCTAAAAGGCACTGGCTCGCCTAAAAAATATCCTTGTGCGTAATCTACTCCGAGTTTTTGTAAGGTATTGAACACCTCTTCGGATTCTACCCATTCAGCAATGGTTTTTTTGTGCGTGACTTTGGCGATATCGTTCAATGATCGGATCATAATTTCACTCACTGGCTCGGTTAAAATATCTTTTACAAAGCTGCCATCAATTTTGATGATATCGACAGGCAGTTCTTTGATGTATTTGAATGATGAGAAACCTGATCCAAAGTCATCCAGCGCAAATAAACATCCGTATTTATTTTTAACTTTATTGATAAAGTTAATTGCCGATGAAAAGTTTTTAATCGTTTCAGCTTCGGTTATTTCAAAACAGAGCGACTCAGTTGGAAATTCAACACGCTCTAGTCGCTCCATTAAATAATCCAGAATCATTTCATCGCCTAAGGATTGACCCGATAAATTAATCATAATTTTAGAACAGTGTTTTGATAAGGTTTTTTGTTCTAACAGATTAATGACGGTTCGTATCACCCAATAATCAATTCTAGAGGCCATGTTGTGTCGAGCTGCGACGGGTAAAAATTTTCCTGGAAGAATGATGTTGCCATCTTGATCTTTTAATCGTAATAAAATTTCACAAAGAACTGATTTGTCTTTTTCATTATTTTTTGACAATGGAAAAATTCGTTGTGTGTATAACTCAAACAAATCATTATCGAATGCATTGTTGATATTATTAATCCATTTCATATCTTCGTGATACGTTGCAATCAAACGGTCGTTGTGATGATAAATATGAACTTTATCGCCAGGGTATTTCGCGACATAACAAGCTACCCCTGCATTCCTTAAAACAGTTGCATAATCAGGTGTTTCTGAACTGATCATTGTCACTCCAATACTTACTGTGACACCGTATTTATTTTGATTACTAGAAACTCGATAGTGCTTTATCGATTCACGGATTGTATTGCCAATGAGGTGCGCCTTACCGTAACTACAATGTTTTATAATGACGCCAAACTCATCATTACCTAATCGACTGATTAGATCCTCGCTCTGTATACATGAACCAATAATGTTCGTAATAGAACATAACAACGCATCACCAGCAGCGTTTCCATGTACATCATTCACTACTTTGAATGAATCAATATCAATTTGAAACAAGGCATGTTCATATCGTGTACTTCTTGTATCTTCAACAAGCTGTTTGAGTTTTTGCTCAAACTGAAAACGGTTCATTAGACCAGTCAATTGATCTAAATCACCCGATAAAGACATGTCAGTTTCATATTTTATAATGTCGTTTTCTTTCATAGAATAAAACCGTATAAAATGTTTTGTTTAATGTGTTGTAAATTTAAGCGTATAGACAACCTTCCACTATCAGCTTAAGGATTAAAGTTATGTCAGACTGCTGTGCATTAAAATGTAAGTGAAACACTTACAAAGAAAGAGATGGCCTGGTATTGAATCACTAAAGTATTTCTTTTAAACGTTCTATTTCTTTCGTTTTATCTAAAAAATATTTAGCTCCTAATTGAAAACACTTTTTCTTATATTCTTCACTAGAATGATTACTTAATATAATTACACACACACTTTCTAAATATTCCTGAATTGATTCCAAAACTGAAATGCCAGACATTTGTGGCATTTTGATATCTAGAATCAAATAATCTGGTTTAATGACATTCACCAAAACGACTGCGTCAGAACCATTATCCGCTTCAGCAACTACGTCAATATGTTCTATTGACTCAACCACTTCTCTTACCATCTGACGGATATAATCGCTGTCATCGATGATAATCACGGTATTTTTTGAATTACTTTCCAAACCAACCTCTTTTTAAAATGCAGCCATTACAGGCTAAAATAATCTAGGGGAAAGAATATAAAAGTTTGTAGACGATTAAAGTCGGATGGCTTTGATAGATGTTGTAGGTATATGTCCTACAAATAGAATTGAATTATTCTACTAATTGATTTTGCATTACGTAATGCATTAACTCTGCATTGTCTTTTAACTGTAGTTTCTCAAGGACACGACTGCGATACGTACTAACGGTTTTAGGACTCAATGATAGTTGTTCTGCTATAACACTGGTGCTTTTACCAGAACCTAATAAACATAGGATTTGATATTCACGTTGAGAAAGTGATTCATGTGGAATTTCAGTTTCATCTTTGTCGATATCAAACGCTAATTTTTCAGCTAAGGATTGGCTAATGTATTTACCACCATTAGAAATACGAACAATCGCATTGACTAATTCTTCTGGAGAGTGATTTTTTGTTAAATAACCTTTGGCACCAGCTTTAAAAGAACGCTTTGCATATTGTTCTTCAGAGTGTGCGCTCAGTACTAATATTTTTATATCGGGGCAAAGCCTCAATACTCTGCGCAATGTTTCAAGAAAACCAGGCCCGGGCATAGAGACATCCAATAATAATAATTCTGAATCCGAAGCTTTTAAAGTATTAAGAAGCTCTTCACCGTCTTGAGCTTCGCCACAAACTTGCATATTAATATTATCTTCAATAATACGCTTGATACCTTCACGCATTATTTGATGATCATCGGCTATAAAGACATTAATCATGTTGCATCTAAAACCGTTTGAGTTTTAATCGGACTAATAAGATGAACTTCCAATCCACTGGGTTCAATATTATTAAAGTTAATCGTTGCTCCAATATTAGCAGCTCTTTCTTGCATACCAATAACACCAATAGAATTATCCGAATCGATCTGATCAGACGTGATACCTATACCGTTATCCGCGACTTTTAGTTCTATATGTTTTTGGTTCAGACTCATATTAACAATAAAATTATCCGCGTTGCTATGACGCGCAATATTCGTTAAAGCTTCTTGATAGATTCGAAATATCGCTGTGTCTCTTTCCATATTGATGTCTAACTCATCACAATCAATATTTAAATCATAAGCAATCCCTGTTCGTTCAGAAAAGTCTTTCGTTACCCATTCAATCGCCGCTTCTAATCCTAAATCATCCAATACAGCAGGCCTTAGTTGAGAAGAAATTCTACGGATAGTATCAACGGTTGTATCGATATTATTCATCATTCTCATAATCCGTTTTATTACTTCATCATCGACTGGATTCAATCTGTCCTTCAACCAACTTAAATCAATTTTAAACCCAGTCAAAGATTGTCCTAACTCATCATGTATTTCTCTTGAAATCCCTAATCGTTCTTGCTCAATTGCATTCTCTAATTTTCTTGCTAAATTATGCAAACGTGTTTTTGAATGTAATATTTCTTCTTGATAACGTTTACTTTCTGTAATGTCGTGAACAGTTATCGCTAAAGCCGACTTGCCTTTTAGATCAATAATTTCAACTGAGACAAGGCAATCCCTAAGTTCGCCTGAGGTTTTTCGAAATTTTGATTCACGTAGTTTAATTGAGCCATTCTTCAGTAATAATTTTTTTAATGTTTCACGATCCTCTTCATCTGCCCAAATATTTAACTCCAAAGCGGTTTTGCCGATGATGTCATCTGAATGTGTAAAACCATACATAGCGTAAAAGCATTTATTAACATCAATTAAGCAGCCAGTTTCTAAATCACTGATGATGATGGCGTCATGACTGGATTGAAATACTTTATAGAACATATCTCGTGAATGAGATAACTCTTCATTGGTTTTCGTTAATTCATTTTTTTGAAAATTAAATGTATCGACTAAAACATCTAATTCATCTCGCTTATTTGGTGCAGTACTTTTTCTTTCAAGAACAAATTCCTTTCCCATTCCATTATGAGATATATCCTTCATGAAATTACTCATATGTTCGAGATGTGAAAATATTTTTTTATCCATAATGTATGAAATAAAAAATAAAAGTGAAAATATAAGTAAGGCATCTAAGAGTAAAAATTTTGTTGAGCCAGCAATCGAATGATTGTCGAAATTGGCAGTGTCAACGATGACTAATAAACTGCCTAAGTTTATTAAATTATCCTGTTCCTGATAAATAAGTTGATAAGTACGAGAAATTATATTGTTATCGTTTGGCATCAAACCACTTGAGGCAAATATTTCATTATCTAATGTCACTTCTACATAACTAATATGATTAAGCGATTGAATTCCATCGATTTGAATTTGAGTTAAAGAACGATTTAGTAACCAAACTGAATTGCTTATATTTTTTAACGTCGTATCTTCAATATATTGAAATTGTTGTTCTAATTCTTTTTCTTGATGATGCTTTATATAAAATAAATCAATAATTAATAAAATTAGAATGATAGAAATACTGAACAATAATATTGAACGTAGTAGGTTTTTTCTTAGCGAAACTGTCGTAGATGTTTGATTTTTTTCTAACGACTTAAGAGTATTCATTACTTTTGCCATGATTCTATCCCTAATGATGGCGTCTCTTTAGACAATAAAGGGTTGTCCAGTTTGAATACTTTTCTTTTATGATTTTTTACTATATTGACAGCCCATCGAACGTTTTCATCATCAAAGAATAAACGATCGAATGAGCCATCATTCATAGCCAACTGTAATCCAGTTTTTAATCTTTCTGCCAAACGATGATTATTTTTACTTACAAAGAAATAAGTCGCAGCGGGGTAATATAAAGCCAGTGACTCTTCAATCATTAAGTCATCATGCCATTTCACTTCGTCCACTATCTCTATAATACTTCTTGGAAAGTAATCAAACCGTTTACCTTTTAACATTCCGAATAGACTTTCATAATCGGGAGATATTTCTACTTTGATTTGATTTGCTTGAAGAATTTTTGTATCCGGCCAAACAGACTCTTGCCCTGCTTTTAGTTGCTTAAGTTGTTTTAATGTTGTTATTGATTTGAATTTTTCTTGATCAGATTTATTAATCATCAATAATCGATAACCAATAAGACCTTTTTCTAGTGGGACGCGTATAGGGAGAGCTTCTTTCTCTCTTTGTTCTGTTGTCATTGTCCATAAAACATCAATCCATTTATTTTTATTGAGACTATCGAAACTACGAGACGTTACCATTTTGAGCTTTGATGGCTCTAGTCGATAAGGGCCATGAGTGTTTTTGGTTTTTTCGAGGGCTAATTCTAATATGTTAATAAAATGATCTGATCGATTATCATTTAAGGCTTGCTGCATAGGGTATCGAACCAGCAGTTCTTCCGCATTAGTAATGCAGGTCAACATGCAAAATAGCAGTGTCAAAGAGAGAATTCTTGTCACCGAGCTTTCCTATATTTCACATCCATAGTTTAATCCCCGTCCTAACCTGGGGCCCAAATGCTTAATGGTGTAAGAATAATAATTTTAGGCTTTTAAAATAGAAATAGCTATGAAGTAAGTTTTTTTTGGCTAAAAAAATGGCTCCTGATTTAGGAGCCATGAAGATTAACAACAAATCATGTGAGAGAGATTTATTGTCTTTTGGAAATTCCGAATAAGCCTAGTAAAGATGAGCCAAATAACCAAACGGCTGCAGGTACAGGTATAGGAGCAACTTCGTAACGTGTATCGATAGTAATTGAATCACCAGCAGAAAGTATGAATGTCATATCAATACCAATAGTATTCACCGGCCCAACATAGTTCTCAGGACCACCAGATACTGGCGCAACACTACCAAAACAATTCGCACCAAAACATGAGAAAGGACTTGCAGCGAATATTTCCATTTCAACTGCACCATTGATGGTGCCATCCCAGTTAGTGAACTGAACAGTTGCATCACCACTGCCATTTGCATCATTTAAAGTAAAACCTAAAAAGCCTGTTTCGATACCATCATTAAATGTTGGAGTTACAGGGATACCAAAAGACAAATTAAATGTTTGATCCATCCCTGTTAGATTAGTGATAGTGAAATTCGCATCGATAAATGGGTCAGCGTTAATTTCCATATCCCATGAAAAACTCGCAACAGGATTTGCATCACCTGTACTACCCATTAATCTACCAGCAAAGGTTGTTTGTCCTGTGAATCGTTCATCACCATTCGTCAGAACTTCTCCATTGCGATCAGTCGTTTCAATTTTTGAAACTTGATCAACATCGAAACCTAAATTAGGAGTAAATTCGTCATCGGCATTGGGAACCAATATCATCCAATTATTGATGCCTAACGAACCAGTCATATTTGTTGTGGAACCAGTGCTGGCAGCATATGAAAGACTACTTACACTTAATAACGCACCAGCAATAATTAACTTTGAAACTTCACGACTAAACACTTCTTCTCACCCCAAAAAGTATTTTGAAAAACACAATAAAAACTCTATTAGGGAAGAAATTACCATTAGGCATAGAGCACAGCAAATTAAGATTTAATGAAGAATTTGTGACTATGAATTAGAAAAACAAACGAATTTCAATCAACTCAATAACTTAGAAAAAATTCATCAAATATTATTGTAATCATTTGTATAAAATACAGGAAAAAATCATAGGGTTAATGGCCTAAGAATAAACACTAATGAGTTCTTTCACTTCCTGTTGAGCCTTTTCTAAAACACCAATTCCTGTCTCAGGCGACCATTCATTTAAACCTAGTTTCTTAAATGCAGGTAATTCAAACATGGGAGGAACATCTTTTATTGACTGGCTTTGAATATTACTATGAAGTTGTGCAAGCATGACTAAGTCGCATAAATCGGCTTGTTGTTCATGATCTCGATGCCAATCTTCCACACCTTCAACGACACCAATAAATTCCTCAGGAAAATTCCACTTAGAAAGAATCATTGAACCGATGTCTGCTCGAAGTTTGACAACTACTTCCTCGATTTCTTGGTAACTGAGATCGTAATTATTTTTATCGATGTAACTTAACACAGCGACTTTACCAATATCGTGAATTAAACCTGCTAATAAGGCCTGGCCTGAATCAAAACGTTTTAACTCTTTCGATAGTACTGAAGCAATACTGGCAACAGTAACACTGTGATACCAAAGATTTTGCATTAATTTTTTAATAGCTTTAGAACTGGTGATAAATAAAGTCTCCATCGCAAAACCCATCACCAATTGATTCGTTGTATTAAAACCTATTCTAACGATGGCTTGAGATATTGATGTGATTTGTGTGGTACCACCAAACAAAGCACTGTTAGCCGCTTTCAAAAGTTTTGCCGCAATCGCAGGATCCGCCTGAATAATACTTTCTAATTGATCAACATCGGTATCTTCATCTTTCAGCAATTGCATAGCTCGGGTAGATACTTCAGGTAAGTTTGGCAGTTCAAATTCTTCAGAAGAAATATCAATAAAGATTTGCGTAAAAATATCACTCTCAACACCAGTCCGAGATTCAAACTCATCATGCTCTTGAACTTCTACTCGGGTAATAGGTTCTTCTTCGCCATTTAAAATTCGTTCAAACTTATCATTTTCAAAACGTATAATCTTGGCATCATTTACTGCGGTCACTGTATATTGGCGAGGTACCAACGATGCGATGGCGCTCGCAGCAGGCTTACTTTCATCGGTTTTAACAAGTCGAACTCTGCCATCTTTTGCTGTCAGTTCTAACTCACCTTCTAACAGATACACTTTAGAATCATCTTCCGATCCAAATTCGAATAAACACTCGCCTTGACCAAGCTGCTGAATATCAGCAACCTCAACTAATCGAGTTAATACGCCATGATCAATGTGTTCTAGTGGGGAAAGGTGTTTTAGTTGCTCAGTTGTTAACATTCCAAATGACTACCATTAATAAGTTATCTCTGTATAACGGCAGTTTTTCAAAAAAACTTTAAAAAAATATCAGGGAAATCCGCAACTAAGTTTCTGTAATGTAGGAATTAATCAAGGAATTTGAAAATATCAACAAGCATGGTTTTCGCTTCATTCAACATCTCTAAGCCAGTCTCAGGACCATAACTTCTTAAACCCAATTTTTTAAACGCGGGTAATTTAAACATGGGAGGCAATGGCTTATCGGTATGGAATTGAAGATAAGCGTGTAATTTTGCGATTAAAACAAGGTCCGTAATATCCACTTTGGATGAATTATCACGACTCCAATTTTCCACTTCTCTAGCGACAGTATTACAGTTTTGCGGGAATGACCATTTAGTCAAAACCATCGCACCTACTTCGCCACGTAGATCAGAAACCGCTCGTTCAACACGGTTATTACCGTTTGGTTCTGATGAATCAGCATCTAGATAACGATAAATTGGTAGCACACCTATGTCTTGAACCAAACCGCATAGAAAGGCTTCAGCTGGCGTAAAGAGTTTCGTTTTCTGCGCTAATATAGCTGAAATAGCAGCGACAAAACTGCTTATTAACCATAAATTTCTAGTTTGAATTTGCATATTATCCGTAGAAGCATTGAATACTTGCTTCATACTGATCGCTAATAACCACAGTAAAACCTGACGGTAACTAATGATCGCTACTGCATCTTTTAAATTAGAAACATCTTCTCCTGTAGGATAAAAATCACTATTAGCAATATCAATAATGGTTTGTACATATTCAGGTTCGTGCTGCACAGTCATTTCTAGCTGATAAAAAGACATATCATTTGTGTTGATCAAGTTAAGTATTCTCAACACAATGCCCGGCAATGCTGGCATGTGCATATTACCGTTGGCAACTCCTCGTACAATGCCACTAAAAATCTCTACTTCAAACTGACTGGTCTCGGATAGATTATCTTCCACATGTAAATTGGATACTTGTCCAGAATGTCCATCACCATAAAGGGTATAGTTCAGTTTATCGGTATTGAGTTTTAGCACTTTGGACTCAACGACCGCTCTAGCAGTGTATTGTCTTGGAATTAATGTAGAAATAGGATTTCGCGCGGCATCAGATTCGGCTTCTATCGTTTGAATACGACCATCTTTAGACAGCAATTCCAGCTCGCCTTCAATTAAATAATAGGTATAAAAATCTATATCATCGATTTCGAATAAAACGGTGCTGGGCGCAAGGGATTCGATTTCAGATATCTTACAGACATTCACTAACGTCACATGGTCCTGATCCATGAATGGTTTAAGTCGGGCTAATGTTTCTACAGCTGGGTTTGTCATGCTTCCTCAGACGACATTTTTATTGGATTTAGCGATTATTTTGTCGTAAACTCAAAGAGTTTATAAATATTTCTATAAAAATCAATGGATTATTAAAACTTCTTAAAAATTAACTCTAAAAGTGTTAATTCGATAGAAAAAATCATTTATTTATTGTGTTATCAAGCATTTATTACCATATCTTGGTGTATAAATTGCAGTGTAATTTACACAATACATGAATGTACACGGTAATTGTAGATAAATTTAGATAAATAGAACGCTAGGATCATGAAAAATAAAATTAACCGTTCCATGCTGGCTGTCATGGGATTAATGACTTTAAAGGCACAGGCCGTAGGCTTAGGTGAGCTGGTCGTCCATTCTAAGTTGGGTGAACCTTTAACCGCGGAAATCCAAATTATCCAATCAAATGGAGAATTTCTTGCCGCTGACGATATGATTGTAAATATCGCGACAGAAAGTGAGCATGCAAAGCGTTCCTTAGATGGCTATCTAGCAAGACAGAATTTACAGCTACAACTTACTGAAACCTTAAGCGACGATGTGTCTCTTAAACTAAGTTCAAATCAACCAATTAATGAACCATTCTTAAATTTCTTAATTGAGCTTAAATGGAATGCTGGTCGTATTATTAAAGAGTTTACTATTCTGTTAGATCCTCCAGGCTTCCAAGCAGAAAAAACATCAACAACAATAGCTCCAATCGCTACAACTGCTATTGTTACTAAAACACCAACGACAACAAAACAAACATATCGTTTTGAGCCAGCTAAAAAAGCTGTTTCAAACACCCCATATACCAATGGCCAATATGGTCCAGTGCAATCTGGTGAAACCTTATCTGAAATCGCAATGCGAGTAAGGCCTGCAGGTTATGGCATTGCTTTGGTAGATATGATTGAAGCGATTTATGTTAGTAATCAAGCTGCTTTTATAAATGGCGATAAAAATTTATTACAACGTGGTGTTATTTTATCCATACCCGAAGTTAACACTGTACTTGCTGGATCAGAAACATCAATACAGTCTGTTGAGACAATAACAAATAAAGCTCAAAACGATATTGAACCTGTTGAAATTCACTTTGCCTCGATGTCACAAAGTATAGACCTTAACACTTCTTATACTTTCTCAGGTTTAAAATTAAGTACAGAACTGGATCGATCATTTCTTGAAGTTGCACAAGCAATGGTAATTGAATCAGCAGAACCTGTTAGCGAATTAAACGAATCTCAAGTAATTACTGAAATAGAAACTGAAGCTTCCGAAATAGAATCTTCTGTCATTACTGAAGTTGAACAAGAGGTAGTTGAATACACTTCTGAAACACCAGTTATTAATTCTGAAGAGATAATAAATGAAACATCTACTGAAGTATTGGATAACGATGTTGAACTTGAAAACAATCAAATCATTGTTGAAACTGAAGCAACAGAAGCTGTTATTGAATCAACTGTTGATCCTATTGAAGCAACTAACAACGCTGAATCCGAAACAGAAACAAAAAGCTCATCTTCAGCAAACCCTATATATTTAGTGATTTCTGTCATTGGAGCTATATTATTCTTATCAATGAGTGCGTTGTTAATTTATTTTAGAAGAAATAAAGAAGAAGCTGTTCGTCCTAATATTAATTTAAATATTGATAAAGCTAACACTATACCGCCTCGTGTATTCGTTAATGAAAAATCGAACGATAATGCTGACGAAAACATTCATATCATTAAAGAAACTGCTGCTGAAAATGTTAATTCAGAAACTATTGATCTTATGGATATGGAACAAACTATTTCTGAAAAAACTGGGCACATTGCAACCGTTGTTATGTCACCAGAAGAATTTGCTGAAGTAGGAGTTAATATTAATTTAAAAGAAGATGAAACTAATTCATCAACAGACGACGAAGCGTTAATTAAAGATTTTCTAAATACCGTTGAAATACCTGACAACATAGACGAAGAACATACCATAGAAGAACATTCGGATTTTTCTATCGTCGAAAAATCAAATGAACACGACATTCAAACTGAACATGATGAAACGTTTATCGATATCAGTGTTCCATTAAATCATAATGATAATGAAGTAAATACAATCATTAATGAAATCCTCGAAGGCGAGCTTGAAAAAGCACCTGAAAATGATTCTTTGATTATTGAATCGGAGAATGATTATATTGATGTTCCTGAAACAACAACAGCAACTGATGATTTAGAGCTTAAAACAATCACAGAAAATATAGCTGAAATGAAAAAGGATTCTGAGCTAATTGATTTAGACAGTGATTTAGGACCTTCGAACGAATTTGAACCATTAGAATTTAGTGATGATGTATACGAAGCACCTGAAGTATTGGATTCTCCTAACATTGAAGATTTAGTCGTCAACTTCCAAACATCGCACCCTGAAAAAGAATTTGAAAAACAAGTTTCTGTTTTTATGGCATATGGTGATTATGTTGGTGCAGAAGATGTAATTGAGAAAGCATTAAAAGAGTCTCCAGAAAATAACACTTATCGTTTAGCACAATTAAGTCTTTATAAAGCTACTGGAAAATTTGGTGCCGCTTTAGTTCTATCGGAAGAATTGAATTTAATCAAACACGATTTGACTGAAATAGAACAAAAGAAATTAGAGTTACTCAGTGATGATTTGAATCCGGCAGATGATGATTCAATCAACTTTGCTTCGTAAGTTTTAAGTTATTTCACTTTCCACTGATTCACAATCATACAAAACAAACGTGCAGTTTGCTCTGCATCGTAACGCGCTGAATGCGCTTCTTTGGCATCCCATTCTAATCCAGCTTCCTTAGCAGCTCTTGCTAACACCGTTTGGCCATAAGCTAAACCAGCTAACGACACAGTATCAAAGGTACTGAATGGGTGAAATGGATTACGTTTGATTTTACAACGATCGGCCGCAGCATTTACAAACGACAAATCAAATGATGCATTGTGGCCAACTAAAATCGCTTTACGACAATGATGTGATTTAATTTTCTTTCGTATTAATTGAAAAATTTCAGCTAGGCCATCTTGCTCAGACACAGCAATCTGTTTTCGAAATGGATGTTCAGGATTAATACCCGTAAATTCTAATGCTGCTGGATCTAAGTTAGCTCCTTCAAACGGTTGAATGTGTTTGCTAATCGTTTCATCCAATACCCATTGACCGTCGTTATCCACTGTAAGTGTTACCGCAGCGACTTCAAGTAAGGCATCTGTGTTAGGATTAAAACCTGCCGTTTCAACATCCACCACAATCGGTAAAAAACCACGAAACCGATTAGCCGCAACAGAACCTAAATCAGCATTCACGTTATTATCTAATTCGTGACTGTCTTCCATCTCATCTCTTCTCCTGCAGCAAACGGAATCAGATATGTGTTCGCAAGTGGTAATTGTTTTGGAACAGTCCAAGTGGTTTGTTCTATTGTGATTGTGCCCTCATTCAAAGGTAAACCATAAAATTCTGCTCCATATTTTGAAGCGAAATTTTCTAGTTTATCCATAGCATCTGCTTGAGAAAAAATCTCAGCATAAAGCTCAATCGCATTAAACGCTGAATATATGCCTGCACAACCACAATCCGATTCTTTTTTTGCATGTGAATGCGGCGCACTATCTGTGCCGAGAAAAAAACGCGAATCGCCACCAGTTGCTGCGTTAAAAATAGCTTCACGATGTTGTTCAGCTTTTAAGATCGGTAAACAATATCGGTGTGGGCGAATGCCGCCTTCAAATAAAGCGTTACGATTTAACAAACAATGTTGAGGCGTGATTGTAGCAGCGAATTTTTTCTCAACTGAATAAACATAATCAACGGCATGTTTGGTGGTAATATGTTCAAACACAATCTTAAGATTAGGAAATCGCTTTCTTAACGGTTCCAATATAGTATCGATAAATTTCGCTTCGCGATCGAAAACGTCAACATCTGCATCCGTAACTTCACCGTGTAATAGTAACGGAACATCACACTCTTCCATCACACTTAGAACATCGTAAGTTAATTCAATATTTGTCACGCCGCTGTCTGAGTTTGTCGTAGCACCTGCAGGATAATATTTCACCGCATGGATATGTTCGGACTGTTGTAATAATTTGATCTCTTGAGGATCGGTATTATCAGTTAAATACAACGTCATTAATGGTTCAAACGCATTATCATCAGCTAAGGCTTCGATAATTCTTAGACGGTATTGCAACGCTTGTTCACAAGTTGTAATCGGCGGCTTTAAATTAGGCATGATAATGGCTCTAGAAAACTGTCGTGCTGTATGGCCTACAACAGCTTTTAATTCTTCGCCATCACGGACATGCAAATGCAAGTCATCGGGTTTTCTGATTGTGATTGATGTCATCAAATTACGTGTTCACGATTAATTTTTTCAATGCGCAAAACTATCATACTTGCTGCTTTGTGTCTGATTGATTTTCCATTGTTGGATTGCCCTTTGAGTAGATTGAGGATACTCTTGAGCCATATAAATTTGAGTATTTTTTTTCTGGAATACTCAACAATAATCACTCTATCTGGAGATACATAATGCCATTACGAATCGGAGACGAAGCACCCAACTTCACCGCAGAAACCACAGAAGGCACGATTAATTTTCATGAATGGATAGGCGATGGTTGGGCTATATTATTTTCGCATCCTAAAGACTTCACACCTGTTTGCACCACAGAATTGGGTTACATGGCAAAATTAAAGCCAGAATTCGATAAACGAAATACTCAAATTATAGGTTTAAGTATCGACTCAGTTGAAGACCATAATGCGTGGAAGGGCGATATCGAAGAAACTCAAGGCACAGCCGTCAACTATCCGATGATAGCCGATACAGATATGGCCGTCGCAAAGTTATACGACATGATCCACCCTAATGCCTCTGGCCCAGCCAAAGAACGAACAGCTGTCGATAATGCGACGATTCGTTCAGTGTTTGTTGTAGGACCAGATAAATGTATCAAACTAATGATTACTTATCCAATGAGTACTGGCCGTAACTTTGATGAAATCCTGCGCGTTTTGGATTCAATGCAATTAACTGCAAAACACACTGTAGCAACTCCAGTAAATTGGCAGCCTGGCGAAGATGTCATTATTCCACCTGCTGTGAGTGATGAAGCTGCAAAGGAAAAATATCCTGAAGGTTGGGACACTAAGAAACCATATCTTCGTTATGTCAAACAACCTGGCTAATACATAGAGGTAAAGTGAGTACTGGTTATGGAATATCGTCAACTAGGTAGAACCGATATAAAAGTATCCGAGCTTTGTTTGGGTACAATGACTTGGGGCAAACAAAACTCCGAAGCCGAAGCCCATGAACAACTCAATTATGCCATTGATGATATAGGCATTAACTTTATTGATGTGGCTGAAATGTACCCTGTTCCTCCTGAAGCAGAAACTCAAGGCCTTACAGAACAATATGTCGGTACATGGTTAGCTAAACGCCATGATAGAAAAAAATTAATCCTTGCTACGAAAGTGGCTGCGTCTGCTGATTGGCTACCTTATTTACGTAGTGGCCAAAATAAACTTGATAAAAAAAATATAGAATCAGCTTTAAATGCCAGTTTAACCCGTTTGCAAACAGATTATATCGATCTTTATCAACTACACTGGCCTGAACGTGATACTAATTACTTTGGACAATTAAATTATTATCATGCGCCTGATAAAGATGGTGTACCAATCGAAGAAACTTTGTCAGTGTTAAATGATTTAGTGAAAGCAGGAAAAATTCGTTATATAGGTATTTCTAATGAAACACCTTGGGGTATGGCTGAATATTTGCGTTTATCAGAACAGCAAAGCTTACCCAGAATTGTCAGTATTCAAAATCCTTATAACTTATTAAATCGTACTTTCGAAATCGGCTTGGCTGAGTTTGCCCATCGAGAACAAGTCGGTTTATTAGCTTACTCGCCATTAGGTTTTGGCGTCTTAAGTGGTAAGTATCGTAACAATCAAAAACCAGAAGGTGGCCGTCTAACCTTATTTGATCGCTTTGGACGTTATACCAATGATGAAGGTGTTAAAATGACGGAAGCTTATTGCAAATTAGCTGAAGATAATAATTTAGACCCTGCTCAAATGGCATTAGCTTATGTAACATCACGACCTTTTGTTACCAGTAATATTATTGGTGCCACGACAATGGAACAACTTAAAATTAACACTGCAAGCAACTATATCAATTTAAACAAAGATATCATCAAAGAAATAGAAGCTTTACACAAACAACAACCAAACCCTTGTCCTTAAAAATTATAATTAAAATATTATGCAATTATCCTCTTTAACTGCCGTCTCTCCTATTGATGGCCGCTATGGCAATAAAACTGAAAGCTTACGCACTATTTTTAGTGAGTTCGGTTTAATTAAATACCGCGTGATCGTCGAGGTACGTTGGTTACAAGCTCTATCAAATGAATCAAACATAAAAGAAGTACCGAAATTAAGCAGTGAAGCTAATACATTCTTAGAAACCATTATTTCTGATTTCACTGAACAAGATGCAGAAAAAGTAAAACAATTTGAAAGCACGACTAATCATGATGTCAAAGCTGTGGAATATTTTTTAAAAGAAAAATTTTCTGCAAATGATGAATTAAATGATATCAAAGAATTTTTACATTTTGCATGTACATCTGAAGACATTAACAATATAAGTCATGCATTAATGTTAAAAGATGCACGCGATAACGTTGTTAAACCTTTTCTAAATAATATAGTTTCAGAATTAAAAGCTTTAACAACAAATTATGCACAACTACCCATGATGTCTCGCACTCATGGTCAAACTGCTAGCCCGACAACTTTAGGTCGTGAGATGGGTGTGTTTGCGTTTCGTTTACAACGACAAATGGAACAGTTAGATGATATTGAACTATTAGGAAAAATGAATGGTGCCGTTGGAAACTACAATGCCCATCTAATGGCATACCCTAATGTGGATTGGCCAAACTTTTCAAAGCAAGTAATTGAAGACCTGGGCTTAACCGTCAACCCTCACAGCACACAAATTGAATCCCATGATTATATGGCTGAGTTGTTTCAAAACTTAGTTCGCAGCAACACAATATTGTTAGATTTTGCCAAAGATATCTGGGCTTATATTTCATTAGGCTATTTCAAACAGAAAGTCGTTGCCGGTGAAGTCGGCTCTTCAACCATGCCTCATAAAGTGAACCCTATCGACTTTGAAAATGCCGAGGGGAACTTAGGTATAGCCAATGCCTTACTCTCACATTTAGCTGAAAAATTACCGATCTCTCGTTGGCAACGTGACTTAACTGATTCCACTAGTATTCGTAATTTAGGCACAGCTTTTGGGCATTGTTTAATTGCTTATCAATCGTGCTTAAAAGGCATTAGCAAATTAGAAGCATCGCCTGAAATCATTGCTGATGATCTCGATAACGCATGGGAATTATTAGCTGAACCTATTCAAACAGTAATGCGACGTTATGGCATTGAAAATCCTTATGAACAATTAAAAGCTCTAACACGTGGTTCAGCAATGAATAAACAAACAATCCAGAATTTCATCCAAAACTTGGATATACCAACTGAAGAAAAGCAACGCTTAATGGAATTAACACCTTCGACTTATATTGGTAATGCGATTGAGCAAGCATACGAAATTTCAAAATAATCATTAATATGAATTCATAAGCTTTATGAAATTACTTAACGGTTTAAGTCGTAGTGAGTTCTTGCAACAACATTGGCAAAAAAAACCGTTATTGATTCAACAAGGCATTCCAAAATTTAAATGTCCAATTTCCAAGCAACAATTGTTTGAACTTGCATGCAATGAAATAGTTGAATCACGACTCATCATTGAAGATATAAAAGAAAATTCGTGGCAATGCGAATATGGCCCTTTCGAAATTGATAACTTTAAACAATTATCTAACGATAACTGGACATTACTGGTTCAAAGTGTTGATCATTATCATAAAGAAATAGCATTGCTGTTAGATCTGTTTGATTTTATTCCTAATTGGCGAATCGATGATATTATGATCAGCTATGCTGTGAATGGCGGTAATGTTGGTCCGCATTTGGATCAATACGATGTATTTTTGTTACAAGCCTATGGTGAGCGTCATTGGCACATTAATGAAATAGGCTATAGCGATGACGATTTTATCGAGGATCATGAACTTAAGATCTTGTCGGAGTTTGAATCGGAACAAGACTGGATATTAAAACCTGGCGATATTTTGTATCTACCACCTGGAGTAGCTCATCATGGTATTGCTAAAGGTGAATGCATCACCATATCAATTGGTTTTCGTGCACCTAATGATCATGAATTATTATCTGCTTTTGTTGATGACATATCGATGAACCCATCATCATTTTTTTATACCGATCCCGAATTAGAATTGCAGAATCATTCTGGCGAAATAAAAAAACACCATATTGAATATATTCATCAAATGATGTTGAGCCGTATAGTGCATGATGACGAATTTGAACAATGGTTTGGTCGCTTTATTACAGATAACAGAACGTTTGATGAAATAGATATATCTGAAATCAATTTTGAAGATTTCGATGTTCTTTATAAGCAACAAAGTAAGTTAACTCGCTACGGCAATGTACGGGTCAGTTATATTCAACAGCAGGATCACGTTGATCTTTTTATTGCTGGCCAGCATGAATCATTAAAATTAAATGAACTCGAATTAGTGCAGTTTTTATCAAAGAGCCGTGAATTGCTTTATGAAAACGTATTAGAACTTTCTAATAGTGAACAGGCTCTCAACCTTTTACATTCTTTTTATCAACAAGGTTTTTATTATTTTGAAGATGAATCTACCTTTTCAGATTAAACACGTTCAATGGCAACAAGCAGCTGAAGAACTAAAAAATATCCGAACTGAGGTATTCATCAAAGAACAGAATGTACCTGAGGAACTAGAATGGGATGAGGAAGATCATATTTGTAAGCATCTATTAGTGTTGCATAATGAACAACCTATTGCGACTGCTCGTATATTGCAAACAGGTCAAATAGGTCGTATGGCCGTGTTAAAAAATTATCGTAATCAAGGTATTGGTACCGCTATGCTTAAAAACTTACTGGAACTGGCAACGGCCATGCAACTACAGTCAGTTTTTTTAAATGCTCAAATAGAAGCAATATCTTTTTACAAAAAATTCGGATTTATAGAACAAGGTGATTTATTTAATGATGCAGGGATTATGCATAAAAGAATGATAAAAACATTTGAATAATAACTGAGTAAATTTAACTATGTTGAACTTAAGTAATTATGTCCTTGCAGAAACCAAACAAGCAGATGAAATAAACAATCGTGAAGAAAATGCGTCTACAGCAGAAACAATGGCGAAACAAGCTACACGTTTTATTGACATCTGTAGTCGTGAACTAGATCCTTTTATCTACGACCAAACAGGATTAGTTATAGCGGTAAAAAAGCTCGCTATCTCTAATCGACACGCCAAAATTCGCATTCTACTAGCTGAACCAGAACGCATCATTAAACGCGGTCATCGTCTGCTCGATTTAGCATTTGATCTCACAAGTTTTATCGAACTCAGAAAACTCAGTCATGAGAATAAAGACTTCAATGAGGGCATATTAATTGCAGATAGAGCAGGTTATATACATCGAAAAAATGATGCACGTTACGAAGGAAAATTTAATTTTAATGATTTGAAATTTTCCCAACAATTGCTGTCTAAATTTGATGATCTGTGGGAAACCGCTAAACCTGATCCGAATCTACGACGAGTAACTATATGAGATCAAATTATTCGCTCACTAAATTTTTTTTATTGAGCTTGGTAATTTTCACCATTACACAACCTATTAGCGGTAAAGCTGAAACGATGATGTTTGAAATCATCCCGTTGCAGCATAGTCTGCTTGAGGATGTATTACCTGTTGTACAACCACTAGTCGTAGAAGGTGGTACTGTCACAGGAATGAACGATCAGCTAATCATTCGTACAACTCATTCCAATATGCTCGAAATCAAGCAAGTATTGCGTTCTATTGATACCCCACCTCGTCGGTTGATGATCTCAGTTAAACAAGACGTTAGTGGCAATTTTGCACGAAATGAACATGGGATCTCTGGACGTTATAAAAGTGGTGATGTCACAGTTGGAACAGGACGTGACCGAGGTGATGGTGCTAGTGTCGCCATCCGTGATAAAGATGGCAATGTTCTGAGATACAGAACTTTATCAACCGAATCGGATATCGACGATCGCAACACATTTAAAGTCCAAACCATTGCAGGGCAACCGGCCTTCATACAACAAGGCAGTTCTGTTCCTATCGCTAATCAACAAACTTTTGTCACTCCAGGCGGTGTGGTTGTTCAAAATGGTGTTGAATATCGTGATGTCACCTCTGGCTTTTATATCCTACCGCGAATTAATGGTAACCGCGTAACCTTATTCATCTCACCAAAACTACAAAAGGTAAACCCTTATGACAATGGTACGTTTGATCTGCAAAATATCGAGACCACTGCCAGCGGCTATTTAGGAGAATGGATTCAAATCGGTGGCATAGACGAAGATTTCAAAGGCAAAAACTCTCGTTATTTCTCCAGCAGCCGCAGCCAAAGCCAAGAAGCTCGACAAGTCCTCATAAAAGTCGACGAAATTTTATAACAACTCCCTTTTCCCCGCTGCATGTGTGGGCTAATGCTGCTAAAATCCCCGCTTTATTTTTCAGCACGTAATTTAAACAGAAATCTATGCATATCATTCACGGTGCTCCAGCGGCATCTTCATTTCGCCTTACAAAATATTTACAACGTCTGCAAGAAATTGAGCCTAGTATCACGAAGCTACAAAGCCACTATATCCACTTAATCGAATCTGCACAGCCAATAAGTGAAACAGAAACATTACAATTAGAACAATTATTGGATGTTGAGAATGCAACTAACCAACCTGTTTCATCTAATCAATTATTCGTAACACCTAGACCGGGTACGATTTCCCCTTGGTCCAGTAAAGCAACGGATATTTTGCATAATTGTGGTCTCAAGAATATCGTTCGAATTGAACGTGGTATTAACTGGAGTATTGAAACGCAATCGAATGCTCCTTTAGGCACATCAGTCATTGAAGAACTCGCTGACATCTTGCACGATCGAATGACGGAATCTGTATTTGTTGCTACTGAAGAACTTGAACAATTATTCAGTCATATCAACCCAAAACCTTTGAACAGCGTTCCTGTATTGGAACAAGGCAAGCAAGCCTTAGCAAAAGCCAATAACGATTTAGGCCTGGCATTATCTGAAATCGAAATTGAATACCTTCTCAAAGCTTATAACGACTTAGGACGTGATCCTACCGATGTCGAACTCATGATGTTTGCCCAAGCTAACTCTGAACATTGTCGTCATAAAATTTTTAATTCCGCATGGACTATTGATGGAAAGAAACAAGACGCAACCTTGTTCGGCATGATTCGAGAAACGCATAAAACAAACCCTGGTCGTGTGCTATCGGCTTATAGCGATAATGCCGCCGTGATTAATGGATACGATGCCGCCAGATTTTTTCCAAACAATGAATCTCATCAATACGATTACAGTGAAGAAACCGTAAATGTCTTGATGAAAGTAGAAACACATAATCATCCAACCGCGATATCACCATTACCGGGGGCCGCAACAGGCTCAGGTGGAGAAATTCGAGATGAAGCAGCAACTGGGCGTGGCGGTAAACCCAAGGCTGGTTTAACTGGTTTTTCTGTTTCAAACTTAAACATACCCAATTTTAAACAAGCTTGGGAAAACGATTACGGTAAACCCGATCGTATTGTCTCAGCACTGGATATTATGATCGAAGGGCCTGTTGGTGGTTCTGCGTTTAACAATGAGTTTGGTCGGCCTAATCTAACTGGCTACTTTCGTAGTTACGAACAATACGATGAATCAACGCAACGGGTACGTGGTTATCACAAACCGATCATGATTGCAGGTGGTTATGGTTCCGTTCGTCCCGACCATGTTTTAAAACATCGAATTCCTGCTGGTGCACAATTAATTGTATTAGGTGGCCCAGCAATGTTAATCGGTTTAGGTGGTGGCGCTGCGTCATCTATGGCATCTGGCAGCAGCCAAGAAGATTTAGACTTTGCCTCAGTACAACGACATAACCCAGAAATTCAACGCCGTTGCCAAGAAGTCGTCGACCGGTGTTGGGCCTTAGGTGATAAGAACCCAATCATTTCCATACATGATGTTGGCGCAGGTGGTTTATCGAATGCTCTGCCTGAACTTGTTAGCGATTGCGATCGTGGCGCTGTTTTTCAATTACGTGAAATACCAAACGATGAACCTGGTATGTCACCTATGGAGATTTGGTGTAACGAAGCTCAAGAACGTTACGTATTAGCGATAGCTAAAGAAAGTGTTGAGCAATTTGATCAACTGTGTAAACGCGAACGCGCACCATATGCAGTCTTAGGTCACGCAACAGAAGAGCAACAATTAGTGTTAAACGATGAATTGTTTAACAACAAACCGATCGATATGCCTTTATCGGTTTTACTTGGCAAATTGCCACAGATGCAACGTTCGACAGAACATGTTGAAAGCAAATCGAGTGCGATTCAAACTGATAAAATTGAAATAAACGATGCAATAGAACGCTTACTGCAATTACCGACGATTGCGGACAAACGTTTTTTAATCACGATTGGTGACCGCAGTGTTTCTGGTTTGGTCTGTCGAGATCAAATGGTTGGACCATGGCAAATACCTGTGGCTGATTGCGCTGTAACGGCCAGTGGTTATGGTTATTACGTCGGTGAAGCGATGGCAATGGGTGAACGCACACCGCTTGCCTTAATTGATTCCGCAGCTTCTGCACGCATGGCACTAGCAGAATCCATTACTAACATTGCTGCAGCACGTATCATGCAAATCAATGATATTTCTTTATCGGCGAATTGGATGGCTGCCTGTGGCCAATTAGATGAGGATGCAAAACTGTATGACGCCGTTGAAGCAATCAGTACTTTATGCCAGCAATTAGGAATTTGTATCCCCGTTGGTAAAGATTCGTTATCCATGAATACTGTGTGGCAAGAGCGTGAACAAACAAAACAAGTTACCTCGCCTCTGTCATTAATTGTTACTGCGTTTGCACCAGTAGTCGATATTCGACAAAGCTTAACGCCTCTACTTTCTCAAGAAGAAGACAATACTGTCCTGTTATTGATTGACTTAGCGCAAGGTAAACAGCGCTTAGGCGGTTCTTGTTTAGCACAAGTGTTTGAGCAAATTGGTGATGAATCACCTGATCTAGAAAATCCTAATGCCTTAATTGATTTCTTTCAAACTATTCAAATATTGAATGAGATGGGTTTATTGTTAGCTTATCATGATCGTTCTGATGGTGGCCTATATACGACATTAGCTGAAATGTGTTTAGCCTCACGACAAGGCTTGGATATCGATATCAGTTTATTAGGTAATGATGCTTTATCTATTTTATTCAATGAAGAACTTGGTGCTGTCATACAAATACGAGAAGAATCTCTTAATGTTGTATTAGATACATTTAATCAATCACAAAATCTATCTGGTCATGTACATGTACTTGGTAAACCTACCAACAATAAACAACTAATCATTCATCACAATAAACAAGAATTAAGTAATCATTCACTAGAAACATTACAAAAACATTGGTCCGCTACGAGTTATCACATTCAATCCCTTCGTGATAATCCTGAATGTGCACAACAAGAATATGATGCTGTGTGTAATATGGACGATACTGGTCTGTTTGTTAATAAGTCGTTTGACAATGGTTTTTTGCAAGCTGATACACGAAGCTTTAAACCCAAAGTTGCTATCCTGCGTGAGCAGGGTGTGAACGGGCAAACTGAGATGGCCGCAGCATTTGAACGTGCAGGATTTGAAGCTTATGACGTTCACATGACTGACATTATGCAAGGAAACATTTCTCTTAAACCGTTCTCTGGTTTAGTGGCATGTGGAGGTTTTTCATATGGTGATGTATTAGGTGCTGGGGGTGGCTGGGCTAAGTCGATCTTATTTGATAACCGAGCTCGCGATGAATTTTCTGCATTCTTTGCAAGTGAAGATACCTTTGCCCTTGGTGTATGCAATGGCTGCCAAATGCTTTCACAATTAAAGGAAATCATCCCAGGCACTGCATCATGGCCACGCTTTGTTCGTAACCAATCCGAACAATTTGAAGCACGTCTTATAATGGTAGAGATAACAGAATCACCATCCATATTATTTAATGGCATGGAGCAATCTCAGTTACCGATTGTTGTCGCCCATGGTGAAGGACGTGTACAAAACTTTGACTCTAGTGTGCCAAGCAATTTAGCAATGCGTTATATCAATCATCATGGAGAAGCCACTGAATCATACCCGGCAAACCCAAATGGTTCTGAACATGGCATGGCTGGATTTACTTCAGATGATGGTCGGTTCAGTATCATGATGCCGCACCCTGAACGTGTATTTTTAAGTTCACAATTTTCATGGTTACCGAAATCCTGGCAGGGTTCTGAAGGCCCTTGGATGGCGATGTTTCATAACGCTCGAAAGTGGCTTAAGTCATAACGCCTACCTGATAGAAATTAACCCAGATAGGTTAATTTTCCCCATCGATAGACTTAATAGAACCTTTGCTTTGGTTGCGTTCTAAACTCGTGTATAAATTGTTTTAAATAATATAAAAAATTATTTAAAAACAGACTTTTAACTCAATATGGTTTTATAATAAGCAACCTAAATAGCAACGATGGCAAAAGACGATAAACCTCAATCAACAAATCAAAATATCTCGGAAGACGATCGTCGTCTATTTCGTGAGTCCATCGGTGAAGTCAATAAAATTGAATTGAATAAGTTTGAGCATGAGGTTAAAAAACCTAAACCGATTCCTCAACAATCAAAACACAATGATGCACAGGTGTTAGAGCAACTAGCAGAAGCACCATTTGAAATTGAAGAAGTAGAAACTGGCGATGAATTAAGTTTTGTACGCCCGGGTATTCAAAAAAACACGCTTAGAAAATTACGTCGCGGTTATTTTGTTGTAGAACAGGAACTGGATTTGCATGGCTTAATTGTGGCGGAGGCCAAGCCCGTTTTGAATCAGTTTTTATCAAGGGCTTTAGATTCAGGAAAACGTTGTCTGAGAATCATTCACGGTAAAGGGCATGGTTCAAAAAATAAGACGCCTGTTCTAAAAAACAAACTAAATCGTTGGTTACAACAAGATGACCGAGTATTAGCATTTTGCTCGGCAAGAAATAATGATGGCGGTACTGGCGCAGTCTATGTATTAGTCAAAAAACTATAACTTTTAAGTTTCTGTAATATAAAAACTGTAAATCTTGACTAAACTTTATATACAGATGATTAGTCGTCTTGGTTGTACCCATACATAAAGCGGGGACATGAGTATGTTGGAAGCGAGTAATGGAAATGATTCTTATAGCTACACAGCTATGATCATTGACGACCAATCGACTAGCCGCATTATTCTCGAAACCATTTTAAAAAATATTGAAGAAAATATACGAGTTGTTTCTTTCGATAGTTGCCTTAGCGCATTGCAAGTCATCGAGACTAACCCACCCGACATTATCTTAGCCGACTATAATCTACCCGTTCTAAATGGAATAGAATTTACTCGGCGTGTTCGTTCACTACCACAATGTTGTGATATCCCCATTGTGATTGTCACTATATTTGATGATAAATCCGTCTTGTATGAAGCTCTCAGTGCTGGGGCAAGTGAGTTTTTAACCAAACCAGTTGACCAACATGAATGTACTGTTCGTTGTAAAAACTTACTGACAATGCGTCAACAACAATTATTACTCAAAGAAAAGGCTGAAAATCTACAACAAGAAGTTGAAAAAGCTGTAGCTGAAATTCAAATTCGAGAAAAAGAGACTTTATATAGACTTGCACTTGCAGGGGAATACCGGGATGTTGCGACTGGTTCTAACCTGATACGAGTAGGTAAAATTGCCCGAAAAATTGCTGAGCTGGTTCCTCTGCCTAAACAGCAATGTAAAATTATTGAAATGGCAGCTCCAATGCATGATATTGGTAAAATAGGAATTCCAGATCGAGTATTGCTAAAAGAAGGGCCACTTGATCAAGAAGAACTGAATATCATGCTTAAGCATACGGAATTTGGCTACGAAATTTTAAAAGATAGTCCTTCACCATTTCTTAAGATGGGAGCAGAAATTGCGTTAAATCATCATGAAAAATTTGATGGAACAGGCTATCCAAACCAGAAACGAGGTGAAGAAATTCCTCTTGTGGCTAGAATCGCTACCATTGCCGATGTCTTTGATGCACTTACTTCAAAACGTCCTTACAAACCAGCTTGGTCAATGCAAGATACATTGGCTTATATGGAAAAACAAAAAGGTATACATTTCGATCCAACTTTGATCAATTTAATGATAGACAATATTGATGAAATCCTAAATGAGACTGACTCCACAGCTGAGAGTAAAATCCTAAATTGAAACTATACTCTTCCTCAAAATATATTATAATTCTCTGCAAGAAATCATTTTAACTTCATAATTATTATAGAATTTATTTCTAAGTAACTCTTCTATAAGGAAAGTGGCGATATAACTGGAAATTGAGTACGCTAAATCATGCTAAATAATATTCTTAAAACACTACAAAATCGTGAAGATTCTGAACACGAACAATGTTTGATCAGAATCATGATGGGTGTTATTTGGCTAGTTTACATATCCTATGTAAGCATGGGCGCTACTGAAAAAGATTATTCATCAGGCATCACTGCCTCAATTCTATTTATACTTGCTGGAAGCCTAAATTTTACCTGGATAGTTCTTTATCCGCAGATTCATCGTTTCCGACGTGTCGCAGGTATGACGATCGACACATTCTTCATGACCTATGCAATGTGGTACTTTGGTGAATCTGGGGCACCTTTATTTGGAGTCTATTTATTCGTAACGTTTGGTCATGGATTTCGTTACGGCAATCAATACTTATTCTTAAGTGCATGTGCTAGCTTTATAAGCTTTAGCATCGTTATGGCTACCAGTGATTTTTGGCAATCTCAACAAACCATAGGCTATGGAATATTAGTCGCACTAATAGTGCTGTCTGCTTATGTATCTGTATTAATTTCAAGATTACAAAAGGCTGTTACAGCTGCTGAAGAGGCAAATAATGCCAAATCCCAATTTCTGGCCAATATGAGCCATGAAATTCGTACGCCATTAAACGGCGTCATTGGTATGAGTGATTTATTAAATCGCACGTCTTTAAATGTAGAACAAAAAGACTTTGCCTCAACCATCAACGCCTCAGCAAAAACATTGCTCATGTTGATAAATGATATTTTAGATATTTCTAAAATTGAGGCCGGCAAAATTGAAATTGAAATCGTCGAATTCGATATCTATAACCTTATCAATGCAACTCGAGCTATGCTGGCTCCAGATGCTGAGAATAAAGGCTTACAATGCAATACCTACATTTCGCCTGACGTACCCATATTATTAAAAGGCGATGCATTACATATTCGCCAAGTTCTCATTAACTTTATAACCAATGCTATTAAATTTACTAAGGATGGCAAAATAGAGATCAATGTTAATAGTCAGCATATTATTCATAACAAACACCGTATCCGATTTGAAGTAACAGATACTGGTATTGGAATACCACAAGACGCTGTGGAAAAAATATTTGATAAATTTACTCAAGCCGACGAATCAACAACAAGAGAATATGGTGGAACAGGCTTAGGCATGGCCATATCAAAGCAATTGGTTGAAGCCATGGGAGGGAATATAGGGGTTAGCAGTGAAGTTGGCGAGGGAAGTACGTTTTGGTTTGAAATCGAAGCCGATGAAAATATGGTTTCTGCTGAGCAAATTACTTCACCAATTCATATCAGTGAGAACCATGTACTACTTGTTAGCAACACAAAAGAAACAAACGGCATTCAGCAACATTTAGAAACTTGGCATATCAGTGTTGAAACTGCAAACAATAGCCATCAATCCCTTTATAAGTTATTAAACGGAAAGAATAGCGGCTTTCCGTTTCATATTATTCTAGTGAATGAAGAAGGACTTGATGTATCCGCTAAAGATTTTATCCGAAAAGTAACTGCTGAATTTTCTGAACAAATACATTTCATTCTACTGAGTGATAAACAATATTCACAAGATGATATAAAACGTATTTATGAAATGGGTTACAAATATGTGCTCAGTAAATATGTTGATCGAACAACATTATTTAGAACCTTACATGCGTTAATGGCGGGGACTCTATCTAACGAAGATATTACCCAACTAAAAGTTGTCGAAAACCTCGATAAAGAAACCCGTCAAGAATCTCGTCCACTTAAAATTTTAATTGGTGAAGATAACCCTACAAACCAAAAAGTCATTCAAAAAATATTAGAACAAGATTCACACTCAACACATATCGTTGAAAATGGAGAATTAGTCTTAGATGCTTTAGAAGAGCAAGATTATGATCTAATTATATTAGATATGAATATGCCTGTGATGAGTGGTATCGAAGCAGCAAAAATTTATCGTTTTACTTTTCCAGATAAAAAACACATACCAATACTTGTGTTATCAGCAAACGCTACGAGTGAAGCTGCTAAAGAGTGTGAAGAGGCTCAAATCGATTGCTACTTGACTAAGCCAATACAACCTCAAAAGCTTCTTGATACGATTAGCTCTCTTGCTAATAAAGATAGCGAATTAAATAATGACGATGACATCAATACTAAAACGAATATTCAAAGTGTTTTTGATGATAACTCTCCATTGATTGAATATAGTGTTTTAAAAGAAATTAATAACTTATCGGATGATAAAGATTTTATTAATGAACTAGCCAATGGTTATCTAATCGATACTCGTATCTCATTAGATGAAATGCAAAATGCCCTTACAGAAAAAGACTATGAACTAATAGGAAACTTAAGTCATAGTATTGATGGTAGTTCGAGAAGCATTGGTGCAAAAAAAATGTCTTCGCTAACAAAACACATTTCAGAGTGTATACAGAATTTTAATTACCAAAATATAACCAAACAGGTTTTGTATTTAGGATCTGTATTTGATGATACTGAACAAGAATTAAAATCTTATTTAGATAATGGAAATTTGACTAAAGATGATAAAAAGATTCCTGGTTCTTGATAAATCAAGAACCAGTTTTAATGTTTACAACACTGTTGAGGATGTAAAAAACTATTTAATTATTTATTTAGGATTTAATTAGCTACTGTACATTCCTTCGACTTTAGCATCTTCATCCATATCTGATTTTGTAGAGAATCTATTTTGACTACGCACTAATCGTTTGATAGTTCGTAAATCTTTTTGAGTTAGGCTCATTGCCGCATCAACCCATATATCACAGATTTCTAATAAATTATCATAGTCTATCGGGCAAATCGTTTGACGAACTTTACGAATTGCTTTGTGAGTATTTGAACGTTTAGCATTCGCACGGATGTAAGCATTTACTGCAGCTTTACCTGATCCTTCTTCAGCTAAAACATCAACAACTCCTTTGTTATACATATCTTCAGCAGAATAAACATTACCACTGAGCATCATCTTTTCTGCATCGTGTGGGCTCATTCTTTGAGCTAATAAATTATATGCACCCATGCCAGGGAAAAGGTTAAACAAGACTTCCGGCAAACCCATTTCAGCATGTTTTTCAGCAATCACAACATGACTCGATAATGCAGCCTCAAAGCCACCACCTAATGCATTTCCATTCACTAATGAAATCGTTGTAATGTCTAAATCAAATCCTTGGTAGTTTGGCTGAAAAGTTTGAATGCATTCATAAGCGTATTCGGTTAGCTTTTCTCGATTACCAGTTTCTATGCATTCGAGAAAATAATTTAAATCGCCACCAAAATTAAACACTGGATGATTGGAGGTAATAACATGGTATTCGATGTCTACTAATTCACCTTCCCATGAAAGTTGACCTTTATGTTGTTTTAGAATCGTTTGAAATTCACGAATTTCTTTTAACAATTCGCGGTTCATGCAGGCCCTAGGCTTAGGATCCATATACAGCCATACAGATCGGTTTTCAGGAATAACTTCTACAGAAATTTGTTTGAACTGATTGAAGCGAACTTCATTAGCAAAACGCACAGTATTAATAGCATGAAGAGTACTCATGGCTAACATCCTCCTTCCGCTTTTCTAAGCAGAACTATATTTATTTAAAAAAAACAAATTTTATTTTTATAGTTTTAACGAGTGTTGTGTTGTAGCTAGATCTAACGCCCGGCTTACTTCACATTTATAGTTAACAGGAAAAGGGGTTATAAGGTCAAGAAAAAAAATATAATAATTTCATGACCGTAGTCAGGGTTGTTCGATTAAAAAATGAAAATTAACCCATATGAGTGAAAGTAGATTCTAGGTTTTTGACGCTATTAAAGCGACTGCATGAACAGCAATTCCTTCCTTTCTTCCTAGGTACCCGAGCTTCTCAGTAGTGGTAGCTTTGATATTGATTTGATCAGTTGAAACCACCATATCTTGTGCAATGTTATCTTTCATTAACGACATATAGTTAGCCAGTTTTGGAGCTTGAGCAACAATTGTGATGTCTGCATTGACTAATTGATAGTTTTTTTCATTCAAAAAGTTAGTCACTTTTCTTAATAAAATTCTACTATCAATATCCTTAAATTCGGCATCAGTATCAGGAAAAAAACACCCAATATCTCCCATTCCAGCAGCGCCTAATAATGCGTCACAAAGTGCATGTAATACCGCATCTGCATCAGAATGACCCAATAAACCCATTTCATATGGGATGGTGACTCCGCCAAGAATCAGTCTTCTATTCTCTGCAAACGCATGAACATCGTAACCATGTCCAATTCTCATGGGGAAATACTCCTATTTTTTAGATAATCTTCAGCAAGTTTAAGATCACCTATATGAGTTATCTTGTTGGTGTAAGAATGTGCCGCAATCAACATAGGTTTGACACCTGTGAGTTCAATCGCTTGAGCCTCATCTGTCACAATACTCTTATTATCAATAGAGGATTTTAGTGCTTTAACTAATTTTTCCAAACGAAAGATTTGAGGGGTCATTGCGTGCCAAAGATTTTCGCGCTCTACTGTATCAATAACTTCATTATTGATATTACTACGTTTCATTGTATCTCTAACAGGATACGCTAAAATTCCTCCAACAGGATGATTTGAAACCTGTTCAATTAAATCATTCAACTGTTGAAAATCAATACATGGACGTGCTGCATCATGAACCATAACCCAATCATTATCATCAGCAAATTCTTGCAAGTGCAGCAAACCATTTAATACAGAGTAACAACGTTCTTCTCCACCTATAACTGTAATCAGTTTTGCATGTTGAGATAATTTAATCTCAGGCCAATAAGGATCATCTTTACCTATGACAACGATAACTTTTTCTATCTGTTTAAAATCAATAAACGTTTCTAATGTATGTTCAAGTATGGTTTTACCTAACAGCTCAATATACTGTTTCGGTTTATCGACTTGCATTCGACGTCCAACACCTGCTGCAGGTATCACCGCCCAATAACGTGGTTTATTTTGCATGAGTTAATGCGAAGAAGTTTGTTTAGAGTTATGGTTTTCGATTACTCGATAAAAAGTTTCATTACTTTTGATCATTCCCATTTCACTACGAGCACGTTCTTCAAGCGCTTCCATCCCTTGTTTTAGATCAACCACTTCTGCAGCTAAAGAATCATTACGTTCTTTAAGCTGTTCATTTTCTGTAATCTGTTGTGCATGATGTTGTTTTAAATGATGAACCTCCGCTAGTCCACCATTACCGAACCAAAGCCGATATTGAAGTATTGCTAATAAACAGATTAATGCCGTAAATAAAAATCTCATTTCATTAAGTAAATTAATCCGCCAAGTTATAGAAAGCCGACATGCCAGGATACGTTGCGTTGCTACCTAATTCACTTTCAATCTTGATTAAGCGATTATATTTAGCAACACGATCAGAACGTGATAATGAGCCCGTTTTAATTTGACCTGCAGATGTTGCAACTGCTAAATCAGCAATAGTTGTATCTTCGGTTTCACCTGATCGGTGTGAGATAACCGCTGTGTAACCAGCTTTCTTAGCCATATTTATCGCCGCTAAGGTTTCGGTTAATGAACCAATTTGATTCACTTTGATTAAGATAGAATTCGCGATACCTTTTTCAATTCCTTCGTTTAGAATTTCAGTATTGGTAACAAATAAGTCATCACCTACAAGCTGAGCTTTATCTCCCAAACGCTCTGTTAGTGAGTTCCAACCATCCCAATCATCTTCCGCCATCCCATCTTCCATAGTAATGATAGGATATTTATCAAACCATGGCTCTAAGTAATCAATAAACTCATCCGAAGTCATATGTTTATTTTCAGATTCTAAATGATATTTACCATTGTCATAAAACTCTGAACTCGCAACGTCCAAACCTAAATAGATATCTTTACCTAAACCAAAACCGGCTTTTTCGACAGCTTGATGAATGACTTCTAACGCTTCTTCATTTGAACTCAAGTTTGGTGCGAAACCACCTTCATCGCCAACGGTAGTAGATAAACCTTTTGCTGATAAAACCGATTTCAATGCATGAAAAATTTCAGCTCCATAACGCACGGCCTCAGCAATACTGGATGCTCCAACGGGTAAAATCATAAACTCTTGTAAATCGACACTGTTATCAGCGTGAGCACCACCATTAATGATATTCATCATAGGTACTGGCATCTGGAAAGGTCCATCTCCACCTAGGTATGCATACAAAGGTAAGCCTTCTTCATTTGCTGCTGCATGAGCCGCAGCCATTGAAACACCAAGAATGGCATTCGCCCCAAGATTCGATTTATTCTCAGTTCCGTCTAGTTGAATCATTGCATTATCAAGAGCTGCTTGATCACTGACGTCTTTGCCAACTAATAAATTAGCAATGTCATTATTAATATTGGAAACCGCATTTAATACACCTTTACCTAAGTAACGTGATGGATCTTGATCACGTAATTCCAGGGCTTCTCTTACACCTGTAGATGCTCCTGATGGAACCATTGCTGAACCGACGACACCAGTCTCAGTTATTACTTCTGCTTCAATGGTTGGGTTGCCACGAGAATCTAATATTTCTCGCGCAACAATTTTTGATATAGCTGACACTCTCTAATCTCCTAACTCATCTAATTTTAATATTTTTTATGTGTGTAACTTAACGGTCGAGTCGATTGATTTTAATAAACTCAATAATTCTTTCATTTTTCCTAACGGCCAAGCATTCGGGCCATCACTCAACGCTTTATCTGGATCGGGATGTGTTTCCATGAACAAACCTGAAATGCCGACAGCCATCGCTGCTCTTGCTAAGGTAGGAACAAACTCTCTTTGGCCTCCTGATGAACTACCTTGCCCACCAGGCATCTGTACTGAATGGGTTCCATCAAACACGACAGGACAACCGGTTTCAGCCATAACGACTAAGGAGCGCATATCCGAAACCAGATAATTATAACCGAAACTCGCGCCTCGCTCACAAACCATAATATCATCATTACCGGCAGCCTTAGCTTTATCTACCACATTCTGCATATCCCAGGGCGCTAAGAACTGACCTTTTTTAATATTAACCGGCAAACCTTGCTTTGCTACATTTTGAATAAAATTAGTCTGTCTGCATAAAAACGCTGGGGTTTGTAAAACATCGACCACGCTTGAAACTTCTTCGAGTGGTGTATCCTCATGCACATCGGTCAAAAGAGGCACACCGATTTGCTCTTTTACCTTTGCCAAAATATTCAGTGATGTCTCCATGCCTAAGCCACGAAAACTATTATGTGATGTACGATTCGCCTTATCGAAAGACGATTTATAAATAAAAGGAATATTTAATTCGGTCGTTATTTCTTTTAACTCGCCCGCACTATCTATTGCCAATTGCTCACTTTCAACAATGCATGGCCCAGCTATTAAAAAGAAAGGCTTGTCTTGCCCAACGGTAAAATTACATAACTGCATTTTTGCTCTCTGTAGAATCAATGGTTTTGTATTCTGCTGCAGCACGAATAAAACCAGAAAATAATGGATGCCCATCTCGTGGGTCTGAAGTGAATTCAGGATGAAATTGACAAGCAATAAACCAAGGGTGATCTTTGATTTCCACAATCTCTACCAAAGACCCATCAATTGATAAACCTGATATTTGAAGCCCAGCTTTTTCCAATACTTCACGATATTGATTATTAAATTCATATCGATGACGATGTCGCTCGGTTACTGTTCCTGCATTGTATAACTCTCGGACTCGACTACCTTCTACTAATCGGCATTCTTGTCCTCCTAGACGCATCGTACCGCCCAAGTCTGAATTCTTATTACGTTGTTCAATTTGACCATCTTCCGTCATCCATTCAGTAATTAAACCAATAACAGGATGCTCCGCATCAACATCAAATTCCGTACTGTTGGCCGTTTTCAAACCAGCTACATGGCGTGCAAACTCAATCACAGCGACTTGCATACCCAAACAAATCCCTAAGTACGGCACACCATTTTCTCGTGCATATTCAACGGTCTTAATCTTACCTTCGATACCGCGGTTTCCGAATCCACCAGGGACTAAAATTGCATCAACACCATCTAAGCGTGCTGTACCCTGCTCTTCTATTTCTACAGAATCAATATATTCAATTTTTACTTTAGTATTGGTGTGTATACCAGCATGCGCCAACGCTTCGTTGAGCGATTTGTAGGAATCTGTCAATTCCATATATTTTCCGACCATTGCTACGGTGACGGTTTTTTCTTGGCTTTGAATAGCCTCTACCACCCTATCCCATTCAGCTAAATTGGCTGGAGCTGCATCTAAATTTAATTTTTTGATAACAATGTCATCTAAACCTTGTTCATGTAACAAACGCGGGATCTTATAAATAATATCCACATCGACGACAGAAATGATGGCTTTCTCATCAACATTGGTAAAAAGAGCAATTTTACGTTTTTCATTTTCCGGTATTTCGCGATCGGTCCGACATAAAACAACATCCGGTTGAATACCAATCGACCGTAATTCTTTTACTGAGTGCTGGGTCGGTTTGGTTTTTATCTCACCAACGGCAGGGATATAAGGCACAAGTGTCAGGTGAATAAACAATGTACGTTCTGCGCCATATTCAACGCGCATCTGACGAATAGCTTCTAAGAAAGGTTGCGATTCAATATCACCAACTGTACCGCCAATCTCTACCATGGCGACATCCGCATCACCCGCTCCTTCAAGAATACAGCGTTTGATTTCATCTGTAATATGAGGAATAACCTGTACCGTACCACCCAGATAATCACCACGGCGCTCCTTCTGGATAACATTTTGGTAAATCCGTCCAGTGGTAAAGTTATTATGTTTTCCCATGATGGTACGCACAAATCGCTCATAATGCCCTAGATCCAGATCCGTCTCCGCGCCATCTTCAGTCACAAAGACCTCGCCGTGTTGGAATGGACTCATAGTTCCTGGATCGACATTAATATACGGATCCAGTTTAATCATGGTGATATTTAAACCGCGCGATTCAAGCGCAGAAGCGAGAGAGGCTGATGCTATTCCTTTACCCAAGGAAGACACAACACCGCCAGTGATAAATACAAATCGGGTCATATACCAATAAAAATGTTTAGAGTTAAATAGGTCGTGTTTCTTAAGCGTTTAAAACAACTAATCACATAAGAAATAACACGTAATCAGAATGGACAGACATACTAACAAATACTGACTGATTCGACTATGAATAAATCATCGATTCGTTTAAAAACCATTATCTTTTCGGTGATAACTCTGTTCAATATCTTGTCGCGTTACTATTCCGTAGATTCTATCCGCTGCGGCACCGATTCGTTGAATCACATACAATGCTTCAGCTTCTGAATCATCAAGTAATTTTAGTGCTTGTTGTAAGGTTGCTTGCTGCATCACAGGCTCTAATTGCAAACGTTTAGATGGGACTTCGAACAAATCAAAGTTCTCTTCTGCTGATTCTTCAAGATACCTAGCCAAATCAGCCGCAGGCATTAATAACAATTTTTCGTCACGACGAATCACTAACCATTTAGGTTTATTGGCCAATAATTTCATTGCCTGTTCCTTGGTTAACTCAGCATTGACGATTAAAAACTCTTTGTTCATAACAGAGCCAACGGCAAATCGTCTCAACGACTGAGCGATAGGGTCATTGCGATAATCCAGGCCTATCTGTTTCATCTGTGAAATAAAAACAGATTCTTGACCAAATAATTCTCTTGCTGCAAGGCTAGCCGTTACAATCGCCAACATACCAGGAAAAATAATATTTTGATTACCCGTCAATTCCAGTAATGCAATCAAAGCGGCTAATGGTGCTTGCAAAGTTGCACCCATCATTGCACCCATACCTAACATGGCATACAAACCTGGATGAGAAATCGCTCCAGGAAATAAACTAGCAATTTGCCCTACTAAACCTCCTAATAATGCGCCCATCACAATGGTAGGACCTATCATTCCACCCGGAACCCCAAGTCCTATACTGATTGATGTTGCTAGCAATTTAGCAATAGCAATAAAGCACAAAATCGCAATGGTTAAATCCCCAATTAAGGCTTTATTGACTGTGTCGTAGCCGATGCTCATCACTTCTGGCACTAGCCCACTAATCGATGTAAGTAGAAATCCAGCTAAAAGAATCCGCATACTGATATGGTAATCCTGGCTCATGGAGGTAATTTTTTTTACCGAATTGATAAAAATGGTTGAAAAACCGCCAATCAAACACCCCATGATCATAATTACCACAAGCTCATATAACGACCCTAACTCGAAGGCAGGAACCAAAAATATGGGTTCTGTATGAAATATCGTTCGAGAAATCGCAGTGGCGCTCACTGCCGCAAGAATAATGGGAGTAAATCCAGCAATGGTGTATTCCATTAATACAACTTCCATCGCAAAAATCACCCCGGCCAAAGGTGTATTAAACGAGGCGGCGATAGCTGCAGCTGAACCACAGGCCACAAGATTGCGAATGCTATTATTTGGCAAACGCAAACGCTGACCTAAATAACTCGCTATACCCGCCCCGACATGAATACTGGGCCCTTCTCGACCAACGGAATGTCCCGAAATGACGGCAATAGCACTACCAAAGAACTGCAGAATCGTATTTTTTAACGGTAAATGTCCTTCGTGGTAGGCTAAACGCTCAAGGACATGAATTACCCCCACTCTAGGAGTCGTTTTTCTAAAAAAAGCATAAATAATGGCCAGTATTAAACTACCCACCATTAAGAACGAGGCTCTTGCCATCCAAGATAAGCCTTCGTAATTTTCTGGATCGGCTCCTGGTAAGAAAGACGCTTGGCTCCATTCGATTAGAAACCGTAATAACACAATCAAAAGGCCGACAACGATACCACTCACCATGCCTAATAATGACAAAATAGGCAGCGCGCTAGCGTTAGCAAGTCGTGAATTGAACTTATCACGCAAAAGATTTATAAAATCAATGGGTTTAATCACGTTATTGTTACCTATTATTCATGATTTTAGATAAAAGACGTTATAGAATACGCGTTCAACTTATCTGGTCTGGTTCGGGAAATACACCCGATACCAACAATTACTAATTAAATTACAATAAAATCGTTAGGAAAAACCTTCAGTAATTCTGTGTATTACAAATTTTTTCCATCCGGTCAAATTACTCAGAGGAGATACCGGCATGTCTGATATTGAAATCGCCCAAAAGGCGAATAAAAAACGCATCATTGATCTTGCTAAAGAGCAATACGAAATTGATAGCGAACATCTAGAGCCATATGGCCACTATAAAGCAAAATTATCTCTAGACTATATCTCAAGTTTACAAAATAAACCCGATGGTAAATTAATCCTTACCACTGCTATCAGCCCTACTCCAGCTGGAGAAGGTAAAACCACTACCACCGTAGGTCTCGGTGATGCCATGAACCGCATCGGCAAAAAAACCATGATCTGTTTACGTGAACCATCACTTGGTCCTTGTTTTGGTGTTAAAGGTGGAGCTGCTGGTGGCGGTTATGCGCAAGTTGTTCCTATGGAAGACATCAACCTGCATTTCACTGGTGACTTCCATGCAATCGGTGCTGCTCATAACTTACTATCTGCAATGATTGATAATCATATTAATCATGGAAACGCCCTCAACCTTGATCCTCGCTTAATTGCTTGGAAACGTGTGGTTGATATGAATGACCGTGCTCTACGTAAAGTGGTTATTTCTTTAGGTGGTACAGCAAACGGTTTTCCTCGTGAAGATGGTTATGACATTACCGTTGCTTCTGAAGTCATGGCTATTTTCTGTTTAGCAACATCATTAGATGATTTGAAACAACGTTTAGGCGATATCGTTATTGGTTATACACGTGGTGATAAAAAACCTGTGCATGCTCGTGAGATTAATGCTCAAGGCGCGATGGCAGCCTTATTAAAAGATGCGATTAAACCAAACCTTGTTCAAACCTTAGAAAACAACCTAGCCTTTATTCACGGTGGCCCATTCGCGAATATTGCTCATGGTTGTAATACCGTAACAGCGACTCAAACTGCACTTAAATTAGCGGATTATGTTGTGACTGAAGCTGGATTTGGTGCGGATTTAGGTGCAGAAAAATTCATTGATATTAAATGTCGTAAAGCGGGTTTAAAACCGGCTGCTGTTGTTTTAGTTGCAACTATTCGCGCACTTAAGTTCCACGGCGGTGTTGCTAAAGACGAACTTAACAATGAAAACTTAGATGCTTTAGAAAAAGGTATGGTTAACTTAGAGCGTCATATGAATAACATTCAAGAACACTATGGTTTACCTTGTGTCGTTTGTATCAACCATTTCACTTTTGATACCGATGCAGAAGTAGCAATGCTACAAAAACGTGTTGAAGAGCTAGGTGGTAAATGTGTTGTATCGAAACACTGGGCTGATGGTGGCGCAGGGGCAGAAGATCTAGCACACGCTGTTATCGATGTAGTCGATAATAACCCTGGTGAACATACTTTTGTTTACGATGAAAACTTACCAGTTATGGAAAAAATCGAAGCGATTGCGACAAAAATTTATGGTGCTAGTAATGTTACAGCTAGCCCTAAAGTGAAAGCTGAGATCGATAAGCTCAGTGAAAACTACCCTAACCTTCCAGTTTGTATGGCAAAGACTCAAATGTCTTTTTCTACTAATCCAACTGCGAAAGGCGCTCCAAGTGGGCACACTGTCGAGATTACTGAAGTAAGACTCTCAGCAGGCGCAGGTTTTATCGTTGCTATTGCTGGTAGCATGATGACCATGCCGGGCTTACCGAAAGTACCTGCAGCTGAAAAAATTGATGTCGATAGCGAAGGAAATATTTCAGGTCTATTCTAAACTATCAATTTAATCTATAAAAAAACCCGGCTAGTCCGGGTTTTTTTATTTCGTATAAATTATTTTTAAATATTCATCAGCATTGTGTAAGTAAAATTCTTTTCGAGTTTTATTCACCATCTCTTTAAACCAAGGAACCGCTTTTTTAGGTAAGTCATCAAGTAAATGAATTGACTTTAATGGTATGAGTACTTTATCTCCAAAAGGATTTAACGTCAGTTCATATAAATGATTATCTTTTTTCTGTTGTAGTTTGATATATTTCCAATCGACAAACACACCTTTTTTTATGATCTCTTTTAATGTTTGAGCGATTAAAATTAAATCAGCTGAAATTTTAAGACACATCTTTTGTTTTAATTGTTTATGTTTAATATCTTTAAACACATAATGCAATCCTGTCTTAGTATAAAAAACGTAATTCTTTTCTGTAACCTTCCATCCAGCTTGGACTAATATTTTTTTTGAAATTTTTTCTGCTGCATTATTTAAATATTCCATATCACAATGCATTCGTTCACAAATGGAATTTATAATGTTTTGTTCTAAAGCAGCTTGTTGATTAATAACCGGACTGGTAATTACGACAGGATAGTTATCAACTAATAAATAAGAAGCATAATTATTATCCGTATACACTTGAAAGTGAGAATAATCATCCATACTGTTATATACATCTATCAATTTATCTGCATAGGTTAAAACATCGTTGCTCCAACGATATAATTTTTGACGTTTCTTTTTATCTTTTACAACTACAGCTTGCTCTCGTGCGCGTTCAGATTCCTCTTCATATACAGTGATCATCTCATTGAGTACTATTTGAATATATTGATAAACCTCAAATTGATTGGCCTTTGAAAATTTGTCAGTTAATACACTCAATCGAGTCTTTTGTTTTTTTTTGCTGGCTTCTGTTTGTGGAAAGATAATTAACTCAGGCTTTTCAACAGAAAAAACATAATCTTGTAAAGACAATGCTGATACTGAATAAAGTATCAACATTAAAAACGATGGGATAAGAAATTTATGCCTTGTGTTCAACATTGAACACAGTTTAAAACGTTTTATATTAACGATAAATAACTATCTGTTATTTAAGAGTCCGAAATAGAAAATAACTTTCCAAGGCTATTCATTGTGACTCGATAAAACATTTTATCTATTCCAGTATAGATAGATAACAGCGCAACTAGATAAGCAAAAAGTAATAGCCCGATAAGAAATAAACTACCTATTGATTGATTTAAAAGAAAGATTGAAAAAGGCAATGATGCCGGCACTGAAAAGCTTAACATTAAACCAGGATGAGACTTATAAATTAACGAACTCATCGCAACTAAGATAGCGATTACAATAGCAAATGAAAAATTGAATATAAGGCTTTGATTACCGCTAAATTCTATAAACTCGTTCGCTGCGATACCCATTCCGCCCCAAAATAAACCTGAAATGAAAGCACCAACGAACAACAAAACAAACCAAATAGAACACGCTTCAACTGATAATGGTTTATTATTTTGATAACTTATATAGGTTATATATCTCAAACAACAAAACAATGAATAACTCATAAACCAATAAATAATCAGTTTATGTTCATGAAAGCCCCAAAGAATCAAAGAAACTATGCTAGCAGTTAGAAAGCATAAAAAAATGGTAAGGGCTAAACCAGAAAAATATAACTTATCAAGCTCTTTAATGAATCTGTGTGGCTTAAACTCATTATTTGAGTTACTGAATGATTGATACATAGTGCATTAGTTATTTTTATAATGTATTTATGAATTCCTAAAATATTCACAAATCATCCCTAACTACTGCCTAACTATACCCAGTTGTCATAAATATGTCATTTTTTTCATAAAAACGACATATAAATACATTTAAAATATTATTTTCATCTTATATTTCAAAGAGTTCCAAGTTTAAGAATGATAATATTTAAGCGCTTTTATACGGCTATCATGCACTGCGGCTGCTTCTATATGAGATAATACATTATGACGTTCTAATTCTTCAGTCACTTTATTTTCGCCTAAAACAACCATCACATCTTTTCCATCTTGTAATTCTTTAATGATCATATCTTCAATCGCTTTTATCGATGTATAGTCGATCGATGTCACATCATGTAGATCAAAAATAATAGATTCATAATTTTCCAATGCAGCTAATTTCTGGACTACACCTTTAGCCATCGGAAAAGACATCGGTCCATGAATTTGATACATCATTAATTTACCTTCCGCTCTTTCAATCAAGCTTATTTCTTCTTGCATAAGCCCTTCACTATCTTCAACTGTTCGAATTACGCGAAGCTCACTTAATGATAGATTAGCCATTCGTTGCATAAAGACAAAAGCAGAGATACCCATACCAATACCAACAGCTAAGATTAAATCGACAAATATCGTCACTAGCATAACAATGACCATAATAGCTGTACTTAGCCAATAGATTTTTTTGAAATCTTTAAAGTAAGCCCAATCAATAATATCCGTTCCAACTTTAATTAATATACCTGCCAATACCGCATCAGGAATATAGCTCGCGTATTTACCTGCACCTAAAACTATAATCAATAACACAACAGCATGTAATGAACCTGAAATAGGCGTGCGCCCACCAGCTTTTACATTAACCACTGTTCTCATCGTTGCACCGGCACCAGGTAAACCACCAAACATACCTGCTATGGTGTTACCAATACCTTGGCCTATAAGTTCTTTATTCGAATCATGTTGGTCACTAGTGACCTTATCCGCTACCAACGAAGTCAATAATGAATCGATTGCACCTAAAACCGCTAGAACTAACGCAGACTTTAGCATGCCAGGTAATAACTCAAGATTGAAAATTGGCATCGTAGGATTAGGAATACCTGTAGGAATATCTCCAAGTGTTTTAGTGTCACTATCAGGCATTAAAAAGATTAATGTTAGAGTGCCTACTATTAACGCCATCAACGGCCCAGGAAGTAACTTATTTATTTTTGGTGGAATAAAATAAACGATCACTAATGCTAGTCCTGCAAGGATCATTGCATCGAACCCAGGAGATTCTATATAAGTATAAATTGATTGAACCGATTCTAAAGGAGACTTTAATTGTGGGTGACCAAATAAAGGACCTATCTGCAATAGAATAATAATGATACCGATACCACTCATAAAACCTGACAGTACTGGCGCAGGTACGTAGTTTATATAACCACCTAAACGCATCATCCCCATAAGGATTTGCATTACACCACCCAACATAACGACTGTAAATGCATAAGCTGGTCCCATCGTAGGATCCAATGCTACATAGTGCGTAAAGATTCCTGCCATGACCACCGTCATTGGGCCTGTTGGGCCAGAGACTTGGGACTTAGTACCACCGAATAACGCAGCGAAAAACCCAACAAAGATTGCACCGTATAAACCAGCAATAGGCCCAGCACCTGAAGTTTTGCCAAACGCTAAAGCAAGAGGCAATGCCACAACAGCTGCAGTAATACCTCCATATATATCACCACGTAAATTCCAAGTTTCAAATTTATTAATCATGATGCTTAATTCCTAATTTATTAAATTTATTATTATTATCTAACTTAAATAAAGTATAACAGAACAAACAGACAGGATATCAAGAACCATCCATGATGATTTGGCAACTGACCTCAAACTTACATTGCATTTTATTGTTTTCATTGCAGACTGATTGACCATTTTCATTCATTAACCAATTTAATGAACTTGTAATCACCAAACAATCAACCGTTATTGGTTTTGCATCTAAACGTACCATTTCATTATCACTTTTATAAATACATCCGATGAATTCGCCATGATTTTCAATAGAAACGTCAATCAGCTCAGAAACGTTTAACACTTGTTTTAAAGTGGTTTTATCCGATACGGTCCAATCAAAATCTTTAGATATCTTTCTTGATTTAATCAACTCTATAGAGGGGCAGGTATACGCTTCAGCATATAAATCGAAAGGCAGCATTATATTAATAAGAGTTATGAATATGGATAATAACCTTTTGATACTAAAACTCTTCATAGCCATTTCTCCATAAAATACTGTTCAAACATTAAATTTTTGTAATGTTTATTTTGCTGCTTAACAACATTAAAACCGTTTGCTAAAAAAAATGGTTTAGCAGTAACACTAACATCAGCAAATAAACGTTTGGTCTTTTCTTTTTTTGCATTTTTTTCTATCTTTGTTAATAACATATTGCCAACTCCTTTACGTTGCCATTCATGGTGAACGTAAAAACAATCAATATGTCCAGGATATTGATATTCAGCAAAACCTAAGATCTGTTCATCTTTTTCAACAACATTAACAAAGTAATTATCGAATCGCTTGAGCCAAAAATCATCTTGCATAATTTCAGATGCCCAAACTTCAAGATGCTTGTCAGAGTAGTCTTTTGAATTAACTTTACGAACGGTATTAAAATACAGCTCAGAAATTTGAGCCACATCCTGTTTTTTCCATTCTCTGACTTTCATTATTTAGTATTCTTTAACTCTTTATAACGATGGCAATCTACAACATGATCATTAACCATGCCGACAGCTTGCATAAACGCATAACAAATCGTACTACCAACGAATTTAAAACCACGTTTTTTTAAATCTTTTGATATATCATCTGATAAATCAGTTTTAGCAGGAATCTCTTTCAATGTTTTCCAAGAATTTTGAATTGGTTGATTATCGACATAAGACCAAATGTATTTATTGAAGGTTCCAAACTCTTCTCTGACTTCAATAAAAGCATTTGCATTAATAACCGTGGCTCGTATTTTTAATTGGTTCCTAATAATTCCTTCATTTTTTAACAATAACTGAATCTTTTTCTCTTTATAGTTCGCAATTTTATTAAAATCAAAACCATCAAAAACTTCTCGATAATTTTTACGTTTTTTTAGGACCGTGATCCAACTTAAACCAGCTTGAGCACCTTCAAGAATTAAATATTCAAATAATTTTTTATCTGAATGAACTGGAACACCCCATTCCTTATCATGATATGTCACATAGAGTGGATCATTCCCACACCATTCACAGCGTTTCATTTTTTATCCTTGTTCGATCACTTTGATATATTCATTTTTAGCTTCACGACTGGTTCCAACGACGATTCTTTTTTCACCATGTGAATTAATTTCAATCATACCTGAAATTTCGATCATCTCGCCTTGTATCGCTTGCCCTACATAAGTTGCAGTATAACAAACAACCTCATTCAATTCTGGATTGTCTAGATAATATCTTGCAGGCAAATCAAAGCTTTTAGAATCATCAATGACTCTTGCTTTTAGAGTAATTGATGATTCTTTTTTAAAAGGTCCATGTTCATTAATCAACTCATTTTCATTTAAGACAAGGCTGACATCCACTTTAGTTCCATTGTATAAAAACTTATTTAACTTACGTTCTTCATGAAATACATATTCATCAAAAGTAATAGAAGCATCTCTTCGATTAAAACTGTCTTTCCAAACTTCATAATCAAGTGCTTGAAAAAAATCATTTTCTAATGCTTGCTTTATTAATTCTCTAACCTTACAAAATGATTCTCTACCATAAATCACAATATCAATATCAGACTTATCTGTTTGAAAACCAATGAGCACAGAACCTGTTACACCTATCGATTGTGTTTGTAACCCTGAGTTAACAAAAAAGTTAATCAATTCTAATGTTTGAGTTTGTTTAACATCATGAACAGGTAGAGTCTTTAAAAAAAGATAAGCTTCATTAGGAATAAAAATTCTTTCAATTTCATCAATAGAAATTGCATGCAATAAAACATCGTGGTTTTTAGAATGAAATAAATATTCAGGTTTATTCTGTTTTAAAAACTCATTAGCTTGTTGCGTACTTAATTTGACAACATCACCTAATTCATCTTGATAATAACGCAATGTTGTTAAGACACGATCATCTTCCAACTCATATGCAACGACGGCTGCATAAAATCCTTGTGTGTAGATATAATCTTTAGGTCTAAAATCAGTCATAAAACTTTAATAAAATATTTTTTAAATAATGCTTGCATTCAATTAAGTTATGCCTATAATGCGCGCCCATTATGAAACAAGAAACAATTAACACGCAAACGAACTTTATAATGTTGTCTCTAGAAAGCAATGTTAACAGACTTCATCGTGCCTATAAAAAACCGATAGGTGATGTAGCACATTAGATCAGGTTATCTAAAACATAGAGCCTGATAAAAATTATCATGGCTCAAACAAAACCCCGATGAGCCGTGAGGACTTCGGGGTTTTTTATTGGAGAAAATATGCCTATAGAAATAAGTAACAATTTTTTATATTTAAAAAATGATAGACGCATCAGATCTGAACATCCGTGCTGCTCTCAATGGATCGGTACGCCTGTAAAAAATGCTGATGAATATAAAACTACTTAGCTTCTTGTAATGTTACGGGAGGCTAATGTTAAAGCCTTCTGGACTTAAAAATATAAAAGCCCGGTTGGCAAAAGCCAAACGGGCTTTTTTTATGGCATGTGCACCATAGATAGGTGAGCTGACTGTTAATCAGTTGTATGCAAGTTACCTGCAAGGATGCAGGTAAGGGGCGTAAGCAGGAGCGGTAAGCTTTCAAATCTTGCCGTGCCAGCCAAATTGAACGGATCGGTAGCTCAGTCAGGTAGAGCGATTGGTTGAAACCCAATGCGTCGGTGGTGCAAAGCCATCTCGATCCACCAATTGATTTAAATGGGCATGTTGGCAAATGGATGCTACCACCTAAAACGGTTGCTGAAGTGGTCCGAGTAAAACCGGCAGTCGCCTAAGTTGTTAAACCAGCATGGTTGAGGATGCAGGTTAATGCTCTTGGTAAGCGGGTGTTAACTGGCGCGCGTTTCCAATGGTTTAACAAGTCAAGAGTAATGCCTTGATTGTGATTGTATGTGGGTTCGATACCCGTCATGTCCACCAAATTAAGATATACGCCTATAGCTCAATGGCGAGAGCAACAGAATACGAATCCGTTAGGTGTAGGTCTCTTGCATGGATGCAAGAGAGGGGCGCGAGCAGGAAGCGACAAGCTTTCAACTCCTACTGGGCGTACCAATTTTAAATGTAGTAATGGTCGTTAGCTTAATGGAAAAGCAGCTGCCTTTTAAGCAGCCAGATATCCGTTCAAGTCGGATACGACCAACCAATATAAAAGATTTTGTCGGTGTGGCGGAATTGGCATACGCACTGGTTTCAGAAACCAGCGTCTTTATGACATGCAGGATCGTAGCCTGCCACCGATACCAAATGTTGTTTTATGAATCGAATTTATAAAACACAAAAGCGTTAGAGATAACATGTTTGAGAACAGCGGTTCAGGCTCGTGAGTTCCTGTCCGGTGCACTGAAGTTTGAATCACAAAGTGTATACCGTTCGATAAGGACATGCTTTGACACCAAGTGGATATAGCTCAGTTGGGAGAGCACCTGACTCATAATCAGATTGTCGAAGGTTCGATTCCTTCTATCCTCAGAAAAGTGGCGGAATGGTAAACGCACAGACCTTATAAGTCTGCGGGCAAAAGCCCTTGTGGGTTCGAATCCCACCTTTACTACTAAGCCGATGTCGAAAGACATCATTACAACAGGGTGCCGTGAATATCCTGTTTATGAAAGATAAGCAGTCAGTATCTGGAACAACAATTTATTCATCATGATTAAAACCTGTGTTTAGGTAAGAACCTGTTTTATTACGTGACAGGAAATATTCGTCGTTAAAAAGGAAAACCACCAGGATAGGTGAAACGAATGATTCCACTTACTTAATTAAAACAGAATATTCAAACGTAAACCCGTTTTAGTTGTGTCAGGTGTCCTGTCTTTATTAACTATATAAAAGGAGAAATTTAATGTTCTTTCTTAAACGTATTGTCGTAGCCGACTACGAACGTGCGTTGCTGATCAAGAACCGCAGTGTTCAACGTGTGTTGGAACCTGGCGTGTATCGTTTTTTCGATCCGCTACGTCGTCTCAAGGTTGAGATCTACGATCTAAATGAAGCCGAATTCAATTTTGAAAAATTGGATTATTTGATCAAACAAAAAACTGATTTGGTCAATGAACATTTTCAAGTAATTGAACTTGGCGAATTCGAGGTTGGTCTGGTTTATAAAAACGGTCAGCTCGAAGATGTATTAGAACCTGGTTCTCGTCAGCTGTATTGGAAAGGCTTAGTCGATATCGACGTTGAAGTAGTTGATATCCAAACTGACTTTATGGTTGCTAAGAATAAATTAAAAGTTCTGGTTCGTAACCGTAATACAAAGTTGGCGAATAAACTGTCTCAGTTTATCTATATCGCTGAGGTAGAACAGAACTGGGTTGGTTTACTGCTCGTTGATGGCGAGTTGGTTGAACAATTAAATGCTGGTATTTATGCATTTTGGAAGTTCAATCGCAATATCAAAGTTGAGCAGGAAGATTTGCGAGTACAAAACATGGAAGTAAATGGTCAAGAAATCTTGACCAAGGATAAGGTGACGCTACGTGCCAACATGGCAGTAACTTTTAAAGTGACTGATGCCATTCAAGCACGTAGCTCAGTTAAGAACTGGGTGGATCATCTATATCGCGAAGCGCAATTTGGACTGCGCCAAGCTGTGGGTACTCGAAGCTTGGATACGCTACTCGCAAATAAAGGCGAATTGGATCGTGGAGTCTACGATGCTGTTCGCAATCAGGTGGCTGATAACGGCATTGAAGTAATTAATGTTGGCATCAAAGATCTGATCTTACCTGGTGAAATGAAGGATATTTTGAACCAGGTTGTTGAAGCAGAGAAAGTCGCGCAAGCGAATGTGATCAAACGTCGTGAGGAAACTGCGGCAACACGTTCTCTGTTGAATACAGCGAAACTCATGGATGAGAACCCTACCCTGCTGCGATTGAAGGAGCTGGAAACTCTGGAAAAAGTCACTGAAAAAGTTGACCGACTCACTGTTTTCGGCGGCCTTGATGGGGTCCTGCAGGATACCGTTAAGATCAATGTTTAATGATGAACTGAGATCAACCCATCAAATTTGAAAGGTTCGGGGAATTGGCCCCGAACCGCTTATTAATATAAATGGAGAAATACAATGTCTATCGTATGTGCAGCAATTAAAAATGGTGAAATAGCAATCGCTGCTGATACTCAGTTAAGCTTTGGCTCTTTAATTGTTGGCTCTGATAATTTAGATAATGCATCTAAGTTATGTATGGTCGAAGATAATGTTGTTGGTATCGTTGGTTGGAATGCTGTCAGTAGCTTATTCGAATATGTAACAGAAGAGCATAAAGAAATATTTAATTTTTCAGACAGAAAAAATATTTTAAAAACATTATTTAAATTACATAAGCTATTAAAAAATGAATATTTTCTTGAAACTGTTGAAGATAGAGATCAACCTGTTGAATCAATTCAACTCAGAGCCATTATCATTAATAGTGGTGGTATTTATGAGATCAATAGCTATAGAGAAGTCAATCATTATTTAAAGTACTGGGCAATCGGTTCTGGACGCTACTATGCATTAGGAGCAATACATGCTCAATATGAAAGCCAAATTAATGCTAAAGACTTGGTATTAAACGGCGTAGCATCTGCATGTTGTTTTGATGAAAGTTGTTCTTTACCTTCTCAAATAGAAATCATCAAAGCAAAACAAGAAAGTATTGCTATGGCAAGTTAAACTATTATTTACATTAAGGAAAATACAATGCCTATTAAACAAATTATTACCAAAGGGAAAGTCCCCGTTAAAATTTATACTGATGACATTGAATTTGAAGCGTATAACCAACTGAAAAATATTTCAGAATTACCTTTCATTCACAGCCATGTCGCGGCAATGCCTGATGTACATATGGGTAAAGGTGCAACCGTTGGTTCAGTTATTCCAACTAAAGGCGCAATCATCCCTGCTGCGGTTGGCGTTGATATTGGTTGTGGCATGAATGCCATTCGTTTGTCATTGAAAGCAGAACAATTACCTGACAATTTACGCGGTTTGCGCACTACCATTGAATCGGTTGTGCCTGTTGGTTTTAACATGCATAAAAAAGATATGGCAAAAGACTCAACCATTCGTGCGGTTGCTAAAGGTCTTGAACCTATCATGGCAAAGCATAAAAAACTCAATAACAGTAAAAACAAACCGTTTTTAACTTGGGTAAGACAATTAGGTACTTTAGGTGGTGGTAATCATTTTATTGAAATTTGTCTGGATGAAGAAGATTTTGTTTGGATCATGTTGCATTCAGGAAGCCGAGGCATCGGTAACCGAATTGGTCAATACTTTATTGAATTGGCTAAGAAAGACATGCAACGTCTACAAATCAACTTACCAGATAAAGACCTCGCTTACTTTACTGAAGGTACGGATTATTTTGATGACTATGTTGAAGCCGTTAGTTGGGCTCAAGACTATGCCATGATCAATCGTAAAGAAATGATGCGTATGATTTTGGATGTCTTAAAGAAAAAACTACCAAGCTTTAAGATCGATAAACAAGCGATTAATTGTCATCATAATTATGTGACTGAAGAAATCCATTACGATGAAAAAGTCTTTGTGACACGTAAAGGTGCAATTAAAGCTGGAGATGGCGATTTAGGTATTATCCCAGGCAGTATGGGAGCACGTTCTTATATTGTTTCTGGAAAAGGTAATCCTACATCATTTAACTCTTGCGCACATGGTGCCGGAAGAAAAATGAGCCGTACCCAAGCAAAAAAACAATTCAATACAGTCGATGTTGAAAAACAAACCGAAGGTGTTGAATGTCGTAAAGACAAAGGCATCATCGATGAAATCCCTGGTGCTTATAAGGATATTGATCAAGTGATGGAAAACCAATCGGATTTGGTCGATATTGTTCATACATTAAAACAAGTGGTTTGTGTTAAAGGTTAAAGGAGGTGATATTTTTATGACTAAACGCAGAAACCCGTTTGCTTGCGCACCCATTATGCGAAAAGGTGGAATGCATATTCAATCGAAAACTGGTCAACGTCGTTCGAATAAAAATAAATTATTGGACGAAGTAGATGAGTATTTAGATGAACTAAAGCAGACACAAAAAAACCGAATCATCGGCAAATCCGATGATTCGGCCACTATCATTTATTTTTAACATTTTTTTAACTCCTATTTATTTTGTGAATTCATTCACATCTTTAAACATTCCTTCTTAAACTGATTAGAAATTGTTCACAGTTTTCTACACTTCTTATCGAAGTAGGTCGATATATGTGTGATTGTAATTATTACACTAGTATCTATTTGTTGGAGTTATAAAATGAAAAATATCATTCATTCCAAATGGCTTTTATTTCATGTTTTTTGCTTATTTTCCATTAATGCTAACGCTTTTTTAATTGTTGAAGACTTTGAATCTTCTAACTGGGCACAAGAACGTGGCTGGTACGACATAAACAATACCGCTACAAGCTCAGCTCAATCGACATCAGGAAATCAATCTTTATATTATTCTTTTAACCAAGGCGAACAAACAGGAAGTCCAGATAGATCGATGCGCCTATCATTACCAGATTCAGATTCTATTTATTTAAGTTATAACCGTATGTATGAAGATGGTTGGGTATGGAATTCAGGAGGCATCCATGATTTTTATATATTTGCTGATGCTGACCAATATCAAACACCAACCAATACAAAATTAACTGCTTACTTTGAACAAGATAGCGGGAAAGCACGCACAGTTCTTAGAGCAGCCCAACAAGCAAATAGTCCATATAATGATAATTGGTATGCTAAATCAGGCTCGGATATTGTATTTCAATCCGGTGTTTGGCATAACATTCAAGCCATGGTAAAAATGAACGATGCAGGTCAATCTAATGGAGAAATGCGTATGTGGGTTGATGGTGTATTACAAGTAGAGCGAACCGGCCTTTTACTAAGAGCCCAAGGTGATGAAAACATTATGTTCAATCAATTATTTTTTGGACCTTGGATTGGTAGCAATGGTGCTATTGTTGATAAAGCCTTTTGGACTGATGATATTATGGTATCGGATCAAGCCTTTTCAACAGAACCAGTACCAACCCCTATTCCACCTGCTGCTTTATTATTTTCTTCTGCAATAATTGGATTATTTAGATTTTCTAAACAAAATAAATCTTAATATTAAAAAACGATGACCATAAATATGGTCATCGTTTTAATTTATAAATACAGAACTATTTATATTTGTCCTTAAGCGATGCTAAACCAGCATCAAAAATTCCTTCGATAATACTTTTTGCTTCTTCCTCACTTGCTCCTCTTGCTTTAAAATTTGCTTTCCATGTGATTTTAGTCGTACTACCATCACCATCTACCATAAATGTTGCTTTATAAGGTTTTACAGGTAAAGGGCCTTTCTTAATAAAGTAAGTATAGCTGTTCTCAACTTCTTCTTTACGTTTTTCTAAAATGTTTCCACCATCTGCCAATGTTAAATTACGATAGTAAGTTCCGTGGTCATCATATTCCTGACATTCACTAATAGCAGGATGCCAATCTTTGATCGCGCAAAAACCACCTATCTCTTGCCATACTTTTTTAACATCTCCAGAAACTTCTATCGATTTTTCAACCTCTATAAAATCAGCTGCTGATACTATTGATGAAATACTAAATAAAATAATAGCTACGATACTACGACTAAAACGCATTACTTTCTCCTCTAGAAATATTTTATGCAAAAGAACAATAATAACTTAAAAAGCTAAAACGAAGAACGGGAATCTTACCTTACTAATCTTTATGAATAGGTACAGCAAATAACTCTGTTGCGCTGCACATTACACGACAAATTTGACCTTCCTGAGGATTTTCAATTTTTGACTTTAAGTGATCGTTGTTAAGAAAGATTCTACCTTCTTGAATTACAGAACCTTCCATCACTAATTCATCATTTAAAAAAACTTTTACTATCTGGCCTTGTTTCAGTTCAGAATGTTTTAATTTAAATTCAGCTTTTAGTTTAAAATCAATATCTTCTTTTTCGACTTTTCGTAACTCAATATCAAACTCACCAATTTCACGATGAAATTTATCATGAAAATCAGCTTCATATTCCCATTTTTTTTCTACCCTTTTCCCGAATATTAAAGCTAATAAAACTAATAATGCAATAAATCCAAAGAAGCCCGAAACCAAATAACTAAGATATTGAAAAAGTGTTTCCATAGTAATTATGAATTTAAATCAAATTGGATATTGAAATTGTATTCTATGATACACATTTAGTATTGTATATAATTTATAACTTATATCTTAAATAAGGAATATCTCTGTAAAAAATGACTGACCAACGGAATTTAGAACTTCTACTTGAGTCGCACTTCCCTATTTTAGTGATTGAAACACACGAAGAATTGCGCACCTTGGAACTATTACAAACGATTGTAAAGAAAACCAATAAAGGTATGCATATTTGGTCAGCTGCAGATGGTTTAAAACATCATTTAGTATCTAAATCAGATTTTAGCATCGAGGGTATGTCGCTTGAAGGTAGGCAATCTGATGAAAAAGATCTGACTGATCCCGAAGAAGCTTTGAGAGAAATAAAAAAATCTATTATCAATGAAATTATTGTTTTAATGGATTTTCATCCTTATTTGACCAACCCTAAAATTTTACGTTTAGTTAAAGAACTCGCATTAAACGCATCTAGAAGTGAAAATATTTTGGTACTTATTAGCCATAGATTAGAAGTACCAGAAGAAATTAAACGTCTTACAGCTAATTTTAAATTATCGTTACCGGATGAAAATAATCTTCGTCAATTAATTCTTGAAGAAGCTAAAGCTTGGAGCATTAAAAATCGAGCTCAAAAAGTAAAAACGGATAACAAGGCTATAGATTTATTGGTTAGAAATTTACTGGGACTAACCATCAGCGACTCTAAACGTCTAATACGCAATGCAATCTATGATGATGGAGCAATTACTCATAGTGATATTGAATCAGTAATGCAAGCAAAATATCAATTAGTTAGTCAAGATAGTGCGTTAACGTTTGAATATGATACTGTAGCATTCAATGATGTCGGCGGTTTTAAAAATTTAAAAAAATGGCTAGATATTCGAAAAAACTATTTCTTAGATTCTTCTTCTGAAAACCAAGTTGATACACCTAAAGGCATTCTATTATTAGGTGTACAAGGCTGCGGTAAAAGTTTAGCGGCAAAATCTGTTGCAGGTTGTTGGGGTGTCCCATTATTACGACTCGATTTTGGCGCTTTGTATAATAAATATATTGGTGAAACTGAAAAAAATATTCGTGATGCACTAAATGCAGCCCAACAATTAGCACCATGCGTGATGTGGATAGATGAAATCGAAAAAGGTATACAAACCGATAGTAATGATTCAGGTACATCACAACGAGTATTAGGAACCTTACTCACTTGGATGGCTGAAAATAATTCAAAAGTGTTTATTGTAGCAACAGCCAATAACATCTCGAGTTTACCACCAGAACTTATTCGCAAAGGCCGATTAGACGAAATATTTTTTGTCGATTTACCTTGTAATCAAACTCGTGAAGAAATCTTCAAAGTTCATCTTAATAAGCGTAAGATCAAACAAGATAAAATTAATTTTGAAGAGATTATTGACTTAAGTGATGGGTTTTCTGGTTCCGAAATAGAACAAGCGATTGTCTCCGCATGTTATTCAGCCCTATCTGTTGAAGAAGAGCTTAATTCCCGACATATCTTAGAAGAAATAAAACAAACTCGACCGCTATCGATTGTTATGGAAGAAGAAATTTCTCAATTGCGCAATTGGGCAAAAAATAGAACCGTGATTGCTTAATATGAAATTAAGTTCACGACATAAAGCTGAATTATTTCAACAACTCTCTACTATGGAACATGCAGGTATTCCTTTAACCAATGCTTTGCAAACATTATTGCCTCATAGAAATAAAAATCTAAATAAATTATTACAATCTTGTCTTATCTCTATAAAAGGTGGTTCTGCATTAGCTAACTCTGGATTACGTAATGGACTATTCACAGAGGTAGATGGTTTATTGATTGAATCAGGATCTTATTCAGGGAAACTAGCTGAAAGCTTCAAAAAACTAGCATCTCACTACGAACTAAAAATGAGATTATCTCAGGAGATGAAAAGTCGATTAATATTTCCATTAGTAATCTTCTCATTAGCTGTGTTTATCGCGCCCTTTCCTAAATATTTTACTGGAGAAATTAGTCTCAATGAATATTTATATATAACGCTTGGCTTCTTAATAAAGATCGGATTGGTTGCTTATTGTTTAATAGAATTACCCGGCTGGTTAAGAAATGGTTTTCTAAAAAATTTAGGGCTAGCTAAATCAATGGATAGTTTAATTTTAAAATTACCTATTATAGGTAAGACATACATCAAACATAATATTGCCCAATTTATAGAAATCTTAGGCATGTTATTAGGTTCAGGTATTACCGCACATGATGCACTACCAAAAACTGTGAAGACAATTGACAACTTAGTTATTCGTGAAAGTTTTAGCTCTGCAATACAAAAATTACAATCTCATTCAAGCATGACTGACGCATTAAAGCTGAACCCTTATCTACCATCTGATGCTATTCTATTTTTGAGAACTGGAGAAACATCAGGTAAGCTTGACGAAGCACTTATACGTTATGGAAAGAATCTAAGAAAAGAAGTCACCCGTCGTTTCCAAGAAATTGCAGCATGGACCCCACGCATTGTATACGCTTTAGTTTGTATTTATATGATTAATTCTATTATGAGTTCCAATCCTTTCATGCCAAGAATTTAATTATTAGTATTAAAACTTTAGAATGGTTGATAAATACAAAAATTATTCTGATCTAGCTTCTCACGAGAATAAAGGTATAGATTATGACATTCTATTTCGTGATCTCAATACACGCTATGCTATCGTAGCCCCACATGGTGGTTATATTGAACATGGTACAAAACAAATTTCTGATGCTATAGCCGAAGAAGATCATGCTTGGTATTGCTTTGCTGGTTTACAAGATCATTGCCATCGATTACATATTACTAGTAATAATTTTGATGAACCCATTGCTATCAGGATCGCAAATCAAGTCGATACAGTCATATCCATTCATGGTGCTTATGGGAAAGAGCCTAAAGTGTTTTTTGGTGGATTAGATGGTCCTTTGAAACAAACTTTTATTGATGCATTATTATCGGAAGGTTTTGATGCGAGTCATGACTCAAGTCCAACACGTCAAGGTAAAGGTCTTACCAACATTTGTAATCGTGGAAAATTAAAACAAGGTGTGCAAATTGAAATGACTCAAGGGTTTCGTAAAAGTTTATTTCATAAACCTGACTATGATAATCATCATTGGCGACCCAATGATCGATTCAGACTATTTGTTAGAACAATACGTTCTGTACTAGACAATTTTTCTAATCATTAATTCTAAAGTATTTAATTATTCAGCCGATAGCTTAAGTCTTTGCATGGAGATCTATCACTTATGGCAGAAACACTTCATCAATTACTGTATGTCAGTTCAGCAACCGAAACCTTTCAGGAAGATGATTTAGTACCTATTTTAGAAAAAGCACGCGAAAACAATACGAAGCTAAATATCACGGGTATGCTTCTATATCATGAAGGTTCTTTTATTCAAGTGCTTACTGGTCCCAAAGATGCCGTAGAAAACCTTTACTCTAAAATTGAAAAAGATGATAGACATAAAAACTCAAGAATCTTACTCAAACATGATGTCGATAGTAGACAATTCGAGAATTGGACAATGGGATTTTACAATACTAATTCTAATGTAACCAAGAAGATCCCTGGATTAAATAATTTCCTTAAAAAAGGATTTGAGAACATTGAAGGTAGTCGTGTGTTAGAAGTTTTAGCAGGTTTTCGAGAAGGCCGTTGGAGACAAGCCGTAAATACCTAAAGCCTAGCACATTGAATATTCAATAATATCTACTCTTTACAACTTATAACTTTATAGTCCATAAATACAAATAAGTTTTGGTGATGAAATATTATTTTCATCACCAAAAAAAATTTCATTTCGATAATTTGATTTTGATAATTTTTTAACCCAGTCTAAAACGGCTTCATCTTCCAGTTTTCCACCTTCATGCCCTGGATAAACTATAATAGTTATTAAACCTTTATTTGAAATAAGCTCAAGAGATTTATTTAAAGCGGTTAATGTTGTTTCTTTTTTAGTAATAATTTTCTTATCTGAACCAGGCAAATATCCCAAGTTAAACATTATCGCTTTAATAGATTTTTTAATCGTTGGATCAATTAAATCAAATAATACACTATGACAACCTTTGATTAAAACAACGTTATTTAAATTTTCTTTCTCTAACCGTTCTTTTGTTTTCTCAATAGCTGAATCCTGTATATCAAAACCATAAACAATTCCTTCAACTCCAACTGTATTTGCCAAGAAAACTGTATCATGACCATTACCACATGTTGCATCGATCGCAATATCACCAGATTCAATTACAGACTCAATACGTTTATGTGCTTCTTCAGTTAATGGAATATTTTTCATAAAAACGTTCTATATTAGCATTCGAAGGCAATGGTGTTTTTTCATATAAATTATTGATTAAACATTCTGAATAATAAGGAATTAACAAACTGCCTTTTGTACCAAAGCCATTAAATGTATACAGTTGTTTATACTTTGGATGCATACCAATCATAGGTTCTCGATCAATAGTTGTCGGCCGAATGCCGACTTCATGTTTTACGATATCAATATTATTTTTATAATTAATATGATATTTAAATTCAGAAAGCAATTCATTTCTAGCATTTTTCGTGGACTCAATATTAGAAAAACCCCTATCAAATGTCGCACCCGTTCTATATGTTTCAGTCCCGAAAGGAGTCAACCAATAGCCATAATTAAGAATGTTATTCTTAATTATTTGATTATCATTTAATCCAATCGTCAAAATTTCACCTTTAACAGGTTTCAATGGTAGCCAATTAAAATATATATTTTCAATCTGTTTATAACCTTCACAAAATATAACCGAATTAAATTCATACTCTTTCCATTTTACCTTTGTGTTTATGCTTAATTCACTGACATTGAAACGCTCTTCTAGATAACAATTTTTATCTATAAAAAACTGCTTTAGGTTTAACAAAATACTGGGGATATTTAATAAGGCTGTTTGTTTTTGTTTAGCAATACCAAATGATGAATTTATATACTTATCTTCTAAATGATATTCTTCTATATACGACCTATAATCTTCTTGTTTGAATCTTTTATTAGCAGACAAATACTCCTGTTCATTTTTTAAAACTCTAAGCATTGGCAATTCAGTATAAAACGATTGATTTAAAAAACCCTCTAATTGTCTATAAAATATTTTAGCTGTAAATAAAAGCTCTTCTATATTATTTGCCTTGACCAAGCGCATACCTGTCACAGGATTAATTAAACCAGCAGCCACATGTGATGCATTATTTTCTGCATTATCTAGAATCAGAAATGTTTGATTTCTTTGAAAGAGTTTGTATGCGAGTAAACTACCAGCCAATCCTTGACCAATAATTAAGTAATCGTATTGATTCATGCTATAACCAATAAAGTAATATTAGGTTATTTTACATGATTTTTCTGAACGTAATAAAATTTACTTCTAATTAGTATTATTTAACCAATCATCCAAATTGGCTTGTTTTAATAATCCACGATGCGTTAATACTGCACCATCTTGTTTTATATAATACGATCTTGGTAATTCACCATACCAAGTTGGATCGATTACATAACGGAGTTGTTCATCAAGCCCGTCAAAATACCAATTATCTGCTGTATGTAATGAATATCGTTTTAGAACTTGATTTAATTCTGATAAATCCTGTTTCCCATTGGTGGAAATTAAAACCAATTTTGGAAAATTATTCGATGTTATATTTTCTTTTAACAATGCCATCTCTTTAAAGCAAGGAGGACAATCAAGAGACCATAAAACCATTAAAACATTTTGCCCTTGATAAGCATTCTTTATCGTTTCAAAACTCTTCGTAGTAAATGGCTGTAAGGAAGAATCTATCGCATCCCCTATTTTTACGATTTGCATTCCTTTCTCTTGAGTCCACCATGTCGCTAACAGATGTTCGTCATTCTGTACTAACTGAGGGTGATCCGATGCGCCCGTTGTTTCAGCGATAATACTGATCTCTGACCATTCATTAGAATTTTCCACAGAACGCATCATATTCAATAATGTTTTATCTCCCTCGACTCGTTTCCAAATAATAAAAAGCTCATTATCGAATTGTGCTATTTGTGGTCGAGATGCCATTGGTGAAGGGTCAATATGATATTCATTTTTAAGAGATTTGGTTTCTACATCAAATTTAGCATAGTGCAAGCCACCCTTACCTTCTTTACCAGTAAACCAAACTTGATGTAAATTATCTTCAGAATCTAAAACCATATCAGGCCCATGATGAGGACAAGCATTGATCTGCCAATCATCGAAAGTCACTCTTTGAATATCACTATGACCATTCAATGTCATAATTGCATGGTCGCGAATATTGTCACCAAATACATGTCGCCAGAGTACCACTGCGTTTCCTTGTGAGTCCTGCTCGGTGATCACTCGACAACATTCACAACTATGGTCAGTGATTTTTTTATTCTTTTCGAAGCTTTTACCTGAATCTTTCGAAACAGTGTAATATACGGCCGAACCGTTATATGGTTTTTTAGCACGTTTAGCCGCAACTAAATCGCGTTTATCTAACCAAGTTAAATAAACATCGCCATTATCCATAACCGATAATGAATCATATCGATGGCTTGTGAGTAAACCATCATCATTTATAGTGATTGGTTTAGAGAATGTTTTTCCACCATCTAGAGAACGTGAAAAACGAACATCACCCGTATATCGTCCTTCAGTTTTCTCAGTCCAACTGATATAAATCTCATTGTTATTCCCTATAGCAACTTTAGGACGATTTTCTCCATCCGATGAAATTACTTCAGGTTTCGGATTGACTGTGACAGCGGATGAAAAACTTTCACCTTCATCATCGCTAGAAACTAACTTAATATACTTCCCATCAACATAAACTATCCAAAGTATTTTATTTTTATCAAAGGCAGATGATGGTGTTTTTCCACAATGCGGAACACTATCTTTCAAGTTTTTACAAAACTCAGGTACAAGATGTTCTTTATTGCCATGTGCAAAAACAGCACTGGAGAAATAAATCATCAGTGCTGTTAGTAAGTAATAATAAGATTTATAAATATTCATTAATTAAAATACGTATTTCCCTTCTAAGAAGAAAGTTCTGAATGGCCAAGGGTGAAATACATAGGCTTCTTCATTAAAAACATTATCCACACCCGCTCCCACTTTAAAATTATTATTCACTCGCCAATTACCTTTAAGGTTCACAAATACAAAACTATCCTGAGCACCAAAAACGTTGCTTTCTCTATCACTATTGTCTAATTGGCCAAAACTATTCGATGCATAACGTACACTGGTTGAAACATCGATACTAGAATTGACATTATAGGTTAACAATAAGTTCGAACGCCAATAAGGAATGCGTGGAAATTGTCTTCCTTCTATAGAACGATTCAATGGATTATCTGTTATTTCAGAATCGGTATACGACATATTATAACGAATATCAAACGGCGAATTAAAAATACCGATTTGATTATAAACAAATTCAACACCCGTCGTTTCGACTTCACCGACAGGTAAAGTGGTTGTAATAGTATTATTTGATAAGTCGATTGCACTAAAGGTAAAAATCACATCATCTATGGTTTCATGGAATATATTCACACGAAAAAAACCACCTTTAATATCCTTTTGAATGAGTAAATTATGGTGGATGCCATCTTCTGGTTCTAAATTTGGATCCGATACAAATTGACGAATTCCAGTAGATTCATTTCTAAATAGCTCTTCAACTAAAGGAAAACGTATTGCACGAGCTAATGAATAACGAAGTGTTATGTCATTAGTTGGAAAAAACACCAATGAAAATTTAGGTGATAAGCCTTGTTCATCACGTTTATCAACTTGTCTTGTTCCAGAAAAACCACCGTTGGCTTGCCAATGCTCATATCGTAAACCCAAACCCAAATCCCATTGTGGATGAAACTCATAACCAAATTGAGCAAATAAAGCATAAGTATTGGTTTCACCACCACTGAAACTACGTGCACTACCTATAAGGTTATTTATAGAGTCGTAGTTATATGGGTTTATAGAAAGCTTATAGCGATCATAATGACCACCGACTGACAGTCGTCCTTTACCATTGCCAAATAGATTTTCTGTACCTGCTTTTAAATCTACTGTTTGCCAACCAGTATCATTAGCATCCGTTAAACGGCCACCAAAACCTTGGTTCACAGCTATAAATGTAGGATCGTTCGGATTACGACCACTGCGAATTTCCTCATCTTTTAGGATTTCGAAATTACTGTAGTACAAATCAAATAACCAATTATCAGAAAGTGGACCACTAAACCCTAAACCAAGTAGGAGACTATTTCGTTCTTGATAACGTTCCTGAAATGTTGTTCCACTAATATTTAAGTTTGTACCATTAAAAGTAACCGGACCACTCCAAATCGTATTACCTGTTGCATCAGTCAAGAAGCTATTAAGGTCAGATAGATCTCGCTCACGCTCCTCGTATGCTAAAGAAGTTCGGATATGATAGTCACCTAAGTCATATCCGAACTTTATTTTAAATAGGTCGGTTATTGCTTCTTCAGCACCTGAATCGCCAATATAAAACCCATTATCACCCGTTGCATTCACACCACTTAGCGCACCATTAACAACAGTACCGCCTGCACCACTGGCAGAGTTAAAAAATTGAGTCTGTGGCTGACTTTCATTTTGTAAATGATTGTATGAAGCAAAGATGCTTAAGTTTCCGATCTTATCTTCGAATGATCCAAAGAATTTACCACCTAAGTAATTTTCATCTGTACTTCGAACATCATATTGTTGGGCAAAGAAATTACCCTCTAGAACAATACGTCGTTCAGTCGGTTCTTTCGTAAGGATATTCACCACACCGCCCATTGAATTACCTGCGTATTCAGCTGAGAACGGCCCATAGATCACTTCAATCTCTTCAATTTCATCTGGAGAGACTAACGACCAACGAGGCGCACCTGAAAAACGGGTTTGTAAGTGATAATGAAGTGGTAAACCATCAGCAAAAACTAGAGAACGATGGCCTTGAAACATATTCGAACCACGGATACCAATCACACCATTTGGATCACCGATAAAACGTTTACGTACAATGAGACTAGGTTCTAAAGAAATCGCATCTTCTACTGTTGTCACATTAAAATGTTCAAAATCCTCTGCTGTGATCACCGAAGTTGGACTCACTTGTGTTGTATCTTTGAACAATTGTTCACCATAGATAACAACTTCATCTGTCTCAGAATTTGAATAAGCTTGATTATGTTCTGCTTGTGTTAATGCAGACACACATAAAAGAGAAAAGAAAACTAATCTTTTCATCAGAATCCCCCAAAATAATATCAAAAACTACAAAGAAATATTTATTGTTATATTTTTTTTAGATAAATATTTGAGGGAGGGATTATATTGATCAAAAAATATTATGGAATGTGACAAATTGTCGCATCCATTTAAAGAATCATCGATTTAATATTTACAACCTCTGTCATACATCACAATACTGCCTGCAACAGCAACATTCAAAGAAAATTCTCCTGGTAATTTAACGACTGACTGACATTCCTCGATAAGTTGTTCAGGCAATCCGCTCATTTCATTGCCTAATAAATACACAGCACGATGCGGATGTTCAAATTCATTTAATGGAATGGCAGTTTCTCCCATTTCAACAGCAATCAATTGTGAAGAATGAGGAAGGTTCGATTTTAAATCTTCAAAGCTTTGATAATGATATAACGGAATTCTGGTCCAGGCTTTTGTAGTATCACTGCCTTGTGGAGTATATTTTTTACCAACGGTATAAATAAAACTCGCACCTAATAAATATGCCGAACGCCATAAAGTCCCAATGTTATATTCATCACTGGTATGTAAAATCCCTATTCCAAAAAAACCGTAGTCATTTTTGATTTCTTTAACTCTGGACACTATTAATATATTTTAATTGTTATTTACTTGGCTAAATGCTGGTGGGCATGGACATAAATAATGAATGAGATTATTCATCGCTTTATTATTTGTATTCGATAATGCTCTTAGAATCACAAATATCTTCGCTATTTTATCAGCATTATCCAAAGATGCATCACTTTCAATAGTTTTATAAACTCTATCAAACTGAGGTAGACTCGAACCTTCAGAAATAACATTCCAGTTTTGTTTTAACTTACCAAGAATCGACTTTAAATTATTCTCCAATAATACAGATAACATTTTATCATCCTGAATCAAGGTGTTTTTATAAAACGATTCAAACTGATTAAATAACACTTTATCGTATTTACCTTCAGTATTGCCAATTGACAAACACATACCTTTTAATAAGGCTAATGCTAATGTTGTGTTTTTCTGTTGTTGATAAAAATGATTGAATAATTCACAAAGACCAGAAATTTGTGCATAAATAGGTACAGTGACTTTACCATCTTTATCAAGCACCATAGGATGTTCTCTTGATGCTAATGGACCACTCGCATCAATAAACTCATGTTGTTTCAAAATGGAATCTAACACTTCTGAACTAAGGCTTTTTGAAACAGCACTTTTTTTATTAGCATCATTAATAATTCGGTAGCTAACCAATGGGTGCAATAACTCATAATTTTCAACATCCTTTGATAGTCTTGAATAACCGATATCCTTAAACACCAACATGCTGATTAAGTTTTTCAAATCTTCATTATTAAAACCTGAGATTGTTTTAGAAAAACTGATCGCCAACATTAATGACGCCATATTAGTATCATATTTATCAGACCAATCACTGTGTGCAAAATCATCCAGATAATTTAATACATTTGGTGATACGGTTAATTGTTCAATAACAGATTCAACCAACTTTATATTCTCCTGCATTTCAGCAGGATCAAGATAATCATACTTAGCCGCTATCTCATCTATTTTTTCTTCAGTATCACTCCAATCAAATTTTTTATCCGATGAATAATTCGTCGCGATATCAGATATCGACGCTTTTTGGCAATTCGCCTCTAACTGATCAAGAAAATCGGCGGTTAGCTCCTTTTTTAAGAAGAAATATTTATTGGTTAATTTATGAAAATAGAGAGGCTTATCGATGATAGAGGGCACAAATTTTTCTGGTATTTCCAAGCCTTTATCAATGTAAGGTGATTGGTTCTCCAGAAAATTCGAATCCGCCATATTGTATTTACTGAGATCGGTAATCAACCAAATCGGAACCAGTACACTGTTCGATTTTGAAAAGATCTTTTCCCTAAACCCAGCCTCAGTCTGCGCAAACGCAGACTCCACTAGGTCGTCATACTTATTATCCATGTCAAACTCCTAAACTTTCAACAATAATAAAGCAAACCAACTATTACATAGGGTTAAAGTTCCGTAATGAATTACACAAATTCTGAACCCTATTCCAATAATATAGACTAACCATTCATGAATGTAATGAACTTAGCAAAAAAAGCATCGGCAAATATATTAATTCCTTTAGCTATATTATTGCTTGTTTCAGGCTGTGCAAATAACTTACCAAAAACAATTAACGATGCGCCAGTGCCTGACATTCAATATACTAACATCAAGGAAAATTTAGAAAAAAATACAGGAAAAAATGTACGTTGGGGTGGGAAAATCATCTCAGTAGAAAACACCCAACAAACTTCAAGAATTGAAATCTTGAGTATGCCATTAGACTACGCAGGTGAACCAATACCCAATGATGATTACCAAGGACGCTTCCTAGCCGATGTGGATGAATTTATTGATGAAGAACATTACAAAAACAAAACGATTACTATCTACGGAACCATCGATTCAAGCATCATCAAACCCATCAACGAACATGATTACGAATATCCAATCATCACTGTAACTGAATTTCATATCTGGCCAAAACGACTATCCCGTGTTGAACGATATCCCTACTATGATCCATTCTTCTATCCTAGATTCTACGGAAGATTCAATCGCTTCCCTTACCATCCCTATTATCGTTTCCGTTCACGTTTTGGATTTTATGGTTGGTAAAAAATATAACTGCTTTTATCTTAGTTATAATAATTATTGCTCACCAAATATATCAGAAAATATTTTAGTCAGATTAGCTCCTGATATCTCACCTTTAAAGCAACTATGACCTAAATTATCTTTGATACCGTAACATTGAGCTACATTGGATTCGCCAAACAATTCGTTTAATTCCGACTGAATACTATTAAATACATTTTTAGTCACCGGAGAATAAGACGTTGACATAAGAATAATATTTTCTTCAGAGACTTCGACATCAATTCTAATGTATCTATCCTTATATAGCCGCTTAAATGTATTAACCCGAGAATAGTTTAGAAGTGGCGAGTGCCATTGGTCATCACCTTCAAATCCCATATTAAAAAACAGGTCTTCTAGATTGTCTCCAACGGTATAATTAGATTCATCATATAAACTAGGTTGATAGTCAACCTTATATACTTGCCAATAACCAAAAGCAGAACTACTCATAGTACCGCTTATTCCACCAGCGCAGGCCGAGAGCATTAATGCAGCGATAAAAGAAATGATAATAATACGTAACATACCCAAACTTTAGCTGTGTTTGGTATGTTATTGCAAGCTAAGATAACGACAAAACTTTAAAAATTAATTTTAATACCATCTTGTTTTTTCAAATGCATCCAAACAAGCTTGATTTTCTTTTGGTACTTTATTATCAAATTTAGCAATGAGATCTTTTTTGTAACTATTTCGTCCATTCTCAATGATTTCATAAACATCGGTTGTACAACCACCAAAACTTATAGAATAATTTAGCTCATAATCTTTGCCCTCATCCATATGAAGATTAACCAAGCTACCACATGAAAAGGTTCCACCAACATTTGATCTATCGCCATCAAACATAACCGTTAATGGCTTTGTTGAATCGACCTTGAATTCTTTAAAAGCATTCTTATGATAATCGCCTAAAGGCATATCAAGGCTCTTAGGATCGCTATTCACAAAATAACCTTTTCTTAACCGCATCCATTCTTGCTCATCTGAGCAATTCATATCTGAATAATAACGGACAACTGTAATGCTGTTAGAATCTGTCACAAACCGTACATTAGCCGTTGGCCCAGATTCAGGCTCTTGATAACTAATTGAAGCACAGCCTGTCATTAACACTAAAAGAAAACTCAAATAGATAATATGTTTCAACTCATCTCTCCATCAATCTAAATTCTAAAAAACTAAGATTTATTCGTTAGTAATAAATACTTTATCTTATATCGTGTTAATGGATTTTATCTTTAAGATTTATTTCTATTTAACAGCAGGTTTATACAAAAATTGATTGTTAGCCGATCGGTAGATAGTATAATAACATTACTTTATCGTTATAAAGTTTAGCTAAACAACAAATGGAGAATTGAATATGATTACATATGATTGTAAAAAAAGCCCTGAGCAATTTAATAACAACATTTATCCAATCCACTCAGCAAGCAAAGCAAATTATTTAAGAGAAGAAACGGACGACTACCATACCGGTTCATCAAAAGACCAAACACTAATTCAAGCTTTACAACAATCTGAACTTAAAGCACTGCGCAAAACCGCTTCTGGTCAAATCGCTCGTCTCTATCAAGTAGCCAACCTATTTACCCAAGACGATCCAGTTAATTTCACAGCCACTGAACTAAACCAACTCAAGCAAGATATACAAAACGCGACAGCTGAACTTGAAAATACTCTACACGCAATCACTAACCCACTCATCGATGATCCCGAACCAGGAGAAGATGAAATAGCTAGATAATCATCAGACACAAAAAAACCGGAGTGATTTACATAACTCCGGTTTTTTTAAGGTATTCTTTTATGCTGTATATAGGAATCTCCTTATTCTCAAATATAAATTCTTGATGTGTGGTTGGTTCTCTAGTTGCTAATTGGATTTGGCCGGTCAATAAAATTCTTTCATTCGTTGTATCTATTTTAAGTGTGCCTTTTATAGTTTTTTCGATACTGTCTGGCCCACCAAAATTATTAATTAAATGTACATTATTATTGTCTAACATTGAGATAGTAAGTTTTTTAGAAATAAGCTCATCTAATTTTATAACAACTTGTACAGCGCCTCCGACATGATTACTCCATGGTCCTTTCGGTACATTAGAAGCACCCATCTCAAGAAAAATTAAATACTTTCCTTTGCTATTACGAAGATCATTACCACCTGTCCAACCAGATGCTTCTCTTGCTAGAGTCGCATCCTTCACAATCGAAAAATCAGTCAATGGGATCTTTACTGGAATACTTAAATATCTAGTTAAAAATACATCAAAATCATCTTCAGAAAATGATGGTGTATCTGACTTTAACGATTCAAGACGTTTAATTTCGCTAGTATACTTTTCAATAAATGAAATACGATCGGAAATCGCTGCTATATCTTCTTGTTCTAGCTTATTATATTTCAGGATAAGTTCATATTTTCTCCAGAACTCATCGAAAGGGAAATTGGTTTCATTCTGAACGACACCATTTTTCACCTGTACTAGGCTAACTTCGGTAGGCTCTAATATCTTATATGTCTTCTTCTCATAAGGGCTTCTATATTCTTTCAATATTCGTTTATTAAAAATCTCAAGGTTACCTGAATACCAACTAGCAAATACTCTATTATCTGTATCTATCTCGTTTGTAAAAATTTCTGTCATTACCTGTTTTGATAATTTTTCTAATTCTGCATCTGTATTTTTATCTGAAAAAGCTTGATCAGATCGTTTAATACCTACCAGATAAAGTTTATTATCTTTAATTTCCCAATCAGCAACATGGCCCCGATAGTTTGCAGTACTTGATGCACTAAAAGGTGATTCTTCTGATTCATCACGAAAATATATTTCCAATGGACTGGGATATGCCCAGTGAGTAACTAACTCATTTTTTTCTCCTTGATAAAAGATAACATCATTTATTTGAGGAGTAGCCTGAACAGACAATATAGAAAAGAAATATAAAATAAATATGCTCACCAAACCTAAATAGAATTGAATTTGAAAAATACTTATTCTGCAAGAATTTAAACTGTTATAGCTGTCATTGGTTAATCTCATTTTAATAATCCTCCATTAAAAAACTTTATTTTTATCAACGTCCCTTTTTCAATTCCTATATGATTGATAATAATATTCTCTATAAGTCAAAACCATATCGAAATGTAAAAATAATGTATTTATATTGTATAAATAATGTTTATTGAATTATTAATAAGATATAGAGTATTAAAATTTTTTTACTTATACATTTATAGTTGAGGATTATCATAATTAAATAGCTCTGCTCCTTTTAATAATTCTCTATATAAATGCATACATTAAAAACATTTTTAATTGTTAATCAGGCGTTTGGTTTTGTTTCATACGATGTTCCCAACGACGGCGAGCATGACGGCGCATATTCGGAATGTCATCGGTTTCATCCATGATGGTTAATCCTAGTATTGATTCAAAAATATCTTCCATTGTAATTAAACCGAGCCATGTACCATATTCATCAAAAACCAGTGCCATGTGTTGATGTTCTTTCAGTAATGAAGTGAGTGCAGATTCGGCCGAATCTGTTTCTTTAAATATCTGAATCGTACTCATCAATTCGCTTATGGGTGTATCGGGTTCAGCATCCAATAATTCATTACGAAAGACGATACCCTTTGGATTTTCTTCATCTAAAACCGGATAGCGTGAAAAAGAAGTTTCTCGTAACAGCTTTTTAGCATCACCCGCCGTACTATTTTGCTTTATATATTGGCAGACCGTACGTGGTGTTAAGATGCTTTTTAATTCCATCTCATGTAAATCGAGTATGTTTGAAATAACTCGCTGCTCATCTTCGTCCAACATCTTTCGTTCACGTCCCAACTTAGTCAGCGCCTTAATTTGATAACGGATATCGGTTTTTGGTGCTTCCTTACCTAAAGAACGTGTGATGACATCTGAAAGCATAATGAAAGGTTTCAGCATTACGATCATGCCATTGAGGATAGGCGGTAGAAATGGTGCCAGTTTAACCCAGTATTTAGCGCCGAGTGTTTTCGGGATAATTTCAGACAGTATTAATACTAAAAACGTTAGGATTGCAGATGAAGCTGCTAGATACCCATCACCAAAAACAATCGCAACTTGTGCTCCCACACCTGCAGCGCCAAAAGTATGAGCTACGGTATTTAAAGTCAGTATTGCCGCTAACGGCTGATCGATACGTTCCTTGAGATCATCAAGACTCTTATATAACTTTGGCTGTGTTTCCTTGAGGCTAACAATGTAACTTGGTGTAATGGATAACAACACAGCCTCTAGTACAGAACAAAGAAACGATATACCGATAGCAAGAGAGGCAAACGCAATTAATAGAGTCATTAGTGGTGAAAACAATTCCTCGGTTTAAACAATGTTTCCATGCTACACAACATAATCAAGTTCGGCAATGAATGACCCTGTTCCTTTTAGACATCCTATATAAACGCATATATTAAAAACATTCCAAAGCCTAGTGAAAAAACACCCACAATGCGTCCATACGGTTTAAATTTAACCATTACCCATAACACTAATTTTTCAAATGTTTTTCGGCCTATAGCAAGTAAAACAACAGCAGCAATAATCATTATCCATCCGAGGATAGAAATCACTAATGGGAAATTAGAAAAATCAGCCATATAAATAAGAAGCCCACCAAAAATTAATCTCACAACAACAGCGGTTATATATATCCAAAGTTTCTGAATATTTTTACTAAGAAAATTAAAAATGAGCTCCGGTTGAACAACCAGTAACAACCCTGCAAGAGTAAGAAAACCACCCAATAGATAAATTAAGTTCGTCATCTCTAAACTCCTTTAGTAATAAAAGGATATGTCACTATTAATTATAGGACTCAATCTCTAAGTATTCACTTTATTTATGAACCAACCAAACAATGCTCCAGTAAAAAACATAATGAGAGAGTAAGTAACCGATGGGATCATCATTGTATTATTACCAATCAATGTCCCAGCTACCACTAATGCTAAAGTACCATTCTGAATCCCTACTTCAAAACCAATACAGATTGATTGTTTCTTATTAAGCTTAGCCCTGTTTGCAAGCAGATAACCTAACATTAAAACGACTATATTAAGCACCAAAGTGGCTACGCCTGCTTGGGCAAAAAAGCTCAGCATATTGTCAGAATTCTTCATTACAATTAAAGCAATGATCAAAAACAAGAAAAAGATTGAAAACCATTTCAGTACATTTTCTATTTTCTTAGCTAAGACTGGAAAGCGTGATAAAGCAAACATACCTAAAGCGATCGGAATCACTGTGATGACCAATAGCTGAACAATCGTTTTAATCACAGGCAATTCAAACTCCGTACTACTATCCATAAAGTACATCATGCTTAAAGACGCAAGCAAAGGAATGGTGAAAGGCGTAATCAAACTAGTCAGTACCGTCAAACTCACCGAGAGCGAAACATCACCTTTAAATAAATAAGTAAACATATTCGACGTTGCTCCACCAGGCGCTAAAGCAATAATGATCAAACCAACGGCTAATTCAGCAGGCAATTGAAAAGTTAACGCAAGAATAAAGGCAATGATAGGTAGTAACATTAATTGCCCAATTAACCCAATCACAACGGCCTTAGGATAAGCAAAAATGTTTTTAAAATCGGCTATCTTTAAAGAGATACCAATACCGAACATAATCAAAAACAATGACAACGGTAGAATAACTTTAGTTAATACGTCAGCTTGCATGAATCACCCCAATAGTTAGATTTTTTATTTTTCTATATCTCTTTCTATATATCCCATTAGAGATATATTAAACATTTTCTTATGTATTTATTATTAATGCCAATATTTTTACATTACAAACGAGATATTAATAATGAATTCAAGACAATCTTTAAAAAGATTACAACTAAGTTTAGCTGGTATTTTTTCCTTATTACTAGTAACAAACATAGCATTAGCTGAAAACTCTACTGATGCAACAGAAATTGAAATCGTAAATCAAAATTTTGAAATGGCAATGAACACAGGGAATGCGTCTGGCCTTGCCGCTATCTACACTGCAGATGGTCAATTACTTCCACCAAACAATTCTATTATTTCAGGTCAAGATAATATTCGAACCTTTTGGCAAGGCGCAATCGAGCAAGGAATAGCCAATGCTGAATTGGATACTATTGAACTTGAAATATTAGGTGATACAGCGAATGAAATTGGGCGCTTTACTTTAAAGGCACAAAATGGCGATGTGATAGATACTGGAAAATATATTGTTATTTGGAAAAAAGAAAATGGAAATTGGAAATACCATCGTGATATGTGGAGCAGTTCAAACCCTGTTAAATAATAAAAAGGAAATCAATATGACGAAGAAACTTTTATTGCTTGGCTTATTAATATCATCGAGCCCACTGTTTGCACATGAAACAAGCGGAGTAAATTTACATAGCCATTTGTTAATGCACTTTATTCAATATATTGCTCTAGCACTGGTTATTGGCTTTGGTATATATAAATTAATGAAAACGAATAATAAAAATTATAATGAATAACTGGAAAACAAATGGTGTTCAAGTTATTAGCAAGGATAATTTGAGCTGTGAAACAGCCCAAACTGAAGGAATGAAAAGGGCAATGGCAATATCGGAATCAACTGTAGGCTCATCAAAAATCTGGGCAGGTACCGTCACTATCTCACCGAATACTAAGACAGGTGCTCACCATCATGGTGAATTAGAAAGCGTGATCTATGTGATTAAAGGCTTAGCCCGTATGCGCTGGGGTGAAAAACTAGAATACACTGCAGAAGCAGGCCCAGGAGATTTTATCTATGTTCCACCATACGTACCTCATCAAGAAATTAATGCAGGAGATACTACACCATTAGAATGTGTACTAGTGCGAAGTGGCCAAGAAGCTATTGTGATTAACTTAGATATAGAACCTGTTGAAGAACCTGAGAATGTTTGGCGTGATGGTTTTCACGACAAGGAAAAATAAACTCGATTACTTAAATAATTTATAAGTCCTATCCTTCTTTCACAAAACCTAACACCCTTGTAATAATATAAAGGGAACAATAATAACCACCTTGCAGTCATACTCGCGTCCTAACATTTATCTTTGGAGCGATGCAATGTCTCAATTCGGTCGACGCTTTTTGTTTGTAAGCGTACTTTTCTTCTGGTTTACAAACACTCAGTTACCCGCATACGCTGCGACTGGCGCATCAGCCACGACCGAACTAGCACGCAAAGCATTGCCTCGGGGTAGCGTAAAAGACTTCGGCCCAGCTCCTAAAGTTACCAACGCACCCTTATCTAAAAAAACACAACAAGCGCTTGATACTGTCTTCGCTAGCTTAGATAGTAATGAATGGTCTCAACCACAAATTGATGCATTAAAAACCATCGTAGAATCGGAAGATGTTAGATTAGCCTGGTTGATGGCCGATCTTATGCGCTTCATTACGAGCCGTGAAATCAATGATGAATTAATCAGCACTGCTGACAAACTGTTGGGTAGTAATTTCAAAGGATTCGATCAATGGAGTAAGTTAACAGAAGCTTTGATTGCCTGGGACATCCCTGCTCCACCCAACTACTTAAAGTACAAACGCCAACTGTTTACAACAGCATTACCTGCATGGGAGCCGCTTTTTATCGAAGGCGATATAGACTGGCGACATGTCACCTGGGGTGGAGTCCGCATTGACGATCGTGAATATGATAAAACAGATGAAGCTTGTAATTGCATTCCAGCTGCAGATAACCCAGAAGTCACGAATGCTAAAGAAGCAACTTGGTTAGAAGATGATGACATAGTTTTTGGTATAGAAGTTAATGGTGAGTATCGTGCTTATCCGCGCCAGATTATGGAAGTACGCGAAATGGTGAATGACACACTTGGCGGTCGTCATCTAGGTATTCCTTATTGTACTTTATGTGGCGCAGCCCAAGCCTGGTTCACTGACGATGTACCAGAAGGTGTTGAACGACCTGTGCTTCGAACATCAGGCTTATTAATTCGATCCAACAAAGTCATGTACGATTTAAATACCATGTCTGTACTGGATACGTTTCGTGGCAATGCAGTTACAGGGCCTTTAGCCAAACGTGGACTTCAACTCAAACAAGCCGCTGTTGTCACAACCACCTGGGGTGAATGGAAACGTTCACATCCAGATACCACAGTTCTTATAGAAGAACTTGCACTTGGGCGTGACTTTGACTTTCGCAACAACAGAGATGCAAATGGCCCAATCTTTCCAATAGGTGACGCCGACCCGCGCTTAGCGGTACATGAAGAAGTACTTGGTATTGTTACCAAGTCAGGTACGCCTTGGGCATTTCATGTGCCTAGCGTGATTAAAGTGTTGGATGCAGGTGAAGCAGTCACCGTCGAAGATATAAATATCATTCTTGATGCAGGTGGTGTACGAGCCATTAACGATAAAGGTGAATCACTGGGAACACATCAATCATTCTGGTTTGCCTGGTCACAGTTTTATCCAAGCACTCAATTATGGCCTCAGTAAAATTAAACGAGTCTATCTCATTTAATTAAATTGGCATTGCTTCTTGCGACTGTCGTTTAAGATCAGAAATGTTTACTCCCAACATTTTTTTAAATGTTCGTCTAAATGCAGATTCCGATTTATATCCAAGGCTTTCAACAAAATCTAGGTTAACAGCTTCACCGTTTTTAATTCGCATTGCCGCCATATTCATTCTCCATTTAGTGAGATAATTCATCACAGTATCTCCTACCAATTCATTGAAGCGATTAGAAAACGCCGTTCGAGACATACCTACCTCCCTGCCAAGTGAATCAATCGTCCAAGGCTGTTCTGGTTTTGAATGAATACACAACATTGCCTTACCAATCCTTTCATCTTTAAGTGCAGTAATCCATTTACATTGTAAGTCATCAGAATTTTCAACCCAGCTTCGAATAGCCTGTATTAACAATACATCCGCAAGCCTGGTGATGACAGTTTCACCGCCAATAAAATCACCTGATGCTTCTCTTAAAACTAACCGCACAATTTCGCCCATCATATTGCCAAACATATGCTGCTCTTGTTTGATATGAATCAGATGTGGCATTTCGTCTAACAACATCTCACCCGCAGGATGGCTGATCCTCACAACACCACAAAGCAAAGTCGTCTTGTCGGGTTCTTCAGGATTAATATCCAGTGTTTCATAATGATCGCTCACCTGCTTAATCGGTAATGAAAACAGATCGATCGCTTTTGCCTTTTCCGAACCTTTAATAACGTGTCCACAAGCTCGGCTGATAAACACCAAATCACCTGCATTTAATTGAATAGAGACATCATTAATTTCCACAACACAGCTACCACTGGTCACGATATGGAACATACTGGTTCTCTCGAATTCAGGTAACGCCACTCCCCAATCCTCTCCACCAAGCGTAGAGCGACTGTAGTAAATACTGTCCAGTTTTAGGTAATGAAGAACCTCGTTATAGCTATTCGTACTCATTTTTTTCTATTTTCGTACTATCTGCACTAATAAATGAACCTTAAGGCATTAATAATACAATTATTTTATCTAATAATAAACACACAAACTAAACACAGGAGAACATTTATGAAAAACTCAAAGAAAATCACCGTCATCGGCGCCACGGGCGGTTCTGGTAAAAAAACCGTAGAAACCTTATTAGCGCAAGGTCACCAAGTCACGGCTGTATCAAGAAGTGCCTCAAGTGTCTTTACATCCAATGTAAATTCCATCGATGGTTCAGCGTTGGACAAAACGGTATTAAGAAAAGCCATTCAAGGACAAGATGCCGTGATCATTACATTGGGTATTAGTGAAAACCCTCTCACGGTACGTTTTCGTGGCGCACAGAAAACACCACAAAACATCAGAAGCGCTGGCACTCAAGCAGTCATCGAGGTTATGAAAGAAGTCGGTGTTAAACGTTTAATCGTACAAACAACTTACGGCTCTGGTCCTTCAAAACATAAATTACGTTTCATGGATCGTTTGTTCTTTAACATATTATTAAAACCACAAATCGATGATACTGAACTGCAAGATCAGTACGTTCGTGAAAGCGGATTGGATTGGACCATTACCCAACCCGTACATCTTTCGGATGAGGACATAGAAGATGAAAAACTATTTTCATCTCTGGTCAATGAAGTGGCTAACTGGTCAATCACTCGAACAGTTGTAGGGCAGTTTAATGCTGAAGCGACATTCAATCACAACATGATTGGTAAAACCGTCGCTTTATCTTCTGCTTCTTAATACTTAAGTAATATGGATATTAAAAACTAAAAGAGGATTGTATTCATACAATCCTCTTTAAATAAAATGAATCGATACTGATTTAATTTTCTTTTGAAAAATTTCTTCGTCGTACACGATCAACGCGTCGTAAAATTTTATCGTAATCCGTTAACAGATATTCCTCAACTTCCAACTGTATAGCATCGTCTTCACTAAAGACTTGTTTAAATGCTTCAACTCGGCCGTTGCCTTCAAAACTGATATAACGCCCCTCTTCCTCTTTAATCACTTTAATGCCAGAAACCGATGGCAAGTAATCTAATAAAGATTCTTTATCCAGTTTACCAATCTTGAGTAATTCATCTTTATGTTTCGCCAGAATCTCTGCACGCTCATTGACTTTATCAATCGCGTTTTCTCTATCGATGCAATGGATTGGAGTAATAGAACTCAGCGGAATATACATCATTTCGGTTTTATCCGTATAACGATGAATATCCGCAATCGCTTTAACCAGTAAGGCATCTCGAAAACGCAAATCCTTTAATTCGGATTTCTTATCATCTAGGTAATCAATGAGGTTTTCTTTAGACATACGCTAATTATAAAACAGAACTGCCCATATCTGGATATACTAGGACATGTTTTTTTTAATTAAATAATTTTGAACTCTGAATTATATTGACCCATCATATTCAAAACACAGAAATTAATAACCTCAGTAATGCGTAGTAAAATCATCATTCCTTTCCTATTTATTCTGATCATCACAGGATGCAGTAAGGCATTTTTTTATAACCGTCTGGATACTTTGATTCGCTGGTATCTCGATGATTATGTTGAACTGACTGATACTCAACAAATGAGCTTTGACAAGAAATTAGACATGCTACTGAAATGGCATCGAGAAGAAGAGCTCAAAGTGTATATTGGTTTTCTCGACCAAGTTGAAGAGGATCTCAAGAAAACCATCGATATGACCATTGTGAATAATTGGGAAGATCAAATAATTCTTGCTTACAAGCGCCTTGAAACCAAAATGCTCCCGTTATTCTATGAAACTGGCGAAGAACTAAATCAACAGCAGATTGATCAATTGATTAAAAATTTATGGGAACGTCAAACGGAACTTGAAGAAAAATACTTATCACGCTCTGATGAAGAATACACAGAAATCAGTCATGAGAAGTTAAAAAAGAATTTAAAACGATTCCTGGGCCCATTGAATAATGAACAAGATGAAATCATAAAAACAACCATGATATCCCCCAAACGTTTCGACAAAGCTTGGCTTGAAGAACGACGGCTCTGGTATACATCACTACAAGAATTACTCAAACGAGAATCAGACTGGCAACAACAATTCATAAAAGCCTATCAAACAAGAATAAAGACGCGAACTCAAAACTACAATGAATCTCTGAATTACAATTTGGAAAAGACTAAGCAGGCAACGGTCAAAGTACTAAATTCAAGAACCGAACAGCAGAACCAATACCTAATACGCGAACTAAATAATTATAAAGACGAATTCAATTCAATCATTGCAGAGAAAAAATAGTGAATCCACTTTGGTATTAAATAATTAAAGGGCTCAGACCCTTTTAATTTCCCACTATATACTTAGCAAATCATCTCTATTGGAATTTCCACCAAAGGTTAAAACACCACTGGTGTAATCAGTACCAAATGTCGCGGCAAGATTGAACACCTGCACAACAGCACCTCTAATTTGTTCATCATCCAATTTCGATAAAGGATGAATATAGGCAGAATAAACAATATTTTCACTTACCGCATATCGAGCATCCAAAGAGGAGTGAAAATTGGATTCCATGATCTTATCAATTTGCTCTTTTGTAATTTTTGAGTATTCAGCAATAGGAGCGATAATTCGCATACGATCATTTTTTACATCCGAAATAAGATACATAGGCAGGTTTCTAATTTTAAATTGAACCACGCCATTACCACCTTCCGCTTCATCAGCCATCTCTTTTACAATTTGTTCCATCGACGCCTGATCCATGACTGAAATTTCCTCAGCATTTCCGTTGATAATAAACACACTTAATAATACTAAAAATACATGCCTTAACACTTTACTCTCCTTTTATCGATTTTGATTCAATACCATATAATTAACTATAACGAGTTAATTATATTAAGAAAGTTATTATAATACTTATAATAATTCTTGCTTTGACGTTAAATATGTACTTTCAGTAGGATTATTTCTTATTTAATTCTTCAATGATATCCATCAACTCAAATGCACAAAATTGCATGATGACGTAAGAGGCAGGGGAGTATTCAGCGCTTTCCAACTTTTGCGCTAATACAGCCAATCTAGACAACACTGGCTCTACTTTCTTATGACAATATAGCTCTAGAGCATTATCAAACACTCGCCTAGCAACGTTTTGGCGAGATAGTAGAACAGCCATGTAAATGGCATCGAAGGCTTGTTCCTGTTGTTCTGAATCCATTCTGCCTTTCCTTACATAAATATATTTGTGAAAACTACAAATAACCCACATATGGGTTAAAGATTGATTTATAACCCATATATGGGTAAAGATCAATACAATTTCAGAGCAAAACTTGCTAAGAATTTAAGAGCGATTAGAGGAGATTCTAATCAAAAAGATTTTGCTAAAAAGTTAGGTATTAGCCAATCAACTTTAGCTCGTATTGAAAGTGAACAACAAAATGTCAGTATTGATATGCTCGAACTAATCTGTAAAAGATTAAGATGTCAGCTCAGTGAAATTCTATAGTTAATAAAATCATACCTCAGACTTTGCCTCCATTAATCTACTACTGGTAATAATAAGCTATCATCCTCACCCAAAGAAAATGAACAAACCCGACGAGCTATCTCTGCCGCGATGCTTGTAGGAGGAATATTAAACATTGTAATACCATCGAAATATTTTTTCTCAAGCAGTTGTCCTTCTTTCGAATATATTTCTATATCGATAAGTGCCCATATGAGTTGAACACAATCAATTCTAACTGTCATGATTGATGACCAGTGTTCTTGAGTAAAATGTGGATTTATGAATGGATAATTATATTCAGATAAAAACGTTGCCTGTACTAAATTATCTTTTTTAGAAATGCTAGATATATCTACAAATCTGCTCATTTCTGGCCCATCGTAAGCTAGCAACCATTCTGGACCTCCACAAGAAGAAAGTATAAATATAGAAAGGTAAAAAATATTTTTCCGAAATTTATAATTTTTCATATAAGACTAATTAAATAGATTTAATCTATTGTGATTTTATTTTATATCTTATGTTTTCGAACTTTAGCGGTAGTTTTTTTTAATGATTCAATAAGGGCTAAGACAAAAGACACATCATAGCTAAGAGATTTATGTTCAAAAGAATAACGCCATTCTATGAATGCATTACTTATTTCATTTAATTTATCAATGAATCCATCGTATTTACTGTAGTCACGATTAAACCTTTTGGTCGAAAATATATTACCTTTTGTATAGAATTGATTTAGGCTGATTGAATCATCAGAAAATACTTCTTGTTGGATTTCTTTTGGTAATTTCTCAAAGAGTTCATATATACTGTGTTTGTGTGGAACCTTTCCATCTAGTTCATAATGAAGAGCTTTAATATAAAGCTCAACTGAAAAAGCCAAGCAAACAACATCAACTCCCATGATAGGTAACACACCAAATGCTTTTAAATCAGAAGGATATTGTGATAATTTTTTTTCTCTATTAATCAGATCTTCATTACTTTCTTTCAATATTTGAAAAGCATTTAGAAAGTATTCGGCATATGTTTGTAATAACATTACTTAATTCTCACTATATATATTAAAGGAACACGAATTTAATTTTTTTATTCTAACCCTCAATTCTTACAACTATAGTTTCATCAAGCATTTATGATTTTATTAATAATATCTAATATCTTTTTAAAGTTAGTAAATTCAATATTATTTTGATTTTTTCTAATTACTTCATGTGAAAAGATGTGTTTACCATATTCATTTGTTTCATCAAAAGGGATGTTGTAATTAAAGCTTTTACCTGAAAGCTTTAAATCCATCCATTTTTTATCAAAATACTGCTCTATAACAGTATTTTTATTATTTAACTTTGGTATTAAGAAAAAATATAGATTTTCATATACATTTATGAATTCAGAGCCACTAGATGATATTTTATATTTTTTATATATTGTTCTTTCTATATCTCTTCCAGCATCGTCATTATCTGCAATAATAATAACCTTTTTTTTATGAGACATATCTTTAAATTGTCTAATTGCTTTATCATACTGACTAACAAATTTTTTTAAATCTCCTACTCCACCACTCAATTCTAAAATTCTTTTATTAGTATTTGTATAATTAAAAAATACTAATTTATTTTCACCTTCTATAAGTGAAGGATATAGATTACGTAAAGACTTCAACGCACATTTAATATAAATATTATCAGTTTTTCCTTCACATATTATTATTGGTTTCTCATTTCTGAAAAAATATTTATAGAATAAAAATTTTTTAAAAACCCTTTCTCTTGAATTAAGAATATATTTGTTTTTTTGTTTATTATTGGAATCCATATCATTAATGTAATTAAAGTTATCGGATTGATATATAAAACTTAATCTTCCATGTAATTTTTCAAGAGTTCCTTTTTCATTTTCTTTTTTTACTTTCCCATTATCATCTAAAGTAAGTTTTGGGTAGAAATATTCCCCAGTCTCGAAGACCGAATGACACATGGCTCTTACATTTTTCCAATACTCTTTAGTAGAATTTATTTTTTTATTAACTACCAAGCCTGTCACATCCTGTCTAGACCAATAATATTGCATTCTTGTTTTTAAAGAATTTATTTTGAAATCAGCCTTGTAAATTTCTGATCGAAGATTTTCTCCTACATCCCATTTATTATTTTCTTTATTTAAAAACGCTATTCCAACAGGGAAACTGTTCTTATTTGTTGAGAAAGTAATATCATCAGCATATCGGGAGTATTTACATCTATTATTTTTTGCTAGTTTTGCAAGCCGTATATCTAAAAAGTGGCATATCAAATTTGTAATAACTGGTGAACACGGACTACCCTGTGGTAGCGAATTATTATGGCATGCTATCTGAGCAATTATTGTTGCTATTTCTGGACATAATTCAAAATTCCTATTCTTTATAAAGTATCCTCTTACTCTTCCAAAGTGAATAGTTCCAAAAAAATCCTCTAAATCTATATTAAAAACATATCTTTTATTTTTATGAATTTTTGCATTAGTTAATATACTGTGCTTACGTCTGAAGCCATGTGAAAATGTTTTTTTAATATCTTTGTTTTTATTGATATCAGATATACAGTTGTGTAATAGAGTTGACAACCTTGCCTGTAGTAATTTTAGTTCTGGTCTAGGTGCACTAATAATTCTTTTACCACCAGTTCTTTTTGGAATCTCAAAATCTGTATATTTAACCTGCTGTTTTATTCCATAGATAATATAAGCAAACTTTTTTGGCTCGTATCCAAGTGTAGTAGCTAATGAATGAAGTGAATCGCAAGATTTAAGTAGAATTAGACTGTCCAATTTACCTTTCCTTGAAAAAAGGGCTTATAGGTACTCTTATGCACGCTAGGGTCACGAGGATTGCTAGCCAAAGCGCCAGTGGGAGCAATTCCCTCTGACAATGTTTTCACCTATCACGAATCATGATAGAAAAATCTACCTATAAGCCCATATTGAAATCCTAAATACCTTTTAAAATTGTTTCAATGAATAAAAGAGGTCTGACTCTATTGATTTTCCATTGGGTACGAAAAAAACTGAGACGCTACAAAACAGCATCGCTTGCAAAAAATCTATATATGGGACAAAATTTGACATATTGTCATAATTTATTCCCAAAAAAATTAATAATATGCTGACTACAGAATTTTCACGGCTTCGTAGCCAAACGGGCCTTTCAATCGACGAGCTTACAGATCCACTCGGTTATTCTGCGAGAACATTGTATCGGTGGGAAAAAGGCGAAACCAAAGCCCGGGATGCAGCGCTTGAATATTTAAGAAATCTAGCTCATGGTAAATCACTGAAAAGCGCTGAGCCGAGTTTCACATTCATTGATCTATTTGCAGGTATTGGTGGATTACGCAAAGGATTTGAAACCATTGGTGGTAAGTGCGTATTTACAAGCGAATGGAATAAATACTCCCAGCTTACCTATAAGGCAAATTTTAATTGTGATCATGATATTCAAGGCGACATCACACAAATACCTGCGCATGCAATACCTGCACATGATCTGCTTCTCGCCGGGTTTCCATGTCAGCCCTTTTCAATCGCAGGTGTCTCCAAAAAGAATTCCCTAAAAAGACCACACGGTTTTCGTTGTGATGCTCAAGGCACTCTGTTTTTTGATGTTGCAAGAATTATCGAACACCATCGGCCTGAAGCTTTTCTTCTCGAAAATGTTAAAAACCTTGTGAACCATGACAAGGGCAATACGTTCAAGGTCATACATCGAACACTCACGGAAGAACTGGGCTACAACATTAGCTACAAAGTTGTAGATGCACAACACTGGGTACCTCAACATCGTGAGCGTATTTTTATCGTAGGTTTTCGCAATGAAACAGGTTTTTCACTAGATGGTTTGACACTACCAACTAATGATAATAGTCCTGTTCTTTCTTCTATTCTTCACCCTCTGGATGGCACTGATGAGTGTGAAGCCAATAACAGGTTTCTCAATCAAAAAAATGCCAAACCCCATGAAAAGTACACACTTTCAGACAAGCTCTGGGAATATCTTCAGGGCTATGCTGAAAAGCACCGGGCCAAAGGGAATGGTTTTGGTTTTGGTCTGGTTGGTCCCAATGATATCAGCCGTACACTTTCAGCAAGATACTACAAAGATGGTTCAGAAATTTTAATTAAACAACGTCGGAGAAACCCCAGACGCCTCACCCCAAGAGAGTGTTCGAGATTAATGGGTTTTGATGCACCGGGAGAAAGTGATTTCATCATTCCTGTATCGGATACACAAAGTTATAAACAGTTTGGTAATGCTGTTGTTGTGCCGGTTGTAACCTCGATTGCTAAATTGATGGAACCATGGCTTATTGTCGATGAAGCAAAGCAATCACAAAGGGAACTGTTTGCAGTTGGTTGATGTCGTAAGCCCTGAAAAACGCAGCCAGATGATGGCTGGTATTAAGGGAAAAGATACCAAACCGGAAGTTATTATTCGTCGTGCCCTATTTAAACAGGGATTTAGATACAGGATAAATGACAGATCCCTACCGGGGAAACCTGATATTGTATTAAAGAAATACAATGCGATTATTCAGGTGAACGGATGTTTCTGGCATGGCCACGACTGCCATCTTTTCAAATGGCCATCAACCCGACCTGAATTCTGGAAAGAAAAAATTAGCAGAAACAAAACTAATGATCGGAAAAAACTAGAGAAACTTCGAGAGCTGGGCTGGCGCGCACTGATAGTCTGGGAATGTGCCCTTCGAGGCAAGACAAAACTCGAATTTGAAAGCCTGTTGAATGATGTTTCTCTCTGGATAATCTCTGACACCACATTCATGGAAATACGGGGAAAATAGATGCTGAACTCGGTAACAGACTGGCTGGAAGACGTCTCAGGCAATGACTTCATCTGGTATGTGAAACGGCTTTCGGGCAATGACACACTTGCAAACGGATCACATCAGGCAGGACCTTATTTACCAAACTCAGTTTTTTTTGAAATCTTTCCAAGTACTGATGGAATGACCCAAGAAAATCAAAAGCGCGAACTAGAATGTTACACGGATTCGCATGGAGATTACGCTAAGATCTGCGGCACTTGGTATAATAATAAATTCAGGGAAGGCACCCGAAACGAAACCCGTCTCACTGGATTTGGTGGGCAAGACTCAGCCATTCTTGATCCGGAAAGCACTGGAGCACTTACTGTCTTTGCCTTTAGAAAAGATAATAGAAATGATGCGTATGAGTGTCATGTCTGGGTTAGCAGACATGAAACAGAAGAAGATGTTATTGAAGACAGGATTGGGCCAGTTGAACCCAGTGAATGGAGGCTATGGCGACCGGAATTTTCAACAGGAACCGGGCCGGAACGCACTAACCCCTGCTGGCTGGCTAATGAAGACATACCAAATGGCTGGCTTGAAACCTTCCCATCAGGAGCAGATATCATCAAAAAAACTCTGGAGTTAAGGCCAATCGGTGAGACTGATCCTGACACGCGCCTCATTAAAAGACGCCAATGTGAATATGATATTTTTAGAAGCCTTGAGGAAGCTGTTGAATTGCCGGTTATTCTCAAAGGCTTTAATTCTTTGGATGATTTTGTAGGTAAAGCCCAATCCATTCTTCAACGCCGTAAATCACGTTCAGGTAGATCATTGGAACTTCATGCAAAAGAAATCTTTCTTGAGGAAAACTTTGAAGCTGACGTTGATTTTTCTCATCAACCTGTAACGGAACAAAATAAAAAGCCGGATTTTTTATTTCCCTCTTTCAAGCATTATCATGACAGCTCTTTTCCAGAAGAAAATTTGAGAATGCTGGCCGTCAAAACCTCATGCAAAGACAGATGGAGGCAAATACTCAATGAAGCTGACAGAATAAAAACCAAACATTTATTGACCCTGCAGGAAGGGATCTCGGAAAATCAATTTGAAGAAATGAAAAAACAAAATGTCCAGCTTGTAGTCCCGGAACCTATTATCAGTAAATATCCCGGCAGCGTACAGCCCCACATTCAAACATTTGAAAGCTTTATAGGCGATATACGGTTATTAAAAATATAGAAATCTGTGCTTGGGTGGGTGGTGCGGGCTCTTTCAGGCCCGCGCACCAGAATTAGGATACTACCAGAACAGCGACTGCTGCCAGCCATAGAAATTCAAGATTCAAGAACACCCACTATACACAGGATTATTTATAAATCCACTAATGAATATCATTAAAAATATAAACAAGGATAACAAACTAATATAGTGATTGTACGGCAAAAGGACTATTTTTTTGCAAAAAAACCGGTGACTCTCATCACCGGCTTATTTATTTTCTAAGTATTTGAAAGACTTATCTTCCGTATACATCAATCCCTGGAAGCGGACGGTGATACTTAACAACATTAGAATAAGCTTCCGTCGCAGCAGCAATACCTTTTGCAGCATCAACTGGAATGCCTGCTTCTTCACATGATAGTAAGAAAGCAATCGATGCTTGTAATGCGTGTTGTGGTTGAATACCACCTGTTGCACATAAACGCCAACCTAAGTCAGGTGCGCCTGGGATACCCGCTGCTTCTACCGCGTGTTTGTTGAACATGATTCTTAACACATGGAAGATTTCTTTTTCGCCAAAACCTTCTGGTGCTTTAACGGCGGTTACTGCGTTTGAACGAGTATGCTCATCTTTAGCCACTAGCTCTAAACCTGCGCCGAATACTGCCGCACGGAAAACCTCAGAACATTCTTTATGACGTTCACAAACACGATCAATACCTTCAATCGCAAGTAAGTCTAACGCTGCTGCGAATTGCGCGTAGTTTCCTGGTGTTTCAAGGTGAAGACCTGTGCTGTCCATTGCATCTATCATTTTGGTTAGATGTAAATAGTGTTGGCCTTTTTTGATGCCTGCATCCGCTAAGGCTTTGTCGGCTTCGTAAATTCTTTCGACCGCTTTCGGGCTTAGAGTTAACATGCCGATACCTGGGGTACCCATGATACCTTTTTGGCTACAACCAACTAACATATCGATGCCCATATCGGTCATGTCCGCTGGCATACTGCCGATAGCTGAAATACCGTCGATCATAAGTAGTGCTGGGTGATTAAGATCATCCAACATTTTGCGGATTTTCTTAGGATCGGTTGTTACGCCTGCGCCTGTTTCGTTCAGTGGCGCCATGACTAATTGGATTTTATGCTCGGTATCTTTTTCAAGTACTTCGCGACATCTATCCAATGGTAAGTCGTCACCGATTTCGCCTTTTAAACGAACCACGTTTCTGCCCATGTTTTCAACACAGATACCCATCCAGGTACTGAACGCACCAATTTCCATGGTAACAACGGCTGTGTCATCAGAATTAATTTCTTCAGGGAAACGACAAGAACCTGCAACGGCTTCTGTACCAGTAGTACCAGAACCTGTGAAGAACAATGAACGACCGCCTTCTTGCATGCCAACCATCTTGCCGTAGTCTGCACGTACTGCTGTAAAGAATTCAGCAACGCCTGGGCCACGCATACCGCGTGTTTGTTGAGATGAAAATTGTGTGACCAATTCCGATCCAAACGCAGGGCCTGGAGTTACGTTGATGATTTTGTTATGTGGTGACCAGACAGGATCCTTATCTTTAAGGAAATCATCAGGTGCTTCAATCTGATCTGATTCAATAAGATGTCTAAGTCCGGAAATTGGCGAGATAAATTCATTCGACATTTTCATTTGCTCCTAAGTTTCTATAGTTTCTAGTTCTTTATAATAATTAATAATCTGCTTAGCCTGTCCAACCTAGGCCCGATGAAACACAGTTGATCGAAAGCAGCAGCGATATTAATTCTTTCTTCGCTTGCTCTGGATCGTCACATTCTCTGTATTTCTTAACTAATTTAACTTGTTTTAAACCAACCCGTTTTAAAATTGGCGCACGTCGTTCTAGCTTGCGTTTGAAGCGAGCAAAACGTGTACCTAATTCTTTTTCGCCCGTAATTTTCAAAATGGCAGCTTTGGTTTTTTCATACTCTTCTTCGATCATTGAAAAAACGCGATTACGTAAATCGACATCTTCAACCAATTCTGAATACGCTTTCGATACTTCCATATCGGTTAAGCAGATGGTTTTTTCTAATTCATCAATTACTAATTTGAAGATGCGTGAATGTTCAAACATTTCTTTCAGCAATTCTTCACCGCGTTCGCCACGTACTTTGATGAATTGTTCTATCGCAGAACCGACGCCAAACCAACCTGTCACCATATGACGATTTTGTGTCCAAGCAAATACCCAAGGGATTGCTCGTAAGTCATTCAATGATTTTGCACCGAAACGACGGGCAGGACGTGAACCGATGTTCATCTTAGCCAGTTCTTCTACTGGGCTCGCTGCGTTGTAGTAATCAATTAAATTTTCAGTTTCGAATAAACGACGATACTCAACAAACGCCATTGATGATAACGCTTCTAAGGCTTCATCAAATTCGGCTTTGCTTTGCGATTCTTTTTCATTCATTTCAGTTAATGAATGTTGGAATACACTCGCCGCCAATAATTCCATTTCAAATTCAGCCGTTCCTTGGTTAGCAAATTTGCTAGAGACCACTTCACCTTGTTCGGTGATACGCATTTTACCTTTTATCGAACCGACTGGTTGTGCCGCAATCGCATAACCTGTTGGTGCACCACCACGCGAAACTGAACCACCGCGCCCATGGAAAAAGGTCAATTGTATACCAGCTTCTTCGCCCGTTTTGGTTAAGTTACTTTGTGCCTTGGTCAATTCCCAATTCGATGTGAAGAAACCACCATCTTTATTCGAATCGGAATAACCGATCATGACTTCTTGTGAACCACCTTCACCTTGGTCCTTAATAGAACGTTTGATCAATGGTGTGTTTAATAACTCTTTCATAATGCCTGGAGCATTACGTAAGTCATCAATGGTTTCGAATAGAGGAACAATTGGAATACGACAGAAATCGATACTTTGTTCATCACCAAACAAACCACCGTATTTCGCTAATAAGTAAACGCCTAAAATATCATTCACTGATTGCGTCATACTTAAGATGATATGGCCAAAGGCTTCGTCATCTAATTCATTCCAACAATCTCTTACCATACGAAACATACCAAAGGTAGAAACGGAACGTTCATCTAAGGTGGTAAATTCTGGAAGGACTTTTAATGGTCGTGCTAATTCATCACGTAACCATTGACCCCACTCTTCCGATTCTAAAGAAGGTGCTTCTTTACCACCGTTAAGCGCTGACCAAATTTCTTGTAAGGTGTGATTAACAGTTTGACTGTTTTCACGTAAGTCTAATCGGACTGTGCAGAAACGGAACGCTTGTGCTTCACGACGTAATGGTTTCACCATCGCTTTAGCAAGATGTTCGCACTTCGCATCGAATAAAGTACATTCCATTAATCGCAAGTCACTAATAAATTCTTCGACTGAGTTGTATTTGTTTTCTGTTTCTTCTTCAGTCGCTTCGATCTTCGTTAATAAACATGTTGCATACTGACGGAAGATCTCACCAGGATTTCGTTTCTTTAAGAAATCATCTTCATATAAGGTTTCAGCTAATTCTGTTAAACGTTGAACAAAGTCTTCGTTTACATCAATGGTGTATTTAGAAACACTTAAATTATCAATGATGTTCTTTAAACGTTTTTTATAATGCGCTAATGAAGCGTTACGATTACTTTTTAAAGTATTGTAGGTAACTTCATTGGTTACAAACGGATTACCATCACGGTCACCACCAATCCAACAACCAAAACGATAGAATGGTTTGTAATCAAAATCATTCTCAGGATAGTTATGACTGATAGCCGATTCTAAATTACCAATAAGATCAGAAACACGTTCAAATAAGGTTTGCTCGAAGAAATGTAAACCCCAAGCCACTTCCATATCCACAGAAGGTTTTTCTAAACGTAGTTCACCCGTTAACCATAACAAGTCGATTTCATTACGTAATTGTTCTTTAAACTCATCACGCTCACGATCTGTCCAACGTGGGCTTTCGAGTAAATACAACAACACATAAATGCGTCGATGAATTTCTAAAACGGTAACACGTTTTGCTTCTGTTGGATGTGCAGTAATGGTTGGACGAATGTGTGCGTTATCCAATAACTCTTGGATATTTTCTTTAGTAACGCCACGTTCTTTCGCATCGTGAAACACTTTATGAAAAGTGCCAGGTACGTATTCCATACCCAGTTTCTTTTCTGTTTGACGACGTCGACGCATCGCCGTGTTTTCTTCAGCGATGTTTAATAAATGAAAATAAATACTCCAGGCTTGAAGTGTATTTTCTAATGCATCGTCATCATCATCAGGGATCAGCTTTTCGCCACTGTAATACGGCTCGATTTCAGGTTTACGTAAATCGACAATCGATGTTAATTGCGATTCAAGTAATTTAACTAAATCTTTCGCATAAGCTGCAGCTGCGATATCGATATCATCTTGAGCGCTCAGCTGTTCTGGAGACTCTACTGCTTTTGTATTCATGCCACACGATCACGCGGTTCTTTGCCAGCAAAAAAAGCTTCTGCATTTTCAAGAGAACGTAAGCCCATCGCTACGCGAGTTTCAGTGGTCGCACTACCTAAGTGAGGTAACATAACAACGTTATCCATGCTTAATAATGCTTCGGTGACAGTAGGTTCTTTTTCGAACACATCCAAACCAGCGCCAGCAATCACATTGTTTTGTAATGCTTCTACTAACGCAGCTTCGTCAACTACATCACCACGTGCAGTATTGATTAAGAACGCTGATGATTTCATTTGTGCGAAACGTTCTGCATTCATTAGTTTGGTATTCGCACCACCGCCTGGACAATGTAATGTTACATAATCAGAATCTTTTAACACTTCTTCAATGGTGTCGTATTTTGTCGCTGAATATTTATCTACGACTTCTTGTTTTGGTGGATACGGATCATAAAAACTGATCGACATACCAAAACCGAAATGCGCTTTGGTTGCAACCGCTTGTGCGATACGACCAAAACCAATAAAACCTAATTTTTTACCAGTCGGTTTTCTTGCTAAGAAATGTGTTGGACACCAACCATCCCATTCTTTATTTCGAATTAAACGTTCACCTTCCGCTGCGCGACGTGACACCATTAATAATAATGTCATTGCGATATCCGCAGTACAGTCGGTTAACACTTCAGGAGTATTTGTAACGACAACACCTGCAGCCTTGGCAGCTTCTGTATCAATATTGTTGAAACCAACACCGTAGTTATTTAAGACCTTACAACGACGGCCTTCGACACTTAAGATTTCTTCATTGATTTGGAAATCAGAAACGGTTGGACAAACGCCATCGTAGTCTTTCATGGCTTGTTTGAGTTCCTCGACAGACATCTTATGATCGTCTTCATTCAAGGTGACATCAAATAGTTCTTTTGCTTTAGCCTCAGCCTCTTCTGGCCAACGACGGGTTAATAATACTTTAGGTTTGCTCACGTTATACTCCTTATTCAGGATTGTTCTTTTATTTAGTAATGTCTCGATGTTAGAGAAATTCTAACATCGAGACAGTGACGAAATAATTACACTTTCGCCATAACTTCTTTGGCTATATCACCGAAAGAAGATGGGTTAGGTACCACATGGACACCACATTCTTTTAAGATTTCTACTTTTTCAGCAGCACTCTCACCGAATGCAGAGATAATCGCACCCGCGTGGCCCATACGACGACCTTTCGGTGCGGTTAAACCAGCGATGTAACCCATGACTGGCTTGGTCATGTTTTCTTTAGCCCATTGCGCCGCTTCTGCTTCTTGTGGACCACCGATCTCACCAATTAATAATACCGCTTTGGTGTCAGGGTCTTGCTCGAAGTATTCGAAATGGTCACGGAAAGAAGAACCGTTGATTGGGTCACCACCAATACCAACAGAGGTACTGATACCGATACCTTCAGATTTCATTTGTGAAGCCGCTTCGTAACCTAGAGTTCCAGAACGACCAACCACACCCACATCACCTTTCATATAAATGTGATCTGGCATGATGCCCATCATGCCCACTCCTGGGCTAATGGTTCCCGCACAGTTAGGGCCGGTTAGAACCATTTTGTCTTCTTCTTTGTAACGACGCATGTAACGTTTAACACGAATCATATCGTGTGCTGGAATACCGTCGGTGATCGCAACACAGAATTTAATGCCTGCGTCCGCCGCTTCCATAATACCGTCCGCTGCGTATGGAGGTGGAATGAAAACGATACTAGCGTTAGCACCCGTCTCTTCGACGGCTTCTTTTACTGTGTTGAAAACAGGGCGGTCTAAATGTTTTGTTCCGCCTTTACCTGGGGTAACACCACCCACTACATTGGTGTTGTATTTAATCATCTCTGAGGCGTGGAATGTACCGATCTGACCGGTAAAGCCCTGGACGATAACTTTGGTATCTTCTGTAATATGAATTGCCATGATTATATCCTCTTGTTTACCGTTGATTATTTAATGGAAGCAACTGCTTTTTGTGCAGCTTCTTCTAAGGTTTCTGCCATGATGATTGGAAGACCGCTTTCTTTTAAGATCTTCACACCTTCTTCGACATTGGTACCAGACAAACGACAAATCAAAGGAATTTTTAAATCAATCTTTTGTACCGCTTGCACAACACCTTGTGCAACCCAGTCACATCGATTAATACCCGCAAAGATATTCACTAAGATGGCTTCAACATTGTCATCAGACAAAACTAAGTTGAATGCTTTCTCAGTTCTTTCAGGTGATGCACCACCACCAATATCTAAAAAGTTAGCAGGCTCACCACCAGCGTGTTTGATCATGTCCATGCTCGCCATCGCTAGACCAGCACCGTTAATGATACAACCGATGTTGCCATCTAAACCGACATAACTTAAACCACGGTCAGCCGCACGCATTTCACGTGGGTCTTCTTGTGATTTATCACGTAGCTCAGAAATGTTTGAATGTCTGAACATAGCGTTGTCATCAAAACCCATCTTTGCATCTAACGCTAAGATACGACCGTCACCAGTAACAACTAATGGATTGATTTCAACCATGGTTGCATCCAAATCACGGAATGCACGATAACAACCTAAGATAGTAGTCACCGCCTGGCTGATTAATGATTTATCCAAACCTAATTTGAAAGCAATCTCACGTGCTTCAAACGGTTGCATACCAACCGCAGGTTCAACCGCAAGACGGATAATTGAATCGGGTTTTTCAACCGCGATTTCTTCAATCTCCATACCGCCTTCAGCAGATGCTACAACTGAGATACGTTCTTTCGCACGGTCTAAAACAAAACCTAAGTAGATTTCATTTTTAATATCAGACGCTGCTTCAACGTATAAACGATGACAGACTTTACCTTGAGGACCGGTTTGATGGGTAACTAAGTTTTTACCTAGTAGTTCATCGGCCGCTGCCCAAATTTCATCGTCGGTTTTACAAAATTTAATGCCACCTGCTTTACCACGTGCGCCTGAGTGAATTTGAGCTTTAACAACCCAACCTTCACCACCGATTTCTTTCGCTCGGTAAACTGCTTGTTCAGGACTATAAGCTAGTCCGCCTGGTGCAATAGCCACACCGAAGTCGGACAAGATTTCTTTAGCTTGATATTCATGTATATCCATGACGTTATCCTCTAAATGTTTTTAATAATAGTTATGTTGTAATTATGATTTAGCTGCAATTTGATCCGCTTGAGCAATTAAATTGCGAGCCATTTTTTCAGACGCAATATCAATCATCTTGCCATCAAGTTGAGCTGCACCTGCGCCCGCCTTAGCGGCTTCGTCTAATGCTTCAAGTACACGACGAGCATGCTCAACCGATTTTGCTGGTGGAGACATAACTTCGTTCGCTAATGGAATTTGTTTAGGGTGAATAGCCCATTTACCATCGTAACCAAGAGCCGCAACACGACGTGCAGCAGCTTTGTACGCTTCAGGATCACTGAAATCACCAAATGGGCCATCAATCGCGCGTAAACCAAATGCACGACAAGCTGTTAGCATTTGGACTTGAGAAGTGTGCCATTGATCATTAACCGCACCTTCACATACATAATCTGGGTTTAAGCCACCGATAATGGTGGTACGTGAACGCATACTTGCTGCGTAATCACCCACACCAAAGTGGAATGCTTCAAGACGCTTACTTGATGTGGCAATAGACATAACATTAGCACCACCAAGCGCGGTTTCGATTAAACATTCAAAACCAATTCTTTTCTCTAGACCCATCGCATCTTCAACTTGCGTGGTCAACATATCAACAGCGTAAACATCGGCAGGAGTACCGACTTTAGGAATCAAAAAGGTATCAAGTTTAGCGCCTGCTTTTTCGATGACATCAACAACATCACGATACATATAGTGTGTATCTAAGCCATTAATACGTACTGAAATTGTTTTACCGCTCCAATCCAGATCATTGATTCCTTCAATCGCGTTTTTACGTGCTTGTTCTTTATCAGGTGGTGCTACAGCATCTTCTAAATCAAGAAAGACGTAATCGGCATCACACTTTGATGCTTTTTCAATCATCCCTGTGTCTGAAGCTGGGACTGCTAATTCACTACGCTGTAAGCGTGGAGTAGCAGGTTCGTATGTTGTAAAACTCATTGTTTTAAGTCTCCTAAGTTTTTAGGCATCACACATATACAACGCGCCTAGTAGTTTATTGTAATTTTTAAAATCTATTATTCAGTCGCACGTTTTCCCACTTACTCAATATTCATGTTGTTTTGGATTCGCTGAGTGACGTTCGTAGTGCCTGGTACCAATAAGTATTTACGCCAGGGCGTAGTCAGCCTCCAAAATAATGTTTATTTTTTGATTGAGATAAGGGAATGATACAGATTGTTGGTGATAGAAGAGCTAAGCCACTTCCGCAACCTTAGCCCTTTATCGGAATTCTTATCCTATATAGTCGCCAATATTTTGTGTTTCTTTTGGCTAGACTGTATATTTTATAATGCGGTGCACAATAAAAGTGCGCCCTCTCAATGGCTTATTCTAATCATAGAGCTTGCAGCAAAGCAAATAAATCTAGTGATTAAAGTTTGATCTCAATCAATTTATCCCGCTAAACCGCCGAGCAAATCGCGTTTTAAGTCCTCAATATCTTCTAAGCCAACTGAAATCCGTACCAACCCAGGAGAGATCCCAGCCGTCACTCTTTCCTCATCAGTCAGGCGATGGTGAGTGGTAGTTGCAGGATGCGTAATGGTGCTTTTGGTATCCCCTAGATTCGCTGTGATGGAATAAATTTGCGTCTGGTCGATTAATTTCCAAGCCGCTTCTTTGCCGCCATTTAATACGAAACTCAATACGCCACCAAAACCCGCTTGTTGCGATTTTGCTAACTCATGTTGCGAATGTGACTCAAGGCCAGGATAGAATACTTTCTCAACAATCGATTGTTGTTCCAGCCAAGTCGCCAATTCCAACGCTTGTTCACAATGTGCTCGCATTCTAATGGATAATGTCTCTAGACCTTTCAAAAACACCCAGGCATTGAATGGGCTCATTGAAGTCCCTGCTGTGCGTAAAAAACCAAAGACCTTATCACCTAGTATTGATTCTGGCCCAACGATGGCTCCACCCACACATCGACCTTGGCCATCTAAGTATTTTGTCGCTGAGTGAATGATAATGTCTGCACCAAGCTGTAATGGCTTTTGTAAAGCTGGAGTACAAAAACAATTATCCACGACCAATAAACAATCATTATCATGGGCAATTTGAGCCAAAGCCTTAATATCGACCAGTTCAGTCAAAGGATTCGACGGCGTTTCCACAAACAGTAATTTTGTTTCTGGTTTTATTGCGGCTTGCCAACTTTCAAGATTCGATAATTCAACAAATTCTGTATTGATACCGAATTTAGGGAAAATATTATTGAATAGCCCAACTGTCGTTCCGAAAATACTACGCGATGCGACGATGTGGTCACCCGCTTCTAACAGTGCTAGACATAAGGTTGTAATTGAGCTCATGCCTGATGAAGTAGCAATGCAACGCTCTCCACCTTCCATCACGGCTAACCTTTCTTCGAATGCTCGAACGGTTGGATTGGTAAAGCGTGAGTAGATATTACCTGCTTCATCTCCAGAGAAACGTGCAGCAGCTTGGGCAGCATTTTCGAATACAAAACTAGACGTCGGATAGATAGGCTCAGAATGCTCACCTTCGTGAGTTCTACTGATCCCAGCCCTGACCGATTGGGTCGCTAGCTCATATTCTGACAAATCAAATTTAGACATTATAACTCCAACTATTTTCTGGCCTGAGTTCGAATAGCGGGAAGATAATGCTAGACATCGTCGCTGCAAACGTCCTGTCTTCTCGCGACATACAGTACATCCTGTACATAAAAAAACCCGCTATCAGCATTTGCTAAAGCAGGCCCTCTCTTTAGCGGTATTTTTAACGCGCCCGCAAGCTGATCTTCAAATCGGCGCAACAAATTTTTATCTAAGTTAGTTCAAGGCGTATAGAAAGTCAATATTCTATGTAATGACTTCAGCCTACTAACCGTTCGTATAGAGATAGCCTCCGACAGTAAACAATAGGAAACCTATTAATAATAACCATAGAATTAAACGTTCACGTAAAGCAGTATGTACAATACGTTTACCACTATGAATCGAAGCTGTTTGTCCAATACGCTTTTCTAAAGTCTTGAGTACTTTATCAACCTGTAGAAATGAATCAGTGTTGGTATGTTGGGTCTTAACGCCTTGCGGTTCTGTGCTCGCAGGTAATTCAGTGGTTTCTTCTGCATCTCTAACTTTGGCATGTATTTCAGAGAAGTTTTTAATCTCCTGTGTGCTCTCATAAAGTCGCGCACGGTTTTCTTCATTGATAGAGATAATCCGACGCTTAACCGCTTCAACCACATGATTCGCACTTTGAAAACGCTGTTCTAAATCAAACGCCATCATGCGTTTAACAATTTCAATCGTTCCTTTACCACATGCCGTTGGGTGTTCGTAAGAAATTGAGCCCGATAGATGTCCATGAATAATATCTTGTACGGTCGCACCACTCACAGGTAAACGACGAAACGCCATGTAATAAGCCACACAACCCAAACTGTAAATATCACTGCGTTTATCTAATGGGGCTTCAGGATTAAATGTTTCAGGTGCCATAAAAGCAGGAGAACCCATAACCACTGATGCTCGTGTAATGGTTGAGTCTTGAATATCACGAGCTAAGCCAAGATCGGTTATATAAGGTCGACCTTGTCGTGAGAGTAAAATATTTTTTGGTTTAATATCGCGATTAATAATGCCATTACGATGCGCTTCTTGAACCGCCGAACTGGTCATGCGTAATAATTTGAGGATATTCATTTCCTCTACATGATCATAATGAGCTTTTACGAATTCATCTAAGGTAAAGCCATCGACAAAATCGATAACAATATAAGGGCGGCCTTCAAATTGACCGTAATCGATAATACGTGTGATACAGCTATGATTGAGTTTGGCGACTAGTTTCGCTTCACGTTCGAAACGCAGGATGTATTCTTCACGTGATGTTTCCAAAAGTTCATCACGTACTAATTTAACTGCAACATCAATATCCAGGTTTTCATGGTAGCCCTTGAAGACCATACCCATTGACCCTTCACCAATGTAATCGGTAATTTGAATATTGCCAATTTTTTTACCCAGGAAATCGGTGAAATCTACCTGAGTTATTTTTCTATTCATGGTGAAATTACTGTACTACCGTATTGTTAAAAATAAATTTTTTATTCGTTTAAATATCACGGTGTTCACGATTGAGTAATTCTCTTAATGCAGCCGATAAACCCTCTAAATCAGAATTTTCTAATCGGTCGAAATGCTCTTTCGCTTCTAATATTTGTTCCTTACGAACTAAATCGACTGCAGTATTTAAATCTTGAAGAGGTTCTGTGGTCATATGCTCTGTGTAATTCAAACCAATTTTGATTTCATCATCTTTTAGATGAAAAATCGTTATTGACTCAATTAACTTCCACATGAGTGAACCCGTGATAAAACTCCATAACAAACACACGCCCACTCCTAGACACTGAGTAAGAAAAAATTTATAGGTAGTCAATGGCTGTTCTAAATTTTTATTATGTAACTCCAAAGACTCAGGGGTTATTAATATTGGAACAAGAATAATTCCAATAATGGCGGTTATACCATGCGCAGCTATAACATCCGTGGCATCATCAAGTTTAAGCTGTTCAACAATGCTTGAACTCAAAGGCACAATAATTCCTACTATAATTCCAAGAATCATCGCCGATTCAGGCTGGATCACATCCGCTGATGCTGAAACCGCGACTAAGCCAGCAACAATACCAATGTATAAACTTTTTAAATTAGCAATCCCTTGATAAGCCCAGGTACTTAACAAAGAAATTAAACCACCAAAGCTCGCTGCTACCAGTGTATTAATCATAATAATGATTTTGCCATTAGCTGAACTTGGCATGGCTAACATAATGCCAAACCAACCAATGAGTATAATGATCATACCTAACGCATACATAGGAGCATTGGTCGTGAATACTTCAACTAAGGCTCCTCGTTGATCAATTCTAGAAGTTCGTGGGTCAAGCTTTCTAATACCCGCTAGAGCAACACAAGCTCCAGTTAAATGGATAACAGAAGCACCTGCAAAATCATGGAAACCCATTTGCGTTAACCATCCACTACCCCAAACCCAATGCCCATAAACTGGGTAAATTAACAATGACATGGCAAGTACGATTAATACAAATGGTAAAAACTTACATCTTTCCGCTACTCCGCCTGCAATAAGCGCTACGGAAACACAACATAAAGCAGCAAATAGTAAAAAGTTAGTCAGCACACTGGTGTTAGACGCATTAAGAAAGAATGACAAATCTCCGATATAGCCGCCAGATTGTTCTGATGCAGACATTAAAGAATAACCGAAGATATAAAACGTACAGAATACAATGCAAATACTCACCACACTTTTAATGGCCGTATTCATGGTATTCTTTTTTTGGATAGAGCCGATTTCAATACATAAAAAACCAGCCAATAAAAGTAAGATTAGAGCGATACAAAATAATAATGAAATTGAGTGAGATAGTTCAGTAACTGATTGAATCGCTTGTTGTTGCATAAACGATGTTATACCAGAAACCTATACAGTTAGGCCATTACTATTAACGCCTCTACTCATTTACTTCATGAAAACGTCATATTTGATTAGCAAGCAAAAAACCTTACGAGCTATTAGTTAGTTCGATTAAATTACCGTTATTTTTTTCTCGAATGTTTTTGGCGCCATCATTACGTAGGGCGGCGAGGTTTTCCAGGTAAGCATCATTGATATCTCCAGTAACATAATTTGCGTTAAAGCAGGAGGTATCAAACTCTTTAATTGAACTGCCTTCTAATTTCACAGAAGCAATTAAGTCTTCAAGGTCTTGATAGACTAACCAATCGGCACCAATTTGATTGGCAATTTCTTCCGTCGTGCGATTATGAGCCACTAATTCTTCGACCGCTGGCATATCAATACCATAAACATTTGGGTGACGAACCGCCGGGGCTGCTGATGCAAAATAGACTTTATTGGCCCCTGCATCTCGAGCCATTTGAATGATCTCACCTGACGTTGTACCACGTACGATTGAATCATCCACCAGCATGACGTTTTTACCTTTAAACTCAGCGGCTATCGCATTGAGTTTTTGTCGTACGGAACGTTTTCTGACTGCCTGGCCAGGCATGATAAAGGTACGAGGAATATAACGATTTTTAATAAAACCTTCGCTGTATTTGACCCCAAGTTTTTCAGCCATCGGTAAAGCACAAGTACGACCAGTATCTGGTATCGGAATGATGACGTCGATATCGTGGTCAGGTCGTTCACGTAAGATTTTGTCTGCAATCGCTTCGCCCATTCTAAGACGAGTGTTATAGACCGAAATATCATCTATGACTGAATCTGGTCTGGCTAAATAAACATATTCAAAAATACAAGGTGCGTAAGACGCATTTTCAGAACATTGTCTGCTATGTAATTGACCGTCTTTCGTGATAAAAACGGCTTCACCAGGTTCAATATCTCGAATGACTTTAAAACCTAAGGCTTCGATTGCAACCGTTTCGGAAGCAATAATGTATTCCTTACCTTTACTGGTTTCACGTTCACCAAATGCTACTGGACGAATGCCTTTGGGATCACGAAAACCGAGTACCCCAAATCCCGTTATCATAGCGACTGCAGCATAAGCCCCAACACAACGGCGATGTAAACGTCTTACTGCATCAAATACATCATCCACAGATAAACGTAATTTACCTAAGCGCTGAAATTCGTGCGCTAAAACATTCAATAAGACTTCTGAATCTGAGTCAGTGTTTAAATGACGAAGATCATCGCGAAACAACTCATCTTTGAGCATTTCACCATTGGTCAGATTGCCATTGTGTGCCAGTGTGATCCCATAAGGCGAATTGACATAAAATGGTTGCGCTTCGGCCGATGAAGAACATCCTGCAGTAGGATAACGAACATGGCCTATTCCCATATCCCCTTTCAAATTCAACATATGTTGCATTTGAAAGACGTCTCTGACATAGCCGTTTTCTTTACGTAAATACAAACGCCCATCTTGGTATGTCACCATTCCAGCAGCATCCTGGCCACGATGTTGTAACATCGTTAATCCATCAAAAATCATTTGATTCACTGGATTTTTACCAACAATGCCTACAATGCCACACATATTATCTACCCTTTATTTTGCAAATTCGGAATGATTGTTGTCTTATAACCATGATGTTCTGCAACACTTTGCGGTAAATATTGACGTCCTAAAACACATAAAGTCTGAAATGGTTTGATCATTTTTGAAGTCTGCCACCAAGGTTCTTGCGGAAACGCTGTGAAACCAGCAAAAAATATTACCAGTGTCACGATCGCTCCACCCAATCCGACTCCAAAAAATAATCCAAGCATTCTATCTGCTGCGGTTAAACCACTTCGGCCTAACAACTTAACGATTAAATAGCCCAAAGTCGAAAAGACCATCAAGCTAATTAAAAATAGCCCTACAAAGGCCAAACCCGTTCGTATCGCCAGAGAATCCACAACATCAACTAACATAGGCTCAAATACTGAAGAAAATTTCATTGCTACGCCACCCGCAACTGCCCATGCTAGAAGTGAAAACAAAATATTCAGAAACCCATAAAATACCCCGACTAATGCGGGTATAGCGATAATCACTAATAAAACTATATCGACGGTTTCCATGAAATTATTTACACAGTAAAACTAAAAATTGGATTCTACGCTATCAAGAATTTTTGTCATCATATGGTAACAATGATGATGGCAGGATCAATGATTTTCAAGGATATTCAATAACAATACCCTGGATTTTCACCAGCTCATTGAGTCGTTTTTTCAAGGCTTCCGCTTTGGCCTTATCGGCTTGAGGTGGGCCAACCCTGACACGATAGGTAGTTTTAGTATTAGCGGTATTTTTTAATGGATCAATAAACGATTTAAATTGCTTATCGAGTAATTTTTGATTCAGCTTTTTAGCATTCTCTTCGCTCTCAAAACTGCCTAATTGAACAACCCAACCTTTACTAATCCCCATTAGTTCTTGTTCCGTTGGTGTTTTCACAGGGCTGGTTGTGATACTGACTGACTCAACGGATTGCATTTGTTCCGCAGGTGATTGTTCTGAAGATTGATTATCAGCTTGAGGCGTTGACTTAACTTCAGCCGACTCTGCTTGTGTTTGCTCTAAAGGTTCTTCAATAGTGCTAACCTCTGTCACAGTTTCAATTGATTCGGTGATTGGTTGTTCAATCACTTCATTAATTTCAGTGACAGGAACTAAACTGGTCTGAGGTTCAACTTCAGATACAGGTTGATTTTCTTCTGGCATTACTAAAGTGACAGGGGCATCACTTAAAAATAAAGGAATAAAAATAGCGGCAAACAGTGTTAGGACAATTGCACCAATCAGCCTTTGTTTTAAATTCGTCTCCATAAGTTAAGACTATTCGTTATTCAAAATACTAATTGCGGCACCGACCGTTATAAACGAACCGGTGATAATGATCCTATCACCTGGAACCGCTTGTTGTTGAACATCCTCAATAGCAGTAGCCATATCGCTAAAGGTGGTGAAAGGTTTATCTGTTCCTAATTTATTTAATTCATCAATCAAAATTTGTGTATCCGTTGCTCGAGGAGAATCCAGTTCAACAATACGCCAGCTATCGGCAACTTTATCAAGCTCCCGAAAGACGGCGGTATGATCTTTATCACTCAACATACCGATAACTATATGAGTGCTACCCTTACATTCTAGTTCAGATAAATTTTTTGATAGAGTTGTTGCCGCTTGTTCGTTATGAGCAACATCCATAAATATGTCGACATCACCTTCAATCTTTTGAAAACGCCCTGCCAATTCAAACTGCTCTAATCCTTGTCGAATAGATGCTTCAGTTATTTCAAATTTTTCTGGTAAACAATGAAGAGCCATCATAACACCAGAGGCATTAAGCATTTGATACGAGCTGTGTTCACAAGGACGAGGCAATGACTCATACCCAGTTTTTTTACTGTTCCAACTCCAATCATCAGAACGTTGTTCGAAAGAATAATCTCTATTTAACAAAAATAAGTCTGCATTAATCTCATTAGTATATTCAATCAATGATTCTGGCGGATTCTGATCTGAGCAAACAGCTGGACGATTTGACCTACAAATACCTGCTTTCTCTCTTGCAATAAGATCGCGTGTATCGCCTAACCAGTCTTGATGATCGAGAGCAATACTCGTTACTAAAGCAACATCGGCATCCAAAATATTAACTGCGTCTAATCTACCGCCTAGACCAACTTCCATCACAGCAATATCAACGCCTTGGCGAATAAAAATATCAATCGCCGCTAAAGTCCCAAATTCAAAAAACGTCAGTGATATATCGTCACGTGCACAATCAATACGTTTAAAAGCTTCGCATAACGATTGGTCATCGATTTCTTCACCGTTGATTCTTATACGCTCATTATAACGAATCAAATGCGGTGACATATAAGTGCCAACTTTATAACCAGCTGACTTGAGAATATTAGATAACATGGTAACGCTTGAACCTTTACCATTCGTTCCAGCGACACTAATCAAGGTAAAATCAGGATTTAATATATTGAGTCTATCAGCTACTTCTTTGCAACGATCGAGTCCTAATTCAATAGAAGTAAAATGCAAGCCTTCTTGCCATGACAACCAATCTTTTAAGTTATCAAACCTGACTTCTTGTTTATTCATTGGTTTATTCGATCAGAAATAGATAGAACTAATAAATAGATTAATTTGTTGTAGCTTGATGGGTAAGAATGGATAAAAGAGAATGAATGCGATCACGCATTTCTCGTCTATCTACAATCATATCTAAATCGCCATGTTCTAATAAGAATTCACTACGCTGAAAACCTTCAGGTAATGTTTCCCGAACAGTTTGTTCAATGACTCGTGGACCAGCAAAACCAATTAAAGCACCAGGCTCTGCAATATTGATATCGCCTAATGTCGCTAAACTCGCAGAAACACCACCCATGGTAGGATCGGTCATTACCGAAATATATGGCAATCCTTTATCTTGTAGTTTGGCCAATGCAGAACTGGTTTTGGCCATTTGCATTAATGAGACTAATGCTTCTTGCATACGCGCTCCACCACTGGCAGAAAAACACACTAAAGGAATTTGATATTCGATTGCGGTTTCCACAGCTCGAACAAAACGCTCACCAACAACAGATCCCATTGAGCCACCCATAAAATCAAATTCAAAAGCACATGCAACCAAAGGCAATTCTTTAACGTAGCCCATCATCACGACAAGAGCATCTGTTTCACCTGTATTTTTTTGTGCGGCATATAAACGATCTTTATATTTCTTGCTATCGCGGAATTTTAATTTATCGACGGGCTTTACCTTATCGCCTATTTCGGTTCGATCATTCTCATCAAGAAAATGTTCAATTCGTTCGCGAGCATGAATGCGCATATGATGATTACATTTAGGGCAAACATGAGCATTACGTTCTAACTCAGCACGATACAAAACCTGACCGCAGTTAGGACATTTCGTCCACACACCTTCAGGAACAGAACGACGACCGTTACTGTCAGTTTTAATACGCGAAGGTAATAATTTTTGAAACCAACTCATTTCGTTTTCTACCGTAATCTAATTTTTATTTTACTAAACGCTATCTATTGCGGTTCGTAAGTTTAAAAGAAATTCCTTTGCAACATTCCGTAATTGCTGTTTAGGTTCTGCATTTTGATACAAATGTTGAACTAATGCACTACCTACTACAACTGCATCACTGATTGAAGCCACAGATTTTGCAGATTCAGCATCTTTAATCCCAAAACCAACACCTATCGGTAACGATGTTTTTTCACGGATCTCATTTAATTTTTGATTCACCTGAGCAACATCGAGACTGCTACTACCCGTCACCCCTTTCAGTGAAACGTAATACACAAAACCGGATGCATTATCACATATGGATTGCAAACGTTCGCCATGAGTCGTTGGCGCAATTAAAAAAACCTGGTCGATATCGTGTTGTTGTAGTAATCGATTAAATCCATCGGTCTCTTCAGGTGGTAAATCAACAATTAATACACCATCAACGCCTGCTGCTTGAGCATTTTTTACAAAATTTTCATATCCCATTATTTCAATTGGGTTCAAATACCCCATAATGACAATAGGCACTTCGTTATTAGTTTGCCTAAATTCTTTTACAATATTTAATACATCACTAAGGCTAATATTATGTTCCAAAGCCCGTTCGCTGGCTCTTTGAATGACTGGGCCATCGGCCATTGGATCGGAAAATGGCACACCTAATTCAATAATGTTTGCCCCACCTTCAACTAAACCGTGTAATAACTCAACGGATATATCAGCATGAGGATCGCCCGCAGTAATGAAAGGTATTAACGCTGTTTTATTTTGCTGTTTTAATGTTTCGAATAAGGTTTGAATACGACTCATAATTTATTTTTATTATCTTGAGAAATGTTATGACGAAATTTAGTGGCCTGAATCATTCTTTAACTTAAGTTTCAATTCAAGTAATTCAATTGCCATATCTGGTATCTCTTCGTGTTGTTTACTTTCAGAAGATGCTAACCATTTTCCAACTTGTTCTAAATCAACTTTAACCATCTGAGCAACATCTAGCCTTTCGAGTTTATGGTCTACGATTAAATCAATTAGATGTTCACGGTTATCCATAATGCTCTCTAAACTACAATACCTTCACGAGCAGCCACAGTATGGATATCTTTGTCACCTCGACCCGATAAATTAACAACAATGATTTTATCTTTATCCATTTCAGCTGCCATCTTAGCGGTATGAGCCAAAGCATGGCTACTTTCTAGTGCAGGAATAATACCTTCCACTCTGGTTAAATCATGAAACGCTTGTAAAGCCTCATCATCATTAGCAGCTACATATTCAGCGCGACCAGAATCTTTTAACCAAGAATGTTCAGGCCCTACACCTGGATAATCCAAGCCAGCAGATACTGAGTGAGTTTCAATAATTTGGCCGTTTTGGTCTTCCATTAAATACGTACGATTGCCATGCAATACACCAGGTTTACCATCGTTCAATGGTGCCGCATGTTTGCCTGTTTGAACTCCATAGCCTCCTGCTTCGACTCCAACAATAGAAACTTCTTTATCATCTAAGAAAGGATGAAATAAACCAATGGCATTAGAACCTCCACCAACACAAGCAACAATCGAATCCGGTAAGCGTCCAGTTTGATCCAAACACTGCTGTCTAGCTTCGCGACCAATAATGGCTTGGAAATCTCTTACCATTGCAGGATAAGGATGTGGGCCAGCAACAGTGCCGATAATATAAAATGTGTTATCAACATAAGTGACCCAGTCTCGCATAGCTTCATTCAAAGCATCTTTTAAGGTCTTGGAACCTGATTCAACTGGAACAACTGTAGCGCCTAATAACTTCATACGATATACATTGATCATCTGACGTTGAATATCTTCAGCACCCATGTAGACAATACATTCAAGTCCTAATCGAGCTGCAACCGTTGCAGAAGCAACGCCATGTTGGCCTGCGCCTGTTTCAGCAATGATACGTGTCTTGCCCATACGTTTGGCTAACAGTGCCTGACCAATGGTATTGTTTACTTTATGTGCACCAGTGTGATTCAAATCTTCACGTTTCAAATAAATCTGTGCGCCACCAATTTTTTGTGACCAACGTTCAGCATGATATAAAGGCGATGGCCTTCCCACATAATGTTGTAAATCATGATCCAATTCCGCCATAAACTCAGGATCAGTCATGTACTTTTCATAAGCCGCAGTTAATTCATCCAATGGCCCCATTAACGTTTCAGAAACAAAACGCCCGCCATATGGACCAAAATGTCCTCGTTCATCTGGATAGGGAAATTGTTCTGTAAACCGACTGTTCGCATCAGCCTGATGATTATTAGTTACTTGCATGATTAACCTCTTGAATAAATACACGGATCTTATTCTGATCCTTTATTCCTTTGTTTACCTCGACACCACCGCTGACATCAACACCACAAGGATACGTTTGGGAAATAGCTGAAGCGACATTTTCCGGATTTAATCCTCCGGCTAATATTATTGGTTTTGGTGAAGATTTTGGAATTAAATCCCAATTGAATTTTACACCCGTCCCGCCTTCAACACCTGGCACATAGCTGTCCAGCAATACAGCCATTGTATCAGGATATTGCATAATCTTGGCAGTTAAATCCATCTCAGGTGTTACTCTAATTGCTTTTATAAAAGGCTTGTCATAGGCAATACATTCATTATTTGTCTCATCACCATGAAATTGCAAAACGTCTAAAGGCACTTCTCGCAAGACGGAGTTGATATAGCTTCTTTTTGCATTGACGAATAAACCTACCGTAGTCATAAATGGAGGACATTGCTTCAATAACATTTTGGCTTGTGGAATGGATACAGAACGTGGGCTTTTTTCGTAAAATACAAAACCTACCGCATCTGCTCCAGCTTGATAAGCGGCTAGCAAATCTTCTACTCGGGTAATGCCACAAATTTTCACTCTAACTCGGTTAGAATTAATACGCTGAACCATAAATATTGTTTCGATTTAAGCTATAAACACAAAGGCCATTGTGAAGGATTTGCCTTTGGTAAGGCAAATATTTCTGGATATTCCACATCAATAAAATACAACCCATCTGCAGGAGCAGTCATTCCTCCTAATTCTCGCTGCTTGGTTTCGAGTACCTCTCTTGACCAATCCACCGCTTGTTTATTCATGCCTATTTCTAAAAGCACGCCAGCGATGTTTCTAACCATATGCTGTAAAAACGCATTGGCTTTTATATCAATGAATATGTAATCACCACTTCGTTTGACGCTTAATTCATGAATCGTTCTAATTGGAGTTTTCGCCTGACAACCCTGTGCTCGATATGCACTGAAATCATGCTCACCGATTAAGCATTTAGATGCTTCAGACATTTTTTCAACATCTAATTGCCGACATTCCCATGTGACTTTTTTATGTAACAACGCACTACGTGCATCACGATTAAGTATCACATATCGATAAGTTCTAGAAAGGGCAGAAAAACGGGCATGAAAATCTTCTGAAACTGGCTTAACCCAGCACACATTTACATCGAAAGGCAAATTTGCATTAGTACCTAATAACCAGGAATGCATATCCCTTTCAGCCGTCGTTTCCATATGCACGATTTGTTGAATTGCATGAACACCTGAATCGGTGCGGCCAGCACAAGAAACTGTTATTGGAATATTAGCGACAGAAGATAAAGCCTTCTCAAGCGTTTGTTGAACTGTACGGCCATGATCCTGAGACTGCCAGCCATTGAATTGATGACCAAAATACTCAACCCCAAGTGCAAACTTGCTCATGAGAATTTGTTAAAAAGAGTTAAAAATAAGCTTTTAAATTTGATCTAATAATTGCTTGGCAACTTGTTTCTGTTCATCGTTACCTTCCGCAACGATCTCATCCAAGATAGTCTTCGCGCTATCATTATCACCAAGCTCAACATAAGCTTTTGCTAAGTCCAATTTAGTTGATACTTCGTCTTCTAAACTTTGTTGTTCTGAGCTAGCTGAACGCGGGATAAATACAGTTTTATCGTCATCGTCAGCCATGTAATCAACTTTTGGCATTTCAACAGTCGGAGCATCATAGTTTGTCGTATTTTCAGATAGCTCAGCAGTAGCATTTTCTGGAAGTTCAACAGTGCCTTCCATATCAATATCAAGCTCTGTGTTTGGAATCATTTCTTCTTCATCATCAAGTTCCAATTCGAAACCATCAGAAAGTGAATCCGTATTTTCTTCGTCTAATGTAAACTCATTGGTTAGATCTAAATCCACTGAACCTTCATCAACAGTCGTATCTCCAAGATCACTCTTAAGATCATCAGTATCTTGACCATGAGTATCAAAATCGAGTGTGACTTCATCAGAAATACCCATCTTCACAGTAGGTTCAACTTCAACTTCATCATCATTGTTATCAGAATCTAAAGTTAAGTCGACACTGAAATCATCGGTTAAAGAAATATCTGCAGCATCTAAATTAACAGTTTCTTCATCGGATGTCGGAGTTGGTATTGCGTCCATTTCAACGGTCACTGCTTCACTTGGGTCAATAGCGTCATCGCTTTTTTCTGGAAGCTCATGTGCGCCACTGATATCAAGATCTATAGAACCTGAGTCCGTAGTGCCATTATCAATATCTAATGGTAAGTCAAAATCAATACTGCTTTCTTCAGCTTCACTAGGAGTCGATGCTGCTGCATCTAAAGCATCCATAGCGCGTTCTATACTACTATCCCCTGCTGGCTCTGGGGTACTTTCAGCTTCATCAGGGACATCTAAATCCAATGCTTGGACATCAAAATCAAGCGTGTTTTCTTCTTCTATATCTGATTTATTTGTTGCTAGAGAAGCCAATGTATCTAAATCAGTTGATGCTGTAACATCGAGTAAATCTTCTTGTGAACCGGCGGTGATATCTAAAATATCCTCTCCACCATCACCACCAGTCAAATCCAAGATATGTTCCGCTGACTCTGAAGGTAATGAAAATTCTAATTCATCTCCAACTGCACTCGATGTTGAAACGTCGAGAATGTTTGAATCAGATAGCGTTTCTAAGTCACTGGCTTCACTTAAAGTATCAATTAAACCTTGAGGGTCAGCCCCTTTATTTTCTTCGTTGGCTTGTTTAGTCGGAAGTACATTTTGACCTGTAATATCAAGCACATCAGCAGCCGTTTCTTCTAGTCCACTATCAGGTACAGCAGAAGGGTCTTGAGCTGTTAAATCAACAATACCTGAACCTGATGTTAATGCGTCATCGACATCATCAGGATCAATGGCTTGTGTATCATCTAATCCATCAGTGCGTTCCGTAAAAATTTCACGGTTTGGTGATAATTCAGCCCACATTGCCAGAGCATTATCCCAATGTTCACCAGAGCTACCGAATTTATCTTGTAAAACTTTAGCGGCATCTTCGTAGGCTTTTTTATCTCCAGATGCATAATAAACTTCGAGCAGTTTTGTATGGAATTCTAAATTATCAGGTTGTTCTTCTAAATTTTTCTTAACAAACTCTTCAGCTTGATCAAAATGCTCATAGGCAAGGAAAACATTCACTTCTGCTAATGGATCTTCATCAGCATCAGCAGAATGAGGTTCAGCATAACCTGCAGGACCACTATCAGAAAAATCATGCGCTGCAGTTTTTTCGGCGTCAGATTCAGTTGTTTCGATTGGTTGAGACAAATCAATTGGTGCATCCATGACTAACGTATCATTCGAATCAGCTTCAGGAGCCGGTTCCTCTGATACAGTTGATATTAAATCTTCGTCATCATTATCATCACTACCAAAGCTTAGAATGTCATCGTCATCATCAAGCTCTAACTCTTCCTCTTTACCAGAACGAAGTTTTTTAAGACCAAAATAACCGAGTAATAAAGCAAGTATTCCACCTAAACCTGAACCAACAAGCGTCAGATTATCCTGCACAAAACCCATGATTGATCCAAGATACTGTTGCACCATACCCATAACACCAGCACTACTATCATCAGTAGTAGTATCAGCTACACTCGTTTCTGGTTGAGTCTCTACAACAGGAGTTTCTGCAGGTATTTCTTCAATTTCATCTGGTAACGTTTCTTCTTCAAACCCATCGTCCATAACATCAGCGATTGGTTCTTCTATTTCTTCATCGAATGATTCAGACTCTCCTGGAAAAGCTTCTTCCATAGCAGGTTCTTCGTCATACAACTCACCATATTCAGAAAGGTCTGTTTCAGCTAATGGCTCTTCTTGAATAAATTGGGAAGATTCATCAAACGCAGATGATTCCTCAGGAATCATTTCTTCCCCAATAGTTTCAGATAACTCTGCTTCCATTGGTAAAGAATCTTCCATATCTTCAGTAAGCGGCTCTTCTTGAGGAAACTCTTCTTCAAGAGGAGCCTCTTCAATCATTTCTTCAGAGGTAGTAGCGGATATCTGCTGCCGTAGTGCAGATAGCTCATCTTCTTTAAGTACTATCAAACGATTTAAATCATCAATAATGCTTTCTGCTTCTAGAAGTTTTTCTTGAAGCTCTTTATTCTCACTTTCAAGTGCGACCAATGATTCTTGAGCAATAGCCATATCATCACTATTAACGGCTGAACTTGATCCTGTATCGCCTGAACCTTGCCCTACTCCTGAAGTTGAATCATCAGATCCAACTAAGCGAAGTTCAGGATCGGATTCTTCTGCCAGTGTTTCTGTCGGTAAACCCGGCGAATCATCTGAGGTCGTTGGTAGAGACATACCAGAAGAATCAGGACGTTCTGAAACATTATTGGCTAACGTTTCACGATAACCTTGCCATGCCTGATTATGTTCAAGTGTCTTTTGTATGGCTTCAGCTTTGGATACTTGTCGAATTTCATCTAAATCAGGTACAGATAAAACCTCACCACTTTTTAAATTATTAATATTATTTTGTTCAAAAGCATCTGGGTTATTTCGATACAAAGCCATCATGGTTTGTTGAATGCTAACGCTTGTTTCCGGTCTCATCGAACTTGCTAAAGCCCATAATGTATCCCCCTTAGAGGTTGTGTAATCACCACCAGAATAACTTGGAGACGGGGTTGGGGTTGAACTTGGGCTAGTAGTATTTGTAACTGGCTTAGGTTGGTAGTCCGAAGTTGTTGTGGAGCCTGTAGAATGATCGACATAAACGGTTGGACCTGAGGTATCGATAGCCGATGCTCTCACCACAGGAATCTTTTTAGGATACGTTGGCTCAACTGTCTCGGTAGAGCTAGTAACAGGTTGAGGTTGGGTACGGCTAGTCACTGGTGCTGGCGTAGTCGCAACTACAGGCGCATAAGTTGGAGGATCTAATAAAGCGGTATATTCACGCAATAATCGACCACGATTCCAATTAATTTCAACCAAAAAGTTAAGATATGGTTCTCTTATTAGATCATTACTAGTAATAACGATGTAATCAGCACCACGGGTTTCCTTAATATCAAATTTTAATTTGGTTAAATTAAATGAACGCTCAACTCCTGCACGTTCAAAATCTTCTGGGCCAGCTAGGTTAACTTTTAAGCTATCCAATTCATCTGCGCTTGCTGACAGCAACTCAATTTGGGCTTTGAATGGTTCATTAAGCTTTGATTGAAGATCTAATTTGCCTAACCCCAATGCAAGGCTGGTGCAAGGTAAAGCAAGTATAGATAATGTAAGCGCTATGCTACGAATCATAGTTTGTTCCTGTTATCGTTATCCTAATTTAGGGTCTATCAGTATTTGATATTGACGATTCAAACGTCCCGATGACCAATTTAGTTCTAAAATAAAATTAACCACCGGCTCGATGATTGGTTTTTGACTTTGTATTTGTAAAAAATGTTTTCCGTTCGCTTGTTTCACCAATTCGATTTGGATTTTGGGTTGGCGGTAAAGATTGCCCAGTGATTCATCATAAATTACCCCAACCTTTAAATTTTCTAATTCTTTCGCACTGATTGAGCTTAAAGCAATGGTTGCATTCAACTTTTCGTTCAAGCTTGAATGTAATTCTAATTCTGATACAGATAACGCATAACCAGATGAAATTTTGGTTAATAACGCAAACAAAGCAGCAAAGCGCATCATGGTTATTATTTTCATCGACATATTCGTTATTTACCCAATGATTTTTATATCAAAATCAATATCTTACGAAAAATAAAAGACTAACCCAGAACAACGCTTCCCATAAGCGTCTTGAGTTAGCTAAAAATTCATTACAAATACTAATTAAATCCAGTACTTATAGTATTTCTTTATACTAGTACTTAACTATAGCTTATAAATACTCTTTTACCAAAATTTCAGCGATTTGAACACTATTTAATGCCGCACCTTTGCGCACGTTATCAGAAACAACCCATAAATTGATTCCACGAGGGTGAGATATGTCTTCTCGGATACGTCCGACAAAGACGGGATCAGTACCTGCTGACTCAGTTACCGCTGTTGGATAGCCACCATCTTCATGCTGATCAATAACCTCAATACCAGGGGCATTTTCAAGCAATTCACGGGCTTGTTCGGCAGTAAGCTTGTTTTTGGTCTCAATATGTACAGCTTCTGAGTGTCCAAAAAATACTGGTACACGAACGGCGGTAGGATTCACTAGAATCGAATCGTCTTCCATAATTTTCTGAGTTTCCCACACCATTTTCATTTCTTCTTTGGTATAACCGTTATCTTGAAATGCATCGATATGAGGAAGCGCGTTAAAGGCGATTTGCTTTGGATATACCGCCGCTTTGTATTCTTTGCCATTCATTAAAGCCGCAGTTTGCCCAGCTAGCTCTTCAATCGCCTCTTTACCCGTGCCTGATACCGCTTGATAGGTACAAACATTTAATCGTTCTATCGTCGCTGCATCATGTAACGGTTTTAAAGCCACAAGCATCTGTATAGTTGAACAATTTGGGTTTGCTATGATGCCTCGGTTTTTATGATTAGCGATTGCATGAGGATTCACTTCAGGTACAACTAATGGAATATCATCGTCATAACGAAACTGTGATGTGTTATCCACGACCACACATCCAGCTTCAGCAGCACGAGGCGCGTGAATTTTAGAAACCGAAGCACCTGGAGAAAATAAACCAATATCCACCCCAGTAAAGTCATAGCTTTCTAAATCTTGAACCATGAGTTCTTCACCTTTGAAAGGAATTTTTGTTCCAGCTGAACGGCTACTAGCCAAAGGCACGACTTCTGAAGCAGGAAAGTTTCGTTCTTCTAATATGGACAACATGGTTTCACCCACAGCCCCGGTCGCCCCTACCACTGCCACTTTATATTCTTTACTCATTCTTCAAATACCTACTAAATTTTTATTTATTGTAGTTCTGCAACAACGGCATCACCCATTTCTGAAGTACTAACTTTCGTCATACCATCAGAATAGATGTCAGCTGTTCGAATTCCTTTAGCTAATACCGTTTTAACGGCATTATCGATTTTATCTGCCATTGCAGATTCACTTAATGAATAACGTAACATCATAGAAGCCGATAAAATCGTCGCCAAAGGATTCGCAATATTCTGTCCTGCAATATCAGGTGCTGAACCATGAATCGGTTCATACATGCCTGCTCCAGTTTCATTCAAAGAAGCTGAAGGTAATAAACCAATAGAGCCTGTTAACATGGAAGCCGTATCAGACAGAATATCTCCAAACATGTTACCCGTAACAATGACATCAAATTGTTTTGGGTTACGTACTAACTGCATCGAGGCGTTATCAACATACATATGTTCTAATGTAACCTCTGGATAATCCTTCGCAACGTCTGACACGATTTCACGCCATAATTCCATGACCTCCATCACATTGGCCTTATCAACGGAACATACCTTCTTGTTACGCTCCATTGCGATCTCAAAACTCATATTAGCAATGCGTCGAATCTCAGATTCGGTATAGGTTAAGCTGTTATAACCTTCACGTTCACCATTTTCCAAAGTACGAATGCCACGAGGTTGTCCAAAATAGATACCGCCGGTTAATTCACGCACAATCATAATATCCATATTTTCAACCAGCTCGAATTTTAGACTGGAAGCATCGGCTAATTCAGGATAAACAATAGCAGGACGTAAATTACCAAATAAGCCCAATTCTGAACGTAATGCCAAAAGCCCTCGTTCCGGCCGTAAATCTCGTTCAATTTGTTCCCACTTAGGACCGCCGATCGCACCAAACAAAATTGCATCCGCGGCTTTAGCTTTTTCTAATGTTTCTTCTGGTAATGGTTTTCCAACCGCATCATAAGCTGCACCACCTACCAATGCTTCTTCCATCTGGATATCTAATCCATGTTTTTGTTGTAAGACTTCAAGAACCTTCACAGCCTCAACGGTAATTTCTATGCCGATGCCGTCACCAGGCAATACCAAAATCTGTTTTGTCACAGTTAATTCCTAATAAATAGTATGATTAATATGAATGTATTCGGGCCAAAATGTTGCGACCGCAAAAAAGCGCTAAAGCATACCTTAATTTTACTAATTTCGGGAATGCTTAATTGTTGATCTGGCCGATAACCAAGCAGCCAATAAAACTAATATTCCACCAATCCACTCTCGACCTGTCATAACTTCATTACTCAGAATAGCTGCTGACACAGCACCAGCAGGTACTTCAAATAAAAATAAGGTCGCCGATTGATGCAACGGTAAATGCGTCACCCCATATTGCGCACAATACGTCATTAATAACATCCCCAAAATACCCACTAATGCGCCAATTAACCATGCTGACGGTTCTGGATGTGGAATCGGATTATGCATTATCAATAAGCCGATAATTGATAATGCTATAACGCCTAGAAATGCTGCTGACATTTTATGTGCGATAGGAATATCACCAATTTTTCTGACTAACACATTCGTTAGAGCAAAACCAAAACCAGATGTAATCGCTAACCAATCTGCTTTGCTAAATACAAAATCAAATTCTTCTGTCCATAACAAAATGATTGCGCCTATGAACGCTAAACTTAGATGCAAAAAAGCTGAACGGCTAATCGGTTCATGAAAAAATAATCGACTTAGTAGAATTGTCCATACTGGCGATAGATAAAATAATAATAAGACTCGAACAACAGTTCCTTCTAGCATTGCCAATATAAAAGCCAAATTTGTCCAACCCGCCGCTAAAGCTAAACACAGTAATAATCCATGTTGTTTCGGAATAGTAGTTCGTTTGAATAAGATATAACTAATTACAAAGACACTTGCAGGGACATAAATTGCCAATGTAGCCCATAGCCCTGGCAACCCTTGTGCCTCCATAATTCGTAATGGATACCATAATAATCCCCATAGAATGGCAGCATACAAACAGGCTGAAACTGCTAAGATGGACTGAGTATTATTATTGGAATTCATTTTGGTTGCTGAATAAGTTCTCTTATAATCGACAGCCTTTTAACCTAAGACGCCATAAAAGTACACGTAAAAACTAAAATATGAACCCAGGATTAAAACAACTTCATCCATATCCGTTTGAGAAATTAGCCAAACTAACAGCAGATATAGAAAGAAACCCTAATCTTTCACCCATCAGTTTGGGAATTGGTGAGCCTAAACATGCTACACCGTCTTTTATCGTTAATGCCATCAAAGAGAATTTACAGACTGCGGCAAACTATCCAACGACTAAAGGCATCCCTGAACTACGTGAAGCAATTGCTTATTGGTTAAGCCAACGTTTCAATTTATTAGAATCAGCCATCGACCCGAATAAAAATGTGCTGCCTGTGAATGGCACACGCGAAGCCTTATTTGCGTTTACTCAATGTGTGGTCGACTCAAGCCAAGATTCAAAAGTATTAATGCCAAATCCGTTTTATCAAATTTACGAAGGCGCTGCATATTTGGCTGGTGCAGAACCTGTTTATTTGAACTGTGAAGAAGACAACAACTTTCTTCCTAATTTTGACAAAGTACCGCAATCCGTTTGGCAGCAATGTCGCTTGTTGTTTGTTTGTTCTCCAGGAAATCCAACTGGTGCGGTTATTAATCAATCGATCTATAACGATTTATTCGAACTGTCTGATCGTTATGGATTTATTATCGTTGCTGACGAATGTTATTCTGAAATTTACTTTGATGAAAAAAAACCACCTTTAGGTTTATTAGAAGCTGCCTCAGTCTCTGGTCGTGATGATTTTAAAAACTGTATGGTATTTCATAGCTTATCCAAACGTTCAAATGTACCAGGCATTCGCTCTGGTTTCGTGGCGGGAGATGAAACACTCATTGCTGAGTTTCTGCGCTATCGTACTTATCATGGTTGTGCCATGTCGCCTTATACTCAAATCGCCAGTGTTGCCGCTTGGCAAGACGAGGAGCATGTAAAAGATAACCGAAGACTCTACAAAGAAAAATTCACTGATGTATTAAAAATTCTGCAACCTCATTTAGAAGTTGAGCAACCTGATGCCAGCTTTTATTTGTGGCCAAAAACCTCGATATGTGACCAGGAATTTGCAAAAATCTTGTTAAAGCAAGAGAATGTCGCTGTTCTACCCGGCAGTTATTTGTCCCGAGACGTCGAAAATATCAATCCAGGTAAAAACCGAGTTCGTATGGCACTGGTTGCGGATTACAATGAATGCATTGAAGCAGCCAACCGTATCACCCGCGCCCTACAAACACTTTAATTTAATGTTACAAGACTAGGAAATAATAATGAGTAATTACGAAGCGATAATTAACGAGCACTTTGAAAACCGTGCAAATATCAATAAAGGCAATGCCAGTGAAGAATTAAAAGAAGCGGTTGATAACACTATATGGGGACTGGATTCAGGGCGTTTACGTGTTGCAGAAAAGAAAGACGGTGAATGGATTACTCACCAATGGATTAAAAAAGCGGTTTTATTATCATTCGTGCTTCGTGATAACAGCGTAATTCAAGGTGGTATTACGAACTATTTTGATAAAGTACCTTTGAAATATTATGGCTATACCAAAAGTAACTTTTTAGATAACGGTGCACCACGTATTGTACCTCCAGCAGTTGCACGTCAAGGTAGTTTCATTGCTAGTAACGTGGTCTGCATGCCTTCTTATGTGAACATTGGCGCTTATGTCGATTCAGGTACTATGGTTGATACATGGGTAACCGTAGGTTCATGTGCTCAGATCGGTAAAAACGTACATTTATCAGGCGGTGTCGGTATCGGTGGTGTTTTAGAACCTTTACAAGCTAACCCAACCATTATTGAAGACAACTGCTTTATAGGAGCTCGCTCTGAGGTTGTTGAAGGCGTAATTGTCGGTGAAGGTTCAGTGATTTCAATGGGTGTATACATTGGTCAAAGCACAAAGATATACAACCGTGCAACTGGCGAAGTGACTTATGGCTATATTCCACCTGGTTCGGTTGTAGTGTCTGGTAACCTCCCTTCAAAAGATGGTAGTCACAGCTTGTATTGTGCAGTTATCGTCAAACAGGTGGACGAGAAAACTCGAAGTAAAGTTGGAATCAATGAGTTATTAAGAGAAATAGACGAGTAAGTCATTACTTACTTTATATAAAAGGGCCTCATGGCCCTTTTTTTATATCCATACCCAACAAATCTAAATGAGAATTATTTGCATTTAAGAAAATAAAGGTTATACTTCTATTTAATTATTACTGAAAACTTTATTTAGTAAGGAAATCTAAAATGCAATCAGTCATGACCTCAGAACAACTCATAGCAGCTATTTTATTTTTAATGACACGCTATTCATTGAATCAAGAAGTAAGTATTGCAAAGATGATCGAAACTCATCTCTCCATGTTAATCAGCCACCCTGAAAATCAAAGCGAACTAATGCAAGAAGTCTCCATTAAATTGCAAGAAAAATGGCAAGCGATAAGTGATTATCAAGAATTTAATTTAAAACTCGTAGGTTAGGGGAACAGAATGTCCGAACACAAAACATGTAAAACTGAAATTATTAGTGAATCATCCGCTTGCACCATCACACGCTGTAAATCATGTAATACCTATCACTTACATATAGGCCCAATGAGTTTACGACTAAAAGAAGAAGTATTTAATGATTTAAGTAATACAATTTTGAATGCTCAATGGATGATCCTACAAGATAATGAACAAAATCTAAGTCCGTCATTAGCGCATTAAAGGAAAATCCTTAACGGGTAATTCCAAACTTATCCAATTGCGCTGTAGCTGCATAATAGTTGGCAATACTCATATAATAATTTTCTAGTGCTTGAAGCTGACGAATTTCTGCATCTGCCGATTGTTGTTCACGTAGATTAATCAAAAAGAAATCGCTTTCGCCTGCTGAGTAGCGCACTTTTTCAGCTTGCTCTAGTTTTAACGCTAAACCATATTCTTCTGATGTGAGATCAATAAAAGTGACGTTGGCTTCGATTATCTCAACTAGCTTTCTAATCTCTGCATCGATTTGATCTTTTAATAATTGTCGTTCAAAACGTAACTCACTTTGCTTTGCACGAATTTTAGAAAGCTTTCCTCTTTGTGTTCGAGTACCAATCGGAACTTCAAGACTTAACTGAAATAAAAGTTCGTTTTCATCAAGTGTACGTGATCCGTTACCGAAATCTCTTGAAGCTTTAACACCCACATCAAGTTGAGGAAGTAAAGAATTCTCAGCTAATTTTTCAAGATTTTCTTGTTGTTTTAATTGTTGATCAATTGCAGCTAAACCTGGTTGATTGTCAGTAACCGTTGAAAAATCATAATTGACTTGAGCTATAACTGAATTATCAATTTGTGGAAATACTTCAGGTAAAACATCATTCTCAACCAATACCGGAAGACCCGCGGAGCTACGATAATAGAGTGATAAATTCGTTGCAGCGTTCTGAAATTGTTGGATAGCATTTCTTACTAACGATTTACGAGTAAGTATATTCCGTTCGTTTTCGACCAATTGAATATCTGCTACTTCACCGAGACGATTTTTTTCTTCTAATGCAGTTTGTCTCTTTTCAGCTAATTGTAATAGCGATTGGTAAATATGTAGTCTTTGTCCTTCACCTAACCATTTCCAATAGGCGTGCGTTGCATCAAGTAATACTCTCATCTTAGTAAGTAAGACTTTGAACTCTGCTTCTTCTAAAGATAAAACTTGATTGCGAACATTGACTCTACGAGAGTCGATATCACGATTGCGAAGAAGTGAAAACCAAAATTCTAAATTAAATTCGCCAGCAGATTGAGTAATAAGCTCATCTTGATAGATTGGAAAAATACCATCGGAAACTCTGTAACCACCCGCAATACGCGCATTGAAAGACTCAATGGGTTTTATGACTTTTGTATCAACTTGTGCTCCATCATAAAAACCATTAGCCCAGAATAAACTTTCTTGTTTTATTTTCGAATCAAATGCGCCTTGAGCTTCTAACAACTCAGCAGCCTTAGCTGATCGTCTTGCAAGTTCTGAATTGATTCTAGGGTAGTGTTGTAAAGAACTTTGTAATACCGAATCTAACGATAAAACATCAGCTTTAACATTACTGAAAGACAATAGGAAAATAAATATAAAAACTCGATAAAAAATTATTTTCATAGAAACCTATAGCCTTTTGACTCGATACCTTTTACTACTCAAGTTATATAATGATTTATTGTTGTTTATTTAAACCAATTGGATTAGGTGGAAATCCATTTATCTTACGCCATATTTCATAACCTAATTTTACCGTATCCAATGTTACCCATGCTCTGACTTTAGCACCAATTCTTAGAAATTTTTTATCCGGCCATTCCAAATCATTTTCATCCTGAACAATTAAAACTCTAAATCTTCCATTCGTTGAAACTGCAGGATCAACAGACTGTACTACACCTCCAAATGTACCGATTGCATGACTTGGCCAACCGCTAATTTGAATAACTGGCCAACCCTCAAATTCCAAACGTACTTTTCTACCGGGAACAACCAATGCAGCATCCAATCCACTTACTGTAACCTCAACTGCATTTTGCACTTTTTCAGGAGCGAAGGTTACTAATGGATCACCCTGTTTAACTAATGAAGAAGTACCAGATTGTAATAATTGGAAAATGGTACCATCTCTTGGAGCAGTTACAATTTGTGATGACTGCCTTGCAAGTTTTACATCAACTTGATTAAGTTCAGCTGCAACACTAGCCTCTTTGGATAACATTTCTTGAAATTTTATTGAAGCCTTTTCATATTTACTGCGTGATACCAATCCTTGTTCATATAAACTTTCCTGACGTTTGTAATCTATTTGCGCTGTTGCAGTTGCAGAACGAGCGGCGTCTAACTTTTTACTGATAGCTAATCTCTCTGCAGAAAGTCTTTCAAGTAATTGTGGATCCAAATCAATAATTTGAACGATTGGATCGCCTTTCTTTACAGCATCACCATCACTCACATACCATTCATTAATACGACCGTCAGATAGCGCTTGAATTGATAATACTTGATCAGTTGGCTTTAAAACTGTTACTTGACCTTCCCCGTAAGCTGTTTGCACCCAAGGAGTAAAATATAATACAGCTCCTATCACTAGAATTAAAAATATGATCAAACCTAACAAACTTCTTAAAAATTTCGGAGCATTAATAGAGCGCCAAGTCGATAGTTCATTCAAGTGAGAAGGTTTAATCACTGAAGCAATTTTTTCAATATGCTTCATACGTCTTCTCCCTTAGCGCGTAGATCGTAAGATAATAATTGATCCATGTTTTCGAAACGATGCGTTTGATTCGATTCTAAATAAAAATATTGATCAAAAAGATCTAAATCCAAACGATTAGATAAGTGGATTAACGTTAATCCATTAATGTTTTTCAATTCATTTAAAATCTTAATTCGATGTTTTACTTGTAAGACATCAAATAATTGCGAAAGTATCAGGATCTTAGGCTTGGATAGAATTGCCTGAGCAATTTTCAAACGTATTACTTCATCACTTGATAGTGGATTACCATTAGGCATTAAAACTTGTTCGAGTTTTAATGGTAAGTTATCAACCACTCCTTTCAGCTCTACTTTTTCTAATACATTGATGATATCTGCATGAGTAATATCCTTATCCGATATTTTTAGATATTCAGATATTGTTCCCTCAGGTAAGAATAAATTATCGACCACTACAATATCATCACGTAAGTTCTGAATATCTAAATCATTCTTTTGTAAATCTCCATACCATATATGGCCTTTCTCAGGTTCTTGAAAACCTAAAACCAGATCAATAAACAGTTTGGAAATAATACTTTTATCGATGGTCACTAATGAAGCAGAACCTTGAGAGAAAGTGAAATCAAAATAAAAAGATTGGTTTCGATCATTCACAAATAACTCTTCAAACTTTAAAGAAGAATTCCAATCCTTATAAACAGTAGTGGTATTATTTTTTTCAAGTTCTAATTCAAAAAAGGCTGATAATTTCTTAAGTGCCGCGCAAATTTCATAATAAATTTCCAAATAAAAACCTAAGCGCGAAAGCCCAAAAAATATGAAAGATAGTACTAATTCAGCAGCAACTAATTGGCCTATGGTTAATTGATTTTGAATCACTAATAGACCACCCAAACCAAGCAAACCCGCACTGGCTATTGCATATAAAATAAGAAAACCAATATTTTGAAAAATAATGTAATTGAAATGTCTACGATGAGAGTCTAGATATTGATGGTTCAATTCTTGAGATTTTTTAATCGCATAATTTAGTTTTTTTTCACCTCGGAAAAAACTATTGTTTTTAGCCAATGTTTCTAACCAACTTGCCATAGAATATTTATCAGTGGAATTTTCTAATGATGTTCTTAATGCAGCTCTATGAACTACAAGCCAAATTAGAAAAATTAATAAGGAATAACTGGCTAGAAATATCAAGAAAAATGGATGATAAAACGAGACAATTAAAAAACCTACAACCGTCGTTTCAACTAAAGTTAAACCACCAATCAGTAATACTGGCAATCTGCCTTGAATGGTCATAATTTCAAAATAACGGTTTTGTAGTTCTTCTACGTTAAAACTTTGAATCTCTTTAGGGTTGGCATGTAATGTTCTTGCTGTAATCTCAGAACAAATCCTGGAATAAAACCGTCTTTCAAATAACTCTACGATATAGAGTTGTAAGCTAGCAAAGACGGCAGATAACAATAGTAAGCCCAACAATAAGATTGCTAGTGTAATTACCGCATTTTGACTGCCAGTATTAGTAACTGTTTCGATCAGCATCTGCACAGATAGCGGCACAGACAATGTCAATATACTTACAACAACACCATACAATAATATGATGAAGGCAAATTGCTTATCGTCAGATAATAATAATTTTACTAACTGGAAGATTGAAAAATCACTTAACTGATTTTTCATACGCACAATCGCTGCAATTTTAAATGATAGATATTCATGTCTATGACATTAACGGCAAAATCGTTACAGACTAATGATTATAAAATTAAATTTATTTAATTTGTTAATTTAAATTTAGACTATTGGTAAATTTCTACCATTTTAAGTAACTGAGGATAGTGAGGGGACTTTTCATTAATATTAAGTTCGCCATTGGTGAGTTTGGCTTCAAAATCTTCACAAGCTACAGTTTTTTCTTGTGTGTTACCTGTGATGATTTCTCGGGTAATATTCGTGCCGCGCATTTCGATGACACTTTTAATTTTTTGCTGCTCATATTGAGCAACTCCTTCACCACTGTGGTTTCTGATTCTATTTAAATAAAAGTTTGTCCATTGATCAACTGCCTCTACATATTCCTGATTGTTCTGTTGCCATTCTTGGACTAGATTTTCTCGCCATGAATCATCTTGTTGTAATAATGTATGGCATTCAGTTGTCGCCTTTTGAACAAATGACTGAAGCATATTGACATAGCCTGAAGCTTCATTATTCAAAGAGGTTTCTGTAAAGTCATCAGCGGATGTAAGAGTAGCAAAGAAAAGGATGAAGGCACTAAACAACTTTTTGAATATTACCTTCATCGTATTTAAGCAGCTAAAGCCGTTTTAACTTGTTCGGCAAGTTCATTTGCAAGTGTGTTAGCAACTTCTGAATCTTCGGCCTCCACCATAACTCGAATGAGTGGTTCTGTTCCAGATGGTCTTAATAACACTCGACCACTATCACCTAATTTTTCTTCTGCATTTTTAACTGCAGAGTCTATGTCAGGGTAATCGGTAAGATTCACTTTGTTTTGAATTCGTACATTAACCATTGTTTGAGGACATTTGATCATGCCTTTCTTTAAATCATGTAAAGATTGCTCATTTAAAGCAATACTTTCCATCACCTGTAAAGCAGAAATAATTCCATCGCCAGTTGTTGTCATATCTAAATTAATAATATGACCAGAAGATTCACCACCAAGTTTTAAATTATCGGCCAAGAGTTTTTCTAAAATATAACGATCTCCAACTTTAGCACGATGAAATTCTAAGCCCATGTTCTTGATCGCAATTTCTAAACCTAAATTACTCATCAAGGTACCAACAACACCACCATTAAGTTCGTCCTTACGAGATTTACTGATGATGTATAAAGCTTCGTCTCCATCAACCACTTCACCTTCATGGTCAACTAAGATCAATCGATCAGCATCGCCATCAAGCGCGATACCTACATCAGCTCGGTGTTCTAATACCGCTTTTTGTAAAAGATCTGGCTTGGTCGCACCACACTCAGCATTGATATTTAAACCATCAGGTTGATGACCAATATTGATCACATCAAAACCGAGCTCATCAAAAATAATGGGAGCCAATTTATAAGCAGCACCATGAGCGCAATCTAATACAACTCTAATTTTCTTATAATTTAATCTTGGGTTAATTTTGTATTTACAAAATTCGATATAACGTCGACCAGCGTCTTCCATACGAATCGCTTTACCAAGATGTCGTGAATGAACGGTCTCTAAAGGCTTATCTAATTCTGCTTCGATTTCTAATTCAACTTGATCAGGTAATTTCAAACCTTCTGATGAGAAGAATTTAATACCATTGTCATAGTAAGGATTGTGAGAAGCACTGATGACGATACCACCGAGTGCGCGTGTCGTTTTTGTCAGGTAAGCAATTCCTGGTGTTGGCATGGGTCCTAATAGGCAAACATCGATTCCAGCCGCGGATAAACCAGCTTCGAGTGAAGACTCAAACATATAACCTGATATGCGCGTATCTTTACCGATAAGAATTGGACCTTCGCCACCTTTAGAAAGAATACGGCCAGCTGCCCACCCAAGTTTCATTACAAAGTCTGGGGTGATAGGTCCCTCACCTACACTGCCACGAACCCCATCGGTACCAAAATATTTACGTTCTTGAGCCAAAACTCTACTCCTTATCCAATTAAATTTTCTGTTTTAAAAAATAGATAGAGTGTGGTTATGAATCAAGCTGGTTTCGCATCACCATCGATTGAAGGATCCGAATCAGATTTTTTATTTTTATTTTCATTCGATGAATTTTCGATAGAACCATTATTATCGTCATCATCGTCCCATCCTGAAGGTTTGCGAGGCACTTTACCTTCCATGATGTCATCGATCTGGCCAGCATCAATGGTTTCATATTTCAATAATGCCTCAGCCATTAAATGCAGCTTATCCATATTTTCATTCAGGATCTGCTCCGCACGTTGATAATTGCGATCAATTACCGATCTTATTTCTTCATCTATCGCATGTGCCGTGTCATCAGATATGGCTTTATGTTGTGTAACGGAACGTCCTAGGAAGACTTCTCCGTCTTCTTCGGTATATGTTAATGGACCAAGCTTATCGGACAAGCCCCACTTGGTAACCATGTTGCGAGCGAGTTCAGTCGCACGTTCGATGTCGTTACTCGCGCCAGTAGTCACACCATCTTTACCTAACGTTAACTCTTCAGCGATACGACCACCAAATAAACTGGAGATACGACTTTCCAATTCTTGTTTACTTTGGCTATAACGATCTTCTTCAGGCAAATACATGGTGACACCGAGTGCCCGACCACGTGGAATAATCGTAACTTTATAAACTGGATCATGTGAAGGCACTAATCGTCCAACAATAGCGTGTCCGGCTTCATGATAAGCCGTATTCTTTTTCTCTTCTTCACTCATGACCATAGAGCGACGCTCCGCCCCCATCATAATCTTATCTTTAGCGCGTTCGAAGTCTTCCATATCAACTAACTTCTTATTTGCACGCGCAGCGAACAACGCTGCTTCATTTACTAAGTTCGCTAAATCAGCACCAGAAAAACCTGGCGTTCCTCGAGCAAGTAAGTTTGGTTTGACTGAATCAGCTGCAGGCACTTTACGCGTATGCACTTTTAAGATTTGTTCACGACCACGAATATCTGGTAATGGCACAACCACTTGGCGATCGAAACGACCTGGCCGTAATAAGGCAGGATCTAACACATCGGGGCGGTTCGTTGCGGCAATCACGATGATACCTTCATTACCTTCAAAACCATCCATCTCAACTAATAATTGGTTTAAGGTTTGTTCGCGTTCATCATGGCCACCACCTAAACCAGCACCACGATGACGACCGACCGCATCGATCTCATCAATAAAAATAATACAAGGTGCATGCTTTTTAGCTTGCTCAAACATATCGCGAACGCGTGAAGCGCCTACACCCACAAACATTTCGACAAAATCTGAACCAGAGATAGTAAAGAAAGGTACTTTCGCTTCACCAGCAATGGCTTTTGCTAATAAGGTTTTACCAGTACCTGGCGAACCTACCATTAAAACACCTGATGGAATCTTTCCACCCAGTTTTTGGAATTTTGAAGGATCACGTAAAAATTCTACGAGTTCTGATACTTCTTCTTTCGCTTCTTCTACACCCGCAACATCGCTAAATGTCACTCGGACTTGGTCTTCGCCTAAGAGACGTGCACGTGATTTACCAAAGGAAAGCGCACCACGGCCGCCGCCGCCGCCTTGCATTTGGCGCATGAAATAAATCCAAACACCGAGTAATAATAAGATCGGAAACCATGAAATAAATGCATGAGTCCAAAATGAGCTTTTATTCGGTTGTGCGGCTTTGATTTGAACGCCACGATCTAATAATAATGAAATCAATGGATCGTTATTGGTTTCAGGGCTATTAACCGTGAATGGAGAGCCATCATTACGTACACCATCAATGATGGTTTTGGTTTCATCGAATGTGACCGATTGAATTCGTCCTGATTTCACTTCCGACAGGAAATCAGAATAAATAAGATTCTGCGATGGTGGTGTCGCAAAGTTTTTAAACACCATCATTAATGCCAAGGTGATGACAATCATTAACACCAGAGTTCTGGCTGTTTCGTTCAAAGTAATTACCTCACTATTGTTACTTTAAGCCGGCAATGCCGGTATTTTTAATCAAATATTACTATAACTATAGCGTAAAGCCTTGTGCGAGCATATAAAATTCTCGTGAGCTTTCACGCGAAGCCTTCGGTTTTATGACCGTGACTTTGTCAAAACTTTCCTTCACATCCGACTTGTATTGGTCGATTCCAGCGCCCTGAAAACACTTCATTAACATCTGTCCTTGAGGTTTTAAGGTGTTTCGAGCCAGATCGAGAACCAGCTCCAGCAAATACACACTTTTGGCCTGATCGGAGGCCTTTATACCTGACATATTGGGGGCCATATCAGAAATTACAATGTCTACTTGCTCATTATTTAATCGTTCCAGGCACTGATCGAATACTTCCTGTTCTGTAAAGTCACCTTGGATGATATCGGCACCGACAATCGCATCCATTGCTAAAATATCGACTGCAAGTAACAGGCCTTTATTACCAATTTTTTCAACCACATACTGCGACCAACTACCCGGCGCGGCCCCAAGATCGATTACCCGCATACCTGGTTTGAATAGACGGTATTTATCATCGATTTCAATCAATTTATAAACCGCGCGCGAGCGATAATGTGACAGCCTCGCCTGTTTTGTGTAAACATCTCGATTCTGGCGATCAAGCCATTGGCGTGAACTGGGGCGTCTACTCATGGGTCTTATCTGTAGGAATTCATTTCAGGAATAATAAATATGACTTATAAATCAAATAATTACAAACTTACATTTGCACTTTTCAGTCTATTTTTACTCAGTGCCTGCACCAATTTTACCAAAGAATCACTGCCTCCGACTTTTTCTTTAGTCAGCATTAATGTGGTTGAATCAACGCTATTTGAACAAAAACTCGAAATTGGGTTACGCGTGAAAAACCCAAACGATCATTCCATCAATGTCCGTGGCGCCAATGCCTTAATGGAAATCAATTCCATTCCGTTCGCTGATGGTTTTATTAATGAAGGAAAACGTATCGATGCCTATAGTGATGAAGTGTTTACTATCACTGCAACGACTAATTTATCTCGGATTTTAAAACAAATCGGCAAGATTGCTGAAACTGGTGTGGTTGACTACGCACTCTCAGGCGGATTAAAGCTGGATAACCTTATTACGCCAATTCCATTCAACGAAACAGGGGAATTATCTCTTAATGAGTTATTTCCTACTTTTCAGCAATTCAACCAGGGAATTTGATTTATCTTAGATACATTCTAAGTAAGTAATTCGAAACAGACTCAAGGATGATAACAAGCCAAATCTTGCGCCACGCTTAGCGTGCCAAAAAAATTTTCTTGGATAGACTGTTTACTTTTTTCCAGCACATTAATACTTCGTGACATTAAATGCGATAACACTAATTGTTTGATGCTGGCATTTGCTGCAAGCTGACCGATGTAACGAGGAGTCGCGTGTAATTTTTTTGCAATTCTTCCTGCATTATCAGGAATCGCATGTGCCATAATCAATAAATCTGCATCTTGAATCAATTTAGCAAATACTGGATTGTGGTTACTTTGATCACCTGAGATCGCAATCCGTTTATTTTGAGTTTCGATCAAAACGGCTATCGCAGGTACTGGACCATGATGCACACCCACTGCAGTTAAGGTTAAATCCTCATTTTGAAATAACAACAAAGGATCTTTTGAAACCGAGTCAACATCACGGGCGTCAATTTGATATTTGCCAGAGCCATCGACAAATTCACTTAGGTATCGATAGATACCCACTTTGGGATCAAATAAGCCTGTTATAAATTCGGTAGTACTGGGCCACTGATTTCTTCCAGTTGGACCATAGATTTTTAATGGTTCTGTACGGTCAGAAAAATAACTGCTTTTTAATAATGCAGGTAAGTCCGCTGAATGGTCTGCATGTAAATGTGTTAAAACAATCGCATCCAAGTCTTCGAAGTCAGCACCACTTTGTGCAAACCTCAACATTACACCGCCACCAGTATCGACTAATAGTCGCGCTTTATTATCAATCCATAATAAATAACCACTCGAAGCACGATTATCATCAGCAATCGGCCCACCCGAACCTAATACTTGCAAGGTCAGGTTTTTATTACACTCAGCAAACGAATAAGAGGAATAAAAAAAACTGAAAATAAATATAAAGTAGAAAATTAATCGCATATTTATCAAAGACAATAAGAATGAATAGATCAATTTTAGTACTTTATTTATGACTAGGAAAACGTAGTTTGTCCCCTATTAAATACATCCGTGGTCGACGAGGCATAGCAAACTCCTTTTGCTGATGTAGAAAAGATTAATTGTAATCTAATAACTAGAAAAAATAGTGAAACATAATCACTCTATATAATGATTGGTCAAAATTAAATCACTCCGACACCTTTAGCCGTTCCTTTTTAAAATAACCGTGACATAAATAATGGATAAAAAATAAATTATAAAAAACACTAACATCATTGATAAATTTATATAACGAAACTGTCTAGAATGATCTAGATGAAGTAGTATTTGATTTAGCAAGCAAATTACAAAATAAGATGAATTTACTAAAACAAACCATTTATTTAATTTAAGAGGTAAGTCTTCAAAAAATAATTTTCTTTTTATCCATGAATAGAGGATAACTAATTCGACAAGAAGTATGCCAGGTATAGCATCTGGTATTTCATCTCCTATAGATAACAAAAATGGAGGCATCATTATTAATACATTTATACCAACAGAACTATAAGTACAGAGACCAGTTCTATTTTCTTCAGCCTTATTAGTTTTGCTTATTTTTTCCATTATCTGTTATTTATATCATTTAAGTGAATATCTGCACTATGATTCATTAGTTCTAAACCAAGGACCAACGGCCTAGCTTGAGGTGCCACTTTGAGTATATCAGTACCAACGTAGTAATTTGTTGCGTCTAATATTCCTTGTCCTGCTCCTAAAGAATCAAACTCACTTAAATAATTTAAAAGTGCCGGAGTAATTTATTTTTAACCGATTATCTTTTTAGTTCAACATCAGTTGCTATGACTAAATATATTGAACTTCAACGATCTCGTATTCGATATTGCCGCCAGGGGCATTAACATCAACAACATCGCCTTCTTCTTTACCAATCAATGCGCGAGCAATAGGTGATGTAACAGAAATGAGTTTTTGTTGGATATCGGCTTCTTCTTCACCAACGATTTGATAAGTGACTTCTTCTTCGGTCTCTAAATTTTCAACACTCACTGTTGCACCAAATACTACTTTGCCGTTGGCATTTACTTTAGTGATATCGATCACTTCGGCTTCAGCAAGTACACCTTCGATATGTTGAATACGACCTTCGTTAAAACTTTGTTGTTCACGCGCAGCATGGTATTCCGCATTTTCACTTAAATCACCATGCGCTCTTGCTTCTGCAATCGCTTCGGTTATACGCGGACGTTCGACAGTTTTTAATTCTTTTAATAGAGCACGTAGTTTTTCTTCACCTTTCATGGTTAAGGGAGCTCTAGCCATGTTGTATTTCCTCGTGTAAATCTTGGATACGGTTTACCGTAATATGTTTCTCTTGTTGCAGACCTTCAACGGTTGCCTTCGCCGCTGCAATGGTCGTTGTATAAAATACTTTATGTTGTAGCGCAGTTCGTCGAATCGAATAGGAATCAGCAATTGCTTGTTTACCTTCTGTCGTATTAACAATCAAAGACACTTCTTCGTTTTTAATCATATCCACGATATGCGGTTGACCTTCACGTACTTTATTAACGCTTAAACATTCAATGCCTAACTGTTGGATCACTTTGGCAGTACCATGTGTAGCGCATAGTTCGAATCCTAATTCAGATAAATCTTTAGCAATTTTAATTGCATCATCTTTATCATCATCACGTACACTGATGAACGCTAAACCTGATGAAGGAACGATCGTACCCGCAGCCAATTGAGACTTCATAAATGCACGACCGAAGTTTCGACTGATACCCATGACTTCACCTGTTGATTTCATTTCAGGACCTAATAAAGGATCAACGCCTGGGAATTTTATAAACGGCAATACAGCTTCTTTAACCGAATAAAATTGAGGTATCACCTGCTTAATAATACCTTGCTCTGGTAAAGTTTTACCAACCATACATAAAGCTGCTACCCAAGCTACAGAAACACCTGTTGCTTTGGAAACAAACGGTACAGTACGTGATGCTCGAGGATTCACTTCTAAGATATATATATCATTACCTTTAATAGCAAACTGTGTATTCATTAAACCAACGACGTTTAATGCCTTAGCCATTAACTCAACTTGTGCTGTGATTTGTTCTTGAATGTCTTTGCTTAAATGATGTGGCGGTAAACAACAGGCAGAATCTCCTGAGTGAACACCAGCTTGTTCGATGTGTTCCATAATACCACCAATAACAACATTCTCTCCATCGCAAATGGCATCCACATCCACTTCCACGGCATCACTTAAAAAACGATCTAATAAAACTGGTGATTCATTCGATACCGAAACCGCTTCGTTCATATACCTTCGAAGATCTTCTTCGTTGTGTACGATTTCCATCGCTCGTCCACCTAATACATAAGACGGTCTTACCACTAACGGATAACCAATTTCTTCAGCTAATTTTACCGCTTGTTCCACTTCGCGCGCTGTTCGGTTCGGTGGTTGTTTTAATTTGAGTTCTTCTAATAAGTGTTGGAAACGTTCTCGGTCTTCAGCAAGATCAATACTATCAGGTGTTGTTCCAATGATCGGCGCACCTGCTGCTTCTAAAGCTCTTGCTAGTTTTAATGGTGTCTGACCTCCGTATTGAACAATTACACCTTTAGGTTTTTCAAGTTCAATTATTTCCATTACATCTTCGAAGGTCAAAGGTTCGAAGAATAAACGATCGGAAGTATCGTAATCAGTTGAAACGGTTTCAGGATTACAGTTCACCATAATGGTTTCATAACCGTTAGCACGCATCGCTAAAGCCGCTTGCACACAACAGTAATCAAACTCGATACCTTGGCCAATTCGATTAGGACCACCACCTAACACCATGATCTTTTCTTTATTACTAGGTTCAGCTTCGCATTCTTGATCATAAGAGGAATACATATAGGCTGTTGTAGAAGCAAACTCTGCGGCACAAGAATCCACACGCTTATAAACTGGCCTAACGTTTAAGCCATGACGTTTACCACGTACTGCGGATTCACTGGTGTTTAATATTTTTGCTAAACGTGAATCTGAAAAACCTTTTTGTTTTAAGCGAAACAGTGTTTCTTTATCAATATTTTCTAAATTTTGGCTCGCTAAGTTTTGTTCTTCTTTAATGATGTCTTCTATTTGCGCTAAGAACCAAGGATCAATAAAACAATTATCAAATACTTCTTCGATAGACATGCCGCGACGAAAACCTTCAGCAACATACCAAAGACGATCAGCACGCGGGACACGTAAACTTGATTTAATTTTTTCTATTGCATCGTCATCATCAGGACTTAGCACTTCACTAAAACCATCAACGCCAATCTCTAAGCCGCGTAATGCTTTTTGTAATGATTCTTGAAAAGTGCGACCAATCGCCATCACTTCTCCCACCGATTTCATTTGTGTGGTTAAACGATCATCGGCTTGAGGAAATTTTTCAAAGGTAAAACGAGGAATTTTGGTAACGATATAATCAATAGAGGGTTCAAACGATGCCGGTGTCACACCACCCGTAATTTCATTCGCTAATTCATCTAAGGTATAACCTACAGCCAATTTGGCTGCGACTTTTGCAATTGGAAACCCTGTTGCTTTTGATGCTAAAGCAGAAGAACGTGATACACGCGGATTCATTTCAATAATGATTAGTTCACCATCTTTTGGATTCACTGCAAACTGTACATTTGAACCACCTGTATCTACACCAATTTCACGTAACACGGCTAACGATGCATTACGCATGATTTGATATTCTTTATCGGTCAATGTGATCGCAGGAGCAACAGTGATTGAGTCACCTGTATGTACTCCCATAGGATCCAAATTTTCAATCGAACAAATAATGATGCAGTTATCTTTGTTATCACGCACCACTTCCATTTCATATTCTTTCCAACCAATGATCGACTGCTCAACCATGATCTCAGTCGTACGTGAAGCTTCTAAACCACGTTCAGCGATCTCTAAAAATTCTTCTTTGTTATAAGCAATGCCGCCACCTGTTCCACCCATGGTAAACGAAGGACGAATTATGGTTGGGAAACCGATATCTTTTTGTACTTCGATCGCTTCTTCGATGCTATGAGCAAAAGCCGCCTTCGGCATACCAAGCCCTATCTTTTCCATGGCCCTACTGAATTTTTCACGATCTTCGGCTTTATCGATCGCTTCCTTCGTAGCACCAACCATCTCAACACCATGTTTTGCTAAAACACCTTCGCGTTCTAAATCCAAAGCACAGTTAAGCGCGGTTTGACCACCCATAGTAGGCAACACCGCATCTGGTTTTTCTTTTTCGATAATCTCTGCAACGTTTTGCCAATGAATGGGTTCAATATACGTCGCATCCGCCATACCCGGATCGGTCATGATAGTCGCTGGATTTGAGTTGACTAAAATGACACGAAAGCCTTCCTCACGTAACGCCTTACAGGCTTGAGCACCTGAGTAATCAAACTCACAGGCTTGACCAATCACAATCGGTCCAGCTCCAATGATAAGTATGCTTTTTATGTCGTTACGTTTAGGCAATGTCGTTACTCTTTAAATTATTTATTCGCATCCATTAATGCGGTGAATTGTTGAAAAAGATGTTGGATATCGTGCGGCCCTGGGCTTGCTTCTGGATGGCCTTGAAAACTAAATGCAGGTATATCGGTTCGCTTTACACCCTGCAATGATTGATCAAATAAAGAACGATGGGTTGCCTCTAAGTTATTAGGCAAACTCTTTTCATCTACTGCAAAACCATGGTTTTGACTGGTGATCATCACTTCTTTTGTAGCTAAATCTTGTACTGGATGATTCGCTCCATGATGACCAAATTTCATTTTGATGGTTTTAGCACCAGAAGCCAATGACAATAATTGGTGGCCTAAACAGATGCCAAAAATTGGGACTTTAGCTTCAGCAATTTCTTGTATGGCTTTGATTGCATAATCGCAAGGATCCGGGTCACCTGGGCCATTCGATAAAAATACCCCATCAGGTTTTTCAGCTAAGACATCTTTTGCGGAAGTTTTAGCTGGTACAACTTTAACGTCGCAACCGGCTTGCACGAGTAACCTTAAAATATTGCGTTTAACCCCAAAGTCATAAGCTACTACTTTGTATTTTGCAGTTGGTGCTTTTTGATGGCCTTCTCCTAGCTCCCAAACACCTTCATTCCAATCATAAGGCTCAGATGTTGTAACGACTTGTGCAAGGTCAGCGCCCTCTAAGCCTGCAAATTCTTGAGCCGCTGCTATTGCTGCTGCTTCATCAATATTATTGCCGGCAACAATACAGCCTCGTTGCGCGCCTTTCTCTCTTAATATACGTGTCAACCGTCGTGTATCAATCCCTGCTATGGCAACAATATTATGTTTCTTTAGATAATCATCTAAACTGACTTCTGCTCGCCAATTACTCATTTGCAAAGGTAAATCTTTAATCACCAGGCCACTCACACGCACTTTGGAAGATTCTTCATCTTCTAAATTACATCCAACATTTCCAATATGGGGCTGGGTTAAAGTAACGATTTGTTTACAGTAGGAAGGATCAGTGAGAATTTCTTGGTAGCCAGTAATGGCAGTATTAAAAACGACTTCGCCTACGGATTGTCCGTCAATTCCAATCGATTGGCCGTAAAACAGGCTGCCATCTTCAAGTGCGAGTAACGCTGTATGGTTCATAAACTCCTTGGGATGTTGAGCAGATAATAACTACGCTTGTTACATACAAAACGGGAGCAATCGAATGATTACTCCCGTCTGTGGCATTTGCGAGGTATTGTACTTTAGAGCACACTTGTATGTCTAATGGCTAATGACATAAATCGTAAAAATTTAGAAAAAAAATTTATCGCTGACATCAGTAACCTTACTGAAGGTGAGGCATTATCGTTTGAGTTTCAAAAAGACGAGCAAAAATTACGTGGATTTTTGATCATGCAAAATGCAAATGTCCATGCCTATGTAAATCGCTGTCCTCATACTGGCGTGAATCTAGAATGGCAACCAAATCAATTTCTCGATCGAACTGGACAATTTATCCAATGCGCGACCCATGGCGCACGATTTAACATTCAAGATGGACTTTGTATCTACGGGCCTTGCCAAGGTAGATCACTTATTCCTATTCCAATAGAAATTTTTGAATCTAAGATATTTCTCAGAGATATAAATTAAAAACATAAAAAAACCCCGCATTTGCGAGGTTTTTTCGAAATGTAATAAATCTAATTATTTCATTTTACGTGCAGCAACTAGACCAGCTACACCAACACCTAATAATAACCAAGCAGCTGGCTCTGGAACAGATGGATTACCACCGCCATTTGGATTACCGCCGCCATTTTGCATACCGCCGCCATTTTCATTGCCACCATTGGTAGCGACACCGGCAATAGTTGCACCAGAAAATCCGAATAAAGACATTAACAATAACAACGCACTTAATTTTTTCATAGCATTTGACCTCAAAATATACGAATTTAAACCGCCCTGCATGACATTGAAACCACTATGCCAAATTTATATAAGCTCTCCTGAGAATAACTCTCATCATTCATGAGACATCAGAGCGATCACCCTTCAATAAAAAACCGAAACAATGTAGACGTAAAATGTAACGATTTTCTAGGATAATTATCAATTAGAGGCAAAATAAAATCAATGTAAAATTGGATAGGCTTTAATCAACTAGGATATCCATGATGTTAAAGAATAATTTTATCATTTAAGGCGAAATTATTACTCTATTTACTTGATTTAGTTTAAAATATTTGTATATAAATAAGAAAATTTGAAATTTACAGTACCAATGTCTGAAAAAGATCCATCACAATCAAAAAATGCCTTACCCATGGGTTATCAGCTGCATTGGTATACTATTAAGGATATCTTAGGCCATGGCGGGTTTGGCATCACATATCTTGCTTATGATCAAAACCTTGCCCATGAAGTTGCCATCAAAGAGTACATGCCCTCAGAATTATCGGTTAGAGATTCTGATGATCATAGTGTTCATCCCTTAAGTGATCGCAAAAAATCACGTTATGAATGGGGGCTGGAAAGATTCATATCTGAAGCCAGAACAATTGGGCGCTTTAAACATGCCAATATTATTCGGGTACGCAACGTCTTTGAAGATAATAATACTGCTTACATGGTAATGGATTATGAGGTTGGTGAAAGTCTACAGGATATATTGACTCGGAAAAAAATACTAAACCAAGATGAATTAATGAGTATGATTTTTCCAATCATTGAAGGAGTGAAATCTATCCATGCCTCAGGGTTCATCCATCGTGATATTAAACCAGCAAACATTTTTATTCGAACTGGTGGCGAACCTGTTTTACTTGATTTTGGTTCAGCAAGAAAAGCTGTTTCAAAGCATAAACGTACTATAACCAGTTTATTCTCCAAAGGTTATGCACCGATTGAGCAGTACGAATCCTCAGATGATAACGATACCCAAGGCCCTTGGACTGATATCTATTCTTTAGGCGCAACTATGTATCGATGCATTTCAGGCATGGCGCCAACTGATGCTATTGACCGTAGTTCTGCAATTATTCATACCGGCCAAGACACTTATGTCTCTGCTGTTGAAATTGGAGAAGGCCGATATTCAAAATCGTTACTTGAGGCGATTGACTTCGCTATGAATTTTAAACGCGACGAGCGTCCTGGCGATATAGCAGAATGGGAAATCGGTTTACATAACCTAGCTCCTCCAATGGGTGATATCACTATTCAAAATAGTATTTTGGAAGTTGAAAATAAAAATCGTTTCATGACGGCAAAAAAAGCCGCGACTGAAGGTGATGTCAAAGCCCAAGCAGAATTAGCCTATTACTATGTTAGAGGCGTTGGCACCGAAAAAGATGATTCAATGGCATTTAATTGGTATTTCAACGCCGCACAACAAAACAATATTAACTCACAATACAATTTAGGTGTGATGTACGCCAAGGGTCGGGGCGTGAAGCAAAATTTTGCAGAAGCGTTTCGCTGGTATAAGCGTGCCGCGGAGCAAGGCGATCCAGCTGCACAAGCTACCATCGCTATGATGTGTGAAAAAGGCATCGGCACTGATAAAAATATGCAAGACGCTGTCAGTTATTATTTGTTAGCAGCGGAACAAGGCAATGTGAATGCACAATATACGTTAGGTACTTGGTTTGCCAAAGGCACTGGCGTTGAAAAGGATTATCCAAAAGCTTTTTCTTGGTTTCAAAAAGCAGCAGAACAAGGCCACATCAATGCACAACTTAATCTAGGCTATTTTTACGGTAAAGGTAAAGGCATTGAACGAGATGATAGAAAAGCCTTTGAATGGTTTCAACAAGCAGCTGAGCAAGGCAATTCAAATGCTCAATATAATTTAGGGGTTATTTATTCCAGAGGACGAGGAATAGAAGTGGATCTGACTAAATCCAGAGAATGGTATCGAAAAGCTGCTGATCAAGGCGACGAAGGTGCGAAACAAGCACTTAAAAAATTACCGCCAGACGAATAATTTCTTTTTTATATAAAGAAACAAAAAGATTTTTTCTATATATATTTTTTTATTATTTTTTCAAAAAATTTAATAACGTTTCCGTCTTTATGACGTCATACTTTTCTTTGATGAGCAAAGAAAAGTATCAAAAGAAAGCTCACCCCGAATGACATAGCCTAAAGGCTTCCTTCGTCATTCGTTGTCACAACGGGTCGCTTTTACGCGATGTCCTATCGCGAAAAGCTAAGTTTTACTTCCTGTAAAACTTACCCTGTTCAAACTCATTCCTCAGCATGTCATACGGGTTACTGTAAAGTTTTAATTTCCCGTTGAGACTTGCCGATTGAGGAAGCTGGCGTAGCGGAAAATTCACAGGGATGTGAATTTTAGCGAAGCGAAACAGGAGGTTTCGACTGAGCGACGTGTTATGACAGATTACTCATGAGGAATTACAAGGCGAACGGGTGTCTTTGTCTTTGGTTACTTTCTATTGGACAAGCAATAGAAAGTAACAAACATAAATTTTGAATACTTTTTAAAAAAAGTATTATTAACTACTCTGTAGTTAATTTCTGAAGATCCGCAATAATCTCATCACTATGAGACGATGGATTTACCTTACGATAAATCTTCGCCAACTTACCTTGCGGATTGATTATAAAACTATGACGTTTCGCTAATTTTAATGGCCCAAGTGACATTAACGAACCATATGATTTAGCAACTGCTCCATCAGCATCGGATAACAGTGTAAACGGTAAACCATGTTTCTCTGCAAATTTTGCATGACTTTCAGCATTATCAATACTCACTCCTATAACTTCAGCACCTAATGCTTTTATCTCAATAATGTCATCACGAAAATTACACGCCTCTGTTGTACATCCTGGTGTGTCATCTTTGGGATAAAAATACAAAACTACCCACTTATCTTTATAATCTATTAATTGGTGTGTTTTTTGGTATTGATCAATTAATGAAAAATCAGGTGCATCGTCATTAATAGAAAGTTCATTTGCAGATAAGAACTGACTGAAAAAAGTCATCATGATTATTGAGATAAATAATAAATTGAGTTTCGATAATTTCATGCGGTTGAGTTTAACGCAACTTTGTTTCGTTTTATTCCATTAACAAAATTTGTTCAAAACAAAGTTCTGTCTTAAAAATACGACAATTATCACATTATTTATTCAAACTAGCTGTTTGAACGTTGCTAAAAACTGCGATTTAAAATAATTCACATACAAATCTTGCTTAGCAACATAAACTTTTATTGGTCTTTTTAAATCAAGTACTTAATTAGAAAATCTAGAAGCTTTATCTGCAAAAAAACAAAGCAAACTAGTTCACGAATCATAAAATTAAAGTTGGCACTCAGTTTGCCAATAACATTTATGTAACAGAGAGTTGTTATGGTTTAAATAGAAATGTATTTATTGGTTTTTTAGCAATGAGTCTTGAAGAAAAAATTCATCAACATAAAAGTTTAAAGCATTACAGTACCGGTCATTACGCAAGTTTATTGCGTGATAAGTATCAAGATAGACCATCGATTCCCCAGAAGCACTGGGTAGGCCAGTACAAAAGCTTTAAAAAAGCTTAAACGCCGCTTAAGCTGATTTACGCGAGGCACTTTTCCGTTCGTGTTCTTTTAGATATTTCTTACGAACACGGATAGCACTTGGTGTTACTTCTACCAATTCATCATCATCAATAAATTCTAACGCTTGTTCTAATGTCATACGAATGGGTGGCGTTAAGATAATATTTTCATCTGAGCCTGAAGCACGAACATTGGTCAGCTGTTTCCCTTTCAATGGATTCACTGTTAAATCATTATCTCTTGAGTGAATACCTACTACCATCCCTTCATAAACTTCATCGCCATGACCAATCATTAATTTGCCACGTTCTTGTAGATTAAATAAGGCATAACCCAAGGCCTTACCTTTGCCATTCGCAATCATAACGCCATTGATACGTTGACCAATCGCCATGTCCACAAGCGGCCCATAATGATCAAACACGTTGTACATTAAACCAGTTCCTGAAGTCATGGTTAAAAACTCTGTACGAAATCCAATTAAGCCACGAGCAGGAATGATGAAATCTAAACGTACTCGCCCCTTACCATCATTGGTCATATTTTTCATATCACCACGACGTTCACCAATCTTTTCCATCACAGAACCTTGATGTTGCTCTTCAACATCAATGCTTAATTGCTCATAGGGTTCTTGAAGTTCACCATCGACTTCTCGCACAATCACTTCAGGGCGTCCAACAGCTAATTCATAACTTTCTCGACGCATGCTTTCAATTAATACTGAAAGATGTAATTCACCTCGACCAGATACACGATACTTTTCAGCGTCTTCAGTACGCTCAACTCGTAATGCAACATTGTGTTTTAGTTCCTGTTGCAAACGCTCCCAAATGTTTCGTGAAGTAACATATTTACCTTCTTTACCGGCAAAAGGTGATGTATTAGGTTGAAAAGTCATACTAATAGTCGGTTCGTCGACTGTTAGCATTGGCATGGCTTCGACATTTTCAGGATCACAGATCACCTCAGAGATATCCAAAGGATCGATACCTGTCACTGCAACAATATCACCAGCGCTGGCTTCATCAACTTCGACTCGCTCTAAACCGTGGAAACCAAAGACCTGCATTATTTTGCCTGAGCGAGAGTTACCGTCACGATCTAGAATTTTAACCACTGAATTACGCGTAACCTTGCCACGTTTAATACGGCCAATACCAATCATTCCAAGGAAGTTATTGTAATCCAGAGTCGAAACTTGCATTTGGAATGCACCATCCAGATCCACATCAGGCGGTGAGACATGTTTCAAAATCGTATCGATTAAATACGACATATCACCTTCACTGACTTCAGGGCTATCACCACTAAAGCCTTGTATGCCCGATGCATACACGACAGGGAAATCTAACTGTTCATCGGTTGCGCCGAGCTGATCAAATAAATCAAAGGTCTGATCTAATACCCAGTCTGGTCTCGCGCCATCACGATCAATCTTATTAATAACAACAATCGGTTTAAAACCCATAGCAAAGGCTTTTTGGGTTACAAATCGAGTTTGTGGCATAGGCCCTTCAACTGCATCGACTAATAACAGTACACAATCCACCATTGATAATACACGTTCAACCTCGCCACCAAAGTCTGCGTGTCCGGGCGTATCAACAATATTGATTCGATAATCTTGCCATTTTATTGCGGTGTTTTTTGAAAGAATGGTAATGCCACGTTCTTTCTCTTGATCATTTGAATCCATTACACGCTCATGCGGCACAGAACGTTGATCCAAAGTACCAGACTGTTGAAGTAGTTGATCAACTAAGGTGGTTTTACCGTGGTCGACGTGAGCAATGATGGCGATGTTACGAAGCTTTTCTATCACTTAGGGAATCCTGCAAAACAAAAGCGCGGCATTATACAGATTAATTGTAAGAGTGCGATGAAAGCGATGGAAATTTACTCACTTTTCATCCATATGGGTGAGTAACAGCGGGTTTTTGACTTATTATGTTGTAAAATTTTCTTTAAATTTCATAGTTTTACTTGTAAATCTTATCAAATTAGTAGAAGATGCAACTCGATAATTAATCTTACTCGTACATAAACTAGTTCCTGGTATTAATATGGCTTCATCAAACAACACAGGAATTGACGATGGAAGTCGTTCCGCATATGACCGTGAACAATGGCAGCAATGCCAAGATGCCTTGGAAAGGATCTATCTTTTCTTTAATGAAGTTACTTATTCTCTAAAACCGTTACAACTCTCAGAAACTCATGACTTCAAAATCACGAATACTGTAACGTTGCATGAGCTAAAAAAAACCAATTTTGTTTGTAATACCAAACGTAAAGAGTTTGGCGAAATTAGTGCCTTTACATTTCGATACCACTTAATTGGAAATAACCATTTCAATATCAAAGTGGTCAGCCAAGAAGAAGCTGAATTTTTAAGTAAGATACTTAGTGAGCGTAGAATTCGTTATCGACGCTATGATGAAAATCCTAATGTTATTCCACGGCACATATTGTTTGATATAACACCGAAGATAACGACTCGCTTTGTATTTACCCCATCACCTGACCGTAAATATATTTTACTTAAAGTGTCTAACTACGATGGTAAGTGGGATCAGAATTTGAAATTCAAACCTGAACGCTTAAAAGATCAATTATTAGATGAAATCGCTAAATATGCTTTACATCAAAATAACGAATTCTTAGAGATTACTGGTAACCGTCTAAGTTTAAGCATGTTAGAAAAACTCAGAGCACAATTACACGGCGAGGAAAACAAAAAACATCCTGAACCGGATAAGCACGGCTTATTGGATATTTTTAAGCGTCATGTACGCTAGAAATACAGTATTTTTAAAAACCAAGCACATCCTGCATATCATATAAACCATTTGGTTTATCCATTAACCATTTAGCAGCACGCACAGCACCACTAGCAAATGTCTTGCGACTGGTCGCCTTATGAGTAATCTCAACACGTTCTCCATTACTGGCAAACATCACAGTATGTTCACCCACAATATCTCCAGCACGAATGGTTTCAAAACCAATGGTTTTTGGGTCTCGTTCACCAGTTACGCCTTCACGCCCGTAAACTGCACATTCTTTTAAATTCCGACCAATTGCATCAGCAACCACTTCACCCATTCGTAAGGCCGTACCAGAAGGCGCATCTTGTTTGTGACGATGATGTGCTTCAATAATTTCTATATCGGTATCATTGCCGATGGTTTTTGCGGCAAGTTCTAACAATTTTAAACAAAGGTTCACACCAATACTCATATTCGGTGCAAACACTATTGGAATTTCTTCACTGGCTTTGTGTAATATTTGTAATTGATCTTCAGACAAACCCGTAGTACCAATCACCATTCTCTTTCCTGCTTTACGACATTGCTCAATATTATTTAAAACCGATTGCGCAATTGTAAAATCAATTAAGACATCGAAGTCAGCTGTCACTTTTGAAATATCATCAATGATACTCACTCCATTTTTTCCTAGACCAGCTAATTCGCCAGCATCGGCATTCAATAATGATGATTCAGGATGTTCAATCGCCGCACCAACACGAGTACCTTCCGTTTCTGCACAAACTTCTATAATGGTTTTTCCCATGCGTCCTGCAGCACCACAAACAGCAATACGGGTCATAGCTTATCTCTCTAATTTAATAATTTGCCTGAGTATACATCAGAGCTCCATTAAATAAGATCATGGATTTTAAAAATATTTGCTTTAAGATCCGCTGCATTTTTGCTGATGTCCTTCTGGAGAACTTCATGTATCACCCAATTTTAAAAAATTATTTTTTATTAGGCTGTCTATTATTGATTAGCTTTAATAGCTTTGCTGATGTGATTATCTTAAAAAATGGCGACCGACTTAGCGGCACAATAAAAAACAAACTGGGCGATAAAGTTCTTTTTGAAAGCAGCTATTTAGGCGAGGTCAATATTCCTTGGTCTGAAGTCGTTTCGTTAACTTCTGATAAAGACTTAAGAATACAATTAAGTGATAAAGTAATTACAGGAACATCTATCAAATCTGAAGATGGCACAATAAAGCTTGCCGCCGATGAGTTATTTGAAACCAAAGCGATTCCTCTAGCTGAAATTGCAGCCATTAACCCGCCTCAACACGATGGGAAAGTAAAACTTAAAGGTAATGCTAACCTAGGTGGCGCTGTTTATGATGGAAACACCGATAGAAAATCTTTACATATTGACGCAGAACTCATAGCACGTTCATTAAACAATCGTATTACCTTAGGCGGTGCTTATAACTATGGAGAAGATACTGGCTCAGAGTCAACAAATAATGCAATTGTGTACAGCAAGTACGATCATTTCTTCACCGAAAAATGGTACGGCTATGCCAATACCACTTTTGAAACCGATAAATTTCAAGACCTAAAACTACGTTCATCACTGGGTGGTGGTATGGGTTATCAGTTTATTGAAAATGAACGTACTCAATTATCACTAGAAGGTGGTGTCAGTTATGTAAATGAGGATTTTATATCTGCAGCTAGTAATTCATTTGCTGCAGGCCGTTGGGCGTTTCGCTTCGACCATTGGTTACTCGTAGAGATGTTGCAGTTCTTCCATCATCATGAGGGTTTGTTATCGTTCGATGATGTAAATGATGTGTATGTACGCACACGTACTGGTTTAAGGTTGCCTTTATTTCATGGCTTAGCCATTACGGCCGAAGTCGATGTAGATTACGATAATGTTCCAGCACCTGGTAACCAAGAAACAGATACAGCTTACTTATTGAATATTGGATATGGATTCTAATTTTTTAATCCGTTTTCGAAGCTGATTGCAAACGTTCATAATCAATATACTGTTCCATTTCCTTTTGCGCATAAACCTGTTGATTATGAAAGATGCGTTGTTTTTCAACTAACATTTTTAAATGCTTTTCAGCTTCTTGATTACCATTCTCATAAGCTACGTAGTACCACTTATAGGCTTCTATATGGTCTTTCGATTCTTTGGCTAACTCTTCTATAACTAACGCATAGTTTAATTGAGCACCTGGATGTTTTTGTTTTGCAGCCTTTTCAAACCATATACCCGCTTTTTGTAAATCCCGTTTACCAACCAGACCTAAATAATGCATTAATCCTAAATAAGCTTGGGCATCGGCCTCGCCAGCTTTTGCACGTGGTTTAAATAACTCATATGCCTTTTCATAATTATGACTCTGAAAATAATCCTCAGCAGTTTTGTTACTACCTCCACAAGAAGCTAAAGAGACTATTATCAATAGATAGATAGACTGAAATAAACTGTTGAGTTTATTCAGGCTCATCTTCTTCATCTTCAAACTCTACGAGTTCGAATAACTCTTCTTGTGACGATAAATAATCATCTAAACTTAAGTCGCTTTGAAACTTAAACATGGGTGGTTGTAAGTTGTTCATATAATCGGCTCTTCGATCATATGAATCATATTCAAAATAATATATTCCATAAAAGAACGCCAAGATAGCTCCACTCATGAGGCAAGCTGCGCGTAATGGCTTTCGTAAATTCGTCGCTATGGAATAATTAAAATACAATAATATTGCCATAGTGAAAAAGCCTAAGCTCCAATTCAATATAGTCTCTAATGTTTGGCTATTCGTAATATACGAAATTGGTCCAAAGATTATCTCAACCACACTCGCCAATAAAAAAACTAAGGAAGTTCCCGTAAATTGAATAATAAACTGGTTCTGATGCCTAAGTAATTTACCGACGATAGCCCAGATAAATGCCCATACCACGATAAAAAACTGAACATAAAGTACCGTAGACAACATCCTTTCCCAATCGATTTCAGAATAGCTCTCTAACCACTCCGCTAATATCGTTATTCCAGAAACCGCTAAGGTGATTAGTAAGATAGGAAATAATAATTGCCAAATACTTAAATGATAAAAATTTGAAAACGCTAATTTACGTGTCTCTTGAACTGCATGTTCATCTGCAAAAAAACGCAAAACAGTTCTACCAACCGTTACCCAATCACCCGATTGAATTTTCACTTGTGAATGTCGTAATACCTTACCGTTCACAAACACTGGGTTAGTATTATCTAAAACATCGATATACCAATCGTTGCGTTTCTTACGTAAACGTAATTGATTAGGTGCTAAGAAAGGATCGGATAACACCAAATCATTTTTAAAGGAACGACCGATATTGAAAATAACATCATCGCATTTTAAGGTATTAGCTAACTGCCCACTTTTTGGGCCGACTTGAATAATCATGGAATCCATCGAATCGACTCCATCATTTTTTTGAACAGCAATTGAATATTTTCCTTGCTCACACCTGATACTGCTGTTTTGATAACACCTGCACGGTCGTTTTCATCAACGGATGCTAGCATTAACATCGCATCATATAATTGGTCATATTTCGCGTAAGCTCGCACGCATGTTGAAGTTCGCCATGAATGATCACTGACTTCAACAAATTCCGTCGTACATTCATAATTACTCACATCATCTTCACTATAAGCATTATTCAAATCGCGGTGATGGAATCTGTATTCCAAATAATGATAGAACTGAAAACGATTTAACTCATCTGTTGTAACCCATTCGAAATCATAACTGAATGAGCCCGTGTAATGATTCGGATGAATGTAAATTTCATCTTGTGACTGACAATGTTTATGAACAGCCTTATACAAAATATCTTCTTCATCATCCGTGTGTCCCCAACACTTTAAAGAATCACTGATTTTATAAGGTACTTTTAATTTCCCTAATTCTGTTAACTTCCATTCTTTAGCAAACAACGCTTTATAAAACTTATCCTGATCCTGTAAAATTTCATCCTGTACAACGACTTCAAAATCCTCTGGCTTGCCTTCACTCAAAGTTTTATCAAACAAGGCTTTTAATTCTTTAGCAGGTACTAAAAAGCTCAACTGCTCTGGCCCTTTTGAAACATTCACGCCAATTACCTTGCCATCTTTATCAAACGCTGGCCCACCGCTCATACCTGCATTTAACGAACCTGAAAATAAAATCTTGTGATAACGAGAAGTTTCAAGCAGACCATTATAATTACCTTCAATAATCGTCATGCCTAAGTCATGAGGGTTACCCATTGAATAAATACGATCACCATTGGAAAGTAATTGCGTATTTAACTCGAAATAATCTTTTGTTACTGGACTGATTTTTAAAATTGCCAAATCATGAACTACATCAATACCTACCAACTCAGCAGGCCCAGTGATATTTTCAAATGATACAAATTCCAGTCGGTACTTATCAGGCTCATGAATAAAATCCGAGACTACATGGTAATTCGTGCCTAAATAACCATCTGCAGTTAACTGAAAACCAGAACCAATGGATGACTTATCACCCGACCCTTTATCAATCATGCGGATTTGATATACCTGATCCTGTACTTGATTGAATAAGGAACTGGCAGTGCCTTCACAAAAAGATTTTGTATTGAACAATACAAGGACTAATAAGATTATTTTTTTATACATAATACAAACAGTCTAAATTATTTTTATAAAAAATACTTTTAATTTATCTGTTCATTTTCTTTACTTGTCCAAAGAAAATGAACAAATAAATTTTAAATAAAATATATTAATAAGAATCCCTCTTAATTTAAAAACCGTTTTAGTCGGTCATACTATCAAAAAACCTTTTAACCCCATCCAACCACGAAGTAGCTTGTGGACTATGCTTAGTCCCACCTTCACTCATGGTCTCTTCAAACTCTTGTAGTAACTCTTTTTGACGACGTGATAAACGTACAGGCGTTTCTACTATGGCACGGCACATTAGATCACCTTTGGATGTGGAACGCACAGTCCCTACACCTTTACCACGTAAGCGAAATAACTTACCTGATTGTGTTTCGGCTGGGATTTTTAATTTAACACGGCCATCTAAAGTCGGAACTTCGAGTTCACCGCCTAACGCTGCAGTCGTAAAGCTAATAGGTACATCGCAATACAAGTCATTACTATCACGAGTGAAAATAGGATGGTCTTTAACAATGACATGTACGTATAAGTCACCCGCTGGCCCACCGTTTTCGCCAGCTTCACCTTCGCCTGATAAACGAATGCGATCACCTGTATCGACACCCGCTGGTACTTTAACGGAAATGGTTTTGTTATCCTGGATGCGACCTTTACCATGACAGGTATTACAAGGGTCTTTAATGATTTTGCCTTGGCCGCGGCATTGAGGACAAGTTTGTTGAACAGAGAAGAAACCTTGTTGCATGCGCACTTGGCCTACGCCATTACAGGTAGGACAATCAACAGGAGTAGAACCTTTCTTGGCACCTGAGCCATTACAAGTATGGCAACTAACCATTTTCGGCACGCGGATTTTAATGGTAGCACCATTGACAGCGTCTTCTAATGACATCTCTAGGTCATAACGTAAGTCAGCACCACGATACACACGTTCACCGCCTCGACCACCCATACCACCACCAAAAATGTCTCCAAACACAGTATCGAAGATATCACCAAAACCCGCACCTCCCGCGCCAGGACCACCTGCACCCGCTGAATTACTAACAGCATCGTGACCAAACTGATCATAGGCTTGGCGTTTTTGTGCATCCGATAAAACATCATAAGCCTCTTTAGCTTCTTTGAATTTTACTTCGGCTTCTTCATTACCTTGATTGCGATCAGGATGGTATTTCATCGCGAGACGTCGATACGCTTTTTTTAGTTCATCATCATTGGCGCCTTTTTGCACACCTAAGACATCGTAATAATCACGTTTTGCCATGTTTTTATATCAACCTAATCTTTTTATTTTTTATAAACGGTACAAACTTTTTATACAACGAACCCGGGAAGTGTAAAACGCTCCCCGGGTTATTCATTAACAACAAAAAAATAATAAATTATTTTTTATCGTCGTCGACTTCTTCAAACTCCGCATCAACAACATCATCCGCAGTCGAGGCAGTGCTTTCAGCGTTAAGGTCTTCAGGATTAATATCTGGAGCGCCATCACCTTCTGCAGCTGCTTTTTGATAAGCACGTTCAGCTAGCTTACCTGCTGCTTCGGTTAAGACTTTAACCTTATCTTCAATCGCTTCTTTGTTATCGCCTTTTAAGGCTTCTTCAACATCAGCAATCGCCGCTTCGATATCTTTCTTTTCTTGCTCTTCCACTTCATCAGCAAGTTCTTCTAAAGACTTCTTGGTTGCATGCACCATGTTTTCGGCTGAGTTACGAACATCGATCAACTCTTTCGCTTTGCGATCTTCTTCCGCGTGTGCTTCCGCATCTTTGATCATGTTGTCAACTTCTTCATCCGATAAACCACTTGACGCTTTAATCACAATCGACTGTTCTTTACCAGTGGCTTTGTCTTTCGCTGATACATTCAAAATACCATTGGCATCGATATCAAACGCGACTTCAATTTGCGGTACACCGCGTGGCGCAGGAGGAATATCACCTAAGTCAAAACGACCTAATGATTTATTACCCGCCGCCATTTCACGTTCACCTTGTAGTACATGAACGGTTACTGCAGTTTGATTATCTTCTGCCGTTGAGAAAGTTTGTTCAGCTTTGGTTGGAATCGTGGTGTTCTTATCAATTAGCTTGGTCATAACACCACCCATCGTTTCAATACCCAGTGAAAGCGGCGTGACGTCTAATAATAAGACGTCTTTTACATCGCCACCTAATACACCTGCTTGAATCGCTGCACCCATTGCGACGGCTTCGTCTGGGTTCACATCTTTACGTGGTTCTTGACCAAAGAATTCTTGCACCTTGGCTTGAACCATTGGCATACGTGTTTGACCACCGACTAAGATCACATCTGTAATATCAGTGGTGCCTAAACCTGCATCTTGTAAAGCGACACGACACGGGTCGATAGTACGTGAGACTAAATCTTCGACTAACGATTCTAATTTCGCACGTGACAGTTTGATATTTAAATGTTTAGGGCCTGAAGCATCCGCAGTAATATATGGTAAGTTCACATCGGTCTGTGAGCTTGAAGATAATTCGATCTTCGCTTTCTCTGCAGCTTCTTTTAAACGTTGTAATGCAAGTGGATCGTTTTTAAGGTCAACACTTTGGTCTTTCTTAAATTCATCACACAAGTAGTCGATGATGCGTAAGTCAAAGTCTTCACCGCCTAAGAAAGTATCACCATTGGTAGATAATACTTCAAATTGGTGTTCGCCATCGATCTCAGCAATTTCAATAATGGATACATCAAACGTACCACCACCTAAGTCATAGACTGCAATCTTGGCATCGCCACGTTGCTTGTCCATACCATAAGCCAATGCCGCAGCAGTAGGCTCGTTAATAATACGTTTTACATCAAGACCAGCAATCTTACCTGCATCTTTAGTTGCTTGACGTTGTGAATCATTAAAGTAAGCAGGTACGGTAATGACAGCTTCTGTTACTTCTTCGCCTAAGTAGTCTTCGGCGGTTTGTTTCATTTTCATAAGTACACGTGCAGAGACTTCAGGTGCAGCCATTTTTTTGCCGTTAACTTCTACCCATGCATCGCCGTTATCCGCTTTAACGATTTTATAAGGGACTAACTCAATGTCTTTTTGTACCGCGTCTTCTTCAAAGCGACGACCGATTAAACGCTTAACAGCATACAATGTGTTATCTGGGTTAGTAACCGACTGTCGTTTTGCCGATTGACCAACTAAGACTTCATCGCCATCTGAAAAAGCCACAATCGAAGGAGTTGTTCTTGCGCCTTCGCTATTCTCAATGACTTTTGCTTTGCCACCTTCTAGCACAGCTACGCAAGAGTTAGTGGTACCTAAGTCGATTCCAATAATTTTGCCCATGATGTTGTTCTCCAAAATACCTATCTATTTAATATGTTTAATTTAAAAAAATCTTAATGTTCAAATGGGGTTGCAGGCCATTTTTTCAAGTAACTATACTTATTTCGCAACCGCAACCATTGCTGGCCGGATCAAACGACCATTGAGTTCATAACCTTTTTGCATAACGGCTGTAACAGTGCCAGATTCCGCGCCTTCGAGTTCTTGCATAGAAACCGCCTCATGGAATTCTGGGTTAAATTTTTCACCTTGAGGATTCACTTCGTGAATACCAAATTTTTCCATCACTGAACTAAATTGTTTTAAGGTCAAATCCATGCCTTCACGCAGGCTTTCAATATCTTCAGCACTGCTGGCAGCATTCATACCAAGCTCCATACTGTCGAGTACGGGTAGTAAATCGTTGAGAAATTTTTCTAGGGCATACTTGTGGGCGTTTTCTACGTCGCGAGTTGCACGCTTACGCACATTATCGAGTTCGGCCTGAGCTCGCATCGCCTTATCAAGATTATCTTTAACCTGCTGTTCTAAAACGGTGATTTGATTTTGTAAGCCATCGATATCATTAATAGGTACTTCCGTACTATTTTGGCTTTCTTTAGTGGCCTCATCGCTAGACATTTTTTCTACTTCATCAAATGCTTGCGCCTGGTCGGTGTTTTTTTTGTTATTTTTTTCATCATCCAGTTGTTCTGGCTGAACAATCTCGTCTTTATCAGACATATTTACCCTCTAACTTATTGAAATGTAGATAAAAAATATTTTGAGGGTATATGGGGATTAATTATTAGATTTCAAGACCTGACCTAACATTTTTGCTGTGACATCAACAATGGGAATCACTCGATCATAATTCATACGGGTAGGACCAATCACACCGAGTACACCGAGGATTTCGCCATCACTGGATTCGTAAGGAGACGTGATCACACTGCAATCATCGAATACATCATAACCAGACTCTTCGCCGATAAAAATTTTCACACCGCGAGCATGAATGGATTGTTCTAATAAATGCAGAATATCGCGCTTTTGATTGAAGCTTTCAAACAGACGTCGAAGCTTTTCGACATCACTTAATTCACCAACCCCCATAAGATTGGTCTGACCACTCAAGACATAATCATCATTGGCTGCACTATGGCTACTTAAAAAAGCTTGTTGAGCGACTTCAATCGCCATTTGCATCAAATCATTCACATCTCTTTTCATCGTTTCCAAATCTTTAATGATCTGACTACGAATGGTTTCTAATGATTTGCCAATGAATTTTTCATTTAGATAATTGGCAGCTTGTTGTAATTCTGAAGCAGAATATTTTCTTGCAGTATTAATTACGCGATTTTGCACATCATTATCATTGGCCACCATAATCACTAAAATACGATGATCGGATAAAGCCACGAACTCAATATGTTCAATAGCATTGTGCTCTGCCCTTGGTAACATCACTACACTGGCTAAACTAGTGATTTCAGACAATGCTTCGGAGGCCTTAGACATCAAAGTTTGCTTGTCTTGGGTAATATCTAACTGTTCCGAAATCCGCAATATTTCAGCTTCGGAAAGTTGTTTTGTCTTTAATAATGTATCTACAAACAGTCGGTAGCCTTTGACAGTAGGTACTCGACCAGCTGAGGTATGGGGAGAAGCGATTAAACCGATATCTTCTAGATCCGACATGACATTGCGAATGGTCGCCGAACTTAAATCCAGATCGCTATCTCGAGCAAGGGTTCTGGAACCCACTGGTTGCCCATCTTCGATGAAATGCTCAACTAACGCTTTGAACAAATGTAAGCTGCGTTCATTAAGCAGATTTTGATTATTCTTTTTAACCATAGATGTCTAATCGACCAATCGTGAATTCAATTTAGCACTCTATGCTATTGAGTGCAAAAACCGATTTGGTGATTGTGAACGGTCATGATAACGTTGCTATCATTATAATGAATCTTCTAGTTAGCCATGTTTCATAGAATTGGATTAATTGCTTCTAAACGCTTAGGCAATGGCGTCCGTGACACCTTAATTCAGACCACAGAATTACTCCGAAAACGCTCTGTAGAAATTGTATTTTGCAAAGACTGTGCGGAAATCTTGGGCGAACCTGATGTAGAAGTTCAGGAAATACCGGACTTTGGTAAGAACTTAGACTTAGTCATTGCCATTGGCGGTGATGGCACTATTCTGAACGCCGCACGCATTATTCAAAATAATCCTGTGCCATTACTTGGTATCAATCGTGGCACCTTAGGTTTTTTAGCCGATGTACCTGCCGATCGAGTTGAAGAGGAATTAAGCAAAATTCTCGATGGCGAATTTGTTGAAGACAAACGTTTTATGTTGCATGGTGAAGTTTATCGCGGGAATGACTTACTGGTTAGTAGCAATGCCTTTAATGATATTGTGGTGCAAAAGTGGAACATTGCGCGCTTAGTACAGTTCGATACCTTCATTGACGGTGAATTCTTATTGACTCAACGATCTGATGGCATGATCGTTTCAAGCCCGACCGGTTCAACCGCTTATGCCTTATCTGGTGGCGGGCCAATTTTGAATCCTTCCATCGATGCGATGTTATTGGTACCTATTTGCCCTCACACATTGAGTGTACGCCCTGTGGTCATTCATTGTGATAGTAAGATTGAGATCATTCTAGGTAAGCGTAAAATTGATCAGGCAGGTTTAACTTTTGATGGCGATATTCTAGCTGAACTAGAACCAGAAGATCGAATTATCATTCAAAAATCGAAACAAGCGGTGAAATTAATTCATCCGATTAATCATAATCATTTTAGTATCCTTCGAGCCAAATTAGGTTGGGGTTTATAAATGCTAGCTGAATTACATATTCGCGACTTTGCTGTAATTGAAAGTTTGGATATTGAATTTACTAATGGTATGACCGTGTTCACAGGTGAAACGGGTGCTGGAAAATCCATTATTGTTGATGCAATGGGCTTAATATTGGGTGAACGCTCTGATTCTAGTGTGATTCGTGCCGAGCAAGATAAAACGGAAATCTCCGCTCGCTTCACAGTAAATGAAGGTTCTGAATTAATTAAAATTCTTCAAGCTCAAGAGATTGAGATCGATGATGAGGTCTTTGTTCGCCGTGTTATCAATCAAGACGGTCGTTCAAAAGCCTTTGTTAATGGAACACCTACTCCGATTCAATTCTTAAAAACCATTGCAGCGCACCTTGTTGATATTCATGGCCAACATGCACACCAATCTTTATTACGCAAAGATTCACAACGTGATTTGCTTGATACATTTTCTAAACATCCAGGGCTAATTAAAAAAGTAAATGATCACTATCAATTATGGGTTGAGATACAAAGACAATTAAATCAACTTACAAACAACGATGATAGCCGTGAAGCACAACTGAATTTACTAAAATATCAAGTTGAGGAATTACAGGCCTTAGCACTTAAAGAAAATGAATACCAAGAATTATACCTTGAGTTTAAGCGTTTAAATAATGCTACTTCATTATTACAAACCGTACAAAATGCGATCGATGCAGTCAGTGAATCAGATGAATCGATCTTATCGATGATTCATCATCATAAACAAGCATTAGAAAACTTAACCGACAACGACTCATCGTTAAAAAATATTATCGAATATTTAGACATCGCTATTATTCAGTTAGAAGAAGCATGCCAGGAATCTCGTACTTATATTGATCAAGTTGAGATTAATCCTGAAAAAATGTCCAGCATTGAAAATCGAATCACAGATATACACGAAACTGCTCGTAAGCATCATATTCAGCCACAAGAATTAGAAGAACATTTTGAAAAATTAAAATCTCAGCTAGAAACACTTGAAGGTGGAGAAGCAAGATATCAAGAATTAATGTCGTTATCAGAAAAGGCTAAAACAGCTTATCATAAAGCGGCTGACGAACTGCATATCGCAAGAGAATTACAAGCTAAAAAATTAGACCAAGCTATTGTCTTGAAACTACAACAACTGGGTATGGCAGGTGGTCGATTTGAAACTCAAATTAGCTATGATAGTGAAGCCGATCCACAAAAACATGGCTTGGATAAAATTGAATTTTTAGTCAGTGCTAATCCTGGGCAACCTTTAAAACCAATCGGACGAGTCGCATCAGGTGGAGAATTATCTCGCATATCGTTAGCCATACAAGTTGTAAATCGAGAAGATAATAGAATACCTACTTATGTTTTTGATGAGGTCGATGCAGGGATTGGTGGAAACACCGCCGATATCGTAGGACAGTTATTACACAGTTTAACTGAGTCTAATCAAATTTTTTGCGTCACCCATCTTCCGCAAGTAGCTTGTTATGGTGACCAACATTTTTATGTTAAGAAAATCACTGCCAATGATTCTACGCATACTGAGTTAATAGAACTCGAAGAAAAAGCGAGAGTTTCTGAAATAGCCCGGATGTTAGGTGGTGAATTAACTGATAAAAGTTTAGCTCACGCTACGGAAATGTTAGCTAGCAAAAAACGCGTAACAGCTGCATAAAAACTTATTTCAAACGCCGACTTAATATCATTATCAAGACAGGCATTAGCACTAAAGACATAATTGTTGCCGGTAGTAAATGAAATAATAAATTATGATGTGCTTCATACATACAAGCATACTGCATGATAAAAGCAGGAATAAACATTGACGAAACAGCGATGAAAACCGCTGAAATAATAGGCTTTGTAGTGTATCTACGATAAACGAAAAAAGTCATAAATCCAGCTAAAGGAATACCATACAACATAATTTCAAGAAAACATAAGTCGCGTTTACCTACCATTGAACCTGGCAATACGGGTTCTGATAAACCTGAAACAATTATTCCAATCCAAACAAAAAATGAAGTTATAGCTACCCATCGAAAATTGTAAGAAAGCCCTGGTATACTAGAATAAAACGCACAACAAGCTAATAATATGATAGCTATAAAACCAAATATTGTTTCGCTCATGAATAATGGCGACTCAAATATTTGCTGTATAAAATTTTCTCTAAAAGGTTCAATCCAATACATAATAATAGCTGTTAATAAAAAACAAACGATAAACCATATAGCCATCAAACTTGGTATTGATAAAATCCTAGGTTGATGATTATCAATATCGGAAGTTAGTTCTTGTATTAACTGCTGATGTTTAATATCTGATTTATTCATATACTGTTTGCTTGAAGTAAGTTTTTCGTTTTAGAAATAGCTCGTTTAACTCTTTGCTTTACTGCCGATTGAGAGATATTTAAACGCTCAGCAGTTTCCTCTACACTAAAACCCATAAATTTAGTACATAATAAAACTTCACTATATGTTCTTGGAATTTTATTTAACAATTGCATACCCGCTAAATGATCATCGATAGAATAATTGTTTGTATTTTGTTGTAGTTCATTCTGCACAAATAAGTCTTCTATATCATAGGTTTCATATTCAGTATTATATTTTCTTAAGACATCAATCGTTTTATATTTTACTAAAGCATTCATCCAAGGTTTAAAAGGTCTTTCATGATTATAAGTATGACGAGCTTTATGAATAGCTATTAAAGATTCCTGAACACAGTCGTCAATAAATGCAGCTTGACCAAACTGACGGCAAAGATATGCATTAATGACCTTTGACAACTCACAAAGCAGTTGATGATAAGCTTCCTCATCACCTTTTTGAGTACGATGCATTAAATTAGACCAACGTTGTTCGTCGTCCACCATGACCCTAAGATTTTTTTATAATATGAAATAAATAGTTTCTCGATCTAAAAAACTAGATCGAGAAATCATTATTTAAAATAATTTATTTTTTAATAAACTCTTCTGACAACCACTTTTGCTACAGGGTTCCGCCAGTCATAAGTAAAAGGACCTAAAATCTCGTTGCCATCTTCATCCACATCACCTAAATCGTGAAAACCATTACTGATATGAACAAAGCCTTCATCGTTATCAGCAGGTGCAGAAACTGCTTCACCACCACAACGCGGCCCAGGAATATTGATACATAACTGGTCATTGAATTCAGAACCCGCATCATATGCTTGTAAATAGAATGTTCGAGAACCAAAGCGAGGTAATCTAGCAGAATCTAATGCTACAAATGTATCATTGGTTGGGATTAACATTGCTCCAACGCTCAAACGATTGGTTCTGCGTGTAGTTTGCAAAATGGTTGAAGCTGACTGACCTGGTGCGAGTAAACCAGCAATCGTTTGCACATCGCTAACTCGGCGACCTAATGATGCCAATACATTAGTTAATGGTTCGGTATTCCCGGCCTCAGCTAAAATAGCTAACTCCTCACTAGCTGGCGCACCCAGTTCAAACAAAGCAACATTTGCACGATGGGAAACAACCAATTGAGGGGTGAAAGTTTGCCCTTTCGTGATATTCGTTATAGTAACTTCATAACCACGTGAATAATTATAATCATCATCCGCATGTGCTGTAGAAATAGACAAAGAAACGCCGAAAGTAATCGCGACGAGAGACTTCAATAATGCTTGCATGGGTATTACTCCTATAGAAATTAATTGCCATTAAGGCAGTGATTTAACTAAGAAGTAATTCGTAAGTGGGACTAAAAAAGTGACAAAAAAATTATTAAGATTATGTTACATATCCAAGCAATAAATAAATCCTAAAGTAATTATTCCTTAGGCCTTACATATAAAACTAAACTATGTTCCTCTAGTTCATAGCCATGTTCATTAGCAATTTCGCGTTGTAAACGCTCAATTTCATCATTATGAAACTCAATGACTTTGCCAGTTTTTAAGCACACCATATGATCATGATGCTCACCTTTGTTTAGCTCAAAAACTGAATGTCCTGAATCGAAATTATGGCGAATCACTAAGCCTGCTGCCTCGAACTGGGTTAAAACTCGGTATACCGTTGCCAAACCTACCTCTTCACCGGCATCCATAAGCAATTTGAATACATCTTCAGCGCTTAGATGCTTTTCGTTCGAATCTTCCAACATTTGTAAAATACGGATTCTTGGTAAAGTGGCTTTCAAACCAGCTTCTTTCAATTCGGCAGATTTCATAATAGCTCCTAAATATTGGTCAATTAGACCTAGTCATCTTATTTTTGGCGATTATACTGAATCCGCATTTGAAAGTCCCTGCTGTCGCGAATTAGTTTTTAGGCTAGAATGTGTCGTTTATAGAATTTTGGAATTTTACCCTTGAAATTACGTTTTTTCCTTCTGTTGCCCTTAAGCACCTTAATCGCTTGCACCTCTATTGAACAAGGTCATGTGAAACCCCCATTGGTCTATCGTATTGATATTCAACAAGGAAATGAAATCACCCAAACTATGCTCAATAAACTCCGTGTGGGCATGGATGAACGACAGGTAAAATTTATCATGGGGACACCATTACTGGTTGATCCATTTCACCCTGAGCGTTGGGAATATTTGTATTTTAATCAAGAAGGCGGGGACGATGCGGAATCTAGGCACATTTCTTTATACTTTAAAGATAAAAAACTCTCGCATATCAAAGGCGATGTCAAAGTAACTTATTTACCTATACTGGATGATGAAAAAAATACCGAAAAATCGGTCAATGTCCCTGAAAGTTATGGTTATCGTGGCTTATTAGATCGTTGGTTTGATAACAAACCAGACCTGAATAAAAAAACCAAAGAAAAATTTGAATCGATCGTGAATGAAAACATCGAGTCCGAAAAAGCCATCGAAGAAGAAATTGAGACGATCGCTGACTCTAGTGAAGACTCAAACATTACATCTGATCTCTCTCAGTCAGATATTATTAATGATGTCGATTCTGCTTTGGAAATAGAAGATACAAAGACTGATGATGTCATATCCAGTGAAGGCCCTGTTGATGGAGACTACTCATTAAAGCCTGAAGATGAAGAGAGTGGTTTCTTTTCCAAAATGTGGGATAAGATCACCAATGATGAACCTGATTACGAATTTCTTGAGCCAAAAACTCAAGAATAATTTATCTAATTAATCATTATTAATTATTCTGGTAAAGAGATTTTCCCCTCACTGATTATTACTGCTGGCCCACCTACTCTCAGTGTTAATATGTCTTCGCCTTTATGATCCATCTCTATATTCAACACACTCTTACGAGTGTTTTTTTGCCCGCGATCAATTGCGAACGTGTGAGTACCTTGTTTAATATGTTCGTGATCACAAAGATAGGCCGTAAAAGCAGGCATTGCTGAAGCGATTGGAGGGTCTTCTTTCAAACTAATTTCAGGACCTAATAAGCGTGCATGAAAATTCGAATATGCAATATCGCTTTCTTTGGTAAACAATAATATTTCTTTCGCCATACACATTGAAGCAATGCTTTGACTCCATGTTACATAATTAAATTTCGCTTTTCGCACTGCTTGATAACTCTTCATCGGTACTATCAAATAAGCTTGATCGGTATACACCATTCGAGCCTTAAAATTTGAGTTATCTAAATCTTCTTCCTTGAGTGATAACGTTGAAGCAATATCTTTATCAACAGGCACGAAGCGATCGATTGTCGGTTTAGTTTGTCTGGAAAATTGAACTAAGGTTGCTTTGCCATCTTGTTGACTAATATTTGCTTCAATCACACCAATATTTTGTTCTAACGTTAATGGTGTATGGGGTTCTTGCAAAGTCAGTTCACCTTCTGCAACTAATGCATAGCCAACAGCTATTATCGGATGACCTGCAAAATCAATTTCCGAATACGGAGTAAAAATTCGCATGCGTCTTTTCCCAGAACTATCTGCAGAAAATACAAACGCGGTTTCTGAAAGATTCAGCTCTCGAGCAAGTAATTGCATTTGAGTTTTTTCTAAACCATCTGCTTGAGGAAAAACAGCTATTTGTGCACCATCAAATGCGTTTTCAGTAAATACATCGATTATATAATAGTTAAGTTGCACGGTTTTTTTCCAATTATTCTTATTAAACTATAACTTCACATTTACTCATTAAACATTTTAATTCTGGTTTACAACTACCACAATTGGTTCCAGCTTTTAATTCTTTACCAATAGCTTCTACATTTTCTGGATGATATGCATTAATAAAATCAATAATGGCATTTTCACCCACATTAAAACATGAGCAAACAATAGGGCCTGGATCAGGAATATCTGCTCCGGACGTTGCTACAACTAACTTCGCACGTTGTTCTTGCTCGATTGATAATTCCGTAAACTGTTCAGTTAACCATTCGCGTGGTGGTAAATTTTTATACTCTAATGAAGCAAAGATACAACCCTGCATTCCAGTTTGATCAAACCAAAAATAACGAGTTGAATCATTTAATTCATCGTTATATTCAATCCATTCATATTCATTATTACCAAGTAATGATTTAAACCAATCTAAATCATAAATCGTTATATCAGAAAACTCATAGCGCCAGTTATCTTGCTCACGTAATTTAGACCAATAAGCCATTTCACTTATATCAAGTTCTTCACGTGCTAAGATAAAACCAAACCATTTATGTTCTATTGGTTTTATATTCACTGGTGTGTGTTTAAATTCTGGTTGGCCTGAAATCGGATCGACATGCGGGTTTACCACCGCATCTACGCGAGCTTTTGCTGAAAACTGATTATTCCAATGCAGTGGTATAAACACTTCACCAACACGTTGGCGCTCTGTAACATCCGCTCGGACAATCACTGTGCCCCATTGACTATTAATCTCTACCAAACCTTCGTGTTCAATATTAAATTCTTTAGCGGTAGTTGGATGACATTGAATAAATGGTTCTTTAATGTGTCGGGACAAACGTTGTGATTTACCAGTACGATTCATGGTATGCCAATGATCACGGACTCGACCCGTATTCAAAATCAAAGGATATTCATCATTTAATGTTTCAACAGGTAATCTTGGTTCAATAGGAATAAATTTGGCTTTTTTATCTGGAGTATAAAATGTTCCGTCGGTAAATAAACGTTGTGTACCCTCTGGATTACTTTTCGTTACTGGCCATTGTATAGGCATTAACGCATCGTAAGCTTCGTTAGTAATATCGGATAGTCCGCTGATATCAAAATCACGTTGTCCTGTATTTTCAAACCCTGAAAGTTCTGCATGTTCACGAAAGACATCTGCAGCGTTTTCATAATCAAAGCCTTTAGAAAAACCCATGCGCTTAGCAACTTCTGCGACTAACCACCAATCAGGTTTTGCATCACCCATTGGCGTTAGGAATGTTCGTTGTCTGGAAATACGTCGTTCTGAATTGGTGACGGTGCCTGATTTTTCCGCCCATGCATGTGCAGGTAATAAGATATCAGCATACTCTGTACTATCTGTTTCTTTAATGCATTCAGAGACGACGACTAAATCGCATTTTTTTATCGCTGCTTTTACTAAATCCGCATTGGGAATACTTACTGCAGGATTCGTTGCCATAATCCACACAGCTTTAACTTTACCTGCATGTACATCATTGAATAAATCGACGGCTTTTAAACCAGGTTGTTTTGCAATCGTTGGTGAATTCCAAAAACGTTGTACGCAATCGGTATCTGATTCAGAAAAATCCATATGTGCAGCCAGAGTACTGGCTAAACCACCAACTTCGCGCCCACCCATCGCATTGGGTTGACCCGTAATAGAAAACGCACCCATACCAGGTTTACCAATCTTGCCAGAAGCTAAGTGTGCATTAATGATACTATTAACTTTATCAACACCACTTGACGATTGATTAATTCCCATTGAAAAGAAACTAATCACTTTTTCAGTTTTAGTGAACAACTCATAAAAACGTTTTATAAGTTCGACATCTATTTCACAAACATTAGCAACCATTTCAATATCAGGTGCAGTTTGTTTAGCTATTTTTATAGCTTCAGCAAAACCATTGGTATTCGTTTCGATATAATCTTTATCTAAATAATCATTGTCAGATAGATAAGACAATAGCCCATTATAGAGAACAGCATCTGTTCCAGGTTTAATCGGTAGATGTTCATTTGCTGTATCACAAGAGCTTGTACGTCTTGGGTCAACAATCCATAATTGTAAATCTCGTTCTTGTCTTATCGCTTCAATACGTTGAAATAATACAGGATGACACCATGCTGGATTAGAACCTATCGCAATAATAACATCAGCTTGTTCTAAATCTTCATAACATAAACCGACAGCATCATTACCAAAAGCACGCTTGTGCCCTGCTACTGCTGAAGACATGCATAAACGTGAGTTTGTATCAATGTTTGCGCTGCCGATATAACCTTTCATGAGTTTATTAGCAACGTAATAATCTTCCGTGAGGAGTTGGCCTGAAACATAAAAAGCAACGGCATCTGGACCATGTTCTTTAATAACATCACTAAAACCTTTTGCAACAGCGTCTAATGCATCATCAAGCCCAACATCTTCTTTATTAATAGAAGCTTTTAACAGTCGATGTTCAGAACTAACCGTTTCACCTAAGGCAGAACCTTTAGAACATAAACGTCCTAAATTTGCGGGATGGTTTTTATCACCTTCAACTGTAACCTGTCCATTAGCATCTTTCGTTGCAATAACACCGCAACCAACACCACAGTATGGGCATGTAGTTTTTACTTGTTGTGGAATATGTGATTCAGATGCAGTCATTATTAAGCGGCTTGCGATTGTGATTCATCTGATGTTTCTTGAGGTATGTAATCTGAACCAAACATGATAAAAGATTTATAAGGTGTGATATCTTCTTGCGATTGTATTAACTCTTGATACCAAAGAGATGAATTAATATCACCATATAACAATGCACCGATGAGTAGATTTTCTTTAAACACTAATTTTCGATAAATGCCTTTTGCATCGTCATTTAAAGTGATTACTTTACACTGATCATCTTCAAGAAATTGTCCTGCTGAAAATAAACTCACGCCAGTTACTTTTAAACCTGTTGCAGTAACTGAACCTTCATAACTTACATTTGTATTTGCACAAATATTTTTCGCGCAAATTTCCGCTTGTTCATACAATGGAGCCACTAAGCCATAGCATGTATCTCTATGCTGAACGCATTCACCTAAGGCATAAATATTTGGATCAGAAGTTTGCAAATAGTCATTGACTAAAATCCCACGTTCACATTCTAGTTCCGTAGATTGAGCTAATGAGATATTTGGTCTTATACCAACAGTCATTACCACAAGATCTGTTTCTAATACTGTTCCATCACTTAATTCTAACGATTCAACATGATCGTTTTTTCCATTGATCGATTTTGTATTCGCTTCTGTTAGAATTTTTATGCCTTTATCTTCAAGCGATCTAATTAGCATATTGGAAGCTGTAGCATCCAATTGATTTTCCATTAGAACAGGGCCAAGGTGTAATACCGTAACATTCATGCCTTGAGTCTTTAAACCATACGCCGCTTCAAGTCCTAATAGGCCGCCACCGATCACTACCGCATTGGATTTAGATTGAGCCGTTTCCATCATGGCATCAACATCCTCAATGGTGCGATAAGTTAAAACACTATTTAAATCAAAACCTGGAATGGGTGGGACGAAAGGATTCGAGCCTGTGGCAATAATGAGTTTATCGTAGTTGTAAGATCGGTTTTCATGATCAGTAACGAATTGCTTTTCACGATCAATCTCAATAATGGTTTTACCTGTCAGTAATGTAATATTATTTTTTTCATACCATTCAACTGGATGAGTAATAATATCTTCTAACGTTTGTTCTCCCGATAGTAAGGGTGACAATAAAATACGGTTGTATCCACCATGTGATTCACTACCAAACACTGTAATGTCATAAGGGTGGTTTTCTTGGTCTATTAGATGTTCTAAAAAACGAACACCAGCCATTCCATTGCCTATTAAAATCAGTTTTTGTTTGTCGTGTGACATATCAAAAACTATTCCGAGATTTGAATCATGCCATCAATGACTCTGACTTGGTAAACAGGGAGCTTTACCGCTTCATCTTCAAGACATTGTCCATCCGCTAAATTGAAATGTTGTTTATAGATAGGCGATGCTACAACCGCTTGCCCTTTTAAATCACCACAGATACCGCGTGATATCACATTAGCATCACTGAACGGATCGTAGTTATCTATGGCGTAGATATCACCGTTATCATGTTTAAAAATTGCTACTTGATGTTCACCCAATAAGGCACATACACCAATGTTCTTAACTAATTCGCTTTCCGGTAAAACCTCTAGCCAATCAGCTTCTACAAGATTTGCACTTGCTTCGCTCATCATAATTCAACCCTTAAATTAACTATGCCGACTGGGCGTATTCTTTTTCTTCTTCTTTTGTTGCAGGACGTATTTGTTCACGTTCTTCAACAAAAATAACTTTATTATCTGTTTTATCGCTGTTTACAAAATGTCTGAAACGTTTCATTTTGACAGGATCCTCAATCGTTGTTTTCCATTCACATTGATATGTATCGACAATATGCTCCATTTCTTTTTCTAACTCTTCAGCAATACCAAGACGATCGTTAATAATCACATCTTGTAAATATTCTAATCCGCCTTCCAAGTTATCCATCCATGTAGATGTGCGTTGTAATTTATCCGCCGTTCGAATGTAAAACATATAAAAACGGTCAATGTATTTAACCAAAGTTTCATCATCTAAATCTGATGCGAATAAATCAGCATGACGCGGCTTCATGCCACCATTACCACACACATATAAATTCCAACCTTTTTCCGTTGCAATCACACCAACATCTTTACTCTGAGCCTCAGCACATTCACGTGTACAACCTGAAACTGCCATTTTTACTTTATGCGGTGTACGTAAACCTTTGTAACGATTTTCTAAATCTATTGCCATTTTCACACTGTCTTGTACGCCATAACGACACCAAGTACTGCCAACACATGATTTAACGGTTCTTAAAGATTTTGCATATGCATGGCCTGATTCAAAGCCAGCATCGATTAACTCTTGCCAGATATGAGGAAGCTGATCAACTCGCGCACCGAATAAATCAATACGCTGTCCACCAGTTATCTTGGTATATAAATTATATTTTTTAGCAACCTCACCAATTGCTATCAATGCTTCAGGTGTTAACTCACCACCTGCTACACGAGGCACAACAGAATACGTACCATTCTTTTGCATATTTGCTAAGAAATGATCATTGGTATCCAATAAAGGCGCATGTTCATCCTTAAGAATGTAATCATTCCAACAAGATGCCAAGATAGAAGCAACTGCTGGCTTACAAACATCACATCCATGACCTGTACCATGACGAGCGATCAGTTCATCAAACGTTTTTATCTTTTCTGAACGAATGATCATATATAAATCTTGGCGGGTATACGGAAAGTGTTCACAGATATCTGTATTGACTTCCACACCACGCTTTTCTAATTCAGCATTTAATACTTGTCCAACCATGACCGCACAACCACCACAGGTTGTACCAGCTTTAGTACAATCTTTTAATTCACCTAAAGTTTGAATGCCTCCGTCTATGGCTTCGACCAAATCGCCTTTGCTCACCATGTTACAAGAACAAATCACAGCGCTTTCTGGTAAAGCATCAACACCTAACCCTATAGATGCGCTGCCTTCACGTTGAGGAAGAATCAAATCATCTGGATGTTCAGGCAATTCCATCGCATTTAAAGAAAATTGCAGCAAATTATTATAATCGTCTGCATCACCTATCAGTACAGCACCGAGAAGTAACTTTTTATCTTCACTGACGATGATTTTTTTATAAACTTCATTTACTTCATCGGTGAATGAGTAAGACATTGAACCTTCAGTATTGCCATGAGCATCGCCGATACTACAAACATCAACACCTAGTAATTTTAATTTGGTGCTCATATCAGCACCTTCAAATGATGAACCTTCTTTACCACATAATTGATCAGCAACAACTGATGCCATGTTATAACCAGGTGCGACTAAACCAAAAATTTGCTGATTCCATAAAGCACACTCACCTATGGCATAAATATCATCATCAGATGTTTTACAATCATTGTTAATAACAATACCGCCACGTTGACCAATTTCTAAATCACAATCACGTGCTATTTCATCTCGAGGACGTATGCCTGCAGAAAAAACGATAACGTCTGTTTCTAATTCATCACCATCAGCAAACACCATTTTATGTTTATGATTTTCACCATCAATAATCTCTGTGGTATTTTTAGAGGTATGAACTTTAACGTCTAACGCTTCGATCTTACGGCTTAGCATTGAACCGCCTGCATCATCTAATTGAACAGCCATTAAACGTGGAGCGAATTCAACAACATGTGTATCTAAACCTAAATTCTTTATTGCATTGGCGCACTCAAGTCCTAATAAACCACCACCAACAACAACACCAACACCACCTTCTTTACCTGCTGCGGTAATTTGTTCTAAGTCTTCTATAGTTCGATAAACTAAACAGTTATTTCTATCATGTCCTGGAACAGGTGGAACGAAAGGATAAGAACCCGTTGCTAATACTAGTTTGTCATAACCAATGGTTTCGCCTTTTTCAGAAATAACTTGTTTATTCTCACGATCAATTTTGATGGCTTTATCACCAAGATGAACAGTGATGTTATTGTTTTCAAAAAAACCTTCCTTAACCATTGAGAGTTCTTCAGCGGTCTTACCTGAAAAATATTCTGATAAGTGCACTCGATCATATGCAGGACGCGGTTCTTCGCAAAAGGTAATGATATTGTATTGGTCTTGAGCATTTCGTTCGGTTAGATATTCAAGAAAGGTATGACCAACCATACCGTTACCAATAACGACTAAATTTTGTTTATTCATGTAGTGAACTTCTTAAGAAATGTTATTACTTGAAGGTATAAATAGCAGAGAATGTGCCATAATCGAGCATCAACTTAACTCATTGAATTAATTATAAAAATATAATTATTTTTGCCTAAGCTGATTCATAAAATGCTTCATTGTTGAGCGTCAAAAAATGACTGCGCACTAAAAAAGAGCGTTTATTTATTTGATAATAAAATCAATATTATAACGAATAATAAAAACGATAAGCCTTGCCAAAATCGAACAGGATTACGCTGCATTAGTGGACGATTATCTTTTACAGAAAACTCAGGATTGGGTTGTCGAAAATCATACAAAAACTCAGAAAGTTCGCCATAGCGTTTTTTAGGATCGGGATCGATAGCTTTCTTAATTGTCATGTCAATCCAATGTGGAATATCAGGACGATGATCTTTAACTGAACGATACTGTAACTTTTTAACAAAACTATCCGTCTTCCAGTTATCAGGCATTTCTCCATACGGCAACTCACCCGATAACATCTCGTAAATAATCACTCCCAAAGAATAAATATCTGATCGGTTAGTCCCTGGTTGATCATTAACGTATTCAGGTGCTGTATAATTTTTGGTTCCTAATAAATTCTGTTGTGTAATCGGCGTTGTTATTTCTGAAATACCTGCAACTTTAGCCGAACCAAAATCTACAAGCTTCACAGTTCCTTTACCATCAAGCATGATATTTTCGGGTTTAAGATCTTGATGCAGCATTTCTAAACGATGAAACGCTTGCAAACCTTTTGCAATTTGTTCAACCAATAAACGTATTTCTTCGATACTTGGTTTAGGATGATCATTCATCCATTGTTTAATGGTATTTCCTTCCAAATATTCACTGATATGATATAAAAAACGTCGTCTACGAGTTGGTTCATACACTTTTACGACATGTGGATTAACAATACGTCTCCCTATCCATTCTTCACGAATAAAACGATCAATATAAGCAGGATCATCTTCATAGTTAACTGACGGAGTTTTTATCGCAACTTTTAAACCTGTTTCAGTATCTATCGCCAAATATAACTGTGAACGGTTACTTGTATGTAACTCACGGATAATTTTATAACCATCTAAATTCACACCTTCAGATAGTTCAGGTGGAAACGGCAACTCCGTTATTTGTTGATAGATGTCATCAGGATTTTGATTGGGTATTTGAGTAACTTCTAAAATAAGACACGTTAAATTATCAATACTGCCATTTTCCTTAGCTTGGTACACCATGACTTCAGCAGCTTTAGGTAAATTCGTTCGACTGTCTTGAATAATCTTAACTATTTCATCTTCTGATAAGTATTCATGTACACCGTCCGTCGTTAATAAATAAATATCATTCTGTTCAATGCTTTCTTTACTGTAATCAATTTGCAAATGAGTATCTGCACCCATTGCACGACTCAAATAACTTCTATCGTTTGCAACCCAAGTTTTATGATCCGTTGTTAATAATGTGAGATAACCTTGGCGCAAACGATAAATTCGACTGTCACCAATATGAATCACATGACAAGTTGTTGATTTTAATACAAGAGAACTAAACGTCGTGACCAAACCACGGTGTTTTTGTCGTTCAACCTTACCTTGGTTATATAACCAATTGTTTAGTGCAGTTAAAACTTGTTGTGATGATTTTTTGACTGACCAGGTTTCTGGGGTACTAAAATAATCAGCTAAAAATCCATTGATACATGCATGACTGGCTACTTTGCTGTGATCACTAGTACTAATACCATCAGCAATCGCAACAGCAACACCTTTCGTTTCGATTAAATTATCTTCTGGTTGAAAATAACCACAACAATCTTGATTACGTTCTTTAACACCTTTATCAGAAAATTCACCAACGGAGATGGATAACTGTTTCGTCATAGCCTTTATCTTAGAATCGATATGATGAATAGTAAACAGAGTAACGGTTTATAACGAATATTACCGTTACTCTGTTGTTTTAAGAGATAAAGTCTTAACTAACCTCGATCATTTGTACGCTACCATCTGGCATTACTTCAGCAATAGCACCTTCAGGCTCATCAAAGAAAAGAACTGCCACGAAAGTCAAAACAGCAGCACCTGCGATGGTCATAAAAAATATTTGCGGAGAAACAAATGATAATACGGTTAGAAAACACACTGCGCCAACATTTCCATAAGCACCAGTCATCCCAGCGATTTGTCCTGTTAAACGACGTTTGATTAATGGAACAATCGCAAACACGGCACCCTCACCTGCTTGAACGAAGAATGAACAACACATCGTTACCAGTACTGCTAATAACAATGGCCAACCAGAGTTAATTTGACTCATAAGCAAATAACCAATTGATAAACCAAATAACGTAATCAATAAGGTTTTCTTACGACCAAATTTATCACTGATCCAACCACCACTAGGACGCGCCACTAAATTCATAAATGCAAAACCAGATGCCAACATACCGGCATGGACTTGGGAGATTTCAAACGTATCTAAGAAAAATAGCGGTAACATTGAAACAACGGCTAATTCAGAACCGAATGTCACTAAATAGGATAAATTTAAAATAGCGACTTGTTTAAATTTATATCGATGGATTTCTGGAACAGGTTCATTAAAGACATGTTCGTTTACTTTATAAATTTTAAAACATTGATAACAATAAATAGCTAATAAAGTACCGTAACAAATCATAGCAGTATTATCTGCAAGCAAACCCAGGGTATTTAATTTCCAAGTTAATGTTGCTAAAGCTGCATACAAAGGAATATTCATGATTAAATAGAAAATAAAATCACCTTTACTAGTTACTTCAAGACCACCGGTTTTATTCGGTTTGAAATACGTAGAACCTTCAGGCGTATCAGTCACACTAAAGAAATAGATGAATGAATAAATAAAGATCATTACGCCTGTTGTTCCAATTGCATAACGCCAACCTTCATCGCCACCATACCAAAGGGCTACGGTTGGTAATGTCAAAGCGGCAGCGGCTGAACCGAAGTTACCCCAGCCACCATAAATCCCTTCAGCCAAACCCACTTGTTTTGCGGGAAACCATTCACTGATCATTCGTATACCAATAACAAAACCAGCGCCAACAAAGCCTAATAAGAAACGAGCGATGACTAATGTTTCAAAACTATCGGCTAAGGCAAAAAACAAACAGATAAAACTGGATATAAATAAAAGAAATGAATACACCTTACGTGGACCAAAACTATCCACTAGCATCCCTATGATAATGCGAGCAGGAATGGTTAAAGCTACGTTCAAGATTAATAAGATCTTAACTTGTTGATCGGTTAAACCGAATGTTTCTCGAATTGCTGCCATTAGTGGTGCATGGTTAAACCACACCACGAAGGTTAGGAAAAATGCAAACCAGGTGAGATGTAAAATTCTGGTGCGCCCTCTAAAGGACAAAAGATTAATTGCTGATTGGCTACCCATGGGTAATTGCTCCGTATTGATATAAAATTTGCACCAAAGATAGCAATCCGCTTGCCAGCAAATTCAAATCATAGATAAGCTATTGAATAACCGAATGTTTTTTATGAAATTATTGCTCTTATTTTGAGCATAAGACTGAATCAAAATGGATCATTAAAAAGCAAAAAACATTCTTATGCTTCATAATGATCCATATTTTATTAATAATGTTTAAGCTGCTTTCGTATCGTCTTTTTTATCGTCGTTCTCAGTTTTAGCCTTTGGAATACTTTCTATTTTCCGCTGCTTTTCATACAAGAACTTCAAGACCTCTGAACGTAGATGCGTATATTCAGGATCTTCTACCAAGGCTAAACGATCTCGAGGACGCTCTAAACCAATATCCAAGATTTCACCTATGCCAGCTGCAGGACCATTTGTCATCATAACAATACGATCAGAAAGTAATACAGCTTCATCCACATCATGCGTAATCATAATAACTGTATTATTCAATTCATTTTGAATTTCCATTAATGAATCTTGCATGTGTGTACGAGTTAAAGCATCCAAAGCACCAAACGGTTCATCCATTAATAAAATATCAGGTTGCATCGATAACGCGCGAGCAATACCAACGCGTTGTTTCATCCCACCTGAAATTTCATCTGGACGTTTATGCATGGCATGATCCATATGCACAAGCTTAAGGTTATGTTCAATCCATTCTTTCATCTCAGCTTTGCTCTTTTCACCTTTGAAAACTGCTTTTACAGCAAGCTCAACATTTTCATAAGCTGTTAACCAAGGTAGTAAAGAATGATTTTGGAAAACTACGGCACGTTCAGGTCCTGGTTCTGTCACTTCTTTACCATGTAAAACAATTCCACCAGTCGTTGCTTGATAAAGCCCAGCAACAATGTTTAACACGGTAGACTTACCACAACCAGAGTGGCCGATGAGTGAAACAAATTCACCTTTGTTGATCTTAAGACTAATATTCTTCAAAGCCGTGAACGGGCCTTGTGGTGTTGGAAATACCATATCAATATTATCAATGTTTAGTATTGGATCCATAATTAAAATTCTCTTTAATATAATTTTTTAACATCAGTAAAAGTTATTATCTTGCAGCCGACGATTTGTCCCATGAGACATATCGTTGTATCGCAAGCATTCCACGGTCTAAAAGAAATCCAATAAAACCGATCACGATAATAGCGGCCATGATACGGCTTAATGAATTAGAACTTCCATTTTGAAATTCATCCCATACAAATTTTCCAAGTCCAGGATTTTGTGCCAACATTTCAGCGGCAATTAACACCATCCATGCAATACCTAACGACAAACGCATGCCAGTAAAAATCATCGGTATGGATGCGGGTAAAACAATTTTTTGAATATGTTTTAATGAAGCCAGTCTTAACACACGACTAACGTTTACAAGATCTTTATCAATTGATGCAACACCCACTGAAGTATTAATCAACATCGGCCACATACAACATAAGGTTACTGTTAATAAAGAGTTAATAAAGGATTTTGGTACAACGGGATCAGGTGTTGCGTATAAGGCACTCACAACCATTGTCACTAATGGCAACCATGCTAAAGGTGATACTGGTTTAAATATCTGTACGATAGGATTTATTGCTGTATTTAAAGTTTTACTTAAACCAACAGCAATACCCGTTGGAATAGCAATTAAAGCGGCTAAGAAAAAACCACTCATGACAGTAATTAAACTCGTTACAATTTGATCCCAAAATGTTTCCTTACCTGTGTAGGGACGTTTCTTAACAACGTAATCTGGGTTCTTAGCTAATTTTTTAGCGTTACGTTTTTCTTGACGTTCATAAAATGCCGCTTCTTTCTCACGTTCTGTTTTATGTTCTTGATATAAAGCTTGGAACTGTTGAACTACAGCACTAGGACCAGGGAATTTCCCTAATGAAGTATTAATTTGATTTGCTACACCCGCCCAAACTAATAGAAAAACCGCAATGCCCACTAAGGGCAAAGCGATTGTTTCAACAAGCTTTGAGATCAAAGCTTTTACTTGGGGGGAAAACTCTATAGCGGTTCCTTTATTTAAGTATGTTGTTGTTTCAGAACTCATATGTTTTTTCCTATTAGTTGTTTCCTATAAAAAGAGCAGGGGTAAGCTTAAAGCTTATCCCCTTGCTTAAGACCAATAGGAAACTTATTAATATAATCATTTGGTTTTGAACCATCGAAAGCAATTCCATCAATGAATTCAGTTTGCTCAGGCTTGAAACCAGTTTCAGTTGCAAAATCAGGGAAGTCTTCTGCTTTTGCTAAACCTTCTTCAATAAGTGATTTTGCAGCAGTGGTATAAATGTCAGGACGATAAACTTTTGCCGCCATGTCTTTGTACCAATCATCAGATTTATCTTCTTCGATTTGGCCCCAACGACGCATTTGCGTTAAATACCAAATCGCATCTGAATAATATGGATAAGTCGCGTTGTAACGGAAGAACACGTTAAAATCAGGTACTTCACGTTTATCACCTTTTTCATATTCGAAGGTACCAGTCATTGAGTTAGCAATTACATCGTAGTCTGCACCTACATAATTTGATTGCGATAAGATTTTTACTGCAGCAGGACGGTTCGCATTATCATTTTCATCCAACCACATCGCAGCACGAATTAAGGCACGTACTAAACGAACAGTTGTATTAGGATATTTCTCTGCGAATTCTTTAGTGATACCAAATACTTTTTCTGGGTTATCTTTCCAGATCTCATAATCAGTTATCACAGGAACACCAATGCCTTTGAATACCGCTTGTTGGTTCCAAGGCTCACCAACACAATAACCATAAATTGTTCCCGCTTCTAACGTTGCAGGCATCTGTGGAGGAGGTGTTACTGAAAGCAACGCATCGGCATCGATTTGACCTGAGATATCACCTTTGTGTGGTGCATAGTAACCAGGATGAATACCACCAGCCGCTAACCAATAACGTAATTCATAGTTATGAGTTGATACTGGGAATACCATACCCATGTTGAAAGGCTTACCTTCTTCTTTGTATTTTTCAACAACAGGTTTTAAATAATCAGCTTTGATAGGATGAACCGGTTTACCATCATCCATTTTTGGAATATTGCCTTTCATTTGTTCCCAAATGTCATTTGAAACAGTAATACCATTACCATTTAAATCCATTGAGAAAGGAGTAATGATGTGCGCTTTTGTACCAAAACCCATGGTTGCGGCAATTGGCTGACCAGCTAACATATGAGCGCCATCTAGTTGGCCATCAATCACGCCATCTAATAACACTTTCCAGTTAGCTTGCGCTTCAATCGTTACATAAAGACCTTCGTCTTCGAAATAACCGTTTTCGTAGGCTATGGCTATTGGTGCCATATCGGTTAATTTAATAAAACCGAATTTTAAATCTTCTTTTTCTGGCTCACCAAGTTCTGCTGAGCTGTTAAAAGAAATAGACAAAATAGTAAAAAATAACAGTCCATTTGTTAGCTTATTCAATATGGATTTCATTGTTGTTACATCTCCAGGTTAAAAAAAGTTTTAAAAATTATTTAAAAAAAAACGCCCAACACCAATCAACCTATATTGATGCTGGACGCCTTTGTCCTAAATTATGTATAACGACTTTGTTACACATAACGAGTAATTAATTTAATTTTTTAATTAATACTTGCTGTATTGCAACAGGCTTGCCAACTTCTTAAGCTGTTGTTATTAAAGGAGTATTTAAGATTTTAAGTATAAGGTAAGAAATTTTTAGAAAATTTACGCTCTAGAATGATTCAGTTTTTTTAAGTTCCGCTCAATAATGGAGCAACAATAAATTTAAGAATTCTTTTTAGCTAAAGCATCCATATCAACTTGATTTGAATGGGTTTCAAAAGAATTGATGTAAGTAATGATGTCATCAATTGAAAAGATTCTGCCATCAATAAAATGATCCGCACCTAACTCAAAACTTTTTCCATTTTCATTAAATTGCCAAGTTGTAGCGTGTTCACCTTCTGTTTTGTAATTTGATTGAGGGTAATCTAAACCAAGTTGCATAGCAGCCTCACGAAAAATATCAGGACGATAGATACTTTCAGCAACTTGTTTAATATTTAGAGGTTTCTGAAGTTGTCCCCAGCGATACATCTGCGATATAACCCAAGCAGCATCAGAACACCATGGATAATTAGCCAAATATCGATGAAACACATTAAAGTCTGTTATTTCTTTTCCACCAACTCCAGGAGTCTGTTCATTGAATTTACCCGTTAAAGACTGCTTTATAATATCCTTTGAAATACCAATGTATTTTTCATCTGCTAATAATTCAGCAACTTCTTCTCTGTTTTCCGTTTTATCTGCCCACATCGCTGCCTGAAGTAACGATTTAATAACCGCGAGGTGTGTAAGAGGATATTTCTCTGCCCATTCTTGTGTAACACCAAAAACTTTTTCAGGCGAATTATTCCAAACGTCATAACCAGCAATAATTATTTTCCCAACGCCTTCACTAACAGCATTACTGTTCCAAGGTTCACCGACACAGTAACCATCAATTTGTTGATCTTTTAAATTACTGACCATGTATTGAGGAGGAATAGGTCTTATTTCAACATCTGTATCTGGGTTGATACCCGCAGAACCCAACCAATAACGTAATTCATAATTATGATTTGAATAAGGATACACCATTGCAAAAGTTAACAATGGTTTACCATCGTTTTTATTCTTATCAATTAATTGTTTTAATGCTGGCGCTGTATTTTTAGGCTTTTTTGTAATCGTTGGATCAATATTGATTAATTGTTCGTAAAGCTTATTAGAAACTGTAATGGCATTACCATTTAAATCCATACTAAAACTGGCAAGCATATTTTTTTTCGTGTTATTCAAACCCAAAGTCATTGCTAATGGCATACCAGATAACATTTGTGCGCCATCCAAAGCTCCTACAGATACTTTGTCACGGATATTTGCCCACGATGCTTCTTTAGATAATTCAACATTATTTAAACCTTGTTCAATGAAGAATCCTTTTTCTTTTGCTATCACAAGAGCGTAACAATCAGTCAATGGAACAAAGCCCAAAGTGAGCTCGGTCTTCTCCGGTAAAATGTCATTACAAATATCAGTGCTCATTTTTTTAACCTTATTTATTTAATAGCTCTGCAGCGGCGATAATACTTTTCGCTAAATCTATCTGTTTCATGTTTCTGCTCATCGCTATTTTTTGCATTGCTTTGTGTGCTTCTGGTTCAGAATAATTTGATTGTTTCATCAATATAGATTTCGCTCTGGCTATTAGCTTTCTTTCTTCTAATGTGTTTTTTGCTTTTTCTAGTTCAGTTTTAATTGTTTGATAATCATTAAAACGAGCTATCGCTGTTTCTAAAATCGGCATGACTCTATTAGGTTGCATACCATCAACGATATAAGCCGTTACTCCGGCTTTAACTGCTTTATTAATAGTTTCGGAATCATCATCATTGGTAAACATAACAACAGGCAGTGGGGTATCATTGTTGATGTTACGCATTTGTTCTAACGTATCACGATCAGGAGAGTCCATATCAACAATAATGACATCGGGCAGGTAACGATTGACTAATTGATGAAGGTCATCACCCTTAGTTGCTTTACCAACAATAGAATGACCAAGGTTTTTCAATAATTTTTCCATCGCAAGCAAACGCTCTGGTTGCTCATCGATCAACATAATATTGAGTTGTTTAGATTCCTTGACCATATGAATTAGGAGTTGATGTTAAACACTAATAAAATAAAACAATAATATGTGTGGTTATTAACCACAGTAAAAATATATCTATCAATATTGAAAAACTCCCTTGCTTATGAAGCAAGAGAGTTTGTCAATTTATACAATCGTATAGTTTTTAAATTTAGAACTTCAATGAGAAATAAGCCCAGAACTTAGTTAAGTCTGTTGATCTAGGATTACCATTAGTTCCATCACCATCACCAGAGTAATCGGCATATTTCAAACCAAGGGTGTATTTCTTATTCCAAGTCTTGGTAAACCAAACATCAAATTCATCACCATACTCATCAAAACCAGTATCGTTTTCTGGATCTAACATATGATAAGACAAGATAAGTTTGGTGTCATAAGCACCCGTTGCTACGACAGTGAAGTATGTATCTTCAATACCAGTACCAGGAGTAGCAAGGAAATTATCAGCCCAACCTTGATAAGCGTGGTTAGTACCCATCGGCGTTCTAAAAGCAATACCCGCATCTTCGTCAGCTTCAAGTACTTCATAACTCACTTTTGCAAGTAAAGACTTTACGAAAGAATCTTTGAATCCAAATTTGAAACCACCTTCTGCTAAATAATAATTAGCATCATAGTCTGTAGGCGCATCGTCACTCTCACTTTGAGTAGCAAATTCACCAGCGTAGACCGCTTTTGCAAATTCAGTAACAGGTACTGCACCATTAACACGAAAACCAGCCGTTGTTGTACCTAACTGTCTACCATCAACCGCAAAAGGATCATTAGTGAAGTTAAGATCATAATAGTAACCTTCTAACTTAGCGTATTTTAGACCACTGTATTGAACATTAAAGATTGGTGATTCTTGATCACGATCTTGGCCGTTAATAAAGTTATTGTTCCAAATATAACCTGCCAATATTTTGGTATCAGGCAAAGATGTATTAGTGATTGTAATCGCATCTTGTGTTTGCCAATTTTGACGCCATAGAATCGTACCTAAAAAACGGTGAAAAGGTGCTTTACGTGGTGTGATGATCTGACGACCAACTTTAATTTCAGTGTTAGGAAAAGGTTTGAACGCAGCATATGCTTGGTTCACTTCAGTACCTTCCGGATCAATAATTGCTGGAAAGCCTGTAGCACCACCAGCACCTGAACCACCATTTGGACCATCAAAATATTCATCATCGTCAAGTAACGCAGTCACATTTTCAAATTCAACGAAGAAATGCGTTTTATAAAATTCAGCAGATTTATAATGTAAAGTAAAACGACCAGTTAATGCTTCCGCTTCGTTATCAATTAAATTTGGTCTCTCATCTTCTACATTTTCATATCGGATATTGACGCTACCACCAAATGTACCAGCTTTTAACGCATCAACTAGGTCATCAGCAAAAACTCCCCCACTCGAAAACATTGTTGTAAGCAATACTGCTTTACTCACTAACGTTGTTTTATACAAATAATTTTTCACAATATATTCTCCAATCTTAAGTATGTTTTAATTGTGTTGAAAAAAATTAAATCAAAAAAAAACCTCTCCAAGACACTCTATGATTGAGCATCATGAACAGGCTTCTTTACCCAATTTTGATAATCTTTAAATTTGACTACGCCATTGCAATCAATTGTTGGTAATGGAGCAATAAGCAGACCAATTTTTTAAGTAATTGATTTTAATATAAATATATCAATTAATTTTGTCTTTAGAATAAAATGCTGCACCACAATAGTTCAAAACTAATAATGCATTGTTCTAATTAAGTGCTACTTGTGATGTGACTTGTATGGGTAAGCGATATTTTTTATGCAAAAAATTATTATATGGAGAATCTATTTAGCTCGGTCACGTCTGGCCTGTTTTGGATCAATTTTGATCGGTCTATAAATTTCTATTCTATCGCCATCGTTTATTGAGTCAGTTAAAGTACGTAGCTCACTAAACACACCGATTTTATTTTTAGTAAGATCAATTTCAGGATATTGCTCAAGGATTGTAGATTGTTGAATCGCTTGTTCAATAGTGACTATAGGAAGTGTTAAAGGAATAATGGTTGTTGTATCTTCTGAAGCGTATACAACTTCTATGGATACTTGCTTATCCATACAGTTGTTTTGCTCGTTGGATAAATGAGTCTACCAAGGAATCAACAATCTTATTAAACACGGTACTTAGTGCCATCTTCAATAATGCATTTTTATATTCAAAACTCATATCTAATGTAATTAAACAGCTATTGTCAGCTTTATCTTCGAATAACCAATGCCCAGTTAAATGTTTAAACGGCCCTTTGACTAATTTCACATGGATCTCTTTGCCTGGCTTCATTGTGTTCTGAGTTGAAAAGGATTGTTTTATTTTTCCAGCTTGCAAGGTTAATGAAGCACTCAACTGTTCTTCACCAGGCACAAGAATTTTAGATTGAGTGCACCATGTTAAGAATTGTGGGTATGCCTCTATATCATTTACAAGATCGTACATTTGCTGTGCGCTATAAGACACAGTCGCGGTTTTATGAATTGTCGTCACAATAATAAATTACAAAATAACTGGCTAAGTTTTATTTACTAACTGCCTATAACACCTATGGCTTTTAAAAAGACCAGAGTCACACCAATCGGTGCAATAAATTTAACTAATAATTTCCATACATCATAGGCTACATTAGATAATGCTAATTCTTCTTCTGTTGAATGTTGTTTCATTAACCAGCCAGCAAAAATAGCAACTAATAAACCACCCAATGGTAATAAAACGTTTGATGTCAATTTATCCATAACATCAAAATATGTCATATCATTAAATTTATATTCTGACCATAGATTAAATGATAAAGCAGAACCTATGCCTAATAACCAAGCAATAACCCCAGCAATAAATGCTGATTTAAATCGACTGATACCTTTATTCTCAGATAACCATGCCACTGCGGGTTCTAATAATGAAATAGAAGAAGTCCACGCGGCGAATAATAATAAAATAAAAAATAATGTTCCCAATAACTGACCTATACCCATTTGGCCAAAAGCAATTGGTAACGTTACAAAGATTAATCCTGGTCCCCCTGAAGGTTCTAAGCCATATGAAAATACCAAAGGAAAAATGGCTAAGCCTGCAAGTATGGCTACACATGTATCGGCAAACGCAATCGTGATAGAAGTACTGGTAATTGAGGTATTACTAGGAAGATAAGATCCATACACCATGATGGCTCCCATACCTAAACTCAAACTAAAAAACGCCTGCCCCATAGCAGCTAAGATACTGGTTCCACTAATCTTACTAAAATCAGGATTGAACATATAACTCACGCCTTCGAAAAAACCTGGGGTTGATATCGCATAACCAACCATCACCAATAAAAGAATGAATAACGCTGGCATTAAAAATTTAACTGCACGTTCTAAACCACTTTTAACACCTAAACTCACCACTAAAGCTGTTAAGAACATGAAAATAGTATGCAAGATTAGTAAAGTTTGAGGATCTTTTAATAAGGCATCAAATATTTGAGAAATATCTTCCGCACTGACTGAATTGAAACCCACTGTTGCGGTTTGAAAAATATAAAAAATCGTCCAACCAGCGACGACACTGTAAAACGATAGAATTAAAAAACCTGCAACCACGCCCATCCAGCCCATCCATGACCAAAGGGGACTTTGATTCTCTTCAGCCGCTAAAGTCTTCATAGTATTAATTGGGCTTTGTCGACCACGCCGGCCTAATAAAATCTCAGCCATCATGATCGGTATACCAATCAAAGCGACACAGGCTAGATAGATCAAAACAAACGCACCGCCGCCGTTTTCTCCAGTGACATAAGGAAATCGCCAGATATTCCCCAAACCAACTGCCGACCCTGTTGCTGCTAGAACAAAAACCCATCTGGAGGACCACTGACCGTGAATTGAAGTGCGTTTAGTTGTCATCTTGGTGCATTCTCATCGTTTTCTGCCATTTTGTGATAAATCCCCCCCCGCCTCAAGTATCGAAGTGAATTATTTCAGAACTCAGACCAATTAGCCGATAACCATTAATTACATTAAAAAACTGCGGGATTTTTTTCTTCCTAATGACAAGCTCTAACGCATTCGATATGACCACTAGCAATACATCCGCTTTTATTGGGCGGTTTGAGTTGCTCAAAAAACTTGGTCAGGGAGCACAAGGTGTTGTTTATCATGCAAACGATACTCAATTGCAACGAGAAGTTGCCATCAAGTTACTAAACAAGATCCATAAAGATTCAAAAATAATTCAAGAAGCGCGCAATGTCAGTAATCTCAAACATAAAAATATTGTACAGCTCTATGAAATTGGCGTTCATGATGAAAAACCATACTTAGTCTATGAATATGAGAAAGGTGAATCTCTCAAAAAATTTATAGAGCGTCATGAAAAACTAAAGCCTTTAGATGCAGTCAAGATCATCACTCAATTATTATCTGGTTTACAATTTGCGCATACTAATCAGATCGTACATCGTGATATCAATCCAGCAAATATCTTAATTGACCAGAATCATAAAATAAAAATTATGGATTTTGGTATATCGCAACCTGTTGGAACAGAAACTTCAACCAATGAAATAATAGGTACTGTTAATTACTTAGCACCAGAATTACTTTCAGGAAATAATATTTCACCCAGTGTGGATATATTTTCTACTGGTCTCATTTTATATGAACTTCTTACTGGTAGAATGGTATTTGCAGCTGAAAATTCGATGGCTGTGATGTACAAAATCAGTCATGAAACTATCTCCCCACCAACAAAGTTCAACAAAAACCTCAGCAGTAAACTCAATCAGATTGTTGTCAAATCATTACAAAGAGATTTATCACAACGTTATGATTCTGCAGAATCGATGTTAAATGATTTAAATGCCTACATTGGAAGTTTTGAAACCGCTAAGGAATCTGAAACTTTAAACGGCTCAAATAATAGTACGATTGAATTTCTATTACGCAGGATGAAACGCAAACAGGATTTTCCTGCTATTTCAAAAAATATTTCTGAAATAAATAGTAAATCATCAATTGATGGTATGTCTTCGGCAAATGAACTATCAAATATTATTTTAGAAGATTATGCATTAACGACGAAGATATTACGTGCTGTCAACTCATCGTACTACGGCCAATTTGGCGGAGAGATTACTACGATATCCAGAGCCATTATTATATTGGGATTTGAGCAAGTTCGATCCGCGGCATTAAGTATCATTTTGTTTGAACATCTGAAAGATGCAAAACAAGCGAATACAATAAAAAAAGAAATTTACTGTTCGTTGATGAGCGCCATCATCGCACGTGAACATGCAAAGGATATGAATCTTAGTGGAAATGAAATTATAGAAACGGCCTTCATTGCTTCGATGTTTCATGAACTAGGAAAATTATTAACGATCTTTTATTTCGATGATGAATTCAATGAAATACAAAACCTCATTTCAACTCAAGGACTGGATGAGTTAAAAGCTTGTAAGAATATTTTGGGTGTCTCCTATTCCGAATTAGGCAAGGGAATTGCGAAAGAATGGCAGTTACCAGATGTAATTTCACAATCAATGGTAAAACTACCGACTGGAAAGATTAAACCCGCTGAAGATAATGATACATTGATCAGACAACTCACTTGCTTTTCCAATGAACTTTGCCAAATTGGTATTTCTGAAAATGATCAAGATGATGCTATTAAAAAACTAATTACCCGATACGCGAAAATTTTAGACATCAATAAAAATAAAATCGAAACACTCATAACCAACTCAACAAATGAACTCAATGAGTTTGTCAGAAATATCAATTTAAACGTCAGTGATATTTCATTTTTTGATAAGAAATCTAACTCTATTACTCATAACAAGAATGATATTAGTAATAGTGATAAGTTAGGTATCGAAGACAATAAATCCAATGAAAATAAACAAGACATATTAGTGAATGGTATCGCTGAAATCACTAATGCTATGTTGGGCGATTACCAAGTCAATAACATATTAACCATGGTTTTAGAAACGATCTATCGAGGCATGGCTTTCAATCGAGTGATGTTTTGTTTGTTTGATCCAAAAAAATCAAAACTCATTGCAAGGTTTGGTTATGGGAAATCAATTAATGATCTAATACCTAAATTTCAACTGCCAGTATCTAAAGATAGCTCTGACGTTATTCACCAATCCTGTATAAAAGGCAAAGAGTTTATTATTTTAGATGTTAATGATAATGAATATAAAAACAAGATTACAAATGATCTGAAGAAATTAACAAATCCAATAACACTCGTGCTCTACCCGCTAATAGTTAACAAACGAGTACTAGGTGTCATCTACGCTGATATGGATGACGTCACGACAAAAATATCACTAGACGCATTAAAGTTTTTTAAGACTTTACGCAATCAAGCAGCCTTAGCAATATTTCAAAAACAAGCCAAATAAATTCTATAAATAAAGCTCCCCTTTAGCACTAACAATCCTGATATAATAGTGCGTTTAATTGTTCCGTAAGATTCGCATGGCCAAAAAACCGAAACAAAAAAAACCGGCTGACAATACGATTGCCCTAAATAAAAAAGCCAAACACGATTACCAATTAGAGGATCGCTTTGAGGCTGGCTTGGCCTTGGAAGGCTGGGAGGTAAAAAGCCTGCGTGCTGGTAAAGTGCAAATGCGCGATAGTTATATCTTATTGCAAAATGGCGAAGCGTATTTATTCGGCACTTTGATCACACCTTTACCGACCGTCTCGACACATATCAAGCCTGATTCGCAACGCAATCGAAAATTATTATTGCATCGTACTGAATTAAATCGATTGATTGGCGCAGTAGAACGCAAAGGCTACACCATTGTACCGACTGCACTTTACTGGAAGAACGGTAAAGTAAAATTGGAAGTCGCCTTAGCGAAAGGCAAACAAGCTCACGACAAACGTCAAAGCGAAAAAGACCGTGATTGGCAACGCCAAAAATCCAGGATTATGAAGTCTGGTTAACTCATTAAAACCATAGACTTCTAGTGAACTTAACCTATACTACTTTTCTCTAATATAAATATATGCAGGAAGCATATAGATCTTCAGAGTTTTGGGGGCGTACTTGGCTTCGACGTGGATTACAAAACCTGAGGGGCATGCCGAGGATGCAGAAACCCTCGTTAATCATATCTGTAACTTTATAGTTGCCAACGATGACAACTACGCTCTAGCTGCTTAATAACCAGTCTTAGTGCCGTCTGCCCGAAGTGTGCTTGTGCGCTCGGTTCCAGGCGTCGACTCACACAAGATCGCGATGAAGTTTGTCCGAGGTGGATTCGCTAAACTTTTTTCGGAATCGCTAGCAGTCTTCCCTGCCGTTCGGGTAGCTGTTAGTTAAACTTAAAGAGTCGGCTAAGCATGTAGAACCGAAGGCGGAGAATTTGCGGACGCGGGTTCAACTCCCGCCGCCTCCACCAAAAATAAAAGCCACATAAAGTGGCTTTTGTCTATATATGACATGGAGTTTCACTTCGGGAAAAATTATGTACAAAAACAGGGAACTAATCCTATTCAGAATATATTCATTTAGGCAGATACTTACTATTAGAGTCTTTTTGGTTCTAAAGGAATACTCAAGGAATCTCTCAATTGTTTGTTTGAAACCATTAAGGAGCGATATAGGAGATGGGTTTCAAGCAAACACTTAACAATTATCCCCTTCCCTAACTAAGACTATTATTTTTAATGGTTCCTTTTAAAAACTATTAGACCAAATAAATCATGAGTCAGGAATCAAATGGCTGCTGGAATTGATATTGGAGAAGCTTCTCTAATCTAATTAATGGACTTATTACCCATTCAACAAAAAAGCCTGGATAAACACCAGGCTTTTTATTTTCTAAAATAAACTTTTTAAATTTATTTTTTTCTAGATACGCCTATCAAACCAAACAGAGCACTACCTAATAACCAAATCGCTGGTGGAAGAGGTACTTCTGAAGTTGTATAGAAAATACCTGATTGATTGCCTGTACCACCTGACGCAAAAACAAAACTTTCAGTGCCAATAAATAATTTATCCCAATTACTTGGCAATAGAGGTAATAAATAAGCAAACTGACCAATCACATCTGCAGCACCTGCAAATATAACACTAGGATCTTCACCATTATTTAGAAAGTTATAATTACCCGTCAATGTAAATACATCATTACCAGCAATACTTGATGTATTAATAATCATAGAAGATGAAGCAGAATTATTAGCAGCTAAAGTTATGGTACTTGTACCAGATGATGATAACGTTTCTTGTACTTGTATGCCAAGTACTGGAGCAGGAACACTAAAATCATTCAGTAACACATCTGCATTTAAACTAGTTAATGTATTCACCCCAATTTGAACAGGACCACTCGTTTCAAATGAACCGACTACAGATCCAAATAAAACTGGCCCATTAAAAAGAAAGTTTGTTGCTCCACCTTGAGGATTAAACCCTGTAAACCCAGGAGGAATCACAGAAAAATCATCCGCTGTATTCCATAATAAATCAGGTCCATTAAGTATGCCTGATAGCGAGGGCGACTCTAAGTAATTAAATGTTGCTGCGTTTAGGTTTACTGAACCAGTTAACATACAAAAGATAATAGCAAAATGCTTCATCATGATTTCATCTCCTAAAAAGATTGTTTATGTATTAATTTGTTTATCGAAAACTAATACAAACCAACTTCAATTAGTTTTACGAAAAATGAAAAAATTTGAAAATATTAAAATATTTCACTTCTAAAATTGTTTGCTATCAATCCAAACAAATCCTAGAGTGAAAAAGAATGAAGTGTAATTTTGAAATTTATCTATAGCGTTAGATTTACTACAGAATGTTTATAATATAATGACAATAATTATTCTAAATATTTGTTATTAAAACAAGATTTAAAGATTAATTTTTTGTATTTTTCTGCTAAATAATAGTTTAAATGTGAACACTGCAACATTTTTTATAGAAAATAGTCATTTATTGTAAAAACCTGCTATTTCTAAATAATAAGATCCATATGTCTATTGATATCTTTTTTAATCTATAAATAATTAGAGCTATTAAAAGAATATATAAAAATAAGTGAAAAAAACCTATCCGCTAAATAGACAAATATATCTATGGAAAGACAAATCAATATGCCTCGGCCCTTCAAAAACAGTCGAACCTAGACATTATGGTGCCGCAGCCATTCATATAGGTATTTATTCGCCATTTGAGATTATTATAGGTGATAAACATTCTATGGTTTCCCAATGTGCTTATGTACCCGTTAACACACAACATCGATTAATAATGAATGGAGCGGTACAAGGAAAGTTTTTTATCGAGAGAGATAACCCTTATTATCAATTGATATTGGATCAGTTACCAATCATTCCAGGAAAGATTTCTTGCTTTCATAATAAAAAGTTAATTGAGTTTACTCAGTGGATTTATGAAGAAAACCCTAGCAAAAAATCGATTGATGAATACATGGCTCTTTTATTTAATTTCCCAGAGTTAAGCGGCTCTAATATTGATGGGCGAATTCATAAAGTCATTGAATTAACGAATTCTGAAGCGCACAGAAATTTATCTCAAGAGTATTTAGCAAACATGTTAAATATATCATCATCTCGTTTCTTGCATCTGTTTAAAGAAAACACGGACATGACATATAGACGATATAGAATATGGAGACGAATACAAAAAGCGATGATGATTTACTATAAAACTGAAAATCTAACAAAAGCGGCATTGGAATCAGGCTTTACTGATGTCAGTCATTTCAGTAAAGCATTTAAAAGTACTTATGGAGTTAATCCTGCTTTAGTCTTTAAAAAAATATCAACGTTTGAATTAGCATAAATAAGATTAGAAAGTAGTATTTAATGTTTTCTTTTAACCCCTAAGAGACCAAGTAAAGTCGTACCAAGTAACCAAATAGTAGCGGGCAAAGGAACTGGCGCAGCCATGAATGGTTGATATGAAATATCTGAATCATCAAACAAGAGCGCTTGTCCAGCTACAATCTGTCCAAATACACCCGCGGAAGTAGGATCAGTAGCCCTTTCAGCAATTGCATCAGCGGCTGTAACTTCAGTTGTGTTAGCAGCGCTGTTGTCATCATAAGTATGAAAATGATTACCTTGGATGGTTACGTCTCGTCCAACGGCTAATAATGTGCCCTGAAAAATACTGTGGCTATTTACAGAAGAATTATCGTCAATAATAGTAGCTGATCCAACATTGCCTAAAACATTAAATAAAACTTCGCTAGCAGTGATGTCACCAGTAAGTTCAATGATTGAAGTATTAATATTGAATTCATGTTGATCAGAAATATTAAATACAAAAAAATCACCAACACCGCCATCCAAGACTAATCTAGCACCACTATTTAAAATAAAACCATCGGTAACATTGTAAACAGTTCCTAAACCACCTGATGCGGTTAAGGTTAATGTTGTGCCATTTTCATTAACGGCAACATCTGTTCCAGATTGGCCCGCCCAATATGAAGAAAGCGCTCTGGCATCAGCAGCGATCGTTTCAAAGGTAGTCGAATCTAAAGTGTTTTGTGATGCAACTTGTGAGGAACTTATATCATTTGAAACACCACTTTCTCTATCAAAGGAACCTGTTACTCTAGAGGAAGAAATTTTATTCAGTTCAGGTTTGCCATCGACACCTTTCAGTGTGCTTCCAAAAACAGTACTGTTTGATGTGATTTCCAGTTTATCACCTACCCCACTACCAGGATTAGACGTAGTATCACCTCCATCATCACCTAGTTGGATTAAAGCATATGGTTTTCCCGCGCCGAGACTTAGTGTCGCACTTTGAACTGGTAATGAAACTGTCAATATAAGAAGTGCAATTAAGCAATAAGTTGATTTGAAACAGTTATTCATGAGCTTTCCCCACAGCCACTATATATAACTAAACTACTATCTAAATTCGTTTATTTAAGAAAATAGTACCTATTCTATATTACGCATGGATTAAATAAATAAGACAAATTCCTAAATTTGAGCATTTGAAAATGTTCGTTTGATAGCTAAAAACTATTGTTTTTTCGTTATAATTTAATAAACAAAGAGTTAGAAGACATAGCAAATTTTATTATCTAACAAATTATTAATTCGGCACTTCACTATTATATTCGCTAAAATACTTCTAAGTTGTATGAATTATTCTGGGGAGAATAAGTATGGGTCTTGAAACCCAAAAAATTGCTCGCGAAGCTGTTGCCGAATTTGCCAAGCCGAATGATGGCCTTGCATATTTAATCCTGATTACGGATTTAGTCATATATGGTATATCGGTGTATTTCGCTGTGGTCAGCGAATCTTTAATGCTTAAAATTGGTAACGCCTCTTTAGCAGGATTTATGATTTCTCAGTTATTTGTGATTGGTCATGATGCAGCTCATCAAGCTTATGTTTGCAGTTCTTGGATGAATGCTTTTATTGGAAGACTTAGTTTTTTACCTTCTTTGCATAACTATAGCTTATGGATAGAGGCACACAATAAAGCACATCATAGCTATCCCAATGTAAAAGGTATGAATTCGTGGTGGCCTTTAAGTTTTGATGATTTCAAAAACTTATCTGCGTTTCAAAAAATTGTTTACCGACTCTATCGAAGTAGTATTGGTTTCGGCATTTATTATATTTTTGAACGTTGGTTGCCTGATAAATTCTTCCCTCGTAAACATCTACCTGAATCATGTCATTTCGAAGGCTGGAAAGATTTTATTTTGTTGTTTACTTATATTGTATTATTCACATGTTTGCTCATTGCGTTAGCCAATTCCTCTAATCAAGGTTCCCTATCAGCAATTTTATTTGGCGCAATCATTCCTTTCGTTATTTGGAATTATGCGATGGGTTTAACCATCTATCAGCATCATACTCATCCTAAAATTAGATGGTATGCAACAATAGAAGAATGGAGAGAGTCTTTAAGTAATCAAGGTGAAGTCACTGTCTATGTGAAATATCCTGGTTGGTATAATTTTATAACTCATTACATATATGTACATCCTACTCACCACGTGAATACGAAAGTACCAATTTATCATTTAACAAAAGCAGAGCAAGCATTAGAAGCTAAGTTACCAGAATCCATTTTAGTTATTCCGTTTAACCTATTTGATTTCATCAAAACTGTTCATGTATGCAAACTTTATGATTACAAAGAACATCAATGGTTAAACTTTGATGGGACACCGAGTACTCAATTCATCAGTAAAACGAAACAAAACTTAGAGCAATCTATTGCATAGACTGAAAAAAGATATTTAAAAATACTAAAACCCACTTATCTACACAGACATGTGGGTTTTGTTTATAGATACAATAAATTAACTTTTTCGAATAGTGACTAGTGCAGCCAATGCTGTGATAAACATCCACATAGCAGGGGGTAACGGCACAGGACTATTATTTGAAATCACTTCTGTATAAGTAAAGGCTGAAAAATTAAGAACATCACCGGCTTCAACAGGTATCGCTAATGCTAAAATACCCGAGTCTTGTGAGGAAGATTCACCACCACCAACATCTGTATAAACGTTAGCTGATGCATCAAAGTTTTTTGCTACTCCAGAATTTTCAACTGTCACTGAAAATCCTAAAACCGAATATGCTTCATAAAGCAAAGAATCTGTTACTTCAGCTAATAAACTATAACTCGCTGTTAACAACAGAATGTTAGTTCCTGTTGCTGTAATAGTAGCTTCCCGATATGATCCTCCGGTAATAATTGAACCAACAGAAGACACTAGTTCACTACTACTCGATAACTCAGTAGCAGATCCATTTGCTGAAGAGATAGCCGTTGTAAAATTTGCATCAGAATAATTAATATTCGCATCGATTGCAGTAGACCAATCAGAAATTGATGCAAAATCCGTATCTAACGATCCTAATTCATCTTCTAATTCAACAGATACTCCTGTTTCTTCATTTTCGGTAGAGGCAACTCCACCAAAAATAAAATTTAATGATAATGAGCCCCAATCAATATTTGCAATCGCTTGGTTAGTAGTAACAGCGGCATTAGTTGATTGACTAAAAAGATTAAAAAATAAAAGACATGCTATAAGTTTTAGATTCAATTCAAGACGTTCCATTTTTTCCTCACATATAAAATACAGACTTCAGACTGATTAATGTCGACAAAACAACAATAATCTTTAGTTTTTTTGATACGAGCGCCTTATAGAATTATGTTTTATATAATAAAGCGCTATGAGAAGAGCAAAAAATAGACCATTCAATGATTAATTAAGTTGAATATTATTTGATATACTTAAATTCTTTAATGAAAAGAAGAATTAACAAGAATGTTCGATATTGATGATACTAGAATTGCCGATGTAAGGCCGTTATTGCCGCCCGCTATTTTATTAGAAGAGCTACCCATTCCTGAGAAATCAGAATCTCTAGTAGCAAGTTCACGTGAAATTATGGGTAATATCATGCTAGGAAACGATGATCGCGTACTGGTTATTGTCGGCCCATGTTCGATTCATGACACTGAAGCCGCAATGGAATTCGCGAATAAATTAAAGCCATATGCAGAACAATTTAAGAATGAATTATTCATTTGTATGCGTACCTATTTTGAAAAGCCTCGTACAGTCGTCGGCTGGAAAGGTTTAATTAATGATCCTGATATCGATGGCAGTTTTAATATTAATAAAGGCCTAAGAAAAGCCAGAAAATTGTTACTGGATGTTCTAGAAATAGGGTTACCGACTGGTACTGAATTTCTAGATACCATTATTCCTCAATATATAGCAGATGCGATTTCCTGGGCTGCAATTGGAGCAAGGACAACAGAAAGCCAAGTACATCGTGAATTGGCTTCAGGTCTATCAATGCCAGTAGGATTTAAAAACGCAACGAGTGGTGATGTACAAATTGCGATAGATGCTGTTCGTTCTGCACGGCATGGTCATTGGTTTCCTTCGGTAACCAAGCAAGGTGTTTCTGCTATTTTTTCTACCACAGGTAACCCAACAGCGCATGTGATTTTACGTGGCGGTAATATCACGGGGCCCAATTATGATGCTAAAAGCCTAGAAGAAGTAACTAATAAACTTTCTGCTGTTGAATTAGCCGAACAAATAGTGATCGATTGCAGTCATGGCAATAGCAATAAAGATTTTACCAAACAACCGATAGTAGCAAATGCCCTAGCTGAACAAATTTCCAATGGCAATAAAAGCATTGCTGGACTCATGTTAGAAAGTCATCTAGTAGAAGGTCGACAAGACTATAAAACAGATACTAACAATACCTATGGCCAAAGCATTACCGATGCTTGTTTAGGCTTTGAAGAAACCATTCCAGTCTTAGAATCTTTAGCCGATGCTGTTAAACAAAGAAGATAACTGTAACCTTATTGCAATCTTTCAAATAGCTTTACTCTGAACTCTACGAAGTCCAACTAAAGCGCATAGTAATAACCAAAACGCTGCGGGTATTGGGACTGGGGTGCTGATAGCATTTCCTGAGATAGTTATATTATCAAATGCAATATCCTCATCACTTGCATCAAAATTATTAAGTACCAACTCAAGCGTTAACTGGGCACCTGTACCATTAATATCCAAAGTATATTGAGTAAAAATATTTGTTAAATTAAAACCATCTCCTATACCATCGAAATCCATATCTTGAGAAGGTTCTGTATTGGTTGCTCCAGATGATTCGAATGCAAGTAGATTTTGTGCTGTGCCTCCATCAATACTGTATCGAGCCAGAAAAGAAGTCGAAGCATCCCAATCTTCTAAGGCATCACTCGCATCATCTTCAGCAAATAAACCTGAAAACTGCAAATCTACAAAACCCGTAATATCAACAATAAACGTCAGTATTCCTTCATCTGCAGCTTCAGGTAATGCATCCGTATCCATTGCTGCAAAATAACCCTCGCCTTGTTGATTATCAAACTCGACTACAGATGAGATAGATAAACCATTGGGCGCTATTCGGCCAAAATAATCCAAATCAGTATCCGATGCTTCTGTTATGTTAGTTGTATAAGTTGTTATTGGATTTTCAAAATCTTCGAATAATAAAATTTCTGCTGTAGAAACTTGACCATAAAAAAATATAATTAAAAATGAGATAGCTTGCTTTGACATATTTCCACTCCTTGTTTATTGGATGAATTTCCTATTTCGAATTCACTTTAGAAATAACACTAAAAAAATACAATCACTCATATGGGTGAATATTATGTGTTAGAATCTTCTAATGAATTCAGAACAGAAACGAAAACTAAAACAACGTTGTCATAACTTAAAACCCGTGGTTTGGATTGGTCAAAATGGCTTAACAGAGAATGTGTTGAGTGAAATCAACCAAGCATTGGATACTCATGAACTGATTAAAATTAAAATCGCTTCGGGCGATAAATCGATTAAAAACGATATCTCAAAAAATATCTGTAATGAAATGAATGCGGAACTTGTCCAGGGCATTGGCAACATGTACTCGTTTTATCGAGAAAACCCAGACAAATAACGACCTAAAATTCCCTCAAAAGTATTTTTCACTCCTAGCTAAGCCATTAATAATTAAAAATATTAAAGCTAATTATTAATCGGTCGATATCAAAGGCAATATCTGTAAATTGCTTAAAGAAGTTCAAATATGGAATCAAAAACACAACAAGACGTTCAGCAAGAAGTCTTATCTAACGTAGAATCAATCGAGTTCCAAACGTTTGCTGAAGATGCGCCTGTGATGCTTTGGTTAACCAATGCTGAAGGTAAAAATATTTTTTCCAATGCCAAATGGCAAAATTTCATTGGTCGTGATCTGGTCAGAAACTTAGGCGGCAAAGCTTGGTACGATGCTCTTCATCCGGATGATAGAGAGTTCTGCTTAAATATATTTAAAGATGCGTTTGATACACATAAATCATTTGAAATGGAATATCGAATCCGTCGCCGTGATGGCGTGTATCGATATATGTTGGATCTAGGACAACCTTATATAGAAAAGAAAACCGGAAAATTTGCAGGCTTTATTGGTTCTTCAACCGATATATCTGATCAAAAGTTTTCTGAAGAGGAAATCACTAAATCACATAATGAATTAATTCAATACAATCAAGAAATGCGACTGGTTAACCAGTTGAACTCTTATTTACAAGTATGTCGTACATTAAAGGAAACTTATCCGGTTATTTCTCATTATATGAGCAAAGTGTTTCCAGACTGCTCCGGAGCATTATTTTTATTTAATGAGAATAGAACATTGGTAGAATCCGTGACTGAATGGGGTAATCCTGTAAATAAAAACTCTCCTGTCATAGCTGCGGATGATTGTTGGTCTTTGCGTCAAGGTAAAGAACATATTGTTTTAGATACTGATCAAAAATTATGCTGTAAACATATAGAAACAAATAAAGGAAGAAGTTACACATGTGTTCCTATCATTGCTCAAGGCGAAATGATGGGTATGTTGCATATAGAATTTGGCAACACTGAAGAACTAGAAACTCAGGAAGATCTTGAACGATATTATGAATCACGCCAGCGTTTAATTATGATCAGTGCAGATAACTTGGCTTTATCATTAGTCAGTTTGAAACTTCGCGAAGCATTAAAAAACCAATCTATTCGTGATCCATTAACTAAACTTTATAATCGTCGCTACATGGAAGAAAGCCTTGAAAGAGAAATGACACGTTGTATGCGTTCAGAGCAAGGGATGGGAATCATCATGTGTGATATTGATCATTTTAAAACATTTAATGATGAATACGGACATGATGCTGGTGATCTAGTTTTAGTTGAAGTTGCCAAGTTTATTAGCGATTTTTTCAGAGAATACGATATTGTTTGTCGTTATGGTGGCGAAGAAATTATTATCATTATGCCTAATTCAGAACAAAAATCAGTGGAAGAACGTGCAAACAAAATTTGCGAAGGTTTGCGTGAATTAGAAATTATTTACGCGGGTAAACCATTACCTAAAATTACAGCATCATTTGGTATCTCACATCAACCTACAAATGGTGAACAAGCCAATGTATTACTAAAAGCTGCTGACTCTGCATTATACGATGCAAAGAATGGTGGACGAGATCAAGTCGTTGCTGCGAAAGTTATTAACAACCGTAGAAAAATAACTAAAACAAAACTACAAAAAAAGGCGAGTTAATTTTTATTTTCTTGATTGGATATTTTTAATAAAAGACCATCCATCAACTTTTCAGGCAACAATCGTTTTAAATACGCAAAGGCATAAGTGGGTTTAGTCACATAATATCTTGGTTTAGGATATTTACTTTGTAAGGCGTGAATCACTTTTTCAGCCACAATATCTGCATCTAGAGTAAACGGCGCAGCATCACCCTCTTTCTGTAATTTTTTTTCTATGCCTTCATATGTTTCTTTATGTGGGCTTGTTTGCTTGTTGATGTGTTTTTCATACATCTTCATTGCATTATCACGAAATTTACTTCGAATAGGTCCTGGCTCTATTAAGGAAACAAAAATATTGCTGCCGGCTAACTCTAAACGCATGGTGTCACTTAAACCTTCTAACGCGTACTTACTGGCGATATACGCTCCTCGATATTTCAAAGCAATAAAACCTAATACTGAACTATTCTGAATAATGCGCCCTTGTTCTTGTTGTCGCATCACAGGTAAAATTAAATTCGTTAATTCTTGTGTACCAAAGACATTCGTTTCGAATTGTTCTTTTAATGCTGTTCTAGATAAATCTTCTACTGCACCTGGTTGTCCATAAGCGCCATTGTTAAATAAACCATAAATTTTATGATCGGTTTTTTGTAAAATATTATCTACAGCAGTTTGAATTGATATAGGATTGGCTAAATCTAACTGTTCTGATTCGAAACCTTGTTCTAATAAATTTTCAACATCTTGATGGTTTCTTGCGGTCGCAAATACTCGGTACCCTTGTTGCTTCAATATCTTTGCAGTAACTAAACCTATACCGCTCGAGCATCCAGTAATAACAACCGTCTTTTGCATACTCAATGCTCCAATAAAGCTTTATTGTCAGATTGATATTCACCTAACAATCGATGGCGAATATCATCAGCAATTAAATAAAAACATGGTAAGACTAATAAAATTAAAACAGTAGCAAACAATAACCCAAAACCTAAACTAACAGCCATTGGTGATAGAAAGGCTGTTTGTCCTGTAGCAAAAAATATCAACGGTGAAACACCAAGAAAAGTAGTAATCGTTGTTAATAAAATAGGTCTAGCACGAACTTTACCTGCATCTATGACGGCTTGTATTCTCTCTATGCCTTCTGAGCGTAAACGTTTTATAAAATCGACAAGTATTAAAGAATCATTGACGATAATTCCCGATAACGCTAACACACCCACTGCAGATAAAAACTGCAAGTTATAATCAAATATCGCATGCCCAATAACTACACCTATGAGCCCAAACGGAATCGCTATCATAATAACTATCGGATCAACTAGAGAACGAAACAATGCCGTTAACATAAAAAAGATTAATGCTAATGAAATGATCAGCGCCTGAAACATTCCACTAAAAGATTCTTCTGCGTCTTTCTTTTCGCCAAGATATAGCAAACGATAACCTTGCTGTTTTTCGCCACCAAATGCTTCTTCTATTTTTTCTGTTACTTGAATACCTGTTATAACAGTACTATCTACTTCGCCAGTTATCTTTGCCATTCTTTGAGAATCACGACGACTAATTTTATTTAGCCCGCGATCAATAGAGATTGTCGCAACATCGCCTAAATAAACCGTCTCACCAGAAGGCAAAACAACAGGTAGTTTTTCAATACTGGAAGAATGTTTACGTGTTTCTTCATCGAAGATTACTCGAACGGGAATACGTTTTTCGTTCCATGTCACATACACCACCTCATTACCAATAAAACCTGTACGTACTACATTTGATAATTGGGATTGTGTTAAACCTAATCGTTTACCACGTTCATTCAATTCATATTTATACTCAAGCTTTCCAGGTTCTTGATCATGTTGAATATCTTGTGTTCCAGGAAGACGTTGTAAGTATTCTTTAATTTCATCTGCTTTGTCTTTTAATAACGTCAAATCAGAACCTACAATACCAACTTCAATATCTGCTCCTGCAGGACCAGCTTCAGTCTTTTGAACATTGATCCTTTGAATGCTAGGAACCTTAGATAATTCTTCACGAATATCAGAAATAATCTCATCAGAAGGTTTTTCCCTTGTGCCAAAATTTGAAAAATTTAAACTGACTAAAGGCGTAATAAAATTTTCTATAAAACCTTGTGCAACTGGTTTTTCTAAATCAACAATAAATTGAATTTGATTACTGCCAAATTTAAAACGATTAAAATCAACAAACGTTAAGCCTACATTAGTAACCAAAGTTTTTAAGTCGTTATCATCAATCACCTCAAACAAGGTTTGTTCTAATTCTGATGCTAGTTCTAAGCTATCATCTAAACTATAAGTGTTCGGTGTTTCTACGTTAACAAAAAACTGTCCACTCTCAACATCACCAAATAATTGAAATGGCAAGCGTGTCTGAGCATAAGTTAGACTGATTGCTAAAATACCAATAACTAAAACAGAAACGAAATAGCGATTCATAACCGACCATTTTAATAAGACTGCGTATTTATCTAAAATACGTTTCCAACCCCAACCTGTTTCATTGGTTCTGACAACTTTTAAATAATGTCCTGCATGAGATGGTAGAACGATAAACGCTTCTAATAATGAACCCAATAGAGCACAACAAACAACCACAGGAATAACTTTGATAAACTCACCCAATGTACTTCCTATAGCAAACATAGGAAGAAAAGCGGCAATAGTCGTGAACGTCGAAACCACAACAGGCCAAAACACCTCATTTGATCCATTAAAAGCTGCTTGATATCGCTCTTCACCTTTCTCCATATGTCGATACACATTTTCAGTTACAATAATCGCATCATCCACAATCATTCCTAATACTATTAAAAACGCGAATAGTGAAACCATGTTAATGGTGAAGCCCAGGTAATACAGTAAGATAATTGAGAAAAGAAAAGAAACAGGGATACCAAAGGCAGTAACAATTGCAACTCTTAGGTTAAGTAATAAATACAAAGAGATTAATACTAAGACTAAACCAATTAATCCAGATGACATCACTGTATTTAAACGTGTCTTTACGTATACCGACATATCTGTGTGATATGAAACATCAACGCTTGCAGGGACACGTTGTTGTAGATCTTCTACCAATTGTTTCATTTCTTCTGAAACTTGTATGGTTGAAGCAGCAGCCGTTTTAGTAACTGTTAAATTAACAGAAGGCTTACCATTGAAACGTGCAAAAGTAATGGGTTCTTCAAAGCGACGCTCAACGTTAGCCACTTCACCTAAGGTTAATTGACCACCTTCATCATTGGCGCGCAAAACAATTTTATTTATTGCTCCTGGTTCTGGAGCAGCACCTATACCTCTTAAACGGATATCACCTTCAGTCGATTTAATCGAACCGCCTGGTTGATCGACCAAATTATTTCTAACCGACGATAATACTAATTCAAGCGGAATGCCCAATGCAGATAGTTGATTAGGATCGATCGTTATCCAAATCTCCCATTCACGATCGCCAGCAACTCCTACACTAGCCACACCATCTATGGTTAACATTTCTCTGCGAACATCTTCTGCTAATTCATATAACTCTGCTTTTGCAATGTCGCCAAACAATGTAACGGTGATAACAGGAAAGCGAGTACGAACTCTTGTTAACTCGGGTTCTTCTGCTATATCAGGCAGATCATCAATGCTATCTAATATGGTTTGTGCATCTCGTAAAAAATCATCAACGTTCGAACCAGGTTTAAGCCTGATAAAAATACTCGAGAAACCTTCATTACTATTCGAATTGATATAATCAATATCCTGAGTGTCTTCAAACTCTTGTTCCAAAGGCAAGGTTACTTGCTGTTCAACTTCTAATGGAGAAGCACCTTCAAAAATGGTTTCTATTTTTATCAGATCTAAATCAACCACAGGAAAAATTTCTTGCGGCAATAACTTCCAGCTAAAAATTCCCATGATCATCACTATGATTAAACTCATATTGATGATGAGTGGGTTATTGATCGAAAAACGTATAAAAGGCATTTAAATAAAATACAAAGAGAAGTTATTGAATTGTTACTTCTTGGCCTTCACTCAAGGCCGCCACATCGGAAGCAACGATTTTCACACCTGACTGAATGCCTGAAACGGCTTGGATATTTTCATGTCTTGCTAATAATGTAATCGCAACACGTTGTAATTTTTGTTCTTCATCGACTAAAAAAAGATAGGTCTTACCTTCATCGTATAAAATAGCGCTTAATGGAACAACCGATACATCGTTAAACTTTTCTCCAGGTAATATCGCCTTTGCTAACTGACCCGAATATAAACCTTCACCTGACATACGAATGAGTATGGCATGGGTCATCGTATTTGCATTGGGATCAGGTTCGATAGAAAGTATTTGAGCAATACGTTTATCTTCTTCAAATAGAATTTCAATATCTTGTCCGACCGAGAGCCTTGACATGGTTTTGCCTGTCACCTCTAAATACAAATCCATTTCATTCAGTTGAACCAATTCTAAAGCAATTTCACCAGAACGAGCATAATCTCCAATTTCATACTCGACGGTATTAATTGTTGCATCAAACGGTGAACGTAATTCGGTTCTATCGATGTTCCGTTGCGCCATATTGACTTTGCTTTCTCGTAAAGCGATTTTGGCCTTAGCCACATTGACACTACTGCTTAAGCGAGATTTTTCAGATTTTAACTGCCATAAAGTAGTCAATGCTTTATCGTAGTTTGATTTAGAAGCTAGGGATTTTTGGCCAAGCTGTTCTAATCGTTTTACTTCGCGTTGTTGGATATCGATTTCTTTATTAATGATGTTTAGTTGTTGACGATCACGTGTCACATTTGCTTGCTCCAATTCCTTCTCAGCCATAGCTTCTTGTAACCGATCTTGATAATCACCATCATTGATAGTCAATAATAATTGACCTTGTTTGACCTCCTGACCCGGCTCGATGTATCGGGCAGAAACTTGCCCACTGATTTCAAAACGTAATTTTGAGCGTTTTGCTGGCTGAATTTTCCCCGTTAACACGCGTTCAGCAGCAAGATCTTGTTTGAGGACGTCAGTGACGGTGACTCGACTGATTGGTAATGCCCTTAATTCAGCCTTGGTTTCGGGTTTAGTCCAATCCAAAACCATGATAGAAGCTATCACTACAACTAAAACGACTAATATTCTAAATAATGCCATAATGTTAAATTTACCCAACTAAAGTCCTTTTGACTAAAAACTCACATAAAAATTTGATGCAAAATCAAATCTGTGCGATTTTAGCAAATATAACTCGTTAATAAGAATTCTAATTAATTACTATAAAGTAATGCTGATAAGAAATACCACTGTATGTTTTTTACTATTGGGGGTGGGGAGTACTAGTTCAGTTTGGTCAGAGGAATCCGCTAAGGATTCCAGCTGGTCACATTGCCCTAGCTCTCTTGGCATTCCTGCGCGCCCAATAATCAAAGATAAATTACTCGCCGATGACATTCTGATCACGGCAGATGAAGCTGAATTGGTGGATGAAGGCATCTCAGATCTCACTGGTAAAGTTGAAATTACACAGGATCAGCAACAAATTCAGTCCGATCGGGTTTTATACGACAAAACAAATAATTCCGCTGATTTATCAGGCAATGTGAAATATTGGGATAATGCCCTATTCTTGGATAGTGACAAAGCCCATGTAGAAATGAATGATAATACGGGCACATTTACCAATACCGATTACCGCATTATCGATAATAGAGGTAGAGGCCAGGCTAAAACCCTTGAATATGTGAGTGGTATTAGCACGACATTACACAATGTGGACTTTTCCACTTGCCAACCTGAAGATAATTTCTGGAAATTGAAAGCCGATAAAATCAAACTGGATCATATAGATGAAGTTGGAAGTGCTCGAAACGTGGTACTTAAAATTAAAGATGTACCGGTTTTTTATACACCTTATATCTCTTTCCCATTAAGCGACAAACGTAAATCAGGCTTCCTCTCTCCAAGCGTAGGTACCTCAAACCAATACGGTTTTGAAACCAGAACACCCTATTATTGGAATATTGCACCAAATATGGATGCTACTATCACACCAAGAGTTCTGACTGATAGTGGCTTAATGCTGATGACAGAATACCGCTATATGTTTAGCCGAGGTTCTGGAGAGGTTAACTTTGAATACCTAGCAAACGATAGTAATTTCAATGATGAAGACCGTAATTTGTTCGGTTTACGTCATGAACAAAGTTTTTTGGATACCGGTAATCTATTTCTTACCTATAACCGAGTTTCAGATAATGAATATTTTGAAGACTTTGGAACGAATATTGAGATTACGAGTACTCGATTTTTAGAACAACGAGCTCAAGCTACCTACTATGGTAGTTGGTGGGATGCATCTTTGATGTTGCAAAATTTCCAAACAGTCGATCGTTCTTTACCAACTACTTCAAGACCCTTTAAACGTTTACCTCAAATCCATTTCAATGCGTATTCACCATACAATAACAAGCAATTTAATTTTGGTTTTGAATCACAATTTTCTTATTTTGATCGCAGTGATAGTTCAGGTATTTCGACTGACGATAATGCTTACCGTATAGATTTATATCCTTATGTTTCTTATCCAATACGCTCAATGGCGGGTTATATCGAACCTAAGATTGGCGTTCGTTATACCCAATACTCAATTGAAAACCCGTCTAATTTTGATTCAAGTCCATCGCGTACCAGCCCAATTTTAAGTGTTGATAGTGGTTTATTCTTCGAACGCAATACAAACTTATTTGGTAATGCATTTATACAAACTTTAGAACCACAAGCCTACTATTTATATATCCCTGAAGATGAACAAGACAATTTACCGATATTCGATACTGGGGTCTATGATTTTACTTATTACAGCCTGTTCAGGGAGAACCGCTTTAGTGGAGTTGATAGATTAGGGGATGCGAATCAATTTACACTAGCTTTAACCAGCCGATTTATTAATCACGATACAGGTGATGAACTTGGATATGTTCGTTTTGGTCAAATTTATTATATTGATGATCGCGAAACAACCTTCACCAACCTAGTCAACCGCGGAGAAAGCAGTTCTCCAATAGTCTCCGAACTGCAATTTAATTTATATCAAAACTGGAAGGTACGTACAGAATATCAATGGGATCCAGATCAAAATCGTACACAAAAGCTTACCGGACAGGTTCAATATAATTCTGGCGATGGTAAAGTACTGAATTTAGCCTATCGTGTTAGACATGATCAGCAACAGTTCATTACCAGTCGATTTCCCAGTATAGAACAAAGTGATATTTCATTTAGATGGCCACTCAATCATAAATGGAACGTGGTTGGCCGTTGGAATCATGCAGTTCCTGAAAACCGTTCAATTGAAATGTTTGGTGGTGTGGAATATCAAGACTGCTGTTGGGGAGTACGAGCTGTTGCAAGACGCTATCTAACCGATATTACTGGAGAACAACAAACAGGGATTTTTTTACAGTTTGAACTCAAAGGCTTAGCAGGTGTCGGTAAAAAGACATCAGAATTTTTAAAACAAAATATCCGCGGTTACGACAGTGAATTTTAAACAGGTTTTAAAACGGGCCTGGAAACAATATGTTTCTGGCTTTCTACTTCTATTTTTTTCAATTTCTCTCTATTCAGGCACTCCGATCGATAGAATTGTCGCAGTAGTCAATGATGATATAATTATGGAATCTGAACTCATAAACCGTATGCGTATCATCGCTGCTCAATTAAACCAAAAGAATCAATCGCCACCACCAAAACCTGCGTTTGAAAAACAAATTTTAGAAAGCATTATTATTCAAAAAGTACAATTACAAAGGGCCGCAGAGACCGGTATCAGAGTTGATGATGAAACCTTAAACCGCAGTGTTCGTGGTATGGCTGAGCAAAATGGCGTGTCCTTAAAACAATTTCGTGACATCTTGGAAAACGATGGATTCAGCTTTGAACAATTTCGTGAAGACATACGTAATGAGATTATCATTAGCCGTTTGAAACAACGGCAAATTATCAATCGAATATCAATTACGGATAGAGAAATTGATAATTTCCTCGCCAATGCAGAAACTCAAGGTTTAATGGAGACTACCTATCATATAGGTCATATTCTCATTGCTGCCACTGAAGGCTCTAACGAAGAAGATAAACAACAAAAAAAAATGATCGCGCAAAAAGCTGTTGAAGATCTTAGAGCAGGCCAAGATTTCGCTGAACTAGCAATTAGAATTTCTGATGGCCAACAAGCAGCTGAAGGCGGCGACCTTGGCTGGCGAAAAGGAAATGAAATACCGTCATTATTCTCACGCTTTGTAAAAGACATGCAAGCAGGTGATATCAGCGATGTCATAGAAAATTCCAGTGGCTTTCATATAGTTAAGCTCTTGGATATATCTAGTGGCGATAAGAAAATGATTCGCCAAACACGAGCTAGTCATATATTGCTCAAAACAAATGAAGTCACTACGAATGAAGTCGCAATAGAAAAACTTGAACAGTTTCTTTATCGTATCCAACAAGGTGAAGATTTTGCGCAAATCGCTAAATCCAACTCTGATGACATGATCAGCGCCCTTGAAGGTGGTGACTTAGGTTGGCGTAGTCCAGGAGAATTAGTCCCACAATTTGAAGCAGAAATGGATGCGCTCGAAATTGGTGGAATTAGTGAGCCATTTCAAACTCAATTTGGCTGGCATATTCTTACGGTATTGGAACGTCGCGATTTCGATAACTCTGATAATGCTAAACGTAGTCAAGCTAGAGAAGCAATTAGACAACGCAAAATACGAGAAAATGAACAAGAATGGGTGCGTAATTTACGCGAAGAAGCTTTTGTAGAATATCGAATTGATGGCTAATCGTTGCCCTCGAATTGCCATAACACCGGGTGAACCAGCTGGTGCTGGACCTGATATAGCGATTAAACTAGCGGTAGAAACTATCGATGCAGAATTAGTCTATATCGCAAGCCCTTCACTGTTAGAATCTCGTGCTAAGCAATTAGGTAAAAACATTATTATCGAAGAATTTAATCCTTCTGATTCTTCATCAATATCCCCTCCTAATACGCTCAAAGTATTACCTGTCGATTTAAATTCAGATGTGAAAGTTGGTGAACTTAGCCCGAAAAATGCGCATTATGTTTTAGAGACCTTAACGACTGCTGCTGAAGGCTGTTTAGACAAAACCTTCGACGCAATGACTACAGGTCCAGTACAAAAATCTATTATAAATGATGCTGGCCATACTTTTAGTGGTCATACTGAATATTTAGCTGAACTATGCAATAACGCTTACCCAGTGATGATGCTTGCGAACAATCAAGTTCGAGTTGCATTAGTAACCACCCACTTACCATTAAATCAAGTCAGTTCAAGTATAAATAAAACAATCATTAAACAAACTGTAGAAATCGTGAATAACGATCTCAAACAATGGTTTGGCATTAAACATCCTAAGATATTAGTCTGTGGTTTAAATCCACATGCTGGAGAACAAGGTCATTTGGGTATGGAAGAAATCGAAATCATTGAACCCGCTCTGAAAGCGTTAGAAGGAATAAATATTCAAGGCCCTCTTCCAGCCGATACTATCTTTACCCAAGATTGGTTGAGCAAAGCAGATGTCGTTGTCTCCATGTTTCATGATCAAGGTTTACCTGCTCTAAAGGCTTTAGGCTTTGGCGAAACCGTTAATGTGACACTAGGTTTGCCAATTATTCGCACGTCGGTAGATCATGGAACCGCCTTAGATTTAGCAGGTACTGGCAAAGCCAGCCATTCAAGTTTAATGGCAGCGGTTAAGATGGCGATTGATCTAGCGAATAACCGTAAACTCTAAACTAGATTTATGAATCAACATATTCCTCGCAAAAGGTTTGGGCAAAACTTTTTACATGATAAAAGCTATATAGAGCGCATTATTAATAGCTTAAATATCCCTGAGTCGGAATCGATTGTTGAAATCGGCCCCGGCCAAGGTGCTTTAACTTATCCCTTGTTACAACAATATAAAAAACTTGCCGTTATTGAATTAGACCGCGACTTGTTGAGCAATCTTGAACAACAAGGAAAAGAATATGGAGATTTACAGATTTATAATGAAGATGCACTGAAATTTGATTTTCACAAACTAAATACAAATTCACTGCATATTATTGGCAACTTGCCTTATAACATTTCAACTCCTATTTTATTTCACCTCTTTCAGCATTTAGATTTAATCGCATCAATGACATTCATGTTGCAAAAAGAAGTGGTTGATAGATTAGCTGCGGATGTAAACGACTCTAATTTTAGCCGTCTATCCGTAATGGCTCAGTACTATTGCGATGTGGAAAAATTATTCGATGTACCACCAGGCGCGTTTTTTCCTCCGCCTAAAGTAATGTCTTCGGTTGTCAGTCTTCGCCCGAAAGAGCAATCTTCTTCATTGGAAGAACAGACTTTATTTTCTAAAATCGTAAAACAAGCTTTTTCCCAGCGACGAAAAGTCCTGAAAACAAATCTCAAACAATGGCTCTCAATTGAAGATTTCACTACCTTGGATATCAATCCAAGCTGTCGTGCTCAAGAGTTATCGGTTGAAGACTACATAGTAATCACTAACTATGTTAAATCGAATTCACTCACAGAATAAACCTGTGGATAACTCTGTGAATTATCTCTCGCCAATAAACCGTTATTGTCAATAGTAAAAAAGTCTGCATTTTCTTAAAATTCAATTTTTATTTTTATCTTCAATTATTTAAAAGCTTTTTTAATACTAATACCTTTAATTTTGCATGTAAGTTTATCTATTGAAGGCGAGTTAACTCTCTGTGAATAACATTTTTATTTGAATCTATTTTTCTTATGAAAAAATAAAAATTATCTTTATAGTAAGTGATTACTTATAGCGATTTTAAGTCACAAAGTCGTTATACTCCCCACCACGAAAAGGCTCAAAAATGCATAATAAAAATAATAATCTCATTCAACTGCTTAAGAGAATCCGATCGTTCATTGATTGCTTTATTGAATCATCTGGCAAGCTGATTTCCTGGCTAGTTATCATTCTAGTGTTATTGGTCAGTTACGACGTAGCAATGCGCTATATCTTCAATCAAGGTTCTATTGCCATCCAAGAATTAGAATGGCATCTGTTTTCACTAATCTTCTTGCTTGGTGCGGCCTACACCTTAAAACATGACGAACATGTACGTCTCGACTTATTTTATCAAAGCAATTTCAGCAGTGAACGCCTGCGTGCATGGATTAATTTAATCGGCTCGCTGGTGATCTTAATCCCAGTTTGCTGTCTTATTTTTAATACTTCCTGGTTTTTCGCGCTAAACGCTTTCAACTTTCAAGAAGGTTCCCCTGATCCAGGGGGCCTGCCCTACCGATGGATACTAAAAGCTGCAATACCTTTTGGTTTTCTATTATTAATTATTCAAGGCATTTCAGAAGCAATTAAAAACGCCCTATTCTTATTAGAGAACCGAACATGACTTTAGCCATACTGCTCATGTTTGTATGTCTGATGATCCTGTTACTAGTAGGATATCCAGTCGCCTTCACGTTGGGTTTTGTGGCATTGGTCTTTGGTTCAATCTTTCTAGGCATTGAATTCTTTAATCTATTGCCATTAAGAATTTGGGGCATCATGAATAACTTCACGCTACTTGCGGTACCGTTATTCGTATTTATGGGCATTATTTTAGAAAAAGCAGGATTGGCTGAAGATTTACTCGAAACAATGGGTCGTCTATTCGGGAGGATGCGAGGCGGTCTAGCGATTTCAGTAGTCATCGTTGGTGCAATGCTCGCAGCAACAACAGGAGTCGTAGGTGCAACTGTCGTAACAATGGGCGTCATTGCATTACCTGCAATGTTAAAACATAACTACTGTCCAAAGTTAGCCACTGGGACTATTGCCGCCTCAGGCACATTAGGGCAAATTATTCCACCGAGTATCATTTTAATTTTATTAGGCGACGTAATCGGTGTGCCCGTGGGTCGATTATTTATGGGTGCCGTTGTACCAGGTGTTTTATTAGTGAGTTTATTTTTACTCTACATATCGATTCGAGCATGGTTACAACCTAACGTTGCTCCAGCCTTACAAAATAACGATGATGAGCATTTATTATCAAAAGTATTCTTCACCTTATTACCCCCATTGTTTTTAATCGTTGCAGTATTAGGCTCCATCTTCTTTGGTATTGCATCACCAACTGAATCCGCTGCAGTTGGCGCAGTCGGTGCTATGTTACTTGCGTTATCACATAAAAAATTAACCTTAAAAAATTTAACTGAGTCCATGCAATCCACTACACGTATTACTAGCATGGTATTTCTAATTCTGATCGGTGCAACCGCTTTTGGCATGGTGTTTACAGGAATGGGTGGTGAACAAATGGTGAAAGATGCTATTCAACATGTGCCCGGAGGTTCTTGGGGGTTCTTATTTATAAGTATGTTGATAATCTTTTTATTAGGTTTCTTTTTAGACTTTCTACAAATCTGTTTTATCGTAGTTCCGATCATTGCACCCATCGCACAAAGTCTTGGCATTGATTTATTATGGTTTGCGATCTTAATTGCCGTGAACTTACAAACTTCGTTTTTAACACCGCCGTTTGGTTTTTCACTGTTTTATTTAAAAGCCGTTTGTCCTGAAAACATAAAAATTCAAGATATCTATTCAGGCATCATTCCATTTGTAATCATACAAATACTAACCATTGCTTTACTAATGCTTATACCTGAATTAATTACGTGGTTACCTAACAAAATGGATGCCATGAGTGGTTTATAATTTTCAAATTAAACAGCCACTTATTGGGAAGCTTTATTGTAATAAGTCAAATTAGATATAGATTAATAGGTCATACTCTATTCATAAAATAATATTTTTGTCGATAGGGTATACTTACGAATCCAATGGATATTGGAATCAGCTAAGAATATAGGTTTTATATATTCGGTTCAGATATTTAATATTTGAATATGATTTTGATTAATATTGAGAACAGTTTTGATCGGTTATTTTAAAAAATATAATTATTTCATTTCACCTATTTTAATCGGCGTTATTTGTCTTATTGCTTCTATCAAAGCAATTAATTTTTACGACCAGTCATGGAAAGATAGACTCTTATCGTCCTTAAACAAAATGGGTGTGAGTAACTGTGTATACCTAACACGTCAAATAGAAAAATCTTTATCCGCTGCATATATCATGGGTAGTTTGATTAAGCAAAACAACGGTAACATTGATAAATTTGATGAATATGCAAAAGATATTTACAGTTCTTTTAGAAACATTACAAATATACAATTAGCACCTAATGGCATTATTGAAAAAATATATCCTCTCGAAGGTCATGAATCTGCATTAGGTCATGATTTAATCCATGATGATAAAAGGAAGAAAGAAGCAAAATTAGCCATTGAAACTAAAAAATTAACATTAGCAGGCCCGTTTAATTTAATTCAAGGTGGCGAAGGGATTATTGGTCGCTATCCAATATTTATCTCATCAAGCCAAAATGAAGAAAAATTTTGGGGTTTTTCATCCGTCTTGATTTATTTAGAAGATGTTATCGTTATGTCAGGGTTGGATAATTTATCCGAAGAATATGAATATCAATTAAAACGATTACATCCCGATACATCTGAATTAGAAGTTATTGCTGGGGAAACCAACTTATCCAACTTCCAGTCTGATGAGTTTTCTGTTGCGGTCCCAAATGGAGAATGGTTTTTAACCTTGGCAATGAAACAACCATGGACTCATGCACCTTTCTATAATGCAGGTATCTCATTAGCATACATTTTATCAACACTAGTCGCATTATTATTATTCTACATATTAAGACAGCCGCTGTTATTACAAGAACTTGTTAACACGAAAACTGAACAACTAAGAAAACTCGCTCTCTATGATTCTTTAACTGGATTGTATAACCGTTATGAATTTGAAAGCCGAGTAAATTCAGTTCTTAAAAGAATACATAGAGACAATACACAACATGTTTTGTGCTACATGGACTTGGATCAATTTAAAATAGTAAATGATACTTGTGGTCACGTAGCAGGTGATGAATTACTAAAACGAATAAGTGCTTTAATTAATAATAAAATTAGAGAAAGCGATATTCTTGCTCGATTGGGAGGAGATGAATTTGGTATTTTATTTGAAAACTGCTCTGTAAATGATGCTCAAAGAATTATGGATACGATCAGACAAGATATTCATGATTATCGATTCCATTGGAAAAATAAAATATTCAGAGTAGGTGTCAGTATTGGTCTAATTAAATTAGATAATAAGATATCAGATATTAATCAATTACTGAGCTTAGCAGACACTGCTTGTTATGTTGCTAAAGATAAAGGCCGCAATCGAATTCATGTCTACACATTAGATGACGGAGATATCGCACAACAATTTAATGAAATGCAATGGACGACAAGAATTCATGAAGCTATAAAAAATAATCGTTTTTGTTTATGCGCGCAACCTATTGAACCTACCTTAGATGAAGAAAAATTTTGTTATGAAATTTTACTGCGCATGGAAGATGAGGACGGTAGCATTATCTACCCCGATCAATTTATTCCATCTGCAGAACGATATGGTTTAATGGAAGAAATTGACATGTGGGTCATTAATGAAACATTTAAAAACTTGGCGGCATTTCCAAACTTTTTACAGAATATAAAATACGTTTCAATTAATCTTTCAGGTTATGTGTTATCGAAAGACAATATGCTTGAATACATTGTCGAATCATTAAAAAAACACCATATCAATGGCGAAAAAATATGTTTTGAAATCACAGAAACTGCTGCTGTGTCAAATATACAAAAAGCTGAAAAATTTATAAACGCATTGAAGAAACATCAATGCAGTTTTGCATTGGATGATTTTGGAAGTGGTTTATCATCATTTGCTTATCTTAAGTCATTATCTGTTGATTACTTAAAGATTGATGGTCTATTTGTAAAAAACATGGACACACAAGAAATGGATTACGCAATGGTAAAATCTATTAATGAAATCGGCCAAATACTGGGATTAAAAACTATTGCAGAATTTGTCGAAAATAACAAAATAAAAGCGATGTTAAAATTGTTGGGTGTCAATTACGCCCAAGGTTACGCAATAAGCAAGCCTATTGAGTTTGAATTAATTTTAAATCAATCACTCGAGCTCGAAAAAAAAATGTTTGAATGACAAAAAGATTAAAAGATATAACCTTATTAACTCTCTATCTTTAATAACCGAAAAGATCGATTTAATCAGAAAATTATAAATGCTAGTTGATCATATATTTTAAATCCTCTTTTTTAGTTTTTAATAATAACAATCCAAATATAAAACCAATTAATGCTCCAATTAAGTGAGCGATGAAATTGACATTAGAATCTGATTGTTGCGAGAGATAATAAATATTCCATCCAATATAAAACACAGCTAAGATCCAAGCCGAGAGACTAATCTTTTTAAAAAATATTAAAACCCATAATATGGCTCTAATCCTTGCCTTTGGCCAAAGGTAAACTAATGCTCCCATCATTCCAAACACTATGCCTGAAAGCCCTAAAAATAAATTAGGAATTTCTGATCCTCCATACCAAATTGAAGATGCAATACCCACGCCTAAACTGATCGCAATAAAAAGTACAACAAATATTATTGGCCCAATAATTAACTCAACTAATAAACCAAATGATAAATAGCCTAATATATTTCCAATTAAGTGATCCCAACTTCCATGAGCAAAAGATGATGAAATCATTTTCGTAACATCCCAAGAACCTCCTACATAGATATATTCATTACGTAAATATTTTGGCGGATTACTTTTTTGAAATTTTTCATATCCTTTAGTTAAATATTTTTTTACAAATTTTTTTGATTGTTCTTTTGAATAAATCGATAATTTTTTTGATTTCGAAACAAACTCATCAATAATAATTTTTGAATTTGGGTAAGTGTAAGTCTGCATAAAAAAATACGCGCACGCTTCATTAGAATACTCTCCATAAATACTTTTTATTGCGATTTTAAATTTTCGACTTTTAATTTTTTCACAAGTCTCAATGGCTGACATCGATATATCTTCAATATTATTCTCAACACGCAAATGCAAAATTACACATAAGACAATAATGAAAATACTTAATATTGGATAGTAATTAAGCTGGACTTCAGGACGATAAGGAATAACTGCAAACATGATATTTCCGTATTTTTTAATTTTCCAAATATATTATTTATTTACTTTAAATCATTAATTATATAATGTGTGTCGGGCCTAAATCCACGCCAAATAAAAAACGCCTCTGCAGCCTGTTCAACTAACATACCCAAACCATCTAAGGCTTTTTCAGCACCATGTTGTAAGCTCCATTCTTGAAACACAGTCGTTTCTTTTGAATACATCATGTCGTAACTAGTTGCATGCCCATTAAAAATAGTTTCGGGTAATGGTAAAAGTTCTTTATGCAAAGAACTCGAAGTTCCGTTAATAACTACATCAAAAGTTTGATTAACTAATGCATCATAATTTTGCGCAACTACTTTATTTTCATCGTTAAATAAATCAGCTAATGCTTGGGCCTTGGAAACAGTTCGATTGCAAATGGTAATACTCTTAGGCTGTTGTTCTAATAAAGGTCCCAGTACACCTCTCACTGCACCACCAGCACCAAGAATTAAAATGGATTTACCATTTAAATCAACTTGGTGATTCTTAGTGAGATCATTGACTAATCCAATACCATCAGTGTTATCACCTAAACACTTTTCTCCATCATAACTTAACGTATTAACGGCGCCTGCTAGCTTTGCTCTTTCTGTTAATTGATCGGCATATTTATAAGCATCTTCTTTAAAAGGTACCGTAATGTTAAATCCCTTACCGCCTTGTTGAAAAAAATGGTATGCCGCTTCGTCGAATTTTCCTTCTTCAACTAAGGTTGCTTGGTAATCAATAGATTGATTACATTGCTCAGCAAATAAAGAATGAATTTTAGGGGAAAGTGAGTGTGATATGGGATTACCAAAAACCGCATAGTGATCTATTTGGTCAAACTTGGTATTAGACATTACTTAAAATGTTAGTGAGGTAAATTATTTATTACTAACTGCCACTGGATAAGGCATTTAATCCACCTTGTAAACAGAAAGATTTTAATCCGCGTTCACTTAAGAGATACGCTCCTGCACTACTACGACGTCCAGTATCGCAATAAGTAATGTATTGTTTATTCGGGTCTAAACTATCGGCTTTTAGTCTTAACATAAATAAAGGTATATTCATGCTGCCTCGAATATTAGAATTTTTATGTTCACTTTCTAAACGAACATCGATTAAAACTGCTCCCTCTTTGAGCATTTGTTTCGTTTTGTCTTTATCAACCCAAGTTAACATCGGTTCTTTTAATAATTCGTTGAAATCTTTTTTCGCCAACCTCATTAAAACACCGTCTTTTGCCATGACAATATTGGCATTGCGTTTTGCTTCTGACAGTAATGATTCTTCACCAAAAGCATCGCCTGGTCTAAGTGTGGCTAAAACTAATTCAGATCCTGTTTTAGAAGCCCTAGTGACTTTTGCTTTACCTTTTTTAATTAGATAATAATAGTCACCTTCCTCTCCTTGGTTGATGATCACATCATCTGCTTTGACTTGAAGCTCATCCATACGCATGAACATAGCTTGAATATTGGCAGGAGGAACTTGTAGAAAAGCCTTTGATTGTAGAATCCGCGTCATCCAATCATCACCGACTAAACCAACTTCTTCATCCAACGTTTCTTCTTCGACTTGAATATCACTGACATAAATACCAGACATTTGATCCCAAGTAAGAAGAATATCTAATAGGTCGCTATCAATCCGTATGATTTCACAAGCAGATTGGGTAACGGCATTGAATTGACGAGGCTGTTGATTCGCAATAGGGTGCTTTGCTGTATCAGTACCACCTTGTATTACTTTGGTTTGACCAGAACGTGAGGTTAAGCCAACCTTTCCTTGTAAAATGTAAACGGATTTACGATCACTATCCCCTTCTTTGAATAATGTGCGCCCAGAAGCGACACTCTCTACAAATGTCTTACTGGCTAACTCTTGGAAATTCTCTCGATTCAGGGCATTGGGCGGCACTAAAGTTTTGAGTAAATCTCTATCGACTAATACATCTGCCATATTGTTATCTCAAAAAATTTGGCCTCTAATGACTAAATCGCATCCGAACCGGTTTCGCCAGTTCTAACACGAATAACATTATCCAATTCAGTAACGAATATTTTACCATCACCAATCTTGCCAGTATTAGCTGCTTTAGTAATAGCTTCAATGATGGCATCGACTTTATCAGAATCTGAGGCGATTTCGATTTTAACTTTGGGTAAGAAATCAACGACGTATTCAGCGCCACGATAAAGCTCCGTATGCCCCTTTTGTCGCCCAAAACCTTTTACTTCTGTTACCGTAAGGCCGTTAATGCCAATTTCAGATAGAGCTTCACGAACGTCATCAAGTTTAAAAGGTTTAATCACTGCAGATACTAACTTCATAGTCATGCCCTCCAGGTTTTTTTATAAATTTATTAAACACTAAGGCTAACAATAAATACCACTTTACGCACCAAAAAATTCACTTTAATCAGTGTATTATTTTAGCCCAAGGAAAATTGATAAAACGGTTAAAAATTGTATAAAAAAACCCCTCAAACAACGTTTGAGGGGTTTAGAGTAGTAAAACTTATTTTATTAAAAGTTATATTATTATTTACTGCCAGCAAATTCAGGATAAGCTTCAACACCACATTCACTGATGTCGACACCATTCACTTCCTCTTCTTCGCTAACACGGATACCCATAACTACTTTTAGGATTGACCAAACAATCAAACTGGTAACGAATACCCAAATGAAGATAGTTGCAGCACCAATTAATTGGCCTGACATGCTAGAGCCATCGTTAGTAAACGGTACTAAGATTAGACCAAGTAAACCAACGGTTCCGTGAACTGAGATAGCGCCCACAGGGTCATCGATTTTCATTTTATCTAACGTAACAATACTGAATACCACTAGCACACCGCCTAAAGCACCGAAAATAGTTGCTTGTAATGCGGTAGGAGTTGAAGGCTCAGCGGTAATTGCTACTAAACCAGCCAAAGCACCGTTTAAAGCCATGGTTAAGTCCGCTTTACCAAACCATAAACGTGCTACTAATAAAGCAGCAATACATCCACCAGCTGCCGCCGCATTAGTATTCATAAATACGACAGCCACTGAGTTAGCACTTTCAACTGTAGCCGTAGCTAGCACCGAACCACCGTTAAAACCAAACCATCCTAACCAAAGTACGAATGTACCTAATGTGGCTAATGGTAAGTTACAGCCAGGAATCGCAATGATTCGGCCATCGGCACCGTATTTACCTTTACGAGCGCCCAGCACCAATACACCTGCAAGTGCAGCTCCTGCACCAGCCATATGCACAATACCTGAACCCGCAAAGTCAGAGAAACCTAAGTCGCCAAGGGTATACATACCAAAAACAGAAGCACCACCCCAAGTCCAACTACCTTCCATTGGATAAATGAAACCAGTCATGACTACTGCAAAGGCTAAGAATGCCCATAGCTTCATACGCTCAGCTACAGCACCTGAAACAATTGACATTGCAGTTGCTACGAATACTACTTGGAAATAGAAATCCGCTGATGGTGCATAAGTCGCTGGCTCTTCAGCGCCCGTATATCCATCACCTGTAATTCCACTTAAAAACATGACGAATTCATCACCGCCATACATGATTGAATAACCACACACCATATACATGATGCTGGCCACTGCAAATAATGCGATGTTCTTGGTTAAAATTTCAGTGGTATTTTTAGCTCGCACTAAACCTGCTTCGAGCATGGCGAAACCAGCCGCCATCCACATAACTAGGGCACCGCAAATTAGAAAATAGAAAGTGTCCAGCGCATATTGTAACTCTGTCACCGCTGAAGCAACTGATGCTAATTCTTCCACGATATTATCCTCCCAATAGATTTATCTATAGTATTTATAAGTAATTGTTTATTGATTAAATTGCTTCATCGCCGGTTTCGCCGGTACGAATTCGAACAACTTGGGCAAGTTCTAGTACGAAAATTTTTCCATCGCCGATCTTGTCACTTTTGGCTGCAGCAGTGATTGCCTGTACAGCTTCATCGACCTTGTCATCTGTGGTCGCTATTTCCACTTTGACTTTCGGTAAAAAATCAACAACGTATTCAGCTCCACGATACAACTCGGTGTGGCCTTTTTGTCTTCCAAAACCTTTAGTTTCAGTGATAGTCATACCCTGAACCCCAATCTCTGATAATGCTTCCCTGACATCATCGAGCTTGAATGGCTTTATAATTGCCGTAATAAGCTTCATATCTCTTTCTCCAGTATGTGATACTTGAAAGGGCAAACGCCCATCGTTTTAATTATTGAAGTAATGATTACAGGCAAGGAATCAGCAGCATTTGTGCCATTGAAATATTATCTATATATTTCAATATGTTACTTGAGATTTTAGATAAAAATTATGCGGATTTAGTTTAAAAATATTAAATATTTGCACTTATTTTGTGCGCTTATAAAAAGACTTTGTATTGATTTGGTGCAAAGATAAAACTAGATTTTAATGAGTTCTAAAACAAACTACATATTTTTAAATCATGTATTTTTACTGAGTATTTAACAGAAAAAGACTAAGATTAAACATACATTAACTATTCACAACACTTAATACTCATTTTTGAACTATGGACTCTATAACAGCCGAAAAGATTAAATTATTCACTCAACAAATCAGTCAATTAATTCCTGATGATATGCAAAGTATAAAAATGGACTTGGAAAAAAATATTTATATTGCTATTGAATCTACATTCAAACAAATGGATCTAGTGACTAGAGAAGAATTTGATACACAGACTGCTGTGTTAAATAAAACTCGTCAATTGCTTGAAGAATTAAAACAAAAAATAACTGAATTAGAAGATACGCCTTAAAATAGTGCAAAAAATTATTATTATCTATTCTCAAATTAAATTTTACATATAATTTACTCAATATTATTTTATTTCATTCAATTTCCCACATGAATATGTAAAGTTGAATTATCAATAAGTCATTTTGCTTAATCATCATTAGTAAAAACACTCATAACGAATTCTATATTCAAAATTATGTTAACTTATTCACGTTTTTTGCTAAAAAACGCACCAATACATAACAAATAACGCATTTTATTAGTGCGAATCTCTATTAAAAATTAGTTTTTTTTTCTTTTTTTTCATCATTTTTTTCTAATTCTCTTTTAAATTCAAAAACATACCGATTATGGTCTAGTCCTTGCTGATTGAAGCTTCATCTAGTCGATATTCATATTGATTAGCAACATTAAGTCATTACTTATTTTTTCACTCTAAAAAACTACACAATAGGAGAAAATGATGAAGGTTCATCTAATAAAAAAACTGGTTGCTGGTTTTGCATTAGCTAGCGCTACTTCACTAGCTCACGCTGAGTTCTCTGGCAACATCGGCATTTCAAATAACTATATCTGGCGTGGTTTAACCCAAACCAATGATGAACCTGCTATCTCAGGTGGTTTGGATTGGGCACATGATTCAGGATTTTATATCGGTACATGGGTCTCAAACGTACAATACGCTTCAGATGACGCGTTCTCATACGAACATGATATGTATGCCGGTTATGCTGGTGAATATAATGGCGTTAGTTACGATATAGGATACTTGTACTATAACTATAACGAAGAAGCTAAATTCGACTTTAGTGAAATCTATGGTAGCTTAGGTTATGGTGGTTTCAGTATTACAGCATTTATCTTTGCACACACTCAAGCTGAAGAGAGCGCTGGTTTAACTACAGCTAACGTAGGTCGTAACTACGATTATGGTTTTGGTGAAACCTATTACATCTCTCTTGATTATGGCTTTGCAATTCCAAACTTAGAAGGTTGGGAAGGTGGCTTACACGTTGGTTACCATGATGGTGACTTCGTTGACGGTTTTAACTTTGCAAACGGTGTATTTGAATACCTGGATTGGAATGCTTCAATTGCTAAAGGTGGTTTCAGCTTTATGATCAGTGGTACCGATTTAGATGCTAGCGATACTGGCCCAAGCTTAAACAACGATGACCTTAAATTTGTTGTGGGCTATTCAGTAGACTTTTAATTGAATATTCAATTATAAGTATTAAAAAAGGCCGATTTAATCGGCCTTTTTATTAGTCTAAATAAAAGCTAGTTCCTTAATCTTTTTAAACGCTTATTACCAGGTTTCTCTTCTTGGTCTTGAGTTAATAAATCCCAAGTGCTCATTTTCTTTTCCTCTTCTTTCTTAGCAGTGCTACTTTCCTCATTACCAATATCCGTTAACTCTTCATCTGTATAGTTTTCTAATACAGCTATACAAGCTCTGCGTGCAGCCAATAGAGCCGCTTGAGAAGCTTCCTCGCCTTTCACTTCATCTTTGGCTTTCATAGATGACACAATTCCAATTGCAATACCACGACATTCTCCTGCAGCATCCGCTGAGACTAAAACCGGTGATAACAAAGATATGCCTAAACCTAAAATAATTGTTTTTTTCATATGTTTTACCTTACATAAAATGATTAATTTGATTCTATCAAAAATACTTCATAGAAGGTTATAATCTCTTCTAATAAAAATAGATTTCATGGAAGAAGTTATGAGCCTAGCTATTGTTTACAGCCGCGCCCAAATTGGTATTGAAGCACCACTTGTCACTGTTGAAGTTCACCTAACAACAGGATTACCACAACTATCCATCGTTGGCTTGCCTGAAACAGCGGTTAAGGAAAGCAAGGATAGAGTACGCAGCGCGATTCTGAATAATCATTTTGAATTTCCCTTAAAACGTATCACTATAAACCTAGCACCCGCAGATTTACCCAAACAAGGTGGAAGATACGATTTAGCCATTGCTATTGGCATACTCGCCGCCTCAGAACAAATTGATGCAACTTGTTTAGAAAAATATGAGTTTCTTGGCGAACTCGCGCTTTCAGGAGAGGTGCGCCCAATCAGCGGTGCTCTTGCTTCTGCAACAGCGCTTAAAACGACTTCAAGAAGCTTAATATTACCAACAGCAAATATTCAAGAAGCCGCTCTAGTAAAGAATCTAGAACTTTATAAAGCAGAACATATAACGCAAGTATGTGCTCACTTATCTAATATAAATCCTATAAAGAACTATCAAGGATCATGTACACCAGCTAAAGCAAAAAAGCTAAAAGATATCTCAGATGTGAAAGCACAATATCATGCGAAAAGAGCTCTCGAAATCGCTGCGGCTGGTGGACATAGCCTGTTAATGGCAGGACCACCTGGCACTGGAAAAACCATGTTAGCCGAAAGGCTTATAAGCATATTACCAGAGTTATCAGAAGACCAAGCACTTGAAACTGCAACAATTGCTTCGATAAGTCAGTCTGGATTTGAATTAGAAAATTGGTTACAACCTCCGTTTCGCGCGCCTCATCACACCGCTTCAGCAGTGGCCTTGGTTGGTGGGGGCAATATTCCAAAGCCAGGGGAAATATCTCTCGCTCATCATGGCGTGTTATTTTTGGATGAGTTGCCAGAATATTCCCGGCAAGTATTGGAAGTATTAAGAGAGCCATTAGAGTCTGGAAAAATTTGTATTTCCAGAGCCTCTAACCAAGCAACATTCCCTGCACAGTTTCAGTTAATCGCCGCAATGAATCCTTGTCCTTGCGGTTATTTAGGAGAACCTGGCAACCGTTGCCAATGCTCTGAAGATAAGATCCTTAAATATCGCAATCGTATTTCAGGCCCATTACTCGATCGTATCGATATTCATGTAGAAGTACCCAATATAACCGAAAAAATTTTACAAAATAGTCATGATGAAAACCGTGAAACGAGCTTAGCTGTTCGTAAAAGAGTTGTAGCCGCTCGAAATAAACAACATAAACGTAATCAAACTCTCAATTCGAAACTATCTAGTAGAGATATAGAAAATTATTGCACATTGAATAATGAAAACCTTCAATTACTTCAACAAGCTATCATCAAATTAAGAATTTCTGCTCGAGGTGTGCATAGAATATTAAAAGTCGCTCGCACCATTGCGGATCTTAATGATTCAGAACACATTCAAACATCGCATCTAACTGAAGCTTTGAGTTTTCGGGGTGTAGTGTACAAAAACTAAATTCGAGAATTTGATGACTTGCGAATAGATGAAGTTTCAGGTCAAATAACACTATGGATACTGAAGATAACGCAATACATATTGAAGTAGAAACCAACTACATCGAAGAACAATCAGAACCTGAATCTGAACGTTTTGTCTTTGCTTATACCATAGAAATCATTAATAACAGCGATATCGCTACTCGCCTTTTAAGTCGTCATTGGATCGTAACAGATGCAAATTACAAACAACAAGAAGTGAATGGTGAAGGTGTTGTTGGTCAACAACCTTATATACTTCCAGGTGAATCCTTTAAATACACCAGTGCGGCAATGATAGAAACACCTGTAGGAAGTATGCATGGGAGTTATCAAATGGTTGATGATGAAGGTCAAATCTTTGATGCACCAATCCCAGCGTTCAATCTTTCCACTCCTAATAGTATTCATTAATCTTTTTCATGGCTATCTATGCCATAGGTGATTTGCAAGGCTGTTACGATGAGTTAATGGATTTATTGCATGAAATCAATTTTGATGAAAGGAATGATCAACTTTGGTTTGCTGGTGATCTCATTAATCGTGGCCCAAAATCTTTAGAGTGCTTAAAGTTTGTTTTCAATCACCCTATAAATTGTAAGACTGTTTTAGGTAATCATGATTTGCACTTTATTGCTTTGTCTTATGGCGTTCGACAACCTCATAAAAGCGATACACTGGATGAACTCTTAAATTCAAAAAACAGAAATAAATATATAACATGGTATAAACAACAACCATTTCTATTGCATGATGAAGATTCAAATTTTTATTTACTTCATGCAGGTTTACCACCTCAATGGGATATACAGCTTAGTATTGAATTAGCAAACGAAACTTCGCAATTCTTACAAAGCAATGAGTTCGATAAATTTATTCACTCTATGTATGGAAACAAACCTGTTTTATGGCAAGACGATTTAATTGGTTATGAACGTTTTCGATTTATTATTAACTGCTTCACTAGATTAAGGTATTGCAATAAAGACGGTTCATTAGAATTTAAATATAAAGAAGCTCCAGGGACACAAAACGAATATTTATTTCCCTGGTATTCTCATAAAGCAAGAAAGAGTAAAAACAGCAAGATTTTATTTGGTCATTGGTCTACAGTTACTTTGGGGAAAGATAAGGACTTTTCAATTTGGAATGCGTATCCTCTAGATACAGGTTGTTTATGGGGAGGAAGTTTAACGGCATTACGACTTGAAGATGAGACCTTATTTAAAGTTCCTTCACGACAAAAAAACAAATAAAAACTAGAGATAAATAAATGTTAAAAAAACTCTGCTTTTCACAAGAAGTATTGAAACAGTGTTTTTGGTTTTTAATTCTCACCTCTTGGATTCCTATCATTGCTTCTTATCTAGTGTTCCCTGAGTTGGAACTAAGCAATGAATATAAATTTACCATTCTCATACCAGAACCAATTCAGTTGAATAACAGTTGGTTCAGTATCAATTATGTATTTTTCATATTGTGTGTTGGCTTAGGATTCTATTTAAAAAATGTAAAAGATGATAATAAAACACCTTATTTCATAATCACGCTCTCTTTATTATTTAGTGGATTCATTCCCTATTTTAATGGTTTGAATTCTTTAACTCCCACTCAAGCGATCTTTTATACATTATATCTCCTAGCTTTTTTAATTTCTTTTTACAACTATTTAAAATATTCGTCTCTGTTTAGTATCTCTTTCGGTGTATTTTGTACGCTGTTATTTTTTGATTCGCTTATTCCCTATCTAATCTGGTTTACAAGTCTTATTGGCATTATCAGCAGCGAACAAAAAGAATTATTTCTGATTGACAATCATTCTTTTTTTGGATTGTTTTATGAGTTGTACTCTATCGGTTTTATAAAGACGATTTTATTTATTTTATCTTTTGTATTGGTACGAATTTTTTATAAGGCTTGGTCAGATAACAAACAGTTTTATAAAAAATTAAATACAGCGGATAAATGGTCATACTTTATTAACACACTAAAACTTTGGTATCCCGTATTTGTATTTTTTATAACCTGTACATTATTTTTTCAGTATTTCATGAATCCTTGGATAGCATCCTATACGCTAGATAAGCTTAATGAACATACTATATTAAACACATTAAACGAGAAGAAACGTCCTGATAATCTTGAATTAGCATTTTTAATGATTAATCAAATATCGATTGATAAACAGATTAAAGATACTAAAACATACATAAAAAAACTAACGAAAGCCGTAGACCAGTCACCACAGGGCATACATGACAAACTTGATAAGGATTTACCCAATACGATATTTAAAAAGAAAGAATGTGGTTGGGATCCCGTTTTATGTCCGATTATTAATGCCACTAAGTCTTTGGGTAATAAAATATATCGTTCTTCGAAACGAAAAAAACTACGCTCGATAAAATATGAACTGGAAGAATTAGCCGATGGTTCTAATAAACTATCAAAGAAGATGCAAGATGCTATTATCTTAAAATTAAATCAGTTAAAAAATATCACAACCACAGCGATTAATTCATTATTTAAACTCTGGGGATTATTTTCATTTTTAATGTTTCTTTATGGCGTGATTATTTTAATCAAAACATTTTTAATGGTTTGCTCTCGTATCTGTTTTTCTCCAGAAACGGAAAATACAGCGTCATTCAATACTGAATCTTATAAAAACAAAACGGGTAAAATAATTCGTCTTAAAGATAAATTTACCTTAAAACCATCTGACAACAATAAATTCTATTTTTGTAGAAACTCTATAACTGTATCAGGCGCACCTCCAGCCAGAAAAACACCGCAAATATTTACTGCAATTTTACAACGTCTATTTCATAAACGATGGGGATTGAATTATGTCGATCCTAGTTTAACTAGTGATGGCGTTACAATTACTGTTGCAAAACCCAGCGAATTTGTGAGGTGGAATATTGCTGAAGGTGAAAAAGTCTTTTTTCACTTTGCAGACTTCGTTGGTATGTCAAGCAATGCAAAAATCAAACGCCATGTCTCATTAAGTGTCTCTACACTATTGTTTGGTCGCATTATTTATCATTACATCGAAGGGCCAGGAATATTATTTTTAAAGACCAAAGCTCAACCCACAGTTTCTCCTGAAAAAGAAGCTTTGTCAGGCCAGAATTCGGCACTGCTAGTTGCTTGGAATAATGATGTGAATTTTAAGATCAATGCTAGTCGCACTGTAGTCGACACTTTATTCAGTGATTATCACATTAAACCAAATAAAGAAAATGAGCTCATTGTTATGGATTTATCAGAAGAACGCGGTACCTCGACAGCAGCAGGCGTTGGTCGATTTTTAAAAAGCTTTGCTTTTCCAGTATAAATTTAAATCCTAACCTAACCAATTATTATATTTTATTGCACATTCTTTTATATATTCAGCTCTCGATGCTGGATCGCCTGTAATGGGTACGTCACCAGAACCATTGGTTAATAAGTTATAAGCTGCTAAAACCGATTCTGGTTTTACATACCTTGCAGCCCAACAATCAGCTCTATCTTCTAAACTTTTAGGATAAACATTAGGCGGTAGAGGGGTATCGTAATACACGTGATGAGCATAGGTTTGACTCATGAAAAAATCACAGGCTTCCCCTATTTGTTCACAATAAACAGGATTATAGACAACGGATGTTCCAAACTCAGGATGCGCTCGATACAAAGAAATATATTTTAGATTTTTATCAGGTACTTCCCAAATATGCCTAGTTGCTGGAGCACATGCAAAGAGTACTGAAGTAAGAACGAATAATAATAATAGCTTTAATGGCTGCATAATTCTTGTCTCACTTGTTGGATTTTGTTCAACTTACATTGTTAATCTTCTCTAGGACAACAAAACTATAATCATGTTCATTTTTTTCATCGGCAAAATGATCTTCTCTACTGATTTCTTGCCACTGTGAACGATCTAGCTCAGGAAATTCGATATTACCTTTCACTTCAGCATATACTTCCGTCAAATAAAGCTTATCAGCTTTGGATAAAATTTGACGATAGATTTCTGCACCTCCCATGATCATAACTTCATCCTGTCCTTTACAAAAAATAACTATATCATCGATATCATGGATCACAGTACATCCTTCAGCACTATACGATCTATCGTGAGTGATGATTATATTTTCTCTACCTGGTAATGGCCGACCAATCGATTCATGAGTTTTCCTTCCCATAATAATAGGCTTGCCCATTGTAATTTCCTTAAAACGTTTAAGATCGGACGATAAACGCCAAGGCAAATCATTGTCCATACCAATAATATTATTGCGATCCATCGCTACAATAATTGAAATTTTCATTTAATAGATATTTTAATATTTATAATTTTTATAATTTAATCGGAATAAGAAACTATATAACACAGGCACTAATATCAAAGTTAGTAATGTCGCAAATGCTAAACCAAAGATAATTGAAATCGCCATAGGCTTAAACATTGCTGTACCACCCCACCATAAAGGCAGCAAACCTAATATTGTGGTTGCTGTCGTTAATAAAATAGGTCTTAATCGTTGCAGACACGCAGAGATAACAGCTTCTTGAGCTTGTTTACCCAACTCTTCCATTTCAATTTTTATACGATCTAACAAGACGATTGCATTATTAATGATAATGCCAGATAAAGAAATCACACCTAGGATTGTAAAAAAACCAAATGAAGAATTAGCAATGAATAACCCATACGCAACACCAATAATACCCAGAGGTATGGTTGTTAAAATAATAAATGGTCGACGTACTGAATTAAATTGGCCAACTAATAATAATAAAATCACCATTAAGGCTATCGGTAATTTTGCTCCAATAGATGCATTGGCATCACCAGAATCTTCTGTTTCACCGCCTTCTTCGTATATATAACCTTTCGGCCATTGAGTTTGAGCTTGTTGCAACCAAGGTGAAAACGTCTCATTAATTTCAGCTGCTGTTGCATCAGCATGAATTAGTGCTTGGATAGTCATAGTACGAGTACGATCACGCCGTTCAATTTTTCCTGGTTCAAAAACCAATCGCACATCAGCAACTTGCTTCAAGGGTACTGAATTACCAGTCGATTGTGAATATACACTCGTACCATCCAACTTACTGATATCTTGTCTATCAGCAGCTATTGAACGTAACGTAACAGGAATGATCTTATCGCCTTCTCGATATTCAGTCATTTCTATTCCAGATAAACTGGCCTTAAGTGAATAAGCAACATCATCACTAGTAACACCAGCTCGTCTCGCTCTTTCTTGATCAACTTCAACCAATAGTTTTTTGGTTTTTTTCCCCCAGGTATTTTTAACCGATGATACTAAGGGTTCTTCATATAAACGATTAACAACTTCTTCAGAAATTTTATAGAGTTGATTAAATTCAGGACCTGATAAACGCACTTGTATAGGATAACCAACCGGCGGACCATTTTCTAAACGGCTTAGCTTTATTCGTAAATCAGGATGATGAGTTTTCGCATAATCTTCAATACCTTTGATTACCTCTTCTACGTATTTTCCATCCGTTGTATTAGCAATAAAAAATGAATTGGCAGGATTCGAATTAGGAGGATCAATACCAAGAGCAAACCTTGGCCCACCATCACCAATATAGCTTAACCAATTACTCAACTTAGGCGGCTGTTCTTTAGAATTAACAAAGGTTTTTTCTATATACTGATCTACATCAGCCATTACCGCTTGGCTTGTTTCAATTGATGTGCCTAATGGCATTTCAAATGAACCATTAAAAACTGGATCTTCAGATGGCTCAATGAATATTTTTGGAACGACACCTAATACTTGAATCGATGAATAAAAGATACCAACAATTAATAATCCAAAAATAAATTTATGTTTTAAAGAAGCAATTAATAATCTCTTATAAAAACTATAATAGATTGAATTAAACTGTTCTTGTATAGGTTTTGAGTTAGTCTTTTTTAATGCCTTCGCCGACAACATCGGAATGATCGTCATCGCCAAGAACCATGATGTTAATAACGTAATCGTAACGACATAAAAGATATCTGCAGTATATTCACCGACTGCAGATTCAGCCAATGCTATAGGCATAAATGCTGCACCTGTCGTTAAAGATGACACTAGTAATGGCAATAATAACTCTCTTCCAGATTCAATCGCTGCATCAACAGACGACAAACCTTGTTCAGATTTTACAATCACCGATTCCACCATGACAATTGCATTATCAACCAGTAAACCTAAGGAAATAATCAATGCTGCTAATGAAATTTGATTAATAGTAATGCCAAATATTTGCATGACATATAATGAAATAATCATTGCACTTGGGATTAAGGTTGCAACAACAATACCTGTACGTAATCCTAAAAATAAAATCATTACTGCACAAACAATAACTATGGCTTGTAATAAATTATTTAAAAAATTATTAACATTCGTTTTAACTAAATTTGCTTGAAACCAGATTTTTTCCAACTCAATACCCCAAGGATATTGAGCTTGTATATCAGGTATCACTCTATCTAAGACATCACCTAGTTTTAAGATATCACCTCCCTCTTGCATGGAAATTGCGATAGATAAAGCAGGCTTACCATTAACTCTCGCAATACTTTTAGGAGGATCAGTGTAATCTCGATAAATATTTGTAATATCACCTAAATATACGACTTCACCATTAGGTAATTGGATCACTGTTCTTTGTAAATCTTCTAATGATTCAAAGTTTCCAGTAGGTTCTAGTACAATACGTTCACGGCCAGTTATGATATTACCGCCTGATGAAAGTATATTAGCTGTTGTTAAAACCCCTGATAACTGTTGTGGAGAAACACCAAGCTCAGTTAAGCGTGCATTATTATATTCAACGAATATAACTTCTTCTTGGGCACCATGAATTTCTACTTTTGCGACAGCAGGTATCTTAAGTAATTGATCTCGAATATCATCGGCAACCGTTTTTAATTCAGCATAACTATATCCATCGCCTGTTAAGCTATAAACACTGCCAAATACATCACCAAATTCATCATTCACATAAGGTCCATCAACTCCTTGAGGTAGATCTGGTGTTACATCTTCTACTTTACGCCTTAAATCATCGAAAATTGGGCGCATGTTTTTATAGGATTCAAGAAAGTTAACATTAATGATCGAAATACCATTACGCGATTCACTGGTAATAAAATCAATTTCCGGCATTTCTTGAATTTTCTTTTCAAGTTTATCGGTAACTAATAATTCAACACGTTCAGGATTTGCGCCTGGCAGACGTGTTGTAACGACAGCGACTCGAATAGTAAAGCCAGGGTCTTGTGCCTTGGGTAATTGAACAAAAGCCGATATACCACTTAAGATTAAGATCGTAACTAAGATCAAAACCACGCGGTCATAACGAAATGCAATCTGCGTTAAACTCATAACTAATCAATTAACACTTCTAAGTTATCTCGAATCACATTAACGCCAGCAGTAATAACTTTATCACCTTCACTCACACCATCTATTATCTCTAAACCTTGAGGTGTAAGTTCACCTACAACAACGGATCGTCGTTTAACAACAGCTATACCTTCTTGATCTGATTGAGTTGCTAAAAAAACATATTCACCAATAGTATCTTTACCAACTGCAACTGCAGGGATAATAATATGCTCTTGCTTTTTATCAGCATCAAATTCAAATGAAACTTGGGCTGCCAGCCCTGAACGAAAACCATCAGGTTTATCGTTTAATGCTACTGTTACAGGATACGTTGCACCTGAAGTGGCCGCTACTCCAACCTCAGTTACTGTAGCGGCATAACGTTTATTAGGCATTGCACTAAAACTTACTGTTGATTTCATACCGCGTTTGATCAATGCGATCATACTTTCCGGTATGGACAAATCGACTTCTAAACGGTCACCACAAGTTACAGCAACAATGGTTTGACCTGCTGTAATATTTTCATTGACCTCAGTCAATACCTGAGCCACGTTACATGCTTCATTAGCTTTTAATTTGGTATAAGAAACATTTAAGCGCGCTAGCTCAAGTGCCTTTCTAGCGGCACGTACTTGTGCAGCACTAGATTCTGAGGAAGCTCTAGCTGCATCTAAATCGTTTCTCGAAGCATTATTGTTTTCATACAAGCCTTTTACACGTTCAAAGCTTGCTTGCATATTTCTTAATGTTGACTCTGCTTGTGAAAGGTTAGCTGAAGCTTGTTGAGCTTCTAGTTGATATTGTGAAGGATCAACTTGCGCTATTAATTGTCCTGACTCTAATTGTTGTCCTACTTTGATTGGGATTGATTGTATAGATCCACTAACACGAAAACTTAAATTGGATTCTTGCCCAGCTTTTGCAAGCCCAGAAAAAGTACGTATAGTTCCTAAGTCTAATGGCGAAACAGTAACGTACCTTACAGGCCTTAATGCTGGTTCAATGATTTGTTCATCATCAGTATTATTGTTACAAGCTGTTAACAATAGAATGAATGCAAACATAAAATATTTACATAATCGATTCATAAACTTCACCTTAGATAAAAACTATTTACTAATTATTTGATTGATAATATAGATTCAAATCTTGATACCAAGAGTCTAGACCTCCAGGACTAAGTAACACATCAAAATTTGCAACTGCTCTTTGTATATTGATCCAATCAATCATAAATGAATATTGAGCCTCTATAGAGGACAAATTTGCAGCTAATGTAGCATCTTGAGCATTGATTAAATCAGTAATTGAAACAACACCTTTCGAATATGAATCAATCACTAACGATAAGTTTTCTTCCGCTGCAGTGGCAGCATCTCTAGACAATCTTATAGCAGGATAACTACCACTGGCTTGTTGTAACGCTGCTAGTACTCTCGTTTCAATTTGTTGTTTAATATTGTGCATACGATATTGGCTTTGGACCAAACTATTATTGGCTCGTGAGACTTCAGCTTTACGTGCACCACCAGCAAACAATGGTAAAGTGGCTTGCAAACCAAGAGTCCAATTATCATCTGTAAAATTATTATTATTCTCACCTAAACCACCGCGTTCAATGTTACGACCATACTGAGCATTGACACTGACATCTGGTACATAATATGCCCTCTTCGCAGCTAAAAGCTCACGTTGATTAGAAGAAATCAAATAATTAATTTCTTGCAATTCAGGCGAGTTATCTAATGCACGCTCTACTTCAAACTGAGTAAACCGTTCAAAACTTAAAGGGTTATCAAAAAATCTTTTAAATCGATCACTGCCTAAGATGGTTAATAATTCTGAAATACCTTCATCACTAACAGCAATTTCCTCTGATTGTTCCATGTTTAAGATACGTTTGAGTTCAGTCTCGGCCTGATCTTTTTGAGCTTGAGAAATATAGAGATTACTTCTGTCTGTTGCCAACTGACTTTTCCAACGTAGCATATCAGATCGATCAGAGTATCCAATCTTTAAACGTGTTTCTGCTAACTCTAAATTAGTTTCAGTAACATTGAGATTAGACTCGCGAATTTTTTCTGTTGCTTGAGTCAATAATAATTGTAAATATGCAGTAGCACTGGTTTGTATAACATCAAGTATGCTTGCTTTTAGAGCAGCATCCTCAGCTTGCTCTAAATACTTTGCAACGTCATAACCAGATCTTGCTGTTTCGGAATACAATAATTGACTAGCTGTAATGTCAGCATCTGAAGAACGTTGAGCTTGCTGAAATCCTGCTCTATCACGATCAATCTGAGTAACACCTGCACCTATATCAATTTGTGGTAATAATGGTGAGCGCGCATTATTAACTTGGTCTTGTGCTATAGCCAAATCAAGTTTATCGATTTGTAAAGATAAGTTTGAATCAATAGCCTGTTCTACAGCATCAAGTAAATTAATCTGTGTTTTAATACCATTATCTTCTTTATACAATAAATCGGCTATCTCTAAAATTCTCCATGTAGGTGAATAACCAATAGCCCTAGCAGTTTGCATATTGATAGCTAATTTAGATGGCTGTTCTAAACCCACTTTTAAATCAGCAGGATCTGCACCTAATAAAATGCTTTGTACATATAAAGCAATTCGCCTTGCATATCGAATCGTATCAACTTCACGACCGCTTAAGGTCGCCAATAAACCTAACTCTAATTCTTGTCTTCCAAGTAAGGAAAAACTTGGAAGCTTTAATTCAATTAACCGATCTGCAACCTCAGTCATTACCGATTCATTAAAACGAAACAATGGTGGAAAATAGATTGCGTCTATACTTTGAGGTAAATCATCTGCTAATAATGAGAAAGGATCATCCATAACAGGTAAAAATGTAATTTCAAATCCTAAATCTTTTTGTACTTGGTATGTGGTGCCTTTTAATTCAGGTAACGCTTCAATGAATAAGCGATCCACCATAATTGCCAGATGTTTAAAATTGATTAATTCGTAAAACTGGTTTAGATCTTGGGCAACCGTTCTATCATCACTGATATAAACATAATTATGTTTTCCAGTTTTACCATTATCATATGGCAGTTTTTGCAAAGCTCGATCAGCTACAACAGGAGCAATAATCGGCTTTTTTAAATTTTTTATTTTTGAAGCTTCATGTGAACTAAGCAAGCCATTAGCAATAATTAAATCTACATCAGGATCATTTAATAAATTATTAAGCTGAGCTTTGATGCCTGAAACTTTCCAATCACCATGCACAAGTTTGCTTTCTGGAAACTCAATTTTGAATTCTCCAGCTATCAGTTCAGTGATTTCTTTTTTTATTTGCTGAAGCGGTAATATTTCTCTTTGAATATCACCATCTAAAACGATACCTATATTGATGGTAGATTTAGCATGTAAGCTTATATTGAAAAAAGTAAAAAAAATAAATAGAAAATATTTTAAGTTATTTTTCACTATTAAACCGCGATAGGTGCTTTGATATTAGGATGCGCTTCGTAATTGATTAACTCAAAATCTTCATATTTAAATGAAAAAATATCTTTAACCTCTGGATTGATTTTCATCTTTGGTAAAGATAAAGGCTCACGTAGCAATTGTTCATCTACTTGCTGCAGATGGTTCATATATAAATGTGCATCACCAAAAGTATGAACAAACTCTCCAGGTTTTAAATCAGTCACTTGAGCAATCATCATTAATAATAATGCGTAAGAAGCAATGTTAAATGGAACACCTAAAAACACATCAGCACTGCGTTGATATAATTGACAAGAAAGTTTTCCATTCGCAACATAAAACTGGAAAAAAGCATGGCAAGGCATTAATGCCATTTTATCTAGTTCACCTACATTCCATGCGCTCACAATCAAACGTCTTGAATCTGGATTTATTTTTATTTGTTCAATAACATCTTTAATTTGATCAATGGTTCTACCGTCGATGGTTTTCCAACTACGCCATTGCGCTCCATAAACAGGACCAAGTCCACCATCTTCATCCGCCCATTCATCCCAAATACTTACACCATTATCTTTAAGGTATTGAATATTAGTATCGCCATTTAGAAACCATAAAAGTTCATGAATAATGGATTTTAAATGTAATTTTTTAGTCGTTAATACAGGAAACCCTTCCTCCAGATCAAAACGCATTTGGTAACCGAAAACACTCAAAGTCCCAGTACCTGTTCTATCATCTTTTTGTACACCATGTTGTTTAACATGTTGCATTAATTCTAAATATTGTTTCATATATTCTATTTTATTTTTCTTACTTTTCTTTCTAAGTATTTTACAAGGCCATTCGTAGATTTTCTTTTTAAGATTTTTCGGTATTCTTTTTTGTAGTTCTCTAGCCAACTTTCTCCATTCGCATGCAGATCATATATCATCCATGTACCAGAAGATTTTTTTAATTTAACTTCTAATGAAGATATTTTTTGCTCTTCTTTTTTTACGTTCAATGATAAAGAACTCAAATCTCCTCCAAAAAACTCTATTTTTGATATTTCGACTACTTGTATATTGTAATCTTTTAAATCACTCCATAAATCAAAAGGAATTATTTGTCTTAATAAATTTGGAATTACTCTTTTTTGTTCGGAAGAAATCCTATTGAATTTTGCACCTATTATATCATGTGCAATATATTCAAAATCTATAAGTGGTACTAATTCATTATTTAGTTTTAAACGTTTAATTACATCTGGGATTGAGTCATCTCCTAATATGTTAATAACGTTCTTATGTTTTATATTTAAGGTTTCTTTAATTTTTTCTTCATCAAAAGATTGTAAAAATTCTGTACAAGAAGTTGTCAGTAAAATTAAAAATAAAATAATTAGTTTTTTAAAAACGAAATTCATATTGCTACACCAAAAAAAGACGTTCAGTGAGAGCGCCAGAATAATACTAATCCAACGATTATCATTGGTACTGACAACAATTGCCCCATAGTGATCCAATCAAAAGCTATGAACCCTAAATGGCCATCTGGTTGCCGGAAAAACTCTACAATAAATCGGAATAAACCATAAAAGATCAAAAATAATGCGGAAACGCTCATCAACGGCCTAGGGCGAGAAGAATATATCCATAATATGACAAATAAAAGAACACCTTCGAGTAAGAATTGATAAATTTGCGAGGGATGCCTTGCAAGCCCTATAGGCTCAGCGTTTGGAAATACCATTGCCCATGGTACATCGGATATACGACCCCAAAGCTCACCATTAATAAAGTTGCCAACCCTACCTGCACCGAGTCCAATCGGCACCACAGGCGCGATCAAATCAGTTGCGGCAAAAAACGACTTTCCTATACTGCGACAATACAAATAAACAGCCAATAAGACACCTATTAAACCACCATGGAAAGCCATACCACCTTTCCAAATCTTTAATATTTCCAATGGGTTATCGAGATAGAAAGGGAAATTGTAAAATAATACCGAACCTAAACGGCCCCCGACAATAATCCCAATTGTGGCATAAAACACTAGATCTGAAACCTGCTCAGTAGTCCAGTTATATTGGGGCTGTTTGATCCTCTGATTCATCAAATACCATGCAGCCAGAATTCCAACCACGTAACACAGCCCATACCAGCGAATTTCTAGTGGGCCTAGGGCAATCGCAACTGGATCAATTTCAGGAAATTTCAACATATAAACAATTTATAACCCATATGGATTAGATATAAAAAAATAAACGAATAGTTCTCAAGGATTTGGATATTGTGTCGATAGTTCATAGTATGAATACAACAATAAGTAACTCTTTTCCAATACAAATATCCGAAAACCAATCTGACATGTTAGCAACAGACATCTTATATGAGCCTAGAGTCGATATCCAAAAAATCGACGAATTACCACCGATGCCGGCTATTGCTAATGAATTATTAACTATTTTAAACGACCCCGATGCCGAAATAGAAGATATCGCAGATATCATCATCAAAGATCCCGGACTCGCCGCAAAACTACTGGGCCTAGCTAATTCAGCTTTTTTCAGCTTTGGTCGCTCAGTGAACACGATTACTGAAGCCATTATCAATGTACTTGGCCTTGAACTTGTGAAAGGTTTATCTATTGGGCTTATCATGAGCAATTCATTTGATAGTAATAAATGTAAAAGCTTTGATATTTCTCAATACTGGTCTAATGCCTTACTCACCGCCAATTTAACTCGCGGTATTGGAAAGATTGGTGAATTTAATGAGGATATTAACCCGGCATTTTTCTATCTATATGGATTACTACATAATTTAGGCATTCTAGTATTAGCCGATTGCTTCCCTGAGGAAATGGACAATGTCTTCTCTATTAAAGGAAAACATCCTGAAGAAAAACTAAGTATAATTGAAAGAGAAGAATTAGGAATCACACATTATGAAGCTGGTGTTTTTCTCTCAGAAAGATGGGGGCTTCCAGAAGACATAACCGTTGCTATTGGAGAACATGCGAACTTTGATTATAGAAGTTCCCATCATGAAGTAGCACAATTAACCGGCTATTGTTCAAGAATGAGTCAACATGCTTTACACAATACTCCTATTGAAGATAGAAATGCACTTATACCTAATTTAATTAATCTGCCTATTGATAAATGTGAAAGCATTATTGAAAAAACAAACTTAAAAATAGATGATGTCAAAGCAATTGCAGCCAAGATGAATAATTAATGCCGTAACTATGAATATGTTAAATGAAGAAATCTCTGATATGAATTACGCTGTACAAAAGCAGCTAACGAAATTCATTCATGCGTTATCTGGTATACGTTCATTGAGTAATATTGAGATTGGAGATTGCTTGGAGCACGAGCTTTATCGTTCTATTGTAAAAGCGGTATTAACAAATATTGATATGGATAGTTGTTCTATTTTTCTTTATGAGGATGAAAAATTCAAATGCGTTGCTGGAATTTCTTGGGACGATAGAAATCAGAACAATATCATTCGATTATCAAATTCAAGTCATACCTTTAATAAATCTGAAGGTATCATTGGCCAATGTGCTGATAATAAAACGTTAGTACATATTAAAGATTGCTCTGAAGAACCAAAATATAAATTATTTGGTGATGGTGTTTACAGTAAAGCTAAAGGTTCTCTAATTTGCACACCTCTCATATCAAATAAAAAATTCATTGGTGTTTTAAATACTTCACATCCATATGCTGATTTTTTTGAACCATGGCATGAAAAAGTCATTATGACTTATGCAAACTTCATAGCTAAATTGATTATGAATCATCGTATGTTTCATTCAATGGAAGCAGAGATATATTCTCAAACACGTGAATTACAATCTGCTCTACGTGAATCTGAAAATTTGAAACAGCGGTATCAAGAACTATCATCCATAGATTATTTAACTGAATTGCATAACCGTCGTTATTTCTTTCCAGAATTAGTGAAAAGTATTTCTAATGGTAAACGACACAATCAACCACTATCATTATTAGTATTGGATTTAGATTCGTTTAAACTAGTGAATGATACTTATGGGCATGAATTGGGTGACGCAGTATTGATTGGCGTCAGTCAGTTATTAAAACGACAGATCCGAAAAGGCGATTTATTAGCACGCCTTGGCGGTGAAGAATTTGTTATTGCCCTAGTTAATACAGATACCCAAGGTGCCATTCAGTTTGCTGAACGACTTCGTGTCATGATCAGTGAATTAAAATGGTCTTATCAAAACAAATCTATTCAAATAACTACTTGTATTGGCATTAGTTCTTTAAATCATGATGATGAAAATGTTGAAAATATATCAAGAACTTTAGTTGCTGATGCTGACAAAGCACTTTATTACTGCAAAGAAAATGGTCGTGACCAAATCAAAGCCCATAGCGATTTGGAATACGCGAGTAGTGATAGTAATATTCACTAAACGATTCATTACTATGCTCATTTTTGATGCAAAAAGAAAAAGGCTTAAACGCACTTAAAGAAGAAACCAGCCCTTATTTACTTCAGCACGCTGAAAATCCAGTACATTGGTTCCCTTGGTCAGAACAAGCTCTGACACTTGCGAAAGAACAAAACAAACCGATTCTTTTATCCATTGGCTATTCTGCATGTCATTGGTGTCATGTAATGGCACATGAATCCTTTGAAGACGAAGAAACAGCAGAATTAATGAATACGTATTTCATTAATATCAAAGTTGATCGAGAAGAACGACCTGATATTGATAGCATCTATCAAAAAGCTCAACAACTGTTAACACAACGGACTGGCGGCTGGCCTTTAACCATGTTTTTAACACCCGATGATCATATACCTTTTTTTGGTGGTACCTATTTTCCTAAAGAAGCAAAGTTTGGTTTGCCGTCTTTTAAAGAACTACTTATAAATATTTCAAATTTTTATTTAACTCGCGAAGATGATATACGTAAGCAAAATGCTTCTTTTCAAAGTGCGTTAAGTCGATTTGAAGTCAACAGTTCAAATATAGAACAATCGATTAATGAAGAACCTCTTCAAGAAGCCTATTATCAATTACAACAATCGTTTGATCATGCTTACGGTGGATTTGGGCAGGCACCTAAATTTCCTCATCCAAGTAATATAGAACGTTTATTACTACATGCATTTTCAGTCAATGAGAAAGATGAATCTCAACAAGCCATGCAAATGGCATTATTCACTTTAGAAAAAATGGCTATCGGTGGAATTTACGATCATGTTGGTGGTGGTTTTTCCCGTTATTCCGTTGATCAATATTGGATGATTCCTCATTTTGAAAAAATGCTTTATGACAATGGGCCATTATTATATTTATATGTGAGTGTATGGAATATAACCGGCTTCTCATTTTTTAAAAACGTAACTGAAGAAACCGCTGATTGGATCATAAAAGAAATGCAATCAGACGAAGGTGGTTATTATTCTGCATTAGATGCAGACTCAGAAGGCGAAGAGGGGAAATATTATGTCTGGCAACGAGATGACATTCAAAATATCTTGGATAAAAATACCTTTGAATTATTTGCACATACATATGGCTTAAATCATGAACCTAATTTTGAAGGCAAATGGCATTTATACTTAAAAAATAATCTCGAAGAAACAGCAACTCATTTCAAAAAAGATGTACTTGAATGCAAAGAATTAATATCAAACTGTAAAACACGTTTATATGAAAAACGTGAACAACGTATTCGACCAGGTTTAGATGATAAAATACTTGGATCATGGAATGGACTCATGGTCAAAGGTATGGCTCAAGCAGGACGACTGCTTAATAATGAATCCTATATAAACTCTGCAAGCAAAGCGTTAGATTTTATAATAGATAATTTATGGAAAAATGCACGGTTACTAGCGACCTATAAAGATGGTAAAGCACATTTAAATGCTTACTTAGATGATTATGCATTTTTAATCGATGCCTGTTTACAACTCTTACAAGCAAAATGGAATTCAAGATATTTAACTTTTGCTACTCAATTAGCTGAAACATTAATCGAACAATTCTATGATGAAGAAAATGGTGGGTTCTTTTTTACAAGCCATGATCATGAAAAACTGATTAATCGAGAAAAACCATATATGGATAATGCAACGCCAGCAGGTAATGGCATTGCTTGTATTACTTTACAACGTTTAGGTCATTTAGTTGGCGAAACTAAGTACAATGATGTCGTCGAAAATACCTTAAAAGCATCGTGGTCATCCATCAATTCTTATCCATCAGCACACAATACTTTGCTACAAGCCTTACAAGAATATTTAGAACCACCTCAAACAATTATTCTTCGTGGTGAACAAAAAACTATGCAGCAATGGCAACAAAATATTTTAGAAAAAACATTTTCATTATCAACATTGGTATTTTGCATTGATAAAGAAATGAAAAATTTACCTGAAATCATTCAAGCAAGATCCGCTGACTCAGAATGCACTGCCTATTTATGTAAGGGGCATAGTTGTTTACCGCCATTTAACAATATAGAAAAGTTGTTAGAAAGTTTAAACACAATCTCAAAGTCACCACCCTAAACTCTTTTATTTTCTGACTTGAAATAACGCTCGATTTGCCTTATGCTGCGCCGCAATAGTTGGTATTGAATTAGATTCATTTATTGCTCAATTAACAACTATTATATACATACAGCTCCTGGGCAGATGTGCCGGTGCTATAGTAAGTTTGGTTGCGTGCTAATAGTTTTGAAAAAAACTCAAGCCAAAACCATAGCCAAGTAGTGTCTGTTGCTCTGTACCTGGAACTGTTTTTAATCAACTAACAGTTAATTGGTGAAGGTGAAGATGAATACAGAAAACCAAAAACTGCTGGCATGGGTAAACCAAATTGCCAACTTATGTAACCCCGATAATATCCACTGGTGTGATGGCTCTCAAAACGAATGGGAAGCTATGTGTAATCTCATGGTAGAAGCCGGCACAGCAAAACAACTCAATACTGAAAAACGTCCTAACAGTTATTACGTCCGTTCTACCCCTGAAGATGTTGCTCGCGTCGAAGACCGGACTTTTATTTGTTCTCAAAACCAAGATGATGCTGGACCAAATAATAATTGGTGTGAACCAAAAACTATGCGACAAACATTAAGCAATCTTTTTAATGGTTGTATGCAAGGTCGAACCATGTACGTCATTCCTTTTTGCATGGGCCCCATCGGTTCTAATATTTCACAAATTGGTATTGAGATTTCCGATTCACCCTATGTTGTTGCAAACATGCACATCATGACACGCGTTGGTGAACCAGTACTTAAAGCATTAGGTACAGATGGTGACTTTGTACCTTGCATTCATTCTGTTGGGGTTCCGTTATCTGAAAATGAAATTGATGTTGCATGGCCTTGCAACCCTGATAATCGTTATATTATTCACTTTCCCGAGTCACGTGAAATTTGGTCTTATGGTTCAGGTTATGGTGGTAATGCCCTATTAGGCAAAAAGTGTTTTGCACTTCGAATAGCCTCTACCATGGCAAGAGATGAAGGTTGGTTAGCTGAACATATGTTGATCTTAAAACTGACGAATCAAAACAATGAAGTTAAATACATAGCGGCTGCATTTCCAAGTGCGTGTGGGAAAACCAATTTAGCGATGTTAATACCAACCATTCCCGGTTGGAAAGTTGAAACAATCGGTGATGATATTTGTTGGATGAAATTTGGTGATGATGGACAACTTTACGCAATTAACCCAGAAGCTGGTTTTTTTGGTGTTGCACCTGGTACAGGCATGAACTCAAACGCTAATGCAATGTTAGCCATGAGTAAAAATACAATCTTTACCAATGTTGCAGAAACAGATGATGGAGATGTGTGGTGGGAAGGCATGACAACACAATCACCAAAACACTTAATCGATTGGCAAGGTAATGATTGGACTCCAAAATCAGAATCGGTAGCAGCACATGCCAATGCTCGATTTACAACCCCTGCTGTTCAATGTCCAACGATCGCTGATGAATGGGACGATCCGAAAGGTGTTCCAATCAGTGCTATTTTATTCGGTGGTAGACGTGCATCCGTTGTTCCACTTGTAACAGAAGCATTTGACTGGGAACATGGGACATTTATGGGAACGATCATCGCTTCTGAAATGACGGCTGCAGCGTTTGGTACTATCGGCAAATTACGTCGCGACCCAATGGCCATGTTGCCATTTTGTGGCTACAACATGGCTGACTACTGGAATCATTGGTTAAGCATTGGTAAAAAAGTTGATGCCAAGCTGCCTAAAATCTTTTATGTAAACTGGTTTCGTAAAGATAAAGAAAGAAAATTTATGTGGCCGGGCTTTGGAGAAAACAGCCGAGTATTAAAATGGATATTTGATCGTTGTAATGGTACAGCGAATGCTGTTGATACAGAGATTGGTAGAATGCCTTTAATTAACGATATAGATTTTAGTAATCTTGATGTCACTGCTGATAATGCCATTAAACTTTTGAGTGTCGATGTTGATGGTTGGCTTTCAGAGTTACCTGATATCGAAAACTACTATGCAAAATTTGGTGAACGATTACCTAAAGAACTCAATAAACAAATACAAATGTTACGTTCACGTTTAATGGACAATAAACAAGCTGTTGCTTAAATCTATTCTCTTTATCTAGTACTATCCCGCTACTTATATATAAAGCAGCGGGATAATAAATCCTTTAAGTATTAGCCTTCCATCAAATTAGCTTCAACAATATTTTTTGCGAATGTAGAGTATTGTTCTTCAAACATTTTAGCCATACTATCTGGAAACGCATGAAACTCACCGGCTTTTAAAGCAGAAATAATACTTTCACTTACCAAAGAGCTTGGTTCAGCAATTTCTCCTAAGCCTGCATTGTTTGCCATATCAGTATCAATAGGTCCCGGATGTACACTCACTACATGTGTTCCTTGTTCGGCGAGTTTATCTTTTAAACCTTGCGTCAATGAATAAGCCGCTGCTTTAGAAGCAGAATAAGTTGCAAAATCTGCAAAGTTTTTCATCGAGGCAACTGAATTCAATTGCACAAACGCACCTCCACCATTCTGTTTTAAGATCGGTGCAAACGCTTGTGCTATGTGTATAAGACCATAAACATTTACATCGACTTCTTTTTGAAACGCATCAACGGCATTCTCAGATAAAGGTGATGCCGTTTCTAAAATCCCAGCATTATTAATTACTAAATCAACATCACTTGCAGTATTAGCTGCCGCTTTAATGGTATCTGGTTTTGACATATCAACGTATATTGGCACAACCTTATTGCCATGCGCTGCAACTAATGCTTGCGCACTATCGATGTTACGAACCGCTGCATACACTTTACTCGCACCATGCTCGATAAGTGATTCAACAATGGATTTTCCAATACCACGATTGGCACCTGTTACTAATGCTGCTTTATTACTTACATTAAAACTCATAACTATTTCTCCTAATTATTAATTGAACAATAAAAATTAAAATCGGTTATTTTCAAAATCATTAAAAGCTTGAATGATTTGTTCACGCGTATTCATTACAAACGGTCCTCCACGCGCGATGGGTTCGTTTAATGGCCTTGCAGCTACAAATAAAAATTGTGCATCTTGATTCGCAACGACATCAACTTGATCGCCTTGTTGTAATACCCCTAATTGCTTTGCATCTAGACGTCTTTTGTCATCACCTACTAATAAGCTGCCTGAAATAACATAGATAAAAACGTTATCTTGGTTATCAATTTGTTGTGTAAAGCTGTGCTCTGTTTTTAGTATCACATCAAAAAAATGTGGATAAACGAAATGATTGTTTATGGGTCCTTGGGTACCTTGATTGGTTTGTCCTGCAATGACTTTAATCGTCGAACCGTCTTGATTCGATTCTAAACTAAGAGCACTTTTTCCAAACTCTTTATAAACAGGTTCTGTCATCTTGTGACTAGCAGGTAAATTTACCCATAGTTGAAAACCATGTAATAAACCATTTTCTTGTTCAGGCATCTCTGAATGAATAATACCTTTGCCGGCTGTCATCCATTGCACACCACCTGCTTCGATCACACCTTCATTGCCTGCATTATCTTTATGGCGCATACGACCATTAAGTAGATAGGTAACTGTTTCAAAACCACGATGCGGATGACTCGGAAAACCACCAATGTAATCAGTGTTATCATCACTCTCGAACACATCCAATAATAAAAACGGATCTAGTGTATTTAATTCAGACGTACCGAGCATACGAGTAAGCTTTACTCCTGCGCCATCATTTGTTGCTTCACCATTGGTAATAAAACGTAACTCTCTTGTTGTCGCGGTTATTTGTTTTGCAGTATCCATAACAACCTCCAAAATTGACTCTCATTCATTAATTGTTGATAAGTTTATTAGTTGACAATTAGTGAATAAAGATTAAATTAGTGAATTAATTGTTTACTAAAAGAGAACAATGATATGGGTCAACTAGAAGACATGGGATTATTTATTCGGATTATTGAGGCTGGCAGCATCAGCAAAGCCGCTGAACAATTGAATCTAGCTAAGTCAGCGGTCAGTAAACGCTTGAATGAACTAGAAATTCGACTGGGCACTAAATTGATAAACCGAACTACCCGAACCTCAAATTTAACCGAAGCTGGAAAACTCTACTACGAACGAGCCAACCAAATTATAGATGATGTTGCTGAGTTAAACGGTCAAACTTCTGAGGATAAAACAGAATTAAAAGGCATGATCAACTTAGCCGCGCCTTTATCATTTGGTCTTTGTCATTTATCGAAAGCGATCGATATCTTTTTAAAACAACATCCAACAATTTCTATCAATATAGATTTTTCTGATAGACAAATTGATTTAATCGAAGAAGGTTTGGATTTAGCATTTCGTATCACTCGTGAACTGAATGATTCGACATTAATTGCCCATCGCATAGCACCGATAAAAATGATGATATGTGCAAGTCCAGACTATATAAAAAAATATGGTGAACCAAACTGTCATCGTGACTTAACTGAACATCGATTATTACGATTTAACTTAGTATCACCAAAGTGGTTGTTAACTGATCCAGCAGGTAAAGAGCACACCTTGCATATCAATGCAGATATCGCAGCAAACAATGGAGACTTTCTACATCGTATGGCAGTTTCAGGACATGGCATTGTTATATTGCCAACTTTTCTATCGTGGAGATCCATCGCAACAAATGATTTAGTTCAACTTTTACCTGGATATACCATCAGCCCTTTAACAGCATATGCCGTTTATCCTCAAAATCGTTATCTATCCAAACGTACTCGGGTATTTATTGAATTTCTAAAAGAACATTTTGGTGATAATCCTTATTGGGATCAGGCTTTATAAAAAAATATAAAACTAATAAGAACTAAAATTCAATGAATCTACAGCAGATCAGATAGTAATTATTTATAGCTTCTTTAATGAGTAAGCGTAAGCCCACTCTAACCAAGGCAATAATTTTTCTAAATCCATTTTCTCAACCGTTGGGCCGCTCCAAACTCGTAAACCAACAGGAGCTTTGCGATAAGCGGAAATATCATAAGCAACGTCTTCTTGTTCTAACACTGTTACCATTGAATTGATAAACGTTTTTTGTGCAGTTTCATCTAAAGCTTTAAACGCATTTGAAACTATTTTTAAACATAATGATGTATTGGAATAAGTACCGTGATCATTAGGTAACCAATCAATCCAATCAGTATCTCTAACCCATTCGTTAATCACTTGGAAGTTTTTATCGCACCGTTGAATTAAATTTTCTAAACCTCCAATTGACTCTGCCCAGTCTAAACTAGAGTGCAAATCTTCAACCGCCAATAAGCTTTGTGTATTCAACGTTGAACCAATAAATGTTTCTTTATTAAACACACCGTCTTCCGTTATTCGAAAATTTTTGGGGATTGGTCTATCAGGTTTAAAAGTTTCAAACCGTTGAATTGCATTAGGACTTAAGGCCAACATGCCATAGCCAGCTTCGCCGCCTAAAGCTTTTTGCCATGACCATGTCACGACATCTAACTTTGAATAATCTAATTCATTGGCAAACACAGCTGACGTTGCATCACAAATAGTTAATCCTGTGCGTTCACTTTGGATCCAGTCTAAATTCGGTACTCGAACACCACTCGTTGTTCCGTTGTAAACAAATACACAATCACGATTAGGATTGGCCAATGATAGATCTGAAATATCACCATACTCCGCACGATAAATATTCACATCGTCTAGCTGCAGCTCACGCTCTATATCATAAGCCCAATCATTGGAAAAACTTTCCCAAACAAAGGCATCAACTCCCCTCTCGCCAAGCAGATTCCATAAAGCCAATTCAAACGCACCAGTATTCGAACCTGGGATCACAGCCATGCCCCAATCACCAGGAAGTTGCATCAACTTTGAAGAACGTTGAATTGCTTGATGAATTCTAGCCTGGGCAGTTTTCGAACGATGGTTACGTCCCAACACATCTAATTGAAACGTTTTAGGATCCCAGCCTGAATGTTTACGGCACGGCCCACAGGAAAAACGTGGGTTATCTGGCTTTATTGTTGGTTTTTTAGCATTCATTTAAAGATATTACACAATCTATATTGCATCGCACAAATTTCTATTCTATTATGTTGCATTGCATTATTTTGAAACAAATTATCTTACACGAAGAAGAAGGTAGTGAGGATATGACAAACAATAAAACCCCATATAAAAAACTGGGGCAGCTTAGTATTGCCCAAACTCTTTATGACTTTGTAGAACAAGAGCTCATTCCAGAGACTGAGGTTGGAATCGAGAAGTTCTGGTCATCCCTAGAACACATCATTGATCAAATAGAACCCAGAAATTCTGAACTATTGGCATTTCGCGATGAACTACAAACTAACATTGATCAATGGCATAAAAACAATCCTAATCATGACCATGAAGCATACAAATCCTATCTGCAAGAGATAGGCTATTTAGTAGAACCCCCAGCCGATTTCCAAATTGATACAAATAATCTAGACAAAGAAATTGCTGAAGTCGCAGGACCGCAATTAGTCGTTCCATTAGACAACGCGCGTTATGTACTAAACGCTGCTAATGCCCGTTGGGGTAGTTTATACGATGCCTTTTACAGCACCGATACCATTACCGAAGCCAATGGTTGTCGGAAGATAAAAAAATACAATCCCATCCGTGGTGAACGTGTTATTGAACGCACTCGCCATTTTCTCGATCGTCACTTTGCACTAGAACGTGATACACATAAACATGTTGTTTTATATTTTGTAAAAAATCAACAACTGCATGTTGAGTTTGGTGATGGAACAGGAACGACTTTATTAAAACCCGATCAATTTATTGGCTACACAGGTGCAGCAGAAAAACCCGATTCCGTTTTGCTCAAACATCATGGTTTACATGTCGAAATAAAATTTGGTGAAGGTTACTTTATAGGCCGTCGCGATCACGCCAATGTTTATGATGTTCAAATTGAATCCGCATTAACTACCATTATGGATTGTGAAGATTCAGTCGCATCTGTTGATACCGAAGACAAACTAAAAGTATATCGCAATTGGTTAGGCTTAATGAAAGGAACATTAGTTGAAACGGTTACGAAGGAAGACGACACTTTTGAACGTAAACTAGAACCTGACAGAGAATATACGGATCCTTATGGCAAACCTATAAGCTGTCATGGTCGTAGTTTAATGTTAGTACGTAATGTAGGCATGCATTTAAATACCGATGCCGTTTTACTTAACGATGAACCAATTCCAGAAACCTTGTTGGATTGCATGGTCACAGCACTTGCCGCTAAACATCAAATACTAGGTAACACTAAACATAAAAATTCTCGTGCAGGTTCAGTGTATATTGTTAAACCAAAAATGCATGGGCCAGATGAAGTTGCATTAGCTAATGAATTGTTTGCAATGGTTGAGGACGCTCTTGATATGGATCGCTATACATTAAAAATGGGGATTATGGATGAAGAACGAAGGACCTCATTAAATTTAAAAGCGTGTATTCATTCGGCTAAACAACGTGTGGTCTTTATTAATACGGGTTTCTTGGATCGTACTGGTGATGATATTCATACCAGCATGGAAGCTGGACCTATGGTACCTAAAGAAGAGATTAAACATGCTGAATGGTTAAGTGCTTATGAAGCCTCAAACGTTCAAGTCGGTTTAGATTGCGGCTTAATGGGTAAAGCACAAATTGGTAAGGGTATGTATGCCATGCCTGATCTCTTAAACAATATGATGAAAACTAAAATTAGTCATTTAAAAGCAGGGGCAAATACTTCCTGGGTACCATCACCTATCGCCGCCACATTGCATGCCATTCATTATCATCGTTTAAATGTTCAATCGCGGCAATATGCTTTAATGCAAACACTGCATGAAAATTATATTGATGGCATATTAACGATTCCATTAATGGATCCTGATCGTAAACTGACCGAAAATGAAATTCGTCATGAAATCGAAAACAATGCTCAAGGTATTTTAGGCTATGTTTCTCGATGGGTAGGACAAGGCATCGGTTGTTCTAAAGTGCCTGATATCAATGATATTGCATTAATGGAAGATTGTGCGACTTTACGAATCTCTAGCCAACACATAGCAAACTGGTTACATCATGGTATCGCGACTAAAGACGATGTTGAAACTGCAATGAAACGTATGGCAGTAATTGTTGATAGACAAAATCGTAATGATCCAAATTATCAAGCAATGTCAGATAAGTTTGAAAACAGTATTCCATTCCAAGCCGCAATGGATTTAGTGTTTAAAGGCAGACAACAAGCCAACGGTTATACAGAATTCATTTTGTATGAGCGTCGTAAAGAAATGAAGGCGGTTTAATCACCGCCTTTTTATAGCTTATTATACATTTGCGTTAATTCTATAGTATGTAATAATCGCGCCCCATAATGACCTCGAACCTATAGAAGATTGAATAGGTTTCTCAAGTTTCTTTTTCATCCCTCAAAAAACGGCTTGATTATTGCTCTATGCGTAATCAATTGGCTACGTATGCGTTACTTATAGGAATCCCATGCAAGAATTAACACCTGAAAATATAAAAACAAATTTATTAAGTGGTTTAACCGTTGCGTTAGCAATGGTACCTGAGGCTATTGCCTTTGCTTTAATCGCTCATGTATCACCTTTGACAGGACTCTATGCTGCTTTTTTAATTTGCTTAATCACATCAGTTATCGGTGGAAGACCTGGTATGATTTCAGGTGCTGCGGGGGCATTAGCCGTGGTTATGGTGGCATTAGTTGTAGAACATGGAGTCGAATATTTATTCGCTGCGATTGTATTAATGGGTGTGTTTCAACTCATTTTTGCCGCTTGTCGGTTAGGAAAGTTTATTCGTATGGTACCCCACCCTGTCATGCTTGGGTTTGTGAATGGCTTAGCTATGGTCATTTTTCTAGCACAGTTTAATCATTTCAAAATAGAAAATGAAAATGGTATAAACCAATGGATGTCGGGTATGCCGCTTTATACCATGGCAATGTTAATAGCTATTACGATTGCTATTATTTATTTGCTACCCAAATTTACTAAAGCCATTCCATCAACCCTCGCTGCTATCTTAGTTGTTTCATTAGCTGTAATAGGTTTAGACATTGATACCAAAACCGTTGGCGACTTAGGTTCGATCGGTGGAGGCTTACCAACTTTTCATCTTCCAGATGTTCCGTTTAATCTAGAAACCTTAAAAATTGTTTTGCCTTATTCATTGATACTCGCTGCTGTGGGATTAATCGAAACTTTATTAACCTTAAACTTGATCGATGATATGACTGACACGCGAGGAATGCCAAATACAGAGTCGATGGCACAAGGTATTGCGAATGTCGTCACAGGATTATTTGGTGGCATGGGCGGTTGTGCGATGATTGGTCAAAGTATGATTAATATTAACAACGGCGCCTTACATCGTTTATCAGGAATCGCTACCGCTGTATTTCTTTTATCATTTATTTTATTCGCATCAACCTGGATTGAGATGATTCCATTAGCAGCATTAATTGGTGTGATGTTTGTTGTTGCAGAAAAAACATTTGAATGGGGAAGTTTTCGTTTATTCGGTCGCGTTCCTAAACCCGATATCGTTGTTGGTTTATTAGTCGCAATTATTACTGTGTTTGCAGACTTAGCGATTGCCGTGATCGTTGGTGTTATCTTCTCAGCCTTAGTGTTTGCATGGGAACATGCCAAGCAAATCAATGTTAAATCATCAACTGATGGCAAAGGCTGGAAAAACTATGAACTGAATGGTTCTTTATTCTTTGCCTCAGTAACGGAGTTTCAAAGTTTATTCACTCCGAAAGAAGATCCAAACGATGTCGTCATTGATTTTCAAAATGCCAAGGTAATGGATCACTCAGCGTTAGAAGCCATTGATAACTTAGCAGCAAAATATATTGAACTCGGTAAAAGTTTGCACCTAAAACATCTCAGTGCTGATTGTTTAGAATTATTGGATAAAGCCAAAGGCATGATCGAAATAAATGTGTTAGAAGATCCTAAGTATCATATAGCGGATGATAAGTTAGGTTAAAATATCAATTGAATATAGATTTCAATTATATACTTACTATAATATAACTACATTTTTAAAACAGGAGGTTACAAAATGCCAAAACTAACTAATTACATTATACGTAACTTATTCCTTCTAATATTCTCATATAACGCATTGTCATAGCTAAATATGAGTGAATATTTTCATTACATTAATCATTCCAAAAAACAACGTTTTAGCATTGGTGAATTTGGAAATTCGGATAAATTTTCTGGAATTGGATATGGTCTAAGCGCTAGAGCATTTGCACTTTTATTAACGGAATCAAATGACCATGATATTAAAATGAAAGATACGTTGTTTGGAAGCTGGATTGGTGATGAAATTCAATGTATAGGTGATCATGGCAACATACAAGATAAATATTTTGGCTATGATGAAATCATATTTGAAATTGTGACCATGTTGATATCTGCTGGAGATTTAGAAGAAATTATTGAAGCATCAAAATTGGATAATGGGCTTTTTTCAAAACTTTGTGAATATGTATTTATGTCAAATGATAATGTCCTTGAAAACTATATTTGTAAAGCGCATGGTTTAACTTGGAAGAAAAAATATAAGGAGTTAACACCGAATTATATAAAAAATAATAACGAGTATTAAATGCTATAACTGTTTAATACAGTCGATTTTAGTATGATCAGCTGAATTTAAACTTTATAACTATAAATACATATGGATTACTTATATCAAAGAGCTAATGTACCTAATGCAATATTATGTTCCAATAAATTGCGAAATTAGGCAGAAGAAACATCATGAAAGATTTCACACTAGAACCAATTTCAGATATTGAAGTGTTTTTAACTCAATTTTTTACAAACGGTATGTTTATTTTATACGCCTTATCAGTAATTATATTTTTAGTAGCTTGTTTTATTCTTATTTTCAAAAGCCAAGCTAATGGAAGATACTTAATGCTATATGGTCTTTTAATTTATATAGTATCTAGTATTATTTGGTTCTTAAAATATCCACCTAATAATATTACTGATTATAATGAATCAGTTGTATTACCTCTGCCTATGTATATGTTTATGATTTCATTATCCATATTTGTATTTATTATAGGTTTTTTACGATTTGTACTTTGGGCAATAAGACGCTAGTTATTCACAATGTTGAAAATTGGATGTTCAATAATAAGTCTATGGGCCGTGTTAAATTTGTTAGCATCCCTAATTCTTGTGTTAATTCCAGTGCTGGGTTTGGGCGAGTCTGCTCCAGCATTGTTAGAGTCTCTTTCCACTGCCACAATAAAAAATATAGACCCAAAAGTTTTATCTAATGCTAATTCAATTGCAGTCTATGCAAATACACTGAATATTGCTGCTTCAATATCGATACTCTTTATTGTGTGGTTTGGTGTTTATAATAAAAAAAAGTGGTCGCTAGCTGCATTATTTTTAATATTAAGTTTAATGCTAAGCGCTGGTTTTTTTTCTGATTATGTATCTAAGCATGATCATATATTCATTAATATAGTATCTGGTACAATAATATTTATTGGATTGCTATTTTCAATCTTAGGTATTTACAAACCAAAATGAATAACAATTATTCTATTCCAAAGTTAATATGGTGGTTTCAATTCAATCTCTATAGTAATAAGACAATATGTAATTTAAAATTTTTTTATTGTTTTTTGATTTTATGTACCTTAACTGGCTGTTCTGCTTTCAGACCATTAGATAATGATTCTCCAGTTCGTGAAGATTTCAAGATCCTTCAAGAAGATAGCCGTATTTTATACAAGCCATCTGCTATCCAGAATGCTCGAACTTTAATCCAATATATTGACTCTTCAATTTCGGCTGTAGAACAAGTACATGGCGAAAAGTTTTCTAAACAAGTAATTATTCATGTTTGTGATACCGAAGAGTGTTTTCAACAATATACTCATAATCATTCCACAATTGCAGCAGCTGTTAGCGAAAATGGTTTATTTTTGTCGCCTAGAGCATTTCGAGAAAACCAACAGCAGTACTTCTTAACTCATGAACTATCACACCTTCATTTGTTTCAACAGATTTCTTTATTACGTACTTGGTATATCCCACAATGGTTTCATGAAGGACTCGCAACTATGGCTGCAGATGGTGGTGGCGGACATAAAGTAAGTAAAAAAGATGCCATTGAATACATTCAATCAGGAAAACATTTTATACCAATTCATTCTTCTGGCTTATTTGGTGAAGGAGGAGCATTTAGTAATCGATGGCCGTTAAACTATACTGCTCCAAACGATGATAAATTTCTGCAAAATATGAATTATCGGCAAGCATCGCTATTCTTAGAATATTTGTCTAAAGATAATCAGATTCAAAATGTTCTGAGAGACATTGAAAAAGGCGAAAGTTTTGAGCGCGCTTTTTTTAAAGCCTTTGATAAAAAACCAAATGAGGTATGGGATAAGTTTATACAACAATTAAACTCTAACAAGAACATTAAAAATCATTTAAAAAATGATGCAGGTTAGATTTATAAAATATTACTTACATTTATATCGTAGCCTTAAGGAAATATTAAATAAATGAACAAGATATTACTAATATTAATTTTAACTACATTGTCTAGTTGTGCTTCTATAAACACACCAAGTTCTTCTCTTATAGATAAAGTATCTGTTGTAACAGTTGGTGAAACTTCTGGTGTGCAAGAAGAGCATATTGTTTTCATTCCAGCAAATACTGAATTTCCTATCCAGTTTTCCCTAAAAGGTAATATTTTCAACAAAGATTTATCATCCACGGTAATGGCTAGTTTCAAAAAAGATCTCTATCTATATAAATATTGGGCAAGTCTGGATGGTAAAAATTGGGTAAATTCACATCAGTTAATAGATGTTAAACCATCAGGAGGATTTGATAAATCAGGTGGTAAAGTCGAAGTTCAATTAGATTTAGCTCAATAAATGAAGCTATGATGAGTATATTGCTAATATTTCTAATAGCATTTATTATTTTTAGTTCTTTTGTAATTGCGTCTTATCCTTTTTTAAAATGGTCAGGTGTAAAAACTAATCTATGGAGTAGATCTTTGAAGTTTGGTGCGGCTATTTCAGGAATTTGGCTCTTAACCCAAATCCCATTCAAAATTATTTTCGGCGGTTTTTTTGGACTAATTTTTGGCTTTTTAGCAACTTATTTTTACATCAAGGCTAAACTTGATTTAACATCAGGTAAAAATCTTATAATTGTTTTTTTGTTACCAATTTTAGCGGGGATTATTGCAACTCCGTTATTAATAACAGTGTTTAAAAAATTTTCAACATAACCAGTCATTCCAGTCAACTTCCTATGTCTACTTAATTTAATATGAATGATGAAATAATAGCATGGGACGGCAAGTCTACTGATGATATTAGTTCAGTGTATGAAAAGTATCATAGCAAACCTAACTTTATAGATAATATTCTCTCTCAAATACATGATGTATCTATCCAGAAAGGTGGTACATGGTTGTTGAAAAAATGGTTAGAGTCAGGAAATAAGCTTAAAGTTGAACATATAAAAATAATATATGATTCACTACATGTATTGGAGCATTGGGAATCTAAACTTCATGTACTACAAATTTTACAATATATGCCTATAGATAGCGTTCAAAAAACCAAAGTAGAATCATTTCTTAGAATAACATTAACAGATGATAATAAATTTATAAGGGCTTGGTCTTATAATGGGTTTTATGAGCTAGCTTCTCAACATCCAGAATACATGGAAGAGGTTAAACAATTTTTCGAGATTGCGTTACAAGATGAAGCCGCTTCTGTAAAAGCTAGAATTCGGAATATAATAAAAAAAGGTTTTTAGAAAAAATATATAAAGGCGAAGATTTTATGACTGCTTTTAATATAAATAAAACTATCATCACATTACAAAAAGCAAGTCACTAATTACAACTTTATTCCGATAGTTAAAATTAATATTAATTAATAATTTGTTGTTTAATATCGACGATCATATCCAGCAACTCTTCTAGAGTATTATCATCAATACCATGACTGGATAATACTGAAACAAAATGTTGCACTAAAATTTTCCAGTCTTGTTCATCTATCTGCATATCATTATGCACTTCATTCATCTTCCTGCCAGTATATTTGTAAGGCCCTCCACTCATATCGCATATGTAATCAACCAAGTATTTTTTTTCCATTCTTATGCTATCTATTCCTCTATTTTGCCAATGTCTACCTAATTGAGGATCTGAGCGTAATTTAGCTAATAAATCATCAATGAACTGTGTGATTTTAGTAATCCCACCAATTTTAGAATAAAGCGAATTTTTTTCTGGCTTTGAAATATTTAAAGATTTTATTCTTGAACTTAACGTTGACGAATTCATTCCTAGAAGCTTGGCTGCTCCATTTTCACCTGAAACACGCCATGCCGTTCTTTCTAATGCATTAATAATATTATTTCGTTCAATTTGTTTAAGAATGATATCTGGAATAATCGTTTGTTTGTTTGAGTGGCTGATTCCATTAAAGTCAGTGCTAATTTGTTTCAGTGCTTGTTGAGGTAAAGCAAGATCAATTCTTAAGTGACCGTCGGATAAAATCACAGCTCTCTCAATCACATTTTTTAATTCACGAATATTGCCAGGCCAGTCATAGTCTTGAAGCATGTTCAATTGCTCTTCAGTAAAACTTCCTATTTGTTTATCAAACTCTGTTTTTGCTATTTCAACAAAATACTGTGCAAGCGGAACAATATCATCTTTTCTTTTCCTAAGAGGTGGCACCGTAATTGGAAACACACTAAGTCGATAGTAAAGATCCTCACGAAAACTCCCTTGTTCCACTTCGTGTTCTAAGTCACGGTTAGTCGCAGCAATAATACGAACATTAACTTCACGCGTTACGTTTTCCCCTACACGTTCAAATGATTTTTGTTGAATTGAACGAAGTAATTTACTTTGTAAATCAATTGGAATTTCGCCGACTTCATCTAAAAACAAGGTTCCATTATGCGCAAGTTCAAAACGTCCGATTCTATCTTGAACTGCACCTGAAAAAGCACCTTTAACATGTCCAAAAAATTCACTTTCAAATAGTTCAGAAGGGATGGATGCGCAATTAACCGTTATTAACGGCGCTTCTTTTCGATTACTCTTTTCATGGATAAGCCGTGCTACCATCTCTTTACCAGAACCTGACTCTCCTACAATGAGTACAGATGCATCTGTATTAGCAACGGATTTAATCCTTTCAACCATTTGTAATAATGCAGGACTAGCACCGACCATGTCTCCAACATCTCGAATCTGTAACTTTTCTTCCCTTAAATAATTTCGCTCCATGACCAGTTTTGAATTTAATTTGTCCAGTTCCTTTAAAGCACTTTCTTTTTCTTTTACATTTTCATAATACTTAGACACATTAATAATGGTCCAAAGAATATCAAAATCATTTTTATGTTTATTTATGACACGTGTGTAAGCCAATAATCTTGAGGTTATATCTTGGAAATTAAATTTAAGTTCGATTTGTCCTTGATTTAAAGAGCGTTCGTTTTTTAAAAATAATTCTAATTTCTTTAACGGCTTGAAGTGTTCAGTCATATTAGAAGCCATTAATTGTTCTGAATCTGCATTCAATTGCTCTATGAACATATGATTAGAATTTTTAATCACACCTTTGCTATCAGTCACACAAATCATAATCGGCAGTGAATTTATATCTATCGGCTGCATATCTTTCATATTTGTTTTATGTCTTTTTTAATAAATTATCTAATTATAGTCATTATTTTTAATAAATTTTTTTATTAAAAATGGCAAAAAATACTATTAAAAATACAGAAATATTAAATATTTTGTTAAATCTAATGAAAAATATATTTCTGATTTAATAAGCAAATAATCTATAAAGCATTGAATTATATATATTAATTTCAAAAAAACTGGCCTGGCATACAGTCTGCAAAATGATCAATGCAATTATTGATAGATAATATTGGAGAAAGTAATTATGAAAAAAATTCAAAAATTTATTTTTTGTTTATTAGCGTTAGGTATTGTGAATGCCTACGCTCATGAAATGGGTTCAAATATAAAACCCATTGCATTAGGAGCTGATCAAACCATTATTGATTTTGACAAAATAGTTTGGTCGCCGCTCGAAGTTGATGGCCTTGATAAAGGCGCTGAGATTGCGGTTATTCGTGGTGACTTAAGCAAAGACGGTAGTGAAGTTATCATAAAAACGCCTGCTGGCTATTATGTAAACATGCATTCCCATACCAGTGATGAAACCTATATTTGGCTTCATGGTGCTTATACACTGATTAGCGAAAATGGTAAGAAACATAAATTCCCCAGTGGCAAAGGCTATATTAGTTTTCCTGGAAATGCTCCTAAACATGCTTTGACATGTGATGCAAAAGACTACTGCTTGTTGTACGTAAAATGGTCTAGACCTTTCGACATCATATATGACTAAGAAAATGACAAGGAATAGATAATATGAAAACTAAAACAATAACTTTAAATACACTAGCCTTAATGATGATGTTTACGAGTCCAAGTGCTTTTTCAAATGACTCTTTATACAGTCGGCTTGGGGGATATGACGCAGTTGCTGCAGTGGTTGATGATTTAATGAATCGTCTTGCAAACGATCAGCAAGTTGGTCGTGTATTAAAACATATCCCAGAGTCACGTTTTAATCATATCAGACAAATGATGGTAGATTTTGTATGTGAAGCGACTGGCGGACCTTGTAAATATATCGGTCAGACTATGGAAATAGCTCATCGTGGCATGGGATTAAATGAAAGTGATTGGAAATTAACCGTGAATCATTTACAACATACATTGAGTGAGTTTAATGTCCCTACAAATGAAAAAAATGAATTAATCAATATACTTGCTACGTTAAAACCTGCAATTGTTGATAGTTAATTTAATAGATACTCCCCAGTAGTACATAAATAAATGGAATAATTTGTAACTGGAAAAGGATTTCCTCTCCATTTACAGAAAAAATCATTTTAATTAATTATCTATTTTTGAATTTATAAAAATGAAAATATACATATTATTTTTTTTCATATTTTTAATTATTGGTAATTTATTCTTTTTGGAATTAATAAAAAGAAATCATCCTGGCACCGTCTATTCTTGTACGCATAAGGAAAAAATTTAATGTGATACATGCCTCTAACTAATTTAAAAGATTAGTATTATCAAAAAAATCTTACCTTTATAAGATAGACATATTAAATAAAAATTTAATATACTAACCATTAATATAATTATTGGTTGATTTCCTATAATTAATTTTCATCTAAAAAAATGTAATTACTTTGTAATAAATGATTAATATTCTGAAAAGAATTTTCTTTCGCCTCATCTTAATACTACTTTTTCTTTACCTTACATTATTTATTCATAATAATTATTGGTCAGAAAATTATTCTCAAACAGATATAGAAAATGCCTATAGCAATTCCATTACATGGCTAATTACTAATGAAGAAAAAATTTTTAAGGAAAAAAACTCGATGTTATGGTGGTTACTTATTCAATCACTTGAACTGGAAAATGAGCCAAGACTAAAAAAACTCGTCGATAATTATTTAAATGAAAACTATTTGTTTTATGTCAACACCCCATGGCACTCACTGTTATATGATGGTTCATCAAAAATAGATTCATTGTCATTACTTGCCTCAAAAATACCTGAATACTCTAAATATTTTGTATATGGTTATACATGTGATGTAGAACTAAAAAATTCAGAAACAATAAGAAAGCAAAATAATTTAAATTATTGTTTTATAAATTATCCAACCTCTCCTACATGTTTTACCCATCAGCTAATGGCCTTTAGATTCATGCAAAGAGCTAACTGCAAAACAGATATCAAATTAGAAACCCATATAGAAAAAATTGCTAATTGGATTAGTTACCAACTTACATTTGATGTTCGAGTTGTAGACGTATATATTCAAAGAGTCATGATGCTCATAGATAGTGGTAATAGTTCTAAATTAAGAAAACGTTGGGTTAAACGAATTTTAATTGAGCAACTAAATGATGGAGGCTGGAGTGGGTTTCAACCATTATTATCAATAGGTAATAATAAATTTATAGGTTTTGGATCTAGAGGCTTAGCAATGAAGTCTAATAACTCAAATTTTCATGCAACAGCTCAAGGATTATATCTTTTATCTATGCTAAAAAATAAATATTATGAATAATATACATATAAACTACGTTGAATTTCCTTGTAAGGATATAGATGCGACGAAACATTTTTTTTCTAATGTCTTTGGTTGGGAGTTCGAAGATTATGGGCCTGAGTATGCTGCTTTTTCAAACTCAGGTTTAGATGGTGGTTTTTTTAAATCAGATTTACGTTCTTCTGCTGCTGAAGGTTCAGCATTGATTGTTTTATACAGTGATAACCTTGAACAAACTTTAAAGAATATAGAAACCGCTGGTTGTGAAATTTGTCAGCCTATTTTTTCTTTTCCAGGCGGAAGACGATTTCATTTTATTGAACCAAGTGGTAATGAATTAGCCGTTTGGTCAGATGTAGGAATTTAATATAAAAAAGGCGATGTATGAACATCGCCTTTTTAGTTTTATTGTTTATTATTTTTAATATTCGAATCCGAATTCTTCTTTAAAACGCGCTTTAAATTCATCAGGCGTAAACTGATGATTCTGCGTTCCGTTAGAAGCAATCTTGATAGAACCAATTAATGAAGCAATACGACCAGTGGTTTCCCAATCCATGTTATTTAATAATCCATATAATAAACCCGCACGATAAGAGTCACCACAACCTGTTGGATCATTAATCGCTGCAGGTTTTACAGATGGAATATTTATTTCTTTTCCATCTGCATAAATCACAGAACCATCACCACCCATGGTTACAATTAATGCTTTTACTTGCTTAGAAACTTCTTCTGCGCTCAATCCAGTTCGTTCCTGCATTAATTGCCACTCGTAATCATTCACGGTGACATAACTGGCTTGTTCAATAAAAGATTTTAAATCATTACCATCAAACATTGGCATACCTTGGCCTGGGTCAAAGATAAAAGGAATACCAGCTTCTGCAAACTGTTTGGCGTGTTCAATCATGCCATCACGACCGTCAGGCGAAATAATCCCGATAGTAATTCCTTCTGCATCACTGACTTTATTTTGATGCGATAAATTCATAGCACCTGGATGAAAAGCAGTAATTTGATTATCGTCTAAATCGGTTGTAATGAATGCTTGTCCAGTAAAGTTGTTTTCTAATATAGAAATATGTTTTCGACTGATCGCATAATGATCCATCCATTCTGCATAAGGGCCAAAATCTTTTCCTACTGTCGCCATTGGCACAGGTTCTTCACCCAATAATTTTAAGTTATAGGCAATATTACCTGCACAACCACCAAATTCTTTACGCATCTCTGGTACTAAGAAAGAAACGTTTATCATATGAACCTTATCTGGCAGGATATGATTTTTAAATTGATCGGGAAATACCATGATATGGTCGTAAGCGAAAGAGCCACAAATTAAAGCAGACATATTTAATCCTAATGTTGTTAAGTTAAAATCTGGAACTGAAAATTATAGGGAAAGTAAGATGATTGCAAATATTTATCGATTTTTCTGTAGCCAAACAACATAATCATTTTTAAATGTGTCTGGATATTGCTGTTCAAAATCATGCCATCGATTTAAATTTTCGAATAATGATTGAGTTTGATATTGTTTGGAAAATTCTTGGTATATCGTTTTATCTGTTAACTCTAACCCTAAAAGCTGAGAATTAAGTTGTCCAAGCATGTTTTTTATCTCAATCAGATCATAATGATTTTCATAGCGATGAAACAACATATCTCTGACACCAGACATATAATAATAATCTTTTAACTCAATTAGTTTTTCAAAGCCATCTATTTTGATCAAATCATGTCGTAATGAACGTATAACTTCATCAGACTCTGAATATTGTTTTTCTTGAATATAATTAACCGATTTACGTATAGTTCTTCTTGCTAACTCACTGTATAAATTAAATCGCAATATACCTTGAACTGATAATTGATTAATAAACATTTCAAGTGCTTTTTGTGGTTTAGCAATATGTGATAAAACTCCCATGCAGTCAATAAAATCGAACTGAATATTGAGTTGGTCTATGTCCATCAAATCCATTTGAATAAATTCAATATTATTGAATTGTAATTCCATTGCTTTTCGTTTTGCATAGGCCAGACTAGAAAGGCTTAAATCGATACTAATGATTTTAGAGTTGGAAAATCGTGATGCATGTTCAATACTTAGCAAACCTGTACCACAACCAATAACAAGAACAGTTTCAGGTATATTTTTTAGCGTATATTGCATATTATCGAATAAGGATTGCTCGATAAAAACATCAATACTCTGTTCAGTTACATCACTTATTTTAAACCATCTTGGATAGGGGTTTCTTTCATAGTGTTGTTTAACATTCTTTGTAATATCATGCGTTAAACGACTTGTTTTTTTTATTGTATTTTTTAATTCATCCTCTGTTCGAGTATCCGTAATCTGATATTTGATAAGATTTTCAATTTCTATCGGAAATGTATTTTTCGAATTTATTAATTTAACAATCTGTTTTTCTGATTGTATATTTTTATAACAAGCAATGATTAAAACCCTTAACCATACGATCGATTCAGGAAATTCAATAGTTTGTTGAGAAAATATATCTAAATAAAACTTTTCCTGTTCACTAACAAAAAAAACATATTCTGTATTGAAACATTGTTTCGATAAAATCGATAAAAACAATTGTAGATTAAGAATATTTAATTGTTCGAATTCTTGTTCAAAGATTAAATTAAGTAATGATTTTCTGAAAGACGTTAGAAATATTTCAATTTGATAATCAGAAATAATATTGAACGTTAAATAATTAACTATTTCTTCATCGATTAGAGAAGCAATTAAATTATCGTTAATCGATAATGATTCAATATTATTTGTTTGGGCAATGGCCTTAAGTCGTTGTTTACCCTCAGCAGACATATTAAAAAGTATCTTTTACGGATGACTTACTCGCCAAAGTTTGCCAGCACCATCATCAGAAATTAATAGAGAACCATCATTCATTTGGACTAAACCTACTGGACGCCCCCAAACTCTTTTTGAATCTGGAGAAATTAACCATCCTGTTAAAAAATCTTCAGGACCAGTAATGGCTTGACCCTCTTTAAAAGGAACAAAAGCTATTTTATACCCTGCACGTTCCGAACGATTCCAAGAACCGTGCAAAGCAATGAAAGCGCCATTATGATATTTCTTAGGAAATGCATCGGCCGTATAAAATAAAACATCCATAGCTCCAACGTGTCCGCCTAATAAAACCGTTGGATATAATGTTTTTGCAACAAGATCTGGTGCTTCATCTTCGCGTCGTGGATCTTCATGAGGCCCGATATAAGCATAAGGCCAGCCATAAAACCCACCTCGTTTTACTTGGGTAAAGAAGTCAGGTACTAAATCATCCCCTAAGCCATCACGTTCATGAGAGGTTACCCATAGTTGTTTAGTTGAAGGATGAAAACGCATACCAACCGCATTACGTATACCACTGGCATAGAGTTCATAACCAGTACCATCTAAGTTATATCTTGTTATAGCTGCTCTAGCTTCTGGTTCTCCTGCACTAACATTCGATCGAGAACCAATACTTAAATATAACTTTTGTTCTTGTTCATTAATAAGAATGCTGCGAGTTTTATGGCCTGAATTATATTTTTTTATATTAATAATGTTCTCAGGTTCGCCAACTGACTGTTCTAGACCATTATAAGGATAACGTCTTACATAATTAACATCCGCAACATAAAGCCAGTCTTTGTATAAGGCCAAACCAAAAGGCTGATTCAATCGTTTGATTAAAACCTGTTTTTGTTTATCTTTAATGATATAAATTTTTCCATCGTCCATATCAGAAAGAATAATTTCATCGCCTTTACCATTAATCATATAACGCGGGCCATCGAAACCATCCATGTATTCTTCAACCTTAAACCCATTTGGTACAGTTAGTGTTGCATCCTTTGGACGGTTCACTGTAAAGCCTGGGTTAACGGATGATTTTGTAGCATAAGGCTTTGGTAGCTCTTGCCAATTAACAGGTAATGGATTTTCGGCCCAAGCATTGAAACTGAAAATGCAAATCAATAATAAACCTATGCTGTATTTCATAGCTTATCCTCGTTATGCGCTTTTCTTTTGACTAGTTGGTTCTTTAAAACGTTCTAAAACGGGTAATAAAAAACGACCTGTATGGGAGCGTTCAATTTCACACACTTGTTCAGGTGTCCCAGAGGCAATAATTTCTCCACCTTTGTCACCGCCTTCAGGGCCGAGATCAATGATCCAATCGGCTGTCTTGATCACATCAAGATTATGTTCAATAACAACAACCGTATTACCGTGGTCACGCAAACGATGTAATACATGTAATAGTTGTTGGATATCATAAAAATGTAATCCTGTAGTAGGTTCATCTAAGATATATAATGTTTTACCTGTATCTCGTTTCGATAGTTCACGAGATAATTTCACACGTTGAGCTTCTCCACCTGAAAGAGTCGTCGCGTTTTGTCCTATCTTAATATACGACAAACCAACATCAATTAAAGTTTGTAACTTTCTTGCAATAACAGGAACGGCATCAAAAAAGACTCGTCCATCTTCAACCGTCATATCCAATACTTCAGCAATAGTTTTGCCTTTATATAATATATCCAGAGTTTCGCGGTTGTATCGCTTACCATTACAAACATCACACGCAACATAAATATCGGGTAAGAAGTGCATTTCTACTTTAATAACACCATCACCTTGGCAAGCTTCGCATCGCCCACCTTTGACATTAAAACTAAAACGTCCAGGTTTATAACCGCGTGAACGCGCTTCTTGAGTCGCTGCAAATAATTCGCGGATAGGGGTGAAAACACCCGTATAGGTTGCAGGGTTTGAACGTGGTGTTCTACCGATAGGACTTTGATCAATATCAACCACTTTATCAAACTGTTCCAAGCCTTCAATCGATTCATACGCTGCACTACTAGCACTGGCTTTATTTAATTCTTTGGCAACAATCTTATAAAGCGTTTCATTAATTAAGGTTGATTTACCAGAACCCGAAACACCTGTAATCGCAGTCATAAGTCCAACGGGAATTTCTAAATCAACACTTTTTAAATTATTACCTGTTGCGCCAGATAGTTTTAAAATCTGTTCTGTATCATACGGCGTTCTGTTTTCAGGAATTTCAATACGTTTTCTACCTGACAAATATTGCCCTGTTAATGACGTTTTATGTTTAAGTAATTGCTCAGGCGTACCTTGTGCAACAATCTCTCCTCCATGCACGCCAGCACCTGGACCAATATCGATAACATAATCAGCTTCTAAAATCGCTTCATCATCGTGTTCGACCACAATTACCGTGTTTCCTAAATCACGTAAATGTTTTAGTGTTGTCAATAAACGTTGATTATCACGTTGATGCAAACCAATCGAGGGTTCATCCAACACATACATCACCCCAACCAAACCTGCACCAATCTGACTGGCTAAACGAATACGTTGCGCTTCACCACCTGATAAGGTGTCGGCACTGCGATCCAATGTTAAATAATCTAAACCCACATTAATTAAAAATTGCAAACGATCGCCAACTTCTTTCAGTATTTTTTCCGCAATCTTTCCACGGCTACCTTTTATATTGAGTGAATCAAAAAATTGTTTGGATTTTTCGATTTGCATGGAAGTGATTTCAGGTAAGGTAATGCCTTCTATAAAGACATTCCTGGCGGCTTCATTTAATCTCGAACCATTACAATCAGGACATGGTTTATTATTTTGAAATTTGGCTAACTCATCACGCACCATATTGGAATCGGTATCGCGATAACGTCGTTCCATATTTGGAATCACACCTTCAAATACATGTTTACGTTTCACCGTACCGCGGCGCTCATTCAAATATTCAAACTGAATTAACTCTTCACCACTTCCATAAAGAATGATGTTTTGTATTTCTTCAGATAAATCACAAAAATTGGTATCGATATCAAATTTATAATGTTTCGCTAAAGACTGGATTAATTGAAAATAATACGCATTGCGTCGATCCCAACCGCGTATCGCACCGCCAGGTAAACTTAACTCTGGATTCTGCACTACATAGTCTGGATCAAAGAATTGTAGTTGACCTAAGCCGTCACAAGTCGGACAGGCACCAACCGGATTATTAAAAGAAAATAATCGTGGTTCGAGTTCGCTTATGCTATATCCACATTCCGGGCAGGCAAACTTAGCAGAGAATACCAATTCAGCTGTCTCATCATTATCCATTGAAACGACCTTCACGATACCATCAGAAAGTTTCAGTGCCGTTTCAAATGATTCTGCTAAACGTAATTTAATATCATCGCGAATCTTAAAACGATCCACCACCACTTCGATATTGTGTTTTTTATGCAATTCTAATTCTGGTGGTTGATCCAATTCATACACTTCACCATCAATGCGAGCACGAATAAAACCCTGTGCATATAAGCTATCTAAAAGCTGTACATGCTCACCTTTTCGCTCTTGCACTACTGGTGCAAGTAGCATCAATTTTTCACCTTCTTCTCTGGTTAATAATTGATCCACCATCTGACTGATGGTTTGAGCCTCAAGTAGATGTTTATGTGTAGGACAGCGCGGTTGTCCTACACGAGCGAATAATAATCGAAGATAGTCGTAAATTTCGGTGATAGTACCAACAGTTGAACGTGGATTGTGAGAAGTGGATTTTTGTTCAATGGAAATCGCTGGAGATAAACCCTCAATATGATCAACATCGGGTTTTTCCATCATCGATAAAAATTGCCGAGCATACGCGGATAACGATTCTACATAACGGCGCTGGCCTTCTGCGTAGATAGTATCAAACGCTAGAGAGGATTTACCTGAACCCGATAAACCAGTAATAACAATCAATTTATCGCGGGGAATATCTAAATCAATGTTCTTCAAATTGTGGGTACGTGCGCCCCGGATCAGGATTTTATCCATGAATGATAATCTACTTAGCCGAAAAAAATTTAAACTGGTATTATAAACGGTTCTGGTGTTTCCATCCTTAATAATTCACAAAAAGATTTATAATGGTATTCATTTATAATCTTTCGAGATTAGAAATACCTGATAATGATAATAACTATAATCCTATTTGCTGTTTGTACTTGAAACCATGAGTAAAATGAGTCCGTTAGAAATTCGTTCCAGTTTGTCCCTAGGCTTAATATTTTTTTTACGAATGTTCGGCTTGTTTTTGATCTTGCCGGTTTTTTCACTGTTTGCCTTAGACATCCAACACGCGACACCAACTCTAGTCGGCTTTGCATTAGGGATTTATGGCCTTACACAGGCTATGTTTCAGATCCCTTTTGGCATGTTATCCGATCGTTTTGGCCGCAAACCTATGATTACTATTGGGTTGATTGTCTTTTTTGTCGGCAGTGTTATCGCTGGTAGTTCAGAAAATATTTATTGGTTAATTATTGGTCGGGCTTTGCAAGGTGCTGGCGCGGTTGCCTCTGTTATCATGGCTTTGCTTGCGGATAATGTTTCCACAGAACATCGCACTAAAGCAATGGCAATGATTGGTATGAGCGTTGGTTTAGCATTTTTATTATCGTTTGTCGTTGGGCCTATGCTATCTGAATATTTAGGACTCTCTGGCTTATTCTTCATGACCGCAATCATTGCTTTAATCGCTCTTGTGGTATTACATTTTATCGTTCCTAACAGTCAACAAACATTTCATAAAGAAACTGAATTGGATCTTTCACAACTATCCATAGTGATTCGTGATAAAGGATTACTCAGTTTAGATTTGGGTATTTTTATTCTACACCTTATTTTAACGGCGAATTTTATTGTGATACCGATTATTTTATTTGAAAATCTAGGTATCCATAGTGCCGAGCATTGGCAAATCTATTTACCGGCAATGCTGCTGGCTATTACGATTATGATACCGTTCGTTTTAATTGCAGATAAAAAACAAAAAGGGCCTATTTTTTATCTGATGATGATAGGCGTTTTATTATTTTCGCAATTTGGTTTCTTTTTGATAGGACATGATTACTGGCTAGTCTTTTTATTCTTAACTTTATTCTTTACTGCATTTAATTTTTTAGAAGCCTCATTACCTGCACTAATTTCCAAAACAGTAGCTCCAGAAAGAAAAGGCACAGCATTAGGAATTTATTCCACATCTCAATTTATGGGATCATTCATAGGAGGCATTTTAGGTGGCTATGCCTTCAGTCGATTTGGCATTTCTAGTGTGTTTATGCTCAGTGCTGGATTTATCAGTCTGTGGCTACTGCTCACATTCTTTTCATTAGATTTACTCGATACGAATAAAAAAATAGTCAGCAACAAGGCTGAAATTCTGAGCGGAAAAGGTTAAAGTAATACGATTATAAACTTGGAGGAAATTCATGGCCCGCGGCATAAATAAAGTAATATTAGTTGGTAATCTCGGTAACGATCCTGACGTACGTTACACACAAGATGGCCGTGCTATTGCCAATGTCAGCATAGCAACATCTGAATCATGGAAAGACAAAAATACAGGTGAAACCGTTGATAGAACTGAATGGCATCGCGTGGTCTTTTTTAATCGTCTTGGTGAAATCGTTGCGGAATACTTAAAGAAAGGCTCACAAATTTACGTAGAAGGCCGTTTACAAACTCGTAAATGGCAAGATAAAGAAGGTAATGATCGTTACACCACTGAAATCGTGGCAAATGAAATGCAAATGCTAGGCGGTCGCTCTATGGGAGGCGGTTCTGCAGATTCTGCACCTATGAACAATACTCCTGACTCAGACTCTATGAGCGGTCAAAGTGCTCCAGCACCTGCAGATGATAGTTTTGATGATGATATTCCTTTCTAGGAATATCATCTTTCAAACATTAGAAAAAATTACTCCAAAATTTTTGGCTCTGAAATACAATAGCCTTGCCCGTAATCAATACCAATTTCGTGTAACTTTTGTTTAATCTCTTGAGTTTCCACAAACTCAGCGATGGTCTTCATTCCCATCACACCAGCAACATCTTTAATTGAACGAACCATTTCATAATCCACTTGATCATCTGCAATATCTCTTACAAATGACCCATCGATTTTAAGATAATCAACTGGCAACTGTTTTAAGTAAGCAAACGAAGAAACACCACTGCCAAAATCATCTAGGGCAAACATGCAACCTACACTTTTAATGGTTTGCATTAAACTTAAAGCCGTAGAAATATTTGAGATTGCTGCAGTCTCTGTGATTTCGAAACAAATTTTATCTGGCGGAACATTCGTCTCATAAAGTTTCTGTAACACAGAATCAAGATATTGAATGTTATTCATTGAGTGTCCAGAAATATTTATAGAACACATTTTAATATCATCCAATCGATGAGTATTGGACGTCATCCATTCTAATACTTGATTAAACACCCAAGTATCAATTTTAACGGCGAGGTTATAACGTTCAGCAGATGGCATAAAAGAAGATGGTGTAATTAATTTATTATCTTCATCCAACATTCTTAGAAGAACTTCAAATCGTTCGCCTTTTGAATCTTTATTAAATGGTGAGATGCTTTCGATAGCTTGGTGATACAATACAAATCGTTCTTCATCCAAAGCCTGATTAATAATAGCTGCCCATTGTACTTGTCCATGTTTGCCGGAAATTTCTGGATCGTCTGGTGTATAGATATGAACACGATTACGCCCAGCATCTTTGGCCGCATAACAAGCCACATCAGCTTCACGTAGAATAGAATTAAGGGATTTACTTTCACCTGGAGAAATTGGCACCAAGCCAATACTAACACCTAAAATAAAGCGTTTGCCTTCCCAAATATAACGAAACTCTTCGATATACTTTCTCATTTCATTGGCAACACGTTGTGCTTGTTCCAAAGTGCAGTGTTCCATTAAGATGCCGAACTCATCACCGCCCAGCCTTGCTAAAGTATCACGCTTACGAACCGCATTACTTAAGATGCCACTGATCTGTCTTAGTAATTCGTCACCTGCTAAATGACCACAAGTATCATTAACGATTTTAAATTGATCGAGGTCTAAATAACATAATGCATGATGAGCAGTATTTTTATCATTAGAACTCAAGACACGTTCAAGTCTTCTTTCAAATTCAGCACGATTAACTAAACCTGTTAAAGAGTCATGACTCGCTTGATAACTCAATTGCTCTGATAAACGTTTGTTTTCTGAAATATCTTCGCAAACAATTAAAATTCTTAACTCATCATTAACGTTATCTTTAATTGAGCGAATGGTGTATCTGACCCAGATATTACCACCACTTTTAACTTTCTTCTCAAACTCGGCATTTTGGATTGAACCAATATCTGTCAATGAATCATTAATACGGGCTCTAACGTCATCAATGTAAACTTTATCAATGATTGAAAAAATCGTCTCGCCTAGGATATCAACTTCTGAATATCCTAGTTGACTGGTCACATGGTTATTTAACGATAAGATAATGCCATCTTTATCTAGGCTAAAAAGCATTAATGGATTATCTTGGTATAATGCTCTAAACCTTTCTTCACTCGTTTTTAAAGCTTTTTCAACTTTCTTCTTATCAGTAATATCGGTCATCGACCCCATAACGCGTATAGGTTTTTTGTAATCGTCATACATTATATAAGCACGATCATTGACTGTTATATAACGTCCATCAATTTGTTTTAAGCGATACTCTCTATTCCAATAATTTTCTTTATTATTAACTGCATCCCTAAAACTCTCATAAGTGGAATCTCGATCTTTAGGGTGGATAACCGTTAACCAATCCGCTAATTCTGAAGAAGAATATAGATTTGCAAAATCCTTATCATTACGCCAAACTTTTTTAGTTAATAAATTCCAATCGTATAATGAGTCACTGGTCGCCATAGCAATCAAACGAAATCGCTCTTCGTTTTGAGCCAGAATATTTTTAAGGTTTTCTGAGGCAGAAACATCACGAATTGATAAGACAATTCCATTGATACTATTGTCAGATGAACGGCTTGGTGAATATAAAATACTAATATCACTTTCACCTTTAGGAAGCGTAACTCTTAATTTATCTTGCTTTATCTGTCCTTCAAGTGTTTTTTCCAAATACGGTTTAATTTTTGAATTAAATAAATCCGTACTCCATAACTCATCCATTTTTTTATTCTCAATAAAATTCTTGGAACACTGGAACATTTCCAAATAAATTTTATTGGCGTATAAAATTTTAAAATCTTTATCCAGAAATAGTATTGATTCTTCTACAACAGAAAGCGCGTCATCAACACGTTTCAGACTGGTTTCTGTTTCTTTTTGTTTGGTAACATCTTTAACTAGGAAAATTAATTCTTTAACTGAATTAATCTCTGAATATTGAATATTAATATCCGCAGAGTAAAAACTACCATCTTGACGATTGATAATTGTATTAATGCTAATAAGCTCGGATTCATTGTTTTGTAATTCTTTTATTACGGCTTCAATTTTTTCATCAGAAAATTCTGGAAGTATATTTAAATAATGTTGATTTTTTAGCTCATTTAAATCATAAGCAATATTTTCCCTGGCCCCAGAATTAGCATAAGTAAATTGACGTTTATCGATATCAAATACAAAAAACTCACTTAAAGACTGCTCTAAAATTTTACCTAGCCTATCTTCGGTATATTGGCTCATGCGTTTTTGAGTAATATTATTACTCACAACATAAATTTCGAGCAGCTCATTATTAGATCCCATTTTCGGGATCATGGTCACTTCATAAAACTTATCTTTTAAAGAACCTTGTCCTGCATATTCAAACTGAACATGTTCACCTTTTTTAACTATTGCTAAAAAATCATGCAGTTTTTCAAATTCTACAGAGCCAACAATTTCTTCTAATGATTTTCCAATAGTTAAATGGTTTGAAGAATTAAACTCTTTACTATAAGCATCATTATAAAATTTCAATTTTAAATTAGCGTCATAACAAGAAATACTAATAGACAAAATGTCACATAATTTTTGTATATCTTCTATGTCGACGTTTCCGATCGGCACATCATTAACTAAATTTGGATATTGCTCAGTTGTTACAATCGAAAATATATATGGTACTTTTTCATCAACGACCATGATTGATGAAATAGTCATAGAATCTTTTTGATCGAGTTTATTTCTATATTCGATCGATTTATCTTGAATGCGGCCTTCAGATTTTAATTTTTCACTGAACTCACGGAATGTTGAATCAGAAAAAATATTAACATCTAAAATATTACGACCAAGTATGTCTTCTTTTTGAAATCCTGTTAAGTTAGTAAAAGCAGGATTAATTTTTGTCACTATTCCATCGTTTAATTGAATAGCAAAAACGGGGCTTGGAATAGAATCAAAAATTTTGAAAATACGTTTGCGACTATTATTGGCAACTTGCTCCTCTACCTTATTAGTAGATACATCAACACTCACACCACGTAATCGATATACATTCTGATTTTCATCTTTAATAACGGTAATATTTTCATGTATCCATACATACTGATTATGTTTATTTTTAATTCTGTAACTAATTTCAAAATCTTTGCCCTGCTTAATCGAAGCAAGACAAATATCCAATATTCCTTGTAAATCTTCAGGGTGAATAAAATCAGAATTAAATTTAATTGACCCCAACCATTCATCTGCTGAATATCCAAGCACATGACTTAATGAATCACCAATAAAATTGTATTTAAAATCTGGGTAACTACATTCCCAAAAAACAGCGTTTAGACCATCTATCAATGATTGATATTGAGCATGTTCCTTAAGGATCGTGCTTGGAACGTATGATTGACTTAATTCAGTTTTTTGTAGTGATTGAATACTTGCTTCTTGTGATAACTCGGAAGGGTTAACCAAATCAACGATGCAATAGCAAAAATAAAGTGAGTCATTTTTCTGTAATCCTTTCATTAAAACAACTTTAAGAAAGAATTCATCGCCTGATTTAGTATTGGCTTTGAATACACCTTCACTGCGACCAGTTGCCTTCATCTCAACAAAAAGGTCGATGGATTTACTGCAATCTTCCGTAATACATAACTCAGACAGTGACATGCCGATCATTTCGGACGATAAATAACCAAATAATTCGGCAAATTGTTTATTGACGCTCAGAAACTGAGCATTGCTATCCAAACGGGCAACACGCTCTAACGCATCTTGAAATAAATCTTGATACGTACCTTGAGTTGCCGGTTCTGCCTGCGTCGTTTTTGAAGGTGATTCTGAACCTTCATCAGCCATTGGAAAATTCCATACAGTACTAAATTAATTATTTTTTTGTATTTTGGGACTAGTTATTCAGTTGGGAAAATATCATAAACCCTTAAATCTTCGAGAAATATTTTCCTAATTTAAAGATATAGCACATAGGAAATATAGCAATAGGAAATTTTATGGAATCAGGTTAACAGTTTCTACTTCTGATCATCAAAAATTAAGCAGAACTGTTAGAGTATGACTGGCTTATCGCACCCTATATATAGGCGGAGCGCCATCTGCTGCGGTCTGATAAGTCACTGAAAACTCATCAAAAGCTGCCATAGCCGATGAAAAATCTTTGTCTTCGCGTAAGGCAAATGCATCGATTCCACAACGGAGCATATAAAATAACTGATCATGCAGCACGTCACCCAAAGCCCTTAACTCACCTTTGTAGTCATAGCGATCGCGTAATAAGCGAGCATGGCTATAGCAACGGCCATCGGCAAAAGCTGGGAATTGCAGGCCAATCAGCTCAAATTTTTCAATATGTTCTACAACATCTTCAATGTCATCCGCCCCATTCAAAACAATCGTAACTTTCCCTGTATGTTTTTCTAGCTCAGCCTGATTCTCTTTCCAATACGAGAATGGCAGCATGATATCGCCACTAGGCAATGAGCCTTCAACTTCTGCAATAAACTGCCAACTATCTTCTAAAATTTGCTTATTTTTTATTATCTTCATATCAACTCTTCTATTGAGGATAGACTCGCTCTTTAAATGGCTCGATACCAATACGGCGATAAGTCTCCAGAAAAATTTCCTCACCTTCACGCTGCTCTAAATAGACGTCTAAAATATCTCCAATAACATCTGCGACTCGTTCTTTATCCACTGCAGGACCTAAACGATCACCAAGTACTGCATCATTTTCTGCTGATCCGCCCAACGTTAACTGATAAAACTCAATACCTTTCTTATCCACACCCAAAATGCCAATATGCCCTACATGATGGTGGCCACAAGCGTTCATACAACCCGACATTTTGACTTTGATATCGCCAATATCATGTAAGAAATCCATATCATCAAATTTCTTGTTTATCTGTTCAGCAATACCAATAGAACTAGCATTAGCAAGTGCACAAAAATCTAACCCAGGGCAACAAATCATATCCGTTAATAATCCGATATTTGGAGTCGCAAGGTCATTGGCGTCTAGCTTTTGCCACAATGCATATAAATCAGCTTGTTTGATATGTGGTAGAACCAGATTTTGATCGTGAGTAACAACGATTTCGCCATAACTGAATTCATCTGCCAAATCTGCAATGATATCCATTTGCTCATCAGTTGCATCGCCAGGCGCTATATCAGGCGATTTCAATGAAATGATAGCGATTTTATAACCAGCCGCTTTATGATCACGTAAGTTACGCCCCGCCCATGCAGCAAATGCAGAATCTTTTGCCAAATTCTCAGTATAAGTACTATCAAGTGCTGCTTTAGGATCAAAATTTGGTAATGTGAAAAAGCCTTGCATACGCTTGATTTCTTTTTCACCTAACTTAAGCACGTCTTCTTTTATCTGTTGCCACTCAGCTTCCACCATTTCGGTAAATTTTTCTTTTCCAGTTTCATTCACCAAAATTTTGATACGTGCTTTATACTTGTTATCACGTCGTCCATATTGATTATAAACACGCAATATAGCCTCTAGATAAGACAATAAATATTCTTTCTCTAAAAATTCACGGATAACTTTGCCAATTACAGGTGTTCTACCTAAACCACCGCCGACTAATACTTTAAAACCTACCTCGCCTTGATCATTTTTGACTAGATATAAACCTATATCATGCACTTGAACTGCAGCTCGATCGTTTTCTGCACCAGACACAGCAATTTTGAATTTACGTGGAAGATAAGCAAACTCAGGATGAAAGGTTGACCATTGGCGAATCATTTCACAATACGGACGTGGATCTTCTAATTCATCAGGGGCAATACCTGCAAACTGATCTGAGGTGGTATTACGTATACAGTTACCACTGGTTTGAATGGCATGCATTTGTACAGTGGCTAAATCAGCCAAGATATCTGGAACTGTTTCTAATTTCGGCCAGTTATATTGAATATTTTGACGCGTACTGAAATGACCGTAGCCTTTATCGTATTTTCGAGCAATGTGAGCAAGCATGCGTAGCTGCTTTGAAGATAGCAAACCATAAGGAATAGCTACTCGTAACATTGGAGCATGCGTTTGCACGTACAAACCATTCATAAGACGTAATGGCCTATACTCGTCTTCCGCTAATTCGCCTGCTAAATATCGTCTCGTTTGATCTCGAAATTGCGCAACTCGTTCATCAACAATCGTTTGATCGTAATTATCGTATTGATACATATATTCTTGTCTAACCCATCAATTTTCAAGGGCAGAGAAGATAGCAAGCTGCGCTTATAAAGAAAAGAATAAAATTTATCTATCGATAGAAGGATTTGTAATTAAAAGACAGGTAAAAACAGAGTAATTAATGGTGAAAACGATACTGTGTGATCAAGGAACGACCTTTTCGCGTTAAATAGCCTTCATCATCGAGATAGCCCATATCAATCGCTTTTAAATACACTTGTCTGGAATTATTAATGCGAGATGGATACATCAAGCCCTCGCCGTATTGCGATTCTAGTAAAGCAGCGATTTGTGTTTCAATTGATTCCTTGGCGGCATCATTACGAACTTCGGACATCTTAAATTCAACCTCTAAATTAATGAGTTCGTTATGGATAATTATGGTGTGAAAAATCCATTACAAAATTTATTTATATATATTAGATACTTATATAGTTAAATGAAAGTTATTAGTCAAGTATTGTTTGATGCTATTGTGATCAAGGTACGTTTTAACTTTCATTTGTATAAAAAAGTTTATCGACCATCATCAGACTATATTTAGAAATAAAAATTCACTACAGACCTTTCTAAGAAAAGGCGTGATGATAAACAAAGTATTAATTGGAAATGACGATTTAAGGTAAGTGTTGTTTAGCCAAATAGTCGTGAGAGGACATTTCGTTTAAACGGCTGATAGTACGCTTAAAAGGTTCAGCCAGGCGTTTACCGGTATAAATTCCTTCTGCTTTCGATTCGGCAGTAATTATAAGTTTGACGTTTCGATCATAAAATTCATCCACCGCCGTCATAAAACGTTTTACTTGGTCGACCACCAAATCATCCAGGATAGGCAGATTTGCCAGTAACACGGTTTGGAATAAGCGCGCCATTTCGATGTAATCAGCAGCACCTCTAGGTCCATCACATAGAGCCTCGAATTCGAACCAGACAACACTATCCGCAATTCGAATAGTCTGAATTGGCCGCCCTTCTATCTCAATGATCTTATTTTGCGTGCCGACATCAGGAGCAATATGCTCAAAATTTGTCTCTAACATCGCATAAGCATTTTCGTCTAAAGGATAGTGATAAATTTCGGCCTTATCTAAAAACTGTAGTCGATAGTCTGTACCAGAATCAACATTTACGACTTTGGTAAATTTCTTGAGCAAGTCAATCGCCGGCAAAAACCGTTCGCGTTGTAAACCACCAGAATACAAATCATCGGGAATTTGGTTTGACGTCGTAATTAACGTAACACCTCTATCAAACAAGCCCTGCAACAAACCAGCTAATAACATCGCATCTGTAATATCAGCAACATGAAATTCATCAAAACATATAACTTCAGTATCGCGAGCTATTTCTTCGGCAATGATTTCAAGTGGATTCGTAACATCCTTCAAAGATTTAAGTTTGTCATGCACCATGTGCATAAAACGATGAAAGTGCATGCGCATTTTTTGTTCGAATGGCAAGCAATCAAAAAACAAATCGACTAAATATGTTTTACCTCGACCAACACCACCCCAAAAATACAAACCTCGAACGCTATTAGAAGATTGTTTAGAAAAAATGGTTTTGAATTTCGAAAGCAAATTATCATTTGAACCACGATTCTCATTACGCTTTAGCAATTCTTTAAAAACCCGATTCAGTTCCTCGACCGCGATTTTTTGTGCTGCATCCGATTCAATTTCATTGTTATCTAAGGCAGCTTGATAAGATTTAAGAGGCGTATTAATCATTACAGACCATTAAAAACTTTGTAAACTGAATTTATGTTTATTATTTTCATCATTGTCCTAGTTTTAATTATTATTTTTGGCCCACAACTTTGGGTGAAATACACCCTAAAACGCTACAGTGACCCAATTGCCTCTCTTCCAGGAACTGGAGGCGAATTAGCGAAACACTTATTAAACCGTTTAGAGATCAATAACGTCAAGGTCGAAGAAGGAAAAACTGACGAGAATCTATACGATTCTCACAATAAAATTGTGAAATTAGCACCCGACGTTCATAACGAAAAGTCACTCACCGCGGTCACTATCGCAGCACATGAAGTCGGTCATGCTATTCAAGACCATGTTAATTATGCACCAATGAGAGTTCGCGAAAAGCTAGCTAGAGTAACTTTTATCCTTGAAAAAATTGCAGCTGTTCTATTAATTAGTGTGCCGTTTATTTCTTTATTAACCCGAATACCTCAATTAGGTATTGTGACGTTTCTTTGTGGGATTTGTATTTTGGGTTTACCCATCTTATTACACTTAATCACTCTACCTGTTGAATTTGATGCTAGTTTCAATCGTGCGTTACCCGTCTTAGAACAAGGAAATTACTTGCCTGACAAAGCAATGCCGATTGCCAATAAAATCTTAACAGCAGCAGCGTTAACTTATGTTTCAGCTTCACTGATGAGTTTATTGAATTTTTATCGATGGATTGCAATCTTACGCAGATAATATTTAAAACAAACTCATCTGAGATTTGAAACAGTCTGGATTGAATAGAACCGTATCTAACTTTATGCGCTGTTTATTTAAATTAAGTTTATTGCAAATTAACTTAAAACGTTGAGAAATGATCTCAGCATAATTGCCTTGACCTGATTGTCTGCGTCCAAATTCACTATCATTCTCTTTGCCGCCTCTTATATCTTTTACCATATTCATAACATGTTGCGCTTTAAGCGGTTCATGTAAGTCTAGCCATTCTTTAAAAATTGGTTTTACTTCCATTGGCAGTCTTAACATCACATAACCCGCATTATTAACACCACAATCTGCAGCTTTGATTAGAACTTCTTCCATTTCAGTATCATTAATCACTGGTATCACTGGGGCAAACATTATACCTGTAGGAATATTATGTTTGTTGAGGTTTTCTAAAGCCTTTAATCGGCTATGTGGCGCAGTTGCTCGTGGTTCGAGTTTTCTAGCCAGTTCATTTTTTAATGTGGTTATGGAAATAAAAATTTGTACTAATTCTTTTTCTGCCATTTCAGCCAATAGATCAATATCTCTTTCGACTAAATTATTTTTAGTGACAATCGTTAACGGATGATCACAAGCATGCAGCACTTCAATGACCTCACGTGTAATTTTATATTCACGTTCTATGGGTTGATAGGGATCAGTATTAGTTCCTAACGCCATTGGTGAGCATTGATAATTCGTTTTTGTTAATTCTTTTTTCAATAATGTTGCTGCATTCGGTTTGGCAAACAACTTCGATTCAAAATCTATCCCTGGCGATAGATCCATATAAGCATGTGCTGGGCGTGCATAACAATAAGAACAACCATGTTCACAACCACGATACGGATTAATCGATTGGCTAAAAGGAATATCGGGTGATTGATTACGTGTGATAATCGTTTTTGCATTTTCAATCGTGACTTCCGTTTTAATCTTTTGCTGTTCTTCGTCGACTGTTTCCCAACCATCGTCAATATCCTCATATTCGAAAGATGAATATCGGTTATCAATTAAGGCTGATGTACCACGACCTTTAACTTTTTTAGCTTTGGATTTCATCTAATTTTCATTCAAATAGATTAAACTGATGATGGTGTTTCTCTGGCTGTGAAGATGTTATTCACGTAAAATCACGACCCGTGGATATGACTATTTTATTCTCTTTTCTCGAACAGATCGCGCTTCCTGTTTTAATCCTTCTAAGTGTGTGGATTCTTTATCGATTATTCCGATCGCAACGCAATGAAGAGATACTAACTCGTATTGAAAAACGCATGGAAGAAAATCAATCACGTATTGATCAAATCGAACAACAATTGTTTCGAACTGAACGCGATCAAGCAAGACACATTATTGAACTGCGCGAAAAAATGCTCGGTTCATTTGGCGCTCAAGGAGAATCTCTAAGTTCTAAACTGGCTTCACATCAAACCAGTTTCGCAGAGCGCCAGACCGACGGCATCAAACAGCTCTACGATAGCCTGCAACATGGCATGACTGAAATCCAAAAACAAGTCAGTGAAGCTCTAAAAATTAATATGGAATCATTGGGCAAACGTGTTGATGGACTAACTGAAAAAACCGAGCAACGTTTACATGAAATTGGCGGCCTAGTTGAAAAACGTTTAGAAGAAGGATTCAAAAAAACTACAGAAACCTTCACCGATATTTTAAAGCGTTTGGCTTTGATCGATGAAGCTCAGAAAAAGATCACAGAACTTTCTTCGGAAGTTGTTAGCTTACAAGAAATCCTTGCCGATAAACGCTCACGAGGTGCTTTTGGGGAAGTACAGTTAAATGCATTGATCGCTAATGTCATGCCCGAAAACAGTTATGCAATCCAATACAGTTTACCCAATGGCAAAATTGCTGATTGCGCTCTGTTCTTACCCGAACCGACCGGCACTATCGCGATTGATTCGAAATTTCCATTGGAAAGCTACCGAACCATGACCGATTTTAATGCGACTGATATCGATCGCAAACAAGCCGAAAAACAATTTAAACGTGATATTCAAAAACACATCGATGATATTGCAGCAAAATATATCCTTCCTGGTGTTACTTCCGATGGCGCCATTATGTTCTTACCTGCAGAAGCGGTGTTTGCTGAGATTCAAGCCAAGCATGGCGACCTTGTTGATTACGCACATTCTGCACATGTTTGGCTAGTCTCGCCGACAACTCTTTGGGCAACATTGAATACCGCACGTGCTGTATTAAAAGATGCAGAAACCCGTGAACAGGTCGATATTATTCAAGAGCACTTAGTGTATTTAGCCAAAGATTTTCAGCGCTTCCAAAAACGCATGGATGATCTCGCCAAACACATCAACCAAGCGCAAGCAGATGTTGAGCAAGTCAACACTTCTGCCAAGAAAATTAGCTCACGATTTGAAAAAATTGAGCGCTTGGAACTGGATAACGAGAGTGATGTCACATTAACTATAGAAAATCATAAAAAGTGACGCTAACTAAATGACATTTCATGTTTTTTTGTTACACTTAATTAAATATGCATTGCAACAATATTGATGAATAACCGATTTTTAAAAGCTATCATATTCGATATGGACGGTACCCTCGCTAATACCGAGGAAATTCATCGACTCGCCTTTAATCAGGCCTTTGAAGAGTTTTCCCTGCCCATTCATTGGAGCGAAATAACCTACGCCGAATTATTAGCGATCTCAGGTGGTCGCCAACGTACCTATAAATTCATTATTGATAATCATATCGACGTCAAAAATGTTGATGATCTAAGGGAATTCGTTGCTGAAGTCCATAAACGTAAATCGGAAATCTACCGAGAGATGCTAACAGATGGCCGTTTAAAATTACGCAATGGTGTTCGACGTTTAATCATGGAAGCGAAACAGAAAAAAATTCGTCTCGCCATTGCCACAAGTTCTTCATTAGCCAATGTCCATACACTATTAAAAACCACACTTGGCGAACACAGTATCGAATGGTTCGATAGTATCGTCAGTTGTGATTTAATTGCGGATCAAAAACCATCCCCTGCTGTTTATCAATATGCCTTAGCTGAACTTGGTATTGCACCAGAAAACAGCGTCGCGATTGAAGATACTTATAATGGCAATGAATCAGCTAAAGCAGCAGGTTTGCGAAGCATTATTACCACTCATAATTTTACAATTGATAGTGATTTTACTGGCGCAGCATTAGTACTCGATCAACTTGGTGAACCTGAAATGCCTTTCATTCAATCCGCAGGCGAACCACAGACGAAAACCTATGTTGATATCGACATGTTAGAATCTTTATTGATCCCTCAAAGCCAAGAAACTCAGGCCCAACACTGGCATCCAGATGTAGCCTTCGGTTAATAAACCGTTCCCCATTTCTAATTTTTTATATTTTCTTAATTTGATTCTGTTTTCATAGATAGAATCCGATAGAATTGTCTCATGACTCTTACCGAACTTCGTTACATAACCGCTGTTGCTCGAGAAAAACATTTTGGCAAAGCGGCTGAAGCATGCTTTGTTAGCCAACCCACTTTAAGCGTTGCGGTTAAGAAGTTAGAAGATGAATTAGACGTCGCTCTATTTGAACGACATCAACACGAAATTCATATCACCGATGTTGGTAAAAAAATCATTGCTCAAGCACAAACGGTTCTGGAAGCAGCAGAAGAAATAAAACAAATATCACTAGAATCTAAAAACGAACTCAGTGGCGAATTACGTTTGGGAACCATCTACACTATTGGCCCTTATCTATTACCAAAGATCATTGCTTCAATTAACCAAATGGCGCCTGAACTTACTTTATTAATAGAAGAAGATTACACAAAAAACTTAGCCGATAAATTACGTCAAGGTGAACTCGATGCTGTCATCGTTTCAACGCCATTTGATGAACCTGCTGTTGATACAATTAATTTGTATAGTGAACCGTTTACTGTTGTTTTACCAAAAGGACATACATTAACGACAAAGAAAAAATTAAAGCTCGAAGAATTATTCGATGAATCCCTCTTACTATTAAAGAGTGGGAACTGCTTTCGTGACCAAGTATTAAACGCCTGCATGAGTTGCCAAGGCGTTGAACTCTCAAAGACTCAAATGCAAAAAACCCTAGAAGGCAGTTCAATTGAAACCATTCGGCAAATGGTTGCGGCAGGTGTTGGCATCACCGTACTTCCTTGTACATCGATTAACCCTAATGATGATATGAAGAATTTACTCGAATACAGAGAACTAACTAAACCAACTCCTGAACGAGAAGTGATACTCGCTTACCGTAAATCTTATCCTCGAACTTTAATCATCAACTTACTACAAACTGTAGTAAATAAAGCCAAGCTGAATAATGTGACTAAGGCTAATTAATCACAATAAATAGCGCAGAGTTTTTCCTCACAATCCTTAGTAATAAAGGCTGCTTTATTGCATTAACCACTTGATTAAACTCATCGAGATTACTAATGCGTTGCTGATTCACTGAAGTAATCACATCACCTTCACGTAAACCACTGGCTCTCGCCGCAGTGCCTCTTTCTACTGCAAACACATAAACACCTTTTACCTTATCGTAATAAGGATTGTCTTCTTCGATTTCAGATAATGTAACTCCAGCTAAACGCTCATTACGAACATTATTCGGGCTAGCTTGACTATCATTTTTACTAACGGCTGCAACAACAATCGTAGTTTGTCCTTCACGCAAAATTTCAAAACGTGCTTTTTGTCCAACCGGCAATAAACCAATTCTATGGCGCACATCACTTGCACTTTTAACCTGCTTGCCATCAATAGATACAATGACATCTCCTGCCTTGAAACCCGCCTTATCGGCTGGCGAACCTTCGAGCACACGATTGATGACCGCGCCTTGTTGTTTTTGTAGTCCAAACGCTTCCGCTAATTCAGGGCTTAAGTCTTGTAACTGTACGCCTAAGTACCCTCGTTCAACTTCGCCGTTCTCAACTAACTGCTCCATAATATTCAGCGCAACGTTTACTGGAATCGCAAAACCAATTCCTATATTGCCACCACTGCGTGAAAAGATTGCGGTATTAATACCGACCAATTCGCCACGTAAATTAACCAATGCGCCGCCAGAGTTCCCAGGGTTAATTGAAGCATCGGTTTGAATAAAGTCTTCATAACCTTCTATACCTAAGCCACTACGGTTTAATGCGCTAACAATTCCGGTCGTAACTGTTTGACCTAAGCCAAAAGGATTACCGATAGCGACTACAAAATCGCCCACTCTTAATTCATCTGAATCGGTCGTTTTAATATCGGTCAAGTTATCTGCTTTTACTTTAATAACAGCAACATCGGTTTCAGGATCAGTACCAACAATTTCTGCTTCATGTTGTTTGCCATCACGTAACGTCACCATGATTTCGACCGCATTCGCAATCACGTGGTTATTAGTTAATATTAACCCTCGTTCTGCATCAACAATCACACCTGAACCTAAACTTTGAGTTTTGCGCTCTGTCGGCATATTAGGAAAATCAAAAAAGCGACGAAAAAAAGGATCATTAAATAATGGGTTTTGACGAACCTTCACTCGACCTTCGGTCGCAATATTCACAACCGCAGGCGTAATGTTTTCCAACATAGGCGCTAAAGTTGGTAACGCTTGGCCATCAACCGTTGCCGGAAGAGCAGCCTGAGTTGCTTGAAAAGGTATAAATGATAAGGGTAATAATAATAAAAGTTTAAGAAATTGATTAATACGATTCATCTGTATGTAGTTCCAAAATTTTGTTCAATGATTTTATTGTTTAGGAAAAAAAACCAAGAAAAAGTTCATCGATAAGAATTATTCAATATAGATTGGGTAAGAAATTTATTTTTCAATACATCAATATGACTAAATCCAATAAGACGTCTTGGTCATTATTTTTGAAGTGAACCCCATCAGGAGTTTTATAGGAGTTGGTAATTCTGCCGCTCCATAATTGGCTGCTTTATCTCGGTGTTCCGCTTCATCTTTTTGCATTTGATGTAGTATCGCTTCTGTTTTTTTATCGGCTTCTGGTAAATCGGCTAAATGCGATTGTAAATGATCAATCACTTGTTTCTCGGTTTCTTCAATAAATCCAAGACTCCATTTATCCCCCACTAATCCTGCGATGGCGCCAATAGAAAAAGAGCCAACATACCAAACTGGATCTAAATAACTGGTACGACTATTTAACTCATCCAATCGACGCCGACACCAATGCAGGTGATCGACTTCTTCTTCGGCCGATTCCTGCATCGCTTGTTTCACCGAATCGTCTTTTGCAACCAATGCCTGACCCAAATACAAAGCCTGAGCGGAAACCTCACCTGCATGGTTAACGCGCATATAACCTTCTACCTTGGATTGGGCATCTTTATTTAATCGCGTTTCAGGAATAGATTCGGCCGGATAGGGTCGGTTTGGCGAATGATTCGCACCTGCTAAAGCTGAAATCTGGCTATCAAAGCCGATGATTAGCTTATCAAGCATTGAGTATTGTAATTTAGCCATCGTTTAAATATTTGAAATGCATGTTTTCTCTAATTTTATCATAGAGTTAGCAAGATAAAATGTTAATATATTCAAGCCTTGGAAATAGTATTGACAGCATCCTGCTTGATCCGTACCATTCCCCCTCTTTTTTTGACCTAAATATTAGAATTTTCACGAAACACAATGAATACATATAGCCCAAAAGCATCCGAAATTACTCGCGATTGGTACGTGCTAGATGCTGCTGACAAACCACTTGGTCGTGTCGCTAGCGAAATTGCCAAGCGTCTACAAGGTAAGCACAAACCAACTTACGCTAAACATATGGATATGGGCGATTATATCGTTGTGATTAACGCTCAGAAAATTGCTGCTACTGGCAATAAAATGAAAGACAAGATGTATCATCGCCACACGGGTTTCCCTGGTGGTCTTAAATCCATCAGCCTTGAAAAATTGTTAGCATACAAACCTGAAAAAGCGATTGAAACTGCTGTCAAAGGCATGCTTCCAAAAGGCCCTTTAGGTCGTGAGATGTATCGTAAACTTCGTGTTTATGCCGGCGAGCAACATAACCATGCTGCTCAACAACCAAAACCATTAGAAATCTAATTAAATAGTTATGAGCGAACAAGTTTATTACAGTACTGGCCGTCGTAAGAGTTCTGCAGCCAGAGTATTCCTAAAAAAGGGTAGCGGTAACGTCGTTATCAACAACAAAACCTTAGATCAATATTTCGGTCGCGAAACAGGTCGTATGATTGTTCGCCAACCACTAGAAGAAGTGGATATGGTTGAAAATTTTGATATTAACATCACAGTGAAAGGTGGTGGTATTTCAGGCCAAGCAGGCGCTATTCGACATGGAATTACTCGAGCCTTAATCGAATACGATGAATCACTACGTAAACCATTACGTGCAGCTGGTTTTGTAACCCGTGATGCTCGTGAAGTTGAACGTAAGAAAATCGGTCTTCATAAAGCCCGTAAACGTCCTCAATTCAGTAAACGTTAATCTAATACGTTTACGCAAAAAAGAGAGCTTCGGCTCTCTTTTTTTATGTCTTCGATTTATCCTTGTTTGGATTTTATTAAAAGCCATTTATCGAGATGCTCGGCAAAGGTTTTTCTATCCTGTTGACTGATGGCTGCAGGCCCATCTGTTTGCACACCACTATTTCGTAATGTTTCCATAAAATCTCGCACACTCAATCGTGATTTAATATTTTCTTTTGTAAACGATTCGCCTCTTGGACTCAAAGCTGTAACACCTTTTGCAATGACTGCATCAGCTAATGGAATATCATTAGTAATCACTAAATCACCTGCATTCATTCTTTTAACGATTTCATTATCTGCAACATCGAATCCAGTGGATACTTGAATACTCCGAAGAAATTCTGATGGCGGTGTTTTTATATATTGGTTTGCGATGAGTGTTACAGAGATTTTGGTTCGAATAGCAGCTCTGAAAATAATTTCTTTTATCACTATGGGCCAGGCATCAGTATCAACCCTATCAACCCAAATCTACATTTCTTAAAATCTCACGAATTAACAAATTGATAATTTAATCTTAAATAAAAATTAACTCTATGGAACTTTATAATGATAAAGTTCACTTAAATTCTCTATGTAAAAGTAATTAACACTAATCATCTTATACAGTTTATGGAAAACATCATATCTATTTCACAATTAAGCAAACGCTATGACTCAGGTTTTGAAGCGTTGAAAAATATTAATCTTGAAATTCATAAGGGTGAGATATTTGCTTTGCTTGGCCCTAACGGCGCTGGTAAGACTACCTTAATTAGTACCATTTGCGGAATTGTGAACCCAAGCGGTGGAGAAGTATCAGTCGATGACCATAACATCATCGATGACTTTAGAGTAACTCGTTCCAAAATTGGTTTAGTTCCACAAGAACTATCCACCGATATGTTTGAAACGGTTTGGAATACCGTGAATTTTAGTCGTGGTTTATTTGGCAAACCGGAAAATCATGCCTATGTAGAAAAAGTATTACGCGACTTATCCTTATGGGATAAAAAAGATTCTAAGATCATGCAACTTTCAGGCGGTATGAAACGCCGCGTCATGATTGCCAAAGCCTTATCTCATGAACCCGGAGTGTTATTTTTAGATGAGCCTACTGCTGGGGTTGATGTAGAACTTCGAAAAGATATGTGGGAATTGGTACGTAATTTACGTGAACAAGGCGTTACCATCATTTTAACAACACATTACATTGAAGAAGCCGAAGAAATGGCTGATCGTATTGGTATTATTAATCATGGTGAAATCATTATGGTAGAAGAAAAAAATACCTTAATGAAACAACTTGGAAAACGTCAAGTTAGTTTGCATCTACAAGAAGCCATTACAAACATACCTCTTCAATTAAATGCATTTAATTTGGAAATTTCAGAAGATGGATATGAATTGAAATACACATTCGATTCATTAAACGAACAATCCAATCTGCCTGAATTATTAAAACAACTGAGCGAACTCAATATTGAATTTAAAGATATACATTCCAGTGAAAGTTCATTAGAAGATATCTTTGTAGATCTAGTAAGAAAACCATCATGAATATACATGCCATTAAAGCCATTTATAAATTTGAAATGGCGCGTACTTTAAGAACCTTAATGCAAAGCATTGCATCGCCTGTGTTATCAACCTCACTTTATTTTGTGGTTTTTGGTGCTGCTATTGGATCACGCATGGGAGAAATTGAAGGCGTGAGTTATGGTGCGTTCATTATTCCGGGTTTAATTATGTTATCCCTACTGAACGAAAGTATCTCCAATGCTTCATTTGGAATCTACATGCCTAAATTTACTGGCACTATCTATGAAATTCATTCGGCACCAATTTCTTGGATAGAAATATTAATTGGTTTTGTCGGCGCTGCGACAACGAAGTCTGTAGTTCTTGGGTTATTGATCTTAGTCACTGCAAAATTATTCGTTGATTATGAAATAGCCTATCCATTTTATATGTTTGGTTTTTTAGTAATCACTGCCCTAAGTTTCAGTTTATTTGGATTCATTTTAGGTGTTTGGGCCGATAGTTTTGAAAAACTACAAGTGGTTCCAATGATGATTATCACTCCACTGACATTTTTAGGCGGTAGTTTCTATTCCATCAGTATGTTGCCTCCTGTTTGGCAAACCATTACCTTGTTTAATCCAGTGGTTTATTTAATCAGTGGTTTCCGCTGGAGCTTTTATGGAATTTCAGATGTCCATATCTTTGTCAGCTTAGCAATGATTTCCATATTTTTGATAATTTGCTTAAGTATCATTTGGTGGATATTTAAAACAGGTTATAAACTCAAACAATAAAAAAACCGCTATGGATAAATCCATAACGGTTTCTTGTTACAACCTTTAAATATTTAATCAGCAGCAGTTGATAACAGACTTTTTAAAGCAACCACTAACATAGCTGGTGCGACTAAGGCGGTTAGATGAGTCAATACACGTGTCACCTCATCACCAATTCCTGGCAAACCTGAAGCTGAACTAACTGAAAGTAATAACGCAATGCCTGCGACTAAAAAACCAGTATGTTCACCATCTGTTACATTCAAAAAACCAACTACCAAACCTAAAATTAGTAGTGCTAAAGCCACATATGGAACACTAATAAATGCGGAGACTACAGCAATAATTAAACCGACCAGAAATGCAATTTTTCCAATTGTTAAACTTCCCATTGAACTCCCCCTTTTTATATTCATATTGTTGTTAATTTGAGTCTTTCTGATTTAGATAAATATCTATAGCAAATTGACTTATTGAATCTTAAGGTAAATCCATTCTAAATGCACCATTTTGATGCATACGTTCATGAGAATTAACCTGTAATACTGAATTTCCTCAGATAAATTAATCTAATTAAGGCATATTTTTCGCTAGCAACTATTAAAGTTTTTCTCTGAGCAACCGCTATTGTTCCTAAGATTAGTGGCCGAAGGGCTAATTGTAACAATGGACAACGAAAGGAAATTATTATGAAATCCAGTGATTTATTCATTAAGTGTCTTGAAAATGAAGGTGTTGAATACATTCTCGGTGTACCTGGAGAGGAGAATCTAGACTTCCTAGAGTCTCTACGTCACTCCACACAAATCAAACTCATACTAACAAGACATGAACAATCCGCTGGGTTCATGGCCGCAACAATTGGCCGTTTGACTGGCAAACTTGGAGTTTGCTTATCAACACTAGGGCCAGGTGCAACGAATTTTGTAACTGCTGCGGCCTACGCACAGCTTGGTGCGATGCCAATGTGTATGATCACGGGACAAAAACCGGTTCATTCCAGTAAGCAAGGCCATTTCCAAATCATCGATGCTGTTGACATGATGCGCCCTATCACCAAATTTACAAAATCCATTGGACGGGGCGATCGCATACCAACCGTTATCCGAGAGGCATTCAAAGTCGCTGAGGATGAACGTCCTGGAGCCGTTCATATCGAGCTACCTGAAGATGTGGCTCATGAAGAAACTAAAACGAACCCCATTCCAGTCACCCATGTAAGACGTCCCGATGCAAATGATAAAGCGGTAGCAATTGCACTTGAGATGATTGAAAAAGCTAAGTCACCCCTAATTTTAATAGGTGCTGGTGCAAATCGTAAACGTATATCAAAAATGCTATGTCAATTTATCGATAAAACATCCATGCCATTTTTTGATACTCAAATGGGTAAAGGCGTGGTTCCTGAAGATCACCCTTTATTTTTAGGTACTGCGGCTTTATCGGATAATGATTATTTACATTGTGCCATTGACCGCGCAGATTTAATTATTAATGTCGGACATGATGTTGTTGAAAAACCTCCATTCTTTATGGAAGAAGGCGGAACGCAAGTAATACATATCAATTATTCACCAGCGGATATCGATGAAGTCTATTTTCCTCAACATGAAGTAATTGGTGACATCGCTAATGCGATGTGGCAATTGGTTGAAAAAATTACACCTCAAGACCATTGGGATTTTTCTTACTACCGCACAGTCAAGGATTATGTGGATGAAAAAATATCTGAAAACAGTAATGATGAACGTTTCCCTATCATCCCACAAAAATTTGTCGCCGACATACGCTCAGTTATGGGCGCAGAAGACATCATTGCATTAGATAATGGTATTTATAAAGTATGGTTTGCGCGTAACTACCGTGCTTTGGCACCGAATACTGTTTTATTAGATAACGCATTAGCGACGATGGGTGCAGGTTTACCTTCTGCAATGGCAGCTAAAATGGTTTATCCAGATCGTAAAGTCATCGCAATTTGCGGTGATGGTGGCTTTATGATGAACAGTCAGGAACTAGAAACAGCTGTTCGCATGAAACTCGACTTAGTTATCGTCGTATTAAATGACAGTGCTTACGGCATGATCAAATGGAAGCAACATGGAATGGGGTTTGAAGACTTTGGACTTGATTACAATAACCCCGACTTTGTTCAATATGCCGAAAGTTACGGTGCTAAAGGTCATCGTATCAATAGCAACCCTGAATTTAAAGAAACCTTAGAAAAATGCCAAGCCGATGGTGGTGTGCACTTAATTGATTTACCAGTTGATTATTCTGAAAACATTAGAGTATTAACGGAAGAATTAAGAAACAAAGCTTGTATTTTATAAAGAGAACAAAAGAGGCTTTTCGTCTTAACGTTTAATTTACGTTCTGATGAAAAGTCTCTTGTTTATTTGAAGTGGCTTTCTTGGTTTCATGATATTCCCTAAAAGCATGAGCTATATCTTTACCCATTAACTTTTCAAGAATTTTCATATCCGTTTGTCTAAAATCTACTACGATTAAGCCATCAACTACATCGTTGAATTGTGGATCGATATTAAACCCTAAAAATTGACCACCTAATCTTAAATATTGTTTTACTAAAACTGGTATCCCTTTCTTATCCGATTCAATTTGTGAAACCATATCGGAAACCAATTCAATATCATTGACCACTCGAAGGTCATCCGTTTGCCATCGATAACGTTGTTTGGATTTAAACGGATTGCGAGCTCTAACATATTTTGCAAACTCTTTATTAAAAGAATTATTTTTTAAAGCACCGATGATCAATTTTTGTGATTCAATTTTATAATCACGACTAATACTAACTGGGCCAAAAAGAATTGGGTATTCTCGTTGCATTGCGACGTAGGCCGAAATGCCTTTCCATAATATGTTCAACGGCTGAAAGGATTTTTGATATTCAATCCGTATAAAAGAACGACCAAGCTCGATTGCATTATGTAATTGTGGGATGAGTTTGTTCTTATAATGAAAAAGACTATAGGTGTATAAGCCCTTTTTACCATATTTCTTAATGATATCGCTAGCGATGCCTAAACGGTAAGCACCAATTACTTCTTGTTTCTTTGTATTCCAAATAAACAAATGCATGTAATAAGAATCGTAAAGATCAATATCGATTTTTTTCCCTGTACCTTCACCAACGGCACGAAAAGTTAGCTCTCGTAATCTTCCGATCTCTTGCATAAGCCAAGGAATTTGCTCGGCCTTGGCATAATAAACCGATAAGTCCCCAGAGGTAATTAAACATTGTGAATCGGCTATTTTATTAACTTCTGACGTTAAAACATCTACATCGGGTTGTTGAATAATATTTTCAAAGCTATCCGATGAAACTATGTGTTGGCTCTGTTTTGTATTTACTTCGGCGAGCATATAGGTACGTAGTTTTAAATAACTCATTAACTCTTCAGAGTTGTTCAATTTCATTAACTTACTATTGGGAATTTCTTTACCAACCTGTAAGCGAATAGTTTTACCAATTTTTTTCAATAGCTCCCTAGGCAATAAACAAGTCCTGAGCAGAGGATGAATTAAGCCCATAACATTGAACAGCAAACTATTCCTGCCATGAAAATAAACTGGATTGACTGAAGCACCTGACAAAGTAATTAAACGTCCAATGGTTGGATTCCATTCACTATCCATAATTCGCATTTTTTTAAAACTAAAATTAGAAACTTCGCCAGCCGGGAAAACTAATAAGAGGCCACCTTGTTTTAACCAGTTAAGCGATTCTTTTAACGGTTTCATGTTTCTTCGATGAGAATTTTCTGTTGCAAATGGATCAACCGATATAAAACAGTCTGCAACCTCAGGTATTTTAGAAAGATGATAATTTGCCATGACTTTCACATCATCACGATGTTCTCGTAATAGCATTGTTAAAATAACACCATCAAGCGCACCAAATGGATGGTTCGCAACTACAACTACAGGCCCTTGTTTAGGAATATTACTGAATTCAGTCTTATTAATATCCAAGTTAACTTTCAATATATCCAAAATAGAACGGAATGTTTTATCGCTATCAGAAGTATCTGAAAGTTTATGATAATAGTTATTTATATCAGCCAAACCTGAAACAGATTCTAAACCACGTTCAATCAAACGGCTGGTCTTAGCAAATGATTTTGCAGGCAGAAGACCTGCTAGTGAAAAAGGATTGTTTTTAGCGTTATTTTGCATATTGCCCAACATGTTCTTTATTCATATCTTCTGAACCATCGATAAACGATATTTTTTCAATTGGAGCAAGATTTTCCAAAAAAGTTTGCGCACTATTATGCCATGTAAATTTACTCGAATAATCAATACAATCCTCAGAATTCAATTTCATGGCATCTAAGCAAGCTCGTTTTAGATTATCTGATAAAATACCTGAAAATCCATTTTTCACAACATCAATCGGTCCTGTGACAGGATACGCTGCTACAGGCAAACCACAAGCCATAGCCTCTAATAATACAATGCCAAACGTATCCGTTAAGCTTGGAAAGACAAATACATCGGAAGCTGCTACATGTTGGGCTAATTCTTCACCAAATTTATAACCCGTATAATGTGCATCTGGAAACTTTTGCTTTAATTTTTCTAGATACGGTCCATCACCGATTATTAACTTACTACCGGGTAAATCTAAAGATAAGAATGCTTCAATATTTTTCTCAACGGCAATACGTCCCATATGAACAAAGATAGGGCGTGGTAAATCAAGAAAACTTTTATCTCTGGGTTTGAATATTTCAGAATTGACACCACGCGACCATATCACCACATTCTTAAAACCATTTTCTTCTAGACGTTGTTTCATGTGATTGGTTGGTACAAAGGTATGTGCAGCTTTTTCATGAAAACGTCTGATGTATGCATAACTCCAACTTAACGGTATTGGCACTCTGGCTTTTATATATTCAGGAAACTGAGTGTGATAAGAAGTTGTAAACGAAATATTATGTTTTAAGCAATATCGTCTTGCCGCAGTGCCTATTGGTCCTTCAGTCGCAACATGTACAGCATCAGGCTTTATACGTTTGAGTAAACGCGAAACTTTGCGGCCTGGTAATAATGCTAACCGTATCGAAGGATAGGTTGGGCAAGGAATAGTCTTAAAATCTTGTGGGGTAATGAATCGAACATCGTGCCCCATACGAATCAGTTCTTCAGAAACATTCTCGTAGGTGCGCACAACACCATTCACTTGTGGACGCCAAGCGTCGGTAGCTATAACGATTTTCAAAGTATTAGGCGGCTGCGAGCTCGAGTTTTTTCAATTGTTCTTGTTGATCGGTCCAATGCAATATTTGCAATGACCCATCGTGGGTTTCGACTAATGATGTACAACTTTCAACCCAATCACCACAGTTACAATAAATAATATCTTCAAAATGTGTAATCTCAGCGTGATGAATATGACCAGAGATTATACCATCAACTTCGTGGGTCTTTGCAGCATGCGATAAAGCTTTTTCAAAATTGCTGATGTAATTCACAGCATTTTTTACTCGAGCTTTTAACATTTTTGCTAATGACCAATAGGGAAAGCCCATGCGACGTCTTATAAAATTCACCCAACCATTCACTTTCAATAACATGTCGTAAAGACCGCTACCAATTAATGCTAACATTTTTGAATTGGTGACAACGGCATCAAATTGGTCACCATGAATCACTAAAAACTTTTTACCGCAATTGGTCTCGTGAATCACTTCATCTACCAATTCCAAATTACCAAATACTAAACCTGAGTAATCACGTAAAAACTCATCATGATTTCCAGTTACATAAATAATTTTAGTGCCGTGTTTCGCTTTACCAAGGATAGTTCGAATCACATCATTGTGAGCTTGTGGCCAGTATAATTTTTTCTTTATCTGCCACATATCGATAATATCCCCAACCAAATAGAGATAATCGCAACGGGTAGAACGTAAAAAGTCCAAAAGGTATTCAGCACTACAACCGGAAAAACCTAAATGAACATCTGAAATAAAAATAGAACGATAGTAGGTTGGCTCGATCTTAGTGACGTTATCCATACGAATTTACTCGCAGTATTTAAGACGCGCATAGTGTCAATCAAGATCATGACAAATCAGTTTAATTTTTGTTACAAAATGATGAAACTATTACCTTTTTATAATCAATAAGATCACAATTTAAATAGTGAAAGCTTAATTAATTGATCATCGAAATGCCATAGAGCATCAAGCTCTATGGCAAGGATCTAGTTATATAAACTCTATATTAAAAAGGCATTTTTTGAAGAGCTGCAATTCTTTCTTCTAGTGGGGGATGGGTCATTGTTAATTTTTTAAGTCCCATTGATCCTAACAAACCACCATTAATTCCAAACGCCTGCATTGCAGCAGGTAATTGTGCAGGTTTGGAAACATTTTGTAATCGTTGTAATGCTCTGACCATTTTATCGCGACTGGACAGTTTAGCGCCGCCTTCATCAGCACGGTATTCTCTATAACGACTAAACCATCGAACGATTAAGGTTGCTAAAAAACCTAATACCGTTTGCGCTATCATATAGGTAACGCTATAACCAATCCCTCGACCAAAACCATAACCTGAACGGTTATATCCATCCCCTCTTCGATCGACCATGCTGGAAATAATCTGCGCAAATACAATAACAAAGGTATTTAATACGCCTTGTAATAAGGACAACGTCACCATATCACCATTCGCAACATGGCTAACTTCATGACCCAACACTGCCTCTACTTCACCTTTATCCATGGTGTTTAATAAACCTGTACTAACTGCAACCAACGCTGCGTTTTTATTGGCTCCAGTCGCAAATGCATTGGGCGCATCCGAGTTAAAAATTGCAACTTCAGGTCGACCAATTCCAGCAGCATCTGCTTGGCGATATACGGTGTCGACTAACCATTTTTCAAGATCATTGCTAGGGTTTTCGATAACAACTGCGCCTGATGAGCGTTTTGCCATAGACTTAGACATCATTAAAGAAATGAAGGAGCCAGCCATCCCCATAATGCCAGCCATAATTAACATTGGCGTCCAGCTCATACCAGGTTGATTCAAACCCAATACATTTATAATCACACCTAGTACAAACAAAACTGCCATGTTTGTACCAAGGAATAACCCTAATCTCATCATTGTTCTATGCTCCTAGAATGCGTAAATTTTTAATGTAAAGAATGTATTTTAAGGTAATGTGACTAAACAAGAATCTAAGTTTGCTCTTTTTGTCTGAGGTATTTCCTTTGCGTAACCGTACCAAATAATACCAACCACATATTCCTGTTCAGGATCCAACCAAGCCAATTCATAAAATCTCGGATCTCGAATCACGTCACCTGTAGACCATTTACAACCAATTTTATGACTCCATAAATACAATGAAAAATTCTGAATAGCACAAGCAACAGCAGCGTAATCCTCTTGTTTTCTTAGTTCATCATCACTTTTATCACATGTTACGATCAGCCATCCTGGTATGGACTGCCATCGCTTAAGTTTTTTTTCTGCTGTTGCATTATCAAACTTGGCTTCGAATAGCTGATAACTTAAATCGCATATGGCTTGCTGTGTTTCCTCGCCAACTAAATAAAAATGCCAAGGTTCAGTTAAATGATGATTTGGGGCCTGTTGAGCAAGTTTTAAAGCATTAAAGATTATTTCTGGATCAGGGATAGGATCATTTAAAAACTCATGAATTGTCCTTCGTTCTTGTATCACGCTCTCAATACTGATTGGTTCTGACATATCATCTCACTTTAATTCAGTTTCATAAGTCATTAAATTTACATAATTTTGACGGCAATAACGTCAAGTCATTGGCGGATTTTTAATCAGTTACATCCTACGTTATTGCAGTCATAGTTGTATATTTAAAATTGTTTAGCTATCTAGGTATTTAAGACCTAAAAAGCAAATAAGCAGTTCATTTATATAGTATTTTTTTGTTGTTTATACCCTCAAACCAAGGCTTTCAAAATATAAAATGTTAACAAATTCCCATATAAAATAAATTTGGCTCAAGATTTGCGTTAACCATGTCGATAGTAATTTTAATGCAGTATTTTGCCGGAGCCACGTTATGAAAGCTGAAAATTTAGTCAACGAATACCCTGAAATGGAAGAAGCAGATGCTTTTCAATCGGTTACTCGTTTAATTGCGATGAACGCAATGGTAGAAGCTGCACGAATGGGAAAAGAGGGGGAAAAATTCGCCCACTTAACTCAACAGATGATTGATTTAGCAAGAGATGCGTCAGCAGATGATGCATTAATGGCTGATATGATAGAAAAACAAATTCAATCTATCAAAAGCCTAAAACCTTCCTCAGAATAATCTAAAGAAAATCTGATTTACTCCATAGACATTTCTTGATATCCAGCGATATGTCCCGTCGCATTATTTAGTACTCGTTGTATATTTTCTATCACTACCTCAGGGGCTTCCAAATGAATGCTATGCCCACTATTTTTCACAATTACCTGCCAGCTATTAGAACTTAAATTTGTTAATTCCGTTTGCATATCTTGCCACACTGTTTCAAGTGAGTACTTACCATCGACAGAAGGCAATTGAGATATTCCTCTAGTTAATACTGCTAATGGAATTTCAGCCGGGAAAGTTTTTAATTCATTGACCTCTTTTGCACTGTGCTTAAAAGACCGTAATTCTTGCATCTGGGCATAAATAGCTTTTCGGTTAGAATTTAATAAAGCCCAATAGCGTTGCTGCTTAGTCATTTTTGATAAATCATACTCAGGTACTTTAATCAGTGTCTTCCTGTCAGCTTTAGGTAATTCATCAAGTTCTTTTAGACGATCAATTTGATCAGGATGAGAAGACTCAACTAAAACCATTCCTGCAACCTTTTTAGGAAATAAACCTGCAAAATATTGCATGGTATAACCACCAAAAGAGTGTCCCACTAAAACATAAGGTCCCGAAATTTCAGCCTTTAATAACACACCATAAAGCTCTTCGACGATAGTTGAGGTTAATCTGGGTGATGGACCAGCATCGCTCATTCCATAGCCGGCACGATCAAAAATGCATGTACGGGTCGTTTTTGATATTTCAGTGGCAATTGACAACCAATTTGCAGAAGAATCTGCAATACCTCCATCAAATAAAACGGTAGGACTGCCCTCTCCTTGGCAATGGAAATACAGACGGTAATTATCCATCATTGCGTATTTACCTTTGGGTTCTTCGTATTCATCCATCACGTCCCATAGCTCTTCAGATATTGAGCTGGATGTATAAAAAGAACTTATCAGTAATATTGATATTGGAAGGAATAGTTTGTTTTTACAATTCATTATAATCTTCTTTATTAATGATATTTTCATACTAGATGACGTCCTAAAATCGATCCAGTGTTTAGCCAATAGGAAACTGGGTAGTAGCCTGATGTACAAGACAGAAAATTAACGTTTTTTAATGTTATAGTGATTAAAATTCCTATAACTTGCATGTTTTTATATGACAGAGGTGATACTAATGGCAATTGAAGAAGGCAAAGCTGCTCCAGCCTTTACTCTTAAAGACAGCGACGGCAATAAAGTCGCATTGAAAGATTTTAAAGGACAAGATGTGATCGTATATTTTTATCCTAAAGACGACACACCAGGATGTACAAAACAAGCCTGTGGTTTTAGAGATAATTGGAAAGCACTACAAAAAACTGGGGCGGTTATCTTAGGTATTTCGCCCGACGATGAAGAATCTCATCAAAAATTTATAAAAAAATACAAACTCCCATTTACTCTATTATGCGATCCTGACAAAAAAGTCATGACCAAATACGAAGCCTTTGGTGAGAAAATGATGTACGGTAAAAAAGTAACTGGTGTCATTCGTTCAACTGTATGGGTAGGTCCTAACGGTAAAGTAAAAAAACATTGGAAGAAAGTACCTAAAGCTGCCGATCATCCTGATAAAGTGTTGGAAGCTCTACTAGCCGACCAAGAATAATGCAAACTGAGCAAACTGATCTAAAAAGAACCGCTCAAATAATAGGTTATCTAGGCTTGCTGCCATTTGCGACAGGCCTAGTAGCTTTATTTCTAATCAATGATGATTCCTTGTTTATTCTTATCACTCATTTAATTGTTTACTATTCTGCAGTAATAATTGTTTTTGTGTCTGCAGTTCATTGGGGCTATGTGATTTCAAATAATAACGTTTCTGAACATTCAAGACGTATCATCATATCCATTATTCCAAGTTTACTGGCCTGTATCTTCTTAATGTTGCCAACTCAAACATCTCTTGCTTGTTTCTTTTTTTGTTTTATCCTTTGGCAAAAGTACGAAGAAACGATACAAGCCCATATACAATTTCCCGATTGGTATGTGTTACTTCGTAAACACTTAAGTTATACCGTTGCTGCTCTCCTATTACTTGCTTGGCTTATCTGTCTTAACGCATAACAAAGCTTATTTGTTCATTTTTTTGGAATTTTTCCTAATTTTCGGTATATTCCAAGACAAACTAAATTTCTTTCTATAAAAGAAATAATCAAACTAATGGCTTTAACAATAGGACAGATGGTGTTAATGAGCATATATTTTGATTACATCCTTCCAGCAATTTTCAAGGAGACATTCTAATGTTTCGCGTATTGTTGCTATTACTCGCTTTCTTTTTATTGTGTTACTTCTGCATAACTCATTGTTCACCTGAAATTGAAAATGATGTGCTTACTAATGCGAATGCAACTTTAATTGCAGAAAACCAAACTGAAAATATCGTAGCTACGGTTGATGGTCGAGATATCATATTAACTGGCCAAGTTGATACAGAAGAAGAAAAAAATCATATTTTGGATGCCATTCAAAATACAACTGGCGTTAGGGTTGTGGATCACACAATTGCCTTAACACCTAAACCTTTCGCAAGACCAGAGCCCGTCGTTGTAGTTCAAGAATCTGAGCCTGAACCAATTGCTGATATATCTGAACCACAACCAACTGAACCAGAATCTATTGAGCCACAAGAAATAGCGGCGGTTGAACCAGAGCCAGAACCTCAAAGTGAACCTGAACCTACACCCGAAGCTGAACCTGAAATCGAAACCGTTTATATCGAACCTGGTCTGCCTTTATCGAAACTCTATACCAGCATTTCTAAAGATGCTGAACAATATAATTTAGCCGGATACCTACAAAATGAATCAAGCAAGCAGAGTTTACTTAAACAATTAGGTAAGCAATATAAGATCAATGACAACTTAAAACTAACAAAGCTTGAAAGCGAATGGCCAGCCAGTTGGACGGTGGTTGTTTCTCAAGTCGCTAATGAATTATCAAAATTAGAAAATGGTTTAGCCTCGATTAAACCAAATGAAATTATAATCACTGGCAATGCTAACGATCATAAAATCCGCGATCAAATTGAAAAACAATTAAGGCAATCCATACCAAATTCATGGGCAATGGATTTTGATATTGATATCCCATTATCAGAAACCAGTAGTGCTTGTGAAACTGAAATTCAAAACTTACTCAATCAAGAAACGATAAATTTCAGACTTAATAGTGCTGACATAAGCATTGAAAGCACACAGTTACTTGATTCAATTATTGGTAATATAAAAACATGTTCCCAAGCCAAATTTTTAATTGAAGGCCATACTGATTCCATTGGTGATAAAGCTTATAACCAACAGCTTAGTGAATGGCGTGCTGAAGCAGTTAAAGATTATTTAGTCTCTAAAGGCGTTTCTGCTCAAAGAATATCTACCAAAGGTTTTGGTGAAACTCGACCAATTGCGAAGAACACAACAATCAAAGGCCGCTCGCAAAACCGGCGTATTGAATTTGTTGTTTTAGGAGAATCACAATGATATATCTTATGTTTCAGATGTTTTTATGCTTGGGCATATCTTTTTTAATAGGTTTTCTATTAGGCGGACTAATTTCTTACAAAATAATTAAAGAAAAACTCCAAAATCAAATAAATATGTTAGGTGTTCAACTAAAAAGCTGTAAAGATAAATGTGCCTCTTTGGAACAAGATGATTCGAAAAGCCAACTTGATGCCATTGCTAATGAACTTTCTGCATTGAAAACTTCTATCACTGAAAAAGATGAAACCATTGCAACATTGGAATCGCAATTAAAAATCAGCCAACAAACTAAAGAACGTTCTGGAGGCAGTTTATTAGAACGTGCCGACTTTGATGAACATCGCCCTAAAATTTATGAAGATATGCCAAAACATTTCTTCACCAGCCGACCAACCAAGGTTGATGATTTAAAACGCATATCAGGTGTTGGACCTGTTTTAGAAAAAACCTTAAATGATTTAGGCATCTACCAATTTAGACAAATCGCTTTGTTTAACCAAGAAGATATCGATTGGGTTTCAAAACACTTAGAACAATTCAAAGGTCGAATTGAACGTGATGATTGGGTCAATCAAGCACATGAACTGTATAAGGAAAAATACGGTAAGGATCCTGAATAATCATACTTATCGCTAGTTATCTATGAGTCGCTGGCGTCCTCCAGCTAAAAAGTCCTCTGCCTATATTACGCCTCAAGGTTATAAACAACTTGAGGATGAATATAAAACCTTGTGGGAAAAGCGTGCTGAAGTCACTGTTGCTGTCACGGCCGCTGCGGCTGAAGGCGACCGTTCAGAAAACGCCGAGTACATTTATCGCAAAAAACAATTACGCGAGATTGATCGACGCATCACCTATTTACAAAAACGCATGCCCAAGCTAACGGTTGTTGATAAAACCGCTGATGATGGAAAAATATATTTTGGATGTTCAGTCACATTGGAAGAGTTAGATTCTGGTAATGAAGTATCTTATAAAATTGTTGGGGCTGATGAAATTGATACTGAAAACAATTATATCAGTATCGATGCTCCTTTATCTCGTGCCCTACTCGGCAAATCAATCGACGATGACATCGTTATCACAATCAATGGAGACACAAAAGAATATATCGTATTAGAAATACAATCTGAACAAGGTTAGTTTGCCCTTTTTACAATTCAAAAATAAATCCGTACCATATCCGATATTATAAACTTGGAGACATTAGAAATGAGTTGGAATCTTTATTTATCGGGAGAAATTCATACTGATTGGCGCGAACGTATTGCTGAAGGTATTAAACAAAATAATTTGCCCATCACCTTGTCATCACCTATTACCGACCACGAATCCAGTGATGATTGTGGTGATCGAATCTTAGGTGCTGAAGATGCAGCATTTTGGAAAGACCATAAGGCGTCGAAAATTAATTCGATCCGCACCCGTAACTTAATTGAAAAAGCTGATGTAGTTGTCGTGCGATTTGGCGATAAATACAAACAATGGAATGCAGCTTTTGATGCAGGATATGCAGCAGCGTTAGGCAAACCTATGATCACATTACATGACCCTGCGCTAACTCATGCGTTAAAAGAAGTGGATGCCGCAGCACTTGCCGTCAGTGAAACACCTGAACAAGTTGTTAATATTATGAAATATGTCATTGCGGGCGAACTTCCTTTAGCGAATTGATAATATGCTTATTTATCTCGAAGTTATTTTACTGATTGTCGGCTTGCCTATTCTTTGGCTGATCGTCAGTTATAACTTATTAGTTCGAGATAAAAACCGTGTTCTCAGTGCATGGTCAGATATTGATGTGCAACTCAAACGTCGTCATGACTTAATTCCTAAATTAATTGAAGCCGTTAAACAATATGCAAAATATGAATCCGACACAATGGCTGCCGTTACTCAACTGCGTACAGAGAGTGAACGACTAGAAGATGTGAAACAAAAAGCTGGCGTTGAAGAAAGTATCTCAATAAACCTTTTAAAAATCATTGCTATTGCAGAAGACTACCCTGAACTCAAAGCCAACAATTCATTTTTAGATCTACAAAAACAACTGACCGATGTTGAAAACACTATTCAATATGCACGTCGTTATTACAATGGCGCTGTACGCAATTTAAATATACGCATCGAACAATTCCCTGATATGTTCGTTGCGAAGTTTTTTAATTATCAAAAAGCTGATTTTTTTGAGTTCGATGAAACATCGAGTCGTTAAATGATAAAATATCTCTATTCTTTCTTATTTCTTATCTTTCAATAGTTTTGCTCAAGAACGTATTACCCATTTTCACAGTGAAATACGTGTTGATAAAAATTCCGAAATGCAAGTAACTGAACATATCGACGTTATTGCTGGCGGCATAAAAATCAAACGTGGCATTTATCGTGACTTCCCTACCAAATACAAAGATCGATTTAATAATAATTACAATGTAGGTTTCGATGTTAAATCGGTATTACGTAATGACTATACCGAAGATTATCATACCAAGCCTCAATCAAATGGTGTACGGGTCTATTTTGGCAATAAGGATCGAACTCTTTCTAAAGGACAACATAAATATTTATTACGTTATACGACGAATCGACAATTAGGTTTCTTTGAAAATCATGATGAATTGTATTGGAACGTGACAGGGAATGACTGGGATTTTCCAATCGACAAAGCCAGTGCAGAAATTTATCTCCCCGATGGTGTTCCAAGAGATAAGATTACGCTGGAAGCTTACACCGGTTACCAAGGTGATAAAGGACAAGATTTTCAAGCTCACATAGGGGTAGGAAATAAAATCACCTTCGAAACAACTCGCCCTCTAAAAAGTAGAGAAGGTTTAACGATCGTAGTGAGCTTCCCAAAAGGATATATAGACGAACCCACCGCGCAAGAAAAACTTGCTTATTTGTTTAATGATAATAAACATTTATTTTATGGGTTTATTGGTCTTTTAGTTTTATTAGCTTATTACGTCTATAGTTGGTTAAACGTCGGCAAAGATCCCGAAAAAGGTGTGGTTATACCGATTTATCATCCACCTCATAATTATTCGCCAGCATCTATGCGTTTTATAGAACGTATGTCTTATGATAATAATTGTTTTGCCAGCGCAATTATTAACTTAGCTGTGAAAGGTTTTTTAACTATAAAAGAAAATTCCAGTAAAAATTATGTAATTACAAAAACCGGGCAATCAGCGGATATGGCTCCAGGAGAAAAAGCCCTCAGTGATTCATTATTTAGTAGTGGTGATAGTATTACTCTAAAACAATCTAATCATTCACGCATAAGCTCTGCAATCAGTGCCCATAAATCCTCTTTAAAAAATGATTATGAAAAAAAATATTTTATTAAAAATACAGCCTATTTTGTTATCGGTATTTTAATTAGCATTATTGTTCTATCCGTTATTTTATTTAGTAAATCAAGCGCTGGAGGAAACCCTGAAGCTTTATTTTTTATCTTATGGCTAACGCCTTGGACTTTTGCTTGTATGGCGATGCTTAAACAAGTTTGGAATCATTACTCGACAGGTAATTATGGTGGTATGTTTGGTAGTTTATTGTTTGTGGGGCCATTCTTATTTTTTGAAGTGATGGCAATAATCATGTTTGCTGCTCTTACTTCAATTTCACTCATTGCTATGCTTCTAATAGTTTGTGGTGTCAATTATTGTTTTTATGAATGGTTAAAAAAACCTACTTATGCAGGACGCAAACTATTGGATAAAGTAGAAGGCTTTCGTGAATATATTGAATTGGCTGAAAAGCAAGAACTCGATTACAAACACCCCAAAGGAAAATCACCAGAGTTATTCGAAGAATATTTACCTTATGCACTTGCACTGAATGTTGAAGATAGTTGGGCTCGACAATTTGCTGATGTACTAAAAAGTACAACGATCAATGGTGAAGATTATTCACCTTCTTGGTACAGTGGTAGACATTGGAACCATTCCAATATTTCTGGTTTTACATCGTCATTAAATTCTAATTTATCTTCGGCTATTACATTTTCATCAACCGCACCAGGTTCATCTTCTGGCAGCGGTGGTGGCGGCTTCTCTGGAGGTGGCGGTGGTGGCGGTGGCGGTGGTGGCTGGTAAGCTTAAACTGATTAATGCTTTACTAATTCAGCGCCATAAATATGCAGTTCATTTAATTCTTTTGCATAGTTTGTAAAAAAACCTATCGCGGCCATTTTAGTTAAATCCATTTTACGTGTTGCAGGCGCATTATAAATATCATCAATGGATAAATTAATTATGCTATTACCAGGCTGTATTTCTATTGCACGACTAAATCGATCATTGTTATCGTACTTATTATTTAAGTGAGGTAAATCATGTACTCGACAATAAATAGATAAAGCTTTGTCACTTGGATTAAATACTTTTATTTTCACTTCATCATAATCTTCCCAATCTAAAGGAAAAAAACCCATAAACAAGGTTGAATACTCTGCTTTAGAAAAAACCACTTTAAAATAACTTTTAGAATCAATTAAAATTTTCTTAAACGAATGAATTTTTTTTGTTTCAAATTTTGTACTTTCAAATGGTAACGAAGGATCGATTAATATTGGAAAGTTTTGATACGTATAATAATCATTGACTGGATATAAAACGATTTTTTTATGTTGGAATAGAGTTCCAGAAACAATCAGTATAATTAATGGCACTCTTAATGATTTTAATACAGTATTTTTTTTATTCGAATGGATTAAGACAGCTAAGCTTGTACCCGTCAAATCACTGACCACATCTCCCATATCAGCATCCCTTCCCACCAACGTCTGCATAAATTCAATAAAGAGACCAAATACTAAAGCAATAAATAATAAGACCAAAAATTGAACAATGAACGATAAAGCTCGAAGTGGTTTAATAAATCTTAGACAAAGATAGGTCCAAATATAAAACGCAACAACATGACCAAAATTCCATACACCACCAAACAAACGTGTGTAATTAAAATCAAAACGAGAGGTAAAACTAAAAATCAATGCAATCACTGCCAAAGCAATGATTGTACGATCAGTATTATTAAGCTTAGTATTTTCGAGCAAAAAAGATTACAACTATGAGATTTGTTTATTATCGTCTTCTGTCTTATTAGACTTACTATAACCCGTATCTTGACGATTAATATTCACAGCATGTTTTTGTTGATAAACATCAAATACTTTATCTGCGGTTAAACCTGCGCAAATCATTGCTGACACTAAAAAATGTAATATATCGATCAGTTCGACTCGGATATTCTGTAAATCGATTTCATCTTTACTCCACCATTTCCATAATAACTCTTCGTCCAACTCAATAACTTCTTCGCCCATCGCCTTTGTGTAATTGCGCAGCCACTGATTCGGTAACTCATTCACTTTTAACTTGCCGTCTTCCACCGCATCAAAAATCGATTTCATATTTAATGGCGCACCGTCTAAATCCTTAAGATTATTTTTATTAAAAACATAATCATTCAAATCGGTTTGCATCTCGAAGATTTTACTTAACATATCTTGGCTATCAGTCATTATTGTGTCCTGTGTTATACGAGGAAGAATTTAAACGGCTGATATCTTATCATCGAATTGCAAAAGAGATGAAGTTCAGCATCGTTTTTTTTGCTATAATCGCATCTCCTCATAACATGTTTGAAACTTCCCAGCGATGGCCTTAGTAACACTCGATTCCGTTTCCATTGAATTCGGCGAACAAAAAATTCTCAACGAAGCCTCATTAGCGATTGAAGCTAATGAACGGATTTGCATCATCGGTCGTAATGGCGCGGGTAAATCGACCTTATTAAAACTGATCCATGGAGAAATCGAACCCGATTCTGGCAAAATTCAGCGTCAGAACACGATTCGCATCAGTCAATTACAACAAAAGCTACCGCAAGAATTGGATTTAACTGTCAGTGAATACGTCAAAACCGGGTTAGCCGATTTACAAATCAAGTTGGATCGTTACTCCAAATTATCCGAACAAGAATTGGATGATGCTGGGATGCGTGAAATGGTCGAACTACAACAAGACATTGAAGCGCATGGTGGTTGGAGTATTGACCAACGTGTCGAGACCATACTCTCTGAACTTGAATTACCTGTTGAGCTACAACTCAAAAGGCTGTCAGGTGGTTGGCAACGTCGAGTTTCTTTAGCAAGGTCTTTAGTCAGTAATCCTGATTTATTATTACTCGATGAACCAACCAACCATCTCGATCTCAGCACAATTCAATGGTTAGAAAAACGCATCAATGGATTCAAAGGCAGCATTTTATTTATTACTCATGACCGTGCATTTTTAAAACGCTTGGCCAACCGCATTATCGAACTCGACCGCGGCAAACTAAGTAGTTGGCCTGGTGGTTACGAAAAATATCTTTCGAATAAAGAACAAGCTTTAGAAGATGAACAAAAGAACAATGCCTTATTCGATAAACGTTTAGCCGAAGAAGAAGCTTGGATTCGTCAAGGCATCAAAGCACGTCGCACTCGTAATGAAGGTAGAGTTCGAGCATTAATGGAAATGCGTAAAGAATATGCGAAACGTATTAAGCCACAAGCAAAAGCCCGAGTATATGTCGAAGAAGCAGAAAACTCTGGACGCAAAGTGATCGAAGCCCGTAATCTAGAGCATGGTTATGAAGGCAAAACCTTAATCGATGGTTTATCGATCAAAGTCATGCGAGGCGATCGAATTGGCTTAGTCGGTAACAATGGTGTAGGTAAAAGTACCTTATTAAAAATTCTGTTAGCTAAAATTCAGCCCGATGCAGGCATTGTAAAACATGGCACTAATTTAGAAATTGCCTACTTCGATCAATTACGTCGACAAATCGACCCAGAAAAAACTGTTGCAGAGTTTGTAGGTGATGATCAAGAGTACGTCAAAATAAATGGTAAAGAGCGACATGTGATTGGTTATCTGAAAGGTTTTTTATTCAGTCCAAAACGCGCCATGAGTAAACTAAAAGTCTTATCTGGTGGTGAACACAACCGCGTCATCTTAGCCAAGTTATTAATTCGACCAAGTAACTTATTGGTATTAGATGAACCCACTAATGATTTAGATGTTGAAACCATGGAAGTATTGGAAGAAAAGCTGTGTGAATATAAAGGCACCTTAATTGTGGTAAGTCATGATAGAGAATTTTTAGATAACGTAGTCACCAGTATTTTAGTATTTGAATCGTCAGGTAAAATCGAACCCTACGTAGGTGGTTTCAGTGATTGGGAACGACATGGCAAACAATTAGCTGAAACCGATCATATAAAAATGCAACACGATGCTAATGCAAACAAAAAAAATCAACGCAGCAGCAATAAAAAACTCAGTTATAAATTGCAATTAGAATTAGATGGCTTGCCAGAAATCATTGAAAATATAGAAGACGAAATTAAATCATTACAAGAAACCGTTAACTCAACCGAATTCTTTGAAAAGTCTTATGATGAACAAGCCCCTACTCTAAAGACTTTATCTGAAAAACAAACTCTACTTGAACAATCCGTTGATCGTTGGTCTGAACTCGAAGCTGAACAAGAACGACTTGCAGGAAATTAATTCACTTGAATAAACAATTTCTCATTCATGGTGCCTTACCTGGCTTTGGTTCTGCTTTGTGTTTTGCCGTTATGGCAAGTTTAATAAAAATCGCCGCTCAAGATCTTTCATCACAACAATTAGTATTTTTTCGCGCCGTGATTGGTCTTATCATTATTTTACCTATCATCATTTATAAAGGATTTGGTTTTATAAAAACGAATAAATTAAAATTACATATCTTTCGTGGTTTAGTCAGTATTTGTGCTATGTCGTGTTTCTTTTATTCCATCAGTCATATCGGAATTTCAGAGGCAACGTTATTAAATGCTACATCACCGTTATTCATTGGTTTGTTGGCTAGTTGGTTTCTGAAAGAAAAATTAGATGGTTACAGCCTTGTTGCCTTACCACTTGGATTTATTGGAGTAGCTTTTATTTTAAAACCAGGTACGGAATTATTTAATATCGCATCAGTAATCGGATTGGCTTCAGGTTTGTTTATAGGCGGCGCAAAAATCCTGGTTCGATATATGTCAGATACGGAACCTGTCTTGCGTACAGTTTTTTACTTTAGTGTGTTTTCTACCATATATGCAGCCATTCCAATGTTATGGTTATGGCAGCCGCCAACTCAACAAGCCATTTACATTATGATCCTTGCGAGTATATGCGCAACAGGTGGACAAACCTTATTAACGTATTCATTTACTCATAATGAAGCTATCAGTGTTGCACCCTTCACCTATGTGACCGTGATGATTGCCACCTTAATCGGTTGGATAGTATGGAATGAATTACCCGATTTAGGTTCAACTTTTGGTATTATTCTAGTTATCGTTTCGTGTTTGATTATTATAATGCAAAAGAAATTACCTAATCCTTGGAAAAAGAAACAACCACCAGTATGAAGGTCTACGACTTACATACGCATACCTTACATTCTGATGGTAAGTTATCGGTTGAAGATTTAATCAATCGTGCCAAAGAAAAAGGCGTGGACGTTCTCTCCATTACCGATCATGATACGATAAAAGCATATCAAGAGATTTCTGAGTTACAACAAGATAACTTACATATTATCCCAGGTATTGAATTTTCGACCTACTGGAAAAAGATCGGCATACATATTCTTGGGTTAAATTTGGATTTAACCTCCAAAATCTTAAACGATACTATTCAACAACAATTAGAACTTCGCGAACAACGTGCTATAAAAATAGTAAATCGACTGAATCAAAAACATTCACTCGAGATTGATTATAACGAATTAAAATCATTTGCTAATACCGATAACATCGGCCGACCACATATTGCCGAATACTTAATCGAACAGAAAAAAATTAAAAACTTTAACCAAGCCTTTGATAAATATCTTAGCAATAAAAAACTCGGTGAAGTGAAATACGAATGGTTAGACTTAGAAACCATTGTCAAAACAATTACCAAAGCTAACGGCATAGCCGTGATTGCTCACCCACTAAAATATAAATTAACCCGTACGAAATTAATTGAACTGATAACAGACTTTAAAACATTTGGTGGTAAAGGGATCGAAATAGTATCAGGCAGGCAAGATCCATATCAAACTAAAGCCTTGCTTAAAATAACCCAACAACAAGAACTCTACGGTTCCTGTGGTTCTGACTTCCACACCCCAACAACCCCTTGGTCTGAATTAGGCAAGTTTGAAAAATTACCTAATGATTGTATGTCAATCTGGGAATTGTTTAACTAAACACTTAGTTGACACTACTATTACCAACATATAGATTTTAGATATTGAGGAATTAAACCCGTATAACAGAAACGCAAAAAAATCTTCTCAGAAATCATTTGAAAAAAAGGAGGTTGCAAAACGCTCAAGTCAATGAATTCCATTATAAGGAATTCATTCCCGTATAATAGACTGTTATGAGTAAATTTATAAATAATACAATATTAATTATCTTACTTCTCGTGAGTAATACTTTGTTCGCTGAAATAGAATCAGTTGATATATTCAATGGTGAATTTCAGCATATATTAAAAATTCAAGAAGAACCAAAAATTTCCAAATTCAATAAACTTTGGAAAACTAAGAAGGAAATGAAAGTCAAAATAAAAATAAATTGGGCACTAGGATACAGACTTTATTTAAGAGGAGACTCTGACTCAGGTCTTTGGCTATGCTATGACGGTTGGTTAATGCCATTGTCGGCAAAAACAAAGTCTGGCTTATATAAGTTAGAATCTAACTCCAATTTTGAAGCTTTATTTAGCCCAACTCATAATAAACCATTCCAGCCGACCGCTTACACGGCCGGCTGAATTCAACCGTTAGGTTTCAAATAACAAAAAAGGAGAAATTATGTCTGCAATCATGGTAGATATTGAAAGCGACGGACCAATCCCAGGAGATTATTCAATGGTTTCCTTTGGTGCAGTCATTGTTGATCAAAAATTAGATAAAACGTTTTACGGTAAAATTAAACCAATAAGTGAGAAATGGATACCTGAAGCGCTCGCTGTTTCAGGTCATACTCGTGAGGAAACTCTCGAGTTTGGAGAACCGGTGAAAGTAATGGGAGACTTTGCGAGCTGGTTGAAAGAAAATAGTAATGGTAAACCAATATTCTATAGCGATAATAATGGTTTTGATTGGCAATTTATCAATTGGTACTTTCACCACTTTACTGGAAGTAACCCCTTTGGGTTTAGCTCTACGAATTTAGGGTCTTTATACAAAGGTATGGTAAAAGATATATTCAAAAACTTTAAACATCTGAGAAAAACAAAACATACTCACAATCCAGTAGATGATGCATTGGGTAATGCTGAAGCACTTTTGCACTTAAAGAATGAGATGGGTTTAAAAATTAGTCTTAAGTAACCTAACAAGTTGCTCAAGTATACTCCGCCAGCTATGCTGGCTCCGCGGGACGCGCAAAAGCGTACCCATTAGCAAAGCGTTATGTAAAAGGAGGTCGTGGTAAGTGACATGGTATGCAGCAGAAATTCTTGCGGAGCCTAGACCTGAGCTCTTGCAACGCCTAAGCGCATCGCCCTTACTATTAAAGCATCTCTATTTGCTAAAGGGAGAGTGTAACTATGAATTTCACAGCTCTGAAGTTGCGCATTCGTTTCCTGAACTTGGAATATTAGTGGCTGGCCATTTTTTTGAACCAGGAACACATGGCGAAAGCTGGTTTGACGAGAATTTTATCTCATGGCACGAGTTTTCTTCTCCTCCTTCACCAAGCTTAAGTTCACTTCTTAATAGATTAAAAGAAATAGAACCCATTGAGGCAGATGATTTTCCGCCTGAGGCCTTTCTGGGGTACGTCGAAGCTCTATCAAGAGAATGCAAAGCTAACATTGGTTTTTATAATTGCTTTATGTGGGGTGGTGATATTGAATATGAGGTCACGTATCTATTTCTACCAAATCAAGAGCCATCAGCGTTAATAACGAAAACCGGTATTGGCCACACAGTAGTAAGTCCCACGGATATCACTAACGTCAAAGGAAAAGATGCGTTGCAAAGCACATTGGTATATTTTGGGCTAGAGTTAGAGCAACCATTTTTTGCTCCTCATACTCGGGGTTTTAACTGGTCCCCTTATGCTTGTCATAAAATCACATAATAATTGTATTCACATGGAAAATTTGTTCTGCTACACGCCGCAAATTCCCGGCGATGCAGTACGTTAGGCTTTATGAAAATCTTATTTTTAATTTTATTAATCTCAATATCTTCTTGTTCAAAAGTAGATAATGAATATAAATCATTAATTGGGCATTGGACTTGGCATGTTGAGGATCAAGGATTTGGAGAATCTGGCTTTGTTAAACTTAATAAAGACAAAACCTACACATATTTAATTGAGTCATGGAATCCTACTGAAAAGTTAGCTTTAGATTTCACAGAAAACAATATGAACTATTGGCATATAAATAATGAATCTATTTGTTTCAGTAATTCAAAAAATATTGATAGTATTTTAGAAAATAATTGTATATTTCAAATTAAATACTTAGGCAATTCAATATATAAGCCTTTTATTAAAGGTATTTTTTTACAAGGAGAAATAGAATTAAAGAAAGTAAAATGACATTAAAGCCTAAAAACTCATTCCAGCGAACCGCTAGCTAGCAATGAAAATTTTTCAAAGAAATCACATCAAAAAAATCACGATTATTTTACTTGTATTATTTGCATTAATTTTTAGCACATCCTGGCATGTAGGAGGGAAACTTGTTGCTTCTACTAATCATCCTGTTTCGCCTCCAATAGATCTTAATATTTCTAAGTTTTCTATCGAAAGCGAATCTGGAGCTCATATCGCTGGTTGGCATATCCCTCTAGATGATCCTAAAGGTATAGTTATGTTGTTACATGGGATTAGAAGCTCACGTTCTGCAATGATCGAGCGCGCACGTTTATTTAATAGAAACGGCTTTGCGGTAATGATGATCGACTTTCAAGCTCATGGTGAAAGCCTAGGTGAAACCATTACAATTGGTCATCTTGAGAAACATGATGTTGTTGCTTTAGTTAATTATACTCGGAAATTATATGCATCTTTACCAATCGTCACTTTAGGAGTTTCAATGGGAGGAGCTGCAGCCTTACTCGCATCACCGCTAAATGTAGACGCACTAATTCTCGAATCGGTATACCCTGACATACGAACAGCGGTAAAAAACAGAGTTCGAAAACGCGTTGGGCCACTCTATTGGATACCATCTGAATTACTTCTGGCCCAACTGGGCCCCAGACTAGGAATAGAACTACACGAGCTACGACCAATTGATTACATAGAGAAAGTTAATTGCCCTGTATTCATAATTTCAGGCCTTGAAGATCAACATACTACTATCGAAGACACAAATACTATTTTCGAAAATGCCGCTCAACCAAAAGAATTATGGTTGATAGAGAATGCAGGGCATATTGATTTATATAACGCTGCCAAAGAGGAATATGAATCTAAAATAATCAATTTTCTCAATGAACATATTGAAGTACTAAATCAAGATACCAGCTAACAAATCATCCTAGCCGATCGCTAACGTGACAAACTAGATTCGAATTTTATATATAAGAGAGTTAAATAATGTTTATAGTATCAATTATTGTAGCAAGTGTTTTAAGCTTCGTAGCCCTACTTCATTTTTATTGGTCATTCGGTGGGTTATATGGATTACACTCAGCAGGTCCTAAATTAGAAGGAGAAAAAGATTTTGTTCCTCCTAAATTTATTATTTTTATAGTTGCATGTTTAATAGCGGGACTTGCCGCACTCGCTATTCTATTAGAAGTTCCAAATATACCTTTTAAAAATATGCTGACTTATATTGGATACTTAGTATCAGTAGTTTTTATTCTTCGTTCTATCGGTGATTTTAAGTATGTTGGATTTTTTAAGACTATATATAACAGCAATTTTTCTAAAAATGATACTTTCTTCTTTTCCCCTTTATGCTTAATGTTGGGCATTGCATTTGCAATATTATCAAAATATTAGATTTTTATTGGTAAAATAAAAATGGTCAAAGCCTACAAATATTTCATTACAATGCCTTTAGTCAAATTTCTTATTTTACTATTAATATTGATCTCAGCTTCTGTACAAGCCGATTGTGTGATTTTACTTCATGGCCTTGCGCGCACATCTTCTTCAATGGAAAAAATAGCTAACGCACTTGAAGAGAAAAAATTCTCTGTTGTGAATGTTGATTACCCATCACGAAAGCATCCAATATCTGAACTAGCAACTATGGCCATCGAATCAGGACTTAAGGATTGTCCGCAAGATGGTAATAAACATTTTGTAACGCATTCGCTAGGCGGGATTCTAATTCGACAATATCTTTCAAATAAAAAGATAAAGAACCTTGGGCGAGTTATTATGATAGCGCCACCTAATCAAGGCAGTGAGGTAGTCGATAATTGGCGTAATGTTCCTGGTTTTAAAACACTTAATGGTCCTGCAGGTTTGCAACTGGGGACTGATAAAGAAAGCATTCCTCGTCAATTAGGTCCTGTTGATTTTGAGGTCGGTATTATCGCGGGCAATACCACATTTAATCCAATATTATCATTATCACTTCCAAATCCAGACGATGGTAAAGTTTCTGTAGAAAGTACTAAAGTAAAAGGCATGTCTGATTTTGTTGTGGTTCCTCATTCTCATCCTTTTATTATGCGTGCATCTATTGTCATAGAACATGTACTTTCATTTTTAAAAACAGGTCGTTTTGTTCGCGATGAAAAATAATACAAACTATGGAGTAAATGACAGCTCTTATAAAGCAGCAGGTGAATTAGTAGGTATCACTCAACTCGTGAATGTTTTTTATGATTATATGGATAGCCTGCCAGAAGCCAATAAAATTCGTCACATGCACCCTGATGATTTAACTGAATCACGTAAAAAATTGACGTATTTTTTATGCGGTTGGATGGGAGGCCCAAGGTTGTTTTCAGAACATTATGGTCCTATTAATATTCCAAAATTCCATCAGTATTTAGAGATTGGTACTGCCGAACGTGATGCTTGGCTATTATGTATGGAAAAAGCGATTTCCGAACAACCTTATGAAGATTCTTTCAAGGAATACTTAATCGAGCAAATTCGAATTCCTGCAGAACGAGTTAGAGCAATGAGCCAATCCGAAGAATAAAGAACTTTTATGATATTGAAAAATATACATATCATCTGTGCTTATGTAACTGGCATAGGTTTCTTATTACGCGGCATATTGTTATTAATGAATAGTCCACTAAGCAAACATCGTTTGACTAAGGTATTACCTCATATCATTGATATTTGTTTATTGCTGAGTGGAATTACTATGGCTATCAGTCTTTCACTTTCTCCAAATAATCAACCTTGGCTAATGGCTAAATTAATCGCATTGTTTTTGTATATAGGATTTGGGTTATTGATGATTCGTTATGGTAAGATTGACACACGAAAATGGATTGGATTAATTGGGGGCATGAGCATATATGTTTATATAGTTGGTGTAGCACACAGTAAATCCATTTATTCTTTTTTATCATTGTAATAATTATTTTTTTGCACCTACTAATTAAATAAACTCATCTGTTCATCTTTTTTCTTTGAAGTCTTTTTTCGTTTAACTGGACGCTTTCGGCTGCCGAGTTTTCGATATACTTTATTTGCTTTGTCACGAAAATCTTCCTGCGCTTTAACCTTGGCGATTTTTTCTTTGGCTAAGCGTATAGATTCAAGATGTTCAACAATAGGCATGGGGTAATCTTCGCCGATAATACAAGCTGCTTGTTGTTGTTCTAAACAATCCATCTTCCAAGGTTCATGAATCCATAGCTCTGAAACATTCTTTAATTCAGGCACCCATTTTCTAATAAAAACACCTTGTGGGTCATGCTCTTCAGATTGTTTTATCGGATTATAAATACGTAAGGTATTAATCCCTGTCACCCCCGATTGCATTTGTAACTGGCTATAATGAATACCTGGTTCATAGTCGGTAAACAGTTTTGCTAAGTGATAACCTGTCTTACGCCAATCCAACCACAATTGATAACTGGCAAAACTCACTAACATAGCGCGCATACGAAACGTAATCCAACCTTCATGAATTAAATTACGCATGCAAGCATCGATCATAGGATAACCTGTGTTACCAGTTGCCCAAGCTTGATAATAGGCTTCGTTATGCTCTGTTTCTCGCATGCCTTCATATGCAGGATGCATACATTCATATTCAATAGAGGGTTGGTCTTCTATTTTTTGAATAAAATGACAACGCCATGATAAACGTGAATAAAATGCAGAGTAATGACGCTTCCATTGTTTAAACTCTTGTTCATCCAATTGCTCTGCGCGATTTTCAGTCGACCTTAATATTTCTTTTACTGAGAGTGTTCCCCATGCTAAATGCGGTGATAACCGAGAACAATGAATTTCTGAGGCACCCGGCGCTGATAATCGATATAAATACTCTTTACCTCTTACTTCCAAGAACGACTTTAACGTTTGAATAGCCGCTCTCCTACCGCCTTCTTGAACTATACCCGGTACAGCATTACCAAACATCGAAGCATCTTTTGATGGCACTTCGCCTAACGGTATTTCTTGAACAGACTTTAATTGATTAGGTTTTACTATTAATGGTTCTTCCATACGTTTATTACGTATCTTTGACCAATCATCACGATTTTTTAGTCGCCTGACTACTCCGTTGGTTGGAGATTCATTGAAATGTATTTTATTTTCATGACACCATTTAATAACACGTTTATCTCTTTCAAACGTCCAACCATTACCGTTTTCTTCATGTGCAAAAATTTGCTTGATTTCAAATTGTGATATTAATGATTCAAACACTTCAATAACATCTCCTACTCGTATCACCAATGACTGTCCTAATTCTGCGCAGTCATTACGTAATTCAACTAAACAATCATGGATAAAACACCAATGTCGTCTAGAAGCAAACGATTGTTGCCAATATTCAGGTTCAACAATATATAACGGTAAGGTTGGGAGTTTAGATTGAGAAGCAGAATATAAAGGAACATGATCATGTATTCGTAGATCACGTTTAAACCAAACAATGTTAATTTGATTTTTACTCATACTGTTTTTTTATTCGTTCGCCTACAACGTTCTGAACAGTATTTCACGTCACTCCATACCTTTGCCCACTTTTTACGCCAAGCAAAAGGTCTTTCACACACAACACAAATCTTACTGGGTAAATTAGACTTCTTCATGATTATCCAATGCATTAAAGAATGATTTGCTATCTTGTTTGATCATTTTAATTTTTTCGACATCCATTCGATCGAGTGTTTTATAAATCATGGCTAACCGCTGATTGGTTTTTAATTTAGCACGATTGCGAATCAGAAAATCCCAATACAAATAATTGAATGGACAAGCATCATGACCATTTTTTCGAGTCACGCTATATTCACAGGATTTACAATAATCCGACATTTTATTGATATAAGCACCACTGGCAGCATATGGCTTTGAACCTAATAATCCTTTATCCGCAAATAAAATCATGCCTGTCACATTAGGCATTTCAACCCATTCAAAGGCATCGGCATAGACAATTAAATACCATTCATTAACTTCATCAGGATGTATCCCTGTTATTAACGCAAAATTGCCTAACACCATTAAACGTTGGATATGATGAGCGTATGCATTTTCTTTGGTTTCTTTAACGCATTGCTTAAGGCAATTCATTTTAGTATGGCTACCCCAATATAAGTCAGGAAGCTTGCGTTGAGAATTAAGAAAGTTTTCTTGCTTATACTCAGGCATTTTTAACCAATAGATACCTCGGACGTATTCACGCCAGCCAAGTATTTGTCGAATAAAACCTTCAACTGCATTCAGTGGTGCGGTCCCATCATGATAAGCCTGCTCAGCTTTTTCAATACATTCCATTGGCAAAAGTAAGCCGCAGTTCAAATAGAAACTTAAATGACTGTGATATAACCAGGACTCACCCTGCAGCATTGCATCTTGATAATCACCAAAATTCACTAATCGTTGTTGAATAAATTGATTCAAGGCTTTTAATGCTTGTTTTCTAGTTACTGCAAAATGAAATGGTTCTAGATCACCAAAATGATCTGAAAACTTATTTGAAACTAACTTTATAACCTGTTGTGTAATAGCATCAGGTTTAGCGCTGTATGTTTTGGGAATATCGAATTCTGTTTTAATGGGTTTTCTATTGTCACTGTCATAATTCCATTTACCACCAATAGGTTTATCACCTTCTATTAATATTGAATATTTTTTTCGCATCTCTCGATAAAAATATTCCATGCGTAACTGTTTACGATCTTTGGCCCAAGTTTGAAATTCTTTATGTGTGCAAAGAAATCTCGAATCAGATCGAATATCTACAGGAATTTTAAACGCCTCGCTCCATGATTCTATATCTTTAAGAACTCTGTATTCTCCAGGTTCAGTAATAATAATCTTCTCAGGTTTATATTGTTTTATCGCACGTTCGACTTCACCATAAAACGAACCTGAATTATCTTTATCATCTAATTTTATATATTGAACTCGAAAACCTTTATTTAATAATTCTTCACAAAAATGTCGCATCGCTGAAAATAAAAAAGCAATTTTCTTTTTATGATGTTTAACATAAGAAACTTCTTGATTAACTTCACACATCAAAATCAGGTCATCCGCTTTATCAATAGAAGATAAACTGGATATGTTTAAATTGAGCTGATCGCCCAAAATGACGTGTAAATTCATCGGTTAGATACTGTATCTATTTATACTAAAAATGAAGGTTTAGTATAAATATCAAGCTCAGACAACTTAAATTAACTGCCTTAATGTCTAATACAGAATAGTTGGAAACAGTTGAGGAATTAACTAAAACAAAAAATTAAGAGAAATAGTTTATAGCTTCTTTTTATAAGCCAGCGCAAAAAGACTACTAATAAATAACCAAAATGCTGCTGGAACAGGAATTGGTGCTGGAGAAACTTCAAGGCCTAAAATTTTATAAGCATCTTCAGGACTGTTAATGTCAGCACCTGTTAATAATAAATACTGTCCAGTACCGCTTAACAGATGTGTAAATGGATTAAAACTACGACTGGTGTATTTAATTGTAGAATCACCAAAAATACCATCTAAGTCATCAAAACCTAATATAGTTAAATCGGGTAGAGTGTTACCTATCCAATACTGAATATCACGATCATTAATATTGTCGTTCCGACTATTTTTATAGGGATCAACAGTAATTGACTCAAACTCAACAGCTTGATCAAATTCAAACACAATTAAATCTTTATCAGCAACCGTATCAATCTCGTGCTCACTGTAGACACAGCCATTGCCGATGGTACCTTCAGATTGATTACACACACCAAGACCAACATTCCAACTGTATACTTCAGCTGTTTCGAATAAAGGATTATTATTCGTACCACCTGTTTCACCATAGCCAGTCACTGTTACACCAATACCATCAGAAGAAAATTCTAAAGAGTTACCATAACCACCGCCATTGGCGCCTTCATAACGCAGATCAATCATCGCAGCGTTTGTTTGAATTGAATAAAGGAATACTGACAACAAGCTTCCTAAAAAGAAGCTATTTGATAAAGACATCTCATCCACCCCAGGATTACATAGAAATTGTATTAATCTTTTAATTGTATTTATTTAGTGATTAATTTTTTCATACATGAATGACATAAGCATTACACTATTGGCTAAAAATTAATCATTCTGTATAAATTCTATACATTTTAAGGAATTTAGTGAAAATTATCTTAGGAAAATTTCCCGATAAAAATGATAGGTAACTAATTGATTGTTTTTTTGACGGCTTGGACTAGCACCCAAGGTTTGACAACGACAGACCAAATATCTTCTTTTGATTCTGCCCAGTGCGCAGCCTGTTCATCGAAACTTCTTAAAATTTTTCCTTGTTCGATCCATTGTTCCACTTGTTGAGTATTATCTTCTGATAAGTGATAGGCCACTTTTATGAGATCGAGTTCAGGGTGAACATAAATCATCATGCCTTTGGCATAAAACAATTCAATCTCCTTCCAAACAACCTTGGCTGTTTCTGCATGGATTTTAAATTTTTCTTCGGCTTCGACTTGTTGGAGTTCTTCTTCTAGCATATGTATTCTTTTTTTGTTCTGTATCTTTTTTTACAGTATTACCTTCAGTATTTTCAATTTTTTCTGTTTTATCTTTTACTTTTCCAACTTCGGTATTACCAGCTGCTTGTAAATCAGCGTGATACGAAGAACGTACCATAGGACCACTAGCAACATTGATAAAACCAATCTCTTTCGCATAATCTCCTAGTTCATCAAATTCTTCAGGAGAAACGAAACGTTCAACTGGCAAATGGAAACGACTTGGCTGTAAATACTGACCTAAGGTAATACCATCGCAATTATGCGCTCTTAAATCTTGCATCACTTGTTTTACTTCTTCGATAGTTTCACCTAAGCCTAACATCAAACCGGATTTTGTGGGTACAGTCGGATGTTGTACTTTAAACGCTTGAATCAAATTTAACGACCATTGGTAATCCGCACCCGGCCTCACTTTACGATACAGTGAAGGAACTGACTCAAGATTATGATTAAACACATCAGGTGGTTCTTTTTCTAATGCTGCTAAAGCAGGCTCTAACCGCTTTCGAAAATCCGGAACTAATATCTCAACGGTAATACCTGGTGATGCTTTTCGAACTTCATGTATACATTGTGCAAAATGATTCGCACCACCATCTTTTAAGTCATCTCGATCAACTGATGTAATTACCACATATTTTAATTTCATCAATTGAATTGCTGTTGCTAGATTAACTGGTTCATCTTTATCTAATGCATTTGGTCTACCATGTGCTACATCACAGAACGGACAACGACGAGTACATAAATCACCCATGATCATAAAAGTTGCAGTGCCATGGCCAAAACATTCACCTAGGTTTGGGCATGCGGCTTCTTCACAGACAGTATGAAGTTTTTTTTCTCGAATTAATTGTTTAAGTTCTAAAACTTTAGGATCAGTTGGTGCTTTAGCGCGGATCCAAGTCGGCTTACGTTTTAAAGGCCCTTCAGTCGGCATAACTTTATTTGGCTTAGCCGTTTTAAGCTCGCCGCGTTGCTCGCGTGTCGGTGTATTTTCTGTATGGTTCATGCGACGGCTAGTGAAATAGATTTTTTAATAGTACTTAAGTTTAGATCCAATTCTTCCATAATAAACGGTAAGAACTTATCAGCCACTTCTTGTACTGAATCATTAATTGAGAATTGTTTTAACTGAGTTACTTCTAAACCTTCATAACCACATGGGTTAATACCCTTAAAAGGTGACAAATCCATATTCACATTTAAAGCTAAACCATGGTAACAATAGCCGCGTTTAATACGTATTCCTAAAGCGGATATTTTTTTCTGATTAATATAGACACCAGGTGCGTTATCTTTTCGTTCAGCAAGTAACCCATATTCTTTAGCAAGCAAATCGATCACTGTTTGTTCTAAACTATTTACAAAACCTTTGACAGTAAAACCAAGACGTTTCAAATCCAGTAAAAAATAGAACACCAGTTGTCCAGGACCATGATAGGTTACTTGACCACCACGATCGGATTGTACAACGGGAATCGAATTTGTATTTAACACATGCTCTTTTTTACCGTTCAGACCTAAGGTATAAACAGGTAAATGCTCAACCATCCAAATTTGATCCGTTGAATGTTCATCTCGCTCTTGAGTAAAATCCTGCATTGCCTGAAAACAGGTTTCATAATCTTGAAGACCGAGTTGATGAATTTCGATTGGATTCATATCGCCATGATGACCCGTTCGTGGCCAGATAATTCAATGTAGATATTATCCAATTGTTGTTTACTGGTTGCTTCAATCGTTACTGTAACCGAAAGATACTTTCCTCCATTACTAGAACGTGTTTTCACCGAGCCTTCCATCAAGTCAGTAACATGATTACGAATGATGCCGACCACTAAAGAATCGAAATCATCTGAAGCCTTGCCCATTGCCTTAATCGGAAATTGGCAAGGGAATTCCATAATAGTTTCTTCTTCTGTGGATTGATTCATTTCTTCAGTCATATTAACGTAGTTATCTTTAAACAAATTATTAGGCATTATAATAGCCGACTCATTAAGACATGACACTTAAATCTAATCAAACCCTGTCTGATTTAAAGGCCATCGATGCAAAGCCAGGCACACTCGAATGGATAGGCATTCGCCCTGCTCGCAAAGCTGAGCTGCAAAGCCTGAGCCAAGTAGAATTAATTGCAGATTATGGCCTAAGTGGTGACCATCGAGCCCAGAAACAAGGCTCAAAACGCCAAATTACCCTAATTCAATACGAATATCTGGCAGTCATCGCTCAAATTCTTGGCAAAACATCGATAGATCCAATTTTACTGCGCCGTAACTGTGCCATATCAGGAATTAATGTGAATAGCTTACGCGACCAAATTTTCACTATTGGCGATATCGTTCTAGAAGGCACAGGCTACTGTCATCCATGTTCCAGAATGGAAGAAAATTTAGGCCCAGGAGGTTATAACGCTGTTCGAGGTCATGGTGGTATTAATGCCAAAATTTTAACCAGTGGTACCATTTCTATTGGCGATTCAGTCATTCGACAAAATAACGAATAAACCTAATCAAATCGCCATAAACACAGCAAGCAGTTTGCTTTATAATAGCCCCATAACTATTACAAACGCTAAAGTTGCACGACGTTATTTTTATGAAAACACATCAAGCCATTACGAATAAAAAATTAACATTAGGCATTCCAGGTTTTACTTACGAAGATTTATATCAATCAGACAAGTTAAAACAACTCAATGAAATATTTCATGCCGAGTTATCAAACTCAGATAAAGACCTAGCCGAACAATTTTCAAACTATGCTAACAATGAGGATGCATTTACTCCTCAGCAGGTTTCTGACTTACTAGTCAATGTTGCACCTTATATCGGTAGTTTCGTTGCAAAATTATTTGATGTAAGTGATATAAAACAAGAGCAAGCCGAAGTCATTACATCGGATATGAGCAGTGTGTTTGTATTTCGTAATGAAATTGTTGAAAAACTCAACACTAAATTCAAAAAAATCGATACCTCTGATTGGGATTTCAATTCTATTCAAGCAGATTTAGATCTTTTACAACAAGCTGCCTTTCCTGAAACCTTAGATGTTAAAGATGATGAAAAAGCAATTGCTTATATTGGAGCAAGACTTGCGAACTTAGCGGACCATTTTTTATTACTCAAAAAAGAGAAACCCACAGATTATCCAGGTGGTGTTGCCTCTGCCGATGCCCATACTAAAAAACTACGCGACGATTTAAATAAACATGCTGAAGCTAATACTCGATTTTCTAATGCATTAGCTTTAGAAGATGATGCAGAGTTTATTAATGAAATTGCTTATATCGTGCAATGTTGGTGTAAAGCTACCACCTTAGAAAACAGTCCGCTTGCTGATAAAACTCTCGGTTGGCTAAGCTTTAAAGAAGTTGCTAAACGTGATTTTAATCATTTAGTACATCACGATACTTTCGAACGTGACGGTTTTGATACCTGGGTTTGTGAAAAACATGACGCTCGAAACCGTGATGGTTTTGCATTAACTGATAAACGGTTTGATCAAAGACATGTTCTATACGAAGTCAATCATTGTATCTATTGTCACGAACGTGATACCGACTCCTGTTCAAAAGGCATGCGCAATAAGAAAACGGAAGAGTTTAAAGTTAATCCTCTCGGTTCAGTTATCACAGGTTGTCCTTTAGGTGAAAAAATTTCTGAAATGCATGTCGTCAAAAAAGATGGTGACAACATCGGCGCATTAGCATTGGTGGTATTGGATAATCCAATGTGTCCTGGCACTGGTCATCGTATTTGTAATGATTGTATGCGCGGTTGTATTTATCAAAAAACCGAGCCCGTCAACATTCCACAAATCGAAACAAATGTTTTAACTGATGTATTATTCATGCCTTGGGGTTTTGAGATTTATAGTTTTCTAACCCGTTGGAACCCATTAAATATCAAACGTCCATATGCGCTTCCTTATAATGGAAAAAATATTATGGTCGTTGGAATGGGCCCAGCAGGTTACACCTTAGCGCATTATTTATTGAATGAGGGTTTTGCTGTTGCGGGTATTGATGCTTTAAAGATAGAGCCTTTACCAACAAATTTAGTTGGCGATAAAGATACCACACCAGAACCTATCTATGACTTTAATGATATTTACGAAGAACTCGATAAACGTTTACTTGCTGGTTTTGGTGGCGTTGCAGAATACGGTATTACTGTACGTTGGGATAAAAACTTTTTAAAAGTAATTTATTTAACACTTGCTAGGAACAATGCATTTCGTTGTTATGGTGGTGTGCGTTTTGGCGGCACAGTGACTATAGAAGATGCTTGGCAGCTTGGTTTTGATCATATCGCTATTGCATCTGGAGCTGGCAAACCGACAATTATCGGTCTTAAAAATAATTTAATTCGCGGCATTCGCAAAGCCTCTGACTTCTTAATGACTTTGCAATTAACAGGTGCTGCTAAAGATAATTCTATGGCCAACTTACAAGTTCGTTTACCTGTTGGCATTATCGGTGGTGGTCTAACCGCGATTGATACTACGACTGAAGTCATGGCGTATTACCCTGTTCAAGTTGAAAAGATATTAAAACGTTACACCGTATTATCGAATGAACTTGGCGAAGAAGCTGTTCGTGCTCGTTACGATAAAGAAGAGTTAGAAATTCTGGATGAATTTTTAGAACACGGTAAAGCTATAGCTGCCGTGCGTAAAAAAGCAGAAGCAGCAAATGAAACACCCAACTTTGAGCCTTTAATTACTGCTTGGGGTGGTGTGACTATGTTTTATCGCAAGGGTATTAAAAATTCACCAGCCTATACTCAAAATCATGAAGAAATTCATGAAGCTTTACAAGAAGGCATTCAATTAGCCGAAGGCATGAATCCTTTAGAAGCTGTGCCAGATCAATACGGCGCTTTAAAAGGCGTTAAGTTTGATAAATTAATTGAAGAAGATGGTCGTTGGGTATCCGAATCCAATGAATTCGAAGTTCCATTAAAAAGTTTATTCGTTGCAGCAGGTACTGCACCTAATACGATTTACCAACAAGAATATCCCGACACTTTTTCCATGGATAAAAAGTTTTTCCAACGCTATGAACCGAGTTGGAATGGTAAAGACTTACTTGAGTTAGTAGCTATGGAAGACGCTACAGAGCCTAAAATTGGTAAACCTGCACCTTTTACCTCTTATCAAAAAGATGGCAAGTTTATTAGCTTCTATGGTGATAACCACCCTGTTTATGCAGGTAATGTGGTAAAAGCTATGGCCAGCGCCAAAGATGGTTATCCATATGTTGCCCAATTATTCGAAAAAGAACTAGCAAAACTAGAGCCGAATAAACAAACTGAGCGCGATCAATCGTTAATTAATTTATTTGATTCTATTGATAGACAATTACTAGCAACAGTAGTGGAAGTTAATCGTTTAACACCAACTATTATTGAAGTAATTGTAAAAGCACCTTTGCAAGCCAAAAAATTTCATCCTGGCCAATTTTATCGCGTACAAAACTTTGAATCCTTAGCACCTACAATTGATGATACGGTATTAGCAGCTGAAGGCTTAGCGTTAACAGGTGCCTGGGTAGATCAAGAACAAGGGTTAATTTCATTAATCACATTAGAGATGGGTAGCTCATCTCGTTTATGCGCTACTTGGAAAAAAGGTGATCCACTTGTGGTAATGGGTGTTACTGGTGCACCAACAGAAATTTCAAAAAATGAAACGGTTATGTTAGTTGGTGGTGGGCTTGGTAATGCCGTCCAATTCTCTATTGGCAAAGCCTTACGCGCTTTAGGTAACAAAGTCATTTATTTCGCTGGCTATAAAAACCCTACTGATATTTTTAAAGTCAAAGATATTGAAGAAGCCTCAGATGTTATTGTTTGGGCAGTTGATCCTGCGCCTGGAGTTGAAGCGATTGAAACAACTCGACCACAAGATAAATCCACGGTAGGAAATATTCTAGAAGCCATTGAACGCTTTGCTAAAGGTGATCTAGGTAAATCTGATATTTCTCTTAAAGACGTTGATAACATGATTGTCATCGGTTCAGACAGAATGATGGCCGCAGTTAAAGAATCTCGGCATGGAAAATTGAAAGAATATTTTAAACCAAATCATACAGCAATAGGTTCTATTAATTCACCCATGCAATGTATGATGAAAGGTGTTTGTGCGCAGTGTTTATGCAAACATATCGATCCAGAAACCAAAGAAGAGTATTTTGTATATTCTTGTTATAACCAGGATCAAGATTTGGATAAAGTCGATTTTGAAAATTTAAATGCTCGATTACGACAAAACAGTGTACAAGAAAAATTGTCTAATTTATGGTTGGATAAATTACTTTCCAATCAATAGATAATTTATCGAATTCTATTAAGATATTTATCTAAATGAAGGTGCCTGAACACAGCTTCATTCCAAGGTTCATCGCTAAGTACATCGTGATAAGCTTTATTTAATACAAAGGCATACGCTTTATAACTTTGCTCAGATTCATCCTTAACTTCAACTAGAGTCCTATCATAAAAATACGATTCAAATATATCAATTAAATTCAAAGATTCCTCATCGACATCGAAATAAATTAATCCATCGATTATAGTCTTCTCAGCGGTCGGAATAATTGCTGGGAACACATGATTTTTCACTAAATATCTTTCGTAAGAAGATAAATACACTTTTTCTGTTTTAAACGTTTTATTAGTAACTGCATACATCACTTCTGATGCGCATAAAGTACCGTATGTAAAAACATTATATAAGGACATATTTTTTCACATGTTCAACTCAACAAAATTGATAGTATACTACCTTTAAGATTTCAAAAAGTTTTGCTAGGTAAATATGAATATTGTAAATGGAGATGCTGCGGCTGGTTCTTTCAAACAAGCATTTGATATGCCAGTAGATGAACTATTAGTTTTCCGTGATGTATTGTCAGTCGGTTCTATTCAAAAATTTAATTCTATAACTGAATGGAGAGAAACAAGGCAATTTTTTTGGAATCATATCATGAAAATTACAGGAACAGATCCGCAATATTTCACTGATTTTTCAAGAGATTTTTATATTGATTTTGAAGAGTTACTAGATTCGAAAGAAATACATTTATGGATAGGCTGTGCATTAAGCGATCAACTATTATTGGTTTTTCTTGTCTATCTACTGCATCAACATAAAATTAATCTAAATAATTTATTTATTTATCAATACACTCAAACTAATAATTTGAAAATCGCACATGGACTTGGAATGCTTGATCCTGAAAGGATTAAGCAAACACCAGAAAAATTCAACCTCACAGAACAACAAACCTTAGAATGTCTCAACGCATGGGAAGCAGTCACTCATCATTCACCTGAACAATATTTAACTATTATCAATTCTGAAAACAGCTCTCTACCAATGCTTAATAGAGCATTGAAAGCGTTACTATTTCGTTACCCAAACAGTGATAACGGCTTATCGTATATCGATGAAGTTATACTAAAAAATACAACACTACATGGACCTAAAGCCTCAAAAATTATTGGCTATACTCTTGGAGAGGATTGGCATGAAGATAGAATCCAAGGCTTGGATTTAGTTGGAGATTTATATTTATATGGTCGTCTACAAAATATGGCATCTCCTATTTTGACTCACCCATTACTTTCGTTAAATAAGCCAAATGTATCTATGAAAGAAACAGAATTAGAAATTCTAGATTTTGGATTAGACGTATTAAACAAAAAAAAGAACTCCATTGAATTGAATGGCATTGATGACTGGGTATGCGGAGTACATTTAAACTCGTTGGAAAATTTATGGTACCGAAACGATACTGATTTAACATTAGTAAAAAATTAGTGTAGTTTTCCTAAAAATTTACTCAAGCTAATTCTGTTATCATCTGCTGACGTAATTCTAATTCTTTAGGTACTTGTTGTAGTTTTTCAATTTTTTTTAAGCTATGTAACAAACCTTTTTGATTTGCTATTTGAATATTGAGGCCTGGCCGTGCGTTTAATTCTAACATCAAAGGCCCCAAGTTTTTATCTAGTACAATATCAACCCCTATATACTGCAAACCAACCATATCAGAACATTGCATTGCTAATTGTAAAATTTCTTCCCATTTTGGTATGGAAATATTACTCGTAGCATAAGCTGTATCTGGATGAACATTGATATTTTTATTGTGTAAAACCCCTGATGTAGTTTTACCATTCATCAAATCAATACCTATACCCATAGCACCTTGATGTAAATTTGCTTTACCATCAGATTCACGTGTTGGTAACCTCAACATTGCTGCAATAGGAATACCTCTAAACACTATGACTCGAATATCAGGAACACCTTGATATGTAATGTGTTCAAAAAAAGGATCAAAATTCACTCTATATTCAATAATCGCTTGATCGTTTATTCCGCTTAAACTGTACATGCCACTCAATATGTTTGAAACATAATGCTTTAGACTTTCAATTGAAATCAAATCGCCATTTGATTTTTGAAAATAATTACCAATCTTATTTTTCACTACCATAATCCCATTACCACCACTTCCATGAGACGGTTTAATAACAAATTCTTTTTTACTGGATATTACTTCTTCAAGATTTTTTAATTCATGTTGTGCTTGTATGACATAATATAAAGCTGGAACTTTTATATTTTTCTCTATGGCTATTTTTTTAGTTTTAAGCTTATCATCAACCAGTGGGTATAAATTCCGAGAGTTATACCTCATGATATAATCTGCATTACGCTGATTAATTCCAAGTAAGCCGTGATTCATTAAACGTGAAAAAGAATTTTTAAAAAACAATTAACTATCCTTCAAAAAATCTTTGAATCGGTACAATTCCACTAAACGGTATCCTGTATAACGCCCCATCAATAAACACAATGCTAAAATAATGAGTAATAATTCAGGAAAAACAAAGAGTAGATAACTCAAATATTCATTTGTCATTACCAAATAACCAAGGCATGCCAAGATCAAACTTCCTATCCCCTGTTCAATAGCATCACGTGCTCCACTTTCTTCCCAAACAATCGACATTCTTTCTATTGTCATTGCTAAAATAACCATCGGAAACAAAGCGATAGAAATAAACCGATCGCCCTCTAAACCATTTGATACCATGCTTACTAATAACATTAGAATAACAACAATTACTAAAATTGATGCTAATCTTGGAACAAGTAATAACATTAATTGTTCAAGGTATGAACGAATAAATAAACCTATTACAACTATTCCACTAAAAATCAACACGCCCCAAAACAATTGGGTTTCTCGAAAAGAAATAGCAATAAGAATAGGCATAAATGTTCCGAAAGTATTAATCCCTATAAACGTTCGAAAAAAAACAATCAGTAATGCGCCAAGTGGCAACATTAATAATAAACGTAAAACATTTTGTTCATTCACGGGTAATGAAAATAACGTTAAATTTGATAACAATGAATGCGAAGATATATTTCGTTGATGAATAATATTGATTAATTCCTCATAACTTTTTGTCACAGAAAATTTCACATCAATATCTTGTCCCCCAGTTAATTGATACATAGGGTCACTTCCAACCATCCATATAAAGAAATTTTTGGGCATACCTGATACAGCGGTTTTAGGATCGAATAAAGCCCACTTATTTCCATTGTATACTTGTAACATGGGGATAAGACTTAAATCATTACTAGATTTACTAATATCAACGCCCCATACCTCTCTTGCCGGAATACGTACACCTTTTAATACATTGATAATTTCTTTAATCCATTCACTATCGTTAGAGTATTTTTGTTTAAGCAATTTGATATTTTCATCAGTCTCACTTGCATTTAACCTCTGTAATAGCTCGCGAGTATATGTAAATACATCTGCAGACTCGCTTCTTACATCATCAATAACTGCTTGAATAGCAGTTGCGTAAGGTTCTGGGTATTCTGGAGGTTCGGGGAAATCTGGTTTACTTAGCCATTGATCATCTTGCTGTTGAGTACTTCGAGTCAATGTCGTTCGATAATATAAACTCTCTTGTTTTCTACCTCTTCTAACAGCCCATTCAGCAATCCGATTATCTTCTCTCTTTTCTATTGCCAAGCCATAACGGCTAGAAATCATATCCTCATCAATTTTTTCAAAACCAGGAGTGTTTTTCGGGATATGAAAACTAAGTTTTACAGGCTTATTTTTTCCATTGAATGAAAGTTTAGCTTGTAGGATCCATACTTCCGTTTTCTGATTAGAGACTAAAGGAATATTAATATAGAAATGTTTATAGATAAAAATCGAAAAGCCCAAGGCCATTAAACCAAACGACCAGAATATGACTGCTTTATTTCTCATCTCTACATAGAATAATAAAATTAATAAATTATAGGCAAGCCATTTCTGTCAAGAATGTCTTTTCAGGATCAATAATTACATTACCTGAAAGAAAGCGCCTTCCTAATAATATAGGGTAAATAAATTCTGAGCGATCAACCAAATTAAATTGTGTTTCTATTATTTTATTATTGAAACAAATATTTAAATTCACAACAAAACGATGATCGTAATTACCATCGTGATTTTTGATTTTCACATCTCTAACTAAAGGCTTTTCCATAAGAAACAAATTCTTCTTATTTTTATTTTCCGGCAAAATTATTTGAAATCTTACCCAATCTTCACCATTGTTATCAAATCGTTCAATATCGGTGGCATTAATTGAAGAAGTTTTTGCACCTGTATCCAGTTTTGCTTTTATATTCAGAGGAATATTTTCAACTTTTATATTCTCAACCCACCCTGATATCACTTTATTTTTTTCAGAATCTGCTAAGATTTGAGGTGTGATAACAAGCAGTAAAAATATTTTTAATAGATACATTTTAGAAATCATCTGTAAATTAAATATTAAGACCTATGATACTGATATATGTCACAGCTAAATAAATCAATATTCAATACTTGAGAGATAGTTAACAATAAACTACTAGTTTAGAGATGATATAGAAGTGAATATTTCCTGTTTTTAACTATCCACCCTCAATTGCAGGAACTAAATCTAATACATCGTTTATTCGTACTAAATTTTGGAAATCATGTTCGCGAATTTGATCGTTATTGTGAAAAAATAAAAGCTGTGGATTTAACTTCTTATGCTCTTTCCAAATAAGTTCTTTTAATTCGGGATATAAATTTGCACCATAATGCAGACAATCTTCAATTGTATTGCCCATTAATTCAATATGTAATTTTTGGTTAATTTCTCTCATCAAAGATGGAGAAAGTCGTAACGTTAAGCGCATAGTTGTTCTATCTCTGCATCAAATTTTTCAAAAACTCTTTGTTTCAATTCTTTTTGATATTCTGATGTCACAAATAGTTCGGTTTTAATTTTATCATTCGGATTGTCAAATATATCGGCTGGCAAGGTATAATCTGAATCTTCAAATCCTTGTTTTTTCTCTAACCATAATCCTCGGATAAATGAATTTCTGACAGCCGTGCGGAGTTCTTCTTCTGTTATTTTTAAATTGGTTAAATGCTCAATGGCATCAATTAATGTCGCGTTATCCAAATTTGCAAACTTACAAATACCGGTTAAATCATCACGCACCATATATAAACCTTTATCAACGATCTTACTTACCCAGTAATCCATTGAGGTATCTCCATCAGACGCCAAGATACTATAGGTTTGCATACTCATGTGCCCGCCAGCAATCGCCCAGATATATCCAGGATTGGTTTCAGGAAGATATGCCGGTAACTCCAAACCTTTTACATGCATAGCATATCCAGGTTGTTTACATTCTTCAGATAAGCGCTTTGAACCTTGTCCTAAAGTTCTACATTTTCCACTACCTGTATCGACTACTAATTGCCGAATGGCTTCAAAGTCACCAAATTGAACATTATTAAGAATAGTATTGCCTGGATTGCGTTCGTTGTAATCTAATGCATACGAAATCGTGGCACCGAGCGAAATTGAATCCATACCATAGCGATCGCATAAACCAACTAACTCAGCAGCTTGTCCTCCATCATGGATACCTAAATTGGTTGATAAAAGATTTAATGGTTCGTAATCAAACTTAGCCAAAAACTTTCCACGATTCCCTTCTTCATCTTTTTCATAAATATTTTTATGGCAAGCAATAGCACAGCGAAAACAATTTTCAGCTTTAACTATAAAATCTTTTTCAACGTTATCACGAAATAATTTATCTGGGTTACCTGTTGCTTTAGGACGGAAATTATTTTCTGGGACAATGTGTAATTTTTCCATCGGCACATAATTAGACCAGGTACCACCTAAGCCACCTTTCTTAGGTTCGCGATACTTACGTGAACCAGGACCACTGGAAATGTATTTATTCCATTCTCTAATTTCTGGTGATAATTTTTCTTTTACATCACGTGAGTCAGCAATAATCCCTAGTAAATTTTTTGAACCCATTACTGAGCCCATACCCGCACGGCCAGCCCAACGACATTTATCATCACCGGATTTCAGTAAGTTTTCAGTACTGCATCCTACTGCACCATAAAAGCAATTCTCATAGTTCTCACCTGCAGGACCAATCATAGCGAAATGACTATCAGGGTAATCTTCTTTCAATTCGATAATTTTATCGTGACTACTTTTACCCAATAAATGTTCTGCTGACTTTAATTGAATTTCAGGCCCTTGTTCCGTTTCCTGAACATGTAAAACAACAGGTTGTGCAGAACGCCCCGTAAAAACAATCTCATCGATTCCTGTCCAACGTAATTTAGTACCAAACTTTCCACTGGCTGCCGACCACATAACACCTGGTAATCCTTTATTGGAAACTTTTAATGGGCTATAACTGGAAAAATAGGTTCTGAGTCCTGTCATGATCGGAGTTCCCGTCAACAAACCAGTACTGACAACCAAAGGATTTTCCGGACTATATGGATCTGTAATCGATTCTTTGCCTAAAATTTTATAAGCGCGTGCATAACCACCCAGTACATCTTCTAGGGTTTCACAATGGATAGTCTCGATGTTTATCGTCGCATTCGACAAATCGACAGTGCAGCGTTGGTAACTGACTGTACTAGGGTCAAAATGTGTTAAAGCTTCTGTTTTACTCATAGCCAAATTAATAACAATAAAAGTCCTACCAGCCGTATAACGGCAAGTTATAAATATGATTGATTTACTTAGATATCGACGTTTTAAGTCAGGTTTTTAACCAGACGCGCAACTCAGAAATTTCCGCCCTCTGGCAGGAAGATGCGAGATAATATCTTAGTCTATGTGCGATTGCATAATAATTTTCATGTATATCGTTATAATCAACGAAATACATGTGCTTTGTCATAGTTTTTTAAAATATTACGGTTTTAGTAAGAAATCGCCAATATATTATTTTCATTTAAAATCAATGAGTTAAACATTTATTACAATAGAATAGTCATAAAAAAGCCATCACTTTCATATTTTGTTAGCAAAAATGACTTTTTATTACAATGTAAATTCTGTGATTTCCGACACAAAATTACTTCAGTATCATGATCTAAGTGCCGAAAAACCTTTATATTGCTATCAATAACGTCTTTCCAGTGAAATAAGATAGTTTGGTATAGCACAAAATTCGCTTTATACAGATGTGCCTAACTCAGGAACCTATATGTCTTTAAATACATTTCGTAATCAAGAACTTCTTCGAAGTATCTCGCTTTTTCAGTCATTAGAAACTGAAGAACTGAGCCAAATACTCGATGCACCGGAAAATGGTATTGAAGGCTATGAAGCTAAGGAAGTAATCGTAGAGGAAGCGGAGATCGGTCATTGCATGTATGTAATTTTAAGTGGTACTGCTGAGGTTACTGTCCATCATGATGAGCGAAATGTAGAAGTCACAGTCAATACACTCAATGCTGGTGATTTTTTTGGTGAACAGGCTTTAATGCCAGAAGGCACTGGGAAACGTAATGCAACAGTTAGGGCTTTAAATCCAGTTTTAGCACTAAGGATTGAGAAAAAATACGTATTACTTCATGTAGACCACGCTGAGGCTGAACCTCTAAACCCTCACGACACCTTAAATTTACCTAATTCTGAAGTACTCAGAACTATACTCGATATGCGTTTATTCCGTACGCTAACCGAAGATGAGTTACTGCGTATTGATGAATGGACAACTATCTTGACCGTTGAAGCTGGAGAGTTCGTAGTCAAAGAAGCCGAACCTGCTGATTATATGTATGTAATTATCGAAGGTAGTTTAGAGGCTTTCACTACTGATAGTTTTGGCAAGATAATAATTTTAGCGCAACATGGACCAGGCCGATATTTTGGAGAACAAGCTTTAATGAGCGAGCAAGTTGGCAAGCGCAGTTGCTATGTTCGCTCAAATGGTCGATCAAGGCTCATACGTATTCCTAAAGAATACTTTCGTTTAGTCTTAAAGCGCGATGTTGAATTGGCTGAGTCCTTAAAACAAATCGGTACTGCACAAAAAGCTGAAATAGAAAAACTGCATATCTAAACATTTTCGCAGCATTCGCGTTTATTTCTCGATAAAATCTATAGTAATATCATATAATAAGCTCATAATATGAGTTTATTGTGTAAGGTATTTTTATTTGCACATGATATTCGATCACGCGGAATACTGAATGAGCGACAATACATTTCAAAATCAGGAAATTTTAAAAAAGATACCTTTCTTCCAGCATCTAAGCCATGAAGAGCTAGGCAGCATTATAGAAGCACCTGAAAACTCAGTAGAATCATTTGATTCTCGTCAAGTTATCGTACGAGAATCGGAGATCGCTGATTGTATGTATGTGATCTTTGATGGTACAGCAGAAGTATATTTACGACTTGAAGGCGGTGATAGACAACTTACTGTAGCAACCTTGCATAAAGGCGATTTTTTTGGCGAACAAGCTATTTTACCTGGCGGGCCGGGAGTGCGTAATGCATCGGTACGTTCTTTACATCCTAGTAAGATGTTAAAGATCGATAAAAAATACGTCATTGAATACGCCAATGTACAAGATGATTCTGACATGAATACCGTTGGTGATGTCGATCATACTCACCATGAAATGCATAATCTTTTGAGCAAAATGCGTTTATTTCAAACTGTCAGTGAGCGAGAGTTTTCGAATATATCAACTTGGGCCAAAATTGAATCGTATGAATCAGGTCAATTTGTTTTTAGAGAATTTCAAGAAGGCGATGGTATTTATATTGTACTAGAAGGTATGGTAGAAATATTTATTCTGGATAGCTCAGGCAAAGTAGTTATTTTCGCTCGATTAAATCGCGGTCGTTACTTTGGAGAACAAGCATTACTACCAGGTGGTGATTCCAAACGTAATAGTTATGCGCGCGCCGATAGTAAAACTCGATTAATTCGTATTGATCGTTCATTCTTTGAAATCATTCTGAATCGTGATCATAAACTTTTAGAAGCCCTGAAAAAAATCGGTGATTCTCAAGGAACAGAGATCAATCGTATAAAAACCAATTAATACCACTTGTTTCGTTTTGTTGTTTACATTCTTTTATGAACTACGCGCTTGAAATTTCTAAGCTCACAAAAACTTATGCTAATGGCAAGCATGCCCTTAAAGGCATTGACCTAGTTGTTAATAATGGTGATTTCTTCGCTTTGCTAGGACCTAACGGTGCAGGTAAATCAACAACGATTGGTATAGTATCTGGTTTAGTCAACAAGACTTCCGGCACAGCAAAAATTTTTGGCCACGATATAAACACTGATTCGTATCATGCTAAGTCTGCACTTGGTGTAGTACCACAAGAAATTAATTTTTCACAATTTGAAACATGTTATGAAATCGTATTAAATCAGGCAGGTTATTACGGTTTACATAAAGCTCTCGCTAAAGAACGAGCAGAACATTATTTAAATCAACTTGGTCTTTGGGATCGTCGTTTGGATCGTTCACGAAATCTATCTGGCGGTTTAAAACGACGACTTATGATTGCTAGAGCATTAGCACATAACCCTAAATTATTAATTCTAGATGAACCCACTGCTGGCGTTGATGTTGAACTACGTCGTTCTATGTGGGATTTCTTAACTGAGATCAATGAACAAGGTACAACTATTGTTCTAACCACACATTACCTCGAAGAAGCTGAACGACTTTGCAGGAATATAGCCATTATTGATAATGGTGAACTAATTCAAAATACATCTATGAAATCATTATTGTCTCAATTAACTACAGAAAGCCTAATACTAGAATTAAAAGAACCTTTAATATCAAAGCCTGAAATAAATGAGTTTGATTTTAAACAAATTGATGAACTTTGTTGTGAAGTAACCATTGAAAAAGATCAGGATTTGAATGACGTTTTTGATGAACTTTCGAAATATAATATAAAAATCTCTTCAGTAAGAAATAAATCAAACCGTTTAGAAGAATTGTTTATAAATCTTGTTGAGAAAACTGAGTAAGCAGAATAAAAATGTACTGGGATAAGTTATTTATTGCGTATAAAACTTTAGTTAGAAAAGAAATTTCAAGGTTCTTACGTATTTGGGTACAAACTATCTTACCGCCAGTAGTGAGTATGTCTTTGTATTTTATTATTTTTGGCAACCTAATTGGCCCAAGAATCGGTGAAATGAATGGTTTTGCTTATATGGAATATATCGCACCAGGGATTATTATGATGTCGGTGATTAATAACTCTTATGCAAATGTTGTTTCATCTTTTTTTGGTGCTAAATTTCAAAAACACATTGAAGAATTATTAGTTTCCCCTATACCTAATTTACTTATACTGGTTGGTTATATTACTGGCGGTGTTGCCAGAGGCATATTAGTTGGCCTGATAGTTACTGTCGTGGCATTATTTTTTACTGAATTAACAATACATAATTATTGGATCGTCATTTCAGTTATCTTATTAACATCAATCTTGTTTTCATTAGCTGGTTTCATCAATGGTGTTTTTGCTAGAAATTTTGATGATATTTCAATTATCCCAACGTTTGTATTAACACCATTGATCTATCTTGGTGGTGTTTTTTATTCAATAAATTTATTACCCGACTTTTGGCAAGGAGTATCAAAACTAAATCCAATATTATATATGGTCAATGCTTTTCGTTATGGCATATTAGGTGAGTCAGATATAGATGTAACTTCGGCAATATTATTTATTGTTACGTTTAGTATCGTATTATTTTTATATTGCTGGTACTTAATCAATAAAGGAATAGGAATTAAGAATTAATCGCCTTTATAGATGCAGCCTGCGGTACAAGTTTCTTGCACTACTACTGCTTCCAATAAATTTAGTTGCGGTTTTAGTTTATCAAAAATCCATTTAGCTAGATTCTCACTGGTTGGGTTTTCTAAACCTGGTATTTCATTTAGATAATGATGATCAAGCTGTTCATAGATCGGTTTAAATATTTTACTGATTTCAGCAAAATCCATAACCCATCCAGTTCCCTTATTTACCTCGCCTTCAACATGAATTTCTATATTAAATGAATGACCATGCAAACGGTGACATTTATGATCTTCAGGTAAATTAGGTAACCTGTGTGCGGCTTCTATAGTAAATTTTTTATAAATCTTCACCACTGAAGTCTCGTTTAAATTCTTGATAAATAGTATTTATTTGATGCCACATTTTACCAACTTTACCATCACCTACTGATTGATCATTGATTTTAATGACAGGGATTATTTCTTGGGTAGAGCTTGTTAACCAAATCTCATCTGCAGATTTTAGTTCATTTTCAGTAATATCCATTTCATGAATCGGTAAACTATTTTTAGATGCTAGCTCAACCACTAGATCTCGAGTAATACCTGGCAATAACTGATGATCTTTTTTAGGTGTCTTTATCTTATTATCCTTAACAATAAATACATTACTTGCCGCCCCTTCTGTGAGCAAACCATTTTTGTTTATTAAAACAGCTTCTTTAGCTCCTTTTTTATGTGCATCATATTTTAGTAGCACCCCTGGTAATAAAGCGATTGATTTAATATCGCAAAATTTCCAACGTATATCTTCCGTTGTAATGATAGCGACACCTTCATGATTGGTTTTTTTAGTTAATGGTCGACTCATTGCGAACACAGTTGGTGTCATATTTTCAGAGAAAACATGATCTCGTTCAGCAACACCTCGAGTTACTTGAAGATATAAAGATTGATCACCATTGTCATTTCTCTTAACAACATTAGATAGAATATCTTTCCATTCATTATTTTTATATGGATTATCAATATGGATTGCATCTAAACTATTTTGCAAACGTTTTAAATGTTCATCACAACGAAAAATAAAACCATTATAGACAGGGAAAACTTCATAAACACCGTCAGCAAAAATAAAGCCCCTATCTAAAACAGACACTTTAGCCTGGTCTTTATCCAAATACTTATCATTTAGAAAAACAGTAGACATAATTATTCCATCATTAGATAGATGCTGTCTTTAATCCTATTAAATATTCCAGCCGGTTCTACTGCATTCATGGCAAGTAGAGGAACCCTTGCTAACTCATCTCCCTCTAGACTAATAATCAAGGTTCCTAACTTTTGACCTTGTGAAACTGGAGCGATGATTTTATCTTGCGTTTCAACGGTTGCTTTTAATTTTTGAAATTGCCCTTTTGGGTAAGTCAATACTAGCGGTTTATCTAAACCTAAAGACAACTCAGGTGTATTTCCTTTCCAGACTTTAACCGCTTCGATTTTTTCCTGTTGACTATATAACTGTTTCGTTTCAAAAAAACGGTAGCCATAATTTAATAATGATTGTGTAGCTTTAGTTCTCGCTTCAGTACTATCGGTTCCCATGACTACACTGATAAGACGCATTCCATCTCTCACTGCGGAAGCAACCAAACAATAGCCAGCCTCTTCAGTATGCCCAGTTTTTAGACCATCAACCGTTGGATCACGCCATAACAACTGATTACGATTAGGCTGTGTAATGTTATTAAACGTAAACTCTTTTATAGAATGTAATTCATGGAGTTCAGGAAAATCCTTAATTAACGCACTAGCCAAAATCGCTAAATCATGTGCTGTTGTTTTATGATTTTCACCGGGTAAGCCAGTACTATTCTCAAAATGAGAATTTTCCATACCCAGTTGTTGTGCATATTGATTCATCACTTGTGCAAACACTTCTTCAGTGCCAGACACATATTCCGCCAAAGCAACACTTGCATCATTACCAGATTGCACAATAACCCCTTTTAACAAATCATCTACCGATACTTGTTTATTTACCTCAATAAACATTCTTGAACCAGGCATTTTCCAAGCTTTATTACTGACTAATACTAAATCATCTTCACTGATAGCGCCTTGCTGTAATTCATGAGCAACAGCATATATAGTCATGATCTTTGTTAAACTAGCTGGCGGTAAAATTTCATGGCTATTCTTTTCAGCAATGATTTTTCCACTTTCATAATCGAGTAGAATATAGGACTTAGCATTAATTGCAGGTGCAGCCGGAACAACTGATACTGCAGAATTTGCTGTAACAGCAATACTGATTAATAAACACGTAATAATTCTTTTAAACATATAATATAAACACCATACACTCTTAATCTGAAATAAAATTTGGATTGCTAATGCCTTCACGCTCCAAAGTTGAAACAATCGTATTTGCAACTTGAGCATCACTGACAGGCCCAATTAATACACGATACCAAGCTTGATTATTAACTATCGTTTTTTTCACGCTCACTAGATGTGCTGTCTTCGCAGACAATTGTTCACGAAGTTTCATAGCATTATTTTCTAAGCTAAAAGAACCTGCCTGGATATAAAAACCATTAGATAGCTTACGATTAACTTTCACAATCTCTTTAGAAGTTGGCTCTTTCCATGCTCTCTGTTGTTTTGGTTGAGGGTTATAACCTGGCGTTATAGCTTCAACTTCCACAGGCGCAGTACCTGTTTTCACAACATCTAATTTTAAAGCTGCTACATATGATAAATCTATTATCCGCCCTTCATGAAATGGGCCACGATCATTTACTTTAACAATGATATGTTTACCATTCTGTAAATTAGTGACTTTAACATACGTTGGTAAAGGCAGACTTTTATGTGCAGCAGTCATTGCATACATATCATAGGTTTCACCACTTGAAGTCCTTCTTCCATGAAATTTTGTACCATACCAAGAAGCATCGCCACGTTCCCGGTAACCCACAGCACTGTTCATAACATAATAACGTTTACCAAATACATCATAACTTTTTGGGTTACCATATTTACTACGCCGTTCTTTTTTTGGAACAGCATTAGAAATTTTGGATACATCAATATTTTTATTAATTGGGGCGCCATCTTTTGAAGTTCTATTTTTGACTGGAGAACTTCCACAAGCACCAAGCGATATTAATAAAATTAATACAAGGAACTGTTTGATAAATATAAATAGGTTGTAATTATCAAAATTCATCATCTAGATAAGAATTTACGCTTTATTTCCTGAGATAATTGATACGCTGCCATAGCATAAAGATGGCTATGATTATAACGTGTAATCACATAAAAATTGTGCATGCCAACCCAGTATTCGAGTTGAGAATCTGTCTCTAGTTCCAACAAACTGTATTTAGATTCGTCAGAAATGGCTGCAACAGGTTTTACTTTAAATTTCTCGACTATTTCTTCTTTACTATATTTTGGTTTTAATTGATTTTTTTCCGCCGATTTATGAGCATCCCCTGAAATACTAGCTCTAACCACAATTTCTTCATCTTTATGCCATTTATGCATATGAAAATAGTTCGCAACAGAACCAATAGCATCAACAGGATTATTCCAAATATCGATTTTATTATCATCATCAAAATCAATTGCATAGTGTCGATAACTACTTGGAATAAACTGCGGTATGCCCATAGCACCTGCATAAGAACCGTAAAGTGTTAATGGATCAACATTTTGATCAACACATAAGAGTAAAAATTCTTCTAACTGTTTGCGAAAAAATTTAGCACGTTTTGGATAATAAAAACCCAGTGTGCTTAAGGCATCAATGACCTTATGCTTACCGGTAAATTTACCGAATCGAGTTTCCACACCAATAATGGCAACAATCATTTCAGGCGGCACACCATATATTTGATGAGCGCGTTCTAAATCAGCGCGGTATTTATTCCAAAACTCCATACCTTTTAAACTACGCTTTCCATCAATAAAAATTTTTCGATATTGCCCCCATGTTAATTTTTTTTCAGCTGGTCGAGAAATAGCATCTAATATCGATTGTGATTTACTGACTTGAGAAAATAAGGTTATGAGTTCATCTTCAAGAAAATGGTGCTTATTCACCATTTCATTTATAAATTTTTCTACTTCGGGATCTTTAGAAGATAAAGCAAATACTGCTGAAATAGAAAAATTTAGAATTATGAAAATTATTATTTTTATTTTAAACACGTTTTAACCTTTAAGATAATAATCGCTTATGGGTTTCAATACTCATTAATAATCCAAACCCAATCATTAAAGTAACGATCGAGCTTCCGCCATAACTAATCAAGGGTAAAGGAACCCCTACGACTGGTAATTGGCCTGTCACCATCCCTATATTAACAAAAACATAGACAAAGAAGGTTAAAATTATTCCACTGGCTAATAATTTTCCAAAGGTTTCTTGAGCATGCATAGCGATATATAAACCACGAATTATTAACACTAAATACAATGCAATTAAGAATAAAACGCCTATAAAACCAAATTCTTCACAATAAACAGCAAAAATGAAATCGGTTGATCGTTCCGGTAAAAACTCTAAATGGGACTGCGTTCCTTCAAGCCAACCTTTGCCATATAAACCACCAGAACCGATTGCTATCTTCGACTGAATGATATGATAACCAGAGCCTAAAGGATCTTGTTCAGGATTTAAAAAAGTCAGCACGCGTTGTTTTTGATATTCATGCATAAAATTCCATAAAATCACAGCACCTGGTAATAACATCAAAATCGATCCAGTAATTATTTTCCAACTGATCCCAGTAATAAATAGAATTGATAAACCGGCCATTGCTACTAAGATAGAAGTTCCTAAATCCGGTTGCTTAGCTATCAGTAACACAGGAATAAAAATTATCACCAATGACTGAATAACGCGCGAGAGATTCGGTGGCAAGGCTTTATCAGAAAAAAACCAAGAAATAGCAATAGGTAGAGCTAACTTCATAATTTCCGAAGGCTGGAAACGCACAAAACCCAAATTCAACCAACGTTGCGCACCTTTGCCTGTATCACCAAAAAACAATACTGCCAACAACAATAGAACTCCAAAAACATATAGCATAGGAGCCCATCGTTGAATTGTCGTAATTGGAAACTGAGCAACAACTAACATTAATCCAAATGCAACAACCAATCGGATCGAATGTTTATAAACGATCTGTTCACTGCTGCCACTAGCGCTGAAAATAGCAAATAAACCTAAAATAGCTAAAGCACTCGTAACAAATAGAATAATAAAATCTATATGCAATTTTTTTGAGAGTGATATTTGTTCCATTGAGTTTCGTTATTACAATTTATTGGTGTTTAACAAATAATGATCAAATAATTCTCTAGCAATTGGCGCAGCACTAGACGAACCACTGCCTCCATTCTCTACTAATATAGCTATTGCAATAACTGGATTTTCAACAGGTGCAAACGCTATGAACCATGCATGATCATGAAACTCTTCAGCCAGCTCATCTTTATCATATTCAGCATCTTGAGCAATACTGATCACTTGAGCTGTACCTGTCTTACCAGCAAATTCATATTCACTGTTTAAACCACTTCTTTTAGCCGTGCCTTGTGGATGATGAACCACGTTTCTCATTGACTCGATAATAGTATCCCAATGCTTTGGTTCTTTGTTGGGTATGGAATTAAGCACTTTAGGCTCTACTACGGTTTGTATTGGTTTGATTGGATCGGAAATCAAGGAAACCAATGTTGGTTTATAAAGTTTTCCTAGGTTTGCCAATGCAGAAGTTGCAGCAACTAGTTGTAATGGAGTAACTAATGTATAACCTTGGCCAATACCAACAATTACTGTCTCACCAGGATACCACGGCTGATTATATTTCTTCCTTTTCCATTCCCGAGAAGGTAATAACGCACTGGACTCACCTTCTATATCAACACCGGTTTTTTTTCCAAAACCAAATTTAGATAGATCTTTATGGATATTATTAATACCCATCTCAACTGCCAACGAATAGAAAAAAACATCACATGACTCCATAATTGCATGATTCAAATCCGTCAAGCCATGCCCTTGTTTTTTCCAATCTCGATAACGATGTGTATTACCCTTTAATGAATACCAACCAGGACACCATACGTCTTCTTTGTTATCAATCAAATGCGATTCTAATGCACTGTACCCTAAAAAAGGTTTAATCGTTGAACCTGGAGGGTATTTACCATTCATTACTCGATTAATTAACGGTCTAGCATCTGAACTAAGTAATTGTTGATACGATTTTGAATCAATACCGTTCACAAATAAGTTAGGGTCATAACTTGGCTGACTAACAAAAGCCAGCAATTCACCATTACGTGGATCCATTGCTACGATAGCACCACGTCTATCTTTTAATGCCTCATTGGCTTTGCTTTGTAATGATAAATCGATACTTAATGTTAGATGTTTACCTGACTCAGGAGCTTGACGTTCCAAGACACGAATCACTCTACCTTGAGCATTAACTTCAACTTGTTGGTAACCTACTTTGCCATGCAATACATCTTCATATGATCGTTCAATACCTAATTTTCCTACATGGGTAGTTCCACTGTAGTTTGTTGCATCAAGCGATTTTAAATCATCCTCATCAATTCTACCGACATAACCAATCGAATGAACAGTCATATCTCCATAAGGATAAATACGATTTAATCGACCAACCACTTCGGCCCCAGGTAGTTGATGTCTATTAACAGAAAGCTTTGCAACTTCTTGTTCAGTTAAATTAAATCGTAAAGGTATGCTTTCAAATTTACGTTTTCTTTTTAAAGTTTTTTTAAAACGTTCTATCTGCTCAGGACTTACTGAAACTAGCACCTTTAACTGATCAATGAGTTGATCAATATCTTTAGTATCTTCCGGGGTAATCTCTAACGTGAAAGATGAATAGTTATCTGCTAATAGAGTGCCATCACGGCTATAAATCAAACCTCTAATCGGTGCTATCGGTAAAACTTTCACTCGATTATCCAAAGACAGTGTCGAGAAATGTTCGAATTGAGTAACTTGAAGATAAAAAATTCTAACGGTTAAAAATAACAATAATAAAACAATAATCGCTAACCCAGCAAAAATTCTAAAGCGAATGATTTGCTGTTCATACTCTTTGTTATTGAGAATGAATTTTTTCTGCAAATGATCTAATACACATTAAATTTACGGCGGATATCTCTTAACACAATAAATAACCATGGCCATAAAAACATACTGGTTAAAACAGGCATCCAATACAAAACATTTATATCAGGTGTTTCTATTAGACTACGAATCCATAATACAAGTAAGAGATAAAAAGAAATGATAAAACCAATAAACAAAGATTGTTGAAGTAGCGAGTATACCCGTATTCTTAGGAAAGATTTAATAATGATATACGCTAACAATGCATAACCTAGAGCATTTAAACCTAACATCGTGCCTTGTAACACATCGATCATTAAACCCAGCACCCAAGCTACACCAATTCCAACTCTACTAGGTAATGCCATAACCCAATATATCAATACTAAAGCTACCCAGACAGGACGCCAAACTGTTGCCCAATCTGGTAATGGCATTGCGGTTAACATAAACGCAATTAAAAAGCTTAAAGCGATAATATAGGTACCGTGTCGCTCAGTCTTCATCATGACGGTAAGCTAATTCATTTTCATCGTTGTTATTTTGACTAAACTGTTCTTGTGGCCAAACTAATAACACTTCACGACTGCTTTCAAGTCTAGCACTCGGCTTAACAATAACTTTCGCAAACGACTCACCTGGCTCAAGTGAAATACTATCGACAACACCAACAGGATAACCAGAAGGAAAACGACGACCCAAGCCAGAAGAAACAATTAAATCGCCAACACTGATATCAGCATTGGTTGGAAGATGTTCTAGTAATAATAAATCCTTTTGACCTGTACCAACGGCAATGGCTCTCAAACCATTACGATTGATTTGAACTGGGATTGAATGCGTTGGGTCTGTGATTAACAAAACATCGCTATAAAAAGGACTAACATAAACAATTTGCCCCATGATTCCATTTGCATCTAGAATTGGCTGTCCATCATAAGCACCTTGATTTTGGCCTTTATCTATTCGAATTTGATGCTTAAACGGCTGTAAATCGACAGCCATTAACTCTGCAATTAAGACACGTTCAGACAACCTTAAAGACGATTCAAATAATTCTCTAAGTCGATTATTTTCTGCTTCAAGAACAGCGTAACGTTGTAATTTTGAATTAAGTAATAATTGCTCTTCTTTTAATCGTTCATTCTCTTTTTTCAATGTTCCATGTGTTAGAACAAATTCATTTGCAAATGTAACAATTTTTACAGGTAAGTTTACAACATATTGAACAGGATAAATCAGAGTTGAGAGAGAAGAACGTATCGTATCAAGATAACCTAAACGATGATCCAAAAACATGGCAGCAATCGATATAAAGATAAACAAAACGATCTTTATATTTGCACTATGTGTATTTTGAAACAGTTTAGCCAATGTTGAACTGTCCTCTATTAATAACTATTCGACTGATAAAATATCGTGGCCGTATTCCTCAATCATTTCCAGATAACGACCTCCACCTCGAGCAACGCAGGTTAAAGGATCTTCTGCAACGATAACTGGCAACCCAGTTTCTTCCATTAATAGACGATCTAAATCTGTTAATAATGCTCCACCACCTGTTAAAACCAAACCTCTCTCGGCTACATCTGAACCGAGTTCTGGTGGAGTCTTCTCTAAAGCATTTTTTACTGCACTTACAATTCCAGCTAAAGGCTCTTGCAATGCTTCTAAAATTTCATTGCTATTTAAAGTAAAACTTCTTGGAACACCTTCTGCTAAATTTCGGCCTCGAACTTGAATTTCTTTAACTTCATTTGCTGGGTATGCGCAACCTATCTCATGTTTGATGCGTTCAGCAGTCGCATCACCAATTAAACTGCCATAATTGCGTCTTACATAAGCGATAATCGCTTCATCAAAACGATCGCCTCCAATTCGTACAGAATCTGAATAGACAATACCATTTAAAGAAATCACCGCGACTTCCGTCGTTCCACCACCAATATCCAGTACCATCGAACCTCGTGCATCGCTGACAGGCATTCCAGCGCCAATCGCAGCAGCCATTGGTTCTTCAATTAAATAAACATTACGTGCACCCGCTCCCTCCGCAGATTCTTTAATCGCACGTCTTTCTACTTGAGTTGAACCACAAGGCACACAAACCAATACTCTTGGGCTAGGTTTAAATAAAGTCCCACCATGCGCTTGGTGTATGAAATACTGCAACATTTTTTCGGTTACTGTGAAATCAGCTATCACACCATCCTTCAATGGACGAATAGCAACGATATGACCTGGTGTTCTTCCCAACATACGTTTTGCTTCAGCACCCACAGCTACAATTGATTTTGCTTTGATGTTGTCACCTGCTTTTCGGATAGCAACAACGGATGGCTCATTGAGTACGATACCTTTACCGCGTAAATAGATCAGCGTATTTGCTGTACCTAAATCAATTGAAAGATCGTTTGAAAATAAGCCTCTAATTTGACTAAACATAGATAGTATTCTTTTTGCCCTGAATGAATGTAAATCCTGCTACTAAAGCGGTAATTTACAGATGAAATAATCGTTTTTTTATTGTAGTGTTTGCCCCTGTTTTTGGCAGTGAAAACACTAATTAGCTCCCCATATCCGCTTTATTTTAGTAATAAAAACGCCATACCTTAGTGTATCTTTGGATGGCTATTTGGGCAAGGTTAAGATTGTGCTAAATTTCCTATTTTATCAATTAATAACGAGAACAATTTGATGTCACTCGATAATAACAATATCAAAAATATTGCTTGGCTGGCTCGTTTAGCCATTGAAGAAAATGAAATACCCAAGTACCAGGAAGATCTGAGCCGAATTTTAGGCTTGGTTGAAACCATGGATTCCGTTGATACTTCAGAATTGAAGCCATTAGCCCACCCACTTGAGATCAATGCAAGACTCAGAGCTGATGAAATCACCGAATCCAATAATCGAGATGAGTTCCAGTCCATCGCACCAGAGGTCGAGGATGGACATTATCTTGTGCCTAAAGTCATCGAATAATAATAATCGCTAGTCCTCAATATAATTTACGATATGCATACTAAAACCCTTACGGAACTCAGCCACGAACTGAACTCTAAAACCATCAGTTCAGAAGAGTTAACCAAACTGTTCCTTGATCGAATCAAACAGCATGACTCATCTATCAATAGTTTTATCACCGTAGATGAAGAAAACGCTGTTAAACAAGCCAAACAAGCTGATATTAAACGTTCTAATGGAGAACATACTGCTCTTACAGGCATACCCATAGCCCAAAAAGATATTTTTTGTACTCAGGGAATAAAAACCAGTTGTGGCTCAAAAATGTTAGATAACTTTATTTCACCCTACGATGCCACTGTCATACATAAATGTAATGAAGCAGGTTTAGTCATATTGGGTAAAACGAATATGGACGAATTCGCTATGGGTTCATCAAACGAAACAAGTTTTTATGGCAATGTCATGAACCCATGGGATCTGGAACGTGTACCTGGCGGTTCTTCAGGTGGTTCTGCTGCAGCTGTTGCTGCTCGATTAGCACCTGCAGCTACTGGTACAGATACGGGCGGTTCAATTCGTCAACCCTCTTCGTTTTGTGGATTAACGGGACTCAAGCCAACTTATGGTCGTGTTTCTCGCTATGGCATGATCGCCTTTGCATCCAGCTTGGATCAAGGTGGTCCTATGACGCAATCAGCTGAAGATGCAGCATTATTAATGAACTGCATGGCTGGTTTTGATGCTAAAGACTCTACTTCAGTCGATCATTCAGTACCTGATTACACGGAAACCCTATCAAACTCTCTCGAAGGTATTCGCATTGGGTTACCAAAAGAATATTTTGATGAGCGTCTTGATTCGAATATCGCAAAACTCATTGATGATGCCGTTAAAGAATATGAAAAGCTAGGCGCAGTAATTAAAACCATTTCACTACCCAATACAGAGTTATCGATTCCTGCTTATTATGTCGTAGCTCCAGCAGAATGTTCTTCCAACTTATCTCGGCTTGATGGTGTGCGTTACGGTTATCGTTGCGATGATCCAAAAGATTTAAATGATCTATACACTCGTTCACGTGGTGAAGGTTTTGGCAGAGAAGTAAAACGTCGAATCATGATAGGCACATATGCTTTATCGGCAGGTTATTACGATGCCTATTACCTTAAAGCCCAACAAATCCGTCGTTTGATAAAACAAGACTTCCTATCAGCGCTTGATGAAGTTGATGTAATTTTAAGCCCGACTACTCCTAGCACAGCTTTTAAGATTAATGAAAAAACCGATGATCCAGTCAGTATGTACCTATCGGATATTTATACAGTATCTGTCAACCTTGCTGGCTTACCATCGATTTCAATACCTGCGGGTTTTATCGAAGGTTTACCTATCGGCTTACAAATGACCGGTAATTTTTTTAACGAACCATTATTATTAAACATGGCGCATCAATATCAACAAGTCAGTGACTGGCACAAACAAATTCCGGAGGCTTTTCAATAATGGAATGGGAAACAGTTATTGGTTTAGAAATTCATTGTCAACTTGCGACAAAAAGCAAAATATTTTCTGGCGCAGCGACACAATATGGAGCTGCAGCAAATACTCAAGCATGTGCAGTTGATTTAGGTTTACCGGGCGTATTACCAGTGATTAATGAAGAAGTCGTTCGCATGGCCGTGCAATTTGGTTTAGCCGTTAATGCTGAAATTGGTATGACTTCAGTATTCGCTCGTAAAAATTATTTTTATCCTGACTTGCCCAAAGGTTATCAAATCAGTCAGTTTGAATTACCTATTGTCGGTCGCGGTGAATTAGAAATTGAACTCGAAGATGGTACAAAAAAAATAGTTGGTATTACCCGTGCTCATTTAGAAGAAGATGCAGGTAAATCAGTGCATGAAGGCTTTATGAATATGACCGGTATCGATTTAAACCGAGCGGGTACACCGTTAATTGAAATCGTTTCAGAACCTGATATGCGCAATGCGAAAGAAGCCGTTGCTTATATGAAAAAAATTCATAACCTCGTACGCTACCTGGAAATTTCTGACGGTAATATGCAAGAAGGTTCTTTTCGTTGTGATGCAAACGTCTCTGTTCGCTTACAAGGTGAAGAAGAGTTTGGAACGCGTACTGAACTTAAAAACATCAACTCTTTCCGCTTTGTCGAACAAGCGATCAATTTTGAAGTTGACAGACAAATCGATGTACTTGAATCTGGTGGAGAAATCACTCAGGAAACTCGTTTATACGATCCGAATAAAGATGAAACTCGTTCTATGCGCAGTAAAGAAGAAGCGAATGACTATCGTTACTTCCCCGATCCAGATTTATTACCGATTGAATTAGAACAAGACTATGTTGATATACTCAAAGCTAATCTACCTGAACTACCTGAAGCAAAAAAACAACGTTTTATAGATGAATATTCTTTATCCGATTACGATTCAGGCGTACTAACGGCACAAAAAGAAATGGCGGAATTTTTTGAGTCGGTCGTTAACGAATCTAATGCTAAACCTAAACTTTGTGCAAATTGGATCAGTGGTGAATTTAGTGCTGCTTTAAATCGTGAAAACATGGATGTCAGTGAATCTCCTATCAGCGCTACTGATCTCGCTCAACTGATTGCTCGTATAGAAGACAATACCATTTCAGGTAAAATCGCTAAGCAAGTATTCGAAGCAATGTGGTCTGGCGAAGGAACTGCAGACGACATCATTGAAAAGAAAGGTCTTAAACAAATGTCAGACACTGGGGAACTTGAAAAATTAATTGATGACATTATTCAAAGTAACCCTGATCAAGTCGCTCAATATAAAAATAATCCTGATAAACAAGGCAAATTAATTGGCTATTTTGTTGGTCAATTGATGAAAATGACTCAAGGTAAAGCCAACCCTAAACAAGCCAATGAGTTACTCAGTAAAAAACTCAACTCATAAAAAAAGGCCTTACGGCCTTTTTTTATTTTGCTAACTTCTTACTAATTAAGCCGCCTTATCTTTTTTACTCAAATTTTCCAAAAGACTTGAAGCGTATGCAAAAGCATCTGGAAAGTCGATGATTGCGACCTTTTCTGATTTTTGGATCTGTTCAAATAAACCATATTGAGTTTTGTATTTAACATCCCCAATAGCTAGAGAACCAATCGACCAAAATGGTCTACCGTTTGCGTCATCTTTTACCCCATTATCTTTAGCATCGACATGAGCAATACCGCTCGGAGGAACTGCGTTTGTATCTGCAGCGACTAATAATTTTTCTGCGTGTTGCATAACATCAACATCTAAAATTCTTATACCTGCTTTGGCAGCACAAAGAATGACTTCGCTGTCTCTAACAATTTCAGTTTTTTCTTCAAAGGTCTGTCCTGAAACCCATTCAATTTCTACGTTATAACGTTCCGCAAAACGTAATGCTGTTTTCGAATCATCGTCAGCTGTTAATTGACATAGTTTTGTTTTAGCTCCATGTTGAGCAGTTAAAATAGCGATACTAAGCCCTACTGGACCGGTACCAAAGATTGAAACTGTCTTACCATTTAAATCACTATTTGAGTGTTCTTTTAATGCTTTCTCAACTAAAGCCACAACGCTGGCTGAAGTGGTATAGGCGCCATTTGGATCGGCAAACACACCTACTTGAAATGGTCCAACCATCGCTTTACTTGCTAAATCCAACATATCTTTAGCCTGATGTACGTCTCTACCACCTAGAAATACACCAGTGTCATTAAATCGACCTGGTGGGCGACAAAAAATAGAATCTTGAACTAATGGCACAACATCATTTACTTTCACCCCAGTGATTGGTAAAACTTGGTCAAAACCTGCATCGGCAGCAAGTGTGACGTCAAAAGGGCTAATATTCTCACCAGGTGTTAAAATGTATAAGATTTTTTGGCTCATTTTATTTCTCTCAATCTATTAAATAGGTATAACTTCTTGTTTTGTCTTCCTAATTCTGTATATCGGCGAGACTTGCTACAACTTTACTAATAATTTTGATTTCTATAACAATGAACACTGTAGAAAGACTCTATGATCTGGAGGATTCCGAAACAGATAGCCTGTTTGCCGCCAAAGTTGGGGAACAGACTATAGAGGTCAAAGAATATGAAAACCTTCGATGGCTTACGATTGATGGGGAAGCTATTCAGTCAATCGTCGATATAGAGGCACCCTCTGCTTTGATGAACCCCGTGACTCAGATCATGTTAAGTATTTGTTATTTCAGTAAAAAATTAGATTCCATACTAAACCTAGGTATGGGTGGAGGATCAATCGAAAGGTTTTTCAACTCTAACTTACCAACGACTACATTAACTTCTGTTGAATCCGAAGAAGTCATCATATATGTAGCACATGAGTATTTTTTTATTCCAAATTCATCGATAGTCCATTGTATTGATGCTAATGAATTTATTAATAAATCTTCAAATGAATTTGATCTGATTTTGTGTGATATGTTTGTTGAAGAGTTTCATCCAGAATTTTTATACACAGAAGCGTTTTATTCCAATATTCAGAATAATTTATCAAAGGAAGGGATTCTTTCTATCAATCTAATTCCTGAAGATGAAAGCGATCTATTAGAAATTTTACTGCCTCTACGAAAATATTTTACCCATACTTATCTATATGAGCTGGATGAGCATTACAATATTATCCTTTTTGCTAGTAACCAGCCGCTTGATCTAGATATTCAGAGCCAGCATGAGCAATCGCTAACCCAATCATGCCAACTCTTAGATAAATCAAAATTTTTCAATAGGCTTCAGACCCTACCAATAAATAAAAATACCCCAACAATTTAACATATTGTCATATTTACTCTAAAGGTCTTATTAAAGATCAACGATATAGAGGGTATTCCCAAAAATGGTCTCAGATTTGCTAAATACTCTGTATCTTAGGAGTTATAACTATGACACGAACAAATTTTATAAATTTTACGATCGGAACAAAAAGTATTTGTTGGAAAATTACCCCTCTTATTATATTTAGCCTAGTGTCTTTGAATATAACATTCATCGCTACGGCCTTTTTTGTTGGGACACAAATGAATTCGCAACAATCGATTCTATCTCAGGCAGAATTTCCTGATATTAGCCGTACCTTAGAACAACAAAATTCAGCCATTCATCGTGCTAAACTAGACGCAGAAAAAAATATCGATATCTTGGGCTCAAAACTTGGTGTTTTGCAACATCAAGTCATTCGACTAAATGCACTAGGACAACGTTTAAGCCATCAATATAAAATTGACGAAATTGATTTTTCAGAGGATTCTGTCGCTATAGGTGGTGGTGTACAAAGCTCACAAACATCATTTTCAGTCACTGATTTTGTAGCTGAGCTACAACAGTTAGAAGATATTATTAAAAAAAATAATGACCAGTTAACAGCTTTAAATTCTTTGTTAGCTAACAAATCATTAGCTAAAAATACTCACCCTTCCATCATGCCAATTAAAGCTTATGTTTCTTCATGGTATGGTTGGCGTTCAGATCCTATGAAAAAACATAGCCGTAGAAGTTTCCATGAAGGTATGGATTTCTCAGCAGATGTAGGTACTGGTATAAAGTCAGTTGCAGATGGAATTGTTAGTTGGTCAGGTCCAAAGGATCAATATGGTAACTTTGTAGAAATTGATCATGGTAACGGCTATGTAACTCGTTACGGACATATTGATGAATTATTTGTTAAAGTAGGCCAACGTGTTAGTAAAGGTCAACAAATCGCTTCTGTTGGTATGACAGGAAGAACAACAGGCCCTCATTTACATTTTGAAGTTCAAAAAGACGGGCAACACCTCGATCCTAAAAACTTCATGAAACTGAATTAATTTAAGTTATAAAAAAACCGAGCGATGCTCGGTTTTTTTATACTGAGTTATTTAGTGATTAATCTTCAGCTGATTCTGCTCCAGCAATAGGTCTATCAACTAATTCAACAATTGCCATAGGCGCATTGTCACCTGCACGGAAACCACACTTTAAGATTCGTAAGTAACCACCAGGACGATCTTTATAACGCGGACCTAGTTCATTAAACAATTTAGTTACAACACCTCGATCACGTAAACGTGAAAAAGCTAAACGTCTTTTAGCAACACTATCTTCTTTGGCTAAAGTAATTAATGGTTCTGCTACTCGGCGTAGCTCTTTAGCTTTCGGTAATGTTGTTTTAATCATTTCATGCTGCATTAAAGATACTGCCATGTTTTGAAACATAGCTTTTCTATGCGAACTATTTCGATTTAATTTTCTACCGCTCTCACGATGACGCATGATATTTCTCTTCTATTCAAAAATTACAAATTACATGGATAATTTATCTTGATCCAAACTCGCTGGAGGCCAATTCTCTAGGCGCATACCTAAAGCCAGTCCACGCGATGCCAAGACATCTTTAATTTCAGTTAAAGACTTTTTACCCAAGTTAGGTGTTTTCAATAACTCAACTTCAGTACGTTGAATTAAATCACCGATATAATAAATACTTTCCGCTTTTAAACAGTTTGCAGAACGTACTGTTAACTCTAAATCATCAACTGGTCTTAATAATATCGGATCAATTTCTGGTTCATTTTTCGCTTCAGCAATTTGAGCTTCTTCAGCTTCAAGGTCAACAAATACTGCTAATTGACTGCGTAAAATAGTCGCTGATTCTCTAATCGCATCTTCAGGGTCGATAGTACCATTTGTTTCAATCTCGATAATTAATTTATCTAAGTTGGTTCTTTGTTCTACACGAGCACTTTGCACATCATAAGCTACACGTTTAACAGGACTAAAAGAAGCATCTAACTTAATACGACCTATAGTTTGCTCATCATCACTATTACCGATGATAACAGGACGATAACCACGACCACGCTCTACACGCATAGTAATGTTTAACTCACCTGACTTTGTAAGATTAGCAATCGGATGGTCTGGATTAGCAATTTCAACATCATGATCAACCGCAATATCAGCTGCTGTAACAAGGCCTTGTCCGCTTTTATTTAAAGTAATAATAGCTTCGTCTTTTGCATGCATGTTGATAGCCAAACCTTTAAGGTTCATTAAGATATCAGTAACATCCTCTTGAACACCTTCAATTGTTGTGTATTCATGTAGAACGCCTTGGATTTCTGCTTCAACAACCGCACAGCCAGGCATTGACGATAATAAAACTCGACGTAATGCATTACCTAAAGTATGACCATAGCCACGATCGAGCGGCTCAATGATGATCTTTGCAGAGTTAGCATTAATCGGTTCAACATCAACACGACGTGGTTTAAGTATATCGTGGAAGCTAGTCGCCATACGTTTTGTTCCTCCGAACGGTTACTTAGAGTAAAGCTCGACTACGAGCTGCTCATTGATTTCAGATGGTAATTCACTACGTTCTGGTACAGCTTTAAAAGTACCTTCCATCTTTTTGGTATCGACTTCGATCCATTCAGGAAAGCCAATCTGCTCAGATACAGTCAATGCATCTTGAATACGCACTTGAGTCCTACTTTTTTCTCGAATTGATATCTTATCTGATGGTTTAACAACAAAAGAAGGAATGTTAACAGGCTTGTCGTTAACAAGAATCGCTTTATGGCTAACCAATTGACGAGCTTCATTTCGAGTAACACCAAAACCCATACGATATACTACATTATCTAAACGAGTTTCTAATAATTGTAAAAGATTCTCACCTGTAGAACCTTTAAGACGAGCTGCCTCTTTATAGTATTTACGGAATTGTTTTTCTAAGATTCCATAGATACGTCTTAACTTTTGTTTTTCACGTAACTGTAAACCGTAGTCTGATAAACGCTTACGACTACCACCATGCATACCAGGTGCTTTATCAATTTGACATTTTGACTCTAGTGGTCGAGCACGACTTTTTAAGAAAAGATCTGTGCCTTCACGACGACTTAATTTACATTTTGGTCCAAGATATCTTGCCATGTAACTTTACCCTTATACTCGACGTTTCTTTGGTGGACGACAACCATTATGAGGAATTGGCGTCACGTCAGAGATGTTTGTAATTTTAAAACCTAATGAGTTTAGTGCGCGAACTGCAGATTCACGACCTGGCCCTGGACCTTTAATAAAAACTTCCAGGTTTTTCATACCAAATTCTTGAGCGGTTTCGCCTGCTTTGGTTGAAGCAATTTGTGCTGCAAACGGTGTACTTTTACGAGAACCACGAAAACCGCTACCACCAGAGGTTGCCCATGCTAATGTATTGCCTTGTCTATCGGTGATAGTAATGATGGTGTTGTTAAACGATGCATGAATGTGCGCTACGCCATCCACAACCGTTTTCGTACTTTTTTTCCGCGTTCTTGCAGCTTTAGCCATATTTCAATACCTATTATTTATTTCTTAACCATACGACGTGGACCTTTACGGGTACGCGCATTGGTTTGTGTACGTTGTCCGCGTAGCGGCAAGCTACGACGATGTCTGATACCTCGGTTACAACCTAAGTCCATCAAACGTTTAATATTCATTGAGACTTCTCGGCGAAGATCACCTTCTAAATCGTATTTGCCAATATTATTACGAATTGAATCGAGTTCTTCTTCACTCAAGTCATTTACTTTACGATCAGGAGCCAAACCAGTTTCATTACAAATATCTTTTGAACGAGCTGGGCCAATACCATAGATATATGTTAAAGCAATCACTAGATGCTTATTATCCGGAATATTTACGCCTGCAATACGTGCCATACTAATTCTCCAATTCTAGCCTTGTCGTTGTTTATGACGTGGATCAGTGCAAATAACACGTATTACACCTTTACGTTTGATGATCCTGCAGTTACGGCAAATCTTTTTGACTGAGGCTCTTACTTTCATTCTTAAATCTCCAAAACTTAGCCGACTTATCGACGGCCTTGCCCTTTAATATTTGCTTTCTTCATTAAACCATCATATTGGTGAGACATAAGATGCGCCTGCATCTGTGACATAAAATCCATCACCACTACAACGATAATTAATAAAGAGGTTCCACCAAAATAAAATGGAACATTAAAATTATAAATTAGAAACTCAGGTAATAAACAAATAGCGGTGATGTAAATAGCACCAGCTAACGTTAATCGAGTTAATACACCATCTAAATATTTCGCAGTTTGCTCACCTGGGCGCATACCAGGGATAAACGCACCTTGTTTTTTCAAATTATCAGCTGTTTCTCTAGGATCAAACATCATCGCTGTATAAAAGAAACAGAAAAATATAATTGCTGCTGCAAATAAAATTATGTACGTCAAATTTCCAGGCGATAAATGATTAGTAACGATATCCTGTAACCACTGAGTTCCTTCTCCTTGCGCGAACCAACCAGTTAAAGTGGCTGGAAATAAAATAATGCTGGATGCAAAAATCGGTGGTATCACACCAGCCATATTCAATTTAAGTGGCAAATGACTTGATTGCCCTGCATACATTTTTTTCCCAACTTGTCGCTTAGGATAATTGATCGCTATTCGACGTTGCCCACGTTCAATAAACACAACCAAAGCGGTTACTGCAATCGCTAAAGCAAATAATAAGAACATGCCAAAAATATGTAGCTCACCTGTACGAGTCAACTCAATCGTACCTGCAATTGCAGAAGGCAGTCCTGCTACAATACCTGCAAAGATGATCATTGATATACCGTTACCAACACCTCTCTCCGTAATCTGCTCACCTAACCACATTAAAAACATAGTGCCAGTAACTAGACTACTTACAGCCGTAATGCGAAAACCTAAACCCGGGTCTAAGACAACACCTTGACCTTCAAGCGCAATACAAACACCAATCGCTTGAAAAGTTGCTAATACTACAGTACCCCAACGAGTATACTTCGTAATGGTACGACGACCTTGCTCACCTTCTTTACGTAATTGTTTTAATCTTGGATCGATAACAGTTAGTAACTGCATAATAATCGATGCCGAAATATATGGCATGATTCCAAGAGCAACTACAGACAAACGCTCTAATGCACCACCAGAGAACATATTAAACATGTCTAAAATTGTGCCGCTTTGTCTTTCGAACATTGCCGCCAATTGTTCTGGGTCAATACCAGGAACAGGAATATGCGTACATACACGATAAACAAATAACGCAAACAATAAGAACAACAAACGTTGTCTTAATTCTGTTAACTGGCCTAAACCCGATAAGCCTCCAGGTAATGTTTGACCACTAGCCGACATACTTACTCTTCTACCTTACCGCCAGCAGATTCAATAGCTTCTTTAGCACCTTTAGTTGCACCTAAGCCTTTTATAGTAACTGCTTTTTTAATTTCGCCAGAAAGAATAACTTTTGCACGTGTAATGCTTTTATTAATAATGCCCGCTGCTTGTAAAGCATCAATTGTAATGACATCAGCATCAACTAATTCTAATTCATGCAAACGTATCTCAGCAGTCTGACGAGCTAATTTTGAACGAAAACCAATTTTAGGTAATCGTCTTTGAACAGGCATTTGACCGCCTTCAAAACCAACTTTATGAAAACCACCTGAACGTGATTTTTGACCTTTGTGACCACGACCAGAAGTTTTACCAAATCCTGAACCGATACCACGACCAACACGCTTACCAGATTTTTTTGAACCCGGGTTAGGGCTTAATGTATTGAGTCGCATGATTACACTTCCTCTACATTCAATAAGTAAGAGACTTTATTGATCATGCCGCGGTTCTCTGGTGTATCTTGAACCGTCACAGTATGACCAATACGACGTAAACCTAAACCAATCACACATGCTTTGTGATTTTTAAGTCGTCCATTAGTACTCTTTGTTAATGTCACTTTAATTTCTTTAGCTGCAGCCATGTTATCTAACCTTATGCTGTAATCTCTTCAACAGTCTTACCGCGCTTTGCTGCGATATATTCAGGAGAACTCACTGAAGCAAGACCTTTAATGGTTGCTTGAACAACGTTAATAGGATTTGGCGAACCAATGGTTTTAGCCAAAATATTATGGATACCCACCACTTCAAATACCGCACGCATTGAGCCACCAGCAATAATACCGGTACCTTCAGAAGCAGGCTGCATATAAACTTTAGCGGCACCATGCTCAGCAGTGATTGCGTAATGTAAGGTGTCACCATTTAGTGGCACAGTAATCATATTACGACGAGCATCTTCCATGGCTTTTTGAATTGCAATAGGAACTTCTTTCGCTTTACCACGACCGAAACCTACGCGGCCATTACCGTCACCTACCACAGTAAGTGCAGCGAAACCAAATTGACGACCACCTTTTACTACTTTAGCTACACGATTTACCGCAACTAATTTTTCTAGAAGGTCTGAATTACCCGTATATGATTCTGCTAATGCCATAATTTAACCTATTATTAAAATTCCATACCGTTTTCACGAGCAGCATCAGCTAGTGCTTTTACACGGCCGTGAAATTTAAAACCTGAACGATCAAATGCTACTTTAGTAACACCCGCTGCTTTAGCACGCTCAGCAATTGCTTTACCCACTAAACTAGCCGCTTCAACATTACCTGTGTTTTTAGCTTGTCCAGCAATTTCTTTATCTAATGTTGATGCGCTTGCTAAAACTTCTGAACCTGTTGGTGCAATAACTTGAGCATAAACATGTCGAGGTGTTCTATGAATACATAGGCGATTCACACCTAACTCTTTAATGTGAGCACGCACTTTTACAGAACGTCTTAATCTTGATTGCTTTTTACTTTTCATGTGTTAACTCTTCTTAGCTTCTTTACGTACAACATGCTCATCAGAATAACGAACACCTTTACCTTTATATGGTTCAGGTGGACGATAAGCTCTTATTTCAGCTGCAACTTGACCAACTTTTTGTTTATCCACACCTTTAATAACAATTTCGGTTTGACTAGGTGTTTCGAAAGAAATCCCTTCAGGTGCTTCATAATTAACTGGATGAGAAAAACCCAAAGTTAAATTCAATGTTTTACCTTGTGCTTGAGCACGATAACCAACACCGATAATAGTTAGTTTTTTCTCAAAACCTTCACTAACACCAGTTACTAAATTTTGCACAACTGCGCGAGTAGTACCCGATAAAGCTTTAGCTGCTTTAGATGTATTGTTAGCTTTAAATGTAAGCTGGTTTTCTTCTTGTGCTATAGACACTAAAGAATGAATGCCATGAGACATCTCACCCTTACTACCTTTAACTTTTATATCCTGACCATTGATAGTCACTTCTACGCCAGAAGGAATTGAAACAGGATTATTCGCAATACGAGACATTTGTTATTACCTCAAGCAACGACACAAAGTACTTCGCCACCAACACCTAATTCACGTGCAGACTTATCTGTCATTACACCTTTAGATGTTGAAATAATAGCGGTACCAAATCCACCTAGTACTTTAGGCAGATCATTTTTCGATTTATATTTACGTAAGCTTGGTTTGCTTGAACGTTGTAGCATTTCAATAACCGGCTTACCTTCAAAGTATTTAAGTTCAACAGTTAGAGTTTTTAAGGTTTCGCCACTCACTTGATAGCTTCTGATATAACCTTCTTGCTGTAAAATTTCGCAAATAGCTACCTTTAATTTAGACGCAGGCATATCGGTAGTTTGTTTATCACGTTCTTGCGCATTACGAATGCGGGTCAACATGTCTGCTATTGGGTCTTGTAAACTCATAATCTATTGTTCTCTATTGTTACCAACTTGCTTTAACCAAGCCTGGGATATCACCCTGCATGGCAGCTTCTCTTAATTTATTTCTAGCAAGGCCAAATTTACGATAATAGCCGTGAGGTCTACCTGTAATTTTGCAACGATTACGTTGACGTACTGAGTTACCATCACGAGGCAGTTTATTTAATTTATCACGTGCAGCGATTCGATCTTCGTCACTGGTATCAGCACTTTTAATAATTGCTCTGAGCTCAGCTCGCTTAGCAGCATATTTCTTAACTGCCTTAGCACGCTTCTTCTCTCTGTTTACCATTGAAACCTTTGCCATTGTAAATAGAACCCCTATTAATTCCTTAAAGGAAAATTAAATGCTGTTAATAATGCTCTGCCTTCCTCATCGGTTTTAGCAGAAGTTGTGATAGTAATATCCATACCACGAACTTTATCGATTTTATCGTAATCGATTTCAGGAAAAATAATTTGCTCTTTAATGCCTAAGCTATAGTTTCCACGTCCATCGAATGATTTTGGACTAAAGCCACGGAAGTCACGAATACGTGGAATCGCAATAGTAATTAGACGATCTAAAAATTCATACATGCGATCACGACGTAGTGTTACTTTACATCCAATTGGATAGCCTTCACGAACTTTAAAGTTCGCAACAGATTTTCTAGCATTGCTAACAATAGGTTTTTGACCAGCAATCTTTTCCATATCAGCCACGGCATTTTGTAATACTTTTTTATCAGCAATCGCTTCGCCTACCCCCATGTTCAAAGTAACTTTAGTTACACGTGGAATTTCCATTGCTGATTTATAAGAAAATTGCTCTTTAAGCTGAGCCGCAATCTTATCTTTATAAATTTCTTCTAGTCTTGTCATGATCTATAACCTAAACATCAACAACTTCGTTGTTAGATTTAAAAAACCGAACTTTAGTACCATCTTCTAGGTGTTTAATACCAACACGATCGGCTTTATTTGAAACTGGGTTCCACAGCGCAACATTAGAAATATGAATCGGTGATTCTTTTTCAACGATACCACCAGGAACGCCTTGCATTGGGTTACCTTTGGTATGACGTTTAACCATATTCACATTCTCAACAACCACTTTATCTTCGTCACTAATTACATTAACAACGATGCCACGCTTACCTTTATCTTTACCGGTCAACACTGTGACCTCGTCACCTTTACGTATTTTATTCATCTTTATAAGACCTCTGGTGCAAGCGAAACGATCTTCATGAATTTTTCACCACGAAGCTCACGGGTTACTGGTCCAAAAATACGAGTACCAATTGGTTGTAATTGACCGTTCAATAAAACAGCTGCATTACCGTCGAAACGAATAGCAGAACCATCAGCACGACGAACTGCTTTTTTAGTACGTACAACCACAGCGTTATACACTTCACCTTTTTTTACTTTACCTCTTGGAATGGCTTCTTTTACGGTAACTTTAATAACATCACCGACATTTGCATAACGACGCTTCGAACCACCAAGAACTTTAACGCACATTACTTTCCTTGCACCACTGTTATCAGCAGCTGAAAGCATTGTTTGCATCTGTATCATGTGCGTGAACTCCTATAATTCTATTAGTTATAAATAATTATTAAATTTCTTGAGCTTTGGTTACGACTTTCTGTAAAGCCCAAGTTTTGTTTTTTGATAATGGTCTTGATGACTCAATTACCACGACATCACCCTCGTTGCATTCATTCGCTTCATCATGCGCTAATACTTTCGTACTCTTGCTATGATATTTTTCATAAAGAGGATGTTTCACTGTTCGTTTAATCAATACTGAAATGGTTTTATCCATTTTGTTACTGACAACGGTACCTTTTAAGGTTTTTACTGGTTTCTTATCTTCAGCCATTATTTCTCGCCTACAGATTTTTCTGTGATCAGAGTTTTAATTCGAGCGATTTGACGTCGAACTCGTTTTACTTCGCTAGGGCGAGTTAATTGCCCAGTGCCTTTTTGCATACGAAGATTGAATGCCTCACGTGTTAACGCAAGCACTTCTTCATTCAATTCTTCAACTGTTTTTTCTCTTAACTCTGCAGTTTTCATTACATGATTGTCCTTTCGACAAATTTTGTTTTAACCGGCAATTTAGCAGCTGCAAGATCGAATGCTTCACGAGCCAGTTCTTCAGTAACACCTTCTATTTCATAAAGCATTCTGCCTGGTTGAACTAATGCTACCCAATATTCAACACTACCTTTACCTTTACCTTGACGTACTTCTAAAGGTTTTTTAGTAATTGGTTTGTCTGGAAAAATTCGAATCCAGATTTTCGCACCACGTTTACATTTACGAGTGATGGTACGACGAGCTGCTTCAATTTGACGAGAAGTAATTCGACCACGACCAACCGCTTTTAAACCAAATGCACCAAAGCTTACTTTGTTACCAACATTAGCATTACCGCGGTTTCGACCTTTAAATTGTTTTCTAAATTTGGTTCTTTTAGGTAATAACACAATACTTCTCCTAGTCTGCCGCTGCTTCAGCTGCTTCGGTTTCAGTTTCACCTAAATCTTGGGGACCAAAAACTTCGCCTTTAAAGATCCAAACTTTAATACCGATAACACCGTAAGTTGTATTAGAACGCGCAGTACCATAATCAATATCAGCTCTAAGCGTATGCAAAGGCACTCGACCTTCGCGATACCATTCAGAACGTGCGATTTCAGCACCATTCAATCGACCAGCAACATTAATCTTGATGCCTTGTGCGCCTAAACGCATAGTGTTTGTTACTGCACGCTTCATTGCTCGGCGAAACATAATTCTTCGTTCAATTTGTTGTGCAACACTTTCAGCAACTAATGTTGCGTCAAGCTCAGGCTTACGAATTTCCTCAACACTGACGTGAGCAGGAATACCCATCATCTTTGAAACTTCTTGACGAAGACGTTCGATATCTTCACCTTTTTTACCAATCACAATACCTGGTCTTGCTGTATGAATGATCACACGAGCATTATTAGCAGGGCGGTCGATTTGGATTCGGCTCACAGAAGCATTTTTCAATTTATTTTTCAAATGCTCACGAACTTGCATATCGACATGCAGAAAATCTGCGTAATCATTGGTATCGGCATACCATTTAGACGTCCAATCTTTAATGATGCCTAAGCGTATACCTGTAGGATGAACTTTTTGTCCCATCTATCTTCTCTTTAGTTTTCTTCAACAGTCACAGTAAGATGACTGGTACGTTTAATAATTCTGTCTGCACGACCACGAGCTCTAGGGCGTAAGCGCTTCATAGTTGGCCCAACATCCACATAAATTGATTTCACTGTTAATTCGTCAATATCAGCACCATCATTATGTTCTGCATTAGCTACAGCAGACATCAAAAGTTTCTTGATAATATGCGCTGACTTTTTATTGCTAAATGTTAATAAGTCGATTGCTTTATCAACAGGCAAACCTCTAATCTGATCCGCAACCAAACGTGCTTTTTGTGGAGAGATATGAGAATGTCTTAATGTTGCACTGGTACCCATAACTTATTTACCTTTCTTATCCGCTTGGTGTCCTCGGTAAGTACGAGTCAAAGCAAACTCACCTAATTTATGTCCAACCATATTTTCAGTGATATAAACTGGCATATGATCACGACCGTTATGAACGGCGATAGTTAAACCAACCATATTAGGAAAAACCATTGAGCGACGAGACCAAGTTTTGATCGGACGCTTATCGTTATTTTCTTTTGCTGCCTCAACCTTGGCCATCAAATGATGATCAATAAAAGGACCTTTTCTAAGTGAACGTGGCACAATATTTCCTCGTTATTTCTTATTACGACGACGAACGATTAATGAGTCCGTACGTTTGTTCTTACGGGTCTTATAACCCTTAGTAGGATTACCCCAAGGTGTTACTGGATGACGACCACCCGATGTTCTACCTTCACCACCACCATGCGGGTGATCAACTGGGTTCATCGCAACACCACGAACCGTTGGACGAATACCCAACCAACGTTTTGCGCCTGCTTTACCCAATTTTCTTAATGAATGTTCTGTATTACTCACTTCGCCAATAGTTGCACGGCACTCTGCTAATACTTTACGCATTTCACCAGAGCGTAAACGTAAGGTTGCATGCACACCTTCGCGCGCAACTAACTGAACAGTTGCACCAGCACTACGAGCTAACTGAGCACCTTTTTTAGGTTTAAGCTCAATGCAATGAACCATAGTACCGATTGGAATGTTTCTTAGTGGCAAACAATTACCTGGTTTGATCTCAGCTTCAACACCTGACATCAACATATCGCCTTGTTTAACACCATTAGGTGCGATGATGTAACGACGCTCACCATCAACGAATAACAATAAAGCAATATGGGCACTACGATTTGGATCGTATTCAATACGTTCTACTTTTGCTGGAATGCCGTCTTTATCGCGTTTGAAATCGACGATACGATAACGTTGTTTATGACCACCACCACGATGACGAACAGTAATACGACCATTGTTATTACGGCCTGCACTTTTACTTTGTTTCTCTACTAATGGCTCGTAAGGTTGTCCTTTATGTAAATCAGGATTAACCACTTTCACCATAGAGCGACGTCCAGCGGAAGTCGGTTTTGGCTTCATTAACGCCATGTTATTGCGCCCCCATAAAATCTATATCAAAGCCTGGTTTTAATTTTACGTAGGCTTTTTTCCAATCTGAACGTTGACCAAGTCTTTGACCAAAGCGCTTTTGCTTACCTTTAACGTTTAGAGTTTTTACTGAATCAACTTCAACGTTAAACATTAACTCTACTGCTGCTTTAATATCTTGCTTATCAGCGTCTTTACGAACTTTAAAAGTGAATTGATTATTCAATTCAGCAGCAACAGTACTTTTTTCAGTCACTCTTGGCTCAAGCAAGACGTTCATTAATTTTTCTTGATTCATTTTAAAGACGCCTCAATATTTTCTAATGCCGACTGAGTCATTATTACTTTTTCAAAGCCAACCAATAAATATGGGTCAACTTCTTCAACATCTATCACATCCACTTTTGGAATATTACGAGCCGATAAGAATAAATTTTCTGATAGCTCGTTTGTTACAATTAAAGCTTCTTTAACTGAAAGCGCTTCTAATTGTTGTAACATTAATTTTGTTTTTGGCTCTTCTGGCTCAAGTTTATCAACTACTATCAAACGCTCTTGTCTAGCTAACTCAGATAAAATAGAACGTAACGCGCCTTTGTACATTTTCTTATTAAGTTTTTGCTCATAGTTTCTTGGCTTAGCTGCGAAAGCTTTACCGCCACCACGCCATATAGGGCTACGAATGGTTCCAGCACGAGCACGACCGGTACCTTTTTGACGCCAAGGTTTTTTACCGCCACCGCGAACTTCCGAACGAGTTTTTTGCGCTTTGGTTCCAGAACGAGCGCCAGCCATATAAGCTACAACAGCTTGATGCACTAGAGCTTCATTGAAGTCCACGCCAAAGACAGAATCTGCAACATCCAGTTTTGATGTGCTCTTTTTACCTGCGCTGTGTAATGTTAATTGCATTGTTTACTACCGTTATCTTTTTATTTTTACCGTTGGCTTAACCAACACTTTGCCGCCTTTCGCGCCAGGCACAGAACCTTTGATTAAAAGCAGATTACGATCGTTATCAACACGTACTACTTCCAAGTTCTGAGTGGTTCTTTGTTTATCACCCATATGACCTGACATTTTCTTGCCTTTGAAAACTCGGCCAGGTGTTTGACATTGGCCAATTGAACCAGGTGCCCTATGAGAAATAGAGTTACCATGACTCATACGTTGACTACTAAAGTTATGACGCTTAATAGCACCAGCGTAACCTTTACCGATACTGGTTCCAGTCACATCTACTTTTTGCCCAGCTTCAAACATATCTACTTTGATTTCTGAACCAGCTTCTAATTCTGGAGCTTCGCCTTCTTCAAGACGGTACTCTAATAAACCTTCAGCAGATTCAACTTCACATTTCGCTAATAAACCCGCTTGTGGTTTTGAAATCTTACTGGCTTTCTTTTGACCGTAAGCAACTTGCACTGCTTTATAACCCTGCTTGGCTTCATCGGTTAACGCGGTAACTCGATTAGCAGCTGCTTCAATGACGGTAACAGGAATTGACTCACCGTTTTCGGTGAAGATTCGTGTCATGCCACGTTTATGTCCAATGATTCCAATAGTCACTGTCTTAAACCCTATTAATTCAATTTGATCTGCACATCAACACCAGCAGCAAGATCAAGCTTCATTAACGCATCAACGGTTTTATCTGTTGGATTTACAATATCCATCAAACGTTTGTGCGTACGAATCTCATATTGATCTCGTGCATCTTTGTTAACGTGCGGGGAAATCAATACCGTAAACCGTTCTTTTTTGGTCGGCAACGGAATTGGCCCTTTTACTTGAGCACCAGTACGTCTTGCAGTTTCAACAATCTCGCGAGTCGATTGATCGATCAAGCGATGATCGAAAGCTTTTAGACGAATTCTTATGACTTGATTATTTGCCATTTACCCTTACTCAATAATTTTAGCGACGACACCCGCACCGACGGTACGACCACCTTCACGAATCGCGAAGCGTAAACCTTCTTCCATCGCAATCGGCGCTATCAATGTAACAGTCATCTTAACGTTATCACCCGGCATCACCATCTCAGTGCCACTCGGTAATTCACATGCACCTGTAACATCAGTGGTTCTAAAATAAAATTGAGGACGGTAATTGTTGAAGAATGGCGTATGACGGCCACCTTCATCTTTCGATAACACATACACTTCCGCTTCAAATTTAGTATGTGGTGTAATTGAACCTGGGACACATAATACCTGTCCACGTTCAACTTCTTCACGCTTGGTACCACGCAGTAACACACCCACGTTATCACCCGCTTGACCTTCATCTAGAAGTTTGCGGAACATCTCAACACCCGTACATGTCGTCTTTTGGGTCTCTTTAATACCCACAATCTCTATCTCATCACCCACGTGGATAATACCGCGCTCAACACGACCCGTAACAACCGTTCCACGACCAGAGATACTGAATACATCTTCAATCGGCATCAAGAATTGCTGGTCAACCGGACGCTCAGGGACCGGGAAGTATTCGTCCATCTCAGCTACCAATTTCTCAATCGCTGGAATACCAATATCACTGGTATCACCTTCAATCGCTTTTAAGGCTGAACCGGTAACAATCGGAGTATCATCCCCAGGAAAATCGTAGCTGTCTAACAACTCACGCACTTCCATCTCAACCAATTCTAATAATTCCGCATCATCAACTTGGTCGGCTTTGTTGAGGAATACAACAATGTAAGGAACACCTACTTGGCGAGATAATAAGATATGCTCACGAGTTTGTGGCATAGGACCATCGGCTGCTGAACAAACCAATATCGCTCCGTCCATTTGCGCAGCACCCGTAATCATGTTCTTCACATAATCCGCGTGCCCTGGGCAGTCAACGTGTGCGTAGTGACGAGTATCACTTTCATACTCAACGTGAGCCGTCGAAATCGTAATACCACGTTCTCTTTCTTCCGGAGCATTATCAATTTGGTCGTAAGCCTTAGCCTCACCACCATGCTTCTCAGTCATCACTTTGGTTATCGCTGCTGTCAATGTCGTCTTACCATGGTCAACGTGACCTATCGTTCCTACATTCACATGCGGTTTCGTGCGTTCGAATTTTTCCTTAGACACGGTTTAATACCTCGCTAATCTATCTCAATTAATTAATGATTCTTCGCTATGATGCCTTCCGCTATATTCGGTGGCACCTGATTGTAATGACCAAACTCCATGGTATAAGTCGCTCGTCCCTGCGTCGCTGAACGCAGGTCGGTTGCATAACCAAACATTTCAGATAAAGGAACTTCCGCCTTTATCACCTTTCCTGATGGAGACTCTTCCGTACCTTGCAAAATACCGCGACGTCGATTTAAGTCTCCCGTCACTGCCCCCAGATAGTCTTCTGGAGTCACAATCTCTACTTTCATCATAGGTTCAAGCAATACAGCATCTGCTTCAGCTGCACCCTCTTTAAAACCCAAAGAGCCGGCGATTTTAAACGCCATTTCGTTAGAGTCAACATCATGATACGAACCATCGTATAAAGTGACCTTCACATCGACCATTGGGAAACCAGCTAACACCCCATTGGCTATCTGTTCTTGCACACCTTTATCAATGGCACCTATATACTCTTTCGGTACTACACCACCTACGATTTCGTTAACAAATTCGTAGCCAGCACCCGTATCTTGAGGCTCAATTTTAAAGATCACATGGCCATACTGGCCTTTACCACCCGACTGCCGAACAAATTTACCTTCGGCCTTTTCCACTGTCTTGCGGATGGTCTCACGGTAAGCCACTTGTGGCTTACCCACATTCGCCTCGACTTTAAACTCGCGACGCATGCGGTCGACAATAATGTCTAAATGCAATTCACCCATACCAGAGATAATCGTCTGGCCTGATTCTTCATCAGTATGAACCCTGAATGAAGGATCTTCTTGGGCTAGCTTACCAAGAGCTAAGCCCATTTTTTCCTGATCGGGCTTTGTCTTCGGCTCTACTGCGACTGAAATAACCGGATCTGGAAATTCCATTCGCTCTAAAACAATCTGTGCACTGCTATCACACAAAGTATCGCCAGTAGTAACATCCTTTAATCCAACTGCTGCAGCTATGTCACCAGCGCGTACTTCTTTTATCTCTTCACGAGAATTTGCATGCATTTGCAAAATTCGGCCAACACGTTCTTTATTCTCTTTAACCGAATTAAAAACGCTATCGCCTGATGATAAAACACCGGAATAAACCCGGAAGAATGTCAACGTACCAACAAATGGATCCGTTGCAATCTTGAAAGCTAATGCAGCAAATGGCTCATCATCCGATGAATGTCTTTCTGCTTCAGTTTCGTTTTTATCATTCAGATGCCCTGTAATCGCCGGAACATCTATCGGTGACGGCATAAAATTAATCACCGCATCTAATAAAGCCTGCACACCTTTATTCTTAAAAGCACTACCACAAAATACTGGCACCACTTCATTGGCTAAAGTCTGCAAGCGAATGCCTTCAATGATTTGTTCAGTGCTTAATTCACCACTTTCCAAATAGACATCCATTAATTCTTCAGAAGCCTCAGCTGCCGCTTCCACCATCAGTTCACGATAGTTTTCAGCATCAGCCTGATACTCATCAGGAATTTCTTTCTCTTCGAAAGCAATTCCCATGTTTTCTTCTTCCCAGTAGATGGCTTTCATCTTTACTAGGTCAATCACGCCTTTGAACTCTTTTTCAGCTCCGATCGGCAATTGCATCGGAACTGAGTTACTACCAAGCCGTGTTTTAATCTGTTCGACCACACGCAGAAAATCTGCGCCATCACGATCCATCTTATTAACGAATGCTAACCGCGGAACGTTGTATTTAGTTGCTTGCCGCCATACTGTTTCTGACTGCGGCTCTACTCCGCCAACAGCACAAAACACGGCACAAGCACCGTCTAAAACTCGTAACGAACGTTCTACTTCAATCGTAAAATCAACGTGTCCTGGTGTATCAATGATATTGATACGATGCTCATCAAAATCACCGGACATTCCTTTCCAAAAACAGGTCGTAGCAGCAGAGGTAATCGTAATACCTCGTTCTTGCTCTTGCTCCATCCAATCCATGGTGGCAGCACCATCATGAACCTCGCCTATTTTGTGAGAAACACCTGTGTAAAACAGGATACGCTCAGTGGTCGTTGTCTTTCCCGCATCGATATGGGCCATAATGCCAATATTGCGATAGCGGTTAATAGGTGTAATCCTGGCCACTGTCGTTCTCTAAACAAAACGCTCAATTTTCTTTTATTCTTGTTATTACCAACGAAAATGTGAAAACGCTTTATTGGCTTCAGCCATCTTGTGCGTATCTTCACGTTTTTTCATTGCATTACCTTTTTTGTCAGCAGCATCAATTAATTCGCCTGCTAGACGCAAACCCATATTTTTTTCATTTCTGTTTTTAGCCGAATCGACTAACCAACGCATCGCCAAAGTAATACTACGGTCTTGTCGTACTTCAACTGGAATTTGGTAAGTAGCACCACCTACTCTACGAGAACGCACTTCGACTAAAGGACGAACATTATCAAGAGCAGATTTAAACACTTCTAATGGTTCACTGTTACCTTTCTCACTTACAGTATCTAATGCACCATACACAATTTTTTCAGCAACAGACTTCTTACCGCTTTGCATAATCATATTGATGAATTTCGCTAATACCTGATCGTTAAATTTAGGATCCGGTAAAATTTGTCGTTTCTCTGCTACTCTTCTTCTAGACATTACTTAATCTCTTATTAATTCTTAGGCTCTTCTTATGATTTAGGTCGTTTAGCACCGTATTTCGAACGGCCTTGCTTACGTTCTGCAACACCAGAAGTATCTAATGTACCGCGCACGGTATGATAGCGAACACCAGGTAAATCTTTTACACGACCACCACGTATCAATATAACCGAGTGTTCTTGTAAGTTATGGCCTTCACCACCAATATACGTCGTTACTTCTTGGCCATTCGTCAAACGAACACGGGCAACCTTACGTAATGCTGAGTTAGGCTTCTTCGGTGTTGTTGTATAAACACGAGTACAAACTCCACGTTTTTGAGGACAAGCCTCAAGAGCAGGTACATTACTCTTCACCTTTTGTCGTTTACGCGGTTTACGCACTAGTTGGTTAATCGTCGCCATATTTTTCTATCTTTTATGTATCTCTACAGTAAAAAAAGCCCTCTCCTCATGCCGCGGTCAGAACCAACGATATGTGGCTGGACTTTCTATAAATTTGGTAAATTCTTGAATCTCGCCAGGAGCGGTTAAATCAATAAGAAACCTTTAAAAACCTGGACTTAGTAACTTTGATTAATCAGATTTCAGGCATCCAGTCAATCAAGGAGGCGGGATTGTATGACTAGGGGTTTACTGTGTCAAGACAAGGTTTGAGGTTTTTACAGGAAACCTAAAATTCATTTAGGTTTCCTGTATGAACACTAGGCTTCGCTGCTATTTTCAGAGACATCAGACACTTCTACTGTCGGAATAGAGATATCTTCAATGCCTTCTATTGCTGCTTCAGCAACCTCAAGATTAGTCGCGGCTTCAGCTTCCTGTTCGCGTCTAGCTTCATGGTAAGCTAATCCAGTTCCCGCAGGAATCAAGCGACCCACTATGACATTTTCTTTGAGTCCACGTAAATGATCACGTTTGCCTGTGACACTGGCTTCAGTAAGCACACGAGTAGTTTCTTGGAACGAAGCGGCAGAAATAAATGATTCTGTCGATAATGACGCCTTAGTAATACCTAATAATACTGGCTCCCATTTAGCTGGGGTTTTGCCATCAGCTTCCAAACGTTCATTTTCATCTAAAATAAACGAACGCTCAGTTTGCTCGCCTTTCAAGAAGCTGCTATCACCTGGTTCACTGATTTCAGCTTTACGTAGCATTTGTCGAACAATCACTTCAATATGCTTATCGTTAATTTTTACACCTTGTAAGCGATAGACATCCTGAATTTCATTACAAATGTAATTTGCTAACGCATGAACACCCATTAAACGTAGTATATCGTGCGGTGTCGGAGCTCCATCGACAATCGCTTCACCTTTTTCAACATGCTCGCCTTCAAACACATTGATATGACGCCATTTTGGAATCAGTTCTTCATAAGCTTCGCCGTCTGAATCAGTAAGTACTAAACGTATTTTACCTTTAGTCTCTTTACCAAAACTTACTGTACCCGTAATTTCAGCCAAGATAGATGGTTCTTTTGGTTTTCTCGCTTCAAACAAGTCCGCCACACGAGGAAGACCACCAGTAATATCACGAGTTTTCGATGATTCTTGTGGTAATCTTGCAACAATGTCACCGACTTTCACTTCTTGCCCATCTGTTACATTAACAACAGAATTTGGTGGTAACATGTAGTGAGCTGGAATTTCTGTACCAGGGATCATCAACTCATCACCATTTTCATCAACAAGTTTGACCACTGGGCGCATATCTTTTGCTGAACCACGTTGTTTAGGATCGGTAATCACCATATTGGTCAAGCCAGTAATTTCATCAACGTTACGATCAACAGTGACACCTTCTACAATGTCTGAGAATTGAACCTTACCAGCCACCTCGGTAATAACTGGATGAGTATGTGGATCCCAACTGGCAACTTGTTGGCCTGGTTCAATACTGTCGCCATCAGCTACAGTTAAAACTGCGCCGTATGGCAGTTTGTAACGTTCTTTCTCACGACCAACTTCATCTTGAACCACAGCTTCACCAGAACGCGAAACCACAATTTGGTTACCTGTTTCTTGATCCAATAACTTAACGTTTTGTAATCGTAAAGTACCAGCACCTTTGACTTCGATATTACTAACCGCTGCGGCACGAGACGCAGCACCACCAATGTGGAAAGTACGCATGGTTAACTGAGTACCTGGCTCACCAATCGATTGAGCCGCAACAACACCAACCGACTCACCGATATTCACTATATGTCCACGACCTAAATCACGACCATAACACTGAGCACAGATACCATATCGAGTTTCACAAGTGATCGCTGAACGAACCATCACTTGGTCAATACCTTTTTCATCCATGACATCGACCCAATGTTCATCAAGCAAAGTACCTTTAGGAATAACGACTTCACCTGATTGAAGATTCACTGCATCCTCGGCTAATACCCGACCTAAGACTCGATCACGGAGTGACTCAATTACATCTCCACCTTCAACCACAGGAGTCATTTTCATACCTTCAGTGGTACCGCAGTCTTCTTCAGTAACGACTAAATCTTGTGCTACATCCACTAGACGACGTGTTAAATAACCTGAGTTAGCGGTTTTAAGCGCAGTATCTGCCAAACCTTTACGCGCCCCGTGAGTAGAAATAAAGTACTGTAATACGTCCAAACCTTCACGGAAGTTAGCGGTAATAGGTGTCTCGATAATGGAACCATCTGGTTTCGCCATTAATCCACGCATACCGGCTAATTGACGAATCTGAGCAGCAGAACCCCTAGCACCAGAATCTGCCATCATATAAATAGAATTAAATGAAGGCTGTTTAATATCCTCGCCTTCTTTATTGCTAACAGTTTCAGTACCAAGTTTATCCATCATCGCTTTAGCAACTTGATCATTGGTTGCCGACCATATATCAACGACTTTGTTATAACGTTCACCGTTAGTAATCAAACCTGAAGAGTATTGATCTTGGAATTGACGAACTTGATCTTCAGCCTGTTCGATGATGTCATCTTTCGATTCAGGAATAACCATATCTTCAACACCGATTGAAACACCTGCTAAGGTTGAATAACGGAAACCTGTATACATTAACTTATCAGCAAAGATAACAGTTGGTTTTAAACCTAATTTACGATAAGCCGTGTTGATTAGATTAGAGATAGCCTTTTTAGACATATCTTTATCAACCATATCGAAAGGCATACCCGCTGGTAATAATCTCGAAAGTAATGAACGACCAACGGTTGTTTCAACACGTCTTAATTTTGTTTCTGCAACACCTTCTTCATTAAATAAGGTTTCTTCAACTCGGACTTGAACCCGTGCATGTAATTCAACTGCACCATTCTCATAAGCACGATGCACTTCATCAACATCACTAAAAATCATGCCTGTGCCTTTCGCACTAGCTGATTCTCGAGTCATATAATAAAGTCCTAAAACCACGTCTTGAGTAGGCACAATAATCGGTTCACCACTCGCTGGAGATAACACATTATTTGTAGCCATCATTAAAGTACGGGCTTCCAACTGAGCTTCGATAGATAATGGAACATGAACTGCCATTTGGTCACCATCAAAGTCCGCGTTGAATGCAGAACAAACTAATGGATGAAGTTGAATTGCTTTACCTTCAATAAGAACAGGTTCAAATGCTTGAATACCTAATCTATGTAAGGTTGGTGCTCGGTTTAACATCACAGGATGCTCACGAATCACTTCTTCAAGAACGTCCCAAACTTCCGAACCTTCTTTTTCTACTAATTTTTTAGCTGCCTTAATAGTAGTCGCTAAACCGCGGCGTTCTAACTTAGAAAAGATAAATGGTTTGAATAATTCCAATGCCATTTTCTTAGGAAGACCACATTGATGAAGTTTCAATGTAGGTCCAACGGTAATTACTGATCGACCTGAATAGTCAACACGTTTACCTAATAAGTTTTGACGGAAACGACCTTGCTTACCTTTGATCATGTCAGCAAGAGATTTTAGAGGTAACTTATTGGTACCTGTAATCGCACGTCCACGACGACCGTTATCTAATAAAGCATCAACCGACTCTTGTAACATACGTTTTTCGTTACGCACGATAATGTCAGGAGCATTTAAATCTAATAAGCGTTTTAAACGGTTATTACGATTAATCACTCGACGATATAAATCATTCAAATCAGAAGTCGCAAAACGACCGCCATCTAGTGGAACTAAAGGTCGAAGTTCTGGTGGCAAAACTGGTAATACTTTCATTACCATCCATTCAGGTTTATTACCCGAACTTTGGAAAGCTTCTAATAATTTTAAACGTTTCGATAATTTTCTAAGTTTAGTTTCCGAACGTGTTGCAGGAATTTCTTCACGTAAAGTATCGACTTCTTCATCGATATCTAACGTGACTAATAACTCACGAATCGCTTCCGCGCCCATACGTGCATCAAACTCATCACCATACTGTTCGATAGCATCTAAGTAACCTTCTTCCGTTAATAACTGACCACGTTCTAACTGAGTCATACCTGGTTCGATGATCACATAGGCTTCGAAATACAATACGCGTTCGATCTCACGCAAAGTCATATCAAGCATTAAGCCCATACGAGAAGGTAGTGATTTTAAATACCAAATATGTGCAACTGGACTCGCAAGTTCAATATGCCCCATACGATCACGACGTACTTTTGAAAGCGTTACTTCCACGCCACATTTTTCACAAACAACACCACGATGTTTTAAGCGTTTGTATTTACCGCAAAGACACTCATAGTCTTTAATCGGGCCAAAGATCTTGGCACAAAACAAACCATCACGTTCTGGCTTAAAAGTTCGATAGTTAATGGTTTCAGGTTTTTTAACCTCACCATACGACCATGAACGAATTTTTTCAGGTGACGCTAGACCAATAGTGATTGAGTCAAACTCTTCGACCTGACCTTGTTGTTTCAATAATTTCAGTAAGTCTTTCAAGGTTTATACCTCCAGAAGACAATTAGGTAATTTTAAAATTTGAAATAAATGCATCAGTATTTTCTCGATCACTCTGATTTCTCTTCCTGATCCAAACCAATATCGATTGCTAATGAACGAATCTCTTTCAACAATACGTTAAATGATTCTGGCATACCGGCTTCCATACGATGATCACCATCGACAATATTTTTATACATCTTGGTTCGACCATTAACATCATCTGATTTGACCGTAAGCATTTCTTGTAAGGTATAAGCAGCACCATAAGCTTCAAGTGCCCAGACCTCCATTTCACCAAAACGTTGGCCACCGAACTGAGCTTTACCACCCAGAGGTTGTTGAGTAACCAAACTATAAGGACCGGTTGAACGTGCATGCATTTTGTCATCAACCAAGTGATTCAATTTCAACATGTACATATAACCAACGGTTACTTTACGTTCAAACTTCTTACCAGTACGACCATCGTAAAGAACGCTCTGTCCATCTTCGTCGAGTCCAGCTAAAGATAATAAGGTTTTAATATCTTTTTCTGCAGCACCATCAAAAACTGGTGTTGCCATTGGTACACCACCTTGAAGGTTCTTAGATAATTCCAAGATTTCATCATCAGTAAACGAATTTAGATCTTCTTGTTTACCACTGGTGTTATATACCTTATCGAGGAACTCTCTTAGTTCATGTGCATTTGCTTGTGCATCCATCATACGTTTAATTTGATGGCCTAAACCTTTAGCCGCCCAACCCAAATGCGTTTCTAATACCTGTCCCACGTTCATACGTGAAGGTACACCAAGTGGATTCAGTACAACATCAACAGGAGAACCATCTTCAAGGTATGGCATATCCTCTACAGGAACAATAGTCGAGATAACCCCTTTGTTACCGTGACGACCAGCCATTTTGTCACCTGATTGAATACGACGTTTAACGGCAAGATAAACCTTAACCATTTTTAATACGCCTGGAGCCAAATCATCACCTGAGGTTAACTTCGCACGTTTTTCTTCAAAACGTTTATCAAATTCTTCTTTTAGTAACTCAAGTTGTTGTGTAGCTTTTTCAAGCTGTTGGTTGTGATCGTCGTTTTGTAAACGAATGTCTAACCATTTTTCACGTGGTGTATCATTCAAATAATCTTGAGTAATTTTTGAGCCTTTGCTAAGACTATTTGGACCACCATCAGCAACTTTACCAATTAACATTGATTCAAGACGTTGGAAAATACCTTCTTCCATAATACGCAATTGATCGTTAAGGTCTTTACGTACGCTGTTGAGTTCGGCTTCTTCAATTTCTAATGCTCGCGCATCTTTTTCAACACCATCACGCGTGAATACTTGAACGTCAATAACAGTTCCGTTCATGCCTGATGGAACACGCAATGAAGTATCTTTTACATCAGAAGCTTTTTCACCGAAGATAGCTCTTAATAACTTTTCTTCTGGTGTTAATTGGGTTTCACCTTTAGGGGTTACTTTACCTACTAAGATGTCACCGATATTTACTTCAGCACCGATATAAACAATGCCCGACTCATCTAATTTACCAAGTGCACTTTCACTAACATTAGGGATATCCGATGAAATCTCTTCCGGTCCTAATTTTGTATCACGTGCAACGCATGTTAATTCTTCGATATGAATAGTCGTAAATCGATCTTCTTGTACTAAACGCTCTGAAATTAAGATCGAATCCTCAAAGTTATAACCATTCCACGGCATGAACGCGACTTTCATGTTTTGACCTAACGCTAATTCACCTAAGTCAGTTGAAGGGCCGTCAGCCAGCACATCGTTCTTCGCAATCTTATCGCCTGGTTTCACTAATGGGCGTTGGTTAATACAAGTATTCTGATTAGAACGGGTATATTTAGTTAAGTTATAAATATCGACGCCTGCCTCACCTGCAATCACTTCATCATCGTTTGCACGAACAACAATTCTGCCAGCATCCACCGAGTCGACAAGACCGCCGCGTTCTGCAATTACTGTTACACCTGAATCCATTGCCACAGTGCGTTCAATACCTGTACCCACTAATGGTTTATCAGCACGTAAAGTAGGAACTGCTTGGCGTTGCATGTTTGATCCCATTAAGGCACGGTTCGCATCATCGTGCTCAAGGAATGGAATTAATGCAGCAGCAACGGAAACAATTTGTCTTGGCGATACATCCATAAAGTTAATCTCTTCAGGAGTCGCCATAGTAAATTCGTTTTGGAAACGACAAGGTACTAATTCATCAATTAATACACCTTTTTCAATAGACGCATTTGCTTGAGCAATTTTATATTCACTTTCTTCAATAGCAGAAAGATATTCAATTTCATCAGTGACTTTACTATCTACAACCTTGCGATAAGGTGTTTCAAGAAAACCATAATCATTTGCTCGCGCATAAACTGACAAAGAGTTGATCAAACCAATATTAGGTCCTTCAGGCGTTTCAATCGGACATACACGACCGTAGTGAGTTGGGTGTACATCACGTACTTCGAAACCAGCACGTTCACGCGTTAAACCACCAGGGCCTAATGCTGAAATACGACGTTTGTGAGTGACTTCTGATAATGGATTGTTTTGATCCATAAATTGAGATAACTGGCTTGAACCAAAGAATTCTTTGATAACAGCAGACACAGGTTTAGCGTTAATGATTTCTTGAGGCATCAAACCTTCTGACTCTGCCAAACTTAAACGCTCTTTTACTGCACGTTCAACACGCACTAAACCAACACGAAATTGGTTTTCCGCCATTTCACCAACACTTCTTACACGACGGTTACCTAGATGATCGATGTCATCAATCATGCCTTTACCATTTCGGATATCAATCAACACTCTTAATACATCAACAATATCTTCTTTTGATAAAACACCTTCACCGTTGATTTCTTTACGACCAACTCGACGGTTGAACTTCATACGTCCAACAGCGGATAAGTCATAACGATCAGGGCTAAAGAATAAATTCTTAAATAAGTTTTCAGCAGCTTCTTTAGTAGGAGGTTCACCTGGACGCATCATACGATAGATTTCAATTTGAGCTTCTAAAGCATCCGTGGTGGTATCTGCGCGTAAAGTATCTGCAATATAAGAACCTCGATCGAGGTCATTGGTATACAAGGTTTCAAATTCTAAATCGCTTTCCAATGCTTGTATTTTTTCGAGGACTTCTTCAGTTATTTCGGTATTTGCAGGAATTAAGATCTCACCTGTTTCGGTATCGATGATGTCTTTAGCGATGACTTTACCAATCAAATAATCAACAGGTACTTCAATTTGTTCGACACCTGCCTTTTCCATTTCACGAATATGTCTGGCAGTAATTCGACGTTCTTTCTCAACGAATACTTTACCATCAGCAACAACATCAAAAGGAACAGACTCACCTTTCAAACGCTCAGGGATCAAATCAAGGAACACACTCTCGCCTGAAATACTGAATGAGTTAGTATCAAAAAATAATTCTAAAATTTCTTGCGCACTAAAACCTAAGGCACGTAACAAAATGGTGCTGTAAATTTTACGACGACGGTCAATACGACAATACACTAAATCTTTTGGATCGAATTCGAAATCCAACCAAGAGCCACGGTAAGGAATTACCCTGGCTGAGTATAATAATTTACCCGATGAATGGGTTTTACCTCGGTCATGTTCAAAGAACACACCAGGAGAACGATGAAGTTGAGAAACAATAACACGCTCCGTTCCGTTTATGACGAAAGTGCCGGTAGGTGTCATCAAAGGCATCTCGCCCATGTAAACTTCTTGCTCTTTAATATCTTTTACAACTTTATTATTAACGCCCGCATCCTTGTCATAAATCACTAAACGGACTTTCACGCGTAGAGAAGCGGCATACGTTAAACCACGCAACTTACATTCCTTTACATCGAAAACCGGTGTACCAAGATTATAATTAACGTAATCGAGGCTAGCATTACCAGAGTAACTTTCGATTGGAAATACAGATTTAAACGCAGCGTGCAAACCTTTGTCTTGTCTTTCATCAACACTAGCATCGCTTTGCAAGAAGTGTTTGAAAGAATTCACTTGGGTTTGTAATAAATTTGGTACACCCAATATGCCAGGGTTTTTACCAAAGTCTTTACGAATACGTTTTTTTTCAGTAAAGGAATAAGTCATTATGTTTCCTCACATAAGTGATTGGAAATACGTCTTTTGGAAAGACAAAAGCAGGTCGGCGACCCAGCAAGGTCACCAACCCGGTTAACATACAGCAATTTTGCTGACAAGAATCGAGCCAACTACTTGACTTCGACAGTAGCGCCAGCTTCTTCTAATTGCTTTTTGATGTCTTCTGCTTCTTCTTTCGAAACAGCTTCTTTTAATGGAGAAGGCGCGCCTTCAACCAGTTCTTTCGCTTCTTTCAAGCCTAAACCAGTTACGCCGCGAACTGCTTTAATAACAGCTACTTTATTGTCGCCGAAACCAGCAAGAACAACATCGAACTCAGATTTTTCTTCAGCAGCAGCGCCAGCGTCACCACCAGCACCTGGAGCTGCAGCAACTGCTACAGGAGCAGCAGCAGAAACGCCCCACTCTTCTTCCAGTTCATTGATAAGTTCAACCAGTTCCATAACTGGCATTTGACCTAATGCTTCTTTAACTTCTTCACGTGATACAGCCATTTTATTGACTCCTAAAAATAAATTTAAAAATGTTTTATTAAGTAAGTTTCGTACTGAGGCTTAAGCCGCTTGATCGCGTTTAGCCGCCAATAATCTTGCGAACTTCGATTGAGGTTCAGCAATAGTACGAACAAATTTGGACATAGGCGCTTGCAACAGACCCAAGAACATCGCTCTAGCTTCATCAAGAGATGGCATTTTCGCCAGTTTCTCAATGTCGTTTGCTGGTAATAACTGACCATCAATTGAGACCAGTTTTACAACGAGCTTGTCATTGTCTTTGCTAAAGTCACGAATAACCTTTGCAGCAGAGCCTGGCTCATCGTTTGAAAACGCCAGAATCAACTGCCCTACCAAGCCTTCGCGCATGCATTCAAATGACGTGTCTTCTAAAGCTCTTCGAGCCAAAGTATTTCGAACAACACGCAGATAAATACCGGCTTCTCGTGCTTTGTTACGTAGTTCGGTCATTTCTGAAACCGTTAAACCACTGTACTCAGCAGCGATGGCGGTAGGAGCCTTGGACGCAACTTCGGCAACTTCTGCAACAATTGCCTGTTTTTGCTCAAGATTGAGACTCACAGTAATACCTCCAATTAGTGTGATGACATTGGGCGAAACCCAATCCATTTATGTTCATCACGATTAACAATTACGGTGGCTATCTCACAGAAAAATACTGTTAGGGTAACACCGTCTGCGTAGGTAATTCTCAGTACATTAAGTAATTTTATTGTAAACAATAAAATTACACCTACGGTCTTTGACGTCTGAACATTCCATTGTCCAGCCCAAAGTCTATTGACTACTTGTTATATAAATACAATTAACAAATAGATGTAAAAATTTAAACCATAGAAGAATGATCAACCAATAAACCTGGGCCCATAGTGGTTGATAATGAAACCTTCTTCATATAAATGCCTTTCGCACTGCTTGGTTTAGCTTTTATTAAATCTGCAATTAATGATTCGAGATTTTCTTTTAGTGCTTCTGGCTCGAATGAAACTTTGCCAATTGCACAATGCACAATACCGTTTTTATCAGCACGGAAACGCACTTGACCTGATTTCGCATTCGTAACTGCTTGACCAACATCTTTAGTCACGGTTCCAACCTTAGGGTTAGGCATTAATCCTCTTGGGCCAAGTATCTTACCTAAACGACCTACGATCGGCATGGCATCTGGGCTAGCGATCACAACATCGTAATTGATATCGCCACCTTTCATGCTAGCTTCTAAATCTTCAAACCCGACCACATCGGCACCAGCTTCTTTCGCTTGATCAGCTAATTCACCCTGGGCAAATACAGCTACTTTAACTGTTTTACCAGTACCTTTTGGTAACACGGTTGAACCACGAACCACTTGGTCTGATTTTCTTGGATCAACACCAAGATTCACTGCAACTTCAACCGATTCGTCGAATTTTACTTTTGAACATTCTTTTAATAATGAAAAAGCTTCCAAAATGTCATAAGTGTTATCTGGGTTAATTTTTTCAGCGATCATTTTTGCGCGTTTTGATAATTTAGTCATTTACACGCCCTCCGTATCGATACCCATACTGCGAGCAGTTCCCGCAATGGTTCTTACTGCTGCATCCATATCTGCAGCCGTTAAATCAGGCTCTTTAGTTTTCGCAATTTCTTCTAATTGTTCGCGAGTTACCTTACCTACTTTTTCTGTATGAGGTGTACCACTACCACTCTTTACACCAGCCGCTTTTTTCAACAAGGTTGAAGCTGGTGTGGTTTTGGTAACAAAGGTGAAACTCTTATCAGAGAAAACTGTAATAACCACAGGAACAGGAAGGCCTTGTTCCATAGATTGAGTCTGAGCATTGAATGCTTTACAGAACTCCATAATGTTCAAACCATGTTGACCTAAAGCTGGACCAACGGGTGGACTTGGATTTGCCTGACCAGCAGGCACCTGTAATTTGACATAAGTGTCGATTTTTTTAGCCATTAGAGACTACCTCCATTGGGTGCAAACGCATATTGTCTTTCAAATATGCTCCCCGTTATTTAAATAAACTGAACTATTGTCCAGCAATCATAAAACTTTTAGCAAAAACTATTCTTTTGCAACTTGGCCAAACTCCAATTCAACAGGAGTTGAACGACCAAAAATAAGAACCGATACACGTAAGCGGCTCTTTTCATAATTCACTTCTTCAACCACACCATTAAAGTCTGTAAATGGGCCTTCTGTAACTCGTACCACTTCGCCTGGTTCGAATAAGATTTTAGGTCTTGGTTTATCAACGCCATCCTCAACACGCTGTAAGATTGTATTGGCTTCTTTTTCAGTGATTGGCGCAGGCCGATCACTAGTGCCTCCAATAAAACCTAGAACGCGTGGCGCATCTTTCACTAAATGCCAACTGTCATCATCCATTTCCATTTGTACTAAGACATAACCAGGAAAAAATTTACGATCACTTTTACGCTTTTTACCATCGCGCATCTCGACTACTTCTTCAGTCGGCACTAAGATCTCACCAAATTTTTCTTGCAAACCACTACGTTCGATACGTTCTTTCAGAGAACGCATAACGTGATTTTCAAAGCCCGAATAGGCATGGACTACATACCATTTTAGAGCCACGGATTAACCTCCATGTCCAAGTATCGAACCAATAGACCAGCCCAAAAACATATCTAACAACCAAAGAAATACCGCCATTAATACAACCATAACCACAACAAACAAGGTCATTTGTGTAGTTTCTTGTTTGGTCGGCCAAACGACTTTTTTAACTTCTGTTTGGGTATTTTGAAATAAACTCCAATAACCTCGGCCAGTTTCAGTTTGCATTGCGATAAATGCAGCGATACCCACTGCAACAAGCAAACCTATTACTCGGTACAATAATGATTGATCGGCATACCAATAAAAGCCAAACACTGCGGCAGCCAATATCAATAAGGCAATTATTAACTTCAGTACATCAAGACCTGAGTTTGAGTCTGTTTCTACTTTTGTATTCATCTAATAATTTATAGTTTCTTATGCTAACCAGTAAATGGCAGGCCAGGAGGGAATCGAACCCCCAACCTACGGTTTTGGAGACCGTCGCTCTGCCAATTGAGCTACTGGCCTAATTAGCTTGTAATTTCTACTTACTCAATAATTTTAGCGACGACACCCGCACCGACGGTACGACCACCTTCACGAATCGCGAAGCGTAAACCTTCTTCCATCGCAATCGGCGCTATCAATGTAACAGTCATCTTAACGTTATCACCCGGCATCACCATCTCAGTGCCACTCGGTAATTCACATGCACCTGTAACATCAGTGGTTCTAAAATAAAATTGAGGACGGTAATTGTTGAAGAATGGCGTATGACGGCCACCTTCATCTTTCGATAACACATACACTTCCGCTTCAAATTTAGTATGTGGTGTAATTGAACCTGGGACACATAATACCTGTCCACGTTCAACTTCTTCACGCTTGGTACCACGCAGTAACACACCCACGTTATCACCCGCTTGACCTTCATCTAGAAGTTTGCGGAACATCTCAACACCCGTACATGTCGTCTTTTGGGTCTCTTTAATACCCACAATCTCTATCTCATCACCCACGTGGATAATACCGCGCTCAACACGACCCGTAACAACCGTTCCACGACCAGAGATACTGAATACATCTTCAATCGGCATCAAGAATTGCTGGTCAACCGGACGCTCAGGGACCGGGAAGTATTCGTCCATCTCAGCTACCAATTTCTCAATCGCTGGAATACCAATATCACTGGTATCACCTTCAATCGCTTTTAAGGCTGAACCGGTAACAATCGGAGTATCATCCCCAGGAAAATCGTAGCTGTCTAACAACTCACGCACTTCCATCTCAACCAATTCTAATAATTCCGCATCATCAACTTGGTCGGCTTTGTTGAGGAATACAACAATGTAAGGAACACCTACTTGGCGAGATAATAAGATATGCTCACGAGTTTGTGGCATAGGACCATCGGCTGCTGAACAAACCAATATCGCTCCGTCCATTTGCGCAGCACCCGTAATCATGTTCTTCACATAATCCGCGTGCCCTGGGCAGTCAACGTGTGCGTAGTGACGAGTATCACTTTCATACTCAACGTGAGCCGTCGAAATCGTAATACCACGTTCTCTTTCTTCCGGAGCATTATCAATCTGGTCGTAAGCCTTAGCCTCACCACCATGCTTCTCAGTCATCACTTTGGTTATCGCTGCTGTCAATGTCGTCTTACCATGGTCAACGTGACCTATTGTTCCTACATTCACATGCGGTTTCGTGCGTTCGAATTTTTCCTTAGACATTTTTTATCTCCGGACCTATACCTTATATATATGTTAATAAAAATTACTTGTTAAAAACTGGAGCTCATAACCGGATTTGAACCGGTGACCTCTTCCTTACCAAGGAAGTGCTCTACCGACTGAGCTATATGAGCAAAACTTTATTCTTATTTGCCCTTAAACCTATAAAAAAGGTTTTATAATTCAATCACTTAAAAATCTTTAAGATGGAGCGGGTGGCGGGAATCGAACCCGCGTCATCAGCTTGGAAGGCTGAGGTTCTACCATTGAACTACACCCGCGATAGTATTCAATTAAGTAGCTCTAATTCTCTCTGTCCATCTAGATTTCGTGGTGGAGGGGGCTGGATTCGAACCAGCGTACTCAGAGAGAACGGATTTACAGTCCGTCGCCTTTAACCACTCGGCCACCCCTCCAAAAATCAAGCCGTGCATTGTTATTTAAAGTTCAGGCAGTGTCAATCGTGTCAAGGAGATTTTTCAAGGATTTAACAAATCTTTTATATATATTCTCTAACCGCCTGGGCGAATGACCTCTCCAGTGATTCCATGGCGTATTTCTGTTGGTTGTTGTCTATCTCCCAAAGGCCCTGAATAGATGAAATCGAGGTGGTTTTGGAAATAATCGTGTACCTGCTCTGAGGTTTTCGCTGGCTCTTTCATAGCAGGGTTAGCACTGGTGGAAATCAATGGCCCTACTTGATGACATAATTTTTTCACAATGGGATGGTCAGAGACACGAACGGCGATAAATTCAGAACCACCCGTGATCCAATCAGAAACTGCTTCTTTGACAGGTAATAACCATGTCACTGGACCTGGCCATGTATTCTTTACTTCATCAAACCGCATGTCGCCACTTGTATCTATATAGGGATAAAGTTGTTCAATCGTTTCTGCTACTACTATAAGACCTTTTTCTTTGGAACGTTGCTTCAAATTAAGTAGTCTTCTTATAGAAGACTCAAATTTTGGCAGACAACCTAGACCATAAACAGCCTCCGTTGGATAAGCGATAATACCTCCAGAAACTAATGCCGAAGCTGCTTTATTTAATATAATAGTGTCTTGAGTATGAACATTCATAACTTGATTATTTTATGAATGATTATTTAGACGCTTTCTTTTTTGTAGTTTTCTTACTGGCTTTTTTGGTCGTTTTTTTTGTAGTTTTTTTAGCAACTTTCTTTGTTGTTTTCTTAGTTGTCTTTTTCGCTACCTTCTTAGTTGTTTTCTTCGCAACTTTCTTAGTGGTTTTTTTCTTACCACGGCGACGGCTAGCAGGTGCTTCAGCAATCATTCTTTGACAATCTTCTAATGTAAGTGATTTTGGCTCGACATCTTTAGGAATTTTTGCATTCTTCTCACCGTCTGTGACGTAAGGACCATAACGGCCATTGAGTACAGATATCCCTTCTTCCTTGAATATTTTGATTTCTCGATTAGCATCGAATTCTTTTTTCTCTTTAACTAAGACTAATGCCTCTTCCAAAGTTACTGTGTATGGATCTTTATCTTTTAGAGATACAAACTTACTGCCATATCTAATATAAGGACCAAAGCGGCCAATATTCGCAGCAACTTCTTCACCTTCATCCGTAAAACCTAAATCTCTTGGTAATTTGAAAAGCTCCATCGCTTCTTCAAACGTAATGCTATCCATTTTTTGGCCAGGCCGTAGGCCAGCAAATTTTGGTTTTTCTTCATCCTCTTTAGTACCAATTTGCACATAAGGTCCATAACGTCCCATTCGCACAGAAACCGGAGAACCCGTTTTTGGATCCTTCCCTAATTCTCTAGAGTTAATCGCCTCGTCACGACTAACTGTTTCTTCTTTATCTTTTAATTGCGTATCGAATGGTTTCCAAAATTCTTCCATAACCGGAACCCATTCTTTTTCTCCACGAGAAATTGCATCTAACTCATCTTCCATTTTTGCAGTGAAAGCATAATCCACATAATCCGTAAAATGTGAGGTAAGAAACTTGTTAACGATTTTGCCAACATCAGTAGGCTCAAAACGTTTTTTCTCTAATTCAACATATTCACGCGACTTCAATGTATAAATAATGCTGGCATAGGTTGAAGGGCGACCGATACCATATTCTTCTAACGTTTTTACCAAACTCGCTTCGGTATATCTTGGAGGTGGTTCAGTAAAATGCTGATCGGCTTTAATATCATTAAGATCTAATGTGTCACCTTCTTTCATTGGCGGTAAGATCTTTTCATCATTTTCATCTTGTGCATCATCTTTACCTTCTAGATACACCGCCATGAAACCAGGTTCTTTTATCGTTGAACCCGTAGCACGAAAAATACCTTGCCCACCACAATCTAAATCCACACCGACTGTATTAATCGTAGCGTGGATCATTTGACTAGCAACTGTTCGTTTCCAGATCAAGTCATACAACTTAATTTGATCTTTGGATAAAAACTTCTTCAACGAAGCCGGATCTCGATCAACCGATGTAGGACGTATACCTTCATGAGCTTCCTGTGCATTCTTAGATTTATTTTTATAAACCCTTGGAGATTCAGGCACATTATCTTTGCCATATTTATGTTCTATATATTGACGAATTTCTGCAATCGCTTCGTTTGCCAATGTTACTGAATCCGTACGCATGTAAGTAATTAAACCAACGGCGCCTTCTCCAATATCAATACCTTCGTATAGTTGTTGCGCAGTACGCATTGTTTGTTGCGCACTAAAACCTAATTTACGAATCGCTTCTTGTTGCAAAGTAGAAGTAATGAATGGTGCTGTTGGTTGACGTTTACGCTCCTTCTCTTCAACTTTTTTTACAACTAACTTTCCTTTCGCAGAGCTTAATAAATTTTGTTTGGCTTCTGTCGCTGCTTTTTCATTATCAATCGTGAATTGTTTTAATTTCTCACCTTGATAAAAAGTCAATTTAGCCGCAACTTTTGATTTTCCTTTTTTGCTATCCGCTTCGATCGTCCAATATTCTTTAGGTACAAACTTTTCAATTTCTTCTTCACGTTCACAAATCATTCGTAGAGCAGGACTTTGCACACGACCAGCAGACAAACCTCGACGAATTTTTTTCCAAAGCAATGGGGAAAGATTAAAACCGACTAAATAATCTAAAACGCGTCGAGCTTGTTGAGCATTAATTAAATCGTCGGATAATTCTCTTGGTGATGCGATAGCATCATTAACTGCAGACTTGGTAACTTCATGAAACACAACCCGATGTACATCTTTTTGGTTCAAATCACCTTGCTCTTTCAACATTTCATATAAATGCCATGAAATAGCTTCACCTTCTCTATCCGGGTCAGTCGCAAGATAAAGTGTATCGGCTTTTTTTAGCGCTTTAGAAATAGCATCAACATGTTTTGCATTTTTTTCAATCTGCTCAAACTTCATTGAAAAATTGTCTTCGGTATCAACCGCGCCAGTTTTAGGTAATAAGTCTCTTACATGACCATAGGATGCAAGTACTTTAAAACCCTTGCCTAAGTATCTTTCGAGAGTTTTTGCTTTAGCGGGTGATTCAACAACGACGAGTGATTTACTCATAAACGAGAGTTACCTTAACTGATATATCCTGAATATGTACTTATCTCAACGCAAGTACGTTTTTATTAATGTATGTTACCTTCTACTTCTTCCATCATGATATCTTCCATCCATGCATAAGCAGCTTCTTTACCTGGCTGGTTTAACAATACCATTAATATTACCCATTTAAGCTGCTGCAATTCAATTTCTTCTGTATCAAGAGCCATAACCCTATCAATCACAAACTCTCGATCATTCGGATCTAAAATATTAGCTTGTTCTAAAAATGTTAATAAACCTCGACAATCGACATTAAGTTTCTGCTGTTCGATATCATTATAAACTCTTAACGATGCAGAAGTTTTCAATCCGCTACTGTTTTGCTCGATAGTTAGACCATCAAGCCAGTCAAACGCGCGATTGACTTGCTGATCCTGAAAACCAGCTTCTCGCAATTGTAATCGTAACGTTTCTTGATCGGGTGTGTAATTTATTTCTTCATCTATATATTGATCAAATAAATACATCAACACATCCAAGACACTTTCTTTCATATTCTTCAGCCCGTATTAAGTGATACGTATATAACTGCCACCCAGTTGTGATTGGACAAAACCATTTATCTCCATAGTTAACAGCATGGAACAAAGCGCATCCGCCGTCAATCCACTTTTTGTGACCAACTCATCGATTGATATTGGTTCATAACCAATAAATTCAAGTACAATCTGATGGTTTTTATCTAAATTACTTTCTATATTTTCAGTTGATTTATTCATTTCACAATCATTGTTTTCAACATTGATTTGATATTGAATTTCTTCAACGATATCTTCAACACACTCAACTAACTTCGCACCCTGCTTAATTAAACTATGACAACCAGAACTCATAGCGTTCAATATTGAGCCTGGTATAGCAAATACTTCGCGCCCTTGCTCCAAAGCATATTTTGCAGTGATGAGTGATCCACTTTTTTTTGCCGCCTCAACGATTAGGCTACCTAAACTAAGACCACTGATGATGCGATTTCGTTGCGGAAAATTTTGAGGTAATGGGGGTGTTAACGGAGGAAACTCTGAAATAACGGCTCCGCTTTGACAAATCATATTAGCAAGATTTTTATGTTTCACCGGATATACATTATCTATACCATTGCCTAAAACCGCAACTGTTTTACCTTCTGCCTCTATTGCCCCAAGATGGCTCTGATAATCAACCCCATAAGCTAATCCACTGGTGATTGTAAAACCAATTGAAGATAATTTTTCCGCAAACTCTTTCGCCAAGCGTTTTCCTGTCGCTGTTGGCTTCCTACTACCTACAATACTTAGTTGAGGTGAACTTAAAATCGAGGGATCCCCATCAACAAATAAGAGCAGAGGGGCTGATGAGATATATCTTAACTGCTCTGGGTATTCTTCATCATTAGTCGTCAGCAAAAAATGATTTGGTTTTGCAAGCCATGCCAAATCTTTTTCAATCATACCCCAATCAGGTTTAGTTATATGGTTGACTGTCACATCTTCCAAACCTAATTGTTTAAGAAAAGAACCTTCTTGTTCAAAAACTTCTTGAATATTCGAAAAAAGATTAAGAAGGGATAAGGTTTTACTTGGACCTAACTTGGGAACTCGATGTAGTGCAAGGTAATAAGGGATATCTTGTTCGATTCCATTCATGTTCTACTTCCTGTAGTTAATAAAAAAGCCGTCTTTGTGAGACGGCTTTTATACTAACAAAAATTATGACATGAGTTTATAAATTCTTTACTCCGTCATTTTCGTGTACTGGAGCTTGAACTTCCATAACCAATCCATAACTTAGTTTATCAAATGTTCTAATAACCATTAATACGCCTGCATATTCATCTGGCAAAATCACTCGATCTTTTTTAGCTTCAGGTCTGCCCAGATACCCTACTAAAGCCGTCTGATCAAATTTCTTTTTGCCTCTTCGAACAGCATCAATGACCTCAGCAAATGCCGCTGGAATTGCAGCACCATAATCATCAGCCTCACGTTCAATACCTAATGCATCAGAATCATCCTCAGGCTCACGTTTTTTCACTGCATCTTTATATTCCGTGCTTAAACGATCAACCACTTCTCGACCACTTTGGTAAATGCCAAGTACTGTGCCTTTTTCGATACCATCACGCTCACCGACATCCATCACTACTACTTGGTACTGACCTATTTCAGAAACACCATCGATCACTGAAATAATGTTACCTTTGATTTCTTGATTCGGGTTTTTTGGAATAAAATCAGTATCAATTTCGCCTTCAGATTCATTAATGAGTCGGTCACCAATCAGTACCTCTCGAGTCGAGTTGGAAATTAATGCTGAAGCTGGATCACCCAAACGATCTACTGCAGCGTCAGCAATATATAGCGCCTCGTAACCCAAAACTTCACCTTCTTCTGTACGATCAGATGTATAAGCATTACCTTTTCTATAAATTGAATATCGTCCTTCAATTTGGTCATCTTTCATACCTCTGACGTAAACTTTATTACCTGTGCCATTGACTAAATGGCCATCTTTACTAGCCATTATGTAAGGCCAAGTATCTACTTCATCCTCTTCCATAACTAAGGGATGAGCTAAGAAATTACGTATTACATCTATAGGGATAGAAGGAATCGCGCCATTTCGTTCATGAGAACGAACACCTGGTGATAATTTCACATCACGACCACCAGCTACCGTCAACATTGGACGACCATCCACATACACTAAACGCACTATATCCCCAGGGTAAATTAAATGTGGATTATTGATATGCGGATTACCCTTCCAAATTTCCGGCCAACGCCATGGTGTACGCAGAAAATGCGCTGAGATATCCCATAGAGTATCCCCTTTTACGACAACGTGTTCCAGAGGGTGATCCTCCCGAACCTTTAAAACGTCCGCTACTGCCGCAGTAGCGAATACATACAGTGATATCAGGTAAGCAATTTTTTTAAGCATCTCAAGTACCTTAGAGTATTTCCTTAATGTAGATTAGCAAAAAGTCTAGCAGAATTTAAGCCTTGTCACCAAGAACTAACTGAAATATCGAACTAGTACCAATTTTTTGTATACTAACAGCATGTTAATCAAATCTTTTTAGAGTAAATTATGGCTTTGTTACCCATTTTGCATTTTCCAGACGAACGACTGCGAAATATTGCAAAACCTATCGAAAACATCGATGAAGATACTAAAACACTTGCAAAAGACATGCTCGAAACCATGTACGACGATGGGGGCATCGGCTTAGCTGCAACTCAAGTAAATGTCGCAAAACGTCTAGTTGTTATGGATTTATCTGAAGATAAAAATGAAGCTATCTATTTGATTAATCCAGAGATTATCGACTCTCAAGGTACTGAAAAAACTAAAGAAGGCTGTTTATCTGTTCCCGGCTTTTATGAATATGTAAAACGTGCTGAATGGGTTCGTTGCCGTTATTTAGACTTAGATGGCAAAGAGCAAGAACTCGAAACTGATGGATTATTAGCAGTGTGTATTCAACATGAAATTGACCATTTAGACGGAAAACTCTTCATTGACTACCTCTCACCACTGAAAAAAGCTCGGTTGAAAAAGAAACTCGAAAAACAGGAGAAATTGCAGGCTGAACTTTTGTGAGTGAGTATTCACTTAAGATAGCCTTCGCTGGAACACCTGAACTTGCAGCGATAGCACTCAGTAGAATATTAGAAACAAATTCGATTTCAGTAGAATTTGTATTGAGCCAACCTGATCGTCCGGCTGGACGAGGCCGCAAAGTCAAAGCTAGTCCAGTCAAAGAACTTGCCCTTGAACATGCTCTGCCTGTTTACCAACCTAATAACTCTGCGGAAATTGATCCTGAGAATTTATTATCTTCAGTCGATCTCATGGTTGTTGCGGCTTATGGAATGCTATTACCTGAGGAAATTCTAAACCGCCCTAAATACGGCTGCATAAACATACACACTTCTTTGTTACCTAGATGGCGAGGTGCTGCTCCCATTCAACGTGCTATCGAAGCTGGCGATAAACAAACTGGCGTCACTATTATGCAAATGGAAGTCGGATTGGATACCGGCCCGATGATACTAAAAAAGATTTGTGATATTGAATCTGATGATACTGCTGCAATATTACACGATAAATTAGCTAAACTTGGCGCTGAAGGGATTATTGAAGTACTTAAAATGTACCAATCAGAAAGACCTATCGCCGAAATTCAAGATGATAACAATGCAACATACGCAAAAAAGCTCTCTAAAGCTGAAGCGAAAGTCGACTGGGAACAATCAGCTGAAATCATTGAACGTAAAATAAGAGCTTTTAATCCTGCTCCTATTTGTCATTCTGAAATCAATGGACAAACTATGAGAATATGGGAAGCTCGAATTGGAAACGTTAATGGAGCCACTAAACCAGGAACAATAATCGGTAAAATCGATAATGGAATTGAAATCGCTTGTGGTAATGGTTCTTTAATCATTACAAGGTTACAACTACCAGGAAAAAAACCAATCACCGCAAAGCAATTTTTAAATGGTCGCCCTGACTTTATCTGATCACTTTATAATTTAATCCCTTCTAATATTATGCAAACTCGCGCTACTGCTGCCCAAATTATTAATGACGTAGTAGTAAACCGTCATTCATTAACTAAGCTACTTGAGCGTATTATTGCTAAAGAAATCGATTCAAGAAATCGAGCAATGCTGCAAGATTTATGCTTTGGCGTATTACGTTGGTATCAATTACTCGAACGCTACCTTGAACAATTAATTGAAAAACCTATCAAACCTAAAGATGCAGAATTAAAACAATTATTATTAATTGGTTTGTATCAAATCATATATCAACAGACTCCAAACCACGCTGCGGTTTCCGAATGTGTTAATGCTTGTGATGATTTAAAAAAAACCTGGGCTAAGAAATTAGTCAATGCCGTATTAAGAAGATTTATTCGTGAACAAGAATCAATAGAAAATAAACTTCATTCGCAAGATTCATTTTCACACCCTGCTTGGCTAATTAAACAATTAAAATCAGATTGGCCTGAGCAGTTTCAAAACATCTTAAACGGCAATCAATTACAAGCTCCTCTAACTCTACGAATCAATCAAACTAAGATTTCTCGAGATGATTATCTAAATACATTAGAACATGCATCTATTGAAGCAACAGAAACAAAACATTCATTGTATGGCATTCATTTAAATAAAAGCATAGATATAAAAAAATTACCTGGTTATGAAGAAGGTTTATTCAGTGTCCAAGATGAAGCGGCACAATTTGCTGCTATCTTATTAGACATAGAAAAAGACCAACGAGTGTTGGATGCCTGTGCTGCGCCTGGAGGCAAAACAACACATTGTCTTGAGTCTCAAGTAGAGCTAACAGAATTAATCGCATTAGATAACAATCCGCAACGAATCAAACGTGTTGAAGAAAACCTAAATCGCCTAAGCTTAGAAGCTACTACAATAGTTGGTGATGCCTCAAAGCCAAATATTTGGTGGGATAATAAATTATTTGATCGAATTTTATTAGATGTTCCATGTACCGCTTCAGGGATCATTCGTCGTCATCCAGATATTAAGTTTTTACGTCAAGAACAGGATATCGCTAAGGTCATATCTGAACAAACAACTCTCCTAGAAAATATTTGGCCCCTATTAAAACCGAACGGAAAATTACTCTATTCGACCTGTTCTGTATTTAAAGCTGAAAATGATCAGCAAATTCAATTATTTCTTAAACAACATGAAGATGCGCAATTGAAGCCTATCGATGTCACATGGGGAAATAAAACGCAATGTGGGGTTCAAGTATTTCCAGGACAAGATAATATGGACGGATTCTATTATTCCTGCATAATCAAAACATGACGTTAAAACCCAGATCATATCTATACTTATTATTGTTGATATCAACAGGGTTATGCATACCAGACAATCTTTTGGCACAAGGAATTAGTATTAAAGAGGGTTCTATTAGCAAAGACGATACGAGCTATTACTTCAACGCAAAAGTTGATTGTGATCTATCTGAAGAATCTATAGAAGCTTTACATCATGGGGTAGCACTGCAAATCCTAGTAGATATTAAAACCCAAATAAAACGTAAATTTCTCTGGGATAAAACTATAAATCATTCCACGATTGCCTACAAAATTGAATTTCATCCGTTAACTGAACGCTATTTATTAACAGAATTGAATCGTTATAAACGACAAGATTTCCAATACTTATCCAAAGCATTGGAAGCGCTTGGTAAAATTAATGATTGGCCCTTAATTGCATTAGGTGAATTAAATTCTGAGAATGATTATATCGTATTAGTGAAAGCAAAACTTGATATCGAAGCATTACCTGCACCATTAAGACCCATGGCTTTTATTTCAAAAAACTGGCGAATGAGTAGTGATTGGCAACAATGGGAGTTAAGCCAATGAAAAAAAGTGGTCGTCTCATTTTAATCATAGGTTTATTGCTATTTAGTTTTATGCTGTTCTCATTGTTTATGATGAGCAATGCACTGGAAGATTCCCAACGTTTTGGTAATTTGTTTTTCGTATTATTAATACTGAATACACTCTGCGTTATTACTCTAATCATTTTAATTATTCTTAACTTCAAACGATTAAGACGTGATTTAAAACATAATGTAGCTGGTTCATTTTTAACTTTAAGAATGGTTATTATGTTCTCTTTGTTATCAATCACACCGGTTTTGATCGTTTATTATTTTTCCTTAGACTTTCTATTGCGCGGTATTGATAACTGGTTTGATTTGCGTGTTGAACAAGCGCTCGATGATTCACTTGAGTTAAGTAAAATTTCTCTAGATGGTCGCATGCAAGAATTATTAAAACAAACAGATCAAGTTGCTGATGAACTCAGTGAAATTAGCGATGCTGCTACTCCATTTGAAATTGATGAACTAAGAGCTCGTATTGGCGCAGAAGAACTCACGGTATTGACACGACAAGGTACTATCATCGCTTCAAGTAGTGGTGATAGTTTAAACTTGGTACCAGATAGCCCAGATGAATCTGTACTTTTACAATTACAACAAGGTAAGAGTTATGCTGGGCTTGATCCAGTAGGTGAGTCAGGTTTATTTATTCGAATTGCAGTGAATATTCCTGAATTGAATGTAGGAACCATACCGCGTATTGTGCAAACATTATTTCCAGTAGAAGAACGCATCACTAACCTGGCAAATAATGTGCAAACTGCCTTTGTTGACTATCAAGAACTTTCGTATTTACGCGAACAATTAAAACTAAGCTTCGCCATGATTCTTACATTGGCATTACTATTTAGTATATTTAGTGTGTTATGGGCTGCTTTTTATTCTGCTAAAAAGATTGCTCAGCCAGTTCGTGATTTAGCAAAAGGTACTCGTGCAGTTGCCGAAGGTAATTATGACATGCAACTACCTGTCACCAGTCGCGATGAACTAGGTTTTTTAGTTGCTTCGTTTAATGACATGACCAATCAAATTGCAAGAGCACGTAACCAAGCAGATGTCAGTAAAAAAGAAGCTGAAGCTCAACGTTCAAGACTCGAAACCATATTGGAAAAATTGACTTCAGGCGTATTAGTTTTTAATAACGAATTAAAATTAATCATAGCCAATAATAGTTCACAACAAATACTAGGGATCGATTTACAAAATGAAATCGGTGAAAACCCTAAAAAACTCTCCGATAAATATCCAAGTTTAGAAAGTCTTTTTGGAAGTATTAGTCATCATGCCAATAAGTCAGAATCTGATTGGCGAGAACAAATTGAGTTATTTAGTAGTACTGGCCGGCAAGATTTAATCTGTAGTGGCACACTCTTATCTGTTGTGCCTTCAGTAAATACTGGCTTAGTCGTTGTGTTCGATGACATCACAGCATTAATACAAGGTCAAAGAGATGCTGCATGGAGCGAAATGGCAAGGCGTCTAGCACATGAAATTAAAAATCCTTTGACTCCAATACAACTTGCAGCTGAACGATTACGACATAAATATATGGATAGCATGAACGACATTGAATCCGAAATGTTAGAACGATTAACCAACACCATCATTCAACAAGTAGATACGATGAAAAGCATGGTTAATAGTTTTTCAGAATACGCATACACACCGACTATTGAATTGACTACTTTTCAACTCAACAAACTAATACAGGAAGTAGCAACGCTGTATCGAAATAATGAAAAGAATATTCAAATCGAATTAGAGCTTGCTGACGATTTGCCTGAAATCAATATTGATTCAAAAAGAATACGCCAAGTACTTAATAACCTAGTAAAAAATGGACTTGAAGCAAGCAATGAAAATGGACATTTATTCATATCCTCTAAACTAATTATTGAAGGTTCAAACCAATTTATTGAACTTATCATTCGTGATCATGGCCGTGGTATTTCCGAAAATATCCAACAGCAAATTTTCGAACCCTATGTAACAACCAAACAAAAAGGCACAGGTTTAGGCCTTGCAATTGTGAAAAAAATAATTGATGAGCATTCTGGCATTGTTAAGATAGATAACAATGAAGATTCTACTGGTGCCTATGTCATGATACGCTTACCCATTCGTAATCATTCATAAATTCAACAAGCACAGTCTTAAAGGTTAATACGATATGATGTCAGCAAATGTTTTGGTGGTAGATGACGAACCTGACATTTGTAGTCTGGTAAAAGAAATTCTGCAAGATGAAGGATTAAATGTACAAATTGCTCACAATGGAGAAGAAGCAAAGTCATTAAAAGAACAAATCGAACCTGATCTAATATTGCTTGATATCTGGATGCCGGATATAGATGGCATCAGCGTTCTTAAAGAATGGAAAAATAATAATAAGCTATCCGCACCAGTAGTAATGATGTCTGGTCATGGCACGGTTGAAACCGCTGTTGAAGCAACTAGGCTAGGTGCCTATGACTTTATTGAAAAGCCATTATCACTTGCAAAACTTCTACTGACAGTTAAACACGCCCTAGAACATTCCACACTACACAAAGAAAATAAACGTCTAACAAAAATTTCGCAATTTCAAACAGCTCCGATTGGCAAAAGCCAAATGATGCAAGACCTGCGTAATCAAATCCAAAAAATTGCTAACCATAATACCCCTGTATTAATTACTGGTGAAAACGGAACAGATAAAGAACTTTATGCGAGATATATACATAATCAAAGTGAACGAGCCAATCAACCATTATTAGCCATAGGCTTCTCAGCTTTAACCACAGAAAATGCAGATAATGAATTATTTGGCATACAAAATGAGCACAGAATTGAATCCGGTTTATTTGAAAAAGCCAATGGTGGTAGCTTATATTTAAAAGATATCACCGATATGTCCGCAAACATTCAAGGAAAAATCCAAGCTGCTTTAGAAACAAAACAAATAACCAGAATTGGTAGCTCGGAGCCCATATCGATTGATGTACGTATTATTGCAGCAACCCGTGAAAGTCTTGAACCCAAAGTACAATCCGGAAACTTCCGAGATGATTTATTCTATCAATTATCTGTAGTACCGATTGAAATACCACCATTACGTGATCATGCTGAAGATATTCCTGAGTTACTCGAATATTATGCAAACGTTTTTGTGGAACGTGAAAACTTAAGCTATCGAAAGTTTTCAGTCGCCGCTCAAAACCGCCTTCGAGGCTATCACTGGCCCGGCAATGTAAGAGAGTTACGAAATCTTGTACAACGATTATTGATTTTGGGCTCCAATGAAATTATCGAACTCTCCGAACTGGATTCCAACCTAGGAAAAAATATTGAAAAGACTGCTGAGCTGGATGGTGTCAACTTAGATTTACCGATTCGCGAAGCCAGAGAACAATTTGAACGTGAGTATTTTGAATATCAACTACAAAAGAATGGAGGAAGTGTGAGCAAAGTTGCTCAAATTGCAGGCATGGAACGAACCCATTTATATAGAAAATTAAAATCACTGGATATCGATATCAAAAACTAAGAAAAACGAAACGAACTCGCTATAATTTTAAAATTCACTCATAATCCGCAAAATTTAAATCTGCTCTTGGCACTATTAATATAAAATAACAATATGAAAATCATCATTTTAGGTGCAGGACAAGTTGGTTCATCAGTAGCCATTAATTTAGTTAATGAAGCTAATGACATCACTGTAGTTGATAGTAACCCAACTTGCTTACAAACCTTGGGCGAACGCTACGATTTAAGAACGGTTCATGGGATTGCTTCCTATCCATCTGTACTCGCGGCCGCTGGTGCTAAAGATGCTGACATGATCTTAGCAGTAACCAATAGTGATGAAATTAATATGATTGCTTGTCAGGTTGCCTATACCCTATTCCATACACCTACTAAAATTGCTCGTGTAAGAAACAGTGAATATTTAAATAACACGCCTTTATTTGCTCAAGAAGCATTACCTATTGATGTTTTGATCAGCCCTGAACAAGTTGTTACCGAATACATTGAACGCCTAATTCGTTACCCAGGAGCTCTGCAAGTCTTAGACTTTTCTCAAGGCCATGCCCAAATGGTTGGTGTTAAAGCATTCAGACAAGGTCCGCTTTCAGGCCGTACCATAAAAGAACTGCGCGAATACATGCCACAAATTGAATATCGTATTGCAGCTATCTTTCGTGAGGGCGAAGCAATTATTCCTAAAGGCGATACTTTAATCTTAGCAAATGACGAATTATTTATACTTGGTGCTCCTAAACATATTCGTGCTTTAATGAAAGTCATTCGTAATCTTGAAAAGAATGTACAACGCATTATGTTAGCCGGCGGCGGTCATATTGGAATTCGTTTAGCTCAGGCATTAGAAAATTATTATTCTGTTAAGTTGATTGAAATGGATCCAGCTCGTGCTGAAATGGCTTCAGAAGAGCTTTCTAATACAATTGTTTTATTAGGCGATGCTGCTGACGAAGAATTATTAATTGAAGAAAATATTCAAGACATGGATGTATTTTGTGCTTTAACCAACGCAGATGAAGCCAATATTATTTCTTCCATGCTAGCGAAACGTTTGGGTGCAAATAAAGTGATGTCTCTGATAAATCGCGCAGCTTATGTTGATCTTGTACAAAGTAATATGATTGACATTGCCATTTCACCACAACAAGCGACTATTGGTAATTTATTATCACATGTAAGAAAAGGTGATGTCGTTGTCGTTCACTCTTTACGACGTGGTGCTGCTGAGGCCATTGAAGCAATTGCCCATGGTGATAAAAACTCTTCTAAAGTTGTCGGCAGAAGAATTGATGAAATACCTTTACCTGATGATACTTCAATCGGTGCAATTGTGAGAGACGGTGAAGTTATCATTGCGCATCACGATACCGAAGTGCAATCGGAAGATCATTTAATCTTGTTAGTAGCAGATAAGAAAAGGGTCGCCGAAGTTGAGCGTTTATTCCAAGTTGGCATCACTTTTTTATAAACCCATACATCATTTATAATAATCTATGCAACTGTCAGTAATACAACGAGTACTTGGAATATTATTGGCGTTATTCAGCTTAACTTTATTACCACCAATGGTTGTGAGTGTTCTAACACACGATTCTAATTTTTTAACATTTTTATACGCTTTTTTACTCATTCTTGTTACAGGCATCATTCTTTGGTATCCAGTAAGAAATATTCATAAAGAATTACGATTACGTGATGGCTTTGTTGTAGTCGTTTTATTCTGGACGGTACTTAGTTTATCAGGCGCTGTTCCTTTAATGATTGCCGAAAATCCACATCTAAGTCCTACTGATGCTATCTTTGAATCCATGTCTGCATTAACCACCACTGGTGCAACTGTTATTGTGGGTATTGATGATTTACCGAAATCCATTCAGTTTTATCGACAAGAACTTCAATGGTTAGGTGGTATGGGTATTATCGTATTAGCTGTTGCCATCTTACCAATATTAGGCATAGGTGGTATGCAACTGTATCGAGCAGAGACTCCAGGCCCTATTAAGGATTCAAAACTGACTCCTAGAATCACTGAAACTGCTAAAGCACTTTGGTATATCTACTTATCGTTAACAATTGCATGCGCTGTTTTATATTGGATATTTGGCATGACGGTGTTTGATGCGATATCACACAGCTTTTCTACAGTTTCTATTGGTGGCTTCTCAACGCATGATGCAAGTTTGGGGTATTTTGACAATATTTATATCGAACTTGTCGCGTCCTTTTTTATGTTAATAGCAGGAATTAATTTTACCTTACACTATATTGCTTTTAGACATGGAAGCCTTACTGCATATATTCACGATACAGAGTTAAAAACCTATCTATTCGTTCTATTATTAGTCTTTGTTATTTGTTCTTCGTATCTTATCAAAACTGGTTTTTACGCTACTGAACATGATGCTATTGTAGATAGTCTGTTCCATACCGTTTCGATTGCTACTACTACAGGTTTTACAACAACTACATATCAAAACTGGCCAAACTTTCTACCTATATTATTATTATTCGCAAGCTTCATTGGAGCTTGTGCAGGTTCTACAGGTGGCGGCATGAAAGTCATTCGTATGGTCTTGTTATTCAAACAAGGTATGCGTGAAATAAAACGTTTAATGCACCCTAATGCTCTCATCCCAATTAAAATTGATAAGAAACCAGTACAAGAACGAGTAATTAACGCGGTTTGGGGATTCTTTGCAACGTATGTTGCTTTATTTGGTTTATTATTATTAGTCTTAATGGCAACAGGTCTAGATCAAGTGACTGCATTTTCTGCTATGGCCGCCTGTATGAATAACTTAGGCCCAGGTTTGGGTGATGTCAGTGCTCATTACGGTAACATCAGCGATCAAGCAAAATGGGTTTTATGTTTCGCTATGTTATTAGGCCGCTTAGAAATCTTTACCCTGTTAGTATTATTTACTCCTGCATTTTGGAGACTCTAGAAATATTTTATGACTGATTCAGACGATGCAAAAAAATGGAACGCCATTTATGAAAAAAATGAATTTGCATTTTATCCTCCGTGTAAAGTCTTACATCAAAACATTCATTTGTTACCAAAAACGGGCTCTGCTTTAGATCTCGCATGCGGTACAGGACGAAATGCTATTGCACTGGCCAAACAAAGCCTAGATACAACAGCGATTGATGTTTCTGAAGTAGCTATTAGTAAACTTCTCAATTATGCGACAACTGAAAATTTAAAAATTAATGCACTAGCCAGCGATTTAAACAAAGAACCTCTAAATTACAAATATGATGTCATTGTTGTTAGTCATTACTTGAACCGTAATATTATTCCTAATATTAAATCTGCTCTGAACGAAAATGGCTTAATTTTTTATCAAACATTTATAAAAAATAAGGTCGATGATATTGGTCCTAGTAATCCAGATTATTTATTAGATCAAAATGAATTGCTTGAGCTATTCAAAGAGTACGAAGTTTTACTTTATCGTGAAGAAGGCATTGTTGGTGATATCGAACAAGGTTTTCGAAATGAAGCAATGATTGTTGTTAAAAAATAATTACGCTTATGTCTTTATATAATCTTGCAAAACTATTTTTATTTCGCTTCAGTGGTGAAAATGCACATTCAATTGCGTTTGCCTTACTTAATCTATCCAAGAAATTAAATATTCTAAAATGGTTTATAAAAAAACCAAAAAACATACCTATCACAATTGCAAATATTACTTTTCCTAATCCAGTAGGGCTTGCAGCAGGTCTAGATAAGAACGGTGATTACATTGATGCCCTGGCTGATTTAGGTTTTGGCTTTATCGAAATTGGTACCATCACTCCACGCCCACAACCAGGCAATCCTAAACCGCGACTATTTCGATTAAAGGAATATAACGCAATAATTAATCGCATGGGCTTTAATAATAAAGGCGTGAATTATCTTGTAGAAAAAGTAAAGCAATCAAATTTCGATGGCATACTTGGGATTAATATTGGTAAAAACTTTGATACTGAAGTTGAAAATGCTGTAAACGATTATTTAATTTGTCTTGAAAAAGTCTATCAATACGCAAGCTATATTACTGTTAATATTTCTTCTCCAAACACACCTGGGCTGCGTAACTTGCAATATGGTGATACCTTACGTGATTTATTAATTCCTTTAAAAGAAAAACAAACTGAATTAACTAAAACGTTCGACTATAAACCTATCTTTGTAAAAATCGCACCAGACATGAATGAAGAAGAAATCGAAACCGTCGCAACAACATTAATTGAATGCAATATGGATGGAGTCATAGCAACTAATACAACCCTAGAACGCAACATGATCTGTGAATCTAAGTTCGCTGATGAAGCCGGTGGTTTATCTGGCAAACCCGTAGAAACATTATCGACTCAAACGATTAAACTGTTATCTAACAAGTTAAAAGGCAAATTACCTATCATAGGCGTTGGCGGCATTCATAATGGAGAATCTGCCGTTAATAAAATAAAAGCTGGGGCTTCACTCGTTCAAATCTACACAGGCTTTATTTATGAAGGGCCTGAATTAATTTCAAATTGCGTAGAAGCAATTTCTAAAGAAACTATCTAGATGTTTCATATAATTTTATACGAACCAGAGATCCCACCTAATACAGGAAATATTATTAGACTGTGTGCAAATACAGGCGCATCACTCCATCTAATTCATCCTCTTGGTTTTGAACTCGAAGAAAAAAAATTAAGGCGTGCAGGACTTGATTACATTGAATGGGAAAATGTTAACGAATATCAAAACTACGATGACTTAGTAAAACGTTTAAAACCAAAACGTATCTTTGCTATATCGACCAAAGGCAGTGTGCAACATACAATACCTGAATACCAAACAGGGGATGCTTTTATCTTTGGCCCAGAAACACGTGGCTTACCCGATAACATTAGAGAACATAAAAGTATGGATGGCATTATAAGAATCCCCATGATCGAAGGTAGCCGTAGCTTAAATCTATCTAACTCTGTCAGTATAATTTTGTATGAAGCCTGGAGACAATTGGATTTTCAATAAGTATTAACGAGCTGTTTTATTCAAGGCGACTGCTTGTGTACGATTATTAACCCCTAATGCTTGTAATATTGCACGCACATGTAATTTAACAGTGCCCTCTGTAAGCTCTAACTTTCTTGCAATCATTTTATTTGTGTCGCCTTCACAAATAAGCTGAAATACTTCTTGTTGACGGTTTGTAAGACACTCAGTAAGTTGTGAATGAGAAGGTATTTTATTAAGTATAAATTTTTTTTCGTTATTAGAATTTTCATTATTTGACAGCGTTGTAATTACCGCTCTTTCTAAGCCTGTATTATCTAGTGATTTAGTAAGGAAACTAGTTGCTCCTTTATTAATAGCAAGCCGACAATCCTCAGCTGATTCAGATCCTGTAATAATTATTATCGGAACTGTTGGATACGTTTGACGCAATTTTTCTATATGATCATATGAGTTTCCTCCAGGCATATTTAAATCTAAAAATAAACAATCTGGAAAAATATATTTTGTATTCAACAAACTAAATAACTCTACAAAACTATCTGCTTCAATTACATCAACAGATTGATAAAGCCTTTGCATGAGATTTTTTAATGCTTCTCTAAATAAAGGGTGATCATCTGCAATAAAAATATTCATATTAAACTGCCCTAATGGTTTCATGCCTAAATATAGTTATCCCCAAAAAAGCAAAATGCCGTGAGTACTATTTTATTAATATTCACGACATTATATGAATTTATTTTATTTTGAAAAATGTTTTTCTAAACTTTGCAGCCCTGCATCATAAATTCCTGAAACTATCTCCATAGCTTTTTTATCATCAACTCCATCTGAATTAAAATTAGATGTCCATGAAACAATTGTTTTACCATTACCGTTTTGATTCACATCTATGGTTGCAACATAATCACTAACAGGCAAAGGTGACTCAGTAATTGTATATGTATAAGTCATATTTTCATTACTGTGAGCGACTAATTCTTCAGTAATTTTAGCTCCATCACCTAGTGTTAAAATACGAATAACGCCAGGTTTATTTTCATTCTTATTGACTTTGCTACCTACTACAACGGGATGCCATACATCCAAATGATTGTAGTCGCCAATCATTTTCCAAACGGTTTCGGATGAGGCATTTATTTCATACTGCTTTTCCACTTTGAGGTTACCCATAGCAGTCACTTTAAAACTACAAACAAAACAAGTCATCACTATAAAAATAATATTTAGATTATTAAAAGTTTTTTTTTGCATTGATTTTCTCCAGTTTTTTACTTCTCTAAGTATCAACTATTAAAAAATAATTCCCATATCTCTCTCGATATATATCTAAAGACATATAAAATATAAAAGCGTTTACCTAAGAAATAGCTCATACTATAGAAACAATGTTTATGAACATGCAAAAAAATATTTTTTTAATATCACTTGTAATTTTATCTGGTGTGTTAATTAGCATAATCAGTAGCTATTTTTTATTACGCTATTCCAGAGAGCAAAATACCATTGAAATAGAACGACATTTTGAGATTCGTGCAGAACAATTACAACTCAATATTAATAACACATTACAAACACTAGCATCACTTTCAGGCTTATTTTATTCCAGTAATCATGTTACTAAATCTGAATTTGATAAGTTTGTATCTATTTCCACACAAAAACAAAATAGTATTATTTCACTAGCTTGGGTTCAATTAGTAAAAGATAAAGAACGTTCAGTATTTGAAAAGAAGATTTCTGGGCGCGGAACGCGTGGCAAATATATTTACGACATTAATAGTCATGGATTGGAATCCATTGCATTTAGACAAGCTCAATATTATCCAATCCAATATCTTTATTCAGAAATCAATAGTGAATTATTTCCAGGGCTTAATTTGGGCACTCAGTATAAAACAAAAAAACGATTCCAAAATGCAGCTAGATCTAAACAAACATTAATAACTGAAAAAATATATTTGCGTAAAGGAACATTACTATTACCAATAGTACGAGCTTTTAAGCCCGTTTATAACGACGAAACAAAAAGTTTAGGCTCTTTAAAGGGTTTTGTATTTGGGCAAATTGATATTAAAGAACTTATGGAGTCTGTATTCGGTAACGAGGATAAACTTTCTATATTATTATTTGATATTGATTCAGACTTGGATAAACAAAAACTCTATGCAAACCAAACAGCAAATTTATATCACTCTTCAATTAATAACATTAATGACATAGGTGAAGTCAGTTCAACTTATTGGTCTCGTTATTACGACATAGGTAATAGACGTTGGCTGGTTACCTTTATAGAAAATAATAATAACACGACATTTTGGTTACCTTTTTTAGGTTTGTTTTTTGGTTTATTTTTCACTTTTTTCCTTACCATCTATATGATAATTGCTTGGAGCAAAACCCAACAAGTCGATGAATTAAAAAAAGAGAACAAAGCAAAAACACGTTTTTTACAGGCAATTGGTCACGACCTTAGACAGCCCTTAAATGTAATTGGCTTACACATCACGAATTATGAACAAAAGAATATTGATTTAAGCTCAGAAAATAAAACACTCTTAAATAACATACGCCAGTCAATTTCTGGCCTGCATAGCATGTTTACATCTTTGTTGGATATTTCTAGGCTTGAAGAAGGCTTGATAGCTCCCGAATTTAATCGGGTTAGATTACTACCATTATTTACAGATTTAAGTGATGAATTTGATTTATTAGCGAATCAAAAACATATTGAGATAAGAATGAAATGCCAAGATATAGGCATTCACACTGATGAAATATTATTAGAGCGTATGTTAAGAAATCTATTAAATAACGCCATCAAATATACTGATAAGGGGAAAATATTTTTTGGCGCCAGGCAAACTAATGAAATAGTAAAAATATATATTATGGATACTGGTAGAGGTATTGCAGATTCTGAAATAGAAACTGTATTGGAAACCTATCAAAGAGGAAGTGAAACTGGAGATATTGATGGTCTCGGTTTAGGGCTTGCAATCGTTAAACAAACTGTCGAATTACTTAACATGGAACTTGAAATACATTCAAAACAAAATAGAGGAACAACTGTTATAATTAAAATAAAAGAAAATAATAATTTATAAAACGTATTTACATCTCTGCCTTAGGTTCTCTCTGTAATAAATTCCTTACAGCTTGTTCAGGTTTACATTCTCCGTTAATGACTTGAAGAACTTGTTCACTGATAGGCATTTCTACATTGTATTGTTTGGCTAATAAACCAATTTCTTGTGCCGTGTTAATACCTTCAACCGCTTCACCAATGTCATTTTGAGCTTGCTTTATGGTTTGGCCTTTAGCTAATGCCAAGCCAAATCTCCTATTACGAGATAAATCATCCGTACAGGTTAAAACCAGATCGCCTAAACCAGCCAAACCTAAAAAAGTTTCAGCTTGAGCACCCATAGCAGTTGCAAGCCTTAAGATTTCTGCAAGACCTCGAGTAATTAACGCTGCACGTGTATTTGCTCCAAATCCTAAACCATCAGCTATGCCTGCGGCAATTGCCATCACATTTTTTACCGCACCGCCAATTTCTACACCTACCACATCGCTATTAGTATATGTACGAAAATTATCGTTGCGAAAATAACAAGCAAAATCTTCTGCGGCGACTTTATTTTCAGAAGCAATGGAAACAGCGGTGGGTAAACCTTTTGCGACTTCTTTAGCAAATGAAGGTCCTGATAAAATTAATGTTGTTGCATCATCACCAAAGACTTCATTGACAACTTCATGTCCAAGTTTATGCGTTTCAGGTTCTAAGCCTTTTGAAGTTAAACAAATACGTAAATGTCTTTGATAGTTTTTATATAAGTTTTGTAAAACTGTTCGTGAAGCCGAACAAGGTACAGCCATAATAATATCATCAACTTCAAAAGCTATGTCAGTAAAGGTATTGACAGGGTGTAAATTCTCAGGGAATTCTATGCCGGGTAAAAAACGTTCATTACTGTTTTTTTCTTGTAGTTCTAAGATATGTTTTGAATCTCTTCCCCACAAAAAAGTAGTATGTTGATTACTAGCCAATACTAGCGCTAAAGCAGTGCCCCAAGAACCAGCACCGATGACTAAAATGTTTTTTGCGTCAGTCATTCAAATAAGAATAACAATGTTTTATGACAAAATTAATGTTTAGTATCGCTAGCAGCTTGCTGCTGTTGCATTTTTTGTTGCATCCATAAAACATCAAAATTAACAGGCGACAATAATAATTGAGGAAATCCACCTCGTGCTACTAAATCAGCTACCACTTCGCGCGCAAACGGAAATAATATATTCGGGCAAGCAGTTGCTAAAATTTGTTCTAATGCCTCGTCGGGAAAACCATCGATTAGAAAAATTCCTGCTTGTTTTACCTCGACTAAATACACAGTAGAATCATTCATCTTGACCGTAATAGTCACGCCTAAAGTAACATCATAAATATTACTATCGATTTTATTCGTTTCGTTTGCCAGTTCCATATTAACGTTTGGTTCCCATTTGTCCTTAAAAATATTTGGCGCATTGGGCGATTCGAAAGAAATATCTTTCACATAGACTTTTTGAATTGCTAACTGCCCTGTTACTTCATTTGTAGCACCTGCCTGTGCAGTTGTATTTTCTTCAGCCATTTTTACTGCTTCACTCTATTATTTTGAAATGGGTAGGTTAGCATTTTGCCACGCTAATAAACCGCCTTTTAAGAAACTCACATTCTCAAAGCCCGATTGCTTTAATGCACGGGTAATGCGTGATGATTCATTGCCACTTTGACAATATAAAATAACTGGTGATTTTTTATGTTTTTCGAGCTTCTTTGCAGATGTTTCAAATTCATCATGCGGAATATTCATTGCGTTTATAATATGACCATCATTAAATTCGTTCGATTTACGAATATCGAGGACTACAGCATCTTCACGATTAATCAAATTCGTCATTTCACTTGGGGAAATCGCTTTATTGCCACTAACCGCATCGCCAAATGAACTCCAAAGGAATAACACCACCAATGCTGCAAACAAAGAACATAAAAATAAGTGGTTTGAGATAAATTCAGGTAAATTTTCCATCTTTGATAATTTTATTTATATTGATAGATTGATATTTAAGTTAGGCCAGCGATCATACGTTATAAATATAAGTTGGCAATGAGATTCTAGTTATTGGCCTAATACATTCTTAGAATTTCATGTTAAAATATGCACTTATTAATTAAAATTTCATTAAATCGTCATCTGTTCACAATCAATGCCTAATAGAAACGTATTCCTTGATTGAACTAAAATTTTTGTTAAAGACCACTGATTTGTTGTTCCATGCAGCTTGAAAGAAAGCCTTTTGCACTGCTCATCTTAGATGGCTGGGGCCATACTGATAACACCAGCTACAATGCTATCCACAATGCGAATAAACCCAATTGGGATCGCTATTGGGACGAATATCCCCACACTTTAATTAGTGCTTCAGGATTAGAGGTGGGTTTACCAGCAGGGCAAATGGGAAACTCTGAAGTTGGCCATATGAATATAGGCTCAGGGCGCGTTGTTGACCAAGAGTTCACACGAATTAACCGCGCCTTGGAAAATGGAACATTTTTCGAAAACGACCATTTAAACAATGCCTTCAAAACCGCTGCTCAAAATAATAAAGCAGTGCATATTCTAGGGCTTTTATCAGATGGCGGTGTACACAGCCACGAAGACCACATTTTTGCCTTAATGGAATTGGCTAAACAATGTGGCGTCAAAAAGATCTATCTACACGCCTTTCTCGATGGCCGCGATACACCACCGAAAAGCGCTACTGAATCGATTTTCCGTGCGCAAACAAAAATGCGAGAACTGAAAATTGGTCAATTTGCTTCTATCATCGGCCGCCACTATGCAATGGATCGCAATCAACATTGGGATCGAACCCAATTAGCCTACGATCTCATCACCCAAGGTAAAGCCGAATACGAAGCACCGGATGCGTTTGTTGGATTAGAGCTGGCATATAAACGTGATGAAACGGATGAATTCGTCAAACCAACAGCCCTCGTTTCAGAACGTTCCGCAAGAGTCGTCGCTGAAGATGGTGATGTGATGGTATTTGCTAATTATCGTGCTGACCGTGCTAGACAATTAGCCAGAGCTTTAACTAAAGAAGCTTTTAAAAGCTTTGAGCGGGAACATGTACCAAAATTAGAGCGCTTTATTAGCTTAACCGAGTACAAATCCAATTATGAATTTCCTGTCGCCTTTCCAGCCGAAAAACTTGATAAGGTATTTGGTCAATACATCTCAGAACAGGGCTTAAGGCAGCTGAGGATTTCAGAAACTGAAAAATACGCCCACGTCACGTTTTTCTTTAATGGTGGTGAAGAACATGTATTTGAAGGTGAAGACCGCATCTTAGTACCTTCTCCACATGTAAAACGTTATAGTGAAAAACCTGAAATGAGCGCCTATGAAGTAACCGATAAATTAGTTGAGGCTGTGGAAGCTGAAAAGTACGACGTGATTATCTGTAACTTTGCTAACACCGATATGGTCGGCCATTCGGGTGATTATGATGCTGCGATTAAAGCCGTAGAAAGTGTTGATGAATGTTTAGGAAGAGTTGTTTCAGCCATACAAGCCAAAGGTGGAGAAGTAATTATTACTGCTGACCACGGTAATGCTGAACAAATGCGCGTCTTTACTCGTGAAAAAGTAAAATCTGAACCGCATACCGCGCATACAACCAATCTAGTACCTTTTCTATATATTGGCCGTCCAGTCGAAATCATGCCTGGAACCGGCTCACTCTCTGATATCAGTCCAACTTTGCTACACTTTATGGGTCTAGAACCACCAGAAGAAATGACCGGTCGAGTACTGCTTAAATTAAAACAAGATGACTAAGGCCTCTTCAACTCTTTATCGTTTCCATTTATTTGCTTTATTGTGTGCCTGTTTATTCATTACTTTACCTTTAAAGGCTGAAGAAGATGATCTGAATGATAAAAATCAAGAATTAGAGTCCTTAAAAATACACATTAAAGAAGCCGAACAAGAACTCAATTCTGCAAATAAAGAAAAACTCAGCCTATCGGAAGAACTCAAACAACATGAAGTTCGTATCAGTGAATTGGCTGCCAAAATTTCTGAATTAACACTTAGCCTCAAAGAGAAAAAAATCACTCTGGAATCGTTAAAAAAAGAAGAACAAAAAGAATTATCTCAACTAGAAAACGAACGAGATATTTTAGCCCAACAGATTCGCTCTGCTTATATGGTCGGTCGTGCTGATTACATTAAGTTATTACTCAATCAACAAGATCCTGCCAAAGTCAGCCGAGTGTTGGCATATTATGATTATCATAACCGGACTCGCATTGAAACCATTCAAACGGCTGTAGCAAAACTAGAAAAACTATACGAACTTGAACAAAGCATCGAAACAGAAACAGCTGAAATAGTTGCTTTACAACAAGAGCATGAACAAAAAATCAATGAATATTCAAATAACCGTGAACAACGACAGGCTGTTCTATTAAAACTGGATCAATTTATTCAGAAAAAAGACGTTGAGCTTGAGAATCTACATGCAGCAGCCAAAGAACTTGGTGAGTTACTCACTACACTTAATAAAGAACAAAAAAGTACTATAGAATTTTTTGAAGATATTCCACCATTTCAAAATATGCGCGGCAAAATGTCCTGGCCAATTGATGGAAAAATTGTTGAACACTTCGGAACACCAAAAAAAGGCGAAGATTTACAATGGAACGGGGTCGTGATCAGGGCAAATACTGGTGATGATGTAAAAGCCATTAATAATGGTAAAGTGGTGTTTGCGGATTGGTTTAAAAACCTCGGTATGTTAATCATTGTGGATCATGGAAATGACTTCATGAGTCTCTATGCCCATAATGAAAGCCTACTCAAAAAACAAGATGATTGGGTTTTAGCAGGAGAGACCATCGCTACTGTTGGTGATAGTGGAGGACAAAGCCAAGCAGGGTTATATTTCGAGATCCGCAAAGCGGGTAAACCTGTTAACCCAAGTCTTTGGTGTAAGAAGTAAACCGAACAGGATAAAATAGGTCGTAATTATAATTTCAATAAACACACTCTTACCGGAGCACATTATGCATTCCGTTTTTCGTATTGCCTTTATTAGTATTTTAGTTATTTCTTTGTTGCCTCGAGTCGGTTGGGCGGAAGGTCCAGACTCTATTCCAGCAGATAATGCATCAGCATTACCTTTAGATGAACTCAGAACCTTCACTGAAATTTTTGCCAAGATAAAAAACGACTATGTTGAAGAGGTAGACGATAAAGAATTATTAGAAAATGCTATCCGCGGAATGTTAGCAGGACTCGACCCACACTCAGATTACCTTGTTGCGGAAGCTTATAAAGAACTACAAGAAGGCACCTCAGGAGAATTCGGTGGGCTCGGCATCGAAGTTGGAATGGAAGATGGCTTTGTAAAAGTCATTTCGCCTATCGATGATACCCCTGCAGCACGTGCTGGCATCAAAGCTGGTGACTTAATCATTCGTTTAGACGAAGCCAGCGTTAAAGGCATGAGCTTAAACGATGCCGTAAAATTAATGCGTGGCAAACCTGGCAGTGAAATTGTTCTGACGATTGTGCGTAAAGGTGAAGAGCAACCGCTTACTATCACTCTTGTTCGTGATTTTATTAAGGTAAAAAGTGTACGTTCTCGAACACTTGAGCCAGGTTTTGCATACTTAAGAATCTCTACTTTCCAATCTAGAACAGCTGATGAATTACGTAAAGCCATTATGGATATGAAAGCTGAAAATAAAAAATCAGGTCTTAACGGGGTGATTTTAGACTTACGAAATAACCCAGGTGGTGTCCTACAGGCAGCCGTTGGCGTTTCTGATTTGTTCCTGGATAAAGGTTTGATCGTCTACACTGAAGGCCGTGTTAGTGATTCACAATTAAAGTTTAATGCGAAACCTGATGATATTCTTAAAGATGTTCCTGTTGTGGTTTTAGTGAACGCAGGCTCTGCTTCTGCCTCTGAAATTGTTGCTGGTGCTTTGCAGGATCACAAACGCGCTATCATCATGGGTGAAAAATCTTTTGGTAAGGGATCAGTACAAACAATATTACCCATGAACAACCGATCTGCGTTAAAATTAACGACAGCACGATACTTCACTCCCAATGGCCGTTCGATACAGGCCTCAGGAATTGAACCAGATATTGTGATTGACCGTTTAAAAGTAGCTCAGCTGGATCCACAATTAAACACTGTGGTGAAAGAATCTAATTTAAGTGGTCATTTAGAAAATAAAAACTCCGAAGAGAGTACTGACAAGGAAAATAATAAAGAAGAGGCAAAGGGTGTTGAGGAAGCTGATGAAGATACTAAAGATCAAACAGAGAATGCTGACTCTGATAAGAATGATGCATCTTCGATTTCGCTAGCCGCAACGGACTACGAACTTTATGAAGCACTGAATGTGCTGAAAGGCTTAGCCTTTATAATAAAAAAATAAAAATTAATGAGAAAAACTTCAGCGATACTGATTAAATCAGTATCGAGTTTGCTTGCTGGTGTCTTGATACTATCAACGCTTCTAGCAACGGCTCCTGTTTATGCAGAGTCATCGTCTAAAGCATTGGTCAGCATCATCATTGATGATCTTGGTTATAAACATCACCAGGATTTTCGCGCTGTTGATCTACCAGCTCCTATTGTATGTGCGATTCTGCCTCATACTCCACTATCTTCAAAAGTTGCTGAAAGAGCCCACCGTGCAGGTAAAGAAATTATTCTTCATGTGCCGATGGAATCGATGCACAAGCATAAGCATAAAAACTTAGGCCCTGGTGCTTTATATACAAAAATGAGTAAGCAAGAATTTCTCAGTACGTTACGTAAGAATCTTAAAAGCGTACCTTTGGCAATTGGTTTAAATAATCATATGGGAAGTTTGCTAACCACTCATCCTATTCAAATGCATTGGTTGATGGATGAATTAAAACAACATGGTTATGCCTATATTGATAGCATGACTACAAGTGAAAGCGTAGCGAATATAGTTGCTCGCAATAAGAAATTGCCTTATTTGGTTCGAGATGTTTTTCTCGATAATGAAGTCAATCCTAATTATATACGTGGGCAATTAGAACGCTTAGTACAAAGAGCAAAAAAGAAAGGATCAGCTATTGCCATTGGGCATCCTCACAAAGCGACATTAGACGCGTTAGAAAACTTTATTCGCGAGGCACACTATCAAAACATCGATATCGTTTCGATGACAGAAATGTTGAAACACCGCAAACACAATACCCACACTTTACGCACTACTGCCTTGCCTAAAGAATCCGATAACACTTTCCACTAAAACCTATATTTAGGTTTAAAATTGTTAAGTAATTACTATGTAAGCCGATAACCTGATTTTCAGAATCACGTTATTGATTGGCATGTTACGATTTCTAATACCGCTTATTTATTTCCTTTTTATCAATGCTTGCTCGCTAGATGAACCAACATTATCTGAATGGAAATTGTCCGAGTCTGGTTTATATGCATCAGATATTTCTAGCAATGGAAAATTTGCTGTTATCTCAAGCTTTCGTGAAGGTGTAAGTTATTGGGATTTAGAAAAATCACAAAAACTCTTTGACTGGAGTCATGGTAAAAATGCTAAAACCGCGATTTCACATGTAAAATTCTCGCCAGACAATTCACATGTAGTAACCGCTGACTTAAGGGCTTTTGTGGTATGGAATACAAATTCAGGTGAAGCGTTAGGCTATTGGAGTGTTGAATCAGATATTTTAGACATAGCCATTTCTAATGCTGCAACATATGTTTTGTTGGGTCTAAAAGATGGCAGAGCCTTGCATATTAATCTTGAAACTCAACGTCGACTGGAAGTGATCGCTCATCGAGAAGAGCGCGTCACAACGGTTGAGTTAACACCTAGCGGCAAATATGCCATTACCGGAGGTAATGATCATCGAGCTGTAATATGGAATGCCGCAACAGGAAAGGAACATCAAACCTTTGAAATGAGCTCACGTATTAAACTAGTTGAGTTTAATCAAAAAGGCACCCATGCTTTTGTTAGCACAGAAAAAAACCAAGCTTTTATATTTGATAAAAAATCCGGCAAACAAATTTCTCAACTAAACTTTAAACCACGCCAAGGTTTAGTCAGTAGTGCACGATTTTCTAAAGATGGTAAACAACTATTGCTAGGTTTCCCAGGAAGATATTTATCCTTATGGGATACAAAAACAGGAACAGTCATTAAACATTGGCGAGTACCTAATAAAACCGTTGGTTTATCACCGCAGAGTGCAACAACTTACAGTGTAGAATTTATAGAAAAGAATAAAACGATTGTGGCTCAGGCTTCGAATGGTTTAGGTGCTAGTTGGAAACTGGCACCATAAAAAAACTTGTTTTTAGAACATGCTAAATTCTTGTTCCATATCCAAATTTGGAAAATAGCGTTTCATCGTTATTGCATCGGGCTCTAATTGTTTAGCCATCATCAAATCGACATCTTCAGAAATATGATCAATCACTGATTCAACATTCTCTTGGTAAGAAGCTTCACTTAATACATTGCCCCAGATTGAAAGGTTTTTGCTATAAATCAAACGTTGATCTGATTTCTTGGCCCATTCACCAGACACTTCTTTACCTAAAACGGCTAGCTTTTCTTTAACAACAACCTGTCGGTCAGAATTAATTCCCTCGACTAACTCATCAGATACTTCCAACCAACCACGTGAAAAACCAGCCCAGCCTTTGTAAAAACGTTTTACCCACATTAGGTAGTCATCTTCTGACTGAGCAGCTTGATTATGAGTATCTTGTGAATACAAATTTTGATAGTACGATAATTTAGGAATATCAGACGGCCATTCTAAGGCGATAGAATCAACCTTTTTTGGGTTGGTACAAGCCATTAACACTAATGGTAATAACAGAATGATAAAAACTTTATTCAACATAATGCGCCACTTATTTATACAATTATTTTTTAAATGCCAAACCCACAAATCCGACTCCTAAGCCAATAAGAACCCAACTTATCATTGGAGCTCCCCATAGCATAGATGATGATTCCATCTCGGATCCGTAAATTACAGCGGCACTGATCACAAAACCTGAAGCAATTATCGCAAAAATTGTTCGATCTTTATCAATTCTAGATTCTTGACGTAATTTTTCCAGTTCTTGAGACTTCCATTCAAATTGCAATTTACCGTCTTTGGTCCGCTCAATGACTTCGACGATCTTATTAGGTAAATCTGGCAGCCTATCAACCCAATAAGGAATATTTTTCTTAGTGCCTTTGTACAGACCTCGAATTCCTACTCGGTCTTTCATCCACTGCTCCATTGATGGCCTAGCCGCTTCCCATAGGTTCAAATCAGGGTGTAATTCTCGCCCTAGGCCTTCAATATTAATCAGGGTTTTTTGCAATAATATTAATTGCGGCATAATGACCATGTTGAACTGCCTAGCCGTTTGGAACAAACGTAATAGCAAAGTACCAAACGAAATATCTTTTAATGGACGATCAAATAATGGTTCACAGACTGCACGTATGGCAAATTCAAATTCATCTACTCGCGTATTGGCTGGTACCCAACCCGATTCCACATGCAATTCAGCAACACGTTGGTAATCTTTATTTAAAAAAGCTAAAAAGTTCTCCGCAAGATAACGCTGGTCAAACTCACTGAGCGAACTCATTATGCCAAAATCAACTAATATGAAACGGGTTTTCCCGGAATTATCTTTATCAACAAATATATTTCCCGGATGCATGTCAGCATGAAAATAGTTATCACGAAATACTTGAGTAAAAAATAAATCTACTCCTGTTTTTGCTAACTGCTCCAGATCAACGCCCATTGCATTTAATGCTGAAATATCTGAAATATGCGCCCCGTAGATACGTTCCATCACCATGACATTTTTCCGTGTTAACTCCCACTCAACATTGGGAATGTAAATGTCGTCAGAATCTTGCATATTACGTCGAAGCTGTGAAGCATTTGCCGCTTCGCGCATTAGATCTAGTTCATTCAGTAGCGTCTTTTCAAATTCACTAACGACATTACTGGGTTTTAGCCGCTGACTATCTTTTGAATAACGTTCTGCTTGGCGAGCTAAGAAATGTAATATGCCTATATCACGCCGGATAACTTTTAAAATATCTGGCCTTAAAACTTTAACAATAACATCACGGCCATCTTTTAATTTAGCACTATGAACTTGTGCGACCGAAGCAGAAGCCAAAGCTGTTTCATTGAATTCTGTAAATACTTCTTCAAGAGAAAAACCATAGGCTTGTTCAATAATGGAACGGGCTTCTTTACCAGAAAACGGGCGCACGGAATCTTGAAGTTTTTCAAATTCAATAACAATGTCTTCCGCTAACATATCTCTACGTGTAGACAATTGTTGCCCAAGTTTAACGAATACGGGCCCTAAATCTTCCAGAACTCTTCTAAGACGAATCGCGCGTGGTTCATGTTTTTTCTCAAACCAGTTCCAAGGCAATAAATACAATATAAACCTTAAAGGTCGAAATAAATGTGTAGCAAAAACAATTTCGTCCATACCATGACGGATCAAAATCCGTTGAATGTTAAGTAATCTAAAAATTTCGCCTATGGAGAACATGTTTATTTATTATTCATTAATCGTTCGAATCTAAGTTTCAAAAGCTCAACTTCATTACGTATTTCATCTACATCATTAACAAATTCATTCACTAATAATTGATCTGGAAGTATTCCTGTTTCAAAACGCAAATAATCACTGCTATTACGTTTAAAACTATCTCTAAAATTATTTATATTGGCTTTTGCATCTTTAAAAAACAATGTAGCTTTTCTCGCTACAGTATCCCCAACATATTCAGAAATTATTTCTTCCCAATCAATATCCAATCGTTTCAAGGTATTTTGAAATCGCTGTGCTAAATTGATATCACCTTTTAATTCTAAATCGCTTGGAAATGTTGATTGACCATCTTTATTCCTAAGCAATGATAATAATGATATAGGCTTGCCTTTAATAACCACGTCAGCATCAACTTCTTTATTCAATAAAAACTGCAAACCCAATGCATTTGGTTTAATCGCCAAACGAATATTCATACCATCAATATCCACAAGAATGGTTTTTCCTGAGTATTCTGCAATCTCACTGAGTATTTCAGGATCGTAACCCAACAAACGATTCACAACGCTTTCTAATTTATTTATTAATTCATCCATTACTTAAATTTTATACGCCGTATGAATTGCCACAATACCAGCCGATAAATTTTTATAGCTAACACGTTCAAAACCAGCTTGTTCTAATAACTCTTTTAATGTTTCTTGATCAGGATGCATACGAATCGATTCAACTAAATATTGATAACTTGCCTCATCATCCGCAATTAACTTTCCAAACTTTGGTATCAAATTAAATGAATACTCATCATAAACTTTCTGTAGTATAGGCAAGCTAAGTTTAGAGAACTCTAATATCATTAATTGAGAACCATAATTCAAACATCGATACATTGATTTTAACGCTGTTAACTTATCAGTAACATTACGTAATCCAAAGGCGATTGATATAAAATCAAAACTATTGGAGTCAAACGGTAAACATTCAGCATTGACTTGAGCAAACTGAATATTATTAGTGATGCCTTTATTAATAAAACGGTCTCGGCCTTCACGTAACATATCACCATTGATGTCTGCTAAGGTTACTTGGCCTTTATCACCAACACGTTTTAATAATTTAAAACTGAGATCACCAGTACCTCCAGCCAGGTCTAAAACCTTATCGCCTTTTTTGATAGCTGCTGTATGAATCGCATATCGCTTCCAAAAACGATGTATGCCCAGAGACATCACATCATTCATAATATCGTATTGAGAAGCGACCGACGAAAAGACCTCACCTACTTTACGAGTCTTTTCATGCTTTGAGACTTTCTCAAAACCAAAATCAGTATAATCAGTATTAGCCATCTTGTTGTTTTCTTGTGTGCCCTGCTTCAGATAATTTATCAAGGTATCCTTGCCAATAATATTGCTTATTTTGACCAAGTTCTTTCAAATAAGACCACGTGTACAATCCTGTATTATGACCGTCATCAAAAATAATTTTTATAGCGTAATTTCCTACAGGTTCAATCGTTTCGATAAGAACATCCTCCTTACCAATTTGCAAAACAGCATCATCCTTGCCATGTCCTTTGACTTCTGCTGAAGGCGAGTGAACTCGTAAATATTCAAAACTATATTCATAATGTTCGTCATTTTCAAAACTTACACGCAAACAACGCGATTGTTTTTTAAGCGAAATTTCTTGTGGAATATCTGTCGACATAAAACTTGTAAATTAAAACAGTGCAAACATAGTAGCGGAATAATGTCTGCACTGATAGATGGGATTTGACTGAAACTGTATGAATTACAATATATAACGTGCTAAATCTTCGTCTTCGACAAACTCATTAAGTTGTGAATTCACATACTCTGCATTCACGGTCACGCTAGAACCATTTTTATCAGATGCTTCATACGAAAGGCTTTCTAAAAGACGTTCCATTACGGTATGCAAACGCCGCGCACCAATGTTTTCAGTAGATTCATTAACTTGCCAAGCAATTTCAGCAAGTCGTTTTAAACCATCGTCTTCAAATACGAGTTCAATACCCTCTGTTTTCATTAAGGCAATATATTGTTGAGTTAATGCAGCATCGGGCTCTTTTAAGATACGAATAAAATCTTCGACCGATAATGCTGATAATTCCACGCGTATCGGTAAGCGCCCTTGTAATTCAGGAATCAAGTCCGAAGGCTTCGCTAAATGAAATGCGCCTGATGCAATAAATAAAATATGATCGGTTTTGACCATGCCGTGTTTGGTCGTAACTGTACTACCTTCTACAAGCGGTAATAAATCACGCTGAACACCTTCACGAGAGACATCTGGTCCTGAGGTTTCTGAACGACGGGTCACTTTGTCGATTTCATCCAAAAACACTAAACCATTTTGCTCTACATTTGCTACCGCTCTGGCTTTGATATCTTCTTCGTTCACCATTTTAGCGGCTTCTTCATCGGTTAAAGCTTTTAAAGCGTCTTTCACTTTTACTTTACGTGATTGTTTCTTACCGCTGGAAAAATTTTGGAACATATTTTGTAGCTGCCCCGTCATTTCTTCCATGCCAGGAGGCGCCATGATTTCAACACCAATCGAAGGCGAACTCAGTTCTATTTCGATTTCTTTTTCTGCAAGAGCGCCTTCTCTCAGCATGGTTCGAAATTTATCTCGTGTTGAAGAATTATTATTTTCGTCACCATCAGGATTTTGAAAGCTGCGAGCTGATGGCAATAAATAATCTAAAACCCGTTCCTCTGCGGCTTTTTCAGCCCGCTCTTTAACTTTTTCTAACTCGATTTCTCGTGTCATTTTGATAGAGACATCGACTAAATCTCGAATGATTGATTCTACATCACGTCCAACATATCCAACTTCGGTAAACTTTGTAGCTTCGACTTTAATAAATGGTGCATTGGCCAATTTCGCTAAACGACGAGCGATTTCAGTTTTACCTACGCCTGTAGGTCCAATCATTAAAATATTTTTAGGGGTAATTTCGTTACGTAAATCTTCACTGACTTGACTACGACGCCAGCGATTTCTTAAAGCAATAGCAACAGCTCGTTTGGCCTCGTCTTGACCAATAATGTGTTTATCTAATTCATTAACAATTTCACGCGGGGTAAATTCAGACATACAAATTCCAATAATATTTTTATTCTTCAGTGGTAAGTTCTTCGATGGTTAAGTTTCGATTGGTATAAATACAAATATCTGCAGCAATATTTAAGCCTTTTTCAACAATTTCTCTGGCTGATAACTCTGTATTTTCCAATAAAGCAATCGCCGCAGAGCTGGCAAAGGAACCGCCAGAGCCAATAGCCATAATCGAATTTTCAGGCTCTATCACATCTCCATTACCAGAAATAATTAACGAAGTGGTCTTATCAGCAACACAGAGCATAGCTTCTAAACGACGCAGCATACGGTCAGTACGCCAGTCCTTAGCTAACTCCACAGCAGATCGAGTTAAATGCCCTGAGTGCTTTTCAAGCTTGCCTTCAAAGCGCTCAAATAACGTAAAAGCATCCGCAGTGCCGCCTGCGAACCCAGCCAGAATTTGACCTTTATATAATCTTCGTACTTTATGAGCGTTGCCTTTCATGACGGTATTACCCAGTGAAACCTGCCCGTCACCACCAATCACGACTTGGTTACCTCGACGCACCGACAAAATCGTCGTACCTCTAAATTGTTCCAATCAAACTCTCCTCTCTACGAGATTTTTACGATAAGAAATTGAATATGGGGATTACTGAGCAAAAAACAATGACCTTTTGAAGTCATCTATTATGATGCTGTTGTATTTTGCATCATCTAAAACAAATTTTAGCATTTTTGATCACTCATCAGTCATTGTTTAGCAGACAGTTTTCAAAATTTTCTCAAGTAATCGTTTGATTTGTCGATAATTTATTTAGAAATAAAGCCTTTGGAGATAATAATGACTAGTAATAGCCAAAAGATGCTAATTGTCGATGATAGCAAGCTTTCAAGAATGATGATTAGAGGAATCGCAATCGACACGTTTCCAGAATTAGACATTATTGAAGCCGCAAATGGCGATGAAGCAATCGAATACTCTAAAGGAGAAGATATCGATATCATGACCATTGATTTTAATATGCCAGGTATCGATGGTATCGAATTAGCGGGGAAGCTCAAATCATCTCACCCTAATGCTCGTATTTCATTACTCACTGCTAACGTACAAGACGCTATTAGTGATAAAGCCCGTAACTTAGGTATCGGTTTTATCCCAAAACCTATCAATGAAGAAAAAGTGAAAAGCTTTCTTAATGCGGGGTAATTCATTATGGAACAATTAGATGATTTTGATATTGATAGCCTTAATGAACTCATCAACATGGCTATGGGCAGTGCAGCTGCAAAGTTACATGAACTATCGGGCAATGAAGTTAAAATGTCCGTGCCTAACGTTAAACTGATTTCTCTAGATGAATACAAAGAAAATTTAGAACGTGATTCTGATGAATTAATCAGTGTCACAGAAAGTTTTGGTGGTGATTTTAATGGCAATGCGGTTTTGTTGTTTCATTTCAACAAAAGCCGAAATCTAATACGCGGTCTGATTCCAGACTTTAATGAAGATGATAGTTTTACCAATCTCGAAGAAGAGGTAATAACCGAAATTGGCAATATATTATTAAACAGTTGCATTTCAACTTTTGCCAACGTATTAAAACGAGAATTTACCACGTCTATACCTAAGTTTAATAAAGGTTCAACTAACCATATTATGGGAATTCTTTCAGATAACCTTGAGAGCGGAGAAGACGAACTCAAGATTATTCTTGCCGAAGTAGAGTTTTATGTCGAGGCGAAAGAAGTCTCTGGTCATATGGCATTGACTGTGAGCTTACCTGTTTTAAAAACATTATTAAATGAACTCTACGCAGCAGTAAATATTACCAAAGTTGCTTAATACCCAATGTTTCTAGACGATAATTTTAAACTGTTTTTAAGTTCTTGTGATGCTGGGGTCATTGTTTTAGATCAGAGTTATTCCATTGTGGCTTGGAATCAATGGATGACTGAATGTACTAATCTAAAAGAATCATCTGCTCTAAATAAAACATTGCATGAAATCTTTGATAACCGTTTAAGTAAACATCTAGAATCAGTTATTCAAAGTTGTTTAGAACTTGGTCATAGTGCTTTCCTATCGCCGCGTTTTCATAAACACCCTTTACCATTATATCGAAAAAAAAATCAACCTGATGAAACCATCATCTATCAAAAAATCACTGTATCAAGAGTAATCAATAAAAATGGTGAAAAATTTTGTTTTATCAATATCAATGATGTCAGTGCATCTGTATTAAGAGAACAAAAATTAATTGAACAAACCATCGAATTAAAACTGGTTAAAGAAAACCTAATTGAATCGAATAATCGTGTTCAAGATCTTGCGTTTCAAGATAACCTTACATGTCTTGCAAATCGAAATTTATTTAATGACCATCTAGAAATGGCCATTGCATTAGGCAAACGACAAAAAAGCAAATTTTCTGTTTTATTGATTGATTTAGATCACTTTAAACAAACAAACGATTCTTATGGTCATGATGTCGGTGACAAACTTCTTAAAGAGGTATCATCAAGAATTAAAAGTTGTTTACGTGAATCAGATACGGCTGCACGTTTAGGCGGTGATGAATTTGCAATTATTCAACCAGATTTACGATCGATAGACAGTGCCACTACATTAGCCAAAAAAATTATTGAGGCTATTACAAAACCTATCAACATAAATGATTTATCTATTCAAAGCAGTTGTTCAATCGGTGTTTCAATATTCCCTGATGATGGGTTAACAAAAGACATTTTGTTAAAAAATGCTGACCTTGCGCTTTATCACATTAAAGATACCAGTCGTTCGGACTGGTCGTTTTATTCAGAGCAGATGCGTAAAGAACAAACTAAACGTCAGCTTCAAAGAGATAAACTTTATAATGCAATAAAAAATAATAAGATCATAGCGTACTATCAACCAGAAATTTGTTTAGCTACAAAAAAAATATCTTGTTTAGAAGCTTTAGCGCGATATATTGATGAAGACGACAACATCATCATGCCTTATGAGTTCATCGAGGTGGCTGAAGAATATGGTTTGATTAATGATGTAACTATTTCAATATTAAAAACCATATGCCGCTCTAAAGTATTATTGGAATATACCTCAGCTTCTCGTATTGCAATCAATTTATCTGCAAAACAATTTTTCGATAATGAATTAATCAAAGAATTATTTGATACACATGATTTTCTTAATAAGAACAATTCAGGTTTAGAGATTGAAATAACAGAAAGTATTTTGATTAAAAATCCAGAATACGCTATTGAAATTCTTCATCGACTTGCAAAAAAAGGTATTTCAATAGCTCTAGATGATTTTGGAACAGGTTATTCCTCACTCCAATATTTAAGCAAATTCCCTATTCATAAATTAAAAATTGACCGATCATTCATACATGATATTGGTTCTAATACCTCAAATGAAGTCATCACAAATTCAATCATATCCCTTGGACATAATTTAGGTTTAGAGGTGGTCGCTGAAGGTGTTGAAACATTGGAACATCAAAATTACCTTATCGAAAAAAGCTGTGACTATGGACAAGGTTATTACTACAGTAAACCTATTGATGAAAATGGGATCTTAGCCTACTGCAAAAAATCTAAAGCAGCTTAGATTACAGACATAATTTAAATTTTTTTCATCATTAGATTTTTTTATTTCTTTCGAGCTCTTGGGTGAGCTTTATCATATACACTCGACAAATGTTGAAAATCCAAATGCGTATACACTTGAGTTGTTGAAATATCGGAATGGCCAAGCAGTTCCTGTACTGCACGTAAATCACCACTGGATTCTAATAAATGACTTGCAAAGGAATGGCGTAACATGTGTGGATGCAATGAGATATCGATACCTTGTTGTATAGCTCTTTGTTTGAAGCGCTGTTGAATCGTCCGTGGACTGATACGTTTTCCTCTTTTAGAAATAAACACTGCTGAGTCTAGATCAATCGACTCATTAACTAATTCACTTCTAAAGCGATACCATTGCCTTAACGCAGTAATCGCTTTGCTGCCAATTGGCACACTACGTTCTTTACTGCCTTTGCCTATAACATTTACAACACGGTCATTCATATCAATATCTTTGATATTTAATCCTACTAATTCGGAAAGTCGTAAACCTGAAGAATACATCAATTCTATAATCGCCTTATCGCGCACAGCCAAAGGATCAGATTCATCAAAATTTAAAAGCTGCCCTGCTTGCTCAGTATCCAATACTTTTGGTAATTTTCGTGCGGACTTTGGTGGTGAGATACCTTGGGCAGGATTATTGGTGACAAGATCGTTTTGTAATAAGAATTGATAAAAACGTCTTATAGAAGATAAGTTGCGTTGTAACGATTTACCCGAAATACCTGAACGATGACGTTTAGCAATGTATTGTTGCAAGCCATGGTTATCGAGTTCAGTCCATGATGTTAACGATTGTGATTCACAATAAGATTGTAATTCTTTTAAATCGCGTTGATATGCCTTTCGAGTATGCTCTGATAAATGTTGAATGCTGTTAAAAAATTTTTGAGTAGCATCAACAAAAAGTTCGCTCATGATTGATTAACAATCTCTACTATTCTGCAACCCAGGTTTTCAAAATTAAGCTCAACATATCAGCAAGGTTAGTTAGTAGCTCAACTCCCATACCTGGTTGGAAACGTTCTGCATCAAAACTACCTATGGATAAGATACCATTCCAATTAAAACCGATTAGAGGTACTAATACTGCTGAATTAATACTATCGCCATCATCCCCGAATAGAAAAACCTGTTGTTGGTGTTTTAACCGGCCCGATAAAGGACGTTGTTTTTCAATAATGGATTTAAACAATTGTTCATCGAGCGTACTTTTACCAACAAACTCTGGTCCTGCTTCAAAATCGATAAAGGCAGGATCTGCAAATAATTTCACCGCAACAGTATCGGCATGAAAGTTTTTCTTAAGATTATCGTAAAGGGTAGAAAAAATTTCTCGTGGGTCACCTGAATCCATTAAGGTTAGAGCAAGTTGATGCATACGTTGCGCAAGCTCTTCGTTTTGTCGAGCTATCTCTATGAGTTCATGTAGTCGTTTATTGAGTTGTTGATTTTGTTCACGTAGTACCGAAATTTGTTTTTCAACCAATGAAACAGCGTCACCCGATTGATGCGTAATTTCTAATTCACTGAGTAATTCCGCATGTTTTGTAAAAAAATCAGGGTGCGCTTGTAGATAAGTCGCCACATCCGCTTCGGTAATGGACGTGTAACTCTGTTCGGTTTCATTTTGTGTGGTCATAAACTAATTTTCCCCTCAAACACTAACTTCGCTGGTCCTGTCATCCAAACCTGTTCACCATCTCCATCCCATTGAATATTTAAACTGCCGCCTGGTAAGGTAACATCTACTGATGATTCCAAACCATGGTATTGTCTACCCACCACAACCGCAGCACAAGCACCAGTTCCACAAGCTAATGTTTCGCCTACACCACGCTCGTAGACCCTGAGTTTAATGTTTGAAGAATCTACAATCTGCATAAAACCAACATTCACACTATTTTCGAATAATGCGTTTTGTTGAATAGGGGCAGCAATGCTTGCTATAGGATAATCCTCTAGGCCTTCTACCTGAATTACCGCGTGAGGATTACCCATACTTACGGCATTAAAGTCAAACGTTTGGGAATCAACATCGATTAAATACTCATTTTTTTGGCTATCAGTATTCAATCCAATACCTTGTGTTGAGAAATCAGGTACGCCCATATCAACTCGAACATGACCATTAGCCTCATTGTATAAATGAATAACACCTTTTTGAGTCTCAGCAGATATTATCGACTTATCAATGCCGCGTTTTTCTCGAAGATAAACTGCGATACATCGCGCACCATTCCCACATTGTTCAACTTCATCACCGTCAGCATTGTAAATGCGATACAGAACATCGTTATCAATCGAGTTTGGTTTTTCGAGAGCTAATAATTGATCACAGCCGATACCAAAATTTCGATCAGCTATATAACGAATTTGCTCTGAGGAAAGTTCTTGTTTGTGATCGATGAAATCCAGCACAACAAAGTCATTGCCAAGACCATGCATTTTGCAAAAATTTAACTGCATCTTGAATACACTAGCAAAGAATTAGCTAGCAAGGATTTCGACTTGTAAAATAATACCATCGACCGCTGTGACTTTAACGCGTTGGCCTTGCTCCGCATCCTCACCTTTGACTTTCCATATCGAATCACCAATTTTAACTTTACCATAACCATTAATAATTGGATCTGCTAAGGTATAAGTTTGACCGACGTATTGCTCACCACGACGATTCAATGTTGGGGCATCGGTTTTTATTGGATTGCGAGTTAAATACATTCTGTATCCAACTAAACTTGTGATAGAGAAAATTGCAAACAACATACACTCCAGTTGCCAAGACATATCAGGGAACATCCATGACAAGCATCCAACCACAAAGGCAGCGATACCAAACCATAAGAAAAAAGTAGCTGGTGCTAATAATTCAATAATTAATAAAATAAGTCCGGCAGTCCACCACTGCCACGACTCTATATTAGTAATAAATTCCATAATGCTCTCTCTGTTAACTCAGATATTTAAGACTGAGGTTTTTTATCAAATGCTTCTTTGGCTATTTCTGTAATACCTGCAATAGAACCAATCACACTACCAGCTTCTAGAGGCATTAATACGACTTTTTGATTATCTGCTGAAGCAATATCTTTCAAAGCATCCACATATTTATTTGCAACGAAATAGTTAATAGCCTGTATATCACCTGTCGCAATCGCATTTGATACATCTTGAGTCGCTTTTGCTTCTGCGGCGGCTAAACGTTCTCTCGCTTCTGCTTCACGAAACGCAGCCTCTTTATCACCTTCGGCTTGTAAAATAGCTGCTTGTTTTTCACCGTCGGCTTTCAAGATTTCTGCTTGTCGGAAACCTTCTGCTTCTAAAATATTGGCACGCTTTTCACGTTCAGCTTTCATTTGTCTGGCCATAGCATCAACCAAATCTTGTGGTGGACGAATATCTTTAATTTCGATACGAGTTACTTTTACACCCCAAGGAGTCGTAGCGTCATCCACAACAGTTAGTAACTGTGCATTAATGTTGTCACGTTTGGATAATAATTCATCGAGATCCATTGAACCCATGACCGTACGAATATTCGTCATAGTTAGATTTAATAATGCATTGGAAAGATTATTGACTTCATAAGCTGCCGCTGCAGCATCCAGTACTTGGAAATAAACCACGCCATCAACCTGCACCATAGCATTATCTTTGGTAATAACTTCTTGTGAAGGTACATCGAGCACAATTTCCATCATATTCATCTTATGACCGATACGGTCAATAAATGGAATGATAAAGTGTAATCCAGGACGCAGACTTTTGGTAAAACGGCCAAATCGCTCAACCGTGTACTCATAACCTTGAGGTACCGATTTAGCCATCATGAAGACTAGAATGACTGCTAAAAATAAGAATAAAATAATCAAGCTATCAGGGCCCATGGCTATGCTCCTTTAAATGATTCAATATAACGTAATATGGTGACAAAATTAGTTAATTCAAGTCTAAACTAATTTAATTATTTTGCTCATCCAAGTCATTATCCTGACTAATTTTGAGTTCTGCAATTAACTCATCCATCCAAACTAGCATACGTTTGACCAAGATCACTTTTTGATTGGTAAATTCTTGATCCGCCCCACCAACCATAATTTGCTTATAAAAATTATTTTCCGCTTTACGAATCGCTAGCCGTCGATCCGCAGCACTATCGATAACTATTTCAAGATCATTACTGCCATAAAGGTCTAGCAAAGGTAATCCAAAACCCTCCAATTCTTTTAGCAAATTAAATTTAGGGTTCAAATATGGATAGGGTTTCAAGCCAATACCTATCATACCAAGCACTCCAGGATTATCTTTTTTCAATGAATCAAGACCTGTGACGGCGCCGAACCCATAGCCTATAAGTACAATATTTTCATAATTCAAACTTGCTAAATGCTTAACCGCTTTATTAATGCGCTTACTTGCTTCGTCAAAGGTTTTACCATAATCATCAACTGGTTCATCAGAAAATAATAGCGGTAGTTGAATCGAAAATGTTGACCATCCATGCTTGGGCAAATCTTCTCTTAGATATTGAATGACACCTGGCCAATCTGGGTGACCTGCCATTGGATGTAATAGAACCACAGCGCCTTTTTTTTCATCGCTAAGGTATTGTTGATAAAGCGCCAAAACTTCATGTTTTGCAAGCTTAAGTTGAACTGGCTCACCCGCAATATTTCGTTCAACTAACTTTTTGGCTATTAGCTGTTCCCGTTCAAAATCGATGTAAATTTCGCTATAAACACTATGGGAAAACAGGTTCAATAGGAAACTGATGATGATTAATTTCATTTTATTCATTATCACTGGCCTAATGTCATATAGCTAAGAACCGCCTAATCGGTTAAAGTTGCGTTCAGAAATATTCCAATAATCATAATAGTTTAATTCAAATGTCTAATCATATTATCGCGCCATCTATTTTATCGGCCAATATGGCAAAACTCGGAGAGGATGTTGAAGCCGTGATAAAAGCTGGGGCTGATTTTGTCCATGTCGATGTCATGGATAATCACTATGTGCCTAACCTCACTTTTGGTCCAGTGATCGTACAAGCTCTGCGTGATCATGGTATTACTGCGCCAATGGACGTGCATTTGATGATAAAACCAGTCGATGCTCTGATTCCGGAATTTGCCAAAGCAGGAGCGACGTATATCACCTTTCACCCTGAAGCCAGTGAACATATCGATAGAACTATCCAGCTGATTATTGATTCTGGTTGTAAACCTGGTTTGGTTTTGAATCCTGCAACTTCCGTCCATTATCTGGATCATATACTAGAGAAACTGGATATGATTCTTCTAATGTCGGTAAACCCAGGGTTTGGCGGTCAATCTTTCATACCGAGTTCTTTGGAAAAACTCCGTACCGTTAGAAAACTGATTGACGAAAGCGGTCACGATATTCGCTTAGAAATTGATGGCGGAGTGAAAGTTGATAATATCGCCGAAATTGCGCGAGCTGGTGCTGATACCTTTGTTGCAGGTTCAGCTATTTTTAACAGCCCTGATTACTCGTCCACCATCTCTCAAATGCGAGAGGAGTTAGCTTCCGTTTAAATTCGATGTTGTTGAGCAAACCGCAACTTGTCGCCTTCGATTTGGATGGAACATTGGTCGATAGCGCTTTAGACATAGCTCTTTCAGTTAACCTGATGTTGAAAAAACTGAATAAACCCGAACATTCTGAACAAACAATTCGTCATTGGATTGGTAATGGCGTTGAAAAATTAGTACACCGTGCCCTTACTGGCGATGAGGATGGTATTGCTGAACGTACACTTTTTGAAACTGCTTTAGCTATTTTTAAAGAATTTTATACGGAGAATGTGTGTAACCGCAGCCAAGTTTATCCAAATGTAGTAGAAACGTTAGATCACCTTAAAGCAAAAGGCTATAAACTTGCGGTGATTACCAATAAACCAACTGTGTTTACTGAAGAGTTGCTAAAAAAATTAAGCTTATTCGATTATTTTGCCTTAATAATATCTGGCGATAGCTTAAAGAAAAAGAAACCTGATCCGATGCAACTATCACATACCGCGGAATATTTTAATATCTCTCCTGAAGATGCCTTGATGGTCGGAGACTCCATCAATGATGTTCTCGCAGGAAAAGCAGCAGGTTTTCAAGTACTTTGTGTCGATTACGGTTACAATCGTGGAGTGGATATACGAGAATCTAGCCCAGATTGTGTGGTTAGCTCTCTCGCGGCCCTCAAAAAATTAATGTAATTTTATATTTATGAGTCCTGAAGAATTTCAAATTTTAGCAGATGCTGGTTATAACCGTATCCCATTGATGCGTGAAGTACTGGCGGATCTCGAAACGCCATTGAGCGCGTATATGAAACTCGCCAATGGTCCTTACTCTTATTTATTTGAATCAGTACAAGGCGGTGAAAAATGGGGTCGTTATTCCATTATTGGTTTGCCTGCCTCATTGGTTTTTAAAGTTCGTGGTAATTACATCAGTATTGAGCAAGACGGTGTGACCGTCGAACAAGTACAAACCAACGATCCACTTAAGGAAATCGAATTATTACAACAAGAATTTAACGTCCCAGAGGTACATGGTTTACCGCGCTTTACTGGTGGCCTAGTGGGTTACTTTGGTTACGACACCATCGGTTATATTGAAAAACGCTTAAAGCAAAATAATAAATCTGACCCGTTAGGCTGCCCTGATATATTGTTGATGGTGTCAGAAAAAGTTATTGTATTTGATAACCTCAGCGGCAAGTTATACATCATCGTACATGCCAATCCCGAACAAGAAAATGCGTATGAAAATGGTTTAATCGAACTAGAAGAAATTCAAGAAAAATTACAAACCACTTCTTTACCACCAATCCACCATACTCCGCGACAAATTTCTGAAACTGATTTTGTCTCTGATTTTAGCCGTGAAGAATTTGAAGAAGCTGTTGAAAAAATAAAACAATACATTGTTGAAGGCGATACCATGCAAGTGGTTTTATCTCAGCGGCTATCCATACCGTTCGAAGCACCACCAATTAATTTATACCGCGCTTTACGCAGTTTAAATCCATCTCCATATATGTATTTCTTGAATCTCAGTGATTTTCATATCGTCGGTTCATCACCAGAAATTCTGGTGAGAAAAGAAGACGATAAAGTTACTGTTAGACCGATTGCTGGTACGCGCCCTCGTGGAGCTAGCGAAGAAGAAGACAACGCACATGAATTCGATTTAATGCAAGATCCTAAAGAGTTAGCAGAGCATCTAATGCTAATCGATTTAGGCAGAAATGACATAGGACGTGTTGCAAGATTTGGCAGTGTTGAAGTCACTGAAAATATGGCTATCGAACGTTATTCACATGTGATGCACATTGTTTCGAATGTAGTCGGCGAACTGAACGAGGAACTAAGCAGCATTGATGTTTTACGTGCTACTTTTCCAGCCGGTACTGTATCTGGTGCACCAAAAATTCGTGCTATGGAAATCATTGATGAATTAGAACCTGTAAAACGTGGTGTTTATGCAGGTGCAATTGGCTATCTTTCTTGGGCGGGCAATATGGATACCGCTATAGCTATTCGAACAGCAGTCATCAAAGATAAACATTTATCCATTCAGGCAGGTGCTGGTGTTGTTGCCGATTCAGTGCCAAGTAAAGAATGGGAAGAAACCATGAATAAAGGTCGTGCAATCTTTCGTGCCGTTAGCATGGCTGAGCGAGGCTTACATAAAAAACCGAAAAAGGTAGTGCTGCCATGATTTTAATGATCGACAATTACGATTCCTTTACCTATAACTTAGTGCAATATCTAGGTGAACTTGGTCAAGATGTTCAAGTACATCGTAATGATGAGATTTCGATTCAACAAATTGAAGAATTAGCACCAAACCAAATTGTTATCTCTCCTGGACCATGCACACCGAATGAGGCAGGTGTTTCCATCGAAGTTATTTCGCAATTTAAAGGTAAAATCCCAATACTAGGGGTTTGCTTAGGTCATCAAAGTATTGGCCAAGTGTTCGGCGGAAAAATCATTCATGCCAGAGAAATCATGCACGGTAAAACTTCGGATATTTATCATTCAGGCGAAGATGTATTTATGGGATTTTCAAATCCATTTACCGCGACTCGTTATCATTCACTCGTGGTTGAAAAAGAAAGCTTGCCAGATTGTTTTGATGTTACAGCCTGGACTCAAACCCCTGATGGGCAAATGGATGAAATCATGGGTATTAAACATAAAGAATACGCGATTTCTGGCGTGCAGTTTCATCCTGAATCGATCCTCACAGCGTTTGGTTATGATTTATTAAATAACTTTTTAATCCAAGATATTTAACGGCTCTTGATCGTGGATTACAAAAGCACTCTCAATCAGCTACTCAACCATCATGATTTATCCAGTGATGAGATGACCCAAATAATGCGCATGATTATGACGGGTGAATGTACCGATGCACAGATAGCCGGATTTTTAATCGCGTTACGCCAAAAAGGCGAAACGGTTGACGAAATTACCGCTGCTGCCCAAGTCATGCGCGAATTATCTCAAAAAGTTTTGATTGATGTTCCTCACCTTATTGATACTTGTGGTACTGGTGGCGATGGGGCTAATACCTTTAATATTTCGACAACCGTTGCATTTGTCGCAGCTGCTGCAGGCGCTAAAGTCGCAAAACATGGAAATCGTTCCGTTTCTAGTAAATCAGGCAGCGCTGATTTACTAGAAAAAGCAGGCGTTAAACTGGATATGTCAGCAGACGATATTGCTCGTTGCGTTAAAAAAACTGGAATTGGTTTCATGTTTGCACCTATGCATCACAGTGCAATGAAACACGCAATTGGCCCACGTAAAGAATTAGGCGTTAGAACTATCTTCAATGTTTTAGGCCCTTTAACTAATCCTGCATCAGCACCTAATCAATTACTCGGAGTGTTTGATCGACAATGGTTAGTTCCTTTAGCTAAGGTGTTAAAACAATTAGGCAGCGAACATGTTTTGGTCGTGCACTCTGAAGATGGCTTAGATGAAATCAGTTTATCGGCCGCAACTTATATTGCAGAACTTAAAGAAGGTTCTATTTCAGAATACACAATCACACCTGAAGAATTTGGTTTTGAACGAATTGATATAAAACAACTGGCTGTTAGTAGTATTGAAGATAGTCTCAATACCTTTCATTCAGTTTTAAATAATAATCCTGGCCCTGCCCTAGATATTGTTTGTTTGAATGCTGGTGCTGCAATATATACAGCAGGACTAAGCAATTCAATTGCAGAAGGTATTGAACAAGCAAAACAAGCTCTAGCTTCTGGCAAAGCAAAAAATACCTTAGAAAAACTCACTCAATTTAAGTAATAAAATGCAAGATACACCTGATATTTTAAAAAAAATTCTCGATGTTAAAGTAGAAGAAGTTGAACATAGACAACGTGAAAGATCCTTGACAGATATAAAAGCAGAAGCAGAAGATTGTGCAGAAACACGAGGCTTCACATCTGCTATACAAAGCAAACTTGACGCTGGTTTACCCGCAGTCATTGCAGAAATAAAAAAAGCGTCTCCGAGCAAAGGTGTGATTCGTGAAAATTTCAAACCCGCTGATATCGCAAAATCCTACGCAAAAGCTGGTGCCGCTTGTTTGTCGGTATTAACTGATATTAAATTTTTCCAAGGTGATGATGCTTATCTACAACAAGCCAGAAAAGCCTGCGAATTACCTGTCTTGCGTAAAGATTTTATGATTGATCCTTATCAAATTTATGAATCACGAGTCATTGGAGCAGATTGTATTTTAATTATTGTCTCCGCATTAAGTGATATGCAGATGCAAGATTTAGTAGGTACTGCACGTGAACTCGATTTAGATGTATTGGTAGAAGTGCATGACCGTGAAGAATTAGAGCGCGGCCTTATGCTAAGAACGCCTTTAATAGGAATTAATAATCGAAACTTAAGAACATTTGAAACCGATTTAAATACGACCTTAGGATTATTAACCGACGTATTCCATGATCGAACGGTTGTTACAGAAAGCGGAATACATACACCAGAAGATGTGCAGTTAATGCGTAAAAACGAAGTCAATAGTTTTTTAGTTGGAGAGGCCTTTATGGCTGCAAACGATCCAGGTGAAAAATTAAAAGAATTGTTTCAACTTTAAAATTTTGTCTACATTCACATTCCTACTCTATGGATAAGCCTTATGAATAAATTCAGTTTAGCCCTTTTAACTCTTCTTTTACTACAAGCATGTTCTGAAAAAACACCAAATGAAATAACTTCCAGTGAAAAAGAACAAGCGAACAAGCTTGAATTAAGCTGGGAACTAACTGGCCTATCAACACCAGAGTCAGCACTTTATGACTCCGATAAAAACATCATTTATGTTTCTAACATAAATGGCGGTCCTATGGAGAAAGATGGTAATGGTTTTATTTCTATCATTTCCCCTGAAGGCAAACTTATTAATTTAAATTGGGTAAAGGGTTTAAACGCACCTAAAGGAATGAGCTTATTCGCTGATAAACTTTATGTTGCAGATATAGATATGCTAGTTGTTATCGATACCAATACTGGTGACATTCTTGAACAATATCAAGGCAGCAATGCAAAGTTTCTGAATGATGTCACCGTAACAAAAGATGGTAAGGTATTTGTTTCTGATATGTTAACCAACACGATATATTGTTTGGAAGGAAGTACATTCGATGTTTGGCTTAACGACGAAAAACTCATCTCACCGAATGGCTTACACGCAGAACCAGAACAACTTATCGTAGGTAGCTGGGGAGTGATGACAGATGGCTTCGCCACTAAAGTGCCTGGTCATATGTTATCTGTTCATTATGATTCAAAATCTATTTCAAACCTGGGCAATGGCCAATCGGTGGGGAACCTAGATGGTGTTGAACCTATCGGAGAAAATTTTCTAGTAACCGATTGGATGGTAGGCAAATTATATAAGATTGATCGCGCTGGAAATGCTGAGTTACTTCTTGAATTAGAACAGGGTATGGCTGATCATGAATTTATTACTGAAGAAAATCTTATATTACTACCCATGATGAAGAACGACAAACTGCTGGCTTATACCCTATCTGTCCATTAATTCGCCTTACATAGATTTACTTATACAGAGTTCATTCCTACACTGAACTCTGTAAAAGCTGCTGCAAGTTATTAAATTATATAAAATTCTAGTTGATATAAATCCACGCTTAGAGTATACATTTAGAATTACATAAGCAATGGTATGGCAATGTGGGCGTAAAACTTCATACAGTTTTCAGACAAACCAAAACTGAGATTGCGTTAGGGATCTGTTTAAGTCTGCTGTGCGCTGGGTTAATTTGGCATCAGACTGAAAAATCGCAAGTCCATACATGGCTATTAATTATAACCACCATCTACGCATTACGTTATGGTTTGGTCGATTATCTAAGCAAACTGCACAGCGCCAATCGTAATAGTCTTGGTAACCAACTCATACTCGTTATCGGCCTGATAATATGTGGTTTAGCTTGGGCAGGCCTTATTATCAATACACCTTTTAAAACAGGATTCTCTGATATAAACCTGATCGGTCTCGGTATTGCTGGCGCAGTATCATTTATTGTTTTGATTGTATATCTCGGGCGTTTGGAATTTGTCTTAAGCTTTGCGATTGCTGCCCTAGCGTTACCATTTATCACTATAATTGATTCCCTTCAAAACCATATAATCACGCTCACATATCTCTTAACATGGTTAGTGTGTTTGGTATTTGGAAGCTCACGAATTAGAAAACAATTGCAATCACAACCCGTACGAAATATTGAGTCCATTAATGAATCAAATCTAAAACTACAAAACGAAAGATTAACGAACCAACTTGCAACTGCTCAAGCAAAAATCGAAGAATTAACGAATTCTTTGAAGCTAACTAACCTTGATTTAGAAACCACCCAAAATAAAGCAGATGCTCTCTCTATCACTTTAAATCAAATCAACCCTTTCGATTTAGAATCTGGACTATTAACTGAAGTTAAACATAAAACTATTCTACAACGTGAATGGGCTAGGATGGGACGGCTCGACTTACCCATTAGCTTAATCTATTTATCAATTGATGATTTTGATAAATACCAAGAAGCGTATGATAAAAAAGCCGCTTCGATGACTTTCAAACGAGTTGTTAAAATTGTAAAAAATACTTGCCAGCGCCCTGGTGATGTTTTTGGAAAACTAAAAAATTCTATAATCGCAATTCTGCTTCCTGAAACTGAACTTGATCACAGCATCGAGCTAGCAAATACGATTTGTAAAGATGTGGAATCCTTAAATATAAAACATGTTGAGAATGCTGCAAACGAATTCGTGACGGTGAGCCTAGGTATTGCAACAGTAATCCCTAACGATTTATTAACAGAAGGAGAATTTCTTAAACGTGCCGATTCAGCGCTTTATGAAGCAAAGTTCCAAGGAGGAAATCGAGTTTCACATTATATCAGCCATCCTGAATTAAAACTCGAGCATTGGGATGAAGAAAAAAATGGTAAAGTCACAGCCGATAAACTTAAAAAGAGATTAGGCTCTCTTGGTTTTGAAACAGAAAATAAAACCTACTTAGCTGGCGGAGATATTAAAGATCGACGAACCCACGCTGAATTTGGTATTGGCATTTTAACCGGAAACTTTATGGTATTGATTGATGGAGATACTATAAAAATGAGAGCCGGAGATATATTAACTATTCCTAAATCACTTAATATTCTTTGCAAAGTTAAAGGTTCAGAGACAGTTATTTGTTATGAAGGAAACCGTTAACTTTTTAATTACTGCTTGCCGTACGTCTTAAATTTTTCAATATTAATATTCATTTCTTCTTCAGTTAATAAAACAGGATTTCCCAACTGGGCAGCAATACAGTATTGGTGTGCTAAATCTTCTATCAATTTAGAATTCTCAAGTGCTTCATCTAGATTAATCCCTGTTGCGATTTGACCATGATTTGCTAACAAACAACCTTTTCTATTATTCAAAGCACTGATGGCGTTAGTTGATAATTCTTCCGTACCAAACGTTGCATACTCAGCGCATCTGATTGAATCTCCACCTAACTTCGTCACCATATAATGAAAGCCTGGTATTGATTGTCGATTACAAGCCACCCCCGTTGCATATGGAGAATGCACATGAACAATCGCTTTTACTTCTTCCATTGATTGATAGATAGCACTATGAAATCGCCATTCGCTTGAAGGTTTCAATTTACCTTGTATAACTTGACCTTCGTAATCACATTCAACAATAGCTGATGGTTGTAAAACATTATATGGTAAACCTGTTGGGGTAATTAAAAATCCATTATCAGTTCTAACACTGGCATTACCTGAGGCACCAACAGATAAACCAGATGATTCGAACTGTTGAGTAATTGAAATAAGTTGTTCTCGGAAATCCATAACGTTTCATTGTAATTGATAAATAGGAAAGACTAAATTATATGGGGGGAATTCTACCAGCAAACATCAATAAAATTTGTTTTGCTACAGTCGGTCCTTGTTTTAACAAATTAGAATCAAAACCTTTATCTAAGAACTCTGAATAGCCTTCAATATGTTTAAAATCTTCTTGTTGAACTATATGAAATCCCATCGACCATTCTGGAAATGTTCTTTGATCAATGGGGGATAGAAAATACTCCGTTATAGCCGTATGCCGTTTATCTTTCGATATTTTTAAACGAAACAAATCTTCAATAATATGTTTATCGCCTTCTAAAAGCTGCAAAAAAGAATTCTTATGATGCAACAACATGCCTGTAATATTTTTTCTCAAATTGTAATTACGAGCCTGCTCCAATAGTGACTTCAATTCAATTTCAGTCAACGGTTCTGTTTCAGCGCTGGTATACAATAATGAGTAAAGCTGCATGCAACTAACTCCTTGTAAGCCTTTTAGAGAAAGTGTAGTAGGCGAAAAGTATTAATTCAATGCTTATACATTAAAACGAAATAACATTACATCACCATCTTGGACGATGTAATCTTTGCCTTCAAGTCGCCATTTGCCAGCTTCCTTTGCACCTTGTTCACCGTTATTTTCAATATAATCTTCATACGCGGTTACTTCAGCACGAATGAAGCCTTTTTCAAAATCAGTATGAATAACACCTGCAGCTTTAGGTGCAGAACAACCTTGAGGAATAGTCCAAGCTCGCGCTTCTTTTGGACCAGCAGTGAAATAGGTTTGTAATCCTAGTAATTCATAACCTGCACGAATGATTCTATTCAATCCTGGTTCTTCTAAACCAATTTCGCTTAAAAAATCAGCCTTATCGGATTCATCCAGTTCGGCTATTTCCGATTCAATCGCGGCACATACTGGAATCACCTGAGTACCTTCTTCTTTAGCAAGCTCAGTTAATTTTGCTAACCATTCGTTGGACTCAATACCATCTTCTTCGACATTGGCAATATATAAAATTGGTTTAGACGTTAACAATTGTAAATTACCGATTTCCATTTCAGCAAAGCCATCTAATGTTCTAACGGGTGCACCAGTATCTAAATGTTTAGCAATCAACTCTAATTGCTCTTGTTGAGTTTTGGCTTCCTTATTTCCACTGCGAGATAATTTTAAAACTTTTTGTAATGCCTTATCTATTGTCTCTTGATCCGCTAAACACAATTCAGTATTGATGATATCAATGTCTTCTAAAGGATTTACTCGACCAGATACATGCACAATATTTTCATCTTCAAAACATCGGACTACTTGAGCAATTGCTTGGGTTTCTCTGATATGGGCTAAAAACTGATTCCCTAAACCTTCACCTTTAGAAGCACCTTCAACCAAACCGGCTATATCAACAAAATCCATATGCGCAGGAATCACTTCTTTGGATTGAGCAATCTTGGAAATCTTATCCAAGCGCGGATCAGGAACAGGAACTACACCAACATTTGGCTCGATTGTGCAAAAAGGATAATTCTCAGCATCAATACCAGAATTGGTTAATGCATTAAATAAAGTTGATTTACCAACGTTTGGTAAACCGACGATGCCACATTTAAAACCCATAATTACCCCTTTACAGTATGCAATGCGTTCATTGCTTTTTGCTGTTCGCCTGCAACGAATAATGGAATATTATCAACAGTATGATGAACAGCGATATCAATTAAGTCTTGTTCATCATGACTCGCTCGTCCTAAAACATAATTAGCCACTTTATGTTTATCTCCAGGATGCCCTACACCGATACGCAATCTTGAAAAACCATTTCCACCTAAACAACTAATAATGTCTCGAAGACCATTTTGCCCTCCATGTCCTCCACCTGATTTAAAACGTGCGGTTCCAGGCGATAAATCAATTTCATCATGAATCACTAATATCTCTTCCATTTTAATTTTATAAAACGACATTGCGGCTTGAACAGCTCTACCACTATTATTCATAAAGGTTTGGGGTTTTAATAACCAAACATCATTATCATTAATTGAAGCTTGAGCAATTTCAGATTGAAATTTAGATTGTAATTTGAAATTTGCTTGATACTTATCAGCTAATAGGTCTAAACACCAAAACCCGGCATTATGCCGGGTTTGTTGGTATTCTTGGCCGGGATTTCCAAGACCAGCAATTAATTTTATTTTGCTGGTCATAGACTAACCCTCAAAATTTATCCTTAGATTACTCTGACGCGTCCTCAGAAGAATCTTCAGCAGCATCACCAGACTCTTCTTCTGCATCCGAACCGCCTTTAGGTGCGTTCACAGAAACCACTGGCTGACTCGCATCACCGCCATGAGCTAAGGCATAGATTTCTACACCTTCTGGTAGCTGAAGATCGCCTAAATGAATGGTAGTTCCAAGTTCTACTTCTAATAAATCAATTTCGATGTATTCAGGAAGATCTTTTGGTAAACATTGAATATCCAATTCAGACATCACGTGACTGATAACGCCACCTGCTTTCGCGCCAACACATTTTTCTTCATTCACATAGTGAATTGGAACCGTCATAGAAAGCTTTTCGCCTGCTTTAATGCGCAAGAAGTCTACATGTAGTACTTCAGGCTTATATACATGGCGTTGTAAGTCTTTCAAAACCACTTTTTCTTTCTTGCCATCAATTGATAGGTCAAGAATATGTGAGTAGAAAGCCTCATGTTCTAGGTGATGGAAAATTTCATTGTGAGGTAAAGTGATCATTACAGCATCATCACTACCACCATACACAATACCCGGGACTTTGCCCGCACGACGTAAGCGGCGGCTCGCACCTTTCCCCACGTCAGTACGCGACTCGGCATTAACATTAAATTCATTCATGTTGTTTGCTCCTAATAGGTTAATAAAAAACCTGCTTGCGACCAGCAGGTAAATAAGTACTACTTAAAACTTTAATCAATAAACATCGAACTGAGTGAATCACCTTCACAAATTCGACGAATACTTTCCGCTAACATCGTAGCTACACTCAATTGTCTAATGCGACCACAATTTTTCGCATCTTCACTAAGAGGAATCGTGTCGGTTACAACTAATTCATCCAGCTCTGAGTTCGTAATATTGTCAATTGCCTTACCGGATAACACAGCATGGGTACAATAAGCTACCACTCGTTCAGCGCCATGTTTCTTCAATGCGCTTGCGGCATTACATAAGGTACCTGCAGTATCCACTAAATCATCAACAATGACACACGTTCGTCCTTCCACATCACCAATGATATTCATTACCTCAGAAACATTGGCTTTAGGACGACGTTTATCAATAATCGCTAACTCGGTATCGTCCAATTGTTTTGCCACAGCCCTGGCTCGAACAACACCACCCACATCTGGGGATACCACTACTAAATTATTGTATTTATGTTTCCAAATATCGCCTAATAACACTGGCGAACCATAAACATTATCCAAAGGGATATCGAAAAAACCCTGTATTTGATCAGCATGCAAATCGACCGTTAAGGCTCTAGCAATACCAACTGATGAAATCATATCAGCGACAACTTTTGCCGTAATCGGTACTCGTGCTGACCGTGAACGTCGATCCTGCCTTGCATATCCCATATAAGGAATAATTGCTGTAACTCTGGCTGCAGATGCTCTTCTAAATGCATCTGCCATAACCAATAATTCAACCAAACTATCGTTTGCTGGCCTGCAGATTGACTGGACAATAAAAATATCCCGACTACGGACATTTTCCGCAACCTCAACCATGACTTCGCCGTCGCTAAAACGACCAACATTTATCTTACCCAATGGAAGATTTAAATATCCGGCAATATTCACTGCTAACTCTGGGTTAGCATTACCGGTAAATAGCATTATATTTTCAAGTGACAAAATAGCCCCTGAGTCGTTTATTTATTATGGAATTTGGCTGGGGCGCCAGGATTCGAACCTGGGAATGCGGGGATCAAAACCCCGTGCCTTAACCAACTTGGCTACGCCCCAATAAAACTACTAAAAACCTTCCTGGTAGAATAAATTCAAAAATTACATCTATTTCCCTTGTTTTGCTAAAGCAAGCCGCTCTAGTAAAGGGGAATCATTCATTGTCCTACATGCGATACCATGCCATCGCTTCGGAAGCTCCTCTAGAGCTTGTTCGGCCATTTCTTGACCAACAAACTCAGCAAATATGCAAGAACCGGTTCCAGTAAGCTTGGGCTCTGAATATTGAGCCAACCAAGTCATCGCTTCAACTACCTCAGGATAGCGCTTTTTAACCGCTGCCAAGCAATCATTATGTCCTCCATCCCTGAGAAAGTCGCGTATTGTGATGGGAGGCGTGTTACGTGTCAAATCTTCTGCATTAAAAATTTCCGCGGTACTAATTTCGCAATCTGGACGGACGACTAACAACCAAGCTTCAGCAGGCTCAATTGGAGTAAATTGTTCTCCAACACCCTCTGCAAAAGTCGCTTTACCTTGGATGAATACAGGGACATCCGCACCTAATTGCAAACCCAACTCCAATAACACATCAGCCGAATAATCCAGCTTCCATAGATAATTCAAAGCAACTAATGTTGTTGCAGCATCGGAACTACCTCCACCTAAACCTCCCTGCATCGGTATGGATTTTCGAATTTCCATGTTCACGCCAAACTCGGTTCCGCTACGCTCTTGTAGTAATTTAGCCGCTTTAACAATTAAATCCGACTCTTCAGAAACGCCTTCGATTATGCTTGTACGAGAGATAGTTCTATCATTAGTTATTTCAAAATCCAGATAATCACAATAATCTAAAAACTGAAATACCGTCTGTAAAATATGATATCCATCATCGCGGCGGCCAATAATGTGTAAAAACAAATTTATTTTGGCTGGCGCAGGCCAGTTAGTAGACTTCACTGACTAAGTTTCCAATTTTTATTCAAAAGCGTGATCGTTGCATACTGGTTAGATAGAACAATCTTTCCAGGTAAAGAATATTGTTTAACAGCCATGTAATTAGAAAATTTTATTAACCAATTTTTTTGTTGAAGCCCTACTAACTGAGCTTTTTCATTTACTTGTTTCAGTTCAACATTTAAAGACTCATCCACTAAACCTCTAACCCAATACATTAACGAACGAACTGGAATAGTCCAACCAACATTTTCTAACATGACTTGTTCAGGATTCTCGGTAACTAACATTCCGTCATCAGGTGTCATCAAACTATACTGCTTATCTTCTTGTCTAATTTCATAGGTACCATGAAAAGGTGCAATGATCCGTAGCCTTGAAAGATCATCGTTATGTTGCCACTTCAATGTCGCAGACCAAGCATCTTCTGATGTTTTCACGCCAAGCCGGCCATTAATTTCCCATGCTTGAATGCTTTTTAATTCTTGTTGACGTTCAGACCATAATATTTCAGAAACTGGTTCTGTCGTTTTGTTTGAAACAACAGGATTATTACTACACGCAGTCATCAACAATAGGAGCAATAATGCTGGAAGTAACTTAATAAGCATCGAAAGGGAAATATATAATATGTTATCTGAAATAATATTTTAGGTTGTTAGATAATATCAATTATAACAACCTATTGCAGGCACAAAGTTTAATTTGTAAATCGTTTTATAACATTCAATAATTTTGTATCTTCAGGTGTTTCTTGCAAAGCAGTTTCCCAAACTTTTTTGGCACCTTCTTTATCACCTTTTACCCATAATACTTCACCCAAATGGGCTGCGATCTCAGGATCAGCGCGTAAAGCTATTGCTTGTTGTAGGTAATCAATAGCCTCATCTAAACGTCCCAAGCGATATAAAACCCATCCCATGCTATCCAATATAAAAAAATCTTTAGAGCTTAAATCGTAAGCACGTTTTATATAATCATAGGCCTCTTGATAGCGTTCGGTTCGATCAGCCAAGGTATACCCTAGAGCATTTAACGCTTGTGAATTATTCGGATCATTTTCTATCACTTGTTTTAAATCAGCTTCTAAGACATCTAATCGCCCCATTTTTTCAGCTAACATCGCACGAGCATATAACAAATCAGCATCATAACTTTGCTCTAATGCTTCGTTATAAACATCCATCGCTTGATTATTAAGCTTCTTATCAATAAGCATTTCAGCTTCGGCCTGTGTAATGATAGTCTGCTCTTGTTTAGAAGATGTTTGAATAGTTTTAAAGTGTTCACGTGAATCTTTAATTCTACCTTGCTCTGCAATTAACATCCCTATTCGAATTTGAGAATCAAAATAATGTTGTCCCTTCTGAACTCCACCAAACCAAGTTTCAGCTTCTTTATAAAGTTTTTGCTCTTGAGTTATGCGTCCTAAATAGTAACCTGCTTCATCAGATTTCACACTGAACTTACTTAGGCGTATAAAGTATGGCTTTGCTTCTTCTAAACGATTCGCTTGTAGATGTAAAAAAGCTAAGGCATTAACCACATCAATATTTTCAGGGTGTTTGCTATCTAATTCTTCGAAAATCTTTTGTGCTTCTTCAAAGCGTTGTGCATCAGCAAGTAACCGTGCATGGACCAATTGAAGATTAAAACTTTCTGGCTGCTTTATTAGTTCTTGTTCTAACCATGTAATCGCTTGAGTCTTTTTCTCTTGTTTTTGTAACAATGAAACGTAGGTAATTAAGGCACTTTCATTCTTAGGTTCTAACTCAATCACTTTCAATAATAATTGTTCAGCTTTTTCTAAATCTCCTAAACGCGTAACAACATTGGCATAAGCGAATAAAGCTTTAGGATCAGATTGCCGTTGCTCCATTAAACGTTCCATCACACTAACAACCGTCTTTTCGTTTTCCTCACGCCCTAACATATTGGCGATCATCCACAATTTTTGATCAAACTCACCATCACCATTTTCGATAATATCTTCTAAATGATTAACTGCTTTCTCGACCTCACCATTACGTATCGCCATAACAGCGAGTATCTGTTGTGCATCCATACTTTTTGGATCAACTTGAAACCAAAGTTCGGCAGCTTCAGCAGCAGCTTGGTTATCTCTTGCATAGACTGCAATTCTTGCAGCTCGCTCTATAACTTTAGGATCACGTGTCTGACGTGCTAGTTGTAGATAATTTTCCACTGAAATATCTAACTTACCCCGATGTCCCGCAATTTCCGCTAGTAACAATTGATATAAAATATCTTGCGTCAATTCAACATCGGGACGTTTGACTGGATCTTGAGTTTGTATTGCTGTGGGAATTCGAGATTCTGCCTCAGTTTGTTCCACTGACTTCTCAGAGACATGGGCATCTTGCTCGGGAATCGGCTGCAAGACATTACATGCCGATAGCCAAAAGACAGCCGTTAAAAATAGAATAATCTTAGTTAACACGTTGTTCTCTACCATAATCAGCACCATACGGCGTATGGATATAATTGACAATATTTTCATTATAGTTGTTCCAAACAAATCTCAATATAGATTAGATATCGGCAAGATTCCTGCAGATATTGAACTGATATTTACGTCCAATACAGCTACAATGAGGACAAGAGTTATTGCAATGTTAAATGAATTTTATATATGAGTATCCTAGCACTGGGGATTAACCACACGACTGCTCCCATTGAATTACGTGAAAAGTTGAGCATCAATGAGGAAGATCTGCCTTTAGCTTTGAGAGAATTCATAAAGCTCGATCAAGTTAACGAAGCCGCTATTTTATCAACTTGCAACCGTACTGAGATATATTGCAGTCATGAAGCTATAAAACCAGAAAAGCCGATTGAATGGTTATCCAGTTACCATGGTTTAAATGGACAGGAAATAAAACCATTATTTTATACTCACCCAGATTCAGATGCTGTAAAACACTTACTTAGAGTCGCTAGCGGACTGGATTCAATGGTGCTAGGTGAACCTCAAGTTCTAGGACAACTAAAAAACGCTTATCAAACTGCCCTGGACAGTGGTTATATCGGCAAACATTTAAATCGTCTATTTCAACACTCTTTTCATGTTGCCAAAGTCATTCGTAGCCAAACAGAAATTGGCGCCCATCCAGTTTCAGTAGCATTTGCTGCTGTACGAATGGCTCAACAAATCTTTGGTGACCTAGAAAAACAAACCGTTTTACTGATTGGGGCGGGTGAAACTACAGAACTTGTTGCCAGACATTTACATGATAAAAACTGTCAGAAATTAATCGTAGCAAATAGAACCGTTGAGCGAGCTCAAAAATTAGCGTCTGAATTTTCCGGCTATGCTATTACGCTATCAGACATACCTAACCATTTGCCTGAAGCCGATATCATCATCACCTCAACCGCGAGCCAATTACCAATTTTAGGCAAAGGCGCCATCGAAAGCGCTATTAAAAAACGTAAACATCGACCAGTTTTTATTGTGGATCTGGCCGTTCCTCGCGACGTCGAACCTGAAGTCGGAAACTTGAACGACGTTTATCTATATACTGTTGATGATTTAAAAGATGTAGTACAAGAAAACTTAAATAACCGTAAACAAGCGGCGATTCAGGCGGAACAAATTATTGATACTCAAGTGAATGAGTTTATGGATTGGTTCAATTCACTTACAGCAATCTCAACCATTACCTCACTTCGAGAACATGCTGAAAAAATTCAATCCGAAACCACTGAATGGGCTTTAAAACGTATCCAAGAAGGAGCCGATGCAGAGTCCATCGTCAAAGAAACAACTCGTTTACTGACCAATAAATTAATTCATAAACCCAGCAGTCAATTACGCGAGGCCAGTGCTGATGGCCGTGAGGATCTGCTTGCGGCTGCCCATGAATTATTTTCTCTCTCACCAGAAACTAAAAAACCGACCAAAAAAGATTAGCTCATCTGCTAATCGCTGTTTAGAATCCGCTATCCGATTAAAGGTGCCATAAACCAACATGAAACAAAGTCTGTTAGATAAATTAGAAAAACTTGATGAACGTCTGATTGAAATTGATGCGTTAATGTCCGATCCCGATACAATTAACAATCAAAATAAATTTCGTGAAATCTCCAAAGAACGAGCAGAAATTGATCCTATTGTTCAATGTTTTAAAAACTATAGAGGTGTAACGGATACTATTGAGACCGCCAAGGAAATGTTAAAAGATGGCGATGCTGAAATACGCGAAATGGCGCAAGAAGAATTGAAAGAAGCGCAAACACAAAACGAAGAATTGGAACTCGAATTACAAAAACTATTACTTCCCAAAGACCCAGCCGATAACAGTAATATCTTTTTAGAAATACGTGCAGGCACAGGTGGTGAAGAAGCTGCTTTATTCTCAGGTGATTTAATGCGTATGTATACACGTTATGCTGAAAGCCGCAAATGGCAAATAGAAGTCATTAATTTGGCTGAAAGTGATTTGGCTGGTTATAAAGAAATCATTTTACGTGTGATCGGTGAAGGTGCTTATTCACGTTTAAAATTTGAATCTGGCGCTCATCGCGTACAACGCGTTCCTGAAACGGAATCACAAGGCCGTATCCATACTTCAGCATGTACTGTCGCCGTGTTACCTGAATTGGATGAAGTTGAAGAGATTGATATCAATCCTGCCGATTTACGCATTGATACCTTTCGTGCTTCAGGCGCTGGAGGACAACATGTCAACAAAACTGATTCGGCGATTCGCATTACTCATATTCCGACCAACACTGTTGTTGAATGCCAAGACGAACGTTCACAACATAAAAACAAAGCACGTGCGATGTCTTTATTATCCGCTCGATTGATGAATGCTGAACGTGAAAAACAATCTTCCGAGCAAGCAGAAAATCGTCGTAACCTTGTAGGCAGTGGCGATCGTTCAGAACGCATTCGTACTTACAACTACCCACAAGGCCGTATTACTGATCATCGTATTAATTTAACCGTGTATAAACTCGATGAATTTATGGAAGGCAGTTTGGATATGATCATTGAACCATTGATTAACGAGTATCAAGCGGATCAACTTGCGACATTAAATGAATAAATATTTTGTCTGCATCTATATCATCATTGCTAAACACGGCCATTGAAACACTTTCATCAAGCGACTCTGCTCGGATAGACGCTGAAATATTATTAATGCATGTAATCGATAAAGATCGTAGCTATATTTACGCCCACAGCGAAGATTTTCTTGAACCTTCTCAAATCAACACCTTTGATAACCTAATCCAACAAAGATCCAAAGGTGTGCCTATAGCTTATTTAACAGGTACAAAAGAATTCTGGTCTCGAAAATTTCATGTCACAAAAGACACCTTAATTCCAAGACCAGAAACTGAACTACTCATAGAAACCGTTTTAAAACTTGCCAATAAAAATGACGAGTTAAATATCCTTGATTTAGGTACAGGTACTGGTGCAATAGCAATTACTTTAGCCAAAGAATTACCACTAGCATCACTAACTGCTACAGATATATCTTTTCATACATTAAACGTTGCAAAACGCAATGCTGAATATCATCAAATCAATAATATTGATCTCCATGTCAGTGATTGGTTTAGTCATATTAAAGATAAGACATTTAATTTTATCATTAGTAATCCACCTTATATCAGTGAATCTGATCCACATTTACAACAAGGGGATGTACAGTTTGAACCAATCAGTGCATTAACATCAGGCAAAAATGGTTTAGATGATCTAACGACGATTATTACTCAAGCACAGAATTATTTAGAGTCAGATGGTTATTTACTCGTTGAACACGGTTTTCAACAAGGCAAAGATGTTACGATTTTAATGGAACAAGAAAATTATCAATCTATACATGCATTATATGATTTAGCCGGTCATCATAGAGCGACAATGGCTATGAAAAAATAATCAGCACGGTATGATCCTAATATGAACGAAGAACAATTATTACGATACAGCCGACAAATGATGTTGCCAGAGATTGATGCTGCAGGTCAGTTAAGACTTGCTGATAGCAAAGTATTAATCATAGGCTTGGGCGGACTTGGATCTTCGGCATCCATGTATTTATGCAGCGGCGGCGTTGGTGAACTAAGCTTAGTCGATTTTGACACCGTTGAGTTATCCAACCTGCAACGTCAAATTGTTCATACCACACTTAATATTGGTAAACCCAAAGTTGAATCAGCCAAAACTCAACTTAATGCTATCAATCCTGATATCCATATTAATACCATCAATAAAAAATTAGAATTTGATGAACTCTCAGCTCTCATTCAACAACATGATCTCGTACTAGATTGTTCAGATAATTTTCAAACCCGTTTTGAAATTAACAAAGCCTGTGTGACTCATAAAAAACCTTTAGTTTCTGCAGCAGCAATTCGTTTTGAAGCACAAGTAAGCGTGTTTGATCTAAGAAACGAAACCTCACCATGTTATCGTTGTTTATATGATGAAACTTCTTTTACCGATCAAACCTGTACGGCCAATGGCGTGATTGCACCTTTGTTAGGTATTGTTGGTAGCATTCAAGCTTTGGAAGCAATGAAGTTGATAATGGATATTGGTGAAGTACTTATTGGAAAATTACTGTTGTTCGATGCCTTATCGATGGAATGGCATGTTGCTAAACTCAATAAAGATACATCTTGTCCAATTTGTAGTTCTTAAGACCAAGCTAATAGTATATGAAGTACGACAACAGTCTTGACGCATTAATCAAACCTGGTAGTTCTGATCATTTTTTTCAATTTGAAACTTTTCCTCACTTATATTTAAACAGTCATCAGTTTGAAACCAGTAATGCGTGTTTATTAGCTGAACTGTGTCGTTTAATATATCGTAATGATCAATCGATTTATTCTGGATCAGAAAAAATTTCTTTTCTGAATACTGTTTTAAAATCCGTTAACATCGAGTGGCTTGATTGTTTTCAAAATGATGAACATTCTGTTTATGCATGGTTATTAAAAACTTCCGCTTATGACATACAAAAAAAACAAACAGTAGATTGTTTAATATTAATCTTTCGTGGCAGTAACAGCATTGATAATTGGAAACTCAATGCCAATGCAAAACTAACTTCTCATCACACTCAAGGAAATGTTCATCAAGGATTTCTAAAAGCATTCGAGTCTATAAAAAAATTATTAGACAAGAGCGATGACTTGCATAAACTTCCAATTATTGTAGCAGGTCACAGTTTGGGAGCAGCGCTTGCCTTATTAACCATGGCTGAGTTTCAAACACATTTTTCGTTTGATAGTTGTTATTCTTTTGGTTCACCTAAAATTGGTGACCGTAGTTTTATAGAAACATTAGAATCAAATGATATATATCGAATTATTAATCGAAACGACATCATCACGATGCTGCCGTTTGATTTTTTAAACTCTCAATATCAGCACGTAGGTGAATCACATTATTTTACGGAAGAAAAACATTTCATTGGTTATCTCGAAGACAGCATCTTTTCGATGCAGCAAGATGATTTACCGAATATAAAAAAAATAAACTCTATTGAAGGTTTTCTTTTAATGTTTAAAAACCTCGAGCGGGATATACCGACTTATCTATCAGATCATGCTCCGATTAACTATTTAGTAAGACTCAATAAACAGTTCGAATCTTTAAAAAACTAGACGTTGCTTAAACCGCCATATCCAATTCTTTGATCTTACGTGTCAGAGTATTTCTTCCCCAACCTAATAACTTCGCTGCATCTTGGCGTCGACCACCAGTTTTTTGTAAGGCGACATCAATCATAATTTTTTCAAACATAGGCACTGCTTCAGACAATATATCGGAATTACCTTTCGATAAACTTTGCTCTACCCAACGACGTAAGCCACTTTGCCAATCACCATCTTCGGTCCTAGTTTGTTCATGATCTTTTAATTCTGGTGGTAAGTCTTCGATATGAATCTCATGTCCAGAAGCCATTACTGTTATCCAACGACAAAAGTTCTCTAACTGTCTGACATTACCTGGCCACTCTAATGCATTTAAAAATTCCTGAGTCTCCGGCATGATCATTTTAGAATCGATCTTTAATTCATTCGCTGATGCACGTAAAAAATGATCAGTTAATTCAGAGATATCTTCTCGACGTTCGCGTAATGGTGGTACATGTACACGAATAACATTCAAACGATGAAATAAATCTTCTCTAAACTCACCTGAATTAACACGGTTTTCTAAATTTTGATGAGTCGCTGCAATGATTCGCACATCCGAACGTATTGGCATATGCCCACCAACTCGATAAAACTCACCATCCGCCAACACACGCAGTAAACGAGTTTGTAAATCCGCAGGCATATCACCGATTTCATCTAAAAATAGTGTTCCGCCATTGGCTTGTTGAAAACGACCAACCCTTTGGCTCGTCGCGCCTGTAAATGCACCTTTTTCATGACCAAACAATTCAGATTCTAATAATTCTTTAGGAATCGCTGCAGTATTTAATGCTATGAATGGGTTTTCCGCACGTGGACTGTGTTGATGTAAGGCCTTTGCGACTAATTCTTTTCCAGTACCAGATTCACCTGTAATCAGAACCGTTAAGTTTGAACTGGATAATCGGCCTATTGCTCTGAATACCTCTTGCATTGCTGGCGCTGAACCTAAGATTTCCTTATCAGTATCATCACTTTTTTTGGGCAAACTGGTTTCTATAAGTTCACGTTCTGCTAAGGCTCTTTGTACAAGGTTAACTAATTCATCAATATCAAATGGTTTAGAAAGATATTCGAACGCACCACCTTGAAATGCCGAGACCGCTCTATCTAAATCGGAATACGCAGTCATGATGATGACTGGTACATTTGGAGCCATATCTTTAATTTGACCTAATAATTCAATGCCATCGGTATCAGGCATGCGAATATCAGAGATAATCGCTTGCGGGCAGCTACTTTTAAGTTGTTCTAAAACATGGTTACCATTCTCAAAACTCATAGTCTTTATTTCAGCCTTTTCGAGGGCTTTTTCTAATACCCAGCGAATTGACCGATCATCATCAACGACCCAAACTTCCTGCTTACTCATCTGTTGAATCTCTCCATGGAATGAGGACGGTGAAAGTGGTTTTATGTTGGTTGCGATTGTATTCAATGATTCCTCCATGCTTTTGTACAAGCGATTGGGCGATTGGAAGTCCAAGACCAGTGCCCTCTGCTCGGGTAGTGATCATTGGGTAAAAAATTCTATCAACAAGGTTTTCATCTACGCCTGGGCCATCATCGATAATGTCTATTCTGATGCAAAGTTTATGCAATTGATGTGCGATAGTGACTTTATGCGTAGCCCTGGTTTTTATAATGATTTGGCCTTGATTATTAACAGCCTGATTAGCGTTACGTAGTAAATTTAAAAATACTTGCACCAAACTTTCCCGATCGACAAATATTTCGGGCAAACTTGGATCATAATCAGAGATAAACTGACTACTGATATCTTTCTCTGCATGAAGCAAATGCAGTACATATTGTAATATTTCGTGAATATTCTCTTCAGCAAATGAAAGTTCTTTATCCGGCGTTAAAATTTTATCGACTAAGTTACGTAACCTATCGGCTTCATTGATAACAATATCGGTATACTCTTTCAGCCCATCTTCTTCTAACTCTTGCCTTAACAATTGCGCAGCACCACGAATACCACCCAGTGGATTCTTAATTTCATGAGCTAATGCCCTGCCCAGTTCTTTCGTGGTTAAATTTTGAGAAATCAATGTTTCCTCACGAGCAATTCGGTTATAAAAATTACTATTCGTCATCTCGACCAACACATGTTTGCCTGACTTTTTAACGTTTATAGGCGTAAAGACACAGTCAACTGTAATCTTTTTCTCATTCAACAATTCAATTTCCATAGCCCACTCGGAGTACGGAGAACCTGTTTCAAACGACCGTTGTAGTAATCCAGAAAATGCATTCTTTCCAGGAATGATGTGTTCAACTTTCATCCCTTTCATCTGGCGCTGACTAACAGACAGCAAATCTTCTGCAGCAGCATTCATGAGGCCTAGACGAAATGCTTCATCAAATAACAACACAGCGGTTGTTAGATGCTCGCCAACTACTCCTGCTAAAGCCCCAGAATTAAACATAACTCATATATTATTGCACCAAATTAGTGCGAATTATAGATATTTATTTAGTATTTACAGATTCAGCTTATTTTTTTACTAATAAATTCAATGATTTAAAAAACATAAAAAAATAGCTAATTACTCTATATCATAAAGAGCAATAACTAGACCATATTGGGGCAAGCTTGGTCTGATTGATGGATGGAAGTAATTAGTTGGTGGGGCGATTAATGATTGAAATGCGCTGTAAATGCACAGTAACACTATTGGATTCAAAGATACTTTTACCAGCAGCAGATTTAATTTTAGCTTGTAAGGTGTGAGTACCACGATCTACATTTGCTAAATCGAAAGATAATTGACGACCGCTTGCTACTTCAGCTCCGTCCATATACAACGCCACAGTATCATTACCACGCAACTCAGGCTCCAACGTTAATAATATTGTCATTGCCCCTGTATTTTCTCGAATATTTTCATCGTTTTTAGGACTCACAATGCTGAAATTATTGTATTTTGGTAATTCTTTTATCGTATTGGATGCAGAGCCAGCAGGAGCTGCACCGACATTTTCTCTAGGCACTGTTTGAATATCTTGAATGATAATTTTTTCTGCATTCTTCGATGGTTGATCAGAAAACACAGGATTACCGTCTTTATCACGAGTGACAAAGATCTCAGTAGCAATAGCGTTGATTGATAGAGAGACAGCAATGATAGATAGACCAATACAACAAATACCTTTGTTAAATCGTGTTTTCATAAATGCTTTGTCTCTGCTATTTGAATTCATGGATCTTAATTGACCTTTGTTAAGTACACAAATAGTAAGACGAAAATAAATACATAAGGTTTCATTAAATAATCGAATAAAATTATTAACTTATAGTGATATTTACTTTCTTTTCAGTCTGCTCTCACCTACTATTTTAACTATTGATACATTAATCTTACTTATCAATATTAAGAGGTCTTAAGTGTGACGCGTTTTCCAGAACAGCCAAATGATGATTATGCTTTAATCTACCTGGAAAATACTGACCAAGAACTACCGGAAAAACCCAATCCAAATTTACGCTATGCATATTTCAAAACCATAGCGCGTGGTGGGAAGGCCATTATCCAATCTTGCAAAGACATGTATCTTTCTAGAACGGTCTGTTACAAAACACTCAAACCTGAATTTGCCGATGACCCCATAGAGAAAAAACGCTTTTTAAGGGAAGCTCGTGTCAGTGCAATGTTGCAACATCCAAATACGATTCCAACCTATGAACTGGGCCGTGATAGTAAGGGGCATTATTACTTCACAATGAAATTAGTTCATGGTTATACATTAAGAGAAATCCTCGATTACCGCGAACGTTACGACTTAAGTCAATTAATCAATGTTATTACGCAAATCGCTCAAGCATTAGACTATGCACATAGCCACCGAGTTATCCATCGAGATATTAAACCAGAAAATATTTTAGTTGGTCCATTTGGAGAAGTAGTACTAATGGATTGGGGCTTAGCCAAAGTTTGGAACCCTGATGGAACCAGTCCAGAACCTGAAAGAAAACCAAATTTAACATCCAACGTTAAAATTTCTTCGATGACCGATACTGAAAATCTTCAAGGTACGATTTCTTATATGTCACCTGAACAATTGCGTCGAGACCCTGATATAGACTTCGCTACTGACATATACAGTTTAGGCACGGTGCTCTATGAAGTGTTAGCCGGGAAACTACCATTTGAAGGACAAACAATCAGTGAATTAAGTAAACAAATACTCGAAGATAAACCTGCAAAACCGTCGGAGGTAACCACTGCTAACGTTCCAAAGTTATTAGAACAAATAGTGATGCAGTGCATTCAGAAAGAAAGCGATAATCGTTTTAATAGCTGTGCAGAAATAATTCGCATGTTAGAAGAAGATTGGAAGTAAACGCACTATTGTTGTGCGTTTTTATCCTTTGATTTAGCATATAAGCACTGTATTTGTGCATTATTATTTTTTTTACAAATATTTCTACTCAAATCGTACGTTCATAGTCTAAATACAATATATATAAATTAAAATATAACCTATTGATTTTTAAAAACTATAACCACTACTGACCAATTCTATTTTATTTCCCTAGCCATAATATATAGACTATGCCGCGACTGGAACGCATATTGCTGAATAAGTCGCACAATTGCGGTTCAAACCTAAAGAAAATACCAACAAAGAGTGGAGGATAATTAAATATCATGAAAAGCAAGTTGGAATATATTTGGCTTGATGGGTACAAGCCTACTCAAAGTCTTCGCAGCAAAACCATGGTTAGAGAAGATTTCAGCGGCAAATTAGAAGATTGCCCAATGTGGTCATTTGACGGTAGCTCGACAGAACAAGCTGAAGGCGGTAGTTCAGATTGTTTATTAAAACCAGTTATGTGTGTCCCAGATCCAGACCGTAAAAACGGTTATCTTGTTATGACCGAGGTATTGAACGCAGACGGTACTCCACACGAATCAAATGGCCGTGCGACCATTGACGAAGCTGACGACGACGATGATTTCTGGTTTGGTTTCGAACAAGAATACTTCTTATGGGATCCTGTTACAGATGTACCTCCTGGCTTCCCTGCAGGCGGTTTCCCACGTCCACAAGGCCCTTACTATTGTTCAGTCGGTGGTAAAAACGCTTATGGCCGTGAAGTCATCGAAGAACATTTGGATATCTGTTTAGAAGCTGGCTTAAACGTTGAAGGTATCAACGCTGAGGTTGCAGCAGGTCAATGGGAATTCCAAGTATTCGCGAAAGGCGCTAAACGTGCTGGTGACGAAACTTGGTTAGGTCGTTATTTCCTAGAACGTACTGCCGAAAAATATGGCTTAGCCATCGAATGGCATCCTAAACCACTAGGTGATACTGACTGGAACGGTTCTGGTATGCATGCAAACTTCTCAAACGGCGCAATGCGTGAATCTGGTAAAGAAGAAACCTTCACTAAAATTTGCGATGAGTTTGGTAAGAACATTGAACGTCATATCAGTGTTTATGGCGCTGAAAATGACCAACGTTTAACTGGTGCACACGAAACTCAATCAATCGATCAATTCAGTTACGGTGTTTCTGACCGTGGTGCTTCTATCCGTATCCCAGTAGGTACAGTTGAAGACGGTTGGAAAGGTCGTTTAGAAGATCGTCGTCCTGCTTCTAACGCTGATCCATACAAAGTGGCAGCAGCGATTGTGAAAACAACTAAAGAAGCTGGCTAATCGTTTCATCATTACTCTTCTGAGTATAAAAAACCGGGGTTCGCCTCGGTTTTTTTATACCTGGAATTTGGTGAATACTAACTATTCTTAGGAATGGATAATTAAATGTCGATCAGAAACATCTGTAACCTCTAAATGTTCTAACCCACATGTTTGCAATTGGACTTTTACTTCATCAACTGTAAAAGCTGCCTTTAGAGAATTAAAAAAATCTTTTTGTAATACTTCTGGTTCATCCTTGGCATATTCATAAACTAACTGTTCAGCGACAGATTCTGATTCTGGTCGCATTAAGTCCATGATAAAAATTTTTGATGATGGATTGCTAAACTGTTTAACGCCATTCCAAAAATGGAATGGCTCGTGTATATGATGCAACAAACTATTACTGATAATCACATCGTAGTTTTCTAACGGTAACTCAGAGCTTTGAATCATACTTTGATATAGCTCTATACGATGCTGTAAATCGTGTTTTGCAATTGCTTCTCTACCAAAAGCTAACATCGCTTCTGCACCGTCCAAACCATGAATAATCGTTTCAGAAAAAGCCTTAGCAAAGCGAATGCTGATATCCGCTGGCCCACATCCCAAATCCAAAACCAAACCCTGAATAGCTTCTGGAAATGTTTGCTTAAACAATTCAATGAAATGATTATGCGGTTCAGAGAAATCAGCCATTGCATAGGCTTTGGCTTGTTCGAACTCATTCATGAGTTCTGGTTCGACTATTCTTTGCATAAATAATTAAGGAAGCAAAACTTCATGCTCAAATAATTCTTCAATCGTTTCCCTTCTACGAATTAAACGAGGCAAGCCTTCTGAAATCATTATCTCTGCAACACGAGGCCTCGTGTTGTAATTAGACGCCATAGTAAAACCATAAGCGCCTGCAGAACAAACAGCAATTAAATCATCTTGTTGAATAGCAAGTTTACGTGCTTTACCTAAGAAATCTCCCGTTTCACAAATAGGGCCAACAATGTCGTATTCGGCTTGCTTAGTATTTGAATTTTCATTCACCGTTAAAATTTCATGATACGCACTGTAGAGCGATGGTCGTAACAGATCATTCATTGCGGCATCTACAATCGCAAAGTTTCTATCTTCACCTTGTTTAATGTATTCCACTTTAGTGACCAGTACTCCTGCGTTACCAACAATCGAACGACCAGGTTCAATTAACACTTCCATGTTTTCATCGTTGAGAGTTTCAATAATTGCCTTAGCATAGCTGCTCATCTCAGGAATAGTCTCATCCTGATATTGAATTCCTAAACCACCACCGATATCCACATGCTTTAATTGAATACCTTTGCTACTCAGTTTATTAATCAATTCGACTAAACGTTTTAATGCATCAATAAATGGTGATATTTCCGTTATCTGCGATCCGATATGGCAATCCACACCAACAATTTCTAAATGTTCCAATGAATTTGCTAACTCATAAGCTTTGACGGCTTCATCGTATGCAATGCCAAATTTGTTTTCACGTAAACCTGTAGAAATATAAGGATGCGTATTGGCATCGACATCGGGATTAATGCGTAATGACACAGGTGCTATTTTATTAATAGAACCTGCAACTGAATTTAAACGATGCAACTCTGCAATTGATTCAACATTAAAGCATTTAACACCGTACTCAAGAGCCAATTTCATTTCCTGTTCAGTTTTACCAACGCCAGAAAACACCACTTTGTTTACATCACCACCCGCTTTACGGACGCGTTCTAATTCACCGATTGAAACAATATCGAATCCCGAACCAAGCTTGGCTAATACATTTAAGATAGCAATATTGGAATTGGCTTTAACGGCATAACAGACTAAATGCGGATGTTCGCCAAATGCAGAATCATAAGCTAGCCACTGTTGTTCCACGCTATTTCGAGAATAAACATAACACGGTGAACCATATTCATTAGCAATATCTTGCAATGAAACACCATCAAGGCATAACACACCGTTTTGGTAAGAAAGAGATTCAAACATGATTGGAGATGATTATTTTTCTTCAGACTCAGTGGTTTCTTCAGGCAAATACAAATCGCCTTTTTGCCCACACGCAACGGTTCCTAGTAGTAATAGGAACAATAAAGAAATTGTTTTGAAACGAATTGAGTTCATTGATAGTTCTAAAGTTGGTTTTTGATAATTGTATACTAAAAAAGCCCTATCCGTAATCGAATAGAGCTTTCAAATAGAAAGAGAGTTTTTTAATTATTTTTGCTTATGCTTGAATAAAAATAATAGAGATGAGATAAATAACCAAGCTGCCGCAGGCAATGGAACATTAGAAGCAGGAGTTAGTAAAACAACTTTTTCCTCATATTCTCCCTCAACACCAATCACTAAAATCTGGCCTCGCTCATTCGCTAGATAAGCCTCTTTTAGATAATCCAAATCGATTTCACCTAATTCATCCCTCAATAATGTACCTAAATCTACAAAGCCATTTTCTACTGTAAAGGCGAAACCTCTTCCATCTAAATATGTGTCGTCTTGCCCCCATAGTATATAAACCCCGAGAGCTAAGCCATCATCATCTAAATAATAAATTTCACTTTCAGTAAAACCGTCTGAACGTAAAGATACATCAAATGAAAATGTCTGATCGGTATTTGAATCATAAAACCAGGCAACTTGGCCATTTTTTTCATTTCCATTATATTTTTGAGAAAGCCCAACGACCTGCCCTATTTCGTTTAAGTCAAAAACTCGACTGTTTTGTCTTCCATCTGTTCCAGTAAATTCATTTCCAGTTAACCCAATTTGAATAGTGCCAACGCCATTAAATAACCATGAATCAGTATCATTTTGGTATTCACCAGTAAAACGGTCGGAAAGACCAATGACGTATCCTTGATTATTGATATCGACTACTTCTGAATTACGTTCTCCTTGGCTACTGGTATGCTCACTATCAACTAAACCTATTTGTTTTGTTTCAGAACCATCATAAAACCATGTATCTCTGCCTAGAAAATCTTGTTGATTAAAGCGCATAGAATCTCCAGTTGCCTGTCCTTGGTCATTGAGCATTTTTGCTTCACTAAATTGAACACCATATTCATCGGTATATTCTTCTCCTATGAAACCTAAACGAACAGTTTTATCGCCATCATAAACCCAGGCACTCTGACCTCTATGCTCTACTATATCTGGAGTTCCAGCGCCGCTAACAAGGTTATAATGTTCTGAGCCTCCAATAACCTGACCATTTTTATTAATTGCCTTTTTGTCACCATTTAGTGGAAATAAAATCTCACTATATTGCCTGCTCTCATTGCTTGTGTGGTATGCATCGGTCAAACCCATTTGAGTGTAATTTCCTTGATCGTATAACCAAGCTACTTGGCCCGCATCAAATTGATTCAAACGAGTAGATTCTCCAATCACCTGTCCTGCTTCATTGATTGAAAACACTCTACTTTGGGTTTCGCCATTGACATCTTCAAATTCTGAACCATTAAGCCCAAGTGCTATTGTCTGATTACCATCATATATCCAAGCATTCGTTCCATCACGAAAATCACGCAATGAAAAGTCGTCTGTTTTAAACCTATCGGAATTTCCTATAATAGCGCCTTGAGAATTATAATCGTTCCATGTTGAATTCTGATAGCCATCACTTGCTCGAGTATGCCTGTCGCCTGTAAATCCTAACTTTTTAGTTTCAATTCCATTGTAAGCCCATACACTATAACCATTATCATTCATCCCATTAAATCGAGTTGAACTACCTAATACATGAGAAGAACCTACAATTATTTGAGCTTCACTGTATTCAAAACCATCAGATCTTGTGTATTCATCACTAGTAAGACCTACTTCTCTTGTTTGGTTGTCATGATAAACCCAAGCGTGCTGACCATGTGATGTTGTAGTACCTGATACATATCTTTCAGAAACGCCTGCTACCCATCCTTCATTGTTTAGAGCAAAAGCACTGCTTGATTGATAGCCGTTTATATCCGTATATTCTGTGCCTATCAGTCCAACCTGTTTCGTACTGACGCCATCATAAAACCAAGCACTTTCTTTAGTACTTTCATTTGTGATTGGATCTTCGAAAAAAGTACGTCCAATTACCTGGCCACTATTGTTGAGAGGCTTGGGGCCAGAAAAAGCAGTAACTAAAGGCACATAGCTAAATACTGGAATATTTTGACCATCACCTTCTAATCCAAGAATTTGGATATCGTAATTTTCGAATAAATCGGCGGCTTGAGTTGAAAAAACAGCAGAAGCTAAAATAATTGAAATAAATAATCTTTTTGATAATACGTCCATTTTGAGTCCATTTTCGTGTTTAAAACACTTTTTATATACTTTTAATTCTATATTTTTTTGATTTCATTATCATTACTTTAACTAACAACAGGAAAAACTCTGCCCACTAAAAATTCTTTTTTGGAGAAGTGAAACATGGTTTGTTCATTATCTTTTCGATTATTCAAAATTTTAAAGCTCACTGTTTCTTTAGAAGTCATACAAAATAAACGGCGTTTATTTTGAGGTAGCTTTTTCTTTAACGCCTTAGGTTTGGTAATGGCTAAATTAAAGCCTTTATCAGGACAACGTGCTGATTCAAATCGAATGCCATCGCAATTATTCTCTCGTAGATATGTCCCGACTTGTTGCGTCAGTTCATAGCTATTTTTGGAGATCATATCTTTACGACGTTTTTTAAATGGTGGCTTAGTAACATCCACTGCTAGAGAACATTTATAGGCTGCTTGAAATGCTGTGTGTTGAGTTTGCAATGGATTAGGCGGGGCTTTGCTCATACCTTGCCAGAAAAGAAAACGATAATAAGCAACTTCAGCTAATACTGTATTAAACGTTTCAGAACCGTAAAAAATACCGCGTTCATTTGCGGTTCCAAAACGCGAGCCCCATCGCAACGGCGGGTAACGAAACGGTGTTGATAATAAATAATCCAGACCTTTTGTGTCTTCTGGCTGCGAAGGTTTACAACCATCTAACAACTGTTCTAAAACATCTTGTTCCTCAATATTATCGACCAAACTCATAGTAGCAATTTGTTCTTGGCTTTCTACCACACGCCAAATATCGCCTTGAAGAATCTCAGTATTAATAGAGCCCCAAGACGAGTTAAATCTTGCCACGAATACCGTCCAGGTATCTGGAAACGCTCATGAGTCCTTCCAAGCTTTGAACTTGTTCAATAGGAATTCCGCCTGTGTGCAAATTTTTGGTATGAAACCAATGTTGCATGGCTTGTTCATCACCACCCATCAAAGCATGCAAAGCACGATAGCAACGGATCAATACCAAGGCTAATTCACCATGTTTGCTATCGGCTTTTAAACCATTAGCGCGGTATAAACTGCTTTTATTGCGACCCACAATAGCTCCGAGAACTTCAGGTGCAATATCCAAAGCCTTGCCAACATTCATTAAAGCCTTGCGAACAACACTATCTTGATCAACTGCAGTCGTATTTTTATTGAGGGCTTGAGTAGCCATAATTCACTCCGTTTAGTCTATTACAGAAACACTAAACATAATTCTTATTTAAGATAATTTAAATATATAATCTTATTTTAGAATTTTCAAGATCATTTCAATTTTGAATTACACATCAGAAACTACGATACTCTCTGTTTTGAAATGAACTGAAGAATACATCATGCAAGAAGCCGTCATTATTGAACCACAAACTGAACACAAAGCCACGGTTATCTGGCTACACGGCTTAGGTGCCGATGGTCATGACTTTGAACCAATTGTGCCACAATTAAAATTGGATAAAGAACTTGGGATTCGTTTTATCTTCCCGCATGCACCAATCATGGCAGTCACCATTAATGGCGGCATGCAAATGCGTGCTTGGTACGATATAAAAAGTCCTGACCTTACTCAGCGTGAAGATTTAGAAACCACAAAAACTTCCTCAGAAACGATTAAACGATATATCGAGGCTGAAATAGATTCAGGAATCCCTTCAGAAAAAATTATTATCGCAGGCTTTTCACAAGGCGGTGCGATTTCTTTATATACCGGTTTGCGTTTTGATAAACCTCTCGCTGGTATATTAGCGCTTTCTACTTATCTACCCATTAAAGACTCCACTGAATCTGAATTGCATGAAAGTAATAAGACAACTCAGATCATGCAGATGCATGGCGAGTTTGATCCAATCATTCCAATTTCAACCGCGAAACAAAGTTTTGACTATATGAAACAACTTGGATTAAACATTGAATGGATAGATTACCGTATGGAACATTCAGTTGTACCTGAACAAATACGCGATATTGCGGACTGGATTAATAAGATTTTAAGCTAGTTATTCGATGTATTCGCAGGCTTACGACGACGGCGCGGTCGTTTTTTATAGGAACGTTGTTGTGGGGCTTTTTCAATTTTTTTCGGCGGCTGAGGTTCAACTAATAAATCTTGGGTAATCGTCGCTGTCGGAATTTTATCGCCTAAGTATTCCTCAATTTCCATCAGTGAATAAATAAAATCTTCGCAACCAAAACTCACGGCATCGCCGCTAGCACCTGCCCTTGCAGTCCGGCCAATTCGATGAACGAAATCTTCAGGGTTTTGTGGTAAATCGTAATTAAATACATGGCTAACTTCTGGAATATGTAAACCACGCGCAGCTAAGTCAGTAGCAACCAAAATAGGAATTTCACCCGTTGAAAATTTCTCAAATAAACTCTGACGTTTTTTTTGCGGTACATCGCCCGATAAGATTGCAACCTCATAATCATTACCTAATAAATAACCCGCAACTATTTCCGCATTATTTTTTGTATTAACAAAGATAATGGTCCGTTTCGGATCAATCTGTTGCAATAAACCAAGCAACAACGGAATCTTTTCATCATTTGCAACGTGGTAAAGTACTTGTGTAACACGCTCAGCTGTAACTTGCTCTGGTTTGACCTCGATCAATTTCGGGTTATTCATGTGCTCATAAGCTAGCTCAGTGACTCGAAAATTTAACGTTGCTGAAAACAACATACTCAAACGTTGTTCAGGCTTAGGACAACGACGCAATAGATAACGAATGTCTTTGATAAACCCTAAATCAAACATGCGGTCGGCTTCGTCCAAGACAACAACTTCTATTTCCTTTAGGTGAAAAACTCTTTGTTGGTAGTAGTCGATTAATCGGCCTGGAGTCCCGATTAACACGTCCACAGGCTCATTAAACTGAGCCAGTTGTTTTTTATAATCAATACCCCCATATACTAATCCGAGTTTAAGATCAGCAAACTGATTCAGAGAAACTGCATCTTTATGGATTTGAATCGCCAGTTCTCGAGTTGGTGAAATAATCAGGGCTCGAGGCTTGCCAGGTTCACATTGACTCTTTGAATTGAGTAAGATTTGTAGTGTTACCAATAAAAAACTGGCGGTTTTACCAGTTCCTGTTTGCGCTTGACCCGCCACATCTTGTCGATTTAACGAGATCGGTATGGTTTCTGCTTGGATTGGGGTACAGAACTCAAAATTGAGTTGATTCAAGGCTTGTTGTAGCGAATCATCCAGTTCTAATTGATCAAAGCGGATATTCGACGAGATAGTATTGGTCACACAATGCTCACAGTTTTTGCAGTCTGATCGACAGTATCTTAGAATTGACTCAATTAACAACTTATTTTAACAACGTCAGAGGACACTTGATTACTAATGAACGATAAAATTGTTGCTGTTTCAGATGCCAGCTTTGAAAATGATGTACTGAAATCTGAGAAACCTGTTCTACTTGATTACTGGGCAGAATGGTGTGGACCATGCAAAATGATTGCACCGATTCTTGATGAAATTGCTGAAGAGTACAGCGACAAAATCACCATCGCGAAAATCAATATCGATGAGAACCAAGAAACACCTGCGAAATATGTTGTAAGAAGTATTCCTACTTTAATGATTTTTAAAGAAGGCGAAGCTTCTGCAACCAAAGTTGGTGCTTTATCAAAAGCCCAATTAATGGAGTTTATTGATAGCACAATCTAAGCTTAACCATTAAAAACTGGACGAATTGTTACTTTAGTGCTAGTGTATATGTCCAAGGCGTATTAAATACTTTCCTTTTTTAATCCCCAAAACAAAAACTAATAACAATTCGGCGTAACCCGCCATATACACTAATCCTTCTTTTACTTTTTACCATCTAACTATGAACCTTACCGAACTAAAACAACAACCAGCATCTGAACTTATTAAATTATCTGAAAACTTAGGTCTTGATGGCCTAGCCCGGTCACGAAAGCAAGACGTGATCTTTGAAATCCTCAAGGCACAAGCCAAAAAGGGTGAAGACATCTACGGAGATGGTGTTTTAGAGATTTTGCAGGATGGCTTTGGTTTCTTACGTTCAGCAGGTAGTTCATATTTAGCAGGCCCGGATGATATCTATGTATCACCTAGCCAAATTAGAAGATTTAATTTAAGAACTGGGGATAATATTTCTGGCAAGATTCGCCCACCTAAAGATGGTGAACGTTATTTTGCATTACTTAAGGTAGCCGAAATTAACTTCGAGCCACCTGAAAAAGCCAAACACAAAATCCTTTTTGAAAACTTAACGCCGTTATTCGCTCAAGATCGTATGCAACTTGAGATTGGTAATGGTAGCACTGAAGATTTAACTCCACGTATTATCGATTTAGCGTCACCAGTCGGTAAAGGCCAGCGCGGTTTGATTGTAGCGCCACCTAAATCTGGTAAAACCATGATGCTACAAAGCATCGCGCAATCGATTACACATAATAACCCTGAGTGTCATTTAATTGTTTTACTCATCGACGAACGTCCCGAAGAGGTAACTGAAATGGAACGTTCTGTACGCGGTGAAGTAATCTCCAGTACCTTTGATGAACCTGCCTCACGTCACGTACAAGTTGCAGAAATGGTAATCGCTCGTGCTAAACGTTTAGTCGAGCATAAAAAAGATGTGGTTATTTTATTAGATTCCATTACGCGTTTAGCGCGTGCTTATAACACCGTCGTTCCTGCCTCAGGCAAAGTTTTGACCGGTGGTGTGGATGCAAATGCATTGCAACGCCCAAAACGTTTCTTTGGTGCAGCCCGTAACATCGAAGAAGGTGGTAGCTTAACCATTCTTGCAACAGCACTGATTGATACTGGTTCTCGTATGGACGATGTGATTTACGAAGAGTTTAAAGGTACTGGTAATATGGAATTACACCTTGAACGTGAGATCGCAGAAAAACGCATCTACCCTGCTATCAATATCAATCGTTCAGGAACACGGAAAGAAGACTTACTCACAACCCCTGATGAACTACAAAAAATTTGGATCCTGCGTAAGCTACTTCACCCAATGGAACCACTTGCTGCGATGGAATTTTTATTAGAACGCTTACGTGGTACTAAGAATAACGCTGAATTCTTTGATGCAATGAAAAAAGGTTAAATATCTAGTAGCCTATCAAGTCACATACCTGCTATTTCTAGACCTTTATGCTTTAAAACGTAGCAACATCATATTCATATTGTTTGCTCGATTTGTCAGATTTTCACTCGCACTCAAAGTTTCTTTCGCTTGCGCACTGGTGTCATCCGTTGCATCACTGATTCGTATAATATTTTGACTCATTTCAGTTGAAACAACACTCTGCTCTTCAGTAGCACTTGCAATCATTTGATTCATTCCATTAATCTCACTTACCCGAGTACTTATAGCATCTAATTCTGTAACAACTGTTTTTCCTTGCTCAACGCAATTCATCGCCTGCTCTGAACCCAACTTCATTGTATCAACGGCCTTTTTAGCCGCTGTGCGTAACGTATTGATTATATCTTCAATATCACGTGTAGAATCTTGAGTTCTGCTAGCCAAAGTACGAACCTCATCAGCAACCACTGCGAAACCTGCGCCATGTTCTCCTGCACGAGCTGACTCAATAGCCGCGTTTAATGCTAATAAATTCGTTTGATCAGCAATTTCCTGAATGACATTTAAAACATTGCCAATTTTTTCACAATCGTTATCAAGATTTTGAATAACTTCAGCAGTATCTTTTACTCTATCAGCCAATTCGTGAATGGCATTCATCGCATTGCCAACAACTGATTTACTGGATTGAGATTGTTTATCTGTCTCTTCAGCTAATCGGTAAGCGTTCTGAACTGTTTTAGCAATCTCATTAATCGTGGTCGACATTTCTTCCATTGCCGTTGCTACAGAATGGGTATCACGTTGTTGACTAAATAAAGCCTCACTTGATGAATTACTAGCTGCAGTGGTTCTCTCTGCTTCTAATTTTAATTCTTGTGCAGATTCCCGTACTCGACCTAGTACTGTTTTTATTTTTGCAGATTGGATCTTTAAGGCTAGATCTAATTGTCCTATCTCATCTCTATTTCCAGTATAAAACCAACTCAATAATTCATTATCAATAATCTGTTTGGACTGAATCGCTAAATCTCTTAAACGTTTTGTAGTAACAAGAGAACCACAATAAGCCAACCCTGCACTTAAAGTAAGTGTTGCTAAATGTAGCTTTAATGATGCTTCAGGTATTGCTACAAGAAATGCTAAATAAGGTAATAATGATAAAAGAAACGAAATATACGTTTTTAAACCGATACTACATTCAGACCACCAGCTGACAAATCGATTGGATTTATTGTTCCAAACTTCTTTATAAACTTTTTCGGCGCGTGTTTTCTCTTCTATGCTAGGTTTACTTCGAACTGATTCAAAACCGCATACTTCACCATCTTCATATATCGGTGTCACAAATGCATTTACCCAATAGTGATCACCATTTTTACAACGATTTTTCACGACACCAAGCCAAGGTTTTCCCTGTTTAATCTGCTGCCACATATTGGCAAATATGGCTGGAGGTACATCAGGATGACGAACTAAATTATGAGCTTTTCCTTCTAATTCATCCCAGCTAAAACCACTGATCTTAATAAAATCATCATTTGCATAAATAATTTTACCTTTTAGATCGGTAGAAGAAATTATTTCTGTCTCATCATCGAAATCACGTTCTATATCTGTGATAGGTAAATTTTTCCTCATTATCCAACTCCAATACATAAACGACTTAGGCTGTATCGGGATTCAATTTAAAATCCTCACAAGAAAGAATCCTACTTCGGTTAATAACTGATGTTTGCTTGATCTAGATCAAATACACACAAAAAAAACCCCGCATAAGCGGGGTTTTTTATTCACTACGAAAAGGGGGTATTACATCTACTGCTCTTGTGCGTCCTGCACCCGCAGTATTCGTAAATCCATTTACATCATGCCGCCCATTCCGCCCATGCCGCCCATACCTGGATCCATTGGAGGCATTGCAGGCTCATCTTTAGGAACTTCTGCAACCATCGCTTCGGTGGTTAATAGAAGACCTGCTACAGACGCTGCGTTTTGTAATGCAGAGCGAGTTACTTTTGTTGGGTCAAGAATACCCATAGCAATCATATCTCCATACTCACCAGTGGCTGCGTTATAACCATTGGTGCCTTTTTCTTCTTTCACTGCGTTAACAATAACAGAAGCTTCTTCACCAGCATTGGTTACGATTTGACGTAGAGGCTCTTCAACTGCACGGGTTAAGATGCTGATACCAACATTTTGGTCATCGTTATCACCTTCAACACCAGCGATAGCAGCTTGTGAGCGAATTAACGCAACACCACCGCCAGGAACCACACCTTCTTCAACCGCTGCACGGGTTGAGTGAAGTGCGTCTTCTACGCGAGCTTTCTTTTCTTTCATTTCAACTTCAGTCGCCGCACCCACTTTAATAACTGCAACACCGCCTGATAACTTAGCGGCACGTTCTTGAAGTTTTTCTTTGTCATAATCAGAAGAAGATTCTTCGATTTGAGCACGGATAGTTTTAATACGAGCTTCAATATCACCCGCTTGACCTGCACCATCAATAACAGTGGTGTTGTCTTTGGTGATTTGAACACGTTTCGCTGTACCTAAATCATCAAGAGTTGCTTTTTCAAGTGATAAACCAACTTCTTCAGAAATAACAGTACCACCAGTTAAAATAGCGATGTCTTCAAGCATTGCTTTACGACGATCACCAAAACCAGGTGCTTTAACTGCAGCTACTTTAACGATACCGCGCATGTTGTTCACAACCAATGTCGCTAAGGCTTCGCCTTCAACATCTTCAGCGATGATCATTAATGATTTACCCGCTTTCGCAACGCCTTCTAATAAAGGAATTAAGTCACGAACATTTGAGATTTTTTTATCGAACAACAAGATGAACGGCGCTTCTAACTCAACGCTCATAGATTCTTGATTGTTGATGAAGTAAGGAGAAAGATAACCACGGTCGAATTGCATACCTTCAACCACGTCTAATTCATTCTCCAAGCTGTTACCTTCTTCTACAGTGATAACACCTTCTTTACCGACTTTATCCATTGCATTAGCAATGATTTCACCTACGTCACTATCAGAATTAGCTGAGATAGTACCTACTTGGGCAATTGCTTTACTATCTGCACATGGTTTTGACAAGCCTTTTAACTCTTCAACCGCTGCTGCAACACCTTTATCGATTCCACGTTTGATATCCATTGGGTTGATACCAGCTGTTACTGATTTTAACCCTTCACGAACAATCGCTTGAGCTAGAACAGTCGCAGTAGTGGTACCGTCACCAGCAACATCAGACGTTTTTGAAGCAACTTCTTTCACCATTTGCGCGCCCATGTTTTCGAATTTATCTTCTAATTCGATTTCTTTAGCAACTGAAACACCGTCTTTGGTAACGGTAGGAGCACCGAAGCTTTTTTCTAGAACAACGTTACGACCTTTTGGGCCTAAGGTTTGTTTTACTGCGTTCGCTAGAACATTAACACCAGCAGCCATACGACTACGTGCATCATCGGAAAATTTGACTTCTTTAGCAGCCATGTTTGATTCCTCTATATATTAAATTCGTAATTAAATGTTTTTTGTAAAAAGACTTAGCCTTCAAGGACACCCATGATGTCTTCTTCACGCATAACCAGTAGCTCTTCACCGTCTACTTTCACTTCGGTACCTGAATATTTACCGAAAAGGACTTGGTCACCGACTTTCAAGTCAACTGCGCGCACATCACCGTTTTCTAAAATTTTGCCATTACCGACAGCCAATACTTCACCTTTGATAGGTTTTTCAGTAGCACTATCAGGGATCACGATACCGCCAGCAGAAGTTTTTTCTTCTTCCATGCGTTTGACGATCACACGATCATGCAAAGGGCGAATTTTCATAGTATTTCACTCCTAAATAACTTATTGATTAAAAAGAAAATTTAAATATTTACTAGCACTCTTAGTAATTGAGTGCTAATTGTGCTACGAACTATAGTTCAAATACGTTTAAAGTCAACTGGATAGAGCGTTGACAGAGTTATTATTCGAAGTTTGCTAGATGGGGATCGGGCTTGAGAATTCAAGCCCGATTAGAAAAGACAATAATTTATGAATTTGCCTGATAGAAAGCCATGAGGATTTTAGCCACTTCAGGACGAGCAAATTCTGGAGGCAAGTCCTCACCTGCAGCTAACATTTCGCGGACTTTGGTACCAGAAAGTAATACAAAGTCTTCTTTAGAATGGTCTTCTGCATCGCGCATCATGACCACTTTATTTAGCTTTTTAGAATACGCAGTGTGATCCGCTCGGAAGATTTCAATTTCTAGCGCACCCTCTGGCAATTCATCAAAAATACTTTGTGCATCAAAAGGACCATAGAAATCTCCAACACCTGCATGGTCACGTCCCACAATTAAATGGGTACAACCTGCATTTTGTCGGAATACAGCGTGCAATACTGCTTCACGAGGACCTGCGTATAACATATCAAACCCATAACCAGTAACTTCGACAGTATTATCTGGGAAATATAACTCGACCATTTTACGAATCGCTGCATCACGTACATCCGCAGGGATATCGCCTTTTTTCAATTTGCCTAACAGCATATGAATCAATACGCCGTCTGCTCCAACACGTTCCAATGCCATTTTGCAGAGTTCTTCATGAGCACGGTGCATTGGGTTACGAGTTTGGAAAGCAACAACTTTTTCCCAACCGTTCTTTTCGATCAAACCGCGAATTTGTGGGGCTGTACGGAATGTTTCTGGAAAATCTATTTCAAAATAGCTGTAATTGAGTACTTGAATCGGCCCTGAAATAACGTATTTTCCTAGGCCCATAAAGGTTGAAACACCTGGATGTGCGTCATCTAGAGTACCAAAGTTTTTGGCCGCCATTGTTGTTAGTTGGTCAGTGGTAACTTCTTCAATCGCTTCAATATCTTGAATTGCTAAAACAGGATTCCCATCGACATTAGGATCACGCAAAGCAATACGTTTAGCATCCCCAACCGAAGAAATATCATCCGTGCGATTCATCACGGTGACTGGCCAGAAAACGCCATCTGTTGTTTTCATATGCGAAGACACACTTAAAGCATCTTCTAAATTCATATAGCCTTTTAGTGGAGTGAAGTAACCTGCCCCAAGCATCACTGCATTCGCTGCTGATGCTGAATTTAGCAATATCGAAGGTAAACCTTCAGCTTCTTTGATGAGGTTGTTTCGAGTCGCCTCATCTTCTACGAATAACGGCGTTAGCGTTTCAGAACCGTGGGGCTTTATCATTCCAAAGTCTCCTAAAAATCTCTTTCATGTATGTTTAAAAAACGGCCGATAACCATAATGATCTGGCGAATAAATGCAAGCAATAACCGCTATTTTGCTAGGTTTTAGTAAGTTAGCACTGGCAAAAACTCATTTATGACTTTACTATTTCAAAAACTATGAAAATGTATGGGGTGTCCTGAAATGTCACAACCAATAGAAGTTTCCTCACCTGAAGCTGGAAAAAAAACCTCCACCATTATTAATACCGTCGATAACCAAGATACCGTTCAATTGGATGCAGAAAATGCTAACTGTTATTGGAATGATCAAGCATTCAATAAAGGCGATCGAGTTATTAATGATAGTAAATGTTACGAATGTGGCTTTGGTTTATGGACTGAAGTGAGCTAACGACTAGGCTTCTCACTTCGAATTCGAACGAAAAGCATATCGTTCATCTTGTTTTATGATATCTCCAACATGAGTTGAAAATTTCTGCGTATCTCGCTCTTGAAAATAAAAATCCAAAGTATATTTAACCGTTGAAAATGCTAACTCATCCCATGGAATTTCTGATTTCAGCAATAATTTAGTTTCTAAACTTTCAATGCCCGGTTTGAAATCTAACGTTTCTAGCTCAGACAAATACATCAAATAAACTTGATTGACATGAGGCAAACTAAAAACACAATAAAGCTGTTGTATTTTCACTGAAGCCATTGCTTCTTCCCAAGTTTCTCTTTGTGCCGCTTCATGCGTAGTCTCTCCATTTTCCATAAAACCAGCCGGTAAGGTCCAATAACCGTATCGTGGTTCTATCGCTCGCTTGCATAATAAAACTTTATCTTGCCAAACCGGGATACAACCGCAAATAATTTTTGGATTTAAGTAATGTATCATCCCGCATGCATCGCACACATGACGCATACGATTATCATCTTCTGGAATCATCGTAATGATTTTTCCACCACAATCACTACAAAAATTCATTTATTATCCCTGAAATATTTTGAGTTTTAGTTGGCAAGTTCATCGTTGAGTTATGTTATAGCATGTAATTAATGTTACTGTATTACTTAAATTTGTTTAAAACTTTATGGCAACCAAACAACCTTATTTTGCAGATTTTCGAGTTCATGTTCTAAGTCATATAAAGGACATTGAAAAACGAGAATATGAAAGCCATTCAATCGAATGGTTTTTATTGAAGTATTTACATCGTCTTGCTAAATCAGCCAACCCTCCAAGTCAACGTGGTGATATGGAAAATGCTATTCGTGCATTAATCCGATTCTATGTTGATAACTTGGAAGAAAATTCCGATTTAGGCACTCGCTGTCAAACCATCTATAATGAATATCGAAAATGTTTACGACGACAACAAGAGAAATAACGGTATCATCTATTTTTGGAGATCTTTATGCCTTCTAAAGAAATTACAGATTATTTGGTCATTAGCAATGCAAACCCGATGCAGCTTTCCGTTAAAGTGAATGAAAAAATTCAGGAAGGTTGGGTCCCCTTAGCAGGTGTAACTGTCGGCGCAGCTATTAGCGAACGTAATACCTTAGTCAGTTATGCGCAAGCGGTAGTTAAATATAAAATTGCACCTTAGTGCTTATTTATAATTTACCAACAAAAACAAAACCTAAAATTACTACGCCTAATAAAATTCTATAGACAACATATGGCAGCATGCCAGTGCTTTGTAGAAACTTTAAAAAGTAATGTATTGATAACCAAGCACTGATAGCCGAAACAGTAGCCACAACTGTAAAAGCATACCAATCTGTAGCCGCTTCTCCAGTAAAATGCCGGAATGCTTCGTGACCTCCTGCTAATAATATCACCGGGATAGCCATTAAAAATGAAAAACGTGCAGCAGCATTTCTATCAAAGCCCATCATTAATCCAGCGGTCATCGTAATACCAGATCGTGACGTACCAGGGATTAAAGCTAACACCTGAGCCAAACCAAACATAAATGCCGAATGATAACCAATACGTTCATATGATTTTATTTGCTGGCAAGTAGAATCCGCCCACCATAATAAAATACCAAAGCCTATAGATGCCAACCCAATAACATAGGGTTCACGTAAATAATCAGCTATGTAGTCATAAAGAAATAAACCAACAAGTGCGATTGGTATTGTTGTTATGATAAAAAACAACATGTATTTATGATTTGAATTTGGACTATAAGCAAAAGGTTTTGCAATCCAAGGTTGGATAACCGTTTGAATATCTCTTTGAAAATAAACTAATACCGCCAACAAACTACCAAGGTGCGCAGCTATGTCGATAGTAACACCTTGATCATCCCAGCCCATAATATTAGGCAACAATATTAAATGTGCGGAACTGGAAATAGGTAAAAATTCGGTAATGCCTTGAATAAGCCCAAGTAAAATTAAATGTAGTGTTTCCATTATTCAATAATAATTCTATAAACTGTATGTTAAATCTTTAAAAGAAAAGCCATCTAAAGATTGATGATAATCTTTGCCAAGTGCTAAGACTTTAAAACGTTCACCCATTTCATCAGGCATCACTAAGCTTTTTAATTCAGAATTTAATTTTATGGTATCTAGATCCGTATTATTTATTATTTCATTATAAATAGATTGTATATCATTCCCTAATAGAAAATTCGCTTGGGTAGTATAACCTAAAATATCGTAACCATTCTGGTAAGCTATTTTTGTAAAAGCAGAAAACTCTACATCACTGGTAATATCTTGAAACCCGATATTAATGTATGGATCATCGTGCACTCTATGTTGGTAAAAACATCGCATAGTACCCTTTTGTTTATCATGCGAATAATAATCATGTTTCGCAGAGCCATAATCCATTATCAAAAATACACCTTTCTTTAATTTCTGCATTATCTGTTTTAGTAATGGTTCATACATTAGATGTATCTCAGTTTGATACTGTTCATGTTCTAGCAACTCATTAGGAATATGTTTTTCAATATATTGTTCTATAGAAGAATTAATCTCTATTATTTTCCAAATAAACTCCTCTTTTTCATAACTAACACTCATTTCATAGAATTGATTATTAATTACTTGTAACCGTTTAAATGGAAGAGCATCCAATAATTCATTGGCGATAATCACCCCAGATAATTGAGGAATCTGTTCTTGGTTTATCCACTGAATTTTTGGTAAGTATTCAGGGATACATTCTTCAAATAATTCTTTTTGTTTCTCCTTTAAAGCTGGACTGGTTTCGATTAAAAAATAAGATTCTGGTAGCGCTGAAAATTTATGTAAATACAAAACTATATCTTTAGTTAACTGACCATCACCCGGGCCAAGTTCAACAATACATCCATCCGATGTTTGTTCCAAAATTTGCAAACATTGTTTAGCTATTATCATTGAAAATAATGATGAACGGGTTGGTGCAGTTATAAAATCACCATCCGCACCAAAGATTGCATGTTTATGACAATAATAGCCATTTTCAGAATCGTACAGCGCAAGGTTTAAAAACTCATCGAAACCAATCGAACCACTCTTTTGAACAGATTGTATAAGTCGGTTGATTAATGACTGACTTTTTTTTAGATTATTCGCGCTAAGTGGGGGTAGATTCATTTACAATATATGATAGTTTTATTTAATCAGTTCCATATCACCCTAATGTTCGAGCAGTTAAATGGATAAAGTCGCGATAGTTACAGGTTCAGCAAAACGGATTGGTGCAGCAATTGTAAAACGCCTTCACCAAAACGGATTCAATGTCATGGTACATTACCATGAATCTAATAATGAAGCTGAAAAACTCTGTGACGAACTTAATCAACAAAGACCTAATTCAGTTTATGAGATTTGTTACGATTTAAACGACCAAGCTTCATACGCTTCAATCATTGAAAAATGTTTAACACAATTCCAACGTCTTGATGTTCTAATAAATAACGCATCAACGTTTTATTCAACTGATATAGATAATATTAATGAAAAAGTTTGGAATGATTTAATAAACATTAATCTCAAAGCACCAACGTTTCTTATCAAAGAAGCAACCGATTCATTGAAAAAGACCAACGGCTGTATCGTAAACATAACCGATATACACGGTCACAGACCTTTAATGCATTACCCTATTTACAGTACTGCTAAGGCTGGGTTGGTCATGCTAACCAAAGCTATGGCAAAAGAACTAGCACCTGAAATACGTGTTAATGCAGTTTCACCTGGTGCTATCGATTGGCCAGAAGCAATGGAATCGAGTACAAAAGATAATATACTTAATAAAATTGCTATGCGTAGAAAAGGCTCAACTGAAGACATTACCGATGCAGTCATGTATTTAATTAACGATGCTAAATATATGACAGGCCAAATATTAACCATAGATGGCGGTCGTAGTTTATTGAGTTAGTTAAATGCTGACTACTTTCTAAATTCAGGTAACTTAGCATCCAAAAACCAACGTTTCACTTCCTCTTCATACCACCAATGTTGAACATGTTTGATGGTATTCACTGTTGCATAATCTTCATCATAGTAACTAAATTCAGCAATCACATCGGCTTCTTTTAATTCTTCATTAATTTCACCATCTTCCACAACATTAAAAGCAGTTACTTGAATACCTTTATAGTCATTTAAATTTAACTTAGGTTTATTACCATCTTTGTCCAAATGAAAGTCATACATATTTTTGTAGCGTGCCCAGCGTACTGCTTGGCCATATTGTTTTATTGCTGTTTGCAATGTACTGACCTTTTCTCTTTTTTGAACTCCCGAACATGCTGTACTCAAAATGCAAGGGATTAACATGATCAATATTAAACGCACGCAAAATTTCATAACATTCTCCAGAGTATAAATCTTTAAATTAATCGTATTCTTTAAAAATATATTCTTCGCCGGTCAATGACTCATAAACCCAAGCGGCGTATTTCATATTGCCTTCTAACGTTAGGTGCATTTTGTCGAACGATACGAAGTAATCGAGATTGATTTGGCGTTCTCGAATAATTTCATATAAGTCTATATATGGCGCACCTAATTTAACCGCAACGTAACGAATCGTATCATTATATGGAATAAAGTTATCATAATACGACTTACGGTTACCTTGCTTGCCACGTACATCACCAATGGCATGATTTACAATATAAATACAAGTCCCATGTTTTTTAAATATTGCTCTATAGAACTCGCGTAAATTCTTTTTAAACTCATAAATACTCACCCGGGAGTATTTAGCCCAATCAAATACATTGGCATCATTCAAGCCAAACTGGATTAATACAATACCAGGCAATAAAGGTATGACATCTTTTTTAAAACGATCAAGCGCATTAGCAGTCGTATCATTGCCAACACCTTTGTTATGTACTTTAAATTTACCTGGTTCATATTCATCGAGCATTTCTTGCAACATTGAAGGCCAACGTAATTCTTCAGGAAACTCTGCACCTTCAGTTATTGAATCACCAAAACAAATGATATTAAATTTTTCATTTGCTTCTAGTTCAGAAGTGTTATCAATAATATTATCGACAACTTGAATGGAATGACTTTCTTTATCGCTCTCTACAGCTGTACTAGATGTTTTTTTTGTAGTATGGCTCGATGTCTTCTTTTTAGCACGACTAGTCGTTTTCTTAGCCGTTTTTTTTGAAGTTTTTTTAGCTAGCTTTTTAGTGGTTTTCTTTTTAGCTCGCTTCTTTTTTGTTTTTTTCTTGGTGACCTTTCTCTCAGGTTCACTTTCATTTACTGGATCATCATCCATTGTGTTTCTCTAATCGTTTATAATCCCATACAAAATCAATCTTCCAAAGATCATTTACAGGTTTATCATAATCATGCCAAAGTTGTTTATAACTTTTTTGCTCTATTGGATGAATCAGATCTGGCGCTAATTCTGCCATTGGAAACAACACAAACGAATACTTAAGCAAATCATTACGTGGTAATTGTAATTCCGAACTATCACTAACTAAATCATCATACAGCAACAAATCGATATCTAAACTTCTTGAGGCATATTGTTTGGTTTTTTGTTCTCTGCCAAATTCGATTTCAATCTGTTTTAAGTGTTTATTAACTTCTTGCACGGATAATTCTGATGAAAAACCTGCAACTAAATTATAAAAATTTTCACCATCGAACCCATACGGTATGGTTTCATAAACGCTGGATACTGAAAGTTCATTAAAAAGTCGATCAAGAGCTGAAACACCGTCATTAATATTTCTTTCGCGATCAATATTACTACCGATCCCAACGTAAACCGAATGCATTTAAGGCCTTACGCCTCGTTCGATGATCACACCAACATCTCGAACCCCCTGTACGGCTCCTTTTTTATTTAGACGAAGACGTACCCATGGCACATTAAATTCAGTCAGAATAATTTCAGCAACGCTTTCGGCCAAGGCTTCTACTAACTCGAACTCACTTTCGCCTACATAAGAAAATAATCGTTTAGCTACAGATTTATAATCCAAAGTATCATCAATATTATCGGAATTGGCAGCTTTCTTTATATCTGTTGCCATTTCGATATCAAAAATAATAGTCTGGCGCATACGGCGTTCCCATTCGTAAACACCTATCACCGTATCGATTCTTAAATCGTTTAAATAAATAATATCCATCAAATATCTGTTTCAGTAATTTTTATAATCTGCCATTATAATCACTTGTTGATACGCAGACCATGTCCGTTTTTATATTCAAAAGATCTTAAACATACTCATCAAACAACATGTTGATATATAGCTTCATTATTCTTGGTTATTTATTTGGTTCAGTCGCCTCAGCCATAATTGTCTGTAAAAGCTTAGGTTTAAGTGATCCAAGAAGCGGCGGTTCCAATAACCCTGGCGCCACCAATGTATTAAGACTACATGGCAAACAAGCTGCGGCTCTTACCTTAGCAGGTGATGTACTAAAAGGCGTATTTCCAGTTTTAATCGCTCATCAATTTACCGATTCACATCTAATCATAGGTCTCACAGGTTTAGCAGCGTTTCTAGGACACTTATATCCTATCTTTTTCGGTTTTAAAGGCGGCAAAGGCGTTGCAACGTTTATCGGGGTCTTATTTGCGACGCATTGGGTGTTAGGACTGGGATTTGTTGTGATTTGGTTATTAATGGCAATGTTATTTCGATATTCCTCTCTTTCTGCTTTAACCGCTGCTACGGCAATGCCATTCATGAGTTTTTACTTTTTAGGCTCTAAGGAATTAATCATCATCACATCGATTATGGCAGTATTATTATTTTGGCGACATCAAAGCAATATTCGTAATTTGTTATCTGGAAAAGAAAGTAAAATCGGTAAGAAAGAATCTGATGAAACTAATTAACCAGTAACATCGGTCAATGGCCAACGCGCTCTAGCCTGAAATCCTAAACCTTGAGCTTCACCACCTAATAATTTCTGTGCTCCCGCATAGGCAATCATTGCCCCATTATCCGTACAAAACTCTGGCTTTGGAAAGTTAATAGCCACTTTTTGTTTTTCACCTAACTGATACAAAGCTTCGCGTAATTGTTTATTGGCACTGACGCCACCAGCAACAATTAAACGTTGCATCCCTGTTTGCTCTAATGCTCTCCGACATTTGATAACTAACGTATCAACTACTGACTCAACAAAACCACGAGCAATATCGGCTCGGGTTTGTTCATCATCCGATTCTTTATTAACCAGATTCATGGTAAAAGTTTTTAAACCACTGAAACTGAAATCCAAGCCTGGCCTATCGGTCATCGGCCTAGGAAATTGATATCGTTTTGGATCACCATCATCCGCTAACTTCGAAATGGCAGGACCTCCTGGATAACCTAAGCCCATGAGCTTGGCAGTTTTATCAAAAGCTTCACCTGCTGCATCATCCAATGTTTCTCCGAGTAATTCATAATCTCCCAATGCATTCACTTGCATCAACTGCGTATGTCCTCCAGAAACCAATAACGCTAAAAAAGGAAAATCAATTGATTCATCTTCTAATAGAGGTGCTAATAAATGTGCCTCCATATGATGAACTGCTACCGCCGGCACACCTAAGCCATAGGCCAAACTACGACCAGTTGCTGTACCTACCAATAGAGCACCGATCAAACCCGGCCCTGCCGTATAAGCGACTGCATCGATATCTTCTTTGGCTAACTGCGTTTTTTTCAATAATTCATCGATTAACGGCAAAATACGCACAATGTGATCCCTCGAAGCAAGCTCAGGCACCACGCCGCCATATTGCTTGTGAAGGTCAATTTGACTAAACAAAGTATGCCCAAGCAGGCCTTTTTCGGTGTCATAAAGACCGATTCCGGTCTCATCACAAGATGTTTCTATACCTAATACACGCATTTTTGAGATTTTTTATAAAAATATGGGTTTGATCGTTGCAATTCTGGATTCATTCACTAGAATTAGCCACCTTTTTACGATACCAGTAACATTTTTAGGAACTTACAACTATATGCCTTCTGTAAAAGTCAGAGAAAACGAGCCCTTCGATATCGCATTACGTCGTTTCAAACGTTCATGTGAAAAAGCTGGGATCTTGGCAGAAGTCCATCGCCGTGAATTCTACGAAAAACCAACTCAAGTACGCAAACGCAAAGCTGCTGCTGCCGTGAAACGTCATCAGAAAAAAGTTGGTCGCGATCGATTACGTCCAAGCCGAGCCCACTAAGCTTAACCTCCATTCATTAGCTTATGTCAAACCTTCAAGAACAGATCAAAGATGCTGTTAAAAACGCTATGCGCGAAAAAAATAAAGAGCGCTTGGGGGCTTTACGTCTGATTACAGCTGCTTTTAAGCAAAAAGAAGTGGATGAACGCATTGAGATTACCGATGATATTGCTCTAGCCATTCTCGATAAAATGTCTAAGCAATTACGTGACTCTATCAAACAATACCAAGAAGCTGGCCGAGACGAACTAGCAGAAAAAGAACAATACGAATTAGGCATAGTTTCTGAATTTCTACCTGCTCAATTAACCGACGATGAAATTACTCAATTAATCAGCGAAGCCATCGCTGCTACAGGTGCAAGCTCAATGCAGGATATGGGTAAACTCATGGGTGTTTTAAAGCCCAAGTTACAAGGTCGAGCTGATATGGGTAAGGTTAGCGGGCTAGTAAAATCTCAGCTTTCCTGATTTATTTCGTTAGTAACCAATTACTTTCTATATATTTTTCCTTATAAAAATAAGTCTCTGATTCTCAGCTTTAGCTTTCTGTATACTTAAGCCCATGGCTGGCCGAATTCCACAATCGTTTATTGATGAACTCTTATCTCGGATCGATATTGTCGATGTGATTGATGGTTACGTGCCTTTGAAAAAGGCTGGCAAAAATCATCAAGCCTGCTGCCCATTTCATAATGAAAAAACACCTTCATTTACCGTCAGCCAAGAAAAACAGTTTTACCATTGTTTTGGCTGTGGTGCGAACGGCACCGCCATCAGCTTTTTAATGGAATATTCGGGCATGAGTTTTCCAGAAGCCGTAGAAGAGCTTGCACACCGTTGTGGTTTGCCGATTCCTAAAGAAGCCGCTCATATCGAAATCGATAAAGACCGTGCTGAACTGTATGAATTAATGGAAATGATTACACGATTTTATAGCAAACAATTAAAAGAACATTCTGAATCAGCTACAGCCATTGAGTATTTAAAAAACCGAGGCTTAACCGGCGAGATCGCCAAACAATTTGAAATCGGCTTTGCACCACCTGGTTGGGATAACTTACTTAATAATTTCGGCCAATCAAATGAAGCAAAAGCACGACTTGAAAAAATTGGTATGACAATTAAGAAAGATAACGGTGGTTTTTATGACCGTTTTCGCAATCGTATTGTGTTCCCGATTCGAGATGTAAGAAATCGTGTCATTGGTTTTGGTGGTCGCGTATTAAGCAAAGACGATACTCCCAAGTACCTTAACTCACCGGAAACTATTTTATTCCATAAAGGCTACGAATTATATGGGCTTTATCAAGCTCGCAAGGCAGCTGGGCAAAAAGTCTATATCGTCGAGGGTTATATGGACGTGGTGTCTCTCGCACAGTTTGGCGTTAACAATGCAGTAGCGACTCTTGGTACTGCTGCCACAGCAGAGCAAATAGAAAAACTGTTTAAAAAATTTCCACAAATCGTTTTTTGTTTTGACGGCGACAAGGCAGGAATTAAAGCCGCATGGCGCGCCCTGGAAACTACCTTGCCTTTATTGAAAGACGGTCGTCAATGTCATTTCTTATTTATTCCTGAAGGCGAAGACCCTGATAGTTTCGTCAGACAACATGGTAAGGAAGGTTTCGAAAGACCTGAGCTCTTAATGCCTTTGTCCGACTATCTTTTTCAACAATTGGAGCAAGACTTAGATTTAAGTACCGCTGAAGGACGTGCTAGTTATGTCGAAAAAGCCAAACCGTTTGTGCAAAAACTTCAGACATCCGCATTTCGCGAACTCATTGTTGCAGAAATTTCAAAACGATCAGGAGTGAATTTCAATCAATTTGAACCACAAGCTTCATCAAAACCACGAACTCAAACAACCACTACTAGACCACGAGTAAAAAATCCAAAGCTACACACTATGACACCTGTCCGTCGTGCGATACGTATGTTGTTGAATCACCCTGAGATCGCGAAACAGACAGAATCCTTGAATGAATTAAGTCACTTAAAAGAACATGGTATTCCATTTCTACTCGAGCTTATTCAATACATTCAAAATCGCGAATCCACGACAATTGCTAATATCATGGAGCATTGGCGCGATACTCCTACCGAAAAAGCCTTAATGGATTTAGCACGCTCTGAAGAATTACTCAACGAACCTGACGAACTTATTATTGAATTTAATGGCTTGCTCAAAAAAATGATTTTGGATGCAAAAAAACAGGAACGCCAGTGGCAAAGCCAGGGTCTAAAAAACCTAGATGACCTTAAAAAACTTCAAGAAAGCAACAAATAACATTGTAATAAAATATGAATTTCTCATAGCGGGAACAATGTTCACATGCTATAATTGACTGTTTAACTTTGGCCAAAATTAGATCAACGAAATCAAGTAGTTACAAATCCAAGTCCAAAGTTCTCGACTATAATAATTAGAACACCAACGCTCGAAATTAAGTTTAACTACAAACAATTTTTCACACTGATAGATACATATGGAACAAACTGAACAACAAACACCTAAAGTTGATGACCAGTCTCAGCTCAAGCTGCTTATCACCAAAGGAAAAGAACAAGGCTTTCTGACCTACCATGAAGTCAACGATCATCTGCCCGATGACATCGTTGATCCTGAGCAAATCGAAGACATCATAAACATGATTAATGACATGGGTATTGCCGTGCATGAGTCTCCGCCTGAAACGGATGTCATCATGACCGACAGTACCGATGCGCCTGATGAAGATGCTGCAGCAGAAGCAGCAGCGGCACTTGCCAACGTTGAAAATGAATTTGGTCGTACTACTGATCCAGTTCGCATGTACATGCGAGAAATGGGTACCGTTGATTTATTAACTCGCGAAGGCGAGATCAAAATTGCTAAACGTATTGAAGAAGGACTAAACCAAGTCCTGGCTGCCCTTGCTTGTTACCCTGGCACTATCAACTTCTTGATGCAAGCACATGAACAAGTCGAGCAAGAACAATTAAAACTCAGCGATATCGTTATTGGCATCAATGACTATGAAGAAGAATATCCTGATGAAGGTATGCCACCACCAGAACAAGTAACTGCTAATAATTCAGAATCCGGTGATGACGATGATGATTCTGATGAAGAGCCAGAAAACACACTGGATCCCGAAGAAGTCCGTACCCGAATCAATGATATCTCTAAGCTATTTGCAAAGGTTCAAAAGAACGCTAAAAAATACGGTCGTAGTGACAGCAAAACTGAAAAAGCCCAACAAGAATTAAGCGATAAATTTTTAGAGCTTCGTTTATCGCCTAAATTGATCGAACAATTAACAGAAAATGCTCGGTTCATCATTGAATCAATTCGTCATGCTGAAAAAACCATTATGGGTTTATGCGTGAAACAATCAAAAATGCCTCGTAAAGAATTTATTCAATCTTTTCCTAGTAACGAGACCAACACGAATTGGATTCAAGAAACTATCAAAGATAGTCCCACATACAAAGATGCATTGTTAGAAGTTGAACCTGAAGTGACAAAGATTCAGGAAAAACTAGCGACCTTATTCGAAGACAGTAATTTGGAGCTGACTGAATTCAAAGAGATCAATCGTCGAGTATCAATTGGTGAAGCGAAAGCTCGCCGCGCTAAGAAAGAAATGGTTGAAGCTAACCTGCGTTTAGTTATTTCGATTGCGAAGAAATATACCAACCGTGGTTTGTTATTCTTGGATCTAATCCAAGAAGGCAACATCGGTTTGATGAAAGCCGTGGATAAATTCGAATACCGTCGTGGTTATAAATTTTCGACCTATGCAACTTGGTGGATTCGCCAAGCTATCACGCGTTCGATCGCAGACCAAGCTCGTACCATACGTATTCCAGTACATATGATCGAAACGATTAACAAGTTAAATCGTATCTCGCGTCAAATCCTACAAGAGATGGGGCGCGAACCAACGCCAGAAGAATTGGCTGAAAAAATGGAAATGCCGGAAGATAAAATCCGCAAAGTCTTAAAAATTGCCAAAGAACCAATCTCTATGGAAACACCTATCGGTGATGATGAAGATTCGCACTTAGGTGATTTTATCGAAGACCAAAACATTGAAGCACCTGTAGATTTTGCTGGGTTTGAAGGCTTACGACGTTCTACACGCGATGCATTAGAAGGCTTAACACCGCGTGAAGCAAAGGTTCTTAGAATGCGTTTTGGAATTGATATGAACACTGACCATACTTTGGAAGAAGTAGGCAAACAGTTTGACGTAACTCGTGAGCGTATTCGTCAAATTGAGGCTAAGGCATTGCGTAAATTACGCCACCCTTCTCGTTCCGAACAATTAAAAACGTTCTTAGATCAGTAAAAACAAAAAACGATGTGGAGCAATTCCACATCGTTTGTAATGAATAAAAACACTGTTACAATCCCGCCAGTCTTTACATCAGGGCCCTTAGCTCAGTTGGTTAGAGCAGTGGACTCATAATCCATTGGTCGAAGGTTCGAGTCCTTCAGGGCCCACCAATAAAATCAATGGTTTAGGCTAAATATCTAACTAACCTTCACTTTATTTTCCCGATCTGCTTACCCTTAACGAGTTTGTGAGCACAAATTTCTATATAAATCACTTGTACCTATAGTTCGATCCTCTCTTAAGACTATGTTTATCGCTCATAATCAAGAATAGTTATTTATGTTTTTGATTTGTATAGATTTATCGAGGGAATATATAGTGAAATACCCTCAAAAATACCCGCTTTTTATTTTTTCAATACAGGATGAATTCTTATTTTAATAGATACGTAATCTCTTTAAGATATAAATTATTCTAAAAATAAAATATTAATATAAGGAAATGTCATGAAGACACTAGCAGTTATTTTTATTCTCACTTTTTCGTTAATTACCAATTCCTACTCAGCCGTTATCTATGATGAATCAATAGATGGAGATCTCCCTATAATAATTGATTTCGATGTCAATAATTCGAATTACTTAGGTGTTCTGGGTGCCGGCCAAAACCAAATAAAAGGCTCGACTTTCACCCGAGTAAGGCCAAGTATTTTTTCGGATGAAGATCATTTATTTTTCTCAATTTCTGAAGGTTATGAATTCACTTCTATTTCTATTTTATATGATGTTACTCGAGATGTTGGTCTTAACACTTCATTCGCACTGCTAAGTCTTGAAAAGGTAAGAGGTAGATTTTTTGACGAGATAGCTATTCTTACTGGAGAATTAGTGAACAGACCTGATTTGGCAACCCCCAAATCAGAATTTTTTCTTCCTAGCCTAGGCGAAGGAGATTATAGATTAGGCGGTTTTTCAGGTGCTCATACATTACTCTCGAGTACAGATGCCGTTGTTGTATGGGATTACACAATAACTTTAGATGTTACTGCCCCGGTTCCAATCCCAGCCACATCATGGTTATTCATTTCAGGCTTAGGTTTATTAGGCTTTAAAAGAAAACATAACTCATATAGGTGATTAACTAATCCTTCTCAATAGATAACTCCCTAAAAAAGCGACTTTATGACAATATACAAACATCTATTCATATACTCATTGTGTATATTTTCAACTACGACTTTTAGTTATTACCCTGACTCAGCTAATCCTGATGAAGCCGTTGGCCAAATGAAAACTAGAATCATAACAATTGAAACACATAAACAAGAATGTTTAAGGTTTAATCCAGATTTAAAAATTGAAATCGAAGATAAATTTACACAATGGGAAGAGATTGAAAAAATATATATTGAAAAAGCAGAATTTTATACGTTCGAACTCAAAAAAAAGAATCCAGAACTGATAAATCAAATTAATAAAATTTCTGAAATGATATTGAATCAGACTAAATACACCTTTGATAATGTCGGTGAAGTTGGCGGTGAAAAATTAGTAAATGAGTATTGCTTAAACTTTTTTGAAGAATTAATTAATGGTAGTTGGAAAAAAAGAACTCCGAACTTATATAAATACTTAGATCAGTTGCCAGAAATATACGATTAAAATTACAAATAATAACTTTATTAAAACTAAAATCATTAGTGACTTAAAAATGAATCTTCTAAAAACCTTATTTATATTATCTTTAATATCACTCTGTTCTTGTGTAGATACTAAAACTGTTAAAAACTACTCTATTAATGAAGACATAACAATTAATGAAAACGAAGGCTTAATAGTTGTAGAAATTGATTCTAATGATCATCGAACTAGATCACTTATCTATCAAAATGAATGGGGTTCAGGAACCAATAACCCATTCGGCGCAGCACTTATATCATTAGAAGGAACTGTTGGTGACGATAGATTTAGGATATTTAAAGTAAGCCCAATCGAAGGAGGATTAAAGTTACAATTTTTTCTAACTTCAGATGGAGCAACATATTATGCTAAAGAGCAAGAGTATAAATTTGATTTCATGCCAGGAGAAATCACATATATAGGACATATTCGTATAAGTTGGGATTTTGTTAATCAAACAATTAATACATACGTAACAGATAAAGAAAAAGAAATACTAGAAGAGATAGAAATCAGATATCCATCCTTATTACGAAAATATAAATTTAATAACATGGTTGATGCTTCCATTAAATCCCTCGAAGATAGGTAACTATCTCTTATTTATTTTATATATGTGCTCCAACCATATAACAAGTAAATTCATCCGACCGCTGGCTCAGCCGGCTAAATTCAAACGTTAAGGATCATAAGACTCATGGATCAATATTCATATCAAGAAACCAAGGATGATGTGATCTCATTAATGAATGAGACTATCGAGCATGGAGGTTCAATATGTGATGGTTTGGGGCGTGCTGAAGTTGAGTACTGGCTTGGGCCACTAGAGATAAATGAATCCGAACCAACTCCATATAACCTTAAATTGTTGGCCGCAGTTTCAATTGGCAGCTTGAGGCAGGAAAATAGCTTGGAAATAGATGATCTTTATCAAGTTGTTGAGAATCTCCTCGTAAATATGGAAGCACCCGATGTTGCAGCTATAGCGCCTGATTCAATAAATCAGCTTGTTTGTGAAACATCAAAAGCTTTCGGAGAAAGTCTCGCAAATAAAGTTAAGTCAGTAGTGACAATCAATGCTTAACAAATCATTCCGCATGACAAATTAAAAAGTAGATCTAATAAATGAAGTTAAAAAATATATTATCTAATACAAAGAATGCCTTTTTCCTACCATTAATTCTCATAACTTTATCTAGCTGTGGTGGTGTTGATCAATATAGAGATAACCTAGTTAAAGTCACGGCTCCTAGTTATTTCGTATTAGAAAAACATCTTGAGTATACGTTTGATATTGAAAATGTTTTTGGACAAGAAGTAGTACGAATAGTTAAATTCAAAAGAGGTAGATATACAGCTTTCTCTGAAAATGAAAATGGGACTTACTATACTACTGAAGATGGTGATTATAATTTCTTAAATATTATTAAAGTTGAAGGAGAAGTATTCGGTCACCCTGATACAGGTTTCCATATGGGTGGGTTATGGATTACGAAAGAACAAAATCCAAAGGCATTTCCATATCTTATCAATGGAGGCACTAAATCCATTGAGGAAGGTTTAAACTATTTTAATAATAGTAATCTTGAAGTTCCTAGAATAGAAGAAAATGGTTATGTATATAAAGACCATATACCGAGTATGGGTACTGATGAACTAATATTACATAATGCTGCTTCAAGCACAGTAGTAGGATATCTTGCAACTATGGACATTGGAAAGCCAACATTAGAATTAGAAATGCCACCAGAAGTATTTAGAAAAAATATTAAAATTATTCATCATTAACAATCATAGGCCATCGCTTAAACTTTAATTCAGGCGGTGGCACTGTAATTACATAGACTCTTACCTCATCTCCACTTGATACTAAGAGTCCTGCTATGAATTGACCCTCTTTTAATTCAATCCAATGAGGATTCTTATCTAAGTCTCTTTCCATAAAACTATCAGCGGGGATTTTAACCTCGAAAAGCCGCTCCTGTTGTATTCCAACGAGTCTCAGTACCTTTAAGTTTAATAGCTACACACATTGGGAACTATTATATATAAATACCAGGAGCTGGTCCTTTTTAGAAAATGCTTATATATATCGATACTTCTATAGAGGTTTTTTGGTTTTAAAGGATAATTCATGGAGTCACCAACTGTTTGTTTGAAAACATTAAGTAACGATAAAGGAGAATAATTTCAAGCAAACTTTAAATCAGTTATTCCTTTTTAAAAATAATATTTTTACTTCTAACACATTCTTTTAGAAAACATATCTAATCGTCATATTATTTTAATGATTATTTACTATTATTAAATTACTCATATTCAAACAGAATATTAATTACACTTTATTTTGGAACAAAGGAAAAAAGGAATGAAAATCTTTCTCACATCATTATTATTTTTGAGTCTAAATATCTGTCACGCTGCCCATATAAACGTGTTTTTTGCGGGCGGACAGTCTAATGCTAGGGCTACATGGGCTAGCGCTATTGAAAACTCTCTAGTCGACTCAGGCGTAGAAAATGTCATGATGGTTCATGATTATCATGGTGGAAACTGGCTTGGCTCTTGGTGGAATCCCTATACAAACTCACCCTCTGATAACTATCTAAACGACTTCTTTAACCCTGCTGGAACAGGCCTTTTACAGCAAACTCTAGAGAATATTACCAATAATGGTGACACCTTTAGTTTCTCTGGATTCTTCTGGTTTCAAGGGGAGGGCGATCAAAACGGCGCTGCTCATAGAGATAGATATGTCGATAATTTCGTGGAAATGACGAACCGCCTTCAGTTTGATATCTCAGGCGAAAGTACTAGAAAATTCCCCATAGCAACCGCTTTAATCGATGTTTCTGATTATGACTTGTATTTAGAATTAGCACTTCAGTCTTACCCAGATCCCGATTTAAACGAATTAAGACAGTTTATATCCGCTTACGCTGATTCAAATCCTGATGTTGTGGCAGTTGATTCAAGAGGATTCGATAGATACGACCTGTTTCACCTATCACAAGCAGGCTCTACAACCTTTGGAACTCAGATGGGGCAGGCGTTTAGCAGTTTATTAGTGCCTATTCCTGCGGCTTTTTGGCTGTTTGTCTCGGCTTGTATTAGTTTAGTTGGACTAAGAAGAAATAGCCTTTGAACAAAAATTTTATGATTAATGTTTTCGTTTAAAACCTAATAGACCAAGTAAGGCTGGAGTTAATAACCAAACTGCTGTAGGGATAGGGACAGATGTTGGTGTAAAGATAGCATACGAAATAGGGCCGTATCTTCCTAAATGTATAGATGAAACATTACCCAATAAAGTAGTCCCAATAGCTTTCCATTCAGTGTATGGTGAATATACATCAGCTTCACCAAAATAAGTCCAGTGAGAAGTATAAGATGATTCAAATGGAAGAAATGGTGAGCCGCCTAAAGTATGAGGAATGACTATAGAATGTGCTACAAACCCAGAAGAATCAGAAACAACATAAAATGGCCCAGAATTTAAAATATCTGAAATGAAGCCAGTTGATAACAATGCTCCCGAACTATCACCTAAAAAATTAGGTGTTCTATCTAGATCTGGTATCTCACCAAATATGCTAGTAAAAGAACCTACATGAAATGTAATGTCATAAACTACATTCGAATACTCATAATTAGTGATTTTAATTACATGACCATAAGGGTTTGTAATAACAGCAGCATTAACAGAGTTCGATAAACTGAATATTCCAAGCAGAATAAATATTATTTTCTTAATCATCTTTTCCTTTTTATTCCAACTAACCCAATCAAAGCAGAACCGAATAACCATACTGCTGCGGGGGTGGGGACAACTGTGACTGAGAATGTGGGCGAATAGTCTCTATATTCTACGTCTGTAAATTTGTAACGTTTACCACCTCCACCTAATCCAAATGTCGTAATTCTTGGTATAATCTCTTCTCGATAAGTGGTATCCATTAAAAATGAACCACCAGTATATTCTGCGAATTGAAGTAATGCTGGGAAATCGGGATTGCCATCAAAATTAAACAGGCTCAGTGGAAAGTGAAGGTTGCCTCCCCATCTAAAAGTTGATTCACCAATATCTGTTCCCTGTAATACATTTATCTGATCAACCGCTGCAACACCCTCAATAAAATCAGTAATTACAAAATCATTCCCACAGCATAAAGTGTTCCCCCCTCCTTGGTAAATATTATCGAAGTCTGAGCCAGACAATTTTAATGTCGCGCTTTTCAAATCATATTCAGTTACTTCGAAAGTTCTAAAATTTCTATAACTGTGATCAGAATCATCAATGATATACGTAGCATGATAATTAGCTCCATTAAGACTCCATACATAGTCTAAATTGGATTCGGTGGTTTCTGTTAACGTTCCTAAGATTTCAATCTTATATATAGCTGATTGAGCTACGTTTGAAGACAACAGTATAAAAAATGTTATTAATATTTTATTCATTTCTATTTTCTTCTAGTGGAGCTTACGACTTTTGAAAACTAATCCAATTAAAGCTGATCCAAATAACCATATAGCTGCCGGAATTGGTACTGGCTGAGGCAAACTTATAAAAGATAAAGCATCATCACCAATCGAATAATTAAAGAAATCCCATTCACTACTCGACAATGGGTTATTAGAAAAGCTTTGCCATCCAGATAGATCGAAAGTTCGGGCAGCAAGTTCATATGGTATATCAAATATTAAATCTGTATTTGCGTAGACTTGTATATTTTCACGCCGATTTTTAAATATCGTATAGGTATGAAAATCTGATGTATCGAAAGGACTAACTATATCAGTTCTATCAGGAGAAGAGCCTGCTCTTAACATAAGTTCACCGTTACGTAAGAACAAGAGTAAGTTTCCACTGTCTTTGCCCCCATTCCCCCATCTAAGTTGTATAACTCCTCCAGGAGATAGTCCTTGGATAGGTAAAATAGCATTAGGAATTCTTGCTCTAAATTGAAATATTGCTAAATCTGAACTAAAGAACGGATCATTTCTAACATTTGTAATAGAACCAGTAATCTCTTGAACTGACATTTTTAATATCCCGTTTTCAATTGCTCTGGTATCAGTTCGACTATCGTTATAATTAAAGGGCTGAGAAGATACATTAGGTAACACACTACCATCATATTCCACAAAGAGAGTGGCAGCCTTAATATTAAATTGAATTGAAAGAAGAGCTAAAAAAAGAGAAAAGCGAGAAATTGAATTTATATTTAGCATTGTTTTATCCTTCCATGAACGAAGTACAAATATTTTAACAAATTTAAATTACCGAGCTATTACAAGCACAAGTATATTCTATTGGAGATTTAGCTTATATATTATTTTTTCCCTCATCTGCTCCCAAAGTATGAATGACATTTCTTATTCTGTAATTAATTTTTAATACAAATGTAACTCTAATCAAACTATATGGGAGTATTTTCCGTAATAGTTTTCTGTTAATTCTCTTTTGAGTTGATTTGAAAACTCACCACTTCTATTAAATAAAGAATGCTGATGTTTAGTTTGCTTATCAAGTATGTGTTGAACTGAAGGATTATTTATTTTTTTATCAATTTTTATTTAAGGATGTATAAAGATGAAATTAACTTATATTACTAAAGTAGCCCCATTACTCCTGGCATATTTTTTTTCTAGTCAATCTTTTGCCTTTGATAGTAGTACTACTACCCCTGATCTTGTTATCAATATCTCAGGCTCCTCTTCTCAACAAGAACCATTGGAAGATTTAATAATTTCTTTACAGATCTGTACTGGTAACATTACACAGTATCGAGAAATTAATGATGATTTTCGTGCCTATTTTTGTACTGCTAATTCCAATACTGGTGTTGCGAGTAATACAAAAATATTGATCAATGTTCGTTCTAGTGGTGGTTCAATCTGGGGAGTGGTTCCCATAGCGCGTGATTGGCCTGTCCAATTTATGAATATTTTTAATAGTAATTGTTCAGATACTACAGTGTATCGAAAAACCGCTTCTGGTAGTGATATGGTTAATCCTGCTGGCGATGGTATCTTTGGTTGTGAAATATTCAATCCAGCTTCTGGATTAGTAAATAATGAATGTCCTAATGGCGTTGCTTATGCAACAGACGGTTCTTCTATTGCCTATCCTGGTGGCTTGTTAACACATAAAGGCACTGGGTTTGGTGATACAGTATGTTTACCATCTCACGGTGGTGTATCTGATGTTGAAGCATCTTTGTTCTCACACCCCTCAAATTTTGCTTTCTCAGGTCAAACACCCCTATCTGATATCGAAATAAACGCATTAACTACAGTGTCACAATATGCTGTTATTTATGGTGTCAAAATAACTGAGCATGAATATAAGTGGTTACAACAAATTCAAGGTTTGGTTGATTATACTGCCGGCGGTACAACTCTAAATGATGATATTAAAGCAGCATCCGTAATAACAGGAACTGGTACTGTTCCAAGTTTAACCAAAGCTGAAATTGCTGCCATGTTAACCGGCCAAATGTCATTTCAACAACTTGACCCCAGAATTATTGCTGCTGATATTAATAATCCTATAAATAACAGCGGTATTTATGCCGTTTGTCGCCATAATGTTGGTTCCGGTGCTCAAGCCACAAACCAAGAGTATTTTTTACAAACTGCGTGTTCTCAAGGTGGTTTACCTATGGTTACTAATGGTCTGTCTGATGACCGAGCTCAGTGGAATGGTAATACTCTTATTGTTAAAAGGAACACTAGCTCTGCTAGAGTTGATAAATGTTTAAATGACGCTGTAAATGGCAATATTTCAGACGAACCTGGAGTAGGCTTTAATGATGCAAGCCCAGTTGGCGCTATTGGCTTCGGCCCAATTAACCGTATTTTCGACCCAGGTAAGGATAAATGGTATTTTGTAGCCATCGATGGTGTTGAGCCTACTCGAGAGAATGCTCGCCTAGGTTTATATGATTATGTTTATGAACAGTTCTTTCATACCCTAAGCTCCTCTCCAAATAACCCGAGTCATATTAATACTTTTCTTGATTCTTTGGCTGTTCAATCAGGTAGTCCTACTACTATTGGTACTGTACCAATTAACGGTACTTTAGCTTTAAGTGCAAATGGTTTTAATTGGGATAACAGTTTGGTTACATGGCGTGGATCACGTGGCAGCAACAGCTGTAGAGCGGTACGTTCTGCTATAGATAATCCAAATATTTCTAATCTTTAATGTACATATAATAGTTTAGCCCTCTTTAGTGGAGGGCTAATTTATCACTGGGAAAGCTTTAAGTGTTGTTTCCTTCGATGGATGGTTTTCTTACGTTCAAGGGCGGCTATTTTCAATATTAATTAATCTACTTATATAGTCGCTTGGTATCCTTTCTTTTTGACTATATCAATAGCTTGGGAAGCTCTCTTCCTTGATATAAACCAAGCAGACTCATATTCTTTGTTGTCAGCAGAATCATTTTCCTTATTAAATGAATTCTCATTCTTTGAATAACTGTTTTTCCACGAAAGGAGTAAGAAATGAGTCTAAATAAAATCTTTCTTTATGCTGAATACCAAGTTTCAATTCCATTTGATCAAATAGATTGGAAACCCATTAATGAAAATATGAAGCAGTTTGATGGTTTGAAAAGCAAGACCTGGCTGAGTGGATTAAATAATAATACGGTTGGTGGTTTCTATGAATTTTCATCTCAGGATTTAGCACAAAAATACATTGATGAATTATTGCTACCTTTTGCAGAAAAGATTAGCGGAAATCTTTCTGTAAAGTTATTTGACGGGAATGTTGTAGCAGAGGCGAGCAAGGGTATGGATTCGCCATTTTTCTAAGGTTATATGGCCAGCAGAATACACAGAATGACTACCTTTTCCAAAAGCAATGTTATAACATAACATATTGGATTAGAGTTTTAAAAGAGATGAGTTTATGCAGAGTAATGAGATAAATAAGCTTCCAGTAACCGTATTGTCAGGTTTCCTTGGAGCTGGAAAAACCACTGTACTTAGCCACATTTTAAATAATAGAGAAGGTAAAAAAGTGGCTGTAATAGTGAATGATATGAGCGAGATTAATATCGATTCCAGCATTATCAAAAATGAAGTCTCGCTTAATCGCAGTGAAGAAAAACTAGTCGAAATGAGTAATGGATGTATCTGTTGCACCTTGCGAGAAGATTTATTGATAGAAGTCAATAAACTAGCTCAAGAAGGTAAATTTGATTATCTAGTTATTGAATCAACAGGGATTTCCGAGCCTCTGCCTGTGGCTGAAACGTTCACATTTGCTGATGAAGAAGGTGTTTCTCTATCGGACGTATCAACACTCGACACAATGGTAACCGTTGTTGATGCGGTGAACTTTCTCAAAGATTATGAAGAAGCACAATCATTGCAAGATACGGGTGAATCGTTAGGTGAGGAGGATGAACGCAGTGTTGCAGACTTACTGATAGACCAAGTGGAATTTGCCGATGTCATTCTCATCAGCAAAACTGATCTGGTTGAGTCTTCTGATATAGAACGTCTCATGGCTATTCTCAAATCACTCAACACAGATGCGCGCATGATTCCTATATCTCAAGGACAAGTTGATATAGATAAAGTCTTAAATACGGGTTTATTCGATTTTGAACGTGCTCAACTAGCGCCAGGTTGGCTTAAAGAAATGCGCGGAGAACACGTACCTGAAACAGAAGAGTATGGAATCAGCAGTTTCAGTTATCTCGCCAGACGACCTTTCCACCCAGAAAAATTCTTTCAGTTTCTACACAGCACAGGACAATTCGGTAAATTAATCCGCTCAAAAGGTTATTTTTGGTTAGCCTCACAACCTGAAGCAGCTGGACAATGGAGTCAAGCGGGTGGTATTGCTCGATATGGTTTTGCTGGAATGTTTTGGAAAGCGGTTCCTAAGAAAGACTGGCCTGATGATGAAGAATACCTAGCATCGATACAGAAACATTGGGTAGAACCGTTTGGTGATATGCGACAAGAATTGGTCTTTATCGGCCAAGGTTTAGATGAAGCGAAAATGACTGAGGCATTGAACAATTGCTTACTGAGTGAAGAAGAAGTTCTACGCGGCAAAGACTATTGGATGACATTAAATGATCCTTTTCCTTATTGGAGAGAGACAGAATGAGTGCCGTTATTCATCAATTTCCTCAACAAAACATATTATCGCCCCTAAAATATCGCTGCTCCGCTGAATCGGAGCAAGCCTCCATTTTTGCCGATGTTTATCGTGACGATACGAATATCATAGTATGGAAACGTCATCTTTCGGATAGCTTTCAAAGTGCTATTCATGAATTTATAAAATCTAACGAAAATTTTCGACTTGTACAGGCTGTCAGTCCAGAATCAGTTAATGAAATTCTACATAAATCATTAGACGATATGAGATGTAAAACAGAGCTAAGTAATAACATTACTGAGTTAGTCGAAATGTTTTGTGATTTATTTGATCTGAAATCAGTTGGTTTACGATTAACTACTCTAGATCGTGCCATGTGTCCTAAATTCCATTTCGATCGAGTTCCTTGCCGACTAGTCACCACCTTTCACGGTGTTGCAACAGAATGGCTACCACATAGCGCTGTCGACAGAACGAAACTTGGTCCCGGCAGCCAGGGACTAAGCGATGATAAATCAGGCCTTTATAAAGAAGAGCAAGATATCCAACAATTAAATACTGGTGATGTAGCATTATTAAAAGGTGAACTTTGGGAAGGTAATGAAGATGCAGGCTTAGTACATCGCTCACCAGCAGTTATGGAAGGAGAAAATCGTTTATTACTCACGCTTGATTTTTTAAACTAAGCCTTTAAACCGCAACTAAGGCCATTATCTAAAATGAAATATGAAACATACTTTGTATTTATCATTTTGTTTTTATGTGTGAGTTTCAATCTGAAAGCAGAACCCCATAAAGAGCACCATGACCATGGTAATCAATCAGCACATGTTCATGGTTTAGCCAGTTTAACGTTAGCAATAGAAAATAATGAACTTGAAATAGAATTAAACTCTCCTGCAGTTGATTTGGTTGGTTTTGAGCATCGTGCAAATTCACTGGAAGAAAAAAGCATGGTTGAAAAAACAGAAGCATTATTGCATTCACCTGAAAAAATATTTTCTTTTAAAGGTTCTAAATGTAAAGCAAAAGAAATAAATATAGATACGTCTGATGTCACGGCCATAAAAAATAAGCATCATGCTCATGATGAACATGAACATCACGACTCAGACAGACATAATCAGGACCATAGCGAAGTCACTGCTCATTACCATTTTAGTTGCGACAAGACCAATAATTTAACTACGGTAGTTGTTAACTTGTTTGAACATTTCCCAACTTTGGAAAACATTAACAGTATGTGGGTTACTGAAATTCAACAAGGCGCAGCAATGCTTAATAAAGATAAAAATATAATTAATATAAAATAAATATAAATGATTAAAAATCTACAAGTATTCACGGATAAAATAGCGATAAGTCTTTCGATGCTTTGCGCGATTCATTGCTTAATACTGCCGTTATTCATTTTATCATTACCGAACTTAAGCTTATTACAATTCATTAATAATGAATCGTTTCATTTATGGATGTTATTAGTGGTTATTCCTACTAGCCTATGTGCTTTAACTTTAGGTTGTAAAAAACATGGTCGTTATCATTTATTCGTATACGGAGTTATTGGTTTAGCAGTGATGATTCTAGCGATTCTATTAACTGAGGTATTTCTATCAGAATCTTGGGAAAAGATATTAACTGTAATAGGCGCAAGTATTATTGCAATAGGACATTACAAGAACTATCAATTGTGCCAAAAACACGATTGTTGTTCGTGCTCTGTATAAAACTATATAATATAAAAAGATATTTTATTCTTCAGTATAAGGTTCTAATTCCTGACCTGACATACTGTAAGCAGAAGTCGCCATATCATTATTAATCAATGTAGTTTTAAGGATACCCGATACCCAAAATGGATCATATAAAGCATCCAGCGTAAAACCCTTTGGATATTTAACATAAATGATCTGATTAGGTGGCGGTGGTGGGACATGAATACAAGCGCCGAAATATGGCACCAGAAAAAATTCTGTTATCACTTGATCATCATTATATTCCAAAGGCACTATAAACCCTGGTATTTTTACAGCCTGGCCATCGAATTCTTCAATGACCCGGGTAGAAACTAACGCTTGTTGGAAACGATCAGCCGTTTCTCTTTGACTTTCATCTTCAAGCGGTTTTTGAAGTTTAAAGGTAACATCATCTTCAGGTGAACCGTCTTCAATCTCTGATAGGTAGTCTGGAGGGTTTAATAATGCCTCCAAATCATCTTGCGGTAATAGGTCATCCCAATCGACAGATTTATATGAGTATTTTTCAGGCTTAGGCGGAACTACAGTATCCGAATTAAACTGTTGCTCCGTAGCATCTGCACGGCAATTAATGAATACTAGTGTTAATAACAGTCCTAAGAAAATATTAGTCATTCGATTATTCATTTTTTTATTTCTTGCGCTATAGATTTTTATGTACACTAGGAAATTGATAAATTATAACATTTATAGTTCATAATTAATTACTGAAAATATTTTTCAGGCATATTCTATGATGATTCATCTAAACAATATTATTTTTTCCTACCCAAATACAAACGATAAGCCGGTTTTAAAGCTACATGACTGGTCTGTATCAGCTGGGGAAAAAGTTTTTATTCAAGGTCCATCAGGATGTGGCAAATCAACATTACTGAATATCTTGAGTGGTATATTACTACCAAATCAAGGCGAAATATCCGTGTTAGGTGAAAGACTAGATTTGATGAGCTCTCATAAACGCGACAAATTTAGAGCAGATCATATAGGCTATGTATTTCAACAATTTAATCTTATTCCTTATCTAGATGCGATAGAAAATGTTAAGTTAGTCCAATATTTTTGCAGCAATAACTCAAAATCTCTTGCTCTAGATGATGAGATAAAATCATTACTTCTAAAATTGCATATTGCAGATAATGATTGGAATAAACCAGCTAAAAAACTTAGCATTGGACAACAACAACGTATTGCAATTGCCAGGGCAATTATTAATAAACCTAAATTATTAATCGTAGATGAACCTACTTCATCACTTGATTATGAAAACCGTGACCAGTTCATGTCATTACTAATGTCTTTAGTTCTCGAACACAACATCACATTAATATTCGTTAGTCACGATATGTCTTTATCTGAGAATTTTAGTCGAGTAGATGCTCTTTCAGATATTAATGATTCCTAAGGTGAATAAATGTTTTTTAAATTGGCTGCGAAAAGTTTATTAGAGCGAAAGAACTCCGTCATGTTAACGATAATGGCTATGGCGGTCAGTATCTTTGTTCTATTAGGTGTAGAACATATACGACATCAAGCAAAAGACAGCTTTGCTAATACTGTTTCAGGAGTTGATCTTATTGTTGGTGCTAGAACAGGCAGCCTAAATCTCTTACTTTATTCTGTGTTTCGTATTGGCTCACCAACTAATAATATCAATTGGAATTCATTCGAAGAGATTGCTTCTAATTCCAAAGTAAAATGGGCTATCCCAATTTCACTTGGTGATTCCCATAAAGGTTATCGTGTTATGGGAACCAATCAAAATTATTTCAAATACTTTAGTTATGGAGATAAACATAAACTCAGTTTTAAACAAGGCAAATCTTTTGATGATTTATTCGATGTTGTTTTAGGTAATGATGTTGCGAAAAAACTTGGATACTCTCTAGGAGATGAGTTGGTATTAGCACATGGCATGGCGAGCACGAGTTTTAGCCTTCATGATGATCGACCATTTACTGTTGTTGGTATATTGAAACCAACAGGCACACCTGTTGATCAAACACTTCATATTAGTTTAGAAGGAATCGAAGCGATACATATAGATTGGAAGAATGGTATTAAAATACCTGGCAAAAAAATATCTGAATCTCAACTTGAACAATTGAAACTTAAGCCGAAAAACATCACCGCTTTTATGCTAGGTTTAAAATCTCGTATGGCTACGTTTTCAGTACAACGTAATATTAATCATTATAATAAAGAACCTTTATCAGCTATCTTACCTGGTGTTGCATTGTCAGAACTTTGGCAAATGATGAACATGTTAGAAAACACACTTCGACTAATATCATTACTTGTCCTAGTTGCAGCGCTATTAGGTTTAAGTGCTATGTTATTAGCCTCTATTCGTGAGCGTCGCCATGAAGTTCAATTACTCAGAGTTATTGGAGCCAGTCCTTGGTTTTTATTTTTGTTAATAGAGCTTGAAGCATTAATGATTAGTTTATTAAGTATTCTACTCGGCTCATCTGCACTCTATGGTTGCTTAGCATTTATACGGAATGCCTTAGCATCAAACTTCGGATTACACATTAATACTGATATCCTCTCAGAAAGCTCTCTATATCTACTACTTATTATAATCACTTCTACTTTACTGGCAGCTTCGATCCCTTCTTTTTCTATCTATAAAAATTCAAACTCTATTTAATTTTTTAATAAAATAATCTTATTTCTACTTATAACTTATCTAGTTTAAAAAATGATCGAACTAACTATGAGATAGCAAGTCAGATAAAAATCTTACCGTCTATTAAAAAATATAATCAAAAATAATGACTATTTTCATCATTCTCTTTGTAGCGACTATTTTTTTGGCTTATGCAAATGGTGCTAATGATAACTTTAAAGGCGTCGCCACGCTGTTTGGAAGTAAAACAACCAATTATTCTAAAGCCATTCGTTGGGCGACTTTAACAACCATCCTCGGTTCATTTTCTTCAATCATTCTAGCAGAGAAATTATTAAAGAATTTTTCAGGTAAAGGCTTAGTGCCCGCTGAAATAACTGCTGCGCCCGAGTTTCTGACTTCTGTTGCTATCGGCTCAGGCCTTACCGTTTTATTTACAGCTCTTCGTGGCTTACCCATTTCAACCACACACAGTTTAGTTGGTGGTCTTGTCGGCAGTGGTATTATGGCAATAGGAAGTGATGTCAATTTTCAATTTCTTGGAAAAACATTTTTTATCCCATTATTGGTCAGCCCTTTTATTGCTGTTTTATTAGCTTATACCTTTTACTCTGTTTTCCGTTTAATAGAAAAGCGTTTTGGGCTTAACAAAAACTGGTGTTTATGTATTGGATTAACTAATAACTATGAAAATATAAACGGTCAAACTACTATTTATGAAAACCAATTAACAACACATTCTGATACTAAACAAAACTGTGATGCAAAATACTCAAATCATTTTCTTGGTATAAGTTTTCAAAAAATTCTCGATAACCTGCATTTTTTAAGTGCCGGGATTGTTTGTTTTGCTAGAGGTTTAAATGACACCCCAAAAATTTTTGCACTATTAATTGCTGTTCCAGGCATCTCAATACAATATGGCATGATTGCAGTCGCCTTTGGCATGGCAATTGGTGGTCTTTTAAATGCTCGACGTATTGCAGAGACCATTAGTAATAAAATTACTCCGATAAAACACGAACAAGGGTTTGCTGCTAACCTTGTAACTGGTTTCCTGGTTATTTTTGCTAGTCGTTTAGGCATTCCTGTATCAACGACTCATGTTTCAGTTGGATCAATATTTGGAATAAGTCTTTTAACAGGGCAAGGCAATAAGAAAGTGATTTCAAATATTTTAATATCTTGGTTACTAACATTACCAGTAGCAGGCCTATTAAGTGCAGTAACGTATTATTTAATTAATAGTCCATAAATTTTTATGAATTCAGTTAAAAAATTAGCATTAATTTATGGCAATACCATTCAGTGACCAGTCATAATTTAGATAACTCACATCAAAACTATCTTTGCTAAGTAATTCAGCTATTGTGGGATCATTTACATATTTAGCTAGATATTTTTGAACAGAACCTGAATGATTCTCAAAATCTTCAGAAAACCAATCAAAAATCTTGGATATTTTTATTTGATTTTGATTTAAATCGTATTGATTTTTTACATTATCGTTGATAAATACTTTTGCGTTTTTTTCCAAATTCTTTTCAAGGTTATCCGCTGTATAAGCCTCAGAAATAAGTATGGGGCAAGAGGCAGAAGCACAGTTAATTGCAAAATGGATACGTGGTTCATTAAACGGAATAATGATATCTCTTTCTAAATCATAAAGATTTATGTTTCGGCCCGCCACGTCGTATTTAGTCGATTTAAAGAATGTAATACGTGAAAAAAAACCATCAGGACTCAAGCCATCTAAAATCCCTTTTATGGTAAGAGCATTATATGCATTGATCCAAAAAGCCAGTTTTGCATTTCGAGAGGCGAAATCATCGGGATTAGTATTTTCCAAATAGTTAATGTATTCAGTAAACCGCTTATCTTTTTTAATAGCTGAATAGTCTACTTGACCATTTTTAACATGTTCTTGAACAACCTCATCGAATAGAACATGTCCCGTTACAGTTTCAGCTCGAACACCAAAGGCCATGGTAAGTGTAAAAGCAAGTATAAAACTTAAAGTGTTTATTAAATATTTCATAACATTCCCCAGATTTTAATATTTTACTATTTGCACTGAGTCTGATGATTTGTTTTAGTTCAAACATTAAAAATAATTTAATTTATGAAATAAAAATATTTATGAAAAAATATTCAACACATTAAATATAATAAATCTATTGAACTTTTTATAAATTGATATAAGCGTTTATTGTTTATCGGAATCTCTCACCAAGAGCATCTTATCTACAGATAATTTTTTACTAATTCGCCGATTTTAATCTGCCGTTCAGACATTTGTTCTACTAATTTATTACCAAATTCAAAAAAATACTTAAATCGTATGAGAATGTGCCGATAAATACAGAGTCGTATCTTTCTAAAATTATTTTAGGATTTGAAAAGTGATTAAAAACAAGATTTTATCTTTAAATATTTCAAAAAAAATACTCAGTGGTTATGTGTTTTGCCTTGTCCTTTTTTTATTATTTTCAGGCTTAACACTATTTAATGGCCAAAGAATCAATACTGTCACCAAAAATTTGGCAGAAGATCAACTACCCAATATGGTAGCTATCTCCGATCTGAATATGCTGACACAAGCTCAAACAGTATCTTTATATGAACTTTATGCAACAGCAGAAAGTAAGCCATTTTATAAAACTCAAAAAAATCATATAGAACAAGAAAAATTATTATTAGAAAAAATAAGTAATTTGTCCGAATATCAAAAATATGAAAACGAAATTATTGATAAGCTAAAACAACAAAAACAATTTGCCAATTCATTTGTTAAAGTAATGACATCAACCCGTATCGATTGGGATGAAGCACGTAGGACTTTAGCTAATTTTGCAAACGCAGCAAAAGATACAGCAAATGTTTTAAACAAATTAGCAAACGATGCAGAATCAGCAACATTATTAATCGCTAATAACTCAAAAAATCTTATCAGCCAACTCATTAATATGAGTTTTATCATAACGGTACTCGCCATAATTGGCTTATTTGTTATGACAAAATACACAAAAACTCAAATTATCAAACCTTTAGAAAAAATCAGTGCGCAATTAAATTCAATCACTGAAAAAAGAGATATCACTCAACGTATAGATATTGATTCTAAAGATGAAATCGGAAATACCGCAAACTCTGTTAATAGTTTATTAGATGAATTTCAGAATCTATCTAAAACATTGAATCAAACTGTGATTAATATGGGATCATCTGTAGAAACATTAACATCCATTTCTCAAGAAACTCGAAATAGTGTTAATAATCAGAATACTGAATTACAGCAAGCTGAAATTATTAGTAATGAAATTGTAAATCAAGTTGAAACTATTGTTACAAAAGCTGAAGAAGCATCGCAAGAAGCTAATACTTCTGCAACTGTTTCGAAAGATGGCCGAGAAGTTGTTACTACCAATAGAAATGTTATTAATGATCTCGCAAGAGAAGTTGAAGCAAGCTCAGGCGCAATATCTAATCTAGTTCAAGACTCTGAAAAAGTTATTGAAGTATTAGATATTATTGAAGGTATAGCTGATCAAACCAACCTATTAGCGCTTAATGCTGCTATTGAAGCCGCTCGTGCTGGAGAAGCTGGAAGAGGATTCGCAGTAGTAGCAGATGAGGTTCGACAACTTGCACAAAATACCAGTGATGCAACATCGGATATTAATGACATCATGAATAATCTTCGATCTGCAGTCTCTGATACAAATCGCTTAATGAAAAAAGCAACAGAGCAAGCGGATAAAAGTATTACTGTAGCGAATGAAGCTGAACAAAAGCTTGGTACTATACAAGAAGCTACGCGACAAATTTTAACGGTAAATGCTGAAATAGATACTGTTGCACAATCGCATCACAACCAAGTAGATCAAATTAAAGCTTGTATGGTACATGTCCAAGAATACTCAACTTCTACAGATACAAATGTCCATCAACTACAAGATACAACTAATAAACTGACGGTTCTTGCGAAAAGCTTACAAGATCATATTAGCAGTATAAAATATTAATCGTTATATTTATAAGTATACTAACTAGCCTAATTAAACATTATATTTCTGTTGTCGTAGTTTCTTGTTTTTCTTTTTCTTCTGGCAACTCAAACAACTCCTGTAATTTTTTAACCAAGTCGTCTATCTCTTGTTGCAATTCAGGAATACCTTCTTCTATTTTTTGTTCAAACTCTGAAATACCTTTTTCTATTTCGGGTATAGCTTTATCAATTTCATCCAATGATCGATTAAATTCATCTTTCAATAAATCACTCAATTCTGATAAGTCTTCAATGACATCACTAAAAGATTTTGGTTGAACACCCGAAACAGTCTTACTGTGGTCAACTTTCCATATTCCTTCTGTTTGAATTAAATAAGTTGTAAGTTGAATTGATTCATGTTCTGAACCGATTAAGTATAGGGTTGTATCAATCTCAGATTTTTTTTCATTAATAGTAATTTGACCAAGCTCAAATGAATTTATATCAGGCAGAGAACTAAATTTATCTGTTTCAGAATCCCAAAAAGCTGTGGAATATTTCTTCATACTACTCACATCTTTATTTTGTACTGCCGTCCAATATAACTCTGCAACTTGAACAGGTGTCAGTAGGTTTTGGCACGAGGTCAATATGCCCAGCAACAAAATTACAACAATGAATCGATTCATAAAGCTTCCTAAATAACTGTAATATTCAAATATTTTGAGTGTTACTGAGATCAAATAGTTTTACTACTCATAAACAATAAACTTTATTGCTGCAACGCATCATAATAGAGCTATCAAGGCTGATTCGCACCCTTTATGCTCATGATATTTCTTATTTAATAACAACTATTTTATATAAATACTTGTTTTTATTATATAAAAATTCCTTTACGACTAATGGCATAGGCTTTGCTCCTTAGAAAACTAAGAATAAGAAAAATCGTATCTAGCGAAAAGAGGAGGAAGAGTGAATAGATTTTTTTGATAGTTGGGAGTCAGTATTATGTTGTATAAAAAATATTTTAAGCACTTCTCAGGCTTATATAGCCAGTTAGGAAAAAGCCTTTGGTGTCATGATTTTTCTTCGAATCATTATATAAAGCAAGCGCATCACTCGCTAAACCATAAAATCTCTCAATATTCACAAGAACTGGTCGATAGCCTTATTAAGCAGCATCCAACTGTCATGAGTCAGATGAGACCAGACATTAAAGCTTCACGAGGTGAACTGATGCTAAAAAGCCAAAATCAAAGTGAGTCCGTAACATTAAAGAAAAGTGATATTGCCATTTTTCTAAACGGGCTAGCTTTGGTTTTCGTTTTTTTGTTCGCAGTGATTTCTATCCGGCCCGTTAGTGCTGAAGAAATTGAATTTGATTTCTTTACCCCACCAGGTGAATTAGTACCCATTGGTACTCATCGTTTACATCTATTCTGCAAAGGTAAAGGTAGTCCTACTGTGTTAATCGATTCAGGTTTAGGAAGTTTTTCCATGGAATGGAAATACATACAAGATAATTTAGCTAAAAATGCTAAAACCTGTATTTATGATCGAGCAGGCTATGGTTGGAGTGAGCCTGGGCCAACACCAAGAACGACTGAACAAATATCAAATGAACTTTATCAATTAATCCAGGCTAAAACCCTTGAAGGACCATTTATCTTAGTTGGTCATTCATTTGGCGGCTATAACATGCGTTATTTTGCCAATGAACATCCAAATATGGTAGCAGGAATTGTATTAGTAGATTCATCTCACCCTGATCAATTTGACCGAATGGATCTTAAACCTGTAAATAAGCGTGTATCTCGCTCTGGGAAACAATATAAACACACTCTCTCAATTCCTCTTTTACACGAGAAATACCCAACAGAAGTAAAGTTTCTTGCGTTCAGAATGTTGACCAAACGACAATCTCATTTAGCTCGCTTCAATGAAGAAGATCATTTTAGAGATAGTGCGAAACAAGTTGCTACAGCGAATCATTTGCCAAATGTTCCTCTCGTCGTTGTCACTCGAGGTAAACGAGTATGGCCACAAGGAAAACAAGGCGATAAATTAGAATCTGCCTGGGAATCTATGCAAGCAGAGCTTAGTTATTTATCAACCATTTCTATTCAAATAGTCGCAAAAAACAGCGGTCATAGTGTGCATCTTGATCAACCTCACCTTGTGACTTCAGCGGTAATGAACACTATAAATGCCGCAAGACGGATTCAAACGAATCAAATAGGTAAATTGAGTGATGAGATTCAGTTCATTCAACCTAACGTTAATACACCTTTGAATTATTATTTTGATTTTCCAATGATTGGCGCTTATATCAATCATTCAACAAATACTATGTACCACGATTCGAGCTCGTTTGCTTTGAACTTGCATTTATAAAGTTTTTTGTACCCTCCTCCTCTAAATTAGGCTCTTCTGTCATGAAATATTCATGGCAGAACGCTTAAATTCTGTTTTAACTCCACTTCTTAGCCCTTATAATAGCCAGCCTTTTTGCATAGCCAGATGGCTGCAACTAAAAATTGAGGATAATGACATGTCTGATGATCTATTTTTAAAAATCATTAACCGTGAAATACCGGCTGATATTGTTTTTGAAGATGATCAATGCTTAGCGTTTAAAGATATAAATCCGCAAGCACCGATGCACATATTAATTATCCCTAAAATACGAATACCGAAATTGGTAGAAGCTGAAGACTCACATCAGGATTTGTTAGGTCATTTAATGTTAAAAGCAAAAGAAATTGCTAAAGAGCAAGGCTATGGTGAAGCATTTCGTTTAGTTATCAATAACGGTGCTGATGTCGGCCAAACGGTATTCCACTTACATTTACACATTCTAGGTGGCAGAGATTTCAGCTGGCCTCCAGGTTAAACAAACGAATAAATAAAAATGATAGTTAAAACAGACGACCTTCGAATTGAATCAATTAAAGCCGTTACACCACCTGCGGAAATCATTGAAGAAATACCAATTACAGAAAACGCAGCTAATACAGTCGATGAAACTAGAACTGGCATTCAAAATATCATTAAAGGCGATGACAAACGCTTAATGGTCGTCATTGGCCCATGTTCTATTCACAACGTTGATTCAGCAATTGATTATGCAAAACGTTTATTGCCATTAAAACAAAAGCACCAAGATGATTTATTAATCGTCATGCGAGTTTATTTTGAAAAACCAAGAACCACAGTAGGCTGGAAAGGTTTAATTAATGACCCTGATTTGGATAACAGCTTCCAAATTAATAAGGGATTGCGTATGGCACGTGAATTGTTACTGGAATTAAATAATATGGGTATGCCTGCAGGCACCGAATATTTAGACCTGATCACACCACAGTACGTAACAGACTTAATCAGTTGGGGTGCGATTGGCGCGCGAACTACTGAAAGTCAGTGTCATCGTGAATTAGCATCGGGCCTCTCCTGCCCTGTAGGATTTAAAAATGGAACCGATGGCACTACTAAGATTGCAGTCGATGCAATCATGTCAGCTTCTAGACCTCATAACTTTTTATCATTACGCAAAGAAGGTAATTCAGCCATTTTTAAAACAGCAGGCAATCCTTATTGCCATGTGATCTTACGTGGTGGGAAACAACCTAATTATGATGCTGAAAGTATCGATATTGCTGCAAAAGAGTTAGAAGCAGCTAAGCTTGAGCCAAAACTAATGGTTGATTTTAGTCATGCAAATAGTCAGAAACAACATAGACGTCAGTTAGATGTTGCAGACGATGTTGGGGAACAACTTAAAAACAATGAGCAACGTATATTTGGTGTGATGATTGAAAGTAATATTGTCGAAGGGCGTCAAGATAATGTTGAAGGCCAAGAATTAACATATGGACAAAGTATTACTGATGCTTGCATCGGCTGGGATGACACAGAATTAATTCTTGAAAAACTTGCTGCTGCATCTAAAGAAAGAATTGAATATTCTTAATCAATAAGTTTTCGAAATACCAACGCCAAAAAATAGGTCATCACTGTCATGACGACCATCATGGCACCTGATGGTATATCAGGTTGATAAGATAAAACTAATCCTGATACACAGCCTAAAAAACATAATAGTATCGAAATAATAATCATGCTATGAAATGATCGTGCAAATAATGCCGCTGTTGCTGATGGTATCACTAATAATGCTAACGCCAATATTAGTCCTACCATTTGAATCATTAAGACTACACTTATTGAGATCAAACAAAGTAACACTGTATAAATTAACTCTGTTTTAACACCACGAATCTTTGCAAACTCTTCATCAAAAGTAATAATCATTAATTGTTTATATAAAATATAAACACTGAAGATTAATAAACAATCTAACGCCAGCATAATTTTTAAATCTTGTTGAGAAACTAATAAAATATTCCCAAACAAATAGTGCATTAGATCCACACTATAACCAGGTGTTTTTGCAATAAAGATTAATCCAATGGCCATTCCTAATGACCAAATCGCTGCAATTAAAATATCTTCATTCTGTTTTAAACGTATCGTCACAATTGCTATGATTACAGCAAACATAAAAGCCGCGATGAAAGCGCCTAAAAAAGGAGGGTGGTTAAAAAAATAAGCTATCCCCATTCCAGACAAAACTGCATGAGAAATACCACCTACTAAAAAACCCATTCTTTTAGCAACGACAAAGCTTCCCATTAAACCGCAACCAATGCTCGCTAATACACAAGCAATGAGAGCATTTTGTATAAAACTATGTTCAAAAGCGGCTTGAATAAATTCAATCATAAAATCTTTATCACTTAATGTGTATGATGAATCATACTGACATCAATGCCATATAATTCTTCAATCGTTTTGCCATTAACTGATTCAATATCATGGCAAATAAGATTTTGATTCACACATGCTACTCTATCGACATATGAGGATATAAACGCCACATCATGTGAAATAACAAGAATGGTCATTTTGGAATTATAATCTTTTAATAACTTAAAAATATCTTCTTCAGCTATTACATCTATATTCGCGGTTGGTTCATCTAAAATTAATATTTCAGGTTGACATACTAATGCTCTAGCTAACCAAACACGTTGTAATTGGCCACCAGAAAGTTCAGTTAATTTTTTATCTGCGATATTGGTTATATTTAAAACCGTTAATATTTCTTCAGTAATTTTTTTATCTTCTACAGAATAAGCCCCAAAGAAATTATTTGTTCCTAATCTTCCTAACATAACGGTATCTTTAACCGTGATCGGAAAGTGGCTATTGAGCTCAGGCTTTTGAGCAACGTAACCAATTCGATGCCTTACTTTACTTGGGTATGAGCCAAATACAGAAACCGTTCCTTGAACGGGCTTAATTAATCCTAGTATTGTTTTAATTAAAGTTGTTTTGCCTGCAGCGTTCGGACCAATGATGCCAATAAACTCACCAGCCTCAACTGTAAAATTAATATCTTTCAAAACTGTTTTATTACCAAAAACAATCTTCACATCTTTAATATCTATTAAAGATGTCATATTAATTTTTAAACGATTGAATTAATTTTTGAGTGGTTAACTGAAGATTTGCGACGTAATCATATGCCAATGGATCTATAAAGACTATTTGAGCATTCAATTCATTTGCTATGACATTCGCTGATTTAGAATGCAATTTTTCAACGCTAAAAATATGTTTTATATTTTTTGATACAGCTTGATCTAAAATTTTTTCTCTTTCCTTAATACCAATATCTTTTCCTTCTTGTTCTAAAGATACTTGTTTTAAACCATATCGTTTAGCGTAATAAGACCAAGCAGGATGCGTTACGATAAAGATATTTTCTTCGAATGGTTGTAATTGTTTTTTGATAAATTCATCCAACTCTTTTAATTGACTCACTAAATTGTCAAAAGACTTTTTATAATTTTCAGCTTTTTCTGGATAAACTGTATTCAACTGCACTAACATACTTCGGGCAATTTCAATCAATAAAATAGGATCAGTCCATATATGGGGATCCATTTCATGATGATGTCGATATTCTGTATGAGTTAATGTTTTGAGTTCCGAACAACAATTTGTATTAATCACTAAATCTGAATTTTCAGATAAAACAGTAATCCATTTTTTTTCGAATGGTAACCCCAAAGAAAAATATATATCGGATTGTTTAATTTTTATAATTTGTTTTGGCGTTGGCTCAAACAATTCGGGACTTTTATTTTGAGGGACTAAACTAACTACTTTTGCATCTTTACCAACGATTTTCTCCATTAAAAACTGTAATGGAGGAATGCTTACAGCAATCGTGCGTTCAGTACTAGCAATACTGAATTCACAATAGACAAAAATACAAACCAAAATTAAAAAACGATTCTGCATATTTTTTCTTAATTAACGCTGACGACATTGAGAACATAAACCATTAATCTCTAGTGACATGGTCTCGTATTGAAAATCCATTTTTTTTGTCATTGATTGAATCTTTTGTTGTATTTCAGAGCTACCTAATTCAGCAACCGATCCACATTCCTGACAAATTAAGAACTGGCATTGATGAGACTGGGTCGGATCAGAACACCCAAGGTAAGCATTTAGTGATTCAATTTTATGTACCAAGCCTAAAGCCTGTAAAAAATCCAAAGCTCGATAAACCGTTGGAGGTGCCGAAGACGAATGGACTTTTTTCAATTTGGCTAATAAATCATAGGCCTTCATCGGCTCGTGACTAGCCCATATAAACTCCAAAACTGTTTGTCTCAATGGCGTTAATCGTTCGCCGTGTGACTTACAAATGCTCTTGGCGTGCTCCAAAGCTGTCTTCTGGCAAGTTTTATGGTTATGGTGTTGAAATGAGATCGAAGTCATCGGTAAAATTCAATTTAAATTAGTGTTATAATATAACAGTCTTGGCTAGAATAAAATATGATGGCATTTTAGCTTGAAAATCTCTGCTAAAATAACCATCTAACATTCAAGTAGTTATCCAATAAAAAATAACGTATGGCCGAACAACAGCAAAACTCCGAAGAAATTACTGTCTATCTTGATGCGAAAGGACTGAATTGCCCGTTACCTATACTGAAGTCTAAATTAGAGCTCAATAAAATGCACGCTGGAGAGATCTTATTTGTCGAATCAACCGATCCACATTCTAAGATCGATTTTGAAGCCTATTGCGCACGTACAGGGCATGAAATTCTTCAGTACAAAGATTCAGATGGTGTTTTTTGTTTTACGATTAAACGGACTGAAAACCCCAAGAAAATTTAAAGTTTGACGATAATTATCATCAGAAAACTAAAATAGGGTTAGCCTGGAAAAAATCCGTTGTTATAATAGCTTAGACAAATTAGATAAGATTTTACACGGATTGCCCTCAAACCAGCACTGAAACCATGCTTAGAGGTATTTATTAATCAATGTCTGGCGCAAGATTACTTGTCGTAGAAGATGATAGGACAACTGCTAATGTCATGCAGTTGAAGCTGAAAAGCTTCGGCTATGAGGTGTCAAAACCAGCAACCAATTCTGATGAAGCCATTCAAGAAGTAGAATCGTTTAAGCCTGAACTTGTTCTTATGGATATCAAACTGGGCAGAGGTAAAGACGGGATAGAAACAGCAAAAATTATCCGCGATCGTTATCAAATTCCTGTTGTCTTCGTTACTTCATATTCCGATAAAAAAACCATCGAACGCGCGACCGACACTATGCCTTTAGGCTACATTAATAAACCTTTAAGAGATAAAGATTTAAAAACTACCGTAGCTCTTGCTTTAGAAAAACTCAAACTAACCGCCAAACAAGAGTCAGCTAAAAATGAATCGGCTCTAGTTCGCCATGATATAGAAATTTTTTCCGCCGCTAATGGAAACATCGAAGATTATAATCTTGGTGCTCGCCAAACTTTAAAATCATTAGAGCTTGATAATATTGAAGATTTACTTCCCCATAATCATCGACAAATCATCGATTATTCATTAAGAATAGGTAACTCATATTTAGTCGCTGGGCGTCTAATGGATAGGATTTTTTCATGGGAATACATACCTAATAATACCAATCAAACTGTCAGGATTGTCTGTGAAGATTTAACAAATAATCGCCGTCTTTCTCACAGTGGTTCGAATGAAGAAGCCTTTAAACAAACACTGAATTATTTATCTGTCGGCGTATTGTTAGTCAATCACAAACTTGAACCGACATTTATCAATCAAGCTGCAGAGCAATTTATTAATAATGATAAAAGCCTTATGGTTGACGATGGCACTATTTACTTGGCTACCGAAGAATTAAATCTTGAGTTGGTAAAATGCGTATCCTCAAGTTCAGGTGGCGTTATCTCTATGAAGCAACATCATAAAGACTCATCTACTGAGCTCCTTATTTCTCCATTATCAATGGAAACAAACAATGACAATATGACAACACCAAAAGCGATCATTTTTATTTTCCATGCCCATAAAGATGCACAAAAATTCGAGGAACTTTTAAAAGCCCTGTATCGCTTTACTAATGCAGAAGCTCGACTCGCTTCAGCGCTGATCCGTGACCCACGATTAGAGCAAGCAGCAAATTCAATAGGCATAAAAATTAATACTGCTCGCAGTCACCTAAAGAAAATTTTTCAAAAAACTGGTACTGATCGACAATCTTCATTGATTAATCATATTGTGAGTGGGCCTGCTGGACTTATAATAAAAACTGGAAAGCACCAGGAATGAATTTTATATGGATAAAATCCAAATCAAGATCGCCCATAAAACCGTTTTAGTAAAACTTCTAGATACACCCACAGCTGCAGCCATTTTTAAAGCATTACCTTTTACCTCTGAAGCCAGAACCTGGGGAGAAGAAGTGTATTTTCAAGCTCCTGTTACAACAACCCTAGAACAAAATGCTAAAGATGTTGTAGAAGCAGGTGAAATGGCTTTTTGGGTTGAAGGCCAATGCATTGCCATCGGTTTTGGGCCGACACCTATCTCTCAAGGCAATGAAATACGTCTTGCTGCCAAAACCAATATTTGGGGCAAAGCCTTAACAGATGTGAAGGATTTAATCGCCATACGCGATGGCGACTCTATATTGGTTCAAGCCATCGACTAAATAAGCGATCTAGGCTTCAACGATTTCATAGTCGTGGGTCACTTTTGCAGTAGCACCTAACATAATCGATGCTGAACAGTACTTTTCTGCCGATAGCTCTATCGCCCGCTGCACTGTTTTTTCCTTAAGCTCCTTGCCCGTAACCACAAAATGTAAGTGAATATCGGTAAATACTTTTGGGTGCTCATCTGCACGTTTCGCCGTGACTTTGACTTCACAATTATCGATATCCAAACGTGATTTTTTTAAAATTGAAATCACATCGACCGAACTACAAGCCCCCATTCCTACCAACAACATTTCCATTGGTCTAGGCCCCTGGTTTTTGCCTCCAGCATCTGGTGGACCATCCACAATGATGCTATGACCTGAGCCTGTCTCAGCCTCAAATGCCATATCACTCAGCCATCTTACATTTATCTGCATTACATTTACCCAAAGTATTGATTTTCTGGCGAAAGAGTACCATAGTTCTATACCTAAACGGGAACATACAGGAAATAAGATATGGCCGAATTACAAAATCGTCCTTCTAGCTTAGCAAACCGTGTTAGCTTCAAAAATCGTGATGAAACCATTTCACGCTTTCTAGAGCAATGCCATACTCGGCAATTCAATGCTAAGAGCGCTATCGTTAAGGAAGGCGATCCAAGTAATCACCTCTACTACATCATTGATGGCTCAGTCAGTGTGATGGTAGAAGATGAAAGAGGTCGAGAAATCGTTCTAGCCTACTTGAACCCTGGCGATTTTTTTGGTGAATTCGGTTTGTTTGAAGAAGATCATCAACGTACCGCTTTTGTTCGTGCAAAAACAAAATGCGAAATCGCTCAAATTAGTTACGAGCGGCTAAAAAACATGAGCAACTTATTCCCTGATCTTTTATTTGCCATAGCTACACAAATGGCAAACCGACTTAGAAAGACCAATATTAAAGTGAGTGACCTAGCTTTTACGGATGTACAAGGTCGTATTGCTCGAACCCTATTAGATTTATGTAAAGAACCCGATGCCATGACCCATCCTGATGGCATGCAAATCAAGATTACCCGTCAAGAACTCGGGCGTATTGTGGGCTGTTCGCGTGAAATGGTCGGTCGTGTTTTGAAGTACCTTGAAGATGATGGCCTCATCTCTGTATCGGGTAAAACAATCGTCGTATTTGGCACCCGCTAACTCTTGACAAAACCCTAATCCAGAAGGATGATCGCCCATCCTTTTGGAAGACCCTTCCTATGGCTATGTAGCTCAGCTGGTTAGAGCGCGGCATTCATAATGCTGAGGTCGGTGGTTCAAGTCCACCCATAGCCACCATACATTATTTGAATCTAATTTTTCTGGTCACCACATTTTTCTAACTCTATTTTTCTCCCTACCAATTTTATTACCGGATAACCTATCCCATAATTGAATACCCGTGTATTGTTCAACCAATGCAGTTGGTACAAGAAACTCTTCAAGAGATTTATTCGTACCAACGTTCGGGATCATAAACGACCACATGTTTATATTTCCTCGATTATTCTCAGTTAAAACTGATTTAAAAAATGCATGAGGTATTGGCAAGGTTACGCCATTAGCTCGTTTAGATTTAATAACGTCGATTTTTTTATGAAAATCAAACACAGGACCTGAAACAACATAGGTTTCGAAGATATTTTTTTTATCATTCAGTCTTCTTACTTCTTCTTCTAATTTTTTCCAAATCTTTCGATTAAAATTTGGTTTTTGTGGCGCCATATTAGAAAGCAAAAACGTTTCACTATTTTGTATCTCAACTTCTCTTTGATTAGCACTTGCGACTAAATGACCACGGTCATAACCAGAACCTTCGTAATCAGGTAAATCCGCCATAAACATAAATGGAATACGATAATCAGGACGAAAATTATCTAACCTTTCGATATCAGACTTATCAGAGTCGACTATTTCTAATGCCCACTTAGCTTGCCTGAAATAATATGAATAGCCAATGACATAATAACGATTAAAAAGTATATGATCAGCAGCAGGCATACCATAACGAGTTTCTTTTTTGAGGCTAGGTATATCCATAATCTATCTCCACTCTTCGAAAGCTATAGACTAATATTGTGACAAAATAATATGGGTTTATATAGGTTTAAATCCAATTTGAAATAGGTATTACTGCAAAACAACAAACGTATCATCTATAGCTCTATTTCAAGCTGAGTTTTAGAATACAATAACCCGTAATACCTGATATAAACGACCCAATCAGAATTCCCAAACGTTCATCAAATAATAAATTAACACCTGTTTCCTCGAAGGCCAAAGAGCCAATAAATAAGCTCATGGTAAAACCGACTCCACATAAAGCCGAAATACCATATAAATTTTTCAAAGTCATGCCTCTCGGCAAAGTGATTAAATTAAGTTTGATACCTAACCAACAAAAACCAAATACTCCAATCTGTTTGCCAAAAAATAAACCTGCTGCAATACCTAAAGGCACACTATGAAAAACTTGTTGCACACTAATGCCATGTAGATTAATACCTGCATTCGCAAATGCGAACAGAGGCAAAATAAAAAAAGTAACGACTTTATATAAGTCGTGCTCAAATTCTTTTAATGGTGATGTATTAGGAGATTGTGTACGAATAGGAATAAACATAGCCAATACAACACCACTCAAAGTTGCATGCACACCTGATTTCAACATACCAACCCACATTACTGTACCAACGATTATGTATGCGACTTTAGAAACCACACCTAAACGATTCAACACGAATAAAATCGCTATGCATAAAACAGCAACTGATAATGCAAGGTTTGAAATGTTAGGTGTGTAAAATACAGCTATGATAAAAATAGCCCCAATATCATCAAATACTGCAAGCGATGTAAGAAATACTTTTAACGATAATGGAACTTTACTACCTAATAATGCAAGAATACCTAAACTAAAAGCGATATCAGTTGCGGCTGGAATTGCCCAACCTTGCACAGCAACTTCATTTTCTATATTGATGAGAACATAAATAGCTGAAGGCACCAACATGCCACCAAAAGCACCTATAGCTGGAAGTATTACGTTTTTTATCTCTGACAATTCTCCTTCAATCACTTCACGTTTTAATTCTAAACCAATCAAGAAAAAGAACATTGTCATCAAACCATCATTTATCCATAACAATAATGGCTTTGAAATTCTAAATTCACCAACGCGTATTTCTACTATGGTTGATAATAATAAATCGTAATAATGACTGAGAGGACTATTGGCAATAAGGATCGCTAGAACCGCGACAAACATTAAAATGATTCCTGGAGCGGATTCTTTTTTAAAAAAATCTGAAAAAGACTTTGAAAGGATCATTAAACTATTTTTTCACGAAAGAAAAATAGCATTAATGAAAGAGATTTATAAAAAAATCTCTTTTCAAAAAAAGATTTTGTATCAAGCGTACTTGTTGTGTTCAACCGTAATATTTCGGTGACCAGCACCTAATTTAAACTCTTCAATCACTTCGAGCACATCTGGATCCATATGACGAGTTTGACTGCTATCAATCGTTACATATGAACCATCAGGCACATGGCCTAATGCGTCTACAACAGACGCTCGACTAAAGAAGCTGACTTCATCTGAAAAATTTAATGTGACTTGATGAGTATGATCAGGTAATTCATGATCTTCAATTCGATATTCAAAAGAGTTCATGAAATTACGACGTAAGATCATAAACACTGCGATGAACAACCCAAACGCAATACCTATTAATAAATCTGTAAATACAATGCCTAAGATAGTAGCAATAAAAGGTAAGAACTGATCCATGCCCGCTTTGTATAAACCAGTAAAAATTTCTGGCTTAGCAAGTTTGTACCCAACCACAAATAAAATACTGGCTAACACTGATAGCGGAATAAGATTTAAAACGTGTGGCAATATCAAAACGAAAACTAATAAAAACACACCATGCATAATCGCAGAAAGTTTAGTTCTAGCATTCGATTGAATGTTTGCTGAGCTTCGAACGATCACTTGTGTAATTGGTAAACCACCGATTAAACCTGATGTACAATTTCCAACACCTTGTGCAAATAACTCACGGTTTGTAGGCGTAACACGTTTTAAAGGATCTAATTTATCAGTCGCTTCAACACATAATAATGTTTCTAAACTTGCAACGACAGCAAAGGTAATTGCAGTAATAATAACTGCAGAATCCATTGCTCTACTCCAATCAGGAAATACTAAAAGATCTTTTATTCCTGATAACCCGTCTATTACTGGCACACTCACTAAATGTTGTTGTTTTAATGCAAGTTCAGGAAAGTAGCGTGATGTTATGATTTGAAATAAGATTCCGAAAACAACTGCTACCAAAGGACCTTGAATTAATTTAAAGACAGCTGATTTTTTTACTAAAACGATTTCCCATAATAAAAGAATCGCAATACTAACCAGTGAAACAATGATTGCTGCAAACTGATAATCGAACAACATTAACGTCATAGATGTAAATGTGTTTTCACCATCAGGTTGTATGAATGCCAATTGGCCTTCTGGAATGGAATCGTAACCAATCGCATGTGGGATTTGTTTTAAGATAATGATAATACCAATACCCGCTAACATGCCTTTAATCACGGACGAAGGAAAAAAGTAAGCTATGAAACCACCGCGTGCTAAACCAAAAGCAATTTGAATTAATCCCGCTAATACAACTGACATTAAAAAGGCTTCGAAACCTAATTTATCAATGGCTGCTAGAACGATAACGGCAAGTCCAGCAGCAGGGCCTGATACACCAAGCTGTGATCCACTTAAACTACCAACAACAATCCCACCAACAATACCCGCAATTAAACCTGAGAACAGTGGAGCGCCACTGGCTAAAGCGATACCTAAACATAATGGTACAGCAACAAAAAATACAACAATACTAGCAGGGAGATCACTTCTAAGGTTTTTAATCAGATTCATGGCAAAGATTACTTATAGTGTTTTGTTTAAACAAAACAGCTTCTACATAACAAGAAGCTGTTCATTAAAATTAGTGTAAATGGAAATTAAAGATCGAAAGAAACTTGACCAGTAGATAACTCATGTATACCACCAACTAACATGATCTCATTGTTATCAAGCATTTCTTTAATGATAGTACTGCGCTCACTAATTTCTTTCATAGCTCTCTTTACATTAATGACAGTGACTTTCTGCACGAAGTCATCATTTGCAGCACAACGATTATCTTGAACCGTTTCTTCGTCATCTACTGCCGGACGAATTTTGGTTAGCAACGCAGTTAAATTACCCATCTCAACATGATCACATGCACCTTTAACAGCGCCGCATTGGGTATGGCCTAATACAACAATAATTTTCGAACCGGCTACCTTACAGGCAAATTCCATACTACCTAGAATATCCTCATTAATGATGTTTCCAGCGATACGCACACTAAAGATATCACCCAAGCCTTGGTCAAAAATTAACTCCGCAGAAGTTCTTGAATCAATGCAACTTAAAATTACAGCGAATGGATGTTGACCATCCGATGTTTCATTTGCTTGTTCAAGTAAGTTTCGATTGGCTTTAAGATTGCTGATGAAACGCTTATTTCCATCTTTCAATAAACTGAAAGCCATATCGGGGGTGATTTTATCCTGCATCTCTTTGGTTAATGTTTTCATTTATGAACGCCTTACCTGTTAATGTATTCTTTATGCCATTGATTTAATTAAGAAAAAAAGACAACGTTTTTTTCTTATACTCTAAATATTAATTTTTAAACGGCGAATTTTCAATCTAAATAAGATTAATTGTTTTTAAGAATTGACGGCGAATATGCAAACTTAAATAAGGTGATTATGTTTGCAAGATGCAAGCAAAATTGAAAATTATAGGTAGTTCTATAAGAAACTGATTTAATTGAATCTTACATCCTTGAGACATTCCTTGTTGATTCAATCAAACCACAAAATCGATATATTTCCCAAAACCTATCCTTAAATGAGCCATCGATATAAGTATTAATTTTATCGGCAATCCACATAAAGTCCTTGATAGTACTTTAGTAGTAATTATGAATTTAGCTCTATCTAAGGAAAATTTCCCATAAAAAAACCGAGGACGTATACATGAGTATGCATTTATGAGTTAAAGGAAAATGCTTACGTGTTAAGAGTAATTATTATCCGCTAATAATTGTTGAATGTTACTTTGAGTTTTTTGAACAAACCAACATTGACCATCTTGATCAAAATAATCGCTGGTTAGAAAGATAGAATTATCTAAATATTTTTCTAATCGAACAGCTGCCATTTTTGTCCATTCTTTCCATTCGACATTTTTGTTATAGAGTAAGTTATATTCTTCTAATAACCTGACACTGGTTTGTTTAAATTCGCTATAGTCTGAGGCCAAACCAAATAAGTCACTATTCTTTACAAGCTTATCCTCATTCGAAACACAGGCTGCATCTTGATGGGTACTATTAATCGCTTGCTTCACTTGCTCTATAAAAGCCTCTGAAAAATCATGCTGTCGCAATACTTCCTCAGCTAAATACGCAGAATAGGATTCTTTGGTCAGAAAACCTTTGCTTTTATTATCTTCCTGATATCCCGCATCGTGAAATAAGATGGCATAAAACACGACGTCCATATCCACGGCAATCTGTTCTTGTTGGCATTTTTCTAACAATTTTTCTGAAGCAGAAAGCACATCATGGACATGATTAAAATTATGGTAGGGCAAACGAGAATCGTACAATGCTTCTGCAGCATCGATAATCGCTTGTCTGTTTTCGACTAGCATGAGATTACTTTTTTGGGGCTCCATTAATACTCAATCGGCTATTGAGCTAATTTGTTTAATTGTTTTTGTGATTTAAAGTCCATTTTTGTGAATTGTAGCGTAAACTTAGGAAATTAAACAGTTTTTATGATGGACGATTTAAAACTTACCCAAACATTATCCCCAGGATGAAGTGCTAATTCTTTCAATGCTTTGTGGGTAATAATGCACTGAAATCTCTCTCCTGCATCAATAGTTATCAATATCTGTTCTTGATATTCCTTAACTGAATTAATCTTACCCTCCAATCGATTCTGCATGCTTGAGGTAATCAGTTCCTTTGATAAAACAATCTGTTTCGCATCGATAGCGATATGCTGGCCAGCTTCATATTTTTCAGGCAAGTGTAGTTTAATGTTGCCTGTATCAAAGATTTTTTCGCCTGGAATAATACTCCCTGAAAATAGATTCATTACATTCGAATCTAAGAGATGGCCATCTCTTAGTTGATAAACGTCATGTGCCAACACATGGGCTTTCAAAGAATCATGTAGTGAAAAAATAATAGTGCATTTCTGCTGTTTTTTAAGATCCAATAGCCAAGTTTCAAACTCTTCTCTTGTACGCACATCCAAATGCGTAAACGGTTCATCCAGTATCAACACTTTAGGCTCAGTAATTAATGCACGAGCCCAAACAACTTTTTGCACTTCGCCACCCGACAATTGTTTGGCATTAGATTCCGCAAGATGACTCAAAGAACATTGTTCGATAATAGCTTGAGCTTTTTGTTTTCTTTCCTTTGAATTAACTCCTCGCAATTTCAAAGGTAACTCAATATTTTCATGCACACTCATGTTGAAAAGAAATGGCTTCTGTTGCACGTAAGCAATTTTATCTCGAATGGTTTTATAATTTTCTTTATTAACTTCAAGATGACTAAAACGAATGCTTCCTTCTTGGATTGGCTGCACCAATGCTAAAAGATTTAACAAAGTCGATTTACCTGCCCCATTAGGACCTAAAATGGCATAACTTTTTTTTGCTTCCAAAGAAATGGAAGGAATATCTAAGATCAAACGTTGGTCGTAATGATATCGGATGTTATTTAATTGGTATTGCATCCGTTCACACCATTTTTTGGAAACGTTGAAAGATTAAATTCACAATAAAAGCAACGCTCAATAACAATAAACCTAATGCCAAAGCAAATTCAAATTCTCCTTTACTAGTCTCAAGTGCAATCGCTGTTGTCATAGTGCGTGTAAAGCCTTGGATATTACCACCCAACATCATAGCAATTCCGACTTCACCAATGGCTCGACCGAACGCAGCAATAATCGCAGCCATTAAACCAAATCGTAATTCACGAATCATTAACCAGGTTTGTTGAGTTTGAGTAGCACCTAAAGCTTTGCAAGTTTGATTTAATCTAGGATCGGCCGAAGATAAAGCGGCAATAGTTAAGTTAATCACAATAGGAGAAATTAAAACCCATTGACCAATGATCATAGCGCTTGGCGTAAACAACAAACCGTATTCGCCTAAAGGCCCTTGTCGAGTGAATAAGCCATACAAAAACAAACCGACCAATACCGTTGGCAATGACATTAAGGTATTTAAGGTTTGTAGAATAAATTGTTTGCCAACAAATTGATTAAAGCTAATGGCGAAAGCGATAGGAATACACGTTACTGTAGCTAAGAAAATTGCAACTAAGGAAATTTTTAATGAGATCCAAACAATGGAATAAATTTCTTTATCAAAACTAACTATGAGTCTAAAAGCTTCAGTGAATGCTTCAGTAAAATATTCCATGTTTATAAGGTTATTTGATCACATCTGGGTGAAATAATTGTTCGCCATTCACTTTATATTCACGAATCAAATTCTGACCTTGTTCACTTTGTAAAAAATTGACATAGGCTTGAGCTAAGTCTTTTTTGATATGCGAATGTCGTTCTGGATTTACCATAATAAAATGATATGGATTAAATAAAATAGGATCGCCTGCATAGGCAATGACTAAATCAATTTTATCTTTATAGGCTAAATAGGTTCCTCTATCCGCAAGTGTATAAGCTAATTTATCATTGGCCATCGTTATCACTGCCCCCATACCTTGACCTGCAGCGATATACCATTTTCCTGCGGGTTCTATTTTCGCAGACTTCCATAACGATAACTCTTTTTTATGTGTGCCTGAATCATCGCCACGAGAAATAAATTCTGCTTGATTCTTTGCAATTAACTCTAAGGCAGCCTTGCCATTTTCCGCTTGCTTTAATCCTGCTGGATCGTTATTTGAACCTAAGATCACAAAATCGTTATGCATGATTGGTAAACGTTCAACACCATAACCTTCAGCGACAAATTTTTTCTCTGCGCTTGGTGCATGCACTAATACGGCATCGACATCACCTTTTTCACCAAGCCTCAAAGCTTTACCTGTTCCAACTGCTATCACATCCACTTTTACATTATGTTGTTTTTCAAAGATCGGATTTAACACATCCATCAAACCAGAGTTTTGAGTACTGGTAGTTGTCGCAAGTCTTAATCGTTCTTCTGCATGAGCAAAATGAGTTAACGATAAACAACATAATAAAAACCATAAACGCATCATTTTAAAAACCTCGAACAATTAAAATTTAAAACTGGCTTGAAGATAACCATAACTACTGTCGTCCTTATTAGCATCATCCATCACATCACCTGCAAATAAATGTAACAAGCCAGCTTCTAAACGTAAATTACCCGGCAAGACATCCCAACGTACACGTCCTTCGATTTGTGTACCGATATAACTATTATCATCACTAGGCGTAATCCTCCCAGTTGTCCATGCATCATCCGCGGAAGCTAGCCAAAAACCTCTTAATGCAACAAAACTCGTTACATGCGTTGCAGGTTTGAGTTTTAAACGCAAGCCAGGTGTACTTAAATTGGATCTAGCAAAAGCTCCATAAAGACTGGTTGGACCAAAATCAAAACGTCGCGCACCAAACAAAGTTTGGAAACGATTGTTCTCGCCATCGTTTGGATCATCATCGCCACTTGCGTAATCGTATTGAAATAATAACTGTGGTGACCAAGCAGCGTTAAATGTATAACCGATTTCAACATGTTGAAAATGTGCTTGATGATCTAAATCTGTATTGGATGAAGTTGAACTACGCGAATCACCAAACTGCAACATCGACTCCACTTGAAAATCAAATTGACTGGTTTTAGGTTTGCGAAACACTCTAAAGCCTGCTGTATAAATATCTCGATCCGCAGTCGCTCTGCTAGGGGTATCATTCTCTTGTAAGCTCATAAAATATACTTCGGCATGATCACGCTCATTGCCCCAAGGCAATGATGCTGGTTTGAAATACACACCCCAAAAAGATACTTCTTCATCTTGTTTATCAAACGCAGCTTGATTATCAATCGCATTGCCATCAAATAAACGTTGCACAGGTAAAGTATAAAACGCACGAAATTGATGTTTACTCGCACCCGTCCATTGCCAATCCACACCAGTAAATGCATTGATGGTATTGCGGTAACGATTACGCGCTACCAATCGACGACTGCCAACATCCATTGTGAATCGACCTAAGCGCAATTTGCTTTGGCCATTCGTTACAAACAGATTATTCATTGGAATTTGTATATGGGCTTGCAATAAATCTGTTGGATTCACTATGGTCGTGTTTAAGGTGGTACCTGAATCAGCCAACTCCGCTCTCGAATCGATCATTTCCCCTACAAACGCTGCAGCACCCAACTGGATTTCGCCTTTTACCAAAGTACGAAATACCAGTGCTTGATCGCCTCCATTGCCTGAACCACGATATTGTTCATCCAAATTTTCAAAGCGGCTGCGATGTTCTCCACTCAGGGAAAACCATTCTGGTAAACCGGCCGCCTCATTCAAGCGCCAAGCTTCAGCTTGTACAAACGTACAAGTCATAAACATTAAAAATACAGAAACACGCTCAACAATCTTTTTATATGTATCAATTTGCATCAATTACTACTTCCAAACCACATTAAATACTAAAATAATAAGGTTTGGAGATAATAAGGTTTTTCCAAAATATTTAAATATGTTCTATATTGCATATATAAATGAAAATTCAACTGCAAACACGTTGGCAAACCTCCGATCCGAATTACCCTGAGATCGAACCGTTATTATTCAAACTGCTTGAAATGATGGGTGACAACATTTCTCTGCGCCAAGCTGCAACAACTGAAAGCGTTTCCTATCGCCACGCCTGGGGGATTATTAAAAAATGGGAAAAAGCCTTTCATCAAGCCTTGGTAAAAACTCGCCGTGGCCGTTCAGGCAATAATGAATTAACCGAATTTGGGCTAAAATTATTAAAGCAGTATCAAACGACAACGCAACAACACGCTGCCGCTTTGTCACAAGACTCTGCTCGAATTAATCAAGCACTTCAGATAGAAAACGTAAAACATATTCGTTTCTTCGCGAGTCATGATCTTGCCGTCACACAATTATCCGAATCACTTAAAGATGAATATAAAGATCAATTAATAATCCAAACTCATGGCAGCCTCGATGCAATAAAACTATTTGCTCAAAAACAATGTGACGTGATCGGTTTTCATTATCCATTAAACCCAGAATTTTCTGATCTCATTCAGGAATATAAAAATCATTTAAAAAACACCGACTGCGTTTTTATAAAACTCGCCGTACGTACTCAAGGATTAATCATAGCTAAAAACAATCCAAAAAAAATTCAATCCATTAATGATCTAAGTAAACGCTCAGTTAGATTCATAAACCGACAACCTGACTCAGGCACACGAATTTTTTTAGATGCTTTATTCAAACAACAAAATATCCCAACTAAATCCATCAATGGATACCAACAAGAAGAGTTTACACACCTAGCTGTCGCAGCAATGATTGCAAGTGGCGTTGCGGATGTTGGAATGGGCATTGAAGCTGCCGCGAAACAATTTAATTTAGGTTTTATTCCGCTCATTCAAGAACAATATGTTATTGCATTTCAAAATACTCTATCTAAAAAAATACTCACTACATTTGAAAACACATTGAAGTCAAAACCTTTTCTTGAATATCTTAAATCCTTAAAAGGTTATGAAACAAAAAACTGTGGTAAAAAACTGAATAAAGCTATTCTACTCAAATAATTATATATGCATAGATTGTTTGCTTTAGACCATTACTCTTTACTTTCTTCAAAAACACTAATTTTCACTCGTAATTGCTGGAATTTTCGCCAAATAACGTGTAATTTACCCGGCCTTTTACTATTCTCAAATATTATAAATACGGCGAAAAACGAACAACGTGAGCAAAAAATTATTCATTAAAACCTTCGGTTGTCAGATGAACGAATACGATTCTGACAAAATGCGCGATGTGCTGGGTGAAACCGAGCAAATGGTGGAAACCGATACGCCTGAGGACGCTGACGTTATTCTAGTGAATACCTGCTCAATCCGTGAAAAAGCCCAGGAGAAGCTATTTTCAGAACTTGGGCGCTGGCGTCATTTAAAAGAGGCTAAGCCAGATTTAAAGATTGGTGTAGGTGGCTGTGTTGCAAGCCAAGAGGGTGAATTAATCTGGCAACGTGCACCGTATGTCGATGTGATTTTTGGCCCACAAACCCTGCATCGCCTACCTGAAATGCTGAAGAAATCGGATGATAAGCCTGTTGCCGATATCAGCTTTCCTGAAATAGAAAAATTTGATCGCCTGCCAGAACCCAAAGCTGAAGGACCGAGCGCCTTTTTATCGATTATGGAAGGCTGTAGTAAGTACTGTACCTTCTGTGTTGTACCTTACACGCGTGGCGAAGAAATCAGCCGACCATTTGATGATGTATTGACCGAAGCTGCTCAATTAGCAGAACAAGGTGTAAGAGAAATTAATTTACTCGGCCAAAATGTAAATGCCTATCGTGGGGAAATGCATACGGGTGAGATTGCTGATTTAGCGATGTTGATCGAATACATTGCTGCGATTGAAGGTATCGATCGCATTCGTTACACCACTTCGCATCCTGTGGAGTTTTCCGATAGCTTGATTGAAGTGTATGGGCGTGTACCTGAACTAGTCGATCACTTACACCTTCCAGTACAAAGTGGTTCTGATCGTATTTTAGCCTTAATGAAACGTGGACATACCCGTTTGGAATACAAAGCGAAGATTCGTCGTTTAAAAGAGATTCGCCCTAACCTTTCCATGTCTTCAGACTTTATCATTGGCTTTCCAGGTGAAACCGATAAAGATTTTCAAGATACAATGAACCTGATTGCAGACATTGGTTACGACCAATGTTTTAGTTTTATTTACAGTCAACGTCCTGGAACACCTGCTGCTAATTTGCCAGATGATGTGGCAATGGAAGTGAAGAAAGAAAGACTACAAATTTTACAAAACCGCATTAATCAAATGGCCTATGAAATCAGTCAAAATATGATTGGTACTGTACAAAACATATTGGTTGATGGTGTTTCGAAAAAAGATCCCAATCAAATTCGTGGCCGCACCGAAAACAATCGCATTGTAAATTTTACTGGGCCAGAAGAGTTAATTGGTGATTTTGCCCAAGTCAAAATTACTGAAGCCTTACCAAATTCATTACGTGGTGAATTATTATCACCAAATGATCTCAATCAAGATAAACCGCAATACGCTGTTAATTAATTTTCTATATCGATAATAAAATCTGTTTTGCACACTTCTAATTTACAACTATTACCCGCTGATAATGAACGCTTAGCCAACCTTTGTGGTGCTTTGGATTCACACCTACGCCAGATCGAATTGGGTTTGGGCATCGAAGTAAAAAACCGTGGTAATGAATTTCAAATCACTGGTCCACTAGAAACAGTCGTTGTAGCCGAAAACTTAATTAATGCTATGTATGAAAGTACTGAGCAAGAAGCCCTGACTCCTGCTCAAGTACATTTGTTTTTACAAGAAGCAGGGATAGAAGATGTTTTAAAAGATGACCCTATCAACGATGTTTCAGTAAAAACTCGTCGCAATGTGATCCGAGGTCGTAGCCCAAATCAAAAACGTTATCTTTATAACATTTTAAATAACGATATTAATTTTGGTATTGGCCCAGCTGGTACTGGTAAAACCTATTTAGCCGTTGCTTGTGCTGTCGCGGCATTAGAATCCGATAAAGTCAGACGCTTAGTGTTAGTCAGACCTGCTGTTGAAGCTGGAGAGAAATTAGGATTTTTACCAGGTGATTTAGTACAAAAAGTCGACCCATATTTACGACCTTTGTACGATGCTTTATATGAAATGTTAGGTTTTGAACGCGTCGCCAAATTGATAGAACGTAATGTGATTGAAATTGCACCCTTGGCTTTTATGCGTGGACGAACCCTAAATGAATCATTCATTATTTTGGACGAAGCACAAAACACCACGACCGAACAAATGAAGATGTTTTTAACACGTATCGGTTTTGGTTCAACGGCCGTTGTCACTGGCGATGTTACACAGATTGATTTACCAAGAGCCAAAGATTCAGGTTTAAAGCATGTATTAAATGTTTTGGATCATGAAGATGGCATTAGCTTTTCGTTTTTTAAATCTGTCGATGTGGTAAGACATCCCCTAGTTGCTAGAATCCTCAATGCTTATGAAAAACATGAGAATTCTAAAAAACACTCACAAGATGACGCCTGAAGTAACCGTTCAATCCATTACCGAGAGTAATGGTATTCCATCAGATCAAAAATTAACTCAATGGTGTCACGCAGTGATTCATGATCTTAATGAATCAAAAGAACTCACCATTCGTATCGTAGATGAGCATGAAAGTGCAGAATTAAATGAAGCGTGGCGAAATAAAACAGGCCCGACCAATGTACTATCGTTTCCCTTTGATGATGATTTTGAACATACGAAAATATTAGGTGATCTAGTGATCTGTGCATCCATATTAGAAAAGGAAGCAAAACAGCAAAATAAGCCATTGGAAGCACATTGGGCGCACATAATTATTCATGGAAGCTTGCATTTATTAGGCTATGATCATATTAATAGTACTGATGCAGAGATTATGGAATCGAAGGAACAGCAAATAATGGCCGATTTAGGCTTTAAAAACCCTTATCAACTACCCTAGCTACAATGGCAAACGACAAACCTCCATCGAGTAATTCACAACGTTCATTTAAAGATTGGCTGGCAGACTGGTTCTCAAATGCACCTACTGACCGCGAATCACTTATCGATTTAATTCGTTCTGCAGAAGAAAATAATATTCTTGCACCCGATGCCCTCGCTATGATTGAAGGTGCGCTAGAAGTCTGTGAAATGCGGGTACGCGACATCATGATCCCGCGTATTCAAATGGTGGTCTTAGATTATGAGGCTGAACTCGATAGTATTTTAAAAACTGTCATTGAATCTGGCCATTCACGATTTCCAGTCATCGATAAAGATAGCGATGAAATCAAAGGTATTTTATTAGCTAAAGATTTACTGCAGTATTTTGTTGAACATAATCATGCAAGTTTTGATATAGATTCTTTAATACGCCCTGCTTATTTTGTCCCTGAAAGCAAACGCTTAAATGTACTGTTGCGCGAGTTTCGTTCCAGTCGTAATCATATCGCTATTATCGTCGATGAATACAGTAACCATGCAGGTTTAGTCACTATTGAAGATGTGATTGAGGAAATTGTTGGTGAGATCGAAGATGAACACGATAGTGAAGAAGAAGAATTAATCCAGCAACAAAGTCGAAATCGTTTCACTGTAAAAGCAATGACACCGATCGACGAGTTTAATGATTATTTTAACGTTGAATTTAACGACGATGAATTTGATACGATCGGCGGTTTTGTTTTAAACGCGTTCGGTCATGTACCGAAACGCGGAGAAGCGATGCAACTCAATAATTTTAATGTAAAGATATTACGTTCGGATAAGCGTCGAATACACTTAATGCGTTTTACTCTAAAAGAACAATTAGAATCTGAGACTGAAGAAACATCCTAAACAGAGTAGTACTCTTTCATGATCTTTCCTTTAAGCAAGCAGTTCACGGACTATATAATTTGTTTTATAGCTGGCGGCATTGCAAGTTTAGCTTTTGCTCCATATAAATTTTCAATTCTTATTTTTCTTAGTTTAGCTATCTTTTTTTTATATATTTTCAATAACAGAAAAAACAATAGCTGCTTTAGTTATGGCTATTTTTACGGATTAGGTTTTTTTGGGTTTGGATTTTACTGGCTTTATATCAGCATTAATTTATTTGGTGGTGTTAATCTTATAGCGGCTTATTGTATCACCGCCGTTATGGTAGGTTTTCACGCATTATTTCCTGCATTCTTTTGTTTAATTATTACAAAATATTTAAAGCGACATAGCGATTTCTCTTTATTATTTCTTATCCCAGCATTATGGACATTATTTGAGTGGTCACGCACTTGGTTCTTAACTGGCTTTCCTTGGCTAGCAGTCGGCTATACACAAACAGAAAATTTTCTATCCAGCTATGCAACGATACTCGGCGTTTATGGCGTGAGCTTTTTTATCGTAACCATCGCTTCAGCTATCGCTTACTTAGCTCACGGTAAGAAAATACTAGCTTCTTTTCTTATAACGATATGTATCATCTGTTCTGCTTTTGGATTACAAACTGTTCAGTGGACAGAAGATAAAAATCATTCTTTAAATGTCGCATTATTACAGGCAGGAATAAAACAAGAAAATAAATGGAAAGAAGAGTATCGACAGAAAACAATCGATTTATATTATGCTTTAAGTGAAGAGCATTGGAATAAAGATTTGATTTTATGGCCGGAAACAGCTTTACCTTTTTTCTACCATCAAGGTACAGAGGTTATCAATAAATTATCAAAAAAAGCTAAAACTACTAATACTGAATTATTAGTCGGTATTCCTTATAGCGATCCTGACAGTAGGAAATATTACAATAGCATCATTTCCATTGGTCTTTCAGAAGGAATTTACTTAAAAAAACATTTAGTGCCGTTTGGTGAATATTTGCCTTTAGATAAATATATTCGACCTATTCTAAATGCGTTAAGCATTCCTATGTCGAACTTTAGTTCAGGCCAGCAAGATAAACCATTAATCAAACATAATGATTATTATGTTGGTCTTTCTATTTGTTATGAAGATGTATTTGGCGAAGAAGTAATTGATGCTCTTCCTGAGGCAAATATTTTAGTTAATGTAAGTAACGATGCTTGGTTTGGAGACTCATCTGCACCACATCAACATTTACAAATGGCCCAGATGCGTGCAATAGAAACGGGACGTTATTTATTACGCGCAACAAATAATGGTGTTACGGCTATCATTAACGATAAAGGTAAAGTTGTAAAACAATCACCTCAGTTCGTTGCAGCAAGTTTGGATGCTAAGGTGAAATTGTTTTCAGGCTCAACACCCTATTCAGTAATCGGTAATTATGGCGTGTTATTAATGATTGGATTGATATTCTTTGTTAATTATTTCTATCCAAGAAAGGCATTATCTAACGGTTGATACCTCTTCTAAACGTCGTTTTAACTCAGGTTCTTCAGTAGCTAAATCCAAAACTTCGCTTCTACTTAATCGTAATAACGTAGATGATACAGCAGCAATTGCCGTAGCTGACCTCACTGCTTCTCCTAGCAAAGCTTTCTCACCGATAAAGTTACCTGAATATAATTCAGCAATAGAGTTTTCTTCATCATTTTTATAAACATTAATTTGCCCACTGTGAATTATATATAGAGCATCACCATGTTCGCCTTCGCCAATCACGACATCATCTTTTAGAAATTGAAGCACTGTCACTTTATCGGCCAGTTTTTCGATAATGGGTTCTGGCAAACCATTTAATAATGGAACTTTACCAATCAAACTACTAACGCTTATCTTAGTAGCAGGTTGTTCAACCTTTGGCAGATCATTAATTGTGTCAATTACCTTTTTCTCTATTAATGAATTGACTTTCGATCCTATAATTCCTTCATCAAAAGCAGTGTTCGCATTGTTCTTTGCAGTCACAAGCGCAATTTCAGCTAACAAACATGTTTCAAAACGTAAATAAAATTCAGGATACTCAGATAAGATATCATCTATTCTCTGTTTGCGACGTAAAAAACGTTTTTCATAAACTGATTCAACTTGTTTAAGCTGTTCAGGTTCATAATCATCCTTTAAAGAATCTAATTCATTTAATACTGTCTTTGACATTAAAGCACCGGCGATATTTCTTCTAACCCTTGCTGATAATCTTTTATATTGATACTTAGATAAAATATTAGAAGCCCAATTTTTTTCTCGTAAAAAGCGTACAATTGAAGATTCAACCGTTCTAAAAAATGTATCTTGATCACTATCTTCATCTAAAAATGGTTTATCCGTAGAATTCAACCAATTATCACGTGCCTTGCGTAATGTATTTTTTATATCGTAATAAGTATAAAAAGATATTAAACCGATTCGTTTTAAATTACCCAACTCTTTAAGTTCAATACGTAAAGCCATTGTATATAAATGACGTAGATTATCTTGTTGTGAAACATCTATTTCTTCTGGGGTTAAAACATGATTTATTTTTTTATTAATCAGTGAACGCAATTCGTCATCAATCAATTCAGCTTTTTGTAACCGATCCAATAACAATGATGAATCATCTTTTGCATGATTTAACGCATGGTAAAACTCTACCTTATCATCATTCGACAACATGTTATTGCCGAGGTTGTTAAAAAATGGCTTGGCATATAACACCAAACCCATAATTAATATTATTAAAAATATGAATCCAAAAAAAATAAAAATTATTTCGAGCATAATATTTAACCAATAAATTTTAAGCGTTACGGTTTGCTAAATAATCTATAGTAATGACTAAAATAAATCCTATTAAAACCATACCTAATGACTGCATAACTTCTAGTGTTATATACTGAGGAATATATGGTACAGACTCTATAAGTTTTTCTTTGCCTCTTATCGTTGCATAATGCCTTTCTTGAAATGGCCATATAATCCACAAAGAAGCGACTAATAGACCAATAATAAAAGCTAAAGTTGATTTATTATAACGACTGAGTAAATAAGAGAGCACTCGGCTAAAAAGCATTAAACCCGTTGCAGCACCAAGCGCAAAAGGAATAATAATGGATAATTTAAAATGTCCTATTGCTGTTAATATGTAAGAATATTTTTTTAACATTAATAATAAAAAAGATCCGGAAATACCAGGAAGGATCATTGCACAAATAGCAATAGCGCCTGTTATAAAAACAAACCATGTATCATTCGGTGTTTCTTCAGGTACCATACTAAAAACAAAATAACCTACAGCAATACCAAAGGTTATAAAGACATAATGGATAATATCTGTGAGCTTAGTTTGTTTTACTAAAACAAAAATAGAAGCCAAAATTAAACCAAAGAACAAACCGAATACCAGTTCAGGATACAATAATATATAAATAGGCAGAGGAAAGATTCGAGTAAAGACAATAACAGCAGCTAATATCCCTATCATCAATGGGATCAGAAAAGCAAAATGAGGTCGATTAAATATGGTTTTAAAATCAAAACTGAATATCGCTTTAAACCATAAGAAGTCAAATGACTTGATTGCATTTATGAGCTGTTGATAAATGCCTAGTATTAAAGCCATCGTACCACCACTCACACCCGGAACCACATCTGCAGCTCCCATACACATTCCTTTTAAAACTAATATAATCTTATTCATATATTTGTTAATTATTGATGATATTGACGACTAAGTTCGTGTACGGCGTCAACTAGGCAAGCCATGTTTTCAGGGTCAATGCCTGGGTGAATACCATGCCCTAAATTAAATACATGACCACTACCATGACCATAGCTAGCAAGAATCCTATCAACTTCATTTCGGATAGCGTCTTTAGAGGCATACAAAACAGAAGGATCCATATTTCCTTGCAGAGCAACCTTATCGCCAATAGCTTTTCTTACATCGCCAAGATCTTGAGTCCAATCTAACCCCATCGCATCACAACCCGAATTAGCAATGCTATCTACCCAAAGACCTGCACCTTTACTAAATAAAATTACTGGTATAGTTTGCTTATCATATGAACGATGTAGATCTGCAATAATTTTTCGCATATATTTTAATGAAAACTCTTGATACGCAGGGCCTGATAATATCCCGCCCCAAGTATCAAACAACATAACAGCCTGTACGCCAGCTTCTATTTGCGCATTTAAATAATCTGTAACTGAATCAGCCAGTAAATCTAACAAACCATGCAATACATCAGGCGTATCATAAAGCATGCGCTTTATTGTTTCGTATTGCTTTGATGATTGTCCTTCAACCATATAAGTCGCCAGAGTCCAAGGACTCCCTGAAAAACCGATTAAGGGCACTCTTCCATCCAACTCTTTTCGAATGACTCGCACCGCGTTCATCACATAATCTAAATCATCTTCTGGATCGGGTTTTCCAATCGTTTTTAAATCGTCAGCTGAACGAATAGTTTTGGCAAATCTTGGGCCTTGTTTCTCGACTAAAGACAGGCCTAAACCCATCGCATCAGGAATGGTTAAAATATCAGAAAATAAGATCGCAGCATCTAATGGATAACGTTCCAAAGGTTGCATCGTGACTTCGCATGCAAGCTCAGGTGTCTTACATAATGTTAAAAAATCTCCAGCTTTTTCACGAGTTTGTCGATACTCTGGTAAATATCGGCCAGCTTGTCGCATTACCCAAATAGGAGTTTGGTCAATTGGCTGGCGGAGTAGCGCTTTAATAAAGCGATCATTTTTTAATAATACGGACATATACGGTATATAGTGTTTATTTTTCTGGAATCATACCTTAAATAAATTTTATAAAACAGTTTCCGATATACTTGAATATCTTAAATAAATTTCTAAAATACTAAAAACAATTCGGTTATATTTTTTTATGTTCACTCAACCACAAAATCGCTACCAAGCATTTGGTATTCATCTGTTAATCAGCGCAATCATTTTTATCGTACTTGCCGCTATCATTATCTTTATCTGGTACCCTGGCTTTTTATTTTGGGCTGATGGGGGCTGGCAAGGTATTCGCCTAATTGCAGGTGTCGACTTTATTATTGGTCCTGTATTGACTTTGATGGTTTATAAACTTGGAAAGCCCAGTCTTAAATTTGATTTAACCGTAATTGGCATAATACAAATAGCCTGTTTAATCGTTGGTTGTTGGTTAGTCTATCAAGAACGTCCACTTGCTATGATTTATGCCAATGGCGGTTTTTACACTATGTCTGAGAACTCATTTGAATTTCATGACTATGATAGCCAAGAAGCATTGAAACATGACAGCAAAGTACCAGCTTGGATTTTTGTTGAACTACCTAAAGAAAAAGAAGCACGTTCTAAAATTTTAATAGAGCAACTTCGAGATGGCCCGATTCATTCTCGTATCGATTTATACCATCCATATAAAGACAACTTATCAGAGGTATTTATTGAGAATATAGATCCAAAAACTTTGGATGAAAATACTCGCAATTCTTTATCAGAAAATGGCAAGCTCTATTTTTTCAATGCACGTTACTCTAGTTCTTATATAGAAATTGATAAAGACACCGGTAAATTTATTGCTCTTCATAAAAAACCTAAACCTAATTTTGAGAATACGGTTCCTTTAGAAGAAGCTATACAAGAGAAAGAAAATGATATTAGTAATCCTTCAGATGTTATCTCAGAATAATAGCGATATAGAACTATCACTAATTATTCAGATAAATTAACAATCTTAGATACTGCCTCTAAACGTTTATCTCTGCCGCATGAATAACGATAATATTTATATTTTAAAGAGTTTTTTAGATAGTAATCTTGATGGTACTCCTCGGCATGATAAAACGGTTTTGCCAAAATAATTTCTGTTACTATTTTCTCTTTACCTTTTATTTTAGCTTGTAATTCTTTCTTTGATATTTCAGCCAATTTTGCTTCTTGTTCATTATTTGGGAATATAGCCGCTCGATATTGTGGTCCTTTATCACAGAATTGCCCTCTATCATCAAATGGATCAATGTTCTTCCAAAAAACACCAAGTAACTTTTCGTAACTGACAACAGTAGGATCATATTCAATTTCTATCGCTTCATAATGTCCGGTTTTACCTGTCGATGTTTTTTTATAGGTAGCATCTTCTTCTGAACCACCTGTATAACCTGAAGTTGTCCTTACGACACCTTCAACTTTATCGAATGGCTTTTCCATACACCAGAAACAACCACCCGCAAATAATGCGATTTTTGTTTCTGCAGTAACATGAATACTTACGAAAGATAAAATAACAACAAGAATATAGCGCATATCAACCTCTAAGCTCAGGTAATGGTTTATCATCAGGAACAAATTTTAACGCCAAACCATTATTACAATAACGCAACCCGGTTGGTTTTGGACCATCATCAAATACATGGCCTTGATGACCACCGCAGCGAATGCAATGATATTCTGTTCTTGGCCAGAATAACTTTCTATCCTCTTTGGTACCAAGTCGTCCGGTTATAGGTTGATAAAAGCTAGGCCAACCCGTTCCGCTTTCATATTTTGTTTCAGATTCAAATAAAGGTAAATAGCATGCCGCACAAACAAATGTGCCTTTTTCCTTCACATCATTTAGCGCACTACTGCCTGGTGGTTCCGTGCCTTCTTCAAATAAGATATGAAATTGGTCATCCGTTAAAATTGATTTCCATTTATCTTCACTAGTATCGAGTGGTGTTTTATCAACCTGTTGATTAACAGGGTGAGCAATCAAAGTTCCTGCAGCTATTGCTCCTATACCACTCGCACCTAAAGTAAAAAATTGTCTGCGGTTCATAGTTAAACTCCGGAAATAGTTAACAAAAAAGACCTTATTCAATCATGATAGTTCAGACTAGAACCGCAAATTACCATTTTGTAATTTAGAGTGCGTCGCCTATTGTCCTAGGAGAAACCGCCCAGGCATCATCCAAAGGTGCCATCGCTCGTTTTGGTTTTAAACATAAACCCATAGCCACCGTCGAAGCTAGAATAGGGTTATCCATTTGATTTTTCCAGACCAGTTGTATTGCCTCAAAAATACGGTCTTTGTGAGAATCGGTTACTGGGGCATTCTCAATGACTACCAATAAATCGCGTAATGACATACCTTGTTTGAATTGATATGCGGCTTGATACACATCTTTAGCAAATAATTCACAAGTATGATCCATATTTTTTCGATTGGTATAATTAACAGGTTCTGCAGATGCAAGCGCTGCAAATATCATTAACCATATTATTAAACTGGCAATAAACATTCTCATTTTAATTTCTCACAGTTTCTATGAGCCTCCTATTGGTTGGTAAAAGTAATGCAAAAAAAAAGGCCACTGATTTTTCAACCTGTGGCCTTTTTAAAAATATTTGCTTTTGTTATTACAAATACAATTCCTCGACACACAGGCAAGGGTTGACCACACACATAAATGCATGGCGCCAATAAATAACCTGTTTTGTCGATAGCTTTATATTCATAGGGCGCGGATAATGTTCTTAATTTCTAAAGTTGTCAAGTAAATGGTTATAATTAAATCCTATATGAACTTTACATTGGGTTATTTATCTATTTTTCAATAACTTAAATTTATATATTTCTAATTTTAAGGATTACAGATTGCCTATGCGAACTTTGCTTTTATCTTTTATATGTATGTTTATAGTTTCATGCAGCCAACCACCGGCAGTTGAAGCGATTCAAAATAGTATGGAAAAAATCGAAACCGCGGCTGAAAATAAAGATACATCCGCTATTATGAAATACATTCACGATAGTTTTCGTGGTAATGAACATCTTGATAAAACCCAGCTTCGAAAATTATTGATGGTTCATTTTCTACGTCATAACAATATTACTGTGTTAATAACTCAAATGGACATCGAACATGATCCAACCCAACCATACTATGCAACAATGTCAGGCACAGTAGCGATTACAGGTGCAAAAAATATTCTGCCTCAAGATGGTAAAATTTATTCCTTAAAAGGAACTTGGGAATTCCATGGAGGCGATTGGTTATTATCAGAGCTTACCTGGCAATAATATCGACAATAGGATCTTGTTCTCGCATAGAAGCCAGAACCACCTTATCAAACCGATCTGTTTGAGCTAAAGCTTCAGTAGCAGCTTTCGCTGCTAATTGTTGTAACTCAGTGTAATCAACCATATTAATCAGAGGTATCACTTTTTTCGAATCGCTATTCTTTAAAGAGCCTTCATTTGAAATTAATAATTTTGTGATATGTTCAGGTTGAAAGATTTCATTTTCGTTTAGGCCTGTTAACTCAGTCATCTTTTGCACACGATGAGTTATCTTATCATTCAATGGCATACCTAATACTTTAGCGGAAATCACAGGAACAACGACATTAGCGATTTGTGGAATGATAGGTTCATGCTCTGCAGGCGCCTTGATAAACCGGCCACGAGCTCCATCAGATTTAACAACAATTAAGTCAAAATTTCCAAGCTGCTTAAACTCTTTTAACGATTCACAAGAAACGCCTGCTCGACGACCAAAACGCTCAGAAGGTTTTGCGAACGCAATGGTTTTAGAATCTGTATCGTTTGCTATGGCATCTAATAATATCTGTTCTTCGCCAATATATTTCGTCGCATTTAATGAGTTTGGAAAATATTCTATGTGAGCTGTTGCTGTGATACCGACACGCCCTGAATGTGCATTAGCTAGTTGGAACATGGCTGTTTTCTTTCCACCTGCACCAACAAAACTCACAATGCCATTTTCAGCATTAAAGATTTCAACTAAATCTTTCATTAAAAATATTAAGAGCTAATTGAACCTTCATATAAACTATGAGGATAATATTCTTTAATCAAAATAACGGGTAATTTATGGACATAAATTAAATATCGTTTTTCAGTAATCGTATTATCATTCGGAAATTTACTATAAATTTCTGTATCAAAAATTTCATGATTACTGACAATCTCTCGATAGGTTTCTAAATGACATTGTTTAATGATATTGCCGATGCCAATATTTTTTTGCATAAATAAATCTACCACATCTGAATCTAATAAATTTGTTCTGATGTAAGAAAGGGCATAAGCATAGTGCTTTTTAGAATGCAGACCTTTTAAAAATACTGCGCGTTCAAGAATCGTTTCATTTTTTTCAACATCCTTCCAATCAAGAGGAGGCATGCTCATCTCCTGCTCTATAAATTCTATATCAACAGGCTCATTAAAAATCGACTCCAATAAACCCATAACTGAACCTTCGTTATTTACGATTAATTTTAATAACTTGGATTCAATGATGTTTTCTTGTTCAGATTGTAATACTGAGTTACTCATGCCCGAAAAACCTTCTGTTAGAAAGCTTATTATAATGTAATGTAAGAAAAATACCGAATAGAAATAATTAACGAGAAGTTAATTTTTTTACGATATTTTCTGCTAAGACTTGTATCGTCGATATGCTGCCGTAAGGCCAATTTTCCTTCAACTGAATCAATTGCGTATTAGAGTTATTAACATCGACTATTTGATTAGAGCATACTCCGTAGCAAAATAAATAGTCAGGAGAACTATTATGTATTTCTTGTCGAGTAATGTTTTGCTCACCAAATTTGGTTTCTTTTGAAATAACTAAATTTTTTAATCCTAAATACTCAACACCCCAACCTATAATACTATGAGGTGAATACGCAATCATATTCCCATCTGAAAATCTTCTTGCAACAATCACAGAAGGCATATCATATCCAAAATGTTTTTGAAGCGAATCTTTATATTTATTTAATTTATTTTTTAAATTTGTAACTAATTTATCTGACAAAGATTGTTTCTTAAATATTTCAGAAATTTGTTTATTCCTTTTTAGTACAATTTCGCCATTACTATTAAATCGTGAGCTAAAATTTTGATAATATAATACTTTGGTTATTCTTGATAATGGTCTAGATAAATTTTTCTGATCAGTCCCTAAAATAATCAAATCAGGTTTAAGCGCAGAAATTACCGCAAGTGATGGAGATTGTCGTAGACCAATATCTTTAATCGTTTGAGGTAAATTTGAAAACGGCGAATATTTTTTATATTGCTCTATTTCAGGAGCACCAATCGGAATAATATCTAAATCTAATAATTGTTCTAATAAAGTCCAATCGGTAACAACCACACGTTTTGGTGGCTCAATAAAATAATGTTTGCCAAATGAATCAACCACCATATATGTTTGATCATTGGCTATCTTTTCAGCAATAGATAAATCTGAAAAGAAGAGTAGAACTAAAAATACAAATTTATAGAAGTTTAAATTGCAAATAGTAAGCTTGGATAAAAGATGCTGCAAAGCTAACACCTCGCATTATAAAACTAAGTAGAATGATTCTAGTAATTACTAAGCAACATTCACGCTTCGAGGTTCTGAGTCTTTTAAAGCAACCAACGCAAGCAGTCCTACAATCATCATTCCACTCACTGCATAGAGTGGAATAGCAAAGCTTCCAGTAAAATGTGCCAAATTACCAAATGAAATGGGAGATAGAATCTGTGCTATACAATAACCAAGTGTTAATTGAGCCATCACTTGTGTTGCTCGTGTTCCGTATAATCGTCCGACCGTACTTAAGGTCAGTGATACAATGCCAATGAAGGTAAACCCAAATAACACACTAGCAATTATGGTTGTATATAAATTAACTTGAGAAGCCAAAACTAAATTACCAACGATATTTAAAATAAACGCCGCTCTTAATGCATTGAGGCTACCTATTCGTTTAGCAATTTTGTCCCAGAAAACTGGAGCAATGACAACTGAAACTCCAACCACTAACCAGATTCGTGCACCCAATCCAACTAATGGTTGTAACTCTGCCATTAATGATGAAAATGTTACATTTAATGTATTACTAAAACCTGCACAGAAATATGCAATCGACAAAAACCATAACCATGTTTTGGATGGTGGATCGACTTTCACTAACATCTCACCTTCTCTTGCCATTTCTACTTCTTTTTCTTTCGGCAAAGGTAAAAGAAAAAAAGCAGGAATTAAAAATACAGCACCTATAGCTGCTAAAGCCACCCACTGAAGTCGCCAATTTAAATCGATAAACGATTCAATCGATGTTAGATCAACGGTCAATGCACACACAATGATACCAAAACCAATGCCCGTAAAATGCAATCCTAACTCACCTTCGATATGGTTATGATGTAACCAATTCATGATTAAACCAGTACCTAACATAAATATAACCGCTGTACTTACACCCGCAATAAAACGACTGGCATACCAAACTAATCGATGGTCATGTGCTGCCATCATTAAAGTAACTAAGACAGCAACTACTAATGCATATCGATACATGAAATCTTTGGTTCGCAAATCAGTAATCAACCAAACAATAAATAAGCCTACTAAATAACCCATGTAGTTCCAGCCCGCTAACCAACCCGCTAAACTTTTATCCATAGATGTTTGTTCTAGCATTTCAGGAATCATTGGAGTAAATGCATAACGCGCAATGCCCATACCTAAAATAAGTGAACATATTCCTGCAAACAAAACTGAATAATGATTTGCTTTAATCACTGAATTCTCCAAAAGCAAAAGCTTTTAATTGACCAATTAATAATTTCATATAAACACGCATTACAATAAAGTCCGAATACGCGCGGCTAATTCATTTGATGTCGTGCTATGTCTCATAGCATCAATCAATTCACCGTTTTTATCGATCACATAATAACGAGATGTGTGATCAAAAATATATTGAACCTTCGCATCTATTGGTACTTCACTAAAAAAAGCACCATACTGATTTGCGACTGTTCGAATTGACTCTTCAGTACCTGTTAAGCCTATAATGCTTCTATGATAATACTGTCCAAATTCATCTAATGCGTCTGCTGTATCACGTTTGGGATCAATCGTAATCAATAATGGTTGTACTTGTTTCAGTTCTGTTTCATTTAATGTATTCAAAGTTTGTTGATATATTGCCATTGAAGCAGGGCATACTTCTGGGCAATGTAAAAAACCAAAATACATTAAAACGACTTTACCTTTAAAATCCGATAACGAAACATCACCCGTTTTTCCCTGTAAAGTAAAATCGCCACCCAAAACTTTAGGCGTTGTACTTAAAACACCACGTTCAGTGGTTGTCACTAAAACAATAATCAAAGTTGTTATACAAGCTAAACCAGTAACAACTATCCAAGGCAAAATTCTTTGCGCCGATATTTGTTCATTTACTATGGTTTCTTGCATAAATAAAATCTAACTAATTAAAATTTAGTGTCCCATTAACATGTTATGATTCAAGTGCGCCATAATCCAAATTGATCCAACAATTAAAATCGCTACTAACACGACTACGAATACAGCTGAAACGACATTCCACATTTGTTCAGAAGAAGTATTCATATGTAAAAAGAAAACGAGCTGAACAAATACTTGGGCTACAGCACATAATAAAATAATGCCTATGGCGACTGGGCCAGTTAACACACCTGTCATTACTATTCCAAATGGAACAGCTGTTAAAATGATCGATAAGATCAATCCATTAACATATTCTTTTACGCTGCCATGTGCAGCACCACCTGCTGAATGACTACCCATTACATGACTCCCATTAAGAAAACGACACTGAACACACAAATCCAAATAATATCTAAAAAGTGCCAGAACAAGCTTAAACACATTAAACGCGTTTTATTATGTAAAGTTAATCCATCTCGCATTATGTGAAGCACTAAAAATATCATCCATAACATACCAAAAAATACGTGCAGACCATGTGTACCAATCAAACCATAAAACGCAGACCATGCACCACTACTCCAAGCAGCCGCTCCTTCATGGGTAAAATGAATAAACTCATTCACTTCCATAAATAAGAAACCTAAACCTAATAGGAAGGTTGCACCTAGCCATTGGTATAAGCCACGAAAGTTTTTTACATTAGCTGCCAACATTGCCATACCAAAGGTAAAACTACTTAATAGAAGTAATGCCGTTTCACCTAACACATATGTTAAATCAAATAATTCATGTGCATCTGGTGTACCGTAATAATTTCCACCAATCACAGCATATACTGCGAATAAACACGCAAACAAAATACAATCGCTTAAAATATAAACCCAAAAACCAAATACGGTATCACCTGCATAATCATGATGATGCTCTTCTTCGATATAACCCGTATAGCCTTCAGGTATTGGTTGTGGTTTAAAGTCCATAAATCAATTTACCATTACATTCATTAATAATTTAATTGAAGATTCCTACAAACTGATAGCTAAACCTTCTTCATCAATCTCATCTTCATCGGCACGTGGTTTTTGTTTTGCACGTTCTAAATCACGATAACGTTCAGCTTCGATCGCTTCTATAGTTGAAACATCAACATAATAACCATCACCTTTAGTAAAGTTATAAACGATAAAAGAACCAACCATAGCAATAGAACTTAGAATCGCTGCCCACCAAATATGCCAAACCATTGCTAGCCCCATACCCATGCAAAACATAGAAATAACAACACCTGCCCAGGTATTACTTGGCATGTGAATTTTGTTGTATGAATCAGGTTTATTATGAGCTAAACCTTGTTCTTTCATATCCCACCAATGATCGCGGTCACGAACCTGTGGGACTTTTGCAAAGTTATAAAAAGGAGGTGGAGAAGAAGTAGACCACTCTAAAGTACGACCACCCCATGGATCACCCGTTAGATCTTTATTCTTATTTTGATCACGAATACTTGCAAACATTTGATAGAACTGAATGAGTATTGCACACAGAACGATGCCTGCACCTAATGCAGCAACCAATAACCACGAATTCCATACTGGATTATCGTAGTAATTTAAGCGTCTAGTCATACCCATGAAGCCAAGTACATATAACGGCATGAAAGCTAAGAAGAAACCAATCGTCCATAATGCACAAGCCCATTTGCCTAAGGTTTCATCTAAGGTAAAGCCAGTAGCCTTTGGCCACCAATAAGCAATACCTGCAAAGTAACCAAACAATGAACCACCAATGATCACATTATGAAAATGCGCAATTAAGAACAAACTATTATGGAAAACATAATTAGCTGCTGGGATCGCTAACATCACACCTGTCATGCCACCAATCGTAAAGGTAATAAAGAAAGCAACAGTCCACCACATTGGCGAATCGTATTGGACTTTACCTTTGTACATGGTGAATAACCAATTAAACAATTTCACACCCGTTGGTATTGAAATAACCATGGTGGCAATGCCAAAGAACGTATTTACATTAGCACCTGCGCCCATAGTAAAAAAGTGATGTAACCAAACAACAAAAGACAAGAGCATGATGCATGCAGTCGCCCAAACTAATGAGGTGTAACCAAATAATCGTTTACGTGAAAAAGTTGCTGTAACTTCTGAGAAAATACCGAACGCAGGTAAGATCAAGATATAGACTTCAGGATGTCCCCAAGCCCATATCAGATTCACATACATCATTTGATTACCGCCCATATCGCCAGTAAAAAAATGTGTACCGATATATCGATCTAACGTTAATAAAGTAATACAAACCGTCAATATAGGGAATGCAACTACAATTAACACATTGGCGCATAATGAAGTCCAAGTGAATACAGGCATCTTCATTAAGGTCACACCTGGAGCTCGCATACGTAATATCGTTACTACAAAGTTAACACCTGTTAGCAGCGTTCCGATCCCAGATATCTGTAAACTCCATAACCAATAATCCACTCCTACCCATGGACTGTATTCCAATGTTGATAATGGTGGATACGCTAACCATCCTGTAGCAGCAAATTCGCCTAGGAATAGCGAGATGTTCATCATTAACGCACCAGCAACAAACAACCAAAAACTTAATGAGTTTAGAAACGGAAATGCAACATCACGTGCACCGATCTGTAACGGCACAACTATATTCATCAAGCCTACGATGATCGGCATCGCCACGAAGAAGATCATGATCACACCATGCGCAGTAAAGATCTGATCATAATGTTCAGGCGGCAAATAACCGGCGCCACTTTCACTGGCAACAGCAATCGCTTGATGTGATCGCATTAACAAGGCATCTGAAAAACCTCGTAACAACATAATGATGGCCGTAAAGATATACATGATGCCGATCTTTTTATGATCAACAGATGTAAACCATTCATCCCATAAATACTTCCACTTTCCGTAATAAGTTAATGCGCCTAAAAGACCAAGCGAACCAATCATTACGACTGAAAATGTAGTGACTAAAATAGGATCATGATAAGGAACAGAATCAAATGTTAATTTACCGTACAACCAATGCGGATCGGTAACAACTGTGTGATTACTCGCCATTAAAACCTCCAGTAAACGACTCAATGATGTCACTAAATAACAATGGATTTACCGAAGCAAAATACATTGGTTTTACATCACGGGATTTTTCTAATAAATATTCGTATTCGGCTTTGTCTAATACCTTCTCAGATGCCTTCACATCATCAATCCATTTTTGGAATCCTGACTCATCTGTAGCAATCGCATTAAATTTCATACCTGAAAAACCGAAGCCACTATAGTTTGCAGAAAATCCTGGATACTCACCTTGTTCAGATGCCATTAAGTGCACACGATTTTCCATACCAGACATTGCATAAATTTGTGTTCCAAGATGCGGGATAAAAAATGAATTCATTACTGTTGCAGAGGTGACTAAAAATTCAACTGGCGTGTCTACAGGCATCGCCATTTCATTTATAGTCGCAATTTCATGTTCTGGATAAATAAATAACCACTTCCAATCCAATGCAACAACCTGAACAACCATAGTTGCTTTATCGGATTCAATGGGTTGGCGTGGATCTAAAGAGTGAGATGAAACATAGGTTATCCAACCTAGTGCAACAATGATTGCTATTGGAATGGACCAAACAACAAACTCAATTAAGTTTGAATGCTCCCAATAAGGTTTGTATTCAGATTTTTCATTACTTGATCGATACTGAATCGGAAACCAAATACTCATAATGATGACCGGTATTACAACAATTAACATTACCCATATTGAGGTAATGATAATGTCCATCTCTTGTTCTGCAATCGGTCCTTTGGGATCAAACAAAATATAATTACAAGCTGATAACATTGATAACAACGCTATCAAGCCTAAAACTTTTATAACACGAAGGATCATCTTCACTCTCTAATTAATAACTATTTACTTAACTCTTGTTTACAGGTTTTAACTTACCAGCCAATTTATCTGTAGCGTCCAAAACTTTATTTACTCCAGACCCAAGCAGTAATAATTTCTCCAATCGATTTGATTTGAGGGTTTGCATATCTTTTGCCCAAGACACCAAAAGCTCTAAAATGTCATGCATTTCCGTTATCCGTTTAACTGCATACTCATCTGGCTCGTTATCCGACTCTTTCAACAGCATATTTCTAAGTTTTGATAGCGTTGGGTCGATTTCTCGTTTACGTCTTTCTTCAATTAACGTGCCAGCTATTTCCCATAAATCGTCAGGAACACTGAAATAATCCTTTCGATCGCCACTAATTTGAACTGGAATCAACAAATTCCATGCATGCAGCTCTTTCAAACTGATGCTCACATTAGAACGAGACAAATCCAGAATTTCTCCGATTTGCTCTGCGTTTAGAGGTTCTTCATGAATTAGTAATAATCCACAAATTTGACCAACCGTTTTATTGACCCCCCAACGGCTTCCCATTTCTCCAAAATGTTGGATAAACGACTTTGCTAACGGACTTACACTCATCTGTGCCTCCAGTCTTTGCTAAAGTTTAAAATTCTTATATTTTTTAATTTTCAGAAATTATTGAAATTATAGATTACAAAGAAAGGTTGCGCAAACCGCAAACATAGATAATCACGAGCTTCTACTAAGACAAAATCCGGAAAAACTAAAAGATTAAATTTTTCTAAACTGGAATAGAATCAAGCCTATATATGAATAAGCGAGTAACAGAACAGTATTTGCTTTCATACACTAACCTCTGCATTATTGCGGTGATAAAAATAACTTGCCATCTTATCCCGGTCATCCTTCTTATACCGTTTTCCGGTTTATTCTGGCATCGAATAACAAATACAGGAGCCTGAGATGCAACTTGGTAAAAATAAAGTTGGAATTATTCAATACACCTTGAAAGATGATAATGATGAAATCCTTGATCAATCCGATGAAAATGGATTTACATATCTACACGATGCACAAAACCTAATTCCTGGTTTAGAAAGAGAACTAGATGGTAAACAAAAAGGCGATACCTTATCAGTCACTGTAAAACCAGAAGATGCTTATGGTGAACGTCAGTTAGAGGCGATTCAAACTGTTCCTCGTGAATTATTCCCCTCCGATCAAGAACTCGAAGTCGGCATGTCATTCCATGGAGAAGCTGAAGACGGCCACCCTATGATAGTAACAGTAACTGCTGTCGAAGCTGATAAAGTCACTATCGATGGTAATCATCCCCTTGCCGGCCAAACCTTACATTTTGATGTGGCAATACTAGACGTACGAGATGCAACAGAAGAAGAACTAACGCATGGTCATGTTCACGGACATGATGGAAATGAAGAACACTAAAACCTGTTAATTGAAATAGATCTAAACAGAATTACAAGAAAGCATAAGATTAAGAATATAAATGGAATTGGTACTTGTTTTGGAGAGGAAAATTCGACTACTACCTTTGGCCCAAGAAAAACTTGGCTAGTGCTTTGGAAACCATTCGCACGTATTTCATCATCAAAAGTATTCGATTGATTACCTTCTGAAGCAACTCTTAGATTTAATCCGAGTATTGATTCGTTTGAATCTAATAGACTTTGCATATAGCTAGTTATATCAACTATTAACGGTTCACTAAGGCTGTTCACATGAAATGATACTAATAATATATCACCAGCATCTGCATCAGTTAAATTCATCATGCCATCTCCAATGTAACCACGAAACTCTAGAGTTGGAGAATCACCTTTTTTAGTAGGGAAAAGCTGTATATTTGCTTGGTCAATTATTGCTCCTTCAGGAATGTTACTCAAATCGATTTCCAAAGCAGAACGGTAGGCATGCCGTTGACTCAAAAAATTAATATTACGCCACCAGACTATAATAGAGGATAATGAAGCAACACTGGTAAATACTCCATCTCCATCAGAGTCATAAAAACTTGCATTAGCTATAACAGGTACTTCAAGTGTTTCTGCTGTAACGGTATTTGAGATCGCGCTACTTAATAGAGCTACTATTAAAAAGAATTTTAAAAACGTCATTGCATATCCTTATCAGTAAACAAATTTTACTATCTCACGTTATTCTATAGAATTAATAAACATCTCTTACATATCGTTTAAGCTTTTTAAGCTCTGAAATATAAGCCTCAGCTTGAGTATCATTCATATTGCCATGTTCTTTGACGATATTAAACAAAGCTTTATCAACATCTTTCGCCATATATAAAGCATCACCACAAACATAAAAGTATCCGCCACGTTGTAACCAGTTAAATAGCTCTGCACCGTTTTCCATCATGCGATCTTGTACATAGATTTTTTGTTCTTGATCACGAGAAAAGGCTAAGTCTAAACGCGTTAAAACACCATCGGCTTGCATAGCTTCGATTTCATCTTGATACAGGTAATCAGTTTTACTATTACGATCACCAAAGAATAACCAATTATCACCTTTAGCATCACGAGCTTGACGTTCTTCTAAGAATGCTCTGAAAGGAGCGATACCTGTACCTGGACCAACCATAATCATAGGCAGTTCATCATCGCTTGGTACTGCAAAATTTTTATTGGGTGAAAAATAACATTTTACCTTACTATTAAGGTCGGCAACGTCGGCTAGATATGTTGATGCAACACCATTATGTTCTCGATCATTTGAATTATAACGAACACTACTCACAGTTAAATGCACTTCTTCTGGATGAGCATTGATACTTGATGAAATAGAGTACGCTCTTGGCGCTAAGCTTTTACAAAGATTACAAAACTCTTCCGCATTTAAGTTCGCTGGGTATGTTTTTAATAAATCCACACAATCTTTGCCCCAAAGAAAATCATTTAAGGCTTCAGCATCATCATTTTCTAATAAACGATTAAGTTCTGCATCGCCATTACGCTTTGCTAATTCGTTTAGTAGTTCTTTAGAAGGTGTTCGAATTTCTAATTGCTCAGTCAGTAGCTCACCTAATTTATAATTATCGCCTTTCCAATTAACACTATCATCGGCTTTTGCATTAATAAGTTCTAAAATTTCTTCTACCAAATCAGGACGATTAGTACTGATGATGTTTAACGCATCACCTGCTTCATAACTTTCACCACTACCCGCCAAAGAAAATTCATAATGTAAAACTTCTTTGCTTGAACCCTCTTGGTTTAATAATCGTTTTGTAATGAGTTCCGCTTCTAATGGATTCTTACGATTGTATTTAGATTTGGCTTTTTTCGGAGCAGAACTTGTCGTTGTTACTGGTGCGGTTACTTCTGAACCTTTTTCAGCAATGGTAGGAACCGCTTGATTAATCCATTCCTCTGCAGGAGTATCATAATCGATGTCGCAATCAATACGATCCGCTATACGAGTTGCTCCAAGTTTTTCTAAACGCTGATCCCATTCTTTACCCGCTAAACAAAAATCATCATAGTTAGTATCACCTAAGGCCAACACTGAAAAGAAAGTGTTTTCTAAACGTGGTGCACCATCTTCACTAATTGCATCCCATAAAGCTTGCGCGTTATCTGGCATTTCGCCTTCACCATAAGTACTGGTTACAACAAGCAAGCGTTCTATATTCGGTAAATCAGCGATATCAACATCATCCATATCGATAACATTTGGCGATAAGCCATTTTCTCTCGCGACTTCAGCGGCATCTTCTGCGACACCTTCGGCATTACCAGTTTGTGTACCGTATAAAATAGTAATTGGTTTTTGCGCTTGTACTTCACCCGCTGATTGTGGTGATGCTAATAAACGTGTTTGAAGACCTGCAAGAAAACCACTTAGCCATTGTTTTTGATCATCATTAAACGGTAAGTCTGCAGGTAAATAGGAAACGGGGTTCGAATCGCCGTTAATATTATTGTTTATATTTTTACTCATCCACTCTTTCTCAAACGCAACAGGTTATAGCCTGCTTTTATTATTATGCAGCGCGGCCGACAACTTCGGCCAACAACTGAGTATATTGTCCCGCAAGCGCTTGTTCGAGCGAAGGATAGGACGCTAGTTCTTTTAAGTTATCGCGGTCACGAGCTATGATCCAAACCCCCGTTCCCCATGCGCGCATATCCCATACTTCACGCATGGCTAAGGATTCTTTGTAATCACGTACACGTTTATCCGCTAATAAAGATGCTAAGGCCTCATCACTGTAACTCGCTAAAGCTTCTTTAACATCTTTAAATAATTGTTCTAATAATTTACGGTCTTCAGTTTCAATTAGATGACGAGCCACTTCGTCTTTATCCACTAAACCGTTTTTCACTAAGTCTGACTTTTCAGAAACTTCCAATGCTCGACGTAATACACCCATCGCATTCACATACTGACAGACTAAATCACTTGAGCTTTCGCCATAAGCAGGTACTTGGCCTGAGAACATATGACGATTGTTTTTATAAGCTTCTGCAACACGACGTAAATGCCATAAGCCCCAACCATGTGATAACTCTTCTAACAAAGCTTTGCGATCAGATTTTTCTAAGATGGCGTCACTGCAATGATAGTTATATAAAGCTCGAGGAATTAATACATAGAAATGTTGACGGCTTTCATCCCAATTTTCTAACAAGGATTTAGCTAATGGGGAACGTGTATGTTGAATGTGTCGTTCTAGATACATGCGCAATGCCATTTCTTGACCACGCATAAGCTCAGAATCTTCATCCATCTTGGTTACTAATACAGAATCTTGGCTACAACGTTCTGCGATTAAGGCTTTTGGATCGTATTGATAAGCAACACCACCACTCATACCATTACCAAAACCTTTACCATAGGAACCTAAATTAACAATGGCGCCATTGGTCATATATTCACAACAGAAATCGCCCACACCTTCAACAACTGAAACAGCACCTGAATTACGTACTCCAAAACGGTCGCCCGCCTGGCCTTGTACAAACAGTTCTCCACCTGTTGCACCAAATAATGCAAAGTTACCAACTAAAACATTGGCTTCGTCTTCGTCACTTCCGCCACCAGGGTTGGTAATAACAATACGGCCACCACTACAACCTTTACCGACACCGTCATTACATGTGCCTTTATGGTACAAACTAATACCTGAATTATTAAACGCACCAAAGCTTTGACCAGCAGAATTATGAGTATTCACCCGGATACTATCTTCTCGTAACACTAAACGACCGTTTTCTAACATATCAACAGCAGGATGATTTAAACGCTGTTCATCGCTCATGTTGTAGTTAAGATGACGCTCAATATCAATCGAGAACTGACCGCCAGTGGTTTTATTTTTATTGTTTAGACGTGGACCTTCAATTTCAATGTTATTTAATGATTGCTCAAAAAAACGTTTATACGCTTCTTCGACATACGCATCGTCAGGTTCAAAGTTCGCTTCTAGTGCAACTGCATTTGGTACATCCATAACATCAGGCATGCGTAACATAGCACTCATGTCTAATTGACCATTCATTGTTGGATGATTGATCAAATGTAATAAATCACTACGTCCACGAATTTCGCATAAAGATGAGTAACCAATACTGGCTAGGATCTCACGTACTTCATGTGCAAGGTTGATGTAATACTGAGCTAAAGCACGGGGGTCGCCTTTATAGACTTCAGGATTTGTAGTTAAACCGGCAGGACACTTCACATTGCAGTTCTTTGCCATGACACACTTCAACATCATTAATGATGTCGTACCGAATTCATATGAGTCACCACCTAACATGGCAGACTTTATTACATCGTATCCAGTTTGATGCGCGTTAGAACAACGTAAGATAACTTTTTCACGCAATCCATTTTCGGCTAAGGCTTTATGTACTTCTGCAATACCAATCTCTGCTGCACGACCTGAATTTTTCAAACTGGTGACTTGTGCAGCGCCCGTTCCACCTGTGCTACCTGCAATGTTAATCACATCAGCACCGGCTTTAGCCACACCCACAGCGATCGTTCCAACACCTTCAGATGAAACTAATTTAACAATAACGCGAACACGCGCAGCTTTTGCATCATGGATTAACTGGCCTAAATCTTCGATTGAATAAGTATCATGATGAGGAGGTGGAGAAACTAACTCAACACCTGGAGTACCACCACGAGCTGCTGCAATCTCAACATTAACTTTTGCCGATGGCAATTGACCACCTTCACCTGGCTTAGCACCTTGAGCAATTTTAATTTCGATTTCTTCTAGTTTTGGATCGGCTAAATATCCAACCCAAACACCAAATCGACCTGATGCAAATTGTTTAATCTTACTCGCACGAATGGTGTTATAGCGTTTTGAATTTTCACCACCCTCACCACAGTTACTCATCGCACCAACAATATTAGTGCCTTGAGCTACTGCTTCATGTGCTTTCGCAACTAAAGCACCATGACTCATCGCACCTGAAGCAAATGTTTTAGTAATTTCATGCGCGGGTTGAATAACATCGATAGATAAGGCATCAGGTACTTGAATAATATTTTGTAGAAAGGCTGCTGCTGTTCCTTGCGCAGTCACAGAAAGCTTTGAGCCATCAACTTTGATATTAGTTATTTCAGAACCAAAAAGCTTTGATAAAGCATCACTGAATGCTTTAGTGCGTGATTCTTGAGAATCCGATAACTCTAAAAGAAAAGAATCAGAATTCTTTGTAACGTTTAGACCTTGAATTGCGTACGAAATATTTCCTTGTAAAGAAACACCGTTTAATTTTTCAGTAAATTCTTCAACATTATTACAACCATTCAAAGAGATCGGTAACGATAAAACATCGCGCAAAGTAGATGGTCTTAAATCACGTTCAGCATAGATTTCTTTTATGAACTGACGATAGGCCGGAGTAACAGTAAAGTTATCGATTTGATCTGGCGTGCATGCTTCATAACCCATCTTACGATAACCAATATCTTGTGGTATGCGTAGTGGATGTTCAGCTTCAGGATTTTCTGCGTATTCGATTTGCTCTTCGGTCATATGAGTGAATTCGCGTACGGCTACAGTACCGAAGGTATGACCTGCACCATCTGAACGTTCTTTAAATAAACCTAATAAAGGAATATCACTTTCGCTTTGGATTACTAAGGCTTTTTGATGCCAGTCAGCCGCACTTTTAGCAATATCAGAAAAACGTGAACCACCAACTGGCGAATTAATGTTTGGCAATATCTTTTTAAGTATGGGTTCTTCGGTATCGATAAAATTGCCTTCAAAGAATTCACCGCCGATATAGCTTTCAGCTGTACAAAGGCCAAATTTACCCATCGTTTTCATTAAGGCTTTTTCTACTGCTTTTTGAAAATTATCTAATCCTTTTTGAACAGTTTCAGCCTCGTTATATAATTCTAACGCGCGATAGTAAACCGTTAACGGACAAACGGCAGATGCACCAAAACCAATTATACAAGCTATATCATGTGTACTCGATGCTTGTCCTGTCTCACAAATCAAACTAGAGTAAAATCTTAACCCTTGTTTGATCAAACGTTGATTAGCTGCAGAAGTGACTAATATAGCAGGTAATGCAGCAAGCTCTTCAGATACGTTCTTATCGCTTAAAACAATAACGCCATGACCATCACGAGAAAGTTGTTCTACTTTGTCACAAACCGTTTCTACTGCGTTTAATAAACTTTCTTCGTTAAGCTTACTATTATTAAAATCAGGCTTATAAAGAATATCAACTGTTGCTACATTTAATATATTTTGTTTATAAATTTGCAGTAACTGTTGTGGTTGTATAATAGGTGATGGGATAACTAACTGACGAGTTGAGCCATCACTGAAATTTGGTTTGCGACCTAAAGAGACACGTAAAGTCATGCCATCCGCTTCACGAATACTATCCAAAGGTGGGTTAGTCACTTGTGCAAATCGTTGGCTAAAATAACGCGACATACCACCTTCATCTTCAGTCAATGCATTCGGTGCTATGCCATAACCCATTGCAGAAATCTTTTCCGCGCCGTTTTGTAGCATTGGATCGAGCATGAATTTAAAACTTTCTTGATTCATGCTGTATGCAACATGGCGTGCGGCAGAATTAAAATTAGAAACTTCTTCAACCTCAGTGAGTTCAGCGTTAGGTAAATCAGCAAGATCTATATGAGCATCTTTTAACAGCTGACTATAATCTTTTTCTTTTGCTAAACGTTCTAATGTATCGTTGGTATATTCAACTTGTTTTCGAGCATGATCGAATATCACCATACCACCAGCTTCAATACGACCACGACGGAGAATGCTCTCAGGTGGAAAATCTATTTGGCCAGCTTCACTCATTACTGCTAAGTATTCATTGGTTTCGACACTACGTAATGGTCGTAATCCTAATCGATCCAAACGAGCGCCCACTATGACACCATCACTGAAAATTATCGCAGCAGGACCATCATTCTTCTCTTCTGAAAGACTGAAATATTCCAACATGTCACGAACATCATCGGTAATACGCAAATCATTTTCCCATGCAGGTGGCATCATCATTAATGCAGCAGCATCAATTTGTAACTCATCTTCGACGACTCGACGCGCCATAGTCTGATCCAAACGTGCTGAATCTGATTGGCCTTTTGGAAAAATCACACGCTTATCATGTGAACGAGCGATTGCGTCTTCGCTTAAACGGTTTTTACGATCAGTATTTAATTCGCCATTATGTGCAAGCCTTCTAAAAGGTTGTGCAAACATAGGATTTGGAGCGGTATTGGTCGAAAAGCGAGTATGAAAAAATAAAGTATGAATTTTATGTTCAGGATTATTCAAGTCTTGGAAATAGGGTACGACTTCCCAACTATTGAGTTGGCCCTTTAATACCTGTGTACGAGAACTCATAGATAAAGGATAAAAACCATCAAGCTCTGGCTGAGTAAACGCAGGTTTTTCAATTTCTTCTACTGCATTATGCAGCAACATTTCAAAATCGTTTTGATGAGAAACAGAATTTGGCTTTGCAAAAATAACTTGATGAATGACTAATTGAGCGGCCGCGCTTTTTTCATTGAGGGCATCAGGATTAACTTCTACATCTCGCCATAAGATTATTTCTAAATCGTATTTTTCAAAGACTTCACGGATAATTCTTTCAGCGACTTTATGTTGAGCTTTATCGCGTGGATAGAAAAAGTTAGCGACACCAAACTCACCAAGCTCTAATGTACCATCGTCTGTAAGATGACGGAAAAAATTCAAAGACAGATCAACATTAACACCCGCACCATCGCCGATACCTTCAGCACTGAACCCTCCACGATGAGGAATTTTGCACAAAGCTTGATGCACGTGCTCTAAAAGCTCATGGGTTTGTTTACTTTGTTTGTGGGTAATAAAGCCAACGCCACAACTTGAGTAATCTAAATCTGGGTCAAATAACTGTCTCATTCGCTGTCTACATCTGTCTTTTAGGAGTACCAGTCAAAATTCATGCCCTGATTTTGAGGCTAGCATCCCTTATAGCTACTTGTTGTAACTCTCTCGTTGGAATGGAAAAACTTAAGATTGCCGAACTGAACAGGCAAACCGATAACAACCCGAGCCACACTAATAGCTATAACTTATTGATTTTAATAATAATTATTTTCCACTAATAAAAGTGGGCCGACGATTATAATCAATCTTGGTATCTGTTGTCACTGAGTATAGCACAGTAATTGTTGCAACGAACAAAACTGATTATTCTGATTAAGACAATTAGCATCTATTTTATAGATTTTTGTAGAATTTAAGAGAAGTTAAAAGAAGATAAGCATATTCGTTTTTCATGCATTTCAACGAAGATCTCGTTGTATAGTCTCTATTTTTCTTGGCCACGGTTTAAGTTCACGCAAAACGGAGGGTAAAGAAGGGATTGCCGCTACGGCTTGGTCACGATTAGTATATTTACCATAGACCAAAACGTACCAGATTTTATTTTGATTCACGGTAGTAAATTTTGCGATTTGCTGCTTGTTACTAATATTTTTTGCAATGAATTTATTCATCGCCTCATCATCATAGGCTCCCATCAATTGCAATACATAATGATTTGGAGATTGTTGTTTTAACCAATCAGCCCCTCTGATTGTTTGATTTCCACCGCTAGACACTTTCACTTCAATAGGCTGAGGTTTTGTTGGCTTAACTTCTGGAAGTGAAGATTGTTCTGACTCTACTTCTGAGATAATTTTTTTCTCAAATGATTCTGATGAAACGATTTCTTTTTCAGTTGGCTTATTAATTGGGTCAAGCTGGTTAGGTAATATTTCTTGTATAAATTGATCGTTTTTATCTGATTCTTTATTTTCTTTGTTTACTACCTGTTCTTCTGGCTTTATTTCTTTTAAACCAGTTGTTTTATTTTCACTCTCTACTTGTTTTTCGACCTGAGCTTCTTCATCTATTTCAGTTTCACCAGGATCTTTATCGGCTACTTTATTATCTGTCTCATAAATAATTTCTCCTTCTTTATTTAATAAAACTATCTCTGGCTCTTCTGTTATTTGTGATATGTCTTTTTGCAAATCAGTTGGATTTTCCTTTTCTATATCATCTTCTTTACTTTCTACTGAATATTCTTCTGGTGTGTCTTGATTAGGCAATGAAATCTCTTTTGTTTGCAACTTACTTTCATTTTCATCAACTTCTGTTTCTAATATATAAAGAACAAAAACAGAGACCAGGACTAACGCTATAGGCAGGGTAATCTTTGGATTTAATGCATAAGTATAAAGCTGTTCGAACCAACTTGTTGAATTTGTTTTTATTGCAGGATCTTGTAAAGCCTTACTTGCCAAATCATTAATTAAACCAGGCAAACCATTCGACGCTTTGTGAATACCTTTAATTTGTTTTTCACTGATTACTTGTTCACCTTGATAACCTGAAGTCATTAATCTATGTGCTATATACATTGAAACTTGATCTTCGTCATACAATGGCATTTCAAGCGTGTGAATAAATCCAAGGTTTCGATGATTAATTAATTGTGCAATATTCGTTTCGGAAAATAAAACAACATGTAATGCAGGTTTATTATTTTTTGTAATTGCCAGTTCAAATAATAATTTTAAAATTTCAATCGATAAATAATGTGCGTCATCAATAAATAAGACAGGGATATAACCTTTTATTTGCATTTCTTCAAAAGCATCATGTAATACTGATACTTTACTTGCATAAGATTCCAATTCACGATATTCAAGTTGTTGATCAATAAATATTTGTTTAAAAAAATCATCAACTGTATTGATATCATTAAACGATAAACGACAAAGATGCCATTTCTCATCTCGTGTTGATACAAGATGAGAAAGTAATGTTGTTTTACCCGCACCTTCTTCACCGAGAAGAACTATAATACGATCACTGAATTCTATTAGATGCTTAATTAACTCGATACGATGTTCAAGTTCAGGTATTTCAAAAAACTCCTTTTGATCATTCACATCAGAAAAAGGATTTTTTTCTAAACCATAATGATTGAAATATTGATCGTCAGCCACGTTTCTATTTTGTCGATATCAAAGGGTTCTCAATACGTTCATATTCTGCTATTGCATAACGATCTGTCATGCCTGCTATATAATCTGCAATTGTTTTATATTTATCAGCTTCGTTAGTTTTTATATAAGCTTGTAACTCATTTGGCAATAGGCTTACATCTGTATCAAACACATTAAATAACGTAGTAATAATTTTCTGAGCTTTATGTGTCATACGATTAACCAGGTAATGTTGATACATATTTTTTCGGAGAAACTGTTTTAATTGTATATTTAGTTTTTTTGTTTCATCAGATAACGTTACTAATTTAGTGCCATGCAATCGAACATCATCGATAGAATTTGGTGATATCGCTTGAATATTTTGTTGGGTTGTATTGATTAAGTCAGAAACTAACAGATTAATCATTCTACGAATAACTTCATGAGTCAGTTGTCGTTTAGATAGTTCTGACCACTTATCAGTTACCATCTGATATTGTGTATCAAATAACTCACATTGTTTTAACATCGATATGTCCAATAAACCTGCTCTTAACCCATCATCTATATCATGATTATTGTAGGCTATTTCATCTGCAATGTTAGCAATTTGTGCTTCTAAACTTGGCTGAGTCCCTTCTAGAAAACGTTCACCTAATTCGCCTAATTCACGTGCATTTTTTTTAGAGCAGTGTTTTAAAATACCTTCTCGTGTTTCGAACGTTAAGTTTAAACCAGGAAATTCGGCGTATTTTTCTTCTAAAACATCAACCACTCTTAATGATTGAAGATTATGTTCAAAACCACCATGGTCTTTCATGCATTGATTTAAAGCGTCTTGCCCCGCATGACCAAAAGGTGTATGGCCTAAATCATGTGCTAAACAGATAGCTTCCGTTAAATCTTCATTGATATTCAATGCTCGTGCAATGCTTCGGCCAATTTGAGCAACTTCGATTGAATGAGTTAAGCGAGTACGAAACATATCGCCTTCATGATTGACAAAAACTTGTGTTTTGTATTCTAAACGACGGAACGCAGCGCTATGAACTATGCGATCTCTATCGCGCTGAAATTCACTACGAAACCCGGGTTTACTCTCTTTATGTAACCGACCTTTGGAGTTAGATTCACTGGCAGCATAAAGAGACAGATCACTCATTTATCACACCAAAACTTAATAAACTTATTTATTAATAAATGCATTAATCGTATCTATCAAATCTTGTTTATCATAATCTTTTGTAATAACGGCATCTCCTATTGCTTTCAATAAAATAAAAAAGATATTGCCATCCTTTGCTTTTTTATCTACTGCCATGTTATCAAGCATTTGTTGCAATGTAATCGATTTCGGTAAAGAAGTTGGCAAACCAGTTTTAACTAAAATAGATTCTATGCGGGATACTACCTTCGAATCAATCCAAGACATTCGCTGTGAAAATTCAGCCGCCATTAACATGCCAAGACCAACCGCTTCTCCATGTAACAGACCTTTATAATTTTGTGCAGTCTCAACAGCATGACCAAAAGTATGACCTAAATTTAATAGTGCCCGTCTACCACTTTCCTTCTCATCTTCTTCTACGATCTTAGATTTATTTAAACACGAAGTTTCAATAGCGTATGCTAAGGCAGACTTATCTCGGTTTAATAGTTTTGCTATGTTTTGTTCAAGCCAGACAAAAAATTCATAATCTTGAATCAAACCGTATTTAATCACTTCGGCTAAACCAGCGATGAGCTCTCTATCTTCTAATGTATCTAATACTGTGGTATCCGCAATAACAGCAATCGGCTGATGAAAAGCGCCTATCATATTTTTACCTAACGAATGATTCACTGCAGTTTTGCCTCCAACAGATGAATCTACCTGAGCTAGCAAAGTTGTAGGAACTTGTATAAAAGGAACTCCTCTTTGATAACAAGCAGCAGCAAAACCTGTTATATCACCAACTACTCCCCCGCCTAACGCAACTAAAGTCGCATTTCGACTGAATCTGTGCTTCAACAACTCAGTAATAATTAGTTCATAATATTGCAGCGATTTAAATCGTTCTCCATCAGGAAGTATGTATGATTCTATTTGGTAATTATGTAAAGTTGATTGTAATTTTTCTAAATACAATGGCGCTATTGTTTCATTAGAAACAATCAGTAACTGCTTACTGTTAATATGATTTTCAAAATATGATTTATCATTTAATAAATCTTCGCCAATATATATAGGATAACTATTATCGCCTAATTCAACCGTTAGTTTTTTCATTACTTAATTTCGTAGTTATAAATTTTTTTCACAATCTCTTTTGAAACACAATTATCAGTATCAATAATTAGATCAGCTATTTCTTCGTACAACGGTGTACGTTGTTCAAGTATCTCTTTGATTACCTTGCGTGGGTTCTCACTTTGTAATAAAGGTCTTTTTTTATCTTTTTTTGTCCTTTTAAGAATATATTCAACACTAGCTTTCAAATAGACAACAAAACCTCGTTGTTTCAAATATTGACGATTCTGCTTATCAATAACTGTTCCTCCTCCAGTTGATAAAATAATTCCATCTTTACTTGTAAGCTCTTCAATCATCTCTTGTTCACGACTACGAAAACCTTCTTCTCCTTCTATATCAAAAATAGTCGATATATTAACACCATTACGCTTCTCAATTTCATCATCGGAGTCATAGAAAGGCATACCTAACGACTTCGCTAAACGCAAGCCTACAGTGCTCTTACCAGAGCCCATAGGACCAATTAAAAATAGATTATGTATGTTTTGTTTTGTCAAAGAAATAGTGGTCTACTGATAAATATCAATAACCACTATAATTGAATCTGTTTAGGTAGGGAATAAAAAACAGGCATCCATAGACTATAGACACCTATTTATAATAAACCAAAGAGTAATTTATATTAATTGAGAGTTAAACTTTCCTTTAAGATTTTTGGAGTAACAAATATCAATAACTCATTTTTCTCATTTTCAATTAATGTATTCTTAAATAAGAAACCAAAGTATGGCAGATCACCAAAAAATGGAACCTTGTTAACAGTATCTTCGTCCTGCTGCTGATATACCCCGCCGAGAACAACAGTCTCACCATTATCGACTAACACTTGCGTGCTCACATTCTGAGTATCAATAATAGGAATGTTTTGTGCTCCAAATGATCCTGAGCGCTGATCTTGAGTAACGACAAGATCAAGTATCACTCGATCGTCTGGAGTAATTTGTGGTGTAACACGTAAAGATAATACAGCCTTCTTAAATGTTACGTTAGTTGCTCCACTGGAAGTATTTTGTTCAAATGGAATTTCTTCACCAGACTCAATTACCGCTTCACTTTGATTGGCAGTAATCACTTTCGGGTTTGCAATATTTTCTACAATTCCTTCAGCTTGAGCAGCAGATAATTCTAACTGGAGTAACCAAGTTCCAATCTTACCCACCAATAAGCCTAGACTTGATACTCCACCTACAGTAGCGGGCAAATCAACAATTAAATTTTCTGTCTCCTCTTCGCCATCCAATACAAAGGTAGGCACTCCAGTCTCAATATTACCTGTTTGACCTCCGCCAATGGCGCCAAAACTATTTTCTGTTAAATTTGAACCTGGCCTATCGGTACGTTTACTGAAACCAAATCTAACACCAAGATTTTTCGTAAAAGTTTCTGTCGCATTTACAATTCGCGATTCAATCATGACTTGCCTAACTGGAATATCAAGTGTTGAAATCATAAAACGAATATTTTCCAAGCTACTTGCCACATCCTGTACAATCAATGTATTCGTTCTTTCGTCAATAGAAACATTACCGCGTTCTGTAAGTAAACTATTGTCTTCAGCGTTAATTAAATTCGCTAAATCTTCTGCTTTTGCATAATTAATCTGAATATACTCTGTCTTGAGTGGTGCCAATTCTTCGATTTGCTTTTCGCTTTCGAGTTCAAGTTTTTCTCTAGCAGCAATTTCTTCTTGAGGCGCCACTAAAATTACATTTCCGCTTTCACGTTTACCTAAACCTCGTGACTTAAGAATAATGTCCAGAGCTTGATCCCAAGGCACATTTTTAAGTCTAAGCGTAACATTGCCAGTCACTGAATCACTAGCAACCATATTAAAACCAGTAAAATCTGCGATTAATTGTAATACTGCTCGTACTTCTATACTTTGGAAATTAAGTGATAATTTTTCACCTGTATAGCCAAATTTCTCTTTCTCTATCGCCGCTTTCTCTTCTTTGGTCAGTGGTTTAACTTCTATCGTTAATAAGTTATCGGATTGATAAACTAAATGATCGAACTCATCAGTAACTGTAGAGATGACCATTCGAGCACCATTACCGTACGGTGCAGTATCAACTTCTTTAACTGGAGTAGCAAAATCAATAACATCTAAACGTCGATCTAAACGATCAGGCAAGTTTGTATTTAAAAAATCGACAACAACTTTACCACCTTTCTCACCAATATCGATCCCGATAGAAGGATCAGCCAAATCAACAACAACTCGTCCTTCGCCATTTTCTCCTCGACGAAAATCGATATTATTGATACCACTGGCAGAAGAAGCGCTTGATACAACAGGGATTGTTCTTCCGGCAGAATTTGCCACTGCAGGAACATTTACGACATCGTCAATAGAAGATTTTGAGCCTAAATCAACGATTACTTCATTGCCATTAGTTGAAATATCATATGGAACTTGTTCAACTAGATTTAATACGAGTCGGCTACGACCCGACGCTTCTACTGCAGAAACACTGTGAGCAACTCCAACACCGACATCTACAGATTTACTTTGAAGATTTAGAGTTGTATCAGGAAAATCCAAAGCTATACGCGCAGGGTTATCAATAATAAAACTGGCAGGTTTTGCAGATACTGGATTAGATAAGCGGATCTTAATTTGTACTTTATCTCCAGGCAGTGATGTGTAACTAATATCATCGACAGTAACTGCTTGCACAATTGATGCAAAAGAAAATAACGCCAAAAACGTTAATAGCATATTCCTTGTTTTCCTTATCGCTCCTTCCATATGAAGGAAAGGTAAAATTATTGATGCGAGTGATGTCATTTTCATACCCCTATTACGTTACTCTTCTGCCAATGCAAGTGTCGCTTCACGCTCTTCCCAACGACCTTGGCTATCTTGAATGATTTCTCTTAATTCAATTCTGTCTTCAAAAATATTTGTGATTTTACCTATGTTCAATCCAGCATAGTTTCCAATTTTTACTTTATGAACCGTACCATCTGGATCTAAAACAATTCCCCAATTTTCACTATCATCATCCATCGTTCCAACCATTCGTAAACTATCAAGTTCAAATGATTCCAATTCCTCACGATTACGATTATTAATTTCTCGCTCCATTTCTGGTGTTAAACCACTATCTTCAGATTGAGCAACTTCTTCTATGATTTTTTCATAAAAAGGTCGAAATGGATCTTTAGCTTGATTTAAGCCTGACTGATAAGCATAAGCTTCATAAGGTTTTACTTCTGGAAGTGGCTCAATACGACCGCCAGGACGAGACATAATTCTGTCAACTTCACGCTCTAAGTCGCTCATATCATTCGATACACAACCCACTAATGATAAAGCTATAAGTAATAAACTAAATTTAGAAATTCGAATCATCATTGGACAACCTCACCTTCAGAATCATCTTCCTCATCTAGTGCACGATATGTCTTAGCAGTCGAAACCATGATTAAATCATTAGTTTCTTGCCCTTTGCTTATTTCTAAATCATGCATTGTTACAATTCGAGGAAGCGATGCAACACCACTGACAAAATCTCCAAATTCGTGGTATTCACCAACAACTTGAATTTGTATCGGTAATTCTGCATAAAACTCGGATGGCTTCTCTGGTTGTGGTTTAAATAATTCAAATTCCAAACCTGCTCCTAAACCTGTTTGAGAAATATCTACAAGCAAACCTGCTACTTCTGTTTTATCCGGTAACTGCCTGAGCATGTCACCGAACGATTGTTCCATCTCTACCATTTGCTGACGTAAAGCTTCTAAATTAGCCGCCTTCTTTTGTTTCACGTCTAACTTAAGCAATTTATCTTCTTCATCTTTCTCAGCTTTAGCTAGCATTTCCCATTGATTCTTCCAATCAAAATGCCAAAAACCGGCCAGAATAAGTGCACATAATAAAATAATAGCGCCTATTTTTATTGGGAGAGGCCAGCCTCCTGCATTTTCCATATCAAGATTATTCAGATCATCCATTAGACTCATAATTCTTCTCCCTCTTCTTCATCTTGACTAGGAATAATCTGGTCAAATCTCAGAGTAAATTGACTGATACGTGACGTATCTTCAGCATCGGCTTGGATGATGTCGAGTTCAGGGTTTGTTAACCAATCAGAACCCTCTAAATTTCGCATAAAATTAGAAACCCTAGCATTTGATTGAGCCTCACCATTAATGGTAATTTTTTTACCCGTTTGTTTAAGCTTATTTAGACTCACACCATCAGGAATACTAGCTACAATTTCATCGAACATACGAACGATTAGAGGACGGTTGCCTTGTAACTCTTGAATTGCTTGCATTCTTGCTAATAAGCGCTCTTTCTTTTTCTCAAGTTCTTTTATTTCTTCTATCTTTTTATCAAGCACTGCTATTTTGCTATCTAAAAAAGTGTTTCTTGAGTTTTGATAATCAATCAATTGGTTATTATAAAGATGAATTAAAAAACCAATAATGGCAGCTAAAATAGCGAAAAACGCTAACATCATTAAGAATTCTTTTTGTCGTTCTTGACGTAACTCTTCGCGCCAAGGTAGTAAGTTAATATGTGCCATTAATCAAAACTCCTTAACGCCAAACCACAAGCTACCATGAGCGCAGGAGCGTCATTCGTTAAACTCTGCGTGGGCACTCGAGATGCAATGGACATATTTGCAAATGGATTTGAGGCAACAGTATGTATACCTATTTTTGATTCGATAAGTTCTGCCATCCCATGAATTGACGCGCAACCACCTGCTAAAATTAGATGGTCAATATTTGTAATGGAGCTCGATGAATAGAAAAATTGTTGTGCTCGACTAATCTGTTGCACCATAGAATCTTTAAATGGCTCTAGTACTTCTGGCTCATAATTATCAGGCAAACCGCCTTGTCTCTTAGCAAGTCCAGCCTCCTCAAAAGATAAACCATATCGTCTTTGAATATCTTCCGTTAATTGATGGCCGCCAAATTGCTGCTCACGTGAATAAATGACCTTTTCATTTTCTAAAACACTAAAAGTCGTAATTGTGGCTCCAACATCCGCAACCGCAATAACCTGGTCATTTGCTCCATCGAATAATTCATCGGCTTGGAGCTTTACGCTGTTTTCCAATGCAAAGGCTTCAACATCAATAATTTTAGGTGTTAAACCTGCAACATCTAATACGGCTACTCGATTATCTATATTCTCACTACGCGAAGCAGCCAATAGTACATCCACACGCTCAGGACTGGTCTCAGAAGGACCAAGTACTTCGAAATCCAAAGCGACCTCTTCTAGTGGGAAAGGTACATATTGGTCAGCTTCTAATTGAATCTGAGATTCCATATCATCTTCAGATAAATCTGCAGGCATGGTAATCATTTTTGTAATAACCGATGATCCTGCTACAGCTGCTATAGCATTTTTATTTTTTGAACCCGATTTTTTCCAAGCACGACCAATGGCCTCGCCGACAGCATCAATATCGTTTATATTCTTTTCAACGACAGAATTTGCAGGTAAAGGCTCAACAGCGTAACTTTCTACACGATATTTACTGCCGCTTTGACTTAATTCGAGCAACTTAATTGTAGTAGCAGTGATATCAACGCCAATTAAGGGCGGTGATTTCTTTTTAAAAAGTGACACTATTTTTTCCTTTTACTGTCATAGTTTATGAATTATTCGTACAAATTACATTAAGTTCTAAACGCAACTATAGCCAACAGAAAATTAAAAAACAAATGATTTTTATCGCTTTTGTGAGAAAGACCTCTATTTTTACAATTTCGTTTCAATAACAGCACATCTAGTATAACTTGAGTATAATGACCCCAATATGTTGCGCATAACTTTTTACCTACTACTTCTTACGTTTATCTTCACTTTGGTTATTGGAGTCGGAACAGCTTGGTATTTCATACCTCGTCTGCCAGAAATCGATACTTTGAAGGATACTAAATTTCAAACACCTTTAAGAGTTTACTCTAAGAATAATTCTTTAATAGCTGAATTTGGTGAAAAAAGAAGGATACCAATCACTATCGATCAAGTACCAAAACGCATGATCCATGCCATCCTTTCTTCGGAAGATGATCGATTTTATGAACACCCAGGTGTTGATTGGCAAGGTTTACTCAGAGCTGTCGTCAGCTTGGCTAAAACAGGCGAGAAAAAACAAGGTGGTAGTACGATTACGATGCAAGTTGCACGTAATTTCTTTCTGACACGAGAAAAGACATATTTAAGAAAAATAAACGAAATCTTATTAGCACTTAAAATTGAACAAGAGCTTACAAAAGATGAAATTTTAGAACTGTATTTGAACAAAATTTATTTAGGGCAACGCGCTTATGGAATAGCAACCGCGGCTTATATTTATTATGGCAAAACATTAGAAGAATTATCTCTGCCACAAATGGCTATGCTCGCCGGTTTGCCAAAAGCCCCATCTACTACGAATCCAATTACTAATCCTTCTGCAGCAAAAAAACGTCGTCATTATGTATTGCAGAGAATGTTGAAAGTTGGACATATTACAGAAGCGGAATTTAATGATGCAGATGCTACTGAATTAACAGCAGAATTGCATTCGACAAATGTTGAGTTAAACGCCCCATACATTGCTGAAATGGTTCGAGCTGAATTGTTTGAGCAATATGGCGACGCCATCTACACAGAAGGAATGAATGTATACACGACCATTGTGGATGCAAATCAAGAAGCCGCTAACCAATCCGTACGCAAATCTTTATTAGATTACGATATTCGTCATGGCTATCGAGGTGCAGAATCTATTGCAGAAATAACCTCTGAAATGTCTGGAGAAGATTGGAAAGAATTATTATCACAATTCTCAGACATCGCTGGTTTGTATGCTGGCTTAGTCATCAGCACCGAAGAAAAAAGTATTAATGTCTATATCAATAAAATCGGTTTGGTCAAAGTTGATTGGCCAGGTTTAAAATGGGCTAGGAAATACATTTCAGAAAACCTACGTGATAAAGAACCTAAAAAAGCCGATGATATCGTCACAGTCGGAAACATAATCCGCGTCATTCAAGATGAAGAAGGTAATTGGCGCTTATCTCAAATCCCCGAAGTTGAAGGCGCCCTAGTCTCTATGAATCCGAATAATGGCGCTACATTAGCTTTAACTGGTGGCTTTGATTTTTTTAAGAGTAAATTTAATCGTGTTACTCAAGCGAAACGCCAAGCCGGCTCAGGTTTTAAACCATTTATTTATTCAGCCGCATTAGAATCCGGAGAAACGACCGCGAGTATTATCAATGATGCGCCGGTTATTTTGGATGACGCCGGTTTAGAAGGTGAATGGCGTCCAGAAAATTACGGTCGAGATTACAAAGGTCCCATGCGAATGCGACAAGCTCTTATACAATCTCGAAACTTAGTATCCATTCGTCTTTTAAATCGCATGGGTATTCCTTTCGCTTTAGATCATGTTGCTAAATTTGGTTTTAATAAAGATGAACTTCCTAGTAACCTTTCACTTTCACTCGGTAGCGGCGAAATCACTCCATGGCAACAAGCAAGTAGTTATAGTGTCTTCGCAAATGGCGGTTATAAAGTAGAACCATACTTTATAGAACGAATTGAAGATGCTGAAGACAATGTTTTATTTAAAGCTAACCCTATTCAAGTCTGTGCTGATTGTTTAGAAAATTCAGAACCAGCATCTATAGAAGGTAATTTAGATACTGAATCTGATAATCCAACTCCACTTTATGCACAGCGTGTTGTTGACGAACGCAATATTTGGTTAACAAATTCAATGACTCAAGACGTTATTCGTTTTGGCACCGGTAGAAAGGCTATGAGTCTAGGACGCAATGATCTTTCTGGTAAAACTGGTACTACGAACGATCAACGCGATGCTTGGTTCTGTGGTTTTAACAACGATGTAGTTACTGTCGTCTGGGTAGGTTTTGATAAATTCTTACCATTAGGAGCTCGTGAAACAGGTGCTAGAGCCGCCTTACCAATGTGGATTGATTATATGAAAGTCGCTCTTAAGGATAAAAATGAGAATGCCATGAGCCGCCCAGAAGGTTTAGTGAATGTTCGTATCAATAAACTCACAGGTAAACCTACAAGCGCAGATAATCCAAATGCTTTTTTTGAAACGTTTCGTTTTGAACATGCTCCAAAAGCTAACAATGTTGATAATATTCGTTCGCCATACTCAGAAAACGGACGCAGTGATATACAAGATATTTTTTAAATTAACTCACTTAACCAGTTAATTTTTTAGTTTATATGAACTCTAAAAATAAACTCTCACACCCTATTCGCCGTGAGTTAGCAGAACATGCAGCTAAAATGATCGCTGTTGAAGGAATCACTGATTACTTCACGGCTAAAAAAAAAGCTGCGCAAAAAATGGGTATCGTACAAACAAAATTTTATCCGAGTAATAAAGAAATAGAACAAGCATTGGTTAATTATCAGCAGTTATTTCTTGCTAAAGAGCATGTTGAGATTGTTGATGAATTACGATCTATTGCTTTAAACGCACTAAAGTTATTTAAATCATTTGATCCTTTTCTAGTTGGCCCCGTCCTTTCAGGAACAGCTCATTCAGAATCTGAAATTATCTTACATATCTTCAACGAATCACCACAATTAGTGAGCCTTATATTACTTGAAAATAATATCCCATTTGAAGAATGTGAACGACGTGCAAGATTCAAAGGATATGATTCAAATTTTTATCCCGCATTTCAATTTTATGCGGATGACCATAAAATCATCGTTATCGTTTTTCCAGAGCGACAAAAATATAATCCACCATTAGATCCTATTGACGGCCATACTATCAAACGTGCTGACTATAAAGATTTATTAGAACTATTAGATTATCAATATTAATTCCGCTCCATGTCTAAAACGATATTGCAGGTCGCAATCCCTTCTCCATTAAGAAAGACGTTTGACTATCTACCGTTAAATCAAAGCAATTTAAATGATCTAAAACCAGGTGTTCGATTAGAAGTATCATTTGGCAAACAAAAAAAAACCATCGGTTTTTTAATTGCTGTAACCCATGAAAGTTCGTTACCTCTAAATAAATTAAAAAAAATCATTTCAGTTATTGATCACGAACCCTTATTAACAAAAAAACAATTAAGTTTTATACATTGGGCAAGTCATTATTATCAACACCCAATTGGTGATGTTATTTTTTCTGCTTTACCTAATTTATTAAAACAAGGCAAAAAACTCAGTTATCCTGAAGAAACTTTTTACGAAGTTAATCAAAAAACATTAAAAGAAACAAAAATTAAATCAGAAACGAAACAAAAAAAATTATTAGATATATTCTTGTCACAAGAATCTTCAGTAACTTTTAATATAGTCAAAGAATGGGATGAATATTCGCCTTATGTCTTAAAAGCGTTAATCGAAAAATCTGTCATACAAAAAAAATCAAAACAACTGAAACCCAAAAATAATTTTTTATCTCAAGATGTATCTATAGAAAAACCTACTCCTGAACAACAAACGGCAATTGATAATGTTTTAAACAATATCAATTCATTTCATTCCTATTTACTCAATGGCATTACCGGTAGTGGTAAAACTCTGGTTTATTTACATTTATGTAATGCAGTGATAACCAAAAACAAACAAGCATTAATTTTGTTACCGGAAATTACATTGACGCCTCAGTTTATTCAACGATTTGAATCTGCACTCAATATAAGTATTTGTGTTTACCACTCTGGTTTAACAGATCAAGAACGATTAAATACTTGGATGCAATGTCGAGATGGTACAGCGTCGATTGTAATTGGCACTCGGTCTGCAGTTTGGTTACCTTTGAAATCTCCCGGTTTAATCGTCATTGATGAAGAACATGATCTTTCTTACAAACAACAAGAAGGCTTTCGATATTCTGCACGTGATGTCGCTGTTTACCGAGCAAACCAAGAAAATATACCTATCATTCTCGGTTCCGCAACGCCATCGATGGAATCTTTAAATAATGTAACAAAATCTTCGTATCAAGAATTACGATTGAATCAACGCATCGGCTCTGCTGTTTTGCCAACCTTTAATATTGTCGATCTTAAAAATTCTAAAATGCATGGTGCTTTGTCAGAAACATTAATTCAAAAAATTCGTTCAACAATACAAACAAACTTACAAGTTTTATTATTCATTAACCAACGTGGCTTCGCTCCTGCCGTACTTTGCCATCACTGTGGATCTGTAAAATTGTGCCAACGCTGTGAACGACCGATGATTTATCATAAACAACGTCATTTGTTTTGGTGTCATCATTGCGATAAGCAACAACCTGACACAACTTCTTGCTCAGATTGCGGACACCTTAGTTGGGTTGAGATGGGTCACGGCACCGAACGCATAGAAAATGATATTGCTGAACTATTTCCAGACGCAAACATCGTTAGAATTGATCGAGACACCACTCGTAAAAAAGGATCGCTACAACAATATTTAAAACAAATTCAAAATAGTGATGCGAACATTTTAATAGGCACTCAAATGCTTGCTAAAGGCCATGATTTTCCTAAGCTTTCATTGGTAGGTATTGTTGATATGGATAGCGGCCTTTATAGCACCGATTTTCGTGCCAGTGAACGCATGGCTCAATTAATGACTCAAGTCAGCGGTAGAGCTGGTAGAGCAAATTCTCCTGGAGAAGTCATTCTACAAACTCATCATCCTGATCACCCATTATTAAACTGTTTAATCAATCAAGGCTATAACGCATTTTCTAAATTAGTTCTAAATGAACGTAAAGAAGCTAATTTCCCGCCGTTTTCATATCATGCGTTATTACGTGCAGAGGCGGTTGATCAACGAACATTATTAGATTTTTTAACCGCTGCCAAAAAGACTTGCCTAAACCTTAATCATTCCGTCTCATTATTTGGACCATTTCCTTCTGCCATGCCTAAAAAAGCTGGCAAACATCGAATGCATTTACTATTAGAATCCTCTTCCAGATCAGCATTAGCAAAAACACTTACACCTTGGTTAGACTCAATAGAAACATTAAAACTATCGAGAAAAGTTCGATGGAATCTGGATGTTGATCCACAAGACATGATTTAAATAGAACTCTCTATTAGAATAAACATCCTAGATCGTACAATTTACTTTAACGGATTCGACTTCTATGAAATTTCTATCTACATTGCTCGCTTTATTATCCTTAATAAACTTTACCTCTTGCTATGCAGAAGATGAAAGGAATGTAGGGATCAGTCGTGACATATTCTCTATAGAAGTCACTCATCAGGGCAAGCCAATCACTATTCAACGTAATCAAGATTCATCCAACACCGTTATTTCAGATTATGCAAAGACTTCACGAAATTGCCCTCCATTTTGTATTCAACCGATCAAACTTGCGGAAGGTATCGAAACCATAGGAGAACTTGAATTATTGGAATATTTGAAGGCAATACACGAAGGCAATAAAAACTTTCTAGTAATTGATTCACGCACACCAAGTTGGGTTAAAAAAGGCACTATCCCTGGTTCTGTGAATATTCCTTGGCCTCTACTAACTCCTGCTGAAGGTGCTGACCCTTTTGAAATTGCTGATATTTTAGAGTCTAAATTTAATGCACGAGCAACTGAAGGCTTGTGGAATTTTTCTGATGCAAAAACATTAATCTTATTTTGTAACGGCATGTGGTGCGGACAATCTCCATCAAACATAAAAAGCCTGCTCAGTTTTGGTTATCCTGCTCACAAATTAAAATGGTATCGAGGCGGCATGCAGAACTGGCATAACCTAGGCTTAACCACAGTTAAATAAAGTACAGTTTGATCCATAGGCTACTCGCGATAGAATGAGCGCCTTTTTTCGAGGGTAGCTTCATTGAAACAACGCATTGCTGAACTGATACAACAATCTCTGGCCAAGATTCAAACTGAAGAATCGTTAGAATTTGCTGTTCCTGATTCAATTCAAGTTGAAACAACCCGCGACCCTACTCATGGTGATTTTGCTAGTAATATAGCGTTAGTTTTGAGTAAACCTGCCAAAACACAACCTAGAAAACTCGCTGAACTAATCTGTAAACACCTTCCAAAATCTGCAGAAATATCTAAAGTTGAAATCGCTGGTCCTGGTTTTATCAACTTTTTTTTAGAACAGGCCACACAATTTTCTATCATTGAAAAGATACTGACGGAAAAAAATACCTTTGGCCAAAGTGATTTTGGAAAGGATAAACCGGTTCTCATTGAATTTGTTTCAGCTAATCCGACAGGACCATTACACGTTGGTCATGGTCGTGGGGCAGCTTATGGAGATGTCGTTGCGAATTTACTACAAGCTATCGGCTATAAGATAGATAGAGAATATTATGTCAACGATGCAGGTCGTCAAATGGATATTCTTGCAGCAAGTGTTTACTTACGTTATCTAGAATTACATGGCAAACAAATAGAATTTCCAGCTAATGGATATCAAGGCGATTACATCATCGACATCGCGCAGAGTTTAAAACAACAGTTTAATGACTCTCTACTTCACGATATTCATATTCCACATGTTAAGGAACCAATAGAGCCAACTGAAGAAGAAAAAGCTGAATATAAAAGACAACTTGAGATTGCCATGGATGAACTGATTCAATCATGTAAACAAGAGTTAGATTCGAATTATCAAACGATTCATGCGGCTGGTTTGGATTCAATTTTACAAAATATTCAAGACGACTTAAAAACATTTGGTGTTGAATTTGATCGATGGTATTCAGAACGATCTTTAAGCGATGAAAATAAAATTTCTACTGCGTTAAATGTACTTGAGCAAAATAATCATATCTATGAGAAAGAAGGCGCTAAATGGTTTCGTTCAGAAGCCTTAGGCGATGAAAAAGATCGTGTTGTAGTCAGGGATAATGGAGAAGGAACATATTTCGCTTCTGATATCGCCTATCACTACGATAAACTAAATCGTCGCTATGACAAAATCATCGATATCTGGGGCGCTGATCATCATGGTTATATTGCGCGCGTCCGTGCTGCATTAAAAGCACTAGGACAAGACGATGACAAACTCGATATTCTTTTAGTACAGTTTGTATCTCTGTTTCGTGGCAGCGAAAAAATCCAAATGTCTACGCGCTCTGGCCAGTTCATTACTTTAGAAGAACTGCGAGAAGATGTAGGAACAGATGCTACACGTTTTTTCTATGTTATGCGTAAGAGTGAACAACATCTGGATTTTGATTTAGAATTGGCTAAATCACGTAATAAAGAAAACCCTGTGTATTATATCCAATACGCTCATGCGAGAATTTGCCGTTTACTGGAAAAACTTGAAAGTCAAGGTATCAAGATAGATATAAAAAATGATTTAGTTTTTTTACAAAACTTAATCGAAAGCAAAGAAACCGAATTACTCAAAACACTTGCTAAATATCCTGAAACGATCCAAAAAGCGGCTATTCAATACGAACCTCACAACTTAGTTTATTACTTGAAAGATTTGAGCAATGAGTTTCATACCTATTACGATACACATCGAATTCTTGACGAACCTGAAAACATACAAAAAGCACGTATCATTTTGTGTTTAGCTGTGAAACAAATCATTCAAAATGGTTTGGGCTTGTTAGGTGTATCCGCCCCGGAGAGTATGTAGTGCCTAGAGACTACAAAAACGGTTTAAGTAAACCTGAAGAACAGTCATCGACTCCCAATGCTTTATTGACTTTTTTTATTGGGTTAACAGCAGGATTAACTCTTACTGCTGTTATATTTTTTATGATTAATTCAAATACACCTTCGACGGATATTGCAAAAATAAAACCTATTGAAAAAATAGAAGAAGAGGTTGTAACCGTTGAACCTGAGCCAGAAAAAATCAGTTTAAGTGAGTTGGCTGAAAAGGAAAACCTTGAAGAACCAACGTATGAATTTTACAAAATTCTACCGAACCTTAAGATCAATGTTTCTGAATGGGAAGAGACACAGATGCCTGTTGAGGAATCTCAAACAACACAGTCTTCAGATAATATTGTGTATGTCTTACAAGTAGGTTCATTTCAAAAAATGGAAATGGCCGATCAAGTCAAAGCTAGATTGGCTTTATTAGGCATAAGTGCTGATATCCAGAGAGTGGTCATTAATGGCCAAGATGTGTTTCATCGAGTTCGAGTAGGACCATATAAAGACAACAAAAAACTTGAACAAACCAAAACCAGTCTTATAAACAATAATATGCCATTCGACTTATTAAAACTCTCAGTCAATCAATAAGTTACGATTTAATCTTTTAAATCAATAAGTTATATTTTTTATAGTAACTATTTCACGAATTTACCCACAAAAAATCACTTGTAATTTAATCTTGTGCTAATATATATCGTTAATAAATTTATTTATTTCAGAAACTTAGAAGATAAAACTAGAAAGAACCAAGGTTAGGTGCCCGAAAACGCACGGGGTATTAATGTCGAAAAATCCGAAAATTCCTAAGCCAAAAATTGCTGTCGTAGAGAGCAATAAGTCCGCTTTAAAAATTCACGAACGCAGCGCTGAAAAACTCGGCATTGAACTTATCTCCTTTCTCTCCGCTGAAGATTCGATGGAATATTTAAAAGATAATAAACCGGATTTACTTTTTTTAAGTATTATTCTCCCCGATCAAGATGGACTCACTTTTTTACGCGAACTTCGTAATAACCCAATCCACACAGAAACGCCTGTTGTCATGATCACCTCAAAAGATTATGCTCAAGATAGAACTCTAGCTGAAGAATTAGGTGCAACTGAATTCTTAGTAAAACCTGTGCCAATTCAAGCTATTAGTGATGTGATTTGTAAGCACACCGATGCTGTGCAAATCAATCCAAATTAGTATCCAATAGATAAATATAACTATAATTACATTATGAGTGATCGATATCTTCGTTTCTGGGGGGTCAGGGGTTCCTATGCGGCACCTTTTCCTACACATGTAAAAGTCGGCGGTAACACTTCTTGTGTAGAAATCCGCGATGGCGATAATTTGTTAATTTGCGATGCAGGAACTGGGATTATTCCACTTGGCAATGAACTGATGAAACAAGATAACATCCGCGACATGATGGTTATCCTTACCCATTATCATTGGGATCACATCTGTGGCCTACCTTTTTTTGTACCTGCATTTTCACCCGATTGGAACATTACTTTCTTTGGTCCAGGCCGTTCAAAAGAAGATATAGAAAAACACTTTTCCGAGCAAATGAAAGCGCCATACTTTCCTGTTAGTACAGAGACATGGCTAGCGAATATCAATTATAAAGTGCCCGAGCGCGGACCAATTAACTGGGGACGGATTTCCTTTAAATTCAGCAGCGTGCATCATCCTGGCGTGACCTATGGTTACAGAATAAAAGTAGGCGATAAAACCGTTATTTATATTTCCGATAATGAATGTCTATTCCTCGAAAAATCCATCACCATGCAGTATCAAAGCTTTAATGAAACAGAGAAAGAAATTTATGATGAGATGAAAAAAGAGGAATACCAATCGGAAGTCGACTTAGTAAAAGATGCTGATATCTTGATCCACGATGCACAATACACATTAGCAGATTATCGAAAAAAACGTGGTTGGGGACACTCTTGTTATATCGATACTGTTACGCTTGCAATGGATGCTAATGTAAAAACACTATATCTATATCATCATGATCCAAATTATGATGATATGGAATTGCATAAGATTCATTTACACGCCTTACAAATCATTAAAAAACGTGGCTCTGATCTAAAATGCCACATCGCCTGCGAAGGCATGCAAGTTGATCTGAGTTAATAACTGTTCTCTTTGTATTATGAATGTCGTTGTTAATGGCGAACCTAAAGAAGTAAATGATTCCATCACCATTAGTGAACTGCTTACGCTACTAGAAATTGACGGTAAGATAGCTGTTGAACTCAATCAAGAAATTCTTCCAAAGAACATGCATAGTTCAACTAAGCTCCGATCTAATGACCAAATAGAAATCGTTAACGCCATTGGTGGTGGTTAGTGGTAAGGGCTAACGATATACTTTTAACATGACTCAAAATAATTCAGAAGATACCTTATTAATCGATAACAAACCCTATCAATCTCGTTTGCTGGTTGGTACTGGTAAATATAAAGATTTAGACGAAACTGCAAATGCTATAGAAGCCAGTGGTGCCGAGATTGTGACTGTAGCAATTCGTAGAACCAATATCGGACAAAACAAGGATGAACCGAATTTATTAGAGGTGATTCCGCCCGATAAATATACCATCCTACCCAACACCGCAGGTTGTTACGATACGGACTCAGCGGTTAGAACTTGCCGCTTGGCTCGTGAATTATTGGATGGTCATGATCTTGTGAAACTTGAAGTTTTAGGTGATCAAAAAACCTTATTTCCCGATATACCCGCAACCTTAGAAGCTGCTGAGATTTTAGTTAACGATGGTTTTAAAGTGATGGTCTATACGACCGATGATCCTATCATAGCTAAACGTTTTGAAGAGATAGGCTGTGTTGCAGTGATGCCATTAGCCGCACCTATCGGTTCAGGTTTAGGTATTCGGAATCCTTACAACATTCGAACAATTGTCGAAAATGCTTTGGTTCCAATCTTAGTCGATGCTGGCGTAGGCACTGCTTCGGACGCAGCCATCGCAATGGAATTAGGTTGTGATGGAGTATTAATGAACACCGCTATTGCTGAAGCAAAAAATCCTATTTTAATGGCATCTGCTATGAAAAAAGGCATTGAAGCTGGCAGAGAAGCTTACCTAGCAGGTCGAATGCCTAGGCGTGCTTACGCAAGTGCATCATCACCTATCGACGGTACTTTCTTCTAAACGCTTTTCTTATGAGCGAAATACCAGCTCAACGCAGAGCTATACGAAGCTTTGTCAAACGTGATAGCCGCATCACATCTGCTCAAAAAGAAGCCATAGAACAACACTGGGAAACTTATGGAGTCGATTTCACTGCAAAGCCTATAAATCTACGAGATATCTATAATCGTACTGCCCCTAAAATTCTAGATATAGGCACCGGTATGGGTGATAGCACTCTTAGCTTGGCACAACTACACCCGGAAAATGACTATCTCGCAGTTGAAGTTCATTTGCCTGGCGTTGGTAGTCTGATTCATAAGGCAGAAAAGTTACAACTTTCTAACATACGAATTATTAATCGAGATATTCTAGATATATTGGAACATCAATTAGAAAATAATTCTCTCGATGAAATATGTATTTTCTTCCCTGATCCTTGGCATAAAAAACGTCATCATAAAAGACGACTGATCAATATAGAATTTTTTCAGCTATTGTTAACTGTATTGAAACCCCACGGCCGAATCTTCATCGCAACTGACTGGCAGGATTATGCAGAACATATTCTTGAAGCTAGCCGCAAAGTAAATGGGTTAATCAACCTTAGTGGAAATAACCAATTTGCTCCGAGACCTTATTGGCGGCCATTAACAAAATTCGAAAAAAGAGGAATAAATTTAGAACACGAGGTCTGGGATTTGGTATTTTGTAAGAAAAACAATGCTTAAAAATAGAGTGTTTCTGGTAAGCATTTCCAATTACTTCCACCAGAAACACAATTTCCTTTTCCAGTACAATCCTATTACTGGCAATCGTCCAAACTATTTGGATTAAATAGTTTCCTTACCTCATACAAAGAAGGAGCTACTACCTGATAACTATTATCAATAAAATTTTTATCACTTTATATAGCTCTAAAGTACTATTTTCAGTCGTTGACTAAACATGCCATGCTGTATTTAATTTAATATTTACCGAAAGTATATCCATGTTTTATCTATATTTTGAGCACAGTAGATGATTACACAACACAGTAAACTTGTAATTGCTGATGATCATGCCTTAATGCGTATGGCATTAAATGATTTAGTCAAAGACTTCTTACCTGAAGAAAATATTATTCAAATAGAAACACCTGAAACAATTATTGATATTGTTAAATCTGATCCAGCAATTTCAACCATCCTGTTAGATTTATTTATGCCTGGGCAAGATATATTTTTGCTGCTATCAAAGCTTCTTGGTTTTAACCCAAAACTAACAGTCGTAGTAATCTCAGCCTCTGAAAAAAAACAACACATACGAAAAGCGTTAGAATTAGGTGCTAAAGGTTATATTCCAAAATCTTCTGATATGGAAACAATAAAAAATGCTCTAGCTAAAATCTTTACTGGAGAAAGTTACATTCCTAATTTAGAAGTGCACGAAGAAGAAACATTTGATGAAAGCTATGTACTAGAAAATACTAAAGCTTTCACCGCAGACCAAATAGAAACTTTATTAACGGATAGACAACTACAAATCTTCCAACTACTGGGGCAAGGAAAAAGTAATAAAGAAATTGCAGCTAGAATGTATATTTCGATTAATACTGTAAAAATTCACGTTAGCGCTATTTTAAACTCACTTCAGCTTGAAAATCGTGCTCAAGCAGGCATTATTTCTCGTTCTATTTATCATTAATTCTAAATGACTATAAGAAATGAAAATTACTCGCCTAATAAACAGTATAACTGCCATTATAATTCCGCTTTATATCACCTTATTAATCATTACTCGACCACTTAATGCTGAAGAATCAACCGATTATAGCGAGGATTTATTTTTCTCAGAGCCTCCATTAATCACTGACGCCTCACGTTTCTCCCAAAAACAAAAAGATTCAACTGTTTCTACTTCAGTGATTGATCAAGAAATGATCATGGCCTCAGGAGCCATTAATATTGTTGACTTATTAAGACTCGTTCCAGGCTTTCAAGTCAGCCATGTTGATGGTGGAAATTTTTTAGCTTCCTATCATGGTTTAGCAAATGAAAACCCGTTCAGATTAGAGGTAAGAATTAACGGATTTACAGTCAATAATCAATTTACTGATGGCACTGTATGGCAAGCCTTAGGTATTGAAATTGAAGACATCGATCATATCGAAATAACACGTGGTTCTAATTCATCAAATTTTGGATTTAATTCGCTCATTGCAAGTATTAACATCATTACGAAATCACCATTAAAAGAACAAGGGACTCAATTAAGGGCACTTGGTGGAAGTGCTGATACACAAGGATATTTATTAAGGCATGCGGGTAATATTGGTTCTGTTTATTTCAGAGGCGGATTTGATTATAAAAAATCCAGTGGCTTTGATGCTATTGATGATGATACTGATATTTATCAAGCATCTTTTAAATCGTATTATGCACCAACTCTTCAAGATGAAATTGAATATGAGTTTACCTATCACACTGGATTAAATACCTTCGTTGATTTTGAAGAAGGCATTCCTGGCAGTGTTCGTAGAAATAAAACCATGCGACATTCAGTCTCATGGGATCATGATTATAGTGGCAGTGATCATTTTCAGGTTCAAGCAACTTATGATCAATTCATTTCAGATTCAGATGATGTTCTAGTTTCACAAAATCCTTTATTACCACTTACATCAAGAATTGGTGAACTAGAAGCAAACCGCTTTGATCTAGAAACCTCTTTTTTTAATCAACTTAATAATTCTGTTGAATGGTTATTTGGTGGAGGTGTACGACATTCAAATATTGATGGTGACACTGTATTACAAGGCAATCAAAGTTCTGTTTCCAGAACCAGTTACCGACTTTTCACAGGTATTAATTGGAATATTTCTCAATCATTAAAATTCGAAAGCAGTGTTCTAATTTTTGATTCCAATATTGATGAATTCTCTATCTCTCCTAGAGCAGGCATCAATTATAAATTATCACCTAACCATATCCTCAGAAGCAGTATTGCGTATTCGGAACGTTCTCCTGGATTATTAACTCAACATCAGTTTAGCCAGGATCCCAATGCAAACTTTATATTTACCTCAGTAATTCCAAATCTTAGCAATGAAAAGCTTATTAGTGCTGATGTAGGCTATCGAGGAATATTTTTTAAATCAAAAATCATCTCTGACTTAAGAATTTTCTTTGAAAGTTTAAGAGATGGTATAGGTACTACAAGATTTGATCCAAATGGCTTAGGGGCATTATTTGGATCAGGTACCGCAGAAATAACAAATAATGAGCTTGATGCGAACACTTATGGTATTGAAACTGAAATAAAATATCGAATCAACCCGCAAGCCTTTATTCATTTAAATTACAGTTATGCCAATTCAAATGGATCCTTTGTTGAAGATAGTTTTAACAATACTATTGGTACTCTCGATAAAAGAACGCCAAAACATACCTTAGGTATTTTAGCCAGCCATCAATTTCAATACGGTTTTTTTGCCAGCACAGCTTATTATTATCAATCAGATTTACAATGGTTTGGCAATGATCAAAGAACAGCTTCTTACGATCGTTTAGATCTAAGACTAGGAAAAAATACAAAATTTTATGGTAAAGAAATAAATATAGAATTTTTATTGCAAAACCTATTAGATGATTATATTGAACACAGAGTAGGAAATGTGTTTGATACTCGAGCTTTTTTAAGGCTTGAACTGGAACTATAGTTCCCATGAAAAGAATAAAATATATTTTATATTTTATTTTATTCCCGATATATATATTGGCGCATCCATCTTTTGCATCTGAAATAAAAATAAGCCTTTTAATTTCTGATAACCCGCAAAGCCAATACGTTGCAAAAAAACTTCAATCAAAATTTTTCAGATCCGAAGAGAGTGTATCAATTGAAATTTCTAATATAAAAGATAAATTTTATACGAGTAATAACGATACTAGTTTAATTGTAAGTGTAGGCACAAAATCTACAAATATTATATTTAATAACGATTCAAAAATACCAATATATAGCCTAATGGTGCCACGCGATATATATAATAATTTAATCAGCACCAAACAGTTAAAAAATCAATATTCTGCTTTATATCTCGATCAGCCATTTGAACGATATTTATTGTTACTTAAAAAACTCATGCCGAATGCTAAACGTATCGGGATCTTCACTAATAACAATTTATCTGGAGAAAAAAGTTCTTATGAACTGATTGCCAAAGAATTAGATTTTGAACTGTTCATAAAACCAATTAATACGAACGAAAACCCTATTAACGAAATCAATCAATTATTCTCTAAAGTCGATGCAGTCTTGCTTCTACCAGAAAAAATAATTAATCAACTATCTGCAAAATGGATACTTTTCTCAGCTTTTCGAAATCAGAAACCTGTGGTTGGCTTCTCTAAAAAATTTCTCGATGCTGGAGCATTAGCGAGTATCCATAGTAACCTAGATGATCTTGTTGAAGAAGCATACCATGATATTTTATATTTTTTAGATAATAAAAAATTCAAAAATAACGCACATTATCCGAAAAGATATGAAATCAAGATTAATGAATCCGTTTCAAGAACGCTAAACTTATCGATAGATAAGAATAGTTTAATTATTGATGATTTTTAATCATGTCTAAAATTGATAAAAAAAATAGTCTGAACCGTTCACTAACCTTATTGTGGCTTGTTCCTGTAATTTTAATTAGCTTGATTTTAGGTATCTATATCATCACTCAACGACTAACCGATATAGAAGAAACTCTTGTTCAAAAACAAATTAGCATTCTAAGATATATTGCATCATCATCAGAAATCGCTATGTATTCAGGTGATATTAATAGACTTGAAGAAATTGCTAATTCAATACCAACCAATCAAGATATTGAGGGGATCGCATTTTACAGCTCTTCGTTAAAATTAATTAGTACTTCGAATGGATTCTCTCCAGACATTGGTATCTTAAATAAGATATCTTCATATAAGCCTGAAACATTAATTAAAGAAAATAACAATTGGTTAATATTTAAACCTATATTAAATCATTCCATAGAAATAGAAGATGATTTTTTTACTTCAAACTCAAAACAAAATTCCTTGCTAGGTTATGTTTTTATTTATTCAGCAAAAAACTATTTGGATTCGAAACGTAAAGAGATTATTTCCACCAGCATAATAATTTGTCTAACAGGGATCTTAATGACCTTAGCATTTTCAAGAAGGTTGAATTATAAAATTAACCAATCAATTTCTATTATATCAAACTCTATTGACGAATTAAGCAATGGTAATTTCAGTCATAAAATTGAAGATGATGCAGGAGAACTTTCAAAGTTATATAACGATCTAAATTCTTTATCTGATACATTAAAACATCATGATGCTCTGATGAAAGAAAATATCGAAATAGCCGTTAGAAAAAAACAAGAAGCATTAGAAACTGTCGAACAAAAAAATATCGAATTATCTGTTCAAAAAGAAAAAGCTGAAAAAGCAAACAAAACCAAGGATGAATTTTTAGCAAAAATGAGTCATGAACTCAGGACACCAGTCAATGCGATCAATGGTTTTGCTAATTTGATTAAGAAGAAAAGTCAAAGTATCGAAGAAACTGAACATGCTAATATAATTATTAATTCATCTAATGTTCTACTCTCGATCATAAATGAATTATTAGACTTTTCGAAAATCGAGCTTGGTGAACTTGAACTATCCGAAACAGAATTCGATCTGATTCGATGTATCGATAATGTTTGTCAAATGAACTACGGCGCGGCTGAAGAAAGAAATATTGGTTTTAATATTGATATCGATCCAGATTTAGCACGATATGTCATCGGCGATGAATATAAACTCACTCAAGTCCTTAATAATATTCTATCAAATGCTATCAAATTCACCTCAAAAGGCTATGTGCATTTTGATGTCAAACTAAAAAATAAATCTTTTCAGTATCAAACTATTAACTTTACAATTTTAGACACAGGGGTTGGTATACCTAACGAAAAACTATCTGTCATTTTCGATGAGTTTACTCAATTAAAAACTGATATTGATGCCTATAACGAAGGTACAGGACTTGGTTTATCGATCGTGAAAAAATTAGTTTCTTTATTAAATGGCAGTATAGATATAACTAGTGAGCTAAATAAAGGAACAATTGTTACTCTGACTATACCATTAGATACTATTTCAAATATATCTTCTAATGAGAAACAGCCAAACAAATCATCTAATAAAAAAATTATGTCAGAACAAATTGATGATTTAAAAATTCTAATTTCCGAAGATCATGACTTTAATCGATTATTATTAATCAATATATTAGGAGAATTTAATTTTGAAACTTATGAGACTAAAAATGGCGAGGAACTTTTGGATTTTCTTCCTCAAGTTGAACCAGATATTATATTACTTGATTTACATATGCCTGTAATGGATGGTTACACAGTATGTAAAAAAATTCGCAGCCGTAAAGACAAATTAAAAGACACACCAATTTTAATCATGACTGCAGATGTGATTTCTTTAACAAACTCTAAATTTATTGAAACCCAAGCAAATGACATTATTTATAAACCCATTAACGCCGATGAACTTATTGAAAAAATAAGAATGCATTGCCATTCGCCATTGAATGGTCAAAATAAAGTAAAAAAGTTACTTAATAAACCATCTTATACAAACGATGAATTATATATAGAGTATAAACGTCTTATTGATATTTCTATAGAACAAAATAAAACCAATGACGAACAACTAAAAGAAACATTGCATATGCTAAAAGGCATAGCTTCCCTTAGCAACAATGGAGTACTCACAAATAAGATAAAAACATTAGGAAATACATCAAAAGAATTTCTACATGAAAAATTGATTGAAATAAAAAAAATTATCGAATCTGAATTAACTTTCATTCATTAAAATATTATCTTTATTCCATTATCTCGATGAATAAAGTAACGGCATCAAATTCTTCGATATTTCTCAATGGCTTTTGGCTATCAGGCTTTTTAATACTTATTAGATTTTCAATCCCGTACGATTTAGCAGATTTAAGAACATTTAAATTATCATCAATTAATAACGTTGATTTGTTCTGATAATCAATAATATTTTTTAAGCAATGCCAAAACTTTACTTCCTCTTTTGCTACACCAAAATCATGCGAACTCACAATATTATGAAAATAATCTTGTATCTCCGTCACGGAAAATTTCATATCAATTAAATCACGATGAGCATTAGTAACCATAACAATTGATTTATCTTGCTGCTTTAAAAATTGGAGGAATTGAATTGTATCCGATCTGATTTGTATTTTATGTTTGATCGTTTCTTTTAAATCGATCATATTCATCTCTAAACGCTTTGACCAATAATCTAAACAATACCATTGCAGTGTACCCTCCTCTTTTTTAAAAATTGGTATTAATTCAGACTTTGCATCTTCTAAAGTTATATCATGTTTTTTTGCCCAACATTGTGGCAAATGTTCATGCCAAAAATAATTATCAAAATGTAAATCTAATAAGGTTCCATCCATATCTAACAGAACCGTCTCGATTTTTGACCAATCAATCATATTAATTTCGTAAATTCAATCTAACATCTATTATTTCTATCCGTTATCATAGCGTATTGTCATAACGAAGTAGAATTTTTGTGAATAACATTATCGAACCAAAATTATTAACTCAATTAGCCGACTCTGTTAAAACGATTGCAATAGAAGCTGGTCATGAAATTTTACGAATCTATGAAACAGAATTTGAAGTTGAACGTAAAGAAGATAAATCTCCGGTTACTGAAGCAGATAAGGCTGCACATAATGTTATTTGTGAAGGCCTAAATAATCTAGAACACATCTTTCCTATTCTTTCAGAAGAAGCTGCAGCGATTCCTTTTGATGAACGGCACTCTTGGCAAACATACTGGCTAGTCGATCCTTTGGATGGAACCCGTGAATTTATTAAACGCAATGGTGAGTTCACTGTAAATATTGCATTAATACATGAACAAAAACCGATTATTGGTGTAGTTTACGTTCCAGTAACAGATGTTACTTATTGTGGAATTTTAGATATTGGCTCATTTAAACAAATTGATGGAAAAAAAGGCTCTATTCAATGTCGCCCATCTAATTTAAATAGCATCACTATTGCTGGCAGTCGTTCACACAGTAATAAAAAACAACAAGCTTTTATACAAAATTTCCCTGACGCAGAAATACTCGCTGTTGGCAGTTCATTAAAATTTTGTTTAGTAGCTGAAGGAAAAGCTGATATTTATCCACGTTTCGGCCCAACATCCGAATGGGATACAGCTGCCGCTCAATGTGTCGTCGAGCAAGCAGGAGGCAAAGTAGTCACACATGATTTGGTGCCGCTAAAATACAACACCAAAGACTCTTTATTAAACCCAGAGTTTCTTACCATAGGCGATCCTGAGTTTAATTGGGCTCAATTTATCTAAAACGATTTACCAATGGCAAATCCAAAAACAATCGAATCGTGTGCGTTTTCAGCTATATCGAAATGCAATTGTGGTGATAAGGTATAGTGATGATCAAATTTAAATTCATACATCGTTCCGACCCTAAATAAAAATCGATCACCATGATCAGTAAATTCTATTCCAGGACCTACTTGAAATATCATGCCGATGGGTGTGTGTATATCAGCAACCGTTAAGAATGTAGTCGCATCAATATCATCAAACGCATGTTCAAGAACAACCCCTAAGCCTAAAATTTCACTTACACAATACTCATAATCTAAACCAAAGGTTTCACCATTATGATCATCATCTAACATATGAGTGCCCCCTATAAATAGGGATATATGATGTGGTTTTTCTAAGTTTTCTGCGTTAACAAAAGAGATAAAGGAAAAGAAACAAATTAAAGAAACAAGTATCATTTTCATGAATGTCTTTAGCGACATCAGAAAAAAAAACTTGAGCTATTTCTCAGTTTTAAAAAAATACCAAATGTAGATCTTAAATAGAATGGTGGCCAGGGACAGAATCGAACTGCCGACACAGGGATTTTCAGTCCCCTGCTCTACCGACTGAGCTACCTGGCCAGATAGATAAGATATATAATTTTTCTTTCCCTATTGGACTGAAAATAGATTTTCATGTCCTGCATACCCTGCCGCTGCGCGACCTCGCCATCCTGGCGTATGGTCTTCATACTTAGGTTAATGTAGTAAACCTTGATGAGAAAACACTCTAAGCTATTGATTTTCTTATAAGCGTGTTCAGAGCGAAGGGCGTATTAAACCGATCTCATCGCCATTCGTCAAGTCAAAGTCTTAGATGGGAATTATTCGTCTTCAGGGGCAGTAAATTCAGCTGGCTTTTCCGCGCCACCAGTAAAAAAGAACTTTTCCATTTCTTCTTCCAGAAATTGTCTGGCCTTGGGTTCAATTGGCGTAAGACGGTACTCGTTAATCAACATAGTTTGATGACCGAGCCATTGTTGCCATGCCTCCTTAGATACATTATCGAATATGCGCTTGCCTAAATCGCCAGGATAAGTTGGTCTGTCCAAACCTTCTGCTTCTTTATCCAGTTTTACGCAATGTACCATTCTTGTCATTCAATCTTTCCTCTTACTAATCTTAATTTAAGGATTCTAATAATTTTTTGACCGGGGCAGCCAAACCTAATGTATTAATATCAGAATTTTTAATCCAACGCAGTGTATCATGTTCAGCGATACGATTTTTAGCTAACTCGATTTTTATTCGTACTGGTTCTATATCCAAATGGTAATGGCTAAAGGTATGCCTAAAACCAGTTAACGCCTGTTGACTAAGTATTGTTAAACCAAACTTTTCATCAAGAAATGATTCTATATTTTGTTCATGATTGATTTCAGGTAACGACCATAAACCACCCCAAATCCCTATTGGTGGACGTTTAATCATCAACACATTTTTTTCATTACTTTCACAAATTAAAAAGCGTATTTGTTTTGTTGGCTTATTCGTTTTTGGTTTACGGTTTGGATAACTTGCAACTGAATTTAATTGAAAAGCTTTACAATTCGTTTTAAAGATACATGATTCACAAGTTGGTTTGGAACGAATACAAACCGTTGCGCCAAAATCCATAATGGCTTGCGTGTAATCTGCTACTCTTTGTTGTGGCATTAAATCGTCCGCTAACTTCCATAAATCATCGGCTACTTTGCTATTACCTGGCCATCCCTCAATAGCATAGAGCCGTGTTATAACTCGTTTAACATTACCATCCAATATCGGCTGCCGTTGTTGTTGTGCTATCGACAAAATCGCTCCAGCAGTTGAACGACCAACTCCTGGTAGAGAAATCATCTCATCGATAGTATTAGGAAATTCACCATTAAAATCATTTACAACTTTTAAAGCCGCTTTATGTAAATTCCGTCCTCGGGCGTAGTAACCCAATCCTGTCCAGTGTTGCAATACTTCATCAACAGTAGCAGATGCTAAATCATGAACATCTGGAAAACGTTGCATGAAACGTTCGTAATATGGAATAACCGTTTTAACTTGAGTTTGTTGTAACATGATCTCAGAAACCCAAACTCGATAAGAATTAATATTTTGTTGCCAAGGCAGATCATGGCGACCATGTTGGTCAAACCATGTTAAAAGTTTTTTGGAAAAGTTTTTCAATTTTAGAAATGATTATTAAAAACCCAAACCTTTAAATAATTCTTCAACCGCTTTTTCTTTTAATTGTTCCACTGGATCTTTTTCTTCTTCAGTTGGTGGTGTAGGTTCACCTTCAGTTGTTAGAGACTCAGTTTCTGAAGATTTTGATGGTACAGTAGCTTCACTTTCTGTTGGCGTAGTTTCCGTAGTCTGGGTTGATTCTTCAGACTTCTCTTTTCCTGATAGTTTATCCAAAAAATCGCCTAACTTACGTTCTACTTGTTTTGCTGCAAATCCAGAAACTATTTTTCCAGCATCAGGGATACAGTTTTTATCAGCTAGCTTTCCACGACATCGAATAGGAATGCGTTCTCCACCAACATTATAAGTTTTTTCTCCTTGTTCCAATCGTTGTTCAGTCGCTTCTACTACTAGATCGTATTTCCAAGTTTGATCAGCCAAGTTCATCACCATACCTTTACCAGCAACATTAAAACCTGATGCAAGTAAAGCTAAATCTTCATTACTCACAACACCACTATTTATGTCTAATGTTCCATTAACACTATCAAATGGTGTCTCTCCTCCTTGAGGTAAATTTTTAAGTCCTAAAACATCCTTATTTTTAATTTTAATCTCAACATCGTGAAGAATTTTTGGTATGTCAACACCTTTTAGAATACCGTTAACTAAATCTAATTCACCTTTTCCACTTAAACTATTTCGCAAAGCATTTACATCTGCCCCTGATGAACTTAAATTCAAACTCACATTACCTTTGCCTGTTAAAGTCGCTTCACCAGTTAAATCATTTAATAACGGTTCTATTAAAATATCATTGAACTGTGTATTCATGTTTAACTTTGGCTGTTTGCCAGTAGCATCTAATAGAATATCTCCTGAATAATTACCTTCATATAAATTTGCTTTGGCCGGCTTGAATTGCAATTTACCGTCTTTGGCTTTTAAACTAAGCTTCACATCTTTCATTTTTATGTTTGAATAAACTAAACTCCCGATTAAGACATCTCCATTTATATTCAAACTACGTAAAGTATCCATTGGTAATTCTGTTGCTGCACCTGCTGCAACTGTTTCTGGTGTAGCTTTAGCTTTGTTTGCAGGAGGCATATATCGATCAGCATTGATTTGATTAATACCAATACCAAAATTGATCGCAGGTTTGCTGAAATTTTGAACCGAGACATCACCACGTAGTTCACTTTCATCTAAAATCATATTCAGATTCGATAATTTTAATGAATCTTTAGAACCAGATAATGTTGTCTTAATAGAAAATTTCTTTAACACATTCTTATCAGCTGTTTTCGGAGCAGGCTGATTTAATTTTGCTAAGAACGATCGCAAATTAAATGGCGCAACTGAAAGATCACCATTAAAGTTTGCAGCGGTGTTTAAATCAGTAACGTTAACATTACCCATTAAGTCTAAACCCAAACCTTTGATGGTAAGGTTTTTAATGGATGCTGTTTGTTTATTCGTATTACTGTTGACATCACCTATCATGATTAAATCAACAGGTGAATTAGGTATTTGTTTACTCGACAAAGTGGCTTTTAAATTAAATGGGCTTAATGAAATTTCATCGCCTTTACCTTTAACACCTAATTCAAGGTTTAATTTTTTAAGGACCTGAGCTAGATCAGCTTGGCCTATTGCAGAAAGTAAATCCGTTAGCTTTTCACCGTTAACCGTAAAATTTCCATCAATATTATTATTTGATGAATTCATTTTACCATTCACAGTTAAACCTAAAGCTTTAGCATTCAAACTAGTGACATTTAACTTTCCAACAGATGGATTCAAATCAAATGTCGATGCAATATCAAAACTCTTCTGTTTGGTGTTTATTAATGTATGTCCAAACTCAATCAAGTTTTTATCGCCTTGTAATTGACCGACTACTTCTAGTAGTAATGGCAAATTATTACCCTGTGCAGTCAGCGTGCCTTGAGCAGCTGGCGATTCTGACTGTAATCCTGATGCTGTAACATTGGCGTTAATATCCGTACCTAATCCTTTCATAATGAAATCTGGAACCTTAACGATTTGTTCTTCCATATCAACATTCACGGAAGAACTGATATCAAATGATGATGTTTTTAGTTTTGCTAGATCCGTCGCGAGCGGCTCGACTTCTAATACTTTAAATAACTGAGCTAAGCTCTTCCCAGTAAGCTTAAACTTGCCATCAACTAAAGGATCAGAATCAATATCACTTGCTTTTAATTCAGCCTGTAATTGAGTATCTAAAGCATTTAAATTTAACGATTCGATAGTTGCCGTTTGTTGTTTTAGATCGACGACTAATCCCGTATCAAACGTTAACTCAGTTTTACCACCTGGAATCTTTTTACCCCTCATCAAGGCCGTTACATTGAATGGTTTTGCACGATATAACTCATTGTCTAAATCGTATTCCAAAGTACCTTTTAAATTTACATTGGAATTAATAGCTGGTTGATTTGATTCAACATTTAAACTGGCAACTAAATCGACAGGATCACCAAACGTTAATTCGCCGGTACTAGCTGTGATATTATTAACGTTAACCACTTGCCCACTACTTTGATCATTCCAGCTTACTTTTGAATCTTTAATATCTATCCCGCCTAATATCAAAGCTGCAAGTTCTGGCGGTTCTGAATCATGTGAATGTTTTTCATCCGTATCGCCCGCAAAATCAGCCCAGTTAGTGATGCCTTGTTTGTTTTTTTCTAGGTTTAACTCAAGGCCATGAATTTTTAAGGTATCCAATTCAAACTGTTGTTTGAGTAGTGGTAAGGTTTTGATACGAACCGCTAATGAATCCGTCTTCATAAAAGGTTTATCACTGAAACCCTCAGGATTACTTAAGGAAACATTTTGCAGATTGATCCCAGCCCACGGATAGAAACTTAAATTTAAATCACCATCGATACTTAAATCGCGACCAGTCTCTTGTTTTACTTGCGTGATAATATCTTGTTTGAATTTATCCGATTTAGCGTAATGAATTCCGCCGTAAATAACTCCTGCAGCAATAACCACTATCAGCAAAAATAAACCAATTAACCATTTAAAAAATCGTTTCATCATGTAACCTTTTTTTAATCACTCTATAAATTATTCAATGTATCGCGCCCTAATTGAATCGCCTGCAACACTCGATTGGGCGCTGTTCCACCCACATGGTCACGGGCCGCAACCGAACCCTCTAAGCTCAATACCGCAAACACATCCTCTTCTATGACCTCAGAAAACTGCTGAAGCTCCGTTAATGTCAGCTCGGATAAATCTTTTTGTTGCTCGATTGCATAATGAACCGCTTTACCAACTACTTCGTGAGCGTCACGAAATGTAACATCACGCCCAACCAAATAATCCGCTAAATCAGTCGCGGTACTATAACCATCAAACGCTGCTTTTCGCATGCGTTCACGATTTACTTTAATACCTGGCACCAAGCCTTTAAATGCGACTAAGCAATTTTGCACAGTATCAATCGCATCAAATAAGGCCTCTTTATCTTCTTGATTATCACGGTTATAAGCTAAAGGCTGGCCTTTCATAATGGTTAATAAAGTCATTAAGTCACCATAGACACGGCCTGTTTTACCGCGGGTTAATTCTGGAATATCGGGGTTTTTCTTTTGTGGCATGATCGAAGAGCCTGTGCAGTAAGCGTCGTCCAGATCAATAAATCCAAACTGCTGCGACATCCACAAGATCAATTCTTCTGAGAAACGCGATAAATGCATCATGATTAATGATGCTGCAGAATTAAATTCGATCATAAAATCACGATCACTCACTGCATCCAATGAGTTTTGGCTTACACTATCAAAACCAAGTAAATCAGCAGTGAAATTTCTATCAATAGGATAGGTAGTACCGGCCAAAGCCGCTGAGCCTAATGGCAGAACATTCATACGTGCACGACAGTCTCTTAATCGTGTTGAATCACGCAATAACATATTAAACCAAGCCATCATATGATGACCGAAACTGATCGGCTGCGCCGTTTGTAAATGTGTAAAACCTGGCATTATGGTATTGACTTCGCTTTCAGCTAATTCCAAAACTGCCTGCATCAAATCACGCAACAATTCACGAGTAGTATCTATCTCATCTCGAAGGTATAAACGCACATCGGTCGCAACTTGATCATTACGAGAACGCCCAGTGTGTAGTTTTTTGCCAACATCGCCAATACGCTCAACCAAAGCAGATTCAATATTCATATGCACATCTTCAAGTGTGGTTTGCCATGTGAAATTATCAGCCTCAATGTCGGTTTCAATAGAGCTTAAGCCTTCTATAATTTGAGCTACTTCTTCCTCCATCAATACACCGACTTTACCCAACATCTTCACATGCGCAATCGAGCCCATGATGTCATAATGATAAAGACGGGAATCGTAAGAAACCGATTCTGTGAACGTTTCTACAAATTCGTTGGTTGCTGCGGTAAAACGACCGCCCCAAAGTTTGGTTGTTGAAGATTTGTCGCTATGCTTATTAGTCATAATTTCTCGTTATAGGTCAGAATAATTGTCTACGCGAAGTATATCGCATGAAGAGATTAACGGATTTGCTTTTTCGACACTAGAAAAATGAAAAATATTATAAATACTACTGATTCTTTCCTACCTAATTTCTGCACAGCTAGAATGACCTTAATTGTCGTCATCATGGCGGAATTATTAGCCATCATCCTCGCCTTGTCAGATCCGAACCATGATAATGAATTAGTTTACCATTTAGCGCTTCAATCGCTATTTATTCAATTGATCGCCTTGAGCTGTGCTGCCAGCTTGTGTATCGGTCGTCGATTTTTAAATCAATTACCATCTCCAATGATCGCCCTAATCAGCTATGGTTTAATCTTACTTGTGTCATTTCTCATTATTGAACTCGTCTGGCACTTCATGCATAACGAGCCTTATCTTGAAGGCATGAAGCAATCACATATGATGTACAGCATTCGTTGTTTGACAATCGCCGCGATTACAGGAGCTTTAGTCTTACGCTATCTTTACGTGCAACACCAATGGCGCAATCAAATCGAAGCCGAATCCAAGGCGCGAATCGAGGCTCTGCAGGCCAGAATTCGCCCCCATTTTTTATTCAATTGCATGAATACCATTGCCTCTCTCACGCGTAAATCGCCCGAATTGGCGGAGGAATCCATCGAAAACCTCTCTGCTTTATTCCGTGCAAGCTTACAAAAAACAGAACAACTGAGTACCCTAGAAAAAGAATTTGAATTATGTAAACAATATCTGAGTATAGAACAACACCGATTAGGCGATCGTTTACAATGTGATTGGCAAGTGGATCCTTTACCATTAGATACACGAATACCAACATTGACCTTACAACCTTTAATTGAAAACGCAATTTATCATGGCATAGAGCCTTTAGCTTCTGGTGGAACCGTCACTATTCAAGGCCGGGAAGATGATAAACACTGGATTATTTCTATTCATAATCCAATCGATAAACGTTTAATCGCCAACCGAGAAGGCAATCGAATCGCTCAAGAAAACGTACGGCAACGATTAACGACTTATTACGATAATCCAAATTGTTTTCGTATTCTCGAAAGCGACGATGACTATCGAGTTGAAATAAGTATAGCTAAAGCATGAAATTATTAATTGTTGATGATGAACATTTAGCGCGCGATCGTTTAATTGATATGCTCAAAGACATCAATGCCAGCTATGAATTACATGAAGCAACGAATGGTGCAGAGGCAATTGAAACCCAAAGCCATATTCAAGCAGATGTAATTTTATTGGATATACGAATGCCTGTAATGGATGGACTAGAAGCCTCAATGCATTTGAATAAACTCGATCCTTCACCCATGATTGTGTTCACAACCGCTTATGGCGATCATGCATTAGATGCTTTTGAAAGCAACGCAATTGATTATCTTCTAAAGCCTATCAAGCAAGAACGATTAAAAGCAGCTTTAGATAAGTGTGTCACTATGCGACAAGGGCGAAACTTTAATGATGACATTGCTCAGCTTTCTTCTCAACGTACACACTTAAGCGCTAAAACACCTCTCGGTTTAAAAATCATCCCTGTACACGACATCCTTTATTTCAAAGCTGATCAAAAATACGTGAGTGGATTTTATGATGGAGGAGAATTAGTACTTGATGAAACTCTAAAATCTTTAGAAAAAGAGTTTGTAAGTATATTTATTCGTACACATCGTAATACTTTAGTTTCGATCGAAGCCATTAAATCATTAGATAGAGATGAAGAAGGTAATGCCATTATCACTCTCAAACAAAGCAATGATATGTTACCCGTGAGTCGCCGTCATTTAAGTACTGTAAAAGCATTAATGAAGTCGTAAATCACTGTTACGTCGACATGATGTTTACTGAACAACGTCGATAAGTTTCTTCTTTTATGATTTCCCAGCCTAGTTTTTTGTAAAAATCCTCTTGATCAGTAGTAAATAAATACAATTTATCAAAATTATATAAACTAGCCTGATTCATTACATATTTTACCAATCGGGAACCAACTCGCTGATGACGATATTTCTTAGATACATAGACACTTGCCAACCAAGGCGTCATTTCTGGATGAGTATCCATATCATTCTCGATAATAGAAGCAGAGCCAATTAACTCATGATCTGTTTTCGCAATGAACGTACTGGGTATAAATGTCTCCTCCAAATAACTTTGCATTTTTTGTTCACGAGATTTTAGGCTAGATTTTGGATTAAGATATGACCACTCAGCATGATGCCATTTAGCTAGCTGACTTAAATGTTGTGGGTATTTTTTTAAATCGAATATATCTATTCGCATATTTCACATGCAAATTATGTTTTATGCCATCTCATGACTAGCGGCTAATAACGCCAATCGCGCTATCACTCCATAAGTATAAAATCGATTTGGGTGTGCATCAGGATCAAGTTCTTTATCTGGTGAGATACAAGAATCAGCAAACGCTAAACGCTCAAACCGCATACCAGGTGAATTTAAATTTTCATTGGCTCCTTTTTTTGAATGTACACGATAAAAACCACCGACTACATTATGATCAACCATATAAACAACAGGCTCTGCCGAACTCTCTTCATCATCCCATTTTTCATGGGTATAAACTCCTTCTTGTATGATCACTTGAGTTATCTTTTGACCTTCTTTAGTAGTTGACATTTTGTTACGTTGTTTCCGATTTAACTCCAATACATCGTCAGGACTTTTAACCGTCATAACACCCATACCATAAGTACCTGCATCGGCCTTAACCATTACGAAAGGATCACATGACACAGAATATTCTTGGTATTTTTTTTTAATCGAAGTTAATAATGTCTCAACATTTTTTACCAAACAGTTTGTACCTTCTTGTTTAACAAAATCGATTTCGCCACAATTACGAAACATCGGGTCTATTAACCAAGGATCGATATCAATTATTTCGGTAAACTCTTTTGCAATGGCTTGGTAATGTTTGAAATGAATCGACTTTAAACGTGTTGACCAACCCATATCCAAACTGGGTGTAATTGACTGTTCAATGTCCTTAAGAATGTCAGGCTTGCCACCCGATAAATCGTTATTTAACACAACTAGGCAAGGGTCGAATTTTTCTAATAGAACTCGATTACCAGTTCGTTGTAAAGGTTCTAATAAAACTGAAGCACCTGAAGGTAATTCAATCGTTTGTGGTTCAGTAATGTCTTCAGAGATAGAACCAATGCGCACTTCATAGCCCGCTTTTTCAATAATGTTACGTATTGAATTTAAACTTTCTAAATAAAATAAATTACGTGTATGGTTTTCTGGTATTAAAAGTACGCGATCAATTTCGGGGTTAATCCGTTCAATCGCCATTTGCATTGACTGTATACATAATGGTTCGAATGCAGAGTTTAAATTATTAAAACCTGCAGGGAATAAATTCGTATCGACGGGAGCAATTTTATAACCCGCATTACGTAAATCGACTGAAGCATAAAATGGCACGGTAACCTGCCGCCATTGATTACGAAACCATGACTCAATGATATGTTGTTTATCAAGAATATGGCTTTCTATCTCTTTTAAAGGCCCATTTAAAGCGGTCGTTAAATGCGGAACAGCGGACAATTGTGCGTTCATAAATATGATCCCAATATTGATAAGGGCTAAGAGCCATATTGTACTGTTGAGTTCATAACAACAGTATTATTTTTTTTAAGATAAATCACCCCAAAGTGACTGTAAAACACCCATTGCTACCAATGCGGCGGTTTCTGTTCGAAACACTCTAGGGCCCAATTTAATTGATTGATAGCCATGAGAGATGGCCGATTCAATTTCATCATGACTCAAACCTCCCTCACTGCCAATCAACAATGTAACTGAATCAGATGGTTTGTTTAATTCATTAACCGACTGACTAGATGAGGGCGCAAGAACAATTTTCAAGTCCGATAATTCCATTTCTAACCAATCTTCTAACAACATTGGTTCCAATAATTGTGGGATTTTGCAACGACCCGATTGCTCAGTTGCAGATACAATGACTTTGTTCCAATGTTTTAATTTACTTTCTACTTTATCGGTTTTAATTTTGATACTAGAACGTTGGTTAATAATAGGCACTATTCTGTGCACTCCCAGTTCTACAGCTTTTTGCAAAGTAAAATCCATTTTTTGTCCTTTACTCAAACCTTGAGCCAAGGTTATTTTTAGCGGACTTTCTGTTTTAGAATCTTCGCTAGATATAATTTTGACTTGTGCTAGTTTCTTTGAAATTGATTCAACTGTTGCTGTATATTGATATCCATATCCATTAAACAATTGGATTTGATCTCCTATACCTTTACGCAGTACAGTAAGTAAATGATGAGAAACCTCCGAAGGCAACATCACTAATTCGCCTTCCCTTAAAGGTATTTCCACATAAAATCGAGATATTCTTTTTGACATTTTAATTATCAGAACGGAATTTTTTTATACGTTAACAAGTCTGACTCTAAAAACAACCACCTGTAATACTTTGAGCATAATTAACGCAAAATTCGCCCCCGGCCAAATCATCTATCATCGATTATTCGACTATCGAGGTGTGATCATTGGCGTCGACGCCAACTTTGAAGGTGAAGACGAATGGTATGAACAAATGGCCAAGAGCAAACCGGCTAAAGATCGTCCCTGGTATCATGTCTTGGTCGATCAAGCTTCTCATCAAACCTACGTTGCTGAACAAAACTTAGAATTGGAAATAGAAAATCATAGCCCTATCCAACACCCACTGATCGATGAATTATTTTATGAATTGGATAATGGTATATATAAAAGCCGCGCAATTGCTCATTAACACTAATGCTCAATAAATTAATTCAACTCTTATCTGATAATTCGGATAACCAAGCATCCGATATAGATAGAGAGAAGCTCATCCAACTTTCAACAGCAGCATTATTAGTTGAAATCAGCCTAGCGGATTCTGAGATCGGAAACGAAGAAATTGATACTATGATGTCAATCATTGAATCGGAGTTTGATTTTTCCAGCGAAGAAGCCAGCCAATTATTAAACGAAGCAAAAAACCGTGTAGAGAACTCTGTTTCATTGTATGAGTTTACAAACTTACTGAAAGACGAACTATCGCTTACCGAGCGTAGTAACATCATCGAGCAACTATGGAAAGTGGCTTATGCAGATGCGGTTTTAGATAAATATGAAGAGTATTATGTAAGAAAAATAGCAGATTTGCTTTATGTACCGCAAACCAACTACATCAAAGCAAAATTATCTGCTCTAAACGATTAAAAATTTAACTCAGCATTGTTTGAATTAATTGGTCTTCTAACTCAATACGAGTTGTCATATGTTCACCAAGTAACGATAAGTCTGCTTGAAACTCAGAAGATGAAATATCCACATTATTTTTCTCGTATTTTTCATTGAAAGCTAGAGCTACTTCCGTTGTTTTAGCAATAGGAGGATAAATTTCTGCTGCTAACCCCGAAACTGCTTTGCGTCGTTCTTGGCCTTCAGCAATTCTCGCATATAAGCCAAAATGTCCTGCAGCGATATAATCGACTAAGACCTGACAAAAATCCTCAAATAACTCTTTTTTCATTTCCGCGGAATCATCTTCTTCCGCTTTTGGAAGTTGAAACAATAGCGAAAGTAATTGCTTTCGCTCTTTAAGCATATTATCAATTAATTTATTACTTCTTCGTTCTTTTACTGAGTGTTCACTCATTTTTATAACCTCTCCATCACTTGCACCCATAGTAAACAGTCTCCTATTGTCCTGACAAGCATTAATAATTTATGTGTTTTAGCCACAATCTCTATTCAAGAATCATGCTAGAATTTAATCAGCTGCACTATTGGTTGTTAAGCATTAAAACTACTGATATTGTGCTTTAATAAATGGCTGTAAACTAAGCAAAGCAAATAAGAAATCTTCGTAGTGAATTGAATGTTACAAATTCCATCTGACAGCACTTTTCGTTTATAATACCGATAATTTGCAATAATAATCAAACACTTCTGATTTTTTATTAAACTAAAGTTAAAATTAAGGAATATGGCCTAAGTAATAAATATGATAATTCCGGGTTATCAAATTCAGAAAAAAATTGGCCAAGGCGGAATGGCCACAGTCTATCTTGCGATTCAAGAATCTCTGGATCGTCCAGTCGTCCTAAAAATCCTTGATGCTGAGCGAATTGAATCTGAACAATGGACTGAACGTTTTTTGTCAGAAGGCCGTTTAGTTGCCTCACTTCGACATCCAAATATTATTACTATCTATGATATAGGTCTTGCTGAAGAACAACTCTATATTTCGATGGAATACATCGAAGGCGGTGATTTAAAAAAACGCATGAAAACCCCAATTTTGCCTAGCCAATGTTTGGACTATTTAATCAAAGTTGGATCCGCACTCGATACTGCACATGCTCATGGTATTGTTCATCGCGATGTAAAACCTGCAAATATTCTCTTCAAAGACGATGAAACGCCTCTACTCACAGACTTTGGTATTGCCAAACAAATTGATGGCGACTTAGATTTAACCTCAACCGGGATATTTCTAGGTAGTCCTAACTATGTCAGCCCAGAGCAAGCGGATGGCCTTGCTGTCGATGGTCGCTCCGATATATATAGTTTGGGGTGTATCTTTTACGAAATGCTCACTGGTGATAAACCTTTCCCGTCCGACTCTGTGATCGAAATCGTTATCAAACATAAACAAGCGCCAATTCCTGATTTGCCCCATGAATACCGTGCATTTCAACCACTGCTTGATCGTATGATGGCGAAAAAGTGCGAAGATCGTTTTCGTAACTGCCAGATTATGATTGAGTATATCCAGGAAATGCGTGATCGGATCACTACAAATAATCAAATCAAACCGGTATCCGAATTTGATGCAACTGTAGCAGAACGAATATCAGAACCCATTGAAACGGTTGCGGAACCAAAGAAAAATCTTAATCCAATTCTGATGGTCCTATTAATTATTGCGTTTTCTATCAACATTATTCTGCATTTTGTTGAGAAAAGCATTTCTATGGGTGACTACAAGCCTAAGATAGCAACTCAATCGAACATCCCGATAAACCAAACTGATTTAAAAGCCCAATCAGGTGTAGATACTTTATCAGGTAATAACTCACCTGGGCTTGCAGCAGAATCCGCTTCACCCGCAGTTCGCAGCGCTCTTATGTGGTTAGGAAAACAAAGCTTAGAAGAATTTAAGCTAACTTACCCTGCAAAGGATAATGCCTATTATTATTTCTCAAAATTGTTGGATATAGAACCTGAAAATCAAGAAGCAAAGAATGGAATCATTATGATTGCAGAACGCTATGCAATCCTTGCTGAAAAGGCAATCGCTGATAACGACTATCAAAAGTCTGCGGCTTATATCAACATTGGTTTACAAATCGATCCAAACAATGCCAGCTTGCATTCTGTTCGGTCATTTATGCAGGAATTGGATCAACCTTCGGCCTGGGATGCCATCAAAGGTATTTTCACCAAACAATAAATACAAAAAACTATTGATTGATAATTTCTTTCGCTTTATCTCGTTGAGTTTGTTCCCATTCACCGATTAATTGCTTCATATCATCGATTGTTAAACCAGATAAATCTTCAGCTGTAATGGTTTCTGGTTCCTCTTCCTCCGGCTCAACTTCTGCAAGTTTCTCTTCAACTTCCTCAAGTTCTTCTTCTAACTCATCAAGTTCACTTTTACGAGGTTTCGTCTTTTCCTGTTTAGACAATACCGATTTTGCCTTCTCACGGATACTTTCTTCATTGGCTATATTCAAAGAACTGTCACGTAATCTCTCTCTCTGCTCTTCGGAAACTCGAATACCGGTATCATCAACCAATTGGCCTGATTCAAATACAAAAATCCTGGGGCCTCTATCTCCCGTTCTGTACCAAGCAGGCGGCTTACCTGATAATTGAGTCGTACCAGTTTCAGAATCGGTCCATTGGTACATTCTAGCTTCAGCCGATATTCCAAATACCGTCAGAAACAGAATGAAAATACGCAAAGAGTTGATCATCGATTTTCCTAAATCTTTCTATTATCAGTTTATTATAGCACTGTGTTAGACCAGATACTCAAACAAGTCGATAATGCCTCTGTAATTAAATTTACTGTTAGGCTTCAATACACCTTAAATAAGCCTGTTCTAGCTCATCTACACCGTACTTCTTGCAGCACTCATCGGGGGTCCCAATAAATTTCAGCCTAGCATTATGTAATATCGCCATACGATCACATAAGGACTGAACATCCGCCAATAAATGGGTGCTAAAAAATAGTGTCTGACCCTGCTGCTTTAAATCCAGTAGGTATTGCTTCAGATACGCTCTAGCTTTAGGGTCTAAACCGCTCATCGGCTCATCTAAAATCAAACATTTTCGCTTGCTGAGTAAACTCGCGGCTAAACCCAATTTCTGTGCCATACCTTTGGATAATTGACCCACGGTTTTATCGAGTGCTCCAGGTGTTAAATCTAACGTATTAAGCATTTCTATAACTGACGATTCTTCGTATTCCAAACCATAAAGCTTTAGCATATAACGAATAAACTCACGGCCAGTTAAATAATAGGATGGAAGAAATTTTTCAGGTAAGTAACTCACATTTACCCGGGATGAAGTATTACTGTGTTCAACACCAAAAATATTAATCTCACCACTTTCAAATAACACAAAATCTAATAAACATTTAATTAATGATGTTTTACCCGCACCATTAATTCCGACTAAGCCTAAGTATTCACCTTCAAAAACATTTAGATCGATTCCATCCAGAACCAATTGCTTTTGGTAACTTTTTTTAACTTGTTTAAATTCTAAAGCAGTGTTCATAAATTTAAGTTTATATTAAAAATAGTTTTGTAAAATATAAAAAAGCCCGCTTAACGCGGGCTTGTTGTATTAATTAATTGGTAAAGATTAGTAGATATACACTGCATTACAACTTTGTTGAGCGCCTTGAATATTCCATATTTGCTGAGCAGCACCACCCCCAGCAGGAGGAGCACCAGCTATAGTACATTGAGGATTTGCTGCAGAATTTACATCGACAACGATACCAAATGCTCCACCACCACCGCCAGTAGCCGCCGTACCACGCATGATGCCTGTCTGAGGTAAAGAATCGTCAATTTTTACATCCAACTCTCTCAATACATTTACAGGTATTTGTGTACCGAATGAAAAAATCAGTCTAGGTGCAGCCGCAGCACCTGCAGCTAACACATCATATTCATCAGAGGTTCCTAAAAGCACAGCTCCTTGGAAAGCATTTACAGGTGTTGCACCTGCAGCTTGGTAACCAGCAACGCCAATTGTAGAACCAGCTGCAGCACCAAAAGCGACATTTTGTCCTGCATATAGCCCAGTAATAAATCCTGCATTCGATAGATGATGCCAAACGTTGACTGCTTCATCTAAACTGCCTCGATCTAACTGCCCGTTTCCATTACCTCCATCTAAGTTATTCACGCCTATCGCATTTCGGGCATTATTCTGAGGCATATCACCAGGAATAGCTCTGTAGCGATCAATAAAACCATAGTAGGCAGCTTGGATACCTGAATTTTGATCGGCTAGGTTTCGTACTCTAGCACTGGTTATTAACTCCTGCCCTTTCAAAATACCGCCAAGTAATAGACCTATAATAACTAATACAATCGCTATTTCTACTAAGGTAAAACCAGATTGTTTTTTTATACTAACCATACTTTTTCTCTTTAAAAATTTATTAATAAGAACATTGCTATGCTTATTGCAGTCATCATGCCAGAGTACAAGTCATTGATTATTAAGTAGAAACATATTTATATATAGTCTAAACTGGCAATATTTCATCAAAAGTTGTCGAAATATCAACAGTTTTATTTTAGTTGTTTTTAAACAAACTCTTTAAAATATAACTAAACACATTGCTTTTAAGCATAGGAAAAAAAGGATATGCAAACATGCAGTTTTCCAAAATAATAATCATTAAAGTCCTGATTATTTTTATTACCTTCTTCCTTTTTTTCAGTAACGCTGTTGGTTTGTTAGAAATGGGATGGATTACTAAACCAGATATATTTATTTCATCCAATTTTAGTAATCTCGGTGAACACTCGGTTTTGCAATTAGAAGTTTTCAGCTCACCTGAATTTTTCTGCCTTGTCATCATTGGAACAATACTAACCTTCGTACTACCAATGCTTAATCCTGTTATGGGATCTCTACTTACTTTTGTATGCATGATTCCACCTTTCATGATGCAAATTTACGCTGATCGAGGATTGTTTTTCTCAGGCAACATGGATCCGCTTATTCCTTTGGAATATACCTTCCTAATGATTCTAGTTTTATTCGTAGTAAACAATCTGGTTTCTTTATTCACCGAAATGAGACATAAACGATTAATGCTGGAATCATTCAGTCATTTTGTTCCTCCACAAATTGCTGAGCAGATTGCTAAAGACCCTGCAAATGTCAACATGAAAGGACAAGCTAGAGAAATGACGGTTATGTTTACTGATCTCGTCAGTTTTACAGATGCATCGGAGCGTCTTAACTCGGCTCAAGTAACCTCTTTACTCAATGCTTATTTCAATGAAATGACGGATGTAATTTATCAATTCCAAGGCACTATTGATAAATACATGGGGGATTCGATTATGGCATTTTGGAATGCTCCTATTACTCAAACCGATCATGCAAACCGTGCTATTGAAACCTGCTTTGAAATGCATAAACGAATCGAAGAAATCTCGGCTGATTTCAAAAAAAGAGGGTGGCCAGCTCCAGAAATGAGTATTGGTATTAATACAGGCATGATGAATGTTGGCAATATGGGATCAAAATATCGAATTGCATACACGGTAATTGGTGATGCAGTAAATACAGCTTCTAGAATTGAAAACTTAACACGGTTTTATAAAGTGCCTACCATTGTTACTAAAACAACAATGGAAAGTGCTTCTGGTTTTTTATACAGAGAACTTGACCAAGTCGCTGTTAAAGGTAAAAAAAATAAGGTTCAAATCTATGAACCTGTATGCAAAAAAGGCGAAGCAAATGAATCTATTTTAAAGAAAATTCAAAATCATGAAATAGCTCTCAAATACTACTTTAATGGTAATTGGATTGAAGCTAGACAAAAGTTTGAGAACTTGTTATTCGATTATAGAGATGACTATTATGAAGTAATGATTAGTATTATTGATCGTGAATATCAAATGTACTTAAGATAATATTTAATCTTTCAATTTCGATTCCAACTCACTTAAGCGATTATGTAAAAAACGTAATTCATGCTCATCTTTAATTTCACCAGACTCTAGGAAACCCCCTATCAATATTTTTGCACTTTCAAGCTGATCCAATTCTTCCAGTATAAATAATTCCATTTGTGTTGCCCAAGCAGGCGCAGCATCATACGAAGTATTTTCTCTTAGAAGTTTAGCAAAACTCAAAGCCAAATCTAAATCTTTAAGTTCGTATTTAGCTACATAAACACAATACGCCATCCATCGCCATCGTTGATTAGGCTTTTTTAAATATTCATCCTTAACAAAATCCAACATGATTTTTTTCTTAATAGTGTTATCCACTCTAGAATAAACGCGGCTTGCAGTTAATAAGGGATATTGAGATTTATTGTCTAATGATTGAATCAGGCCCAACCACTCTTTGATAATAGAATAGTTGAGTTCCTTAAAACTTAAACTAACACCGGGTTGATTATCAAACGCTTGCAGCCATAGCATAAGTGTTTTTGAAGCAATTATGTTATCGGATAAAGCAGGTAATAAATAGTAATATGAATTAGCAGGTTTTGTTAATTGTTCAATTTTTAATTGGGGCTTTATGAAATAAAGATGAAAAATAACTTGTAGCGCTAAAAATAATACCAATCCAATAATGTAGTGTTTTGGAACATATTCAACTGGCCTTTCCCTATTAGTAGTTAGTATATACATTTAATTTAAAATTCCATTCGATACAGATCAAAAAGTGCTACAAATGAAATAAATGCGACATATATAATGCATTGAAGCATATTTAAGAAAATATCATTAAGATTAAAACTACCATAAATTAGCCACGAAGTTTGCGCAAAATCATATAATGATGGAATAACAGTATCAATTATATCTAACGTCCAATTAATAAATTTATAAGAAAGAGTGTTCGTTTCTATAATTGGGCTATCACTAATTAACTGGATAATTTCCATATTTCTGGAAAGGATATAAAACGACATAATACTTACAAACGAAATAACCGTTTGCTTAAATGTAAAAAAGAATAACAAACTAAGTGCTATCACGATTAATAACTCACAATAAAACGATAGACACCAATAAATGACTAGTTTCAGAGGAATATATAACGCTAGACAAATTGCAAGAATAACTACTGCAATTAAACCAATCAACGCGTAGCCAACCAGCTTTCCAGTGTAGTACGTATGGCGTTTAATTGCGTGAGAAAATATATGCAACATTACTTTATCATCAAACTCTCTTGTCAAACTTGTTAATATAAATAAACTCAGCACTACGACTAAAAGAATTCTGGATGAAAAACTAATCCAAGCGGTGGCAATTTCTTTACTTTCAGTAATTGCGATTTCAGAGATAAATTCTGCTATTCCTAATAACAAAAGCAAGCCTATAATAAGGAATAATAAGTTTTTATTTCGAACACTTTCTATGACAGTATATTTAGCAATGGCAAAAGAACTATTTTTCATTATCTAATCCGATTCGCTCAATTTTCTAAATTATAACGGTATGAATAATAAGAAAACAAATTCTCGTTTTACATTACAAACCATTAGCCTAGTTCTAATGCTAGAACTATTACATTTAGCCGTTTGGTTTGATTTTGGAAGCTTAATTTCAAAATCGCTTTTCTTAGCTCATTTTGGATTTTTCTTAATATGGCAACCAATCTGGCAGCAAAGTAAAAGCTTCACACTTGTAAATACCTCGGTTTTTATTACTGCTATTTTCTGTTTCGTTTACTGGATTAATTTATGGTTAATCGTCGGATGGGTTATTTTATTGGTTGGCTTTATAGGTGGCATTTATAAACAACGCCGTACAGAACATTTATTTTATATGTTTGTGTTGATATTTTTAATTTCTGAATTGTTAATTGGCTGTAACACACAAATATTCAATATCGTATTAAATATTCAAGAACAAAAAATCTTCAGCTATGGAATGCTCTATATTCCTCTATTACTATTTTTATTTAAACAAGAAACGAAAAAACAACTTATATCTGTTGACCTATTAAGAGCGATTAGTAGCGCATTACTTATCAGTATATTGACATTAGGAAGCTTATTAGTGATGTACCATACTGGGACTAATTATTTTAATGCGTTAATTAGAACAATATTATCTATTGCTGTAAGTCTTATTGTTATCAGTTGGTTATTATCACCAAAACTTGGTTTTAGTGGTTTATCGCAACTCTGGTATCAATCATTATTAAATATAGGAACACCTTTCGAAAAGTGGTTGCACGATTTATACATGATCAATCAAAGAATTGATTCACCTGAATTATTTATCGAGGAAACGATGGATGAATTAACAACTGTTAATTGGGTTTCCGGTATTGAATGGCAATTACCACATACTAAGAATAAAGCTGGCGAAGAAAGCAAATATACTATCCCTATTAAAATTAATGATCTAAATGTCACTTTTCATACACATATTCTTGCTGGAGGTGCTTTAATTTTACATTCACGGTTATTAATTAGGCTTATAGAAAATATGTACACCGCTAAAGTACAAGAACATAAATTAGCACAACAAGCACATCTTAAAAATATACATGAAACTGGCGCGAGAATTACGCATGATATAAAAAACCTTCTACAGTCACTAAATATGATGACTGCTATGGCTTCAAAAAATAATCTGGATACTGATAAAAAACAAAAACTTATTAATCAACAATTACCAAATATTTCTCAACGTTTGCAACTTGCATTGAATAAACTAGAAACACCAGACATTACTGAAGAAATAATTATTAAACCCATTAATAACTGGTTAGAAACTTTAAACTCTAGAATCGAATCAAATACAGTTACTATTCATTCTGATATTAGAAGCAATCATCCTATCCCTATGAGTATGTTTGATAGTGTCGTCGATAATCTACTAGAGAATGCCTATTTTAAGCAGCAATTAGATAATTCGATTAAAATTGAAATAACTGTTATTAGTAATGAAAAAGAAATCTCTATTCGCTTTGCTGATAACGGAGATGCAATACCACAATATATAGCTGATAGATTGTTTAATGAAATAATTGCCTCAGAATCAGGCTTAGGTATAGGTTTATACCAAGCCGCTAAACAAACAAAGCAAAACGGCTATGATTTTATTCTCTCAAACAATACTAATGGGAAGGTTGAATTTTCACTTATAAGAGAATTAGGGTAAACGCCCTGCTTGAACAAGTTTGCTTTTTAATACCTGAGGGGAAATCCATATAATTTGATCATCAATACCAAGTTGACTTATACCTCCTGCGACAGCACCACCAGGCGACACAGCTGGCCCAGGGTTTATATAATTAGATAATATAAATATTCCATCAGAATCGCTATTTTCAGCTTCATTGCATAAAAAAGCTGGTGTTGGTGTATCTATTAATCCTGTACCTGGATTTAAGGTTCTAGTGACATTTTCTCCATGCGAAACAACAACAGCAAATACATCTTGTGCCACCGGAACAAATGGCGCTACACAAACGGTTCCATCTTGTATAGTGATATTTCCTACAGGACACATGTCAATCGTCGCTAAATTCTCGGTTGAATTTAATGGGCAATTAACAGGAACGCTTATAGGATTAAGATTACCAGGGGTTCCAGTGCCAACAAAATCAGCCACATAATCCATAACAGAATATGTAAACCAACTTTCCCATTCATCAAATTCTCCAACCCCTAAAGTAACCCAAGGTAAATTGCCCTCAATAGGTAATACTCCTTGATTTCCATTGCCAAGCACAGCTGGGGTAGGATCAGCAGCACATTGTTGTGTACCGGCAGGACCAGGAATTAAATCTTCAGTACCATCATTTAAATTACCTACAGCAACCAAATTGCAGCTTCCAACTCCTGCATTTCTGCAATCAGGACATGGCAATCGACCATTCGTTATAGCAAAACCATAAAGAGCTTCTTCAATTGTTTTCAAGCTTTCTTCTGTTTTAACACGCCGCTCTTGTTTTATTCCTTCTCTTAATGGAACTAATAGTCCTGCAAGTAGCAAACCCATAATTACTAGGACAACGGTCATTTCAACTAAAGTAAAACCTGTTACTTTCTTTAATATAGTGTTTGATATTTTATTCATGGTTGAGTGGTATTTAGCATTATATTAATTTGATCATTATAGGAATTTGATAAAAGCTGTTTATCAAAATTTAAATTGCCGAGCCCTCCAATACTTTCAAAATAATCTGTGAAAGTTGTATTAGGTCTTGCCGTTGGGTTTGGCGCTACTGCTGGTGTTAAATCCTGTCCAGCAATCATAAGTAAAACTCTATTATCATTAATTTGATTTAGCCCATTGGAAGTTAAATTCAAGCAATTACCACCTGCACCTGGCACACAAATCGCTGAAGGAGGAAAAGCAGAGTTTATAGAACCTGGCAATGGTTCTACAACCAAAACTGGATAAGCAACATAAACCATATGATGCCAATTATTAGCCACAAACCATGTTGGTAATACCGGAGGAGATTCACCAACTGATGAATATGATGAATCACCATCAATATCAATTCCTAATGTATCAATATGATGATCAAGATTATTTATATTCATCGTTGTAGTGGGTGGAAATGGAACTACTCCTTGTACTGTTAATGTAGATTGTCCAAGTTGTACAGGCGGATTAGGGTTAATAGTTCCTACATCAGTAATTTGGATAGTCAGCTGATTTGGAAAGTTTCCATTGATACTAAGATTACGTCTCAAATGGGCTGCAGCAGTGGGAGGAATATAATTTACGTTTGAACCATCATCTGTGTATGTAATAGAGTAAGTTCTTACAAAATTATCATAGCATGTACCAGTATTATCGTTTATACAAATCGTTGTTGAACTAATATCAGATGAACAATTGAATGTATTACGTCCAGCATTAATAGCGGAATTCCAAACACAATTAATATTATTTACTCCTAAAGCACCTGCAGTCATAGGAGAATTAATAGGAAAACCTGCGGGTGGAGGTATTATATTCACACCGCAATTTAGTGGGAAGTCATTCGTGCTACAGTAATAAGTCTCAATGCAATTAGAATCCGTTAAACAACTGACATTTGGATCAGCGGGATTAGGCCCGACAAAACCTGCGGCTGGCAGTCCACTCCAACTAGCATCAAAATTAACTGAAGCAATATTATAAACCGTATTATCTACAAAAACTGGTAACTGACCAAATGTAGTGTTTATGACACCTAAAGAATTTACATCAGCTGTTGTAGGATCAAATGGTTTTAACCACGGTAATCCATATACATCATCACAATTAAATGGAGCAATTAGACAATTTGGATCATCATCAAAAAAATTATTATCGCCATCATCATCAACGCCATTAATATTTTGATCATCCCTATCTGGATCTATTCGATAATATCTCAAGGCACTCGTTGCTTCATTTAGTACTCTTTTTTCTACCGCTTTCATTAACTCTTGGCGAGTAATTACTAATATTCGATCATTAAAATTTGTACCATCATCACCAGGAAGAAAAGAAATAAAGTTTCTATCATTACCATCTGAATTTACTGAATCTAAATAGGCTGTATAGTCATTTACACCTAGTATTCGGTTTTGACCAGGTAATGCAGCACCAGGAGAAAAGATAATCGCAACAATATCTGGGCCATTAATATTGTTATCAACAACAAAAGGCCCATCAATATTTGCAATGGCTTGATCGTCTGAAATAGTATCGCTGTTATGATTAGGATTAACAGGTAATGCACCAGTATTCCTATAATTGTCGGCTACCACGTACCATAAATGTTCTCCAGAACCATCTTGTAACTCTTCTATTTCCAAAGTTTTATAGGGTAACCAACCTACTGCACCTCCTGTAGAAAGATTTCCACACCCAAGATTATTAGTTTGTCCATCATCATTATTATCTGGACATGGCAAATAACCTGGGCCTCTTAAAGTTGTAGCACCGGTTCTTTCTGGTACTGATACAGCATATGCAATTAATGCCTCTTTAGCCCTTTGGAGAGCATCGTAGGTTTTTTCTATATTTTCACGGTCACGAACTTTTGCATTAAGCTTTGAGACAAGTAGAAAAGATGAGCCAACAATCATTACTAGCACGAAAGCTAATAACGCTGCGCCTCTTTGAGATTGGATTTTATTGTTTAGGCTAAACAACATTCTTTCTTAACCTTCCTTACTTTTCCAATCAGAAACTAAGATAGTTATTATTAATTTTGAGCTTCAGAATCTAAAGTTTCTGGAGTATAGGTTTCGCCAACTTTGAGTGTAACATTGGTTTTATTATCGGGTAGTTTTACCGTAACACTATCATTATGAATCGTACGATTCTTCACAGTAATATTTTCTTCGATCATACCACCTTCATAGGTATTATTATCATTTATCCAAACGGTATTATTCCCTTTTTTACGTGAAACAATTCCCTTTAAGCTAATAGGTTCTTTAAGCACTTCAACCTCTTCTACTTCTTCCTCTTCCCAAAAGAGGCCTTCTTCTTCAAAGCCTTGAGTAACTTCTTGTCCTTCAGCAGTAATAGCTTGTTCATCTTTTACTTTAGAAGGATCTTTAATCTGAACGTCTTCGTATTGAGTAACGTGATGCTGAGATCTCATAGGTTTTGATATTCGTAAATCCTCCAACATGGAACGTTGTGCCGGTGAAGTAAACAAACGACCTAGCTGATCAACACTATGTACTGATGTTGAAACTAACATTAAAACCAGAAATGAATAAAATACTTTCATAATATCAAACCATTAAATCGATAACTCTGTACCATCACTTTTTTTAATATTAAACCATTCCAGTTCACACTTGGCATCTACATTACTAGTGGTAGTACTACGTTTAATCACATCATTTTTTCGAACCAGTTCACAGCTACGTATCGAATAAATTCCATTAGCATTCTCATTTAATTTTTGCATTAGATTGACTAAATCACCTTCATGTAAAAGCTGTAAATTAAGATCCATGCTACTGACATAAACTTTAAAACTACCTTGTGTAACAGGAAAACGATTATCGTATTCTGTTTGGGAGTTAATTTGGTAGCCTACTGAAGGGATCTGAATTTCTTGCCCTAAATTCCTTAATGTTTCTATCCAATTTAGGCGATGTTCACGACCAATAATGCCTATTTCATATAATGCAGCATAACTTGGATAAAAGTCCCGAATATTTTTTTCCTCTTGATCCACGGCTAAGTAACGTTGGCTAATATTTTGAAATTGCGTTTTATGTTTACTGTATTCTGCAAACATTTCACCACGAAAATAGTAGCTAAACCAGATCATCAAAGCTGCGATTGCGATGCTAACCAATAAAACAATTAAAGCGCCACGTATCATTGAAAATTCAATGTTACTATTTGTACTCTCACTCATTGGGCACCCCCAAAGCAATTCTTAATGTAAATTTAGCTTCTTTTTCTAGTTTTTCTACACTACCTTGCAAACTTGCTTCAGAACTAATATCCATAGGAAATTCTTCGACTGTAACACTTTCAATATTTTCTTTACTTCTTAGTGCTTCGGCAAGATCATTCACCGTTTTAATCGCTGTTCTAAAGTCACCATTGAAATTGGCTATGCGGGCTTCAAAAGTCGCTATTTGATAGTAAAGATTACTGTTTTGGTTTTGTATATAATTCGCTACGGGTATAGTCGCATATAGATTTGTAACCGCTCGTGAATTTTGAAACTGATCATTTGGATCTAAGCTATGGTTCCATTGTAAATTTTCCAGAATAACTTGAGGATACATTTTTAAACTTGAACCAATAACTTTTAATATAGGTTCAGGATCCGTTTTAAATTTTTCTAAGTTACCCGCTATTTCAACCACTGTTTTTATATCGTTAGGTTCAATGGGCGTTTTAGGAAGACCTTCTCGTGCAATATTAAATCGCTCTTGATAAAACTCCGTTTTCTTTATTGCTGACATGCTATCCTGCTTATAACTCACTGCGTTCATCAAAAACCAACCACTCAAAATTGTACTGCTTAATAATAACAATGCACTTGCAGCATACATGCCCACACGCATTTTGCGCATAGTGGAGTAGCGAACCTCATTGGGATTAGCATAGGCATTTTTGGCACCTTTTTTAAATAAATGATAAGCAAATAACTTATCACTAAATGGTGTTTTTAAAGAAAAATCCGTATTAGCGATTTTCGCCATATAATTTAAATCGATCAATTTATAAGAGATAGATTCGGTATCTTGTAGTTTCTCTTTTAATTCTTTAAGCAATTCACCTTCAGTTAAAAAATAGACGTTTAATTGTTCATCATTGCTCACTAAACGCATACTGTTTAAATAGCGGTAAATTTTTTCTATTTCTGAAGAAATGATTGGACCATAAGGTGTTGTGCCGTAACGTGGCATTTTTACCATACGGCTTATTTTTAAGTCTTCACCTTGAAAAAAAGACTGTCTTAAGCCACTGACGCTCTGCATAGTGACTAATAAGGTTTTTTCTTGTCGGTTAGGTAAAAATTCAAGAATGTTCTTACTGAATAAAGCAACTGATGTAACAGAGACAACTGGGTATTTATATTTTTCTAACAACTGTAACCAAGGTTTAACATACGATGTCTCACCAATTGAAGACAGTAAGACATTATCATCGCGTCTTCCTTCAGCTTCTCGGTTTTGAGTTTCGTCATAAACATAATCAGCACCACGAAACAATCGTTCTTTTTTCCGATCTAATACAGCTTTACGATCACTACCATAAACATGAGGAATAGTGTCTAAACGAAATTCTTCTTCAGCAACGTCAACTAACACATAAGTCGTTTCAGGGTCTGATTCAGATAGATAACGTTCAAATTGAATTCGACCATTCTCCTTAGTATCAAATAAATATGAATTGATAATTTCTCCTCGATACCATTGATAGGCAACCATCTTCTCAGCGCCTAATAAGATTACTCGTCTAGGAAAAATATCAATAGTCGATTTTAGTAATGAGATCATAAATAGGTCCTAAAACTGACAACATTATCCAACCAACAATTAACCCTAAAAATAGAGTCATCATCGGTTGCACCATCGATTGTAAACGTTCGATTGCTTCGCGCACATCGCGAGAATAAAAATACCCAACATTATGTAATGATTCTTCGAGTGCCCCGGTATTTTCTCCTACTCGTATCATTCTAAGTACTAATGGTGGAAAGAGATTTGTAGACTCAAAAGCATTGCTCAATGTAGCACCATCGGCTATTTGTTGTCCGACTTCACGCATCGCTTTTGAAACGACTTTATTACCAGCAATCTCTTCACCAGTCCGAATACATTCAATAATGGTAATACCAGATGCATACATAATGGCAAAAAAACTCGTCAATCGAGTTAAAATAAGTTTTTTAAAAATCGGGCCAATGATTGGCAGCTTCAATTGAATGGCATCAACCGTCTCTTGGAAATCATCATTAGTTTTATAACTAACAATAGCAATAGCAATTAAAATAACAGGTAAAAAAACAACTACATACCAATAATCCACAAAGAAATTAGACACTGCTATTAATACTTTAGTATGTGTAGGTACCTCTTGTCCCATAGTTTTTACAAACAGTAGTAATTCGGGTACAACAAAAATCATCAAGAATGTTATTGCAGCAAACACAAGCGTGCCAACAATAATTGGATATATAAATAGTTTCTTAGTGTGAGCCATTTGCTCATCTTGCCACTTTAAGTTTTCACCCAACTTTTCAAAGATGGTTGATAGATCACCTGTCTGTTCACCTGCTTTCACTAAGTTTGTGAATACATTACTAAACACTGCGGGAAACTGTTGCATGGCTTCAGATAATGTTTGACCACCTTCGACCAATTCGATCATCGCAGTAAGTACTTCTTGTAAACGTGGGTTATCAGTACTGTCACGTAAATCTTGCAAACTATCGAGAATAGGCACGCCTGCCCGTGAGGTTTGTTCTAAATGAAAACACAACGTAATTAAGTCACGACGATTAACACCTTTACCAGTTAAGCTAGAACCTCTGGTATCAATCTCTTTATAGTTGATGAGATCCAGTCCCATCTTTTTCAAACGCATTTCTAAATCAGCAACATTAACTGCGTCAGCGTTTCCATTATGAATGGAGCCAGATTTATCAATTGCTTTGTATTCGTAGAAAAACATTTCTATTTCTGAACTATACGTTTGGTTAAATCGACGACTCTTGATACTTCATCAATACTGGTTGTGCCATCTAAAACTCTATCCGATCCTACGTCGGCTAATGTTTTAAACCCTTTGGAAATCGCCATACGTAAAATTTCACCTTGAGTTCCACCACGGGCAATTAAGTCATCTATATCATCATCGAGTCTCAAAATTTCTAAGATTGCTACTCGACCTTTATAACCTGTGTTATCACATTTATCACAACCTTTAGCCTTATAGACTTGTTTATCTTTATCACCAGAACGCAGTCCAAGTAAGTTACGTTCTATATCAGTAATCACATAAGGTTCTTTACAATGCTCACAAAGCTTTCGTACTAAACGTTGAGCTAAGATACCAATAATATTTCCGGATAAGATATCGGGTTTAATGCCAATATCTAATAGTCTAGGCATGGCACCAACGGCCGAATTGGTATGCAATGTTGAAAATACTTGGTGACCAGTCATAGCAGCACGAAATGCCATGTTTGCTGTATCTTCATCACGAATCTCACCGACAAGAATAATATCAGGGTCTTGACGCATGATAGAACGGATACCATTAGCAAAATCCAAACGTCCAGATTCTTGCACTGAGCTTTGACGAATCATTGTTGTTGGGTATTCAACAGGATCTTCCAACGTCATGATGTTAACTTGTTCAGTATTTAAATAATTTAACACCGAGTAAAGCGTGGTGGTTTTACCACTACCCGTTGGACCCGTAACTAAAATAATACCTTGAGGTCTTGCCACCATCACTTTTAAAGCATTAGATGCTTCATCATTCAACCCAAGTTTCTCTAAAGAAACGATACCTTTTTGTCTGTCAAGTACACGTAGAACGATGTTCTCTCCATGTACCGTCGGTAAAGTTGAAACACGAAAATCAACTTGGCGACCTGAAAGCGATAAAGAAATTCGACCATCTTGTGGTGCGCGAATTTCGGCTATATCAAGATTAGCCATAACCTTTAAACGTACAGCAATGGCCGACCAATAATTTTTATGTAAGCTTCGAATTTGACGTAATACGCCATCAATACGATAACGAAACCGTAAGAAACCTTCTTCTGGTTCAAAGTGAATATCCGATGCACCGCGCTTTACTGCATCTGATAGCAATGAATTCACTAATCTAACAACAGGCTGGCTGTATTCTTCTGTATCCGCATCAAGACTTTGATAATCAATTTCACCGGATTCAATCTCTCGTAAAATACCATCAACGGAAAGTTCGAAACCATAAAACTGATCCAATGCCTTTTCGATCTCAGCTTCACCTGCAAGCACTGGAACAACGTCAGTCGATCGACCAACGACAGCATCTAATTGATCTAATGCTACAACGTTATAGACATCTGCCATTGCAACCGTTAGGCGATTATTAACGGCATCGAACGTTAAAGGTAACGCTCTTAACCTTCTTGCTAAATCTTTAGGTACCATTGCGATCGCTTCAGGATCGGCAACGGAACGACTGAGATCAACAGTATCACGACCGATAACACCACCAAGAATATCATTGATAATGGCTTCGGTTGCGAAACCTAATTTAACTAAGATACGGCCAAGATGTTCTTTACTTTTTCGTTGCTCGGTTAAGGCAATTTCGATTTGATCGCTGGTTGCAACACCACGGCGAATAAGCATTTCGCCCAGTCGTAAACTCTTTTTAGGCATCTTAGTCATTAAACTTTCCATCAATTGACACTAAGTGCGTCAATTCTTGCCAAGATGTTAGAGGCACTAAAACTTGAAGGTTTATTTTTAGAAAGATTTAAAGCTGCTCGATAATACTCTATGGCCGCTTTAGATTGCCCCATGTGATCCAAACTAATCGCCAAATTCAAAGCATAATCAGCATTACCTGGTTGGCGACTGTATGCATCGAAAAAAGCCTGTTGAGCTTCTGGCCATCGTTGTTGTTTAGAATAAAGGTTTCCAAGAGAAAAGTGTAAACTTGGATTCTCAGGGTTTTGTTGAATTAAATCTTTAACCGTTGATTCGCTAGTAACGTTACCAACTTGATTTTGTAAATTCAAAATCGAAACTTTCGCTACTGAGTCTTTAGGATTTAATTTTAATAATTTTCGATAAATTTGATATGCACTTTGAGTATTACCTTTTTTTAATTCAATGGCTGCCATGCCTAGTAATGCATCACGATTATCAGGTGTTTCTTTTAATGAAATCCTATATAACGAAGAAGCGACATCATAATTACCCTCTTGGAACGCATTAAAAGCACGTTTGTTGGTATCTAATTCAGGCCGTGGTTTTTTCTTCTTACTAATTTTAATCATTGAAGGCGAAACAGGAGCAGCAACAGGTGAGAAAACCACTTCTTCTTTTACGATTTCTTTTGTTATTGGTTTTCCATCAATAGACGGTGTTATAGATTCTGTTGGAGTATCTAAATTTGCAACGGATGTTGCTGCGGTTTCTATTGGCTCTTCAGAACTATCGCTTGAAGTCGTTATTTCCACTGTCTCAACAGGTTGTTCAACTACTTCATTTGAAGTCACTGGTAACTCAGTAGTTGATTTATCTTCATCATGAGAAATATATTGAGTTTCAATTTCCTCGGTTTCAGGCACATTCACACTTGTCACGGCTGCCTGATTAGGCGTTACTAATTCATCTAGACTTTTAATTAAAGGTTCTTGTTTAGCTTCAACGCCCTTCGCAACAGACGGTGACAATACTTTTGGAACATCTGGGGTAATCTTGTATTGAATAAATAAACCGGCTGCTACCAATAGCAATAAACCTAAGGCAGCACTTAAACCGATCATGAAACGATTGCCCCAGTTTTCAGATTTTGATGCTGCAAAAACAGTACTTGCTACAACTGGTGTAGGTTGCCCTTCATGTTGGCCAATATCACGCAACATTTGTGTAACCGATCCACTATCAAGTGCCTCTAACTCCAGTGAAGGATCGGTTAACTGGCCTAAATTCGTTCGATAGTTCTGTTGCTCTTGAGAATCACTAACTTGCTTTTCAATCGTAGGTTCAGAAATCTCTTCTTCGTTTTCATTTTGGTTTTCTAACGTTTCTAATTTTAGTCCAAGAGTTTCATCATCGAGATTATCTTCAGCGATATCCATTCTTAATTCATCGGTGACATCTGAAAAATCATCACGACTAAACTCAGATGTTTCCATTGTTCTCTCGATGATTGTTTCATCGGTCATATCGGAAATTAGCTGAGTATCTTCAAGGTCTAGATCAATATCATCTAATTCTTTTTCGCCTAATGTTAAAATCGTATCGTCGTCAACATCTCCAAGGTTTTGGTCATCCATAACGACTGTGTTTTCTTGTTCTATCTGAGTTGTTGAAAAAGTCGGTTCGTCATCAGCAAGAGTGAAGTCTTCATCTTTGTCTTGCAATTCCATTGAAAGAGAAACTTCCTGAGTAAGTTCTTCAGAACCATCTACTTCATTTGTCATTGTCGTACTCAAAACTTGAGTATCATCTTCGACTATAGAATGCTCACCAGTGGAAAGGATCGGATGCTGGCCAGTTTGCCGACGTTTTGCAGCTTCCTTCTTTTCCTTTTCCGCCTTTTTCAAGGCATCCATCAACAGACTCACTATCTAGCCCCTACAGTTCCAGATAGTGCATTATTAGATTGAAGAAAAGGTTTGTATAAATCTAAATCCCCATCAACACTTGGGTCTTTAATAACGATAGGACGAAGGAATATCACTAATTCTGTTTTTTGGGTTTCAATTCTTTTGGAGCTAAACGCTCTACCTACACCAGGAATATCTTTTAAACCAGGAATACCTCGATCTAAGTCACTCGTCTCATCGCTCATCAAGCCACCCAGAACTGCTATTTCCCCATCATTCATTCTTAACATTGACTCCATCTCACGAACAGCAATGACCGGAACATTATTTGGAATATTTGCCGGTAACTGAGGTTGGGGATCTCGCACATCTGCTATTCGCCTTGAAATCGTTGGACGAACATTCAAGATGATGTCATCGTTTTCACTTATATATGGGGTCATACTCATTACAAGCCCTACAGGAACAGTCTTAGCAGTTGTGTCAATTGCAGGTTGACCAACACCAGCAAGAGTTGCTACACCTGGCTCAGCATCAATTTCAAAATAAACTAAATTTTCAACCACTTTAAGTACTGCGGTTTGATTATTTAGCACCATCATTTGCGGGCTAGATAAGACTTTAGTATCACCAAACTCATCCAATAAATTAACCGTTGCAGTTAAAGCATCGCCTTCACCACCAATATCCGTATCTTGATATCTTAAAAATCCGCCAGTTTGTTCATTGCTACCTGTTGGAGTGGTAGATACTAAACCAATAGCAGCAGAACCTATGGCAGAAGCTGCTGAGATACCTGTAGTCAAACCAGCTGTGCTGAATGAAAGGCCCGCTAAATTATTGATAAAAGACCAATCGATACCTGCCTGATAATTATCATTTAATGTAACTTCAACAATAGTCGCTTGAACCAATACTTGTCTATTCGCACTATTCATCACCTGGTCGATAAAACCTTGAACCAGCTTATGTTGTTTACTAGTAGCATTCACCGTTAAAACACCACTTTCAGGACTTGGAATCACATTATTGGTAATGGTGATTTCACCCTCTTGACCACCTGAATTGTCTTCAACTTCTTCTCCGATGATTGCCTGAATATTTCGTACCAAATTTTCCCAAAAATTGTTGAATGATTGGCTACGCACGTCAGTTGTAGAATTATTATTACCACCACCACCTGCACCACCTCCTGCAGAACCACCAGCAACATCACCAGTTCCTGTTGTTGCAATCTGAGTAGCAATCGTAATCTGGCTATCGGTTTCCCGTGCAATATTCACATAATCGATTTTATAAGATTTCAAATAAGCCTGATCCGCCGATACCAATAAATTGTTATTTTGATACTCATATCGAATATCAACTTGGCGTGATATGCGATCAAGGATTTGTGGCATAGTTTGCTCAACAGCATTAAGAGTCACTGTGCCTTCTATTCCAGGTGCAATATCGACATTCACATCCGCATCTCGAGCTAGAGCGAATAAAAGTTCCCGAACAGGAACATCGTTAACTACGACAGTGTATTTTTCTAATTCAGGAGCGGTTTCTGAAGGTTCAGGCAAAATAGGTTCTTGCTGAACAACTTGAGGTATAGAAGCTGGATCAACAGGCATTTTTTTCGCTACCGACTGAGAATCCGTTGTGATATGGCCCGGAGAGTTGTCCATAGGCTTGGGTTCGATTTGGGCACAGGCAACGAGAAAACTAGATAAAACGCTGAATATAATAATGTTTTTCATAATATTAGCTTCACTTCGTGACAACGATTGAGTCCTTATAGATTATCTTTCACATTATAATAGCACGATAAATTCATGTGAATTAAGGATTTTTTGCTTATTTTGCTTAACTTATGACCAGTCGACAAAATTCGATAATAGTAGCCTTATTCTCGAAAAAAATTCGCAGCAACAAGAATTCTATTCAGGATTTATTCCAAATAAAAAATTAATAAACCACAACGGCTGATATTGATTATAACTTCGCCTAAATGTTATTAAATTCTTATAAATTTGCAAATTAAGAGACTATTTTATCGTATGGAAAAAACCATAAAATGATCAGTAAAAATAATAATAAAGTGCCAGCTATGAATAGCCATCGATATCGTCTCCATCCTGAGACAAATTCACTATCAGCAGCTGCAGCTCGAACATGTTTAGGCAAAACAGACATCGTATTATCAGCATATGCGGCCAACATAGCTTTATCAGATAAAATATTGATTCTACGCAATAGGCCTTTCGAATAGTGGCCAATTTCTTTTATCGCGCTTTTACTAAATACATCAGCACCTCGATAACCACATGCCCTTAAGCGAGAATTTATATATTCACGGATATCAGGTACTTCAAAAGGAGCCAAGTTAAAACTGTAGGTAATTCTTTCTTTCAACTGACGGATCTCAGGTTTTGAGATCATCTCATCTAATTCTGGTTGACCAAATAAAACTATCTGTAGCAATTTGTGTTTATTGGTTTCTAAATTACTTAATAATCTAATTTCTTCTAACGTTTGAATCGTCATGCTCTGAGCTTCTTCAACAAAAACCACAACCTGCTTATTTTCAGCATGTTTTTGTACTAGATAGTGTTGTAGTTCGTTCATAACCTTTAAACGGTTATCATCGGTTTCTACATCCAGTTGTAACTCAAACGCAACAGCATGAGGGATTTGTTCAGGACTGATACTAGGGTTTGCTAGATAAACAATTTCAACTGAATCATCTAAATCGTGCTCAAGCATGCGACTAAGCATGGTCTTACCTGTGCCTACCTCACCAACAACTTTGACAATACCTTCACCATTTACCACAGCATAAATCAATGCTTCTAAAATAGCGCCACGATTACCACCAGGAAAAAACAAGCTAGTATCTGGCGTTATCTTAAACGGAGGCTGATTCAATCCGAAATAATCATAGTACATGTTTAAGGCTCTTCTATTGATAAACGTTGTAAACGACTATAAAGCGTCGTTCGATTCACACCTAATAACCTCGCAGCTTTACTTAAATTACCTTCTGCTTTTTTTAAAGCTAATTTTATATACCTTACTTCCCACTGATCTAATGTCCTGTCAAGATTAAAATGATCACCAAACAACTCTTGTTCTAACACTTGATCATTTATTAGGGTTATATCACCTATACTATCAGCATCAATACTGGTTTCTAATTCATCATTTAATTGTTGCAATGTCACTTCTTGTGATGGGTACTTCGCACCCAAACGAATCACTATATTACGTAATTCTCGTACATTTCCAGGAAAAAAATACTGTTTAAATCGTTCTTTTGCATATTTATCAAGCATGAAAGATTGTTTACCAGAAGCATATAATCTACAAAAATGTTCTAGTAAAATAAAACAATCATCGCCGCGTTGTCTTAACGGCGGCACATGAATCGTTAATACGCTGAGTCTATGGAATAAATCCTTACGAAAGCGGCCTTGTCTAACTTCTTCCCTTAAATCACGATTGGTAGCAGCAATAATTCGCGCATTTGAAAATTGCGCTGTAGTTTCACCAATTGGATGATACTCTCCACTTTCCAAGACTCTCAGTAATTTTGATTGTAAGTCTAATGGCAACTCACCAACTTCATCTAAGAATAAACAACCATCGTTTGCTTCGTGAAAGAAACCACTTTTATTTTCAGTAGCACCTGTAAACGAACCTTTTTTATGGCCAAACAATTGCGACTCAAGTAATTCTGAAGTAAAAGCGGCACAATTCACCGTCATATACTTACCATTACTTCTTGAGCTTAGTTTATATAATTGTTCAGCGACTAATTCTTTACCACTACCTGACTCACCTTCTACTAAAACCGGAAACGGTTGTTCCGCAAATTGATCTATCAAACTTTTTAAGGTTTGAATAACTTGGCTTTCACCGAGAATAGGCTGGCTAACATCAGCTTCGGCAATATCTTCAGCACCTAAAATCATAACCTGATGATTTAATCGAGCTTGCAGTAACTCTAAATCACAAGGTTTTGGGATGAAATCAACAGCACCTAATGTCAAAGCGTGTTGAATGTTTTGTTGTTCATTCTGTCCTGATAAAACCAAGGTTTTTATCTTACGATTAAAACCTAATAAATCTTTTATCAAAGAAAAACCTTCTTCTGGGCTGTGGGGTTTTGGCGGCAAACCCAAATCAACTAATGCTATATTAGGTTTGTGCTTAATTTTTTGCAGTTGAGTTTTTGCTTGGTCACGAGTCGATGCAGTAATCAATTCGTATTCGTCTTCAAGCAGCATAGCTAATGAATCCAAAATTAATGGATCATCATCAACTAATAACAAACTGTGTTTTTGAGATGGTTTTGACATGATCAGTCTTAGTGAGTAATTAAGACAACCTCCAAGCATGCAATCATGTCAAAATACAACGAAGCAGATGTGTCCGCAAGCTTTTGATGGGAAAGTAAAAAGCTTATGTTTTAATAAACTAGCTATTGCCTAAACCTAGATTCTCACAAATGGCTTCTGATGCGTCTGCTTGATTCATACTGTAAATATGAATACCCGGAGCGCCTTGCTCTAATAAGTTTTCACAAAGTTTAGTAGTTACTTCGATACCGAACTCACGAATCGCATTTCGATCATCCCCGAAATCCCGTAATCGTTTTAAGATCCAGCGCGGTATATCAGCGCCACAACCTTCAGAAAAACGTACTAACTGAGTACATGTTATGATTGGCATAACACCAGGTACAATTGGGATATCAATACCCATTTTTTCGCAATCATCAACGAAACGATAATACGCTTCAGCATTGTAAAAATACTGTGTGATTGCAGAATTTGCTCCTGCATCCACTTTCTTTTTAAAGTTTTCTAAGTCTTCTTTAGCTGTACTTGCTTGTGGGTGAAACTCAGGATAACAAGCTACACTGATATGAAAATGATCACCTGTTTCTTGTCGAATGAATTCGACTAATTCATTCGCATAACGTAATGATCCCATACCAACTAAACCTGAAGGCAAATCACCACGTAAAGCAACAACTTGATTAATTCCGCTATCGATATAAGTATCAAGCACAGCTTTAATATCTTCTGCATTCGAACCGATACACGATAAATGTGGTACCCCTGAGATACCCGTTTTCTCCCGAATATCAACAACTGTCTCTAATGTTCTTTCACGTGTGCTACCACCTGCACCAAAAGTCACTGAGAAAAAGCTTGGATTTAATTTAGCCAAGCGTTCTTGGGTCATTTGCAATTTGCCTACGGCTTCGGGATTGCGTGGGGGAAAAAATTCAAAACTGAGTTCTTGTGGATGTTTCTTTTGAGATTCCATAGCATTTAAACCTTTATCGTTAAACAATCACCAACCTTAAGTTCTGTCTATAAGAACTTAAGATCGGCAATTTTATAAAAAATATTAATAATTAATAACGATAGTGATTTGGCTTATAAGGTCCTTCAACAGAAACGTTGATATAGTCTGCCTGTTCTTGTGAAAGAACCGTTAATTTCGCACCAATTCTATCCAAGTGTAACCGCGCTACTTTTTCATCAAGATGCTTAGGAAGCACATAAACATCGTTCTCGTATTTATCACCCTGACTCCATAATTCGATTTGCGCTAAAACTTGGTTAGTAAATGAGTTAGACATAACAAAACTAGGATGACCAGTTGCACAACCTAAGTTAACCAAACGACCTTCAGCCAACATGATAATGCGTTTACCATCAGGGAATACGATGTGATCAACTTGTGGTTTAATATTTTCCCATTTCACGTCTTTAAGACCAGCAATGTCAATTTCATTATCAAAATGACCAATATTACAAACAATCGCTTCGTTCTTCATGGCAGCCATATGCTCAGGCGTAATGATGTTAAAGTTACCAGTAGTCGTCACGAAGATATCTGCTTCACTTACAACATCATCCATTCTGACTACTCTATAACCTTCCATCGCTGCTTGTAATGCGCAGATAGGATCGATTTCAGTTACCCAAACCGTCGCGCCTAAACCGCGTAATGATTGTGCCGAACCTTTACCTACATCACCATAACCTGCAACAACAGCTACCTTACCTGCGATCATTACGTCCGTTGCACGCTTGATACCATCGACCAATGACTCACGACAACCATAAAGGTTATCGAATTTAGATTTAGTCACTGAATCATTAACGTTAATTGCTGGAAAAGTTAAATCTCCACTTTTAACCATTTGATATAAACGGTTTACGCCAGTTGTGGTTTCTTCAGTCACACCTTGAATATTCTTCAATGTTGTTGAATAAAAATCAGGGGTTTCTTTTAAGGTTTCTTTTATCTTGGCAAATAAAACTGTTTCTTCTTCTGAACCAGGATTATCTAATACCGAAAGATCTTTCTCCGCTTTGCTTCCTAAAATAAGTAATGTTGTAGCGTCACCACCATCATCCAAAATCATATTTGGTGTAGAACCATCATGCCATTTCATAATTCGATGAGTGAAATCCCAATACTCTTCCAAGCTCTCGCCTTTATAAGCAAAAACTGGAATACCTTGATCGGCGATTGCTGCTGCAGCGTGATCCTGCGTGGAGAAAATATTACATGAAACCCAACGAACCTCTGCGCCTAAAGCAACTAAGGTCTCGATAAGAACTGCGGTTTGAATGGTCATATGTAATGACCCAGCGATTTTCGCACCTTTTAATGGTTGTGAATCTTTGTATTCTTCGCGAATTGATACCAAACCTGGCATTTCGGTTTCAGCGATACGGATTTCTTTGTGGCCCCATGAAGCCAATGACATGTCAGCGACATGATAGTCAGAACTGAGAGTAGAAGCTGCTACGCTCATGTTGTTCACCTCCAAACAATATAAGCGAGCGCCGTTGTGAATCTTGCCCCTTTACTGAGCCTGGCGGGTAATCCAAAATAATTTTGGCAGAATATTTTCTGGCCCGTCGCAGCGCTCCTCAGTACTGAGGTTTATCAAGAGAGCGCGAGTATAGTACGGAAATTCGCGATATTCAAAGGCTTGTTATCGGAAAAAAATATAATTGTCTTTAACAAAAAATTACAGAACGTTAAGTCAAAATAATAAACGCGACCGAAGTCGCGTTTATTAATTATCAAAATGAATTAATACTTAAAGCGCTGACTTTAATGCGTCTGCTTTATCTGTACGTTCCCAAGGTAAATCCACATCGGTACGGCCAAAGTGCCCGTAAGCTGCCGTAGCTTTATATATAGGACGTAATAAATCTAGCATTTGGATTATACCTTTAGGACGTAAATCAAAATGTTCGCGCACTAATTCGGTTAACTTTGCTTCATCTACTTTACCTGTACCAAAAGTTTCAACCGTAATTGATGTAGGTTCAGCAACACCGATCGCATAAGAAACTTGTAACTCACAACGTTCTGCTAAACCAGCCGCTACAATATTCTTCGCAACATAACGTGCTGCATAAGCCGCTGAGCGATCTACTTTTGAAGGATCTTTTCCAGAGAAAGCACCGCCACCATGACGTGCCATACCACCGTAAGTATCAACAATGATCTTACGGCCGGTTAAACCACAATCACCCACAGGGCCGCCAATCACAAAACGACCTGTAGGATTAACAAGATAACGCGTTTTATCTGTAATCATATTGGCAGGAAGCACAGGCTTAATAACTTCCTCAATAACAGCTTCCACTAAATCTTCATGTTTTATATCTTCATCGTGTTGCGTAGATAAAACCACAGTATCAATCGCTACGGGTTTATTATCTTCATAAACAAACGTTAATTGTGATTTTGCATCTGGTCGTAACCAAGCAAGCTGCCCATTTTTACGTACTTCAGATTGTTTCTTCACAAGTTTGTGTGCATATGAAATTGGAGCTGGCATTAATTCATCCGTTTCATTACATGCAAAACCAAACATCAAACCTTGGTCGCCAGCACCTTGGTTTAAATCAATACCTTCACCTTCATTAACACCTTGAGCAATATCCGCAGACTGCTCATCCATTGAAACGATAATGGCACAAGTGTCTGCATCGAAACCCATTTCAGACGAGGTGTATCCGATTTCACGGATGGTATCCCGAGCGGTATTAGTAAAATCAATTTGTGCTGAAGTGGTGATTTCACCCGAAAGCACGACCATTCCAGTATTTACTAAAGTTTCACAGGCTACGCGTGCAGCTGGATCTTGAGCAAAAATAGCATCAATGATGGAATCTGAAACTTGATCGGCGACTTTGTCTGGGTGACCTTCTGATACCGATTCAGAAGTGAATAAAAAATTGCTGGCCATAATTAAACCTTTAAAAGATGTTTGAGTAATTCGAAAGGCGGCGATTGTAACGAAGATTATCAAGAATTCCTATCATTTAGCGCTTACAATACATTCTTATGATTTATAATTAATCAAACTCTTCATAGGAAAGTAAGTATGGCATTAATGGAAACCCCTATATGTAATTTTGGCGAAAGAGCCTATGATTTCACTTTAAAAAACGTTGATAGCTCACTCATGAGTCTCGAACAATGTCGTGGTGAAAATGGAACCGTGATTATGTTCATCTCCAATCATTGCCCTTATGTAAAAGCTATTCAAACTACGTTAGTCTCTGATGCAAATAAACTTTCGGAAATTGGGGTCAATTGTGTTGCTATCATGCCAAATGATATCGTTAATTATCCTGAAGATTCTTTCGAAAACATGCAACGAGTTGCTCAAGAATGGGAATACCCATTTCCTTACTTAATCGATGAAACACAAGAAGTTGCACGCCAATACGATGCTAAGTGCACGCCTGATTTTTTTGGCTACAACCGTGATTTAGAACTTCAATACCGTGGCCGACTAAATTCAATAACACCTTCAAATACAGCGCCTGAAACTATTGGGCAAGACTTAGTCGATGCCATGAGGCAAGTTGCTGAAACAGGCAAAGGTCCTACACAACAAATACCGAGCATGGGTTGTTCCATTAAATGGCGGAATTAACTGTTAACTTTAAGATAGTGATGAAAGCTCAATAAAACTTTCTATAAAATATATCGCTTTATCTGTTTTTTTCATACCGGCATACAAAGATTTTTGTATGCCATTCTTACCTAACCGAACCAATGTAATTGGTAACGCTTCGAGATAATCTTGCGCTAACCACTTTGGCAACACACATATACCTCGATTAAACCCGACTAGCTGTAACATAATCTCAATAGATTCAATCTGCTTATGCTCTCGTACTTCACAATTTGCAGGAATTAAAAATTGAGCAAAGATATCTAATCTCTCTACTGCCACAGGAAATGTGAAAAGAGTTTGATCATGCAACATGTGAGGCTTAACAATTTTATTGTCAGCCAATACATTACTTTTATTTACAACTAAGACCGTTTCATAATCGAACAAAGAAACATAATGCAAACTCTTATCTTTGATCGGATCTGGAGTTATCAATAAGTCAATATGGCCATTCGATAAAGCATTAAGTCCACTAAACTGAAACTTAGTCACGATGTCCACATCAACGTCTGGGTATCGATGAAGAAACTTTATAATTGCTTTAGATAACCAGGTGTAACATGGATAACATTCGACACCAATCCTGAGCATTCCTTGTTTGCCTTCGCCATATGCTTTTAAAGTCTGTTCTGCCTTATTGATAGTTGGTAATACAGTTTGTGCTAAATGTAATACCAGTTCACCGCTTTGCGTTAATCTCAATTGCCTGCCTTCTTTCTTCCATAAAGAAGTACCTAGTTTTTCTTCCAAATTTTTCATTTGGTGTGAAAGAGCTGATTGCGTCAAATAAAGCGAGTTAGCCGCTTCAGTTAACGTACCGTACTCATGCAAAGCATTAATGATACTAAGATGTATTCGCTCAATCATTTATATATGAACATTTCTCATAAATATTAAATTATATATCATTATTTTTCATGATAATAGCTGGATAAACTGCGCGGCCTAATTAACAAACCTAAGGAGACGGTAATGGCCGTTATTCATAATCTAGGCTTTCCACGTATAGGAAAACATCGAGAATTAAAATTTGCATTAGAACAATATTGGGCAGAACAACTGGATCAAACATCCTTGTTTGCAAAAGCAACAAAGCTACGTGAGGAGCATTGGCGCTTACAATCAGATTTAACCATGCAAACCGTTGGAGATTTTTCGTTTTATGATCAAGTGCTTGATACGAGTGAATTAGTCGGGAATATTCCTCCACGCTTTCAACAAGAAAATAGTATTAGCGGACTCGATAATTATTTTCTCGTTGCAAGAGGTCGATCAACGTCATCGAGCCCTTCTTCACATGCCAGTGAAATGACAAAGTGGTTCGATACCAATTACCACTACATCGTGCCTGAGTTTGATTGCAATACGCAATTCAGTTTGCATGCGGAAAACTTGTTGCAACAAATAAAAGAAGCAAAGTCTCTTGGTTATAAGATCAAGCCCGTTATGATTGGACCTGTTTCGTACTTATGGTTAGGAAAGTCAAAAGACTCAACCAACAAACTTGAGTTGTTAGAGAGCTTATTACCTGTATACCTAGAATTATTAAATCAATTACATGCAGAAAATATTGAGTGGGTTCAAATCGATGAACCAGCTTTGGTCATGAATTTATCGCGTGAATGGATCAATGCCTATGAACATGCTTATTTTGTTTTAAAATCTGCGTTGCCAAAAATTTTATTAACAACCTACTTTGGACCATTAAAAGGAAACTTACGTTTAGCATGTGAACTACCCATTGATGGGTTACACATTGATGCCATCAATGCCAAACAGGAAGTTGAACAAATAATCGATTGGCTACCTCAACATAAAGTGCTTTCACTCGGTGTGATTGATGGCAGAAATATTTGGAAAAGTGATCTAAACCAATTATTGGATTGGTTAGAACCATTGTTTGAAAAACGTAAAGATAAACTATGGCTAGCACCTTCTTGCTCATTACTCCACGTACCTATCGAACTAAAAGATGAGACAAAAATAGATCCCGAAATTTCGTCGTGGATGGCATTCGCAATAGAAAAAATTCAAGAACTGAACATATTATCTTTAGCATTAACAAAGGGACGTGAATATGTAAAAGATGCATTAACTACCAATAGAGTCGCTATTGATAATAGAAAAAACTCTAACAAAGCACATAACCCTGATTTGCAACAAAGGCTAAATGAAATATCGGACGATATGACAAAACGTAAGAGTTCACATAAACAAAGGGCAGCTCTTCATAAGCAACGTTTAAATTTACCGTTATTTCCAACCACAACGATAGGTTCATTTCCACAAACCTCAGAGATTAGAAAAACTCGTAATGATTATCGCTCAGGAGAAATAACTCGAACTGCTTATGAAAAATTTATACAGGATACGATTGAATATCTGATCCGCGAACAAGAAGCCTATGATTTAGATGTTCTTGTTCATGGAGAGCCAGAACGAAATGATATGGTGGAATATTTCTCTGAACACTTAGAAGGCTGCTTATCTACACAAGCTGGCTGGGTACAATCCTATGGTTCCCGTTGTGTAAAACCTCCCATTATCTATGGCGATATTGAACGCCCTAAGGCCATGACAGTAGACTGGATAAACTACGCTCAATCACTGACAGACAAACCTGTTAAAGGCATGTTAACTGGACCAACAACCATTCTAAATTGGTCATTTGTTCGTGATGATCAACCCTTGGCTGATACTTGCATACAACTTGCCTTAGCGATTCGGGATGAAGTATTGGATTTAGAAAAATCAGGCATCAACATTATTCAAATCGATGAAGCAGCTTTAAGAGAAGGTTTGCCGCTACGTAAAGAAGATTGGGAAGACTATCTATCATGGGCAATTAAATCATTTCGCCTAGCAGCGAATGGTGTTAGCGATGAAACGCAAATCCATACCCACATGTGCTATTCAGAATTTAACGATATTATTCACGCAATTGCCGACATGGATGCGGATGTCATCACCATAGAAAACTCTCGGTCAGATATGGAGCTATTAGAAGCATTTGTGGATTTCGACTACCCTAATCAAATTGGCCCGGGCGTCTATGATATTCATTCGCCAAATGTGCCTGAAATCCAAAATATTATCGATAGCATGAAAAAAGCTACACAACATATTCCAATTGAAAATTTATGGTTGAACCCTGACTGCGGATTAAAAACTCGCTCTTGGGAAGAAGTCAAACCTGCATTGATGAACATGGTGGAAGCCGGGAAACAATTACGTAGTGCTCACGGTCAGTCTTAAAAATCATTTATGCAAAACTGAATATGGCTGAATCATGCCACATTGATTCAGCCATATTTGATAAAAATACAGAAATTCAGCTAAAAAAAAGCGATTTGTAGCGAAAATCCACAATACCATGCCTAAATTTACTTGCTCATAACAACCTAGTAATAGAGAATACGCCCTTCTTTTTATAAGTCCGGATCTCACCAGTATTAACTTCAACTGGTATTCCTGAGCAGCAACAAAATCCCATCAAAGAGGATTCTCAGGAATCAATGCCGACAACTATCAATGGTACAAAATGACTATGAAACAACAAACAGCCTCTGAGAATTCTAGCGAGGCCGTGAGTCCATCACGCCAACAATTAGCCAATGCAATCCGTGCTTTGAGCATGGATGCTGTACAAAAAGCCAAATCAGGGCATCCTGGTGCACCTATGGGGATGGCCGATATAGCAGAAGTGTTATGGAATAATTTTATGCGCCATAACCCAGCTAATCCAAATTGGATTAATCGTGATCGTTTTATCATGTCAAACGGTCATGGCTCAATGTTGTTGTATTCGGTGTTACATTTAACTGGTTATGACCTTTCCATTGATGATTTAAAAAACTTTCGTCAATTGCATTCAAAAACACCTGGTCACCCTGAATACGGTTATGCTCCTGGTGTTGAAACCACAACAGGTCCTTTAGGACAAGGTATTGCGAATGCGATTGGGATGGCGATAGCCGAACAAGTATTAGCATCAACTTATAACCGACCTGACCATAATATTATTGATCACTATACATATGTTTCTGTGGGCGATGGCTGTTTAATGGAAGGCATCTCGCATGAAGTCTGTTCACTAGCCGGGACTTTAAAACTTGGCAAACTGATTACGCTGTTTGATTCCAATCAAATTTCGATCGATGGTGATATCTCAGGTTGGTTTACCGATGACCATGCGAATCGCTTCCGTTCGTATGGCTGGCATGTCATCGAAAATGTCGATGGTCATGATCCAGAAGCAATTGATCAAGCTATTAAACAAGCTCAGGCTGAAACTGATAAACCTAGTTTTATCATTATTAACACCATTATTGGTAAAGGTTCTCCGAACAAGCAAGGTTCTGAAAGCAGCCATGGTGCACCTTTGGGCGACGATGAAATTGCTGCGACTCGTAAAGAACTCGGTTGGGAACACGCGCCTTTTGAAATTCCCGAAGATATCTATAACGGTTGGAATGCCAAACAATCTGGTCAAAAACTAGAATCTGAATGGAACGCTCAATTTATTGAGTATGAAAAAGCTCACCCAGAATTAGCAGATGAACTTACTCGAAGAATATCAGGCGAATTACCAAGTAACTGGCAACAGTCCATCGATGCTTTTATCCAACAAACCGTTGAGAAAGCAGAAAAGATTGCATCTCGTAAAGCTTCACAAAATTCATTAAATGCCATCGGCCCTGTTTTGCCAGAACTGATTGGCGGTTCAGCTGACTTAGCTGGTTCTAACTTAACGATTTGGTCAGGCTCAGAGGATATTCAAACTGAAGGCTCGAAAAACTATATTTATTATGGTGTACGCGAATTCGGCATGACTGCGATTAATAATGGTATTGCTTTACATGGTGGTTTTATCCCTTATGGTGCAACATTCTTAATGTTCTCGGAATACGCTCGAAATGCTCTGCGTATGGCGGCATTAATGAAAGTACAGAACATTAATATTTTTACTCATGACTCAATTGGTTTAGGGGAAGATGGCCCAACCCATCAACCAGTCGAACAAGCTTCTACTTTACGTTTAATGCCTAATATGTCGGTATGGCGTCCATGCGATGCCGTTGAATCTGCTGTTGCTTGGAAAGCCGCAATTGAAAATACCAAAGGTCCATCCTCACTATTATTTTCACGCCAAGGCTTGCAACATATTGAACGTACTGAACAACAAATAAATGATATTTCTAGGGGTGGCTATATTTTAATTGAAGGTACCGCTGAACCCGAGGCCATAGTGATTGCAACTGGCTCTGAAGTCGGCATGGCCTTCAACGTTGTCACACAACTTTCAGAATCTGGTCACAAGATCCGATTAGTATCAATGCCTTCTACAGATGCATTTGATAAACAAGACTCTGAATATCGAGAATATGTCTTACCACCTGAATGCAGTAAACGCATTGCTGTCGAAGCAGGTGTCACAGATTTCTGGCGTAAATACGTCGGATTAAATGGAGCAGTTTTGGGTGTTGATACTTTTGGCGAATCAGCCCCAGCAAATGATGTATATAAACATTTTGGATTAACAGAAGAAAATTTAAGCGAATTAGTAAAATCACTGCTAGATTAATCTGTTTGAAATTATTAAAAAATAGATTGGAGAATAGATAAAAATGGCTATTAAAATAGGCATCAATGGCTATGGCCGTATCGGTCGTAATATTTTACGTGCGTTGTATGAATCGGGCCGCACGGATGAATTTGAAATTGTAGCGATTAATGATTTAGGTGACGCAGCAACCAACGCTCACTTGACTCAGTACGATAGTGCTCACGGCAAATTTCCTGGCACTGTCAGTGTAGACGGTGACTACATGGTAGTTAACGGCGATAAAATTCGTGTGTTGTCAGAACGTGACCCTGCAAAGTTACCTTGGGGCGAATTGGGTGTTGAAGTTGTTCATGAATCAACTGGTTTTTTTGCTAGCAAAGAAAAAGCCTCTGCTCACTTAGCTGGCGGCGCTAAAAAAGTTATTATCTCAGCACCAGGCGGCTCTGATGTTGATGCAACAATTGTCTATGGTGTTAATCAAAACGTATTAACTTCATCTGATACCGTTATCTCCAATGCATCATGTACTACCAACTGTTTAGCACCAGTGGTTAAAGTACTTCACGATAATATTGGTGTCCAACATGGTGTAATGACCACTATTCATTCTTATACCAATGATCAAGTATTAACCGATGTATTTCACTCAGATTTACGTCGTGCTCGTTCTGCAACTGAGTCAATGATTCCAACCAAAACAGGGGCGGCAGCGGCAGTAGGATTGGTATTACCTGAACTAAACGGTAAGTTAGACGGTTTTGCGGTTCGCGTACCAACTATTAATGTATCAATGGTTGACTTAAGTTTTGTTGCTAATCGAGAAACAACAATTGAAGAAATCAATTCATTGATGAAAACCGCTGCTGAAGGTGAAATGAAAGGTGTGCTTGCATATAACGATGCACCGTTAGTTTCTATCGACTTTAACCACGATCCTGCTTCATCTACTTTTGATGCCGGCATGACTAAGGTAATCGATGGTACTTTAGTAAAAGTGATCGCTTGGTATGATAACGAGTGGGGCTTTTCTAATCGTATGTTGGATACCACAAAAGCATTAGTGAATGCATAATTTATAGGCCAACATCATGTTTACTCATAGCAACAGCTTAGATTTAGGTAATAAAAAAGTTTTAATCCGCGTTGATTTCAATGTGCCTTTAAAAGATGGGGTGATTGAAGATGACACACGAATTAAAGCCTGCTTACCCATTATCAATCAGTGTTTAGAAGCTGGTGCCAAAGTAATGTTAATGTCACATCTTGGTCGTCCAACTGAAGGCGAATATGAAGAAAAATATTCTCTTGCACCAGTCGCTAATTATTTAAGTGACCTGTTAGACCGTGATGTTGCACTTATTAAAGACTGGTTAGATAAAGACAGCAGCACGTTTCCAGATATCGCGTTAATGGAAAATGTGCGCTTCGAAGTTGGCGAGAAGGCAAACGATGATGATCTAGCTCGGAAAATGGCTAACCTATGCGATGTCTTTATTAATGATGCATTTGCAACAGCACATCGTGCTCAAGCATCGACACATGGCGTCGCAAAATATTCTCCGCGTGCATGTGGTGGCCCGCTACTGGTCGCTGAAGTTGAAGCCTTATCCAAAGCCTTAGCAGATCCACAAAAACCTATGGTAGCAGTGGTTGGTGGCTCTAAAGTTTCAACTAAATTAACCATCCTCAGTGCTTTATCAGATAAGGTTGACCAATTAATTGTCGGTGGTGGCATCGCTAATACCTTTTTAAAAGCGGCAGGCTACAACATTGGTAAATCGTTATACGAAAAAGATTTAGTTGATGATGCTAAAGAAATCATCGAAAAAATTAAAGCCAAAGGCGGTGAGTTGCCGTTACCTTGGGATGTGGTTTGTGCTACAGAATTTTCTGAAGAGGCCAAAGCAACAACCAAAGGTATTAATGAAGTAGAAGACGATGATTTAATTTTAGATGTAGGCCCTGAAACCAGTAAACATTTGGATAAGTTATTATCCGAAGCCAAAACCATTGTTTGGAACGGTCCATTAGGTGTTTTCGAGTTTGAACAATTTTCTGCAGGGACCAAAGCATTAGGAGAATCGATTGCAAACAGTGATGCATTCTCAATTGCAGGCGGTGGTGACACATTATCGGCGATTTCAAAATTTAATCTAACCGATCAAATTTCATATATATCTACTGCAGGCGGTGCTTTTTTAGAATTTCTAGAAGGCAAAGAACTACCAGCCATCGCTATCTTGGAAGAGTCAGCACGTGCTTGGGAAGCTATGGAACGTGCTCGAGAATATTAGTTAAGGATTATTACGTTAAGAGGTTTAATTACACTTTAAATGAGAAGAACAAAAATTATTGCTACTTTGGGACCTGCGACGGATGATCCTAAAGTATTAGAAAAGTTATTTGATTATGGTCTTGATGTTGTACGTCTAAACTATTCTCACTCTAGTCACGAAGACCATGAACGACGTTTAAACGAAGTTCGTGCTTTATCCGAAAAACGCCATCATGCTGTTGGTGTTATTGCAGATTTACAAGGTCCTAAAATTCGTATTCAACGTTTTGGCTCTGGAAAGATTGCTTTAAAAGAAGGCGATCCGTTTACCTTCGATATTGATCTGGCAGAAAACGATGGGGACACCGAACACGTTGGCGTTAGTTATAAAGCCCTACCAAAAGATGTAAAACCAGGCGATGTGATCTTACTCGATGATGGTCGCGTCGAAGTATTGGTCAAAGAAGTGAATGATCATGAAGTAAAATGTAATGTGATTACTGGTGGTGAGCTGTCCGACCGTAAAGGCATGAATTTACGTGGTGGGGGTTTATCTGCTGCTTCATTAACCGATAAAGACAAAGCCGATCTTAAACATGCAATTAAAATCGGTGCTGACTTTATTGCAGTATCATTCGTACGCAGTGCTGAAGACATCCATGAAGCGAGAAAACTAATCGCTGATGAAGGTAGCTCAGCCAGCATCATCGCTAAAATCGAACGTTCCGAATCTTTAGATTGCATTGAATCGATTATAGAAGCTTCAGACGTCATCATGATTGCTCGTGGTGATTTAGGCGTAGAAATTGGCGATGCCAGTCTACCTCCAGTACAAAAACAATTGATCAAACTCGCAAGAGAAATGGATCGAGGTACGATTACCGCTACACAAATGATGGAATCTATGATTTCTTCACCAATTCCAACTCGTGCTGAGGTATTTGACGTCGCAAATGCGGTACTTGATGGTAGCGATGCGGTGATGTTATCGGGTGAAACCAGTGTCGGTAAACATCCACACAAAGTAGTCGAAGCAATGGCTCGGATCTGTGAAGAAACTGAAAAACAACGCATGACACGAGTTTCCGACCATCGTATCAATCAACGCTTTGAATCCATTGGTGAAGCCATTGCTATGTCATCAATGTATGCAGCCAATCATATTGGTGCCAAAGCCATCGCGGCTTTGACGGAATCTGGTGCTACTTGTGTTTGGATGTCACGTATCAGCTCTGGGATTCCTATTTTTGCATTCACACGCCATGAAGCCAGTCGCCGTAAGGCAACCTTGTACCGAGGCGTTTATCCAGTAAAATTTGATATCACCCATACCGATCCACTCGAAGCCAATAAAGAAATCATTGAAATTCTAATGGAAAAGAAAGTACTCGAAGAAGGTGACGTTGTTATTATTACCAAAGGTGATTTACGTGGAACACGTGGAAAAACCAATAATATGAAGATAATTCGGGTCGGAGAAGCGATCGAACACACACTTTGAAGAAAAAGTCATAGAATTTAAATATTCAAATATTACAATCGTTTACTATACTGATTTAAAAAAATACTAATGCGACTAAAGGAATAGCCAACAAACACTCCAACTAGTAATCAATCGGCGGTTTTGTTTTCCGCCCAAAGTTACATACTGATTAATTAATTGAGGAAAAAAATGAGCGCGCAAGAACTTGAACAAACTGCCAAAGCAATGGTTGCTCCAGGTAAAGGTATCCTGGCTATTGATGAAAGCTTCCCAAGCATTAAGAAACGTTTTGACAGCATTAACATTGAATCAAACGAAGAAAATCGTCGAGCCTACCGTGATTTACTAATCACTAACCCTGGTTGCTCTGAATTTGTAAGTGGCATGATCCTTTTTGATGAGACCATTCGTCAATCAACCGCAGATGGCACTCCATTCCCAAAAGCACTTATCGACCAAGGTATTATGCCAGGAATTAAAGTCGATACAGGCGCAAAAGATTTAGCTGGCCGTCCAGGTGAAAAAGTTACTGAAGGTTTAGATGGTTTGCGTGAACGCTTAGCAGAGTATAAAGAACTCGGCGCTAAATTCGCTAAATGGCGCGCAGTTATTACCATTGGCGAAGGTATTCCTTCTCGCGGTTGTATCGAAGCCAATGCTCATGCACTAGCTCGCTACGCTGCTCTTTGCCAAGAAGCAGGTATAGTTCCAATGGTTGAGCCTGAGGTTTTAATGGATGCCGATAACACCATTGATACTTGTTATGATGTAACCAGCGCAACCTTAGAAACCTTATTCAATCAATTACGATTACAAAATGTGGCCTTAGAACACACCATCTTAAAAACCAATATGGTTGTTTCAGGCAAACAATGTCCTAGCCAAGCTGGTGTACAAGAAGTCGCTGATAAAACCATTAAGTGTTTATTAAATTCAGTACCAGCTACTGTTCCTGGTATTGTGTTCTTATCAGGCGGCCAAGCTTCTGCTACTGCAACAGCACACTTGAATGCTATGAACGCAACATATAAAAACTTGCCTTGGCCAGTTAGCTTTTCTTATGGACGTGCTCTACAAGAAGATTGCTTAAAAACCTGGGGCGGTGATGCAGCTAAAGTTGCAGAAGCACAAAAAGTATTATTACATCGTGAAAAATGTAATAGCCTAGCCTGCTCAGGCGATTACAGCGACTCACTAGAAAAAGTTGCTGCTGCTTAAAACTGAATAACTCAAGGAAACACTGAAAACGTTATCGAGGCAGTTAATAAGAGGCAAACAGCTACGAAAAGAGGGAGTTTATAAATTATAAATGACCGATTTTGAGTAGATGTTTAACGAAGTAATGACAACGTAGATAGTTTTCTGTGTTTTTTTGTTATAGTTAAATTCTTAGGATGCCCTGCTTAGCCAGGGCATTTTTTTGTTTGATATGTGGGGATGTTAAATGTCTGATAATCTGAATAACCTTTCTGAACAAGCTCAAGCTGCCTTAGAAGCGTATAAAAAAATGTCAGAAAGTAAGCGAGCTTACTTTTCTGTTTTACAAGCAATCGACGTTAAGTATAAAGATGGCGGCAATGCCACTGAAGAAGAAGAAAAAAAACTGGGCGATTTATTATTGGAACATGATAAGTGTGTCACTGCATTTAACGAAAAAATGGAAAAAGTAACAGATGGAGATGATCGTATTGCTTTGATTAAATGTATGAGTGCTTAAATACTGTTTATACACATAACAAACTAACGTTTAATAATCTTATGTAATCGCTTAGAACCATGTGCATCATGAAACATGGTTGTTGAATTATCTTTAAAAAACCAAATTAAGATCATACCTGCAATAAAACCACCTATATGCGCAAACCACGCAACACCACCTTCTTCTGCATTGGACATTAAGGAACTGCCTATTTGAATAGCAAACCAAACACCTAACACCAGCATTGCTGGAAGTCTTAATAACAACGGATAAAAACCCAAAGGTATTACGACTAAAACTCTAGCTTTAGGGTAGATCAATAAATAAGCACCTAACACACCAGATATAGCACCACTAGCACCTATCATAGGAATAACTGATTCAGGATTATGTAAGACTTGTCCAAATACCGCAGCAAAACCACATAAGAAGTAAAAAATTATAAATTTAATATGCCCCATTGAATCTTCAATATTGTTTCCAAAGATCCATAGATAGAGCATATTACCTGCAAGATGCATAAAACCACCATGCATAAACATAGAAGTAAGCATGGTTAATTCAGCAGGTAAAAAATATAGCTCTGGGGATAATTGAGATTTATCTAATAAGACAGCAGGTATAACACCCAAACTCATGATCATTCGTTGACTACCATCAGAACCAAGTGATAGCTGCCATAAAAAAACCAGAACGCAGATTACAATAAAGAATATTGTAATAACGGGTTTTATATGTGTCGGGTTATCATCATGTAGTGGGATCATGATTCCTTTCTATGTACTACATTAAGTAACGTTTAATACTAATCTGTTATAGGCTTCTTGATATTTAAGCGCGGTGTTATGAATAACATCTTGCGGTAATGCAGGGCCTGGAGCTGTTTTATTCCAGTCCAAAGTTTCTAAATAATCACGAACATATTGTTTGTCATAGCTTGGAGGACTGATGCCAACTTCATAAGAGCTAACTGGCCAAAACCTTGATGAGTCCGGTGTTAGAATTTCATCCATTAATACTAAGTCATCGTTTTCATCTAAACCGAACTCAAATTTTGTATCCGCAATAATAATACCTTTTTGCAAAGCAAATTCAGCAGCTATTTCATAAAGTTTAATACTCACTTCTTTAATTTGATTCGCTAAATCTTCTCCAATTAGCTCAACTGTTTTTTCAAAGCTAATGTTTTCATCATGATCGCCAATCTCAGCTTTAGTTGAAGGAGTATAAATAGTTTCTGGAAGTTTTTGAGCTTGTTGTAATCCTACTGGTAACTTTAAGCCACAAATTGTTCCGTTTTGTTGATAATCCTTCCAACCAGAACCAATAATGTAACCACGGACTATCGCTTCAACCGGTAACGCTTTGAGTTTTTTTACGATGATAGTTCGATCTTCTAATAAAAATCTATCTGCTTCATCCTGAATCACATCTGTTAACTGTAGATCCGATAAATGGTTTTTGACTAAGTTTTTAGATTTATCAAACCAAAAATTAGAAATAGCAGTTAAGACAATCCCCTTACGTGGAATAGGATCAGGTAATACCACATCAAACGCTGACAACCGATCAGTCGTCACTATCATCATGTGTTGTTCATCAATACTAAAAATATCCCTAACCTTGCCACGATATTGCAACGATAGAGAATTGAGTTGAGCTTCGAATACTGTTTCTTGGGTCATCGAGATATTCTAAAATACATTATTATTATTTTGGCTATTTTTACACAGATGAATCCATACCACCATCTGCAGTAAATAAATTCTTGTCATTTACAAAATTAAACTCATAGTTTTTCATAACATAGTTAATGTTGTAACCTATCTTAATAATCACTAATCAATTCGTAAATAATGAAACGACCAAACCCAACACGTGGCATGCACCATGTTGCTCTTAATGTAAAAGACCTAGCAGCCTCAGAATACTTTTATGTGAATTTAATTGGAATGGAAGTCGAATGGCGGCCCGATGAAGACAATGTTTATCTTTGCTCAGGCAATGATAATCTTGCAATTCATAAAATTCCGGTTGATGATAATTTTGAAAAATCTCAACGTTTGGATCACATTGGTTTCATCTTAAAAACAATAGACGATGTAGACGACTGGTATGAGTTTTTACTGGCTAATAATATCAAAATGAAAACGAAACCACGGACTCATCGTGATGGTGCCAGAAGTTTTTATTGTTATGACCCTGAAGGTACGGTAGTACAAATGATTTATCACCCACCTTTAGAACATTTATAAATTAATTACCAAATAATTTTTCGCTTCCTTGCCATTGTTCGATCCAGCAACAACGGTGGTCAAAATCTGTTTTGATAATTAACTCAACATTTTTAGGATTACCTAGTTTTTCCACATATTGTTGCACAACGACTGGCGGGACGATTTTATCCTTTGCTCCTGCAAAATGAATTTGCTCCACCATTGATAATCGCTTATCGCTAGCGGGATTTAGAGAAGATTTCATTGGCAATAAAGAATGATAATCCGTCCATGTTTGTAAATCTAAATTAGCTGCAATGGTAATTAACCTTGAAACATCTTTTCTTCTAGCCGCTAAATGAGCCGCGATATTTCCTCCTCCAGAATACCCCACTAAAACAAATTCTTTAATTGCTGATTGTCGCTGCAACTGACCAAGAATTTCTTCATACGCATCAATTACTTCTTCTGAGTAACGATGGGACGTCCAATACTTTTGTTCACATCGCTCTAACTGTGATTTCGATAAGTATTGACAAGGTCTAGCAAGATAAACAACCGAAGAAGCTGGCTCTCTCTCAGCTAATTGAAGCGTGAAATAATCAATTGGTGTTGGATTTTTTGAAGGCCTATTACGTTTTTTATAAGCCAATCCATCACCTTCAATATAGATAGCAACCGCTCCATTATTATCATTGAGGCCTTTAGAAGCAGCCCAAATAGTAAATTGATTCGTTTTTATTTGTTGAACCGAAAAACCCGATTGAACTGCGAACTCCTCTGAATTCGATTTCCTGATTGCAGGATCGAGTCGGGCACATGAAAACATACCTACAAGAAAAAGTAGACTTAGATAAAAAACTAGTTTATGCATAAAAAATCATTATAATTCAAATAATAATAATTGATAATTCACTAATATTATTAAGTATAGTTCGGGGAAGGCTATGTTTTTAAAACAATTTTTTGTATTTCTAATCATTATAATTAGCTCTCATTTCGCTAATGCTGGAACGGGTCCAGCACCACCAAGCTTACCTAGCGAACAACAAGATATTATAGATAGCTGTGTAAGTAACGGCAGTGCCTTAGGCCTCAACAACACACAAATTGATGCCCTATGTCCCGCCACAACCGACGGGTTACAGTGGACTGTAGAAAGACTTAACCAACCTACCAATACTTTTTCTTCAAACTTACCATTTAATTCTGGTTCTGCAGCTAGTTCGGATCCAGATCGCCAGGAACAAACATTGGGAGCATTGCTCTATGGTAAAGAAGCAGGGGTAAACGCAGGTTCTTTCTTAAATAGTATCAATGTTTGGGGATCAGCCTCTAAATCTTCATCAGAGTATTCATTAGTACCTACAGAATCAGATACGGGGAATGCGATGATTGGAGCCCACACATCAATTGGTGAAACGGGTTTAATTGGACTGAGTTTTGGTATTGCAGGCACGGATGTGAAAACGGCCTACAACACTGGCGAACAAAATTTAAAAGACTACAGTTTTGCTGCTTATATAGGCACGATGATCACCGACAATATCAGCGTCGGTGCAAACGGTGGGGTATCTTTTAGAGATATAGAGCAATTTAGAACTGGTGTTGGGGGTACGACAGCCTTCACTATTGGCGAGACAGTTAATTCTAGTACTGACAGTGATACCTGGTTTATTTCTGGTAGTATTGATGGTTTTTGGGAGTTTGATGCCTTCGTATTTGGCGCACATTCAAGTATCTTCTATTCAGAAGAAGAAGTGGATGGCTTTACTGAAACTGGAGCAACTTCGAACGCAACGGCTGCAGTAGCAAGTCGCGATATTGATACTGGTTTATTTCGTATCGGCTTTGATATTGGATATGCTAAACCGAAAGTATTTGAACCATATATTGGTGTAGCGTATTTAAATTATTTCGAACAACCTGAAATTACGGTTTTATCTTCAACAGCAGCTGATACTGACGACGATGAATTCCTTGCTAGTGCGGGCATCCGATTCTTTGGTGAGACTATCTCAGGCTCGGTTTCCTGGAATCGAAATTTCAGTCGCGACTTTCTCGATTACGATTCTTTGAATTTACTGTTTTCTGTCGATTTATAATTTGAATAAAAAGGCCCAAAGCGGGCCTTTTTCGCATTTAGAGAATTATTATTAAACCAATCTCGATATTACTCATCATATAAACTATAACAATAGATATCCCATAGGTTTTTAAAAACATTAGAAACAATTAGGAATAAAACTATGTTTAACAAATTATCAAATAATTTATTAATTGCTCTTTTCTTGGCTTTTATCAGCTCTTCAATATTCGCCTTAGAACCAGCGGGTAAAATCGATAGCATGAAAGGCGATGTTAAAGCTCTACTAGATGGAGAAACTCGAACCTTATCCAAAGGCGATGAAGTTTTTCCCAATGATCAAATCATTACAGAAAAAAAATCGATTGCTGAAATAAAATTTGTCGATGAGTCAAATTTTATTTTAGGGCCTGATTCAGAATTTAAGATCGATAAGTTTTCATACAACCAACCCGAAAAAGAAAACAGCTTTTCGACTAAATTGGTCAAAGGCACATTTCGTTTCGTCACTGGCTTAATCGCTCGCTATAAACCTGACACCATGCAAGTCAGCACAGCTGTTGCGACCATTGGTATACGGGGCACTGAAGTGGCAGTTGAAGCAGACGCAACTTCAGCAACCATCGTTTTAGAACAACCTGAAGATAAAAATAAAAAGACCGCTATTGAAGTATCCAATGAATATGGTTCGGTTTTAATTGATGAGCCGGGTTATGGAACCGAAATCCCTGATCAATTCAGTCCTCCGTCTCCTGCCCGTAGAATGCGTTTACGTACTATTGAAAACGTGATGCGTTCATTACAAAACATTCAACGAGTCAATATTCCTCGACCTGTTAGATAAAATAGTAATTTATGGAAAAAACTAAAAACGGGGCTAATGCCCCGTTTTTTATTACCCCTTATTTTCCCAAGTATCTCGTAAGGTAATAGTACGGTTAAATATTAAATTTTCTTCTGAGCTGTCTTTTGTATCTAAACAGAAATAACCAACTCGTTCGAATTGATAACAACCGCTATGTTTACTTTCTTTAATACTCGGCTCAATTAATGCTTCTTCAATCACTTGCTTTGAATCAGGATTAATGTAACTAATCCATTCTTGTTCACTTGCTTCAGGCGCTTCAACATGAAACAGTCGATCATAAACGTTTACTTTAGCTTTTACCGCAGTATCTTCTGCCACCCAATGAATAATGCCTTTCACTTTACGACCGTCTGAAGTTTTGCCACCACCACTTTCTGGATCATAGGAACAATGTAACTCCATTATCTCTCCTTGATCGTTTTTGATTATTTCATCGCAACGGATCACATACGCATAACGTAAACGAACTTCTTTACCAGGTTTTAAACGAATATATTTTTTATTCGCTTCTTCACGAAAATCATCACGGTCAATATAAACAACTTTGCTGAAAGGTATCTTTCGTTTACCCATTGCTTCATCATGTGGATGATTACTGGCTTCTATCCATTCAGTTTTATCTTCAGGGTAATTAGTAATAATGATTTTTAATGGATCTAACACACCCATTATGCGTGGGCTTTCGATATTCAACTGTTCGCGTACTGAATTTTCTAACACACCTAATTCAATCACTGTATCGCTTTTGGTAATTCCTATTCGTTCGCAAAAATCCCTTAAGGCTGATGCAGGATAACCTCGACGACGGATGCCAGAGATAGTTGGCATTCGTGGATCGTTCCAACCATCAACTAAACCATCTTGTACTAATTGATTTAATTTACGTTTACTTAAAACTGTATAACTCAAGTTTAAACGGGCAAACTCTATTTGTTGTGGATGACATTGCACAGGCAATTGGTCCAAGAACCAATCATACAATGGACGATGATCTTCAAACTCTAAAGTACATAGCGAATGGGTAATATTTTCCAAGGCATCAGATATACAATGAGTATAATCATACATAGGGTAAATATGCCAAGCATCACCAGTACGATGATGAGTGGTATGCTTAATACGATAAATTGCAGGATCTCGCATATTGATATTTGGTGAAGCCATATCGATCTTCGCACGTAATAAATGTTCACCCTCAGCAAACTTTCCTTGTTTCATTTGTTCGAAGAGTTGTAGATTTTCCTCAATACTTCGATCACGATAAGGACTGTTCTTACCAGGCGCATTTAATGTGCCGCGATATTCGCGAATCTCTTCGGCATTTAAACTATCGACATAAGCCTTACCATCCTTGATTAAAAGAACAGCGAATTCATAAAGCTTTTCAAAATAATCAGAGGCATAAAACAATCGGTCTTCCCAATCGAAACCTAACCATTTCACATCTTCCTGAATCGAGTCGGTATATTCAGTATCTTCTTTATCAGGGTTGGTATCATCAAAACGTAAGTTGCAGACACCATTAAAATCTTTGGCTATACCAAAATTTAAACAAATCGATTTAGCATGACCTAAATGCAGGTATCCATTTGGTTCAGGCGGGAAACGAGTATGAACTTTGCCATCGTTTTTTTGGTTTTCAACATCAATCGTTACAATTTTTCGAATAAAGTTACTGGTTTTATTTTCTGTTTCCATAAAATTCTTTACATAAAATTAAAAATAATTGGGCGTCTTCAAGGTCTCTGGAATATCTCCAGCAAGACCCATTGCACGGCGCATAATACACTGCTTTATAGGTGTTAGTTGGTTAATCACATTCATGCCTTGGTTACGGATTAATGGCAATGGAAATGTTTGATTACCATATAGCGACTTAAAGCCACTGAATACATTCATCATAAAAACATTTTCGCTACGACGTTTTCGTTCATAGCGACGTAAATAACGTTTTAAACCAAAATCGCGTTGTTGTTTATACAACTGAATAATTTCCTCACTTAAGACTTCTGCATCCATCACACCCAAATTAGCCCCTTGTCCAGCTAGTGGATGAACTCTATGAGCAGCATCTCCTACTAAAGCTATACGATGTTCACAGTATTGGGCTGCTTGAGCCGATGATAAAGGAAACGTTTGACGCGAATAACAATTTATAACTTCACCTAAAATCGATTCATTTGCATGGGTCATCGTTTGACAAAAACTTTGTTCGTCCATTTGTTTTAAATATTCAGCATTAGATTCTGTTGTTGACCAAACAAAACCACAGTAACTTTCATCATACAAAGGTAATAGTGCTAATATACCTTCTTCTAAAAATCGTTGTCTTGCTGTTTGTTGATGCGAATTTTCTGTTTTAACAACACCAGCAATTGCTATCTGCTCATAACTGTTAGATTCGAATGTAATCCCAGCCAGTTCACGAATCTTAGAGCGTGCTCCATCAGCACCAACTAATAATCTTGCTGTTAAGCTTTTACCATTATTTAAACTTAACGAAACATAATCATTCTCGAAACTCGCTGTGTTGATTTCTGTTTCATCATAAACAAAAATATTATCTTGTTTTAATAGTTGTTCGTTTAAATATTTTTCTAAAACTAACTGTTCAACAATATATCCAAGATACTTTTGTATTGTGTCGTTTGAATCGAATTCAACTCTTCCATCGCCCATTTCATCCCAAACGTGAATTTTATTAAACACCCCAATTTTATCTTGAGGTAGTTGTTGCCAAACTCCGAGCCCAGATAGAATAATTTTAGAGACAGGTGTGATCGCTAATGTTCTAGGATCAATTTTTTTAACGTTATTAAAGTCTGTAGGGTGCTCTTCAATCATAGCAACATTAAGACCAGCATATGCCAAGCGTAATGCTAAGATAGAACCTACAATACCTGCACCGCATATAATGACGTCTATAGTCTCTTGGTTAAATGGTTTTGATTGGATCATAACGATTGTTTAACCATTGTTGCTTGTTCACCATATAATCCCATTGCCCGTAACATTAAAGAATGTTTTAAAACTGGGACATGTTCAACAGCTGCCATACCTAAGGATCGAAAAGATTGTTTTAAAATATTTTCATTATAGAACAAACTCGCTAAGCCATCGGTAAAACGAATAACACTATCTTGATCTTTTTTTCGTAAATTAACGTACTGATCAAGTAATTTTATATCATTGATAGCTTGTTTATTCTCTATAGCATTAATTAATTGCTCTGCTAATACTGCAACATCCCTTAAACCTAAGTTAAATCCTTGGGCCGCGTTAGGATGAATCGTATGAGACGAGTTCCCCAATAAAAGTACATGCTGAATATACTGTTGCTCAGAGACTAATAATTTTAATGGATAGGCTTTACGAGTGCCCAATCGTAAAAACTTACCTAATCTACGACCAAACCGTTTACTTGCAGATTTTAAAAACACTTCATCAGGCAAATTCAAATAATATTCAACCTCGTCAGAATTTACACAAAACACCATGCCAAACTCATTTACAGTTGGTCTAGGCAATAGTGCGAATGGACCTGATGAACTAAAACGTTCATAAGCAGTAAAATCATGTGCTAATTCCGTTTGCACATTAGAAACAATCGCATGTTGATGATAATTTTTTTCAGTTATCGTAAAACCTATCTGCTCTCTAAATTGAGAGTTAGAACCATCAGCAAGAATTAATAGACGACTTTTTATTAAATGCCTTTTACCTGATGATTCTAATTCTACTTCAACTTGCTCAGCATTTTGAGAAACCGTACATACGGTTGCCGGGCAAATTAAGTTTAATCGTGAATGATGATTGGCCAATTCCTTATGCAATAAGGAACCTAAATCTTTTGCCTTTAAAGAATAAGCAAGCGCATCAAGTCTTAATGATTTTGAATCTAAAAAAACGTTACCAAATCGATTTTCTTCACTGATATAAATTTTCCTAATCGGTGTAATGTCCGTATGAAAATTTTCCCAAAGATTTTGTTTTTGGAAAATATTTTTGCTGGCTTGAGATAAAACTAAATTTCGATCATCAAAACTACTTTCACTACTGATATTAAATTCATGCGATTCGATTAAAGCAATTTTTAAATTGGTATTGCGTAAAAAAACTGCAAGCGCAGAACCAATCATGCCAGCGCCGACGATGATAAGATCAAAATCTTCTGAAAAGTCTTCTGACATTATGAATAGAATTAAAGAAAGTTAAGCTGCTTGGCTTTCGTACATTAGATTTTCGATGTCTTCGATGGTTTTTGGCGCATCTTTACTTAAAACATCATAACCATCTTTGGTTACGAGCACATCATCTTCGATACGAATCCCTATATTCCACCACCGTTTATTCAAGCCTTTGGTTCCTTTTGGCAAATAAAGACCAGGTTCAACAGTGAGTACCATACCTGGTTCTAAGGTACGCCAATCACCTTCTATTTTATAATCGCCCACATCATGCACATCCATGCCTAACCAATGCCCCGTACGATGCATGTAATATTGCGCATAAACTTTATCTTTCATTAAGCTTTTTAAACGACCTTTTAAAATACCTGCATCTAATAGTCCGCGGGTTAACACTTCAGTCGCAGCGATATGTGGATCATTCCAATGATTGCCTGGCTGCACTTGTTCTATCGCGGCTAACTGCGCTTCTAAAACAATTTCATAAATAATCGCTTGTTCTTCAGTAAATTCTCCATTCACGGGAAAGCTACGGGTGATATCACTGGCATAACCTTGATATTCACAACCCGCGTCGATTAAAACCACATCTCCGTCATTCAGAACCTGATTATTATTAACATAATGCAGGATACAGGCATTAGCTCCACCACCAACAATCGCAGGGTATGCTGAATCTCTCGCACCTGCTTGATGGAAATCATGATTGAGTTCAGATTCCAGTTGGTATTCCATCATGCCTGGTCGACACATTTGCATCGCCCTTATATGAGCCTTTGCAGAAATCTTTGCAGCCTTTCGCATCAGTTTTATTTCATGGCGACTTTTGTATAACCGCATCTCATGTAAAAAATGATTAGGGGAAATAATTTCATCAGGTGCATGCACGCCTGTTCTAGAACGTTCTCTAACTTGATTGACCCAACCCACGACTTTTTGATCAAATAAACGATCATTGCCTATGTTAAAAAACAGTCGTTCTGTGTTTTCAATAAGCCCAGGCAAAATATCATCGAGATCGCTGATCGGAAAAGCATCATCAGCGCCATAATATTCACACACACCTTCAATACCGGCACGAGGACCATTCCATACCTCCATCGTAGGATCCCGTTCGCGACAAAACATCACAAACTCACCACGTTCACGGTTAGGCAATAAGACAGCAACTGCTTCGGGTTCATCGAATCCCGTTAGATAATAAAAATCACTGTCGGCACGGAATGGGTATTCAACATCCCGATTACGCATACGTACAGGAGATGTTGGAATGATGGCTATGCTATCTTCTCCCATCATATCCATTAGTTTTTTACGACGGCGTTTGTATTCTTTAGCTGATGTAGTATCTATCAATGTATTATCTCAGGAGTTTCATGTTCACTATTGATCAAACTGAATTCATCATAGATGTATAACACACCCACTCGCACATATTCCGATAATTCAGTGAATGAGACTTCGGATTCTTCATCGTCTTGATCATCATCTGCCGATAAACGGCATATCTTATAAAAATCACCAATAATATCGTGGCATTGCGCCGATAATGCCTGCCAATTAGTTTGTCCTACAACGCCTAAACCACTTAAAAAGCCCTGACACCATTCGGCTAACGAAGCACTGCGTTCGACGAGCGAATATCTATCCTCAGGAATCAGTAAATTAAAGCCAAAATCCTGATCGGATAACTGTTCACGAATATCTTCAGCAAGTGCAGCAAACGCTGCCAGGCATTCTTGAATAGATTCTTGGGAATTATCAGTTTCAGCAAGGAAATACTCCATCACCATATCTTCGGTAATTTTATCAGCAACACAAAGGTAGCCTGAAAGAAACCCATGTGCTTCGGAAGTTGGCATCGGTATACCAAACCGATCCAACATATCTTCAAGATCATCAAAACCAATCATAATTATCGTTTTATTAAGAAAAATGCTCCAAAAAAGTAAGTTTTTAGCTGCTTTTCTGCATTAATTCGTTGATCTATCAACAGATGGTAACTTAAATAGCTATAGCCGCTTGACCACTACATAACACAGCTCTATATTGAACAGCTAATCATAAACGAAGCACTGGACTTGTGCATCCACTGAACTGTACATATGGTGATGAAGAATGGCTGAAAACAATAAAGAAACCATGGAATTGAGCGCTCTTGAGACAAGAGTTGATGAGTTAATCAAAACTGTTGAAGAACTCAAGACTGAAAATTCTGCCTTAAAAAATCAACAAGAATCGTTAGTTAGCGAACGCGCAATTCTCATTGAAAAAACCGAGCAAGCTAGAACTCGAATTGAATCTATGATTGGTCGACTTAGAGCCATGGAAACTCGCACATGAGTGACAGCACCTCTCCTGTAAATATCACTATCCTCGATAAAGAATATCTGATTTCTTGTACTGAAGAAGAACGCGAACAACTCCATGAAGCTGTTGGTATTTTAAATAATAAAATATCACAGGTTAAAGATAGTGGTAATGTCATTGGTAGCGAAAGAATGGCAGTCATGGCGGCTCTGAATATTGCCCATGAATTGATTGCATACAAACAAAAAAATCAGGTCTATACTTCTAAATTAGACGACACGATTCGTCGTCTGCAAAACAAAATACATAGTGCCTTAGGAAAAGGCGAACAATTGGAAATTTAGCCAAACAGAAGTATTTAATCTCTGTTAGTCAAAGCACTAACAGCATGACAATAGTTTAATCTTACTGTCACCCGTTTTTAACGGATGCTCAGTAGACTCTCAGTTTGGGTATTTGCTACGGTGCTCGTTAACTGGCCTTAAGTACTTGAGCCGATACGCGATAACCAAGGGAATTTATCACGATGTTGTTGTGCATGTCCTTAGCTGGAAAGCCTGATACGTCGTCAACTGTTCCCACTTGAACTTCTGGTTCAAGTCGTAAGCCAAGGCGACACCGTGGTGGTACCCCCCTAATTTCCTAACTCAGAAATATCTGATAGGCAGAATTATCAGATTCGTCCCAGTATTTAATTCCAAGTCCATCTAAAAACTCTTGAAACTGATCGAGTTCATCTTCTAACACTTGTATACCCATTAACACCCGACCATAAGCAGCACCATGATTTCGGTAATGGAATAAACTGATATTCCAACGCTCACCTAATTGCGTTAAGAAGTGTAATAGTGCTCCTGAACGTTCTGGAAATTCAAATCTATATAGCCTTTCGTTTTCGGCTTGTGGTGCTTGTCCACCCACCATGTAACGCACGTGCATCTTGGCTACTTGATCATTACTCAGATCAGCTACTTCAAAACCTTTATCTTGTAGTTGATTTAACAATGCATTTTTTTCTTCTACGCCGTTTTTCAATTGTACGCCGGCAAATACATGTGCAGTCTGATTATCCGCGTATCGATAATTAAATTCGGTAATTAATCTAGGGCCTAAAGCATGACAAAAAGCTTTAAAACTACCGGGTTTTTCTGGAATAGTTGCAGCGAGCAAAGCTTCTTTTTGTTCGCCTAATGCTGAAAGCTCAGCAATGTGTCGTAAGCGATCAAAGTTAACATTGGCTCCACTAAAGACTGCAGCCAAACGTTTATTCGTTAAACTCTCACGTGCTACATATTGTTTTAAACCTGCTAATGCTAAAGCACCAGCCGGTTCGGGAATCGATCTTGTATCTTCAAAAATATCTTTCACTGCTGCACAGATCTCATCAACACTGACCAATATAACTTCGTCGACCAATTCTTTAGCGATTCGAAACGGTTCAACTCCAGCTTGTTTTACTGCAGCACCATCTGCAAAAATACCGATTTGAGGTAATACAACCCGTTCATTCGCTGCAATCGCCGCATGCATGCAAGGAGCTTCATCGGGCTCAACACCTATGATACGAATGTTTGGATTTTGCTGTTTTAAATAAACCGACATACCAGCAATCAAACCACCGCCACCAACAGGAATAAATACGATATCTGGATCAGAATTTAGCTGTTGTAATAGTTCTACCGCTACTGTTGCCTGACCGGCGATCACTTTTGGATGATCGTATGGAGGAATATAACTTTTACCTTGCTGCTGAGATAGTACACTCGCATGTTCCTTCGCTTCGTCGTAATTATTACCATGTAATACGGTATGGCCGCCTAAACGCTGTACAGACGAAACTTTTATTTCTGGCGTCGTTTTCGGCATTACAATCGTTGCATCAATGCCCAAACGATTCGCTGATAATGCAACCCCTTGAGCATGATTACCTGCAGATGCAGTTACCACGCCTTTTGCACGTTCCTCATCACTTAAAGAGACGATTAAATTGTATGCCCCACGTAATTTATAGGAAAAAACAGGTTGCTGATCTTCACGCTTAAGCCAAATATCATTTTTTAAGCGTTCCGATAACACCGGGGCAAAATTTAAGTCGGTTTTTATAGCAACGTCGTAAACTCTCTCCGTTGCCTTGGCAATTAATTCTTTGTATTCATCAAACATAGGCATAAGATAACAAGCATTGTCCATTTCGCATAGCTATCATAATCAATATGAATCAAGACGAACTAAAAAAAGAAGTTGCTAAAGTGGCTGTCGACTATATTACTGACGATAGCATTGTTGGTGTAGGCACTGGCAGCACAGTGAACTTTTTTATCGAAGAACTCGCAAAAATCAAGCATCGTATTGAAGGCGCTGTATCCAGCTCTGAAGCAACAGAAACTTTACTCAAAAAACATAACATACCTGTTTACGAATTAAACTCTGTCATGGAATTACCCATCTATATAGATGGCGCTGACGAAGCGACTGAACACCGTCACTTGATTAAAGGTGGGGGTGGAGCATTGACCCGCGAAAAAATAGTACGCGCTGTCAGCCGTAAATTTATCTGTATTATGGATGAATCTAAACTAGTTGGAACCTTAGGTGCCTTCCCACTTCCGGTTGAAGTCATTCCGATGGCTCGATCCTATGTCAGCCGTGAACTCGCAAAACTTGGCGGTCAACCTAAATTACGAGAAGGATTTATTTCTGATAACGGCAATGAAATTGTTGATGTGCATAACTTGAAAATACTGGATCCTATTGAACTTGAAACAAAAATTAACCAAATCCCTGGGGTTGTGACCAACGGCTTATTTGCACTAAACCCGGCAACAGAACTGGTTATTGGGACAAAATCCGGCATAAAAACAATCAATTAGTGGTGTTCGTACGTAATTTTGTTTAACATATTATTCTAGAAAACGACAATTTTAAGGTTGAGGAAATAATCTGTGGCTTTTTATCTAGTTTACTTACTCGCAATCATAGTAATTATTTTGCATTACACCGGTTGGTTAAGACGCCATAACCTTGAATGGATTGTTTTTGTCATGGCCATCGCTATTTTCCCTGCAATGATATTTTTATAACTGTTCAATGATTGGGCTTTTGCAACGCGTGACAGAAGCCTCTGTTACGGTTGAAAGCCAAGTTATCGGTGAAATCAAAACAGGTATATTAGTACTGGTTGGTGTTGAAAAACACGACACTGAACAACAAGCCGAGCAACTTCTTCACAAACTTCTTAATTACCGAATTTTCCCTGACCAAGGTGGGAAAATGAATCTCTCCGTTAAAGATATAAAGGGTGGTTTATTACTCGTCTCACAATTCACCCTCGTTGCCGATACTCAAAAAGGTTTACGGCCTAGCTTTAGCTCAGGCGCAACTCCTGAACATGGAAAAAAGTTATACGATTATTTAGTTTCAAAAGCTCAACAAGAACATCATGAAGTTGCGACAGGTGAATTTGCAGCGGATATGAAAGTGAGTTTGTGTAACGATGGACCAGTTACTTTTTATTTAAAAGTGTAGTTCCATACATATAATCACATATGATAATCGGTAATATAGAAATCTTTATCGATAAATCATTCCCGTATAACAGACTATTAGGTAAGAGTAAGACTATGTGGGGTAATGAAATACAAAAGCAAGAGTTCGGTAAACTTTGGCCATTGTGGTATGGGGATAGTGATGAACGAAACTATCGAGATGCTATAAAGCCACTTACAAAGCTCAGTGACCTAGGTTATGCACCTGCTCAGTTCGTATTGGGCAATGCGTATTTACATGCTGATGGTGTGCGGCGTAACTATGAAAAATCATATAAATATATTACCGCCTCTGCGGAGCAAGGCTTTCCCGCTGCAGAAGGTACTCTTGGCACCTTTTATTCAATGGTCGAACCTAAACAAAGTGTTTGTCCACATGATGATGCTGAGGCAGTTAAGTGGTATCAACGTGCGGCTAAGCAAGGTAATGCTCCATCCATGTACAACCTTGCCAACAAATATCATTCGGGATTAGGCGTTGCTGAAGATATCTATGAAGCATATGTGTGGGCTAGTCTTGCATCTCAACTTTCAAAGATACGATTTCGTCCCGCCGAAGGGCTCCGAGACCAAACAGCGAACAAACTTAGTTCGGAACAACTTACCCTTGCTAACCATCAAATTGAGCAGTTAACTGAAACTGTATTAAAACCATGGTCAGATCCTAGAGAATATTGGCAGAGCTTATGGAAACAAACCTTGTAGTTAAATGGTTAGCTCTGTAAAACACATAACAAATCACTCCAGCGTTAACTAATACACTCTCGCTGCCACATAAATTTTCTGTGGGAAAAGAATTTAAAAGATCACATTAAATAAAACGCCAATAAGAAACATAAAACAATAATTAATATCCCTATAAGACCATCATTTTTTTTATTTTGATTTTTTTTAAATGAATTTTTATAAACCCAAGACAACGATAAAAAAATAATAATAACGGCAATTGTGGCTACGAGTCTTACGTTCTCGTTCATAACTCTAATCTGCTAAAGAAACCCAGTCTTTGGCTATTAAAAACTCTTCATACAGATTAGATTCTTCTGAACCCGATTCTGGTTGCCAATCGTATTGCCATTTTACTAAAGGTGGTAATGACATAAGGATCGATTCGGTTCGACCGCCCGATTGCAAACCAAATAATGTTCCTCGATCATAAACCAAATTAAATTCCACATAACGGCCACGACGATATAACTGAAATTGACGTTGCTTATCGCTATATGGCATCTCTTTACGTTTTAAGACAATCGGTAAATACGCCAGCATGAAATGATTACCCACACTTTGCATGAATTTGAATGATGTTTCGAAACCCCATTCATTCAAATCGTCAAAAAAGATTCCGCCAATACCACGAGGTTCATTGCGATGTTTTAAAAAGAAATAATCATCGCACCATTGTTTGTATCTCGGATAAACCTCTTCACCAAACTCATCACAGGCTTTTTTTGCCGTTTGATGCCAATAAATAGCATCTTCAGTAAAGCCATAATAAGGCGTGAGATCAAAACCTCCACCAAACCACCAAATGGGATCTTCTCCTGCTTTTTCGGCAATAAAAAACCGCACATTCATATGCGTGGTAGGAACATAAGGGTTGAGTGGATGGATCACCAATGAGACACCCATCGCCTGGAAACTACGACCTGCTAGTTCAGGACGATGTGCAGTTGCCGATGCAGGTAATGAATCACCGAATACATGTGAAAAATTAATTCCAGCTTGTTCGAATAATTGGCCATTCTTCATGACTCGACTGCGGCCACCACCGCCTTGCTCTCGGTCCCAATTGTCTTCTATTAATTCTAATTTATCATCTTGCGCCATTAAGGCTGAAGTAATCTGGCTTTGTAGTCCGAGTAAATATTCTCGGACATGATCAATGTCTTTCTGTTGCATGTTTGTTGGAATTGCGAAAAATTAAAGGGTATCCTATCGCGAATTATTTTTCAGGTAAAAAACATGAGTGAGCGCATAGCATCCGTTACCCGTAATACGAAAGAGACTCAAATTGAAGTCACTATCAATTTAGACGGTAGCGGCAAAGCCGATTTTAATATCGGTGTTCCATTTCTTGAACACATGTTGGATCAGATTGCCCGACACGGCGTTTTTGATATCACCATTAAAGCCAATGGTGACTTAGAAATTGATGACCATCACACAGTAGAGGATGTAGGTATTACATTAGGCCAAGCTTTCACCAAAGCATTAGGAGATAAAAAAGGTATTTATCGTTATGGTCATGCTTATGTGCCGCTTGATGAATCATTATCGCGCGTGGTTTTAGATTGTTCTGGTAGACCAGGCTTGGAATACTTTGCGGAATATCCACGAGCTCGCATTGGTGATTTCGATGTGGATCTTATCTTTGAATTCTTTCAAGGCTTTGTGAATCATGCCTTAGTCTCCTTACACATTGATAATATTCGTGGCAGAAATGCACACCATATTGCTGAAACGATATTTAAAGCCTTTGGACGTGCTTTAAGAATGTCTGTCGCTCCTGATCCACGTATGCAAGGCGTATTGCCATCGACTAAAGAACATTTATAAATTATTTGAATAATGAAATCCGTTGTAGTTATCGATTACGGGACCAGTAATCTTCACTCTGTTAGTAAAGCCTTAGAACATGTTGCTGAAAACAATTATTCTGTTTCAGTGAGTAGCGATGCTGAAACTATATTAGCAGCGGATAAAATCGTATTCCCAGGCCAGGGTGCGATAGGCCAATGCATGACTCAGCTCTGCGAACAAAAACTCGACGCAACGATTAAACAAGCCATATTGAACAAACCATTTCTTGGGATTTGTTTAGGCTTGCAAAGCCTTATGCAGTTTAGTGAAGAAGATGGTGGTACGGATTGTTTATCGATTATCGATGGAAAAGTTAAACGGTTTATCGAAGACGGTATCAATAAAATTCCACATATGGGTTGGAATCAGGTTGAACAGACACAAGATCATCCTTTATGGTCAGGTATAGATAATCTTAGCCGCTTCTATTTTGTGCACAGTTATTATGTTCACTTAGAAGATCAAAGTAACTCTAGTGGTGAATGTTCATATATCAATAACTTTACAGCAGCGATCGCGAAAGACAATATTTTTGCCTGTCAGTTTCATCCTGAAAAAAGCCAAAATTCTGGACTTAGATTACTAAAAAACTTTTTAGACTGGTAAATCCGTTCCCTACCTTTAAAACCTAAGAAATAAAAAAAGGTGCCAAAGGCACCTTTAAATATAAATCTTATTGCTTGTAATTCTTATGCAATAGCGTCTTTAAGTGCTTTTAATGCAGTTGCACGTACGCTTGTACTTGCTGGCTTCGCTTTAAACATCATTTCTTCACCAGTAAACGGATTAACACCTTTACGCGCTTTACGTGCAGGTTTAATAACGCGTTTTAATTTAATACCTAATGAAGGAACAGTGAATTCACCTGAACCACGTTTCATTAAGTGACGCTGTGCAATAGTGCTTAAACTATCTAGAACAGCAGCAACTTCTTTTTTAGTTAACTCTGTTTCTTCAGCAATAGCAGTAATGATTTGTGCTTTAGTTTGCTTTTTGGCTATAGCACTAGGTTTCTTTGTTTTTTTAGCAGCCATTTTATCTCCTCAACTAAATCAGTGTGTAAACTATAGAACGATGCATTTTATGCAATGACAACACAAAGTGGAAACATTTATTTACGTTTTTTTGATAAAAACCCTAAAAAAAACCTATAAAATAGATTTCAATAGTAAAAAAGAATTAGTTTTTATGATGATTTAACGCTTTATTACCAATATCCTTACGATAAAACATACCTTGCCATTCAATGTTGCCTACTGCTTTATACGCTTTATCTTGAGCTTCTTTAACGGTATTTCCTAAAGCTGTCACACATAAAACTCTTCCGCCATTGGTGAATACTTGATTATTTTCTAACTTCGTACCCGCATGAAAGACTTTCACTGATTCATCAAGTGCTTTATCTAAACCCTGTATTTTTAGGCCTTTTTTAACACCACCAGGATATCCTTCTGCAGCTAACACAACACCTAACGCAACTCTATCATCCCAATTCACTTGTTGTGATAATTTCCCTTCACAAGCTGATAAACATAAATTAACTAAATCACTTTGCATACGAAACAAAATAGGTTGTGTTTCTGGATCACCAAAACGACAGTTATATTCTAAAACCTTTGCTTTTCCTGATTCAGTAATCATTAAACCCGCGTATAAAAAGCCAGTATAGGGCATGCCATCTTTTGCCATCGCTTCTATGGTCGGTGTAATCACTTCATCCATAACTTTTTGGTGCATAGACTCAGTAACGATTGGAGCAGGAGAATAAGCGCCCATACCTCCTGTGTTAGGACCGGTATCACCTTCATCCCGTGCTTTATGATCTTGAGAGCTTGCTAATGGTAAAATATTGTTCCCATCTGACATCACAATAAAACTGGCTTCTTCACCTACCAAGAACTCTTCAATCACCACTCGATGACCTGCTTCACCAAATTTATTAGCCGATAACATATCTTCAACCGCAGCATTTGCCTCTTCAATTGATTGGGCTATTACCACGCCCTTACCAGCAGCAAGGCCATCAGCTTTTATAACAATTGGTACACCTTGTTGTTGAATATAAGATTTGGCTAGTTCTATGTCGGTAAAGCTTTCATAGCTTGCCGTTGGAATATTGTGACGTTTAAGAAAATCTTTACAGAAAGTTTTCGAACCTTCTAATTGTGCGGCTAATTTTGTTGGGCCAAAACAAGCAAGATTTTCGTTATTAAATGCATCGACTATTCCTGCCACTAAAGGTGCTTCAGGACCTATGATGGTTAATTCAATAGATTCTCTTTTTGCAAAAGTAATTAAGCCTTGAATATCTTCTGCTGAGATATCGATATTTATAACTTTACTTTCTGTTGCAGTACCTGCATTACCAGGCGCAACATAAACTAATTCAACTTGCTCAGATTGTGCAGCCTTCCATGCCATAGCATGTTCACGACCGCCACCGCCGACGATTAGTACTTTCATGAAATAATTTTGTTAGTGTTGATTAGAAATTAATTTATCAATGCAGAAAATGACGCATACCAGTAAATACCATCGCCATACCATGCTCATCAGCCGCGGCTATCACTTCTTCATCTCGCATTGAGCCGCCCGGTTGTATCACCGCTTTAATACCAGCCTCTGCTGCGGAATCTATACCATCACGAAACGGAAAAAATGCATCGGACGCCATTACTGAACCACTGACGGTTAAGCCCTCATCCTTAGCCTTAATACCTGCTATTTTGGCACTATATACTCGGCTCATTTGCCCTGCGCCTATTCCGATTGTTTGTTTGTCCTTAGCATAAACAATAGCATTGGACTTGACATGCTTCGCCACTCGCCAAGCAAACAATAGATCTTCCAGTTCAGTACTAGAAGGTTGGCGTTTCGTAACTACTTTTAGATCTTGAGCAGTAATCACACCTATATCATTTTCTTGAATGAGTAATCCACCACTGACGCGTTTTAAATTCATCTGTTGATTTTGCTGACTTGCTTTACCTGTTACTAATACTCTTACAGATTGTTTTGCTTTTAATGCCTCTATGGCTTGTTCAGAAATCATTGGCGCCACAATCACTTCAACAAACTGTTGTTCGATAATTTTTTCTGCCGTTGCTTGATCCAATGTTTGATTAAACGCAATGATTCCACCAAAAGCCGATGTTGGATCGGTTTGATACGCACTTAAATACGCCTCTAATGGTGTTTCACCCTCAGCGACACCACATGGATTAGCATGTTTTACTATCACGCAGGCAGTTGTATCAAACGCCTGTACACACGTTAAAGCTGCATCGGTATCAGCAATATTGTTGTATGAAAGTGCTTTGCCTTGAACTTGAGTCGCATGAGCTAAGGTTCCAACAACAGGATTAGCTTCGCGATAAAAAGCCGCTGATTGATGTGGGTTTTCACCATAGCGTAAATCTTGCAATTTATGAAACTGGCTACTGAAGGTTAAAGGAAATTGATTATGATTTGCTTCACTATCCAAACTACCAAGATAATTCGCGATTGTTGAATCGTAGTTTGCTGTGTGTGCAAAGGTTTTTTGCGCTAAATAAAAACGGGTTTTATCAGACAAAGTTGAATTATTGTTTTTTAACTCATTTAAAATGGTTAAGTAATCTTGGTTATCAACTACGACACCTACATATTTATGATTCTTTGCAGAAGAGCGCAACATTGCAGGGCCACCGATATCGATATTTTCAATGGCATCTTCAAAACTGCAATCAGGTTTAGCAATCGTTTGTTCAAAGGGATACAAATTAACAACAACTAAACCAATAGGCTCAATGTCATTATCTTGCATTACCTGTTGATCGATATCTAAACGACCTAATAATCCACCATGAATTTTAGGATGTAAGGTCTTAACGCGACCATCCATGATTTCAGGAAAACCAGTGTGCTCTGAAACTTCTGTAACCGATATATTATTTTCAGCTAATAACTTTGCCGTACCACCCGTCGATAAAATGCTAATGCCTAATTTCGCCAAGCCTTGGCAAAATTCGACCACACCCGTTTTATCGGAAACACTGACTAATGCGCGCTTAATGGTATGCACAGTGATTAACTATACAAAAAATATTGATTGGTTATTTCTAAAAATATTACGCCTTTTCCAGGCCATATTTCTTTAAGCGTGTTCGCAGAGTTCCTCGGTTTAAACCGAGAACCTTTGACGCTTTGGTCATGTTACCGCGAGTATGCCTCATCACAGCTTCCATTAACGGCTTTTCAACTTGGCTTAATACCAAGTCATATAGGTTTGAAGTTTCATGCTCCCCAAGATCATTGAAATAATTTTCCAACGCATCACGTACGCAATCACTGATTGGCTGTTTCGCCATTGAATGATTCGGTATTGAATCAGGATCAATTGTATTATTCGATGTCATGCTGCTAATTCTTGTTTTAATGTGCTTCGAAAAAAATTGGTAATTATACGAGTTTGTTCTTCCGTCGTTTCTGCTTTGTTCACCATTGCAGTGAAAGCCTTACTATCCTTCAAGCTTTTACAATACCAGTTAATGTGCTTTCGCGCTATACGAATTCCACTATATTCTCCGTAAAATTCATATAAATTTTTTATATGATTTAATAAAGTGTTGAGTCTTTCTTCAACAGATGGTAACGCCAACTTTTCACCCGTTTTAAGATAATGATGGATCTCACGGAATATCCAAGGGTTTCCTTGTGCAGCTCTACCAATCATTAAGCCATCAACGTTTGTTGTTGACAAAACACTCTTGGCTTGTTCAACCGTAGTGATATCACCATTAGCGATAACAGGGATATTTATTTGTGATTTTATTTCAGCAACAGTGTTATGTTCAGCATGGCCTTTAAAGGCACAGGCTCTAGTTCGACCATGAACAGTAAGCGCTTGTATACCACTAGCTTCAGCAATTTTTGCAATGCTTAATGCATTTTTATTCTCTGTGTTCCAACCTGTACGAATTTTTAAAGTAACGGGAACATCAACAGCTGTTACAACGGCACTCAAAATATCCTTAACCAAAGTTTCATTTTGCATCAATGCAGAGCCCGCCATCACATTACATACCTTCTTAGCAGGACAACCCATATTGATATCAATGATTTGTGCACCATGTTCAACATTAAACTTGGCGGCTTCTGCCATCATATAGGGATCTGCACCAGCGATTTGTACAGAAATTGGATCTGGCTCACCGGAATGATCCATTCGTAGCTGCGTTTTTTTAGAATTCCATAATTCAGGTTTCGAAGTCACCATTTCTGAAACCGTCATGCCTGCACCCAGTTGACGACACAATATACGAAATGGTCTATCTGTTACGCCAGCCATCGGCGCCAGAATTAAATTGTTAGGAAGTGTATATGGCCCAATATTCATTTTATCTTCTGACCCTAATCAGTAGGGTCGAAGATAATAATCCTAATATTTAACAAAATAAATACAGAAATAAAAATATTTAACTCATCTAGTCAGGATGTGGAATACGATTATAAGCATCAAGTGCAGCTACTTTATAAGCTTCAGCTAGAGTTGGATAATTAAAAACCGTTTGCACAAAATAATCTAAAGTACCCCCCAAAGATAAAACGGCTTGTCCAATATGAATTAGCTCGGTTGAGCCTTCGCCAACGATATGTACACCTAATAATTTTCTATCCTCTAGGCTAAATAACATTTTTAAAACACCTTCACGCAATCCTAGAATTTGTCCGCGTGCGGTTTCACGAATACGGGCAACACCAACTTCATAGGCAACCCCTTTCGCCTTGGCTTCTTGTTCAGTCATGCCGACCATACTCATTTCAGGAACTGAATAAATGCCAATAGGAAAAAATTCAACATTGCTCTCTGCTTTTGCATTAAACGCATGACAAGCGGCATGTCGACCTTGCTCCATTGATGTAGAAGCAAGTGAAGGAAAGCCAATCACATCACCAGCAGCATAGATATGCTCAACTTCAGTTTGATAATGTTCATTCACCGTGATGCGACCTCTTGAATCCGTTTCTAAGCCAACTGCTTCCAATCCTAGATGTTGAGTGCAACCCTGACGTCCTGCTGCAAATAGAGCTAAGTCAGCAACTACTTGCTTACCTGAAGCCATTTTTACTCTTGCCTTGCCATTGACCGATTCAATCTCGGTCACTTCTTCACCAAGCCGAACATTCACATCACGATCACGTAAGTTATAGATAAATTCATCGATGATCTCTTTGTCCATAAAGTCCATCATACTGTCACGACCATCTAATAATGTAGTTTGAATATCAAGAGCATTAAAAATAGAAGCATACTCAGCTCCAATCACTCCAGCTCCAACTACGATTAAGCTTCTCGGTAAGTTATCGACTTCTAATATATGATCACTGTCGATAATCGTTTTGCCATCGAACGGAATATGATCCGGATGTGCTGGTGTCGTACCTGTAGCAATAAGGAATTTATCCGCGGAAATTCTTGATACTTCATCCGCTTCAGTGGTCAGCAATAATGTGTTTGAGTCGACAAATTTTGCAGTTCCAGCCAATACATCAACTCGATTACGGTAGAGTTGGTGTTGTAAAACCTCGACTTGTTGACGAATGGTCATATTTAAGCGCTGGGTTAAATCTTCGGCGGTGATGTTTTCTTTGACGCGATATGAACGTCCATAAAACCCTCGCTGCCGCCAACCACTTAAATAAAGAACCGCTTCTCGTAAAGTTTTACTCGGGATAGTTCCACTGTGGAGAGAAACACCCCCTATGACAAGGTTTTTATCAATAATTACCGTTTTTTTACCCAATTTAGCGGCTTGTACTGCTGCACGCTGTCCTGCAGGACCACTACCGATTACGGCCAAATCATATTGTTTCATACTATCCTCGTCACAGAATGCCATTAAACAGAAATATGGAAAGATACTTGCTAAAGTTATCGTATATAAACTTATTCACTTTAAAGAAATCCAATACCACATTAATAACAAGCAATCGTTTTTATTTTCATGAATCAAATCGAACAAATTTCTCTCGCTGATAGTATTTCACTGCTAGATTCTGCCATTGAGCAATTGAATCAAATCATTTTAGGCAAAGACCAAGCGATACGTTTAGCTATGACTTGCTTAATTGCCAATGGCCACTTACTCATTGAAGATTTACCAGGTGTCGGCAAAACTACTCTCGCGCATAGTTTGGCTAAAATAATTGGACTTAAGTATCAACGCGTTCAATTTACCAGCGATTTATTACCCGCCGATATCATCGGCGTTTCTATTTATAGTCGAGAGCAAGAACTATTCCATTTTCATCCTGGACCAATTTTCAGTGAAGTTTTCTTAGCCGATGAAATCAATCGCGCCACACCAAGAACACAAAGCGCCTTGCTCGAAGCAATGGAAGAAAACCAGGTCAGTGTAGAAAACGAAACACATAAACTTCCTAAACCATTTTTTGTTATTGCAACTCAGAACCCGAGCGAACAAATTGGCACCTTTGCATTACCTGAATCGCAGTTGGATCGATTTCTTATGCGAATATCGCTAGGTTATCCAGACTATAAAGCCGAACGCGATTTATTGATGGGAAAAGATAGAAGAGAAATAATCGATCATTTAAAACCATCCATTAACCCTCTGCATTTAAAAGCAATCCAATCGCAAGTGGAAGACATACATTGTTCTGCAGCTTTAGTGGATTATGTACAAGATTTAATTGCCCATAGTCGAAACATGGAACAAACCGCAAATGGCTTATCTCCTCGGGCAGGCATATCACTTATACGTTGTGCTAAAGCCTGGGCATTACTACATGGTAATGATCATGTATTACCAGAACATGTACAGGCAATATTTCCTTCAGTAACGAATCATCGTTTGGGTAATAAATATCAAATCGATCAAGATGATTCGATTGCAGCTGAAATCTTAAAACAAGTAGCAATACCATAAGCTAAATGACTAACAGTATTTTACTTGAACGCAGATTTACTCTAAACGGTGTTCAAGACTTCAAAGAAATACAGCGCCGTAGAATTTTTATTCTACCAACCCGGAATGGTATTTTATTTGGTTCTATGCTCTTAGTATTATTAATTGGCGCCATTAATTATGATAATAATTTAGCTTATTCATTAACGTTTTTATTAAGCAGTCTAACATTGGTTGCGATTTTTTATACCTATAAAAATCTGGCCGGTTTAATTATTACTCCAACAGAACCTAAGCCTGTCTTCTTAGGCGAAACTATACGCTTTCCTTTTAAAACTGATAATCTTTTTCAAGAACATCGCTACTCGATCATTACTAAAAACCAAATCAAATCCGATCGTTGGTTTAGACTTGCAAAAACAATCAGCGTTAATAAACCAGTCGACATCAGGAAAAACAGTGTAAGCATTTTATTTATTGAACAAGACTCCACTCGACGAGGCATAGAAACACTCAATCGTTTAAAACTTTCCACTATATTTCCTCTGGGTTTATTTGAAGCATGGTCTTTTTATGATTTTAATGAATCATGCATTGTCTACCCAAGAGCAGAAGGAGATTTACCTTTTCCAGTTGAATTTTTAAACGATCTTGATGGCAGTATTAAAACCAAAGAAGGAAACGATGATTTCATTGGCACTAGAAAGTATCGTTCTGGTGACCCTAGTAAAAGAATAGACTGGAAAGCATATGCACGCGAGCGGGGTTTACATAGAAAATTGTATGAGGGTCAATCGAATTGCGAATTGATTTTTAACCTACAACAAGTAGCAGAATTAAATGATATTGAAAAGGGCTTGTCTCAATTATGTAAATGGTTAATAGAGGCTGATGCCAATCAATATAAATATGGTTTGCAATTAAATAATCAATTGATTGAGCCTAATCAGGGCTATAAACACCTTCACCAATGCTTACGTTGTTTGGCTTTATATGCTTAATACTGACTCTAAACGATTATTAGATTCTTATGAGCTATTTTGGATTGCCGTTTCTGTAGTCTTCGTTGTAACACCGCATATATTACGAGTACCTATTTGGATTAGTATCACTTTTTTTACCTTAATGATCTGGCGATTAACAGGCAGTATTTTCAGTTGGTCTCTACCTAAAAAGAATCATTGGTGGTTTCGAATTGCTGTTAGCTTATTGGCCTTCGCTTGTTTATTCGGTATTTTCATCAGCTATCATAATATCGTTGGACGTGACCCTGGAGTTGCATTACTGGTAGTCTTGGCTTCATTTAAATTATTGGAAGCACGAACCGAACGTGATGCCTATATCTTAATTTGTGTTGGCTATATATTAATCATCACTAATTTCTTTTTTGATGAATCCATATTCATTGCAATTTTTATGTTAATCGCAACAACTATATTAACGTCTTGTTTTATTGTGCTAAATGATCGTAATCGAAATTTATCAACTAAAAAAACACTACAATTATCATCATCGTTATTATTATTCTCCATCCCAGTAATGATCGTTTTATTTGTTTTTTTTCCACGTGTTGCAGGGCCGCTTTGGAAAATGCCTCAAGATACCCATTCAGCAAAAACTGGTATTAGCGATAAAATGTCGCCTGGATCGATTAGTCGCTTATCACAATCAAATGCACTAGCGTTTCGTATCGAATTTTTGGATGGGATCCCTAGTAATGAAAACTTATACTGGCGTGGCCCTGTACTATGGCACACAGATGGACGAACTTGGTCTCGTGATCAAGCTATTGCAAAATCAAAAATGGTAAACGACTTAAAATCTGAAAAAATTACAAATTACTACATTACATTAGAAGCTACAAATAAACCCTGGTTATATGCTTTAGATACGGTTGTAAAATCCAATTCAGGTATTATTACTCAAGATGCTCAACTGATAACATCCAAACCGATTTTAAAACGAAAACGCTATAGAGCTAGCTCATCAACGCAACTTAGTATTGTTGAAACCAACGAGGAAATGTTAAATAAAGCGCTACAGCTACCTGAAAAAAGTCATCCCAAAACCAAAGCACTTGCTAATTCATGGATAGAAACTGGCTTGAGTAAAAAACAAATTATCAATCGTGCTTTATCCATATTTTCTGAACAAGCTTTTTATTACACCTTACAACCACCTTTACTAAATCAAGATCCGGTCGATGAATTTTTATTTGATACCAAACAAGGTTTCTGTGAACACTACGCTTCTGCGTTTGTTGTCTTAATGCGTGCGGCTGGAATCCCAGCGCGAATAGTGACTGGCTATCAAGGAGCGACAAAAAACCCAATGGGCAATCATTACAATGTTTATCAACGCGATGCCCATGCCTGGGCCGAAGTCTATTTTTCAGAACAAGGTTGGATAAGAATTGATCCAACTTCCGCTGTTGCTCCAGAACGAGTAATGCAAGGAATTGAAGAAACGTTTCCTGATGCATTAAACGATGGCCTCTTTACATTCGATGAAAATTCACTTACCAACAATTTATTACGTAGATTTCGCTATAGTTGGGACATGGTTAATTATCGTTGGAATACTTGGGTCTTAAGTTATAACGATGAACGGCAATTACAATTACTTAATCAATTGGGTATTAAAGAATTTAATCTAAATGCGCTGATTACATTGATTGGAGGGTTGTTTCTAGGTTTAATCATCACATTAATGTTTATTGCCTTATTTTTATTTCGCAGCTCATTATCTCATGCTGATGCTGCTTCAAAATATTATTATTTATTTTGTCAAAAAATATCAAAGCTTGGTTTTACTAAACTTAATAACGAAGGACCTCATGATTTTTCAGAAAGAATTAAAAAACAACTTCCCGAGCTTAGTAATGTACTTGATGAAATCACATTACTTTACACAAATATTCGTTATAACTCAGATGAGACCAATCTTTCTTTATTAAAACAAAAAGTAAAACAATTTAACCCTAATTCGATAGTAAAACTGGCATAAAACAATGAACGAAAATACTCTTTCGACATTACAATCGAATAACCTACTTAAAAATTGCAGTGAACAAGAACTAAAATTACTAACTGAACAGTTTCCAACTGTCTCTATTCCAGGTGGTGGAATTCTATGTCAAGCTGGTGAAAAAAATCATAACTTATACTTAATTTTATCAGGTCGATTGAGAATTCATTTAGCAAATGATCGTACTAACCCCGTAGCAGTATTAGAGGCAGGAGAAAGTATTGGCGAAATTACGATTATTGATAAACAACCTTCATCAGCAACCATTATTGCGGACTGTGACACAGATGTTCTTTTAATCACAGAATATCAAGCTTGGCATTTATTTGAAACACATCCAGTTATCGCGGTCAACCTATTACAATTACTCTCTAAACGATTGCAACAAGGCAATTCAATGTTTGGAAAGATAAAAGAACTTATGCGCGAATATGAATATAGCGCGATGGTCGATCCATTAACTAATCTATACAATCGTCGTTGGATGGATAATATGTTCCCAAGGATTATGCAACGAAGTTTATCAGCTCAACACAGTCTTGGAGCGATCATGCTTGATATTGATTACTTCAAAAAGTTTAACGATACACATGGCCATCTAGCAGGCGACCATGCATTACGCATTATTTCACACACTATTAGTCTTAATGTTCGCCCAGAAGATTTTGTTATTCGTTATGGTGGTGAAGAGTTTTTTTTGTTACTACCAAACCAAAACTTAAATGCAACCCAAATAATTGCTGAACGTTTACGAGAAGCTATAAAAACTACTGAAATCACTCAACTCAACGGCAATAGATTACCAAATCTTACAGCTTCAATAGGCATTAGTGAATTAATAGCAGACGATACAACAAAGACTTTTATTGATCGAGCTGATAAAGCTTTATACAAAGCCAAGAACTCGGGTCGAGATCAGGTAAGCAATAGTATTCAGCCGTTTTAATTTTCGGCTTGATGTTTAAATTGTATTTTATGCATTTGCGCATAGACCCCTTCCTTGTCCAATAACTCTTTATGTGTACCAATCTCAACAATTTTTCCAGAATCCAAGACGACAACTCTATCCGCATTTTCAATGGTTGATAAACGATGTGCTATCACAATACATGTACGTCCTTTACGAGCCTCTTCTAATGCTAGTTGAATATGCCTTTCGGAAACACTATCTAATGCGGATGTTGCTTCATCCAAAATTAATATCGGTGCATCTTTTAAAAGAGCCCGAGCAATCGCCAAACGTTGCTGTTGTCCCCCTGATAAACGTACACCGCCACTACCAATCACAGTATCAAGTTTATTGGGTAATTCATTAATGAAATCATTCGCATGTGCCGCCTTTATTACTTCGTAAAAAGTTTGATCATCCACATCTTTCACTGAGCCTAATGCAATATTTTTTCTTACTGTGTCATTAAATAAAAAAACATCTTGGCTTACTAACGCGACGTTAGCTCTTAACTTATCGAGAGACATTGAATAGAGGTCCTCTCCATCGATAAATACCATATCTTTTTTAACTTGGTAAAAACCCGCTAATAAACTTATCAATGTTGACTTTCCAGCACCCGAAGAACCTACCAAAGCAATTGTCTCTCCTGCTTTAACATCTAAAGAAATTCCATTTAACGAAACCCTATCACTATCAGGATAATAAAACTCAAGTGATTGTATTTTTATATTCCCTTTCAAGCGCTCAGGTTTAACTCTGGAATTAAACGTTACATCTTCAATAGGTTCATCAAGCATACTAAAAACACTTTCCGCAGCCGCCAAACCTTTCTGAATATATTCATTCACAGCAACTAAACGTTTCAATGGGCCTAATAACATCGCCATAGCACCAACAAACGACATAAACTCACCAACACTTAAATTCCCTTCCAACGCACGTTGTGTCGCTACATAAATAATGATGGAAAGGAAAATCGCTACTATCACTTGAACTGCGGGGCTGCTTACTACAGCAGCCATGCTAAATTTCATTGCAGAAGCGTAGTTCTGCTTAATAATTTTATAGAATTGATGTTGTTTATTTTCGTAATCCGCATTTAATTTTATTAAACGAATACCTGCAATACTTTCTTGAAGGGAATGATTAATATCACTCATAGAATCCTGAACCCGGCGACTCATTTTACGTAACCGTTTTTTAATAATGGTTACTACTGCAACAATAAATGGCGCACTAACCAAAGCTATCAAGGCTAGCTGCCAATCCATATAGAGCATCCAACAGACCAAACCAATCACGGCTAAAGTATCTCGAATCAATACGGTTAATGCGGCCGTGCAAGCATCCTTAACCTGAATCACATCAAACGTAAATTTTGATACCAAAGAGCCTGAAGTATGTGAATCAAAAAACCGTATAGGACATGCAATGATTCTTTCATACATTTGCTCTCTTAAGTCCAAAATCACTTTGTTGGCAACTGCATGTAAGGCAGCTCCGCTGATGTAAGCAGCAACCCCTTTAATCACAAATAACCCGACAAACAACAATGGCATGACCTTGATTAACCAAGGATCTTGTTCAATGAAAGCACCATCTAACATTGGTTGGAGTAACGCCGGTACCGCTGGTTCAGTAATGGCAAAAATAACCATCCCAGTAATTGCAATTGCGAATAAATGCCAGTGCGGCTTAACGTATTGGAGCAGTCTTAGATATAGCTTTTTATCCTGCTGGATATCTTGCATAGAATATGTTGTTGAATAAATGATTGTTAATCCTCAAAGAGTACATTGAATTTAATGCTAAACCAATGTTAAATGCTTGCAAAAATTGAGAACTGTCTCGGCCAATACACTGTTTTACGTATATTATTTATGAACTAATGCTAACAAGATGATACCCGACGGAAACGATATATGTCGAAAAAACATCCAATAGTTGCTGTTACTGGTTCCTCAGGAGCCGGCACGACCATTGTCAAAACAGCGTTTGAGCAAATATTCGATGCAGAAAATATTTCAGCTGCCATGATCGAAGGCGATTGTTTTCATCGTTATAACCGTGATGAAATGAATAAGGTTCGTGAACAGCATAACGTTGCTGGTCGTCATATCACTCATTTCGGCCCTGAAGGAAATATTTTTGAAGAATTAGAGTGTGTCTTTAAAGAATATTCTGAAAAGGGTTCAGGTAAACGACGCTATTACATTCATAACGAACAAGAGTCAGAACTGCATAATTCTCCTCTAGGCTCGTTAACCGACTGGGAAACCCTGCCTGAAAATAGTGATTTACTTTTCTATGAAGGCCTGCATGGTGGTGTTAAAACCGACTCAGTGGATGTCAGCCAATTTGTGGACTTATTAATTGGCGTCGTACCAATTATTAATTTGGAATGGATTCAAAAAATTCACCGAGACCAATCAGTACGAGGTTATACTGCTGAAGACGCAACCAATATGATCCTTGGCCGAATGCATGATTACGTCCATTACATAACACCGCAATTTTCTCTAACAGATATCAATTTCCAACGCGTGCCGACGATTGATACGTCCAATCCATTCGCAGCGGATCATATTCCGACCAATGATGAAAGTTTCACTGTGATTCATATTCGTAACCAGGAAAAAATCCAAGTCGATTACCAATATTTGCTAAAAATGCTCGAAGGCTCATCTATGTCTTCACCTGACACAATTTTAATACCCTCAGGCAAGATGTTATTTGCCATGCAATTGATTTTAAATCCCGTGATTCGTAATCTCATGACTGAGAAAAATGATGAATGATGTGGATTTTTACTGAGTAATTTTTAAACTGTCGCTATAATGACCAGATCAAAAGGATAATAACAATGAAATCCATTCTTATATTAAATCCAAAAGGCGGATCGGGTAAAACGACCATTGCCACTAATTTAGCTGGTTATTTAGCTACTCAAGGCAAAAATGTTGCCTTAGCAGATATGGATCCGCAAGGTTCCAGTAACGACTGGCTCGCCGTCAGACCTGATGCTCGCCCTGTAATCACTGCTGGAACCCATGGTGATACGAAGAATATCCGTGTTGATAAATCCACTGATATATTAATCATCGATTCACCCGCTGCATTACAAGGTAAAAAATTAGCGACCTTCATTAAAAATGCTGATTGTTTACTAATGCCAATTACTCCGTCACCTATCGATATTCGGGCGGCCGAAAAATTCTTTGAAGATTTAGTCGCACAAAAAAAATCGATAAACAAAAAAATTAAAATTGCTAGCATCGCAACTCGCGTACGTGAAGACACCATCGCTGCTGCAAAGCTTGAATATTATTTAGATGGCCTTAAGCTTCCAGGTGGGCAATCGTTACCGTTTTTATCTGTATTACGTATGAGTCAAAACTATATTCATGCGGCCGAACAGGGCTTGAGTATTTTTGAACTGGCTCCATCTAAGACCTACTATGATTTGGAGCAATGGCAGCCCATCATTAAATGGATCAATAAGATCTAGCATCATCTTTTTACCAAGCAGGTTTTATGTCTTATAAGGTTACTCTACAGCCCGATGAAACTTCGTTCGAAGTTTTGCAAAATGAAACGGTTCTTGATGCAGCTTTGCGTCAAGGCGTAAGGCTACCTTATGGCTGTCGCGATGGTGCCTGTGGCGCCTGTAAATCAAAAGTTATTGATGGTACATTTTCATATATTAAACAAGATCTATCAGGTCTATCTGATAAAGATAAATCGAATGGTTTTGGGTTAATGTGCCAAGCAATAGCGAATTCGGATTTGAATATCGAAGCTCGGCTAGCCAATACTCCAAATGAAATACAAATCCGTAAACTTCCCTGTAGAGTCATGCATATAGATAAATTAACGCATGACGTGGTGAGACTAAAATTAAAATTACCCAAGACAGAACGTTTAGCATTTTTGGCGGGTCAATATATCGATATCTTAATGAGTGATGGCAAACAACGTTCGTTTTCCCTTGCTAATGCACCACATGACGACGAGTTTTTAGAATTACATATTCGCTATTATGAAGGTGGGGCATTTTCAGAATATGCTTTTAACGATCTTTCTGAAAAAACTTTATTAAGACTTGAAGGACCACATGGTAGTTTTTATTTTCGAGAAGATAGCGATAGACCAGTCATTATGGTGGCTGGCGGTACTGGTTTTGCTCCAGTTAAAAGTATTATCGAACACACTTTAGCCGCAGGAATACATCGTCCAATTAAATTCTACTGGGGCGTTCGAGCAAAATCTGATCTGTACCTAGCTGAATTAGCCGAGTCATGGACAAGTCAATACGATCATATCGAATATATCCCTGTACTATCCGAACCGATACCTGAAGATAACTGGCAAGGACGCACTGGTTATGTACATGAAGCAGTATTAGAAGATTTTGAAAACTTCAGTGCGTATGAAGTATATACATGTGGTCCACCACCCATGACCAAAGCCGTGTGTGAAAGTGTTGCCGCGAAAGGCTTAGAAGAAAAATATATTTATTCGGATTCGTTTGAGTTTGCTGCGGCTAAAGAATAGTTATTAAGAGCTCGGCAAGCGTTTCTGATTTGTGATATTACTTGGATCAGCGGCAATCGATAATCCCAAACGATGGTAGTTTGAAGCCAATTCTGGTTCGTTTAATTCTTGTTGTAACAATTGCGCAAGTTCGTAAAACAATTCTGGGCTTTTTTCGTACTCAGCACACTCTTCAAAATATTCGCGCGCTTTGCCCCATAGTTGATTCTTGATACATAACCTGCCTAAGGTTAATAACAAGGTTGGATCGTTAGCATGGTTTTTTAATAAACCCTCGGCAAAGGATAATTGCGCAGACAAATCATTACCCTTTACCAAGCCATAAAGACGTACTAAACGCTCATCCCATTCTTTTTTAATCGATTTACGCAGTAATAATTCACTGTCTTGATGATTTTCAAAACGTAAACGTTGTTGTACATAAACGTCGATTAAATATAACTCTGCACGAAGTTTTTTTGGAATGGCTAACCACGTGTTACTTAAAGTCTGTTCATTATTACTTAATCCCGCATCTTCCAACTTACCTGCGTACGCTTGTAATTCATACGCTTTATACATATCTGCTATTAAGGCCGATTGTTTTTTAAGTTTTGGTAAAAGTTCTAAAACCTTTGACCATTCTTGTAAATCAATATAACTCGATAGCAACATACGGTTAACTTCAACTTGCTTAGGGTCATCATCATGTAATTTAGTGAGTGTTGCTAAAGCTTGCTCACGTTGATTTTGATCCATTTGTAATTTGGCTTGTGTAATACCAACGGAAGCGTTTTTATCGTGTAAATCATGTGCAAGACTTAAATAATGATCACGAAGATCCAGTTCGCCCATCTGTTGAGCGGCCCTTGCTGCACCTAAATAATTAAGTGTCGGATTTTTGCTGTACTTAGCACCCTTGCTTAATAATGACTCTGCCTTACGCCAATTTCCTTCTATTAAAGCAGTCATACCACTACTTAAATATTCAGCATTATTAATCGAGTCTTTGCGTTGTTTATATTTTTGATAATCTTTTCCAGCTGAGGCAAATTTAAAAATTAAGCGCGTTAGTATGTAAAAACTAATACATAATAAAATTAAACTAATAATAAAAAAGTTAAACGATGTTTGAACTGTATAATCGCCAAATGAAAAAACCATGTATCCATCATTACTTCCACCGACAACACCAATCAAAGCAGCAAGTGCTAATGCAATAATAACTGTAATTAGTAGTTTCATATCAACTCATCACAATTAGTTATTATCAGATTGGTTATTACGAATCACAGCCCTTAACGTTTCCAAAGAAGAACTGATATCAGGCATCTCGGGTTTTAATTCAACCGATTTCATTTTCGATAATGCTTCTATGATATTTATCACGGCAGCATCATTCGATTTAAAATGTTGTTCTAACCATGCAGTGATCGTATCCACACTTGCATGTAGATTTTTCGTATCTTGAGTAAGAACTGCAAACTTAGCGTTTTGTAATTGAAGACGTAAATTTTGATATAAATAATATTCTTGTTCGGGTAATAAAAACGCATTGCTACCATCTAATTCATCTTTATGTTTTATGACTAAATTACTTTTCAGCTCTTGCCAAACTAAACCAGGTAAGCTTAATAAATTTTGCTGCCAAGTTTTATTTTCAGAAGATGTCGCTTCAGAATTAGTAGATGTATCCGTCTTGGTAAGAACTGAATTATCCTTTAAAGGTAAATTATCTACTTTGCTAATGAGATCTGATAAATACAAACTCATTCCAGAAGTATCTACTTTATTAACTGCTTTAAGCTTATTAATATCAGTCGTTAACTGTTGGCGTATTGTTAATAAACTTGGATCGGATAAATCTTTTAATCTTAAATCTGCAGTTTCTAATGCAGTGATCGCTGTTTGTGGATCATTCGCGAGTTGTAATCTTTGTAACGCAATAACAATTAAGTTTTCTATTTCTGCTAGAGACCAATCTAGGTTTGAATCAGGCCTTTCTTGATTTAGTGCAGTTAAGGTTTCTTGGATAGCCGTCTGATTGGTTTGTAATTCTTCAATCGCGGACTGTTGTTTTTCTTCGTTCGCAGTCGTTGATTCCAGTTTTTGTTTTAGTTGAGTTTCTAATTGTTCAACATCAGCTAAATTATTATCAATATTTGATTGAACTTGACTCTCAATATCTGTTTTTAAAGCAGCAAGCTGTTGATGACCATGAGAGTAAATGTAATAAACTGCAGCAGCTAACGCCAAGATGCCTAAAAAACTAATGATCGCTAGCCATTTAATCCATGAAGGAAAACTGGCTTCAACAGAATTCTCCGTTGTTAAATCGAACTCCGTGACGCTTTGGTCGGATTCGTTGTTTTGTTCTGTATCGTTACTCACTGCCTTCCTCTTCAAAACACTGTTTCAATGCACTTATTAAACCATAAACATTCGTTGTCTCAGCAATCCAACTGTTTGCATGAAAACCCATTTGATACACAGAATCTTGGCTGCGTTGACTCATTACAATAGTTGGGATTTCATTAACAGACCTTTCATAAGGTGTTGAATTCAATATTTTTTTTAAGTTTTCCGCTGCCTCGTTACTGGTTAACACTAACGCATCTGGCAACGTATCCCAAACTTGCTCCAGTTTGAGCTTATCATAGCACGGACATAGGCGTTCATAGAGCGCTAATGTATCTACCCGATTAGCCGATTTAGACAACTTACTCTGCAATAATTTGCGTCCTCCCAATCCTGATAAAATCAAAATGTTTTCATCTTTGATTTTATCAGCTTGTAATTCTGGAATAGTTAATAACTGCTCACTATTGGATATACCATTAGGAAGTATGACTTGTTCCATTCCTTGAGCGTGTAATGCCGTTGTCGTTGCTTGCCCGATAGCAATTACTTGCTTAGATTTAAAATCTTGTAGATGCCAATATTGAAATGCAGCATCAACCGAATTGCGACTGGTAAAGATAAGAGTGGAATAGTTATTAAGCTGCGGAAATTTAATCTGCTCAAGAAATTTGATCTCAATGGTTGGAAACCGTATAGCTAACCATCCTTGTTCTTCAATTAACGCACAAAGCTCTTCGGCTTGATGAGCCGGCCGAGTGACCAATACACGATATTGCTTATACGCCATTAATCACGGTTAACCATCGATTCCAGAATTTTATCCGCACCTTTGGTTAATAATTGCTCTGCCAATTGTTCACCTAAAGATTCGGCATCCTTAACATCACCTTTGATATCCGCAGTAATGATTTCAGTACCATCAACCTTACCAACTAAACCTTGCATATTGATAACATCATTTTTCAATTCTGCAAAAGCTGCTATTGGTAATTGGCAACCGCCATAGAGTTTTTTACTGGCTGCTCTCTCAGCAGAGATTCGGGAAGCAGTTGCACTATGTTCTAAGCAACTAATTAACTCTATCGTTTGTGGATCATTTTCTCGTGTTTCAATCCCAATAGCAGCTTGTCCAACAGCTGGCAATAAGACATCTGTCGAAATATATTCGCTAATTCTTTCTGCAAGTCCTAAACGTTTTATCCCAGCTGTTGCTAATATAATGGCATCGTATTGACCATCGTCTAACTTACCTAATCGAGTACCAACATTGCCACGTAAATCTTTCAATTCTAAATCTGGTCGCAGTTTTCGTAACTGGCATTGTCTTCTAACACTCGACGTACCAACGACTGCATTTTCTGGCAGTTCGGATAAGGACGAATACTTATTCGATATAAAGGCATCTCTGGGATCTTCGCGTTCCATGATCACAGATAACTGCAAGCCTGATGGAAAGTCAGCAGTCACATCTTTCATTGAATGAACCGCTATATCCGCTCTGTCTTCTAAAATCGCTTGCTCTAACTCTTTCATGAACAACCCTTTGCCACCAATTTGCGAGAGCGGTGCTGACAAAAATCGATCGCCCTGAGTCGACATCGGCACTAATTCAACCTGTAAATCTGGGTGCTTTTTCTCTAATTCTTGTTGAACATGTTCAGCTTGCCACAAAGCAAGCGGGCTCTTTCGAGTCGCAATTCTAATAACAGACATGATTAAAATTTGGAGTTTAAATTATTGATGGATTAAGCTGTGAATATTACACCATAGCTTATCAATTTACTTTAAGATTCAAACTATGAAACTTGCTATTGTTATGGATCCGATTCAGCGGATCAAAATTGAAAAAGACAGCTCTTTTGCTATGTTACTCGCCGCACAAAAACGCGGCTTGCAACTATTTTATATCGAACCAAACGACCTATTTCTAGATCACGACCTAGCCTGTGCCAAAACTAAAGGACTCATTGTTAAAGACGATCTAAAAGGATGGTATGAATTTACCAGTGAACAAGTCAGTGAACTTGGTGATTTTGATATTATTTTAATGCGCCAAGACCCGCCAGTAACGCCGGAATATTACGTCGCAACCTACATTTTGGAACATGCGCAAAAAGCGGGGGCGCGGGTAGTAAACGATCCAAGAAGCCTACGTGATGTGAATGAAAAGATTTATTGCACCTGGTTTGCAGATGTGATGTCACCTACATTGGTCAGTAAAGATCAAACGACATTAATGAGTTTTTTAGATGTACATAAAGACATCATCGTAAAACCTTTGCATAGCATGGGCGGTGATTCTATTTTTCGAATTCAACAAGGCGATCCCAATACATCAGCCATGTTGGAAGCCGTTAGTACAAAATTTTCTCAGTTCATCATGGCGCAAAAATACGTTCCAGAAATCACTCAAGGTGATAAACGTATTTTATTAATCAATGGTAAACCCGTGCCCTATGCCTTAGCCAGAATACCTAAATCTGGCGAAACCCGTGGCAATTTAGCGGCTGGCGGTACTGGTAAAGCAATTCCATTATCTGAACACGATTATGAAATCTGTCATCGAGTTGGAAATAAACTGATTGAAAAAGGCCTATACTTTGTAGGCCTCGATGTGATTGGCGACTACTTAACAGAGATTAATGTCACTAGCCCAACCTGTATTAGAGAGCTTGATAAGGCAGAAAATTTGGATATTGCAGGTGATTTTATTGATTTCTTAGTTGATGAATGTAGCAAAAAATTTGCTTAAACTAGCCCAGATATTAACTGTCTTATCGTTTCCAAGTATAATCTTTCCAATGCCTAAAACGCTGATCTTATAATTTGTCTGCTGTAGCACCACAACCCATCGTCACTTCGCTGGATCGGTTTGGTCTGACCTTATGTTTGGCCATCATCATGCACGCCTTGATTATTCTCGGCATTACTTTTGCGCCTGAAGATATTATCCAACCGCGTTATGAAACGATGGAAATTATATTGGTTCAGCAAAGCGAAAAAAAAGCGCCGAAAGATGCAGACTTCCTCGGCCAAGCAAATTTAGAAGGTGGGGGAGAAGATGAAGAAAAGGTGAGTCCTTCTACTCCAGTCCCAGCCCCTTTCCCTGAGCAAACTCCAGAAATGACGGCTGCTCCAGATTTTGAAGAAGCTCCACCTCCTGAACCACCAACCCCTCCTGCACCTGAAGAAACTATAGTGGAAGCTGAACCACCTGCGGCCAACCAGGAAGAAACCTTATTGCTTGCGGAAAATTCTGATGTCAAAGAAATCGTTCCCGAACCAGTCAAACAGGACGAGCCCATCGAAGCGCCGCCAAAGCCCATTGAAACCAAGCCCGAGCCTGTTGCAAAAGAGGAAGTGAAAAAAACACCTCCTAAACCTAAACCCATGCCCAAACTTGAAACACCAAGCGCTGCTTCCTTATTAACCAATAGTTTAAAAATTGCCTCTTTAAGTGCAGAAATTCGTCGCAAGATGGAATCTAAAGCACAGAGGCCGAAACGTAAATTTGTATCAGCAAGCACAAAGGAATTTAAGTACGCAACCTATATGGAGGCTTGGCGTGCGAAAGTGGAAAGAGTTGGTAATTTAAATTATCCCGACGAAGCGAGAAGAAATAAATTAAACGGTAGCTTGATTTTAGATGTGGCTTTGAATCCAGATGGCAGCATCAATGAAATTATTGTACGCAAACCTTCGGGTCATAAAGTATTAGATGACGCTGCAATTCGCATTGTAGAACTTGCGGCACCTTATGCAGAATTTCCAGAAAGTTTTCGCAGTGAAGTGGATCTTCTCCACATCACACGAACCTGGCGTTTTATGAACAGTAAAGGGTTTCGCTAAACTTAGTTAATAAAAATCAAACTCGAAACTCACCGCATTATCTTCGTAACCGCTTAACTCCATTACAAAATGAACTGGTGAGTTAGCCGCCATACCTTGAGCAATGTTTATGTTTTCTTCCAAGTATTCTTTTGGCTTGAACCTTCGATAAGAAACCATTTCACCATTAGTATCAAATAAACTTAATTGGATATTAGGATAAGGCACGGTGGTTTCGCCTTGATTTTCCATGACTGCGTTAACTAATAAACTATCTTGATAGGCCGGGTGTAGTCGCACATCACGATTGATAATTTGTAGTTTTGAGAAATCTTTATTTCTGTAAACATTACATTTGAACTGTGCGCAAAGTTGATTGTAATAGCTAACAGTCTTTGGATGTTGCTGCATAATGTTATCGCGTTGAAACCAAACATATTGAGCAGCTAAACCAAGTAATAAAATAATCCCCAACAACCACCAAAATACATTGCTAGCAGTACTAGAAACTTCAAGTTCTTCATCTAATAAATCTACTGCATAATGGTTAGTATCAAAATTATCATCGATTATAGAATTATTATCATTGATGGTTGGTTCTATTGATAGGACCTCATCAAGCTCATCTTTATCAATTGATTCGGTTGATAGCTGCTGAATCAAACTATCTAGGTCATCATCTTTTTCCAAAGTTTTAACTAATTCTGGTTCAAACTCTTCTTGTTCTTGTTTTGAATCCGCCACTTTCAGAATTTCTGCTGCAGTGACCGAATCGATAACATTATCTTTTTCTGAACGCTCGGGTTGTAAATTAACCGCAGTATCAACTTCTTCCGATACATCCTTAGCTGCTTCTTCCACGACAGGTTGAATTATATTTTCTTCTTCAATCTCTTGTTCTATGGAAGCCAACACTTCATCCATTGAAGGTTCAGTTTGTTGAATTTGCTCTTGCTCGGTTGGGTTGATGGAATCAGATAGGTTTTCTAAGGCATTGAATTGATTACCGCAATAACCACACATAACCTGGCCTTCCGCGGCATTTAATTGATCAGCACGGATACGAAATTGGCGATGGCATTCAGTACAAGTCGTATACATAGTCTATTCAATATTATTTTCGAACACCGTCTATGAAAGCCCACTCTTGTTCAACGATAGGAGTATTCATATTAAACCACTGCTCATAAGACGCCAAACATTCATCTGTTTGAGTACCTAACAAACCTGATAAACCTATCAATCCATTAGCTTCAACTAAGCTAGCTAATTCTTCGCAAAGTTCTTTTAATGGATTCAATAAAACATTTGCAACTAATACTGCACTTGCTGGAATTGGGGTTTCACTTGGTAATGTTGCGATTATTTTATCCGCAAGATTATTTTTTTCCGCATTGGCGTTTGTAGCTATGATCGCTTGAGGATCAATATCGATCGCATATACTTTTTCGGCACCTAAACGTACACAAGCCAATGCTAATATTCCTGAACCACAACCAAAATCGATAACCGTTTTACCGTTTAAGTCGATGGACTCTAACCATTGTAAACATAAACGAGTCGTCGCATGCGTGCCAGTTCCAAACGCTAGGCCAGGGTCTAAAATAATTGGCGCGACAGCAGACTCAGGTGGTTGTAACCAACTCGGACAAATACAAATACTCTCACCAATCCATTGTAGAGAAACCGAGTTTTTATAATCTTGTTCCCAATCTTTATCTTCAATCAATGAAATTGAACGGTTTTGAATCGCGTCAGTACCAATGCGTTCACGCATACAAACCAAAAGAATATCCATATCAACATCGTCGGGCAGTAAACCTGAAACTTCTGTACTTTCCCATAAAACTTGTTCGTTAGCTTCATTTGGCTGACTAAAAATCTTCTCATCACTAACACCAACAAAACTTACCGCTTGAGCACCAAAGAGCTCCAGAAACTCGGCGAGTTCTTCAGCTCTTTTAGCATTGGTAGTAATAGATAATTTAAGCCAAGCCATGGCTAAATAATAAAGCCTTTCGCGATAGCAACGAACAAATTGTTATTTGATACCTAATTTATTTTCTAGGTAATGAATATCGGTTCCACCTGCACGAAACGCGGAATCATCAATAATTTTTTGTTGTAACGGAATATTCGTCTTAATACCATTGATCACAATTTCCGTTAAAGCAGTATCCATTCTTGCCAATGCCAAATCACGATTCTCAGCATGAACAATTAACTTTCCAATCATTGAGTCATAATGGGGTGGCACTTTATAACTATCGTAAATATGTGTTTCAACTCTTACGCCTGGGCCGCCTGGTGCATGATAATGCTCAATGGTTCCTGGGCATGGCATAAAGGTTTCTGGATCTTCAGCATTAAGGCGGCATTCGATTGCATGGCCATTAATTTTGATATCGTCTTGAGTAAAAGAAAGTTTTTCTCCATCAGCGATTCGTAATTGTTCTTTTACTATATCAACACCTGTAATCATCTCAGTCACTGGGTGCTCAACTTGTACGCGAGTGTTCATTTCAATAAAGAAAAACTCACCATTTTCATATAAGAACTCAAACGTTCCTGCACCTCGATAACCAATCGCTCGACATGCACTAACACATCGTTGACCGATCTCTTGTCTTAGTTCTTCGGTAATACCAGGAGCTGGTGCTTCTTCGATCACTTTTTGATGACGACGTTGCATGGAGCAATCACGTTCGCCTAAATGGATCACATTACCGTGTTCATCTGCCAATACTTGAATTTCAACATGTCGTGGATGCTCTAAAAACTTTTCCATGTAAACATCTGGATTGTTAAAAGCCGTACCCGCTTCATTACGCGTTAAGGTAACAGCATTCTTTAACGCCGCTTCACTGTGAACAACACGCATACCTCGACCGCCACCACCGCCCGTTGCCTTGATGATAACGGGATAACCAATCTCACGTGCTAAAGGAATATATTTATCTGGATCATCTTCTAAAATACCGTCAGAACCTGGTAAACAAGGTATGCCAGCTTTTTTCATTGCTGCAATGGCAGAAACTTTATCACCCATCACTCGGATAGTGTCAGCTTTAGGTCCAATAAAAATAAACCCACTTTGCTCAGTGCGTTCTGCGAAATCTGCATTCTCTGATAAGAAGCCGTAGCCAGGATGAATGGCAACAGCATCGGTTACTTCAGCCGCGCTAATAACTGCAGGAATATTCAAATAGCTATCAATACTTGCAGCAGGCCCAATACAAACGGATTCATCTGCAAGGAATACATGTTTTTGTTCTCTATCCGCTTCAGAATAGACAGCAACAGTTTTAATACCTAATTCGCGGCAAGCCCTAAGTATTCTAAGAGCGATTTCTCCACGATTAGCAATGACGACTTTATCCAACATAACGATTTATTCTTAAGTATGATTGATGAATAGATGATTAACGAATGGTAAACAATACTTGCCCGTATTCTACTGGCTCACCGTTATCAACGTGGATCTTAACGATTTCACCGTCGGCATCCGCTTCGATCTGATTCATGATTTTCATCGCTTCAATCACGCACAACACATCACCTTTCTTAACTTTTTGGCCAATACTTGCATAAGAAGGTTCGCCTGGAGCAGGTGAGGTATAAAAAATCCCGACCATCGGTGCTTTAACTTGATGCCCAGTCTCAGCAGGTTCAGAAGGCGCAGCAATTTCAACCGGCGCAGCAGGAGCTGCAGCCGGCATATAAGTCGCAGCCGCTTCTGGAACTTGTACGACTGTTTGGCTATTTGCAGGATTAATCTGGCGGCTAATACGTACAGATTCTTCGCCTTCACAAACTTCTATTTCAGTTACGCCAGACTCTTCTAGCAATTCAATCAGTTTTTTTACCTTGCGGATATCCATCTAGATACTCTCTTATAGTAATTATTAATTTAATTTGGTCTCTGCAGCCATCAAAGCCAACTCATAGCCTTTGGCTCCCATGCCACTAATAATGCCTACGGCAATGTCAGATAAATAAGAATGTTTTCGAAACTCTTCTCGTGCGTAAACATTCGACAGATGAACTTCAATAAAAGGCAGTTGAACGCCTAAAAAAGCATCCCTGATAGCAATACTGGTATGGGTAAATGCACCAGGATTTATGATGATGAAATCAACTTCAGATTTTTTTGCTAAATGTATTCGATCAATGATTTCAGATTCAGAGTTACTCTGAAAACACTGCAACTCATGGCCTGCTTTAGCAGCAGCCTGCTGGATTTGTTCATCAATTTCGACAAGCGTTGTATAACCGTAGACTTCTGGTTCTCTTTCGCCGAGTAAATTAAGATTGGGGCCATTTAAGACTAAGAATTTTGCCATGGTTCCCCCCAATTATTGTTATAGTTTCGTGTGATTTCGGGAATCTTAGCAGAACTTATTCGCAAGTTCGAGGCATTTCTATGATTTTAGAGTAAAGAATCAATGACCTTTCGTGCAGTTTCTGTATCCAGAGGGCCACGCTTAGTGAATTCTATCTTGCCTGAAGGACTGATAATAACGCTGTACGGTAACGCACCTGCAACATTACCATAAGCTTTGGCGACTTTCACGACATCTTGTTGTCCTACCAAGCTTGGATAATTCATACCATGCTCATCGTAGAATGGTTGAACTTCTTCGGCAGTTTGTAAAGCAACGCCCAAAAACTGCACACCTTTCTCAGCATACTCTTCTTGCAAATGGATAAACTCAGGGATTTCTTCACGGCATGGTGGACACCAAGTCGCCCAAAAATTAATGATAAGGATCTTACCATCCCATTCTTCTATTGAACGCTGCTTACCGATGAGATCAGCTAAAGTAAAATCTGGTCTTTGTTGACCAATGATAGTTTCATGATCAAATCCAACTTGCTGCTGATTGCTTGGAGCTTGAGGGGAAAGATATTGTGATGTTTGAAAACCTGCAAACATTGAAAAAACAACTACACATAACCAAAAAATGGTCGAAGATAGTTTACTACTCATAAAGCGGTTGCTTGTTCTATATGTGAAATAAAATCATCTGCTTTAATAAAACCAACTAAGCGATAACCTATTAATTCTTGTTTTGATTGATCAAAAAATAATACGGCAGGTGGACCGAATAAATTAAATTTATTCAACAACGCTTTATCAATGTCATCATTTGCTGTTACATCGGCCTTTAATAGCACCATATCCGTTAAGCTTGCTTGTACTTGAGGATCGCTAAATGTATAAGCTTCCAACTCTTTACAAACAACACACCAATCCGCGTAAAAATCTAACATGATGAACTTACCTTGCGATTTCGCTGCTGCAAGTTCTTGTTCAAGATCCTCAACACTTTTTATCGGTTTAAAATCAAGTTTAGAAACAACGTTGTTAGTATTATTTGTAATGCTTGTTGTTTGAAATGGATGAAGTGGATTACTACCACCTAGAGTTGATGCCACTACTAACATCAAACCATAGACTAACAAAACAATACCTAAGCCCTTCCATAACCGAGACCATTTTTTTATCGGCTCGATTTGATCTAATGCTCCCATAAAAATCGCAGAGACGATGAGTAAAGCAGCCCATAGCATTAATGTAATTTGGCCGGGTAATACTCGTTCTAAAAACCAAATCGCGACAGCAAGCATTAATACACCAAAAATAGCTTTTATGGTTTCCATCCAAGAACCTGCTTTTGGTAACAATTTTCCTGCAGAAGTTCCAATGATTAATAACGGCACACCAAAACCTAATCCCATAGCAAACAACGCTAGGCCACCTAAGATCGCATCACCCGTTTGACTAATATATAGCAATGCTCCTGCTAAGGGAGGCGCTACACATGGCCCAACAATAATAGCAGATAACACCCCCATGATAGCTGTTCCATGCAAAGATCCTGTTTGTTGATTATCCGATAATTGATTCAAACGTGTTTGCAATCCACTTGGTAACTGCAACTCATAAAAACCAAACATAGATAGAGCTAATAATACAAAGACAAAACTGAAACCGACTATTACCCAAATATTTTGTGAAGCTGCTTGTAAATTAAATTGGAATGAACCTGCTAATAAACCAAGTAAAGCATAGGTTAATGCCATTGCAATTATATACGTTAACGATAAAACAAAAGCTCTTTGAGTAGTTATTTCATTTGATTGACCAACGATAATCCCAGATAAAATGGGAATCATTGGAAACACACAAGGTGTTAGTGACAACAATAAGCCAAAACCAAAAAATAAAAAGATATTTGCGATAAAACTACCATTCGCAAGATTACTTAAAATAATATCTTGCTCGGATACCTTTACTGTAGCTTGTGAATTGGAACTACTAGTTTGTTCAACATTAGGTAATTCGTCGACGGTTTGGAATACGACATCAACTAGTTTCTCCTGAGGGGGATAACAAACTGAATCTTCTTTACAACCTTGATACTTTACTAAGATCTGACCAGTAAACTGTGTAACAACCTTACGAATTAATGGCACAGTGAATTCAGTATCGCCAACATTCACGTTAACCAGACCAAACTCTGGATCGTTTTTCTCTTTTCCTTTTGGTAATTGATACGAGCCGATTTCTAATTCTGGGATTTGTGATTCAACAGCAAATCGATTTTGATAAAGATAATAACCGTCTTCAATTCGCCAATTCAGAGTCAATTCGTTTTCATCACTTATTTCATTCGTAAAAGCAAACGCTATTTCAGGATCCAAAATTTCATCAGAAGGCGTGCCAATATTATTGATTGCATTGTTTATACGATCACTAATTGAGATTGCCATAACCGAATGGCAAATCGAGAACATGATGAAACCATAAAATATTCGTAAATTCTTTTTCATTTAAGATTTTCCGACAACCAATTTAGATACTCTTTTGATCCAGATTCGATAGGGACTGTGATTATCTCAGGAAGTTCGTATGGATGTAATTCTTTTAATCTTATTTCAATGTCTTCACAATGTTGTTTGCTGGTTTTTATGAATAATAATAACTCAGAATCGATTTCTATTGCTTGTTTCCATTGATAAACCGATTTACCACTATCAATGATATTCACACATGCCGCTAACTGCTCAGCAACCAAAGACTTCGCTATGTTTTCAGCAGCATCACTATCATTGCAAGTGGTTATTAATAAACAGTATTTATCGTTTAATTCCATCAAAGATAATAATTCAGGTGTTAATTAAAAATAGTATCGTTAAAATATTACAGCGTAATGATTCATTCACAAGACCTTGAGGCCTTTTTCTTGTTCCGTTTTTTGTTTTTATTATTTGTCATCATCCCGATCATTGAGATTTATCTACTGATCGAAGTCGGCAGTCGTATCGGCACTATTAATACTATCCTTGTCATCATATTAACCGCCGCACTTGGAACGATCATGCTGCGTTATCAAGGCTTAAGTACCATCGCCAGAGTACAAAACTCTATGCAAAGCGGCAAACTGCCTGCCAGCGGTTTAATCGAAGGTTTAATGCTGCTTGTTTCAGGCGCATTACTGCTTACTCCAGGCTTTTTTACTGATGCTATTGGCTTTCTATGCTTAATACCTGCGGTACGTATTCCTGTTGCAGAATATATTTTACAAAAAGCCATTCAATCTCGTATGCACTCTAAGCGAGATCACCAAGGCGATACCATCATTGATGGTGAATACTGGGAAGACGATGATTCCGAAAAAGATAAATTACCCAAATAAACTTAAGCAGATTTCTAAACAATCAATCGCCTTCATATAAGTTAGGCTTCAATGGATCAGGTGGCATTTGTAAATGATAACCCTGCTCTTGCAAATTTTTAATAACTTGCTCAACATCTTCCCGTGCCAACTTTCTTTCTGGACTAAGTTCTAACCCCATAACCAATGTTAAATCTTTAACAAGAGAGAGTAATTCAGTAGGTAAAGACTCTGGTTCTAAATCCTCTCTTATATAAACGTACATTTCATCCTGTCGTGAAGCACGATACACTTGGCAATTCATTGTTGTAGTCATTGAGCTTGTATAATTTATGAATAAAGAATATTTTTGTCCGGCTTGTGGAAACCGCAGTTTTGAACCTTATCAAATAAAAGCATTTAAATGCAATCAATGTGGGTTTCTATATTATCATAATGTTGCAGCGACCAGTTCCGCGGTTATTTCTGTTGATAATGACATATTATTAGTCACTCGAGCTCGTGATCCTCAGAAAGGTCAACTAGACCTTCCAGGTGGATTTGTTGAAGAGTTTGAAACGGCTGAACAAGCTATGATTCGTGAAGTCAAAGAAGAACTGGGAATAGAACTTGAACAATATGGCCAATATGTATGTAGCGCTACTAATCGTTATCTTTATGCAGATGTTATGTATAACACCCTGGATATGTTCTATCATATTGAACTAGAGACTAAACCTAAAGTTACTGTAGATGATGATGTAGCTGATTATGGTTGGTTCAATATAAATTCGATTCCTTATGAACAAGTGGCTTTTAACTCTATTAAACAGGCTATCATGACATATCATGAATCGATTACTGAAAAATAATATTATATTTATTTTTGTTGTTTTTATAATTTGTAATTGTAGTCAAACTAAAATAGAACCCTCACAACAACCTTCCAAACCGACAAATAATCCCAACGAATCTGACACTACATTTGCTAAAAGGCTAGAACAAGTAAAGCCAGTCACCGTAAAAGATAAACTCATGACCCTTTACAATGAATGGAACGGTGTGCCTTATCGTTATGGTGGCAGTGATAAATCAGGTATTGATTGTTCTGGCTTCGCACAACTAACGTATAAAAAGATATTCTCTGTAAATATCCCTAGAACAACATTAACTCAGTCATCCATCGGTAAAAAAATTTCACGCACTCAATTAAAACAAGGTGATTTGGTTTTTTTTAAACGCGGCAGAAGCTTTCGTCATGTTGGTATTTATTTAGAAAATGGTTATTTTATGCATGCATCAACAAGTCGAGGAGTCACTATATCCAAATTAGATAGTGATTATTGGAAAAAAATGTTTTGGAAAGCTAAAAGAATCATTGATGAATAATACTGATATTCAAACAATCTCTTTATTACAACTAATGATAGGGTTTATTCCAGTCCTTATAGTAATAACAATATTTTGGTTTTGGCAACTCAATTACAACAAAGCCATTTATTCAATTGTAAGAATGCTGATTCAACTATTATTAATCGGCTATGTTTTGATGTTTGTATTTAATCAAAATTCAAGCTGGCTAGTATTATTCATTTTAGGATTAATGATTATTGCTTCAAGCTGGATTGCTTTAAATACTAGTAATAATAAAAACATCTGTTCATTTCGGATTGCACTTATTTCAATCCTTATCGGCGGTGGTTTGTGTTTTTTATTAATTGTATTTTTAATTTTAGATCTGCAACCATGGTTTAAACCCAATTATGTGATCCCATTGGCCGGGATGATCTTTGCGAATTCTATGACCAGCATTAGTATCGCCATTGAACGTTTGGAATCTGAACTTAATAACAAAGTAAGTTTTACAACGGCTCGTCATTCCGCCTATCAAGCTTCAATGATTCCGGTAATCAATTCTTTATTTGCCGTTGGTTTGGTTTCTTTACCAGGCATGATGACAGGACAAATTTTATCAGGCGTTTCTCCATTCATAGCAGCACGCTACCAAATAATGATCATGTGCATGATCTTTGGATCAGCTGGTATATCCACTGCATGTTTTCTTTTTTTATATAAAAAACAAATAGATATAAAATAATATTTGAACTTATAAAAAGATCTCACGTCTTACAACTGTTCATGTCATCATATGTATGTCAGTGACGTGACATTATCAATAATAACGTTGTTTATAAAACAACGACCTCAACTAACTACATTCATAACTAACATAGGGGAAGCATTATGGAAAGCTTATTACCATTAATCATTCAACTTATCAGTGGTGCAGTAGGTGGTAACGTAGCAGGTTCATTATTCAAAAATTTATCTTTAGGCACAGCCGGTAACTCCATTGCAGGTATCTTAGGTGGTGGTATTGGAGGACAGTTGCTATCCATGCTAGGAATCATGACTTCTAGTGGTGGAATGGATGTCGCAAGTATTGTTGGTAGCCTAGCCAGTGGTGGTGTCGGTGGCGGCGTATTAATGGCTATCATCGGTTTAATAAAATCAATGTTAGCTAAATAACTTTACACAGCTCCAATAAAAAAGCCCTGTAATACACAGGGCTTTTTTTATATAACATATATATAAATGTTTAATCATCTTGCCAAGCATTGTATTCGTATTTTTTACCGCTCATTGGCAATATCCACATTTGATACATCGATGTAAACCACATAAACGTTGATGCTAATGAATAACCAAAACCACCTATGATTGTTAACCATGCGGCAGCCGGGAACCACTTCGTTAGCCACCAAGAAATGATATCAACAATTAAGAATGCGAACGGCATGGCGATCGCTAATACTTTAAGCCATTTTGGTATTCCGACTGAAAAGCTAAAAATTAACCCTACAAACATGAATATAAATGAAATACCAAATAAGTGGATATGTGAAACTCGCGTTAGGGAACTAACCGATGCACCTTCATCTGTTGCAGTAATTTCTTTTATCGTGTCAAAACTATTAAATGCTGGCAAACCTGGCACATTGCCATGACAAATAGAACAATACTGCTCTACATGTTTGGAAATTTTATTATGGTATTCATCTTCTGGAGCGCCATTTCTTGCCCATTGAATGATCTCTGCTCGCACTTCATCTGGCGCCTTATCCATCATGCTACCATTCAGCTTGGCTTCTATTTTACTATTGCCTCGATCACCATAATAGCTGTAAACAATATCATCTAATGACAACCCCAATTTTCCATCAGCCATACCATGGGTTAAAACGATTTGTAATCCAGCCATTAAAAGACCTAAGCCGATAGCTAATAAATAACCTGTAAATAACACTCGTACAGGCAAAGCCAGGCTGGGTAAATTCATCCACTTAGATTCTGTTTCGACACTCACAACTCACCTCCAGATATGTACAATTATTTAGAATACTGTTCTAGCGACTATTATTTTTATAGATACATTTAAACACAGTCATTTGTAATTTTGAATTTATATGGCCAATAATTCTATTAATGGCAAATATGTGCCATTTCGTTCGAGCTTCTGCTTATGATACTCACCGCCTGACCAATATATTTTCCAAGCGTTTTTCCTTGTCATAGAAGTAATCACTCGATATTCATCATCTTTAATTTGTATTGCCGTGCCGTTTTCTAAGGCTACAGCGACACCTTTCTGTTTTTGCATCATATTCTTTAACGAATCTTGTCTATGTTGCTCTGTGTCATAATGGGGGCATAACAACAAATCGACAAAACCTAAGCCTTGTACACGAATTAAGGTTTTATTTTTACCATCTTTAAACTTTCTGGAATCGCTATTACCGTAATTAAACCAACAAATGGCCCCTGCGCTGAGACCTGATAAAACAGTATTATTTTGTCGAGCCTTATCAAGCAGTTTATCAACCCCTAATTTTCGCCAATACTTCATCATTCTTAAGGTATTGCCACCACCGACATAGATAATATCTGCACTTAAGATTTTCTTACTGATTTCACGCTTACTAGGCTTATCTTTATACAACAGTAGAGAATCGACTTTGCAAACAAAATGTCCTGCATACAAACGCCTAAATGCCTCGGTATATTCGAGATTATCCTCACTAGCCGTCGGTATAAATAACACAGATGGTTTTTTCTTACCTGAAAAATGAATAATCTCTTGATCAATATCAAGTGTTTGAACTTTTGCGATGTTTGGAGTCATTATCCGTCCACCACCTATGGCGATTATTTTTCTATTCATAGAATCAAATACTCACTGATAAAAATAATTATATTTAATATATAATACCGTGATTAATTCACTAATGTTGTAATGCAGGTTCAATGATGGCTAAAAACAATAATAAATCTAAAAACAAATTAACAATGGCTGAGCAAGCCGATAAACATATTTTATATCAACACTCAGTCCAATGCGTAGAAACCGAGATAGATTTTGTGGATTCAACGTTTGAAGAACTCAAAGGAAAAAAAGCCCAAAAATTACGCGAAGACTTCTGCGGCACTATGAATACGTCTTGTGAATGGGTTAAGCGTCGGGAAGATAATATTGCCCACTGTGTTGATTTGGATGACGATGTATTGCAATGGGGAAAAGATAATAATCTATCCAAACTAAGTGATAATCAGACAAAAAGAATTAATATCTATAACGAAAACGTCATTAGTGTTGATGTTGAACCAGCTGATGTTGTATTAGCGATGAATTTTAGCTATTGGATACTGAAAGATCGTAAGGTTATAACCGATTATTTTAAACGTATTCGTACCAATGGCCTAAAAAAAGATGGGCTTCTGTTTTTAGATTTTTATGGTGGTTATGAAGCCTTTGAAGAGTTAGAAGAAAAAACCAAACATAAAGAGCACGGATTTACTTATATTTGGGATCAATCTAAATACAACCCTATCACTGGCGAATGTACTAATCATATTCATTTTCATTTCAAAGATGGTTCGAAAATGCGTGAAGCCTTTACCTACACCTGGCGTCTTTGGACCATGCCTGAAATGTTAGACATTCTTGAAGAAGCTAAATTTAAAGCCACTGTTTACTGGGAAGGTACAGACGAAGACGGTGAAGGCAATGGTGTCTTTGAGCCAACCATTGAAGGAGAAGCTGACGCTGGTTGGATAGCTTATATTGTTTGCGAACCTATGAATTAATACTGTTAATCCAATTCTTTAGGTCTAAGCATATATTTTAAAGACAATTGATTACCTTTAATCGAGCTGGTCTCATCTAACTCAAATATTGCAAGCGCAGCCGTTGTCATTAATTTTCCTGTAATATTTCTTGGTGGCGGTTCGGATGATAGATAGGAAACTATATTATCAAGCCCAGGATTATGAGCGATTATCATTAAATTACGACTTGTCTGTTGTAAGTTTTGATCGATAACTTCCAGTACCTTATACATATCAGCTAAATACAATTGCTCAAGATACTGAGTGTTCGTTTGTTTCGATTGAATATTATCTAATACTATCTCTGTAGTTTGTTTAGTTCTAACCGCGGCAGAACTCACTACCCGATCGGGTATAATATCTAAACTGACTAATCTTTGAGCGATTGTTGCAACATTTTTCCTACCCCTATTATTGAGTGGCCGATCGAAGTCCTCTTCATTATTACTCCAATCGGATTTACCATGCCGCATGATTAATAAATGTTTAGCCAAATCGAGACTCTCAATTATTGTGTGTATCTTGATAGCAAGTTTAAACAACTCGCGATAATATTCACCTAATATGTCTGAAAAAAATCAAGATACCTACGCTACGATCGATCTTGGCTCCAACAGCTTTCATATGATTGTTGCTAGAGAAAGTAACGACAAAATTGTCATTATTGATAAAATGCGAGAAATGGTCCGCCTAGCAGGTGGCCTTGATAAAAAAGGCATATTATCCGATGAAGCGATTCAAAACGGTATTCAATGTCTAGAAAAATTTGGCCAACGCTTAAAAGAAATCCCTACTTCGAATGTCCGCGTTGTCGGCACTAATACCTTACGCAAAGCCAGAAATGGCAATAAATTCCTTTCCAAAGCCCATGCTGCATTGGGACATGAAATCGATATTATTTCAGGACGGGAAGAAGCCCGCTTAATTTATACCGGTGTCGCAAATACTATCTTTGATAATGAAAATAAACGTTTGGTAATTGATATCGGCGGTGGCAGTACCGAATTTATCATTGGAAAAAACTTTGAACCGATATTAACGGAAAGCCTGTATATGGGTTGCGTTAATACAACTAATGAATATTTTTCTAACGGAGAAATCAACGCAAAGCGTTTTCGTAAAGCCATTTTATTTGCTCGCCAAGAGCTGGAATCAGTGGAACTCTTATATAAACTTGAATCTTGGGAAATAGCATATGGAACCTCTGGCACAATTCGTTCAGTGCAAGATATTCTGTTGGAAAACCAATGGAGTGAAAATGGCATAACGTTAAGCGCTCTCAAAAAACTTCGAGATAAACTCATAGAGTTTGAACACATTGATAATATCCAATTAGACAGTCTTAACAATCGACGAACTCCAGTATTTGTAGGAGGTGTTGCTATTTTAATCGGCTGTTTTGAAGCACTAGAAATCGATAATTTAAATGTTTGTCATGGCGCATTACGTGAAGGCTTACTTTATGATCTCGTCGGTCGAAAACAAAAAAAGGATATTCGATATGAAACTGTCAGAACCATGGCTAAGCAATACTCATTGGATATCGAACATGCTACTCGTGTTAAAAACACAGCCGGCATTTTATTTAATCAATCCAAAGAACATTGGCAATTATCGAATAACGATAAATATGTACTGAATTGGGCATGTGACTTACATAATATTGGTTTACGTGTCGCCCATAGCCAATATCATAAACATGGTGCTTACTTAATCGCAAATTCCGACATGGCCGGCTTTTCAAAACAAGAACAGGCAAGAATTGCACATCTTATACGTTTTCATCGTCGTAAACTTGCACAAGAAGAATTTACTCAAAGTTCTTTCATTAATACTGATGTACAAAAATATTTATGTATTTTATTACGGATTGCGGTTCTATTACATCGAAGTCGGACGAGTGATGGAATTCCTGATATCAAAGTTAGTAACAATAAAAATACATTAAAATTATGTTTCCCTGATAATTGGTTAAAAGAACATCCATTAACGGAAGCCGATCTGGAAACCGAAGCCAGTTACCTAAATCAAGTAGAATTTAAACTAGATTACAATTGATTTAACTGCAGTAATGTTCAAGTAAAAACTGTTGTGCTGAGCGCGGTTTGGAATTGCCAAGCTTAGCCCGTTTATAAGTACCATCACTTTGTAACAACCATGCTTGTTGATTGTCATTGATATAGGGCATTAAGCCATAACGTTTGATCTGATCGCGAGTACGTTTTTCTTCGATCGGAAAACACGCCTCTACTCGATAAAATAAATTGCGTTGCATCCAATCAGCACTGGAGCAATATATTCTTTCATCACCATCATTTAAGAAATAATAAATACGAGTATGTTCTAAAAAACGACCGATAATCGAACGCACTTTTATGTTATCCGAAATGCCTTTAATTCCAGGCCGCAAAGAACATATACCTCGAATGATCAAATCAATCTTCACACCAGCTTGTGAAGCTCGATACAAAGCACGAATGATCTCAGGATCAACTAACGCATTCATCTTAGCAATAATGCGAGCGTCTTTACCTGCTTCAGCATTTTTAATTTCATGTTCAATAAATGAAATGATCGATTTGTGTAAAGTAAATGGCGATTGTAATAATTTTTTCAGTTTTCCTGCTCGACCAAGCCCAGTCAACTGATGGAATAATTTATTAACGTCTTCAGCTACTGCTTGGTCACAAGATAACAAACCATAATCTGTATAAAGTCTTGTAGTTCGCGCATGATAGTTACCAGTTCCTAAATGCACATAACGCCTTAAACTACGCCCTTCTCTACGCACCACGAGTATCATCTTCGCATGTGTTTTATAACCTACTACACCATACACAACATGAGCGCCCGCTTCTTGTAAGTCACTGGCCAATTCAATATTGGCTTCTTCATCAAATCTAGCTCTTAACTCAATAACCACGGTCACTTCTTTACCTGCGCGCGCAGCTTCTTTTAAGGCTTTTACTACCGCTGAATCATCACCAGTACGATACAAAGTTTGTTTGATTGATAATACATTAGGATCGGAAGCCGCTTGTCGTAAAAAATCTAATACGGGTGCAAATGACTGAAAAGGGTGTAACAGTAAAATGTCACCATTACGTAAACTATCAAATATATTGGTCTGCTTAATCAAACGTGGCGGCAAATCAGGAACAAAACCTGGATAAGTTAGATCAGGCTTATCAACTTTATCGACCATTGTCATGAGCCGACTAAGATTTACTGGACCATTTACTTTGTATAAATCTTCAGGTTCTAAATTAAATTCCTTTAATAAAAAATCACTGACTTCCTCAGGACAAGTATCAACCACTTCCAATCGTACAGCATCGTTATAACGTCTTGATGGTAATTCACCTTCTAAAGCTCTTAATAAATCATCAACCTCTTCATTATCAACAAATAAATCTCCATCACGTGTGACTCGAAACTGATAACAACCTGTTGCCTTCATACCTGGAAATAAATCACCAACATGTGCATGAATAATAGAAGACAACATTACAAAGTCATTGGCATTACTGGAAACATCTTTAGGAATAGCAACTAATCTTGGCAATGAACGAGGCGCTTGCACGATTGCTAGACCGCTATCTCGTCCAAAAGCATCTTTACCTTCTAAAGTCACAATAAAATATAAATTTTTATTTAACACTTTTGGAAAAGGGTGGGCGGGGTCCAAACCAATAGGACTTAATACTGGCAATAATTCACTTTTGAAATAACGTTTTATCCAACGAGCGATTTTAGGTTGCCAATGTCTTCTTCGTAATAACTGAATTTTCTCTTTTGCCAACCCAGGAATTAAAATTTCATTCAAGACACGATATTGTTCAGAAACAAGTTCTTGTGCCTTCAAACGAATTTGCGCTAGCTGTTCTTGCGGCAAAAGATTATCTGGCCCGGTTTGTACTGAACCATATCGTACTTGTTGTTTTAAACCTGCTACCCGAATTTCAAAAAACTCATCTAAGTTCGTACCTGCAATGCATAAAAACTTCAGTCTTTCTAATAATGGAACTGATTCATCCTTCGCTTGCTCAATCACTCGACGATTGAATTCCAGCAAACTCAACTCGCGATTGATATACAATTCAGGTGATTTTAAATTCTGACTATCCATATAGTTAATTGTAGCTTTATTTTAAAAGTATTTGGATATAGTGATGAGCTCTTAAGCTCAAAGAAAATAACTTGATGAATGAGTTAGTTTAATTATTATTAAATTTACTCGGGTTTCGATAAAGTCTTTTCAATATCTTCAATTGATGTATGTCTAACATCTTTACCCTCAACAAAATAAATAACGTATTCACATATGTTGCGAGCATGATCAGCGATTCTCTCTAAAGCACGTGCCGTCATCACAACATCAAGAGTTGCTGAAATACTTCGAGGATCTTCCATCATATAAGTAATAAGTTGGCGCAAAATAGCAGAGTACTGTTCATCAGATTCTGGTTCTTGGGCCGCTTCAAGTAATGCAGCTTTAGAGTCCATACGTGCAAACGCATCTAAAGAACCTAATAACATCTTTTGTACTAAATTACCCATCGCTTTAATGCCGATGTAATACGATTTAGTACCTTGTTTGCCATCTAACTCTAATGTTGTTTTAGCAATCTTTTGAGTTTCGTCGCCAATACGTTCTAGATCAGTAATGGTTTTTATAATCGCCATAATCAAACGCAAGTCACTTGCTGCTGGCTGACGACGCGCTAAGATAGTTGTACATTCTTCATCAATTTCAATTTCCATTGAATTGACAACAGGTTCTTGTCGAATTACTTCTTCTGCTAGCAGCAAATCCGACTCTATTAATGACTTTAAGGCATTAACCAATTGCTGTTCTACCAACCCACCCATTGCCATCACACGTTCGCGAGTATGTTCTAACTCTTGATCGAATTGTTTTGATATATGTTGAGGAAGATTTGTTGGCGACATATTTTTATCTATATAAACTTTTAAATTAAATTCTTAGGAAATTAACCATAACGACCGGTTATATAATCTTCGGTCATCTTTTCTGCAGGAGTAGTAAACAAAGAGTTCGTATCATTAAACTCGATTAATTCACCTAAATACATATAAGCAGTATAGTCTGAAACTCGTGCTGCTTGTTGCATATTGTGCGTTACTATAACTATAGTGTAATTTGATTTTAATTGATAAATTAATTCTTCGATTTTTAATGTCGAAATCGGATCGAGAGCAGATGCAGGCTCATCGAGTAATAATACTTCTGGCTCAATTGCAATCGCTCGAGCAATTACTAAACGTTGCTGCTGACCACCAGACAGACCCATTGCGTTATCATCTAAACGATCTTTTACTTCGTCCCATAAAGCTGCACCTATTAGTGATTTTTCTACCGCTTCTTTAAGCACGCGCCGATCTTTCACACCTTGGATTCGTAAACCATACGCAACATTTTCAAAAATAGATTTTGGAAATGGATTTGGTTTTTGAAACACCATACCCACTCTTCGACGAAGTTCAGCAACATTAACTGCTTTATCATATATATTTTCATCATGAAGCAACATTTGGCCATCGATACGAACCGAATCAATCAAATCGTTCATACGATTCATACTTCTTAATAATGTTGACTTACCACAACCACTCGGGCCAATAAACGCAGTAACACGTTTTTCAGGTATCGTCATATCGATTGATTTCAATGCCTGTTTATCACCGTAATATAAATTGAAGTCCTTTACATCGATACAAACTTTTTCATCATTAAGGTTAAGCTCACTGCCAGACTTGGTAACTGAACCTAAATCTATAGAATGTGTTTTTGAACCTGGAACTTGCTCTACGCTGTCCGACATACCATTTCCTGTCAATATTGTTTGATTACTGTTGTTCTGTTGCACGGTACTTCTCTCTAAGCCTATTACGAATTTTTATCGCTGTCAGGTTTAAAACTATAATAATTAAAATTAATAATAATGCTGTCGCATACACCAACGGTCTAGCAGCCTCCACATTTGGGCTTTGAAAACCAACATCATAGATATGGAAGCCTAAATGCATAAATTTTCGATCTAAATGTAAATATGGAAAATTACCATCTAGAGGTAATGATGGTGCCAATTTTACAACACCCACTAACATCAAAGGCGCCACTTCACCCGCAGCTCGAGCAACCGCTAAAATTAAACCTGTCATCATGGCAGATGCCGTCATCGGCAAGACTGTTAGCCATAATGTTTCGGCTTTCGTTGCTCCTAATGCCAAACTCCCTTCGCGAATTGAACGCGGCACGCGTGATAGCCCTTCCTCAGTTGCAACAATAACGACAGGAACTGTCAATATTGCTAACGTTAATGAAGCCCACATCAATCCTGGTGTTCCAAACGTAGGTGCTGGTAATGCTTCTTGAAAAAATAACTGGTCGATGGAACCGCCAAGAAAGTAAACAAAAAAACCTAAGCCAAAAACACCATAAACAACCGATGGCACACCTGCTAAATTATTCACCGCGATTCGTATCAAGCGCGTAACGGGTCCTTGCTTAGCGTATTCACGCAAATATACAGCAGCTACTACACCAAATGGCGTAACTAATACGGCCATGATTATCACCATCATCACTGTACCAAAAATAGCTGGGAAGATTCCGCCTTCGGTATTTGCCTCTCGAGGCTCATCACTAACAAACTCCCATAGCTTCTCTAAATAGAAGCCGAGCTTTTGTATGAAACTCATTTCATTTGGCCGAAACACTCTTACTATCTTCGATAACGGTATTTCAACCTCCTTACCATCTGCAAGTGTTGCCATAAGCGAGGTTTGATTAAGCTCTTGATAAAGACCAGAAAGCTTCGCTGTGTGTTCTTCATAATCCTTTTGCAACTCACTGCGCTTTTGTTTTAATTCGGTAACAGCTTCATCCGTTTTTTTATTATTGAGTTCTAAACCACGTTCTTTTAAACGCAGCCCTTCCATTTTATAGTTAATTCTACCGATTAATTTTTGTTCTATGTAACGAATGTTTTGAAAAACTTCACTGGTATGTTCTATTTCTTTTTGTAACAACACCCAAGAATCAACATTACCTTCAATCAATTCACCATTACGTTTTAATCCTGAAAGAAAACCATAAAAATTACCCCATTCACGTCTTTCTATCACAACAACTTCTTCAGGAACCTTAAGCTCAGAGATACCTTGTTGGTTAATCCACCTAAAATCTAAACCATAATGATCTCGGTTACCCGTTTTAATTAATTGACGCTCAACGATTGTATTTGGATCATCTTCTGTAACTGACGCCCCTGCTTGTGAAGCGGGTACTGTTTCTGTTCCAACGACTTCACCAAGAATGACACTTTGCTCATCACCATCTTGATACTGAAATTGAACCACTGGATCAGGCCAAAAATGACCAAGCCCTCTCACGGCAATCAAACCGATGAGTCCAACCACCATAATAATTGATAACGTTACAGCAGCAGCATTCAACCAAATGTATGGCTCTCCACTTGATAACCAATTTTTTATATTTTTTTTCATAATGATGCGAGCTTATAAAGTGCTGTATTTTACACGTAATCTTTGTCTCACCAGCTCTGCGATTGTATTGAATGCAAATGTCGCGACAAACAATACTAAGCCGGCTAAAAATAAAATTCGATAATGGGTACTGTCTACCTCAGACTCAGGCATTTCTACTGCGATATTGGCAGATAAGGCGCGAAAACCTTCAAAAATATTCATATCCATGATCGCTGTATTACCCGTTGCCATGACCACGATCATCGTTTCACCCACGGCACGGCCTAAACCTATCATAATTGCTGAGAAAATCCCTGGACTCGCGGTTAATAAAACGACACGAACCATCGTCTGCCAACGTGTTGCACCGAGAGCTAAAGAGCCCGTGGTTAATTGCTTAGGCACACTGTAGATCGCATCTTCACTGATAGAAAATATTGTAGGAATGACAGCAAAACCCATCGCTATACCAACCACGAGTGAGTTACGTTGATCAAAATCTAATCCCAAATTATTAGTAATCCAAAACGGCATATTACCGTCAAACAAGGCTGCTTCAATCGGCTGACTAATATTGATACTAATGAAAATAGCTATGATAAAAACGGGTATCAGTAATGCAGATTCCCAACCGTCAGGTATAGTGAGCCTGATAGAATCTGGCGTCTTGTGCCAAAGATACGAAGCTAAAAATGTTACTGACGGTAAAACAAACAAGAGAATAAAAAGTCCGGGCATATGCATTTCAACAAATGGCGCAAACCAAAGCCCTGCTAAGAACCCTAAAATAACCGTGGGTAATGCTTCCATAATTTCAATGGTCGGTTTTACAAAACCTCGCATTTGTGGCGACATAAAATAAGCCGTGTAAATTGCACCACAAATCGCCATAGGCACAGCGAACAACATTGCATAAAACGCAGCCTTTAATGTGCCAAAGGCAAGTGGCGTTAAACTAAATTTAGGTTCAAAATCGCTGCTGGCAGAAGATGATTGCCAAATATATTCAGGCTTATCGCGGCTTTCATACCAGACTTTGCCCCAAATGGAATTCCAAGAAACTTCAGGGTGTTCATTATCGACATGCCAGTATTGTAATGATTTATCCGCTTTCTCTATCAATAATGCATTGGCTCGAGGAGAAATAGCTAATGACAGTGGTGAATCTTGAGCAATTTTTTCTGACTTAACCACTCTGTGTGCAGTAGTGTGATAAATAGACAAATAACCGTCTTTATCTATGGCAGCAAAACCTTTACGGAAATATTCAGGGGCTATTTTTTGAATAGCAGAATCTTGCTCATCAAAATAGCGAATTTCTTTTAATGAATAATCATTATTCTCGTCACGGACTGGAAACCATTGTGTAATCCGCCCTCGACTATCGCCAACTAATATTGAAATACCTCCGCTTAAAAATTCTATACTAGAGATATTAACTTCATTTGGAACCAGCGTTACTTGATCGACCAAATTTGGTTTTTCAATATCGCTAATATCATAATATTCAACTTTTCCATCAATACGTACGACATAAAGCTCGCGTTGTTCGACATCAATTAAAATATGGGTTGGTTTTTGTTGTATTTCTAGGTAAGAACTGACTTCAGTAATTTCAACTTCATCACTGAGCATATTTTCTTCTTTAAGCAACCCTTTTAAATAGACAGTATTGCCTGCGACAGCGGCAATAGTCACCTGCTCTTCATCGTATTGTGCGCTAACTATTTCGATAGCTTTTGTATCATCCGCAATTTGGATAGGCTCTTCACCAAATGGAAACAAAAAAGACGGCGTTATCAAACGCTGATCGTTTGGATAAGTTACCTCATAATGATGTTGAATTAGGGAAACACTGCCATTATCAAAACCAAATGCTAATAATGCTTGAGACGCATCTCCATTAGAAAAAGCAGTAATGGCATTAGAAGAATCTTCAAAAAGTGTGTTTTGTAAAATAACTTCCCCATTTGCAGCTTTGAAGAATGTAAGTTCACCATCCTCACCAACTCTCAGAGCCACTTCTCTTTGTTCTTCCATTGCATAATACAAACTAGTTTGTTGCGATCCTGGAACTGTATACTCCTTAATCAATTCGATATGCGCTGACTTGAACATTGGTAAAACTACATACAACAAATAGAACGCAATTAAAACAATTGCACCAATAACACTCACCCCTCCAAACGCCATTAAGTATTTCGTTAATGCATCGGTAATATCTCGACGTTTTCTGTGTCTTTTCGCAGCAGGGGAAGAAAAGTCAGGGAATGAACTTGTATTTTTAGTTGTTGTATTCATTTAATTACTATAAGAGATGTTTGTGGCAACATTGTGAAGGCAATATAAACTAAGCGAATCTAGAAAGAAATAACCCCACAGAGAAGTGGGGTTATTTAATTATAAGAAATGGATTCTTGACTAAAAAAGCGGCTATTTCGAAATTTTGTTTATTTCATTTTCTGCAACTTTAGCAGGTAATGGTATATATCCATCCTTTACTACGACTAGCTGACCGACTTTTGATAAAACCATTTTAACGAACTCAGTCTCGATCGGACCTAGTGGTTTATTAGGCGCTTTGTTCACATAAACATATAAAAAACGACCTAATGGGTATTTACCCGCTGATGCATTTTCTGGGGTAGCTTCCACAAATTTACCGCCTGGTTTTTTCGATAACGGAATCGCTTTAACACCCGAGGTTTTGTATCCAATACCTGAATAACCAATACCATTGATTGATTTGGTAACACCTTGAACAACAGACGCAGAACCAGGTTGTTCATTTACACTATTTTTGTAGTCACCTTTACATAAAGCTTTCTTCTTAAAGTAGCCATAAGTACCAGAAACTGAATTTCGGCCGTATAACTGGACTGGACGGTTTGCCCATTCGCCTGTTAAACCTAGTTGGCCCCATTTGGTGATATTTTCTGAATAGCCACATTTGCGTGTTGCGGAAAAAACGGCATCGACCTGAGCAATAGACATTCCTTCAATTGGGTTATCTTTATGGGTATAGACAGCAAGCGCATCGATTGCAACTGCAATAGGTGTTGGCTTATATCCGTATTTAGATTCAAAAGAAGCAATTTCTTTGTCCTTCATCTTACGACTCATTGGTCCGAAGTTTGAGGTGCCTTCTGTCAAAGCGGGTGGCGCAGTTGACGAACCTGCGGCTTGAATTTGTACATTTACATTTGGATATAAACGTTTGAATTCTTCTGCCCATAGAGTCATTAAGTTCGCTAAGGTATCAGAACCAACACTGATAATACTGCCAGAAACACCGCTGGCTTTTTCATAGTCGGCCAAACCTGGATCGACTTTATCATCAGCGAAGGCCGAACCACTCATCATAGTGAAAGCTGCCAAACTTAATGTAAGCAGTTGTTTTTTCATAAAAATCTCCAAATAAAATAATTGTTTGTTGTGTGATTATATATTTGACAGCGACTATCGCTGTATTGCATGACAAAAAGATTACCGTAATATGAAAGTTATATTACGGTTGTTAAAGTAGTTTCTAGGCTGTAATCCCTATGTCTTGACTATCACGTATTACAATCATGTGTTTTGGAAAATCACAGCGAAAAGTACTGCCCTCACCATGAACACTTTCTACATGTAGTGTTGCATCATGTCTCGCCATGATATGTTTTACGATAGCTAATCCCAAACCAGTACCACCCTTTTCTCTGGAACGTCCTTTATCGACGCGATAAAAACGCTCAGTTATTCGACCAATGTGTTCTTCTGGAATCCCTTCACCAGTATCAGATACTTGCAAATGCGCTCCGTTATCCGACTTATACCATCGAATACGAATGATCCCTCGTTCAGGTGTATATTGAACAGCATTAAATACTAAGTTGGAAAACGCACTGTATATTTCTCCTTGATTACCTAATAAAAGTAACTCTGGATCTGATTCCATATAAAAAATATGGTTTTGTAACCCACTGATGGTCTCAGCTTCTTTGTAGATTGAAGAGAGTAACTCAGCGACATGTACTGTTTCTTGATTATTAGGGACTTCAGACGATTCTAGAGAAGAAAGCTTGAGAAGATCTTCTATCAGAGTTTGCATACGGCCTGTCTGAGAACGCATTTGCTGGATAATTGGAATCCAGCTTTCAGGGCATTCATCATTATCGTCTTGAAATGCCTCAAGATAGCCTGCAATAACCGTCAATGGACTACGTAACTCATGTGATGCATTGGCAATAAAATCTCGCCGCATTTCATTCGCATTGTAAACACGACTAACATCGCGTGCGATCAATAAATATTGTGTCTCGCTAAACGGAACAATACGAAACTCTAAACGTAACTGCTCATTATGCGGTAAAAATAATTCCAAACTGTTTTCAAGCTGATTATCAGTCAAAGCTTTGAGGAACTCATTCAATTCAGGATGGCGCAATAAATTGGATATGCGTTGATTCATATCTTGTGGCCAGTAAATATTCAAATATGATCCTGCTTTTCGATTAGCTCCAAGGATTTTACCTTGCTGATCTAACACCACTATGGCATCGGGAAGTGCATTGGTAGCTTGTTGAAACTGTTTTAAATAGCCAGAAAGTTTTTCATCTCTATATTTGTAATGAGATTCTAAGGAATCGAATTTGGTAATAATTTCATCAATATAACCACCTTCAACAAATGGAGGGTTATCAGTTTTTTTATCGAGCCAGTCGATTAGGCTTTGTAATTTGATGAAATGAAAGACGACAAATGCCGACATGCCTATAAGAAAGCACAAAGCATAACTGCCTGAGAGATAGCCGGCAGACAAACTCAAAATGGCGAGTAACACAATTCGCCAAGAATATTGGCTCATTTCGATAAAAAGTCTAGTCTACAGTTGAAAAACGATATCCAACGCTGCGTACTGTTTGGATAAACTTATCGAAATTATACGGCTCCAGAGTTTTTCGTAAACGACGAATATGCACATCAACGGTACGTTCCTCAACATACACGTTTTGACCCCATACTTGATCCAGCAATTGAGATCTGGTGTAGACACGCTCAGGATGAGCAATGAAGAAATGTAATAAGCGAAATTCGGTCGGACTAATATCAATACTATTACCGTTAGCCAGGACACGGTAAGTTTCAGGATCCAGAGTCAAACCCTTAACACCTATCAAGCCCTTTCCATCGCCTTTTTTGCTACGACGGATAATAGCTTTGATTCGAGCAATTAATTCACGGGTAGAAAACGGCTTGGTGATGTAGTCATCTGCACCAACATCCAAACCTTGGATCTTGTCTGATTCACCGGCTTTTGCCGTCAACATGACAATAGGAATATCCCGAGTATCAGGATTGTTTCTTAACCTACGTAAATAATCTAAACCTGAAGTACCTGGAAGCATCCAATCTAACAAAATAAGATCAGGCAACTCTTGGGTATCAATAAATCGTTGCGCCTCTTCTACACTCACCGCTTCGTTAAACTGATAACCCTCTTTCATCAGAGTATAGCCAAGCATTTCGCGAATGCCGTCTTCATCCTCAATGATCAGAATACGTCCTTTCATTGGAGTAAGAAGGTGTGTGTCTGTGTTGTTGATATTTTCAAGTTGTGGCTCATTCATGGAATAACATTACAACCTCAGGATATTACAGAGGTATTACAAATTCAAAAACAAAGTTTTAAATTCAACTTAGAACATTAAATCACTATCAAAAGTTATACCATCGAACGAAATAGTTCTAAAAAAGCCAGGCTTAAAATAAGCCTGGCTAGATTACTTTCACTTAGAAGGATACATCCCACTGCACTCGGAATCGGTTATCGCTAAGGTCACGATTTACTAAACCATCTTCCAAAGTTAAATAAGAAAAGTCCGCAGTAAGCTTGTTGTTATGCCCTGCAAAAAACCAGTTTGCACCGAGAGTGAACTCCTCTCGCTCATTGTCTCGAGAAATATCTGTGCCATTCGGTTCTTCAACAAAAGCGTAACGAGCCGCAAATTCGAGCTCTTTAGGTATAGCAGGAATCAAATGATGGAAAAAATAACCTGATTGTACATACGCGCCGGTTAAATCACTTGAAGTATTATTGACGGTGTCATCAATTGTTTTCCAATGGTATTCCTCTTGGAACGAGAAACCTTTCCATTTGAAAGCAAAACCTTGTGTGTATTGCTCAATTTCATACTGACCGTCAGCGGCAGTACTTGGACTAGCAAATCCATCTAAATTACCACAACCACTGGATGACCAACGAGTACAACGGCCTTTGTTAGATGCTGCTGCAAATGAAAGACTGCCTGTTGGTTTTTCTGTGAACTCTACGTCCGTTTGACGCCACTTTAGATCACGACCAAGGAAGTTCCATTGCAGACGACCCATGTACAATAAGTCACCATCATCGTTACGAACACCGCGACCTTCACCGGTAAAAATACCGGCCCAATAACGTAAATCTGCTGGGGTATCTTTAAATAAACGACCGCGTACTTGGGCACCCACTTGACGATCAATTGTAAATATTCGATTCACAATGGAACGTTCAACAAACTGTTGGCGACCTGAAGAATCCACACGTTCACGGTTGTAATCAATTTTCCATTGACCAACACGCAAACCCAGCGCTTCGTATTTATCCAAAGTTATACGCCAATCAATTACTCTGGCACTCGAACTAGAACTACTGCTACTGCTGCTTCGAGTTGGCTGAAGGTCAACTTCGAAATAATATCCAATCCAAGGTCTAAACCCATGTCCGCCAATTTTCATGCGTAATCGACGTGCTTCAAATGTATTCTCAGTATCTGATTCGAAATCGCCGATATCACGAGGGTCACTTCTGGTTGGAGATGTGAAACGTAATTGGGCACGCCATTGCAGGTTTGTTTGCCAGTTCCCGTCACGGGATTCAAGGCGGAAACCCTTTTTGCCATGACTCACTTTTACAGGAAACTCATCCTCTACCTTTTTAGCAACTTTATCTTCAGTTGATTTTTCAACCTTAGCTTCAATTGTTTTATCGAGCTTTTCATCGATAGCCTTATTAACTTTACGTTCAACAATTTCTTCAACTTGAGCATCAGAAGCAGCCGGACTCTCGAAATCTTTGCTAGATAGACTTGGTTTCTGTATTAATTCGTCATATTGTTCTTGGGTGATGGCACCATTGCCCAATAGAATATCAAGAAGCGCTTTATCTGCTGAATATACGATTGTAGTTGCTAGCATAAGCACAAAAATCGCACATCCTCGATAAAAATCAGTATGAGAGCGAAATAAATTCATAAGCAAAACCCTATAATTTTTATATGTTGGAATATTTATTTATAAAGAGGATTTCCAATTCCTAAATGATGATTAATCTAGTGAATTGAAGGTGCAGCATTGTCATTAGTATGTATGACGATTACATTTCATTTGTATTACAGTTTTATGACAATGTATCTTGTGATTAGTAACCTGAACTGTCTTTCAAATAAAAAACCCCGCAGAAAGCGGGGTTTTTTATGTTTATGATGTGGGAAAGTAATTAACTATTGGCAGCTTCTTTCATCACTGTTGCTAATGTTACGTAAGTGTCAGTCCAAGCACCTTTCACGTCATCTGTGAAAGCGTCACCTAAACCGGCACCTAGTGTCCAAAGTAAAGCTTCAGCAACCGTATCGTAGTGCTCGTCCTTCACGCCATAATCAACATGCCGTTTTCCCAAATCTTGAACGGCAGGAACAATGGTATCTAACTTATCCAAACTATTGACTGCAGTTCCGATCATTTTCATTAATTTCTTACCTTGTTCAACCATGTCACCATTGAATAAGGATTTTAATTCAGGATCGAGCTCAAATAATTTACCGTAAAATAATTCTGCTGCTTTATCGGAAATAGGCACAACCTGTGCCCAGGTATCTTTTACTAACGTGACTTGTTCTGGTGTCATTTGTTATTCCTCAGTTTTGTAACTCTTAGCCAACTCAACCATATAATCGACCGCGGCCTTAATTTCTTGATCTGTTAAATGTGGATTACCACCTCGTTCTGGCATCATTGCGTCATCTGGTCCAAAAAAACCTTCGATAGCATGTTGATATAAAACCTCTTTACCTTTTGCTATACGAAAACCCCATTGCTCGTAATCCAATGGGATTGGCGCATCGGCGACGCCCCAACCATGGCAACCCTCACAGGTTCCTAACCAGATTTCTTTTCCTTTTTGTAAATGTGGATCATCAAAATCACGATAACGGTCAGCATCTGCATGAACACTGACCGTGCTTAAGGAAAATGATGAAATCAAAATAAACGCTCTTAAGCCGAGCATGTTTATTTACCCTTCGATTGGGATACGAATCACAACACCACCCATCACATCACCCAGTTTGAAATCAGTCTTAGGTGTGTCTTTGTGTTCGTTGTGGCAACTCACGCAAACAGGCGCAACCGCAGGATCAGGATAAACAGCGGTAAAGTAGTTCACGCCACCTAACTCTTCAGTGGTGTAATAGTTTTCACCTTTGTTATCAAAAATGTACTGAAGACCTGTTTTTTCAGCATCGGTTTTTGGTGCGTTTTGTTTATTGATTGGCCATAGTGATTGCAAAGAATAACTGAAGGCATCGGTTTTCTTAGCCACTGACTCTGAACCAAAACGAAACATTTGTGCAGGTAATACTAATGCTTTGTCATCTTCAAAATGTTCACTGGCTTTGATGACTTTTTCTTTTTTCACCAAGCGGTTTACGATCTTTTTCGTATAAACTGCACGGTCTGTAGACATAACTAAATGTAACCAGTCCGCCATTTGCTTTGGGGTAAACATTGCAGTATCAGCAACCTCTGAAGAAACCGACACAGGCAAACTAACTGCTGCAGCGATAACGGAAGTTGCAATAAGTTTTTTAAATTTACTCATCTTTTCTTCTCCTGGGTTTAAAAAATTAATAGATCATTCAGTTTCATTTTCTGCATCAACTGAATCTGAATCTTGTTCTTGTTGCTCACGAAGTTTCTCTTGCTCGCGCAACTTACGACGTTTCTCTTCTGCTTCTATGGCACGTACCTCAGCCATCTCAATACTTTTTATGTGCACAGAAGGTTTGCCATGAAAATTGTTTTTAATTAATTCTGGATCGGCTAAAGAATCCGTACTAAAACCAAGACCATGACAATTCATACAAACTGGTCTTTGCATTTTTTCATTCGGTTTTAATGTCATGTTTTGATTGTGTTCGACTAAGCCCATATAGAACTCGCCATCAAAAAATTCTTTTTCAATACGCGGCATATGACAGGTAGCACAAGTAACGCCTGTTCCTTCTTTAGCTTCACCCGATAATTCTTTTTTCCACAAATCATGATGAGGAGAATCGATATAGGCCAAGCTATGTTCATCTTTATGACAACTTAAACATGCTTCGACCTTGGCTTTTTTGATATCAAACTTATGAGCTGAATGACAGCTATTACAGGATAGATTTTTATCATGCGCTTCTTTTTTCATCGGCAAGCGCGCTAAGGAAGGTGACATTGGGTCCAAATCAAATTTAAGATTATCTTTGTCCAAACGCATTCCATGTTTGCCTCCTAAAAAGCCTTTTACTTCTTCAGAATGACAAGTCGTGCATTGTTCTTGAGTCGGTTTATCGATCCAAACCAGTTTCTTATCTTCTTTTTCTTTTCCAACTTCTTTTTGATGACAAGCGGTACAATTCACGCCCGCATTGGCATGCGCCGTTTGAAACCATTCATCGATAATATGTGTATCGTTTGCTTTATCTTTAGGCGCATCTAATGCAGTTCTTTCTAACTTTTCTAAAGGATATTGATCAATCGGATAACCTGGAAAGATAGGTGCTATTTCAAGGAAATTTAAATCAGGAAACGAATCAAGTTTTTCTAAAATATCGGCTTCACCAACATGCTTGGCAAGGAAGTCTTCGTATAAAGCTTGGTTATCATGATAATTATGACAGCCGGCTGAAGCACAAGTATCAAAGGCCATACCTTCATGACTCGGCCGTTCTTCAGCGATATCCTCATGACATTTAAAACAATAATCGATAGGTAATGTAAGCCCCATGTCATGAGTAATTTCAGGTCGATGTTCTACATGACAAGTCACACAATAACGTGCATCTAATTTCGCTAAACGATCTGCGTTACGTGGATCTGTAAATTTACTTTTAGGGTGTTTGTCTCTGGCTTCTTTTAAGGCATTACCATGACACTTTACACAAGAATCTTGTAATGCTTCTTTCATCACCTTGGCATCTTCAAACACTTCGGTATGACAAGCATTACAGGCGAGTTCTATTTGATAATGACCATGACTGGTCTTACCTGGTAAGAACAACGTTTTATCTGCAGTTTCAGTATTAAATTTCATTGCATAATGTGTTGCAAAAGCAATTGTCAAAACTATCCAAACAACCCATAAAATTGTGTTTCGTTTAAGCATTGGTTTTTTCTTTTTTTCTGGTCTTAATGCCTAAAAGTAATACGTCTTAAATATGTGGAAACCCAGTAACACTGGTAATGGCCAAAACAATAAAATATGTAACCAAAGCCCAAGTGAACGAACTTGTTTCACTAAAGAAGCTTCTAAATTGTGTTCCATCGCGATCACACTAGCGACGATAGCGCCCACTAAAATTAATCCGGTGAAAGACATCATCAACATAAAGTTCAAGTTTTCACCCAAACGGAAACCGGTATGAACAAGCAAAACAAAAATGGCTAGACCGCCAACGATGGCATGCAATAAACGCCAGACAGGAAAGTCGCCCCATTTAAACCATGTAAAGCGTTTACGTAAAGAAAGTAGTAAGACTAATACTGAGATACCTAATAAGGTAAAACCTGTTATCTGTTTATAAAGACTCGTGGTCCAAACAACATCGTATTGATAAATCTGTTGCACGGATGTGTTATAAGGAATTGCTGGAAATAAATAAGCGATCAATGCCATGAGAATAAAGATGGCTGAACTTAAAAATAAAGTTCTATAAGCCTTAACGGGATCAAGTTTTACACCCCCAAGCAAATTAGCGAGCAAAGGCTTGCATGAACCACAAGTTGTGCCTGCATTGGTTTTGTCGCAAAGCGAAACCATAGAATCACAACCAGACTTAATGGCAGAAGTTAACTGACCACGAGTGACTGAATTACAAGAACAGATTGTTGCCTCAGTAGGCCATCGGCTGATGTCTTCTAAATCATCATCGCCCCACAATGAGCCAGTTTCTTGAAATTGATATAACGTCCACGGAAAAAATAATTTTCCTTTTTTTACTTGTTCGCGAAGTTTAATTAACTCAGGCCATTCACCAATTGCGATCACGCCAACTACCTGACCCCGATAAACATTTAACTTTCGATAAACAGTATCTTCTTGATAAACATAACTGGTATAAGACACAGCGCTATCACTCACGTCTCCCATACTAAAAACCGCTTGTCCTACAACCTTTAAACTAGTGGCGAGTACCGTTCCTTTATATTCAGTTGGAATGGAAAGGATATCTCTGGCTGCGATTGAAGCCTGTTCATAACCAGGAGCGACTATGCCGTAGACTTCGCCTTGATGTTCACAACATTCCCCAATCGCATAGATATCAGGATCGGATGTTTGCATCAGATCGTTGACTTTAATCCCTTTGCCATAAGCCAGCCCTGCTTCTTTAGCTAGATCAATATTCGGTCTTATGCCTGCTGATATGATTAAGGTATCGCAATCAAGGATTTCGCCAGAGCGCAAAACAATCGATTCGACTTTGGTTCCACCTTGAATTTCCTGGATACTATTTTGTAGGTACACATTTATGCCAAGTTTTTCGACTTCCTCTTGAAATAGCGCTGCGCCATCATCATCCAGCTGACGAAACATCAAACGGTTGTTATGTTCAATAACCGTAACTTGCGTAGAAAAACGCTGCATAGCTCTGGCGGCTTCTAAACCAAGCAACCCACCACCTAAAATAACGGTATTACGACTGAGGGTTCTTCTAGCGATTAAATGTTCTGTATCTTTTAAATCACGAAATTGATAAACACGCTTTAGATTAATGCCAGGTATGCTCTTAGGCACATAAGGACTCGAACCTGTTGCTAAAATTAGCTTTTCATATTCTTGAATATTTCCAAATTCATCGATAACGTTTTTATTTGCTCTGTCAATCTCGACAACCTTGCAGTTATAACGAGTAATAACAGGATCAAAATCGAGTACATCAGATGAGTAATAAATATCTTCTTGATTGATATCACCCGCAAGCAAAGAAGAAAGTTGAACTCGGTTATATGGCTGCCAAGGCTCATCGCCATAAATAACGATCGGATGATGCAGAGACTGTCTATGCAACTCCTCTAATATCCGAATACCAACAGGCCCAGTCCCTACGACCACAATCGGTTTTTTGCCATTCAATAACACTTTTTCCGTAGTGCCATGAAAATTATCTACAGCGACATTCACGTGATTTTAAGTTTCTTAATTTGTATTTTTTGCAAAAAAAAACGTCGTTACATAAATCAATTAACTGATTCTGCAAACGACGCCTTTGTCGATACCAATGAAGTTCAATATAACGAGTATTTGGTTACGATTGAAAACGCCCATCGGCTATATCTGGAATATGAGCAGTATGCGTGCCAACCAAAAAATATTTATAAATAACTGATATTTAAGCTAATTTTTTATTATCAAAAATGGCTTTTCATGTTGCGCTGCACATATAGAGAGCGCTAGCACCAATATAAAGCGATTAGATTGGTGCAAAAATTTATATGTAACTCCTTCATTTAGGGGATATGGAAAACCAATAATTTTTTCTAGGATATAAAGGCTATCGTTCTGAAGGAATCGATAACAGAAACTAAAATCAAATTTTAAAAATCAAGGAGAAAGGAAATGAAGATGATCCGAAACCTACTAATGCTTTTTTGCTTAATCTTTACTCAAGGTATTTTTGCGGAAGCAATTATCGACATCAATACAGCTGATAAAACCACATTAACTACTATGTTAAATGGTATCGGCGAGAAAAAAGCCGAAGCAATCATTGCTTATCGAGAAGAAAATGGTCCTTTTAAATCAATTGAAGAATTAGCAAATGTAAAAGGCATTGGCGAAGCAACCGTTGAAAAAAACCAAGATATCATAACTGTCCAAAAACAATAGCCGCAAACCTTCATAAACCGGCCTTATCAAAGTAATTTAAGGCTGGTTTATAATTGAACTAACATGCTTTAGATCAATTCTTACCTAAGGTATGCTTTCGCGTTTTTACAATTGACAATCAACACGCGAATGCAAGCAGAATACTCACCTCAAGATATCGAATCTCAAGTGCAATCAACTTGGGAAAAAGATAAAACGTTTAAGGCTGTAGAAAACCCTAATAAAGAAAAATTCTATTGCCTATCTATGTTTCCTTATCCTAGCGGCAAGCTGCATATGGGTCATGTACGCAACTACACCATTGGTGATGTCATCTCCCGATATCAACACATGCAAGGTAAAAATGTACTTCAACCGATGGGTTGGGATGCTTTTGGCTTACCTGCTGAAAATGCTGCACTTAGTCGTAATGTCGCACCTGCGAAATGGACGTATGAAAACATCGATTACATGCGTTCTCAATTAAAACGATTGGGCTTTGCTTATGATTGGGATCGTGAACTCGCAACGTGTGATCCAGATTATTATCGTTGGGAACAATGGTTTTTCACTAAGTTATATGAGAAAGGACTAGTCTATAAAAAAACCGCGCTCGTCAATTGGGATCCAGTGGATCAAACTGTATTAGCCAATGAACAAGTGATAGATGGTAAAGGTTGGCGCTCAGGAGCTCCCGTTGAACGTAAAGAGATTCCGCAATGGTTCGTAAAAATTACAGATTATGCAGAAGAGCTATTAAATGATATTGAACAACTCGAAGGTTGGCCTGATGCTGTTAAAACCATGCAACGTAATTGGATCGGCCGTTCAGAAGGCGTTGAGTTTGAATTCGCTGTTCCTAATCACGATCCACTAAGAGTTTATACCACACGCCCTGATACTGTGATGGGTGTAACCTACTGTGCAGTTGCTGCTGAACACCCATTAACCCAATTTGCAGCTGAAAATAATCCAGATATAAAAGCGTTCATTGCAGAATGCCAACAAACAGGTACTTCAGAAGCTGACTTAGAAACCATGGAAAAACGTGGTATGCCTTTGGGTATTGATGCAACTCATCCAATTACAGGTGAATCGGTACCCATCTATGTCGCAAACTTTGTATTAATCAGTTATGGCACAGGTGCTGTCATGTCGGTTCCTGCACATGATCAACGTGATTACGAATTTGCAAAAAAATATGGTATCGAAATTAAAGCTGTTATATCTGAAGACGGCAAGGCAGCTCCCGATTTAACAGAATCAGCTTTTACAGAACATGGCATCAATATTAACTCAGAACAATTCGACGACTTAGATTTTGAAAAGGCCTTTGATGCTATTGCTAAATATCTTACTGACCATGCCAATGGTGAAAGAAAGGTCAATTACCGTCTTCGAGATTGGGGGGTTTCCAGACAACGTTACTGGGGTTGTCCAATCCCTGTTATAAATCATAAAAATGGTGAAACGATTCCTGTTGAAGAAAATGATTTACCAGTTCGTTTACCTGAAGAAGTTACCTTTGAAGGTGTTGGCTCACCGATCAAGAAAATGCCAGAGTTCTACGAAATCAAACTTCCAGATGGCGAAATTGTAGAACGTGAAACGGATACCTTTGATACGTTTTTCGAATCCTCATGGTATTACGCTCGTTATTGTTGTTCCGATAATAATGAAGCGATGTTGGATGAGCGTGCAAAATACTGGTTGCCGGTTGATCAATACATTGGAGGTATTGAACACGCAGTTTTACATCTTTTATATGCCAGATTCTTTAATAAGTTAATGCGTGACATTGGCCTAATCGATAACGACGAGCCATTTAGCAATTTATTAACCCAAGGCATGGTCATCGCGGAAACCTATTACCGTGAAGAAGCTAATGGTAAAAAAGTTTACTTTTCACCAACGGAAGTTGATTTAGAACTTGACGATAAAGCTCGCGTCGTAGGTGCAAATTTAAAAGCAGATGGAAAGCCTGTCATCGTCGGCAATATTGAAAAGATGTCGAAATCCAAAAACAATGGTGTAGACCCACAAACCTTAATTGAACAATACGGTGCCGACACAGTACGACTTTATACCATGTTCGCTTCACCACCTGATCAAAGTCTAGAATGGTCGGATTCAGCGGTCGAAGGTTCGTTTCGTTTTTTAAAACGCTTATGGAAATTAGCGCACAGTGAATTTGAAAAAGGCTCTGTACCTAATTTAGATATTACTAATATAACTAGCGAACAAAAGAAATTACGCTTAAAAATTCATAGCACCATTAAAAAAGCTAACGATGATATCGGTCGACGCTATACCTTTAATACTGCCATTGCTGCAGTGATGGAATTATTTAATGAACTCATTAAATTTAATGATGGCAGCGATAATGGTAATGCCGTACTTCGAGAAGGTTTAAACACCAGTGTCTTATTATTGTCCCCGATTGTCCCTCACATTACAGAGACAATTTGGGGCTTTTTAAATAATAATGAATCAATTTATGAAGCTAGTTGGCCTGCTGTAGATGAATCTGCATTGGTGCAAGATGAAATTCAACTTATGGTGCAAGTGAATGGAAAATTACGTTCAAAAATCAGTGTGGCAGCTGATTTGGACAAAAACAGCATAGAATCAATGGCTAAATCGGATGAAAACGTGCAAAAACATATCGAAGGCAAAACCATAAAAAAAGTTATTGTTGTACCAGAGCGTCTAGTGAACATTGTGGTGGCTTAGGGTAGAATCTCTGCTATGAATTCGTTACGACTTTATCAATACATCATTACCCTATGCTTGATATTCAGTTTGTCTAGCTGTGGATTTCATCTTCGTGGCAGCGGAGAAACAATTGCGATAAATGCTGATTCCGTATACATCACATCACTTGCAGCAAATGAAATTACCAACGAGATAAAAACACAACTCGAATTCCAAGGAGTAAAGACTCCAGACAGTATTGATGATGGGCGATACATACTCAATTTAAGCAATGAACTAAGAGATAAAAAAATTCTTACCGTTTCATCAGCAACAGGTAAAGTTCAAGAGTATGAACTTGTGTTTTCGGTTGTAATGTCTATCTCGGATAAAAACGGCTCAAATTTAAGCGAAGAACAAACAATTAGCGCCAGTCGTGATTTATTTTTTGATGAAAACGCCGTACTTGCATTAAGTGATGAAGAACGTTTAATTTTTGAAGAATTACGACGTCAAGTCGCTAACTCTGTATTACGTCGATTACAAGCGGTCACCCGATAGGATTGATCTATGCGCCTCAGGGCCGACCAAATAAGCAATCATTTAAACCAATCTGCTCTAAAACCTATCTACCTCGTTTCCGGAGATGAACCATTACAGTTATTAGAAACGGCTGATCAGATCCGCAACAAAGCGCGCGAAGAAGGTTATAGCGAACGTGTGGTACTGGAAGTTGATAAACAGTTTAGTTGGCAACAAGTACTCGATGAATCTGCAGCACTATCTTTATTTGGCGATCAAAAAATCATTGAACTCAAATTGGGTAGTTCAAAACCTGGAAGGGATGGCGGCAAAATCTTACAAGAGTATACTGAGCTGAATCCACAAGGTATCGTATTATTAATTACTAGTGATCGTCTGGATAAATCCGCTCAATCCACTAAATGGTTTAAAGCGATTGATAATGCTGGAGCAACCATCTTAATTTGGCCTATCGAGTTTGCTCAATTACCCAATTGGATTGCACAAAGAGTTAAAGCTCTTGGTAAAAAAATTGATAAAAATGCTGCCGAGTTAATTGCAGCAAGAGTAGAAGGAAATTTAATTGCAGCCAGCCAGGAAATTAGTAAATTAATTTTATTGATCGACTCGGATCACATTACGATTGATGATGTTTCGCAATCTGTCGTCGATAGTGCACGTTATGATGTATTCAACTTGATCGAATCAGCCTATGATGGAAATATTGAACGCACCACAAAGATGCTTCAAGGTTTAAAATCCGAAGGTTTAGATCCAATGGCAATCTACGGTGCATTGATGTGGGAATATCGACGATTGTGTAAAATGATATTTGAACTCGAGCAACAACAGTCCCTAGATTCATTGTTTAGTCAATATCGTATTTGGACTGAATCACGTAAACGAGCGATTCGTTCTTTATTAAAACGACATAACCTTGAAAGTTTACAAAAATTATTATTACGCGCAATCAAACTTGATAAAACCATTAAAAGCTCTCAACGCATTAATGCTTGGAATGAATTACTCGAGTTTTTGACTTTGATAACTAAAAACTCTAAACAGATCAATACAACTGAATTTGCTTTATGAATATTAAAGATTATATGCAGACATTAGGACAGCAAGCTCGTTCAGCATCAAGACTGATGGCTAAAGCTAACACGTCTGCAAAAAACCAATGTTTAGAAAACGTTGCTGATAATTTATTAGCACAAAAAAACATGTTATTAGAAGCTAATAAAAGCGACCTTGCTAATGGCAAAGAAAAACAACTCGATGCTGCATTAATGGATCGACTTGAACTTACTAATGCACGTATCGCATCAATGATTGAAGGTTTACAACAAGTTGCGAGTTTGCCTGATCCAATTGGTGAAATTACCGATTTGAAATATCGTCCTACTGGCATACAAGTTGGAAAAATGCGCGTACCTTTGGGTGTGGTTGGGATCATTTATGAATCGAGACCTAATGTTACTGCTGATGCTGCTGCACTATGTTTAAAGTCTGGTAACAGCGTTATCTTACGAGGTGGTTCTGAAGCGATTAACTCTAACCTAGCAATCGCTAAATGCATTGCTGATGGCTTAAAAAAGGCTGGTTTGCCTAAACACGCAGTGCAGGTCATCGAAACAACGGACAGAGACGCCGTTGGCGAACTAATTACGATGCCAGACTATGTTGATGTTATCGTACCTCGCGGTGGCAAAGGTTTAATCGAACGTATCAGCAATGATGCGCGCGTTCCTGTGATCAAACACTTAGATGGTATTTGTCATGTGTATATCGATAGCGATGCGGATATAGAAAAAGCCATAAACATTGCATATAACGCTAAAACCCAACGCTATGGTACTTGCAATACGATGGAATGTTTATTGATTCATAATGATATTGCTGAATCCATTCTTAATAAGCTGTATCCAATGTACAAACAAGCTGGAGTTGAAATCCGCGGTTGTGAAAAATCAAAATCATTATTTGATGAAATAACATTAGCAAGCGATGAAGATTATGCAACAGAATATCTCGCGCCAATCCTTTCGCTTAAAATTGTTAAAGATGTTGACGAAGCTATGGATCATATTGATCGGTTCAGTTCACAACATACCGAATCCATCATTACTGAAAACTTTTCAATTGCTCAACGTTTTCTACGTGAGGTTGATTCAAGTTCAGTAATGGTCAATGCATCAACACGTTTTGCTGATGGCTTTGAATACGGTTTAGGCGCTGAGATTGGTATCAGTACTGATAAGTTTCACGCTCGAGGGCCTGTAGGTTTAAATGGCTTAACCTCACAAAAATACATTGTATTAGGCAATGGTGAGATTAGAGAATAAGCTTGTCAGATAATATTTTAAAACCCATAGGCGTTCTTGGGGGTAGTTTTGATCCAATTCATCATGGCCATCTTCGATTAGCGTTAGAAGCGTATTATCGACTTAAACTGGATCACATTCGTTTAATTCCATTAAAAATACCCGTTCATCGTAGTTCTCCTTTTGCCGACGGCAAACATAGGTCGATCATGATCCAAAAAGCCATTGATGGTTTGGAACAAATCATACTTGATGACAGAGAATTACAACGCGAAGATGATTCCTATACTATCGATACATTAATTTCTTTAAGAGAACAATTTCCTGATCACCCTATTTGCTTATTAATGGGAAGAGACTCGTTTTCTACTTTAGATCGATGGAAAGACTGGCAAGAACTTTTAAACTATGCTCATATAATTGTTGCATCAAGGCATCAGATAGATAAACAGCCATTCAATATTGCAATTAATTTATTATTGAATTCTCACCAAACGTATTCAATGGATGATTTACATTCAAACACTCACGGTAAAATTTTACGCATGCAAATTCCTTTATTAGATATCAGTTCAACTGAACTACGTTCGGCAATGCAATCTAGGTCTGAAATTCGCTATTTAGTTCCAGATTCTGTCATTGAGTATATTCATGAAGAGGCACTTTATGACACCCAATAATCTTCTTGACGTCATTAATAATGCAATCGAAACAATGAAAGCATTAGACGTACTTATTTTAGATGTTAAAGAACAAACCTCAATTACAGATACCATGTTCATCTGTACAGGTACTTCTAATCGCCAAGTAAAATCGATTGCACAAAAAATTATTGAAGACGCAAAACAAAAAAACTTTGCGGTTTTAGGTGTAGAAGGTTTAGATCAGGCGCAATGGGTTTTAATTGATTTAGGTGATGCAATAGTTCATGTCATGCATCCAGATAGTCGAAACTATTATCAACTTGAGAAGTTATGGTCTGTTGAAACGCAAACTGAAGAACAGGCAAACCGTTCTTGAAAATTAATTTAATTGTTGTTAGTCATAAACAACCTCAATGGATTGAAACGGCTTATCAAGAATATGCAAAACGATTAAATCAGGAATTTACTTTACACTTAAAAGAGCTATCGCCTTATAACGCTAAGAATTCTTCGGTTGCTTATACTAAAAGCAAAGAAGCTGAAAAGATCAAAAACGCTATTCCTAAAAATAATTCTGTTATTGTATTAGATGAGAATGGCAAAACATTCACCAGTGAACAATTCGCATCTAAAATGGAATCTTTGTTAACTGTGGGTTCAGATATCTCTATCTTAATTGGTGGTGCTCACGGACTTGATAATACATTGCTAAATGAAGCGGATGATAGTTGGTCACTCTCAAAATTGACGCTGCCCCACGGATTGGTCAGAGTGATGATAGCTGAACAGCTTTATCGTGCTTGGAGCATCTTAAAATGCCACCCTTATCACAAAATTTAAATATTTTTCATTTCAAATGTGACGCCCTCCACAACTTAATTACTTGCTTCATTGACGACTATACCTAATAAGAGTGAAATAACCCTCATAATTAAAACTACATAAAACTAACATTATATAAGTTAGTGAACACGTATCGAATAATCGGGGGGCGTAGACGTATCTAAGGAGTACACTATGTTACGCTCAATTACATTTGTTGCCGTTATGGCTGTGTCGGCTAATACACAGGCCTTTTCTTCGAATTTTACTTTATTTTCTGATGCTAGCATCGCTGGGACGGATGCTGGTGCTGATGGCCTTTGGGGCACTGGTGATGATGCTGCAAATGCTGCAAACCCTCTTGGCGGTGTAAGTTATGTCTATACCAGTACCAATGGTCCTTTTGGTTCGGTCACATCTTATGAAGGTTTTGGCATTGGAAATTTTATTTTAGAAACACCAGGAGTATCCTCTTCTGCTGATTACAGTGCATTAAATATTTTTGGCACTATTCCTACTCCTGCAGGCAGCATACTGCCATTTCAAGTCGGCAGTTTATTATTAGATAACTCTGTCACATCCAGTATTAATTACACTGATCCAAACAATATGATGTTCACTGGCGATCTAACTGTTCAAACGCCAATGGGTAGTTCTTACTCATTAACTGGTGCTGGATATACGATCTATAACGCTGATGGCTTTGATGACCCTTCTATTTTTGGCAGTCTATTAGGTTCCACTAATTTTGACCAAAGCCTAGCAAATCATTTTAATTATTTAATCGGCATAGCTCCTGAAAGTTGGACCGCTATCACCGTTAACTTTTTAGATCTGGAAGATTCAGACTTATCAGTCCTTCTATCAAGTTATAGTGTGGATGAAAACTTATTACCTGCAACCAATGAAGTGCCTCTTCCTCCTGCTGCATGGTTACTTGGTTCTGCCTTATTTGGTTTGATCTATTCTCCTCGAAAAAAGATCTCGTGCTAGAAGTAATTTGTTAAGCGCTTAACTCAGGCGTCCTATGGACGCCTTTTTTTTATCTTTTTAAATGATGCTATGATGTTAATTACTAAAATTAATTATTAACGCATCATGAATATATTTCTTGCCTCGCGCTCAGAAAGACGCCAACAACTCTTAAAACAAATAAATATAGAGTTTGAACTCATCGATATTGAAGTTGATGAAACTTACTATTCTCCTGAGTTACCGGATAAATATGTGATAAGAATGGCTAAAGAGAAAGCCGAAGTAGGAAAAGCTCAAGTAAATAAACAAGATATTATCATTGCAGCAGATACGTCAGTCGTTTTAGATAATAAGGTTTTAGGTAAAGCAGAAACAGAAGAACAAGCCTTAGGTATGTTAAAACAACTTTCTGGCAGAAAACATGAAGTATTAACTGCCGTATGTATTTTCCAAAATACATTAAAAATAGCTCTTTCTCGATCTAATGTTTTATTTAGATCTTTAAACAATTTCGAAATCGAAAACTATATTTCAAGTAAAGAACCAATAGGGAAAGCGGGAGGTTACGCTATACAAGGGTTAGCCGCAAAATTTATACATTCTATTGAAGGCAGCTATTCAGGAATCATGGGGCTGCCTCTATATGAGACAACTGAATTATTAAATGAAATAAATTAGAGCGTTTTTAAACAAAAACCATAGTAGTGATCAACGATAAAAACATAGATCGATTCCCAATCAGGTTTTCCATCATCATTTGGCCACCAAAGTTTTTTATTAATCCAGTAATTATGATAATGGCCTGCGCATTCAGCCAATTTATTTTCTGGAACCAAGGATTCTAATTTACCAGCATGATGCAAACCCTGAAAATAATCTTCCATAACGATTGGATAGGCTGCTTCTAAGTTAGGCCTTTTACTGTCTAACATAAGTTGTTTCTTTTCTAGTGCATGACTAAAGACTTTAACACGTTGATCAAGGAACGCAGCTTGTTCTTTTTCTTCTTGTAATTGCGCTAACTGCTCACAAGCAGTTTGATTATTGTTATTGCATTTATACTGCAATAAATCTTCAAGCGTATGATGCTTTGCTTCAGACAGAACATCTAAAGACAGGAATAAAATTAGTAGTGTAAAAATCTTAGAAAGATGATTGATCATTCTAAAATTTAATAAACTTCTTATAAACATTAGAAAAATTATAACAAAACCTGACTTCGCTTTACAGCTCACTCAGTAGGTTGTATAACATCTATGCTGCTGCTGATGAGAGGAGCTTTAATCTCAATTTGTATACTTCTACAGCAACGATCTGTTTTTTTATAAATAAATCGAATGAATGAGGTACGAATTAAAATGATATCCATTGCGTATATTCCTATCGGATTAGGTGTTCTTGGCCTAATCTCCGCTTTCCTAATATTTGCTTACATAAAAAAATCCCCCGCCGGTGACGGAAAATTAAAAGAAATCGCTGATGCTATTCACTTAGGTGCAATGGTATTCATGAACAGTGAATACAAACGCCTAGCGATCTTTTGTTTTATCTGTATTGCCGCAATCGCAACCTCAGATCTAGGTATGAATACAGCTTTAGCTTTCCTATTAGGTGCGGTCTGCTCTGGAACTGCGGGTTATTGGGGTATGTATACTGCGACGCATGCAAATGTACGAACCGCTGTTGCTGCCAATACTGAAGGCGCTGCAGAAGCATTAAATATCGCATTTTTTGGCGGTTCAATTATGGGCCTCACTGTCGCTGCAATGGGTTTATTTGGTATTGGAATTCTTTATCACTTCTTCGCTGGTGACCCGCATACGGTTCACGCAATAGAAGGATTTGCAATGGGCGCATCTTCCGTTGCTTTATTCTCTCGCGTTGGTGGTGGAATCTTTACCAAGAGTGCCGATGTCGGCGCTGACCTTGTTGGAAAAGTTGAAGCTGGCATTCCTGAAGACGATCCACGTAACCCTGGGGTTATTGCAGATAATGTAGGTGACAATGTGGGTGATGTTGCAGGTATGGGTTCGGACATTTTTGAATCGTATTGCGGTTCGATGATTGCAACTATTGCTTTGGCCACGACCATGAGCTTAACTGAAGTTAGCAAGCTAGCCCCTGGTGGTGATAGCGGCACTCTAACTTTTATGCCACTGGCATTAGCATCTGCTGGCTTAATTTGTTCTATGCTTGGCATTTTAATGGTTAAAATATTTTCCTCCAAAAGTCCAGAAACTGCTTTGCGTTTTGGAACGATGGGTGCTTCTATTCTATTTATCATTGCTGCATATTTTCTAATCCAACAGATGGGTGCAGCACATTTAGTATGGATAGCTGTATTAAGCGGTGCTGTAGGTGGCATCGTGATTGGCCTAGTAACAGAATTCTACACTGGCGGTTCGCCTATTAGAAAGATCGCCCAAGGTGGTGAGACTGGCGCCGCAACCGTTATGATCTCAGGTTTAGCTACGGGTATGCAATCCGTCGCCATACCAGTTATTACAATCTGCGCTATCATTTTTACTGCTAGTCACTTTGCCGGTTTATATGGAGTGGGAATCGCTGCGGTCGGTATGTTGAGTACAGTCGGCATCACCATGGCTATCGATGCTTATGGACCAGTCGCCGATAACGCAGGTGGCATCGCTGAAATGGCCGAGCTTGGAAAAGAAACTCGTGAAATTACAGACTCTTTAGATGAGGTTGGCAATACAACAGCTGCTATAGGCAAAGGCTTTGCAATTGGTGCGGCGGCTTTAGCTGCGCTTGCTCTGATTAGTGCTTTCATAGAAAAAATCGTCGCACACAATCCTGGGTTTGTTTTGCAAATCAATGATCCTCTTGTATTAAGTGGCATGTTCCTTGGTGGTATTTTTCCATTTATTGTCAGTGCATTAACCATGACAGCGGTTGGTGATGCTGCTTTTGATATGATCAAAGAGATTCGTCGCCAATTTAAGGAAATACCTGGCTTAATGGAAGGCACAGGCAAACCTGATACAGCTCGTTGTGTAGATATTGCTACTACCGCTGCTTTAAAACGCATGATTATTCCAGGTTGTTTAGCTGTCTTGGCACCAGTTGTCGTTGGGTTTATCTTAGGCCCTAAAGCATTAGGCGGTATGTTAGGTGGCGCATTAATTTGCTGTGTAATGATGGCTTTAATGATGGCAAATGCTGGTGGTGCATGGGATAACGCCAAGAAGTTTGTCGAAAAAGGTAACTTTGGAGGCAAGGGCTCTGAAGTACATAAAGCCGTTGTTGTTGGTGATACTGTTGGCGATCCTTTAAAAGATACCTCAGGCCCTGCGATGAACATTTTAATTAATGTTATGGCAATCGTAAGTTTGGTTATAGCACCTTTACTTTAATCGTACATTACTCAGACACATGAAAAACATGTGTCTGAGTTTTATTTTAAAACTTTTAATGTTGGGGCTTTTCTGTTTAAAGTTTGTGGCTGGCTATCTAATGGCATAGGCTTACCAAATAAATATCCTTGAGCAGTATGACAACCAATATTTTCTAGATATTCTAATTGCTGTTTTGTTTCCACACCTTCTGCTGTTACTCTTATATTCAAATTCTTAGCTAAATTCACGATAGCTTCACAAATAGCAGCATCACTCGGATCAGTTAAAATATCTCGAGTGAATGATCGATCAATTTTTAATACACTGATTGGGAATTTCTTTATATATGCTAATGATGAATAACCCGTACCAAAATCATCTAGTGAAATACTCAAGCCAAGATCACATAATTCTGTAAGGATTTTTTCACTACTTTCAGGATCACTCATTAAAATACTTTCTGTAATTTCTAAATCGATCAATCTCGGCTCAAGACCCACCTTAAAAATCGTATCTTGTATGGATTTAACTATATCAGCTTGTTGAAACTGTCTAGCAGATAAATTAATAGAGATTCTTATTTCTGAATTATTCTGTTTCGATAAATCTTTAATTTTTTGACAAGCCGTTTCTAAAACCCATAAACCAACAGAATTTATTAAACCCGTTTCTTCAAGAATAGGAATGAAATCTAAAGGAGAAACCAAGCCTAACTCATCGTGATACCATCGTAGTAATGCTTCATAACCAATCAATTCATTTGAGTTTATATCAACTAATGGTTGGTAATAAATCATGAAATCATTATTTTTCGCAGCAACCCTAAGTTTATTTTCGAAAGATAGTTGTTGTAGCGATCTTTCATTCATTTGTTTAGTATAAAATTTATAGTTATTACGACCAGCGGCTTTAGCTGAATACATAGCTGCATCTGCATTCTTCAATAATGTGGCAATGTCATCACCATCCTCTGGAAATAAACTTATACCGATACTAGGACTAATAATAATTTCTTGACGGTCTAAATCGAACGGCCTTGCAAGAGAAGCAATTATATTATTTGCGACACGTGATACAGAACTACTACTTTTTACATCACTTAGTAATACCGTAAACTCATCACCGCCCAAACGGGCAACAGTATCTGAATCTCTTACACACTCAACAAGCCTATCTGCAACATCTCTTAGTAACCTATCCCCTGCATCATGTCCTAAAGAGTCATTAACATATTTAAATCGGTCAAGATCGATAAACAATAATGCAATTTTAGAATCTACTCTTTTAGCCTTTTTATAACCATGTTCCAATCGATCCATAAATAATGAACGGTTTGGCAATCCTGTCAAAGTATCAAAATTAGCCAGTTTTTTTAATTCGATTTCTGTTTCCTTTTTAACAGTAATATCTTCATATAACCAAATTGATCCTTTCTCTGGCTTACCTTCCACAATCGATTTTGCAGATATAGCACACCAAAAATATTCGCCTTCTTTTCGCTTAACTTTCCATTCACTTGAATAAGTCTCTCCTTTTCTTAATAAAGGATAAGCAAGTTCTCCAAGAGTATCGAAATCGTTAATATCAGAAAACAAAACCTCTGTAGTTAAACCTTCCAACTCATCTCGTTTATAACCGAATAACTCTTCAAACTTTTGGTTAACTGAAATAAATTTTCTGTCCACAAGATGAGCGATACCAACTAAAGCGTTTTCAAGAATGGCCCTTGTGTGATGTTCACTTTCTTCTAACGCATCTTTTGCAGAAGATAGTTCTTTGATTAATTTCTGGTTGCTTTCAGCAAATCGATTAAAATCACTAGCGACATTTAAAAATTCATCCTGAGAAAAATCATCCAACTTTAATCGAACTGTAAATTCTCCGCTGATCAATTTACTCATGCCATTTTTTATTTTTTCTAATGGGATATTAATTCTATTTACTACATAATTAATCCCAAATAAGATAATCATAACAACGACAAAACTTGCAACACTAACAAGCAAATTACTTGCTTCATTTAGCTTATATGTCTTTCCACTTATAGAATTCGATAGATCCACCGTATAATGAGATAATTTCTCAAGATCATTCATCATTTTTTTCACCGATAAGTGCAACATATCAGTGTTTTGTTTTGATATATCTTTCTGTTCTAGATTTTTTAACCGTAACTCATAAATTGAATCATCAAACTTATTAGCAATTAAAATCTCAAACAAATGATCAATGGAAACATTCAAATAGTTAATTTTTTCTAGCAATAACGGATATCCTTGTAAATCATTTTCCATCCAACCTAAAGCGGTATTAATGATATTTATATTTTGAATGATTTCATTATCTCGAATACCTACTAGTGCATCCTTTTCGGTTTCTTGAATAATTTTTCTACTTAATTGAACCATCTGACCAACACTCATCTGCACTTGATTACTGGCCTTTAAAATTCTTGGGTTATCGCCAGCATAAACTCCATGCATAGCCTCTATTACTAATAATTCATTATTATTTTCTTCAAGTACTTTCCTTAATTTCCGCCTTGCTTTACTGTTTTCTAATTGAATAATGCCGCCAATATTTTCTGCAGAATTTGATATTTTTTGCACAAACAACTCTAATTGAAGTGCTTTTAATCGAAGCAGACCATCGATATCTAATATATTTTTTTGAGTATCAGTTATAACCTGATCGAATTTTTTAAATGTTAAATAATCAGCTTCTAATTGTTCAATAATCGATATAGCAAGTTCATCATCCTCAAATAAATTTCTTATTTTTTTTAATTCTATTTCAAATTTTTCTTCTAAGTCTTTTCTATCTTTATATTTATCTATTTCGGAAGAAGTTTTTGCAGAAATAATATTTGATTTTCTCAATATAAAACTGCTCATTATTTCTATTAATTTCGAACTTACTTTTTCTATCTCTATAGCTTTTTCAATATTGCTATGATGCCTCTGATTAACCCATTTATTGGTTAAGATAACTGAAAAAACCAACAAGAATATAATAGCTGAGCAACCTAGAGCCCAATTGGTCAATAATTTTTTTATACTTAATTGTTTAAACATAAATCATCCTTGGTTTATATTTTCTTGTATTCTAAAACGTATATTTTTTTCTATATACAATTCTTCAAATACACCGTCTATGATTCTCATTGGCCATACTTTATGCACAGCTTGGTTTATATTTTTGCCAAAATTAATATCTATTCCTAATCCTATATCTAGAGCCTTAATTTCATAAATAGAATTGACAATACTTTCTCTAGTGATATCTCCTTTAATCTTTTTTAAACCTTCAACAAATATTTTAGCGATAATATAACCTTCGAATGAAATAAAGCCTGGAGTAACTTGAGAATCATACAATGAAAGATATTTTTTATATTCTGAAGCTATCAAAAGATTAGAATTAAAATGTGGTACTACTTGAGTAACAATAACTCCTTCAGCATCATCACCAAGTTCATTTAATAAGGATAAACTACCTACAAACGATAAATTTAAAAATTGAACGTTTGGCAATTCTTTTTTAGCAAGTTTAATAAATTTTGCAGATGGCGCATATCCACCAGCTAATATAATAACTTTTGGTTCGACTTCAGCGTCTAATATAGTTGCTAACGCCGCTTCTACATTCAACGTATTTCGAGAATATCTTCCATGCGCAAGCCTATTGGTTTCATAAAATCCATACTCTTCTAAAGCTGCTGTTGCTCCACGATATCCTGCATCACCATAACCATCTTTTTGTGTAAAAAAAGCGATTTCTTCAGGTTTGATTCCTTGATTAATGATCCAATCGATCATCGTTGCAGCTTCTTCGTAATAACTCGCACGATAATTAAAAATATATTGTTGTTCTGATTGTTTTCTTAACAATGACGCACCAGTAACCGAACCAAATAATACTGTTTTTGATTCTTGAATGATTGGAACCGTCACTATCGCTGTAGGCGTACCAACATTACCTATTAATGCTAATACATTCTCTTTTTCAATTAGTTCTCGTGTATTAGGTGCCGCAAGCTTTGGTTCATAACGATCGTCTTTAACGATCAATTTTAATTTACGACCTTTAATACCACCTTCGTGATTTATTTTTTTAAAATACGTCTCTATTCCAATACGAACATTTTTCCCAATATCTTCTAAAGGGCCACTCAAGGCAGTCGACATGCCTATACGTATTTCCTCAGCAAAAAGAATATTAGGGTATAAACTGAAGGCGAGAAGAAGGGTAAGAAAGTACCTATAAGGCAACTTTGCCTGAAAATCCGATTTTTCGATGGTAGGTATACTCAATTGTTAACCACTTCAGTTACTAACAAATCGTATAAAAATTAATTTTTTATTTAAGTTTAGATAATGAATCTAAGATTATCGACTTTTTGAGAAATTTATTGACTATTTTTTTAATAATTTTAAATACTTCACACCACCCAAGCTTTTGATAGCCATTTCTATCTTAGATGATCTCTTTACTACATATTTCGATGGATTCTCAATCAACATTTTCTTCGGATTAGGTAGAACTGCCGCTAATAAAGATGCCTCTCTTATTGTCAATTTTTCAGCTGATTTATCGAAAAATATCTGGCTTGCAATTTCAGCACCGTAGATACCTTGACCGAATTCAACAACGTTAAGATAAACCTCTAAAATTCTCTGCTTAGTCCAAAAAAGTTCTATTAAAACAGTAAAGTAAGCTTCAACAGCTTTTCTAAAATAACTTCTGGTTGGCAGTAAATAAAGATTTTTAGCTAATTGTTGTGAAATGGTGCTCGCACCGCGTATACGCGTACGGTCTTCTGCAAGAGCAGTTTGAATGGAGTCAAAATCAAATCCGTAATGGTGTGGAAATTTTTGATCTTCTGAGGCAATAACAGCGATCGCTAAATATGGTGAAATTTTATCTATTGAAACCCATCGATATTGGATATCAACTTCATTAACAATTTTTTCATGTAGCATAAATGCCGTGATTGGCGGTGGAAACCATCGCCAAGGCAATACTAATATAACGCCGATAAATACAACGAATAGAATAATAAACAATAATGTAAAACAACATTTATCCCATAATGAAGACGTTTTAGATTGGCTCACTGAAAATTATTATTCACAAATTAAACATCAAAACTCGTTGGTAATTTTTTCTCAACTAAAATATTTTTTAACTGAACATAGTCAGGCATGCCATTATGATAAGGAGGGTAATCTTCACCTTGAACCAATGGTAATAAATAATCTCGACATGCTTGAGTGATCCCAAACCCGTCATCACTGATAAATTCATTAGGCATAAATTTTTCAACATTAGCAACTTCTGACAACGGAGCCGAAACTATTTCCCATTGATAAGGGTTATTAGACAAACGCTTTATTGCTGGCATAATTGCATTTGAACCAGAAAGAGCTAATTCAACCGCTGCTTTACCAACAGCATAAGCCTGATCTACATCTGTTTTAGAAGCAATGTGTCGAGCTGAACGTTGTAAATAATCAGCAACAGCCCAATGAAATTTATAACCTAATGATTCTTTAACCATATTTGCCACAACTGGAGCAGCTCCACCCAATTGAGCATGCCCAAAAGCATCCTTGGTGCCTTGTTCAGCTAGAAACGTACCATTAGGCCAACGCGCACCTTCTGAAACAACAACTGTACAATATCCAAAACGATTAACATTTTCTTTTACTCTGGAAATAAACTCATCTTGTTTAAAATCAACTTCGGGAAAAAGAATGACAATGGGTATATCATTTTTTTCATCAGCAGCCAGACCACCTGCGGCAGCGATCCAACCAGCATGGCGTCCCATAACTTCGATAACAAAAACCTTAGTCGAAGTTTTTGCCATTGAAACAACGTCGTATGAAGCTTCTCTAGTGGATACAGCAATATACTTTGCAACTGAGCCAAACCCTGGACAGTTATCTGTAATAGGTAAATCGTTATCGACAGTCTTAGGTACATGCACAGCTTGGATTGGATAACCTAAGTTTTCGGACAATTGGGAAATCTTATGGCATGTATCGGCAGAGTCTCCACCGCCATTGTAGAAAAAATAACCAATATTATGTGCTTTAAATACTTCTATGAGTCTTTCGTATTCGGCTTTGTTTTCTTCAAGGCTCTTAAGTTTATATCGACACGATCCAAAGGCGCCCGACGGTGTATGCCTTAATGCCGCAATATCTTCATTGGACTCTAAATTAGTATCAATTAGTTGTTCTGTTAAAGCACCAATAATTCCATTTTTGCCAGCGTAAACAGTACCAATTTTATCTTTATGTGCTCGAGCTGTTTCAATAACACCACAGGCACTCGCATTAATTACTGCTGTTACCCCACCCGATTGTGCATAAAATGCATTTTTTATATCGCTCATTATTGCCTCTTTTGTATTACCGTTTTTGATATAAAGTTAACATTATCATGTTAAAATATGTTGAAGTATTGAGATACTAAATGTGAACTTAAATCTTTCAAAACTCTCAAATTATTCATTCAATTGTGACAAATTACGCATGAAATTCCGAGAGTATATTTTATTATTTTTTCTGATTTCTTTACCTTTATCTGCCTTTGAAGATCAAAACCTTCCTGATATAGGTGATTCATCTGGCTCCCTAATCTCTCCTGAATTTGATCGTCGATTAGGCAATGCTTTTCTACGCGAAGTTAGGCGTACAACTAGACTTGTCTACGACCCTGAGGTTGAAGCCTATATTGATTCTATTGGTTATCGCCTTGCTACTAATAGCGACAATAATCGTCAATTATTTACTTTTTTCGTAATCGATAACTCAATGATCAATGCTTTTGCAGGGCCTGGCGGTGTAATCGGCATTAATAGTGGTGTGATTTTAAGTTCTCATACCGAAAGCGAACTTGCTGGCGTAATAGCTCATGAAATCGCTCACGTTACGCAACGACATTTGGCCAGATCATTTGAACAAGCTAGTAAATTTAGCATTCCCACCGCTGCAGCATTAATTGGATCAATTATTTTAGGCACACAAAATCCTGAGGCGGGCGCTGCTGCCTTACAAGCAACGATAGGCATCAGTACTCAGGCCCAAATTAACTTCACTCGGGCGAACGAAAAAGAAGCGGACAATATCGGCATGCAACTATTAGTACGTTCAGGTTTTGATCCATACGGCATGCCCGGATTTTTTGAAAAGTTACAACAAGGCTCTAAATATTATTCAGGTAATGCACCAGAGTTTTTACGTACTCACCCGCTTACTAGCTCTCGTATTGCAGAATCTCAAGCCAGAGCCGCTGAATATCCTGCTGTAAAGCCGATTAATTCAGAATCATATTTCCTGATTCGAACAAAACTGCATGTGAATTCATTTGCCAAACCCAAACAAGCTGTTGCTGAATATTTAGAACGCCTGCAAATTGCTAACTCTACTTCTGAGTTTTCAATCGCACGATATGGTTATGCACTAGCCTTGTTAAGAGACAAACAATTTAAACCTGCTCAACAACAAATAAAAAAACTATTAGAGAAAGATCCGCATAACAGCTCTTATTTACTTACTTCAGCTAATATTGAATCTGAAGCAGGCAACTATACTAAGGCAATTAAAATATATAAAGATATGGAAAATCTATATCCTGATTACCGACCATTGATACTCAACTATGCAAAAACTCTATTGGATTTTGAAAAACCCGACCAAGCACGGTTAGTTCTTTTAGCTTATGGTCGTAATCATGACTCAGATATCAGTTATCTAAATTTATTATCTCAAGCAGAAGCGCAAGCTGGATATGAATCTGAGTCACATATCGTAAAATCAGAATTTTATTATCTATTAGGTGATACTGAATTAGCTATAAGACGTTTACGCTTAGCAGAAAAACAAAAAGATTTAGATTATTATCAAAGAGAACGTATCAAGGCATTATTAACACAATATGAATATGAACGAGGACTTGAAAAGGAATTAGAGCTTTAAATGAATAAACGAACTTTTTTAAAAATTTTAACTTTTTCTTTTATTGCATATCCAATTAGAACTCTTGCTGATTGGAACACAAAAGCTTTTTGGGCTAGCAAACAAGAAAATTCTCTTAAGAATTTATTTCCAGATAAAACGATTACTGAAAGTGATCAAATCTCTATTGGCGTTAACTCGTTTATTGAAAATGGCGCTGTGGTACCAATTAAGATAAAAACAGATTTACCCAATGTATCCTCTATTTCAATTTATGTCGAAAATAACCCTAATCCATTAATTGCTCATTTTGAATTTAGCCCACGTTCTAAAGGGTTCATTGCTACACGTATTAAAGTGGAAAAACCATCAAACATCATGGCATTGGTCAATTCTAACGATCAATTATTTTCGTCAACTAAATTCATCGAAGTCGCTGAAGGCGGCTGTTAATAATAACATGGCTTCAACGATTAAAATTAGAACTTCAGTCAAAGATAATACTGCCAATGTGCGTTGTATTATACGCCACCCTATGGAAACAGGTTTTCGTATTGATTCTGAAACAAATCAACCAATCCCATTTCATTTTATCAAACATGTCTTTTGTTATCACAAAGATGAATTAATACTTGAATGTGATTGGAGTAGAGCGGTTTCTAGAAACCCTTATTTAGAATTTGAATTTGAGGGTGCTGAGGTTGGAGACGAACTATTGATTAAATGGATTGATACTAAAGATAAAGAAGACTCTATTATTATTAATTTAAAATAACTACTCTAAAACTTCTTCTTCCTCTTCTTCTAATTGTATTTGGCCATCTTGTAATTTAAATTTGTATTCTTGTAATATATTTTCTATTTCAACTTGCTTTAAACCAGTAAAGCCTTCTGATTGTACAAGCCCATCAATCCTGTTTTTATTTTCATATAACTCCATTAATTCGATATTGGCCTTGTATAAAATTGCATTTTTTACTTCTTGCTCCTGAATAATAGATTCTTTCTCAGCTACTGTTTCTTCTAATTCAGCCTTCTCGCCATTTAACTGTTGTACAACAAGCACTGTATCTTGATATTTTGCAATCACATCCCGTAATTGACCTTCACGCTTATCGATTTTTTCATCACGTTTTTCAACCGTATTATTTAAACCAGCTACTCTCCCTTTATATTTATCAATAGTAGCTTCATTCTGACTGATTTCTTTTTTGGCTTTTTTTAAATCTTTTTCTAACTCTTTATTATCTTTCTTAAGCTGGATTATTTCTTGTTCTAATGCTGCTTTCTGAGTATTTAATTCTTGCATCATATACTGCATGCGCTTCATAGCTTGATCAGCACCTGAGGATCCACCATCTCTAGTAGCTCCAGCATAAACAATGAAACTAAGAAAAAAAGATAGAAATAAAACAGAATATTTCATGAATTTAGAATTTGGCGCTTAAGTCCAATTGAAATATATCAAAACCAAGTTTAGGCCCATCAATTTGATCGGTGCTAAAATAACGTGCTTGCATAAATACATTATCAAGAATTCCATATCTGCCGCCAAGAATAAATCCTTTTCCATTTGTACCGCCACCTTGGAAATTAGACTCTGTAAAAGCATCAAGCACAGCGTCGCGTTGTAAATATTTATATCCACCAAACACTTGCCACTTACCTGCTTTCGTGTAATCAGGCCAACCCGCGGTCAGTTTTACATAATAACCCAGATTTCGTGACTTTAAATCCTCTAAGGTTGGCGTTCTAATAAATTGACTTTGGTATAAAGCAGCAACTCCATTACCACCCGCCGTCAAATTGTTAAATATTTCTTCTGCATCATAACCAATGTTATAAACCACATCTCCAGTAAATATCAGATGTATTGGTGCTAAGCCTGTCCAATCATAACTCGCTGTTAAATTTATTTGATTAAAATCAGATGCCAGTCCATATAAAGCAGTTTGGTTAGTAAGATCTTCATCATTTCTAATATCAAACATTGTATTTCCGCCCTGAACAAACGTCGGAGCAGTAAAGTCGTTTTCTTGAAAACTTACATTTGCAACACCAACCCCTGCAAAATTATTTCGCTTTCCTCTTGTATTTATATAATCATAATAAGATATAGCGAACTTTAATTTCGATTGATCATTAAACACTAATTCTGATCCAACTTGACCACCGATCATCCATTTATCTTGAGAAGAAAAATCTATTTGGTCTAAAGGGAATGCACCAAAGGTAGCAAACAGAGTTTTACTATTATCATTTAATGCCAACAAGCTATCTGATCCAGCTAAATTCTTTTTGAATTGAACCGCAAAACCTTCGTAACTTAAATCCACATCAAACACTAATTGAGTAGAAAAAAATGGATTCTTGAATCGACCTATCATGGTGGTTAACCATGGATAAGCATCCTCATCCAAAAATTTATATTTCATAAATAGACGGTCAATTTGAGTATCAAAACGACGACCATCATTTCCTAATGTCTGATTGACTGAAACAGGATTATTTATATTACCTGTTGTTAAACGAATACCAACATCAACGTTATCCGTTATTTCCGTATCTAATGAAAGTCTTAAGCGTTGCCTAAATCGATTTCTAGTACGTGTTCGATTATTAAAAAACTGATTTGGATCCTGATTTGCTGGGTCTAGTCTAGAAACAGTATCAAGATCTCTTTGAGCAGCATTAAGCGCCAAAAAATCTGGTTCAATATTTTGGTCTGTAATTCCTGTTATTGATCCATTTACAGGAGTAATCAATTCATTGTTATCAGCATACGCATCTGTTTGATGCCTTATTCTCACATCACCACTAATGCGTAATTTTTTCATCCAGTTTGGAATTAAATCCGGTACGCCGAGAATTTCATTCTTAGCATCAGCCATCACTTCATCGACCACTTCCTGCTTTAACTCTGAACGAACTTGGTCACGAATCTCTTGTTTTACATGATCTGGAACATATTGCACACGTACAGCATCTTCGTCTGCTGCTTTTTGCGCTGCTTGTAACTCTTCATTTTCTTGAGCTTCCTGGGCTGCTTGTACCTTGGCTTTAGCTTCCGCGCGTTGTTTCATTAGATCGGCTTTTTCTTCATCCAATACACCAGCTACTACCAATTCATCAATCAAATTAACAATGGTATTTTTAATCCCTAACAGTTCTTCGCGTTCGCTTGGCGCATTTGCATCTGCAACAGATATACAAATTCCAGCTGATATTGTGATTAATATTAATTTTTTTAAATAATTCATATATATAAGTGATTTTATTTATAAAACACCTGAAATATAAGAATACATCAAAAAAATACAAAAACAATATAAAATTTAATAGCTTACAAAGTATTTTTAAAGTTTCTTATGATTACAAACGCATACGCAAGTATGCAAAAAGTTAAATACGGGATACGACTCTCAATTTGACTGGTTGCGGCATTCCATCAGGAGGGATCAAACCCAGTTTTTTACCACTGGATAGCGCTAATTCTAATGCATCGTCCGTTTTATTATCGCCAGTTCCTTGTACCAAATTGGCCTTTTCTATTCGGCCATCATCTGTAATCCAAACCTCAACAATAACGTTGTAAGCACTGGTTCGAACCGACTCTTGATTTGATAACAAACGAGTTAAGGCTTGCTTCAAGCTTCCAGCAAATCGTTTATAACTACCCTTGCCCTTTCCACAGCCAACGGTACATTTTGGCTTGCCCTTCTTTAAACAAAGAGGTCCAGAACAAGCTCCCTCAGCACCATCAGATACAAGATCATCGGATGCGGAATCTAAGTCATCAGATTGATCGGGTTCTGGAGCATCTTCAGGCTCCGGTTCTGGTTCGGGTTCTTCGGGTTCAGGCTCTGGTTCTTCCTCAGGAGGGGGTGGTTCCTCTTTTGGCGGAGGAGGGGGTGGAGGCGGAACAGGTTTAATTTTGAGAATAGTTTCCTTTTTAGGAGGAGGTACTTGAGAGCTTAATGAACCAAAAAATTTCATTGCACCCCAAACTAATAATCCCAGTATGATCAATGCTATGATCACAGGGATCATCTTTTTTATCAGTTCTGAACTCTCTTCTGACATAAGAAATAAAAGCTAATTAATAATTAACCTTTACCGATATTCGCGGTAACAAGTCCAACTTCCGTAATATTCAAACGTCCTAATAAATCCAAAACAGATACAACTTTCTGATACTGGACAGCAGCATCACCTTTCACAACAACAGGTAGTTCTGGATTAGCCGCTTTTAATGAAGCCAATGCTGCTTCTAATTGTTCAATGGTATACGGCAAAGTATCCAAATAAATTTGGCCTGTCGCATCAATAGTAATCGCTTTGGTTTTATTTTCTGCAAGGCTAGGAGCCTTACTGGCTTTCGGTAGATCAACTTTTAAGCCTTGAATAGATGCTGTCGTCATTACAATAAAAATAATTAACAACACGTATGCCAAATCCAACATTGGAGTAATGTTAATATCGTCGTAGGGTTCGTTATCACCTTTAGGGCCTTCTGCCATCTCTCTATTCTCCTATACTAACGACCGAATGATTCGGTCATTCGCCCCATAAACTCTTCTGCGAATACATGCATATCCGCTGATAGTTCTTTAATCTGAGAACCAATATAGTTGTATCCAAATAACGCAGGAATCGCTACACCAAGACCTGCTGTTGTTGCTAAAAGCGCAGCTGCCATACCAGGTGCAATCGCATTAATATTTACTTCACCCGATGCTGCAATACCTGCAAAGGTCACCATTACTCCAACCACCGTTCCTAATAAGCCAATGAATGGTCCACCTGAAATTGCGATAGTTAGTAAAACGATTAATGAATTAATTTTTTGACCTTCACGTACCATGGTTGCATCTAATGATGAACGAATCGCACTCAATGATTTCGGTTCTAGACCAGAGAACTCTGCACCAACAGCAGGTGACATACGTTTGCGTAATTGATTAATACCTTGCTTATAAACTACAAACAAAGGTGATTTGCCATATTTTTTATCGGCATTATAAAGCTTGGCAAAGTTCTTTTTATCCGCCCCTAAACTTTCATACGCTTTTAAGAATTTTTTACTAGCACCACGAGCAACCATGATCTGGTATGTTTTATAAAACATAATTAAAAAAGCAACGACTGCCATGAAACCACAAAACCCAATAACTATTTGCTCAACAATCGCATGTTCATTATCAAATACGTTACTGATAATGATACCGAAATAACCACCACCACCATGATCTCCTTCAGCAGAACCTTCACTGTCTTTTGATTCATCACCACCATAGGCAATCATTCGAGCTAACTTACCTTGGTTGTCTGCAGTTGCCTTTAACCAACCAGTTGTACGAGCAACAGAAGCGACACGTAGCTCATCCATTTCTCCAACAAAACCTGTTGGTGTTGCTTCATCAACAACGACAGAATTACCAACTGATAACTGCCCTGTAAGATTCAATGGTTGGATTGTTGTAACTGATGAACTAATACCATTCACAAACAATGACATCTGCGTACCTTGAAACACTAAAGCAACATGCTGCCAATCGTTTAATAACAATGGCTGTGAAGGCGAAGATTCAACATCTCCAATTGCTCCACTGGTTTTAGCAATCAATGCATTACCTTGTTGAATCAAAGAAACAGAACTGGTTCCATCTGAATACTCATAAATAACTGCGCCTTCTGAAGCTGCTTCAGGTTTGATCCAAGATGAAATCGTAAAACCTGGTTCAGAAATTAAGTTTAATGTTGAAGAGTTTGAAAAAGTAAGTGCTGTAGAGCCGTTAAATTTCGCACCTTGTCCAATTAATGAAGCCTTAATAATTTCGGCAGTACTTGACGGATGGTTACCATTATACGTTTTATCTTGTGGGCTGGATGTATCGTCAAAATGAATTGCCATAACCTCAGCTTGATCAAAACTACCCGCAACATCATTGCTTGATACAGCTGCCTGATTTCCATAATACATATAGATTTTATCAGTCAAACCAGCAGCAATTTGTGGAACCTTAACCCATATTAGTGCCATGCTGTTTAATGGGTCGAGTTTTTCTACATGGTGCGTTAATGGAGTTGAATCATCAGCTGCGAAGAAACGAAGATCAGCACCGCCTTCTTTAACATCAAAAAAATATTCGAAATTACCTTGATGTAAACGAATTAACACCGTCATCTCACCAGCAGGTTCAGTTAGTTGTAGGCCTGAGTCAGTGGTATCGATGTTAATGACTTTGCGATAGGTCCATTCTTCATTCCACCATGCGGAAACAGAATTAGACAAGACGCACAGCAGTGCAAACACTGTAAATAAACGGTACATGTTACTCCTAAGCAAATACGAAAGTTTTGACTTGAACTTGGGCGGATTATAAAAGATTGCAGCCTGCCTTAGATGACAGTTTTGTTACAATCTGTAGAATTAACCTAAATCTTCAGTGTTTTCTGGCTTGATGTAAGAAACTTCTGCGTTTTCTTCTTCTTCGTCTTCATCCTCTTCTTCTTCAATATCATCATAACCGAAGCCAAGGATTTCTACAGAGATGAAACTTAATTGCGGCGCTTGCTCCACAACTTCTTCTTCATTTTGTTCAGAATCGTCCGTTGCAGATTCAGCTGCAGAATTAGTCGCATCATTAGCAACATTACTAGTTCCAGATAAACCAGATGTACTCGTGGCACCACCACCTAAACTTGCACCATTTACATTGACTGATCCACCATCAATATTACCCGGATTAATAAGTGTTCCAAAAATACTAATATCACCAGATGCTTCAATACCAGCATCTCCAGCATCAATGACTCCGTTAGGAGCAAGCAATGTAACGGAACCTGCCGTTACTTCTGGATCAATGACTACAGCACGAATACCACTGCCTGATACAGTATTAGAAATATCAACTATTACTTCCCCTTGGTCATTAATTGATACCAAAGGCTCTGGCGCAGAGATAGCAGATTTTGAACCTTTACCAGCATCAATATTCCCTATTGATGACCACATTAAGATATCGCCACCTAATAATGTAGAAACCCTGGACTGGTTGACTAAGAAATCTTCTCTAGAGTAGGTTAAAATACTACCTGTTGATTGAGCAACCACTCCTAATAATCTATCTTCATCACCATCCAATGTTACTGGTAAACCAGCATTGACTTCACCACCTGGAACTACAATGTTGATACTTCCACCATCCAAGGTATAAGCCTTACTGGAATACATGGTTAAGTCACCTTGGTAATCGGACTGCGCAACTAAATTATCAAAGTATGCTTGTTTTTCAGCATCATTAGTAAATGATAACTTAGCTGGATCATAAACTTCGGCACGTTCAAACTTTGACTCTGGAAATAATACATCAATTGCTTTAAAGCCTCTGGCAAAAGAACCAGTCGTATTACTTTCAAAACCCGCAGCACTAAACTCAGAATAATACGCAGAGAATATATTAGGGATAAATTCTTCACCAATAATATCCCACTGCTCTTCTCTTGAGAGCGCTTGGAAATTTGCAACAGCAATATCGTCAGTAATTTTATTACCATCTCTATCTAATAAATCTTTCCCATCTGCATCTTTTTTAGTAAAACGATTATTTAGAAAACTGATCAAATCATCACTATAGACACCATTTTCAGCATCAGTTGATGTAGAGTTTTTGAAAAAGTACTCATTATAAAAATCAAAATACCTTGGCCCTTCTCCAACACCTGCTAAAACAAATAAATCAGCCCCATTTTCAGATAAAAAGGTATTGGATAAATTACCTTGAGTCTCAATGCCTTTCGAACTACCTAAATCAATATTGCGACCTGCTATGACTTCCACTCTACCAGAACCACCGACACCAATAATATTTCGACTATCATTTAATTTAATATCACGACCTGCTCTTACCCTAGTGATATCAGAGTCTCGCATGTTATTACCTTGTAACTGTAAACTGATAATATCGTTTCCTGCATCAATTCGAATAGATTCGCGTACTCTAACGATACCGCCAGCTCCAGATTTCGCTTCGATATTCCCAGTTTCAGCCACTATGTAACTGGGCATAAAATCATTGATATGTAGAGGGGGATCAGAACGTTGCTCTAATAGATCATCTAAACGCAGAAGTTTGGTTGTTTCAGTACTTTTGGCAAATGTTTCTAAATAAGGAATGTTTAACAATGGTATTTCTAAAACATCGATAACACCACTAGTAAAAATATTATTACCAGCAAATAACTCAATACCACCATCATTATCAGAAATTAGGTTAATACCATTATCGATATTTATATCACCTTTTGCCGCAGTAATATTAAGTTCACCAGGCAAGTATCTAATTAAATCAGAGTTACTCGTACCCCGAGAAAGACTTGTATTGAAATTATTAAGATCCGTAAATGATCCATCCAATCTAACATCCCCAGTCAAGCTGGTTAACTTTACAGAGGTATCATTGGTATAAGTAAAGAACAGAGGTTGGCCATCAAAACTAACAGCCGTTGGGTTGTAAATATGTTGGATATCTATATTACCACCAGCTTGAAGATTTAAACTGCCACCCATAAGTGCCAGCATCGTATCTAAAGTAGTGCCCTCACGAGCAGTGATATCACCCACAGCCGTAATATCTGCCACACCATCACCCACAAAAAAGATACCGCCTTTAATATCACCACCAGCATGAACATCAATATTGCCTTTATTTAAGCGTGTAATTGCATCAGTATCATAATCTCGAGTCAGTAACGTGGGAGCAGAAACCGATAAACGCTCAATATCTTGTCCTGCTTTAACCGTTACATTACCACCACCAAGAGCAGCAACACCCTGCTTAAAATTAGCAAAATCAATCCAGGTACCTGCATCCTCGTCTACATTACTGACAGTTCCAGTAAAAGGGTTTCTTAATTCATCTAATTTTTCTTGGCGAACTAACCATTCACTGAAAAGCTGGGTTTTATCTGTGGCACTTGTCGTACCAATAATATTATTACCAGCAACAAGATTTACATCGCCACCCTCAACCGGAACCCATTTTTCAACTTCAAGAGATGGCTCATTAACTGCTCTGTTATCCAGCTCTTTTCCTATCGATTTGCCCAGTGAATAAATAGCATTTTGTGCTGTTAATTTGATATCGCCTGAAGCATATAAGTTGATATCTCCAGTACCCGTTCGAATGATAGAGTCATTACTTAAGATGATATTTCCAGTATTAGCTAAACCAGAAATAGAGTTTATACTTGGCTCCTCAATCGCAAAGATATCAGCAACAAAGTTGTTATTTTGTAGTTCTGCGCCTGCTACTAAATTTAGATCCCAACTATTCTCGGTCAGACTAAAAACATCAATTGTTGTCGTTGTACCAAATGGACCGGGTATTATCGTAGATTGTGTAGTAACTCCATCTGACAAATTACCATCGATATTAATATTACCTGTTGCTCTTGCTGTAAATATTCCTGGTTGGTCATTAAAACGAAATGTTGAAAAATCGATATCTTCCGTAACAGTAATATCACCTTGATTACGTGCTTCAATACCAGCCCTTAAATTAAATACTGCACCATCCACACGCTCTATAAAGCTTTCTATGGCTGCATTGTTAATATCTGTTGCTGCTGCGATAAAATCATTTGCCTCGCTAATAGCTGTAGTCATAAACGAATTGTTTATGATAGATTGCGAGTCATATACTTTGACTGCTTCAACAATTGTTTCTTTTGAAGTAATAGTGCTATTGATTTCAGTAATATTTACATCAGTATTGTCGTTGGTTCTTTGAACTCTTAATAATACTTCACCATCACTACCAGAATTGACCGTTGAACCAGCTAATAAATTTAAATTACCCTCTGTTGACTGTAATGATATTTTACCATCAGCTGCACTATTCTTTGTTGTTGTATCCAGGCTTGCTTGAGAATTTAATGTGACATCATTTCTTGCAATAAGATCAATTTGACCGCCATTGGTTTTATCGGTAGTAAGCAATTCACCATCAATAATGATATTTCCATTACCATCTATTCCTTCAGCGGTTAGTTTAATTTGATTGGAGATAATTTTTTCATTGGCAGCAACATTAATATCGCCTTCTAGTAAACGGATATCTCTTGAACCAGTAAATCCTGCCGTATTTAAATTATCGTTAAGTTGATTAAAACCATTCGTTACACTTGAATCAATAAGAATAGATTCTTCCTTGATAATGTTACCATCAACATCCATCTCCTCTTTTTGAAATATACCTTGACCAATTGTTTTAGAGTCAACTTTGATATAACCACCTAACTCATCTGCATTCTCACCACGCTGATCAGCTTTAAGATTTGAGTTAATAGTCACATCGCCATTTTGAGCAACAAGTTCCAAACGACCTGCACTTGCACCTACGCCACCAGATTCTAAATTAAGTCCAACAGCATTAGTATTCGATTGAGCAGCAAAGATATTACCACTATTCGATACAATTCTTATTTGTCCACCAGGTAAATTTATTTCTTTGATACCTAAAACATCAATACTTGTTCCTGATACATCAATTCCAGCGTTATCTTTTAATATAACATCGCCATTGGTAGCAACTAACTCAGTTCTTCCTACTGGTAAGTTCAGGAAGGTATCTAGAGTAACTGAAGAACCTTGAAGCCCAAATGAACCACCAATATCAGCGATAGAGTTTGCAACAGCCTGTGCAGTTGCGTTACCTATATCTAATTTTCCAGAAGCAACTATCTTACTGTTACTGCCACTCAAAGCAGTTATCCTTGCAGCATCAATATCAAAATCGCCACGAACATCTAGTACAGCATTTCTCCCCTGACCAACTATATCTCCATTTACTGTACCTGTTACTTCTTTAAAACCAACAAGAGAGAATTCTCCCTCACCAATATTCAGTTGGTTTGTATCAATATTCAAAGTTCCAGTTGAAGTCAGAGGATCTCCAAGTCTTGTAGAACCAATCGAATTACTAAAAGTAAGCCTATCTGCCTTTAGAGTAACATTTGCTGTATTTGATTGATCTGCTATCAATCCATTACCAATAAACTCTAGATTATTTTGAGTCATGGTTGTCGTACCAAAAAATGTGATATTCCCATCAGTACGTAAAGTAAGATCTGTATTCACTAAATCTGCCAACTTATTATTATCTAAAACCAGACCTGTTGCGGATGGACTAACCTCACCAATGTTAATGCCTGGACCTCCTAATTGAATTGAACCTCCCTCTGTAATATCTAAATCTGCTTCTAGGTTGAAATTGCCAGTTGAATCAATTGTTATAGAGTTATCTGCAGCAATGGTTGAACCAGCCTGCAGATCCAGAACTGTTGTACTGTTTGGGTTGATGTTGTTACGTTGTAAATCAACTTGTGGATCAGCTGAAACTCTGACAATGGCACTATCGCCTGATCCATCTTTTATTATTAATGTTTCCTTAGCATTACTTGATGTACCACTACTGCTAATTTCACTACCAGTTGAGACAATTAAATTATTTTTTGCAGCAATAATAATTTCATTTCCATTTAACTCTACATTCTCTCCTATCGTTACATTATTAGATGAAACAGTAAGCTCTGTTCCTTCAGAAGTTATGTCGCGAGTCCCACCAATTAAAATACTTTCCGCCCCCAGCCCATTTAGACTTGAAACTAATAATTCAACTGCATCAGCCACACCTTGTTTGGTGTTTTCAATATTAATAGCATCAGCAACAATGTTTACTAATGCTCTACGTCCATTTTCTGCAGATGCCAATATATTGCCATCCAATTGAATGCCCGAACCAGCAATTATATCCAAAGTTCCAGCATCTTGATTTAATCTCGGCTGATTTAAGTCGTTTATAGCTGCTATCTCAGTAACAACCTCATCAGAGTTATTTATATCAAATTCACTAAGAGTATTGGCATAACTACCTGGGAAAACAACATATCCAGAGGTAGTACTTTCTTGGATATTCGTTCCTTTAATTGTTTCATACCCAGCAACTAAAGTTCCTGAATTAAATCCTACGCTTTGGTTTATCGGTAAGTTTTCAAATCCATCAACTTTTTCAATTAAAAATGCACCTGGCAGTAACGCATAGCGAGCTGGGAGTTTTAGATATTCACCTTCAGGTAAACCACTACTTGCACCCAGGTAAACACTTTCACCTGCAGCTAAATCCCAACGTGAAAATTCCAAAGAATCATAAGGAGATGAATCTCCAATCAAAGGCAATACAGCAAACCGGTTTTCTGAATTATCCGCCAAGAGAAAATCTTTAGAGCCTCCAGGACCAGGTATAAATTCATATGTTATAACCTCACCACCACCCGTGAGATCAACAGTTCCATCCTCAGCAATATTTACTTCATCAGACTCAAAAACAATTCTTTTTTCAGGTTTATCTTGCTGTTTCGAAGCTGAATAAAGAACGGTTGGCTGAACAATTTGACCTTGATCGTTCACGCTATCAGAATAGACCCATTCTTGACCTTCATCACCAATTCTTGTTTGACCTAGAAAAACAGTTAAACCATCTGTTGAAACGGAAACTTCACTATCTTTTGATAGATTAATTGAGTTTTCTGTCTGAAAAATTAATTTTCCGCCTGGTGCTCTAACAACACCAGGATTTACTGAACCAGTATTTGGATCAACTAAACCAATGTTTAGATCACCTGTTTTAAAGGTTAGTTCTCCGCCTGCAGTTAAGGCTACAGATGAAGCATCTCCTCCAGAAATATTGATTTGTCCATTTGTTCCTGTATCAATCAAAAACTCTGTCTGTGTTGAAGGATATAATTGATCAGCAACAATATTCAAAGCTCCGCGCATCGCTAATTGGCCAACAACATCATCCCCTACACCTCGCACTCGTACTTCATTACCACTGGTTAAATTAACAATTCCTATGCCTCTTAGAGTATTAATACCAACAATATCAATTAAATTTGCATTAACGTTAAGTTCACCAGAACCTGTAACGGGATCTAAATCACCATTTTCTCTACCACGAATGGTTGAACCAATTGATACATAATTAGCATTAAGTGATATAGCACCACCATTAAGAGAAATACCACTTTCATCGAAAGAGTCAATCTGAGCTACATCCAAAACAATATCTCTTTTTTGATTTAAAGATATGTCTCCATTAAAAGCTATTACACCTACACCATCAGTTAAGCCTTGACTGATTGCAGATAACTTAAGTTGTTCAGAACCGTTTGAATTTAACTTCTGCTCAGAAAGAACAATTCTTCCGTTAAGAGTTGGATCAATTATTTCTCCAACTGAATATTCAATACCTTCTGAAGTATTATCTCCTGACGCTTTAAGTTGTCTTTGTGATAGTTTAGAAATTTCAATACGTCTTTCAGAATTAAATCCGTCGAATGAAGCTCGTACACCTCCAGTTTCAGTATTAACTGGTCTTAAATTACTATTGATTTCATAACTTATGCTTCCACCATAAGCTTTGTCATTTGCTGCAGCTAAGTTTTGTTTTCCATCATCGATAATTCCTTCGCCACTTTTAAATGAGATATTACCGGCTTTACTAGATAAAGTTTTACGCGCTGTTGTTAACGAACTCACACCGCCAGTAACATCAAATACTCCATTCTTTCCTGATACATCAATTACTGATCCATTTGAAATTTTATTCCCATCACTATCATATTTTTCGCCTAAGGTAATAATATATCCGCTGGAACTGACACTGACATTACCTGCATCAATCACTTTCCCTCTACTTAATAATCGATTATCACTAGGTACTGAAATAGACGTTCCGCTTACATCTATTATTGAATTATCACCAAAAACAATAGCACTTGACTGATCAAAGAGCTGTTTGGCGTCTCTTTGTAAGTTAATTGTGACATCGGTTCCTGGAGCAAAAATCCTTCCACCAAAATCAATTAGGCCTCCAGTATCATTGTTAAAATTTATAGCTCCGTTAAAGTCACCATAAATTAAAGCTCCATCCTCAAACACAAGATCACTTTGTGATGCCGCACTTGTAACATCAGGATCTTTAGAGATAGAAAAATTTATTTTCTGGCCCTCACGCAAATACAATGGATCAAAACCTACAACACTATTAGATGGAATTACCCCACCTAACGTAGCGAGACTATTGATATAACCTGAAGTTAACCCAGAGTTTCTATATTTCAAAAGTTTTGGATATGAAAAAATACTGTTCAAGACTTTAGAAATACTTCCAGAACTTACGGCAGAAGAGTTAGCTGGTAGAAATAAAGAAGGTGTTCTTGATTCAATCAGAGCTGAACTATCAATTACAAAATCACCTTTGTTTGAAATTATGTCAAATTCACTAAACCCTGTATCTGAGAAAAGGAAATCTGCTATTACAGTCGAATCTCCGTTTTCAACTGATTGACCTTTTAACCATTCTTGAACTGATAAATCTTTAACTTCAATACCGTTGGTTTTTATAGAAAGTTTTCCGCCACCATTAAAGCCATAACCTAATAGATGTAAATTTTTATCGATATGAAGTTTGCTGTTTTCATTATTCAATGAAATTTCTACATCACCACCTTTCCCATACTCATGAGTTCCATCAGACTTACGTCTTGCACCTCCAAGTGCTAATAATTTTACATTACCGCCTAGTACATCATGTATTCCATCTTGATCTAAATCAAAATCGGCAATCCCGTCTTGATTTAAATCATTGTCGGGAACTCCATCGTTGTTATTATCTATTGTTAAATCTAAGAAAGAGGCCGTATTATTTTCATCAATTATTCCGCCGATATTTATTTCAGAGTTTATATTTTCACTCTGGCTACTATCGGCAGACTTGATAAGTATTTTACCTGCATCAAGAACAACAACATTTTTAGGATCTCCTGTTCCGGTAATAACAGTATTATCATTTGTCCAATTACCACTAACATCAAGCGTGATATTTTCTTTTATAAATGTACCAATATTTTTATTTGAAACATCAACAACATTATCAACAAACCGTGAACTAAACTCTAAAATACCACCCAAAGACTGAACATTACGATTGACATTAACTGATTCGCCTTTAAGTCTAAATTCACCACCTGGATTAATGACTAAATCGTTACCTTCGGCTAATGTCACATTGCCGTTGCTGTTTATGTTAACCCGATTAAATTTTCCTTCAGTAATAAAATCTGTAGAAAGATAAAGCGTATCTTTTACATTACCCAATGACTCTTCACTGGATAATGCATCATTAATACCCGGTCTAAATTCGCCAAATGTTTCGGAAAAATTATTTTCTTGAATAACAACATTAGGAGCTTGATAATCAAATCCTGCATTATTAAAACTATTAATATTACCAACGATAAGTTGACCTCCCATCGGCCTTGAGGATAACTCTCTTTGATAACGACTAAGTACAGATTGATTGTCAGCGTTTCTATCAATAGCTGTATCGCCTTTTAATTTACCATCAGCAACGATACCTTTTGCTAGAAGTTGTACAGTCCCTGCTTTTTTAGCCTCTATATATGAAAATTCTTCATCCTTATCTTTACTTAATATTTTTGAGTAAATTTGATTTGGATCGGCATCATGGATATCTACAGAATTACCGCCATTATCAAGAAGTATAGTCGTCTCGATTACTCCTTCTTGAAATTCAACTTGTCCTCCAGAAACGTTTATTTCAGAACCTTCTAATAGTCTGATATCACCCTTAGAATTAATCGTAACTGTACCACCTTCAGAACTTCTTTCTGCCACATTTCTCCCTACAGTACCTAATGCACCTGATATATCACCCATTTCAAAATCATCGATTCGTCTTAAATCAAGTGATACTTTTTCGCTCCTTAACACACCATCTTTTTGTAATGGTAAATCTTTTAATTCATTTCCGCGTAATTCTACAACTAAATTATTTCTTTCCATTTCTACCTGTGTGGAATTACCTGAGACATCTATGACACTTCCCTCTTCCATTTGAAATACGACATCATCGTTTCTATCAAGAGTAAATCCGTTGTTGGTATTATCTGCTTCTGGATTATCAGTAAGGGTAATATTAACTTCACCTCCATTAGCAACTATACGACTCTTTTCTTTAAGGTGAACTTTTTGTCCCATTACTTCCACTGTTGACTTAAAGTTTAGTTGGGTTTCAATTTCTTCAGTTGTTCCATCATCATATTGAACATCTAAAGATCTTTCTTTTTTCTTTTCAAGTGTAGCTAAATGTCTATCGATACCCTCTGCACTAAATTTAGCTTCTCCGTTTTCATCGATTTTTACAAAATATTGATCATCAATTTGTTTTTCTTTCGTTTCTCTTTCTTCTTGTGTCAGATCAGCAGCTAATTGTGATTTTAATTTAGAGACTTCTTTAGCAACTTCAGTTTCTCTCTTCTCTATTAATTCTGAAATGTTTTTATCAGATTCTAAGTCTGCAATGATATGGGTAATACTATCTTCGTCAAAAGTAACATTCCCTGTTTGAGTCGTATCAATCGAAATAACACCTCCCGTATTGGTAATATTTGTATTACCTCTTGCTAAAAGACGAATACTTCCATTGGCATTATTTGATGTGGTTGCAGTGATACGACCGTTTTGGTTGATACTGTGACCAACTACCGTTGTATTTCCTCGTTTGGTCTCAATTACTCCATTGTTATTGATAGTATTGTAGTCACTTGGATTTAAGTTGTTTTCTCTGTAATCTTTTAAATCGACCTCAACCAATAAACCTCTCAAACTAGCATCTGCACTCGCTTGTAAATAAGCCTTATCGCCAGCGATTAATATAACCTGCCCATCTTCGGCACTTATTATTCCATTATTAGTTACATTAGGTGCAGCAAAAATTATTCTTCCGCCATTACCACCATTTACTGCAACGGTATAATCCTCTTTCGCAGAAAGTCCTGAGACTAAATCACCATTAGAATCGATAATTTGATTGTTATTAATATCTCTAATTGAGGTAGGGTCAGATATTACTTCGCCGTTAACATCTACAAACTGTATTTGTTCATCAACAATTTGTATTTGAATTACTTCACCGTTTTCATTAAGAAGAGGGTTGTTATTTTGATCGAGAATAACACTTCTATTAATTTTTTTAGCTTCTACTTTTTTTACTTCAATAGATGAAATTAAAGAACCATCCTTGTTAGCAATTGGATTACCATACTCATCCCTAATAATGTTTGATCCATCATCCTTTATGGGCTCGCCATCAATAGTAACGATCAATTTACCATTGATATCTGTCACAGACTCAATGGGTTTTAAATTTTGATCTAATTTAATATCACCATTTACATCTACTAGGTATTTATCACTACCATTGGTATCAATCACACTACCTTCATTAAGTATTTGTCTTAATACCTTTTCACTTTTGTATTTTTTTGTATTTAATATAGTTCCATCTGTTGATGATACTGGATTTCCATTTAAATCTTTAACTTCAACTCCACTATTAAAATTAATCGTACCATCTTCATTTTGAAATAATCGACCCGTTTTATTTCCTACCATGGGAATTAAATTCCCATTTTCATCTAATACTGGAATATTATTTTCATCAACGAGATATGTTGTTATCTCACTACCACCATCAGGTGTAATACCAATATATTTAGTACCTATTTGATCGACAAGTGCTGCTTGTTCTAAATCGATAGCAGTTAGTATCCCATTTCTAAATACATCATCTGAGATATTAAGTGCTGATGCAGTCAAACCGCCTACATTAATTTGAGCGCCTTTATTAAATACAATGCCATTTTGATTCATCAGCATAATATTGCCGTTAGAATTTAAAGCGCCATTAATCTGGCTTGGAGATAATTGATGTATTCTATATAAAGATCGCGATGATGATGATGGCATGTTTGCATTTACAGTAGCACTACTACCGATATTAAAACTTTGCCAATTTAATATTGAAACGTCTGTTTTATGATTAATATCTAAAGTTTTGGAAATCACATTGCCAGCTGAATTAACTACTTGGCTCGATACAAGCTCTGCAACATTAGTATTAATAGTACCTTGAATATTATCTACAGTAGCTCCTTGAGCAACTGGTATTGTAGTGTTTTCAGCTAGGGCAGCGGGGACAGAACATAATGAGGAAAGGAAAATTACTGAGATTTTTTTATGATATTTATTTATTCCTATTTTTTTATTATTTTTATTACTGCTTCTTAATAAACTAAATAAATACATCGAAACATCTCCACAACAGCATTTGCTGTTGCTATTTAAAGTTTAAAATTCATATCCAAATTTAAAATGTAATCTTGAATCACCCGATTCAATATTACTGTTATCACTTAACGCCATAGCCCATAAAAATTCGGCATTTAATCCATCAAATGCTCTTATATCCATTCCTGCCCCTACGCTCGCTAGAGTAAACCTATCTCTCTGTTCAGGATTGGGTTGTTGAATTTTTAATCTGGCACCTTCAACAAATGTTTTAAATCGTAAATCGTTAACAAACTCACCTAAGTATTTAGCTACTGATGGACTTTGAAGTTCTAATGAACCGATATAACCATCATCACCTAATTGTTGTGATTCTAAATAACCTCTGACTGTATCTAATCCACCTGCCGTAAACTGTTCGTTACTAACTAATGGAGAGTCTGCTATTTGCGCTTCTAACCTTAATTTAAGTAAAGCATCAAAATACAAATTCCTTGAGTGCTCTACATTTGCTTTTAAAATTGCAAAATTTGGTTTTGCATTGGTTCGTTTACTTGCAAATTCTTTCTCCGTATTTCCTAAAGCTCTTGGAGCAAAAATACCATCCACACCAAGAGTTGTTCTTCCATTTTTATGAAACCAATTTGCAGAATAGGAGCTAATAAAAGATAAATAACTTATAGGTGAATTGAATGAGTCTGCACCTAAAATAGTTGTCTCTTTAAAGTCCTTATAATCTGCACCAAATGTTAAGTTATGTGTAAAGCTCTCTAAGTTAGGTAATGGAAAAATTGCGCGCGCCCCAGCAATGTTACCCCTACCGATCTGATTTATATTTCCAGTTGTTGCTACATCACTCGATGAATTAACTGCATAAAGTGCTAATAAATTATTACTACCTGCAAAGCGAACTAAATATGTTCCAAATATAACTTCAACTTCGTTTCTATCTTCAGGCGCAACTACATATCCTATTGATGCGCTATGACCTAACTGCCACAAATTGTCGTATCGAAGATTCGCATTTAAACGCAGCCTATTTGTATCCGCTGCATAGCGATCATTTAATTCAATACTTCCATGCAATGGAAATTCGTCCTGAACCTTTAGCTCAACTTCTACTTTTCCCGGTGTTTTCCCTGGACGTAAAACTGGAGTAACTACCCTGCCAGCAACACCTTTGTTCAAATCTGCGAGCTGTCTTTGTACCTCAGGTAAATATGGCGTCTCACCTTCTTTAAGCGCTGGAACTTGCTCTCTAATTTTTCCTAACGAGTAATATCTAGAACCAGTGATAGCTACTCTTTCAATAACACCTTCAGTAACATTCAATGAAACAATTCCATCATCGACATCCTGTTCAGGAATATCGACAAACACTGTTCCATAACCGTTATCACGGTACGTTGTTTCTAAAGCAACACGTGCTGCTTCAACATCATCTATGGTTTTATCCGGCCCTAAATATGGATAAACCGTTCTTTCAATTAAATTCCTATCAAGCAGATTATTTCCCTCTACTCGATATTCCCATACGTTAAACGTTACTTCTGTTTGTTCTTCAGCAACTTTAGACTCAAAAATATTTTCTTCTGCTTGAGTTTCAGTCGAATCGGTTGTTCTATTAATGCCATGTTTTTCTTCTTCCTCTATGGCTTCCTGAATATCTTTTTCAGGTAACTTTTCAGCAGCCTTAGACTCATCAGGCGTAAATTCCGTATAACCAATTTTTGCATACAAAAGTATGCAAAGAGTCATAATTGATAAGAAAAATAGCTTTTTATTTTCAATTAGATAGCTATTGCAGTTCATGTTTTTTCTCAAGAAATTAACTTAACTGCAATTATGGTTCTTTAGATACTTAAAGTAAATCCTCAAACGCATTAATTTAACCATTCGATTGTTACATTCTTAAGACAGAGAAATGACAAAATTTGTAATGTTCAAAAAAAAAGCCAACCCCTTTTGAGGGCTGGCTTTTAAACTTTCGGAAGAAACCAATCTTCCTGAGATATACCTTATTATTTCATCAAGGCGTATCTGGTCTCAATGTGATTGGAGCACAGCTATCACCACCGCGTTCACCACGCATTGTTGGATTTGTTGTTTCCCAATTTGCTATTGAAGGTAGAGCAGCAACACCATCAAGACCTGCAGATGTCATGATCGCTGGATCACCAGAGGCAGTCGCAACCATATTAAGCGCTGCTAATGCATTGCCTGTTGTAGAAGCTGTTGGCCATTGGATAGTTTGCTCAAACCAGTGTTGGTAATCGCCAGAAATAGCATTAGCAACAGTTGGCGCTACACCATCAATTTTAATGTATTTCCAATCATTACCTGACTCACCTTTTTCAATCGCGTTAAAACCAATAGCATCGATTTTGGTACCACCGAAAAGCGCGCCAGATGCAGCATTGTTTTGACAATCAATAACATCACCAGAACCGCTGTTGTTAACAACAAATTGTGAACCGCCTACGAAACCCGGGCCACTAGCTGGTTCTGTAACCATAGTAAGAGCAGAACCCGCTAAGCATGGATTACCCATGAAGAAAGCATTTTGTGCGGCTTGAGTACCAGAACCAACAACACGACGACATACGCCCATGAAACCGTTTGAAACACCTCCGCCAGCGCCAACGATAGCTTGATCAAGTTCTTGGAAAGAACCTAAAGAGCCATTAAGTAACGAGGCAATTTCAGTTCTTGACAAGGAAGGACGAGCAGTATCACCTGTTACTGTAGGCTCACCAACTAAATCATCTTTATCAGTGTAAGTAGCAAGGCCTTGCAGCTCTTGAAGATTACGATAAGCAACATCAGTAATTGAAACACCAAATATTACTCCATATTCAGAAAGTACAGTTAACGAACTCTCCTCAGCTGAACTTAAAGGGCCACCTGTGAAACCAGGGAAGTTTTGAGCAGCTGAGAATAATGCAGGCTCAACATCAGAAACACCACCGTCTGATTTTAAACAAACGGTTGATTCAGCTGTTGTTCCCGAATGTGCAAAAATATCACCACCTGAAGTAGTTACGTATAAGTCCGTACCAGCAGCGTAAGGTGTAAATGGACATTCAAGACCACTAGTTCCTGCAGCGAAAGAGGTAAGGCCTGTCGCACGGTTAGTATCCCAAGTACAGGTTTCAGGAGAACCAGTACTTGTACAGTTACCTGAGAAGATGTTTAAGTATTCAACAGCCCACTCACGAGCAACTGGAACCACGCCCCAGATAGAACCACCCGCAGAACGGTTGTTAAAAAGTACATTTAAACCGCCTAAAGCAGCAGGTACTGATGCGTTAGCAGCGTCTAGTGTACAGTAGTAAGAACGCCATTTCTTACCAACTGAACCAGAGGTAGGAGCGTCACGATATTCTGTTAAAGAACCAGATGTACAAAAAGAAGATAATAAAGAACCTAAGGTTTTTTGTTGTGCTGAAGCACCTGAAATGTTTACAACTAAATCAGGTGTAGTGCTTGGCGAAAGAGCCAAGGCATGTGCGCTTACAGTTGCCGCAGCAACTAAAGCAGATAATTTAAGTAACTTCATGGTTAATCACCCTTAAAGAAATTAATAACTAATAAGTCGCGTTAAGCAGCTTTGCGACGACCTGCGCCAACTAAACCGATTAATGCAGAACCAAATAACCAAACAGCAGCAGGAACAGGCACTTCTGGAACGCCAACGTTAGAGCCGTTGAATGACAGAGTACCGTCACTAGCTAAAGTCCAAGCACCTAACAATACTGATGAAAAACTATCAGCATTAAATGTAGTGCCGAAAGGAGAAGAGTTAACAGTGCCTGTTTCTGTGTATAGGTAATAAGCTAAAGTATCCCCTAAACCACCTACTAGAGAATTACTGCCAGAAATACCGCCAGACGCAGTGGTTAAAACATCGAAGCTTGTTCCATCAGCAACAGGTACAACAGACTCACCATTAGCAACACTATCGTGAGTAGCTGTATTGTTGATTAAGTTATCAACCCAAGCACCTACGGCTGTATTTTGAGTACCAATTTGGCCAAGAGCTGTGATAGCCGGCGCGCCTGTGCCAGAAGTTGATTGAACTCGACGGCCATAAGTTGCCGAATCAGTACCAGTACCAGCTTCAACGCTATCCAAAGCCAAAACGTTCCAATATTGAACGTCGCCTAAAAGACCTTGTAAAGCGGTGCTAGGAGAGAAAGAAAAAACAGAAGAGTCAGTGATAGAACCGAAATCTATACCTAAATCTAATGTATAACTAGAAGTAGTAGTAACAACGTTGAGAATAAGTTCACTACCGCCAGTGTTATTAACATCACTACCAGGACTTGTAACAGCAGCGTTAGCAAGACCTGAAGCTGCTAATAATGCAGTTGCAGCAAGAGCTTTAAATTTCATGTGAGATCTCCTCCTTCAAAGAGAAAAACAAATTAAAAAATCCATATAAGAACTCCTTCCTTGATTTGGCAACCCGGCTATTATGCCCATTTAATTTACATAACCCGTGGCTTTCCGTACCTGTGACACAGGTTTGGCTTTATCTTTTCACTTTGTGGTAATTGCTCTAGAATTCTCCTTAAGAAGCCCTTACCCCATCAAAGCGATGCATAGTTTGCCAAATTTTTATTACTAAAATCTTTAAGGGTTGTTTAAGATTTTATTACATGCAACACAAACGTAATACACCATAGAATCACGCTTTAATATCACACTGCTTATTATGCAACTTTTTTGCTTTACTCGTCTTGTGAAAACTTCCCAAAAACCCTATTAAAACATGAGCTAATTCACATATTTATCACTGCTTTTTATTCACCCTCAGAAATTCAATAACTAAAAAAAATCAAATTGTTATATTTTCGTAATACTTTTGTCTTAATATTCAGATAGATTCTATTAAATACTAGAATTACCTTTCGAATAATATATAGAGAAATCAATGTGTTAGGCAAAGATGCTGAAAACAGCACCAAAGTTACAAAGCGCTCTGTCTCTTTTCGAGTTGATCAAAGCGATTTTGACAAAATTAAAGCCATTACAAAGCGTATGAGGGTAAGAGAATCGGACTTTTTTCGCTTTGCGATACAAAGCACCATAAATAAACTGGCCCTAATTGGAGATGAGGAGCTTAAAGGTACTGATGTGATGCCTGTTTTTGTTGATTGTGGTGCTGAAATAGCCACTTATTTCAAATTGGATAGTGCCCGCATCGAGCAAATAATCAATTCCGACCTAGAAGATGAATCAAGAAGAGTCGAGGCTGAAGATATTGGCTTATTAGCGATGGCAGCAATGCCAGAACGATACTTAACTAGCCGTCTAAAAAATTTAATTGATAAGCCTATCGAGTCCACTGGAGTAGCAGAAGCGCTAAAAGAGTATTTAAATGAAAAATACCTTGATGATTTAGACGATTAAATATCAACCTCAGATTCATCTTCTTCAATCTCTTTTATGCCATTAATTTTTTTAGACATTAGCTCAATCTGACCATTAGGGTTTCGTTTCAACCGATAATTAACTGTATATATATTTTCGAAGTATTCAACTTTACCTATCACATCAAAGAAAGAGCTGGATACAGAAAGCCCATTGTTGTTGATGTTATATTTTGATAAAACACCAGTGCTACTAAGATCAAAAGAAGCGTCAGGATTTTGAGCTGGAATAAAATTTAAACAATCATTTCTGGTGATTTCTAAAGAAGCTAGACATTGTTTTTCATATTGATCACTTCTTTGCGAGACATTCCTGCAGGCATTATCCTTAAAAAAATGACTTTCTATTTTAGCATCACAAGCTGGATCACCTGTTAATAGCTGATTGTACGGAGCCGCTAATTTAGAGTTAGACCTCGAATTTAAGTTGGAGCCTAGACTTCCATTAGTTGCGTTACCTGTATTCAATTCATTATTTTCATTTGCGGCTGCAGGGCCTAAGTCTGTTATAACGTTTTGTTGTCTAATTTGAATCAACTCATCAATAGCAGCACCATTCATTTGATTTGATAACGAAGCTAGTACTTCTTTTGACGCTGTATTCACATTCACGCCAGTACCAGGCTCCAAAACTGATACGAATGGTTGTAATTGTTCAAAAGCCCACAATGTAACTCCTTTTACTAATAGAAGTTCATTAACACTTGAAAAAGATTGATTAGCAACTCTGTATGAGACCTCATCTATGGATAAGTAATAATCATCTTCAGCCCCATTTGGAAATCGAGTATTAGAATCCGCATCAATCCAATCCGCAACGGCATCAGTAAAGTCTGTTGTGATATTTAGTAGATATAGCAATCTACGGAAACGTTCTCGAGCAAGATCACCTTCACTACCAGTTAAACCTAAATTATTTATATTGAATCTGCTTTGAAGATCAACAATCACAGCATCAATTTGACCACCGTTGATCTCGACATCAACCAATTGCTGATTCCAGGTGTCTTGGAAACTATCTGCAAGATTATCTTTTATGTCTTGTTTTAAAACACCTTCAGCCCACAGGAAAATACCTTCACCATGATTACTAGCTTCATTGTAACGAATAATGTTACTGGCTAGTTCTATTCCGTTAGATTGCTTAACTGCCATTGCAACAGCCGCACCTGTGACTATAGCCAACACAACAAGCGCACTGATTAACGCAAAACCTTTGTTATTTTTGATATTAGTTTGATTTATCATCATGAACTGCTTATTAAAAATAAACGTTCTATCTGTTTAGATTGAAGAGAAAAATTCACTTTTACCGCTCTTGGAACAACGCGGTAATCTTGATGACCATTGGGTAAAGGCCAAAATTCATGTTCTTGATTATTGATAAATGTAAAATCAATATCTTGGATATTTTCAAATAAAACCTGAGAATCTGGCTCTGTATTATGCGCTCTATCCAATACAGGCCATACATCTCTGATCAAACTTTCTTCATCAATTCGATATTCAATTCGACGCAAACCACTTGTTTTTTCTTTCAACTGAAAAGGCGAACCTAGGTTTGAAGTAATGGCTAATTTGATATCATCATTAGGATTACTAAAAAAACCAGGTTGTTTTGATCCCAGATTGCCTCTAATCGGTCGATCAAGAGATTGCTCTAAATCATTTTTAATAACCGAAAAAACCATTTGTAATTGTTGTAATTCGTCCGTTTTAATTTGGACTTGCTCATAATAATCCAAAACTCTATTCATGCCGCCATAAGTTAAAACTGCCATAACAGCAAACACGGTCAATGCAACCAGTATCTCAATAAGTGTAAAACCCTTATGTCGGATCTGCATTATTGAGTTACCTCTGCAGCCCTTAAATAAGAAGCAAGAAATGCTTGTGGATCTTCCATCTTTTTATTCAAAGCGATAGTTAATTCACAAGATAAGACATCTTCATCAAAAGTCGCTTTTACATCTGCTTGCCAATACCAAGTATTTCCAGCCATTTCATGATCACCTTCCAACTTGCCAGGTATTGTCGACCCTTTGAGTTTGAGTTCATTCATAACATTTTGGGCAACCCAATTAGCATAAGTTCTCTTTTCAACCTGAAATAAGGTATCAATCGAAGAATTTGTTAAAGACAAAGCGGCGGACATACCAATTCCAATAACCGATAAAGCTACTAATATTTCAATGAGACTAAATCCTATATGGTGTTTTTTCATGGATCTGACTCAGCGCTAAATAGTTCTGGAGGAGTGACTCCTTGCCCAATAATGACTTGAGGATCTTCACCACTTAGAGTCAGCTCTAACTCAAAGGACGTATATGTAGAATCAGGGTAAATGAACAGCTCGGAAACATCATCGTCGGAAAAAACCCATTCAGTTTCAATCACATTAGATATTACAAAACGACTTTTATCGACTATTGTTGATTCTACCCATTCATCTTGTTTGTAATAATCATGGGCGATTACTAAACGTGGCTCATCAATCGTAAGTTTAAATGTCTTATTAGAAATGATGGATATATTGCGCAATTGATTGAACCAATCTACCAACCGAGTCGCTTCATTTAAAATTCGAGCTTCTTTTGTAGCGGCTCCAATAGAAATACCGACAGCTCCTAAAGCAATACCTATTATGAATAAAACGACCAGTATCTCGATTAAAGTAAAGCCTGATTGAATATTTTTATGTAAACGAACCAAATTAAAAGAAGGGAAATCCACTTTCAGATAAATTTACTGAATGCCCCAGTTACCAATATCGGCATTTACACCTTCTCCGTCAGGCAAACCATCTGCTCCTAGTGAGTATAAATCGTAATCACCATTTGAGCCTGGTTGCAAATATTGATAATCATTACCCCAAGGATCTTTAGGTAAGTTATCAATATAACTATCCTGCCATTTCGCACCTGATGGTAAACCGGTTGGTTTCTCGACTAAAGCTAGCAAACCTTGATCAGTATCGGGATAAGTGAAATTGTCTAAACGATAGAGTTTTAAAGCAGCTTCAAGCGCACGTATATCTTGTTCTGCCCGAACAATACGAGCTTCATCAGGCCTAGACATAACTTTAGGTACAACAACTGCGGCTAAAATCCCTAGGATTACAACCACAACCATTACTTCAATCAGGGTGAAACCTGTTTGTTTAGGAATGTATTTTATATATTGAATCTTCATGACGTTTATATTTTAAATAGAATTAATTTCAGAAACATGACAATTATAGATTCATTAAGAATCTTTTTAGTTCATAAAAACAGAACTATATTATGAAATAGATTACTAATCTGCCAGACTTGTCATAATGTAGTCAAAAACTATCGATAACGTACAACGTATTAACCAATTTTAAAACCCAAAATAATGAAACCAACTAAATTACTACTACTCACATGCTTATTCTATTCCTTTATAGCTCATTCAGCTGAATTAATGGGAAAACTTAATGGCAATATATATACATCCGTCGATAATGTTTTTACAACCCAAATACCTTCTCTAGAAGGTGAATTAAGAGACTTTCCAAATGCGGTCTCAGTTTACTACATGCTAACTGGCTCACAAGATTCACTAGAGTTTTATCCTGTTCCTGAGCAAGAACAAAAAAAATATCAAGAAAAAGGTCCAGAAGCATACCATGCAGAATTCATCCGAAAAGCTTTCATCAAAAGGCGCTATGAAGAGTCTTTCAAATCTATTGATATTTCAATTATTGATGAGCGCTCAGAAACCATTAATAAAAACTCTCTACATATAATTACAATCGAATTGCCTGGAGGCTCGCAACTTAGCGATAGTAATGGCAGAAGAAAAAATATGTGGGTTGGACTTGGAGCAGTTATGCAAGGAGAAATGGTTTATGTATATCAGGTTGCCATAACCGACAATGGGAAATCAAATATAGAAGATGTTAAAGGACAAATTACTGAAAAAATTATCTCATGGGTAGGCAAAACGACTTTTAATGGCTAATACATTTTATCTACAAAATAATAAATCTTTCTAAAAACTTGTAGAGTACTTAGATGCTTTTAAAGTACTCTTGCTTATAATGCAAAAACCTCTATTTTTTCTAATCGTAACATTGTTATTGAGCTATTTAATTGGCTCTATACTTGCCTATCCATTATTTGAATATTTCAACAATCCACTGGAGCATCCTTTTCATAAATTAGCACGACATTGCACGCTATTATGCGGGTTAATATTTTCTTTTTTACTACTCCGCTTCTTAAAATTAAACAAAGATAAAGTATTTGGATTTAATATTGGCATTAGAAATTTTCTTAATCAGTTATTAGCAGGCTTTCTCATTGGTATTTTTATTTTAATTATTGTTGAAAGCTTACTACTACTTTGTTCTATTCATATTTTCGACCAGTCATATAACTTCTCTATAGAAAACATTTTAAAACTAGTATTAAAGGGGCTTATAACAGGTTTAATTGTTGGGTTACTAGAAGAAATATTATTTCGTGGGACAATTTATAAATCGATTGAGAAAGATTATTCAGCTATAACAGTCATCATAATAACCGCCCTCATATATTCTGCGGTGCATTTTATTAAGTACCCAGTTGTAAACGATACTACGAATATAACTTGGCTAACTGGCCCAACGCTTTTACCTGAAGCCTTTGCATCTTTATTCACTCTTGAAATTTGGGATACATTTTTAACATTATTTTTACTTGGTATTTTACTTGCAATCTTTCGAGCAAGGTATTCTACAATTGCTTATTGCATTGGCATCCATGCTGGAATAGTGATGATGCTTAAAGTTTCTAGAAAGCTAACAAATTATAACCCTGAAACGCAGTTAGAATTTCTAGTAAACAATACTGATCGTCAAATGGGAATTTTGGCTGCGATGGTGCTAGGGAGTTTTTGTATTTATTTCTATTACATATTGTTAGTAAAGAACAAATAAAACCATTTAATGGTATTCTTCCATCGTGTGCATTATGTAACGATCTAATATTTCCGAAGCCGATGGCTCTATATGTTCAAACAACAAACCAAATGAAACAGATACACCATCTAAACTTACAACGTAATAAATTTTACACTCAGCTTCGATTTTTTTTATTTCGCCTTCAATCTCTAATTCAAAAGAACCCTTAAGCCTAGGTGGCTGCTGATCAGCCACACTGGCTTCTCGCGGCAAAATTATTTTTGCAGTTTCTTTGTCGCAATTTATTTGTGCACCATCCATAGAAATATTAACCATGTTTGCTTTACAAAACTCTCCGTTTGCAAGCTCTATTATCATGATCGAATTTGATTCAACGCGCGGATATTTACGGCGCCCTTCATAGATTTCATCCATAGACAGTGACATTACCTCGTTTAAATTATGATTAGCCATTTGTGTTCAAGACTCAATAAAAAATGATATCTCATAGTGTAGAAAAGCTAATCTGATCAAATCGACTTAAATTAAATATAGTGAACTAGTCATCATAATCTCAAGGTAAATATTTGAAGTATTTCACATTCATTTAAAAATTCTCTAAGCCTTGCCGATAGTTATCTTGAGATTGAAAAAATTCGAAATCGAGTGGCTGACAATACTAATCACAATATAACTACGAATAATGAATCTTTTTTATTAAAACTTGCTGAGGGGATTCATGATGAATGGTTAATCCATGCTCCTGAAATCCTGCACGAACAGCTACATCCTTGTTACATCAATTCGGTTGCGTATTTAGTAACCCGAAAAGGATTAAAACAAGAATACCCTGAAGCCTATCGAACACTGGTTTCTATCTCGGATAAATATGGCATTCGAGTCTTTGAAGACAGAAGGAATTCTATTAAGGCTGTTAAGTATGATAAGCGTAAGAAATTAACTTTAACTGTCGGGCTAATGTTAGGAATGGTCGTTAAAACACCAGCCTTAGCTGATCAAACTTTTGATAGTAATCACATCCCTCAAACTCAGACAGTTGCTTTAACAAATGGAGATAATAATGAACTCAATTTATCTACCCACTTGATAGCAAGTAAAAGTGCTAACGGTAAGATTCGCATCGGGAATCGCAAACTAAAAAAAGAAAAAAACAATCATCTTGTAAAAGAAATCATGTCCTGTTTTCAACGAGGTTCTCTAGATAACCTTGTTTGCAAACAACCAAATCAAATTCAGGTTAAAGCTGTCGAAAAAATACTACTGAATCACTTAAACAACCATTCAAGCAAAGATGAAAAAATTATAAAAGACATAGCCTATTACTATGCGCAATATCCAGAAGTAGCAAATTTAATTAAATCTCTTGCTGAGTATAACTGGACATTAAACATTCAAAACAAAACATGGCAAGCCAGCGCAAAAATCCAACATGGCAGCGTCCAGCAGGTCGATGTTTATTTCGATCCAAAAACAGCAGCACAAATGTTAGCCATTAAAAACTGCTCAAGTAATCCTATCTGTACCGTATCACCTGCTGATGCTTTATTACATGAACTATTACATGCCTATATCATGCTCAGCGAACCAACAGAATATGCACAAGAACATTCTCATGCCTTGTACCCAATGGAACATGAACATGACATCATTAAAATGGAAAACAAGCTTTACTCAAAAATGAGTAAAATAGATGGATTACCTCGGCCAAATCGCCATAAGCACCAAGCGTCTTTGGTTGCGGTGAAATGTCCGGTATGTATATAACAAAGAATTTAGATGAGATGGTGGGCCGTGCGCGATTCGAACGCGCGACCAATGGATTAAAAATCCACTGCTCTACCGGCTGAGCTAACGGCCCTGAAAAAACGAAACGGCGATAATACATTAGATTTTGAATATGGCAACACTAAGCCGCTGGTTTCCATGACATTTCGTTCAAATTCCTAAGTAATTCCTTGATTTTATGCTGCAATGCCTCTATTTTCAGCGAAAATTAATACTTTTATGAGGTTTTATCTGTGCCCATTTACGAATACGAATGCCAAGCTTGTGGCGAACGCATCGAAAAATTCCAAAAAATTTCCGACGACCCAATCACTCTTTGTCCTAATTGCGGCGCTGAAAAGCTACAAAAGCTGGTCTCAGCTTCTGCCTTTAAGTTAACTGGCTCAGGCTGGTATGAAACCGATTTCAAAGATAAAAAACCGAAAGCCGCCAATAAATCAGAAACCAAAAAAGCTGAATCCAGTTCATCTACAAACAAAACCGATAACAAATCATCCAAACCCAAAACTGCCAGCAAATGATAGCGCTATTGCGTAAATATTTTATCGCTGGTTTATTGGTCTGGTTACCATTGGCCGCTACGGTTATTGTTATCAAACTAGCAATCGACCTATTAGATAAAACACTATTATTACTACCCCCTGAATGGCGACCAGAGGCTCTATTAGGCTTTTCTATACCAGGTTTTGGTGTTGTCATGGCAGTAAGTCTGTTAATCATAACAGGCATGTTAGCCGCCAATTTTTTTGGCAGAACGTTGGTCAAAGGCTGGGAGTCACTGCTTGGCCGCATACCGTTAGTTCGTAATATCTACACTAGCGTCAAACAAGTTTCTAACACATTATTATCAGCAGACAGCATGTCATTTCGCAAAGTCGTGCTGACTGAATATCCGCGCAAAGGAATTTGGAGTATAGGCTTTTTAGCCAGCGATGGCTTAGAAGTAGCGAAGCAAATCGCTGGCGAAGAACTCATTTCCGTATTCATTCCTACTACACCAAACCCAACCTCGGGTTATATCGTCATGATCCCACAACAAGATGTGACTGAACTTGATATCAGTGTAGAAGATGGTTTCAAATTCATTATCTCTATGGGTGTGGTAGTTCCTGAAACTACTGCAAAAGACCTAGAAAACCAGACAAAGCTTGCGCAAAACAGCACCGACTCGTAAGATTGCGCCCTTTGCTCCACGACATCCTCCTGGGGCGTATTTTTCACTAAATTTTAAGCTTAAGAAATACTATGCGTAGTCATTATTGTGGTCATATAAACACTTCTTTAATTGACCAAGAAGTTACACTTACTGGTTGGGTTCACCGTCGTCGCGATCACGGTGGCGTTATTTTTATCGATCTTCGCGACCGTGAAGGCATTGCCCAAATCGTATTTGACCCTGATCGAGATGAAGCCTTCCAAATTGCTGACTCTGTACGCAATGAATACGTCATCAAAATTCACGGCAAAGTCCGTAATCGTCCAGAGGGCACGATTAACCCTGAAATGCCGACAGGAGAAGTTGAAGTCTTAGGCTATGAAATCGAAATCCTCAATAAAGCCAAAACACCACCGTTCATGCTGGACGACGACCACGTACATGATGATGTGAAATTAAAATATCGTTATGTCGACCTTAGACGACCGAATATGCAAAACAATATTCGATTACGTGCAAAGATCTGCCAACAAATGCGTTCTTTTTTAGATGATGAAGGCTTTATTGAAGTTGAAACCCCTATGCTTACCAAAGCAACGCCAGAAGGCGCACGCGACTATTTAGTCCCAAGTCGTACACATCAAGGTAAATTCTTCGCGCTTCCACAATCACCACAGTTATTTAAACAAATGTTGATGATGTCGGGCTTGGATCGCTATTACCAAATCGTGCGTTGTTTTCGCGATGAAGATTTACGCGCCGACCGCCAACCTGAGTTTACCCAGCTGGATATTGAAACCTCGTTTATGGACGAGGAAGGCATTACCAATATGATGGAAGGCTTGGTCTGCCAACTATTTAAAGAAGCATTAGGCGTGGAGTTACCGCAACCATTCCCTCGTATGACCTATAAAGAAGCCATGTGGCGTTTCGGTAGCGATCGTCCTGATTTACGTAATCCATTAGAACTGGTTGAAGTTGCAGACTTGATGGAAGACGTCGAATTCAAAGTATTTTCTGGCCCGGCCAAAATGGCAGACGGTCGCGTTACTGCGCTGCGTGTTCCAAAAGGTTCTGAACTCTCACGTAAAGAGATTGATGATTACACTAACTACGTTGGTCAATACGGCGCAAAAGGTTTGGCTTATATTAAAGTCAACGATGTTTCAGCTGGTCGTGAAGGTTTGCAATCACCGATTTTAAAATTCCTACCAGATGCAACAGTCGATGGCATTCTTGAAAGAACAGGCGCTGAGACAGGCGATCTCATCTTTTTCGGAGCTGACAAGGCTAAGATAGTAAATGATGCTCTTGGCGCGTTACGAAATAGAGTCGGCGAAGACTTAGGCTTATTAGAAGGCGAGTGGAATCTGCTTTGGGTTATCGACTTCCCAATGTTCGAATACAACGAAGATGAAAAACGTTGGGATGCTTTACATCACCCATTCACTGCACCATCGAACGAGAACCCTGAAGACTTAAAAGCTAATCCAGGTGAGGCCATTTCACGTGCTTATGACTTAGTTTTAAACGGTATCGAACTTGGCGGTGGTTCAGTGCGTATCCATAACCCGGAAATGCAACGCACCGTATTAGAGTTATTAGGCATAGGCGCTGAAGAAGCAGAAGAAAAATTCGGTTTCCTACTCAACGCATTGGAATACGGTTGTCCTCCACACGGCGGCATTGCATTCGGTCTAGACCGTATAGTCATGATGATGTGCAAAGCTGAATCGATTCGTGAAGTGATCGCATTTCCAAAAACACAAACTGCAGCTTGTCCATTAACCTCAGCACCTTCAGAAGCAGGCTTACGACAATTACGTGAGTTAGGCATCAAATTAGCTAAGCCTAATAAATCCGAAGAAAATAAAGAAAGCTAATCATTTCATCATTGGCGTGGAGTTTCTAAATCCACGCCGAATGTGTATCCTCTGTCCTATCGATGAGTTAATAAAACATAGGACTTTTAAATGTCTAGCGAACAACCGTTAAACCCGCTATCACTGCCTGCTGAAAAAATTCCTGATCATCCAACGGGTGAAATCACAGAACAAGAACGTGAAGAACTGACCGCACGTATCACCGAACTATTAGAAAAACACCAAGCTAAACTAGTCGCACATTACTATACGGATTCGGACTTACAAATCCTTGCGGATCAAACGGGTGGTTACGTTTCAGATTCTTTAGACATGGCACGTTTTGGTTATGAATCCGACGCAGAAACATTGATCGTTTGTGGCGTACGCTTCATGGGTGAGACTGCAAAGATCTTAAATCCAGAAAAACGCGTGTTAATGCCTGACTTAAACGCCAACTGTTCTTTAGATTTAGGCTGCCCGCCAAAAGAATTTGGTGAGTTCTGCGACCAACACCCAGACCGTACAGTTGTTGTTTACGCTAATACTAGCGCAGCAGTCAAAGCCCGAGCCGATTGGATGGTTACCTCAGGCAGTGCAGTTGAAGTAATCAACCACTTAACCGAACAAGATCATAAATTTATATGGGCCCCTGATCGCTTCTTAGGTGATTACGTCAAACGACAATCAGGTGCTGATATGATCCTATGGCAGAGCGCATGCATCGTGCATGAAGAATTCAAAGGCAAAGAACTGGAAGAAATGCGCAAGCAATATCCTGATGCCAAAGTCTTAGTTCACCCAGAATCACCAGCCTCTGTATTGGAACAAGCTGATGTTGTCGGTTCTACCACAGGTATTATCAAAGCAGCCGTCGAACTCGATGCGGACACCTTCATCGTTGCTACTGACCGCGGCATCTTCCATAAAATGCAAGAAGCTGCTCCAGGCAAAACCTTCATCGAAGCACCGACCGCAGGCGAAAGCGCCACCTGTAAAAGCTGCGCCCACTGCCCTTGGATGGCCATGAACAGCTTAAAGAAACTCTGCAACATGCTTGAAAGCCTAGACGCTGGCAACACCGCTAACGAAATCCACATCGAAGAAGACATAATCGAACGAGCTAAGTTACCTATTAAACGATTGTTGGATTTTGCTGAAGAACGTAAGAAAATTATTTATGGAAATAATGATGCATAGCTAACTATCCATTTGATAAGCTTTAATAGGCAATCGTCTCAATATAATCTCTAAGGTTCATCATGAAACAACTAGTAATAACTTTATTATTTCTTACTTCTTTTAGTTTACACGCCTATTCTGGTGGTGAATTGCTGATAGATTGTAAATGGTATATTGATGTCTCGGAAAATAAAGGTACGACCAACAACATTAGTAAATCTTTAAGTGCGGGACGATGTCAGGGATTTATTTCTGGCACCGTGAATTCGTATTCACAATTTATTAAAGATGGTCTTATTCAACAAAATCTTTTTTGTCTTCCTGAAAACACCAATACAACCAAATTGGCTAAAACCATTACAAGCTACCTTAAACAACATGAAGACATGATTGAAACAAACGCATCAGAGTTAACGTTTGATGCTTTTGCAGAAGCCTACCCTTGTGAATAAACTACAAGTATTCTCCCCGTAAGCCTTGCTGAATAATTTAATCTTGATAGCGAAAAACAGACAGGAGTCTGTTTTAGCTCATCCATTCAGGGATGAATGTATGAGCGACGCGTAAGCAAGATTAAATTGTGAGGGGATAAAAGGCGCTTGGGTGTCTTTTCTTTTGATTCGTTTTCTTTGGACAAGCAAAGAAAATGAATAAATAAATTTTTTATCTACTTTGTACTAACAAAGTATGAGATCAGCTCATCTTCTCAAAAAGATTCAACGACTCTTCTTGCCCAAGTTCTAACTGCTTAACACTCATCCTTTCTGCTAAGGCATCACGATTAAATCGTGCACGGTCGTCACCAGCTGCTGCTGCTATTGAATACCATGCGTAAGCTTGAATATAGTTTTGTGGAACTGACACACCCATTTCAAACATTTGAGCAAGCACGTATTGGCTTTCACGTTCTTTAGCTAGAGCGGTTTCTTTTACCCATTGAAAGATCTGTTGGCGGTCTGGTTCGTATAGAACATTATTGATGAGCATTTTGCCCAGTTGATTGCGAGCATCGATATCACCTGATTGAGCTTGTGACATTAGCTCAGTTTGATATGCCATTTCGCTATCGAGGTAAGGTTGGTCAGCTTTATCAATCGCTGCCAAATTCATGATGGCGTTTTTATGGCCTTGGCTTGCGGCCTTTTCATACCAAGCTAACGCACGACCTTCGTCCTGAGGCAAACCATCGCCCACTTCATACGCAAAGCCAACCTTAAACTGCGCATGCGCATCACCCTGATAAGCTTGAGATTGGTAATAGCCTAATAGCTTTTTCGATTCTTGTTGAGCGGTCGCCAATTGTAATGGCTCAGCAATAGCCACATCTAAAGTGAATAACAAGGCAATGAGTAGAATTTTGTAAGCCATGACACGCAACCTGCTGGTAATGATGCATTTTTATCGGTCATTCTACGAAAAACTTTAATTCAGACATGCAGAAATGAGTGATTCTGTTAGAATTTCGCCAACTTTTTTAACCAATCAGAATGACCAAGAGGAAACATGGCTGGACATAGTAAGTGGGCCAATATTCAACACAGAAAAGGCCGCCAAGACGCAAAGCGTGGGAAACTATTCACGCGTTTAATCCGAGAAATTACCGTAGCTGCGAAATTAGGTGGCGGCGACCCTGATGCGAACCCGCGCTTACGTGCCGCGATCGATACCGCCAAGTCGCAAAGTATGCCGAAAGACACCATCGAACGCGCTGTTGTTCGTGGTTCTGGTGGTGGTGATGGCGATAACGTTGAAGAAATTCGCTATGAAGGTTATGGCCCTGGTGGTGTCGCCGTTTTAGTCGATACCATGACTGATAACAAAAATCGCACAGTCGCCGAAGTTCGCCACGCGTTCACGAAATTTGGTGGCAACTTAGGCACAGATGGCTCCGTTTCCTATATGTTCGCTAAAGTCGGCTTGATATCATACCCAGCTGGAGCAGATGAGGACGCTATTATGGAAGCAGCATTGGAGAGCGGCGCAGAGGACATTGTCACCAATGAAGACAGCTCCATTGATGTGATTACCGAACCTGATACATTTGTTGATGTAAAAGAAGCTCTCGTTGCTGCTGGCCATGAACCTGAATCAGCTGAAGTAACCATGCGAGCTGATAATAACTCACCATTAGATGCCAAAGGTGCTGAAAGCATGCTGAAGTTATTGGATTTGTTGGAAGATTTAGACGATGTGCAAAAAGTCTATTCCAATGCGGAAATTCCTGATGATGTACTTGAGCAACTGGGCTAGATGATAAGAATACTCGGTATTGACCCCGGTTCAATTAATACTGGTTACGGAATCATCGATACCGAAGGCAATCATTCCAAACATATTGATAATGGCATTATCAAAATCAAGGGCGAAGAATTACCTGATAAACTGAAATGCATTTATTCTGGCTTGAATGAATTAATTCATGAATTCAAACCCGATGAAATTTCTATCGAAAAAGTTTTCATGCATCGTAATGCCGATTCAGCATTGAAACTTGGCCAAGCCCGTGGCGCAGCTATCTGTGCTTGCACCATGCAAGACTTACCTGTTTACGAATACACCGCGAACCAAGTGAAACAGGCCACAGTGGGTAAAGGTCATGCTGCTAAAGAACAAGTACAACACATGATCAAAGTACTTTTATGTTTACAAGAAGTCCCAGCCGCTGATGCAGCCGACGCTCTTGCAATTGCACTTTGCCATGCACATTCGCGTGAAGGTTTGTTACGTATGCAAGGCGTGCAAGGCATTCGTAAAGGACGTTTACAATGATTGGGCGTTTAACTGGCAAACTTATCGAAAAACAACCACCGCATTTATTAGTAGATGTAAATGGCGTCGCCTATGAGGTGGAAGCGCCGATGACAACGATTTACCAACTACCAGAAGTTGGTGATGACGTTGTTCTGTTTACCCATTTAGCGGTACGCGATGATGCGCATTTATTGTTTGGTTTTGCAGAACGTTCTGAGCGCAGTTTGTTTCGCACATTAATCAAGATTAATGGCGTAGGAGCCAAAATGGCCTTGGCAATTCTCTCTGGTATTGGTGCAAGTGAGTTTGCTGAATGTGTGGAAAGTAAAAATATTGATCGTCTAGTCAAACTACCTGGCGTTGGCAAAAAAACTGCTGAACGATTGATTATCGAGATGAAAGATAAACTTGGTGACATTGAAGGTAATTTCAGTGTTTCTACGAATAAAGTCGATGCCCCAATTCAAAGTGATTCACCGTCTGATGAAGCCGTTAGCGCCTTAATCGGCCTTGGTTATAAACCACAAGAAGCCAGTCGTTTTGTAATGGCCGTCGCGCAAGAAGGTATGAACAGTGAAGAAATTATTCGCGAGGCATTAAAAACCTCTGTGAAATAAAAAAGTCATAACATTTCCATAATTTAGTCCACAATTCACAGAGTTTTTCTGATTTAATATATGAATTAAACCCGTTTAGCTTTCTGGTTCGTTACAAGAGATAATAAACAGAATATGTCGGAACCTAATCCAATTATTTCACCTGAAAACAGTGCCGAAGATAGCGCTGCAGATAATAGTCTCCGCCCGAAACGCCTTAAAGACTACCTTGGTCAAGAAGCCGTTCATGAGCAAATGGAAATTTTTATCGGCGCTGCGCGTAAACGCCAAGAATCTCTCGACCACGTTTTAATCTTTGGTCCTCCTGGATTAGGCAAAACTACCTTAGCCAATATTATTGCCAATGAGATGGAAGTGAACCTTCGTCAAACTTCGGGGCCAGTTCTAGAACGAGCAGGTGATTTAGCCGCATTGCTGACTAACCTAGAACCTCACGATGTGTTATTCATCGATGAAATCCACCGTTTGAGTCCAGTGGTCGAAGAAGTCTTATACCCTGCAATGGAAGACTATCAAATCGATATCATGATTGGTGAAGGCCCTGCTGCCAGGGCAATTAAATTGGATGTGCCACCGTTTACTCTTATTGGTGCAACGACACGAGCTGGTTTATTAACCTCGCCGCTTCGGGATCGTTTCGGGATCGTGCAACGCTTGGAGTTTTATAAACCTGAAGAGATTGCGGATATTGTCCAACGCTCAGGAAAAATTTTAGATGTGGAAGTCTCCACTGAAGGTGCAAATGAAATTGCCAAACGCTCACGCGGCACACCAAGAATCGCGAATAGGCTCTTACGTCGTGTACGTGATTACGCCGAAGTGAAAGGTGATGGCAATATTGAAGAAGGTATTGCGGCCAAAGCACTCGACTTACTGGATGTCGATGCCAATGGCTTTGATACTATGGATAGAAAGCTCTTACTCGCCATTATGCAAAAATTCGATGGAGGCCCTGTTGGCGCGGATAGTCTAGCGGCAGCGATTGGTGAGGAACGCGATACGATTGAAGATGTCATCGAACCATTTTTAATCCAACAAGGTTTTATGATGCGTACTCCTAGGGGACGCACTGTCACCAAACGTGCCTGGTTACACTTTGGCCTTGAAGTACCCGAACAAAATAACGCGAACACATCCAAGGAATCCGACTTATTTGATGAACAATAATGCGTTCCAGTTCACAGTACGGGTTTATTACGAGGATACCGATGCGGGAGGAGTGGTCTACCATTCGAACTATTTAAACTATTTAGAACGCGCCCGTACCGAATGGTTACGGAACCTTGGCTATGAACAAGATGTCTTGATAGAACAAGAACAACTAATATTCGCAGTAAGAAAAGTATCAATTGACTATATCTTACCTGCGAAATTTAATGATTTACTCACAGTATCGACAATGATTAATAGTATTTCGGGGGTTAGCCTCGAATTTAAACAGCAAATCTTCAAACAAGAGACTCTACTCGCAGAGGCTACTGTCCAAGTAGTCGCTCTTGATAGCCTTTCTTTAAAACCTAAACGCCTTAATACTAAAATAAAAGAGGACCTCACTCGTGTCTCCATCGGCTGATTTATCATTTATTCATCTAATTACTAATGCCAGTTTGTTAGTTCAACTGGTGATGTTAGCGCTGGTTATCGCATCCGTGATTTCCTGGACCATGATTTTTAACAAACGCTTCATGCTCGGCAAAGCAAAAAAAGAAGCTAATGATTTTGAGGAAAGGTTCTGGTCATTAGATGATTTAACACCTTTGTACACACGTGTTACTCAAAAAAATTATCAAGCCAGCGGCATGGAAAAGATCTTCGAAGCAGGCTTTCGTGAATTTGCGCGTTTACGTAAACAAGAAAGCATCGACCCTGAACATGTACTCGAAGGTGCACAACGCGCTATGCGGGTGGCAATGAATAAAGAAATTGAAGTCTTGGAAACCAATTTATCTTTCCTAGCAACCGTTGGCTCAACTTCACCGTATGTCGGTTTGTTTGGAACCGTATGGGGCATCATGAACAGCTTCCGTGCTTTAGGTAATGTTCAGCATGCTACGATTTCAATGGTCGCGCCAGGTATTGCCGAGGCATTGATTGCAACGGCAATGGGTCTATTCGCTGCGATTCCTGCTGTAATCGCTTATAACCGCTACTCAAATGATGTGGAACGATTAATTAATCGTTATGACACTTTCACCGATGAGTTCGCCTCCATCCTTCATCGTTATGCACATTCATAAGTTAGGATGATTATTTAATGCGACCTAGAATCCGCAAACGACCTATGGCTGAAATTAATGTAGTTCCATACATTGATGTGATGTTGGTGTTATTAGTCATCTTTATGATCACCGCACCGTTATTAACTCAAGGCGTAAAAGTTGATTTGCCGAAAACAGATGCGCAAGCCTTACCACCCGACGGCAAAGAACCAGTGATCATTAATGTAAATAAAGAAGGTGAATTTTTTATTAACTATGGTGAAAACCAAGATAAGCCTATCAATGCACAAGACTTAGTCACACGAGTCAATGCCGTTTTAGAATTAAATCAATTTAAAATTCCTGTGTTGGTCGGTGGCGATAACGATGTGCCTTATGGAAAAATCGTTCAGTTAATGGCTTTGTTACAAAAAGCAGGTGTGGAAGGCGTAGGTATGTTGACCGATCCTCTGGAGCCGTAATCCTGTATGTACATTACTTGGTTTACATCGCTTACTTCGTTTCTTAAATCGATTGCTCTGCATCTTTTTTTGATCGGTTTACTAATGTTTAGTATTGAATTTGCTCCCAAACCTGTAAAACCAATTATTAAAGAAGTAAATATTGTAAACGCTGTAAGTGTTGATAAGACCGAAGTACAAGCAGAACTGAATAAATTAAAAAAAGCCGAGCAAGCGAAGAAAGATAAAGAACAAAAAAGACAAAAAGAACTCGAACAAAAAGCAAAGAAGGCAGAACAACAACGCAAGCAAGAAGAGAAAAAACTTCAAGAAATCAAAAAACAACAAGAACAAAAAAAAGCAGAAGAAGCATTACGTTTAAAAAAACTCAAAGAAGAAGAAAAGAAAGCGGAACAAAAACGCAAAGAGGAAGAGGAGAAGAAGCGTAAAGCCGAAGAAGAACGTAAAAAAATAGAAGAAGAAAAACGTAAAGCTGAGGAAGAGAAAAAACGTATAGAGGAAGAAAAGAAAAAAGCCGCTGAGGAAAAGCAACGTTTAGAAGAAGAACAGCGTAAAGAGGCGGAACGACTTAAAAAACTAGAAGAAGAGCGTAAGAAGAAAGAAGCTGAAGATGCTCTAAGAAAACAAATCGAAGAAGAGGCTGAAGCAGAAAGATTACAAGCTCAAGCTGCAGCAGACGCGACTTTGAGTCAAAAAATTGCTGCTGAACTTAGAAATAAAGTGACCAGAAATTTTAACCGTAGTGGTTTAGAACCAGGTTTAAGTTGTAAATTAAAAATTCAGTTAGTACCTGGTGGAGAAGTAGTCGGTGTGAGCGTGGCTAAATCTAGCGGCAATGACATCTTTGATACTCGTGCTATTAGCGCCGTGAAGCGGGCAGCGCCATTTGAAGTAGTTCCTGGCGACTTAGAACAATTTGAACGTTTAGGCTTAAGAACTATTACTTTTAATTTCAACCCTAATTAATGTTGGTGGAAAAATGTCTTACTTAAAATATTTTAAATTTTTATTTTTTATTTTACTTACTTTTCCTACTAGTTCTTATTCGTTTGAAATCGATATTAATGAAGGCGTTCTCGATCCAATACCCGTTGCTATTGTTCCATTCGGCTGGTCAGAGCCTGCTAATGTTGCTCCTATCGACATCGCTTCAGTCATTCGTAATGACTTAACTCGTAGCGGTCGCTTTAATACTTTAACTGAAGAAAAATTACCGGAAAAACCTTCACAACAAGAAATGATCAATTTTCGTAATTGGCGCATGAGTGGCATGGATAATTTGTTGATTGGTGATTTAAAAATTAACGAATCAGGTGAATACATCATAACCTTTCAATTGTTCAATGTTCACAATCAACAAGCTTTGGCTAGAGGCCGTGTAAAAGCATCAGCAAAAAACCTAAGACGTGTTGCTCATCAAATTAGCGATATTGTTTATGAAAAACTCTTAGGGGTGAAAGGCGCGTTCTCAACTCGCATCGCTTATATCACTGTTAAAAAATCGATAGATGGAAAAAAAATACACAGTTTAAAAATAGCCGATTCTGATGGTGAGAACATTCAAACCTTAATTGATTCTCCTGAACCATTGTTATCTCCAAGCTGGTCTCCTGACGGTCGTAAATTGGCTTATGTTTCTTTTGAAAAGAAAAATTCCGCAATAGTCGTACAAGATATTTTCGACCGCTCACGTAAAATTGTTCAGTCTGGTCCTGGTATTAATAGCTCACCAGCCTGGTCACCTGATGGTTCACGTTTAGCCATGACCTTATCCAAAGATGGTAACCCTGAAATTTACATTAAGCATTTATCTTCAGGCTTATTACAACGAGTGACTAATAATCGTGCTATTGATACGGAAGCAAACTGGTCACCTGATGGTTCTAAATTAGCGTTCACTTCTGACCGCAGCGGTAGACCACAAATTTATGAAGTAAATGTAGAAGGTGGTTCACCTAAACGGATTAGCTTTGAAGGTAAATATAACTCCCGTCCAATTTATTCTCCAAACGGAGATGAAATTGCTGTTGTCTCTGGAGGTAATGGACAGTTTAAGATCGGTGTTTTAGATCCTGCATCGGGCTCGTTAAAACTCTTAACCAACTCAAAATTAGATGAGTCTCCAAGCTTTGCACCAAATGGTCACATGATCGTTTATACCACGTTGGGTTTCCGCGGTACTAAGTTAGCTGTGGTTTCTAATGATGGGCAAGTAAAAGGCAATATGGCTCTACAAGATGGTGAAGTGCGAGAACCTTCCTGGGGGCCTTTGATCAAATAAATTATTTCTTATAAATATGTTTAATAACCATACAAGCAAAACCATGATATTCTTTAATTATTACACTCGACCAATTGGCCGGAAGGAGTCAATATGAAAACTCTACATATTTCATTATTAATTTTATTAGTCGCTTTAGCTGGTTGTAGCTCTAACGACACCAAACCTGAAGTAGAAGTTGAAGAACGTAGCACAACATTAAATGAATCTTCATCTGGCACAGGTGATTCAGATATCGAAACATATGGTGCTGACGAATACTCTACATCTGATGTTGAGTCTCTGGATTTAAACGATCCTAATAGCCATCTGTCTGTTCGACTTATCTACTTTGCTTATGATAGCAGTGATATACGACCTGAGTTCCGCCCAGCAATTGAAGCACATGCTCAATACCTTGCAACACACCCTGATACTATCATCACTCTCGAAGGCCATACCGATGAACGTGGTTCACGTGAATACAACTTAGCCTTAGGTGAAGCAAGAGCTAAAGCGGTTAAAAGCCAACTGACATTATTAGGTGCTTCTTCTGGTCAAATACGAACGGTTAGTTACGGTGAAGAACAACCTGCAGTTGATGGCCACGATGAAGATGCTTGGAGCCAAAACCGTAGAGTACAAATACAGTATTAATCACTAAACATGTTTAAGTTTTTCTTTAGTTTATCACTATTAGTTTGTCTATCAGCAGCATCTGCGAAATCGTATGATGCTGCTATCTCTACTCTTGATCTTAGAATTCAACGTTTAGAAAATACTTTAAGCAGCGATGGTCTTCTGGATTTATTTCAACAAGTAGACGAATTACAAAATAAAGTAAATTCATTGCAAGGCGATTTAGAAACTCAAAATTATAAACTCAATCAATTAGAGTCATCGCACTCTCAACAGATCTCAGAATTAAACAGTCGAATTGAAGAACTGGAAAAGACTATACTGTCTTTACAACAACCTGTTTCAAGTGACGTATCTACGATTAATAGCGATCAAGTGATTACCGATCCTAATTTACAAGCTGAAGGTGTTATATCCACAGAACCATCTACAGATACAGTAGAACAAACAACTACTGAATTAGCACCGCCTGAAGATGACGAAGCAATCAAACAAGAATATCAAAGTGCTTTTAACTTACTAAGAGAGTCTCGTTATGATGAAGCCACACCTGCTTTTAAAAACTTCATAGCATCCTATCCAAAAAGTAGTTATGCAGACAATGCTCAATATTGGCTTGCAGAAAGTTTTTACGTACAGCGGGATTTTGATAATGCTATTTTGGCTTATCAAAGTCTTATCGATAATTATCCTGAAAGCAGCAAGGTTTCTCATGCAGCATTGAAGTTGGCATACAGTTATGAAGAATTGGAACAGATTGATAATGCAACTCAAACTCTAAATTCTATTATTAATAATTATCCTGGCACTTCTATCGCCGAAGAAGCAAACAAACGTCTACGTTCTTTAAGCAATTCAGAAACAGAATGACTTTAGACGTTTCCGTTACTAATTCTGATGATCTTCAGAGTTCTGATTTTAGTCTGATCATCAATGAAATCTTTTTCTCTATACAAGGCGAATCGACAACCATTGGTTTACCTACCATATTTATCCGTCTGACAGGTTGTCCTTTACGTTGCCAATATTGCGATACCGAATATGCTTTTCATGAAGGTAAAAAATTATCTGCTTCTGAAATATTGGATCAAATAAAACAATACTCTACTTCTTATGTGACCGTGACTGGCGGCGAGCCCTTGGTTCAAAAGAATTGTTTGGATCTTTTAACTTTATTACTTGATAGAAACTATAAAGTTTCTTTAGAAACCAGTGGCGCTATTGATATATCACCCGTAGATTCAAGAACAAAAATCATTTTAGATTTAAAAACGCCTGCTTCGAATGAATCGGATAAAAATATTTACACTAACATACAACATATAAAATCAGATGATGAAATTAAATTTGTAATTTGTAATCGCAATGATTATGAATGGTCTAAAGATATCATTAAAAAATATAATTTATCTGATAAATGTGTTGTGTTATTTTCAAACAGCCATCATGAACTCAATGCGACTGATCTAGCCAATTGGATCATAGACGATCAACTTCCTGTTAGAATGCAAACTCAATTACATAAATATCTTTGGGGCGATGTTCCTGGTAAATAACCTATGGGTGATTCTAAAAAAGGAAAAGCTGTAGTTTTAATGTCTGGTGGTTTAGATTCTACTACTGCGTTAGCGATCGCGATGGAACAAGGTTATGACTGTTGGCCTTTGAGTTTTGATTATGGCCAGCGCCATAAAACAGAACTAATTGCTGCATCTAACATCGTTAAACATTTTAAATTAAAACATCATAAAGTTTTAAAACTCGACCTCACTCAAATTGGTGGTTCTGCATTAACCGACAAAAACATTTCTGTGCCAGATACAATGCAGGAAGGTATTCCTATCACATACGTTCCAGCAAGAAATACAATCTTTTTATCTTATGCGCTTGGATACGCAGAAACGATTCAATCTCAAACGATTTTTCTTGGTGTTAATGCTGTTGACTATTCTGGTTATCCTGACTGCCGCCCTGAATATATTCAAGCCTTTGAAGACATGGCTAATCTCGCGACTAAAGCCAGTGTAGAAGGACAACGATTTGATATTCAAACCCCTTTAATTAATCTAACTAAATCTGAGATCATCCAACAAGGAGATAAGCTTGGCGTTGACTATTCTTTAACCATCTCCTGTTATCAAGCCGATGAGAATGGTTTGGCTTGTGGTGTTTGCGATTCTTGTCGTTATCGTAAACAAGGCTTTGAAAACGCAGGTATTCCTGATCCAACTAATTATAAATCGTAAGCAATATCATCTTTTCCTGCTTGCATTTTAAAAACCCCTTTGCTCTAATTATTGCGTCGCAACACAAATCTTAATTACGATGTTTCATAGCAACCTTCCTATAAGTATCGCATTACAAGGTGGCGGCTCTCATGGAGCCTTTACTGCTGGTGTTTTACAAAAATTAGCCGAATGTGAATCATTAAATATTGAAGCCATCAGTGGTACAAGCTCTGGGGCTGTTAATGCATGTTTAGTTGGCTATGGCTATTCAAGATATGGTTATGGCAAAAATACGATAAAGCCCTTGGATAATTTCTGGGAAGATCTTGGTAAACATTTTGAGCAACTCTTCACCTCTTTTGATTCTGTATTATCGCCGCTGCTAACAGATTCAAATTCATTAGGTTTGGATTACTTCCTTAACTTGACCAACCATATTGCGCCTTTTCAATTTAACCCTACGAATTTAAATCCATTAAAAGAATTATTAAATAAACATATCGACTTTAATTTAATCAATAGTACAACTAAATTACGTTTATTTATCGCTGCAACAAACATACGTACTCATGGGCTTAGGTTATTTGAGAATCATGAACTTACAGCGGATCATATTCTAGCATCTGCTTGTCTACCTTCGATTCATCATTCAATTAAAATTGATAATGATATGTATTGGGATGGCGGTTATTCTGGCAATCCAGTAATACAACCTCTGATTTTTAATTGCCACTCCAAAGACATCATCATCGTTCTGATTCAACCACTTGAATATAACGATATACCAACGACGAAAGAACAAATAAGAGAACGTATTTCAGAATTATCGTTTGCATCGACATTTAGGCGAGAAATGCGCGCCATTGCACTATCACAACAATTTATTGAAAACGATGTTTTTCATCTTGGCAAACTGGATAAAAAATTATCCGGGTTACGTTTTCATATTATCCATGCTAGCGAATATATAAAAAACTTTGCACCTAAAACTCGTTACAATGCTTCACCGACTTTTTTAAATGATCTAAAAAAAGCAGGTTATGAATGTGCTACTAATTGGTTAGAAAAATATTCTAAAGATGTTGGTGTGAAAAGCAGTGTTGATATAAAAAAACTTTTTTTATAATCAACGAGAACTAACGAGATAAACTTGCTAGCTGAGTAGATTCGGTCAGACCAATATAATTACTATATCTTGTACGAATGTTTTTAACATAAACAACGGTTTGTCCACATCGACACATTCTTTTATCAGATTCTGATTTCAGTTTGGCCATTTTTTTCATGGCAAACTCTACATTGCCAAACCACTTATTTCTATCTAACCCAAGTTTTTCGGCATAATTTCTAGCCCGTTTGATTCTGCCAAAACCTGCATTATAAGCCGCTAATGCCATCCAGTTCTTATCGCTTAACAAAATATCACCTTCCAAGCGCTCTCTTAACTGGTATAAATACTTAATGCCTGCCGCAATGTTATTTTCTGGATCTTTGGTGTTTTCTAAACCGAGTTCTTCTGCGGTTTTTGGCATGATTTGCATCAAACCTTCAGCTCCTGCATAGGATATAGCCTCCGGGTCAAATTGACTTTCTTGATACATTTGCGCAGCAATCAATCGCCAATCAAACCCAAACCTTTCTGCATGTTCAATAATTACATTATCATAAGGTGTAAGCTCAATAACTTTGGTTAAGAGTTTACTGTCACCATTAAAATTATTTGGATGAACAACATATTGCTCTTTCAGCGAATTAAATTCTGTTTTGCGATAGTTACTTTTAATGAACTCGTTTAACTCATCTTTTAATCGGCTATCTTCTTCACGTGTTACCCAAACCATTTTTGTTGGTTCAGAAATATTTAATAATGCCTGCAAATTGATTTGTCTTGATAACTCTGCTTTGACTGTATGGCTTGGAATAATGGTTAAGTCATACACACCTAATGAAACCATAAACAACAATGTTTCAGTGTTAACCGACTCATCAACTATTTTGATATTAAAATCAAAACCTGAGCTTTGTTTTAAATCGTATAATAAATTTTTATAAGGACTTTCTGGCGATAAAACGATGGTTCTATTTTTTAAATCTGAAAAATCAATAATATTCCTATTATTTTTTCTGCCAACGATTGTTGGGCTGCTGTATAAATAGGCTTCTGTTTTGGAAAACTTGCCATCTAAGTTAGACGCATCTGGAATAGAAGCAGAAACAACATCACCTTTCCCTTGTTGCAATAAATCAAATAATTCATCAAAACTATTTGCTAATACAACGTTTAATTCTAAACCATGCTTCTCAGAAAATGATTTTAATAAATCATATTCAAGACCTTTTAATTCACCATTTTGATAATACACATTCGTTGGACTCTGATAAGAAATTAATCTTAAACGGCCTCTTTCTTTAAGTCCTGGTAGATCTGAAAAGAACTGTTCGTCTTTATGTATGCTTACAAGTTGATGATTTAAGTAATCATCTAATTGCTGTTTTAATAGCTGATTCTGTTTACTAACAGACCATACTTTCAATGAAGTCTCAGGCAAATCGATTAATATATTTAATCCTTCAAGATCCGAAATGGCATTTTTTACATACTCACTATCAAAAACCGCAACATCGTAATAACCACTTCTTACTTTTTTCAGTACTTCTTTTTCTGTAACCCTTTCTTCTATCACTCTTAAATTGATAGATTTCTCTTCCGATACTAATTTATTTAAATAGGCCCATGCAGGCGAGGATTTTTTAACGGCAATCTCACGGTTTTTTAAACCTGAAACTGTCTCAATTTTATTTTGATCACCACGAGTAATAATTTGTTGTTTTATGATATCCCAAGGTTCTGTAAATGAAACGACACCATCTAAGCCACCTGCAATATCATAACCTTGAGCGACAATGACATCACCTTGTCCACGATATACAGCTGGTAATAATTCCCAACGGTTTTCAATTTCAATCCAAACAGGCTTATAACCTTCGCTCTTTGCAAATTTTTCGATCAGTTGTTTTTCTTGATCGCCGATTCCAAAACCTTCGCTGTATTTGCGATAAAAAAGAATTCTTAATGTATTGCTGCCTGTTGAAGCAGAATTCTCTGTCTCAAAATTGGTTTTAGCTAATGCTTCAGAGCCACTATCTACAATGATTTCTGAATCGGTTTGTTTTGATATCTCAGGATTACTGCTATTTTGATTTTTGTCTTTGAAATCATAGGCATAGGCAAGCACTACCAACGCAATTATCGCTGGCAGCACGTATACAGCTAAATTTTTATTCAGCAATGCCTTCATCAACATAAAACCTTTAATTCGTACAATATCTATATATTGTATTATTTGAAATTAATTCCACAATATATAGTTATAAAACTATACAGTGGATATTCGTTACGAGGAAATTTATACGGTTGGCGGAGCCTGACAGTCAGCTCAAGGCTCGTTTTATAATTTACAAATGAGTATGTAGTTTCCTTCTCAAAACCGTGATTACTCCAATCACATGCATAGCTTAACAAATTTGATGCCAATAGTGATTAATAAGTTCTGTATGACAACTTATTTCGCGGATCTATCCCAAGATTCTTGAATATTTTTTAAGCGTTCAGGTGTACCAATATCTGACCATACACCCTCAAAAAGCTCACCTGAAACATGGTGATCTTTGCTGTGTCGCTTAATAATATCAACGAGAGGAAAAGGTTTTATTTCGAGGTTTTTAAATACTTCTTTACGATAAAGGCCAATACCTGAAAATGTATATTTAGGTTCTAATAAATTGATTTTATTAGATTTATCAAGAGCAAAATCGCCTTTTAAATTATGCTCAGGATTCTTAACTAGTACTAAATGCATAAGATCAAACTCACGCCCAATAAGCGTTCTATAGTCGAAGCTCGTCCATACATCAGCATTAACAACAATGAAGGGATCCGATTTTATCAATGGCAACGCTTTAGCAATTCCACCGCCAGTTTCAAGCACCTCACTCCCTTCATCTGAAAAGTAAAAATTATGATCTTGCTCACAGTTTTGTGTTAAATGATCGATAATTTTCTCGCCAAAACGTCCACAATTGACGACAAAATCTCTAATACCTGCATCCGCTAGCCTATCAATTTGATGCTCTATAAGCGTCTTTGTTCCAACTTTTAATAGAGGCTTCGGTAAGTTCTCGGTCAACGGCATCATTCGCTTTCCATGGCCAGCAGCTAAAATCATCGCATACATCAGCTTAATTTCTCGTTATATTTGGCATTATTTTAGAGTCTATCAATTCAACTAATGGCTTTAAGGACTCCAAATGCACCAAATCCGTGATGTAGCTTAATGTTCTGGGAATATCCTTTATATAATTAGCTTTGCCATCCCGGTACTTTAATCTCGCAAATATACCACTAGCTTTTAGATGTCTTTGCACGCCCATGAGATGGAATTCCTTCATAAACTCATCAAAACGCTGCCCTTTTGTGAACGTACTTTTTTCAAAATAATACTCACACCACGCTTCGATTTTCTCTAGAGGCCATTTTATATAGCAATCTTTTAGAAGAGACACTAGGTCATAACTAATAGGACCTATGACAGCATCCTGATAATCGATTATTCCTGGATTACTCATTTTCAAATACATCAAGTTCCTGCTGTGATAGTCCCGATGAACAAAGACTTGTTTTTGCCCTAATGCATTTATAACCAATAATTCTTTCAGGCTGCTTAGTTTACCTTGCTCCATAGATGTCAATTTTATCCCCAGCATTTCATTGATTAACCAATCTTCGAACAACGCCATTTCTCTTAATAGCAATGGCCGATCATATTCAGGCAAATTAGCCTTTGTGGATTTTTCTTGCATTTCAATCAATGCATCTATCGCTTCTCGATACAACAAGTCAGCGTTTTCAGCATTTAAAATATCAAGATAATTTGTGTCTCCAAAATCTTTTATTATCAAGACACCATCTTGTTTATTTTCGTAAAATATTTGTGGCACATGAACATCAATAGAAACTAAATGCTTGGTAACTTCGATAAATTGCTCTGGCGGCTCTTTGTCAGTAGGAGAGTCCATAACGATGTATGAATCGTTTCCAATAATTACTCGATAATATTTACGGAAACTCGCATCACCAGAAACGGGTACTAACTCTATTTGCTTCTGCTTTAATTCACTTTTAACGTATTGTTCAATAAGTTCGATTCTAGTCACTTGTTTATCTTTCTATTGTTATATTTATTCGAGATTGATGATTATTTTTTATGCTGACATTGTATAATCTTTCATAAATTACAGATTACTTTTAAGAGTTCAAACAATTTAATGGATACCATTTCTGATTCAAAACTTATCGAGTTAGGCAAAGCTGTTATCAATACTGAAGCAAATGCTATTTTGGAACTTACTCCAAAAATTGATGCTTCATTTATCAAAGCCTGTCGTTGTATTTTATCATGTGAAGGAAGGGTTATCTGCATTGGCATGGGCAAATCAGGTCATATCGCAAATAAAATCGCAGCAACTCTCGCGAGCACAGGAACACCAGCTTTTTTTGTGCATCCAGGTGAAGCAAGTCATGGTGATTTAGGTATGATTACATCAAAAGATGTTGTGATCGCTTTATCTAACTCTGGCGAAACAGAAGAAGTGGTTTCTTTGTTACCGGTCATAAAACGGCTTGGTACCCTTCTAATTTCATTTACTGGTAATCCTGATTCTTCACTATCACAAGCAGCAGACGCTAATTTGGATGTAACCGTAACAAAAGAAGCCTGTCCTATGGGGCTTGCTCCAACTTCTAGCACCACAGCAGCCCTTGTTATGGGCGATGCATTAGCAATCGCTTTATTAACAGCGAAAGGCTTTACTGAAGAAGATTTCGCTCTTTCTCATCCAGGCGGATCTTTAGGAAGAAGACTATTACTCCATGTCAAAGATATTATGCATACTGATGACGAAATACCTATAGCCACACCAGAAACAAGCTTTAATGATTTATTGTTAGAAATGACAAAAAAAGCTCTTGGTACCGTTATCATTGCTGATTCCTCTTTGAAAACAATACAAGGTATTTTTACGGACGGTGATTTACGAAGAGTGCTGGATAACAATTTAAATTTTTCTGAGCTTACCGCTTCAGATGTGATGATAAAAAATTGCAAACATATTAATGAAGGCTTGCTAGCTGCTGAAGCTTTACAAATGATGGAAAATTTTAAAATCAATGCACTTCCCGTAACAAATCATTCAGATGAACTAGTTGGTATTATAAATATGCATGATCTTTTAAGGGCTAAGGTAGTTTAATGAATTCAGAATTAAACAATAAATTTAAACAAATAAAATTAATTATTTTCGATGTAGATGGTGTTTTAACCGATGGTAAAATTGTTTTAGGCGAAGATGGCAACGAATATAAATCGTTTCATGTTCATGACGGCCTTGGCATGGTAATGTTATTACAATCTGAAATAGACATCGCCATTATTACAGCTCGCTCTTCTCAAATTGTTGCTTCACGCATGAAATCTCTAGGGGTCAAACATCTTTATCAAGGACAACACGATAAAGAATTAGCTTATAAAGATCTTAAACAAAAATCTAAATTAGATGATAAAGAAATTGCTTATTTAGGTGATGATATTATTGATCTACCAGCCATGAAGCATTGTGGGCTTAAACTTGCCGTTCAAAATGCACATCCTTCTTTAAAGCAAATTAGTGATTATGTTACTGAAAAAGAAGGTGGCAATGGTGCCGCAAGAGAAGTCTGTGAGTTGTTACTCCAAGCTCAAAATAAACTTGATAATATTATTAAGGAAAAACTTTCCCAATAAATTCTAACTAAAATACCTCAAGATATTTGGCACATAATGATCAATTAATAAAAACGCAAACAAACCCATTAAATAAATAATCGAATATTTAAAAGTTTGCATTGCTAATAAATCATCATGATCAAATAACATGCGTGTTGTGTAATATAAAAAGACTAAACCTAATGCAACCGCTCCAATCAAGTACAAAGGTCCGCTCATATAAATTAAATACGGCAACAAACTAACGATAAATAAGACTATAGTGTAGAAAAATATATGTTGTCTGGTTAATTCCACACCATGAGTTACAGGAAGCATAGGAATATCAACACTGGCGTAGTCATTTCTTCTATAGATTGCTAGCGACCAGAAATGTGGCGGAGTCCAAACAAAGATTATTAGAAATAAAACTAATGACTGTGGATCCAAAGTCCCAGTAACAGCAGTCCAACCTAGTACTGGTGGAGCAGCACCAGCAGCGCCACCAATAACAATATTCTGAGGAGTGGCACGTTTTAAATACATAGAATACACAAAGCCGTACCCAATTAGTGAAAGCAAGGTTAAAACGGCTGTTAGTACATTTACATAATAAGTCAAAATAACCATAGATACCGCGCCAAGAAAAAACGCAAACATAATGGCTGATTGCTGACTCAAATTACCTTTGGGCAACGGGCGTTTCTTGGTCCGTGCCATAATAGAGTCAATATGTTGATCGACTAACTGATTGACTGCTGCAGCGGATGCTGCTGCAAAACCAATACCTATGGTACCAAATATTAATGGTTGCCATGGAACCATGCCATCGACAGCCATAAACATACCAACAACAGCTGTAAACACGATTAATGCAACAATATTAGGCTTTGTAAGCGCAAGAAAGTCTCGCCAAGTAGCAGCTTGTTGTGGGTTGCTTTCAATATTTGTTTCGACGCTCATCTTTGTTGCCTATCTCGATCTATTAGGGAGTGAATAATACAGAAATGAACCCACACTGATCAATAACAAAGCAGCTACTCCATTATGTGCAACCGCAATACCAATCGGCAACACTAAAATGATGTTTAATACGCCCAAAACCAATTGAATTAACAGCAAGAACAAACTAGTGCATGCAAAAAGCTTCTGCATACCAGCTGTATTTAAAAAAGCGAACAGGGATATCGTGCCGACAACCAATAAAGTAATTATTGCGCATATTCTGTGAGTAAAATGAATCGCTGTTCTTGCATCGACATCTAGCAAACCAAATTCATAATTTTTACCAAGACCGGTCCAGAATGTAAAACCATTTGAAAAATCCATCGTGGGCCACCATGAATTTTGACAGGTTGGAAAATCTGAACATACCAATGCAGCATAGTTAGCGCTGGTCCAACCTCCTAGAAATATTTGTAAATACACTATGCACAATGCAACCAATGAAAATACAAACCATTTAGAGTTCGATCTGGTATTTTGATAATTAGAAATATTGTGCAGCAAGAATGTTAACAATAAAAATACTGTCATTCCGCCTAATAGGTGCGACATAACAACGACAGGCTTTAATAGTAAGGTAACAGTCCACATTCCTAATAATGCTTGGAATATTATCAATGCTAATAAAACATAAGATATTGAGGCAGCACCTGGATTACTTTTACGGTTTTTAAAATTCCTATAGGTAATCGTTGCTACTAAGAGCAAAAGAAACCCAGCCGCATATCGATGTACCATTTCTTTCCATGCTTTACCGGCTTCCACAGGCCTTTCTGGATATAACTGATTTGCTTCATCAACATGTTGTTCTTCACTGGGCACCAAAATTTTTCCGTAACATCCTGGCCAATCAGGACAACCTAAGCCAGCATCCGATAATCGTACATAGGCTCCTAACGTAATGACTATAAACGCTAATAAGCAACTAATGATAATTAAACTTTTTGTACTCATTGATATTAACCAATTCTTGAAATCTTTATTAAGTGAGTAAGGTCTTCAATCATGCCAATTGGGTCGGCGGATGCTTCATACGTCATCATAATATTTCCTAATGGATCAATGATAAAAAATTGCCCATTTCCTCTTTCGTTAGTATTTTTTTGGACGATAAAGTTTTCCATCAAACCTTCTTGTAATTGATCTCTGAAGATTAATAACTGACCTTCATAATCTTTCACTAATATATTGTTGAATAATTCTGGTGTATTGCTATCGACGATTAAAATTCTTTGTAGTCGATGAGCATACTTATTAGTCGCCAATCGTACTTGTCGCATTTTGTATACGCTATCTACACAAACTTTTTCACAGATACCTTCTTGAACAAACACAATACTCCATTTTCCATATAAGCTTTTTTCATTTGAATTAAACTCATCATGAAGTGTTATATCGGGTAAATTTCTCGGCGGTTGTATTAAAGTACCGTGATTCTTTTTACCACCGGCAACATCACCAAAACTATAGATTAACCAAGATAAAATAGGTGGTGCTAAAAACACGACCATTAATGCAATAATTGTTATTTTATTATTTGATTTAGACATTTTTCTTTAAATTTAAATATACAAACAAAAAACATAAGATTGTTGCAAAGGAAAACCATTGAAATGCATAACCATAATGTTTTTCTTTACCATTTCCTGGCTCGGGCCAGATTCGAAAATAACCTTGTTGTGAATCATTAACCACCCTAACCACAAAAGGTTCTAATTTTAATTTTAGTTTTTCTTCTAATTGAGAAAAATCTATGTTTTGAACTCGGAAAGTATTTTTATCAAATTCTTCTATTTCCGTTTTACCTAATTTTATTCCTGAAAATTGTGGGTATTTTATATGCCCTATGTGAACTTCACTTTCAGAAAACGTTTTTAAATCTGGAATAACATTCCGTCTTTTATTCGCAGAAACCCAGCCAAAATTTAACATGATAATTTTATTATTGGATTCTAATTGAAGCGGCTTATAAACATAATAACCAGCATCAGTGTTGACAATTTTGTTATCAAGTAAAATATTGATGTCTTCTACAAAACGGCCTTTTACACCAACTTTGCGCCAGATCATATCTTCTATATTAGAACTGTCTTTGACAAGTTGATCTAAGCTAACAACCGAACTATTTCTTTTACCAATATAATCTTGGTATAGTCTTTCTTTTTGTTCCGCCCGATCCAGTTGCCAAAACCCAAGTTTTAAGAAAATAGGCAATAGTAAAATAAATGAAACGGTTGGTAACAAGCTTGGCTGAAACTTATACATAGAACCTTAAATCAAAACAAAGCTAACAATCATCTAAAATTTACACACCTATGGAACCACAACTTATATTCAAACTGGTCGTTTTAACTATTCTACTGCTTATTATGATATCTCTAGCAAGCGGAATGTTCTTTTTGATTAAAGACAAAGGAAAAAAGAATCGTACTTTAAACTCCTTAAAGTTCCGCATTAGTCTTTCTATTTTATTGTTTGTCTTGCTTTTAATAGGCATGAAAATGGGCTGGTTAATGCCTCATGGACTGCCACGTTAAACCTTCATAAATACAAAAGGCGCCATAAGACGCCTTTTATACAATTCCATTTCTAACACTTTTAAATCATATAGACAAAGATAAATAGCCCCAACCAAACCACGTCTACAAAGTGCCAATACCAAGCAACCCCTTCAAAAGCAAAGTGGCTCTCAGGACTAAAATGGCCTTTCAATGAACGGAAATAGATCACTAATAACATAGTCGCGCCCATCGTTACATGAAAGCCGTGAAAGCCCGTCAACATGTAAAATGTAGAGCCATAGGTTCCAGAGCTCATTTTTAAGTTCAAATGCTCATAAGCATGGTGATACTCTGAAGCTTGTAAATATACGAATAAGAAACCTAATAAAACAGTGGCAAGTAACCACCAACATAAACCTGAACGATTATTATGTTTGAGGGCATGATGGGCAATTGTAACCGTCACACCTGAAGCTAATAAAATAATAGTATTGATTAAAGGAAGATCATTCCAAGGAATTACTTCTTCAAATACATCAAATTTGCTTGGATCAGGCATCACATGAAGTGGCCAGCTAGGCACGAAATCTTCCCATAGGAACTGATTCGTAACAAAACCAGAGCCTTCGCCACCTAACCAAGGAATTGAAAATGCACGGATGTAATAAAGTGCACCAAAGAAGGCAGCAAAAAACATAACTTCAGAGAAAATAAACCAGCCCATACCCCATCTAAAACTGATATCAACTTGTTTGTTATAACTCCCCGCCAAGCTTTCATCTATAACATCTGAAAACCAACCAACAAACATGTATACCACCAAGGCAATACCAAAACCCAAGACGAATGTCCCAAACGATGAGCCATTTAGCATCAAAGCTGCACCAACAAATGATGTAAATAATGCTATAGAACCTACAACAGGCCACTGACTCGGTTCTGGAATGTAATATTCACCATGCGAACTAGACATAGTTATTCCTCTATTTTTTTATGTTGTTAAAACTAAATCTTGGATTTAATTTCCAAGACCCTCTCATTGGTTTTTGAAGCATTTTCTTTATTCGGTACTTCAAAAAAAGTATAAGACAATACTAATGAGCCAAAACGTTTTGGGAGGTTAGTTCCTACAACAAACTTAACCACCATTTCCTTTGTTTCTCCTGGCTCTAAGCGCTGCTCATCAAAACAAAAACATTCGGTTTTATTAAAAAATACCGAAGCTTGCGATGGTGCAACACTAGGTATTGCTCTACCAACAATCGCTTTATTTGAGTTATTCACGACTGTAAATTTCGCTTCCCCAAGCTCACCTGGGTGAACTTTGACTTTTCTTTCAACCGCTTTGAAGTCCCAAGGCAATGAACGTGTATTTGTATCAAACTGAATAACAACGTCTCTTGATAGATCAATATCGACCTCTTGAGCCTCTTCAACTGCAATTTCACCGGTTTTACCATTAAGTCCAGTAACTTCACAAAATACGTTATATAAAGGTACTAATAAATAACCAAAACCAAACATTGCAACGGCAACTATTGCTAATCTGGATGCTGTTTGATTAATAGAACCACCAAACATTAATTAAGCGCCCATGGATTTCATATATTGCAAAAAGATAAAACCAAAATATACAAAAACAGCAAACAAACCCAACCCTATTGCCAATCTTATATTGGCAGCATCCCTTGCTGCCTTGTCATCTTGTAAATCTTTTTTATCTGACATATATCGTTGCTATTAAGTGCGCACCGCCGTCGTATCCGTAATTGTAGGAGGCGTTGTAAAGCTATGGTATGGAGGAGGTGAAGACAAGGTAAACTCCAGACCCTTAGCACCTTCCCAAACTTCATCTGTGGCTTTCGCGCCACCACGCACAGTTTTAATTACGATGTAGACAAACAGTAGCTGTGTTATACCAAAGGCAAACCCGCCAACACTAGAGATCATGTTCCACTCAGCAAACTGGATTGAATAATCAGGGATACGTCGTGGCATACCCGCTAATCCTAAGAAATGTTGAGGGAAGAACAATACGTTGACTGAAATGGTAGACAACCAGAAATGTAGTTTACCTAAGCCTTCGTCATACATATTGCCGGTCCATTTAGGTAACCAGTAATAAGCTGCTGCAAATAATGAGAATACCGCGCCTGTTACCAATACATAATGGAAGTGAGCTACTACGAAATAAGTATCGTGATATTGGAAATCAACTGGAGTAATCGCCAACATTAAGCCAGAGAATCCACCGATTGAGAACAGAATTACGAAAGCTAATGAAAATAGCATTGGAGTTTCAAAGGTCATAGAACCTTTCCACATGGTCGCAACCCAGTTAAAAATCTTAACCCCTGTTGGCACCGCAATCGACATCGTTGCATACATAAAGAACAATTCTCCAGCTAGTGGCATGCCGACAGTAAACATATGGTGAGCCCAAACGAAGAACGATAAGAATGCAATCGCCGCAGTTGCATATACCATTGACTCATATCCAAATAGAGGTTTACGAGCAAAGGTAGGGATAATTTGCGAAACGATACCAAACGCAGGAAGAATCAAAATATACACTTCAGGATGACCAAAGAACCAGAAAACGTGCTGGAATAATACTGGGTCACCACCACCTGCAGCATCAAAGAATGATGTACCAAAGTATTTATCGGTCAATAACATGGTTACCGCACCAGCAAGTACTGGTAATGACGCGATTAATAAGAACGCTGTAATAATCCAGGTCCAAACAAATAAAGGTAATTTCATAAAGGTCATACCAGGCGCGCGCATATTAAATACAGTCGCAATGATATTGATCGCACCCATAATGGATGAAATACCTAAGAAGTGGACAGTAAAAATTAAGAATGGAAATGCATCACCTAATTGTAAAACCAGTGGTGGGTACATAGTCCAGCCACCGGCAGGTGCACCACCTGTCATAAACAATGTAGACAATAGAATGGTGAAGCCAAACGGAAGAATCCAGAAACTCATATTATTCATGCGAGGCATTGCCATATCAGGCGCACCAATCATGATAGGAATCATCCAGTTTGCCAAACCAACGCCTGCAGGCATTACCGCACCGAAAATCATAATCAGCGCATGCATAGTCGTCATTGAGTTGAAAAACTGCGGGTCAACATACTGAATACCCGGTTGAAACAATTCTGCGCGGATGACCATTGCCATCGCCCCGCCGATAAAAAACATAATTAATGCAAACACCAAATACATGGTGCCGATGTCTTTATGGTTGGTAGAAAATAACCAACGACCTATGCCTGTTGGCTTGTGGTCATGATCATGATGATCATCGTGTGTGGCTGCATGACTCATAAAAATATTCCTCGTCTTAGCAAACTTCTATTCTAATAAATTAATCTTAAACTCTATCTCGCTGCGGCTACATCAGCAGGTTGTACAATATCACCCGTATCATTACCCCAAGCATTACGCTCATAGGTAATAACTGCTGCTAGCTCCTCATCATTTAACTGAGGGCCATAAGCCGCCATAGCTGTACCGTCTTTACCATTAATAACGATATCTAAATGAGCGGCTTTATCTTCAGTTGCGATTTGACTACCAGCTAGAGCTGGGAATGCACCTGGGATACCTGCACCATTTGCTTGGTGACATACAGCACATTGGGTTCCATAAACCTTTTCGCCCGCCGCCATTAACTCATCCATAGTACAGTCGGCTGCGGCACATAAGCTTTCGCCTGCAGCAGATTTTTTCTCTTCGACCCAAGCTGCATACTTTTCTGGAGAAACAGCTTCGACAACGATGGGCATAAACCCATGGTCTTTACCGCAAAGCTCGGCACATTGGCCACGATACACACCTTCTTCTTCGATATAGGTCCAGTTGTCATTAATAAAGCCTGGTATAGCGTCCCGTTTCCAACCTAGATCAGGTACCCACCAAGCATGTAACACATCTGCTGCAGTGGTAAGAATTCGAATTTTCGTATTAGTAGGAACAACAACACGATTATCAACATCCAATAAGTAATTTTCATGCTCAAAAGGATCCATTCCAGATTCCATTTGGCGGATATCATTACTTTTAGTATCTAACACACTGAAAAAACCAAAATCATCTTCCATATATTGATAATGCCATTTCCACTGATAACCCGTTACTTTAATGGTGATGTCAGCATCACCTGTTGCTTCCATTTTCACTAGTGTTTTTGTCGCAGGAACAGCCATTACAACTAAAATTAAGATTGGAATAATGGTCCAAACAATTTCTGCTGTTGTGTTGTGATGGAATTGAGATGCGACGGCACCTTTTGATTTTCTGTGATTAAGTATTGACCAAAACATAGCACCAAAGACTAAAATCGCAATCACTGTGACCACATATAATATGATCATGTGCAAATCGTAGACTTCTTTACTAATTGGTGTGACACCCTGAGGCATGTTTAAACCGTATTCAGCGGCAGCTGGACCAGCAAAAAACACTAAAACAAGGGCGATACTTGCAATAAAAGATTTTAAAAGCTTATTGGCATACATGTAGCTTTCCTCAGCCATAATTATAAGGTTAATAATTCTATTTTTTACGTCTGAGTCAATGCTTTAACCAAGGTTTTAGCAAGTCCTCGACGCTCCTCTTCATTTAAAAATTTTCCGATCTCGAGCTGCAAGCCTTTCGATCGAAGAACTAAGCGACTAGGGTGCCATGTATGATCTGGCATCTCCAAGATCACTTTTGTCCATGCTTGATGAAACTGGTAGGTATTTTCTAAAACTCTGTGGCCTTTTTCTACTGCAATGTTCTCACCGTCTATCGTAATGACTTCTTTTGCCGTTGATTTCCATGCAGTTATGTACAAGGCATAACCCAAAAATATCATTTCAACGCCAGCATAAGGCAATATAAACGGTAATCCATTCACGAAAAACCACAACCCAATAGAAATCGTGATTGTGGTAATTATAAAGAAAAAAGCTAACAGCCCCTCCCAACTCATCGCACGATTCGGTCTAATAATGAGCTGTTTTGTGCTGTTTCCAACACTTCTTACCTCATCTATCAAAGGTTACTCCCGAAACCTTATAACAACAATTGATATCGTGCTCAATTTTGCTTTCGGAACTATGCCTATACTGTTCAAAATATGCAAGTTTTTGTGAAACATAGATATATAATTGAAAGATAATTATATTTAGTCAAAATAAGTCTATTAAGTTAAAAAAGCACTAAAAATATTGGCAAACTTTCCTAAAATCATGGCCATCATGATTTATATCTCTATTCTCCATTTTACCTATCTGTTGAATTGGCATTTTATCTACTAACGTATTTATTACTTCACTAGACTCTTTGAGTTCTCGTAATGGTCCGTTTGAAACCCAGCCCAAAATCTTAACATTATCATTTAACATAACTTCTGCTGTTAATAATGCATGATTTATACAACCTAATTTTAGCTCAACAACTAATATAACGGGTATATTTAGATAATTGACTAGATCGACTGCCGAATAATCGTCTGACAAAGGGCTTCGCCAACCACCAGCACCTTCTACGACAAGCACATCACCTAAAGCCGCTAATTTTTTATAGTTTTCTTGAATATTGGTCAAAGAAAGCGGTTTTTTTATTTGCTTCGCAGCAATATTGGGCGAAACCGCTGGTTCATATACATATGGATTATGAACCTTATAGTCTAATTGCTCGGAGCTCGCGGCAATTAAATTTGCTGCATCTTCATTGATCAATTTACCTTCTAATTTTTTTGCATCACTGGCAACAGGTTTATAACCAATGACTTTTTTTCCTTTTAGCTTCAGTTCTTTCATTAACTGAACCGCTACTACCGTTTTTCCAACTTCGGTATCTGTTCCTGTGATAAAAACACCTTTAGCACTCATAGCATTCTTTTCTTAATGTTCTCAACAGGGATATTGATTTGATTACCCTGTTTGTTTTCAGCAGTCCAAGCTAGACCATAGATAACTTCGTAGGTCAGCGGCAATTTTCCAGCCGTTTCAAATTTTTCATAATTCTTTTTAAATTGATTCCAATCCTGTTTTGAGGTTAAATTTTTATTTCTTTTTTTATGAACATTACTAGCACCCACTTTTTTTATGCTGTTCGAAACTTGTTTAATGCTGTCATATTTCATAACCATCGTATCCACACTCAAAACAGGGTCATCAAAACCAACGGTCATTAATGCATCGCCATATTTTCGTATATCATAAAATTTATGTGTTTCTGTTTTATTGGTAAATGCCCATGCTGTACGAAACTCTTTCATGCTGTTTTCGCCCAATGTCGAAAAGATCATGACGCCATCAGGTTTCAACAATGATCGTATTTCTCTAAACACCTCTACAAAATCTTCTGACCATTGCAAACATAATGAGGAAAAAATTAAATCAACAGAATTATGTTTAAATGGCAAAGCTTGGATGTCAGTTTGAACAAATTTATCTTTATATAATTGCCAGCGTTGTTTCTTTGCAGCCTGCTTTAACATCTGAAAAGATAAATCAGACTGTATTAATGTTGCTTTAGGATACAGTTTTTTTAATGTCTTCGACGCCAACCCTGTCCCAGAACCTAGATCAATAATCGTTTTTGGTTTTATCACCAGATAGTTTAATTGATCTAATAATTCATTAAGCACGATCTTCTGTACGACGGCATGCTCATCATAAGTGGTTGCCGCTCGATCAAAATTATTTTTTAATCGCGTTTTATCTAATAATTTATCGATCATAATCTTTCAATACTTTCATGATTGTTTCGGCAACTAATTCTGGCGAACTTATAAACGGGATATGATCAGAGTTTGATAAAAATGAATATTTAATTTTTTTGTTATTAAACGGCTTAAGTTTATAAAGATTTTTATTAATTAACATATCATTTTCGCTATAACAAAGAACTGTTTGTATCTTTACACTCTCCAACTCACTTCTTAAATCTACTTCTTTTAATAACTTTAAGCCTTGCAATAATTTTTCAGACTCAAGATTGTCAGGCGAAATAATTTTTTTAATTGTTTTTAAAGATTCTTTTTGTTTGGTCGCCCCATGTGTAATCAATGAATAAAAACGGTTCAGTGTAGAAACTTTATTATTTGTTAATTCGGCTATCATTTTTGTTATGAGTGTCTCTTCAACACCATATTGCCACTCTGTCTTATTTACAAAACACGGATTGAAACAAATCAAACATAATAAATGATCGTTTTGTGTAAGTTTGGTACTTAGCCTTATAGAGATTAAGGCCCCTAACGACCAGCCGATAATTAAACTGTTTGGTTTAATTATTTTAGTTAACTTACTACAACAGTCTTCTAAAAGACTTTCAGAATTTAATGTTGTATCAAAACACTCAAACAGGCTTATAGTTTGAACATCATATTCACTGAAATACTGATTAATGAATTCTTTCCAGATTTGTTCATCAAAACCCCAGCCATGTAAAAAAACTAACGGTCTTTTCATTGTTTGTTTATTTCTACTAATGCATCCATCAATTCATCAAGATGTTTCTTTTCATGTGCTGCAGTAATGGTTATACGAATTCTTGCTGTATTAACTGCGACAGTTGGTGGTCGTATAGCAACAGCTAAAATATTTTTCCTTTTTAATCCTTCACTGGTTTCCAGTGTTTTTTGATTAGGCCCTATTTGTAATATTTGAATAGGTGTATTTGATTTTTTTAAATCCAAACCGTTTTCGTTTGCTATTTTTTGAAAATATTTAATGGATTGATTTAATTTATCTCTTCTCCATGGTTCTTCTATTGATAGGCTAATTGCCTTTGATGCCGTTGCAACTAAAGCAGCAGGGAGAGATGTTGTATAAATTAATGATCGGCTTTTTTGTATCATCAACTCTATTGCTTCTGTCTTGCCACAAACAACAGCACCATAGCCGGCCAAGGCTTTGCCGAAAGTTATTAATAATAAATATGGTCGATCGTCTTTTTCAAAAAACTCAGTGATGCCTTTTCCTTTTTCACCGATCACCCCAAAGCCATGTGCATCATCAAGAATGATTTTTGAATTTGTCTTTGAAGAAATAGATTTTATATTTTTTATATCTATAACATCTCCATCCATACTAAACACAGAGTCGCTATATAAGAATTTTGTATAATTTTTATGCTGTTCGGAATAACTTAAAACTGAAGAATAATTTAAATGCGGATAACGTTTATAGTTTGTACCAGAAAGCTTTAATCCATCATACATAGACGCATGATTCAGTTTATCAATATACACCATAGAATCTTTATCAAATAAAGCCTGTTGGATTCCAAGATTTGCCATATAGCCATTGCCAAATAACAATGCTTTTTCATAGCCAAGCAGTTCTGCGATTTGTTCTTCTAATATTTTATGTGGTTTTTGATAACCACAAATTAACTGTGAAGAACTAGAACTTGTACCATATTTATTTAGTGCTTCATTAAATGTTTTTTTTAATTCTTTATGGCTTGATAAACCTAAATAATCGTTTGAACAAAAATTTAGATGTTTTTTTCCTTTTATATAACTATATACACCATCATTTGATTCAACTTCTATTCGTGATCGATAGGCATTATCTTGCCTTAATTTATCAAGTTGTCTAACAACATCCATTAAGCAAGCAAATAATTTTTATTGAGATGTAATTCCAAGACGCTCGAATAATATTCTGTCTTGTTTAAGTAAAGGGTTTTCGGTTGTTAGTAACTTTTCACCATAAAAAATTGAATTAGCGCCAGCAAAAAAACACATTGCTTGTAACTCATCCGTCATTTCTGTTCTGCCGGCAGAAAGCCTTACATAAGATGCTGGCATTAAAATTCTTGCTGTTGCTATTGTTCTTACGAATTCGATTGGATCCAAATCTGCTTGATGATCTAAAGGAGTTCCTTCAACTTTAACCAACATATTAATCGGAACACTTTCTGGGTGTTTAGGCATCGTAGCTAATGTCAGCAATAAACCAAACCGATCCTTTTTTTCTTCTCCCATACCAATGATTCCACCACTACAGACATTTATCCCTGAATCTCTTACTCTTTCTAAGGTATTTAAACGATCGTCGTAATCTCTAGTGGAAATAATCTTTTCATAATATTCACGAGAACTATCCAAATTATGATTGTAATAATCCAAACCAACTTTAGATAAACGTTGCGTTTGATCTTCCGTTAGCATTCCCATCGTTAAGCAAGACTCCATTCCTAATGATTTAACCGCTGTGACCATCTCTAACACTTTAACGAAATCTTTTTCTTTTGGGCTTCTCCAGGCGGCGCCCATGCAAAACCGTGTGGCGCCTTCTGCTTTGGCCTTTTGCGCCTGATCAAGCACCTGTTCCAGTTCAATTAACGCATCTGCTTTTACATCAGTTTTATAATGCGCGCTCTGAGGACAATATGAACAATCTTCAGGACAACCACCGGTTTTTATATTCATTAAGGTGCTAAGCTGTACTTCGTTGTGATTAAAAAATTGTCGATGTATTTGTTGGGCCTTAAATAACAAGTCATTCAATGGCTGTTCATAAATTTCTCGTATTTCTTCAATAGACCAATTTGAACGAATCGAATGGTTCACATCATTGTCTGTGATTTTTTCTAGCATATGAGTTAATGTTTAAAGTTATTTCGTAAAACTAAATGGAGTTGTATCGTCATGGAGAGATACCCTATTGTCAACTTAGTTGCCAAGTCAAAAGTTTACAAGAAACTAAATTATAAGCACTATCGATGTTTGTTATGTCATAGAAGCACTTCTAATAAATTTGCCTTATGTCATAAATGTTCTAACAATTTACCTTTTAATACTAATTCGTGCTCTATTTGTAGCAAACCTCTTATAAAATCTTCTATTTGTGGTGATTGTTCGCTTTTGAAAAACCCGTATATTGATCGTGTTATATCTGTGTTTTTATACAAATATCCTATTAATCATTTATTAGTGGGCCTCAAATTTAATCAACATTTAATTGCTGGAAGCATATTGGGTCAATTGATGGTATCGAAACTATCAGAGCTAATAGAAAGCAGAAAGAGAATTGACTGTGTCGTACCTGTGCCTCTCTTTTATCAACGCCTGCTTTCACGTGGTTATAATCAATCTATTTGTTTAGCTAAGCCAATTTGTGATGAGCTCGATCTTCCTTTGAACCTAAAGCTTTGTAGCAGGAACACAAACACCAAAAACCAAACTTCGTTGAATGCACAGCAGAGAAGGCTAAACGTTTTAAACGCTTTTGAAGTGAATTCCAATGTCGAGGGAAAAAATATTGTGCTAGTGGATGATGTAATAACCACTGGCAGCACACTGCGAGAATTAGCAAAAAAATTTAAATCTGCAGGTGCCGCTAATGTTGAAGCATGGTGTTGTGCTATTCGGATTGATTAAGTATCAAGATTCACTACAGATAGTGCGTTTTTCTCAATAAAATCACGTCTAGGCTCTACTTGATCACCCATCAATGTTGTAAAAATCTCATCTGCTGCCACTGCATCTTCGATACAAACTTGCGATAAATGACGACTCTTAGAATCCATTGTTGTTTCCCATAATTGTTCTGGATTCATTTCCCCTAGGCCTTTATAGCGTTGAATATGGGTGCCTTTTGTAGCCTGTTCCAATAGCCAGCCAAACGCTTCATTCATTGAGCGAATTGGTTTTTCTTGTTCGCCACGACTAATTAAAGCTGTGTTTGTAAGCGCTTGCTGCGATTCTAACGCTGTTAACATCTGATATTCTCTTGATTGGAAAAACTCAGGACTGAATATATTCTCATGTTCGATTCCATGAGTACTCATAACAATCTTGCCTCCAAACCGACTAGATTCTTCCGATTTGAAAATCTCATGGTGGTAGGTCGTGCCTGTTGTTGGGTTTTGGCTTAATTTTTCGACCAAAGCACCAAACCAATCATTCATAACTGCTTCTTGTTGTAAATTGTCTTCGGATACAATCGATTGATTACGAATAATTCCTAGAACACTTTCATTAAACCGATTGGCCAATAAAAGCAGTGCGTGCATTGAGCGTTGGTAAAGGCGAGAAAGTTTCTCTAATTCGTCGCCTTGAATAATGGTTTCTCCGTTTCGGATTTCCGCGCCATCCATTGCGATTTCAAGTAAAAAAGCGTCTTTTTCTTGATCATTAATTAAATAACGCTCTTGTTTACCACGTTTTACTTTATACAGTGGGGGTTGAGCAATATAAATGTGGCCGCGCTCAATAAGCTCTGGCATTTGACGATAAAAGAAAGTTAATAACAACGTTCGGATATGCGATCCATCAACATCGGCATCCGTCATGATAATAATTCGATGATAGCGCAACTTCGCGACATCAAATTCATCCCGGCCTATTCCACAACCTAAAGCTGTGATTAATGTGCCAACTTCAGCCGATGAGAGCATTTTGTCGAAACGAGCTTTTTCAACATTTAAAATTTTACCCTTTAAAGGAAGAATGGCCTGATTTTTTCGATCCCTACCTTGTTTTGCTGAACCGCCCGCGGAGTCACCCTCCACGAGAAACAATTCAGATTTTGCTGGGTCTTTTTCTTGGCAATCTGCGAGCTTGCCTGGCAAACCTGCTATATCTAATGCGCTTTTACGGCGAGTTAACTCTCTTGCTTTGCGTGCGGCTTCTCTTGCTCTTGCGGCTTCAATAATCTTATCGCAAATAATTTTTGCATCTGCAGGATTTTCAACCAAAAACTCCTGCAATTTTTCACCGACCGTAGTCTCTACTACAGATTTAACCTCGCTCGAGACTAATTTATCTTTAGTTTGAGACGAGAATTTTGGATCTGGCACTTTGACTGATAAAACGGCGGTTATTCCTTCTCTCACATCTTCTCCAGCAACCTGTACTTTTGCCTTTGCGGATAACCCCTCTTTATCGATATAGTTATTTAGTGTTCTGGTCAATGCGGTTCTAAAGCCTGATAAATGCGTACCACCATCTTTTTGAGGAATATTATTAGTAAAACAGAATATATTTTCTTGATAAGAGTCATTCCATTGCACAGCCAATTCCACGCTCAACCCATCTTTTTCAGCAAAAAAATCGATAACGGTCTGATGTAATGGGGTTTTATTTCGATTCAAATGCTCAACAAAGGCACTAATACCACCTTTATATTCAAACACATCCTGCTTTCCTGATCGCTCATCTTTTAACTCAATACGTATACCAGAATTAAGGAAAGACAGTTCTCTAAGGCGTTTCGCTAATATATCGTGATGAAATTCGATGTTTTTAAAGACATCTGTGCTCGGTAAAAATGTTATTTCTGTACCAGTTTCTGAGGAATCAGCAATCTTTTCTAATGCTGATTGAGGTTTTCCATCAGAATAGTGCTGTTGGTATTTTGCGCCTTCTCGACAAATGGTTAATTTCAGTTGCTCAGATAAAGCATTTACTACAGAAACACCAACACCATGCAAACCACCTGAAACTTTGTAAGAATTATCGTCAAATTTTCCACCAGCATGCAGTACTGTCATGATGACTTCTGCAGCAGACTTACCTTCCTCATGCATACCAACAGGAATCCCACGTCCGTCATCGCTTACTGTAATAGATTCATCCGTATGTATCGTTACTTCTATCTTGCTGCAATAACCAGCCAAAGCCTCGTCGATACTATTATCAACAACCTCAAACACCATGTGGTGTAAACCAGTCCCATCCTCAGTATCACCAATATACATACCAGGACGCTTTCTAACCGCATCCAAGCCTTTCAGTACTTTAATCTTACTGGAATCGTAATCGTCGTTATCTGACATCTGCTTCTTTTACCTTATCAATTCAATCAATTCGATATTCTACCATCTTTTACACAACCACGTTCCACGTGAAACAATGTTGTTTGTGATTCAGGAAAAACATTTGCTTCTGTAGTTGTAATAAAACTTTGAACGCCTGCTGATTCAAGTTCATGCAAAATGATTGCTCTAGATTCACTATCTAGCTCTGCTGCAACATCATCCAGTAAAAAAATAGGCTTGATGCCAATTTTTTCGATAATACAGTCTATTTCAGCTAGTTTCTGTGCGGAAATATAAAGTTTACTTTGTCCACGTGACAAAAACTTTGAAGCTTTTTGATCATCAATCAAAAAATCTATATTCGATCTATGTGGCCCATTAAGAGTAAACCCTCTTTCTTTATCTTGAATCCTATTTTTTTTAAGAATTTCTTTATATTCACTGATATTTTCTACGGTAGAGGTGTAAATTACCCCCACATTGCCATCCAATATCTTATCAGCCTTTGTTTTAAATACTTCATCTATATGGCTTATCGCTTCTTGGCTCATTTGGATAATATTTTTTCCAAACTCCACCATCTGATGTTCCCACGCATCCAATTCATTAGATTGACTGTTTTTCCTAAGCAGTAAATTTCGACTCCTAAGTGCTGTATGGTATTTTTTCCACGATGATAAATACTTTGGTTCCACGTGGAACATATACCAATCCAACCATTTTCTTCGAATTTTTGGTCCTCCTGTCAATAACGAATGACTTTCCGTTGTTTGCGTAATAATCGGCAAGCTTGCTGCTTGTTCAGAAATAGACTGTACTGGTGATGATTGGAATCGTATACGTGACTTACTATCTTGTCGTGAGAAACCAGCTGTAACAGTTCCTAAACGATCATGATCAATTTGACCAGAGACCAATAGTTGCTGCTGCCCATTTTTTAATAATTCATTTATTTTTGGCGTTCGGAATGACTTGGCGCGTGACAGTAAATGAATTGCTTCAAGAATACTGGTTTTGCCACTACCGTTTTTGCCATGGATGAGGTTTACCGCTTTTCCTGGGTAAATGACTTGTGATTCTATAATCCTGACATTATCGAGACTGAGTTTCTCAAACCTCATATTTCTATAGGCGTACTATAGCCTCATTGGCATCACAACGTATTTGCAGGTTGAATCCCCATCAGGAAGGATCAGACAGCTACTATTTGCATCAAAGATCAGGATTTTTACCTTTTCTGTTTTAATTGCATTGATCGCGTCTAATAAATAAGAAACGTTAAACCCGATCTCTACCGTTGGTCCCGAGTATTCTGCTTCGATTTCTTCTTCAGCTTGCTCCTGTTCAGGGTTTTGTGCTTCTGCTTTTAATTTATTTTCTTCGATAGTAATTCTGACACCTCGATATTTTTCATTCGATAATATAGAGGCACGGGTTAAACTCTGTTTTAGTATTTCTTTGTCAGAGATTAGCGGCGTATCAATCGTTTCAGGTATAACTCTTTGATATTCTGGGAATTTTCCATCTATCAACTTGCTAGTCAACACTGTATCACCAACTTTGAAACGTATATGGTTTGGTGTTAACTGGATGATCATTTTCTGTTCTTCCTGAGAAATGATCTTTATTAATTCTTGCACCGTTTTTCTTGGCAAAATCAGTTGCGGCTTTTCTACCGTTGGTAGAGTACATGACATTTCTTTAAGCGCGAGCCTATGCCCATCGGTTGCTACAGCTCTAAGAACATCTTTCTCAAATTCCAGCAACATGCCATTAAGATAATAACGAACATCCTGTTGTGCCATAGCAAACATGGTGTCATGAATTAGAGTGTGAAATTCTATTTGGTTAAGAGTGAACTCAGTTTTTGTTTCAAGAAAATCCGTTTCAGGAAATTCTTCGGCAGGTTGTGTTACGAGAGTAAAGCGACTTTTACCTGATTTTAAGATCAGTTTTTCTTCATTTTTTTCAAAACGTATTTCTGCCTCTTCTGGTAAAGAACGACAAATATCTAAAAACTTTCTCGCGGGAACTGTAATTTGGCCTGTTGTTTCCATCTGCTTTTGTACAACACATTTCATTTCAACTTCCATATCAGTTGCAGTTACAGAAAAACTATCCGAAGAGAGTTTGAGTAGTAGATTAGACAAGATAGGTAAATTTTGCCTTCTATCCACTACAGAATTAACTAATTGAAGAGCTGGTAAAAGATCTTCTCTTAATAAATTAAATTTCATATATATAACCCATTGTTGTTATATTTAATAAGCTAAAAAGCAAGGATAAATATAATTTCATAATTAAAACAAATAGTTACGAAATATATTTATGAAGTTTTTCTGTTTTCTTCTTGTTAATAACATGTTTAAAAATATTGAATATATTTCATCATAATATTAACCATTAGTTATGCACAGACTCTCACACAGTTTCTTCAGTTTGTTAGAATTCGTTCTAAGTTGATATAATCTTCTTCAATTTTTTGATCTGTTTTCTTTAGCTCAGCGATCTTTCTGCAGGCATGCAAAACAGTTGTGTGATCTCTGCCACCAAAGGCATCCCCTATTTCCGGTAAACTATGATTGGTTAAATCTTTCGATAAAGCCATTGCAATCTGCCTAGGTCGAGCGACAGAACGGCTCCTGCGTTTGGATAATAATTCAGCTACTCTAACCTTAAAATATTCTGCAGTCGTTTTTTGAATGTTCTCGATAGTTATTTGTTTGTCTTGGAGAAGTAAAAGATCTCTCAAAGCATATTGTACAAATTCCATATTGATTGGGTTGCCTGTTAATTTAGAGTTGGCAATAACCCTATTGAGCGCTCCTTCTAGCTCACGGACATTGGAGCGAAAACGCTCAGCGATAAAAAACGACACATCGTCAGGCAAACTGACTTTGGATTGCTGCGCTTTTTTTCGAATGATTGCAACACGTGTTTCAAGCTCAGGCGGCTCGATAGCAACAGTAAGACCCCAACCAAAACGGGATTTAAGCCTTTCTTCAAGACCATTTACTTCTTTAGGATATCGGTCACAAGTTAGCACGATTTGGTGCTGGCCTTCTAAAAGAGCGTTAAATGTATGAAAAAATTCTTCTTGGGAGCGTTCTTTGTTAGCAAAAAACTGAATATCATCGATGAGTAATGCATCAACAGAGCGATAATAGCGCTTAAAATCGTTTATCGCATTGTGTTGAAGAGCTTTAACCATATCGGCAACAAAACGTTCTGAGTGTAAATAGGCAATGTTCGCGTTCGGGTTTTTTTCTAATATTTCAAGCCCAATAGCATGCATTAAATGGGTTTTTCCGAGGCCAACACCACCGTATAGAAATAACGGGTTATACGATGCACCTGGATTTTCTGCGGTTTGAATAGAAGCAGCCCTGGCTAATTGATTTGATTTACCTTCCACGAAAGATTCAAATGTAAATTCCGTTTTTAGATTATTAGAATGTTTTACCGTACTTTTATTGGGTAGCTCGCTGGGCTTAGATGTATTTGCTACGGGAGGTTCTTTTTTAGCCTGAAACGATGGCGTTTGTGAACCAACTTCTATCTTTAGTTCAAACTCTTCTTCTAAAATGGCGGATAAGTGTGAATGAATACTGTTGAAATATTGTTCGCTAACCCAATCTTTCACAAAACGGTTTGGTGCGAGTAGCCGGATATGGCTTTGGTCTATAACAGCTTGTAATGGCCTAATCCAAGTATTAAAAAGTTGCGGTGAAAGCTCAACTTCAAGGCGTTCTAGACATTGTTGCCAAGGCGACATTGTGAAATATTAGACCTCGTTGGAAAAATGAAAGATGGTTCAAAAAAACTAATGAGACAGTATACAGTTTTGCTAGACTTATCCACAACCATCATCACGATAAAATGATGAATCATTGATTGACAAATAAAAGGTGTCGACAGTAATATAGCGGCCCTTTTGAATCTGGCACAAAAGCGAAGAAAATGAAACAAACATTTAACCCAAGCAACTTAAAACGCAAAAGAACTCATGGCTTCCGCGCAAGAATGGCAACAAAGTCAGGCCGTCTAGTTATCAAGTCACGTCGTGCAAAAGGCCGCAAAAAGCTCTCTGCCTAGAGAGAATTTAGCCTCTTTTTGAGATAAAAGACTGTTAAATAACCTTACAAAACAACACAGGTTACTCAAACAGCACGAATACCAAAGAGTCTTTTCAACCCCTGTTCGCATCTCAGATTCATCTTTACTCTTATTAGCCCGTGCAAACGGTGATAAGATAGCGCGCCTCGGTCTTGCGGTTTCAAAGAAAAGAATCAAGAATTCAGTCGATAGAAACCTAGTTAAGCGTCTCATCAGAGAAAGCTTTAGATTGAATAAAGACAAGATTGTCGGATGGGATGTGGTGATCATAACCCATAGGAATATGGAAAAGATTAATAAACAACGTATAAATAAAAGCATCAATAATCACTGGCGTGCCCTGCAGAAATGCAAAAAATAATTATTAAGATCATTCAGTTTTATCAGTTTTTTATTAGCCCAATGTTAGGCCAAAACTGTCGTTATATTCCTACGTGCTCTGAATATTCAATAGAAGCAATTAAAACCCACGGTACAGTAAAAGGTGTGTTTTTAGCATCGAAAAGAATTTGTACTTGCCAACCTTTTTGTAAAGGCGGGCATGATCCTGTCCCAAATAAATAACAAAAGAAAAAAATCATGGATACAAGCAAGTTAATCTTATTATTAGCAATTGGTATGGTCGGCATGATGCTGGTCCAAGAATGGGAAAAGGATTATGGTCAACCATCGACAACAACAGTTGAACAAACACAGACTCAAATCACAGCTAATTCAAATGAAGAAATTCCTGATTTGCCGCTATTGGAGGGAAATGAAGCAAGTTTTCAGGCCAGCACTGATGAAGAATTAAATAACGGTAAAATCAATTCTTCGCATGAAAAAATAAACGTTGTTACTGATGTTTTTGATATCGAAATAGCATTACAAGGCGCAACAATAGAAAAATTATCATTACTACAGTACCCGACCGAACACGGCGATGTTGATAACCCTTTAGTTTTATTAGATAACACCTCTTCTTTGTTTTATATCATGCAAGGTGGTTTGCGAGGGGAAAGTGAATTACCAACACACAAAAGCTTATATTCCTCTTCAGATTCTAGTTATGTTCTACAAGAAGGAGAAGATACGTTAAAAGTAAATTTCTTTTGGCAGTCAGATGAACTAAAAGTAACTAAGACATACAGTTTTGATCGTGATAGTTACGTCATAGATATTGATTATCAAGTTGAAAATATTTCTTCTCAATCAATCAAGTTAGCTGCATATAATCAATTACAACGTAGTAACCCTCGAGAAGGCCATAAATTACTTTACACATATACGGGCGCCGTTTTATCCACTCCAGAAGAAGTGTATGAAAAGTGGTCATTTGATGATTTAGATGAAAAAGATATTAATTCAAGCGTTTCAGGTGGTTGGATTGCGTTCCTTCAACATTATTTTGTTAGTGCGTTATATCCTGAGCAACCTGAAAATACCCAGCAATATTACAGTATTGCCTTAAACGAAAAAAATCGTTATTTCATCGGTACTATGACTTCAGCAGTAGAAATTGCTCCTGGAGGAATTGAGTCTTTAAGACAACAAGCATACATTGGCCCTAAGGAACAGAAACGACTCGAAAAAGTAGTACCAAATTTAGATTTAGTGGTTGATTATGGTGTTCTATGGTTTATTGCTAAACCATTGTTTAAAGCTTTAGATTGGTTTCATTCTCTTACTGGTAACTGGGGTTGGGCTATTATCTTAGTGACTATCGCGATCAAACTTTTGTTTTATCCTTTATCCGCTGCTGGTTACCGTTCGATGGCAAACTTACGAAGAGTTCAGCCACGGCTACTATCGATTCGTGAACGTTATAAAAATGATCGAACTCGACTTAATCAAGCGATGATGGATTTGTATAAAGAGGAAAAGATCAACCCGTTAGGCGGCTGTTTTCCTATACTTATCCAAATACCTGTATTTATTGCTTTGTATTGGGTGTTATTAGAATCTGTAGAAATGCGCCAAGCTCCATTTATGTTATGGTTGCAGGATTTATCAAGCCCAGATCCAATTTATGTATTGCCTTTGTTGATGGGTGTGACCATGTTCATTCAACAAAAACTTAATCCGCCGCCAACGGATCCAGTACAAGAAAAAGTTCTAAGCTTTTTACCTATTGTGTTTACGGTGTTTTTTGCCTTTTTCCCATCTGGTTTGGTGTTGTATTGGGTGTCGAATAATATCTTATCAATAATTCAGCAAGCTCGTATAAACCATACTTTAGAAAAGGCTGGTCTTAAGTAGCAATGGATAAAGGCGTCTTTGATGCCAAAGCAGAAGCAATCGTTGCAATCGCAACAGCACAGGGCAGAGCGGCTATCGGGATTGTTCGCTTAACAGGCTCTGGCTCTAAAGAGATCGCTCAGAAAATTTGCAGAAAAGAATTAAAACCAAGGTTTGCTGAGTTTTGTAAGTTTTTTGATAGTCATCAACAAACAATCGATGAAGGCATCTGTCTTTTTTTTCCTTCTCCAAATTCTTTTACTGGTGAAGATATTATTGAGTTTCAATCTCATGGATCTCCACAAGCCTTAAATTTAATACAACAAGAATGCGTAAAACTCGGTGCACGCTTAGCAAAGCCAGGTGAGTTTACTGAGAGAGCATTTTTGAATGGAAAAATTGATCTTACGCAAGCTGAAGCAATAGCCGATGTTATAGAAGCGCAAAGCGAACAAAGTTTAAAAAGTGCAAACGAATCATTGCAAGGGAAATTCAAACGAGACATTAATGATATTTTATCTCAACTTATTAATTTAAGAGTTTATATTGAAGGTGCGATGGATTTTGCAGAAGAAGAAATCGACTTTTTAGAAAATAAAGAATTGCTGAATAAGTTCACTGAACTTTTAGAACAATTAAAAAGTATTGTTAAAAATACAAAGGCGTCTATGTTACTACGACAGGGTGTTAAAGTTGCTATTTACGGCGAACCCAATGTTGGTAAGTCAACATTATTAAATCAACTTACTGGTAGAAACGTTGCCATAGTAACGAATGTTCCTGGCACTACACGAGATCAACTAGAACAACAAATTATTATTGACGGTGTGCCTGTGTTATTAATTGATACTGCAGGCATAAGAGAAACGGAAGACATGGTTGAGAAACAAGGTGTAGAAAGAGCAATTCAAGTTAGAGAGCAAGCCGATATTGTTTTGAATATTTTTGATGCTACTAAGCGGTTAAAAATACTAGAGTTAGAAAAAGAAAAAAACACAAGAATAATCGTAATTAATAAGATCGATTTAGTTGAAAAGCAAAAATTTGATGACGGTAAAAACACGGTGTTTATTTCAGCGAAAAATAATCAAGGCATAGATAGGCTTATACAAGTTTTAGGGGAAGTAATTAAGTCTAAAGAACTCTTAGAGACACCGAATATTGCAAGGAGTCGATATGTTGAAGCATTAAATAGAACAGTTGAACATATAAAAAATGCAGAAGCATATTTAAAACAAACCAAGAGCGGAGAGATAGTTGCTGAAGAATTATTGTTAGCCCAGAATGCATTATCTGAGATAACAGGCGAATATTTGCCAGATGATTTATTAGGAGAAATCTTCTCTAGGTTTTGTATTGGAAAGTAAAATTATTTCATTATATTCAATAAAGACTCATAACACATTTCTATCTTAGGAATAACCACCTGCTCAGAGAAGTTTTGCCTAAAATGTTCATTTGCTTTGTCTGCTATGGGTTGTAACTCAGCTATGTTTTTACAAGAGATCAGCAGTTGTTCATGGAGACTATCAACATCATCTGTTTCGCATAATAGAGCGGTATCCTTATTCAAAAATTGTCTGGGTCCTTCGCTTTTAGTAGAAATAATCAATTTTCCTCTAGCCATCGCTTCTAAAACCGCAATTCCAAAAGGTTCAAGACGTGAAGGTAAAACAAAAACATCGTGCTGATCTAATAATTCTGTAATGTTGTTTGCCCAAGGCAATAGATGAATTTTTTCTTCGCAATGATGTTTTTGTATCAGAGAAGACAATAAATTTTTTTGATCGCCATCACCAACGATATTTAATGTAATATTATTTTGGTAACTTAATAGTTTAGCAAAAGCTTGTATTAATAAATCAAAACCTTTTTTATGAACAAAACGCCCAAAGGCTAAATAGCGAATAGGTTTGTGATCAGAAATAATATGACGTTTAGAGCCTAGTCTAGAAAAATTTTGTATTACTTCTATTTTAGAGTTTGTTTCTGGAAATGAATCTACTATGAATTTTTTATGTTCTTCGGTTAAAGAAATTATTTTGTCGGCGTAAGCATAGGTTTTTATTGAATTATAATTATGTACTGAAGCGACAACAGGAAAGCTCAAGCTTTGTGATGCCTTACCAGCAAACCCCATGCTTCTTCTTAGATGAATATGCACGATATCAGGTTTAAAATTTAGTAGTAGTTTTTTTAATTTTAATTTAGCAAAAGGATTTTGCCTGAATAAAAGAGGTATAATTTCATGAGAAACAAGATTTTTTTCTAATTGCTCTTGGCTTTTTGAATGTTTATCAATAACTGCTAGTACAGTATGCCCTCTTTTTTGTAATCCTATTGATGTATCAACAAACGCTCTTTCTGCGCCACCAAAACCTTTGCAAATCATTATTTGGCAAACTTTCATGTCTTATTTTTTTGTTCCGAAACATTCGATAATATATAAAAGCCTCCGGAAAGTAATGATATAAAAACAAGCCACCAACTTCTCCACAGAGGGAAACCTACCATCCATATTGAAAGCGCGCAGACAAAACAAGCTACAGCAAAAGGTATTACATAAGGATTCAGTGTATAAATTCCATTGATGATAGTGTTCAGTATTAAGATTAAAATGATAAGACCAGGAAAGCCTAGTTCAAGGGTAATTTGTAAGAATATGTTATGTGGGTATGAAAAATCTGGCCTATTGATACTTTCATCATACTTAAAAACTTCATTTGTTAGTTCAGCTTTAAATGCTTCATTTGTTGGTTCAAGATATTTCGAGTCGGAATTGCCCCATCCTGTGAAAGGCTTTTCCATAATTTTACTAATGGATCTTTCCCATATATCAATTCTATGAAGACTGGATAGGCCTATATGTTGGTTCAATGTTTGTGCAATAGAACTATCTGGGTCTTGTTGATAAATTTGTTTTGGTAGAAAAAAAACACATATGATTGATATAACAATAAAAGCTTTTAATAGAAACTTGCTCTGTATAGTAAAAAAACATGAGATCAATAAAAATAATGAAGATAATGCCAAGCCTAGTACAGCAGCAGAACTTTCGCTAATAGCAGCCGATAAACAGATTACTAAAAAGAAAAAAAAGGAAATCGGTTTTGACAATTTATCGAATGTGGATTTAGATGTAATGAGTGCAGCAACAAACCAAAACATTACTGTGCAAGCCATAATAACCTTATTTAATTCCACATAAGACATAGATAGTTCTTTCCCTGAAATATATTGCTTAATCGAAAAATTAAAGTGTATTTGTAGATAAGAAATGATAACTAATAAAAAAAATAAACAAGGCAAATATAACCGTATGCAAACCGAATTAACTAATGATTTAAAGCTATTTGACGAAAATAAAAAGAGAATAGGTGTAGTTAATAGTGTTAGCTTAAATACATTGCTGAAAGCGCTTGAGTCTTTATGAGAATAGAAAGGAAATATAAAAGACAGTGTTAATAATAAAATAAAGTAGACAATAATTATTGAATTAAAACGGTTGAGTATAGTTTTTCGAATATAAAGTAAGGCAGAAAGCAAGCTTAGAAAAAAACATATGACCCCAATTAAGTGTGGAGAAGTAGCGCTAAATATCGCCAAACAGAAAAAGCACAAGATCAATAAAAAATTAGAGAATGCTTCTGTTTTTCCCAAAATTAAAGAGTTCATTGTCAGAGGTTTAAATATTTATAAATTAATTCTGTTTGTCTAATAATAGAGATAGTGTATTGTACGCACCCATAAAAATACAGTTTATATACAGGTTTTATTATGAGTATCAAAGTTGATGTTTCAGTTGGTGAATTTATTGATAAGCTTACGATTTTACAGATAAAGAGTGAGAGAATAAGCGATCCGACAAAGTTGGAAAATATAAACCGAGAAAAAACGGTTTTAGAGTTGGAATGGCAAAACTCTATATACAAAGATCTTGATATAAATTCACAAAAAGAAAAACTTTTAGCGATTAATGAGTCTTTATGGGAAATAGAGGACGACATTCGCGATAAGGAAAAAGCTGGAGAGTTTGATCCAGTATTTATAGAGCTCGCTCGCTCAGTGTATATAACCAATGATAAACGTGCGGCAGTAAAAAAAGAAATAAACGCAATATCAGGCTCTACCTTAGTAGAAGAAAAGTCATATTCGGATTATCAGAGAAAATAACGGTTAATATGATCTAATACTTTATCAACATGAATATCGGTTAAGTTTTTTGCTTTAATAGTAGAAAACTGACTGTTTTTAATAAAATGATGGATGTTTGTTTCGTGCCCTCCAAATAAGGTAAGTCCTTTAGCCCCAACAAATGCTGCTAAATGCGTCGGGCCTGTATCGTTGCCGATTACGAAAGATGCTTTTTTGCATACTTCTGCGGTTTCAAAAAAATCTAAACTTTTATCATCATTTTTAAGCAAGCATTTAAATTGAAAACTTTTTGCTTCCTCTATTTCATCTGGCCCAGGAATCGAGACAGGAGTGATATTTTTAGACATCAAATCTTTTGCCAAAGCATCATAATATGGCCAGCGTTTATCCATATTTTTTTTCGAACAACCGTGAAATAAAATAGCGAAAGGGTTTTCAAGAATACCTTCTTCTTGTAACAGGTTTGTTATTTTTGCAGTCATCCATGATAAATCAGGTTTAAGAGTGTTGTTTGATGGTATGTCGCAGTTACTTAATAATCGCTCCAACTGTGTTTGATTATTATAAAAATAAGGTTTTTTCTCAATCTGGGCGCTACATTGATAAGCCGTGCCACACCATTCAAGGTTTCTAAATAAAAATTGATAATATAAGTTTGTCCGAGAAGAACATTGTAAATCATATACTTTATCGATTTTTAACCTATTAATTTGTTTTTTTAGTTTAGTTAGTTCGTCTATTCGCCAAACAGGAAGTCTTTTCGTTACTATAACGTTATCTATCCATGGACACTGTTCAGCAATAGCTTTATATGGAGGGGTGGTAAGAAGATGAATATTGCTTTTTGAATAATATGAACGGATGTCTTTTATTGCTCCCATTGCTGAAATGAAATCACCAAAAGCGCCTAGTTTTATTATTAAAATATTTTTCATAAATCTATTTTTGGTTTAGATAAATTATTTTTAGTGAAATATCGCAAACGCAATAATGTTTTATTGAATAAATAATTTAATGCAGAAAACCAGTCTTTTCTGTTGGCTAATCTACGAGAATATAGAATAGTATTTTTAGTGTTTGGCTTTTTATTTGTTTTTGTTTCGATAATGTTATTTAAAATTACAAACAAATTATACTCTTGGACTAACTTGTTTTTTGCTTCTTTTAAAGCTGTATGTCGTTTTCCATATTCGTTGTTGTTAATAGCGTCTTGTATAATCTGTAAAGATTTATGAGGTTGATAAATATCAATCCGTATAAAACTGTCTTTAGGAAAATAGTCTTCTAAGTTGGGGCAGCCATAATAAAATGGTAAAGATAGCCCAAGCAGTGGATCGGCTAGCTTTTCAGTCCAATGATGTAATCCAAAATGGTTTTCGATAGCGATATGATATTTATAATCATCAAGAGCATTCGCTTTATCATCTAACGGTTTTTCTCCACGGCCGTACACGTCTATGTCATTAATGTTTTCTCTGAGCAATTGTAAAAACTTAAGTCGTTGGTGATGAATAGTATGAAGTTGTTTTTTATTTGACCAGACTACGGAAAGATTTTTTGTTTTAGGAATAACATCACTTACGATATTGTTATAAGATTTAATGGTTTGGTTGCCAACTCCATAAAACCAAAATAATGAAGGTTGTGTGTAATGCCGGTTTTTATGAGGTAATGCGTATTTTGGTTGACTGGTTAGCACATGCCCAAATTGTTTTGTGTAGTTATTGCCATAATACTTGATAGAAGAAGGCTCTTGAGTAATTAAAATAGTATTGTTTGGATGGCAGCGAAGCTCTTCTTGGCTTAAGGTGATTCTGGTGCCTGTGGGTCTCGGCATGTCTTCATAAACAACTAACCAATCGTATTCAGACTCATCTTTATCAAAAATAAACAAACAGTTTTTAAATGACGGGTCATTATTTGGAAGTTGGTGTAACCAAACGGCTTCTTTTTCTGTTGATAAGAATTTTACACGTATAGGCTGTTTGTTCATTTTGTTATAATGATGGTTTCTTTTTTTGGTTAATAAACGGTATGCAAATTAAAACGGTAACAATTACAACTGGCGAAATAGGCATGAGGCATCAAGCTTTAGGTCTAGCGCGTTGTTTATCTAATGATTATCAAGAGTATATTGTAAAGCCTCCAAAACATCTAAGTCGACTGCCTTCGACTTGGATACCAAAACGCTTTTTAACTTTACCTGATATTAATAGTGCAAACGTTCTTATAAGTTGTGGTCGTCGCAGCGTAGCATACTCATTGGCACTAAAACAAAAAAATCCAAATTTATTTACCGTACATATTCAAAACCCTCAAGTATCTTTCAAATATTTTGATATGGTAGTGCCTATGGAACATGATGCTTGTAATGGTGAAAACGTTTTATCTGTTAAAACAGCATTACATCATTTGCAAAAAGAGGGTTTAGAGTTTGCCGCAGGCCCATTTACAGAAAAACTAAAAAATTTACCAGAGCGTAAAATCACCTTCATTTTAGGAGGAAATACCAAAGATTACGAATTTACGCAAAGCAAACTTAATGAAGTTCTTGAAGCTATTAGTGTTGTAAAACAACAAGGATATGGGGTTTTGCTTTCCGTTGCGAGAAGAACACCTATTCATATTGTCGAGCAACTAAAACAATATGAAGATGAGCGTTCTTGGTTTTATTTAGGTAAAGGAGAAAACCCTTATCTGTGTTTTCTTGGTCAGGCTGACGGCTTTATTGCTACTTCAGACTCCGTCTCAATGGTTTCAGAAATGTTATTTACGGGGAAGCCTGTTTATTTAATGGATTTAGAGGGCTTTAATAAACGTTTAATGCGATTTAAACAGACATTAATTGAATTAAACATGGTTAGAGAGTGGCACGGACAATTCGAAACATATACTTACCAAGCGCCGGACGCAAAACAAAAAGTGGCCGAGGCGATAAAACAAAGACTGCTTAATAATTAATAGGGTTCTCGGGAAAAGCTAGTTGTTCTCTAGCACGCCATTCATTAGTAACAAAGTTAATCACCAGAGATTTTCTAATACCTTTGATCGTGCGTTTTTCAAAACCATGCCAAGTGTTATTTGATGGAATAAAGACCATCGCGGTATTTCTGGCAAATGGTACGGTTCCTGAGTGAGTATCTTTATCGGCATAGTAGTCTGTGCCTAACGATGTATGTTCAGGATCATCAGAAAGGTAAAGTAACATGGTAAATACCTTTACCCCGATGTCTGTATGAGGCCCGAGCCAAAAGTCATCCGTGTCTTGTGCGTATTCAATTCTTAAATAAGAATTTTCCAAGTTAGTTTGGAAGGTGTTTTCAAGCAATGAGATAATTTCTTGTGACTGAAACGCTTCACAGATGGCTTTACAAGCAGAAAATTCTTTTTGACTCGATTGATCAAAATATCTGCGACTGGAATTGTTTATTTCTCTTGTACCAGAAACACCTTTTAAATCAGGAGCCTCCCAAGGAATATTGCATATTTCATCAACGACTGCTTCAGGAAGTAAGTCTTTCAGAACCCAAAAAGGATACGGTTTTTCTAGGGTTTGATCAGGGTTGTTAATACTTGAGATAAGAGTTTTGGAAACGGTATTCATTAATTATTTTTTGTCGCAAAAAGTAATAATGCAGCTTAACGAATTTCACTAGCAGTAGACAAGTACAGTTGTAACGTTTTCTCTAACATTTTAGCAGAAGTAAATAATTCATTGGGTTTTATCGAGTAAGGTTTCGAGAGAATTTCTTGAGTCTTAACGATAGCATCATCGACATTATTCGCTTTACATAAACCTTGTGGAAATAATTCACTTAATACTTCGTGAGCACCACCATGATCATAAGCAACAACAGGTTTGCCCATTGTCAGAGCCTCAGGAGATGTGCGGCCAAATGGTTCAGGTTTTTTAGATAGAGAATAAACTAGGTCAGAAATCGAGAGGATTTGTTTGATATCTGGCCTTGAGCCGACAAAAGAAACATAGTTTTGCAACGATAGTTGCTGAGATTTATTTTGCAGTTCATTAAAAAAATGTTGTTTATTGGTATCAAAACCACCAACAATTAATGCATGAAAATCCATCCCAGACGTTTTTAAACCATGTACGATATCTAAGAAATCCTCTTGACCTTTCCATCGAGTAATTCGCCCAGGTAAAGTCAATAATATTTTGTCTTTGGTCTGAGGAAATTCTTTGTGCCACGCTTCTAACCAAGCTTCATTGGCAGAGTAGTTGGCTGGGAAATCCTCAGAGCTGATGCCACGATGAATAATCGTGATTTTATTGTGGTCAATACCCGAATAATTATCATGAATATATGATTCAATAAATTGAGAAATCGCAATGATCTTATCCGCTTTTAGCATGATCTTACTATAAGGACTGACGGAATAAGCACCGTGAATGGTGCTTATTAATTTTGGTCGTTTTGATTTTTCGATCCCACGCATCGCAATATAGTTTACCCAGGCAGGAAACCGTGAGCGAATGTGTACGATATTGACATCATTCTTAAGAATGATGTCGCGCAAAGCTTTAAAATGGCGAAATGTGAATAAGGATTTTTTTCCTATGGGTAAAGTAAAATGGGTGCTGCCTTCTTGTTCTAATTGTTTAACCATGCGACCGCCACCAGAAACGACAAGTGAGCGATGGTCGTTTTCAACTAAATATTTCCCTACTTCTAACGTGCCACGCTCTACCCCACCCAATTCTAAATGGGGCAGTAGCTGTAATACGGTAAGCTTAGATTTCACTCGTTAAGAAGTAGAAATAGGGTTATTTAATTAACGTGTACTCAGTTCCACAGTAAGGACACTTTACAGAACCAGTTTCTTCAATTGGAAGATAAATGCGAGGGTGAGAGTTCCATAGCGTCATTCCCGGCATCGGACATTGTAAAGGTAGTTGATCTGCTTTTATCGTGTAATGAGATTTTTGATTCGCGGTTTCCATAGATAGTTAGATATTATATATAATTTAACCACTCAGAATATTGAGAATGCTTACCTTTAACCAAATCAAAGTATGTCGATTGTAACTTTTCAGTTATTGGACCTTTAGTGCCTGAACCTATGGTGCGACCATCGAGTTCTCGAATCGGTGTAACCTCAGCAGCTGTACCAGTAAAAAAAGCTTCGTCAGCAGAATAAACTTCATCTCGAGTGATGCGTTTTTCCACCACTTCATAACCAAAATCTGCTGCTAGTTGCATGATAGTTTCTCGGGTTATTCCTTCTAGAGCAGAGGTTAGGTCTGGAGTGTAGATAATACCTTTGCGTACAATAAAAATATTTTCGCCGCTGCCTTCAGCAACATAGCCTTCAACATCGAGTAACAATGCTTCATCGAACCCTAACTCTAAGGCTTCTTGTAAAGCCAACATAGAGTTCATGTAATTGCCATTTGCTTTAGCTTTACACATAGTGACATTGACGTGATGACGAGAATACGAAGAGGTTTTAATACGAATACCTTTTTCAAGTCCATCCGCTCCTAGATACGAGCCCCAATGCCAGGCTGCGATCATAACGTGTACTTTTAAATTATCAGCGCGCAAGCCCATGCCTTCGGAGCCATAGAAACACATAGGGCGAATATAAGCCGATTTTAGATTGTTCTGTTTAACACTGTCTTTCGTTGCAGCATTGATTGTTTCAACATCATAAGGGATGTCCATGCGCAGAATATGGGCAGAACGAAATAAACGTTCGGTATGCTCTTGCAAGCGGAAAATAGCGGTGCCGTTTTGTGCTTCATAGGCGCGTACACCTTCAAATACTCCCATACCATAATGAAGGGTGTGAGTTAAAACATGGGTCTTTGCTTCGCGCCAAGGGACAAACTCTCCGTCTAGCCAGATAACGCCGTCAATATCGGCCATACTCATATAAAAACTACTCCAGTAAAATTATTATTTTAAGTAAAAGAGATATTGCACTAGATCATGTTTGACAGTCAAACATGGCAGAATCGCAAAAGGGTATTTATTGAGATTGAAAACGATTTCGAATGCAGTCTAAAACACCGGCTAATTGATCATTTTCGACCGAATAATAAACGGTGCGGCCACGTCTTTCACTGACCAATAAACCTTTGCTTTCCATCAAACGTAGATGGCCACTGGTAGCAGGTTGGGATAAGGCACAAATTTGTGCAATAGCATCGACGGTATATTCACCCTCTAAAAGAATTTCGATAATGCGCAGGCGGTGAGGATGAGCCATACATTTCAAGCTCTCTGCTGCAGATTTTAAATAATCAAAGGGCAACAGTTCCTTCGAACGAGAAGTCGTTTTTTTTGCTAATGAATTTGACACAGTAGCTCCAAATTTCGCTATATATTATATCCTAACTCAATATATAAAAGAATCAAGATATATTCATTTTATTATGTGTCGCTGGAAGCGATTAAGGGTTTTATTTAAATCCGTTTATTCGTCTTGTTGGTTTGTGTTGAGTTCGGCTTTTTCATTGATTGTAAAAAAGTTTTCGCCCATCCATAACCCGAGCTCAAATAGCAGCCATACAGGAATAGCTAATAAAGTTTGAGAAATGATGTCAGGCGGTGTCAGTAACATGCCAACGACAAAGGCTGTGATAATGATATATGGGCGTTTTTGGCGTAAAGATTCAGCGTTGGTAATGCCAGTTCGTAACAAGATGATGGTTAATATTGGTACTTCAAATGCTAGCCCGAACCCAAAAAACAGCTTCAGAATAAAGTTCAAGTAATGACTTATGTCAGTCATTACCGTCACGCCTTCTGGCGCAGCTGCGGTTAAAAAAGCGAACAATAGAGGAAATACAACAAAAAAGCTGAAAGCGATACCAAGATAAAAAAGAACAATGCTGGATATTAATAAGGGGATAGCCAAACTTTTTTCTTGTTCGTATAAGCCAGGAGCGATAAAGCGCCAAACTTCATACAGTATGTATGGCATTACTAAAAACAGAGCGACAAATAATGTTAGTTTGAATGGCGCTAAAAATGGTGCCGCAACTTCAGTAGCAATCATGCTGCTATTTGCTGGCAGTTGCTCAATTAGAGGTGATGCAATGAGCTGATATATTTGGTTAGAGAAAGCAGCTAATAAAACAAAAACCAATAAAGTTGCTGATACAGAACGGATCAAACAAGAACGGAGTTCAATTAAATGCGAGACTAATGTCTGTTCCTTAGTCATGATGCTTTTCTTGCTGTAATTCAGACTCTTCTTTTTCCAATACTTTATCAGGAGCGTTTTCCATTAAATCATCAAGGTCAGCAATTTTTTGTTTAAAGCTCTCTTGTTCGTGTAGTAGTAACTGTTGATTGATTTCGCGGCGAGTTTGCTGAATGAAACGGCGAATTTTGTTGATCCAGATGCCTGCTTCACGGATAAATCCAGGAAATTTTTCAGGGCCAATGACGAATAGTGACACAATGGCGATCAGTAAGAGTTCCCAGAAACCGATATCAAACATGACGGTAATAGAGTGTGATTAGATCAAGAAAACTATTTATTTATATTGTCCGTATTCTTTTCAGCAGCAGAAGAGGACTCAGAAGAATTATCCTCTAATGATTCATTTTTATCTTTCATCGCATCTTTAAAACCTTTCACCGCACCACCAAGATCACCACCAATATTGCGTAATTTTTTGGTGCCAAATAATAAGGCAACAATGGCTAAGATAATGATTAGTTCCCAGATTCCTGGCATACCCATTTCTATACTCCTAATCTAGTGTAAATATTATTGTTGGCGACTGGCTTTTTCATCGTGGCCAGAAACACCAAACCGAGACTCGAGCTCTTTTAATATTAATTCAGGTTCAACTCCTTGATCAGCTAGCATCACAAGGCAATGAAACCATAAGTCAGCTGTTTCATGAATGATATCGTCTTTATTCCCACTTTTCGCTGCAAGAATCGTTTCCGTCGCTTCTTCGCCGATCTTTTTTAATATGGAGTCCAAGCCTTTAGCGTAAAGTGTAGCAACATACGAGCTGTCTGGATCAGCGTTTTTACGCTGTTTGAGAACTTGATTGAGTTTTTCTAAAACAGTGTCTGTCATGAGTCAGGGTCTTTTTGATAAATTTGCTTCGGATCTTTAATAACGTCACTAGCGGTCACCCACTGATCTTTCTCAAACTTTTGAAAAAAGCAGCCTTTCCTCCCAGTATGGCATGCAATTCCGCCGACTTGTTCTACTTTCAGCAAAACAGCATCTGCATCACAATCCAGATAAATCGCTTTTAAAAGTTGAACATGGCCGGACTCTTCTCCTTTACGCCAAATTTTATTGCGAGAACGAGACCAATAGACCGCTCGTTGTTCCTCTATAGTAAGCGATAGGGCTTCTTGGTTCATCCATGCAAGAGTCAGTACCTCGCCATCTAGATGATCTTGGGCAATAGCAGCAATCAGGCCGTTGCTATCCCATTTTACTTGGGCAAGCCAATCCGGCTGAATAGTCATAGTCGTGTTTCGATGCCTTGCTGATCCAATAATTGTTTTGCCTCAGCAATAGTGTGATCGCCAAAATGAAAAATACTGGCAGCTAATACGGCATCGGCTTTGCCTTGGCTTACGCCATCAGCAAGATGACTTAATTCGCCAACACCACCTGAAGCGATAACAGGAATCGAAACGGCTTCGCTTACTGCTCGTGTTAACTCTATATCAAAACCTTCACGGGTTCCGTCACGATCCATACTGGTAAGAAGAATCTCTCCTGCTCCACGTTCACACATTTCTTTTGCCCATTCGATAGCGTCGATACCAGTATCATTGCGCCCACCGTGAGTGAAGATATTCCATTTTGGATTTTTTGGATCATCATTAACGCGCTTGGCATCAATGGCAACTACGATGCATTGAGCGCCAAGTTTTTCGGATGCAAGGTTAATAAAATCAGGGTTTTTTACCGCAGCAGTATTGATGCTTACTTTATCGGCCCCAGCGTTGAGCATTTTGCGGATGTCATCCAAGGTTCGTATACCACCGCCGACAGTTAAAGGAATGAAGACTTGGCTAGCAACTTCTTCAACAACATGAACCATAGTTTCACGATCGTCACTACTTGCGGTGATATCCAGAAAAGTAATTTCATCAGCACCTTGCTCATCATAGCGCTTAGCAACTTCTACTGGGTCTCCAGCATCACGAATATCAACAAATTTTACGCCTTTAACAACACGTCCAGCGTCGACATCAAGGCAAGGAATAACACGTTTTGCGAGGCCCATGCTAATTTGAATAGATCGGTTCTTTAAATTGGACAGATTTCATCAGCCAGTTTTTGAGCTTCTTCGAAATTTAAAGTCCCTTCATAAATTGCTCGTCCAGTAATTGCGCCTTCAATACCTTCTTCAGCAACTTTGCATAGTTCGCGGATGTCATCGAGGTTTTTAATGCCACCAGAAGCAATGACGGGAATGGTAATGCTTTGTGATAATTCTAACGTTGCTTCAACGTTGACGTTGTTTAGCATGCCATCACGACCGATATCGGTAAAGATAATCGCCGCAACGCCATCATCTTCAAAACGCTTTGCCATATCAACCGCATCATGATGAGATAATTTTGACCAGCCATTAGTAGCTAGCTTACCGTCTTTGGCATCCAAGCCTACGATGATGTGGCCAGGAAACTCTAGACAAATATCAGAAACAAAATGTGGCGTGGTTACGGCTTTGGTGCCGATGATTACGTAGTTAACACCTGCATCTAAATAGGTTTGGATTGTATCTTCATCACGTATGCCACCACCGACTTGAATCGGTATATCTGGAAAAGCGTCGACAATGTCGTGAATAATGTCAGCATTTTCAGGCCGTCCAACAGTAGCACCATTAAGGTCGACTAAGTGTAAACGTCTAGCACCTGCTTCGATCCAGCGACCAGCCACTTCAATAGGATCTTCAGCATAAATGGTTTCATCATCCATTTTGCCTTGGCGTAAACGAACACATTTGCCATCTTTTATATCGATTGCAGGGATTACTAACATAGGAATTTCATAACTTAAGGTGGGTGGATATTAAAATGTTTTTACGAACGATTTATTCTTTTTGGTTAAATAAATTATTGTTGATATAAGTTTATCTTAGCATAGATATTATAATTCTCTAGCAGACTGTCAAAAATATGACCAAATACTCGGTTTCTAAGTGCTGAATTAATGAGCGGCATTCCAATTTGCCCCTGTACCGACATCTACTAACAACGGAATAGATAATTTAGCTGCATTCGTCATTAATGGATTAATATTGCTTATCACGTCTTCTAATTCATCATTAGGGACTTCAAATACCAATTCGTCGTGAACTTGCATAATCATCTTGGTGCTAAGCTGGTTTGACTCGATCCAGCTGTGGCACGCAATCATCGCTAATTTAATAATATCAGCAGCGGTTCCTTGCATTGGCGCATTGATAGCAGTGCGTTCGGCATATTGTCTACGCATAGCATTCTTTGCATTAATCTCCGGTAAATACAAACGTCGATGGAAGACTGTTTCAACATAACCTTGCTCTTTGGCTTTTTCGCGAATTGTATCCATATAATTTTTCACGCCTGGGTAACGCGCGAAATAAGTGTCCACATATGCTTTTGCCTCGGCACGACTAATGTTTAATTGCTTTGCTAAACCAAACGCAGACATGCCGTAGATCAATCCGAAGTTAATGGCTTTGGCGGAACGTCTTTGTTCAGAGGAGACGTTGCTTAAACTTACACCAAAGATTTCAGCAGCAGTCATTTTATGAATATCTTCATTATTATTGAAAGCACTTAGAAGTCGTTCATCTTCTGATAAATGCGCCATGATACGCAGTTCGATTTGTGAATAATCGGCTGCGACTAAAACATGATCGGGTTTAGCAATAAATGCTTCACGGATCCTTCGCCCTTCTTCTGTACGAATAGGGATGTTTTGTAAATTCGGATCAGATGAAGACAACCTTCCTGTTGCGGCAACCGCTTGATGATATGAGGTATGAATCCTCCCAGTCTTTTCATTGACCTGTTCTGGTAGTTTATCGGTATAAGTGCTTTTTAATTTGTTTAAGCTACGATAATCCAAGATCAGTTTAGGTAGTTCGTAATCTACAGCGAGTTCTTGTAAAACGGATTCAGCTGTCGAAGGTTGGCCTTTAGGGGTTTTAGCGAGAACTGGCAATTCCATTTTATCGTATAGGATTTCTTGAATTTGTTTCGGTGAAGAAATATTAAAGCTTGAGCCTGCGATATCATGTGCTTTTCGTTCGATCATGTTCATGGATTCATCGAGTTCGTGGCTTTGTTGCAATAGCATTGCTGAATCTACTGCAACACCATTTCGTTCCATTGTGATAAGCACATCAATTAAAGGTAGCTCGATGTTTTCATAAACAGAAGAAAGTTTTTTATCTTGGTTTAAATTTTTTGATAATTGTTCGTGTAGCTTTAAAGTAATATCAGCATCTTCAGCTGCGTATGGACCTGCTTGATCAATATCAATTTGATTGAAGGTTAATTGTTTTACACCTTTGCCTGCGATGTCTTCGAAATGAATGGTTTCGTGTTGTAAATATTTTGTCGCAAGAGAATCCATGTCATGGCGTGTTGCTGTTGAGTCATAGATATAAGATTCCAGCATGGTATCTTGTGCAATGCCTTTCAAAGAAATACCTTCGTTTGCTAAAACATGTGCATCGTATTTTAGGTTTTGTCCGAGCTTCTTAATGCTTGCATCTTCAAGCAAAGGCTTAAGAGTATTGAGAACAAATTCTTTATTGAGTTGTTCTGGCGCTCCAGCGTAGTCATGCGTTAATGGTACATAGGCGGCTTCATTAATTTGAGTAGAAAAGGAAACTCCTACAATAGAAGCCTGCATATAATCTAACGAGGTAGTTTCTGTATCGAAGGCGAATAGTTCGGCTGATTTTAATTTATCAATCCATTCAAGAAATTTGGATTCTTCGTAAATAATTTGGTAGTCAGTTTCTTGTTTTTGTTGGGGCGCTTCAATATTTTCTTCAGAGAGTTCTTCTAACCAGTTGCGAAACTCCCAACGGTTGTATTGTTCTTTTAACACAGCATTATTTTGTTTGCCGATCACAAGGTCTTTTGGAGAAAACTCTAATTCAACGTCATATTTCAGTGTGATGAGTTCTTTTGATAATGGAATGTTGGGTAAATTATCACGTAAGCTTTCACCAACCTTACCTTTAATAGCGTCGGCATTTTCAATAATGCCATCCAAAGTTTTATATTCAGTTAACCATTTTACGGCGGTTTTGGGACCAACCTTAGGAATGCCTGGAACGTTATCAGAGGTATCTCCAATTAAAGTTAAGTAATCTAAAATTAATTCAGGGCCTATGCCAAATTTCGCTATCACGCCTTCACGATCCATGATGGTGTTTTGCATAGTATTAATCAAAGTGACATTGTCATTAACAAGTTGAGCAAGGTCTTTATCACCTGTAGAAATTAAAGTCTGTATATTGTGAGTCTCAGCTTGCACTGCCAGCGTAGCAATCACATCATCAGCTTCAACGCCTTCAATCATTAATTTAGGAATACCAATGGCTTCGATAATTTTATGAAGAGGTTCGATCTGACAAACCAGATCTTCAGGCATAGGAGGTCTATTGGCTTTGTATTCAGGGTATAAATCATTGCGAAAGGTTTTGCCTTTAGCATCGAATACAATAGCAAAATAATCTGGTTGCTCCTCGTTTAGAATTTTTTTGATCATATTAATAACACCAAAGATAGCGCCGGTTGGTTCGCCGCTGGCGTTTTCTAAACGTTGGAGTTGCGGTACATGATAGGCTCGAAAAAGATAATACGAGCCATCAATCAAGATGAGTTTTTTATCAGCCATTAATATAGATTACCAATTTGTCAGTTATAGTTATGAAGTGTCAGGCTCTTTACTATATGATTCGAACCAGAGAATAGAATCATCAGAATCGATCGTAAACAACAATAATACCCATTATGAGTGAACAAAAACAATTTGCCCATCCAGTCATCACCGATAGTGATTTAACCCGTGAATCTTGGAAGGTTTTCCAAATTATGGCGGAATTTGTGGAAGGTTTTGAAAAGCTATCTGGCTGCATTCCTTCCGTTAGTATGTTTGGTTCTGCCCGTTTCAAGCCAGATCATAAATATTATCAATTAGCAGAAGATATCGCACAACGATTATCCGATGCTGGTTTTTCCATCGTCAGTGGTGGGGGCCCAGGCTTGATGGAGGCATTTAACAAAGGTGCTTCACAGGGTAGTTCGCAAAGTATCGGTTTGAATATTTCTTTGCCACACGAACAAGGAAGTAATGATTACCAAAGTTTATCATTATTTTTCCGGCACTTTTTTTCACGTAAAGTGATGTTTGTTAAATATGCTTCGGCTTATGTTGTACTACCAGGCGGGTTCGGTACTTTAGATGAATTAGCGGAGATCCTTACCTTGACACAAACCGGTATGAGTAAAACCATTCCGATTATTTTGGTTGGTAGTGAGTTTTGGAGTGGTTTGGTTGATTGGTTCACGGAGACCTTAGTAAGCGAGGGTACGATCAGCCCTGATGACATTCATTTGTTTTCGGTCGTAGACAAACCGGAACAAGTCGTCGAAACTATATTTAAATATTATGAACAGCGTGGTTTTGAGCTATCATCTCTATCTGAAAACACAAATCTTTGAGTTGGCGTGATTATGAAATATATTTCTGTTTTGGCATTATTTTTTAGCGTTTCATTATTAACATTACCTATTTCTGTTTTTGCTGCAGAAGACGAAGTCGAGTTTGAAGCTGTTCCTGAGCCACCTCAGTTACCTGATCCACTGGAAAGTGGTGAGGCAATTGAACCAGAAGTGACGATTATCCAAAAAGATGAAGGGACTATACAAGAATATCGCATGAACGGTTTTCTTTACAAAGTCAAAGTCACTCCGAATGTTGGTCCTGTATATTATTTAGTTGATCGAAATGGTGACGGTCAATTAGAAAAAGTGAACGATGTTCAAGCGCTTGATAACGACTTTGTTGTGCCGCAATGGGTATTGTTTGAGTGGTGAGCTGTTAACGTAATATAAATAGCGTTGCTAGCCCTAAAAAGGTTAAAAAACCTACAACATCCGTAACCGTCGTTAATATCACTCCACCAGCGACGGCTGGGTCGACACCAAAACGTTTTAACGCTAGTGGTATGGTCGCACCAGATAGTGCTGCAACAAAGAGGTTAATCATCATAGCAAGGCCAATGATGATCCCTAATTCACTACTTTGAAACCAATAATAGGCGATAAAGCCAACAACACTGGACCAAACTAAGCCGTTAATCAAACCTACTGCCAATTCTTTTATCATCATGTGGTGATAGTTTCGTTTGCTGATATGTCCTAATGCAATACCTCGTATGGCAATAGTTAGAGTTTGTCCGCCGGCAATTCCTCCCATGCTTGCGACGATCGGCATTAAAACCGCTAAAGCCACTAATTTTTCGATAGAGTCTTCAAATAAACCAATGACCCATGCAGCAAGAAAAGCAGTCAGTAAATTAACTCCTAGCCAAAGCGCTCTAGTTTTCGTACTCGAAATAATAGGCGCAAAGACTTCATCATCTTTTACACCAGCCATGCTACGAACAGCCGATTCAGCTTCTTCTTGAATCACATCGACTACGTCATCAATCGTAATACGACCAAGAAGGTAACCGTTGTCATCGACTACTGCAGCTGAAACCCAGTCACGCTGTTCAAAAATTACAGCGACATCATGAGCTGAATGATCGGCAGGAATACCTGCTTCTTCTATCATTACATCGCCAACGGCATCTTCAGGGTCTTTGATGAGCACATCCATCAGTGGTAGAACACCTAGATAGACATTGTCTCGATCCACGACCATTAAATTATCGGTTTGTGTGGGTAAATCTTCTCGGTGACCTAAAAAGCGTAAATAACGTGAGACGGTTCCTATGGTCGCATCCGTACGAACTGGTATGACATCCGTGCTCATTAAACCGCCCGCACTGTCTTCTTCATAACTTAAAAGAGAGGCTAAACGTTGACGGTTTAGATCGTCCATAGAATGCAGCACACTATCCTGAACATTTTCAGGTAAGTCTTGGATGATGTCGGTTAAATCATCATCTTCAAGATCTTTGGTGACCTCAACTACCTCATGAGGTTGCATTTGTTCTAGTAAACGGTTACGAATACCGTCTTGAACTTCACTGAGAACTTCACCTCCGATTTCAGGATCGATCAAAGGCCAAATGAAGTCGACGTCTTTATTTGGCAAGCCTTCTAGGAAGTCAGCAATCTCGGATGGATGAATGTTTGATAAAATAGAACGAACAATATCCTGCTCTCCAGCATTGATAGCAGCATGGAGTTCATCTAAAGAACTAGTAATGGGAAATTGTCCGGTGGTCTCAGTCATTGTTCATCGCCGATTTTGGTAGATGATTCTACCAGTTGGATTATCAATAGAAAGAGCCGATTAGATTTTAAATCTTTAAAGTGATTTTTATAGCGGTGAATTTAATGTGTAATTTCCATTAAATCGGCAATCTCTTTTCCGCTTTCCATTGTTAACGCATTTTCAGCTATTTGAGTTAACTCACCCACATCACTGTTATTCACAATTTGTTTGACCTCAAGGATGCCGCCTGGATGCACACTAAACTCTCTTAGCCCAAGTCCTAATAGTAATCGCGTATAACGAATATCACCCGCCATTTCTCCACACATTCCAACAGGAATGTCAGCAGCAGCGCCTGCTTGCAAGGTGTTATGAATTAATTTAATGACTGCAGGGTGTAACGGATCATAAAGATAGTTAACTTCATCGTTCACACGATCAATGGCAACAGTGTATTGGATTAAATCATTTGTGCCAATCGATAAAAAATCCAAATATTTTGCAAATAAGTTTGCGCAAACTGCAGCTGCAGGAATTTCGATCATCGCACCTACTTTTAAATTGGTATCAAACGCTAAATTCTGTTGTGATAAATCAAGTTTTAATTCATCGATAATAGATAGTACCTGCCTTACTTCTTTTAAGTTAGACAACATAGGTATTAATAAATGTACTGGTCCATAAGCAGAGGCTCTAAGAATGGCTCGAAGTTGAGGTCGAAATAGGCTCTGTTCTTTCAAACACAAACGTACAGCACGTAAGCCTAAAGCTGGATTCGATTGAACAGGGCCATCCTTACGTCCACCATCGACTTCTTTATCAGCACCGAGATCCAAAGTACGAATGGTCACAGGTAAACCATCTAGAGTTTTAATAACTTCCATATAGGTTTCATAATGTTCTTCTTCATCAGGCGGTGTCTCTCGATTCATGAACATAAACTCAGTTCGATATAAGCCGACACCTTTCGCTCCAACTTCGCTGACTTTTTCAAAATCGCTTGGCAATTCAATATTTGCCTTTAGATCGACTGGGATACGATCTAAAGTGATAGAAGGCGCATTTTTTAATTTGCCTAAGCTGGAGTAATACGCTTCTTCTTCAGCTTGAAGCTTTTGATAATGTTTTAATCGTGACTCATCTGGTTTAATTAAAACAACGCCGTTTGTTCCATCTAAGATGACATCATCATCTTCTTTAATATGTCGCATGAGTTTTTGAATACCTACAATGGCAGGTATACGTAAACTTCGAGCTAAAATAGCAGTATGAGATGTAGGCCCGCCGTATTCAGTAGCAAAGCCAGTGATGCCATGATGTTGCATTAAAACAGTATCGGCAGGAGATAAATCATCTGCTAATACAATATAACCGTTTAGACGTGTTTCAGGTTCTTCATGACGTAAAGGTGCATGCTTTAATAGAATACGTTGAATTCGGTTTACGACATGATCAATATCGTCCTTACGTGTTCTTAAATAACTATCGTTCATTTCTTCGAACACGTTTACTAATGCATCGCGTTGTAATTTTAGAGCCCACTCCGCATTACATAGAGTTTCTTTGATCATGCGTTCTGGTTCCATGATCAAAGCATTATCATTTAACATTAAAAGATGAGCATCTATAAAATCTGTAATTCCAGCAGTTGCTGAAGTAGGAATATGTTCTCGAATTGCTCTTAGTTGTAATTTAGCGTTAGCAACTGCATCACTAAAACGTTTTAACTCAACTTCAATTTTATTCGTTTCAATTTTGTATTCAGGGATATCTAATTGATCGCGTTCAATAAGATGAGCTTTGCCAATTGCAATGCCACGGGAAACTTTTATACCTTGAAGTGTTATGGTCATTCGTCTTCGCCGAAGCGATCGTTAATGAGCGATTCGATGGAGTTTAGAGCGTCTTCTTCATCTGCTCCTTCTGCTGAGATAATAATTTCTGATCCTTTGCCTGCTGCTAACATCATTACACCCATAATACTTTTGCCACTAACATCTTTGCCGTTGTAATGAATGTTGATTTCAGATTCAAAACGAGAGGTCGTTTGTACAAATTTTGCGGCTGCTCTTGCATGCAATCCGAGTTTATTAATAATTTCGACTTGTCGGTTTGCCATATTATTTTCCTTCTACTTCAACAATACCGTCGCGTCCGCCGGATAAAGCTTTTTCTACTAATTCATCTAATGAAAGTTGAGGGTAATTTAAAACCCGAATTAACATCGATAAATTTAATCCAGCGATAGCACGAGTATTATCATCTTTAAGTTTTGCAGCAATATTACTGGGTGTAGAGCCATACTGATCGGTAAGTATTAACACACCGTCACCGCTATCCAGTTGTTTAATGTAGTCGTTTGCAGTTGCTGCCAGCTCGACTGGATCACTGTCGCGCGAAGCCATCAGAAGTTTGGCCTGTAACGGGCAACCGCCAAGCATATGTGATGTGGTGCCAAGCAACGAAGGCCCGATACCATCATGGGTAATGATTAATAGTCCAACACTCATGGTTATGTTTATTTACGTTTTTAGTTCTCGATGACGTAGGATGACACTTTTTCCAGATTCAATAAAATGATCAGATAATTCTTTGGAAATATAAACCGATCGATGTTGGCCGCCTGTGCAGCCAATGCCAACGGTTAAATAACTGCGGTTATCTTCTTCAAATTGTTTGATCCATCGATCAAGAAAATAACGAATATCCCGTAGCATTTCGGTAACTACTTCTTGTTTTTTTAAAAATTCAACAACAGGGTTATCAAGCCCGGTTAAAGGCCTTAGGCTTCTTTCCCAATGTGGATTAGGTAAGCAACGAACATCGAAGACAAAATCAGCATCTTGCGGTATGCCATTTTTAAAACCGAAAGATAAAAATTGCAATGATAAATTTTTGGTTTCTCTTTTAGCAATACGTTTACGAACGGTATTTCTTAGTTGATGTAATAAGCTATGGCTCGTATCAATGCGAATGTCACAACGTTCCGATAAAGGTAACATTAACTCACGTTCTTTTTGTATCGCATCGGATAATGATACTTCGTTCGATGATAAGGGATGTTTACGACGAGTTTCGCTAAAACGTTTAGTTAAAACATCATCAGAAGCTTCAATAAAGACTAAGTCGACAGAAATGTTCTTGCCTGCCATTTTATCAATGGATTCTGTTATGGTATTGAAATCAATGGAAGGATCTCTGGCATCAATTCCGATGGCCACTTCAGCAGGTAGTTTTGTTTCAGTATCGGCAAGTTGTTCAATAAATGCGTCTAGCAACGAGCTTGGAAGATTATCGATACAATAAATATCTAAATCTTCAAGTGAATTAAGTACCACCGTTTTTCCGGCACCTGAAAGCCCACTTACAACGATTAGTCGTCTGGGAGTTTTGCTCATGTATTATTTCCTCGATCGATTAATGCTCGTTGTCGATCTGTAAAAGCATCAGCGGCATTATAACCACTGCTTCTTAAAATATAATTACGGGCAGCACATTCCAACAATACTGCTAAGTTTCTGCCTGGTGCTACTGGTAAGGTTATTTCAGGAATATCAATATCCAGTACTTTACGGTTTCGATAACTACCTTCCAGTCTATCCAGTTTTAAGACTTCATTGTTATTCATCGGTTCTAATCGAGTAATCAATCGTAGATATTTATTATTTTTAATTGCACTGTCGCCAAACAATTCGCGCACATTTACGATACCTAAACCACGTACTTCTAAGAAGTCTTGTAAGGCCTCAGGACAAGTGCCATTGACAATATCAGGTGCGATTCTTGAAAATTGTGGTGCATCATCGGCAACTAAACGGTGGCCTCGTGTGATTAATTCCATTGCTAATTCGCTTTTGCCAATACCACTCGGTCCCACAATCAGTACTCCAATGGCCATAACTTCCATAAACACACCATGCATGGTTAAGTTATCAGCAAATAAGTTGGTTAAAAAATAATACAGGGATTCCGTTATTTTGATACTTGAAAGAGGGCTGCTCAGCAGAGCGACTTGTTGCTCATTGCATTTAGTAAGCAAACTTTCAGGCACTTCTTTATTTTCAGCAATAATGACACAGGCGGGCTCATTATTAAAAATTTGTCGGATAGCATCTTGCCGAGAGATATCTCTTAGGCCATTAAAATAATTGACCTCAGTCTCACCTAAAACTTGGATTTGATGAGGATGAATAAGATTTAAATAGCCAACTAAAGAGCGAGGGTTTGATAGGGTGTTAATAGCGTTATTAGAATCTGATAGATCGTCTTTTTCACTAAGGTTTTGATTGTGAGATGGTGTCTCAGGAAAGATCATTCTTTCGCCACCGTGATCACCAGCAACCCAATCTAATTTTAGCCGTTCTTGGTGTTGTTCAAACAGAGTTTTAACTGGTATTTGATTCTGCGTTTCCTTCATCACATTTTATCCTGTCAATAATGTATAGATGGTCTCCTTATCCCTGGCTTTGCGTAATTGTTCTACTAATGTTTGGTCACTAAATTTCTCAGCTAATTTAGCTAAAATTTCTAGATGTTCTTGTGTTGATTCTTCCGGCACTAGCAAACTAAAAAATAAATCAACAGGTTGTGAGTCAGGAGCATCGTAATCCACTCCCTTGGCTATTTGTATAAAGGCAGCTATAGTCTTTTCATTATTTTCCATTCGACTGTGCGGGATAGCGATTCCATGGCCAAGTCCTGTGCTGCCTAAGCGTTCTCTTTGTATGAGCTGATTAAATACATCTTCATTTGAAAGCGAATCATTGGCTTTACAAAGTAACTCGGATATTTTTTCTAAAGCAGATTTTTTACTATTTGCTTCAAATGCACATTCGATTTGTTCAATCGATAAAATATCTACAATTTGCATGGGTCTTACAACGATAACGAATTAAAAATATGAAAGTTTCTTATAGACCTTCTTGATTTTTTAATCCACCTTCAGCTTGGCGGTGGTCGGTCATTTTTTCCTTATGTTTTTTTACTTGGCGATCCAGTTTGTCGGTTAGAGAATCAATGGCAGCATACATACTTTCGTCTTCTGATTCTGCAAATAAGTTAGCGCCATTTACATGTACAGTCGCTTCAGCTTTATGACGTTCTTTTTCAACGGAAAGTATAAAGTGCACATTAGTCATATTATCAAAATGGCGTTCTAGTCGTTCTACTTTAGTTTTCACATAAGACTTTAAAGCATCGGTTACTTCTACATGATGGCCAGAGATATTTAATTGCATATGGTTAACTCCTTACAAATTATTGATTGAGTTATACAACGCCCATTTATATTAAGCGTTTTCTTTCGTTTGATGGAGGGATCGACATTGCTTCTCGATATTTTGCGACTGTTCGTCTTGCAACTTTAATTCCTTGTTCGGAAAGTAAGCCAGCAATTTTGCTATCACTTAATGGTTTGCTAGCTTCTTCTGCACTGATTAGCTTTTTAATTAAAGCCCTAATGGCTGTTGAAGAGGCAGCCCCTCCGTAATTTGTGCTGACATGGCTAGAGAAAAAATATTTTAATTCGAAAATTCCACGAGGTGTGTGCATATATTTTCGAGTTGTGACTCGTGAAATGGTTGATTCATGCATACCAAGAATTTCAGCAATATCATGAAGCACTAAAGGCTTCATAGCTTCTTCACCATATTCAAGAAAGGCGCGTTGTCTTTCTACAATAGCTGTTGCGACTCTTAATAACGTTTCGCTACGACTTTGTAGGCTTTTAATAAACCAACGTGCTTCTTGTAAGTGCGTTTTTAAAGAGTTGTTATCAGCACTGTTATCAGATCGACGGATCATGCTGGCATAACTTGAGTTAATGCGTAATTGAGGTAAAGCTTCACCATTCAAATCAACTTTCCAAACGCCTTTGACTTTTTTTACATAAACATCAGGTACAACATATTCAGTACGAGTTTCTTGTACCTGGCCACCTGGTCGAGGATTCATTGATTGAATTAACTCAACAACTTTTTGTAATTCTTCACGTTGCAATTTCATTTTTCTAAGCAGCGTATTGAAGTCGTGTGAACCAAGGGAGTCTAAATGATTTTTTACTAAATGGATTGCCTCGGTTAGCCATTCAGTTTCTGGATCAAGTTGCGCCATTTGTAATAATAAGCATTCACGTAAATCTCTAGCTGCTACGCCAGTAGGATCCATAGCTTGGATTAAACGTAAAACGGCTTCTACTTCTTCGTTCTCTACTTCAGCTTCATCAGGTAAATCTAATGATTCTAGAATATCTTCATTTGTGCAGGTCAAATAACCATCATCATCTAATGCATCAATGATAGCCACAGCAATGGCTTTATCGGTATCAGAAATGGGTGTTAAGTTTAATTGCCAAAGCAAGTGTTCTTGTATCGATTTCTCTTGTGAATCTTGATTTTCAATTAAATTATAAGTTGAAGACTCAGCATTACTTTTATTGAAATTGGTTGAGCCGTCATAGATATCTTCCCAAGCACTATCAACGGGTAAGTCATCTGGGATATTGTCGGTGTCGCTCGAAGCTTCTTTTTCTTCTTTGGGTTTTAGTTCAGCATTCGCTTGTTCTTCAGGCGTTTCTTTATTGATCTTATGTTCAGCAGTGTAATCTTCAGAGACTTCTTCAAGCATCATATTCGATTCGAGTGCTTCTTGGACTTCTGCTTGCAACTCTAAACTCGAAAGCTGTAACAAGCGTATAGCTTGTTGAAGCTGAGGAGTCATGGTCAAGCTTTGACCCATTTTTATTTGTAATGATGTTTTCATAGGCTAATTAGAACCTAGATATCCTTGTTATATATTGTTGTTATCTTATAGTTTAGTAAATTTTCTCAAAGACTGAACTCTTCGCCTAAATAAATTTTACGAACTTTGTCATTTGCCATAATTTCCTCAGGGGTTCCCTGAGCCAAAATCGCCCCTTCATTCACAATATATGCGCGATCACAGGTTCCAAGGGTTTCTCGAACGTTATGATCGGTGATTAAAATGCCAATTCCGTGCCGGCTAAGATATTGTGTTATTCGCTGGATATCACTGATGGATATCGGGTCAATGCCTGCGAAGGGCTCGTCCAGTAGTAAAAATCTAGGTTCCGTTGCCAAAGCACGAGCGATTTCCAATCTTCTTCTTTCGCCACCAGAAAGGCTTGCACCTAGACTAGTTCTTATATGCGTTATATTGAACTCTCTGAGCAAGCTTTCCAAGCGTTTTCGTGCTTTTTCTTTTGTCAGTGTAGCTTGTAATTCTAGGATTGCCATGATGTTTTCTTCCACTGTCATCTTTCGAAACACGGAAGAGTCTTGAGGTAAATAACCCAAACCCATTGCAGAACGTTGATCCATGGGTAATGGAGTTATTTCTACTTTGTTAATGTGGATACTGCCACTATCGGGAGTTAATAAGCCCACAATCATATGAAAGCTAGTCGACTTCCCAGCACCGTTTGGCCCTAATAAGCCAACAATTTCACCGCTTTTTACGGATAGACTGATATCTTTAACCACTTTCCGTGAACGGAACTGTTTGGATAAATGGCGAACGGCCAGGACACTCATACGATAACCGGGTTTTATTATTATTCAGCGTTTGGTTTTTTCTTTTGTTTTAAAATAATTTTCACTCGGCCACTATCACCTTTGTCTTTTTTGTCCTTATTCGCTTTTACGCGGCCTTTGCTAATAATTTTATTGGTTAGGGTATTGTATTCGATTTTATCACCCGTCATACGCGCGCCTTCTTGTTTCATCTCCGCTTTTTTGATCAAATACATTAAATTTTTTAAGGAATAATATTCGATACGCAAGGCTTCGGCTTCGTCTTTGATTTTGCTGTTATCAGGCATTTGTTCAAAGTGAGCAGGTTTACCAATGACAATCATCGTATCCATATCACCCGCTTCGGTATAAGTAACGGTAAGTTCATCACCCATAACTTTCATTGAGCCTTGGGTAACGATGACATCGCCTCTATAAATAGTGAGGCCTTTTTCATCGTCCAATTCAGCATAATCGGCTTCAACTTCTATCGGTTGGTTTTGATCACTCGATAAGGCTAAAGAGTTGTGTGAACAAGCAATGAAGCCAAGAGATAAAAAAACATAAAAACTATTTTTTAGGATTAATTCTGCCTTTAACATTATTCAGTAACTCTATTTTATTTTCATTCAAGTACGCTCTAATGCCTACACCTTCCATACGTGTTCTGCGACCTATAATAGTGGCATGTTCATCGGTTTCGATGAAATCTTCGTTGACCAGAATTCTTACTTCACTGGTATCCACTTGTAGTTGCAAAAATCCCTTAGGATCTTCCTGTCGTAGCTGTACTTTACCAGATAACAGTATTACTTCATTGTTCGCGGTAATCCAGCCTTTTTCAGACGTTATGATGGTTGGAGGCTTATCAACATTAAACAGTTCCAGTTTGGGCTGAATAAGCTCGGTGGAGTCATCATCGGGGTAGTGTGCCATGAACGAGGCATACAATTTATTTTTTGGAGTGCCATCCAAGTTCATGGTTAAAGTCGAAAAATTTTCCAGATAGTAGTCTGGTGTATGATCTTTACGAATGTGTGTTTTGTCGGAATCGCTGATTTGACTGCCTAGCCAATACGATAATGCGGCGGTGAGAATAGCCAGTACTAAAGCGCCCAGCAAAAATTTCATACGATTCATAGGACAGCAATTCTAAAGGATATATCAGGAAAGGACAGAGCCGAAAATTTGTTATAAAAAAAGCCAAACATTGGTTTGGCTTTTTAAACGTTAAGTTAGGAGTTAACTAGTCGGAGCCATCAAGCCTTTGATCTTAGAAAAAGCCATTTTTTCAACTTGGCGAACACGTTCTGCTGAGATGTCGTATTTATCAGCCAAATCATTCAATGTGGCTTTTTTCTCATTGAGCCAGCGTTGTTGAATAATATCTTTAGAACGATCATCCAAGGTCATTAAGGCATTACTTAAGGCGTTTTGTGTGTGATTTTCTAACTGTGAAGCTTCCAAAGTCTGCTCAGGGTTGGCTTCATCATTTTCCAGATATTGCTCTGGTAAATACACATTATCGTCTTCATCGCTGGCAGGATTCAGGTCAAACGCCATATCGTTAGCACTCATGCGCATTTCCATCTCTTTTACGTCTTTGCTGGAAACACCTAAGTCTTTTGCTACGGCATCAACTTCTTCTTGGTTTAGCCAACCAAGACGTTTTTTTGAAGAACGTAGATTAAAGAATAATTTACGTTGCGCCTTAGTAGTGGCAACTTTGACGATACGCCAGTTTTTAAGGATGTATTCGTGCATTTCAGCACGGATCCAATGTACAGCGAAGGAAACTAGCCGTACTCCAACAGTCGGGTCAAAGCGTTTTACGGCTTTCATCAGCCCGATATTACCTTCTTGGATTAAATCAGCCTGCGGTAAACCATAACCAGAGTAGCCACGTGCGACGCGTACCACGAAGCGTAAATGTGACATAACCAAACGACGAGCAGCTTCTAAATCATTGTTTTTCTGAAGTTTTTCGGCCAGATCGTACTCTTCCTCTTGCGTTAGCATAGGAATATGGTTCACGCTGCTGATATAGGTATCCAGTGAACCCGTCGGCAGAGCCAAAGTCATGTTGGTTAAATTCGTCATAAAAGCGGTATTTCTCCCAAAATAGATAAACAAACTATAGTGCTATTTTTAGCACTCTGCAAATAAGAGTGCTAATTAGGAAAGAAGTTCCAATGATTTACTGAGGTTCTATCTGCCTGATATGTTGTTCCACGGAGATCCATGAACCGAATAGTCCTAAGAAGCTGCCGATTAGGATAAGTGAGGCAATTTCTAGAATGTTTAGGTATGCAATATCAATGGTATCGCTGTATAGACCAGCAAGATGGTTGATAGAAGGCATCAATAGGATTAAAGAGACACCTACAAATACAACAGCTATAACGCTGCCAATAAAACCATACCAAAAGCCCGCATACAAAAACGGTCGTTGAATAAAACCATTGGTGCCACCGAATAGTTTTATAATTTCGATTTCTTGGCGTTTATTATTGATGTTTAAGCGTATGGTATTGCCAACAATCAGTAATACACCAACGGCAAGTAAGGCTGAAATGATATAAACACCTTTACGAATAATTTCGACGATCTGTTGTAAACGTAGTAACCATTGGCGATCCAATACAACAGTATCGATCATTTCATTAGTTTCGAGTTCTTTGATAAAAGAATCTAATGAGTCGATAGATTTAGATTCATTATCAATATCGATAAGTAATACTGCAGGTAATGGGTTTTCTTCTAACATGTCTAAGGCATTCGAAAAACCGGACAAGCTTTTGTATTCTTCTAGTGCGTCTTGCTCAGACATATAAATAATGTCGTTTACTAGTTTTAATGTTTTTAGTTCGTCGATCAGTTCGTCTTTAATTGTTTGATCAATGTTTGGTTTTAAAAATGCACTAACTTCAATGGATGCATCCCAATTTTGAGTTAAACGTTCTGCGTTATGTAGCAGCACATAAAAACCTGTTGGTAACGTTAAGGCAATACCAATCACAGAACATGTTAATAAAGTATTAAACGGCTTTTTCCATAACTGGCCTAAACTGAACACCAACGATTGTATGTGTTGTAATAAATATCCAACCAAGCCTGGCTTTTTATTTTTAATGTCTGGTGGGCTAGTTATTTGTTCAGACATCAGCATACTCTTCGGTTGCATGGCCAGGCAGGATGCGCCCATCACGCAGAATGACAATATGTTTATTCATTTTTCGCAACATATCCATATCATGACTTGCGACTAATACCGTTACACCCACTTGATTGAATTGTTCAAACAATTTCATAATTTCTAAAGATAAACCTGGGTCTAAATTTCCTGTTGGTTCATCAGCTAACAAAATAGTCGGTCGATGCACTACTGCTCTTGCAATACCGACACGTTGTTGTTCACCGCTGGATAGAGTGATAGGTAACGATCGTTGTTTATTTAATAAACCGACTTTGTCTAATGCTGCTTGAACGCGTTTGCGAATTTCTAAATGTGAAAAGCCACTAACGATGAGTGGCAAGGAGACATTATCAAAAACGGTTCGGTCATTTAGTAAACGATGGTCTTGAAAGGTATAGCCAATGTTGCGACGGAATAATGCAATATTACTTCCACGGATCTTATCGAGGTTTTGGCCGTTTACAATGATCTGTCCATGACTGCTGCGATCGATCAAACCTATGAGCCTAAGTAAGGTTGATTTACCCGCGCCTGAACGCCCAGCAATAAACGCCATTGCGCCTTGTTCAACGAACAAGTTAACGTTGTGTAAGGCTTCATGTCCGCCTGGATAGCTCATGAAGACATCACTGAATTGAATCATTGATCAAAACTCATTAACGCATCGACAAATGATGCAGGTTCAAAAACTCTTAAATCATCAACGCCTTCACCAACACCGATAAAGCGAATCGGTATTTTTAATTCATTAGCCAAAGCGAATATTACTCCGCCTTTAGCAGTGCCATCGAGCTTGGTTAACACAATACCATCGATACCAATATCATTATGAAATTGACGAGCTTGGATTAACGCGTTTTGCCCAGTAGTTGAATCTAATACCAATAAAACTTCTGGTGTTAAATCTGCATTAAATTTATTGATTACACGACGGACTTTTTTCAGTTCTTCCATCAAGTTATCTTTGTTGTGTAAGCGACCAGCTGTATCAGCGATTAAGACATCAATATTTTTTGCATTAGCAGACTCTAAAGCATCAAATAGTACGGCTGCGGAATCAGAACCATGGGTTTGTGCGACCACGGATACATCATTGCGATCGCCCCATACTTTGAGTTGTTCTACGGCAGCTGCGCGAAAGGTATCCCCTGCTGCCAGCATTACTGATTTGCCATCGTTTTGAATTCTTTTGGCTAATTTGCCAATCGTTGTTGTTTTACCGACCCCATTGACACCGATCATCATAACGATCGCAGGTTTTTGATCGTTAGGAAGTTGTAGCGGTGCATAAACGGGTTCTAGTAGAGATTTCAAAATCGATTTGAGCTCTGAAAACAGTTCGTCCCCAGTAGCAATGCGTTTTTGCTTTACAGTTTTGCGTAAGGTTTCCATGATTGTTGCAGTGGTTTCCATGCCTACGTCCGCCATAATTAAATTATCTTCCATTTCATCCAGTTCAACATCCGAGATAGTTTTGCTGCGACTGAATAAATCGGTGATGCTGGAGAATAAACCACCTCGGGTTTTCTTTAAGCCTTCATCAAGTGATTTGGTAGAACTACTGTCGTTCTGATCAGTATTGGTTTGTGCGGTTTCAGTTTTATTTTTTTTCTTGAATCCAAACATCGTTTGTATAAAGCTAATTAGGTTTGATGTATTGTAACGTTGTTGTAATCGGAACTACTAACGATTGCTGAGTCTAAAGTTCCTAACATGACGCATCATGCATAAAAGTATATGTCCTGATCATAATCGACTAACCATTAAAACACTATCAGCTTGTTTGGAGGATTTTGTGAAAAAAGCGTTATTGATTGTATTTTGCTCGATGTTATTCTCGAGCCTAGTCCAAGCGAATAATCCCACATCCGAATTCATTTTAGAAAATGGCCTAAAACTTATTGTTAAAGAAGACCGCAGAGCACCAGTAGTGGTTTCTCAAGTTTGGTATAAAGTTGGCGCCAGTTATGAACCTAGTGGACTGACCGGTATTTCTCATGCTTTGGAACATATGATGTTCAAAGGCACAGAAAAATACCCGAATGGTGAGTTTTCCAGAATCATCTCAGAAAATGGTGGTCGCGATAATGCGTTTACAGGTGCCGATTACACCGCATATTTCCAAACACTTGAGAAATCCCGTCTACCTATTAGCTTTGAACTTGAGGCTGATCGCATGCGTAATCTATTGTTCGATGAAGCAGAGTTTCTAAAAGAAATCGAAGTGGTAAAAGAAGAACGACGTTGGCGAACAGAAGATAAACCAACTTCGTTTTTATACGAAACAGCCAAAGCGACGGCTTTTCAAACCAGTCCTTATCATAATCCTATTGTAGGTTGGATGAGCGATTTAGATGCCATGACCATTGAAGACATCGAAGCATGGTATCGAAAATGGTATGCACCGAATAATGCGATTGTGGTTGTAGTCGGCGACGTCGATACCCAAGAAGTCTTAGGGTTAGCAAAAAAGTATTTTGAACCGTTAAAACCTGAAACGATAACCCCCCCAAAAGATATACCTGAAGTTCCTCAATTAGGTATGAAACGCGTTAATGTAAAACGTCCAGCAGAACTACCCAGTTTACTATTAATGTATAAGACCCCTGTTTACGCTAATACCTTAATAAAAAATAGCGACGTTGCAGAAAAAGATATCTACGCCTTAGAAGTTTTAGCTGGTATTTTGGATGGCGGCAACAGTGCCCGCTTTTCATCAAACTTAGTTAGAGGACAAGAAATTGCTGCATCAGTTGGTGCTTATTATGGAATGGCTAGTCGTTTAGACGATGTGTTTACAATCAGTGGTACGCCTGTGCAAGATAAAGATGTGATTCAATTAGAAACTGCAATTAAAGCGGAGTTAGAAAAACTTAAAACGGAACTTGTTACTCAAGAAGAATTGGATCGTGTAAAGGCACAAGTTGTTTCATCAGAAGTGTATGAGAGAGATTCTGTATTTGGGCAAGCAATGGTATTAGGTTTATTAGAGACGGTTGGTTTGGATTGGAAACTTACAGATGAGTATGTTCAAAAGATTCAAGCAGTCACCGCAGAGGATATTATGGTAGTCGCAAAAAAATATTTTATCGACGATGTTCTAACCGTTGCGACACTCGATCCGCAACCGATCGATCCTAATTCAAGAAAAGCTCGCCCTAGAGGATTACGTCATGCCCAATAGTTTTTTTGTATTTTTGTTTTTGACCTTTGCGCAAATTAACTTTGCGAAAGCAAATGTCGAAATCCAAACGTGGAAAACCGACAATGGTAGCAAAGTCTTATTTGTAGAAAGTCATCAATTACCGATGATGGATTTACAAATTATATTTGATGCAGGTTCAGCAAGAGATGGCAATAAAGCTGGCACAGCTTTAATGACAAATGCTTTGTTGGCTGAAGGAGCTGCTGGTAAGAATGTTGATGACATCAGCAAAGCTTTCGAATCTTTAGGTGCACAGTATAGTAGTGATGCTGGTTATGATTCTGCTTCGGTTGGTCTACGCAGTTTGTCGGATAAAGAAAAGCTAACTTCTGCTCTCAATACCTTGATCGATGTAATGAGTAAGCCTGAGTTTCCAGAAGTATCTTTTGAACGTGAACGTAAAAGAGCGTTAATCGGTATTCAAAGTAAAAAACAATCACCACAAGCTTTGGCCAGTGAGGCTTTTTATGCAGCACTCTACGGTGATCATCCTTATGCAAAACCAAATGAAGGTACAGAAGAATCTATTAATACTCTTAGCATTGATGACTTAAAAAGCTTTCATAAAAAACATTATGTTGCTAAGAATGCGGTCATTGCTATGGTTGGTGACCTCACTCGACAACAAGCCGAGACCATAGCAAATCAATTATCCAATTCGATTCCTGCGGGTGAAGCGATGCCTGCCATTCCTGAAGTTAATGCTTTAGATGCTGCGAAGACAGAATTTATTGAACATCCATCGGGTCAAATGCATTTGTTAGTTGGTCAGCCAGGAGTAAAGCGTGGTGATCCAGATTACTTTACATTATATGTTGGTAATCATGTATTAGGTGGGGGCGGCATGGTGTCACGTTTATTTAAAGATATTCGTGAGAAACGTGGTTTAACCTACAGTGTCTATAGTTACTTTAGCCCGATGCGAGAAGCAGGGCCTTTCATAGCTGGTTTGCCAACACGTGCGGACCAAGCTGACGAAGCATTAAAGTATCTATACGAAAACATTCAGCGTTATATTGATGATGGACCTACGGAAGAAGAATTAATTGCCAGTAAGAAAAATATTACTGGAGGTTTTCCTTTGCGTATTGATAGTAATGGAAAAATCTTAGGCTATATTTCAGTGATAGGTTTTTATGATCTACCGTTAGATTATCTCAGTACCTTTAATCAAAATATTGAAGCAGTTACTGTTGAACAAATCAAAGATGCATTTAAACGGCGTTTACATCCAGATAAATTTGTCACGATTAAAGTAGGCCCAAAAACGAGTTCTGAAACGGAGAGCGATAGTTAAAACATCAACGCCAGGCAAGGTAAGATTAATTGCTGGTGAATGGCGTGGTCGAAATTTAGCGGTAGCTGATAAACCTGGGCTTAGGCCAACTTCGAATAGAGTAAGAGAAACTGTTTTTAATTGGTTAATGCCGTTGATTTCTGGTGCTAAGGTTTTGGATCTATTTGCGGGCACTGGAGCATTGGGATTTGAAGCGGCATCTCGGGGGGCCGAACATGTTCGTTTGGTTGAGCAAGACCAAGAACTGGTTGCATTGTTAGAACAGAATCAACAAACACTTGCTGCAGAAGCTTTAAGTGTTATTCATACAGATGCATTGCTGTATTTGTCACAATCGAACGATGTTTATGATCTGATATTTCTTGACCCACCATTTGAGCAAGGGCTGATTAGTCGCGCTTGTGACGCAATTAAGCAACATCATCTATTAAGTTCAAATGGTTACCTATATATAGAATCTGAAAAAACACTTTCTTTGCCAGATTATTTAGTTGTGCATAAACAAAAAACAACAGGTCAGGTACAATACGGACTGTATACTTTGAACGATGAATGATTATGCCAATTACTGCTTTATATCCAGGAACATTTGATCCCATTACCAATGGTCACGCCGATGTGATTGAACGAGCTGCGAGTTTGTTCGAAAAGGTAGTTGTAGCAGTTGTTGATCACCGTAACACATCTAAAAATACACGGTTTACAACGGATCGGCGTGTTGAACTAGCAGAAGTCGTTTTGCAAGATCTACACAATGTTTCGGTGTGTTCTTTCGATGGATTGGCAGTCGATAAAGCAAAAGAGATCAATGCTAAAGTGATCATTCGTGGATTACGTGCAGTTTCTGATTTTGATTATGAATTTCAAATGGCCGCTATGAACCGACGCTTAGATAAGGATGCAGAAACAGTCTTTTTAACGCCAGCTGAACATCTAACATTTTTATCATCCAGCTTAGTGCGTCAAGTTTCTTCGTTAGGCGGAGATGTCAGTCAATTTGTACATCCAGAAGTTCTTAAAGCGTTGTCAGAATAATTAGATGTGAATAAAAAAACACTTTCAGAACTACCTGATGATCTGCCTGTGCCAATTGATGATGGTGCATGTGAGCATCTACAAGGAACAGCTTTTCCTAAAATTGAATTACCTTCAACGAGTGGCGAGAGCATTTCATTAACTTCAATAATGAATTTTGTTCTTTATATTTATCCCATGACTGGAAGACCAAATACGCCGTTGCCTGATGGTTGGGATTCCATTCCTGGCGCGAGAGGATGTACGCCTCAATCTTGTGGTTTTCGAGATCATTATTCTGAATTAACACATTTAAAAGTGAGTGTGTTCGGGTTAAGCACGCAATCGACGAAATATCAAACTGAGGCTAAACAACGCTTACATCTTCCGTTTGATTTGCTGAGTGATTTTAATTTCAAATTGAAAGAAATGTTATCGTTACCTACATTCGAAGCTGATGGTAATGAGTTATATAAACGTATAACAATTATTGTTAAAAATAACATCATAGAAAAAGTTTTTTATCCTATATTCCCTCCAAACTTAAACGCAGAAGAAGTTGTTCAATGGTTGCAAGAAAATATTTAAGTATTCATTTTTTGTATTGTTTTTTATTTTTTCTTTCCTTTAATGTTTCAGCTCAACAAGGTTATGGTGCGATTGCTACAGCACATCCTCTAGCAACTCAAGCGGGTAAAGAAATTTTACTGAAAGGTGGTAATGCCTTCGATGCTGCTGTTGCTATTTCAGCAGCCCTTGCCGTAGTGGAGCCTTATGGTTCGGGTATTGGTGGTGGTGGTTTTTGGTTATTGCATCAAGCAGAAAATAATCGACAAGTGATGGTAGATGGCCGAGAAACAGCACCAGCTTATGCACATAAAAAGGTTTACCTTGATAAACAAGGCAATCCAATTCCTGGTAAATCGATTAATGGTCCAAGTGCAGCAGGTATTCCAGGGACGATTGCTGCTTTAGATCACATTACTCGTAAATACGGCACGTTACCTTTAGTAGAATTATTAAAGCCTGCCATTAAGTATGCTAAAGACGGTTTTGAAGTAACCGAGCGTTATCAATTGTTGATTGGTTTTCGTAAAAAAGTGATGCAGGAATATTCTGCTACTTCAGATATTTTTCTAAAAGATAAGGAAACACCAGTAATCGGTGAGCGAATTATACAAACTGATTTAGCCAATACTTTAGAATTGGTTGCAAGACAAGGTGGCTCGGCTTTTTATCAAGGTCAATTTGCCAAGCAAATGGTTCAACATGTTAATCGTGATGGTGGTTTTTGGAACCTTGAAGATTTGGCTAACTATACAATCAAAGAACGTAAACCTATTGTTACCCAATACCGTGATATGAAGATTACTTCTGCAGCACCGCCATCTTCAGGTGGTATTGTATTGGCTCAGGCATTAGGCGTATTAGAAAACTTTAATCTACAAACAATGGATGAAGTTCAATATAAACATCATGTCGTAGAAGCAATGCGCCGTGCTTATCGTGATCGAGCAGCGTATCTTGGTGATGCAGATTTTGTTGATGTTCCGGTACAAAGATTATTGGATAAGAATTATCTTCATGGTCTTACGGTTTCAATTGATTCTACAAAAGCTTCGAGCAGTGCTGATATGGGACAATTCGATTTGCAACAAAGAGGCAAGAACACTACACATTTTTCAGTCATGGATAAAATGGGTAATAGAGTAGCTGCTACTTTAAGTATTAATTTGCCGTTTGGTTCAGCTTACGTGATCCCAGGTACGGGCGTGTTATTAAATGATGAGATGGATGATTTTTCTACCAAGCCTAATGCACCTAATTCTTATGGTTTAGTGGGCGATCATGCAAACTTGGTCGAGCCTGGCAAGCGTCCGCTATCAAGCATGTCGCCAACCTTCATAGAAAATAAAGATAAGATTGCAGTGCTAGGAACACCTGGTGGTAGTCGAATTATCAGTATGGTGTTGCTTGGCATCTTAGACTTTGAAAAACGACAACTGCCAAAATCATGGGTTAGTGTGCCACGCTATCATCATCAATATTTACCTGATGAAATACAGTATGAAAAAAATGGTTTGACGATAAATGAAGTTCAAGGCTTAAAAGCAATGGGACATACTTTAAAAGAAAGAAATCGTCAGTATGGCAACATGCAAGCAGTGATGTATTACAAACCTACGAATACAATGTTAGCCGCTAGTGATCCTCGCGGCGAAGGTGAGGCTATTACTTTTCTTTATTAGTATGATACGCGGCTTCAAACGCACCTTCTGAAAAGCCTTGTAGTTTATTATCACCAATTAATATTACTGGTACAGCTTTTCCACCAAGCTTGTCGTACTCGCGTTTAGCCTTTTCGCTTTTTTCAATGTCACGTTCGGAAAAGGCGATTTTATTTTTTTGAAAGTATTTTTTAGCCTTTTTACAATAGCCGCACCAGCTAGTGGAATACATTATTACTTTCTGTGGTTTTTCCTTTGGAGTATAAGTGAATTCATAACCTGGACTTTCATAGGTGTTTAGTTTTACTTCAACGATGTCAGTCTTAGCATTGCTGGGCGGCTTATCGGTGAAGTGAACATTACCGTTTTCATCAACATAACGATGAATTTCTGAATGTACAGGAACAAATACCAAAGATAATAACAATATTAAGCCCGATGATTTCATAATGAGTTATCCATAAACGAGTAGATTTGAGTATAGATAGATATATCGGAAGTTAAGTGAATTTCTTCACAAAGTAAGCGATTGTTACCAAAGTCCGTCCGTTTTTACCCCAGTATATTCATCCCAGTATTTACAGAATTCTATGGATTTTGCTCTTAATAATGAAACGTAGTGAGAATCATCGAATTCATTTTCATTGGATGCTATGTTCTGTAGATTGGCCAAAAAACAAGTACAAACCGCATTCTTAACATCTTCATTACCATCGATGATTAATAATTCAACTAAATCAAATAACTTTTCAGCATCAGAATAATTTTGCGCCATGAAGTTTTTCGCGACTCGATGAGATAAATGAGTCATTAATGCATGTGGAGATATAAGACCTGACCTAGGCAACCAAGAGGATACGGTTTCAAGCAATTCATCGCGTAATTCAGGGTAAGCGTTGAATAACAAAGGCAATAAATCTGATGCCTGAATCATTTTATTATTAGTCTCCATCAAGACAAAAGTTACAGAATTTTATGTTGTTAGAGTTCATATTCAGGCAGGGACAATCATACCTCTTGATGAGAATTTTTTACACCAGAGATTTTAAAAAAATGACTTTTGTTTTTTATTTTAGTCGAGCAGATTTTCTCGCCAAACGGCTAATTTTTCTGTCCATTTGATACTAGCATGAGCAGGGCTGGTAGATGGTAAAACAGAAACTTTATAATTCGCGTAGAAATCGTTGGCATTGTTTATTTCGTTTCGTTTAAATAGTTGATGTGCCTTTTGACCATTAAAATAGATCTTAGAAATATCAGTATGATTGGAAAAGAAGCTCTGAAAATCATTAACAATCGTGCTATCAGTTTTTATATTTGAATCCAAGCTGCCAATACGTTGGCAAGATTTTAAAACATCCCACAAAGCAATTTTGTTATTTTTCAATAGTTGAGTTCTTTTTGTGTAATCATCAGAAAAATTTTCTTTGTAGATTGAAAACAAAATTTTCCAGAAAGAGTTTTGTGGATGAGCATAGTATTGATTTGCAGATAAAGATTTTTCTCCAGGCATCGAACCAAGAATTAAAATAGTCGCATCTTTATTTGCAATCGGTGGGAAGCTATAAATTTTTTGATTAATTTTTTATTCCAAAACTAAATTAATGTTGGCAGTGAGTGCAGTAATAGGTAGAGCGTTGTCCTAGTTGAATGATTTGAATAGGGTTGCCACATTTTTTACAAGGTTCTTCTGCTCGATCATACACATTCAATTCGTGACGAAAATAACCTGGCTTACCATCTGAGTTTGTAAAGTCTCTCAAGGTTGTGCCGCCTTTTTGTAAAGCAAGTTTTAATACTGCTTTGATTTCGGCCACCAATTTTTCATAGCGTTCAAAAGAAATTTTATTGGCTTTCCGTTTAGGAAGTATGCCAGCTTGGAATAACGATTCACTAGCATATATATTTCCAACACCGACTACTACTTTACTATCCATAATAAATGTTTTTACAAATGTTTTTCTATTACGCGATTTTTCATAAAGGTATTCAGCCGTAAAATCATCTTCTAAAGGTTCTGGACCTAATGATTTTATCAGATCATGTTTAAGCGGATCTCTTTTGGTATAAATCAAACAACCAAAGCGTCTTGGATCATTAAAACGTAAAATAGTGCCTGAAGATAATTCAAGATCAACATGATCATGTTTTTGTATCTTTTTAGGTTCTAATAAAATTCGTAAATGACCAGACATACCTAAATGTAAAATGATCGCTGCTTCATTAGTTTTAATAATAATATACTTGCCGCGACGTTTTACTTGTCGGATTTCTTGTCCAGGGAGGTTCTTGGTTATGGTTTTACTAATCGGCCAACGTAGTTGATAGTTACGAACAATAATATTTGAAATGGTTTCGCCTAATAAATAAGGTGCTATGCCAATGCGAGTAGTTTCTACCTCAGGTAGTTCAGGCATTATTCTTCTGACTCAGTTTTTGGTTTTGGAAAAATAATATCTGCAATGTATTGAGTGATTTTATACTCAAGGTTTAAGTTGTTATTTACTAAAACAAGTTCAGGTTCTTTGCTGGCCACATCGAGTATTAAAGTTGAATTATCATTAAAACTGATTTCAACTTTACCAATGACATCTTCAACTTCTTTAGGTTTAACAGGGTTTCCTTCCAATTGCTGCCATCCATTGAATACAATATTTGCTGTTGTTTCTATGTTGTCATTAGATAATTTAATTTTCCATGTATCATCTGTTTTTGTTAATTGATATTGATCAGTAACAATACTGATAATTTTATCTGGGCTATTAATAACTTTTGGATTGATGAAAAAATTTTCATTTGTAGTCAGTTGATAAAATAATTGATCATTAATCGTGTAAATATAATTACCATTACGTAAATAACGGGTTTTATCTAATGGATTAGTCGAACCAAATTCAAAACGTGAATCATTTAATATTAAAGTCGCTTCAGGTGTGGCAAGGCCAAGTTGTGTTAGATCTAAATCATCAACGTTTAATTGATTTGAACTCAATGTGGTTAAAACATTTAAGATAGATTCAATTCGATTAGGGTGCGCTGGGGCGGTTATAGGTTCAATTAATTGCCATTGTTCATCTGATTTTTCGAATGCAATAGTTTTGCTGGCAAGGCGTTCTATCAATATTTTATTAATAGAATCCGCGTTGAGCTCTGAAACAGTATATTCAATGGGCTTGGTTTCTTCCTTTTCAGTACTGAACATGAAAAACCCAAGTGTTAAGACAAAAATAAATAAAGCTATATTAATAGTAAGTTGAGATTGCACAGCTAATATGATCTATTGTTTCTTACGACGCCACCAAATATACAAACCTAATCCAAGCAAGGTTAATGGCAAGGCAATTAAGAAACCAAAAATTATTATGATTTTGGTCGTGTTAGATAATTCTAAATATAAATCATCGGAAGTTTTTACTGGTATGGAAATAAAATCATCATCGCTACTTAACCAATTAATAAAACGATAACCCAGTTCATTATTGCCACTGTTGGCAAGAAATTGATTAGATAAGAAGTCACCATCACCGACGACTAATATTCGTTGATTAATGGTTTGTGAGCCTTCTTCTGTTTCTGATTCAATATCACGAGTAAAACCATAAGCTATATTCAAAGGCCCTAATCGATCTTGTCCTTCATCAAAAGCAACTTCAGTATTCAATTCAGAATGTTCGGACCATGTGTGTTCGCCTGTGATAATGATTGGTTCAGCTGTCCAGTCTGAATCTTCTACATCCATAGCAACTGCACCAGGAAATAAAGTCGTTAATTCAAAGTTTTTTAAAGTTGCATGTGGTGCATAATTCGTTTCTGAAGCAATGCTAATGGTTGGATCATTGCTACCTAATAGTTGCCCTACATAATCAATAATAGTTCCTGGTAAAAACGAAATACCCAATTTTTCTGCTACAGGCTCTAAGCCGTTTAACTTACCAGGTTCCGCAAACCATAAAACGTTGCCGCCTTTATCAATGTAATCCATGATCAAATTAACTTCACCAGGTAAATAATTAATACGTGGATTCGTAATCACTAAAACAGAAGTATTATCAGGAATAGAGTTCACTTGAGTTAGGTTTAACAGTTGAGGTGAAAAACCACGTTGCTGAATTGAGGCAACCCAAATGCCTAAATCATGATTAGCTTCACCTATAGCTTTGCGTTCACCATGGCCTTCAATAAAACCCACATAACGATTCTCACCACGTAATAAACGACTTAATGCGTTGGTGAATTCTTCTTCACTATCAGACTTCACATGTTCAGTGCGATCTTTGTATTGAACTAACATCTCACCATCAACGGTAATACCCAGTTCAGCCGTTTGTTGAGGTACGGCGACTTGGTTTATAAAATCCAAACTGATATCAGTTTTTACGCGTTGATAACGTTTAACCGTATTACGAATGATCTCTCGTAATTCAGGTGTTTCACTGGCGTAAGAAGTAATGGTAATCGGGCCTTCCATTTTACTAAGTGTTTCAATACTGGCTTGTGATAAACTATGGCGACCACTAGCAGTCCAATCAAATTCTTGATCGTGACGATTGGTAAACCAGAACAATAAAATGGCTACTGAAATCAACAACACAAACATAATTGCGCTGTTGATTTTATACTGAGTTCGACTCTTGTTAGATACTTTCATTGTTTACAACATCCTTTCGCTATCAAGACGCCAAACACTTAGCACTAAAAACAATGCAGTGATGATCACATAATAAAAAACATCAGCGGTGCTGAATAAACCACTAATGAGTTTATTGTAATGGGTTAATAAGGACATATAGTTTAAAACACTAGCGACGTTCTCGGCGCCGCTATTTCCTGCAAGACTGATTATCCATAACAAAAATAACACGCCAAACGTAGAAACAGCCGAGACAGCAGTGGAAGAACTTAACGTACTTAAAAACAAACCAATAGCAGTAAAGGCGCTCACTAATAACAACATTCCAATCATGCCTGAGACAAGCTGCCAATAATCCAAGTTTGTTCCCATGCCTAGTGATAAAGGCATTAATGTGATCATAAAAACTAATAAAACAAAAAACCCTAGTACTGAAAAGAATTTGCCAAGAACTAATTGGCTGATTGATACAGGTGAGGATAATAATAATCGAATAGTCCCTTCACGTTTTTCTTCACTAAAACCACGCATGGTAATGAAGGGCGCTACCATTAACATGATCATAGCAGTGGACTGGTACAAACCCGCTACCACTAATTCAGTTAAACCAATCTCTGAATATTGGGCATCGCGCAATTCATAGATTTCCCAATACTTTAAAAACAGTTGCGCCAAAATAAATTGCACTACCGCTAAAACAACCCAGGCAAATGGTGAACGGAATAATCGTCGTAATTCATGTTGGGTGATCGCAAAGATAGTGCTCATGATGCTTCTCCAACATTCGGTGATTGAGTTAACTGCATAAAGGTTTGTTCTAATGAATTACTCATGGGTACTAATTCGATTAATTCCCAGCCTTTATCGAGCACATGTTTAACAAACGAATTAATTTGACTTTCATTTGTTAACGTTATTTGTATTTTGTGATCACTAAGTTGAACGATTGAATCAACAAACCCTAAATCCGTTAATTCATTAGCATTAATTTCATTACTAAATCCAACTTGGTATTCAGTCACTTTGCGATTGTTCAAAGCTTCTAAAGATTCGTCCATCACTAACTGACCTTTAGAAATAATAATCACGCGATCACACACGCTTTGTACTTCTGGCAAAATATGCGTTGATAAAATTACGCTGTGATCATTCCCTAGTTCGCGAATTAAATTACGTATCTCAACAATTTGATTTGGATCTAAACCAGAGGTTGGCTCATCTAATATCACAACAGAAGGTGAATGAATGATTGCTTGTGCGATACCAACACGTTGTTGATAACCTTTTGAAAGATTACGAATCAAACGATGCCCTACTTCATTCAAGCCACAACGTAGTTTTGCGTTTTCTATCGCTGTTTTTAAATTCGCTTTTGCAATGTGGCGTAGTTTTGCGGCGTAGTCTAAATATTCATCAACGGTTAAGTCACTATACAATGGTGGTGATTCAGGTAAGAAACCAATATGTGATTTGGCTTGCTTGGCTTGCTCTAAAATGTCTTGGCCAGCAATCGTGATTTGACCACTACTAGCAGCGAGCACACCTGAGATCATCTGCATCGAAGTGGTTTTGCCAGCGCCATTCGGCCCTAAAAAGCCAACAACTTCGCCGCGATGTAGTTTGAAATTGATGTTATCAACCGCGCATTGCTGGCCGTAGTATCGGCTGACATCATTCACATCTATCAGTACTTCTTTTTCCATAGTTTGTGCGAGTGTTTAATTGTGTTAATCAACGTTATTATTCATAAATGAATAATGATTCTAATAATTATTTTTTGGGCATCGACACGGGCGGTACGTTTACCGATTTCGTGTTAGCCGAAGGCGAAAATATACGCATTCATAAAGTTTTGTCCACACCTTCGGCACCTGAAAAAGCCATCTTGCAAGGAATTGCTGAACTTGGCATTAGTCTGGACGGTTTGAAGATAGTTCATGGCTCTACAGTAGCCACTAATGCTGTACTCGAAGGCAAAGGCGCAAAAACCGCTTACATTACGAATAAAGGTTTTAAAGATGTACTGCACATTGGTCGCCAAACCCGTAAAAAGCTTTATGACCTCACGCCTATTAAAACCAAGCATATTGTTGATAATGATCTGTGCTTCGAAATCGATGTTCGAATCACTGCCGATGGCGAGATACTCAACGATCTACAACAAGAAGATCTGCAATCGTTATTAACAGAAATTCAAAATCACGACATTCAATCAGTTGCGATTAACTTCCTGTATTCTTTTTTAGATGAACGTCATGAACAGCAGGTCGCCCAAGAATTACCTAAATCACTATTCATCAGTTGCTCGCACGAAGTCTTGGCGGAAGCCAAGGAATATGAACGCGGTATTACGACTTGGCTAAATGCCTACGTTGGCCCATTAGTAAATGGTTACTTAAATAACTTACAGCAACAAACAGAGCCAGCTGCTATTAGTGTCATGCGCAGCTCTGGACAAACCACCAGTGCTGCGACTGCCGGTGAAGAAGCCGTACATCTATTATTGTCTGGCCCTGCTGGAGGTCTAAACGCTGCTAAATTCATTAGCCAGTTAACCAGTCAAAATAAATTGCTTACTTTTGATATGGGTGGAACCTCAACGGATGTTGCGATGTTCGATGGCGAAATTGCTTTGGGCCAAACAGGCTGGATTGTGAGCTTACCCGTTTCAGTACCTATGATTGATATTCACACCATAGGTGCTGGCGGTGGTTCCATCGCTTGGGTCGATGCAGGTGGCGCATTACACGTTGGCCCTGAATCAGCAGGCGCTAATCCGGGCCCAGCTTGCTATAACCAAGGCGGCACTCAAGCGACTGTTACTGATGCAAATTTAGTTCTTGGTCATTTACCGAAGTCGGTGAAACTTGGTGGCAGTATGACTTTGCAGTTAAGAAAGGCCGAAGAAGCCATGAGTGATTTGCAGCAACAGGCTGACCTTGAATCCATCGAAAAGACAGCAGAAGGTATTTTGCGTATCGCCAATGAAAAGATGGCCGAGGCCCTTCGGGTTATTTCCATTGAACGCGGAATCGACCCTGCAGAGTTTGCCTTGCTGGCTTTTGGTGGCGCAGGCGGTTTGCACATCTGCGCTTTGGCAGACTCACTAAATATGACTCGAGCTATCGTACCGATTCATTCTGGCGTCTTGTCTGCCTTGGGTATGTTGGCTGCGAACCCAGGTCGTGAAGTCTCGCGAACCATAGCCAAGCCTCTACAAGAAGTAAGCGATTCCGATATTGAGCATGAGATTCACTTGTTAAAACAAAAGGCTGAAACTGCCATCGGTGAAGAAGGTATTACTAAGGAATCACTCACTTACAAACCTAGCTTGGATATCTGTTTTCGAGGTCAGTCTTCGAGCCTCAATGTCCCGTGGCAGAATCGCCAGCAAGTCATTTCTGATTTCGAGCATGAATACAAAAATCGCTATGGTCAGTTGTTGGATTCAGCTCTAGAGCTGGTCACGGTTCGACTGAGTGTGAACGCTCACATGCAAGGAATAGCAATGTCTAAAACAGAAGTAAATACTCACTTGCCTCAAGAGTTTAGTGAGGTTTATAGCATCGAGCAGACTGTAGAAATTATTCCTCGAGCAGGTTTGGCCCCAGGAGAAAAACGTCTAGGGCCAGTGATTATTACAGATGCTGTAGCGACGGTTTGGATCGAGCCAAGCTGGCAAGCCGAGCTCGATGAATATGGAAATTTATTACTGATAAAGCTTGCTAAGTAAAGGGTTAACCTTAGCTAACAGCGTACATATTTTTGCCTTTTCTCTTGGCGGACATCAGGGCCGTATCGGCTTTTTTGATCACGGAGTTGTAATCCAAAGAACCTGTAAATTCGGCTATGCCGATACTGATCGAAGTAGCAGAAATAGCTTTATTCGTATCATTAGCTGAAGGTGCAGAATGATTTCCTACTTTTAAAATGATTTCAGTTGCGAGTTCTTCGGCACGATCTTTTTTGGCATTGACTAACAGAATAAGAAACTCATCACCACCATAACGGAAAACATAATCAGTCGCACGAACCGATTCATTGATTAAATCTGCAATGTTCTGAATCACTTTATCGCCTTCTGGATGTCCATGTGTATCGTTAACTTGTTTGAAGTCATCCACATCTAACATCAATAACATATAAGGTGAGTTATTGGTTAGCGCCAAGTTGGTTTCTTTTTGTAAAATAATATCCAGGTAGCGACGACTGTAGAGTTTGGTCAGAGGATCACGGCAAGTTTCACTGGTATGAGCATGTTCGGTTAGAGAGGCTAAGAAAAATGCAATACGGTTAACGCTGTTTTCAATTTCTTGCACTATGGCTAAAAACGCATCCATCTCTTGCTTGTTTTTATATTCAACAATGGAATCCAGTTTATTTTCGATAACGTTTATTTCATTATCAATACCTGCAACATCCTCAGATTCATGAAAAATGACTTTTGCTTTATGTCGAACCCATAAAGCAAATGGTGCCTGGCTAATAGCAGGCAAGGCAGTTCTCACAATGTTACCAGGGCGCAACATGGTGCTTAAAAAATTAGTGTGCCAGCCATAAAGATCCGCTCGAACAGTTTGGCAAGCCTCAGCCAGCTCGGCACCAGCAATATGATTCAATAAGGCTTGTGAGCGACGTTCATTCATCAGTCGGTCATAAAGATAGGCTTCCATAGTAATCGACATACACGTATCGATTACCATAGTAATCTGAATAAATGTGTCATGGGTTTTGCGTACACTACGGCTATCATCTGTAATCAACTTACACAGTTGCATCTTGAGGAAGCGTGTACCTAAGTTAAGTAGGTGAGAAGGCATGTTCATGCGAACAAATTTACGGCCTACTTGTAATTGGTAATGAATAAACTCAATTATCTGTTCATCAGAATCTTGATAGATAAATAATTTATTTAACCAATTTTTAAAGCCTAGCTTAACATCCGATTCAATTGTTTCTTTGTTGAATAGATTATCGTTACCTTCGGCAGAAAGCAGTAAATCAAAATAGAGTTCAGAAATATGATCAGCGTTCTCTTGAACAACGTTATGTATTTCGTTGACCAACTCAGGCTCAGAACGTTGGTATATTTCTTTAAAGTGATCTAGGTATATCTCAGTGATGAGATCTTTTATATTCTCGTCCATCTTATAAAACGGCTCTTTTTATAGTTTATTATTAGTATTATAAAAATGGGCTAAAGGCCCATTTACAAAACAGCCGAGATTATAAATTAATTGTTGTGCAATGCAACACTGTATGTGGTTACTTATAATCTACTTTCCTTGGCACTTTGTATTCGTGTTGTTTCAACACATCTTTAAATAGCTTATGCATCTCGGTTTGCACATAGGTGTTCCCCGATAATACATCGCCCGTGTAGAGGTAGTTCTCACGACCGGTCATATCAGAAACTGCCCCACCTGCTTCCTGGATCAATAAAACCCCAGCTGCCATATCCCAAGGACATAAACCGAATTCCCAAAAGCCATCCAATCGTCCACAAGCCACATAAGCCATATCCAAGGCCGCTGAACCAGGGCGACGAATGCCCGCAGTCATTGGAAATATCGCACGAAAGGTATCAAGGAATAAATCCAAACGCGCTTGTTCTTTGAATGGAAAACCAGTGCCAATCAATGCGCCTTTTAAGGACTTACGGCCGCTTACACGGATCTTTTGATTATTTAATTGTGCACCACCGCCTTTGCTGGCGGTAAACAATTCATTGCGGGTCGGGTCGTAAATCACTGCTTGTGTGAGTACTCCCTTATGTTCTAAGGCAATGGAAATAGCGTATTGTGGAAAACCGTGTAAATAGTTAGTGGTGCCATCGAGCGGATCAATGATCCACACATATTCGCTCTCGCCAACCACGCCACCTTCTTCACCCAAAAAGGCATGGTCAGGGTAGGATTCTTTAATAGTATTGATAATCGCCAGTTCAGCGTTCTTATCGACTTCACTCACAAAGTCATTCTGGCTTTTGGTTTCAATCTTTAAATCAGCGATTCGCTCGACATTACGTTGAATCACACTACTGGCAGCGCGTGCAGCTCGCACGGCGATATTGAGCATTGGCTCCATGTTGTACCTCGATTAATTAAAGAAGTATTGTACGGTCTGAACCATTGATATTGAAGCTTAGAAAAAAACAAATATGAATAAACCCAGAAAAGTCCGCATCGTCCTCATCGAAACTTCACACCCAGGCAACATTGGCGCTACGGCCAGAGCCATGAAGACCATGCAGCAAACCGAGCTCTATTTAGTAAAGCCTAAGGAATACCCTAGTGCCGATTGCACCGCCCGCGCCGCAGGAGCAGATGACATCTTGCAACAGGCTAAAGTGGTGGAGACTTTAAGCGAGGCTTTAGAAGGTTGCTCCATCATCTTTGCAACCACCGCAAGAGACCGAGCCATGTCTTGGCCCGTGCACGATCCACGCGGTTGCGCCAATACCATTACGCAAAGTAATGAAGAAGATAATGTTGCAATCGTTTTTGGGCGAGAACGTTCAGGCATGAGCAATAAAGAGATCGAGCTGTGTAATCAAGTCGTGATGATCCCAGCGAATGAAGATTACAGCTCACTTAACTTAGCTTCAGCAGTACAAATCCTTTGTTATGAATTAATGATGGCCAGTCAACAACTTTCAGAACATCCAGTCATCGAAAGAGACGAATACGAACGCTTAGCTACACACGATGAAATGGAAGGCTTTTATAATCACTTAATCGAAACCATGACCCAAGTTGGCTTCTACGATCCCGCCCACCCCAAACAACTGGTTAGAAGAATAAAACGATTATTCAACCGAGCACAGTTAGAACAAACCGAGTTGAATATCATGAGAGGGTTTTTGACTGGGGTGGAACAGAAGATGAAGTAGGTTGTTAACAAATAATCTTCATAAAATTATGAGTGATACTTTCCCTCCAAGATTACATATCGTATTTGCTAAAGAAAAACCACTTGCTGTTGTGTTTCGACGTGGACCTTCCAAAGAAGTGTGCACGTTTTTATGGAATAGAGATAAAAACACCTTTCAATTAGGTCAATGGTTAAAAGGCCGCATCTATGAAAGGCGTACAGATATATCGCCTGATGGAAAATATCTTATTTACTTTGCTATGAATGGTAAATGGGATTCAGAAACCAAAGGGTCATGGACGGCGGTTTCAAAAGTACCTTGGTTAAAAGCATTGGATCTTTATGCAAAAGGTGATTGCTGGGAAGGTGGAGGATTGTTTTTATCCAATAAAGAATATTGGTTGAATGATCGATACTTGTCAAAAGAAAACACACTTAAAAAGACCAGTCAGTTTAAACAGAATGAAAAATTTAAATTCGAAGAAATCTTTGGAGCAGAATGCACAGGTATTTATTATCCAAAATTGATGAGAGATGGTTGGGAATTGAAAAGGCGTGAAGAAAAAGATAAATGGAATAGTTGTACAGTGTTTGAAAAGAGAGCAACAAAAAAATGGTTGCTACGTAAAATAGCTCATGAACAAGTAGGTTCGCCAAAAGGTAAAGGTTGTTATTGGGATGAGCATGAGTTGGTAAATGAAATAACTGGAGAAAAGTTTATTCATAGTGATTGGGAATGGGCAGAAGTAGATAAAGAAACGATTTACTGGGCTTCTAAAGGCTGTTTATATTCATTATGCATTCAAAGCCGTTCAAAATTGAGTGAACCAAAAATGCTGCATGATTTTAATGATTACAAATTTGAAGAAATCCAGGCGCCTTATTAAATTAAGGAATCGAAGCCATTTTTCGAGCTGTCATTTTAGTGTAAGGTACAATTGATAATATAAGTAAAAAAATATTCTGACACGGAGGAAGTTTGCTTTGAGAATACTGTCACTGTTTTTACTCTTTTCGGTTGGAACACTACAGGCCGCGCCATTAATTACGATTAATAATGTTGATGGTGGTGTTTTTATGGCTGATGCTGTCGATATTGACATATTAACTAATGAGATTTATTTCTCATCTCAAGTTAGACAGAATCTAAGAGGTGAAATTGAGTTTGTTCCATTTGATCCAGGAAACCCACCAGCACCATTACCGCCTTTCACGCCCGAACTTCCTTTTACAAAAAACCTGGAAATACAATCTACTAATCTCAGTAGCCAGATGGATGTCGATTTACAGAATGATAGCAATGGTGCTAGTTTCAGTGTTCATACAGAACTGAACACTACGAATAACGTCAATCCACCTGGAGGAGAAAGGTTTACTATAGGGGGTAGAGATGGAATCACAAGCAATTTCTTAATAGAATTCACTGCAGAGCAAGATAGTATTTTTTCAATTAATGCATCTACTTCATTGGACTATTTAACGACGTTACCAACCGTTAATGAACTTTTTCCTGAGCAAATGGCTGCGATTCATGGTCCTGACACCTCTACTCATCCTATTCTTCCTAGTTCCTATTTCAACCAGATCATGACGTTTGGCTTATTGGTTTATGATGAAGACGCTGATTATGGCGCACGTAACTTATTTTCCAACGATTTTGATTTGTCCAATAATGGTGAAGGTGGTCTAGGAGTACAACAAGGTCAATTCAGTAGTGAACCTAATACCTTTAGCGATAATTTAATTGCAGGGAAAGATTATGTATTAAGTATGTATCTTTGGTCTCATGCTAGTAACATTATAGTTCCTATTCCTGATGCTTATCCCGATGAATACGAACTTGCTATGGCGTCGATTGCAAATATTCAATTTACAGTCACTGCTGTACCGTTACCACCAGCATTTGTTTTATTGTTATTTGCACTATCGAGTTTAAAGCTTTTCTCTCGTAAATAGTTTTTCTTCTAAAACATGGTTTTGAATATTTGGGATCAAAGTAATAATTTAGATTAATTCATCATTTATCAATACGTTCTAAATGTTCTGAATTAAAGAGGCTGAGTCCTTTAATTAAAATTAGGGTAATATGTTTCGTTTGAGGGCTTGGTAGAAGATTTATTCTTCCTATGTCCGTTAAGTATACCCAACCAGTGGTTGCCAAATAACATGTCGATAAAAAAAATAGTCTTGATTTCGTTACTTGCTATTCTTGTTGCTGTTGCGCTTCTATATAAAGTTTATTACCCATCCAAATCGATTCCTAAGTCTTTAAATATTTCTTGTTTTACCTATCGAGATATTAATCGGGACGGTAAGTATGATATGGGGGATAGGCCGTATGCGGGATTGATTATCGATATGGAAAGGCCAGGATTAAAACCGGTCACACAGGATTCGAACCTTGCTGGTTTTACCAATTTTAAGATGAGATTGAACGTCGATAAGTATGACGTTTATAAACCTGGTGAATACCAGGTTGCTGCGCAAACGCCAGAGGGTTGGCAGATCACTTCCAACAACGCTAATCAAACACTTCACTTTTCGGAGCTTGAGGGCTCTCCTGCAGGAATCGTTCTGGATAAAACCTGTGAGCCGATTGGTGTTGCGCCTGAGCTAAGCATTAGTGGTTCGGTTGATATGTCGGCAATAGAAAAATCTTATGATTTAAATGTTAAGTCGGTATCAGGTGAATCGCAAAGCGTGTCTCTTTCAGAAGGTAAATATTTTTTACCTGCTTCTCCTGGGGATTGGGAACTTGAATGGATAGTGAATGACGAGACTGTATCCAGATCAATAGTCGTTAAAGATTATGCTGTTGTTGTATCAGGATTTAATGTCGACAGGCATCAAACAAAGCCTAAAGGGAATCTGGTTAAAGCGGATTATGATACTTTCACTATATCGGATTCACTCTATGAATTGCCTTTTGGTTATCTTAATTTGAATTGGGTTAATTGGGTTTCAACGCATCAAAAGTTATATGGAGGCGACGGTTATCTCAACGCAACTATTTCGTCAGAATATATGACCTATAACAGTTCTGGACACTTAGGTGTTGTCTGGTCAGAAACACCTTTTGATTTTGTTGGGACCTATGTTGGCGTTGCGTGGCCTCAAGCGGAAAAACACGATGTAATTTTTAGAGGTATGCGCGATGGAAAAATTATCTATGAGGATAAGATAAAAGCTTATACAGAAGGAGCGGTCTATTTTGATGCTGACTATCGCAATATCGATCGATTAGAGATTGGCTCTGCTGCTAATTGGCAAGTTGTATTGGATGACACAGAGTTTCGAACGCAGTGATAAAACATTTAAGGTTAGAGTAACAGTTAATTTTTATTCGATAATGTTAAATACAATTTTACATTTTTGGTTTAACGAGATTGATGAAAAACAATGGTGGATAAAAGATCCAGCATTTGATGCATTGATTAAAAAACGCTTTGGTGAATTACATATTCAAGCAGCTCAATGCGAACTGTTTGAATGGCGAGCGACTGCTAAAGAGCGATTAGCTGAAATTATTTTACTCGATCAATTTTCCAGAAACATTCATCGTGATTCTGCCCTAGCCTTTGCCAATGATTCTTTAGCTCTGGCCTTAGCCCAAGAAGCCGTTGACAATGAATGTGACAGTGAATTAAATCCAATCGAAAATAGTTTTTTATACATGCCGTATATGCACAGCGAATCGTTAATGATTCATGAACAAGCGGTTGAGTTGTATAAAAACAATGGCATTGAATCCAACTATCAATTTGAATTGAAACACAAAGCCATTATTGAACGCTTTGGTCGCTACCCTCATCGCAATAAAATATTAGGCCGAGAATCCACACCTGAAGAAATCGAATTCCTCAATCAGCCTGGTTCCTCGTTCTAGGAGATTAAAACGATTAGAGCCCTGTATTACTTAACTATCTGACATCTTAAGTTTTTCAGCTATACTTAAAATATCAACTGACTGAGAAAGAGGAAAAATAAAATGAATTGTTCAGAAACTCATTCCCATCCAGAGCATAAACATGGACCAGACTGCGGCCATACCGCCGTCAAACATAACGGTCATGTTGATTATATTCACGATGGCCACCTCCATCATCCTCACGAAGACCATTGTGATGAGCATGTCATTGAAGTCAGTGAAGCAAACCCAAGCGAATGTAAGCAGTCATCGAATGGTTGTGGTGAACATGTGCACGGGCCAGATTGCGGACACGAAGCTATTCCTCACGGCGACCACGTTGATTACCTTGTGAACGGTGAACTACACCATGTGCACGATGGACATTGCGATAGTCATGGGTTTGTGGAGTTAGTAAACGCTTAAACTTTTTAAGAATTAAAGAGGTAGATCTCTTTAATATTTCTAGCAGTTTTTAGGATCTTATAATTATTAAATTACAATAATCCTGGCATTTCCATCTAACGGCCAGATTGTTGCCATATTGTTTTGGCTTAATTCTTCTTAATACACTAAGGAGAATTATTCATGACCACAAACAATTTACTGGATAGACTCAATGATTCAATTATTTGGAAAGTAACTGTCATTGGGATTATTATTTTATTGCTTCTCATCCCTATGAGCATGGTTGAGTCTGTTATCAATGAAAGAAGCTATGTTTATCGATCCGTTACTCAGGAGATAACAAATTCTTGGGGTGGAGAGGTGAAAGTAGTTGAACCAATTCTAACCATTTCTAAATCAAAAAAAATTCATCAACATAACGCAGGTTTTATTTTCAGTAAGCACAATCAGCATTTGTTGCCTGAAAATTTAAGTATATCTGGCAAGATGAATACACAAATTCGTAAAAGGGGAATTTATAAAGTACCTGTTTTTTCCGGCAATCTAAATTTAAAAGGTGATTATTTATTAACGAAAGAAGTATTAGATAATTTTAGTTATGAAAAAAAGCCTTTATTGCAAATGCCATTTGATTTACGTGCAATAAAGAAAACACCAATACTTAAATGGAATGGAAAGACGGTTAATGTTTCTGTCGTTAAATCATCTGCAAATAGTAATTGGGTTATATTTAATGCAGAAATACCAAAAGATTCTATTCTCAAGACAGGAAAAAACTCGTTTGAATTGAGCTTGGACTTATCAGGAAGTAATGCGCTGATTTTTCAATCTGGTGCAAAACAAAGCGAAATCAATGTTGTTTCTAACTGGGATTCACCAAGTTTTTTTGGTGGAACGTTGCCTTTTTCCCATGAGATAAACGATACAGGTTTTAAAGCCACTTGGAAAAATAATAATTTTTTTACCGATATTGGACACGAAAACAGTCGAGAGATTTCTCCAGCATGGGTTAATAATGATAATGAATATGGTGTTAGATTTATTGAAACGGTTGATACTTATCAACTGGTCACAAGAGTAACAAAATATGCATTGTTATTTCTTACGTTATTGTTTTCCGTATATTTTATTTATGAGACGATTGGCGGTTCCAAATTACACCCTATTCAATATGTGTTTGTAGGCTTTGCTAACTGCATCTTTTATCTCTTGCTCTTGTCATTATCAGAACATGTTAGTTTTAATATAGCTTATACTTTTAGTGCGGCTGCATCGTCTTTATTGATTGCAATGTATAGTAGAAGTATTTTGCGAAGTACTATTAAAGGTATAACCGTCTTTGTGAAGCTATCCGTTTTATATATGTTTATTTTCTTGATATTAAAATCAGAAGACTATGCATTGTTAATTGGTAGTCTCGGATTGTTTATTATTCTAGCACTGATAATGTATCTAACTCGCAATTTTGATTGGCAGAATAGAACAATCTATAAACAAGCTAATTAAGCTATACACATGTTTATTGCACATGCTCCTGCAAGTTATATTGCCAGCTATTATTTGGCTGGCAATATATTTAATGATTTATTGAGTCAGTATAATAAAAAACAATTATTATTTATGGGTGTTTGCTCGGGTTTAATACCTGATGTCGATTTATTATATTTTTATTTCATTGATAATAGGCAAACTAATCATCATGAATATTTAACTCATCTCCCTGTTTTTTGGTTAACCATATTGCTGTTTAGTTTGTTAATTTCTCTTGTTTACAAAAATAAAACAATATTCTTTATTAGTATATTCGTTCATATCAATATATTTTTACATTTAATATTAGATACCTTTGTTGGAGGTATTAAATGGTTTTATCCATTTTCTAATATCTCAATAAAATTGTTTGATGTGCCAGCGTTTTATCCATCGTGGATTTTGAATTTTATTTTACATTGGACATTTGTATTTGAATTAATATTGATTGCAGTTTCTATTTGTCTTTGGAAACAGAGTAAATCGTTGATTTAAGAGAATATAACCAATTAATATCTTTGAAATTGAATGTTATCAATTAATCTGTATGTAGCATATGATGTATCTTAATAATTAACCATTTTTATTATCTGGAAACTATTTTGCCCTCAACCGATTTTTCATCCTTAAAATTACACCGAGCGTTGTTGGATAATCTTGCGTCATTGGAATATCACACCATGACCCCAATTCAAACACAAAGCTTGCCGCATATTCTTAATAACAAAGATGTGGTCGCACAAGCAATGACTGGCTCAGGCAAAACGGCGGCGTTTGGTTTAGGGCTTTTACAAAAACTAAATGCAAAACGTTTTTTTATACAAAGTTTGGTGCTGTGCCCAACTCGTGAACTGGCAGATCAAGTTGCGGCTGAAATTCGTAAACTCGCAAGAAGCATTCAAAATATTAAAGTACTAACTGTATGTGGAGGTATGCCGATCGGTCCTCAGATTGGTTCACTAGAACATGGTGTGCATATTGTGGTGGGAACTCCTGGCCGAGTGGAAGATCATTTAAGTAAAGGTACTTTAAAACTTGATAGCTTAAACACTTTGGTATTGGATGAAGCGGATCGCATGTTAGATATGGGATTTCAAGAATCCATTGATAACATTATTAAGGCCATGCCTAAGCAACGCCAAACTTTATTGTTTAGTGCAACTTTCCCAGAATCTATTCAAGCGATTGCTCATAATGTGATGATTGAACCTGTTTCGGTTCAAGTAGAAAGTACACATGACCAAGAAAGCATTAAGCAGTTGTTTTATCAAGTTGAAGGTAATAATGAGTTATTGAAAGCATTGCGTTTGTTATTAATGCAATACAAACCTGAATCAGCAGTGGTGTTTTGTAATACCAAACAAGAAACCAATGAGGTCAATAAACAACTCAATGGTTTTGGTTTTAATGCCTTGCCATTGCATGGCGACCTGGAACAAAGAGAACGTGAACAAACCTTAGTACGCTTTGTTAACAAAAGTGTTTCTATCTTAGTTGCAACAGATGTTGCTGCACGAGGTTTAGACATTGAGGCAATGGATGCCGTATTTAACTATCATTTGCCGCGTGAATTAGAAGTGTATACGCATCGTATTGGTCGAACGGGACGAGCTGGTAATAAAGGTAAGTCTTACAGCCTGTATGTTGAAAAAGAAACTCATAAACTAAAACGTTTAGAAGAATATTTAGAGCAATCGATTAAAGCTTCTGTATTACCTTCGGTCGGTTTATTGGAGAAATCTGCTTACAAAGCTACGATGGTTACAATACAAATCGACGGTGGGAAAAAACAAAAACTAAGGCCGGGCGATGTACTTGGTGCTTTAACTGGTGATAACGGAGTTGAGGGAAAGCATGTTGGTAAAATTCAAATTTTCGACATTAGGAGCTATGTTGCCGTCGCAAGTTTATCCTCTGATATTGCGCTAAAGAAACTTACCTGTGGTAAGTTGAAAGGTAAAAACTTTCGAGCACGGTTGTTATAATATTTTAGATGCGAATTTACAGAAAACGATGATGTAATTAAATTGCTATAAACAATATTCTTCTGGATAAGAATTATTGTATAGGATCTAAAAAATGATCTGGTTAAGTAGATATTTTATATGACGTTTAGACTAAAGTTTGAATTACTTTGCGAGAGATTAAATAAAACTTATGAAAAAACTTAGTATCTTCGTAGACGTACAAAATATTTATTACACAACGAAAAGCGCTTTTGGTAAAAACTTTGATTACAATAAATTCTGGGCGAAGGCGACTGAAGGCAGAGATGTGATCAATGCTTTTGCTTATGCGATCGACCGTGGAGATGAAAAGCAACATCAGTTTCAAAATATTCTTCGGGCGATTGGTTTTGAAGTAAAGTTAAAACCTTATATACAACGTTCAGATGGAACGTCTAAAGGCGATTGGGATGTTGGGATCACAATCGATATGATGGAATGTGCTGAGCAGTCTGATGTTATTATCTTAGCATCGGGCGATGGTGATTTTGGAATCTTGGTCAGTAAAATTCAAAATAAATATTATATACCTGTTGAGGTCTACAGTGTAGAAAAACTTACTGCAGCTAACTTAATTAATTCTGCAGAAGTGTATCATGCTATCGATGATTCGCTTTTATTGTAAATAGAATAAAGCGCATTCTATTTTCTTATGCCTGGAAATAGAAATGCCGCTGAGGATGCGGCATTGAATGTATGAGGTATAATTTATGATTGCTAATCGTTTTCTACAGCAAACGCATATTCTTTATAATCTAGGTTTTGATCTTTATTAAGATCCGATTGATGAAAGGTTTCATAGATATATGCTTCGATGAATTCACTTAAATCAATTTGGCCACTATTGTTAACATCAGCTTGATAATATTCATCATAAGTTACTTCAAAAACTTGAGCTTCGTTAATGTCGAGTTTTTTATCGTCGTTGCGATCAGCATCGTAAAACTCTTTTTCCATCGCTTCCATTTCATGTTGCATCATAATCACGTAAAACTCATCGTATGAAATATTTTGATTTCTATCTAAGTCGATATAATTAAATTCGCGTTGAATCTCGTTACTACTAGCAGCTGTTGAAATACTTAATAGTGCTGTGAGTAAAATAGTATTTTTAAATTTAGTCATAGAGGTTCTCCTTTGTTTGACGTTATAACAATAAGAAGAAACCGTTATTGGATCTGTAAGCTAACTGTTTAAATATGTATCAATTTGTTAGGATGAAGAAGAATGAAATAAAAGTACATTTATTGTGTGGTTATAGGTAATTTAATTGTAAATCGAGCACCTCCCAGTGGAGAATCTCCGATAATAATATCACCTGCCATACTTTTAATGCATTGATTAGCTATAGCTAATCCTAAACCATAACCACCCGTTTTTTTATCCCTACTTTTCTCCAAGCGAGAAAAAACAATAAATATTTCTTCACGTTTATCAATTGGAATACCAGGGCCGTCATCATCAATATGAATTTGAGTTTCAGATTTAGAAAGTTCTGCTGAGACCATGATTTGATTGTTAGCATATAAACTTGCATTGCGTAATATATTTTCAATGGCGCGTTGTAAGGAACGAGAACGAATACGAATTTGAAAACTAGGCATTAGATTATCTAATTTGCTAACGAGAGCTTTATTATCAGTAAAACGTTGTGATGTTTGAATGATATCTTCTAGCCAGATTTTTAAAAAACAATCTTCCCATGTTTCAGTTGGTGAATTGGCTTCAAATCGTGCATAAGTAAGGATTTCATCAACTAAATTTTCAAGCTCATCAACATCGTCATTTAAACCTGTTATATAACGCTCACGGTTCTTTTCATCATCGCTTCTTGTTAACATTTCCATTCCAAAACGCATTCTCGCGATCGGCGTACGTAACTCGTGCGAAACCGCATTGGTTAAATCACGATGGCCATTAACCAGTTTTTGTATTTGAGCAGCCATCGCATTAAATTGAAACGCTAAATCACCTAATAAAGCGTTTTGTTTAATATTAGCTCTAGCATCCATATCTCCAGATCCAAGATGTTGAGATGTTCTTTTGAGTACGCTGATGGATTTCCAGAGCGGCCGTATCCAGATTAATATACTTAGAGAGAGCAGTAAGGTCACAACAACAATAAAACTAATGAGCAAATTTCTTTGATTAATAATGGGCGGAATTGGTCCAGCAACAATAATAGTATTTGAGTTCGCTATTTGCCCATAATAAAACTCAACATCTTTTTCAGTTATTGTTCTAACTATTTTCCCATTGGAAAGTTGTTGTCGTTGTTCTTCATCAAGTTCTGTTTGTTGTATTGATGATAATTCAAGATGAACTGGTAATAATTCATTTAGCCTATTAATTTCATTAGGCCAATGTTCTGGAGAAATAGGCTTTAATCGATCAATAATAAGATTAAATGTTTGTATACCCTCACGATGCACCACGTCTTTGAGTTGAGAGTCAAATGTTAAGCCAATAGCCAATCGGCTTTTTGCAATCCAGCGAAAAGCATAATCCGCTTCATCAATAAGTACGGCTTGCATTTCGCCTTGCTTGATTTTTTTCCAGCTTTTTTCATCGAGTAGAGTATCCCCATCCTCAAGAATAATCATGGGATATCCTTGTTGTTCTTGGTTGTGTTGTTCTAGAAACGTTAGATGCTTACTGGATGGTAACTGATCAAGTTTTTCCTTAAGTAAAATAAAAGGACTTTGAGTTGTTATCTCAAGATATTGATAGATTCTTCCCTTAAGTAAATAATCAATAGTCGGTTCTATGCCAAATATCAATGCTAGTGTGAAGGTCAGCATTAATAAAAAAAGTGGGAGAAATAAACGAGTCATGGTTTAAGACAGCCAAGCTTCACTGACAAATAGATAGCCTTTGCCCCAAACTGTTTTAAGTTTTCTTGCGGAGTCTTTTTCATCACCAAAGCGTGCGCGTAGTCTTGAAACTTGAATATCTACCCAACGATCAAGTCCATCAAACTCAATGCCACGAATTTCTTGGCTGATGATATTTCGGCTAAGTATCGCTCCAGGGTTACTCGCAAACAAAACCAATAGATCAAATTCGTTAGTTGTTAAGTCGATCATTTGTTGATGCCATTTCACTTCACGTGATTCTAAAGCGATTTCAAGTTCACCAATAACAATACGTTTATTTATTAGATTTGATTCTAGTTTTTCTTCATTGGCTAAAGTACGTCTTAATAGGGCATGTATACGTGCTAAAAGAAGGCGTGGCGCAGCGGGCTTGGTTATATAATCATCGGCACCTATTTCCAAACCAAGTATCTGATCTACATCTTCATCCCTAGCCGTTAACATTAAAATGGGTGCTTTATAAAAAGGGCGGATGGTTCGGCAAACTTCCAAACCATCCATACCAGGTAAGTTTAAATCAAGAATCACCAAATCGGGTGGATTAGATTTAATTTGAGCAACAGCATCAACGCCGTTTGATTGATGTTCTATATTGAAGTTATGACTGATTAAGTACTCAGTTGTTAATTGAGCTAATTTCTTATCATCTTCAATAATTAGGATTGAGGCTGTTTTTAAATTGTCATTCATGTGGTTAAGTAGTTCGCTATCTGTGATAACGCTAAGTGTTTCCATAATTCTCTTATTATAAGAAATTTATGTAAAAGCAAATGTATCAATTTGTAAATTTTTATCATTAATTGTAATTACTATGAGAGTTTATAGTTGAACTTTTTTCACTGAGTAGTCTCACTTAAAACAATAGCATTTAGAGATACGTTTATGTTTCAACGAATAATAACTTTAATAGGTTTGGTTTTGTGTATCACCGTGCATGCAGAAGTTAATCTTACCTCATTGAATCAAAATGGGTTTTCGAGCTGGGAACCAAAATCGTTTGCGAATGAAACAGCTTATGAAGTTACATCTCATAAAGAGCGAATGTGTATAAAAGCTTTCAGTGATAAGGCTGCCTCAGGATATGTTTTAAAACAAGAAATTGATTTATTAGAAACTCCCTACATCAATTGGTCATGGTTAGTTGAGAAAGCTTTGCCTAAATTAGATGAAAAAGCCAAAGCAGGTGATGATTATTCTGCACGAGTGTATGTTGTGGTTGATGGCGGTTTATTTGTTTGGAAAACCAAGGCATTGAATTATGTTTGGTCGGGTTCTCAAGCACAAGGCCAAGTTTGGGATAATGCCTTTGCTGGGTCTAATGCCAAGATGATCGCTGTGCGCGGAGAAGATGCTAAGACAGGACAATGGTATGAAGAGAAAAGAAATGTGTATGAAGATTTGATTCAATTTTTTGGTGATAAAGGCGATGAAGAGGTGAATCAGAAAAGCTATCGATATATTGATATTATTGCAATTATGACCGATACAGATAACAGTCAAGGTCAGGCAGAAGCCTATTATGGTGATATAATTTTTAGTGCTGAATAGTGTTGCGTTAAATAATTTATATTAAATAGGAGATAGCGATGAGTGAACCAAAACGTGCATCTGATACACCTTATGCTGTTGATGTAGAAGCAGGTAAATCGTACTACTGGTGTTCTTGTGGGCAAAGTGAGAATCAACCGTTTTGTGATGGTGCACATAGTGGATCTGAATTTGCGCCAATACAATTTGATGCAACAGAATCGACAACAGTCTATTTTTGTGGTTGCAAGGTTACAAAAAATCAACCTCTGTGTGATGGCAGTCATTCTTAAAATTGATTAAAGGGATCAAAAAGATTTATTTTTGATCCCTTTTTAATGAAATGATGTATTTTAAAATCGCCAGCGGACTAGCATGTTTGCTTCAACGGTGAAATCGGTTCCATGAATATCTATAAGTGGGCTATCCGAGGCTTCACTGAAATAATATTCACCTTCGACGTTTCCCAGTAAGCTTAGCCGCTCACTAAAAAAATATTCTGAACCAAATCCCAGAGTCATTGATTTAAAACCACTATCAGGTGTGTAAACCGCATAACGAGTACGAGCGGATTCATTACTTGTTACACCAAACTCAGTACGCATGTATTCACTGTCTCCTCCACTGATATTGATGGAAGTACTGGTTCGCCACTTTTTATTATTGGATAAATAGTCATAACTACCACCTAAAAACCAAACTAATCCTTTATTGGCGTCGCCCGTGATATCTGGTTGTAATATGCCAAAGATGGTTGCATTGCCAAAACGATGGGCAAGCATGAATTGTCCTTCGATCGTAGAATCGATAGTGTCCATTCCTGTTAATGTGCTGTCATCTTCATCATCCCTTTCGTCTTCATATTCAAGGAAAGCCGAAAACTGTGTTCTTGGGGTTAATGAGAATATTGCTCCTGCTTCACCAAAGTTAATAAAAAACCGATGCCCTGAATCGGTACGATACATTGCCCTTGCAAGTAAATCGGCTTCGACGATCGATTTATCCGAACCTGCGTATGTGGGTTCATACCCTATGCCTGCGCCCACATCAAAATGCCAACCCGATTCAAAATCTTGCCCATAAAAAGGACTGAATGGGTTAATCGTAAGTGGATCATCTGCGCGTGAATGATTCGCAAATAGTGCTAAACAGATGAATAGTGGAATAACAGATTTCAACATGGTTTTCTCCCAGCGGTGTTTGTATAACGTAATAATGACTGGGCATACCTTAGTGATTTTACGATGATGAACATCGGATATATGTTCTACATAAACGTCAATATCGTCTTTTAACCACTATCAGACATATGTACTATGATTCTAAAAAGACCTTTGTATAGGATATGTGAAGCAAATTGGTTTAATAAATAGGTGAATGTTTTGGAAAGAGTGAATGATATAGAAAGACAAATTGTGACAATTGCACTGCTTGCGGTATTTCTTGGCGGGCTAATTGATTATTACGATGATATTACACAAGGCGCAACAATTATCGAACTAATATTAGATACGATACTAAATGTATTTATATTAGGAGTATTATTTTATATTTGGAAAAAGCGACCATATTTTACTCAGAAACGGAATCGTCATCTTGAACAAGTTTTAAAACGATCCAATCAAGATGTGAAACGTTGGCAGGAAAAGGCGTCTGAACTATTGCGCGGCCTCGGCGCAAAAATAGATGAGCAGTTAAATGAATGGTATCTAACCCAGGCTGAGAAAGAAGTCGCTTTATTATTGATAAAAGGGTTAAGCATACGTGAACTTGCTGAGTTTCGTGGCACGAGTGAAAAAACGGTACGTCAGCAGGCGAGTCAGGTGTATGCAAAAGCAAACCTAGAAAATCGTGCAGAACTCGCTGCGTTTTTTCTTGAAGATTTATTATTGCCTTAATAATAATTTTTTACTCTATAAGGTGTAGAATCAATACCATTAAATATTGTTATTAAGAAATACATTGAAGGACTATGGCTTATGAGCAAAACCTTTCCTAACGAAACTGAAGATTATCGACAGCAACGTAATAAATTATTACAAGCTGAAAAAGACCTACGCATTCAGTTAGAAACAGTTGCTTCGTTAAGGCGTCAATTACCGATCGGAGGTAAATTAAAAGAAGACTACTTGTTTGATGAAGGGCCTGAAGATATCAATACAGAAGGTATGATCAAGCAAACACATTTTTCTGAATTGTTTGAAGCAGATAAACCTAACTTGTTGGTTTATAGTTTTATGTTTAATCCTGAACATGAAAAACCATGTCCAGCATGTACTTGTTTCATGGATAGTTTAAATGGATTAGCTCCGCACCTACGCAGTCATGTCAACGTAGTGATCATTGCTAAAGCGCCCATAGAGCGTTTTCGAAAATGGGCTAAAGACAGAGGGTGGCATAATCATCGACTTGTATCTTCTTTTAATAATACATATAACCGAGACTATGGGGGTGAAGATGATGAAGGCAGCCAAACACCTTGTTTGAATGTGTTCCAAAAAAACGAAGAAGGTATTCATCATTTTTATAATACGGAGTTGTTATACGCTGAACCTGAGGAAGGGCAGCACCCTCGTCACGTGGATTTATTATGGCCAGTATGGAATTTTCTCGATCTGACGCCTGAAGGCCGTACAGGTTGGTTTCCTAAGTTTGAGTATGATTGATACTGAAAGAGTTAGGATCTGTTATTTGGTTTTTAGCTCTTTCAGATGTTGAGAACCCCATACCTGTAAAGCCTTAACGACAGGCGCCAGCGTTTTACCGTACTCCGTCATTGAATATTCCACTTTGGGCGGCACTTCCGGATAAACTTTTCTTGAAATCAGATTGTCAGCTTCCAGCTCACGCAGTTGTTTTGTCAGCATTCTTTGAGTGATTTCAGGCATTAAACGTCTTAGCTCATTGAATCGAATCGTCTCAATAAGTAAATGATAAAGGATCACCCCTTTCCATTTACCACCAATCACTTCTAAAGCGGCTTCTACAGGACAACCTTCGTTACAGTCATAACGTGAATGTGCGTTTTGTCTTTCCATTAGTATACTTTTTGTGCCTATATATCATTTATGTGCGTACTTATGTTTATTGATTATATCTTATATTCTGACTGCATATCCATAAAAGCCAAGAGTTAAAGAAACTCTCAGATTCGAAAGGAGAAAACAATGAAAGCAATGCTAATCAATGAATACGGTGAAAATGCAGTATTTGAACTCACTGATGTTGATAAGCCTACAGTGAGTTCAGGTCATGTACTGATTAATATCGCTGCATCTAGTGTGAATACCGTAGATACAATGATTCGTAAAATGGGTAATGAATTACCCTTATCGCCCAAGACTCCCGCTATTTTAGGGATGGATTTTGCTGGGACTGTTGTGGAAGTCGGGAAAGGTGTTAAGGGGTTTGCCATTGGTGATGAAGTCTATGGTTGTGCCGGTGGTTTAGCCGATTTACCTGGAACATTAGCGGAATATATTGCTGCTGATAGTAAGTTGATCGCACATAAACCTAAAAACTTATCGATGCGCGAAGCAGCGGCTTTGCCTTTAGTTGCCATTACAGCTTACGAAGGTTTGCTTCGCGCGGGTGTTAAGGAAGAACAAAAGGTTTTGGTACATGGCGGTTCAGGTGGCGTTGGTCATGTCGCCTTGCAGTTGGCAAAGCATTTTGGTGCAGAAGTCTATTCCACGGGTGGTGGTGATAAACAATTAGCTTTAATCGAAAGTTTAGGTGCAACACCGATTAACTACAAAACCGAAACAGTTGAACAGTTCGTTGCTCAACATACGAATGGAAATGGGTTTGATGTGGTGTTTGATTCCGTAGGCGGATTAAACATGGCTAATTCATTTGAAGCCGCAGCATTGAATGGCCAGATTGCATCGACCGTTTCAATGGTTGAATTGGATTTATCCGTAGCACATTTTAAGGGTTTATCACTACACGTTGTCTTCATGTTGATCCCAATGTTGCATAACTTTAAACGAAAAGAACACGCAGTCTTTTTACAAGAGATTGCAAAGATTGCTGAAGCTGGCGAACTAAAACCTATCCTTGATGACAATAAATACTCACTTGAACAAGCAGGACAAGCATATGAGCGATTAGAAAGTGGAAAAGCAATGGGCAAAGTTGTTATTGAAAATTAAAGAACAGAAGCAATAAGGAGAAAACAATATGACATATTATTCAGTATTAGCTGTTACACCGACCAGTGAAGATTGGATCCCAGACTATATTGAACCCGCGAATAAATTAGTTGCAAAGCATGGTGGTAAATATCTTGCTCGAACAGCTAGCCATGAGACTATGGAAGGCGATGGACAAGATGCTGCATTACGAATCATTATAGAGTGGCCTTCAAAGGAAGCAGCGGTTGCTTTCATGAATGATCCGGGTTATGTGCCGCACTTGAAAGCTCGAACCAAAGGCTCTGAGAGTCATCATTTTCTTATCGAGGGAAAAGACGACCTTGCTTAATTGTTCGTGAGTTGGATAATCTTATTTGCAAGATTATCCAACATACAAATATTGTTAAAGAAAGTCGTTATGAAATTTGAAGAGCTTTGGTCTAAATACAAAAGTAGTTTAAAGTCTTTTTTACATTCCAAAATTTCTAATCCTGCAGATGTTGATGATCTGCTTCAAGAAATATTGATCAAAACACATAATAGTCTCGATGGTTTAAATAATGACGCCAGTATTAAATCATGGTTGTTCCAGATCGCTAATCGAAGCATGATAGATTTTTATCGAAAGAATAGTAGAGATGAAATTAATAAAGATTTTTTATGGTACGACGAAAGTGAGTATGATGTAAAAACAGAATTAAGTTACTGTATCGAACCTTTTCTTAAAACATTATCAGAAGACTCTGCAAAATTATTACGTATCATAGATTTAGAAGGTCAATCACAAAAAGATACGGCGGTAAATTTAGGTATTAGTTATTCCACCTTAAAGTCTCGCGTGCAAAAAGCTAGGATGGAACTTAAAGCGTTATTTGAAGAATGTTGCTTCTACCATACTGATAAGCAAGGTAATCTTATCGATTTCGAACAAAAAACCGAACGATGTAAAAATTGTTAATTAATTTCATTTTTCTTTCGTCTTTTTAGACGTTGCTTCGTCTTATAGATAAATTCTAAAAAAAAGAGGAAATGAATATGATTAAAGTCGTTAGTTTTAAAATTTGTCCTTTCGTGCAACGGGTAACAGCTTTATTAGAAGCTAAAAACTTAGCTTATGAAGTTGAATATATTAGTCTTGCTAATAAACCCGAATGGTTTTTGAAAATCTCACCGAATGCACAAGTCCCGGTATTAATTACGGAATCAGGTAAGGCCTTATTTGAGTCAGATGCTATTGTTGAATATTTAGATGAAGTGCACGAGCCTTTAGAAGAAGATATATCAGCTGAGCAACGAGCAGCTGATCGAGCATGGAGTTATTTAGCAGCTAAAAATTATCTAGTTCAATGCAGCGCGATGCGAAGTACAACTCAAGAAATCTTTCATGAACGTTCTGATAAATTACGACAAATGTTTGCAAAAGCAGAAACTGCTTTAGGCAATGGAACTTTTTTTAAAGGTGATGAGATAAGTAATGTTGATATTGCATGGCTTCCTGTATTACATCGAGCCTATATCATATTGCAAACAACAGGTTATGATTTTATAAAAGGTTATCCAAACGTTCAAAGATGGCAAAAAGCAATCATCAATAGTGGTCTAGCTGAAAAATCTGTCGCAAATGATTTTGAAACGGCATTTACGAAATTTTATTTATCTGAGGAAACATTTTTAGGTTGTTGTCATGTCCATCAATGTGATTTTGATGTTAAGTGTGCTGAAAACTGTTGTTAATTAGAAAATAATTCTAGACAGAATTCTTTAGCTTGATCACAATTAGGCACTGAAAAATAAAGATGAATTTGGATGTCATGTCATAATTCATCTTTATTATTATATAAAAATTATTAAAAATAAGGTGTTGTTGTAGTGCTTAAATTTTTTCGTTTTATAAGTGTATTAGAGGGTATTTCCTATCTAATCATCTTGAGTGTTGCATTTGAATTAATTAGTCGTGAATACGTTTATCTCTTTGGTATGGGGCATGGAGTACTTTACTTACTATATTTAGTGCTTTCATTGATCGTATGTAACAACGAAAAATGGTCTGTGTTGATTTGGATAGCTCTTTTAATTGCTGCAGTGATTCCATTCGCATTTATTCCTGTAGAATATTTTTTAAAGAAGCACCAATTTAAAAGCAATGTCGATTAGGTATTCATCTAAATTCATAAATCTGAAATTATAGATAAAAGCTTAACCTTCTGGGTCAAAAATTAAATCACCCATTTTTAAGTTATTAAAATTTGGTTTTATGATTTTAGCTTCAAATTCAGTTAAAAAGATTCCGATATTATTTTGCTGATTATCTTATTAAAATGATTCTTTTCTGCTAAAAGTTCGCATTATTAGTCTGACTCGTTAGAATATACAAATCATAAGAAACATATGGGGAGTCATCATGAAAAGGGCAAGTTTTTTGTCTGCAATGTTGTTTTTCATTTTTGCTAATTCGATACAAGCACACCCTGTTGCAGAAGCCGAAGCCGAGTTTACAGGCCCAAGTGAAACCAAAGGTATTGAATCCATTAATTCGCGTGGCGTTATTGATTTGGGAACGGAATTTAATGGTATGGAAGGCAAACAAATGCGTGCACGAGAATTCACTATTGAACCAGGAGGAGTTGTTGGTGTACACACACATAATAACCGTCCGGGTTATGCATATATATTAGAAGGAACAATTATCGAACATAGAAACGATGCTGATGGCCCTATTGTTCATGAAGCTGGTGGTCTTGCGATTGAGAAAAATGGTGTTGCTCACTGGTGGGAGAATACTTCGGATAAAAAAGTGAAAGCATTAGTCGTCGATATCTATACGCTAGAAGAAAAATAAATTGATGTCATTTGAATCGTTAGCGAATCAGTTAGTAGAAGCAGGTAAGGTTTTATATAACTGGGGCATGGTGCCAGCAACCAGCGGTAACTTTTCGGCTCGTATTAATGATGATGAAATTGCCATAACCGTTTCCGGTAGACATAAAGGTAAGTTACATCAAGATGATATTATGCGTATTGATTTAGCTGGAAAATCATTAGATGGTAAAAAGTCATCTGCAGAAACTGGATTACATACACAAATCTATAATCGATTTCCAGAAACGAAAGCGTGCTTGCATGTTCATTCATTAACATCATGTCTTATTTCAAAGAATGATGATGAAGTAACACTAGAAAATTATGAATTACTTAAGGCTTTTCCAAGTATTTCTACACATGAAGTCTCCGTAAACATACCAATATTCGATAACGATCAAAATATAGAGCGCTTAGCTAAGTTGGTAGATAAACATATACAAGAGAATATTTTATCGATACCCGTTTATTTAATCCGTGGGCATGGTGTTTATGTCTGGGGCGATTCTGTGAATCAAACATTAAATTATATCGAGGCATTAGAGTTTCTATTTAAATGCGAATTAACACAACGAGGAGTGATTAATCCATGACTCAATTAACGGTTTATCCAGATAATGATCCTGCAGAAAGCACAGTAATATCAGATTACGAACAAATAGCTTCGACATTAAATTCGATCGGAGTTCTATTAGAAAAATGGCAAGCAGAACAACCTTTAGAAAAAGAGGCTTCAGCCGAGGATGTGATGCAAGCGTACGATAAAGAAATTCAATTGCTCAATGATAAGTACAACTTTACAACAATTGATGTGGTTGGTTTGAATCCTGATCATCCAGACAAAGAAGCAATGCGCCAAAAGTTTTTATCAGAACATACGCATGATGATTTTGAAGTGCGTTTTTTTGTAGAAGGTAGCGGAGTTTTTTATTTGCATATTGATGGTAAAGTGTATGCGACGTTATGTGAAAAAGGTGATTTGATAAGCGTACCAGCTAATACAACACATTGGTTTGATATGGGTACATCACCATATTTCAAGTGCATTCGTTTCTTTACAACCGATGAAGGTTGGGTCGGTAATTTTACCGGCAGTGACATTGCGCAATCCTTCCCAGACTTTGATACCTTAACTGCGTAGTAAAACAGTTTGATAAAAGCAATTATTACAGATATTGAAGGCACAACAACGTCTATCAGTTTTGTATTTGATGTATTGTTTCCGTACGCACGCAAACATATTTCTCAGTTTATAAAGACACATTCTAATGATCCTGAAGTTAGGGCAATATTGGATGATGTGATTGAACTTGCCTCAGTAGAGAATGATATAGATTCTATTATCCAACAGCTTATTCAGTGGATTGATGATGATAAAAAAATTACTCCTTTAAAAACCTTACAGGGCATGATTTGGAAAGCAGGTTATGAAAGTGGAGATTTTAAAGGTCATGTTTATCCAGATGTAGAGCCTAAGTTGAGTGAATGGCGTCAACAAGGCATAGAGTTATACGTCTATTCTTCTGGTTCTGTTGCGGCGCAAAAATTAATTTTTGGCTATAGCGAGGCAGGGGATTTAACACCATTATTTTCTGGTTATTTCGATACTAAAATCGGCCAAAAGCGAGAAGCTAATTCTTATCAAAATATACTGGATGAAATCAAACAGGATGCTGATGAAGTATTGTTCTTATCGGATATTGAACAGGAGTTAGATGCTGCTCACCAAGTGGGTTTGAAAACAATACAGCTCGTACGTAATGGGGGGACTGCATCAGCTTCTCATATATCACAAAAAAGCTTTTCGGAAATCCAGCTAACATCTTAATTTTACTAGTTTTATCTAGGCTTCAATTATCAACCGATATATAGACTATACTCTTTAAGTTATTTCGATATTTGTCGATAGATCGACTATCTATAATAACCATTGCAGATAGAATTTGTCAGTATGGAAGACGTGACAATTTATGCATTACAACGACCAATACATCAACGAGCATACCGCATGGCTGAATAGCATCGGTGCTGCAACGTTTGTAATCAACCTCGATTCAAACGTGCTATTGTGGAATCGTGCCTGCGAAACTTTATCAGGTGTTAGTTCTAGCGAAGTATTAAATACCAATAAGCATTGGATGGGGTTTTACGATCATCAAAGACCCTGTTTAGCGGATATGGTATTGGATGATGAATGGGAAGAAAAAGCCAATTTATACGATCATATTGAGTTAGCAACCAGTTCATCACGTGGCCTAGTTGGTCGAAACTGGTGTCAGACGCCTGCTGGAAATAAATTTCTTATCTTTGAAGCAAATGCATTATTTGATGATGATGGCAATGTTGTTGGTGCTATTGAAACCTTAAGTGATGCAACCCATTTAAAAACTATGGAAGAGCGTGTTCAGGTTTTTTCCAAGGCAATTGACCATAGTAGCTCATCTATTGTTATTACTGATTCACAAGGACGAATTCGATTTTTAAATCCTACTTTTAGTACAATTACTGGCTATCACTATAACGAAGCATTAAATAAAGATATAAGCATGATTTGGTCAGAAAAGGAATTGGCAACAAAGAATATTTTAGAAAATTTGCATAAGAATGATGAATGGCATGGAGAGATAAAAAGTGTTCGTAAAGACGGTGAACAATTTTGGAATCGATGTACGGTTACAAATATTAAGAGTGAGGACGGTAATTCAACATATCATGTTTATGTTCAAGAAGACATAACGCATGAATATGAAAACGCTGAAAAGCTTAATTATCTTGCTAAGCATGATCAACTGACTGGTCTTATTAATCGTAGAGAGTTTGAAGTTAGGGTTCAAGATTTACTTAATGAAGGCGGTGAAGATGAGCATGTTATTTGTTTTATTGATCTTGATAAATTTAAAATAGTTAATGATAGTTGTGGTCATCATGTAGGTGATGAGTTGTTAATACAGTTGGCGGATACTCTTAAAAACAAACTTGCAGGCAATGGCCTATTTGCTCGAGTTGGTGGTGATGAGTTTTCTATTTTATTAAAAAATACTGGTTATGAAACTGCTAAGAAGATATGTTTATCTTTAGTTGCTGAAATAGAAGAATATCAATTCGTTTGGAATGGCCGGCCATTTAAAATTGGTATGAGTGTTGGTGCAGTTGTATTTAAACCTCATGATTTAGATTTGACGGAGTTGTTTAAACTTGCTGATACCGCATGTTACATGGCTAAAGAATTAGGAACTAATCGTGTTCATTTTTACACAGAGGATGATGCAGAATTAAATAAAAGACATGAGCAAAAAAGATGGTTTACTAAAATTCAAGAAGCATTAGAAAAGGATCTTTTTCAGTTGGATGCTCAAGCCATTGTGCCGACCAAAGATAAACCTGAACGAGATGGTATTCACTATGAGATTTTAATTCGTATGCTTAATGATCAAGGTGATAGAATTCCACCAAATACATTTTTACCTGCTGCTGAACGTTATGATTTAATGCGTAGTATCGATTGTTATGTTATCGAGAAAACATTAAATTTATTAAAAGAAAATCCAAACTTTTTATCTCAGGTCCATTTCATTTCTATTAATTTATCTGGTCAATCATTAGCTGATGAGGCGGTATTAAATTTTATAACAACTCAGCTTGAAAAAACAAAAATACCATGTGAAAAAATTTGTTTTGAAATAACAGAAACTGCGGCTATCACACATCTTTCAAAAGCAATAAATTTAATTAACTCAATAAAAAAATACGGCTGTAGTTTTGCATTAGATGATTTTGGTGCGGGTTTGTCTTCTTTTGCTTATTTAAAAAACTTACCAGTCGATTACTTAAAAATAGATGGTATGTTTGTAAGAGATATTCCTAACAATGATACTGATTTAGAATTGGTCAAATCTATCAACCAAGTAGGTCATGCGCTTGGAATGAAAACCATTGCTGAGTTTGTAGAAGATGATCAGACTATGTCTATGCTAAAAGCTATCGATGTCGACTATGCACAAGGTTATGGAATAGAAAAGCCTAGAGATTTCAAAAGCATTATCCAAGAAAGCGAAACGAACACATATTCGTTGTTTGGTTAAAGAATATCTGATTTTATTTGAAGATGGTATTTTAAATAAAACCGCCCGAGGGCGGTTTATTTTCTAGAGGAGGGGTCAAGATCACAAGGCAATTCGTTATAAATTCCAATAGGCATGTATAAAACTCCAATGGTTTTGATGTTTTACTGAGGTTATTTATTGAGTAAATAATCCGAGATTAGCTAGTTAAGCCATTGTTTATTAATACTTATATGGATTATCTAGAAAATGGAATTTATGGATAAGCGTTTTCTGACAAACACCAACTTATCGCAATGCAACATATTGTACAGAATTTAATCGGTTTGTAAATTATGTTTTTATTACGGATTTTTTTGATTCAAGATCAGTAGAGGTGTTTGCATAAATAACAACCGTTAGATCTTTTATATTATTAAGCTACTCTTTTTCTATTCCACCAAATTCTTGGAGTAATTCATTAATAAATTGGTTGAGTTGCAATGACATAATTACAAAATCTTGATCGAATTGTGTTGCTCTATCATCATAATCACTCTCAGCTTGTTCTTGGATAATTTCTTCAAAACGTAAACGTTTGATTGAAAAATCATCGGCTAATACAAACCGAATGGCTTCGCGCCAGATAATGGCTAGTTGAATAACTCGTTTACCGGCTTTGATATGATTTAATACTTCGTTGCTTTCGAGTTCTTGGTTTTTACAACGTACAATGTTTTTACTTTCGCGTGGGTTTTGCAGTTCACAATCTCCATCTACATCAAAACCATTTGGAGTGTGATCTTCTAACCAACGAGTCATGATGTTGGCTGCATCACCATGACACTTTAAAGGAACGACAGGTAACTTACCTAAGGTAGCGCGTAAATGTTCTAGAAATTCTTCTGCTTTAGTATTACTGGATGTATCGATGATTAAAAAATTATCTTTGCGATCAAAATAAGCAAAGGTTAAAAAGGAACGCGTTAAAGCTTGAGGCAACAAACTATGAGTGACATCTTCTTTGAATTGACGTTTTTCGCGGCGATAAACTTCTCGAGATTGAGCGGCCTCAAATTCAAGAATTTTTTCTTCGACTTTTTCATTAATAGCCGCGGCAGGTAAGATCTTTTCCTGTTTACGTGCACAGAAGATAGTGAATGCTCCTGTCGTATGCGTCAGCATTTCACTGTTCTTTCCCATAGGCGGAACCCAACCATAAGTTGAGAAGTCCATTTTGCCACAGGCTTGAAAAGCCATTTCTTGTAGAGCAGATTCTAAAGTTTCCGCAGATAAATCAATATCGTCAGTAATACGATATATTCGAAGGTTCTTAAACCACATAGAGTTAATGCTGCCTTAAAAAAGTGAAGGATTATCTCGTAGAGAGACTTCTTGAAGCAAGTCGAATTATGTGCATAAAAAAAGCCGCCCACAGGCGGCTTGTAATCTTAATAAATATTTTGTTGATTTAGCTAAGAGTTTTTTCTGCCGAAAGTACAGTATTTGCGACCAGCATTGTAATGGTCATAGGGCCAACACCACCAGGAACAGGTGTGATGTGCCCTGCTAATTCTTTGCAGCTTTCGAAATCAACATCGCCGACTAAGCGACCGTCATCTAAACGGTTAATGCCAACGTCAATAACAATAGAGCCTGGTTTGATCATATCGCCCGTGATCATTTCAGGTCGACCTGTGGCAACAACTAATATGTCAGCCATGCTAGTATAAAATTTTAAATCTTTGGTTTTTGAAGTACAGATACTGACCGTTGCGCTTTCTTGTAACAACATTAGAGCCATAGGCTTGCCAACAATATTACTACGGCCAATAACCACCGCATTTTGCCCGGCAATATCTGCATCGATATGGTCAAGCATTGCCATAACACCGTATGGTGTACAAGGAGGAAATACGGTATTGCCGGCAACTAAGCCACCTAAGTTATAGAGATGAAAGCCATCGACGTCTTTTTCAGCAGAGATGGTTTCTAATACCTTATCGACATCAATTTGTTTAGGTAGAGGAAGTTGAACCAAAATACCATGAATGTCTGAATCCATATTTAAATTGTTAATACGCTCTAATAGCATATCTTCACTGGTATCTTCTGGTAGTTCGATCATTTCTGAATGTAGACCTAAGTCATGGCATGCTTTGACTTTATTCCTGACATACACTCGTGAAGCTGGGTTATCACCGACAATGATGACTGCAAGTCCTGGTAACACCCCTTTAGCTTTTAGGGCGTCAGCTCTATCTTTCCAATGTTCTCGGACTTTTAAGGCAACGGCTTTACCGTCGATGATTTCTGCGGTCATGAAATATTTTCTCCCATTAAACAGTTAATATATTTAACAACAAGACTGTTGAGTATTGTTTTTATGTGTGCCACCTTTGGTTTCTGCTACGCTGCGTTTAGTATTTGGCGGTGCGCACCAGTTAACCGGCTCTTTTTCTACTGCAGGACTGATGCCAATAAAGTCATCACGATAAGGTCCCTCAGTACAAAATTGAAAGGTGCGTTCACAAACAGCCATTCTTTCGCCACGTGGAAAAACGTGACCATCATCATCTTCGACTTGACTGTAAAAGCCTTTATAAATTACAGCGTGACCTTTGTCGATGCAATCTTTGCCAAGTGGTTTAACAGCGGTTAATGTTACTGAACGAAATTCAATATTTTCGACCACTTGCCATGGTTCATCAGTCCATTTGTCATATGAAATTGCTTGAAAGCCGACTTCTTTGAACATAGCTAACATTTCTTGTTCTTGAAATGCGCCAGAAATACATCCAGACCATAGTTCATCATTCGCTTTTAAATGATCAGGAATAGGTTCATCAGAAATAATGTCTGAAATAGCGATACGACCGCCTGGTTTAACGACACGATATATCTCATTTACAAGTTGTTGTTTCTGTTCATCATCAACAAGATTAAGCACGCAGTTAGATATTACTAAGTCAATGGAATTATCTTTTATTAATGGGGTTTCTGAACGTTGAGTTTTTTTAAAGGCTTCAAGAGTTTTTAAATCTTCATGATTTGAAATCGGATTTTGTTGTATGAAATCATTTAAATTTTCAACATTCAAAGCCAAGTCTTGAATTTGTCCTTTTAAAAACGTAACACGATCATTACCAATTTTAGTTGCCATTTCAGGTTGATATTTACGAGCAAGTTGCAGCATATCATCGTTCATATCTACACCAATCACCGAGCCATTTTCGCCAACGAGTTGAGCTGCCATATAACAGATCTTGCCACTACCAGAACCTAAATCGAGTACTGTATCGCCTGTTTGCACGTAACGAGAAGGATCGCCACAACCGTAATCTTTTTCTATAATTTCTTCAGGTAATAGTTTTAATAAAGAAGTATCGTAATCAACAGGACAACATAAGGCTTCTTGTCGTTCTTCAGCACCTTGTGAGTATCGTTCAAGGACAGCAGAATCTTTATTCATGAGTTTTCCTCTGTAGGTTGGTAGTGTTTAAAGGGTTGAATCAGTAGTGCTAATAATGAAACGGAATCAGTTTGTGGAATTTCATTTAAACCAATGATCATTTTTTCTTGTCCCAGTTTTGGATTATGTTTATAGCTCTTAAATAATCTATCCCATAAACTGATACTGAAACCATAATTACTATTCGTTTCATTTTTTATCACTGAATGATGTATGCGATGCATATCAGGCGTCACAATAAAATAGCGTAGGTATTTATCGAGCTTAATTGGAATATGAATATTACTGTGATTAAAAATAGGTGAAACATTAAGTATTAATTCAAAAATTAAAACAGCAAGAATAGGAATACCTAATATCATTACTGCGGTACTTTTAATAATAATGGATAAAATGATTTCGATAGGGTGAAAGCGAATGCCTGAGGTCGCATCTAAATCTTTATCACTATGATGCATTCGATGTAAGCGCCAAAGTAGAGGAATTTTATGAAACAAGCGGTGTTGCCAGTAGATTAAAAAATCCAATAATAGAAACGATAAAATAATTACCAGTATCGAATTCATTTCAAATTGTTGAAACAACCCCCATTGATATTTTTCTGTTAAAAGTGCGACGTTTGAAACTGTGATTGTCGGCAGAAAAAAACGGATGATAAGATTCGAAATAATAATTAGGCTGATGTTATTGACCCGTCGAGACGAAGCAATAGCCATCGTCTGGCGACGAGGGGAGTATTGTTGCCATAGCAGCATCAATAATAAGCTGCCAATAAATGCTATAATACGGATAATCGCTTCATTCTCTATCATTGTTATTATATCGTCTTAAAAAACGTTATTATGACCACAGTTTAAACAAAAAGTTATCAACTTATGAGCAATAATTTATTTTTGAGTAGTCGCCCAAGACGTTTACGCCGATCACCTTTTTTAAGAAGTTTAGTTCGAGAAAACTCATTATCTACGGATGATCTAATCTATCCAATGTTCGTTATAGAGGGCAATAATCAACGACAGTCTATTGATTCAATGCCTGGTATTGAGCGATTAAGTATCGATTTATTGCTTAAAGAGGCTGAAGAGTTATTAAACATAGGCATCAAAGCGGTCGCTTTATTCCCTGTTCCAAATTCAGATGTAAAATCAGAAGATGCGAAAGAGGCGTACAATACTGAAGGCCTTTTACAAAGAGCTGTCAAAGCACTCAAAAAACAATTTCCGGAATTATTATTAATTACAGATGTAGCGTTAGATCCTTTTACTACACATGGTCAAGACGGTTTGATCGATGAAAATGCGTATGTGCTCAATGATGAAACCGTTGAGGTCTTAGTAAAACAAGCTGTATCGCATGCTGAAGCTGGGGCGGATATTGTAGCACCATCCGATATGATGGATGGACGTATCGGTGCGATTCGCCAAGAATTGGAAGTCAATGGATTCATCAATACTTGTATTTTGGCCTATTCTGCAAAATACGCTTCGAGTTTTTATGGCCCATTTCGAGATGCTGTAGGTTCAGCGGCTAATTTAGGAAATGCTGATAAGTTTACTTATCAAATGGATCCAGCGAATAGTGATGAAGCTCTAACTGAAATTGAATTCGATCTAAATGAAGGTGCAGATATTGTTATGATAAAACCTGGTTTACCTTATTTAGATATTATTTATCGAGTGAAGTCTGAGTTTAAAGTGCCAACGTTTGCTTATAATGTGAGTGGTGAATATGCGATGTTAAAAGCAGCGGCACAGAATGGTTGGCTGGATGAAAGAAAAGTCGTTATAGAATCAATGCTTTCACTAAAACGGGCTGGTACGGATGCAATCCTTACTTATCATGCAAAAGATATTGCTAAGTGGCTCAAATAAATTTTTATTGGTAATTGTTTAAAGCATATATAAACAATCACTTAGTCTGTTAAGAAAAATGTAATATTTGTAACCACCCTAACATCTTTTTCAATTTTATTAGTGTCACCATAATTTTCGCCGACATCTCGTATTACAAAGCCTCCTTGTCTTGCGCTTCTAATTCCTCCAACTTTAACTCCAGCATTTGTTGCAAATTCATTTGCGGCTACTCTAGCATTTTTAGTTGCTTCTTTAAGCATATCAGGCTTTATATCATTAAGTTTTGTGAAGTGATAAGCAGGAGCATTGTTCGTAACATTTAATCCTTGTGCAATAAGTTTATTTAATTTGGCTCTAACTTCAGCGACTAATTTTACTTTCTTGGTTTGAACTTCAATTTCACCAATCAATAAATGTTTTTCTTCTACTAGATTCTGGTTTTCGTCTCGAAATTCTTTCTTTACATAATTTATAACGCCTGGTTTTATTTCATCATTTATAAAGCCACTATCGATTAATAAAGAAATGATTTTATTTTGATCTGTTTCTGATTCTTCATATAAGCGAGGTATTTCAGATTTTAATTTTCCAGATACTGTATATTGTATCGACCAATAAGCTTTATCAGCTTCAACACGTCGCTCTGCGAGTCCTTTCACTTCAGCAGTATTTAAAGCAACTTTTGATTTATAAAGAGTTTGGCTAACAAAGTAACCAGCGCTTGCTATCCCTATTGCTAATAATAAAGCTGAAAATGCAGAATGATTTAAGTGTTTATTATTTTCCATGTGTTGTTCTCCAAAGACTTTTATGTATCTAAATACCAATTAAGAATATATCTATATTCTATAGAGTTTTTATTTTAAATTGTAAAAAATAATATTAATTATTTGATCCAACGGATTTCTAAAGCGGTTTCTTTACCTACTAATACGTATTTTAGTCCTTTAGGAATTTTAGACTCAGTTTCAGAAATAGGAATCCTACCGCCCATGATTTCGGCTCTTCTTTGTGGTAATAATGGGTTTCTGTCGGGTTCAGCATAACCAATAGGGTACAGTGGCTGATTATTAGAAAGATCATATTTATCGCTAGCACCTAAAGTATGCAACATTTCATGAGTAATGATTACATTGTTCTGAGCATTTTGTTTTTTACTAGAAAATGCATTGACGATGCCGAGCATGCCTTTTTGTAAGCCTAATGAATGGGCAACGCGAGAAGTTTTGTCTGGATCAAAGTAACGTACAAAAATTTGGATATCTTTGGGAGTTTCAAAATTATCATTAGCCCAAGCCCAGTAACGTAACTTCAAACTCCAGAGCATTACGGATAAAACATTACCATTGGCTGGCGGCATCGGGGGTTGCACATTTAATGGTTTGGCTAAATAAACAGATATAGGTTGATCGGTAGATAGCTTATAACGTTTCGCCTCTCGTTCAATAAAGGTTTCTATTGGTTTAAAGTCTTCAATGGATAACTTATGAATGTAAGAATTGGTTTTGCTACTGCCATCTGCATTAATAGGATAAATAACGACCCATAATTTATCATTCCAATCGGTTGAACGAGTCCTTGTGAGGTACTCGCCCCCTGCGACACCAAATAAAATGATCAATAAAATTAATATTCGTAGATTTTTTAAATTATTACCTGACATTATTATATCCTTGGTGTTGCCATAAAACTTTGTAGCAAGGTTGCAGTCATATTTGTATCATACAATTTAGAATATTCTTTAGTCATCTTCTTTAATAGGTAAATTATCATGTTAGTGAGCGCCAGCCGTTATATTGGATTGTTTTTGTTATTTAGCATTTTTTCTATACAACCTTCTATTGCTGCAGATAAAGATAAATTGTTTGATGAGGCTATACGCGCCAAACATCGGGATAAGGCTAATATGGAGCGCGATGTGTTTCGACATCCGCGACAAACATTGAATTTCTTTGGTTTATTACCACACATGAATGTTGTCGAAATTTGGCCTGGTCGAGGATGGTATACGGAAATATTAGCACCGATTATGCGGGATGAAGGGAAACTATATTTGGCAGGTTTTGCATCATCGGCGAAACGTGCGCCTGAATGGCGTAAAAAAATGCAGAAGGAATACGAAGCAAAATTAGCTGAGTCTCCTGAGGTATATGATCGAACAATCATAACGGAGCTTTCTATTCCTGAAGCAACAGAGATCGCACCAGAACAATCAGTGGATATGATCTTAACTTTTCGAAATGTGCATAACTGGATGAAGGGTGAATATGCAGAAGAAATGTTTCAGGTTTTTGCCAAAACTTTAAAGCCGGGAGGTGTACTTGGTATTGTTGAACACAGAGCGATTCCTGGTACAAGTTTAGAAGAGATGATCCAATCAGGTTATGTTACAGAAGAACATGTTATTAAATTGGCGGAAGACGCAGGGTTTGTTTTAGAAGCTCGAACGGATATTAACGCAAATGGTAATGACACGACTCAACATCCTAAGGGTGTATGGACATTGCCGCCAACGTTACGATTTTGTAAATCAATCGAAAACGATACTGAAAAAGATCAGTGTATTGATAAATATACAAAAATCGGTGAGTCGGATCGTATGACATTAAAGTTTCGAAAACTTTAATCTATTATTATTCCCACTCTAGCTCAGAAAACGCCTTGGTAACGTTGCGTTTATGATGTTGTTCATGAAGAAGCCAATTGAGTTTTTCATCTTTACCAACTTCATCAACAATCTCTTCCATAAAAGCACCATTATCAAGCTTTTCTCTTATATGAGTTAATAAATGAGTTAAATAATTATTTTCAGCTTCCATTCCATTAGGCCATTCAACAACAGCTCCATGCCCAGGTATGACATTCGAAAAATTTTCCGTTTTTAATTGTTCTAATACTTTCAACCAACCTTTTAAACTACCATCTAGCGCAGGTATGCGCTGAACAAACAATAGATCTCCAAGAAAAGCCGTTTGAGATGAGTTATCGATAACAATTAAATCGGTTGTACTATGAGCACTGGAAAAGGCTTGTAGAGTCAGTTTGCGATTTCCGAGCTCGAGTTCCATTGAATCTTCAACTAATAGAGTAGGAGAAATAATACCATCATCATTAGCGAATTCTCCTAAGTCTTCTTTAAACTCTGTTAGAAAGAATTCTTTGTTTGCAGGCATCGCTTCATATAAATTTACATGGCCAACAAATTCAGTATTGTCAGATTTGAAAACAGCATTGCCTAATACATGGTCGAAATGTACATGGGTATTAATGACATAACAAATAGGTTTATCACTAACTGATTGAATACTGTTTTTAAATGTTTGAGCAATTTTTGTTGAACCACCTGTATCAATTACAGCAATACATTTTTCACCGATAATAAAACCTAGGTTAGCAATATCATCATGTTCTGCATCATCAAATAATACATGTTTTCCTAAATGTACAAATAAACCCTCTGTAACTTCTGTTAAATTGAATTCTGGATTAGGAATAGATGCATTATCGTTTTCTAAATCTATCGATGATGCATTATGATTTAAATATACATAAATTGATGCTGGCAATAGTATTAAACAAATAAGAATAATTTTTTTCATAGTCTAATAACCTTTAAGTTATAAAGAATAAAAACATCGTTCTTATCTATAAAAATAATAACAGAGAAAAATAATATTCAAATTCGTTATCATCTTTTTCTAAGTGCTGATTCAGTAAAATTGATTCCATCCCAACCAGTCTGCATGAATTGACGAATATTTGCATGATTATCTGCTTCGGGATTTTTTAAAACATCGTTGCGATAAAAGCGACCAAAACAATGTAAGGTATCTTGTTCTGATAATCCCATTTCTTTAGCAAATGCAAAAATTTTGCATGAACCTTCATTTTCACCAGCCTGGTTAATTAATTGATGGTTGTGAAAAGTAACAGGTGTGTAAATAAACTGTCCTTCTATGGTTGATATGGTATCTTCAAAATCTAAAGTTTCTGGTTCTATTTCTAAGCGTTGTATAAATTCTTGTGGAGTCATAGTTTGTTTTATCGAAGTTTAAAAATTTTTATTGTAATGCTTGGGGTATATTTTAACAGTAATCTCTTTGCTTTAGAGAAAGAATCTCCTACAGGGAAAGATTTATTAAAATCATGTCAATCTTTGTTGTCTTCGCAAGCGACAGAAATGCAACATATGTTATGTACCTGGTATATTTTGCCTTGTGATTGTGAACAAAAAGATGAATCTATTCCAAGGGTTTGTTTACCCAGTAAGGTTGATGAAACAGAATTAGCAAAAATAATAGTCAATGATTTAAATCTAAATCAAGATTTACAAAGAAAATCGTCGCAATTTGCAGCAAATACAATTTTACAAAGATACTATCCGTGCAAAAAGGAAAATTAAATTATTAAGAAACTTTTGGAAGGAAGCGCGAAGGAATCTTTTCTATTAATGGACCTAGCTTTTTATGCTCAAGCAGCGATTGAAAGCATTTTTTGTCGGCCCATGCAAAACACCAGGCAGCAGCTATCAAGAAGCAAGTAGTGGGCATTAATGGTACAAAAATACCAATGATACCCAGGCCGATGGACATAATACCCACGGCGATCAGAAGCCTTTGTTTGAGGTTGTGTTTGTACATGAAATTTATATCGGAAGAAAAAAAAATTTCTTTAATTAAAAAGCGTTATTTTATAGACCCTATTTAAGAGGTACAAGCAAGCTGGTTTTTATTTCATTGCTATGAGCTACCTCATTTGGATCATTTACATAGACTTCAACAGAAGGTCTTGATTTATCTAGTTTTAATTTCGACATGTAAATATGTGCCATGGCTGCATACCAAGCTGATTCTAAGAATTCATAACTTCCTTGTGCATCAATTTGGTAATGTTTCCCTGTTCCTAATGGTTTGATCGTATATGGGCCTTTTTCCAAATCACCAGATATCGGGATTGCCATATCGCAAATGAAATACATCTTATCGATATCAGCTTTGTGATAAAACGCTCTTGGTGCGCCGGCAATAGTACCATTATTTTCTTGAACATAATTTAATAATTCTGGAAAGCCCTTTTCCATGGCTTTTGTCATATCATCTAAATGGCCCTCAAAGTGTTTACATAAAAACGATTGTTCGTCATGTATAGACTCGCCAATAAATTCAATCTCGGGGTGTTCAGCGTTTTGATTTAAAGCGCCAGCCAACATAGCCAAACCGAGTTTATAATCTTGACCGATCATCTGTTTCATTTTTGGAACCATAAAGCGAAACAAAAAAGGCATCTGACTATTCATAATCCATGTGACTTCTGTTTTATCTCCATGCTCTTTTAATTCAAATCGAATGTCTGCAGAATTTTTAAAAGGCTTTAGAATATCCAATTTCTGTTCAATTAGATTTGGTGCAGAAAAGTTTAGGTGTGTTAATTTCCCGGCGCCAACAATTTGGCCATTCCAAGTATAGAACCCATTTTCTTCAGAAGGTGTTTCACTGAATTCTAATTCGCAATCAGGTTCATGAATAAGCCAAGGGCTCCACTCTTTCCAGCTTTTAAAGTCTCGTAATTTATTAAAGATGGTATTTATGTTTTCGTCATAGATATGTGAAGTGCGTACTTCGAACTTACCTTCTAAATTTGCAAGATAAATTAGCGCCGCGCCAATAATGAGAAAAAGCAAACTTAGAATGTATATCATTTTATAACTCCATTAAGCATTGAATGATTAAGGTTGCATAAACTACGAGTGAATTTAATAGCAAAATGCAGCTATAATTATAAATAATACACTAAGGCTTTTAAACTGGATTTATAATTCTAAATTTATAATCGCTAAAATATGTTATTTGGAAGAAAAAAATTATTTGATAACCATCAAATAGGTGTTTTATTTGTTTGTATGGGAAATATTTGTCGTTCACCTGCAGCTGAAGGTATATTCAAACATTATGTTCAGGAGCAATCGAATACAGATAAGTTTTTTATCGATTCAGCAGGCACTTTAGGTTCTCATGCAGGACAAAAACCAGATGCAAGAATGGTAAAGGCAGCAGAATGTAGAGGTTATAATTTGGATTCTGAAGCAAGAAAAGTTGTGAAAAAAGATATCGAAGAGTTTGATTTGGTATTGGCAATGGATTTTGATAATTTGATGAATCTCTATAATTTATCTAAAGCAGAGCCTGAACATGTTCGTTTGTACGGCAGCTATTTAGAAGGCGCACAAAATTCTACTGTTGCGAAATCAGTTCCTGATCCTTATTACGGAAATGCTAGTGGGTTTGAGTTGGTGTTAGATATGATAGAAGAGGCAACACCAAAAATTTATGATTTTTGTTTGAACGAAATAAAAAAATAATCAATTACTGATCCATTGTTTATCGAATTTATTTTTTTCAGCATTCCAATAAAATATGGATTTATGGCCGATGGAATGTGAATACCATATACCTGGTAGCGTTGTACCAAACTCAGCTGTTTCATATTCATCACATTGCCACTGACCTTTGCCACATGCAGTCAAATAATTTCCTGGCTGTGCTAGTTCAATTGACATACTAAGTTTGGCATTAGGGTAATCTGGTCCCCAGCTGATTCTTTCTAACATCTGCCATTCTGTTCCGTTTTCTATCGATAGCAAAACAAATAAGCCCTCTCCACTAAAACTGATACTTTTTAATAAATAAGCGGAATCATTTACTCCATCGCCGTTAAAATCAGCCGATAATTCCATGAGTTTTTGATTGGTAATTTCAGAAGCTTCAGGTAAACGCCAACCAGGTGGCAATGATTCAGCAATTGAAGCGAATGGTAAGAATAAAAATAATAATATTATAAAACGCATAAGAGTCTGATTAATCTATAGTTAGTTGGCCAGTTAAGATAGCGTTCTCTTGATATTTAACTTCGACCACCATGCCTTCGTGAGGTTCAGCAAGTTCATATTCGGCATGTATTTGCAAAACTGGTTTATTATTCATTTCCGCTGAGATATCAAAAACCTTCTTTTCATTAACAAATATACCCAAAGGTTTATGAAGATAATTTTCTTCGAGTAATAAATGGATATCAATACTGCCTTTTGCCTTTTGATAATATTCAATTTCGATTTCGCCGCTACCTACTCCAGGATGATAATCAAAAACAACATCATATTCCCATAGTTGTTTATCACTAAATAAGACAACGATCACAATTAGAAGAATAATCCAAATGAAAAAAGGGATGGATTGAAAAAGCTCAACCATAGAATATGGATCCATAATGATGCAGTTAAAAAGTGATTAATATTATGCTTAATTAATTATGAAAATAATTAGCTGTTATTTGCAAGTGGCTAGGCAAGATATTTTTCAAAATTGTTAAGTTCGTTGGTCTCCATCCTCGGTCCAAGGTGGGTTTACAATTGCGATAAATCTCAATGTTTGCTCGGTAAGGTTTTCAATCCATTGTTCGGAGCCGCCTGGAATTAATGCTACATCACCTGATGAAACGACTTTTTCTTCTTTATCTATATGTAATAAGCCTTTTCCAGATAAAATATAATACACTTCTGTTTGTTCTAATTTATGTCGATAACTCGATTCATTAGCTAGGACAGTAGCGACGGCAACAGAATAAGGTAAGTCGATGGGGTCATTTTTAGGATGTAATAATTCCTGAATTTCACAACCATCATTGGCTGTAAAGGACGGGCAATCAGATAAGTTTTTTACAAACATATATATCTCCTATATAAAGCGAACTATGGCAAAGTATATCGGTAACGAAAATTTTAAACACGGTACAGAACCCAGTATAGGGATCTTGTTAGCTAACCTTGGTACGCCAGATGCGCCTAATAAATCGGCGCTTCGAAAATACCTTAAGGAATTTTTATCAGATCCACGAGTGATTGAAGTTCCAAAAGCGATATGGTGGTTTATTTTAAATGGATTCATTTTAAATACTCGACCAGCTAAATCAGCGGAAGCTTATGAAAAAGTTTGGACAGACAATGGTTCACCATTATTAGACATTGGCTTAAAACAAAAAGCCGCTATAGAAAAAGAATTAAAAAATAAAACAGATGCTATGGTTCACGTTGCATTGGCAATGCGTTATGGAAACCCATCCATTCCAGATGTTCTTAACGAGTTTCGTGAAAAAAATATTCAACGCTTATTAGTTTTACCGCTTTATCCACAGTACGCGGCAGCAACCACGGCTTCTACGTTTGATGCAGTAACTGACACTATTAAATCTTGGCGTTACATTCCTGAATTACGTTTTATTAATCATTATCATGATAATGCAAATTACATTTCTGCTTTGGTTGAAAGTGTTCGGCATCATTGGGCTGAACATGGTAAGCCAGACAAATTATTATTTTCTTATCATGGAATACCGAAGGATTATTTTTTAGCGGGTGATCCCTATCATTGTGAATGCTATAAAACCACGCGTTTAGTGATAGAACAACTTGGTTTAAGTGAAGATGAATATTTACAAACCTTTCAATCACGTTTTGGACCGAGGGAATGGTTGAAACCTTATACCGATGAAACGCTAAAACAGTGGGGCGCACAAGGTGTTAAGCATGTACAAGTGATCTGTCCGGGTTTTTCTGCGGATTGTTTAGAGACGATCGAAGAAATTAATATTCAAAATCGCGAGTTCTTTTTAACAGCGGGTGGGGAAACTTTTTCATATATTCCCGCATTGAACGATAACGACGATCATATCGATGCCTTAGTCTCAATCGTTCAACAACATACCTCAGGTTGGCTTGAATTTTCTGATGATTTCGATAAAGCAGAACTGCAAAAACAATTGGAAGTTTCGAAACAACAAGCCATGAAGTTTGGTAGTCAAGACTAGCTTATTTCAATAAAGAGTAGTTTCCTTCCTTGGAAACAAGTTAATTTAGAGATAGTTAGATAAAGTACGAGCCACCCATTAATAAATGCACGATACCTAAAGCAATTGCAGCAAATCCTAAAATGATTTGATTCTCTTTTAAGGTATCAATGAAACCTGTGACTTTCTCGTTGTTAATTGTATTACTGATGGTTTCTTGAGCTAATAATCCACCGCTGGCTAAGCCCGCGACTTGTATTAGACCATCGCCAATGATCGGTCTTAATGTGACTAGATCCAATAACAAATCAAAAATACTGATTCCAATAGTTGCTAAGCCTACGGTACCGGCCATAGGTAATAAAATATCAGTTATTGTATTGGCTTGAGGGATCTTCTCTCTAGCTAATACTAATCCAGATAGCACAAGCGCCACTGCAAGTAATATTCTAAATATTATATGCATTGGACTATGTGTCACCCGTTCCTTCTTGGCTCTTGCCATAGCTTCAGCAGCATCTTCATTAGCTTGTTTTAGTTGTTCTGCCACCATAGCTTCAGTCTTTGCCAGTTCTTTAGCGAACGTATCCTGACGCAGTTTTTCATTGGCCTCAGCTTGGGCCTGCATTTTTGCATCATATTCCTCTCGCTCAGCTTTCATTTTAGCGTCACGTGTCTCTTGTTCAGCCTTTCTTTTTTCAGCAGCAGCCTTGGCATCGGCTTCGCGTTTGGCTTTGGCGAGTTCTTGAGGGGATGGGCCTTTATCAGGTTCTGGAACAAATTCTGGAGCAGATGGTACTGGCCAAGGATTACCAATTTCAGGCACTTTTTTCGCCAATTTTTTCATTGAACTGGATTTCCATTTCCAACCGTAAAAACCGCCCTCTTTAACTTTATCAGGAACAATACGAGCATCGTATACTGCGCCATCTTCAGGTATATAGGTATCAACCAAAATAGCACCAGGGTTCAATGTTAAGCCTTTCTTTTGTTCTGGATGAGGTACTAAGCTGCCATCTTTGTCGACATCCCACGCGAAGGTACGCATAAGCTTTCCATTATCTAACCACTGACATTCCCATCTTCCAGGAAAGTCGGCTAAGGATACATTTGCATTAGAGTTTTGATCTAAATCTGTCGGTGGATAATCATCGGTTTTATCGTTGAATGGTAATACTGTGTGGTTTTGATAAAAGATCAAATACTCTCGATAATCTGTTCCACTGCGATATTCGAGCGAATTACGATCAGCATGTCGGACGACAACAGAACGCTCACTATTGCGATAGTATGGTCTTGTACGAGTACTATCCAGCCCTTTCATATTAGGAGCTTGTTCATTATTTGCGTTATATAGAGCCACAGGTTCACCATCAACCGTACAACGCATGTATTGACTACTCGATGTTTGAGTGCCGATATCATCTGGAGAACTGTTCCAAAGCAGAACATAATTTCCACCTGCATGATCAGCATTGTAGTCAATCCATGAAGACATAATGGTGCTGAGAGATTCTTGATGACGTGAGACAAAATATTTAGGGGCGCGTACTACTTGTTGATTAGCAATAGCGTCTAATTTATCAACTTTGCCTATATAGATTTCATATGTGTGTACGAAATATTCTTTATCATTCGTGCCATCAACATAATAAACATCGACTTCATAGTCACCAGTGCCAGCCGTAACAGGATCTAAAGCTCCTTGGTGTTTGTAACCCGACAACATATGTGGTTGTTGGCTTCCAGCAGATGTATTCATAACCGCTTTGTTTAGTTTTGGGTCACCTTTTTTTAGTACTTGAGTAACAGTACGACGCTTAGCAACTACGTCTCCGTCTTTTTTTAACACCAGCTTGATGCTACTTCGATCAGGAGCATCACCATAGATGCGTATTTCACCACTAAATTTAAACCCCTTATCAACTTGTTTGCCATCTATTGGTTCGGAGACACTTTCAACAGTAAAGAAGGTATAGCCATGATCGATGAACCAACCATCAGGCAGATCATTAGCAAGTGAAATAGGTGAAAGTAAACTAAGAAATACGATACATAGTAGGCGCGATGATTGGACAATAGTCATTTTTTCCCCCAGAAAATGCCAATTGAAACGTTTTTATATTAACATGAATCAACTAAACACCTATAAGCCTTAGGTATTAATTAATCGATAATTTCAACCCCTTTCCAAAATGCTACGCGGTTTTTTATATGTAAGGCTTTTTCGTAGGGTTGTTTGTAAAACCAAGCCGCATCAGGATTCGTTTTACCATCTACAACGATATTGTAATAACTAGCGTTGCCTTTCCAATGACAGAATGTTTCTGTAGCGCTGGGTTGGAAAAATTCTTGATTGATAGTTTCATGAGGAAAATAGTAGTTACTTTCTACAATTTCAATATTGTTCGATTCAGCTAAAACAACATTATTCCAAAGTGCCTTTGCCATAAGAATTGTTCTCGAAATGTAGCTATAGAAAAGAAAAAACCGGGGAAACCCCGGTCTAAAGATACAACATCTCACATGATGTTTTAGTTATTTTTTTAATAAATCGCGTATTTCTGTTAACAGAACTTCTTCATTAGAAGGTTTAGGAGGCTCTGATGGTGCCTCTTCTTCTTTTTTCTTCATTGAATTCATCGCTTTAACAGCAACGAATATTGCCATTGCAATAATTAGGAAGTCTATCACGGTTTGTATGAACGAACCATAGTTAATCGTAACAGCAGGTGTTTCACCAACGGCTTCTTGTAGCACAATGGCCAGGTCGCTGAAATCGACACCACCAATCGCCACGCCTAAAGGCGGCATGATGATGTCATTGACGAAAGAAGATACGATTTTGCCAAACGCAGCACCGATGATAATACCTACTGCCATATCGACGACATTGCCTTTGATAGCAAAATCCTTAAATTCAGAAAGCATTCCCATAGTAGTTTCCCCTAGATGTGTAATAAGTGAATATTATTTTTATAAGGATTTATACAACGATGAAATTATACCGAAAGTTTAGACTTTCTTCACTTTTCACCATAGATGGTCAGCATAACGCGCCTTTCATGAGCTTGGTATCGATGCTCCCAGAGATAAATTCCTTGCCATGTTCCCAGGTTAAGTCGTCCATTTGAAATGGGGACTGTCTCACTATTATTCGTCAAAATAGTTCTTATATGAGCCGCCATATCATCAGGACCCTCGGTATCATGTCGATAGTTGGGATCACCATCGATAACTAGTTTTTGAATGAAGTTTTCTAGATCGATACGCACAGTGGGATCGGCGTTTTCACACAAAATAAGTGAGGCACTGGTATGTTTTAAGAAAACATTACAAATGCCGGAATTTATAGAGTGATTATGGATGCAAGAAGAAATTTGTTGCGTGATCTCAATTGTGCCTCTTCCTTGAGTTTGAATAATCAATTCTTCTTGAATGACCATCGATAAGGATTTGTATTACTTCTCAGGATTTAAAATACGCACTTCACGTTGAGGGAATGGCATTTGGATACCATTTTCTTTGAATGCATCCCAAATCATCAAGTTCAGATCAGCAGCAACGCGATTAACGCCATCATCGATACCTTCCATCCAAAACTCTACTAGGATGTTGATGCCAGAATCACCAAATCCATCGATTTCTGCATCAGGCTGTTCTGCAATCGTGGCTTCATCACCAGATAATACTTGTGGGTGCTTGGCGACTGTTTCTCTAACTACTTCTACCATTTTATGTATATCAGTAGAGTATGCGACTGAGAACTCTAAATCATAGCGTTGTTTTTTATTTTTATGTGTCCAGTTAGTAAAAGCAGTTGTAATGAATTGTTCATTAGGCACCATGATGTCTTTACCATCATAGGTTTCCAAGGTTGCAGAGCGCATCTTGAGTTCACGTAAGGTACCTGTTCTGCCATCTTCCAGCTCTATGTAATCACCAACCGTGATTGAACGATCCAATAAAATAATAATGCCAGAGATAAAGTTAGCCGCGATTTGTTGTAAACCAAAGCCAAGTCCAACACCTAACGCACCACCAAATACTGCCAACGCGGTTAAATTGATTCCCACAATCTGTAATAACAGCATGAACAGCACAATGAAGAGTAGGATCTCGAATAATTTCGCGAATACTTCACGTGTCCCTGTATCAAGGCTGGCTTGATTACGAATCACTTGTTGGCCAGCAGAATTAGAAATTCGGCCTAACCAAAATAACACGCTACCAAATATGAGTGCTCTGGCTAATACATAAGCAGTAACATTAATATTACCAAGGCTTAAAGAAATACTGTCAAGAAAACCCGTAACGTCATCGAGCCAGCCAAATACATGTAGAGTGGCAAGAGGAATCCCAACCCAACGAAATAAACCATTAATAAAAGGATCTTTGATAAATCGTTTGATAACAGAAAATAAGAAAAAGACTACGGCCAGACTTTCCGCAATACGTACAATCCAACTTTGACCTACTGAGGCTACGCAAACTTCGATAGCAACGGACAATAAGAAGATACATAAAGCCGGGAATATTAGATCTTTGATTTCAAATAAAAGTTTTCGAATACCTAGAAAATTACCTTCATTTCCAGGTTCGTTAGCAAAAACAGGAATACGTTTTTTGAGTAGTTTGGAAATGATCGATGCTAATAAAATAGCCACGAATATTGAACCGATCTGCATATAAAACTTAGGACTCGTAGCCCATTGACTGACGATTTCAAATAATTCAGTTGCTTTGACTTTGAGATCTTCTACGGTCATATTCATAAGCTTACCCTGGTTATCATTTATCAGTTTTTTATTCGCCTGCGATCGTCATCTCTTCGATGAGTATTGAGCCTGTACGAATGTTACCGCGTGTATCGACATCATTACCAATATCAAGGATCCGTTTATAAATATCTTTTAGATTCCCTGCTACCGTGATTTCTTCTACTGGATATTGTAACTTGCCGTTCTCTACCCAATAACCTGAAGCCCCGCGTGAGTAATCACCAGTCACTTGGTTAACACCGAAGCCGATCATGTCTGTAATCAGTAAACCAGTATCCATTTGCTTTATCAGTGTTGATAAATCATTTTTTCCAGGTTCGATAATTAAATTATGTACACCACCAGCATTGGCTGTCGGTTGCATACCAAGTTTTCTAGCAGAGTATGCACTTAGGATATAGGTTTCTAACACACCATCTTTAATGATGCTTTTCTGCTTCGTGGCAACGCCATCATTATCAAATGGTGCGCTACCCATCGCACGTTTAATATGCGGTTGTTCTGTGATATTAATAAAATCTTGAAACAGTTGTTGGCCTAAACTGTCTTGTAAGAAGGTTGCTTTGCGATACAAGGCACTGCCAGAAATGGCCGTTAATAATGCAGAGAACAAACCGCTCGCTACAGGCGCTTCATAAATGACAGGGCAGTTTCGTGTAGAAAGTTTTTGTGCGCCCAATCTTTCGACAGTTCTTCTTGTAGCTTCCTCGCCTATCTGTTTTGCATTTTGTAAATCTTCTGCGGCTCTGGTTTTGCTATACCAGCCATCGCGTTGCATACCATTTGTATCTTCAGCGATCACAGTACAATCCAACATGTGACTCGACCAATCCCACGTGCCCATAAAACCATGGGTGTTGCCATAAACACTCTGCCCTGCGTAACTACTGAGCATGCAGCCATCCGAGTTTTTAATACGACTATCTGCATCAAAGGCATAACTTTCACATTCAATGGCTAATTTAGTCGCATCTTCAGCACTGATGTCCCAAGGATGATAAAGATCCAGTTCGGGAAACTCAGTCGCCATTAATTCTGCATCAGCTAAACCGGCAGCAGCGTCTTCACTGGCATATCGTGCGATGTCACAAGCAGCACGTACCGTATCTTTAATAGCTTGTTCAGATAAGTCTGAGCTACTGGCATTACCTTTTTGTTGATTAATATAAACAGTAACGCCAAGCCCTTTTTCCCGTTCATGCTCGACTTTTTCAAGTTCTTTGACCCTTGTAGTAACGGTTAAGCCAGAGCCCATACCGATATCGGCTTCAGCTGCAGTCGCGCCTTGCTTTTTTGCTTCGTCTAAAGTTTGTTCAACTAATTTGAACAGATCTTGATTTTGATTATTCATTGAGTGTTATTACGTCAGAGTGTTTTTTGTAGATTCTATCATTACTAATTTAAGTTTGATTCGAAAATCCATCACCAATGCTAAATTGGCTTATGGTAAAATCGCCTGATGGATGTTTCTGCGATATTAGATCCCCTAAATGATGCTCAACGTAATGCGGTTGGTGCCGAAACTGGCAATATGCTGGTCTTAGCTGGTGCAGGTAGTGGTAAAACCCGAGTTCTAGTCCATCGTATTGCTTGGTATATCGAAACAGGCCAATCGAGCCCGTTTGGCATTCTTTCCGTTACTTTTACAAATAAGGCCGCAGCTGAAATGCGTGGTCGTATTGAATCGTTATTGGAACGACCACTGGGCGGTATGTGGGTTGGTACCTTTCATGGTTTAGCACATCGTATTTTACGTGCGCATTTTCAAGAAGCCGGTTTACCTAATAGTTTTCAAATTCTCGATAGCGATGATCAATATCGATTACTCAAACGCGTGATTCGTGGCTTACAGTTGGATGACTCACAATTTCCTCCGCGTGAAGCACAATGGTTTATCAATGCGAAAAAAGATGACGGTTTAAGGCCGCAACATATTGATGACAATAATGATCATACTTTGTATCAAATGGTAAGAATTTATACGGCTTATCAAGAGCAGTGTGAGCGTTCGGGCCTAGTTGATTTTGCTGAATTACTACTTAGAGCCTTTGAGTTATTTCGAGACAACGAAGGTTTATTAAAACATTATCAAGAGCGCTTTAAACATATCTTGGTGGACGAATTTCAAGATACTAATAGTCTGCAGTACGCTTGGTTGAAAATGTTGGTCGGTAAAAGCGGTAATTTATTTGCGGTGGGCGATGATGACCAATCCATTTATTCATGGCGTGGTGCACGAATGGATAATATGCAACGTTTTGAACATGATTTTAAAGATACGCAACTTATTCGTCTTGAACAAAACTATCGTTCAACTGGGAAGATTCTTAAAGCAGCAAATACATTGATTGCCAATAATGTTGGACGTTTGGGTAAGGAATTATGGACCCAAGGTGACGATGGTGAAAGCATCAATGTGTATAACGCCTATAACGAACAAGATGAAGCACGGTTTGTTCTGAATCGTATAGGCAGCGATCATGGTGTTGGTAAACGTTATGAAGAAAATGCGATTTTGTATCGAGTCAGTGCGCAGTCACGTGTATTTGAAGAACAACTCATGCAGTCGGGAATTCCTTACCGAGTTTATGGTGGTATGCGATTCTATGAACGTGCTGAGATCAAAGATGCCCTAGCCTATTTACGTTTAGTAATGATTCGTGACGATGATGCTTCATTTGAACGTATTGTGAATACGCCGACACGAGGTGTAGGTCAAAAAACCATTCAAGAGTTACGACAAATTGCAAAAGCAGAGCAGATTTCTTTATGGAACGCTGCCATGCATTTAATTCAACATAAACTATTAAGTGCTCGTGCGATTAATGCATTGGAAGGTTTTGTGCATTTAATCCAGACAATGGATCAAGCCATTCAATCGGAACCTTTGGATCAAAAAGTTGATAAGGTTATTAAACTCAGTGGCTTAATAGAACATTTCCAAAAAGAAAAAGGTGAGAAAGGACAAGCACGTATAGAAAACTTGGATGAACTTGTTAGTGCGGCTACAGGTTTTGAGGTGCAAGAAGATATTCATGGTGACATGGAACCATTACCTGCATTCTTATCGCATGCAGCATTAGAGTCAGGAGAAACTCAAGCAGATGCCCATGCTGATAGTGTGAATCTCATGACGTTACATGCGGCCAAAGGCTTAGAGTTTCCGACTGTATATTTAGTTGGTATGGAGGAAGGTTTATTTCCACATCAACGCAGTAATGAAGATATTACGCAATTGGAAGAAGAACGACGGCTTTGCTATGTTGGTATAACTCGAGCTGAGGAAAGTTTAACCTTAACACACGCACAACATCGCCGTATGCATGGTAGTGATTATTACCCCCAACCCTCACGATTTATCAGTGAATTACCTAAAGAGTTACTCAATGAAATTCGTTTAGGTGGAGCGGTTCAACAAAATTATTTTTCTAAAACAACAGGTGCCAATTCTGCAAATGATGGCGAGTTTCAATTAGGTCAACGCGTATCGCATGCTAAGTTTGGTGAAGGTGTTGTGTTAAATCTAGAAGGACAAGGTAGTCATCGACGAATCCAGGTTAATTTTGAATACGAAGGTACTAAATGGTTAGTTTTATCGTATGCAAATTTAACCGCAGCTTAAAATGTTTGAATGAGGAAATGATGAAAAAACTATTTTTAAATGCCATTTTATTATTTGGATTTTTAATTCTGAATGCTTGCGGACAAGGCGGTCAAACAACATCAACGGGTAGTGGTGTAGATACATCAAAAGTTTATAACTGGAAGATGGTAACAACTTGGCCTGCTAACTTTCCGATTTTTCAGGAAGGTGCGCAAAAATTTGCGGATGAAGTAAAGGTTATGAGTAGTGGTCGATTGAATATACAGGTCTACGCTGGTGGTGAGTTAGTGCCGCCTTTGCAAGTGTTTGATGCAGTCTCTCAAGGATCCGTCGAGATGGGGCATGGTTCTCCGTATTACTGGGCCGGTAAAGTGCCTGCAGCACAGTTTTTTTCATCGGTTCCATTTGGTATGACAGCTAGAGGTATGAACGCTTGGCTTTATGGCGGCGGTGGTTTAGAACTGTGGCAAGAGATTTATCAGCCATTCAATTTGATTGCATTTCCAATGGGCAATACTGGTATTCAAATGGGCGGTTGGTTTAATAAGAAAATTGAAAGTGTGGATGATTTACAAGGGCTACGTATGCGTATCCCCGGTTTGGGCGGTAAGGTATTCAAAAGAGCTGGCGGTAATCCTGTGTTGATGGCCGGCAGTGAAATCTATACAGCTTTAGAGCGCGGTACGATCGATGCCACTGAATGGGTCGCACCATTTCATGATTTACGTTTAGGTTTAAATCGCGCGGCTGAATATTATTATTTTCCAGGTTGGCATGAGCCGGGTACTGAGTTTGAATTAATGATTAATTTAGCAAAGTGGAAAACCTTACCTGAAGATTTACAAAAGATTGTAGAAGTGGCCGCACGTGCTAATAGTGAATGGATCTATGGTGAGATGGAATTTCATAATCAAGAGGCTTTAAAAACATTAAAAGAACAACAAAATATTCAAGTGTTACCTTTCCCTGATGATGTAACCCAGACCTTAAAGCAAATGGCCAAGGAAACATTTGATGATGAAGCAGCGAATGATCCTGAATTCAAGCGTGTTTACGATGCGTATACTGAATTCATGCAAAGCTATGCGGATTGGGATGAAATGTCAGAACGGGCTTACCAAAAGATTATTAACGAATAAGCATATTTAAATTTCGATTAAAGACTATGGCAGACTGGTATGTCTACATGCTTCATTGTAATGATGACAGTTTGTACACAGGCATTACTACTGAATTAGAACGACGAGTCGAAGAGCATAATTCTTCTAAAAAAGCAGCAGCTTATACCCGAGCGCGAAGACCCGTTAGATTGGTGTATTCTGAATTACATAGCTCTCGTTCCAATGCCTTAAAGCGAGAATACGAAATAAAGCAATTATCTCGACAGGAAAAAATCAAATTACAGAGTAATTTTAGGCAATAAAAAAGGAGGCTTATGCCTCCTTTTTTGTTCGTCTACATGAAAACTATTTACTGTTTTCTACCATGTAATCTACAGCGGCTTTAACTTCTTCATCAGAAAAGCTACCACCACCACGGGCTGGCATCATAAAACCGCCAGGTCCTGTAAAACCATTGATAGCATGGTCATAAAGGGTGTTCATGCCTTGTTCTAAACGTGCTGTCCAATCATCAGCATTACCGACTACAGGGGCACCAATGCCTGGTACGCTATGGCACGCAACACACATACCGTTATAAACTTCTTCGCCACTTTTTCCAGCTCCTTCAGCTGCAGCAACGGTATCGCCTTCAGGCTCGGAAGAATCGTCTTCTTCACCATGAACACTGACTTCGGCCATTGGGGCTGTTTCTTCTGTGACCATGCTAGAGCGTTTTTCTTCTAGTGCTGCGGCTCTTTCTGTATTCAGTTCATCGTTAGAACCGTAGTTTTGAGCTAATACAAAAAACACCACCATAGCGATTGCCAAAATGACAATTACGTATGTGTAATTACGAAAAAAGATTTTATCTTGTTCTTCACTCATCGGATATTCCTCTATTCACCCGTTTTAAGGTTTACTTTTTATAATGTTTGAAAACAGCGTCGCAGTATACCGATTGCAATCGTTTCTGGAAACTCTGTTTTCTAGCGTATTTTTAGAGTTATTTTAAAAATTTACCTAATAAATCATCGACCATACTGCCGTCACCGTCTTCATCCAGGAAAGAAGTTAATAGGCCTTCTATGCCAGAACTTTGATTCTGACTGCCACCTAGTAACTGTGCTAGGTTACCACCAGCAGAAGATTGCTTACTGAGTCCTCCCATGACCATGGTGGCAACTATAGGCAGCATTTTCTTTAATAAAGACGAATCTATACCCGTACTATTTGACGCTCTTCCAGCCACTTCTCGGCTGACTTCTTTCGAGCCAAATAAATGACCCAAAATAGCATTGCCATCTAAAGCCGTTTCTTGGTTCGCTAGCTGGCTTGGGTTATCTAAATATTGCTGATGATTACCTTTATTAAGGGCAGAAATTAACGAACCTAAGCCTCCCTGATTAACATTATTTTTCAAACCGCCAGCTAAAGCAGGAATTAACTGGGCTAAAGCTGAGTTAGTCTGGCTAGAGTCAAGTCCAAACTGTTTGGCTAATTGCCCAACGGATGCACCGCCTTGAGCTTCTAAAATCGTTTTTAATAGGCTCATTAATTTCTTCTCCTAAGTAAATTAACCTTCTAAAGGGATGCGGATTTTTTGTCCTGGATAAATTAAGTCTGGGTCCTCGATCACTTCACGGTTGGCTTCGAAAATTTTCGGATAGTCCATAGCATTGCCGTAGTATTCTTTGGCTATTTTGCTTAGGCTGTCGCCGGATTGAATGACATAAAATTCAACTTTTTGATCGCTTTGTGGTACCAATTGGTTTTCGGTGTCCTCTGCATCATCGGCAGCCACCATTTCAGTATCCTTAACTTTTAGCCCTGGGGTAATAACATCTTTAACGCCTTTGACGTTACCCGCCATTAAAATACATTTTTGGTGGGCTTCTACTGAATCACAAACCCCACGTAGGCCGACATAACCACTATCGTAAGTTACATGTAAATCTTCTACACCAGGGTTATTGGCTTCGATATGAGCCTTAATTCTTTCAGCTGCTTCTTCCGGTTTTTCTTCATTGTCGAATAGTTTTTTACCGATGTCTTTCACGAATCCAAATAAACTCATATGTCTTCTCCTAGAGGGTTATTATTATAAAACCCAAACAGATTCTTATGTTTCTTGGATGCTGTCAATGCAGATCGGTTAAAAATCAATCAAAATTAGGTTTTTTTAAAGAGTTTTTTATATTTGTTTTCGATAGAGGTTTTATTCTTAATTTGATTGGGCTTTAATTTATACTAAACCTATCGGTGGTGTGAGACATCAAATTAAATTATTAACAGGAATCATTGTTATGGCGAAAAGTACCCTTATGAAAATTGCAGTTATATCAGGTGCCGTAGCGGTTGGGTTGGTTGGCGCGATGATGAATGGGTGGGTAGGTTTATTTTGGGGTGTTCTGTTAGGAGGTACTTTGGCTGGCGCCATTACATCTTCATTTATTCATAACGCCTAAAACTTAGGTCGCTTAAACTAAGCGACCAATAAACTCATAGTCTCTTCAAATTTAATTTCGATTTCTTCAAAATTAAATTGTTTTTCAAAACCCTGTTCCAGTTGTAAAAAATTAATGACTTCAGGTTGAATTTCATCTGTTACCGAGAGAGTTTCACAAAAGCTGCCAACACACGAGCGGTTAGCAAGAACATTGCTCACATGCAGTATGCAAGCATCCATTTTGGCAAATTCGGATTTTAAAGGTTCATGGTGATAGCGAACAGACTCACATAAAGTTAACGGCAGTTTCCATTCTTCCATCATGAGAGCGCCTAAAACGGCATGGTTGAATCCAATGAGTTTTTGTTCCATTTGATATAAATGCTCTTCCTCGCCACCAGCATCTTCAATAATGTCTTTGGCGAGTTCCGGAAAACGAGTATTGATAACTAATGTACCTATGTCATGTAACAAGCCTGCAACAAATAATCTTTCAGGTTGTAGAACATTTAGTTGCTTAGCTAATGATTTTGCGACCAAGCCTGTATATACCGCATGTCTCCAAAAGGTACTCATATTGGTTAGCTTATCAGGAATACGAGAAAACGATTCAACTGAAGTAATCGCATAGACTAAATTAGTTAATTCATTAATTCCTATAATTGTGACAGCTCTAGAAACGGTATCGATTTTTGTGCTTAAACCAAAATATGAACTATTAACCAGTCTTAACAGACGGGCAGTGAGATTCGGATCATGGATAATGACATTGGCTAGGCTTTCAGAAGAGCTATTTTGATCTTGTAAAACCTCGTGTACTTTATGACAAACTTCAGGTGGAGAGACTAGCGCTGATAAGTCTTTAACAATACTTTTGGCGACAATTTCTCTTACGTCAGAGTTTTCAGTATGTTTTAAATTGTGATCTGTGATTAAGTTTGCAGTCATCGGCTATTTTTTTATTTGTGATGTATCAACTTTAACGACAAAACAAAAAAAAACTTGAGTAAAATTAGTGATATGGTTGTAAGAAGGCAAAACTCAAAAATAATATGAATCAAGATAGAGTCTATTTAATCATTGGTTGTGGATACCTCGGTAGGTATTTGCTAGAAGAGTTGGATGAAGAAAAAGTCATTGTGACATCAAGAAATCAAACCAAGCTTGAGAATTTTGAGCAAGAAGGTTTTGAAAACTTATATTTTGATATTAATGAAGATCGCGATGAGTTTTTTCAACAACTAACAACCCATAATAACATTACAATATTTTTTTTATTGCCACCCAGTAAAGTTCAACTTGAAGGTTTAGAAAATTTTTTACAAAAAATAAAAGATTTATCTATCCATAAAGCTATTATGATTTCTTCAACGGTTGTCTATGGTAATGAACCTAGATTAGTCGATGCTGATAGTTTAGTGATGCTTGATTCAGAGCGTGCAAAAAAACAATATTCGATTGAGAAATTATGGTTAGAAATATCTAGACAATTTTATTCTGTTCGTTTAGCGGGAATTTATGGAAAAGAAAGAGTGATAGGAATTCGAAATTTACAGCAGCAAAAACCTATAAGTTCTGATCCTGACGCTTGGTTGAATTTAATCCATGTTGAAGATGCTGCAAAATTAGTTTGTAAAATTGCTGAATCAAGCACAACAGAAAGAGTTGAGTTAGGATGTGATAATCATCCAGTTAAGCGACGAGAATATTATTCTTGGTTGGCTAGTCAGCTTAATTCTCCGCAGCCGATATTTGAAAATAAAAATGAAGCTAGAGGTGCTAATCGACAATGTTCAAGTCAAATCACGCAACAACGAACAGGCTGGCAGCCATTTTATAAAAATTACCAAGAAGGTATTCGGGCGGCTTTAAGAACAACAAGTGATTAAAGATTTTTATTAATATCTTTATCTTTCTTTCTAGATTCTTTTTGTAAATCTAATTTGTATTGTTCTAGTTTGGTTCTGATTTTTTGATCATGAGTTGCTAAGATTTGTACGGCGAGTAATCCTGCGTTTTTTGCGCCATCAATTGCAACAGTAGCAACTGGTACGCCGCCAGGCATTTGCACAATAGATAATAAGGAATCCATACCATCCAGCGAACGACTCTTTACTGGAACTCCAATGACCGGTAATGTCGTCATACTAGCTACCATTCCTGGTAAATGTGCTGCGCCTCCAGCGCCTGCAATAATAACTTTTAAACCTTTCTGAACGGCTTGCTTGGCATACTTTGCCATATCCATAGGTGTGCGATGAGCTGAGACAATATGTACTTCGTGGGCAACGGAAAAACTTTTGCAAATTTCTGCAGCGGCTTGCATTACTGGCCAGTCAGAGTCACTGCCCATAATAATTCCCACACTTGGATTGTTTGATTTAGCCATATCTATTCTGCTCCAAACTTTATCAGTTCTGCTGCGGTTTTAGCGGTATTAAGAACGGATTCCAGTTTATTACCAATGACGGTTATATGTCCCATCTTGCGCCCTATTTTACTTTCTAATTTGCCATAACTGTGGATATGCACGCCAGGGAGTTTTAAAGCTTGTTCAATGCCTGTAGGAAAGCCGGAGCCATTTTGGTCACCAAGCAAATTAACCATCACTGCAAATTTACTGCGCATATCGGTTGAACCTAAAGGCCAATTAAATAATGCACGAACATGATTTTCAAATTGTGAGCATTCACAGGCTTCTATTGTGTAATGGCCAGAGTTATGAACTCTTGGTGCCATTTCGTTTAATAAGATTTCATTATCATTGCTTAAAAACATTTCCACGCCTAAGGTGCCGACACCATCGACAGCTATGACGGCTTGTTTGGCAAATTCAGTTGCTTTAGCTGCAAGTTCGGTCGGGATGTTTGCTGGCGCAATTACAGTATGGCAAATATGATCTTTTTGAATGGTTTCAACCACTGGGTAAGTGACTATCTCACCGTCCCTCGAGCGTGTTACCATCACAGCAAGTTCTTTTTGAAATGGGCAAAAGGCTTCAACGTATAAGGTGCGACCTTTATTACCTTCTAGTTTCAACCACGCTGCTTCTACATCTTTTTCCGATTCAATCGTTGCATTACCTTTGCCATCGTAACCATTGCGTCTGGCTTTTAATACTAATGGCCAAGCTAACTCTTCCGCTGCTTCTGTTATATCCTCAGGATTTGAAACAGACATAAATTTCGGCATTGCAATACCAGCTTGGGCCAAGGTTTGTTTTTGAATATATTTGTCTTGAATAAGGCCTATGGTTTTTGAGCTGGGGATGAGTTGAAAGCCTGCGGCTTCTAATTCAGAAAGTGCGTTTGCATCAACAAATTCATTTTCTAAACTAACGATGTCTGATTTTTCACCTAGGGCAATCAAGTTTTCCGCTTTATCCCAATCACCAATGAAATAATCTTTTGCAAGAGGAAGGGCCGGGCTGATATCGCTGCGTTCAAGAATCACAACTTCTGCACCTAAGGCTTGAGCTGAATGCGCTGTCATTTTGGCGAGTTGCCCACCACCAACAATACCGAGTCGGTAGCTTGCAGGATTATGTTTTCGTGTTAGTTTTTGCAAAATTTATTTTTTGTATAGCCGTGAAAAAACGGGCGACTTTAGCATAGAATAGGTAATAAAGCTTGCTATTTTAAAGCAAAAATAGCTAAAAAAATAATTGGAAATGTTAGCTTAAATAATTAGTAGATTATTGAGTTACACAACGGTTTTTACCAGAATTCTTTGCTTCGTAAAGTGCATTATCGGCACGGTTAAATACCGTTTCAATATCGTCTTCTTTGGCAAACTCTGCTATGCCAATGGATACGGTGATAGGAACTTTCTTTTTGTTATATTGAAAAACACATTTGCTGACGGTGTTGCGTAGGTTTTCTGCGGCGACTAATGATTGTTCTAAGTTAGTATTTGGGAAGACCAATACAAACTCTTCACCACCATAGCGCGCGATAAAATCAATATTGCGAATTTTATCATCACAAAGTTTAGCGACCGTTTTTAATACTCTATCGCCTGCTGTGTGACCATATTGATCGTTAATTTTTTTAAAATCGTCAATGTCAATAATACCTAAACTCAAAGATTGTCCATAACGTTCACAACGTGAGAATTCTTCTTGAATTTTATCTTCATAGGCATGTCGATTTGCAATACCTGTTAAAGCATCTTTTAATGCTTTGTTTCTTTCTTCGATGATGGTTTTTTGTAAACGTTGGCTTTCGTTTTCTATCTGTACTACGCGTTTGGCTAATGATTCTATGGCTTTTTGTGATTCATGTTGTTTTTCTTGTTCAGATTTTAAGTGGATATCTAAGTTAGCATCGATGATTTCAAGATGGGAATCTAAAGTGATTTTTATTTCATCAATATCATTACAAGAATCAATATCATTTTTTAATTGCTCAGCTGACTCTTTCATTTGCGTATTAAATTGTTCGGCTTTTGATAAGCTATTAGCTTGTTGAGATTGACTGCCTACTAAATGTTCTTCGAATTCTTTAAGACGCAGGATAACTTTGGATAAATAGTTTTGAATTTCTCCTAACTCTGCTTGCAAACTACGATTTATCTGGCTGATAAAATCGCTAATGTTTTTTAACGCTTTTTGCGGATTTAGTTGAAACGATTCTTCAGTAAACTCATCTTTAAGTTGAGAGAACTCTTGTTTAAAATTTTCTGGTATGCTTATCCATTCTAATAGTTGAATGAAAAGTTCATAAGTATTGTTAAGGTCAGAAGAAGTTTCGTTTGGTTCATTAAGTAACTCATTTAATAAAAAGATAATTTCTTCAATTGTTTTTAACTGTTCTTGATGTTCAGAGACGCTTTGCAGACGCGAACTGAGTTGCTTTAATTGATTATTTGAATTGGCTGGCAGATGAAGTTTCGAGAGAACTGGGATGAGATTATCTTGTTTGTTTGAAAGCGGAACTACATTATCTGATCTTTCTTGGAGTAGTTCATTCATATAACTACTGAGTTGTTGAATAAGTTTGTTGTTTTGCTCAGCGGTAGGTTGCTCAGATAGTTTTTGTTTTAAACGACTTATACCATGTTGATGTTCAGAGTTAGTTTCTAGTTGATCCAGAAAAACAATTAGAGGGTTATCATTAGCAGAGTTTTTATTATCTAGTACAGGTTCTTCATTATTCGCTAAAATTTGATCTAGAACGGTCTGAATAAGTTGTTCACGTAGCTTTCTATCTTTTGTATTGCGAATTTTTTTTCTAAATGTGCTGATGCCATTATCAAGTGTTTTATTATGGCCTTGATGAGAAATACATAATTTAACAATGAAGCTTATTAATGAATCTTCGCTGGACTCAAGAAGGCTTTCTTGAGCATCGAGTTGATCAAGGAGTTGATAATATTTCTCCTTCCAGTCTTTCTCTGATTTTTTTAATTCAACTGCAGACATGTAATCTTCTCAAAATCGTTAAGTAATATAACGACAGAGAAAATTTAGTTAGAAATAGAAGAATGACCAGGTTTAATTAACCTGGTCATATTACTGTCGTTATTTAGATTCTTTATCGACGAGTTGATCGGTAACCTTTAGCATATTTTCAAAGCTACCAGCGATTGATGAACCAGTTAGATATTTACCTTCAATAACAATTGAAGGAACGCCCCGGACTTGATAACGTCTGCCTGCTACAAAAGCTTTTTTTACTTTGTCATTGACGGCATCAGACTCATAGGCATCATTGAATTTATCTTCATCTACACCATGTTCAGCATAAAATTTAGCTAAACTTTTTTGATCGTTAAGGTGACGTTTTTCTTTGTGAATCGCGTTGAATAGGGCTTGGTGGGTTTTCTCTACAACACCAAGTTCTTCAGCAGCGTAATAAGCACGCCCTAATGGGATCCACTCATCGCTGAAAATACCTGGCATACGACGGAATTCTACGTTCTCTGGTTTTTTATTTTCCAACCAATCTTCTAGGTAAGGCTCGAACTCATAACAATGAGGGCAGCCATACCAAAAAATTTCGACGACTTCGACTTTCCCATCCGCTACTTGCGTAGGTTGGGCGGGGTCGATCATTTTATATTGGTCTTCGGCATTGGCAAATAAAGCAAAAGCCATTAAAGAAAAGATAAAAATAGTTCGAGCAAAAGAGTTCATATAAGAATAGTTCCTATGTTTATTTAATTCTTTAGAGCATTCATTTGGATGAAGGTTTCATTTGGGCTCCACCGCAGGCCGAGTATTGTACACAGTTGAATGTCATTTTAATGACAATTTTTAAGCTACGATATTCTAAGAAAGTTGATTCTACTTTCTTTCCTAGAAGATGCTTTATACTGGAATTAATGTAGGCCTTGGACGAAATCTGCTACGGCTTTAATTTCTTCGTTGCTCATCTTACCTGCGATGGTATGCATAACTGCATTTTCTCGTTCGCCATTACGAAAGGCATTCAATTGTGTTTCAACATATGTTGCATGTTGACCACTTAATGATGGATATTGAGCAGCTGGGTTACCAGCACCACGTGGTCCATGACAAGCCATGCAAGCAGGGACTCCTGTATCGGCATTACCCGCACGATACATTTTTGCACCTTGTTGTACTAACTCAGGATGCGCTTTACTAGGTTTAGCTTTTTGTGAACTGAAATAAGCGGCAAGGTCTGCTTTATCTTGATCCGTTAAATCCTTTACCATTGGCGCCATTTGCGCATTGGTACGAACGCCTTTTTGGAAATTATTGATTTGCAATACTAGATATTGTTCGTGTTGCCCGGCTAACTTTGGCCAAGCAGGGTTATTACTATTACCATCTGCACCATGGCAAGCGGCACATTTTTGAGCTTTTTCGCGCCCAGCAGCAATATCACCTTGGGCATGAGTGGTTAAGCAAACAAATGTAAAGGCAAAAACAGCAACTATTTGATTGATTTTCATCGTTTCCGGGTATCCTAAGTTCTTCTCATACAGGTCATTGGAAATGCAGGGATTATACCGATATCAGCCAATGGGTTAAGCGATCATTAAAAAATAATAGGTGAAATTTGATAAAAAATAAATTTAGGGCAAGCCGATACATCAAGAATGCGGAATTATGTGAGCAATTACCAACTGATACTGGTATCGAAGTTGCGTTTGCAGGGCGTTCAAACGCCGGTAAATCCAGCTTGATTAATGTACTTACAGATCAAAAATCATTAGCTAGAACCAGTAAATTACCAGGTCGTACCCGTCATTTAGTATGTTTTGAGGTCGAACCAGAGCGACGATTGATTGATTTGCCAGGCTATGGCTATGCAAGCGTGAGTCTTCAAATGAAAGATAAATGGGGTAAGACATTAGATAAATACTTTCAAACTCGTCAGTCATTAGCAGGCCTCATTCTAATCATGGACATACGACATCCGCTAAAACCAGATGATTATCAGATGATTCAGTGGTGTGACGCTAGTTCTTTGCCATTACATATCGTGTTGAATAAATCAGATAAGTTATCTCGTGGAGCTGCTAGCCAACAGTTGTCGTCTGTAAAAAAGCAATTATCAGATGATGCTTCAATACAGTTATTTTCAGCCTTAAAAAAGCAAGGTTTAGATCAATTATTGGAAAAATTGAATATTTGGTTTGGATTCGACAAATGAAAAAAGTGGCCTCAGGAACATGAGAGGGGGGAGGATCCTGAGGCCATTTATAGTATTCCCGGCTATTGGGTAACCGGTAGAAAAAGTATCACCCAGGGAGTAAGGGTGATTATTTTTTTCTTGTTAGTTAGTATTTTTTACTTGCAAAAAGTTCCAGCTTCAGGATCAAAATTATTTGATCCGCGTTTTTTATACACAATTTTATTCATTGTTGCCTAGATCACAGATTATTGTTTAATCACTCCTTCTAAAAGCCGCGTATTATGGTGTAAGTTATTGATATTTATAGATAAGCACAACGTTGGTTAAATTTTAACAAATTTGTCATATAAGCCTTAAAAAAAGGCTTTTTTATCGTTTGTACGCTATTTATCCCCAAAGTTATCCACTGAAAATGTGGATAAAAATCGAAAGGTTTATTGTGCAATATCTTAGATAAAGTTCATCGAATAAAGAATTAAAAGCTTACGCTAAGTGTTTGATTGTCGCGTTGCAATATATAGATTTTATTGAATCACTTTTAATAGTTGTCCTGAGTTTGGACGACCATCTGGATAGTGATCATTTAAGAGGCGTAGCGTTTCTTCCGACATTTGTAATAAAGGTGAGCTTTTCGCGAGTTTCTCATAATCCGTTGTGGTATCGGCTTGAATAATTTTCAATGCTAATGGTGCTGATAAGATCTTTTCATTAGGAGTCAGAGAATGAAAGCTTTGCATGGTATCCATGAAATCTGGGTCGAATCGTGAAATGGTAGCGGATTCTTTGGTTGTTCCTGCAAGGATATAGGCCATCTGGTTTTGATAAATGACAGTAAATCGAGTTTCTCTACGACCAAATTCCGTACGGATTTTTGTTGTTGCAGTATGGGCTTCGAACCCATGAATATTTAAAGATTGCTCATTAGCTAACTCATTTAACCCTAGGCGCTCTACCATAAATTGACGCGGTGAGATGCGCTTATTGATGTCTTCAGCGGTTAATTGAATAACCGCTTCACCTTTTGGGGCTGAAAATAAAAGTCGATCGGGTTGGTTTGTCACTTGCCAGCCTTTAGGGAAACGTAAGGCAAAGTCCAAATCTTGATGATAAAAATGATTACCGCGAGTAATTCCCTCCTTGGGGCTATCACCAAATACCATACCATCAATATTAGAAAAATAGTCTTCTTGGGCGATTTTAGGGGAGCTTGAGCGTTGTAGTTCGGTGGCAAGTCCAACTACTTCTTGCAAGCGTTTATCATTGCTTGGATGTGTTGAAAATAAACCATGATACGTATTGGGTTCTCTGCCTTCTTGTTTAGCACGCTGGGTTTCAAACGCTTCTTGATTTTTCAGTACGGAGATAACATCAATCATGGCAGTAGGTTTATATCCAGTGATAGCCAAATATTCTGCGCCTAACCGATCCGCTTCGAGTTCATGATCTCGTCCGTATCCGCGTAATAATGCGGTACCAAAAATATTCGTAAGCTGACTACCCGCATAAGTATTCATTCCAGGAATAAAAATAGAGCCGATAAGAGCGCCAATGTTCGCAATCGATGCAGCACTGTGTTGTCGAACACTGTGACGGGCAGTGACATGGCCGATTTCATGTCCTAATACGGCTGCTAACTCTGCTTCACTATTCAAATATGCCATAAGCCCGCGGGTGATATAGATATAGCCACCCGGTAAAGCAAAGGCATTAACTTGATTGCTATCAAGCACTGTAAATCTGAATAATAAGTCTTTACGATGGCTATTACGGGCTAGTTTATCCCCGATCTGTTGAACATACTGTTGTAGCTTTTGATCATCATAAATACCGTATTGTTTGAGTACTTGTTGGTGGGCTTTGCGACCAAGTTCGATTTCTTCTTGTTCTGACATTAGAACCAGGTCTTGTCCTCCGGTTGCAGGATTACTTGAACAAGCGCTAAGAAATAGTAAAAAGCTAGTTATAAATAGGGTCTTTTGAATTTTCATTACTATCCTTTATGAAGCTACTATCAACAGTTTAGAGTGTTTTACAGCAAAAAATATCCCAGGCAAAAAAAAAGCGCTTTAATTAGCGCTTTTTTATATAAATACAGTGGTAAATTACATACCGTATTTCTTACGGAATTTATCCACGCGACCTGCTGTATCTAATATTTTTTGTTTGCCAGTATAGAAAGGGTGGCATTCTGAACATACGTCTATCACCATATCTGAGGTATGGGTTGAACGGGTTTTGAATGTGTTACCACAACTGCATTTCACAGAAATTTCTTCGTAAGCTGGATGTATGTCTGTTTTCATGGTTCAAGCCGTAAAATTAATAGCAATTACAAGGAGGCGGGAGTCTAGAGCAATCAGTCAGCTTACGCAATAGCCAGATGGTTATTGTGGATTTTAATCGCTTTCTTTATCGAGATTATTGGGAAATTGGATGACATCGGCTGAATTTGCGATGGTTTTCGGGTGTTGAACAGGCTCAGAATCTGACGATTGCAGTTTTTCTATAGCTTCGACCAAGCCATTATCACCCAAAACGTTATCCCACATCATTGAGGAGATTTTGATGCATGCCGCCATTGGCGTTTTTGAAGTTTGACGAATTTGGTCTATTTGCCATTGAATACCTTGCATTCGTTTTTGCATGTCTTCGGGGCTTTCTTCAATAATTTTATCGATTTGCTCTTTTCTTAGGCGTTCGAATTCTTCTGGATCGTTTTTAGCGAGCTCTGCCCAGTATTCAAAGTCAAAGTCGGTTTCTATTTCCATGTTGCCTATGCAGATCGATTGGTTAACTCAGTTTGTCGGGTAATTCTAGAAAAAGCTTTAAAAATATTATTGCAGTACTAGAGTTTAAACTCGGCAACCACAGGCGCATGATCCGATGGTCTTTCGAGTTTTCTTGGGTTTTTATCGACGTAACAAGCCTTACAACTCTTGGCTAGAGGTAAGCTGGCTAGAATATGATCAATTCGTAGACCTAAATTTCTTCGAAAACCGGCTGCACGGTAATCCCACCAGGAAAAAGTGCCTGGTTCTTGATTGAACATGCGGAAGCAATCAATAAAGTCTTTTTCAATCAGTGCATTGTAATGTGAACGTTCAGGCTCGCTACAATGAACTTTATCTTTCCAGGCTGCAGGGTCATGAACATCATCATCCGTTGGAGCGATATTAAAGTCGCCCATGATGATGATTTCTTCATATTGATCGTTCAGTGATTCAACCAATAGTTGCAGATTATCAAGCCAATCCAATTTATAGTCATATTTTTCAGAACCGACTTCTGATCCATTAGGAATATATAAATTCAGGATAAAGATATCATTGATGATAGCGCCAATAACTCTACGCTGCGGGTCATCAAAATCTGGAAGATCTGTGATGATGTCGCTAGCAGAGGTTTTACTTAACAGCGCAACACCGTTATAGGTTTTTTGACCATTGAAAATTGCTTGGTAACCAGCAGCTTCTATTTCTTCGAGTGGAAATTGATCGTTCGTAAGTTTGAGTTCTTGAAGGCCTAATACGTCGACGGGGTTTTGTTCCAACCAATCTAAAACATGAGGTAGTCTCACACGTAGAGAGTTGACGTTCCAACTAGCGACTTTAAACATTATTTTTTATGAAATTTAATTAATTAAAATTAGACTCTAAACCCGCCGTGTTGACGACGTTTATAAAAATCAAGCAATACCATTCCCAATACGATTCCGATTACTATAGCGAACAAAATTATCCAGAGCAGAGTCTTTGAAATATTGACTGGAGTTTGAGCTCTTGGGTTTGAATTAGCCGTTTGATTTTTAAGATCAGAAACGATTTGTTCCAGTTCCATGTTCCTTTGTTTTGTAGCTTCCAGTTCAGCAGACAAATGAGAGGAATCGGTGGTATTAGTTGATTTAGTCGATTTTTTTTGTTTACTTAGTTTTGCTTCCAGTTCAGCAACTTTAAGTTTCATCGATTTGAGTTCTTTACTTTCTTGAATAGTTTTTACGTTGCTTAAATCGTGTTTCAATTGTTTGATTTCTGTTTCAGCCCGACTTAACTCAGTTTCAAGCGCTTGGACTTTTTGATTAGCACCATTGTTGGTTTGATTAACAGTTTGCTCACTTAGATATGCTGTGTTAACCCAGCCAATGTTGCCTTCTTGATCTTTTACCTTTGACATATCAACACCACGTTGTTGAATTTCAAGGGCAGAGCCAGTTGGTAGAATTTTTATGATGGGACTATTGATCTTGGCATCGGCATGAAGACCTACTTTTATGTTATCAATGATGTTTACCGTTTCAGCAAGGCTGGAAAACGGTATTAGCAGCATTGATAAGATAGTGAGTAGTAGATATTTAGCCATTTTATTGTAATTATTTTATTCCTGAGTGTTTTAGTAAAGCATCAATGGTAGGTTTGCGGCCACGGAACTTAACAAAAAGCTCCATCGGTTCAAGCGATCCACCTTGCTCAAGGATATTATGCAAAAAATTCGCGCCAGTTTCAGGATTAAAAATGCCTTCTTCTTCAAAAAGTGAAAATGCATCAGCGGAAAGGACTTCGGCCCATTTATAACTGTAATAGCCTGCAGCATAACCCCCGGCAAAAATATGAGAAAAACTATGTTGAAAGCGGTTGTAGTCAGGTGGAATGATTACGGCTACTTCATGACGGACGTCATTGAGTAATTTTTGTATATCGAAGTTAGCATCAGGCTTATAAAGGAGGTGAAGTTTGAAATCGAACAAGGCAAATTCGAGTTGCCTCACCATTTGCATACCCGATTGAAAGTTTTTTGCTGCAACCATTTTCTCAAACAGTTCATCTGGTAAGGACTTACCCGTTTCATAATGTTTGGCAAATAAATCTAAAGCTTCACGTTCCCAACACCAATTTTCCATAAATTGGCTTGGTAATTCGACGGCATCCCAGGCTACACCATTGATTCCAGAGACGGCGGCAAAATCGACTTTGGTTAGCATGTGGTGCAAGCCATGACCAAATTCATGAAACAGGGTTGTGACTTCGTCATGAGTTAACAAAGAAGGTTTGTCTTTAATCGGTGGAGTAAAATTGCACGTTAAATATGCTACGGGGTTTTGAATTCCCTTATCAGTTCTACGACGCACTATGCATTCATCCATCCAGGCGCCACCGCGTTTGCTGTTTCTGGCATATAAATCCAAATAGAAACTGCCTCTAATTTCGCCTGTGTTGTCTTTGATTTCGAAAAAAGACACATCTTCATGCCAGCGCGGAACATTGTTTATCTCACTAATAGAAAGCCCATAGAGTTTTTCTACAACCGCAAATAATCCTTCCAATACCAGAGGCACTGGAAAGTACGGACGCAGATCTTCTTGTGAGAATTGATATTTAGATTGTTTCAGTTTTTCCGAGTAATAAGCGATATCCCAGGCATTCAAAGAATCGATTTTATATTCAGCCTGTGCAAATGTTTTTAATTCAGTAAATTCTGCTTCGGCGATTGATTTTGATTGCTGTGCCAGGTCTTTTAAAAAACCAATAACTTCATCGGTCTCATTAGCCATTTTGGTTGCAAGTGAACGATGTGCGTAACTATCAAAACCCAATAGTTGAGCCAACTGATATCGCGTTTCTAAAATATCCAGCATGATTTGGCTGTTATCCCATTTGCCGTTATCTGGTCCTTGTTCAGATGCTCGCGTTACGTATGCCTCATACATTTCTTTGCGTAATTCTGCATTGTCTGTATAGGTCATGACTGGGTAATACGAAGGAAAATCTAAAGTAAATAGCCAACCTTCTACATTTTGTTGTTCGGCAGTTTGTTTGGCTAAAGCTTTGGCAGAATCGGGTAAGCCGCTTAATTCATCTTCATCAGTAATAATCTTTTTGAAAGCGTGAGTTGCGTCTAGCAAGTTTTCTTCAAACTTTGTTTGTAGTGCAGATAATTTTTGTTGCAGTGATTTATACTCAGCTTGTTTTTCTTCTGGCAGATCAATGCCAGAGAGTTTGAAATCACGTAAGGTGTTTTCAATGATCTTTTTTTGAGCTTGTTCTAAGTTCTTGTAATCAGAGTTCTCACTTAATGATTGGTATAACGAGAATAACTCTTTGTTTTGTCCCATCTCTGTGGAGTAAGCAGATAGTTTTGGGATGCATGCGTTATAAGCTTTACGTAGTTCGTCATTATCTGCAACAGAATGTAGATGACTTACAGGAGACCATGCTCTATTAAGACGATCATCCAGTTGGTCTAATACGTCAACAGTATTATTCCAATTGATATCTATCGTCGTTTTAAGCAAGTTTTCGATTTGCTTACGATTATCTTCTAATAAAAAATCTATAGCCGGTTCAATGTGGTTTGAATCGATATCTTCAAATTTTGGTAATCCAAGAGCGTTTAATAAAGGGTTCGTCATTGTTATCTTACTGAAGGTTAAATTTAGTTACTTAAGGTACGTTTTTTTAAGGTTAATCTTAGCTTGTTTTAAATCCCATTGCTGATTCGTATTTGTATCAATGTAATGCTAATAATTGATAGTGCCAGACTAAGTCCAAATTTCCATAATAATTCTAGGTTAAGTTGTTTTAGAAAGTCTGACTGGGGTTTAGCCGATAAAATATATGGACGTCGTCGGTCTTTAGTTTGTTCCATCATGTGTGTAGGTAATGATAAGGACAAATCTTGATGGCGCATTAATACCTCTTGATAAGCAGTTTTTCTAGCGGTTTGCCATTCTTCCATATCAATCTCTCCATCACCATTGGCGTCAAATCGTTCGAGTAGCTGCACGCTGTCTTTTTTCCACTCGCTGAGTAACTCTTTGACATCAGCATTGATATCAACATATTCACCACCACCGATACTATGGAAAAAACCTACAGCATATAATGGTGCGTTTAATTCGATTCGATGTTCAGTATATTTATATTTGTTAAAACCGTTTGAACCTTGAAAACGTTTTGCTCTTGGAATAGTGCCGAACATAGGTGAAGAACTCATTGAGCTGCTATACCATGTTTCTTTTGAATTAGGTGTTACCACAGCATTTTCAGGATCAATAACACATTCGCCTGTACCATCATCTAATAAAAATAGGTCATCACTGGAGCCACTATTGATCGTTTGCCAATATGTTCCGTCGGAATCATTTTTTCGTTCCTCGACTTTAAAATAATACCATGCGCAGTTAACGCCACTGTAAGGTGCAACAATCGGGGTGCCTTGCATTAATTTAGCCTTTCCTTCGAGCTCTATATAACCTTGGGCGGCAGAATGAATTCGTGAGGTAGGTAAGTCTTCAATCAACCGTTTACGATAAAATGTTTGGAAACATAAATAGATCACATACAAGGTCGATATGACTAATACAGAAAGTGCTATATAAACATGTGGGGTTGACCCAAATTTCACCCACCCCAAAAAGTTATCCAACATGTAAAATTAGCTGAATAAATCTTTCACATTAACGTCTTTGATTTCCTCTTCAGCAAATTCAAGTAATTCTCTTGGTCCAAAGTTAAACATATTGGCAATGATCACATCAGGAAATTGTTCAATACGAACGTTATTGTTATTCACTGATTCGTTATAAAATTCTCGACGATCAGCAATCGAGTTTTCTAATCCTGTGATTCGACTTTGTAGATGAGTAAAGCTTTCATTAGCTTTAAGATCAGGATAAGCCTCAGCAACAGCGAATAAACTGCCGAGTCCCAATCTAAGTTGTGATTCTGCTTGGCCTAATGCACCTATATCGCCACTTTCTCTGGCTTGAGAAACCGCTGAACGAGCTTGCATCACTTTTTCTAAGGTTTCTTGCTCGTACTTCATGTATTGCTTACAGGTCTCAACCAACTTTGGAAGTTCATCGTGTCGTTGTTTGAGTAAGACATCGATATTAGCCCAAGCTTTATCAACATTATGTTTAAGTGTCACAAGGTTGTTATAGATTGTGACGCCGTACAAAGCGATGATAACGATAATGGCCAAAAATACGATGAGGCTAAGGCTGAAATCCATAGTCTTCTCCATTTAATAATTGATTAAGGCTTAATTAATAACAAAGTCTTGTTGAAATTGAGTCCTAATGCAAATGAGAATAATTCATATTAAAAATCAATCACTTATAGCTTGACTTGCTATAATCTAAGCATAGTATTCAGCTATTATAAATTAGTAACGCACGCTTGGAGAAATTGAAATGAAAGGCGATAGTAAAGTTATCGAACATTTGAACGTTGTTTTAAAAAATGAGCTAACAGCTATTAATCAATATTTTTTACACGCCAAGATGTACAAAGATTGGGGGTTAAAGGAGTTAGCCGAGCATGAGCATCATGAGTCCATCGATGAGATGAAGCATGCAGATAAATTAGTCGAGAGAATTTTATTTTTAGAAGGTTTGCCAAACTTACAAGATTTGGGTGCTTTAATGATCGGTGAAAAGACCAAGGAAATGTTGGAGTGCGATCTAAAATTAGAAATGATGGCACATGTGGACTTAAAAGCAGCTATTACTTATTGCGAAGAAATTAAAGATTTCGTATCACGTGAGTTATTTGAAGAAATCTTAGAAAGTGAAGAAGAACATATCGATTGGTTAGAAACACAATTATCATTGATAGATAAAGTTGGAATCGAGAATTATCAGCAATCTATGATGAGTGAATAAAAATCCTATAAAACTCTTTATAAAAAGCCTTGTTAAATTCTTATACAAGGCTTTTTTATTAGTTATTAGAATTCGTGATCAATAAACACAACTCAAGAGTTAAAAATCTAATTGCCCACTTCAATTATTATTTGAATACAGTCATTTTTAGTCATAACTATCGTTTTAAAACAACAGAAAACCATGTTTCTATGCCAGCTAGGGCATATTAATGATATTTCAATGTTTATGTCTTCGATAGGTAAAACACCCCCTCAAATATTCAAAAAATCCTCAGATATGCCGAAAAGAATATACTGGCATTTTTGAGTTTATTTGCTGTAATTTTTCTATCTTATTGATTTATTAGTGAATTTCATGTTTTTTTATAAGAAGTAGCAAAATAAACACTTATAAAATATATATTGATAATGGTTCTCATTTGCCATATCATTATTATTAAGTAAAGATTTTGGATAAAACGCGATGTATGTATGTATTTGTAATTCTGTCACTGAATCAGATATTAAAGATGCTGTGAGTAATGGCGCCAACTGTATGCCTCATCTGAAGGCGAAACTTAAGTGCTCGACTCAATGTGGCAACTGTTCTGACCGCGCGCAGGAATGTTTGAGCAATGAGTTGGCAAAGCAAGTTACTATCACTGAGCCAAAAGTAGCTTAATATATACTGACGACGGCCATTTCTTTCTTCATACCTAGACACGTATAAAACACGTAACCAAAAATTAATTAATTTTTAAAACTTTTCTATTATAAGCTTCCAGTCTTATTTAGCATTATGTCATTTGTACCTCTGATTACGTATTAAATTTATTATGAACAAACACATCGTATTATTTAGTTTATTATTTTTCACACTCAATATTTTTGCTGCTGAAGTCAATGTATATTCAGCACGAAAAGAAGCATTAATTAAACCTCTGTTAAAAGAATTTACAAAAGAAACTGGGATTAAAGTCAATTTAATCACTGGAGAAGCGGATGCTTTGATAAAACGCATGGAGGTTGAAGGAACCTATAGTCCTGCTGATGTATTAATTACAGTCGATGCAGCAAGGTTACATAGAGCAAAAGAAAAAGGTTTGTTACAAACTATTGAGTCTGATTATGTGAATACCAGAGTCCCAGAAGTTTATACAGATCCTGAAAATAAATGGGTAGGTTTGTCTTTACGCTCAAGAGTGATCGTATATGCAAATGAGCGAGTTGATTCAAAGCAATTATCTACATACGAAGATTTAATTAGTGAGAAATGGCATAAAAAGCTATGTGTTCGGTCATCATCGAATGTATACAATCAATCGTTATTAGCTAGCATCATTCATCATTCAGGAAAACAAGCCGCGCAAGAATGGGCCAAAGGGTTAGTGAATAATTTTGCGCGAAACCCAAAAGGTGGAGATAAAGATCAAATCAGTGCGGTTGCTGCTGGACAATGTGAAATAGCGTTGGTGAATACATATTATGTAGGTGGCATGATTCATTCACAGTCTGAAAAAGAACAAGACATAGTTTCGAAGGTTTCAGTATTTTGGCCAAACCAAGAAGACAGGGGCGCACATGTAAACTTAAGTGGTGTAGGTATTACGAGTTCATCAAAAAATACTCAAGAAGCTGTTAAGTTGATTGAATATTTATTAAATGATGAATCACAAGCTTGGTACGCCAAAGTGAATATCGAATATCCTGTTGTAGGAGGCATTGATCAAACAGAATTAGATAAATTCTGGGGGCCGTTTAAAGCTGATAGTATGCAGATCGAACGATTGGGTCACTATAATAAAGATGCTGTTATAATTATGGATAGTGTTGGATGGAAATAATTATTTTAAATATAGATGCAAGCTACGATTCCTCAAAGAGTTTCGAACGATAATAACTACAAGATACAGAATATAAACTTGTGGAAGATAGCCGCTATTTTTATAGCGGCTATTTTTTTTATTCCAACCGCTACAATCATTGCTAGTTTATTTATTCCCAATCAAGAAATTTGGCAACATCTCTATCAAACAATTTTAGATGAATATCTTATCAATTCGTTTGTCTTAGCAAGCGGGGTTGGAATTATCACAGTTGTTTTAGGAGTAAGTACTGCTTGGTTAGTAACCATGTATCAGTTTCCTATGAGCGCTGTATTTAAATATGCATTGTTATTACCGATGGCATTTCCTGCCTATATCGTTGCTTATACCTATACCGGCATATTGGATGTTAGTGGACCATTTCAGGAATGGATTCGTATGACATTTGAGGTTGGCTATGGTGAGTACTGGTTTCCTGAGATACGTTCAATGCAAGGCGCTATATTCGTAATGTCATTAGTGTTATATCCCTATGTTTATTTATTAACACGAGCCGCATTGTTAGAGCAATCGATATGTGTTTTGGAAGTTGCAAGGACATTGGGCTGTCGTCCATTGAACGTTTTTATTAGAGTTGCTTTGCCATTATTAAGACCGGCAATCATTGTTGGATTGTCTTTAGTATTAATGGAAGCCTTAGCGGATTACGGTACAGTACAATATTTTGGTGTTAATACGTTTACTACAGGAATTTTTCGTACTTGGTTTGCTTATGATAATAGTTTAGGAGCTACTCAATTATCAGCATGCTTATTATCCTTAATCATTATATTAATTTATGTGGAACAATATTCACGAAAGCAATCAAAGTATTTTCATAGCAGTAATCGTTATTCAAAAATCATAGCTAAAAAGCTTCATGGTAGTCATGCTTGGTTGACAATGCTTTATTGCTTGCTGATATTAATATTAGGTTTTTTATTACCATTGTTTTTTATCATTCAATGGTCATTCATAACGTATCATCAAGTCATTGACGAAGAATTTGTACGTTTGGTATGGAATAGTTTTGTTTTAGCAATAACAACAGCTGTGATTGCAGTCGTGGTTTCTTTATTTCTTGTATATGGTAAGCGTCGTTATAAAGGATTTATAATGCCTACAATATTAAAAATATTGAGTTATGGTTATGCAGTGCCTGGTGTTATTATCGCGGCGGGTGTGATGACACCGGTAGTTTGGTTCGATAAAAATCTGAACGTTGTCGTTAAGCAATTATTGAATTTGGAAATTGGATTAATATTTTCGAGTGGTGTTTCCATATTGGTCTTTGCGTATCTTGTTAGATTTCTAGCAATTTCATTAAATACACTAGATACTTCTATTCAAAAAATAAAACCATCTATTGATGAAGCTACAATGTCATTAGGGTTTCGATCATTTTCTATGATAAAAAAAATTCATATACCTATGATGAAGAGCGGGTTGTTAACCGCTTTATTGATGATTTTTGTTGATGTGTTAAAAGAGTTGCCAGCAACTTTAATACTTAGACCATTTAACTTTAATACATTGGCAGTTAAGACATATGAATTAGCTAATGAAGAACGTTTGTACGATGCAGCAATACCATCATTAGCTATTGTATTAGTAGGATTAATACCCGTCATTATACTCAGTCTATCAATTAATCGCTCCAGGCCAGGTGACCATGCCGCATCTTGAAATCAATTCAATCAATGTGGACATAGAAGGCCACGAAATATTAAAGAACATCAGTTTAAATGTTGAAACTGGAGAGATTGTTTGCTTGCTTGGTTTAAGTGGTGAAGGAAAAACGACTTTACTAAGGACCATTGCAGGGTTTTTACAACCTAAGGTCGGCGAGCTAACAATATTAAATCAATTAGTTGCTAATTCATCAATGAATATGCCCGTAGAACAACGACAGTTAGGTATGGTGTTCCAGGATTTTGCGTTATTTCCTCATCTAAGTGTAAAGAAAAATATTTTATTTGGTATTCAAGCTCAATCACACTCTGAACAACAGCAAAAACTTCAAGAACTCACGGAACTATTAAATATGAGTTCATTTGTTGATTTATATCCGCATCAATTATCAGGCGGCCAACAACAACGAGTTGCTATTGCACGTGCTTTAGCCCCTGGACCTAAACTTCTTTTAATGGATGAGCCATTCTCAAATTTAGATACAGAATTAAGAGAACGACTTGCTTGTGAACTTCGAGAGGTTTTAAAAGCGACTAACGTTACAACGATCATGATTTGCCACAATCAACATGAGGCTTTTGCGATAGCGGATAGAATAGGAGTTTTGAATAAAGGGTGTTTAGAGCAAGTTGATACAGCATTTAATTTATATCATCAGCCGAAGACAATGTTCATTGCTGATTTTATTGGTGAAGGCATGTTAATAGATGGCATTGTGAAAGACAGTCATAGTATTGAGACTGAATTAGGTATAATAAATGATCAAAAAGCACATGCGTATGCAGAATCTGCACAAGTAAAAGTATTGATCCGTCCTGATGATATCATTCATGATGATTCGAGCAATCTACAAGCCTTAGTTCGAGATAAAGTATTTAGAGGAGCGGAATTCTTATACACTTTAGAATTAAATAATGGTGAGCAAGTACTGAGTTTAGTTCCTAGTCATCATGACCATGCAATTGATCAGCCAATTGGTATTCGATTAGAGATTGATCATATGGTCGCATTTGATGATAAATAATGAGAATTTTTATCTACACTTCCTAATATGCCTGCTACAATTTTAAAAAAATGTTTACAGTGAGAATTGATTTATGAGTGATATCCCTGGTGATTTACAGTATTCCCCTAACCACACATGGCTTGAAGAAAACAGCGAAGGTTATAAGCGAGTTGGCATTACTGACTTTGCTCAATCAGAACTTGGTGATGTTGTTTTTATAGAGTTACCCGAGGTCGGTCGGACTTATTCTGAAGGAGAAGAATGTGGGTTGGTTGAATCAGTAAAATCAGCTTCTGATATTTATGCCCCAATTACTGGAGAGATCATTGCAGTTAACGAAGCCATTGTCGATGATCCCGAAAAGATCAATCAAGACCCATATGGCGACGGTTGGTTATTTCATATTAAGCCTGAAAGTGATGAAGCCTCTGAGGTAGTTTCGGCTGATGAATACGAAGAATTAATTCAAGAAGATTAATAATTATGGCTGAAGTAAAACTACAAGGTACTCCCTGTCAGACTAATGGTGATCTACCTGCGATCGGAAGTAATGCTCCCGAGTTTGTATTAACGGATAAAGCATTAAAGGATATTGGTTTAGCAAACTTTATTGGAAAAAAGAAAGTATTAAATATAGTACCTAGTTTGGATACACCCACTTGTGCTAAATCAACTAAACAATTTAATGATATTGCGCAACAAAATTCTGAAGTTGCTTTTTTAATTATATCGGCTGATTTGCCTTTTGCGATGTCACGATTTTGTGGTGCAGAAGGGTTAAAAAACGTTGTTACACTTTCGATGATGCGATCACGTAATTTTGCAAAAGATTATGGTGTTTTATTACAAGATGGGCCATTAGCAGGTATTACTAGTCGAGCTGTCCTAGTTTTAAATGAAGAAAATAAAGTCTTACATGCCGAATTGGTAGAAGAAATCGCTAATGAACCAAATTATGATGCGGTAGTATCTAAACTATAATAAATTATAAAGATTTTTACATATGGCCATAAAAGGCAACACAGGTATAAAACGAATTTATAATGCCTTCTTTTTTTCTATGAAAGGATTTAAGGCAACCTATCAAAATGAAGTATCATTTCGACAAGAAGTTTTTCTAAGTATTTTTTTACTTCCATTGGCTTTTTGGTTAGGCGATACAGGTTTTGAGAAAGCATTGCTTATTTCTGTCATTTTATTAGTCCTTATAGTTGAAATGCTGAATACTTGTGTAGAAGCTGTTGTTGATCGATTTGGTGGCGAACATCATGAGTTATCTGGTATGGCAAAAGATGTTGGCTCAGCAGCAGTTTTAATGTCTCTACTGAATGTTATTATTGTATGGACTCTTATCCTGTTATTTTAGATGCAGTAAAGCGTAATAGGCTGCGCCATGAGTACCGATTTCATCTTTCTTATTCAATTTTATTGTAATGTTTTCTAATAGTGGCTTATAAGCTTCAGCTGTTAAAAACATAAACTCTTCTAAGAAAATATCCGATTGAACTATTTGAGGATTTTTCGCAGCTAAACCACCAGAAATAATTAATTCATTATCGATAACATTTGTTAAACAGTAATTTCTTGCTGTTCTTGCATAATAACGACTGAATAAATTAATCGTTTCTTTATGTTTGTTATCATTAAATATTTCTTCAGCGCTTAACCTTTCTCCAGTTAAAAATTCATGAATGAAGCAAATACCTCGGCCGTTAACGATATTGTCTGTAACACAATAATCCACGTTTAGTTTTTGTTTTAAAAATTCTTCAAATGTTTTTTCTTCTTTGTTTATAAAACTAAATGTTGCATGCCCTGCTTCTGAAGGAAAGATTTGATTATTAACGATTGTACAGTGCCCTATCCCAGTTCCTGCACCAATAATACCGATGGTATTACCAAATAAATTCGTTCCTTCTTTAATAGTAATAAGCTGTTTGGATACTTCAGGAATCAAACAGGCGTAAGCTTGTGCTGCAAAATCGTTGATCATAAAAACCATTTGTTTTTCGCGTAAGTGTTTAACATTGATTTCCCAAGGAATGTTAGGCGGCAAACAAATATCATTATAAACTGGTCCTGGCACGGAAAAGCTTAATGTCTCGTATGATTGTATATCTAGGAATGATGAAGGTTTTTTCGATCGATAGTGATCTAATAGATCATTAAAGCAATGTATATCATTTGATTGAGTTTCTAATTTAAATATTTCAATATCATCTAAGTCTTTAAATGAATCTTGATGATATTGTGCAAAACGTGTTTTAGTACCACCAATGTCAATTGCAAGGGTTTTCATTGATTGTCAATGTAAGGGTTAGAATTACCTTGTAAGGATTTTATTTTTTTATTCCGAGCCTTTTCTTCTACGGTGACAGGGTCTTGTTTATCCCACTGTTGTAAAGTTTGGTATTGTTTTTCACGAATTTCTAAATCGTATCGATTTGCCATGTAAAACATAGCGCGAGCAATATCACCACGTATTTCTTTGCGTGGCTCAACAATTTTCTTTTGATAGTCGATTTCAAAATCACATGCGCCATATTTTCTTTTTTCGCCTTTCACATTGCCAAATGGATGACTACGCCTAGCTTCATTTATATTTTCGCGAGATGGAAATAGATTGTGTAAATCAGCCTCTATGCGATTAAACTCAGCGCTGTTTTTACGACATTGTTTTCTTTCTCCGCAATTCAATGACCAAGCAACCCATGACATAGGAAATACATGTTCAATGTTAATATGGTCACGATTGTGATCAGAAAAAGTTTCACCACAATAAAGTGTTGTACCTCCATTAGGATATAACTCATCCCAAAATATCCCACGCGCTTCGTAATAATTCTCAATGGCCATTGTATTATTGACTAGCTGCGTTGTAAGTTCTTCAGGCTTCATACCAAGATAAGAAGCAATGATTGCAATAATGAGTGCAACTAAAGTAGTGCCTTGTTTCGCTTGTTTATTCATTTTTTTACGAATCCAGATTGTTAAAACGATTCATGTTGCTCTAAGGCCCAAACGATATGTTCTTTTACCATATCAGAAACCATATTTAATTTAGTCTTTAATGCATTAATGATTTGTTCAGATGTTTTTGCATTACCTAATGCAATGGCGATATTACGTAACCAACTATCATAACCAATCCTACGGATTGCACTGCCTTCAGTATTAGATAAAAACTCTTCTTCACTCCACATGAAAAGATCAATTAACTCTGGCGCATCCAGACCGTTACGAATTCTGAAATCTTGTTCTTCTGTATTTTTAGCGAACTTATTCCAAGGGCAGATTAACTGGCAATCATCGCAACCATATATACGATTGCCTATGGCTTTACGAAACTCAATTGGAATGGACTCTCGTAACTCAATAGTTAAATAAGAAATACATTTTCGAGCATCAACACGATAAGGTGCAACAATCGCATCAGTAGGGCAGATATCAATACAGGCTGTACAAGAACCGCAATGATTAGTGGTAAAAGGTTCATCTACAGGTAATGGTAAGTCAGTATAAATTTCACCAAGAAAAAACCATGAACCAGATTTAGGGTGAATCAAGTTGCTGTGTTTACCGATCCATCCATTGCCGGCATTACGTGCTAGGGCTTTTTCTAAAACAGGTGCACTATCAACAAAGGCGCGATAACCAAATTCACCAATAGTTGCCTCGATATGATTCGCTAATTTTTGCAGCCGTTGTCGTAATAGCTTATGGTAATCACGTCCCATAGCATAACGTGAAACATAGGCTTTGTTTGAATCATTTAACACGGTACTTGGATGAGTTGCATCGGGTGGTAAATAATCCATGCGTAAAGAAATTACCCGATGCGTACCAGGCAATAATTCTGCAGGACGTGAACGTTTCGTACCGTGACGTTGCATATAATCCATTTCGCCATGAAAGCCATCATCTAACCAATTTAATAGATATTGTTCATCTTTTGTTAAATCAATATCTGTAATGCCACAGGCTTGAAAACCAAGTTGTTCCGACCATTTTTTAATGGATAGACTAAGCATTTTATAGTCAATAGATTGGTTTTGGCTTGAATTTGGCATTATTTGCGAATGTTTCGTATGTGATTGCTATGTTCACTGCGTTAATATGTTTACTATTATGACCTTAGAATGTTGCGACGGAAACTTTGATGTTTGAATTTATTAAAGCTTGGTATCAACGCTACTTTACTGATCCTCAAGCTGCTTTATTAGCAGTATTGATCGTTGTTTTTTCCATCACCATTTTTTACTTTGGAAAAATGTTAGCGCCATTGATGGCGGCGATGATCATTGCTTATTTACTTGAAGCTTCTGTACAAAAATGCCAGCGATACAATTGCCCTAGAATTATTGCGGTTAATGTGGTGTTTTTGTTATTTGTCGCATTCATGTTGTTTATATTGATTGTTTTATTACCAATCTTAACCAGACAAATTACTCAGTTTTTCCAAGAAGTCCCAGAGATGCTGAATAACGGTCAGACTTTATTGTTGACCTTGCCGGAAAAATACCCTGAATTAATTTCAGAATCGGCAGTATCGCAGTTTATAGGGACCATACGTAGAAGCTTGAGTGATTTGGGCAGTAATGTGTTTTCATTTTCAGTCGCATCCATACCAGCTTTAATATCCGCATTAGTTTATTTGGTGTTAGTGCCGTTAATGGTGTTTTTCTTTTTGAAAGACAAAGAACTTATTTTATCTTGGTTAGGGCGTTTTTTACCTGCTGACAGACGTTTGGTTGATGAAGTCTGGCAAGAGATGGACGACCAAATTGGTAACTACATACGTGGTAAAGTTTACGAAATTATTATTGTTGGAGCGGTTTCATATATTACATTTCAGATTCTTGGATTAAATTATGCGCCGTTATTAGCTTTAATGGTGGGCTTGTCTGTATTGATTCCTTATATAGGTGCTGCAGTTGTTACATTACCGATTGCGATTGTGGCTTATTTCCAATGGGGGCTGACCAGTGATTTTTATTGGTGCATTGGCTCTTACCTAGTCATTCAATTTCTCGATGGTAATGTTTTAGTGCCTATTTTGTTTTCAGAGGCCGTCAATTTACATCCCGTTGCGATTATCGTTGCTATTTTAGTTTTCGGGGGACTATGGGGGTTTTGGGGTGTGTTCTTTGCTATTCCATTAGCAACATTAGTTAAAGCCGTTATCAATGCATGGCCGATGACGTCTGAAGAAGAACAGATTATAGAAGGATAAGTTTTATAAAATATCCGAAGCGATATCGGCTAAACGTGAACGTTCTCCACGTTGTAAGGTGATATGTCCACTGTGTTCCCAATGTTTAAATCGATCCACTACATACGTTAAGCCTGAAGTTGTTTCAGTCAGATAAGGTGTATCGATTTGGCTGATATTACCTAAACAAACGATCTTACTACCAGGCCCAGCACGGGTAATTAAGGTTTTCATTTGCTTTGAAGTTAAATTCTGCGCTTCGTCGACAATAATGAAGCGATTAAGGAAAGTACGGCCGCGCATGAAATTCAAAGAGCGGATTTTAATGCGTTTGGTTAATAAATCAGAGGTTGCTGCCTTACCCCAATCGGTTTCATCTTCAGAATTGGTGAGCACTTCTAAGTTATCGAGTAAAGCGCCCATCCACGGTGCCATTTTTTCTTCTTCAGTTCCTGGTAAGAATCCAATGTCTTCTGCTACTGGTACCGTGACTCGAGTAATAATAATTTCTTTATAAATTTTGGTTTCCATACATTGATGTAAACCAGCTGCTAGAGCCAATAAAGTTTTTCCGGTTCCAGCAACACCGAGTAGAGACACTAAATCTATTTGTGGATCCATTAATAGGTTTAACGCAAAATTTTGTTCCATATTGCGAGCATTAATTCCCCATATAGCACCGCCATTGCGATAATCAGTAGCAACTCGAAGTGTCGTTTTATCATCATCGGTTTTTTCCACCATGGCTTCAAAGCCATCGTCTGAATGCAGACACATATATGGATAGCAATCGTCGAATAACTCAGAGTTTATTTCATAATAGGATTTTCGTTCGTCTTGCCATGACTTGAGTTGATTGTTTTCTTGATCCCAAAAACCTTCTGCCAGTTGGTACATTCCAGAGTAAAGTAAATCTGCATCGTCCAATACTTTGTCATTGAAATAATCTTCTGTCGGAATACCAATAACATGGGCCTTAATGCGAAGGTTAATATCTTTAGAAACAACGATAACATGAGAATCAGAATATTTTTCACGTAAGGACAAAGCTGTCGCTAAAATCGAATTATCAATATTTTTACCCGGCAAACTATCAGGGAGATCATTAGTTAATACTTCGGTTTGTAAAAACAATCGGCCACTTGGTACGACTTTCCCAGACATTTGTTGTAAATCAGATAAAGGTAGACCTTGTTGAATGGCTTCATGGTCAGCATCGGTTAGCAATGAGTCTAAAAAACGGCTGACTTGACGAACGTTTCTGGCAACTTCCGAAGTGCCTTTTTTTGCAGCGTCTAATTCTTCAACTACCGCCATGGGTATGAATAAATCATGTTCATGGAAACGAAAAATAGCACCAGGATCGTGCATCAATACATTGGTATCGAGTACAAACAAGCGTTTTTTATTATCGTGAGGCCGTTCTATCAAAGGATCGTTTTCTGTATTTTCAATAACTTTTTCAAGCATAGGAATAAGTAAAATGAGTGAATAATCGGATAAATGGAAATAGCTTGGTTTTTTATTCTTCTAAACATTGCCTGCCTAGTATGCACAACTTTTCTTAAATTTATTTTACAGGTTCTAAGATTGCGTCGAGGTTTAGTTTTTCACAAAAGTCCATAAAATCACCTCTAAGTGAAGCGATAGAGATATCCACTGGGATATTGATAGTCATGTGTAGCGTGAACATTGGAGTACCAGTATTCGCAGCAGTATAGCTATTTGTATTCATATCTTGAATGCTGATGTTGTTATCAGCGAGGAATTTTGCGATATCACTCACCACACCAATATGATCATATGAGACTAAATCGATAGCATAAGGCATTAATTCTGTTTCAAGAGTTTGATTCTCAGTACGTTTTTTAATGATGCTCAGATTCAAACGATTTTCTAGCTTTTCGAACTGATTTTCCATTTTAGCGATGGTATCCCAAGTGCCAGATAGCATCATGAGCATTGCCATTTCTTGGCCTAAGTTGTTCATTCGTGCATCCACAATATTACAACCGCAATCTTTGATTACTGTCGATATTTGTTCTACAAGGTTATCGTTATAAGTACCGAGGATAGTTACGACTAAAAAGTTTTGCATGGATTTAACTTAAAATAACGAGCAAAAAGATAGGTACGAAATGAAATTTCAATATATACAGTGAATATGAATAGTCTTGTCATGTCTTCTACAGATAAGTACCATACCTTACCCTGCATTTAGTGCCAAGCCACATTCACTGTTTGGCGCGAAATTTCACTAAATTAATCGTGATCTTAGAAAAATATAACTCCTATGGTTTTGTAGACTAGAGAAGAATTATTAATGGCGGAAGAAAAACACAGCTTAAAAGGCAGTATGGTTGCTGTTGCAACACCAATGAAAAAAGGTGTCAAACCTGATACCGAGTTGGATATAAAGGCTTTAGAAGCGTTAATAGAATTTCATATCGAGAATGAGTCTGATGCATTGGTGGCTGTTGGCACTACAGGTGAGTCAGCCACACTCAATATGCAAGAACATACTGAGACAATAGAACGGTTTGTGGCCATAGCCAAAGGCCGAATCCCTATTATCGCAGGAACCGGTGCTAATTCGACCACTGAAGCGATTGAATTAACGGAAAATGCAAAAAAAGCTGGTGCGGATGCCTGTTTGTTGGTGACACCTTACTATAATAAGCCGACCCAAGAGGGCTTATACCAACATTATAAGGCGATTGCTGAAGCCGTTGAGATTGATCAAATACTCTATAATGTGCCGGGTCGTACAGCTTGCGATATGCAGCCTGAGACGATTGGCCGTTTGGCAAGTGTTGATAACATAGTGGGTGTCAAAGAGGCTACAGGTGATTTAAGTCGTGTTGCTGAAATTCGTAAATTATGTGGAGAAGGTTTTCTCTTAGTAAGTGGTGATGATGCCACAACCTGTGATTTTATCTTACAAGGTGGCGATGGGGTGATTACTGTCACGGGTAATATCGCACCTAAATTAATGCACGATATGTGTGTGGCAGCGAGTGCTGGCGATGAAGTAGAAGCTAAACGTATCGACAAACTCATTTCTGGACTGCACGAAAAGTTATTTGTGGAGTCCAATCCTATACCTACTAAATGGGCCTTGAATAAAATGGGCTTAATTGACAGTGGGATTCGTTTACCATTGACTTGGATGTCAGAAGAAAAAGAATCAGAAGTTATCGAGGCAATGAAACAAGCAGGTGTTATATAGACGCACCTCTAAATTGAATTATTATGAAATTAACAACAATAAAATCGTTCATTCTAGCAATATTATTTATTAGCATTTCTGCTTGTGAATACATCCCAACCTTGGATGAAGTAGTTCCTGACAAACGTTCGGAATATCGAAAAAGTCGTTCACTTCCTGATCTAGAAGTGCCACCTGACTTAACCATCGAACGTGAAGATGATTTAGTGATCCCGGGCGAATCAGAGCCAACAACTTTAAGTGCTTATGAGTTGCAGAAGAAACGTGGTGGATTGTCTCAACTAGAGGCGCTAGAACAACAATATCCTGGTGAAAAAGTTTTGCCAGTTGCAGGTGGTACAGTTGACGTATGGCCTGATTTAATCGGTTATTTTAAAGACAAAGGCTATGAGATAGATTTAGAGGATGCCGAATTAGGCGTGCTGGAAACAACATGGTTAGCGACTGGTGATAGTTCGCGAGATAAATTCAAAATTTTTGCTGAACCATCGGAAACCGGTAATAACACCATATTATTTATCTCCAGTGAACGCCAAGAAAAAATTGGTTTAGGGGATACCAATGTTGAATGGTTGGAGCAGGAAGCCGACGAACGAAAAACCAATCGTTATGTTGCTGAAATCAAAACTATGTTCTATGGAACCAGTGATGTGATTGCTGCAACTCCTGCTGGTTCAAGCACTAGCCCAGAGCCTATCAGACCACAAGCGATTTTAGAAAGTGCTGGTGATAAGAAATATTTATTACGTTTACCTGAAAGTTTTGATTCTGGTTGGTCGCAAACAGCAGAATTATTAGAACGTGCTGGTGCTAGAATCGAAAAGACCGACTCATCCAAAGGTATTTTCTATGTGTTGTATCAACCTCAAGTCACTCAGCCGCAAGAGGAAAAAGGATTCTTCAGTAAATTAAAATTTTGGGGTGATGATGAGCCTGATACTTCTGAGTTTCAGATCAGTGTTACTGGGCTTGAAGGCAATACGGAAATTGTTGTGTTAGACGATGATGGGGATTGGAATGCGGATCCTGTTGCTGATACTTTACTCAGTGCGATGTTGGATGCCTATAATCGATAATCACAACTTTAACATATCTTTATAATTGAAAGCCTACAGTTTAGTAGGCTTTTAACTTTAACCCTTTCATATCATGAAATTCCAACTCAATGCTACATCTGACCAAGCAAGACGAGGTCAAATTGTATTCCCAAGAGGAATTATCAATACCCCAGCGTTTATGCCTGTTGGAACCTATGGCACGGTAAAGGCTATGACCCCAGAAGAGCTGGAAGCCATGGGGGCCGATATTATCTTAGGCAATACTTTTCATCTGATGCTGCGTCCTGGCATGGATATCATCAAACAATTTTCTGGTTTGCATAAATTCATGAACTGGCATAAACCTATTCTTACTGATTCGGGTGGTTTTCAGGTGTTTAGTTTGGCTGGTTCACGTAAAGTGACTGAGCAAGGCGTGCATTTTCAATCACCGGTTGATGGCAGTAAGGTTTTTCTGGGCCCCGAAGAAGCTATCCAAGTCCAACGTGATCTGGATTCGGACATCGTAATGATTTTTGACGAATGCACACCTTTTCCAGCCACTGAATCGGAAGCTAGGGAGTCTATGGAACTATCACTGCGATGGGCCAAACGTTCTAAAGAGGCTCATGCTGATTCACCGCATGCGTTATTTGGAATTGTGCAAGGTGGTATGTATGCGAATTTACGTCAGGAGTCGTTACAGGGCCTGAAAGAGATTGGATTTGATGGTTACGCCATTGGTGGGTTATCAGTTGGAGAGCCGACAGAAATGATGATGCAGGTATTGGATGATTTAATGCCACATATGCCGAAAGAATCGCCACGTTACCTCATGGGAGTGGGGACACCGGAAAATATTGTTGAAAGTGTACGCCGTGGTATCGATATGTTTGATTGTGTAATGCCTACTCGAAATGCACGAAATGGTCATTTATTCACTGAAAATGGCGATATTCGCATCCGTAATGCAATTCATAAGACTTCTGACCGGCCTTTGGACGAAAATTGTACTTGTTACACTTGTAAAAATTATTCTCGGGCCTATTTACATCATTTAGATAAGACAAATGAGATATTGGGCTCGCGATTGAATACGATTCACAATCTGCATTACTACCAACAACTCATGCAAGGTTTGCGAGAGGCGATTGCCAAAGATGAGCTGGATCAGTACATAAAAGAATTTTACGCAAAACGTGAGCAAAAAAATTCTCCTGTGGCATAATAGCGCGCTCGAAAATTAACAGAACATTATAAAACAACAGAGAAAACGGTAAGTCATGGATTTTTTTATAAATAATGCTTGGGCTCAAGCTGCTCCAGCCCCTGGAGGCAGTGGAATGGCGAATATTATTTTCATCGTTGTTATGTTCGCGGTGTTTTGGTTTATTTTAATTCGCCCGCAAATGAAACAACAAAAAGAACATAAAAATATGGTCTCAGCATTGGCAAAAGGCGATGAAGTTGTGTCTGCTGGTGGCATACTTGGCAAAATTACCAAAATCGGCGATAACTTTGTTGAGTTAGAAATTGCCGATAATGTTGTTATAAAAATACAAAAAAACAGTATCTCCAATGTGCTACCTAAAGGCACATTGAAGACCATGTAATCCTAGGAATTTATTGTCACACACTTAAGATAAGTACTATGAATCGTTACGCACTTTGGAAATACATCTTGATCTCGCTGGTCGTGATTTTTGGTGTGCTCTACTCTTTACCTAATCTATTTGGCAGTGACCCTGCTCTTCAAGTGACGTCCGCTCGTGGTTCCGAGTCAGGTCAGTTAACTGAGTTTGCTGTTAGCGTTGCTTTGGATGAAACAGGTGTAAAGGCGAAAGCTATCGAGCCGTTTGAGAATCATTTAATTGTTCGTTTCAATGACGAAGAAGCACAGTTAAAAGCACAAGAAGCCATACAAAAACAATTGGGTAATGATTATGTAGTCGCTCTCAATTTAGCACCAGCAACACCTAAATGGTTAGGACAGTTAAATGCTGAACCAATGTTTCTAGGATTGGATTTGCGTGGCGGTGTGCACTTCCTGATGGAAGTGGATATGAAAGCGGCAATAGCGAAGGCAGAAGATAGATATGTTGCCGATTTAAGAACGTTATTACGTGAAAATAAAGTTCGATATAAAACCATTACTCGTCAAGACAATGGTGGATTGTTAATGCGTTATAAGGATGAAGCGCAAAGACAACAAGCAATAGAAGTGATTAACGATGAATTCCCGGAATTGGTATTAACTGAAACCGATACGGACGGCATTGCTACCACAGCGGTTTTTTCCGAAGAACATGTTAAAGATACACGTGGAAATGCAGTAAAACAAAATATTACGACCTTACGTAACCGTGTTAATGAATTGGGTGTAGCTGAGCCAATCATTCAACAGCAAGGTCAAGATCGTATTGTAGTGGAACTTCCTGGTATTCAAGATACAGCTGCAGCAAAAGATGTTTTGGGTGCTACCGCCACACTTGAATTTCGTATGGTTGATGAAGTAAATAATGTTAACGATGCTGTTAATGGCAGAGTACCTATAGGATCAAAACTATATCGAATGGATACAGGCGAACCAATATTATTGAAGAAACAAATCATTATTACAGGTGATTGTGTTACTGATGCTTCATCGGGTTTAGGTCAGCAAGGCGGTCCAGTGGTTAATATTCGCTTGAGTGGCCCTTGCGGCAAGATCATGAGCAAGCTTACCGCTGAAAATATTGGTAAACGCATGGCAGTAGTGTTCATTGAGAACAAAACAGAAACGATTTTTAATGACGATGGTTCTCGCGATAAAAAATCATTTACGGAAGAAAAAGTGATCAGTGCTGCAGTTATTCGCGGTCAGTTTGGTAATCGTTTTGAAATTTCTGGTCTCGATTCCACTGAAGAAGCGAGAACTTTAGCCTTACTATTACGTGCGGGTGCTTTAGCAGCACCAATCGAAATCGTTGAAGAGCGCACTGTAGGCCCTAGTTTAGGAAAAGATAATATCGAGCGAGGCTTTAACTCAGTAATGATTGGTTTTGTCTTAGTATTAATCTTTATGGTTATTTACTATGGTATGTTTGGTTTGTTTGCGGATATTGCTCTAACCCTGAACTTGGTGTTACTAGTTGCATTGTTATCATTGCTGCAAGCTACTCTTACTTTACCGGGTATTGCGGGGATTGTATTAACCGTTGGTATGGCGGTGGATGCAAACGTACTAATTTTTGAGCGTATTCGTGAAGAGCTACGCAATGGTAACTCCCCACAGGCGAGTATTTACGCAGGCTATCAGAAGGCTTTCTCAACCATTGCTGATGCGAATATAACAACATTGATTGCTGCAATCGTTTTATTCAGTTTTGGTACTGGTCCGATTAAAGGGTTTGCTGTGACCTTATCACTGGGGATTATTTGTTCTATGTTTACTGCGATTATGGTGACACGTGCATTGGTCAACTTGTATTACGGTGGTCGTAAGATAGAAAAATTGAGTATCTAGTTATGCAATTAATTAAAACCAATACAAATATTAATTTTATGGGGCAGCGCTCTATGGCTGCCGTTATTTCAGGTCTATTAATCCTGGCTGCTATTGCCTCATTATTTATGCAAGGCTTGAATTTCGGCATTGATTTTACAGGTGGTACTGTGGTCGAGATGGGTTACTCAGAAGATGCCGATATTAAAGCGATTCGTTCCAGCTTAGAAAATTCTGAATTCAGTGATGCAACAGTACAATATTTTGGTTCGGCCAAAGATGTTTTATTTCGAGTAGCACCAAAAGAAGGGTTAAACAGTGCTGATATCAGTACCAAGTTGATGGAATCACTTCAAGCTTCAAGTTCATCTGAAATTGAAATGCGTCGGGTTGAGTTTGTTGGGCCGCAAGTAGGTGAAGAATTACGTGAACAGGGTGGCTTGGCCATGTTAGCAGCCTTGGCCTGTATCTTTGTATATATTGCCATTCGCTTCCGTAGCCATTTTTCCGTTGGCGCTATTGCTGCATTAGTCCATGATGTAATTATCACATTAGGTGTTTTTTCGCTTACGCAAATGGATTTTGATTTGACTGTTTTAGCGGCTATTTTGGCGGTTATAGGTTATTCATTAAACGATACCATTGTTGTATTTGATCGTATTCGAGAAAACTTTCGTAAGTTGCGTGGTAAAACATCTGAGCAAGTCATTAACACTTCTTTGAATCAAACTTTAAGTCGTACGTTGATGACATCAATCACAACGCTACTCGTATTATTTGCATTATTTTTCTTCGGCGGCGAAACAATTCATTCATTTTCTCTGGCATTAATCGTAGGTGTATTAATTGGTACTTACTCATCATTGTTTGTAGCAAGCCCGATTACCTTATTGATGGGGATTTCCAAACAAGACTTAATGCCTGTTGAAAAAGAAGGAGCGCAAGACGTCGTTTAAGGAATTGTCGCCAACCCTCAATAATTTTTCTGATGGGAGTATTCACTCCCATCGAATCAATCAGCAAAACTTTAATGAATATTCTTGCTGATCAACAAATCCCCTTTGCAAAACAAGCCTTTCAACAGTTTGGTGATGTAGAGCTGATACATGGCCGAGATATTACTCATAACAATTTAGATAATGTCGATATCTTGTTAGTACGTTCCATAACCAAAGTTAATGAAGAATTATTAGATGATACCGCTGTAAAATTTGTAGGAACAGCGACCAGTGGTTTTGATCATATTGATCAAAGTTATTTAAAATCACATAAGATTAAATTTGCTTACACACCAGGAAGCAACGCTCGATCAGTCGCGGAATATGTTTTAAGCGCATTGTTGGTTTTATTTGATGATGAACTTGAGAAACTACAAAATTCAACAGTAGGTATCATTGGATATGGTCATGTAGGTAGTAAAGTTGCTAGGTTTTTGGAAATATTAGGCCTTCGGTGTTTGCTTAATGATCCGCCGTTGGCTAGGCAACAAGCAAGTTCATTATTTGTTTCTTTAGATGAAGTGCTTGATGCAGATATCATTACTATACATGTGCCGTTGATTAAAGAAGGTTTAGATCCAACCTATCATCTCATTACTGAGACTGAACTAAAAAAGGTAAAAGATGAAGCTGTATTGATTAACACGGCTCGCGGTGGTGTAGTAGATGAGTTTGCTTTATTGAATAAAATCAAAGAATCGTCAATCAAAACAGTGATAGATGTTTGGGAAGGTGAGCCAAACATTAATCAAGAATTATTACAAACTGCTAATATCACAACATCGCATATAGCAGGTTATAGTACAGATGGAAAATTACGTGCGACAGAAATGTTGTATCAAAAAGCATGCGAATTTTTTCAACAAACACCTGTTTGGACTGCTTTGGATACAAATACCGTGAAAAAAAACGAAATGGAATTGGTCAGTTCTTCAATGACACTATTAGAAAGCATTAATAAATTAGTTAAAAACTCATATGATATTCTGCAAGATCACGATTTGTTGCAAGCTTCTTTAAAAGTAGTATCCGAACAAAGAAGTTCCTATTTTGATGAGTTGAGAAAACATTATCGGGAACGTTTTGAATATATACATACTCAATATTCTATCTCAGAACAATCAGATATTGATGTTACGGTATTGGATAAATTAGGGTTTAATAGAGTGCTGAATTCATGAGACTGGGTTTTATGGCATCGGGCCGTGGTTCTAATGCAAAGGCGATTCTTGATGCTTGTCGTTCAGGAGCGCTTGCTGCTGAACCGGTGCTAATCATAAGTAACAATCGTAACGCTGGAGTTTTTAATCTAGCAGAAGATTATCAACTACAAGGGTTTCATTTCAGCAGCCAAACGCATCCAGATTTTGAGGAACTGGATTCGGTCATTACACAAACCATGCTTGATCATAAAATTGATTTAGTTGTTTTAGCGGGTTACATGAAAAAAATTGGAGATCAATTACTTAATCAATATAAAAATCGCATAGTGAATATTCATCCTTCTCTCTTACCAGCCCATGGAGGTCAAGGGATGTATGGTATGAACGTGCATCAAGCAGTTATTGATGCTCGAGATAACATCAGCGGGGCAACGATTCATTTAGTCAATGAAGATTATGATCAAGGACGGATATTAGCGCAAAAGTCTATTGATATATCTGAACAAGATACGGCTGAGAGTTTGGCTGCAAAGGTGTTAAAAATTGAACACGAATTATACCCAGAAACTTTACAAAAGATTATTTCTGGTGAAATCAGTTTATGATAAGTTAGCGATGTATATTTTGGGGGTGAAGGAACAGAATGACAAAAATAATAGAGTCGATATATAATAACACTGTAATCAAATTTCCATTATTAATATTAGTATTGCTTGCCATCCTAGCCGTTTTTTTTCTTGGGCATATAAAGGATTTTAAACTCGATGCATCATCAGATTCCTTATTGTTAGAAAATGATGAAAGTCTCAGAGTCTTTCGCGAAACCAATGAGCGTTATGAAACCCAAGATTTTCTATTCGTAACCTTTAGTCCAAATACAGATTTATTTAGCGATGAGTCATTAAATATTATCGCTGATTTAAAAGCCGATCTTGAACAACTAGACAAAACTGATTCCGTTTTATCGTTAATCGATGTGCCACTGTTAAAAATAGTGGGTGGTAAGTTAGCTGATGTTGCAGAAAATTATAAAACGTTAACCGATCCTGATATAGATAGAGTAAAAGCAAAACGAGAATTATTAGAGAGTCCAATATTTAAGGATCTTGTCATTAGTGAAGATGCTAAAACCACCGCAATGATGGTTAATTTAAAAAATGATCCTGAATATTTAGAATTACAAAAACAAAAAAATCGTTTGTTAATTCAAAAGATGCTTGGAGAATTTACTGATGAGCAAGCATTGGAGTTGCAGCAAGTTTTAGAGGATTACACTATCGCTAAAACCAATGCTGACAAAGCAAATCATGAAAATATCGTTGCGGTACGTTCGGTTATTGATAAATACCGAGATCAAGGTCAGTTGTATTTAGGTGGTATAACTATGATAGCTGATGACATGATCAGTTATATACGTAGTGATTTAATTATTTTCGGTAGCGGGATCTTAATTTTTTTAATTCTTTTATTATCGATCATTTTTAAGCAAATTCGTTGGGTTGCTCTGCCGCTATTAAGTTGTGTGTTTGCTGGTTTAGTGATGATTGGTTTATTAGGTTTAGTCGGTTGGAATGTTACGGTTATATCTTCAAATTTTATTTCTTTGATGTTGATATTAACCATGTCCATGAATGTGCATTTAATTGTTCGTTATCGGCAGTTACGTGCAGACCAACCTCAGCTATCACAAAAAGAAGCTGTGTTTGAAACAACAAGAAAAATGGTTTGGCCATGTTTATACACAGCACTTACTACAATGATTGGTTTTAGTTCACTGGTCTTTAGTGGTATTAAACCTGTGATCGACTTTGGTTGGATGATGACCTTAGGGTTAATGGTCACGTTCTTAACATCGTTTTTATTATTCCCGTCATTATTATTGTTCTTAAACAAAAGTGATAAGGATTTGCAGCGTAGTGATAAAGTTGCTGTAACGGCAGGGCTTGCAAACTTTACGGAACGTCATGGTATTTTTGTATTAGCTATTTCTGCAGTCTTGGTAGTACTAAGTAGTTTGGGAATTAGTAAGTTAAGAGTCGAAAATAGCTTTATTAACTACTTCAGTGATTCGACTGAAATTTATCAAGGTCTGAAATTAATTGATGATAAATTGGGTGGCACAACACCTTTAGACATCTTAATTACGTTTCCTGGCTATGTTGAAGATGACATAGTTGCCGAGGAATCAGGGGAAGATGAATTTGATGACTTCGATGACATGTTCGATGAGTTTGGAGGTAGTGATAGCGGAGATACATTTTTTACCACGGAAAACCTAAATACGATTTCAAATGTACATGACTATTTAGAAAGCATCCCAGCTGTAGGAAAAGTCTTATCGTTAAAATCGATTTTAACTGTTGCCCAAGACTTGAATGAAGGCCAACCGTTCGATGCTTTTGAGCTTACTGTGATCAATAAATTAATGCCGGATGAACTACGTTCAAGCATGCTCGATCCTTATATCTCAATTGATAATAACGAAGCAAGAATCAGTGTCAGAATCAAAGATTCATTACCCGATTTAAGGCGCAAAGAATTGCTGGATCAAATTCATACTGATTTAGTAAATAAGATAGGTTTAGAAGCTGATCAATTTCAAGTCTCAGGTTTACTAGTGCTCTATAACAACATGTTACAGAGTTTATTCAAATCACAAATCATGACCTTAGGCGTTGTGATGTTAGGTATAGCATTGATGCTGCTGTTTCTATTCAAGTCATTTCAGCTTGCTGTAATAGGTATTATTCCGAATATTTTAGCTGCAGCACTTATCTTAGGCATTATGGGCTTGATGAATATTCCTTTAGATATGATGACAATTACCATTGCGGCTATCTCGATTGGTATCGCTGTGGATAATAGCATTCACTATATTTATCGTTTTCGAGAAGAATTTCCAAAACAAAATAAGGACTATATTAAGACTTTGCATGTGTGCCATGCCAATATTGGGCGAGCGGTATTCTATACTGCTATAACTATCATCTTTGGATTTTCAATTTTAGTATTGTCGAATTTCATCCCGACCATCTATTTTGGTCTGTTGACAGCATTGGCGATGTTTATTGCTCTGTTGGCTGCTTTGACCTTATTGCCAAAATTAATCTTATGGTGGAAACCGTTTTAGCTAATTTTCTTGTAGAACCATCTTTTTTTGAGGATGTCACAGCATAAACAATCTAGGTTAAACAAAATATTCGTTAAAAGGTCATTTACTGATGCTAGATAATCATTACAATGAGCGGCAAATTGTCCATCAGAAGATTATGGTAAGTAATCAGTAAATGAGGAAATGAGGAAATTATGATGAGAAGTCAACTACAATTAGCCATTTTCAGCATGTTTTTACTATTCGGAGTGGTAGGTAATAGTTATGCTGAGGAACCGCTAAAGCCAGCCATTGAGGTCATTGAAGAAACGGCGACCAAAGTAATTGAACGGGTCACACAGGATAAAGAAAAATTAGAAGCTGATCCGGATTCTGTGCTGGAATTAGTGTACGAAATGATTATTCCTCATTTTGATTTCGTGAGTATGTCCAAATGGGTTTTGGGGAAAAAGCATTGGACGGCAGCAACAGAATCGCAAAAAGAGCAGTTTGTTGAGCAATTTAGAGATTTATTAGTTAATACCTACACTAAAGCATTATTACAATATTCGGATAATAAAATTAATTATTTATCGGAAAAACCGACAAAAAATGCAAAATTAGTAGAGGTGTTAACTGAAGTAGAACAAGATGGATCCAGTCCTGTGCCGATTAATTACCGAATGCGTAATAAAGATGGTAAATGGCAAGTGGTCGATGTTGTTGTCAATGGTGCAAGTCTAGTAAGAACCTATCGAGGAGAATTTACTTCTCAGATTCGCAAAAATGGAATGGATCATTTAATCGCTAAATTGACTGAGCGAAATAAATAGTTCTTATCTCCGTAATATTCAAAAAATACGGCAACTCTTATCAAGCTAACCTTAAATGGTGAGCATGATATTTTTTATATTTTATGGTTAGGGGTTTCTATTGCAGTTACCCCTTAAGAGGTTTTTATGCAAGCAAATGATATTAAAGAGATGATTGAAGCATCGTTAATCGGTAGTACTGCTATTATTGAGGGCGATGATGGCACCCATTTTCAGGGAATTATTATCAGCGAAGAATTTATTGGGAAATCTATGGTGCAGCAACATCAACTTGTTTATAAAGCTTTAGGAACAAAAATGGGTAATGAAATTCATGCGCTTTCAATGCAAACTTTGACACCTGACGAGTGGCAAGAAAAACAGAATAAAACATTATAATAATTATTAAAGAATCATAAACCATGGATAAATTAATCATTCACGGCGGCCAAAAGCTCGATGGCGAAATTTATGTCTCGGGCGCTAAAAATGCCGCGCTACCTATTTTATCTGCGACATTATTAGCCGATGGTCCAATGCATGTCAGCAATGTGCCTCATTTACATGATATAACCACGACGATTGAGCTACTGGGTCGTATGGGGGCCGAAATCACGATTGATGAAAAGCTCAATATCGAAGTTAATAATAATAATCTAAACAGTTTGTTTGCTCCTTACGAGCTAGTTAAAACCATGCGTGCTTCGGTTTTGGTACTTGGCCCGATGCTTTCACGTTTTGGTGAAGCTGAGGTTTCATTGCCAGGTGGTTGTGCTATCGGTTCTCGACCCGTGAATTTACACATCCAGGGTCTCTCGGCTATGGGCGCTGACATAACCGTTGAAAACGGCTATATCAAAGCGAAAGCGGATAGGCTTAAAGGGGTGAAACTGAATCTGGATATTGTAACGGTGACTGGTACAGAAAACCTCATGATGGCTGCAACAATGGCCAAAGGAACGACTGTTTTAGAGAATGCAGCACGTGAACCTGAGGTAATTGATTTAGCAAATTGCTTAATCAAAATGGGTGCTAAAATTGACGGCGCAGGTACCGATAGAATTGAAATAGAAGGCGTTGATAATCTGGTTGGTTGTGAATATTCGATAGTGCCTGATCGAATTGAAGCTGGAACATATTTGGTAGCTGCAGCAATGACTGGTGGTAAGGTCAAATTAAAAAATACCCAGCCAAATTTATTAGATGCAGTACTGGCAAAATTACAGGAAGCGGGTGCTAACATTGAAGGTGATGAGAATAGTATTTCCTTGGATATGGGTTCCAACCGTCCTCGCTCAGTCGATATTTATACTTCCCCTTTTCCTGGTTTCCCAACCGATATGCAGGCGCAATTTACAGCAATGAACAGTGTCGCTAATGGCACAGCTACCATTATCGAGTCCGTATTCGAAAATCGCTTCATGCATATCCAGGAATTGCAGCGCATGGGTGCCGACTTAAAGTTGGAAGGCAATACTGTGATTTGTAAAGGAGTCGAAAAACTAACTGGGGCTCCAGTGATGGCAACGGATTTACGTGCATCGGCTAGTTTGGTCTTAGCTGGTTTAGTCGCAGACGGAGATACTGTTGTTGATCGTATTTATCATATCGACCGTGGTTATGAGACCATTGAAGAAAAACTTTCGCAGTTAGGCGCACAAATTAAACGAATTCCAAGTTAGAGAATTTCAAGCTAATCTTAGAAGACGGATTAACAATTTTTTTACTATGTCTAAACCATTAACCATTGCTATCTCTAAAGGTCGAATTCTTGAAGATTTTTTGCCTCTATTGAGTAAGCTCGATATCAATTCTGAAGAAGATCCTTCTTCAACACGTAAATTAATTTTACAGACTGATAAACCTGGCATTCAATTTATTATTGTTCGAGCAACCGATGTACCTACTTATGTAGAGCATGGAGCTGCTGATATGGGTATTGCAGGTAAAGATGTGTTACTTGAATATGGCAGTGATGATTTATACGAACCAGTCGATTTAAAAATTGCTAGCTGCCGATTAATGGTTGCAGCAAAAAAAGATCAGGGCATACCTCAAGGTCGGCTTAGGGTCGCTACCAAATACGTTAATATTGCTCGAGAATATTTTGCTCGACAAGGTCGTCAAGTTGAAATTATAAAACTTTATGGTTCTATGGAATTAGCGCCATTATTAGATTTAGCAGATGTGATTGTCGATTTAGTAGATACAGGGAATACCTTAAAGGCAAATGGTTTAGAGCCTTTGGAGTTGATTACTAATATCAGTTCACGTTTAGTGGTTAACAAAGGGTCCATGAAAATGAAACAGGATTTAATTAAACCACTATTGAAGCAATTAGAAAGTTTGGTTTCAGAATAACGAATGAAGATTCAACAACTCAATAGTAAAGACGATGATTTTGAACAATCATTGAGCCAACTGTTGGCCAGTAGTGACGAGCCAGATCAAAATATTACATCTACAGTAAGTAATATCATTGCAGATATAAGACAAAACGGCGATGAAGCGTTATTAAAATATACGAATCAATTTGATCGACGTGATGCACGTATTAATGATCTCGAAATATCCCAAGAACGATTAGAGAAATCTTTGTCAGTAATCTCATCTGAGATAAAGACGGCACTTGAGCAAGCGGCTCAACGAATTGAAAATTTTCATCAAAAACAAAAAGAAGAATCATGGACCTATACCGATGAAACTGGCACTGAGCTAGGTCAACAAGTTACACCGCTTGATCGTGTGGGCGTATATGTCCCTGGAGGCAAAGCTGCTTATCCTTCTTCAGTGTTAATGAATGTTATTCCTGCCAAAGTGGCAGGAGTAAAAGAAATCATCATGGTCGTACCAACGCCCGATGATGAGATTAATGATATGGTAATGGCGGCTGCTAAGATTGCTGGAGTCGATAGAGTATTCAGTGTGGGTGGGGCTCAAGCCGTTGCTGCTTTAGCTTATGGTACTGAATCAGTTCCAAAGGTAGATAAGATAGTTGGCCCTGGAAATATCTATGTAGCCACTGCTAAACGTATGGTGTTTGGTACGGTGGGTATCGATATGATCGCTGGACCTTCTGAAATATTAGTTGTTTCTGATGGTGATACTAATCCTAATTGGTTAGCAATGGATCTGTTTGCTCAAGCAGAACACGATGAGGAAGCATGTTCCATTTTAGTTTCTCCAAGTCAGGAATGTTTGGATAAAGTGGCAGCAAGTATTGATAAATTACTCAATGATATGGAACGTTCCTCGATTATTGAAACGGCATTAAAGGCCAATGGTGCATTGATTAAAGTAAATGACATGGATGAGGCATGTGATGTTATCAATCGAATCGCGCCAGAACATTTAGAGTTATCTGTTGCCGATCCAAAAGCCCTATTACCTAAGATTCGTCACGCGGGCGCGATATTCATGGGACGTTATACTGCAGAAGTACTTGGTGATTATTGTGCTGGGCCTAATCATGTATTACCTACGGCCAGAACTGCTCGCTTCTCTTCTCCGTTAGGTGTTTATGATTTTCAAAAGCGATCATCGCTTATATTTTGCAGTGAAGATTCTGCAGTTGATTTAGCAAAGTTAGCTTCACCTTTAGCAAGAGGAGAAGGTTTAACAGCGCATGCGCGATCAGCAGAATATAGAATTAAATAATTCATCCCTGACATATGTCGATAGAAGATAGAGTCAAACGTTGGGTTAAGCCAACTGTTCAATCCATGTCTGCATATAAAGTCGCTGACTCTGCTGGCATGATCAAACTCGATGCAATGGAAAATCCTTACGCACTTCCAGATGATGTATTAAATTCTTATATAGCAAAACTAAAGACAGCAGAAATTAATCGCTATCCTGATCCTGATTGTGAAACTTTAAAACCATTACTAAGAGAAACATTCGGTATACCAAACGATTTAGAACTATTGTTTGGTAACGGTTCAGATGAATTAATTCAGCTGATTATTATGAGCGTTGCTGAATCAGGCAGAGCTATTATGGCACCAGAGCCTAGTTTCGTAATGTATCAAGTGGTTGCTGAGTCTTTAGGTTTAAATTTTATAGGCACACCTTTAAAAGATGACTTTTCAATTGATTTAGAAAACACACTTAGCTTAATTGAAAAAGAACAACCTGCGGTTATTTTTTTAGCTTATCCGAATAACCCAACAGGAAACTGTTTTAATAAATCCGACATTGAGGAAATCATAAATCTAGCTGAAGGTTTAGTTGTTATTGATGAAGCCTATCAAATCTTTTCCAAGCAAAGTTATATCGATTCGATAAACAATTATGAAAATATTTTAGTTTTGCGCACTTTATCAAAAGCAGGATTGGCAGGTTTACGGTTTGGTTTTTTAGTTGGCCATCCCACTTGGTTAAATCAAATGAATAAAATTCGTTTGCCCTACAATATAAATAGCCTAACTCAAGTAAGCTTAGAGTTTTTTCTTAACCATTATCACGTCTTATTGGAACAAGCAGACCAGATCATTGATGAGAGGAATAATCTCTTTACTCAGTTATCGAATATACAGTCGTTAAAAGTTTATCCCAGTGATGCTAATTTTATTTTATTCAAACTGCTAAATGATTCTTCAGATTTAGTGTTTGAGGCATTACTTAAAAATAAGATTCTCATCAAAAAATTTAGCCAATCACAGTCATATTTGTTGAATTGTCTTCGGGTCAGTATTGGAAAACCAGCAGAAAACAAAGCTTTTATGACATATATGACAAAATATCTATCATAAAAAATCATTAAGTATCAATTAGTTAGATAAACAATCATAATGTAAATGTAATATTTGTCACAATTCTGTAATATTTGTAACATTATTGTAATATTCGTCTATACTTTCTTAAATAGTCATTTTTTTTGACTAACAATTTAGAAAAATAAGCACTTGAGATTTCGTTTATGGAAATGGAGCTCAAGGTTAGGAGACAGCAATGAAGTATATGTTACAAAAATGGAAAACGTTCATGCATGAGGTTGATCCCAATGAGGTTATTGGCCTATTTTTCATTGGAGTTACCACGATATTTTTTATCTTTTTTTGGATGGTAATCCTTTCTAATATTATTAAATAACCTTTATTTTAAGCAGTTATTTAAATTGTGGACGTTGTGAAACCGTCGCATTAAGAATTATCTCATCCCATGCTCGCAGTACGGTTAACTTTATATTGCTACCAGGTCTAATCTGAGCAATAAAGTTAATTGCTTGTTGTGGGTTGTTAATTGTTATGTTGTTTATCTTGGTGATGATATCACCAGGCATTAACCCAGCCTTGTGAGCAGGGCCATTTTGCATTAATCCAGCTATTAACACGCCACCTTCGAATAAACTCATTTGTCTTTGTACTTCAGGTGGTATTGCTTGGGCTTCTATGCCTAACCATCCTCTAACAACTTTTCCATAAGCGATAAGTTGCCACATAACATCCAACGCTAAGTTAATAGGTGTAGCTAGACCTATACCTTGTGACGCTCCATCACTTGATAAGATAGCGGTATTGATGCCCAATAATCTTCCATAAGCATCTACTAATGCTCCGCCTGAATTACCAGGGTTAATTGAAGCATCTGTTTGTATGAAATCTTCAAAAGTAGATATGCCTAAGCTCCTACGGCCGGTAGCACTGACAATACCTTGAGTAACCGTTTGACCGATATTGAAAGGATTACCAATGGCCAAGACAACATCACCAACTAATAACTTATTAGAATCAGCGATTGGGATAACAGGTAGGTTATCAAGGTCTATTTTAAGAACTGCTAAGTCAGTATCTGTATCAGCACCGATGATTTTAGCGTCAGATTGGCGGCCATCTTGCAAGGTAACGGTAACAACATCAGCATTTTTGATGACATGGGCGTTGGTGAGAACGTATCCAGCACTGTCGAGAATAACCCCTGAGCCTAGGTTATTCGATTCTTTTTGTTCAGGAACAGTAACAGCTTCGCCAAAAAAACGTCGAAAAGCCGGGTCTTGAAAGAGAGGATGTGAGGCTTGTTGACGGTATTGAATACTGTAGATGTTAACAACGGCTGGCGCTGCAATTTTAACCGCGCTGTTATAGCTATATGGTTGTTGCAGAGAAAGCGAGTTAACAGTATTGTTCAGGGTTTTGACAATTGGTGAATCAATAGGCTCTATTTGACTAGGATTTGTTGATGATGAGAAATTCAATTTTTGCAGCAGCAGGATGAGTCCTGCGGCTCCAAGTCCTATCAGAATTGAACGAAAAACAAAATTCACTGTTGATTTAAACCTTTTTTAAGCTAGGTTTTCAATGGTGTCAGAAAAATTTGTAGAATCAAGGATTAAAGTTTCAGAGTGGTATTAAATTTGAAGTAATAAGTAGTATTTTTTAAAGTTATCAATGAGAGAGATGTATTATGAGTAACGAGGGGATTGATCAGAGTCGTCGGCAATTTCTAACTACTGCAGCAACTGTTACCGGGGGAGTCGGTGCAGCTGCAACTGCAGTTCCATTTATTTCAACCATGACTCCAAGCGCCAAGGCTAAGGCTATTGGTGCGCCAGTAGAAGTCGACGTCAGTGAGCTTCAACCTGGTGAGCGTATGACGGTTAAATGGCAGGGTAAGCCAGTTTGGATATTGCGTCGTACCGATGAAAGTGTTTCTGATTTAGATAAATTGGATAGCGCTGTTTCCGATCCAGATTCTTCATTAAATCAACAACCAGACTACGCAAAAAATAAACATCGCTCTATAAAATCAGAATATTTAGTCGTCATAGGGCTATGTACACATTTAGGTTGTTCGCCATCCTTAGTTAATAAAGATGAAGAGCATCAATTAGGCTCTGATTGGCAAGGAGGATTTTTTTGTCCTTGTCATGGTTCACGTTTTGACCTTGCTGGTAGAGTATTTTCAGGTGTGCCTGCACCAGCAAATTTAGTGATTCCTCCTCACTACTATATCAGTGATAACAAAATCATGATTGGCGAAGATCAGGAGGCAAGCTAATGAGTAAGGTTATTGAAGGTTTAACAGGTGTAAGGAATTGGGTAGATGACCGATTTCCATTAATGAGTCTTTGGAATGATCATCTAGCAAAATATTATGCCCCGAAAAATTTTAATTTTTGGTATTTCTTTGGTTCGCTTGCTTTATTAGTTCTAGTCATTCAAATCGTTACCGGAATTTGGTTGACCATGAATTATAAGCCATCTGCTGATGATGCTTTTGCCTCGGTAGAGTACATCATGCGTGATGTGCCATGGGGCTGGTTAATCCGCTATATGCATTCCACTGGCGCTTCTGCCTTTTTCATAGTGATTTATTGTCATATGTTCCGTGGGCTACTGTACGGATCATTTAAGAAGCCAAGAGAACTTGTTTGGTTAACAGGAATGATTATTTATCTGTGTTTAATGGGTGAAGCATTCTTTGGCTATCTACTACCTTGGGGTCAGATGTCATATTGGGGTGCTCAAGTTATTATTTCTTTATTTGGTGCCGTTCCTTTTATAGGTCCTGACCTTGCTGAATTAATTCGAGGTGACTATGTTGTATCAGATATTACTTTGAATCGATTTTTTTCATTGCACGTTATTGCGTTTCCATTAGTAATATGTGGATTAGCATTAACACATATCATCGCTTTACATGAAGTGGGTTCTAATAATCCTGATGGTGTGGATATTAAAAAGAAGAAAGATGAAAACGGTGTGCCGTTAGATGGTATTCCTTTTCATCCATACTACACAGTTAAAGATATAGTTGGTGTAGTCGTTTTTCTTATCTTTTTTTGTGGCATTGTATTCTTTGCGCCTGAGATGAAAGTACCTGGAACGCATGGCTTGTTTTTAGAAAGCGCAAACTTTGTTCCAGCTGATCCATTAAAAACACCCGAACACATTGCACCAGTTTGGTATTTCACGCCTTACTATGCAATCTTACGTGCAGTACCTTCTATAGCAGGTTCAGCTTTTCCTGGTGTAGTAGCTATGGGACTTGCGGTTATGTTGTTCTTATTTCTACCTTGGTTAGACAGAAGTCCTGTCAAATCTGTCCGCTATAGAGGTTGGAAATATAAAACGGCATTAACCTTATTTGTAATCAGTTTTATTTCGTTAGGTTATTTAGGCATGCAAGTATCAACACCAGTGTTGACTGCCTTAGCAAGATTTTTCACGGTTATATATTTTGCATTTTTCTTATTGATGCCTTGGTATACCAAAGACGATACCGATAAGCCAGTTCCAGAGAGGGTCACAAAATGATTAAGCGTTTAGTACTTATTATTAGCTTGTGTCTCCCTTTGATGGCGAGTGCTGCAGGAGGCGGACATTTATATGAATTTAAGCCTGATCTAGGCAATGAAAAGTCTCTACAGCAGGGTGCGCGAGTATTTATCAACTATTGCATGGGGTGCCACTCGGCGGATTACATGCGTTATAACCGTATCGGCGAAGATTTAAATATCGCAGATGAAGCGTTAAATGCCAATTTTATGTTTGGTACCGATAAATCAGGTAACACCATGGGGGTCTCTATGAGAAAGCAAGATGGTGAAGCCTTTTTTGGTGTTACCCCTCCAGATCTCTCAGTCATAGCTCGTTCTCGTGGCGCGAAATGGTTGTATACCTATTTCATGACCTTCTATATTGACGAATCCAGGCCCTTTGGTGTTAACAATCTGGTTTTTAAAGATGTTGGTATGCCTCATGTATTGTGGGAGTTACAAGGTTGGCAAAAACCTGTTTATGAAACGGTGACAGATGAAGATGGTCATGATCATAAAGTGATCAAAACATTAGAGTTAGTAAAACCAGGTCGTCAATCACCAGAAGAATATCAACAAACAGTTACTGATTTGGTGAACTTCTTAGTCTATTTGGGTGAACCGGCACAGTTACAGCGTAAAAAAATTGGCCTTTGGGTCTTGTTGTATCTAGCACTTATTTTGTTACCAGTGACGTATTTACTCAAAAAAGATTACTGGAAAGACATTCATTAGCCCAAGAGCGTGTCGATTTGTAGTATAATTCCGCCCTTAATTTGTCTTTAGATGGGGGAAATATGGTTACTATGGCCAATCGTCGTTCAATCATGGTGCTCTATTCGGATTTGAGTGATCCATATGGTCATTCAACTCGAATCGTGTTGGCGGAAAAAGATATCAATGTTGAAATCAATTACATTGAATCAGGGGAGATTCCACAAGAATTAGCAGAATTGAATCCTTACAATTCAATATTAACGTTAATCGATCGGGACCTTGTGTTGTACGATGCACAAATCATTATGGAATATCTAGATGAGCGTTTTCCTCATCCTCCATTGCTACCGGTTGACCCAGTGAATCGAGCCAGTAACCGACAATATCGCCATCGAGTATTGAAAGATCTATATAGCTTATTAGACGATCTATACAGTGATAATGATATTGCTTCGACCAATGCGCGAAAAAGTTTTCGTGATCAATTAACAGCAATTGCGCCAATTTTTTCACAAAAACCATTCTTCATGTCAGATGAATACACGTTGGTTGATTGTTGTATGGCACCGTTGTTATGGCGTTTAGGTGAGTTTGGTATCAAATTACCACCATCTGCAAAACCGCTTCAAGAATATGCTAAACGAATCTTTGAACGTGAGGCATTTCAAACTAGCTTGTCAGAGTATGAAAAAGAATTAAATGTTGCTGAAGCATAGTTAATCAAACATGACGCCGAATCGACCCTATTTTCTTCGAGCTATCAACGATTGGATCATTGATAATCAAATGACGCCACATTTATTAGTTGATGCAACTCAAGAAGGAGTGGTAGTGCCTGAGCAATATATCGATGATGGCAAAATAATTTTAAATATTTCACCCGTTGCAATAGAAAGGGCTGAGTTTGGAAATGATTGGGTCTTTTTCTCTGCTCGATTTAACGGCAAACAGTTTAATATTGAATTACCTATTTCAGCGATAATTGCAATTTATGCTAAAGAAAATGGGCGTGGTATGGTATTTCCTGAAGAGGAAGTTGATGATGATGCAGATTCAAAAAGCTTAACTGAATCTGCACCAGATACATCAGGAGATACTAAACCTCAAACAGGGACGAAAAGTCCTCCACACTTAACAATTGTCAAATAAGTTATTGGTATAAAAAGAGTTTAACGACTTTCTGTAAGCCAGCAGTATTTTGTGCTATCTCTGTGGCTTTATCCCCTTCTTCTCTACTTACCAAACCCATTAAGTAAGCAGTACCACGTTCTGTAAAAACCTTTATGTGAATTCCTGCAAGCTCTTCATCTGCGATTAATTTTGTTTTTAGTTTTGAAGATAACAAGGTGTCATTACCGCGCGAAGTAAAAGAAGCTGGAGCTGCTATAGCAATCTCATCATATACATGTGAAACCTTTTCTACATTTTTCACAATGTTAATAACTCGTTCTCTAAGCTCAGGTGTGGGTGCTTCTCCAGTTACTAGTACATAAGTGTTGTAACTAGTTACATTAATATGAGTTTTTTCATTTAGTTCAGGATCCTCATCGATAAGGCCATGAGCTTTTAACTCAATTGCCTGATCTTCAACCACAGTGCCAGTCGTTCGCCGATCATTAGCAACGGCAGCTGCGGTTGCTCCACCACCGATTACTGCTGCGGCACAACCATTTAATAGGAGTAAAATACTGGTTAAAAATAGAATAGGACTCAGGTTCTTTTGCATTTTCATATCTCAATTATTGGCCTAGTAAGTAATGATCTATTAAATCACAAATACAATGAATAGAAAGTAAATGTGTTTCGGTAATTCGTTTTGTATCCCAGCTTGGGACACGTATCTCAATATCTTGTTCCCGTAATAAGTCGGCAATTTGACCGCCATCACATCCAGACAAAACAATTAGTGACATATTACGATCATGTGCTGCATCGACCGCATGAATGATGTTATGAGATTCTGCACTAGTAGTAATAATAAACATTACATCACCTTCTTGTCCTAGAGCGCGAATTTGTTTAGCAAAGATGTCTGCGAATTGGAAGTCAATGGCTATGGAAGACATTAAGGAAGCATTTGAATTCAGCGAGATGGAAGGCAGACCAGGTCGATCGATCTCAAAACGGTTAACTAAGTAATTAGTGAATATTTCGGCTAAATTGCCTGAACTATTATTGCCACAGCTTAAAACTTTTTTTTCGTTAAACAAACAATCGGTGATGATTTTTGCGGCGTTAATGTATTGTGGTGTTAATAACTCATTACATTCAGCAAACAATTCAATGCTATTGTTAATTATATCATTGGGTTTTTTTGATAATTCCATGAAGAACAGTCTATTTTTTAATAGTTATAGCTGGAACGCGTTCTTAATCCAATTTATTTCTGGCTGGTTTAAATTTTGATTTACGATGACAACATCATAGCGAACATTATAATCTTTTATATGTTGATTGTTGAGTAAAAAATATTGGCTGGTGGTGATGATTTTTTGTTGTTTTTTATAATCTATGGATTCAATGGTCTGCATAAAATCGGCTTTATTTCGATGACGAACTTCAATAAAAACTAGATCCAGATCATCCGTCATGATCAAATCAATTTCACCTTGTCGACAATAATAATTTTTTTCGATAAGACAAAGTTTATGACGAGATAAAAATTTATAAGCAATTTTCTCTGCTTCAGCACCACGAATCCTTGTGTTTTTTTTCATAGAAACTTATTGATATAAAATACCTGAAAGTACTGTTGGTATGCCATCTTTAATCGTAGCCCATTTTAATTTTCGATCTATGGTTTTGTCTGTTTTGAGTTTTAAAGTACCTGTTGCACCATTTAAATAATAATCAGGGTTTAACATTAATTCTTTAAATTGATTGATGATCATATAACTGTCATAACCTAATGCGAATAAACGATGGGTTGTAGTAGAGGCGCTTCTCCAATGGCGTTCAAATATAGCTTTACTAGGAGCATATGAATCTTCTGAGCCTAGCAACCATGGAATATCAGTAAATAGTATTTTTTTCATATCGACATAGTCTTCAGGATCAGATGTAAATATATGAATATTAGACGTTGCATAGATTGGGATATTTTTCGCACGTTGAAAATAGATATGTGGCAGGATTAATTTAGCGTGAGGGTGAATAGCGCCCAAGAAAATCATATCAGCATCTTGTCGCGAACGTGTTTCACTTTCAATATTGAGTCGCAATGTATCTCTTAACTTAATAGCACGCTGACGACTAATATCCGTATTGAGTAGAGATTTAACAGCACTGTCATAATCTTTCTCGTTCGGGTCATAATTTGAATTTTCTAAAACAGTTCCTCCCAACTCTTCAAACTTTGATTGAAATGACTGACTGAGTCGACGTCCCCAATTACTATTAGGCGTAATAATTAACGCTGTTTTATAACCTTGTAATTGAGCTTGTTCTGCAATTTGTTTTGCTTCTTGTTCAGGGGATAAGCCAAATTGATATAGCAAAGGGTTCGTTTGTGAAATGTCATCTTGCTCTACATAATTGAGTAACAAAGTGGTTGTCGTAACTAGTTCAGGTGACTGGGCAAGAATGGTTACATTTTCTTTTTGTAAAGGTCCAACAACTACATTGGCACCTTCACTCAAAGCAGTTTGATAAACCTGGCGAATATCTTTAGACGATGTATCGTAAACTTTTATTTCAGGTTTCTCTGATGAGATATTAAGCCAAGATGAGATAAAGCCATCTCGGATAGCTTCAGAGGCTTTTTGAAATTTTCCTGATAACGGTAGTAGTAATGCAATTTGTTCAGCGGTAGTAAAATTTTGAGGACTACTTGAAAGGATGTTAGGAATGATTTGATTATCTGCAATATGGTTTGGATAGTAGCCACGCCAAATATCTATTTCACTTTCTAAATTTTGACGGTTGTTTTTATTGGTTTTAGCAATGATGGTCAAATCAATCCAACTTTGAGATTTTGCATCAACAGTTTGTTTTAAACTTTGTAAATTTTCTATGGGTAATGAATTAAGATCATTCCATAATTGCTGATTATCAATGTTCGGTTCGGAATTTACATCGCTAATAGAATATGCGATTAATCGTTCTTCGATCGAATTATCAATTAAACCTAAGTTTTGATAGGCTTTAGAGCGAGTTTCATAAAAAGCGACTTGAAGTGAAATAGGAGTTTGTTCATTCGGCAAACCTTGCAATAAATCGAGTGCTTGTTCAGCTTGTCTTTCAGATATAGCAATTCTGGCTAGAATAATATTTTTTTGTAAGTTTTGAACGGGTGAATTTGAAGGGTCAATTTCAGTTTCACTAAGAATTAATTTAGCATTGATTAAATCATTGGCCTCAAAGAAAGCGGTTGCCGCTTTTAATCGGTAGGCCATGGTATTTTCAGGATAATTGGTTGCTAATCGTAAATATTCAGTGGCGGCTTGATCATACTGACCTTGTTCCATTAACGATTTTGCTGTGACTTCAATGGTTGGATCTTCTACAGGAGCAGGCTTTGTTGTCGTGCCAGCTCCACAAGCAGTCAACCCAAATAATAAAAGAAGAAGTAAAATACGATTTCGATTAGCCATAAGTTTTTATATTTTTAGAGTAAGCAGAGGTTCATATGAGTCGTCAATCAGGTAAGTTATACATTGTATCGACGCCCATCGGTAATTTAGATGATATAACACTCCGTGCGATTAATATTCTTAAATCAGTGGATCTTATACTGGCTGAAGATACTCGGCACAGCAAAAAGCTACTGAATCATATCGGTTCTAATAAGCCAGTAAAAGCTTATCATGATCATAATGAACGAGAAACTGGTCAGCAATTTATTGATAGACTGCTTCAGGGGAATCAGGTTGCATTAATTTCAGATGCAGGAACCCCGTTGATTAATGACCCAGGTTATCATTTGGTTTCATTAGCACATGAAAAACAAATTCAAGTTGTACCTATTCCAGGACCGTGTGCTTTAGTAGCTGCCCTATCAAGCTCTGGGCTAGCAACCGATAAATTCAGCTTTTTTGGGTTTGTACCGTCTAAAGCGAAAGAGCGCAAAGAGTTTTATAAACATTTTAGAGAAAACATTGAGACGTTAGTTTTTTATGAGTCTACTCATCGTATTTTGGACTCAGTCCATGATGCGGTTGAGGTCTTCGGTGCTGATAGAGAAGCTTGTATAGCAAGAGAATTGACCAAGCACTACGAGGATATTCATCTTGCACCTTTAGGAAAGCTTGCTGATAGGTTAATACAAACACCCGAAAAACAAAAAGGTGAGTTCGTTATAATAATTAATGGAGCTAGTTGGATTGATTCTGATCCTGAGCTACTTGAATCTAAACGGATATTAGAGGTTTTGCTTGAACAATTGCCTACCAAGCAGGCAAGTGAACTTACGGCTAAAATTACAGGACAAAAAAAGAATCAGTTATATCAGTTAGCACTATCCATTGTTGCTGATAAAGAATGAAAGAGATAAAACTATGATTACTTATGCGTATTGGTTTTTAGTCTTAGTGCTTATTAGTACAACAGTCTTTTTTATCGGTATTCGCTTAGATGCCTGGAAGCAAACGTTTATTTTGTCAGGTCTAATATTAATTGTTGCCTGGGCAGCGTATTATTTTCACTTTGAGCAGATGTTTGTGAAGAAATGGGGTGGAGTAATGGCAATTACGGTTCCAAAAGGCCAATATCACATACATACTACATGGAAAGATGAAAATCTGTGGGTAGAAAATTACGACCCGGAAACAAATACCTGTATTTTCAGTGAGTATTCTAAAGGCAATTTACTACAAGGCCGCGTTCACATTAAAAACTGTAATCCTCTCTTTTTCACCGACTCTGAAAGTGAGCTTAAAATAAATAGTTTGATTTCAGAGCCTACTCAATGAAGTTATCGTTTTTAACTTGTAATTCTTATAGTTAGTCACTAAGTTACTAAGCGAGAGTTGGCCAGATAATCGCTGTTAGCCTTGAGTTAGCAGAGGAAAGTCCGGGCTCCATAGGACAGAGTGCCAGATAACGTCTGGGCGATGTAAATCGACGGCTAGTGCAACAGAAAAGATACCGCCTTTTTTCCTAAAAAGGTAAGGGTGAAATGGTGCGGTAAGAGCGCACCGCGGAACGGGTAACCGGTACGGCAGGGTAAACCCCACTCGGAGCAAGGCCAAATAGGGATCCTACAGGTGTGGTCCGCACTGGATCCGGGTAGGCTGCTTGAGGCACATGGCGACATGTGCCCTAGATGAATGATTATCCATGACAGAACCCGGCTTATCGGCTGACTCTCTCCTTAAAATATTTTATCAACGTCAATGTCTGCACGGTAGTCAAATGGGTTTGCATTACTTTCACCATTTAAAATTAATCCCGTCATGACTAATATCCCTGTTAGTAATACAACTCCTGCAAGGGCAATTATTTTCTTTTTCATATTTAGCACCATATTTAGTAGATATTAAATATTATGCTATATATATGCCAATTATAATTTTATATAAAAAACTTTATATTAATCAATAATATATAGTTTTGTGAACCAGTTTTAATTCTATTTTACGTCTTTTAATAGAGACGATTTTATTGGTGATTATTAGATAGCTCACCAGCTTGAACATGGATAGTCGAAGTTGGAAATGCACATTCAGCATCATGTTTAGAGATAATCTCAATAATCTTTAACATAACATCTTGTTTTACCTCATGGTATCTAACCCAGTTCGTGGTTTTGGTCATTGTATAGATGAAGAAATCCAATGAAGAGGGAGCGAATTTATTAAAATTCACTATTAAAGTTTGGCTGGTATCTATTTCATCATGATTCTGTAGCATTTCTTTAACATCGTTGACGATATCAGACATCTTTTCGGCATCATCATAACGAATACCAATGGTTTCATGGATGCGACGATGACTCATGCGGGATGGGTTTTGCACGGCTATATTGGCGAACACAGAGTTAGGAACATACAAGGGGCGTTTATCAAAGGTTCGAATCGTCGTTAAGCGCCAACCAATATTTTCTACTGTTCCTTCTATTTCTCTATCAGGGGAACGAATCCAATCTCCTACTTTAAACGGTCTGTCTAAATAGATCATTAGACCGCCAAAAAAGTTTGCGAGTAAATCTTTGGCAGCAAAACCAATAGCAATACCCCCAATTCCACCGAATGCTAATAAACCTGAAATACTGTAACCAAGTTTTTGTAAGATAATGAGCAAAGCCGTAATAATGACTGAAGCTCGAAACAGCTTAGAGATAGCATCGACAGTAGTGTAATCAAGAGGTTTGCCATTTTTAATCCCGTCCTGAATTAATTGAGTTTTTGCTGTAGCAATAAAGCGGATAAAAAACCAAGTGATGCAAACAATGATGCCAACATCTTTGATTGTATCCACGATCAACAAAAGAGATTCGTTATCTGTATTTCTGTAGGCAATTTTAATCGCTAAGCTAATGCCTAAAACCCATATTAAAAGTCTTAAAGGTTTGCTGAGCGAATAGAATAAAATGTAATCCCAAATGTTATCGGTCTGTCCAAATTTATTAACTAATTTTTTAAATACGATCCTTATCACTAAATTTAGAGTCATTGTTAGAAGAACAACGATGAATATTTTTAATACCCATGACTCGTTCGAAAAATATTCTAAGTATTTATTAATTGTTTCTTGTTCAGGCATAAAGATAAACCAAACGTCTATAATAAAATTAATGGATAGGAGTTAATTTATAACCCTGTTGTTTGAGTAAGGCAACTACTCCTTGTTTGCCAACTAAATGTAAACTTCCTATGGCAATGAAATTAGAGGTATCGTTTAAATTATCAATGATATTTTTTACCATATTATGATTACGTACGTTCACCAGTTGTTCGTATAATTGTTGGTAAAGTTGTTCATTAATAATGGAATATTTATTTGCTGCTTTGACTACATTAAGTAAATCGTTATTAACGTAAAAATCAATCACAGTATTCAAATCGTTTTGAATAGTTTGATAATGACAAACAGAATCAAATAAAAGATGCGTTTGTTGATGATGATTGAGGTTATCAAAAACCGCCAGTTGTTGTTCCATCGTTTCAAGTCCTTTGAGTTGTTTATTCTGTTGGCGGGCGATTTCGAGTAATTTTAGATCAAGAATAGTTCCATTATTTTCTGGGTAATTCATGACTAAATACGCTGCCCAAGGCTGCATCAACTTTACATATTGTTCAGGAATATTATACAAAGCAAGAATGCGTGCCATTTTATTCATTACATCAGGTTCTACGTATTCAAGAAGTAATTGGTCATTAGCAGAAAACATTCGTTGACTTAATTGTATTTCTAATTCAGGCGTTAATAATAACTCAAGAATAAATTGATCAGAATTTTGCAATGCGTTTAAAACATTTTCGGGTATATCTAAAACTCTCGGGTCACTGGAATGCATCGTGCCATATAGATAACTGGTTTTATAACCTTGTTTTTCGATTTTCCAAAACAACGAATCGCTATTTTGAGTATCAATATCTTCAGTATGATTCAGTATGAATGCCTTACAGTTGTTTAAAGAAAATTTTTGATCTGCGTTAACAAGGCATGAAATAAAACAAAAAATGAGTACTGAATAAAATTTAAGATAATTCATTATCGCCTAGATCCAATTCTGGTGTTTTGACTAAATCATTCATATCTCGACTAGCCTGTTTCCATTTGTCTGAACAACAGAGTGCTTGTAAATCAGAGGTGTTTTTACGATTTGCTCGCATGCGCATAAGACGAGAATGGCTAGAAGGATTCGGTGTATACTCTAACTGTTCTAACACTTTCACTGCTTCTGATTGTTGATTGCAGATTAATGCCATATCACAACCTGCGGAAAGAGCGGCCCTGGTTCTATCAAGATAATCACCAACGACTTCTGCACCAGTCATACTTAAATCATCACTAAATATGACGCCATTAAAACTTAATTGTTGGCGTAAGATGGTTTGTAACCAAAATGTTGAAAACCCAGCGGGTAATTTATCGATATTGGGATAAATTACATGTGCTGGCATGATAGCGCTTAGGTTTGCCAAGATTACATTTTCAAATGGTCTGATGTCAGACATCTGTATATCTTCAAATCTACGCCCATCACGAGGGATCTCGATATGCGAATCTTCTTTGACGGAACCATGACCTGGGAAATGTTTTCCTACGGCAGACATTCCGGCTTGATTCATACCCTTGATATACAATTTTGCAAGTAATGAGATGATGTCAGGATCATGGTGAAAAGCTCTATCGCCGATTACTTGGCTAACACCTTTATACAAATCCAATACAGGAGCGAAACTAAAATCGATACCAACGGCGAGTAATTCAGATGCCATAAGCCATCCAGCCGTTGTTGCAAGTTCTTTGGCTTTTGCTTGATCGTTATCAAATATTTCCCCTATTTGGTGAGATGCAGGTAATAGCGTAAATCCCTTACGAAATCGTTGTACTCTACCCCCCTCTTGATCTACAGCGATTAATATAGGGCTTTCTTTTGCATTGCGAATGGACTTACAAAGCTGAGTTATTTGTTCAGGTGATTCATAATTTCTGGAAAATAATATGACGCCACCTACTAAAGGGTGTTGGATAATTTCGTGCTCGTCTGATTGTAACTCAATCTCACGAACATCTAGCATGATGGGTCCAAAAGTCATTTGATATCTATTTTTGTAATAAATTTTTAGTTATTTGAATAAGCATTATTATATCCATAAAAATAATGGTTTATCTTTGAATTTAAGATACGGCATAATGACGAATCTGTATATGGATAAACGAATTACTGAATAAAAATGTATGATTTTAAAAATATAGACGAGGATGGTTTTACTTTGGGAGATTTGGCGTTGTCTGTCATGAGTGCCGCTGTGCGGTTATTTGGTTTTGCATTGATGTTATTTGGACTTTGGGTTGCCTTCATGGTGATGTGGGAAGCTTTAGATTTATATGAAGATCCTATACGTATTGAGCAATTAGCAACACATATAGAACAAGGTTCGAATGTAGATGCAAGTCTGTCGAATGTTTCAAGTGAGTTAGTGAACAAATCAAGCGCTGAGACTACTCAGGCTAACAAATCGAATAAGAATAAAAATAAAGATATTCGTGTTTCTTATTTTTTCGCATGGGCTATAGCTTTATTATTATTACTGTTAATCGCTAGGATTGCTTTAGGAGCGATTAAAACAGGTGGTGAATTAGTTTTATACGATGTTCAGATAAAACGTTTTGCAAAAGAATTAGCAAAAGAATCAATGAGAATACAAAAATAGATTTTTTAAATAGGATTCTTTGTCTAGTTTTATAAATTGTTAAGATCCATCAAAAATAACTCATCTAGGAATCAACATGGCAGGTAACAGCGCATCATTTAAAGCAATTCTTTATGCATTTTTCGCAAATTTAGGTTTGGCTATCGCAAAAACAGCGGCATCAATTTATACCGGTTCAGGCAGTATGATGGCCGAGGCAATACATTCCTATGCTGATTGCACCAATCAACTTTTATTATTCTTAGGTTTAAAACAATCACAAAAACCCGCGACTAAGGAACACCCTTTAGGTTTTGGTAAAGCAACTTATTTTTGGAGTTTCATTGTAGCCATTATGCTGTTCAGTATGGGTGGTTTGTATTCGGTGTATGAAGGTGTACATAAACTGGATCATCATGAGCCAATTACGATGGCCTGGGTCGCATTATTAGTGCTTGGTGTTGGCATTGTCTTGGAAGGCTTTAGTTTGGTTGGTGCTTTAAAAGAAATAAAAAAATTACGTGGTGAAGAACCGTTTTGGAAATGGTTTTCTGAAACACGAAATGCTGAGCTTGTGGTTATTCTTGGAGAAGATGCTGCAGCGACATTGGGTTTGGCAATTGCTTTTATCTTCGTATCGCTAGCTGCCATTACTGGTAATTCGATGTACGATGCCATCGGCTCGATTTGTATAGGAATTATTCTACTGTTTGTTTCTGTTTTTATAGCGCTTCGTGTAATGAAGTTAATCCTTGGACGTTCTGTTGAGCCTGAACTGGAAGCATTACTAAATTCAATCATTGATAATGATGATAGTATCGAGAAGATATTAAATACAATGACCATGCATTTTGGCCCTGATGTGATGTTAGCGGCTAAGGTTAAAATGAAAGCAGGTTTATCGATTGAAGAGACTGTTAAACAGATTAATGAATTAGAAGAAGAAATAGAACGTCAAGCGCCTATGGTTAAATGGACATTTGTGGAACCTGATATTAAAGATTAATATAAAACTATCGATATATTTATATATCAGTTATAGTTTATCTAGATATTACAGAATTGTTTTTTAGTAAAACGCTACAATTTTAAAAACAATAGTTAATACAGGTTTTTTAATGTCTAATAGTCCTATACCAGACAATGAATCTGAACGAATAGCTAAATTGCTGGCTTTAGATATTCTCGATACGTCACCAGAACAGATATATGATGATATAACTAAGGCTGCATCCATTGCTCTGGATATGCCTATCAGTCTCGTATCATTAGTTGATACGGATCGACAATGGTTTAAATCAAAAGTCGGTTTGGATATTGATGAGACTTCACGTGAGGTCGCTTTCTGCGCTCATGCAGTTTATTCAGGAAGGCCTTTAGTCATAGAGAACGCAAAACAAGACGAGCGCTTTAAAGATAATCCTCTTGTTACATCAGATAAAATTGGTTCTTATTTAGGCATGCCGTTAAATATTTCTGATGATATTTGTTTAGGTACGCTATGCGTTATCAGCCCAGAGGCTAAAGAGTTTACTCAAAAAGAACTAGAAATACTCTCTCGTTTGCGTAATGTTCTTATGCAAGTACTTAAGCATAAAGAAGAGTCTTTATCAGATTTTCTCACAGGTGCTTTTAACCGAAGAATGTTCCATAAAATTGGTAAGAAGTTTATCTCTTCTTTCAATCGTGATGGACAAGCTTTTTGTCTTATCTCCATCGATGTAGATAATTTTAAATCTATTAATGATACGTATGGACATGATTTAGGCGATGAAATCCTCTCTACTGTCTGTAAGCATATTGAAAGCGCTCTTAGAGAAGATGATTATTTATTTCGTCTAGGGGGTGAAGAGTTTGCAGTATTAGCACCGATAAGTAATAAAGATATTGCTATTACATTGGCAGATAGAATTCGTAAAGCAATAGAAAAATTTGATCTTACCTATGGTGGTACTTATATTAATCCGACTATTTCTTGTGGTGTTTGTTATTACAATAAAAAATATACGGATATAAAAGCAGCATTAATTGTTGCTGATGATGCTATGTACAAAGCTAAAAGACAGGGAAAAAACAAGGTGGTTGCAGTAGACTAGCTAAAAATTATCTTTCTGTTTCCTGTAGTTTGCAAATTCACTTGCTGTGTTAGCCAATAAAAAAGGGTTCGTCGTTTTATCTTCTCCAAGGATAAAAGGTATCGTTGGTAGTTTTTGTTTTCTTAAACTAACTATTTTTTTATAACGTTCCTTAAATTTATCAGTTTGTAAATTTAAACTGATAATGAAATCAGCGTTTGCTTCCGTGTATTCATGAGCACAATGAACAGTAATGTCATCAGGAAGTGATTTTATTTTAGCAAGTGACGCAAACATCTGTTCTGCGGAACCCTCGAACAATCGGCCACACCCTAAAGCAAACAATGTATCACCAACAAATAATAATTTTTGTTGTTCAAAGTAATAAATAATATGGCCTAGAGTATGACCAGGGGTTTCGAATACCGTGGTTATATGATCTCCAATATTAATGTGATCGCCTTCTTTTACCGTTTGTGTGATGCCAGGCGTACGATGTTTATCGTATTCAGATGCAATAATTTCACAATCGTATTTTTCTTTTAATTGCAGATTGCCACCAACATGATCCATATGGTTGTGAGTATTGAGAATTTTTGTCAGTCCCCATTCTTTTATCTGTAATTGTTTATCAATTTCATTGGCATCAGGCGTGTCAATACAAGCAGTTTCAAGGCTTATAGGATCATGAATTAGAAAGCCATAGTTATCTTCTAAACAAGGAAAGGTATGGACGATGAGATCATTTGTTATACTATTCATATGCCTTGTTATAGCTACTTTTGCGAAGCAAATCAAAAACTCGTTTTGGTCGATCATCCAATGGATACAGTTTTAACGACCTGGGGCGAAGTTTGTTATGTTAAACAAATACCAATTGAAGGTGATCCGCTAGCGCCCGTCAAAAAGATTATTACACCCCCGAATATATCGGTAACACCTTCCAATTCAGAGCTTAAGTCACTTGGGTTTACCAAATTGGTAAAAAGAGACGAGGGCGTTTATGAAAACGTCACGGCCTTAGATCATGAATCACGTTATATGAAGGCGGGTGATAAAGAAACTATTCCTGATTTAAAATCTAAGATCTCTGATTAACTATTTGATAAACAAACTGAATAAAAATTGTTCAATATAAAACCAGATAAATAACCTTGTTTTTAGCTGATTAGATCCTATGCTTATAGATGAGAGCATGAAGTATTTAATCTATTCAACCTTTAGAAACATGTTGATTTATTTAAGTCAGCACGTTTTTATTTTTGCTTTAATTTCTCACACCTTTCTAGTTTCCTGTTATAGGAAGCTGCTTGCGATAGTTCTTTTCACATTATCACGTCAACACTCATTGGAGGTTCTATGTTCGAAAACCAACAGAATATTGTTAAATCCTTATTACAAGAAGATAAAGATTTCTCGAGGCTGTATAGCAAACATTGCGAATTAAAAGATAAAATTAATCTTGCTAATCAAGGCAAAGAAGCAATGGATGATTTGATTCTTGATCAGTTAAAAAAACAAAAACTCTCACTAAAAGACCAAATGGCAAATATTATTTATAATTATCAACATAGCCATTAACTAAAATACTTCATAGTAAAAGCCCGCTTAAACAGCGGGTTTTTTGATCCTAAAAAGCCATTTTAATTCCAATTAACAACAGCATGGTTGCTAGGATAGGGCGAATGACTTTATCTGGAAGCCAAGTGGCAATTCGACTGCCAAGAAAAATGCCAGGTAAAGAACCTAACAATAATCCCAACAATAAAGTTAGATCCACAGTACCAATATGCATATGACCGAGTCCGGCAATTAAAGTAATAGGAACGGCATGCGCTAAGTCGGTACCAATAATTTGTATAGTTTTTAATTTAGGATATAAAAATAATAATACAGCAGCACCAAATGCGCCTGCACCAACGGAAGATAAGGTGACTAAAGAGCCGATGAGTGCACCACATGCAATGGTAACGGGTTTTTGAATTTTTTGATGCAATGCTCGAATCCAAGCAAAACTTTCTCGGTTAGCAAATTTTTGAATCGACTTGCGAAAAATCAGTACTAACGCAGTTAGGATCAAAGCAATACTTAGTGAAGAGGTGATAATGTGATCGTAATTGACGCCACTATTATGCATGTTTTTTAAAATATAAATGGATATCAAGCTGGCAGGAATACTACCCATACAGAGGTATTTTACGACGCCCCAATCGATATTATGTTCTTTATTGTGGAAAATAATACCACTGCTTTTGGTAATCGCAGCATAGAGTAGATCGGTGCCAACAGCGACAGTTGGGCTGATATTAAAACCCAGTACTAAAATGGGAGTCATTAAAGAACCACCACCGACGCCTGTCATACCGACAATAAAGCCTACGACAAACCCAGCGATTGTGAATAAAAAATCAAATTCCATGAGGTGCAGCTTTTTATAGTTATTTTAATAGGCTTGTAATGTAGAAGAGCTTTTCTATAATTAAAAGTAATTATTTCTTATATTTTTATAATTTATAGGAATAACTTGAGTGAAATTACAGCAGCTTAAATATATTTGGGAAGTTGCCAAACACGACCTAAACGTCTCTGCAACGGCGGATAAGCTTTACACGTCTCAGCCTGGCATCAGCAAGCAAATCAAAATGCTTGAAGAAGAGCTTGGTGTACAAATTTTTCGTCGTAGCGGTAAACATTTGAGTGAAATTACACCTGCTGGCAGCGCCATTATCCAAATGGCAGGCGAAGTCTTAGAGAAATCTGAAAATATTCGTCAGATTGCCCAGGAATTTCAAAACGAGAATAGAGGCTCTTTGTCGATAGCAACTACTCACACTCAAGCACGCTATGTATTGCCAGATATTATCCAAGAATTTATCAGCCGTTTTCCTGAAGTCTCGTTACATATGCACCAAGGTACGCCAGTGCAAATTTCAGAATTAGCGGCGAAAGGTACAGTCGATTTTGCGATTGCTACCGAGGCATTGGAACTGTTTGATAATTTAATCATGATGCCCTGCTATCGATGGAATCGCAGTGTTATTTGTCCTTACGATCACCCTTTGACTAAGATTCCTAAAATCAGCTTGGCCAATTTGGCTGAATATCCGATTGTCACGTACGTATTTGGCTTTACCGGTAGATCGCAACTGGATGCTGCGTTTAACGAAGCTGGGTTAACGCCCGATGTCGCCTTTACGGCATCAGATGCCGATGTGATTAAAACTTATGTCAGGCTAGGCTTAGGTGTTGGTATTGTGGCAAGTATGGCACATGAAGTTACTTTGGATTCAGATCTAGTACCTATCGATGCTAGTCATTTATTTGATTTCAGTACGACAAAAATTGGTTTTCGCCGTGGTACTTTTTTACGTGGTTTTATGTATGATTTTATCGAAAAGTTTGCGCCTCATCTAAACAAGGAAATTATTGAAGCAGCTATACAGGCGAATAATAACGAACAAATTGAAGAAATATTTAAAGAAATTGATATTCCTACTTTATAGCTAGGCATTAACCATTGGTTCGATGATTTCTTTTACAAGCTTAAAATAGATAGTATAAATCTGTGGTTCTTGATCAGTTTTGTTTACAATAAAAAAAGGTGCGCGCTCAACTTGATATTGTTTGGCTAGTTGCATTCCTTCACTTTCTAAATCCCTTTCGTCCGCAATAATTGTTTTATTAATAAAACGCATATAATCGTTTTCAATTAAACGTTGTTCAACTTCTGCACATTTTTTACAGGGTGTTCCATCCATTTTTATTTTTTTGATGAAATAGATTTCAGTGTGTGGCATGGCGAATAGTCTTTTAGTTGATTTTAATAAAAGTCTAGCTATTGATGTACTAAAACGAAAGAAGTTTTAAAAAAACTATAACAAAAAGAAAAAAGGTTTAATTAATGTGCTGCAGCGAGTTGAGGTGCGTAATGTTCGTTGTGTAGAAAAGTGCCATGGGATGAAAGATCAGTGATTTCAATAGTATCGTTTTCTTTAAGAACAATCACCATATGTACACGGGAGATATCTCTTAATTGTCGATCTAAAATAATACTGCATATAGGATCACGCCCGATGATGTTTTTACCTAAATTTAAAACATATTCGTTATTATCTTGGTCAATAAAAAGCATGTTATCACGCTTTACTAACTTACATTTGTATTTTGAAAGTACGATATCAATATGATCTTTAGTAATAATGTCAATTAGGATTTTTTCGCCTTTCGGTAGCCGCTCCATATTGCTATTGAGTTTATGGCCATGAAGCGCTCGAACCATATCAAGTGTTGAGCTATTTAAATCAGCGGTCTCATAAAAAATATTTGATTCAATCGTCATGGAATCTGTAATAGTTTGCGGAGGCAGTTTGGTTTTTTCCGAATATAAATAATGGATCAAATCTTGACGCGCGCTTAGGTATTGTAGGTACTTAATAATCGCAAGATGTTTGAATTCAACAAGTGATGAATTCGCATTGTTCAATGCAGCAAAAATATCACGCCAATTATGATCTTGTGAAAAAACTAAAGATTCTGTTTCTCTTAAGGTTTCATCGATGCTTTGAGGATCTTGCATATAATCCGCTACCATTGAAACAAAGTAACTTTCAACATTTTTTATAGTGATAGATTCATCATTAAGTTGTTCAACTGATAGATGAACTATATCGGATATCTTCTTGGCAGGGATTGAAGTTCTTCCATTTAAAGCAAATTCAAACTCTTCAACACTATTAAATACAATTGGCTGACCGCTGATATTAAGCTTGACTGATTGTTGTATTTTTTTATCCATGCATATAGAAACAACGTAATGAAAGAAAACAAATTTAAATTAAATAAAAGGTCTAAAATTCAATGAACCAATTTTAAAATATTTTTAAGATCTGTACAGTAAATTTATTGTAATAATGTGAACAAAAACTGATTGACACGGTTATTTTTTGCATACTGGTTCATGTTTCCTCTTAAGGTATTCACGACGTTGTTGTTTTGAGCAGCCGTCTAACTTCTTTACTGTTTGATAAAATAAAGATAAATCTTCGTTCAGTGTTTGATAGAGTTCTATAAATTCCGGGACAAGTTCTCGATAGGTGCTGACAGCGGAGAATCTTGCGTTATTCAATGGCTTTTTAAACCAATTATCAAAACCTTTATAGCCATCCCAGTTTTGAGAGAGTATTTCATAATCGGTTTTAAATTGTTTCAGTAAGGATTGTTTTTTTTCTCGTTTTGATTTTTCATTTATTTTGGAATCATAAACGACTTCTAGTTTTTTTTTATATTGAAACAGCAATGAAACAAATTCTTCCTCGTAGTGTTGTTCTTTCAGCAAGTCTTTGTAGAGAGGGGATTGGTTAGTTTGTTGCAACCACATATCTAGACCAATCATAGCGATAGAATCTGCAAAGGCTTCATTAAATTCGCTGTCATTTTTGAGATATATTTTTTGGTGTGTTAATTCATGAAAGATGATTCGGGCAAGATATAAATCATCATAACGAATCATGGTATTGAGAATAGGATCATCAAACCAACCCAGAGTCGAATAAGCTGTTACACTACCGACGAAGACATCCATATTTTGTTCAGATAATTCAGTCGCAAGTTGGTCAGCAGACTCTTTGTTGTAGTAACCGCGATAACTGAGACATCCAACAAAAGCGTAACACCATGTTTGTGGTGTAAAAGAAAACTCAGGTGTTGCGAACACATTCCAGACTACGTAAGGACGTTTGATATCTGCATAATGTTGATAACTACCGTTATTAGGTAGTAGCAGTTCGTGTTCTGCAAAGTTTAATAGATCTTTTACCAGGGTCAGTTTGTGTTCTAGCTCAGCAGTTGGAGCTTGTTTAAGAACATCATCGATGGATTGTCGGTTAAGTAAAACCTCGCTATGACCTTGAATCGACTGAATATAGTAGGGAATATTCGAACAACCCGTAAATAAAAGAACGCAAATAAGTTGAAAAATAGCCAGAGTACATTTCATTTTCATGATAAATACTATAATGTAATCAAGCTGATGATTCGAATTATTAGAATTTCAGTCAAATACTTCACCTAAGTAAATACAAAAGCTAACATAAGATAATGTACTCAACATTAATATCTGTAGAGCAGCTAGATGCGATGATCGGGGCTGAGGAATTAGTCATCGTAGATTGCCGTTATGATTTATCGAATCCTGATGCAGGCAAAAAGGATTATCAAGAAAATCATATTCCAAGTGCTGTATATGCAGATGTTCACGATGATTTAAGTGGTCCTCCGTTAACCGATTCTGGCAGGCATCCACTGCCCAGTCCTGATGCTTTAAATCAGTTATTTTCACGATTAGGTATTACACATCATTCTCAAGTAGTTGTTTACGATGCAAGTGGTGGCGCTTTTGCTGCGCGTCTATGGTGGTTATTACAATACATGGGACATGAAGCTGTAGCTTTATTAGATGGTGGTTGGCTCGAGTGGAGTCGTTTGTCGAAGCCGCAATCTCAGATGATTCCTGAGGTTGATAGTAGTAACTTCATTGGTGCTGCTAAATCTGATTGGTTAATATTGGTTGAGCAGGTGCTTTCTGCTGAATTATTAATTGATTCACGCGACCCAGCTAGATACAGTGGTGAAGTCGAGCCAATTGACCCACAAGCCGGTCATATTCCTGGAGCAATCAATCATTTTTGGCAGAATAATCTGAGCAGTAATGGTTTGTTTAAATCCTCCGAACTATTAAAAAATCAATTCGCTGAATTATTTCAAGATATACCCAGTCAAGACGTCGTTTTTTATTGTGGTTCAGGTGTGACGGCATGTCATAATTTATTGGCTGTACGTCATGCAGGTCTAGATGCTTCCTGTTTATACGCTGGATCATGGAGTGAATGGTGTTCAAACGCTGAACGAGCAGTAGTTAAGGGAAACGAATAATAATCATACTGAACAATGCTCATGTTTAAAAAAAATATCGATAAAGCTTGGAATAAAATTTTATTTGCAATTGGCTTGATGATATTGGGCAATTTGTTTAGTCAACTTTCCTACGCGAATCAAAGCGCTTTGGATTTAGTCTTAGTGTTAGATAATTCAGGTAGCATGAAAAAAAATGACCCAGAATTTATCGTTCCACAAGCAATCCAAAAATTCATTCAACAGCAATCAGAGCAGACACAGATATCCGTTATTATCTTTGATAAAAATGTGAATTTGTCACTGCCTTTTATTCAAGTCAACGAAGAAAATTTTTCTGAATTTTCAAAGAGTCTAGAATCTATCAATTACAAAGGTCTGTACACGGATAGTCCTGCCGCAATAGAGCGAGCAATTTATGAACTTAAAAATTATGGCCGTACTGATTCGCAAAAAAATATTGTTTTTCTAACTGATGGGATCGTTGATACAGGTAAACCAGAATTTGATTTAGAAAAAACACGTTGGTTAAAACAAGAGCTAGCTGCGGATGCCGTTGAAAATGCAATCAAGATTTTTTCTATCGGCTTTACTGAGAACGCAGATTTTCAATTAATTCAATCATTAGCACAACAAACTCATGGAGAATATTACCGTGCGATGGAGGCGAGTGATTTAGAAAATGCATTCAGTAAAATCAGTACAGCAATCAATTTTCAGCCTGTTATTTCAGAAACTGATTCAATAGTCGTTTCAACTGAGCCTGCCAATGAGGAGATCGTTGAAATTGAAACGAATATTTCTACTCCAGAAGACGTATCTTCTGAGCAAGTTACTCTTCAAAAGAATCAAGAACCTGAATTAAGTTCGATGATTCAGGCAGAGAGTGATGAAACAAATTCCAAACCTTATATCGAAGAGCCGCCTGAGACGCCTACATTAGTTGCAGAAGATATTAAACCGATTACCGAACAAATTCATATGGAAACCAATAGCGGTTTACCCTATGTGTTATTGGGTGTGTTTGGTTTGGTCATCGGCGGCTTAGTTTATTGGCTTTATCTTAGGCCTCAATGGGCAGTTCATTCAGATGAGTTTTATGTCTCTGAAGCGTATTTATTAGATGTTCATAATCATACTAAAGAAAAAAAATATCAATTAACTGAAACAGTGACAATGGTTGGGCGAGTTGAACCGTCCAATAACGAACAAATAAATTATATCGTGATCCCTGAAACGACCATTGGGCGAAGACATGCTTTATTTGAATATCGGGATTATTCATTTTGGGTTATTGACCAAGGCAGTACTAATGGTACTTATGTAAATGATAAATTAATTGAAACCGCAACTCGGCTGAAAGATGGAGATAGAGTTCGCTTTCATAAATTTGAATTCGTGTTTGAGGTGCCTGAACTTCAAGAAGATGGGATTACTGAAGTTTCAGCAACTATTCTTAAGCAGGCCGTGAATGAGAGAGCAAAAGAACTTCCTGAACCCCAGTTTGATATTACTATGCAAAATTCCGATTTAATTCAGTCCGCAGAGAATGAGGCAATTACTGAGTTTAATTCAGTCAAAGTTTCAGAGGACGAATTCATACTGGATTCAGAAGACGAAACCATACTGCCTGAGCAAGCTTTTGATCTGAGCTTAGAACCACAAACTGACTCAGAAGACCCTGAAAAGTAAGAAATAATATCCAATCATAAAAAATTCACTTTTTTGAGTTCTAATATCAAAAACAGCTAAAGTTTTTCCTATTTTTGCCGTTATAAAACTATCTTAAAAACACAACGGTTATTTTATAAACAACCCAACATATTTTCTAATGATTTAATGCATTTAGAAAACAAAGTGTTAGGAGTAGATAGTTTATGACTTCAGCAGCAATTGATATTAACGAATCTCCAAGTAATAACATCGCAAACTTAGCTACGTATCAGCCTCCACGAGGACCATCTGATTCGTGGATTGAAAATGTTATGGATTCATTGGCAAATAACGGCATTAAGAAAAAATTATCGAATGCTGCCAGAGTCCATCCATGCATTATCGAGGGGCAAAGGGTCTTGGTTTATCAACGAGGTTTGAAACAAAAAGAACCAGAAGTATTTGCTGAATTGATTGATTTTGCTCAAACAAACAGTTTTGCATTAAAAGAAGATCAAAGAGACATCCATCAGAAAGACATTCCATTTGAAAGACGCAAAGCTAAAACAACATCCATGGTATTACTGGCTGGCGGATTGTTTTTACATGGTGCTGCTCAAGCTGGCGCAATTCCAAAAAATCAACTTGATGATTTAATTAATAAAGATTATGTGTATCCGATGGTACAAGTGGTTGATGAATCACAAAGTAAACATCGATCTTATTTAGCTCATGATGGAAAAGTATCACCAGTTACTAAATCGAATGAAATTGAAAATATTTTATCGATAGCAAGTAAAGTTAAATCGCAAGGTACTATGACAGGTGTAAGCACTCATAATATAAAAATGCCTGAAGAGTATATTGGTGGTTTTATTAATCGCTATGATTATCAATTCGATAATTCTTTTTATGGAAACAATTACAGCTACTATGAAGGTGATGGCTTTGGTGCCTTAGCTTATTACAATGGTGGAAATGTATTGGTTGATGTTTTGATTGGTAATGATGCGCAAATTAATCAAATAATAGGTGGTCCATATGATCAAGTATTATATGATAATCATCAGATGCAATTGTTTACTTATCGTTCTAAAAAGAATCAGCAAACAAGTTTTTTGAAAGCAACGTACTCTATGGGTATAACAACCTTAATTAGTTTATAAATAAAACTTCAAAATTTTAATCACGCACTCTATTTATAATGCATAGTTTGCTGTTTGTGATAATCTTCTCTGAAGATTATGACAGCAAACGATAAGCAAAAAAATAACTCTTTAACCCACACAAAAGTCTCTAAGCATCAAAAAGTGTTAGAGATTTTATCTGATGGTCATTTTCATTCGGGCCAAGAAATTGGTGAATCATTAGGCCTTACTCGGGCCGCGATTTGGAAACAGATAAAATCCTTACAAGATGAAGGACTGGAAATTTATTCAGTTCGTGGTCGCGGCTATTGTTTAGAAACACATTTAGAGTTACTGAACTTTGATAAGATAAATGAATATTTATCTGCTGAATCTTCAAAAAAGTTAATGCAACTTAATGTTTTATTCGATGTGGATTCAACAAACTCATTTTTATTAAGACGTTTACAGCAAGGAAGTATTCATGGTGAAGTTGCTGTAAGCGAATATCAAACCTCAGGTCGTGGGCGAAGAGAGTCACAATGGGTTTCTCCTCGTGGTGCTGGTGTGTATCTCTCAGTCGGTTGGCGGTTTAACCAACTATTAGCTGATATGCATTGTTTATCATTATCCATAGGCGTTGCTGTTGTCAGAGCTTTGAATCAGTTAGATATTCAAGGTATTGGTTTGAAGTGGCCAAATGATATTTATCATGGACTAGAAAAATTAGGCGGGGTATTAGTTGAAACACGGATGGAAAATGCAGCTTTTGCAGATGTTGTTATAGGTGTAGGAATTAATATTTCGTTGCCGGATAAAATTAAAAAAACGATTGATCAGCCAACTTCTGATTTATCAAGTATTACAAATCATTTGCCAGCAAGAAATAAATTAGCAGCAACGTTAATAAATGAGATTTTGCAAACCTTAAGCACTTTTGAAATAGATGGTTTTAAGAATGATATTGAACAATGGAGACAGTTGGATGTCGCAAAAGAAAAAAAAGTCATATTGCAATTAGATCAGCATAACAGTATTGGTCGAGTACTTGGGATAGAAGATAATGGTATGTTGAAGATGTCAATTAACGGCGTGATTAAAAAATTTATGTCAGGACAAATCCGTTTTAAAATAGACTCATGATCTTATTAATCGATATTGGTAACAGTCGAATTAAAATTTGTTATTTTCATAACAATGAATTCATTGAACATAATGCCAGTGAATATCGTCTGGATAATTTCACACAGATTTTTGAAAGTTTAGTATTAAATCAACCACAGAAAATTTTTGTTGCTAATGTTGCTGGCGATGTAATAAAACAAAAATTGATAGATTGGTGTTTAGCGCAATGGCAGTTGGAACCTGTGTTTGCTTTTGTGCAGGAAAAGATCGATCGTTTAAGCAATGCTTATTCAGAACCACAACAACTCGGTGTGGATAGATGGGTGTCGATGCTTGCTTGTCGACGGATAAGTCAAAACCACACATTATTAGTTAGCTTTGGTACAGCAACAACTTTGGATGCAATAGATAATAAAGGCCAACATCTCGGGGGCATGATCGTCCCTGGCTATGCATTAATGCAATCTTCTTTAATAAGTAATACCCAAGAAATTAGACCAGAAGCTTCCGTTCATAATTTGGATGATTCTTTATTTGGTAAAAGTACGTTTGATGGTTTACAAAAAGGCGCTGTCACAACATTAATCGCATTGGTGGAAATGACCTATTCAAATATGAAAGAACAATATAATGTAGACGTGGACTGTATTATTACAGGTGGTTTCGCTGCGGAATTAAAAGAAAAATTGACAATAGAGTATAATTATCAAGCGCATTTAGTACTAATGGGTTTAAATGATTGGAGAAAATATTTATGAAATGGCTGTCGATATTACTTTTAATTGCCAACGTAGCCTATTTAGGCTGGGAGTTAGATCGACAAACCATGATTAATAATGCTTTGACGCAGCATAATTTACCTAAAATACCATCAGGCGTCTCACAACTTAGCTTTTTAGATTATTCTAAAGTGCTAGGAGATGAATTGCTTACGATTAATTCAATGGAAGAAACACCCCAACTTGCAGAAGTAAATTATAGTTCTAGCAGAACACTTGACTCCAATTTGGAGTTAGAACTTAGATTAGGTCAGTTAGAATCAATTAAAAAAGTCGCTAACGATAAATTAAATCAAAATGTTCCTTTGTGCATGAGTTATGGGCCTATTGAAGGAGATGCAAAGACTGATGAGCTACATAGTTATTTGACCTCGAACCAAGTCGTAGCTAGCAAACGTCAAGCGATTGAGGAAAGTAAGTTATATTGGGTTTATTTAACGTCTAATATGAATGAAGAAAAAGCCGCTGCAGTATTGGATGATTTGAAACAAAAGGGTGTTACTGATTATCAACATATCAAAAGCGGCAAGTTTAAAAATGCGATTTCTCTTGGGCTTTTTTCCTCAAAAGAACGTGTAGATGATCGTTTAGAAGAGATTAATGCGAAAGGATATGAGCCAGTTGTTGTGCCCTATCACAAACCAGATTTAGAGCGTATTTATTGGTTAGATGCACAATTTGATACCACTCCTGTAGATTTTGAGAATATCAATTCGGGTATTTCAAGCGAGTTTGATTCGAAAACAATTTCTTGTTCCGAGATTGCGTTGAGTACTAAGAATCCATAGAATACCTGAAGATGTTTTTAAGCTTTTCCAAAGATTTACGGGCAAAATTCTTCAAGCATGATTAACATTTAAAATGTTCATGGCTTGGACAGATTTTGAAATTATAACTATATTAAATTTTATACTTTTGTCTCTGGGGGCCACCTTGATATGTATTTGAACTTTATACGAATGATTCTATTAGGGTTCACGTTATTTGCCACGCAATCTTTATATGCAAATCCTAAGCTACAACAAGCTCAAACACTTTTAGAGCAATCAAAATTACAAGAATCGCTGGACATGATCAACGAGGTGTTGTCAGAGGATGCTGGAAACATCGAAGCCAGATTCATGAAAGGATTGATCTTGACTCGTTATGATAGATTGCCAGATGCTGAAGTTGTTTTTGACCAATTAACGCGCGACCATCCCGATTTACCAGAGCCATACAATAATCTTGCCGTCGTTTACGCTGCCCAAGGCAAATTTGATGAAGCCCGGGACGCATTAACACGAGCGATAAATACACATCCGAGTTATGCAACGGCCCATGAAAATCTTGGTGATATATACGCGAAAATGGCAAGTCGAGCGTATAACCAGGCGCTTGAATTAGATGATGGCAATAGCAGTGCTCGTGAAAAATTATCATTGGTAAAAGAGGTTTTCTCTGCAACTGCTTATGCTAGTGTTCCTGCTAAACAGGCAGAACCGGAACCAGAACCAGTAACAGTTGCTAAGGTTGAAGAAACAACTAGCTCTGTAGAAACTGAGCCAACAAATATTCAACCCCCAGTTGTAAAACCTGTGGTTGAAGAACCAGCTAAAATAGAAACAGTCGAGAAGCAAACGGTTGAAACTGCTCCAGTACAATCAATACCTTTAGATCCAAATATTGAGACAGTGATTTTAGATTGGGCTAATTCATGGTCGGCTCAATCTGTTGAAGATTATCTTTCATATTATTCAAATGAATATAAACCGCAGTTTGGAATTTCATTCGAAAAATGGAAGCAGCAAAGATATGTTCGCTTAAAACAGCCTAAATTTATTAAAATACAAGTAGAGAATATTCAAATTGATATGATAACTGAAGCAATGGCTCTAGCTAGTTTTAAGCAAGCCTATACTTCGGATACGTATAATGACAAGGTGAATAAAAAACTCAGACTGCAAAAGCAAAAAGAACAATGGAAAATTGTCGAAGAATTTTCAAATTAAGACCGGTTCAGTTTTTCCTTAGTGTAGTCTTATCAAATGTGACATTTGTCGCTCTTTGTCAGCCAACAGTTGCTGTTGAGCTGTTAACACATCCTTCAGTAGCTACAAATTCACATATTGTAGAACACCGCTATGAAGATCGTTTAATTCAAACCATTCAATTGATTCGAGAAGGCAAAGTTGATCAAGCAATTGAACAAGTCAAATTAGTGATTGCTGATAAGCCTGACTTTAAATTAGCACAATTGATTTATGCCGATTTATTATTATCAAAAGCACGTGGAATAAACGATTTTGGAAATATCTATTCTGCACCGATAGAGAAAATCACTGCTTTATTGAATGAAGCAAAAGTTCGTTGGCAGCATCATGAGCATCCACCAAACAAAAATTTAATTCCTTCCTCATTGATAAGATTAAGTGGTCATCAAAAATATGCCATTGTCGTTGATTTAAAAGCTTCACGTTTATATTTATATGAAAACAATAAAGGCACTCCTATTTTACACAGTGATTACTATGTCACGATTGGTAAGAATGGCGTAGGAAAATTTATTGAAGGTGATCAGAAAACACCAACCGGTGTTTACTTTATTACAGATTATATCGACTCAAAAGAGTTGCCTGATTTGTATGGTGATGGTGCTTTTCCGATTGACTATCCCAATGCTTGGGATCTAAGACTAAACCGCACAGGTTATGGTATCTGGTTACATGGAACGCCGAGTAATACATACACTCGCCCACCTCGTGATAGTAATGGTTGCGTTATTGTTAGTAACGATGATTTTAGAGAAATTAGTAAGTACATAGATGTAAAAGCAACTCCAGTGATTCTTTCTCCTGAAATCGATTGGATAACGATGAAAGCTTGGCAAACACGAGCTGTGCAGTATGCTAATTTTTTAGAGCAATGGCGTAAGGATTGGGAAAGTCGAGATGCTGAAAAATACCTTAGTCATTATTCAAAACAATATCATGGTTTAGGTAATGATTATGAAAGTTGGGCTGAATATAAACGACAAGTGAATCCATCCAAACAGTTTATTCAAGTTGATCTCTACAATACGAGTATGTTTCTTTATCCCGGCGATGAAAATTTATTAGTTGTTACCTTCGAGCAAGATTATAAAAGCGATAATTTCAAACGTCGGTTTATTAAACGCCAATATTGGAAGATGGAAGCCGATGGAAAATGGCGTATTGTATATGAAGGAAATGTGACCTAACTAATTAATAATACTCTTCTATATAATCTTTATGTTGAGTCACTTCTTGTTGTTTTAAATTCTTTTTTAGATATCGCACTAAATCGATCCAAATTGCAGAGATTTCTTCTTTCGTAGGCATTATCCCTGCGTGTGGTAATTCTATAGTAACAACTGGAATATTTAATTCGGTTCCAGCATATCGTCCAAGTGAACCTGGGTAGGTTCCAAGTAAATTCAAATGCAATCGACCGAGTTTACTCGGTGCATCTAGAGGACCATCATAATCAATAATGCCATGAGGTGCATGAACTGAAACCAATATGTCAGGTTTAAAACGATGAATTTCATCTACTACCCATTGTGCTTCAGGTTCACTTAAAGGTTGTTTGCCAGGGAAACGTCTCGCACTGCGTTTGGCTTTTTCTTGCCAATGTTTGATAGGGCTTTCTGACCAAGTTGGTACAGGAAAATTTCGATTTAAATCGACTCCATTAGAATTGACTCTAGAAGATTTTTTTTGCAATAGACCATCAGGATTTACCAAAGGCGCTATTTTCCAATGAAATAAACCAGAATGGTGTTCTTTTAATGTTTTAAGCCATTTAAAAACAACACTGACAGAAGAATATTCATCGCCGTGAATACCACCTAATAATAATACTTTGCCGATTGGTTTTTTATCTTTTAATGGAAGAAATTCTTTGATTAAAATTTCTGTGTCATTATTACTTAAGCCACCATTCGTTATTAAATCGAGATCTAAACAGTCATCAATACTTACGCTACCAAGTTTATTACCAATTCGTGTGCAAACAGAATTAACATCCGCGTAAGCGATATTTAGATTAAAAAAATAAAAGATAATAAATAATAAGCAGAGGTTAGAATTATTATTTTTCACGATATTTTGAAATGATATTCTAGAAAAAGTCCTATATATATAACTGCACCAAACCAATTATTATTTAAAAATGCTTTAAAACATTTTTGTGGTTTTCTATCTCTAATTAAAGTTTGTTGATAGATAGCTAATACACAAGCAATAGCCAAACCAGTAAAATAGTAAAATCCAAACTCGAGTTGTTGTCCAAGCAATACCAGCGTGAACATTAACATAATCTGAATAATACCAATAATGAACGTATCTTGTTCAGCAAATAATATAGCAGTCGATTTTACACCAATTTTAATGTCATCTTCACGGTCGATCATGGCGTACATTGTATCGTATACAACTGACCATAGAACATTCGCGATTAATATCATCCAGGCAATTATAGGAATAGAGTTTGTTTGAGCAGCAAACGCCATAGGTATCCCCCAACCAAACGCAAGCCCTAATACAAATTGTGGTAAGTAGGTATAACGTTTCATTAATGGATAAACAGCAGCCAGTAATACGGCAATGCAAGATAAGTAAATTGTCAGTTCATTGGTAAATAAGACCAAGATAAATGCCAATAATAATAATGAACAAGCCACATAAATGGCTTCTATGGGGCTAACTTCCCCTGTAACGATGGGTCTATCTTTAGTTCTACCAACGTGACCATCAAATTTTCTATCAGCAAAATCGTTCAAAGCACAGCCTGCAGAACGAGTTAAAAAAACACCTGCTATAAAAATGAATAAAATCTTAATTGATGGAATACCTTCAGCTGCTACCCATAATGCCCATAAGGTAGGCCATAATAATAATAGAATTCCGATCGGTTTGTGCATTCGACAAAGAACAGCATATTTAGCAAGACGTTCCTTAATTAAGGGTTTATAAAATTCTCGCCATTTGACGTAAGTTGGTTCGTAATATTGAAAACGAAATTGATTATAAGCGTAAATTAATTCTTTGATTTTTCGATTTTTCATAATAAATCAGCCATTCAAACTTGGCTGTAATCAACTTGCTGTCCGCACCAACGTTTTATAATAGGTTCAACTAATTCAGGATATGATTTCATAATATGATTTGCAGCTGTTTGAACATCAGGAATTATATCCGCATCGCGCATAATGTCAGCAACAGAAAGTTCAGGTAAACCAGCTTGTCGAGTCCCTAATAATTCACCTGGGCCACGGAGCTGTAAATCAATCTCGGCTATTTTAAAGCCATCGTTACTATTTCGAATAGCATCCAATCGTTTTTTTGCTAATTCAGAAAGCGGCGATTGATAGAGTAAAATACAATTACTTTGTTTGTTACCTCTACCGACACGTCCACGTAATTGATGCAATTGAGCTAAGCCTAAGCGTTCACTATTTTCAATGACCATTAAACTTGCATTAGGAACATTAACGCCGACCTCAATAACGGTTGTTGCAACTAATAAATCAAGTTTGCCCAATTTGAATTGGTTCATTATCGATTCTTTTTCAGTATTTTTCATTTTTCCATGAACTAACCCAATATTTAAATCAGGTAGAGACTCAATGAGTAAATGTTGTGTATCGGTTGCGGTTTCAACACGTAAAGTTTCTGATTCTTCAATCATTGCACAGACCCAGTAAACTTGAGTACCTTGTTTTACAGTTATTTTGATTCGTTCAATTAATTCCTCTCTTTTTTGATTAGATAAAATTACGGTTTTAACTGCTTTTCTATTGGGTGGTAATTCATCGATGATAGAAACATCTAAATCGCCATAGGCAGTCATGGTTAAAGTACGTGGGATCGGTGTTGCAGACATGACGAGCTGATGCGGATAAAAATTTTTATCTTTATTTTTATTTAGCAGGCTTAGTCTTTGGTTTACACCAAAACGATGTTGTTCATCGATAACTACCATAGCTAATTTATTAAATAACACATCTTCTTGAAATAAAGCGTGTGTGCCGATTACTAAGCAAGGAATATCTTTTTGAATTTGTTCTAATGTTTCTATGTAGTCAGCCTTAGATAGTTTGCCAGTTAGTTTAATTATTTTAAGTCCGAGTGGAGTAAACCATTCAATGAAATTTTCATAATGTTGTTCAGCTAATAACTCAGTCGGAGCCATTAATGCAGCTTGATAACCAGATTGGATGGTATAAAGTGCAGCAATTGCTGCAATGATGGTTTTACCTGATCCAACATCACCTTGTACTAAACGCAACATTGGTATGTTCGTTTGTAAATCAGCGGCGATTTCTTCTAGCACACGGTTTTGTGCATTAGTTAAAGAAAAAGAAAGTTTAGAAAAGAATTTATCTATTAAGTCTTGTTGAAATTGAAATTTAAAACTTTGTTTTTCTCTAAATTTATCTTTAATTTTTTGCAAACTTAAAGACTGCGCAATCAATTCTTCAAACGCTAAGCGTTGTTGTGCAGGATGAACCCCGGATTTTAATTCACTTAATGAAGCATCAGGTGGTGGGCGATGAACATAATTTATGGCTTCAGATAAGTTTGTTAAAGAATAATTTTTACATATTTTTTCTGGAATTAATTCTATATCAGCATTATTAATACATAGTTTGTCTAATGCTTGGTCGGTTAATTGACGTAATTTATTTTGATGTAAACCTTCTGTCGTAGGATAGATTGGTGTTAAGGTTTCATTAACAGCAGTGACATTAGTATTGATTATTTGAGTCTCAGGATGGATCATTTCGGGATTTTTTGCTGAATAACGAACAGTTCCATAGCAACGTATACGAGAACCTTTTTGCAAACGATCTTGTTGGCTTTTATTAAAATAAAAAAAACGTAAAACTAAAGAACCTGTACCATCTGAAATTTGGCAAAGTAAGGAACGACGTTTACCAAATTGAATTTGGGTTAGTTCGATCTCACCTTCAACTAGAACTTCTTGGCCAGTTAGCACACTGCCGATTGGAACCAAGCGCGTTCTATCTTGATAACGAATCGGCAGATGAAATAAAACATCCTGTATTTGATAGATACCAATATTATTAAGTAGCTGTTGGGTTTTATGCCCTACACCTTTAAGCGTATTGATATCTTGGTTCAGAATAGAATCTGATGAATTCACTTGTTTGTGAAAGAGTGTTTAGATTATACAATCACCATAATGGCATCCATTTCAACGCCGGCGTTTTTAGGTAAAGAAGCAACTCCAATAGCCGCGCGTGCAGGATAAGGTTGTTGAAAATATTGAGACATAATTTCATTCACGGTCGGGAAGTTACTTAAATCGGTTAAAAAGATATTAAGTTTCGCTATATCATTGAGACTGCCACCCGCTGCTTCAGCAACTGCGGTTAAGTTTTTAAACACACGATGTATCTCATCACTGATATCACCTTCAATCATTTCCATTGTTTCAGGTATTAATGGTATTTGGCCGGAAAGATAAACAGTATTGTCAATTTTAACGGCTTGAGAATAGGTTCCAATAGCTTGTGGCGCTTTATCGGTTTGGATAATTTCGCGACCCATAATTAACTCCTATGAATAGTAATAATAATTAGCTTCTTACGATGTGTGAAACATGTTTAATTCGATGTAAACGTCGCATAACACTAGCAAGGTGGTTTCGATTTTTGACTTCGACTAAAAAAGTAATGCGCGTGTAACGATCATCTTTATCAACGATATCAACATTTAAAATATTTGCATCAACTTCTGCAATAGCAGAAGCAATAGTAGCAAGTACACCACGTTGGTTTGTGACTTCCATGCTTAACATGCATGGAAATTCTTGTTTAATTTTCTTTTCCCATTCTACATCAACCCATTTTTCCGGTTGGTTTTGAAATTCTTGAACGTTTTTACAATCGCGAACATGAATAACAATACCTCGACCCGCGGTAACATAACCAATGATAGGATCACCAGGAATGGGACGACAACATTTAGGAAAACTAATCACCAGGCCTTCAGTCCCTTTAATGGAGATGGGGTTTGAGTCAACTTTGTCTTTTTGATTTTCTGTTAATTCTTCAAGTGTTGGAACGAGTTTTCTAGCAACTAAAGGCGCTAAACGATTACCTAAACCGATCTCTGCTAGTAATTCATTTTCCGAAGAGAGCTTATATTCTTCTATGATAGATTGTTTTTGTTCTTCAGGAATATCATCGTAATTAATAGAAAAAGCAGAGAGCTCTCTTACTAACAAACGTTTTCCTAGCACACTGGCTTCATTTGCTTGTAGTGATTTCAAATAATGGCGAATATTACTTCTGGCTCTTGCTGTGACGACAAAGTTCAACCATTGTGGGTTTGGACTTTCGGTTTTTCCACGAATGATTTCGATAACTTGTCCTGTATCTAATGGTGTTCCCAAAGGGGCCAAACGTTTATTTACTCTGGCACCAATACAGGTATTACCAACATCAGTATGAATGGCATACGCAAAATCAACGGATGTTGCTCCACGCGGTAATTCAATGATCTTGCCTTTAGGTGTGAACACATAAACGGATTCTGGAAATAGATCGACTTTTACATTTTCCAAAAACTCTTCTGGGTTACCAGCAGTTTGTTGCATCTCAATGATGTTATGTAACCATTCACGAGCACGTTTATGAGCGCCTTTCCGATCATTTTTTGCTCCAGTTTTATATAACCAATGAGCTGCAATACCTGATTCAGCAACGTCATTCATATCATGTGTACGAATTTGTACTTCAATGTTAACGCCATAAGGGCCGAACAAGATCGTATGCAAAGATTGATAACCATTGGTTTTAGGTATGGCAATATAATCTTTAAATTTACCTGGAACAGGTTTATATAAATTATGCATCACACCTAAAACACGGTAACAAGTATCAACTGAATCAACTAATAATCGAAATGCGTATACATCATAAACTTCACTGAAAGAACGTCGCTGTTCTCGCATTTTGTTATAGATGCCATAAAGATGTTTTTCACGACCAAGGATTTGCGCAGGGATTTTTTCTTGACGTAATCTGCGCCGCAAAGCGTTACGAATTTTTGAAATGATTTCTTTGCGATTACCACGCGCTTTACGAACTTGTTCGGCTAAAATTCTATGACGCATTGGATATAAAGAAGAAAACCCTAATTCTTCTAATTCAAGTCGAATTGCATTCATACCCAAACGTTGAGCGATCGGTGCGTAAATTTCTAACGTTTCTTTTGCGATTCGACGGCGTTTCTTCGCAGATAAAGATCCTAAGGTGCGCATGTTGTGTAAACGGTCGGCAAGTTTTACGAGAATGACGCGAATATCATTACTCATTGCCATTACCATCTTGCGGAAGTTGTGCGCTTGTTTTTCTTCCAAGCTATCGAACTTCATCATGGTTAATTTACTGACACCATCAACTAGTTCAGCGACACCCTTACCAAATTTTCGTTGAATATCATTTTTATCAATAGAGGTGTCTTCAATAACATCATGCAAAATGGCGGCTTGGATGGTTTGATGATCCATGTGCATTTCGCCAAGGATTTCTGCTACAGCAATAGGGTGAGTGATATACGGTTCGCCACTTTTACGAGTTTGTCCATCATGCGCAACCGCACCAAACTCCACGGCTTTTTCGATACGAGCGATTTGCTCGTCTTCCAAATATGTGCCAACGGTTTTCTTTAAATCATTTAATTGATAAACAATTGCTGATGGATAATTCATGCGCCTAACAAAATTAATTACTTACAGTAATTATGCGCAGTAATTCAACGGGATGAAAGGTAAGTTTTGAGATTAAGGTATCCGATTGAAGAATCGGATACCGCTGTCTTGGATATTATTCTGCGACGGGCAGAGAAAAGTCGCCTTCTTCAACAAATTCGTCTTCTTCATCGAATCGGTCGATTTCATTGATGTTTTCTGGTGTCACCAAACCTTCAGCGATCTCGCGTAATGCGATCACAGTCGGTTTGTCATTGTCTTCTTCTACTAAAGGCTCAGCACCCATGATAATTTGACGCGCACGCTGGCTAGCCAACAAAACTAAGTCGTATCGGTTATCTACGTTATCTAAGCAGTCTTCAATCGTTAATCTGGCCATGTAATTCTCTTAATTTGGGGATTCGGAAAAAGCCGGCAATTATAGACTACTATTTAGATAATCTGCAATTAATCGGCTTGTTTTATGAGTTTTTCGGCAAATTCGTGGTAGAAATGGCTTTGATGGCGCATATCTTGATCGCAAGCACGGATAATTGACTGCAAATCTTCCAAGGCTTGCTGAAATTCGTCATTCACTACGACGTAGTCGTATTCCTTATATTGGCTGATTTGATTTAAGGCATCCTGCATTCGCTTGCTAATGACTTCATCGCTTTCATCGCCACGACCAATCAGTCTGGTTTCCAAGGTTTGGTAGGAAGGCGGCAGGATAAATATACTGATGGCATGTGGTAAGACCTTACGAACCTGTGCTGCGCCTTGCCAGTCAATTTCCAAAATCACGTTTTTGCCTTGTTGAAGAATTTCTTCTAATGATTTTTTAGAGGTGCCATAGAAATTTCCAAATACTTCGGCGTGTTCCACAAATTCATCGTTCTCAATCATTCGGTTGAAGTTTTCTACATCAGTAAAATGATAATTCACACCATCCACTTCACCTTCACGCTGTGGCCGAGTGGTATGTGAGACGGAGACTTGAGTATTAGGATCAGATTGCGTTAATGCGGAATTCAGCGATGTTTTGCCAGCACCAGAAGGCGCCGAAACAATAAATAATAAGCCTGGGCATTCTGCATGTCTGGACATAGTGCTATTCGATATTTTGGATTTGTTCGCGCATCTGTTCGATAAGAACTTTAAGCTCAACGGAAGCATTGGTATAGCTGATATCCGTCGCTTTAGAACCCAAAGTATTCGCTTCGCGATTCATTTCTTGCATCAAAAAATCAAGCTTCCTACCGACTGGTCCAGATTTCGTCATAATTTTTTGCACTTCACTAATATGCGCTTCTAAGCGATCCAATTCCTCTTCGACATCGTATTTTTGTGCTAAAAAAGCCAGCTCTTGTTCTAGTCTATCGTTATCCGCTTCTTCACAAAGTTCTTGTACTCGAGATAACAGTTTTTCTTTAAGCTGTTGCAACATGCTGGCGCTTTGTTGTTTGATATCTTTAACAATCACTGAAGCTTTATCACAACGTTCTTGGATCATTGTTTTAAGTTTTGCGCCTTCACTTTGTCGAGATTCCACCGCTTTATCAATGGTGCTGTCTAATAATGTAAGGATTTCTTCACCAATACTGTCTTTATCGATGGCTTCACTTTCAACAACCCCAGGCCAGCGCAAGACATCGATCGGATTTAACGGATTAAACTCTGAACCAGAGGATTTGGTGATTTCACTGCAGGCATGAACGATCTTATTAGCCAGTTCATGATTAATATTAAACTCGGAGTGATCAGCGTTATTGAGCTCAAAGCGCAACATACAATCCACTTTGCCGCGTTTGAGTTTTTCGCCAATGATTTGCCGAACTTTGCCTTCAAGTTGACGAAAATCTTCAGGTAGCCTTAAGTTGATTTCTAGATAACGATGATTGACTGAACGCATCTCCCAGATGACGTGGCCACTTGAAATATTCTCTTCCGTACGCCCGAAGGCGGTCATGCTGGATATCATTCATGGTTCCGCTGTTGATTATTATTGCGCGTAGTCTAACTCGTCACTAAAGATTGGCAAGCATGTTGATAGAATTAATGGGTATAATCCCTTTCCTTTTTTACCCTTATTTATTTGGAGATTTATATGCGACCTAGCGGTAGACAAGCGGATGAATTAAGAGAAGTCAGCATCCAACGACATTACACCTGCCATGCCGAAGGCTCGGTTTTAATAGCGTTTGGCAATACCAAAGTATTGTGTAATGCGAGTTTTGACGCGGGTGTACCGGGTTTTTTAAAAGGCAAAGGCGAAGGTTGGGTTACCGCAGAATACGGAATGCTACCGCGCTCAACGGGTAGCAGAATGCGCCGCGAAGCCACAGCAGGCAAACAAGGTGGCCGTACCTTGGAAATTCAACGCTTGATTGGTCGTTCATTAAGAGCGGTCGTCGATATGAAAAAGTTAGGTGAAAACACCATTGTTTTAGATTGTGATGTGATTCAGGCCGATGGTGGAACACGTACAGCATCGATCACAGGTGCTTATGTTGCACTTCAAGATGCGATTCAATCGGGTTTGGACAAAGGCATCATTACGGAATCGCCTTTACTAGCGAAAGTTGCCTCCATTTCAGTTGGTATACATAACGGCACCCCCGTTTTGGATTTGGATTATGCCGAAGATTCAACAGCCGAAACCGATATGAATGTGGTGATGAATGACAAAGGCGAATTCATTGAAGTGCAAGGCACCGCGGAGGGCCATCCGTTTAACCCTGATGAACTCAATGCCATGTTAGCTTTAGCACAAAAAGGCATTACGGAATTACAAGCCAAACAAGAAGAGTCGTTAAAAGGTTAAGTTCTTATGAGTAAGCCGATTGTGTTGGCCAGTGGTAACAAAGGAAAAGTCCGTGAGATTTCACAAATGCTTGAACACTTGGATTACGATGTGCAACCACAATCGGTTTATCAAGTTCCAGAAGTTCCTGAAACAGGATTAAGCTTTGTTGAAAATGCTTTGATAAAAGCACGTAATGCTTCAAAGCAAACAGGCTTACCTGCAATTGCCGATGATTCGGGTATTGCCGTTGATGCATTAAACGGCGCACCAGGAATTTATTCAGCGCGTTATGCAGGCGAACCTTCTAATGATCTCGCAAACTTAAATAAATTAATCGAAGAAGTTAAAAACATTCCTGAACAAAATCGTGGCGCTGCTTTTGTTTGCGTAATGGTGTTTGTTCGTCATCATGAAGATCCATTACCGATTATTGCTGAAGGCATTTGGCGAGGTACTTTGGTGACAGAACCCGTTGGGGAAAATGGCTTTGGTTATGACCCCATGTTTTATTTATCTGAACATCAATGTACTTCTGCACAACTAAAACCTGAACAAAAAAATACGATCAGCCATAGAGCGATTGCGTTACAAACATTATTAACGCAATTAGAAGCTATCAATTTATAAAATACTCAATTATCCAAAGGACTGATCACGCCTCTGCCGCCTTTGTTCATTACATGTGTATAAATCATCGTAGTCTTTACATCTTTATGGCCTAATAAATCCTGAATGGTCCTTATATCATATCCATCTTCTAAAAGATGTGTTGCGAAAGAATGTCTAAGCGTATGACTGGTTACAGGTTTTGTAAGGCCAATATTTCGTAATGCATTTTTAATTGCACGTTGAATGGTTTTTTCATCAATATGATGACGACGTATTTTATTACTACGTGGATCGATTGAACGTTTGTGCGATGGAAAAACATATTGCCAAGCCAATTCACGGGCAGCATTCGGATATTTTCTCGATAAAGCAAACGGCAAATAAACTTCACCATAACCTTCGTTCAAATCAGTATCATGTAATGTCTTAACGTGATGAATTTGTTTGTGGAGTTCTAGCAATAAAATTTCTGGTAAGACTGTTTTTCGATCTTTTCCTCCTTTACCATCTCGAATATTAATTGAATGATATTCAAAGTCGATGTCCTTGACTCTAAGCCGTATCGCTTCCATTAATCTCATACCTGTGCCATACATTAATCGAGCTATAAGACTATTAATACCCGTTATTTCAGATAATAATAAATTCACTTCAGGCTTGGTTAACACCACTGGTAGTCGTTTCGGCTTCTTTGCACGCACAACATCGTTAATCCAATCTATCTCTAATGATAAAACTTCCTTATATAAAAATAATAAAGCAGATAAAGCTTGATTTTGAGTTGAAGCTGAGACATTCTTTTCTACAGCTAAATCAGTCAAAAAAGCGGTGACTTCTGGTTCACCCATATCTTTTGGATGTTTTTTATTATGGAAGTATATAAAGCGTTTGATCCACTGAAGATAAGCTTCTTCAGTACGAATACTATAATGGCGGACACGGATTGCGTCCCGAACTTGATCCAACAATTTAGGTTGCTTCATATCATCCTCCCTGCGATGTTTAAAAATCCATTTAGGTCTTGTTTTTTTGACCTAAACTATTGTTTTTATTATACCCCAGTTTTTTATACACCCCAAAAGTCGTTTTTTAATCCGACAATTAGGGTGTCTAGTTATAGTTAGAGAGATTAAATGAAAAAACTACTTTTAATATTTCTCTTGTTATCAGGCTGCACTTCCTTTCATGCTCAAGTTCAAAATAAAAATACCCTTTATAACTTGAGTGAATCTGAAGCATTTTCATTGATGGAAACAGTTATAAATAATTCTGTTCTAAATGGAGAGTTTGATAAATATAGTGAATTTGCAGAAATATTTTCTGTATTTATTGGTGATGTAAAAGGCGTATATAGTTTTGAAAAACGTAATGAGGGAATTGAAATCACTTTTAGTATTATTGGTGAAAATGTGCCGGTTTGGGAATCAGCGAATTTTGATAAATTTAATGATTTATATTTGAAATTGCATGAAATGTTCAAACAAAAATCAGAAGAGAAAAATCTCTCTAACAAATTATTCCAGCCGACCGCTTACGCGGCCGGCTGAATTCAAACGTTATGTTTTATTAAAGGATCCTATAAATGAATAAACTTGGTTTTGTATTATTGTTTTCTATATTTCTTATCTCTTGTGGAACTGCTCCGGAAAAGCAATATTCTAATTCTGTTGCAAACTCTTCAAACCCTGCTCTAACTAGCAAAGAGGCCATTGATAAATCGAAACATATAGAAATAAAAGAAAAAGAAATAATAAGAGCTGAAATTAGACTAGAAGATCCAACAATTCAATATGGTGGGATTATATCTAATTATAAAATATTTAAAATTAATGCTAAACAAAATAAAAAATATACTATTGAGTTAAGGACATTATGTAGTTGTTTTAGCTGGACCAAACATATTCTTTTTCCTGTAGCTTATTTAATGGATTCAAACGGCAATACAATTAATAGCAAACCAATAAAATTCGAAAAAGGATCTGAAGGGCTTACATTACCTGCTAATTTACATCTAATTTTCGAAGGTAGATTTCCTGAAAACGATACCTATTATTTTATGATTGCCGCTGACAATAGCAATATTGGAGAACCTATTATTACTTATCAAAATGGCTTCACTATAGATAGCTATCCTACTGGAGACATAATAATTAGTTATAACCATGAATGAAATAAAACATAACAAATTATTCAACTGGAACGCGCCTAAGCGGCGCGCCCGTTAATTCCACCGTTATGTGTATATGGAATATATATTATGAAAATGATAGCGATATTACTTAATTTAATATTATTAAGTTTTGTAGGTTATTTAATATATGACAAAGGAATACCAGATGATGAAGAATTTTTTATTTTTTTATTATTTACTGCAACGCCATTTTTTAATTTGATAGCTATTTTGACAAGTCATGGTGAAACTTTTTTAAGTTTATACTTAAAAAGAAAAGCTCTAGAGGAAAAGAAAAAAATTGAAAATCTTCAGAGATAAAAAAATCATATTTTCAAAAAAAACATATAACAAGTCATTCAAGCCAACCGCTTGCGCGGTCGGCTGAATTCAAACGTTAGCTCTTAATAATGGATATTAATAGATTGCATACGAAACGTCAGTTAAACGTTCAAGAACAAAATGCTCTTGAGAAAAGTAGTATTATGGAAGTGGCCAAATCATACTTAGCAAAAGAACTACATACCGCTTGGGTGAGTGATGCGCTGAAATCTAAAGCTATTAATTCTGATCTAGGTATTCTTATAAAAGTTTCATCAACTCCTTGTGGAGGAAATGAACAATCTTCATATGCAACATGGCTAACAGTAGATGAACAGTTTTATGAGATTGAGGCAACAACGATATTAGATAGCTATGAATTAGTATCCGTTGATGTTATTGATAATAGCTCTGAAGTAGTAGAGATAAGTAGCCATCTTCGCGGCAAAGGTAAGAGCTTTGGACAACTTTCGTTAGAGATTCTCAATGAATTATCAAAATAGAGCTAACAAATCATTCCAGGCGACCGCTAACGCGTCCGGCTGAATTCAAACGTTAGCGGTAAAAAAATGGAAATATCAGAATTTACAGGTAAACGATACGATTTGGCGATTGATCTATTCCAGGAAAGAAAGGATAGTTTGCTATATGAAGGTATTCTTTTCATAAACAAGGGAAACTTAATAGAAGTCAATTCATATTCCGATTGGGAGCTGGAAAGAATCACTGAAGCCGTGGCAAAAGAAAAGATTGAAAGGTCAAAGCAAGTAATTCACCAACTATCAGTAAGCAGTAAAGAATTCAAAGAAATTGAGTCCGTACTACCTAAAGAGTATGTATTCTGTCATGACTATCATACTGGTGCAGTAATGCTCGCGAGTGAAATAAAAGGTGAATTTAAATGGCACCTATAAACATAATAACCGCTAACAAGTCATTCCAGCCGACCGCTAGTGCGGCCGGCGGAACTCAAACGTTAGATTTTATATGTCAGATCTATTATTTTTGTATTTTATAGCCTTTATATCTAACATCTATATTGGATATTCTGAGTCAGTGAAAAAAACTGAAGAAATAATAGGTATTTCTCAAGGCATTTTAATTGGTTTAATTATTGGTGTTATTTGTTTAGCAATTTTTAAAGTAACAAGTTTTATTTGGGCATTTGCAAAAAAAAATCAAAAGAAATCTATAGGTGCAATAATTGGTGTGAGTTATTCCCTTTTTTGCATCTCAGTTATGATTTTTTGTTGTGTTGCCACAGGTAACCTGACAGAGTATTTAATATCATGAATTACTCGAAAAACCTAACAAGTTATTCCAGCCGGCCGCTGTCACAGCCGGCTAAATTCAAACGTTAGTTCTATGAAATTATCTGCATATATGGCAATTATATTGGGATTGGTGTTGGCATTCCTTGAAGCTGTTAGAAATTGGGGTAATTGGCAGTGGTGGCCATATTGGGTAATCGACTACATTATGGCCGTACTATTAATCAGTGGTGGCATTCTAGTATTGCTAGGCAAAAAAGCTTCAGGTCGGGTTTTAGCTTGTGCATGGGGAGTATCTTTTGGTGCAGGCTATATGAGTTTTTGGAGCCATGTAGAAAATTTTCATAATCCTGCTCATGGAAACATTAGCCAAGCGCCATTGACGTACTTAATTGGGTTTGGTCTTATTTGTTGTATTATTGGTTTTTTACTAACCGTATATGGAGAAAACTAAAATGACTAACGAGTCATTCCAGTCGATCTCTTACATCGGTGACGGAATTCAATCGTTAGTTTTATTAATAATAAATTAAAAAATAAGGAGACATTATGTATTTCAAAAATATAATAATTTTATCAGTAATATTTTTAGCCAGTGGTTGCGCCGGTCCTGTAGTAATTAATTATGCTCCTAGCTCTACGATGACAGTAGAGGGGGAATTGAAAGTAGGTGATTTTCGATACATTCCAGCTGAAGAAGAAGGTATTAAACCTAATCAATTAAAAAATACTGCTCTAGGTGAAATTATTTTAGAGAAAAATATTGATGAATACATTGAAACAGCTTTGTTTACTGAATCTAGATTCGTTGGCATAAAGCTAACAGATTCTGCTAAAGTTATTACAGGAGATATTAAAGAATTTTTAGTCGATGACCTTGGTTATAGTATTGATTGGACATTGGATATACGTTACGTGATTAGCGATTGTTATGATAAATCTCATAAACTTGAGAAAAACACAGATAAATTTTCGAATCCTTTTGGTGCTTTGAATGAAGTGGTTAAACTAAATATTGAAATGTTATTCAATGATTTTCAGTTTAAAGAATGTATTAAAAACTAATAATTCATTTTATCAGGGTGCGCCTAAGCGGCGTGCCCATTAATTCCTTTGTTATCTCTCTTAAAAGCTAGATGACAAAAACTGTTAAACCACCCAAACAAGACTTGGCAATGTTGCTTGGGAAGATTCGTAATTGTCGCGAATGTGCTTCTGCCTTACCGCACAAACCTCGCCCCGTTCTAGCTGCTGGAATCGATGCAAAAATTTTAATTATTGGGCAAGCTCCTGGAAAACGCGTTCAAGACTCAGGAGTCGCTTGGAACGATGCGAGTGGTGATCGGCTTCGAGAATGGCTCGGTTTGGATTCGAATATATTTTATGATGAATCATTCATTGCGTTGATGCCTATGGGGTTCTGTTACCCAGGAACTGGAGATTCTGGTGACCTGCCTCCACGACCCGAATGTGCTCCACTATGGCATGAGCCGTTGCTTGAGCTTTTATCTAATGTACGATTGACTTTATTAGTTGGAGCTTATGCCCAACGACATTATTTATCTAAAAAAAGTAAGAGAACACTAACTGAGACTGTCGCTGCTTGGAAGGAGTATCGACCAAAATACGTACCACTCCCACATCCGAGCCCACGAAATAATATTTGGATGAAAAAGAATCCTTGGTTTGATGATATGGTATTACCATACTTGAAACAGAGGGTTGGACGATTGTTGAAGGAGCGTAACGCGACATAACAAAGACACTGATTCGTTACTGCTTGAATTCAACTGTAAGGCTTATCATTAAATTATTCAACAATTGTGGAAATTTTATGATTACTAATGAACAACGACAAATTATTTTAAATGCATTAAGCGATGCGAGTGAGCGTTGGAAGAATGCATTTAATTCAGGCGATGCTTCAGCCTGCGCATTACAATATGAAGCAAACGCTGTGATGACAGCTAAACCATTTGGGACATTTAATGGTACAGAAGAAATACAGGCATTCTGGCAAAAATTAATTGATGATGGCTTTTGCGATGTTGAATATGTAAATCCTGAAATAAAAATTGTTGATGTTAATAGTGCTGTCTTGTCAGCAGAATGGAAAATGAATAAAGCTAAAGGGGTTATTACTAAAGAATTATGGGTAATGCAGAGTGATGGAACTGCAAAGTTACGCATTGATGAGTTTGAGGCACAAGGTTAGAAATCAAATCCACAAAACTTAAAAACATTTTATTTGAGCGTTAGGTATTTTAGAGAATAATTTTTATGAATTTACAAAATAACAAAGAAAACGCTATTTCATTCTATAAAATGGCATATATGGGTAATCCTGTTGAAGCTGTAAAGCTATACGTTGGTGATGAATATATACAACATAATCCTTTAGTAGGTAATGGCAAGCAGGCATTCATAGAATATTTTGAAAAGATGGCAGCGGAGTATCCTGACAAAGAAATAAAATTTGTACGTGCGGTAGCAGAAAATGATTTGGTAGCTTTACATACGCATCAGAAATGGCCTGGCGACGAAGAATACGTAACAATAGATTTTTTCAGATTTGATGCAAACGGAAAAATTATTGAACATTGGGATTCAATACAATTAATCCCATCGGAAACTAAAAATGGCAACACGATGTATTAGTAAAATACATAATAATTTATTCAATTATTATGTGATGTAGCTAGATAGGAAGTAAGTATAATGAAAATGAATTATTTCGTTTTTGGAACAAACGATATGACAAAGGCCGTTAGTTTCTATGACAATATTTTTGATGGCTCTGAAGTAAATAAAATTCATGATGAAGGACGGATGACGTTATGGATGGGTGATGGTTTCATGTTTGCTCTTGCTGAGCCGTTTGATGGAAATGATGCAACAGTAGGAAATGGAACGATGATCGGTTTAAACCTTGATTCTTCATCTGAAGTCGATCGTATTCACAGCAAGGCAATTTCACTAGGTGCAAAAACGGAAGGTGAACCTGGAATGAGATCAGGAAGGTATTCTGCATATTTTCGTGATCTTGATGGAAATAAAATTTGTGTATTTCAATGATCTAACTGAAAGTGTTTTAAGCTTATTATAGTCATTTAACAAATAGCCTATAAATCATTTCAGTTAACTAAATTTATACATTAGATTGCATACGTGAAATTATTAAAAAAATTGCATTTTTATTTAGGTATATTACTGATTTTGGTTTTTATACTTACAGGTCAATACATGCATCACTTTCATTCCCATCTTGAGAACATGTCTGATGGCCCTAGAATGCTATATAGATCTGCACACATATATATTTTCCTCTCTTCTTTATTAAACATTATGTTTGGTGTTTACTTAATTAAATTTAATCAACACCATAAAATTATAATCCAATACATCACATCCATAATAATATTGATTTCGCCATTTTTATTATTAATCGGTTTTTTCTTAGAGCCTCAATTATTAGATTTAGAAAGACCCTATAGTAGAATAGGCATCTATAGTCTTTTAATTGCAGCAATGTTGCTTATTTATCTAGGGTTTTCTGGAGATAAGAAGTAATTTAAAAAAATATCAAACTATCGTATAGCTTAAGGTTTAATTCATATGATTGTCATTTACGGGATCAAAGAAAAACTCAATCCGATAAAAGGAAAATTATCAGATGTTATCCATCATTGTATGAGAAACGTTCTTGGTATGCCTGAAGATAAAAGAGCACATCGTTTTATTCCATTAGAAAAAGAGGATTTTTATTATCCTGTTGGTAGAAGCGATGCTTATACTGTTATCGAAATTAACATGATGTCAGGACGAAAACCTGAAACACAAAAACAATTAATAAAAACACTATTTCAAGAAATAGAAAAACAACTTTCTATTCAAACTATAGATATAGAAATAACCATTAAAGAACAAGCGCCTTATCAATGGGGTTTTCGAGGTATGACGGGTGATGAAGCAAACGATCTTAAATATAAAGTGAATGTATGAACATCATATTCATAAACTGATAATTACATTGATTTAATTCAAATAGTAAATGCTCTAATGGAGAAATAGTTTGAGTAAAGGCCAATCAAAAAAAATGAGTTTTATTGAAAGCACCGCCAGTATTATTGCTGGTTATATTATTACGGTGCTTATTCAATATTGGCTTTATCCATTATTTGGCATTAGTATTCCAGCGACAGAAGCTTTGATTATCTCTGTTATCATTGTTATTGCAGCTTTTATAAAGAATTTTTCTATTCGTCGTTTATTTAATTTTATTCAGGTTCGCAGTGAGTCGAACTAGAGATATCTTTGGTGTGGTAAAAAAATGAAAATCAAACGCTTGCTAACCAATATTTGCTCTCAAAATTTAGAACAATCAAAAAAGTTTTATACGTCATTGTTTGCATTTAAAGTAGATTATGACAGCGATTGGTTTATTCATCTTATATCTGAAGGTAGAGATTTAGAGTTAGGCATCATATCTGAGAACCATGAAATTGTTCCCGCACAAACAAGAGGTAGTATTTCAGGTGTTTATCTAACATTTGTGATTGAAGATGTTGATTCTTTTCATCAAAAAGCTAAAAGCTTAGGTTACGAAATATTACAATCTCCTGAAATGACGCCTTATGGTCAAAAACGTATGTTATTAGTTTCTCCAGAAGGTACAATCTGTGATGTGTCATCACCAACTAATACTTAGAAAGCCATTTGTTTTTTTATGAAAATGGTCAATATAAATAATGGGGTTACTTAATAGTTTAATAGGAGAGAAAACATGAATATGAAACGTTTTATCATTGCCGGGATTAGTGCCTTTGTTTTTGTCTTTTTTTATGAGTTTCTTGTGCATGGTTTTTTGATGCTGGAGCAATATGAACAAACAATGGATGTCTGGCGTCCACAAGAAGAAGCCAATATGTTAATTATGACTTTAAGCCAGTTTTTATTTGGAATGGCCGTAGCCTTTTTTTATCCTATTGTTGGGCTAGATACAGATTGTAAAAAAGCGATTCCTTTTGGTGTTGGGTTAGGCCTTGTTATGGGCGTGCCACAAATTGCTACTTATTGTTATTTACCAATTCCTTTACAAATGAGTTTATCATGGGCTGTGATCGAGTTTATAAAAGGTTTGGGCAGTTCAATTATTGTTTCTAAAGTTTACAATTGGAAATAGTTTAACGAATCTACCAGCCCGTGGTAACACACGGGCTTTCTAATTCAAACGTTATGCGATAATGGAATGATTGTATCTTTTAACAGATTGTTAGATATATTTTATGTAGAAAAAATGAAAAAATATTTTGTTAAAGTCCCATTAGTTTTATTCGTTCTTATTTTTGAATCTGCTTGTAGTACGGAACAGATTTACAATGCGTTTCGTGAAAATAGAGTTCAGGAATGTCAACCTTTGAGAGGTTCAGAAAGAGAACGTTGTTTAGAATCCGTAGAAGATACTCATGATGAGTACCAAGAAAAACGAAAAAACACATAGGTCTAATGAGTAAAATCGAACTTAAATTTTTAAATGGAATATTCTGCTAACTGCAAGTGTGGAAAAGTTGCAGTACTTCTCTCAATTTCGCATGATATTGAAAACCTTGAGCCTCGAGAATGTGATTGTGATTTTTGTAGTTCACATGAATTGATTTATCTGTCGGAATCTAACGGCAAGCTTTCGATAGAAGCACATGATACTCTCAAACAACTAAAACAAGGTTCTGAACAAGCCATCTTTTGGCAGTGTGTATTTTGTGATCAAATAATTGCCGTAACCAGCGAGTTTGAAGGAAAAATAAAAGGAGCAGTCAATGGTAAATTGTTTGCCAAAGATAGAAAACTTAAAACTCCAATCACAGTATCCCCAAAATTACTATCAGCAACGGAAAAGCGTGCACGTTGGCAAACTATGTGGTTAACAGTAAATTTCAATATAAAAACACAAACCTAACTTATTATCAGATTATATTATGGAATTGATTTTTTATCTCTTTATAGTGATTTTTATTAGCATCATGATTTTTTGGGTTCTAGGTTTTTTATATGGGCTACTTAGAAAACCTGCGATTTATTTTCCTTTCAGTCTTGCCGCAAAAATGGCGTTGGTTGGATTTGTAGGTGTTTGGTTTTTTATGATAGGAGGAGTTATTCTTCCTGCTTTAATTCTCGACAATGCAATGTCTAAACGATCCGATTATAAGCAATGGCCCACATTAATTGCTGGTGGCATTATTTCGCTAATATCAATACCTTTAATTTATTATATAGCCCTTGTACTAGCATTCGAAATTCTAGGATAGGTAATATGAATATTAAGCTTTTATTAGTTGTGTGAAATTATCTTTGTACAACATTCCCAAAACAAATGCAGATAGAAGTAACAGAGGAATGATCATGCTTATAAATGCAGGAATATTATAAACTACGCCTAGATGACCAAATACTTGGTTTAACATGTGAAATAAAATTCCTAATAAACATCCTAGAAAAACACGTTGTCCTACATTATTTTGTCGTGAATGAATTTTAATAATCGGCACCGCTATAACCACCATTAAGAAAATCGTAAATGGTTTTGACAACTTAGACCAAAATGCTTGTTCGTATACTTGGCTATTTTGTTCATTTTCTTTTAAGTAACTTATGTAACTATATAAACCCCATAGCGTTAAAAACTTAGGTTTAATCGTGATCAGATTTAAAACTTCTGGATTTAATACCGATTCCCAATTGGCAAGTTTGATGGGTTTGCTAACAATCCCTTCATCCGAAATTAACGATTGTTTAACGTCTTCAAGCTGCCATTTGCCATCGATATAGTTGGCTTTTTTTGCATAGATACTACTGATTAAAATATTATTATCGGTAAATTCATAAATATAAATATCTTCGACTTCGTTGCCAGAAATAATTTTACGAATATTGACAAAATTATTTTCATTGCGTGACCAAAAGCCGTATTTGGTTTGCAGGGTAATTTGTTCCGTCATAGCAATGGATTTGCGATGTTCAGCAGCTTGTTCAGAATATGGTGCAATGAATTCACTCACAACAAACGCAATCAGAATTAAAATAAAAATGCCTTTGGATAAAATTTTGATTAGATTGGTTTGTGATACACCTGACGTCCGAATAATCGCAAGTTCATTTTGACTCGACATCTTACCTAAAGCCATCATGCCACCGATTGCTGCGGCAATTGGAAATAGTTCAGACACCAAGTTAGGAATTGTTAATAATAAATGCTCTAAAGCTTGCATTACACCATAACGACCTTGACCTGAATCTTCTAGTTCATCAATCAAAGCGAAAAATGCAAAAATGCCTACTAATACTGCTAGCGCTAAAAAGGTCGAGCGCAGTAATGATGTAGTTAAATAACGGTCGAGTATTCTCATGAGCGTTGTTCAGTATATTCTTGATAAGAATATTTACGACGACGTTTTTTAATATTACTAATCGCAAATAAAATAAATAAAAATACAATCATTAAAACGTGAACCCACCACAAACCGAGAAAGGGTGATAGTTGATCACGACTCAACATAGTTTTTGATATGCCAAGTAAATTGGTATAGATAATATAAATCAATAAGCCAATAAAAATTAAAGTGTATTGTTTGTCGTTCCATGAAAGACTGTTTAGTAATACAGCTAACATGCTCAATAAAATACAACAAATAATTAGAGAAACACGCCATTGAAATTCGGCTTGATAAGAAGGAGTATCAGAGTTCATTAATTCTATTGTGCCAATGCCTTTAGGATCACGATGATTTGATTGTTCAGGATCCGTTTTCTCAATTAACACGGCGTAAGTTTCGTATTCCGTGATTTGATAGTCTTGCTGACCTGGGTTTCCTACATAACGTCGACCATCTTTAAATACGATGTAACGATTACCTAATTCTTCATCCCACTCAAAATTGGCAATATCTGATGAAAGCACACCTAATTTTTTCAATTCTCTGACCTGTAAAAACACATTCGACATGGCTGAGCGATCGGCACTTAAGCTTTCAACATATACGACGCGATCACCTTTGCTGAATTCTTTAAAGCGGCCGGCTGTAATACCTGTGATATCTGAATCACGTTTAGCTTGTTCTTTCAATTCAGAAATCCGACCCTCAGCATACGGTGCGAGATAAAATACTAGACCACTGAATAAGAGTGAAAAGACCAAGGTAAAAGTTAAAGTGCTGGAATATTCAAAAGAACGTCCAGCCCCTGAAGTATGGAAGATGACTAATTCGTTATCTCGCACTAATCGTGAAAAAGCCAAAATCACCGAGATTAATAAACAAATGGGCAGCATTTTTGGCAAACTGGCGACAATTTTTAACCAAAGAAAGGTGGTAACGAGTTGAGTCGAAATTTTGCCAGATGCTGCATCGGCTAGATAACCGACATAGTATTTACTAATAAATATCAATAGTAAAAGTGCACAGATCGGTAATAACTTATATGCGATCTCTTTGTAGATGTATTTATGTAAGATCAAGAATCGTAACCAAAATATTTACAGGATTTTTGCCTAAAGCCGATTAAATGAATACACTGCAACATAACAGATAGTATGACAATGTGACAAACTGTCACCTAAACCATTCAACCAAATTCTGCGTGGAAAATAACAATGCAAATAGAATTCAGTATCAAAAGCGGTTCACCTGAAAAACAACGCACAACCTGTTTAGTTTTGCCTGTTTTCGAAGGTAGAAAACTCTCTGATATAGCGAAAACCATTGATGAAGTTAGTGATAAATTTATTTCAACATTATTAAGACGTGGTGATATCGAGGGCAAAATAGGCCAAACATTGTTGCTTCATAATGTTCCTAACACCTTAGCTGATAGAGTGTTATTGGTTGGAGCAGGTAAAGAACGTGACTTATCAGATACAAGCTATCGCAAGATTATTTCTAGTTCAGTACAGTTTTTACGTGGTATTGGTGCACCTGAAGTGGTGAGTTATTTAACCGAATTAAATCTAAAAAATCGTGATATTTACTGGAAAGTTAAACAAGCAGTAGAACAAACACGGTCGATCGCGTATGAATTTAACGAATTAAAATCGGGTAAAAAGCCAAAAACTAAGGCATTACGCAAACTGACTTGGACAGTACCAACCCGTCGTGAATTAACTGCTGGAGAAAAAGCAGTGGCTCATGGTGTCGCTGTTTCGAATGGTATGGACCTAATGCGCGATTTGGGTAACCGTCCGGGAAATATCTGTACTCCAACCTACCTAGGCAAACAAGCTCAGGCAATGGCGAAAGCGCATCGTAATTTAAAAGTGACAGTACTAGGCGAAAGCCAAATGGAAAAACTGGGCATGGGATCTTTATTATCCGTTTCGCAAGGTAGTGAAGAAGAAGCCAAGATGGTTATTTTTGAATACAAAGGTGGTAAAAAAGATGCCAAGCCTTATGTATTCGTTGGTAAAGGTGTGACCTTTGATACAGGTGGTATCTCCATCAAACCTTCTCCAGCGATGGATGAAATGAAATACGACATGTGTGGTGCGGCCAGTGTGTTTGGGACCATGCAAGCTGTGGCTGAAATGAAACTGCCATTGAACGTTGTGGGTATTGTTCCAGCAACGGAAAATATGCCGAGTGGTACGGCAACTAAACCGGGTGATATCTTCAAAAGTATGTCTGGTCAAACCATCGAAGTATTGAATACCGATGCCGAAGGTCGTTTAATTCTTTGTGATGCTCTAACGTATAGTGAACGTTATGAACCTAAAGCGGTGGTAGATATTGCGACCTTAACAGGTGCATGTGTGATTGCTTTAGGTAAACATGCCTCTGGTTTAATGAGTAACCATAACCCATTGGCGCGTGATTTATTAAACGCAGGTGATACCAGTGGTGACAGGGCTTGGCAGTTGCCACTATGGGATGAATACGATCAACAACTCCATAGCCCGTTTGCTGATATGGCCAATATCGGTGGTAGAGATGCTGGTACCATTACTGCTGGATGTTTCTTAGGTCGTTTTACAAAAAAACTACAATGGGCGCATTTAGATATTGCCGGTACTGCTTGGATTTCGGGTAAGAATAAAGGTGCAACAGGTCGACCAGTGCCATTATTAACGCAATATCTATTGGATAAGTGTCCTAAATCTTAATGCCTAAAGTCGATTTTTATGTGCTTTCAGAAAAACACACACCTGATGTGTTTATATGTCAGTTGACACAAAAAATTTGGCAACAAGGTCATCAGATCCATATTCATACTGATCATCAACCTCAGGCTGAACAATTAGATACACGACTTTGGACATTTTCTGACATCAGTTTCGTACCTCATGAGATTTGGTCTGAATCCGTTAACGCACCAGTCACGATTGGATGGCTGAATAATTATTCAGGTAATCAAGAGGTATTGATTAATTTAAATCGGCAAGTGCCGGAATTTAGTAGTAGCTTTACGCGGATTGCCGAGATCGTGACTTTGGATCAAGCCAATAAGGATATTGGTCGGGAACATTTTCGTTTATATCGAGAAAAAGGCTACGAACTAGAAAGTCATCAGCTATAGTAGATCTATGAGTGAATTTGATAATCCAGAAGACGCTAAAGCGGCTATTTTAAGTCGTAAGATTGAAGAGCTGGAAAATCTGTTAGAGCAGGCAGAGTCCTCTAATCGCCCTGATCCAAAAATACCTATTTTAGATGATTTGGTAGATTACGATGAGGAGTCTGTGATTCGTCCTAATTATTCAACACCTATTGATATAGAAGCGACACAACCTCTTGAACCTCAATTCAGACCTCTACCTGTTGAGCCAGAGCCTGAACCTGAACCCATCAGTAGCGCCGAATTGGATTCTTTGTTTAATGAGATTGAATCCAAAATTTCTACTGAACTCGATGCCCTAGTGGATATCCTCAAAGATACCATCAAAGATAGCGTCATGAATGAGCTTAAAACTCGTTTAGCCCAAGCCAAAGAAGATAAAAAGATTTAACGAATAAGCTCACTAAAACAGCCCTGTAAAACCCGCGCACTAACGTGCATAATGCGCGGTTTCTGATAAACCCCTAATAATCAATAAAGATGGAAAAAACCTACGACCCGCAAGCGATCGAGTCTCGAATTTACGAAAACTGGGAAAATAATAATCACTTCTCACCCAAAGGTGGTGATGACAGTTTTTGTATTATGTTACCGCCACCTAATGTGACGGGTAGCCTGCATATGGGGCATGCATTCCAACAAACCTTGATGGATGTCTTGATTCGATATAATCGCATGAACGGTGTGAATACCCTATGGCAATGTGGAACTGATCACGCGGGCATCGCTACGCAAATGGTAGTCGAACGTCAATTGGCTGCGGATAATGTTTCGCGTCATGATTTAGGTCGAGAACAATTCATCGATAAAGTTTGGGAATGGAAAGAAAAGTCAGGTAATACCATCACTAAACAATCACGACGTCTTGGAACTTCAATGGACTGGTCGCGTGAGCGTTTTACCTTAGACGATGGTTTATCCGATGCTGTGAAAGAAGTATTTGTACGTTTATACGATGAAGGATTGATCTATCGTGGTAAGCGTTTAGTAAATTGGGATCCAAAACTTCATACAGCGATCTCTGACCTTGAGGTTATTTCAGAAGAAGAGAACGGACATCTTTGGCATATGAAATACCCTCGTGTTGATGATAAAGGTTATGTTGTTGTTGCTACTACCCGTCCTGAAACTATGTTGGGTGATGCTGCCGTTGCTGTTCATCCTGATGATGAACGTTATCAAGATTTAATTGGTCAAGAAGTTGAACTGCCTTTAACTGGTAGAACCATTCCAGTGATTGCCGATGATTATGTGGATCCAGAATTTGGAACGGGTTGCGTAAAGATTACCCCTGCACATGACTTTAATGACTATGAAATGGGTCAGCGCCATGACTTACCGAAAATTAATATCTTTACGATCGATGCTGCTATCAATGATGAAGCTCCTGAAAAATATCGTGGCTTAGATCGTTATGCGGCACGTAAACAAATCATTGCGGATTTAGAGGATCAAGGTTTATTAGATAAGATCGATGATCATAAATTAATGGTACCGCGCGGTGATCGTTCAGGTGTTGTTGTCGAACCATATTTAACCGATCAATGGTATGTAAAGATTCAACCACTTGCTGATCCTGCTATTAAAGCAGTTGAAGATGGTGATATTAAATTCGTTCCTGAAAACTGGGATAAAACCTATTTCGAATGGATGCGTAATATTCAAGATTGGTGTATCTCACGTCAGTTATGGTGGGGGCATCGTATTCCTGCTTGGTACGATGAAGAAGGCAATGTTTATGTTGCTCGCGACGAACAAGAAGTGCGTGAAAAATATAATTTAGGTGATAAACCATTATCTCAAGATAATGATGTATTGGACACTTGGTTTTCATCCGCACTATGGCCTTTCTCTACTTTAGGATGGCCCGAGAAAACTCCTGAGCTAGAGTCGTTTTATCCTACTAATGTTTTAGTTACTGGTTTTGACATTATCTTTTTCTGGGTCGCACGCATGATTATGTTTGGTTTAAAGTTCATGGGCGATGTACCGTTTAAAGAAGTTTATATACATGGCTTAGTGCGTGATGGTGAAGGCCAAAAGATGTCAAAGTCTAAAGGCAATGTGTTAGATCCAATTGATTTAATCGATGGTATTGAACTTGAGAGCTTAATTCAAAAACGTACTACAGGTTTAATGCAACCAGAAAAAGCGCCTAAGATAGAAAAGGCGACTCGTAAACATTTCCCAGAAGGTATCGAAGCCTATGGTACAGATTCTTTACGTTTTACATTTGCATCATTAGCCACACAAGGTCGTTTTATTAACTTTGAGATTGGTCGTATTCAAGGTTATCGAAATTTTTGTAATAAATTATGGAATGCTGCGCGTTATGTAATGATGAGCATAGAAGCTAACCCAATCGATATACACAAAGGAGATAAAGAATTTGGTGTGATTGAATACTGGGTGAATGCAAAGCTTGCCAATACATTAGATGAAGTGACACGCAGTATGAACAATTACCGTTTCGATTTAGCATCACAAGCTATGTACGAATTCACTTGGGATGAGTATTGCGATTGGTATTTGGAATTATCCAAAGCAACATTAAATAATGATATTGCAACAGAAGCGGAAAAACGTGGAACGTTGTTTACATTAGTGAATGTATTAGAAAATATGTTGCGTATGATGCATCCATTGATGCCTTTCATTACAGAAGAAATTTGGCAATTGATTAAACCGATTACCAAAGCCGACGGTGATACCATCATGTTGCAAAACTATCCTCATTCTGATGATTTGAATATTAATGAAGAATCATTGCTGACAGTTGAATGGTTAAAGCAATTTATTTTAGGTGTCAGACGTATCCGTGCTGAGCGTGACATAGCGCCTGGTAAACCATTAGCGGTAAAAGTAAAAGGTGGTTCTGAACAAGAACAAGCTTGGTTAACGTCAACCAAAGAATCAATCCAATTTTTAGGTCGTATTGAATCGATTGAAACCATAGAGCAAGAACCCGAAGATGCTGTGATTGCCTTAGCGGGTGATATGACCTTAATGGTACCTTTGGCGGATATCATCGATCCTGCACAAGAAAAGATTCGATTAGAAAAAGAAATCGAAAAAGCTGACAAAGAAGTTTCAATCTTTCAAAAGAAATTAAGCAATGAAAATTTTGTTAGCCGAGCTCCAGAAGAAGTCGTTGCTAAGGAAAAAGAAAAGTTAGCGAACTCAGAAAGTAGTTTAGAAAAACTGAAACAGCAATTGGAAAGAATTTCGAAACTTTAATTTTTATTTCTGTCATAATTCACTATAAGAATTATGGCCGATTATGTTTACATCTCTAACTAACATTTATAGTTCTACTGTTTATGCCATAGCATGCTTTTTGCTGTTGGTATGTACTTTATTTTGCCCCAATTTGATTCATGCCCAAGAGGAATCTGTTCCAGTAGTTACCGCTTTTGTTAAAGTCGGTTCTGCATCTGAATTATTACCTTTGACTGGGACAGTGACTTCTCCTCGCGCTTCTGCGGTTTCTACTAAAGTTGAAGGCTATGTTGCTAAACTTTATGTAGAAGAAGGTGATGAAGTCAAGCAGGGTGATGTCTTGCTTGAGATTGATAAGGAACTTGCTGAAATTGAGTTGGAGCGATTACGAGCTGTTTTGAATGAAGCCGTTACAAGAGATAATGAACTTAAACGTAAGCGCAAAGAAGCGAAAGATCTATTAACCAAACGACATATTTCTGAAACAACCTATAAAGCTGCTGATGCTGAAGTCAATATTAACTCAGCGGTTGTGCAACGATTACGCGTTGAATTAAAACGTCAGCAAGTGATTGTTGAACGACATATTGTCAAAGCACCATTTTCGGGTGTTATAACCGAGCGCTCTGTTGAGGTAGGACAATGGATTGAAACCAGTTCAGAGTTATTTCAACTCACGGAATTGAATGCTTTACGTATAGAGGTTCCAGTCCCACAGTTTTATTTTAATAAAATCCAAACAGGTACAAAAGTATCCGTTGTATATGACTCTATACCGGACAAACAATTTAATGCGGTAGTTGACATTAAAGTACCAGTTAATCAAGAAGCGACTCGAACGTTTCCTGTCATGATCAATGTAAGTAATGATCAAAAGTTACTCGCGCCAGGGATGTCGGCAAAAGTTTTATTTAACTTATCGGATGCGAATTCGAAAGAGAGTTTGTTGATACCGACAGATGCATTGATAAAGTTAATTGATGGTACAGAACAAGTTTGGCGCGTTATTAAAAATCAAGAATCAACAACCGTATCTCCTATTCCAATAACAACAGGAAAGACTCTTGGTGATCAAGTTCAAGTTATCCAAGGAGATTTAAAAGAAGGTGATGAAATAGTCATTCGTGGTAATGAATTACTGCGTCCAATGCAGTCTGTTTCAATCACTAAAACGGTGACTGATTAAACTCTTATGTTTCGGTTTGCCTTAGAAAAGCCGTTTATCATCACTGTAGCGATCTTAATTATTAGCATCTATGGTTTGATCGCAATTTTTCGTGTGCCAGTGCAAATGATTCCGGATTTAGATCCTAGAGTGATTTCTGTAAATACTTGGTGGCCTGGTGCAAGTCCACAAGATATTGAAAAAGAAATTCTTATTGAACAAGAAGAGTATCTAAGACGTATTCCAAGCGTTGAACGCATGACGTCAACATCCACCACCAGTACTGCCAGTATCGAACTGGAGTTTCCTCATGGTACCGATATCAATGAAGCATTAATACTGGTGAATAATGCTTTATCGCAAGTACCTAACTATCCTGAAAATGTTGATGAACCACAAATCACCAGCAGTTCCTTCTCCAGTAATTCGTTTATGTACTTTGCAATAAAACCAATCGCTGGTAATCCAAATAATTATGACATGCGCACCATGCGTGATTTTATTGAAGACAATATTCAAACCGTTATTGAACGGGTACCTGGTGTGGATTCAACCCGGGTTCGTGGCGGTGAAGAGCAACAAATAAAAATCTATGTCGATCCGCAAAAATTAGCACAGCGAAATTTAAATTTAATTGATGTTCGTAATGCCATTCGTTCACGTAATCGAGATGTTTCGGGTGGTGATTTAGATAGTGGCAAACGTCGATATTTATTACGAACACGTGGACGTTTTGAATCTATCGAATCAATTAATGATTTGGTAATTCAAAGACAAGGTGATGCCTTAATTCGATTACGAGATATTGGTTATATTGAAGAATCGATATCAGAAGTACGTGGTTATTCGTATTTAAATTCAGAACCAATTATTAATCTTTCAGTGAAAAGACAAATTGGATCAAATGTTATCCAGATAAAAGAAGATGTTGTTCATGAAGTTAAGAATCTTAATGAAACATTTTTAAATAAAAAAGGACTGGATATGTTATTGATCTCGGAAGATGTTCGTTATGTACAAGATTCAGTAAAAATTGTTAGTCAAAATCTTTTAATCGGTGCTGCTTTAGCAGTGATAGTGTTATATGTTTTTTTGCGATCAACTTCAGCAACATTGATTGGCGCATTAGGGATTCCTATTTGTACAGTGACAGCTTTTTTAGGTTTATTAATTACTGGGCGTACTATGAATGTTATTTCTATGGCTGGCGTTGCCTTTGCAATCGGCATGACTATGGATAATAGCATTGTTGTATTAGAAAACATTTATAAACACTTAACGCAAGGCAAATCAAAATTCCAAGCGGCTTTAGATGGTGTTACAGAAGTTTGGCCAGCGATTTTAGCTTCTACGATGACAACAATTCTGGTTTTTCTACCGATTGTATTAATCAAAGAAGAAGCAGGACAATTATACTCAGATATCTCCATTGCAATATCAGCATCGATTTTGATGTCGATGATTGTTGCAGTGACTGTTGTACCAATGGCAAGTCGTTATTTTTTACATCCAAATACTAAACCTCCATTTCGTTTTGGCTTATATCGGTTAGGGCAAGCATTTGGCAACATGATCCTTTATTTGGTTGATAAATTACTGAAAGGTTTTATTCGACAAATAATTTTGATCGCTGTGGTTTTGTCTGCTGCATTTTGGGTTTTAGAAAATTTAACACCTCAAGCTGAATATTTACCTGAAGGTGAAGAGAAAAAGATTTTTGCATTTGTATTTTCACCACCGGGTTATAATTTAGAAGAGATGCGCCAGATGGCCGAACAAGGTAATAAACACTTTGGGCAATATTATATCGATGCAGAAAATGAATTTGATCCAGATACGCAAAAATATCCTGTGGATTATGTGGTTTCTTTTTTAAGTTCGCGCAGTATTTTATTCATTGTTGAAACCAGTGATAGAAAATACTTAGACGCAATGACGGAAGATGCATCTGAGTTTGTGAACAAATTTCCTGGTGTCATTTCGTTTGTATCACGTGGCAGTATCTTTGCTGGCAATGTGGGTGGTACTCGGAGTATCAATTTAGATATTAGCGGTATAGAACTAGAAGAGTTATTCGATACTGGATTGAAAGCATTTTTAAAATCGAAACAAATTTTTGAAAACCCCAGAGTCAGACCTCAACCTTCTTCTCTGTCTTTAGGTCAACCTATGGTAGAGATTTATCCTAACTGGGAGCGTGCGGCTGAACTTGGAATTAATGCAAATGATCTGGGGTATATGATTTGGGCGTATTCTGATGGTGCCTTTGTAGATGAATATTATAAAGGTGATAAAAAAATTGATATGTATTTATATTCTACTGAAGGCAACGTTGATTCGCCCGATGATTTACAACATTTACTATTATATTCGGATCGAGGTGGAATCATTCCATTAAGTGAGATAGCAAATATTAAAAGTACCGTTAATACTGAAAATATTCGTCGAGTTGATAATAAACGTACTATTACTTTATCGATTATCCCTCCACGTGACATCCCTTTAGAGCAAGGTGTGGAGATAGTGAAGCGTGATTTGATTGATGCAATGATGAATTCAGGTGATTTATCCGATGATATATCAATGACCATTAGCGGCGCGAGTGATCGTTTGCACTCCACACAAAAAGCGTTACAAGGAAATTTTTTGGTTGCGATCGTTATTTCATATTTGATTATGGCCGCTATCTTTTCTCATTGGGGATATCCATTATTAATTTTAACAACGGTTCCGATTGGTATTAGCGGTGGAATTGTGGGTATATGGTTGTTGAATGTAATAGGTGGTCAGCTAGATCAATTTGGATTGCAAAATATATTTCAACCGTTTGATATGATCACGATGTTAGGTTTTCTAGTCTTGATCGGAACGGTTGTTAATAATCCTATTTTATTAGTTGAACGAGCTATGGTTAATTTACATAAACGCTCAATGGATATACATAATGCTATTTTAGAAGCTACTCAATCAAGATTACGTCCTATTTTAATGTCAATGATTACAACAATATTTGGTTTATCTCCATTGGTATTGAATCCAGGAGAAGGTACAGAGTTGTATCGAGGATTAGGAGCAATTGTTTTATTTGGTTTATTTTTTTCTACCATCATTACATTAACCTTTATGCCTTGCCTATTATCATTAGTGCTTAAAATACAAAGTACGATCAAAAATATTTTTACTGTTAAACAAACAACCAATTAGTTTGTTTTTATCATGTCGATACCACTATCGCTTTATATTCATTTACCTTGGTGTGTAAAAAAATGTCCGTACTGTGATTTTAATTCGCATACATTCAATAATTTTGAGCAACAAGAAAAAAATTATATTGATGCTCTTATCAAAGATATGGAATTCGAATCATTAAGAATTCAAGGTAGAGAGATACAAACAATTTTTTTTGGTGGAGGAACCCCATCATTATTTTCTGTTTCAGGAATAAAAAATATATTAGATGCTGTAAAGAAATATTTTACGGTTTCTCAAAATGTAGAAATAACCTTAGAAGCGAATCCTGGAACGGTTGAAGCTGAAAAATTTAAAGGGTTTTATCAAGCGGGTGTTAATCGTTTATCAATTGGGGTGCAAAGTTTTTCTGATAAAAAGCTTTCTGCTCTAGGTAGAATACATAATTCAACTGAAGCAGAAAAAGCAATTGATATAGCAATTAATTCAGGGTTTAGTAATTTTAATATTGATTTGATGTATGGTTTACCTAATCAGACACATGAAGAATCATTACATGATTTACTAAAAGCTATTGAGTATCAACCTTCACACATTAGTTGGTATGAGTTAACTATAGAACCGAATACTGTTTTCTACAGTAAACCACCTAAGTTACCGGATGATTCCAAAGTTTGGGATATGCATTTAGCGGGTAAGGAAATATTAGAAAAAGCAGGTTATAAACAATATGAAGTTTCTGCTTATGGAAAAATACAGTGTCAGCATAATATTAACTATTGGCAGTTTGGGGACTACCTAGGATTAGGGGCAGGTGCTCACGGTAAATTAACAAATTTACAAACCATGCAAGTGGAACGTTTTGCACGTGTAAAATTACCACAAAGTTATATCGATAAGTCTGCTTCAAGCACGATGATTGCAGAACATCGAGTGTTAACTGAATCTGATTTAGTGTTTGAGTTTATGTTGAATGCTTTTCGTCTGAGTGATGGTTTTGAACTAAGACTGTTCGAGCAATGCACGGGTTTAAATAAAGATAGGGTTTCTTCTCAATTGCAAATAGCAGAACAAAATAACTGGATAATTAATGAGGACGGCTTAGTCAAAACAACATTGTTAGGTAAACAATATCTGAATGAGGTTATCGGTTTATTTTTGAATGAGAATGTTTAAGAAAAAAGGGGAGCTAGCTCCCCCCCAGTGGGCTTACCTATTTTTTAATTGTTATTGATCCACGTACGACTTGGGCATCTTAGGAAGATTGTCGTACGTCTAGGTAATCGCAAGATCGCAAAATAGTTTGCAGATCAAATTTAGATTTCACAGGTAGCCAAATACCTATTTCAAAACCATCGGTTTTACGTAATGCTGAAACTACATATGCGTTATAAGAATGCACAGAGTCTGGTAGCGGAAAACCAACGGAAATTCGTTTGCCTAGGTATAACTCTGATTTGGTTTTAAAGCTTAAACCTAGCCCATCACCTGGGAATTCCTCCATTCCAAGGATTTCTGAAACGCTGTCATAGTGGTATGTCACCTGTTCATGATTGTGTTTCAAAATAAGCCAAGGACCATTGTCGATGGATTCATATTCTGTGTATTTAACAGGGACTTGTTGAAGTATTTTTTGTTCTACTGCAAGCATAGCTACTTACCTCTTTATGGATTCCGTAAGGAATAAACAAAATTGATAGTTGAACTATAAAGAGCAAAATATAAAAAATCAATAAAAACATACAATTATAAGTTATATTTAAACTAAAATATCATATAATTATATTAATTAAACATTATAAATTATTGATTTTATTATATATATAATATTTTTGTTATTTTCTCACGGATGTACATCGGTGTATTACAATAGCCCCCCTAAATACTTGGATACTGATTGTCTAAGGAGCTATTGAATGAAAATTCTGTTTGGAGTTCTTGGGTTAATTTTTGGCGCGGGCCTGGATGATGAGACGGGAGCTTTTTTTGGCTTAGCAATAGGCATACTTGCTGGAGCCTTAATTCAATACCGAGACAAGATAAATCATCTGGAAAAATCTTTGGGTGTATTGCAAACCAGAGTTAATTTGCTGCAATCTGAAACCACAGTCAAGAAAGAATCTGTGGTAGAAGAAACTACGGAACCTGAGATTGATGTGGTGGACTCAGGATGGGATGAGCAGCCAAAGGATATCTTGCCGGATCCAAATTTTGTCCCTGCAAATCAGATCACTACAAAGACCGAAGAAGCCAATACAATTGAATCATCCGTAAAGTCATCACAAGACATTTCACTTACTGATAAAGTTTTTAGCCATATAAAAGAATTTTTTACCACCGGTAATATTGTGGTGAAGATAGCGATTATTATTTTATTTTTCGGTGTCTCGTTTCTAATCAAATACGCATCGGAAAATAATTTATTACCTATAGAGTTAAGGTTGTTAGGTGTTGCAGTATTTGGCGCGGTTTTATTGGCAATCGGATGGAGACTGCGTTTAAAGAACAGTCTATATGCATTAGTTGTACAAGGTGGTGCAATTGGTTTGTTATATCTAACCACATATAGCGCTGGCCGTTACGAAATCATCCCTGCCCTGTTAGCTTTTGCTATATTATTTTTCCTAGTTATCTTCGCTTGTTTTTTGGCGGTTAAGCAAGAATCAAAATCCTTGGCACAATTCGCTACCATTGGTGGTTTCCTGGCGCCGATACTTACCTCAACAGGTAGCGGTAGTCATGTTGAATTATTTACTTATTATGCAATTTTAAATCTAGGAATTTTTATCGTTGCTTGGTTTAAATCATGGCGTAGTTTAAATTGGATTGGCTTTGTTTTTACATTTGTGATCGCATCACTTTGGGGTTTTAAATATTACAATGCAGAATATTTCAATACTACACAGCCTTTCTTAATTTTATTTTTTGTTTTTTATGTAGCGATATCGATTTTATTTTCCGTACGCCAACCACCAAAATTAAAAGGGATCGTCGATGGTTCATTAGTGTTTGGTGTTCCTTTAGTGGGTTTTGCTTTACAAAGCCGTTTAGTAGAGAACTTTGAATATGGACATGCATGGTCTGCGTTTATTATTGGCATGGGATATTTTTTACTAAATCGATTCATCAATATCAAAAAGGTAACTAACCTAAATTCATTGAATGAGGCATTTTTAGCGTTAGCAATTATATTTTTAACCTTAACGATACCTTTTACAGTCGACGGAAACTGGACTGCTGCTGCTTGGGCATTGGAAGGTGCTGGTATTTTGTGGATGGGACTTAAGCAAAATCAAAAGCTCGCCAAATGGTTCGGTTTAGGTTTACAGATAATGGCCGCAATTATGTTTTTCATAAGAAATGAAAGTACCTTATCACAAGAAATTTTCTTGGATAGTTTCTATATAGGTTCAGTGATGATCAGTATTGCAGCTTTATTTTCCTCTTATCATTACTCGATAAAAGAAAAAGAATTAACGAATTTAGAATTGTCTTTGCCTAAAATTTTATTTTACTGGGGATTGTTATGGTGGTTAGGAATTCATCTATATAAAATCGATCACCTTTTAACTAATGACATTGGTATTAATATATTAATATTGTTTGTAACGCTTAGCTTTTTATTGCTTGCATTCATAGGTCAATCTTTAAATTGGAAATTCCCTGAAAAAAACGCCGTTATTGTGTTGCCAGTTATTATATTATTTACGTTGGTTAGATATACAGATCATTATAGTCTAATTCCATTTGATAATTATGGTTGGTTAAGCTTGCCTGTGTGCATTGCGACTTCATATTTGTTTTTATATAGAAATAGTTTGATTTGGGAAAGTAATTTAGTAAAGATTTATCATGCATTGAGTTTATATTTAATAGTATTTTTATTGACTTGGTTTATAGATGGTTTATGTGCACGAATATTTACGCAATATAATTTATTTTCTTATTTAGTTTGGGGAATTGTTCCAGCTATTTGCGTATTAGCGTTAATCAATATTCGCAATGTTAATCTATGGCCTATCAAAAATTATCCTAACAGTTATTTATCAGACGGATTAATACCTGTGTTTGGATTTTTATCAATATGGTGTATAGCAGCATCGAGTCAAATATCATCAACTAAATTATTTGCATATTTACCTATAATGAATTTACAAGATATATCAATATTTTTTGTAATTGCTGTAATGTTATATTGGATTTATTTATGGAGTAATGAAAAATTAGAAAAAATAAATTTTATTAATAAAGCTTTAGCTTATTTAGTAATAATATTTATAAGTTTTGTTTGGCTAAATTCAATGATTGCACACTCCGTACATTATTATGCAGGAGTTGATTATAATTTGTTGACGATGCTTGGTTCTGATATTTATCAGTCATCAGTATCTATTGTTTGGACCTTGACGGCTTTTATCATAATGACCTTTTCTTCAAAACAACAATTGAGAAAACTCTGGTTTGTTGGGGCTACAATTTTAGGTTTGGTAATATTAAAATTATTTGTCATTGACATGAATGATTCCGGCACACTTACTAGAATTGTTTCTTTTATCGGTGTGGCTGTATTGATGTTGGTGTTAAGTTATTTTTCACCAACACCGCCTAAATTAGATAAGGCATGAATAAGATAGAGACAGAGATTGTAGAATGGATAAATAATGTTGTTATTAATTTGGCATTATGTCCTTTTGCAAAAAAGCCATTTACAGAACAACGTGTCAGAATTCATGTAACGATTGTGGAATCTGATGAGGAAATATTAGAACAGCTACAATCAGAATTATTATATATCGATAACAATGATAATGTAGAGACTACCTTACTTGTGATAGAAAATTATCTACAAGATTTTTATGACTTTAATCAATTTTTAGATTTAGTCGATTTACTATTAGAACAAGAACAATGGATAGGTAAATATCAGATTGCGACATTTCATCCAAATTACCAATTTGCTAATACTGAACCAGAGGATAATGAAAATTTAACCAACCGTTCGCCTTATCCTATCCTGCATATTTTATCAGAAAAAAGTATGGCTAAAAATTTGCAATCTTATAGTAATCCCGAGCTAATTCCTCAAAAAAATATTGAGAAGATGAATACATTAACTCAACAACAAAAAAACCAATACTTCGAATATTTATTCAATAATAACTGAATTATTCTAATTAACAGATTGTCTTAGATGTTTTAACATTGAATTATTAATATTATCCAGGAAGAGGCTCTGGCATGTTAGCTACTTTAAAATCGATTCCAATAAAACAATTACACATCCTATTTAACTTATTAATTTTATTATTCGTTTCAGCTTGTTCAACCAATCCAGTCACAGGTAAAAACGAATTAAGTTTATTGGGTGAGAGTTGGGAGTTAAATGTTGGCAAAGAACAATATAGTCCAACTCGACAATCTCAAGGTGGTGATTATGTAGTCGATCCTCAAGTTGAAGCTTATGTGAATCAAGTAGGACAAAAATTAGCAGCGGTAAGTGATCGTAAATTACCTTATGAATTCAATGTCATTAATAGCTCTGTTCCTAATGCCTGGGCTTTACCAGGTGGAAAAATTTCTATTAACCGTGGTTTATTAGTTGAGATGCAAAGTGAAGCTGAGCTCGCAGCGGTATTAGGTCATGAGATTGTTCATGCGGCGGCTCGTCATGGCGCACAAGGTGCACAACGAGGCATGTTATTACAAGGTGGGATCTTGGCTGCGAGCATTGCAACGGCGGGATCACAATACGCGAACTTAGCGCAGATAGGAGCTTCTATTGGTGCGCAGTTGATCAATACGAAATATGGTCGTGATGCAGAACGTGAGTCTGATCATTATGGTATGACCTATATGAGTCGAGCAGGTTATGATCCTCAGGGAGCTGTTGATTTACAAAAGACGTTTGTAAAACTTTCAGAAGGCAGACGACAAGACTTCCTCTCGGGTTTATTTGCAAGTCACCCTCCTTCACAGGAACGGGTTGAAAATAATACACAAGATGCAGCTAATTTGCCTACTGGCGGTGTTGTTGGTAAATCAGAATACCAACAAAAACTAGCAACTTTATTTAAAACCAAACCCGCTTACGATGCTTATGATGAAGCTCAAAAAGCATTAACGGATGGAAATAACTCAAAGGCAAAATCATTAGCGCAAAAAGCGATCAAGCTAGAACCTCGTGAAGGCCATTTCCATTCATTGATGGGTGATATTGAACAAAAAAATAATAAATTACAGACAGCAAGAACACATTATGATAAAGCAATTAGTTTAAACAATAATTTCTTTTACTATTTTTTACAAAATGGTTTAGTGAGTGAAAGATTAGGCGATCAAGCTGCTGCAAAACGTTATCTAGATCGAAGTCTACAATTATTACCAACTGCAAATGCATACAACTCTCTTGGAAATATCGCTAGAGCACAAGGCCAGATTAATTCGGCTAAACAGTATTATTCGAAAGCGGCAGGCCAAAAAAATGAAGCAGGACAAGCTGCGTTTGGATCATTAGTTGAGTTAGACTTACCAACAAACCCAGGTAAGTATCTTCAAACAAGATATGGTGTTGCTAAAAATGGCCAATTACAGATTCAAGTAAATAATGCAACACCACGTAACGTTCGCAATATTGTTGTTGCGGTTCAGTATGTTGATGTCAATGGTAAATTAAGAAATATTCAACAAAAACTTTCTGGTGGTTTAGCTGCGGGTAAGAGTCAAGTCATCAATACGAATGTTCGTGTCAATACGGAATATGCATCTCGCACACGTGTTGCAGTTGTTGCGGCTGCTTTAGCAAATTAATATATGTCTAAGACTAGTCTTGAAAATAACTTAACAAAAGAACAACGACAGCAGGTTATCTTATTAACTGATGAAGCTATAGATTTTGCGACTAAGCAATTAAATCATCCTTTTCCAAAGGTTAATGTGAAGTTTGATTTGATTGGTAAAGCTGCGGGCATGTATGTTAATAAATATAATGAAAAAAACATTCGTTACAATCCATTTATTTTTGCTAAATATTTTTCTGAAAACATTGAATCAACAATTCCACATGAAGTTGCTCATTATTTAGTAGATTGTGTTTATGGTATGAAAAATACCAAACCTCATGGCAAAGAATGGAAAGCGGTGATGAGAATGTTTAAAGCAGATGCCAGTGTTTATTGTAATTTTGATATATCAGATTTGCCACAGAGACAATATAAAACAATACAGTATCAATGTCGTTGTAGAATTCATGCTTTAACTAAGATACGTCATAATCGAATCAAGAAAGGTTATCGTTATCATTGTCGATTTTGTAAAACTTTATTGACTGAGATCGCATGATTCAATTTTTTGTTAATCTAATTATTTCTTTACTACTATTTATTCCATTCACAAATTGTTTGGCTAATGAACAATTAGAGAAGCTAAATATTATTGATTGGCATGCACATGTCGCCGGGTTGGGTTATGGCGATAGTGGTAATTTTATTAATAAAGACATGCGCAATAATTTTCGTTTTGGTTTTTTTATGAGATGGATGTTAGTTAGTGAAAAAGAGTTGAAACAACATGGTGATCAAATTGTTGTTAAACGATTAAGTGAAAAACTGGCAAAATCTAAATATGTTGATCAAGCTGTTGTTTTAGCATTGGATGGTGTTATAGATGAAACAACAAAACAATTAGATAAATCTTTAACGCAACTTCATGTCAGTAATACATTTGTCGCAACTGAAACCAAAAAATATTCGAATTTATTATTTGGGGCAAGTATTAATCCACGGCGTGAGGATGCTATAGAGTTACTTGAGAAAGTCGTAGCACAAGGAGCAGTATTGATAAAATGGATCCCTTCCATAATGTATATTGATCCCAGTGATGAAGCATTCATACCGTTTTATAAAAAAATGGCTGAACTCAATATTCCTTTGTTATCTCATACCGGAATGGAGAAATCATTTGCTACAGCGAAAGATGAATTAGCAGATCCAAAACGATTAGAATTACCATTGAGTTTAGGAGTGACGGTAATTGCTGCACATATTGCTACAACTGGGGAATCTGATGGGCAGGATAATTTCGAAAGAATATTGCCTATGTTTGATCAATACGAAAATTTATACACAGATATATCAAGCTTAACCCAGATTAATAAACTGGGTTATTTAGCAAAAGCGTTAAAACATCCTGGCCTACAAGACCATATGATCTACGGTACTGATTGGCCTTTGCAATATTTTCCAGTTGTTTCACCTTGGTATCACATTAATCACGTCGGATTCAAACATGCTAGTAAATTAAACGGTGTTAAGAATCAATGGGATAGAGATCTTTTATTAAAACAAGCGTTTGGTATTTCTCAAAAAATTTTAACCAGGAAGATTGGCTTGTTAAACGATAGGTAATGCCAATCATTTTTAGAAAAGTTCCATAGCTTTTTCGAATCATAGCTATCAACAATAACAATTAGAAAAATAATAGGAAAAGACTATAGTTATCTCCAATGATTTAGGTCATTTAATTTAACTTTTAATCTATAGGAGAAACTATTATGAAAAACTCAATTAACAATGTTGTTGTAGCCAGTGCAGTTGCTTTATTCGCTGCGAATGTAAATGCAGATGATGTTCAGTCTGTTATTAATCAACAAGTAGATTCTAGCAACTCAGTTGTTCAATCTTCGATCAGTACGAATGAACCACGAGTTTCTATTCAAGACTATGTTGATGCTGCTAGAAGTGCAGATGCTTTTCAAGCATCGAATCAAACAGCAGATGTTCGCGCATTATCTGGCGTTCAAAACGCACTTTAATTTTAAATTTTAGTGTTATTAAAAACCGAGGCTTTATAGTCTCGGTTTTTTTATGGCCATTGCTTAACGACTTCAAAATATTAATAACGATCAGTTCAAAAATAGTTCCATAGCTTTTTCGAATCATAGCCATCAACAATAACAATTAGAAAAATAATAGGAAAAGACTATAGTTATCTCTAATGATTTAGGTCATTCAATTTAACTTTTAACTCTATAGGAGAAACTATTATGAAAAACTTAATTAATAATGTTGTTGTAGCCAGTGCAGTTACCTTATTCGCTGCGAATGTAAATGCAGATAGTATTCACGCTGCTATCAGTAACCAAGTAGATGTTGCTAATACTGTTGTTGAAACCTCTATGAATAAAGGTGAGCCACGAGTCAGTATTCAGGATTATGTTGAAGCAGCTCGAAGTGCAGATGTTGTTCAAACATCCGATCAAACAGCAGCTGTCCGTGCATTATCTGGTGTTAGCAACGCACTTTAATTTCAATATTAGTGTTATCAAAAAAACCGAGGCTTTGTAGTCTCGGTTTTTTTATGCGGCGATTTCAAAAACAGTTTCTATCTTTTGAGTGTTTTGAGTGATGTAATTATTTTCAATATTCACACTAACGCCATGTGAGGCAGAGCTATGTTGTCCTCCACACTCAGCGCAAAAATTTGGTTGTGTTTCTGGTTTAGATTCATTAAGTGGAGTTGAATTTTGAGCTGCTAACTCGGCACGAGCTTCAGCAGCCATCGCTGCCGCATCTGCAGCAACCGCCCTATCTTGTTGTGAAGGTTCAGCAGGTGCTAATGCTGCACGCTGAATTTTCTGTGCCTTTTCTAAAGTAGCTTTAGGATCACCTTCAACTGGCGATGTATCAATATTAACGGAGCCACCTACAGCGTAGCGTTTGCCATCTGGACCTGTTTGAAACTCATAAGAAGGACCACCTTGAGCTAATGAACCTGCTGCTGCGGCGTGTGCTTGTTCATGAGCGCGCACTTCTCGGTCACGTTGTTTTAGTTTTTCGACTTGTTTTTTTTCTTGCTCAGTAAGCTCAGTCGATTGTTTATTGTTATTAGAGTTTTCTGATTCAAGTGTTGGATTGGTGGATAAATGGTTTTTATCAGTTGGCGACGATTCTTTAGAGTTTTCTTCTTTAGCAACCGTAGTTATCGATATTTGAGGTGTATACGGTTGGGAGGAATGCAGTTGATGACTATATGAAAAATGAATCATGCCAAAAAATTTTAATTTAATCCTAATTCATATCGACACTAATACTAAAAACTTAATAAAAGAAGGTTGTGTCATGGGCAAACTTTGATGCTATCTTTGAGAAAGTGATTTAGATTTATAATTAGATTTACAATACGATAAAGAGAAATTCAATGAGAATGGCGAAATATTTAATCGTTTTTTTGTCTATAGTGACGAGTAAGCTATTGGCAGAAGAAGACACAAAAGACTATTTTTATATTAAACCGAGTGCATTTACGGGTGAGACTTTTCTATCAATGTCAGAGGATGATAAAGCACTTTATTTATTAGGTCTGGGTGATGGGATAAATCTCGCACCGTTTTTTAAAATAGACGAAGATAGCTTTGCCAAGTATCGTGAATGTTTTAAAGGCATGACAGGTGCTGATTTAGCAAATACTGTAACAGGGTATCTTGAGAAAAATTCAGCTCTAAAAAAAGAAGGCATTCATATAAGTTCATTTAAAGCATACACAGAATTATGTTACAAAAAAGCGAATAAAGAGTTAGCTAATTAGCATCGCATCCCCATAACTAAAAAAACGATAACCTTGTTTTATTGCATGATTATAAGCGTTTAAAATACTTTGTTTTGATGAAAATGCTGAGACAAGCATTAGTAATGTTGATTGTGGTAGATGAAAATTTGTAATTAAAGCATCGACTAATTTATATTCAAATCCAGGATAGATGAAGATATCAGTTTCCCCTTGGCTTGCTTGTATTTCTTTATTTTGTGCAATAGTTTCTAGTACTCTAACACTAGTAGTTCCAACAGCTATAATACGTCTGCCAGTATTTTTTGCTTGTAAAATTTTTTCAGAATTTATTGAATCAAGTTCATAACGCTCACTATGCATCTTATGGTTTGTTACGTCATCAACCCTTACTGGTTGAAAAGTCCCAGCTCCAACATGTAATGTAATGTAGGCAAAATCAATTTTTTTATTCGCCAATTCTAATAAGATTTCATCTGTAAAATGTAGACCTGCTGTTGGAGCTGCTACTGCACCTTCATGTTTCGCGTAAATGGTTTGATATCGAGATTGATCTGAAATTTCATCTGGCCTTTCTATATAGGGAGGTAGAGGTAAATGCCCTAGCGAATCTAAAATTGGCATCAATGGTATTAAAGATTCAATGTAAAATAATTCATCCTTTCTTCCAGCTACTAATAATTTTGTATTATCACTAAGTAAGATTTCTGTTCCAGGTTTTGGAGATTTGCTGGCTTTAATATGCGCTAAAGCAGTTGACTCTGACAAAACTCGTTCAATAAGTAATTCTACTTTTCCACCTGAAGATTTCTTACCATACAAGCGTGCTGGTATGACTTTAGTGTTATTAAATACCAATAAATCCTCTGGCATTAAAAGTTGAGTTAAATCTGAAAATTGATGATCCGTTACGTTTCCGCTGGTTCTATCGAGGCATAATAAACGACTGTCACCGCGTTGTTCAGTGGGGTATTGTGCTATTAACTCTGGTGGTAGTTTGAAATCAAAATCCGCTGTTTTCATGATGGCGAATAGTAGCATAGACGATTGATTAAATTGCAATAAAGGGATTTTCCGCCTGAGTAAATTACCGTATACTGCATCGCCTTCGCTTTCGTGCCGGGATGGCGGAACTGGTAGACGCGCTGGATTCAAAATCCAGTTCTGGTGACAGAGTGGGGGTTCGATTCCCCCTCCCGGTACCAAATCAACATATTTAGCCACAATTAAACCAATCAGATACGACTAATTGCTCTGTGAGCCTATAATTTTTTTGCTAAGCTATAAACTAAAAAAATTATAAACATTTTGACACATGGAGGCATGAAAGATGGCAGAAGAGCAATCATGGCAAATCTGTGAATTCCTACTAAACATCTTAAATTGTATCGATGATGCTTTTTATATAAAAGATCTACAAGGAACATACCTTTATGTAAATCAAAGTTCAGCTAAGCTAATAGGTAAACCTGTCGATAAAATTATTGGATTCGAAGATTCAGAAATATTTAATTCAACAGCACTTGCTCAAATAAGAGCACTTGATAATAAAGTTTTATCAACCAAAGAATCTGTTCGTGTAGAAACACATTATAAAATACACAAAGCAGAACATTATTTCCAAACATTACTTTCTCCTGCATATTCAAAAGATAATGAAATAGTTGGAATACTTGGAATTTCCAGAGATATCACAGAGTATAAAGATCTCATACATGAAGTAGAAAAAAGTAGAGAAGAATTAAATATAATACTTAATAATTCTGCGGATGCGATCTATCGTAAAGATTTACTTGGCCGTTATGTATTCATTAATCCTGCCGCTGCTCAAATGATGAATAAAGAGCAGTCTGAAATATTACATCATACTGATCTTGAATTGTTTGGTGATAGTGTTAATAAAAAAATCAGGAAAGCTGACAGAGATGTTTTAGATTCTAAGACACCAATCAATTTTACTACTCAATATATAGATGGAAGTCATCAGGAATGGTTTAACGTTTCGTTAAGTCCAGCTTTTGGTGGCCATAATAAAACACTCGGCGTTATTGGAATATCCAAAAATATTACTGAGCAAAAAAGACTTGAGATGGAATTACGTCAAAGCAACGAGCAAATGTTGACAATCCTTGAAAGCACTAGCGACGCAATCTATGCAAAAGATTTAAACGGAAAATATTTGTTTGTAAATAGTGCTTGTGAAACATTTACGGGAAAAAAGTCACAAGAAATTGTTGGTAAAACAGATGAAGAAATTTTTGATTCTATTACTTGTGAGACTATAAAAGCATTTGATAAAAAAGTAATAGAAACTAATCAAACAGTGGTGACAGATCAATGTTTTGGTGAAACAGGCCATGAATCTTGGTTTCATTCAACAATTTCACCTGCTTATTCACCAGATGGTAAGTTAATCGGTGTTATTGGTAACTCAAGAAATATGACGGATTATCAGCTTACGCAAGAAAAATTATGGCAAAGCGAGTCGCGTTATTATTCCTTGTATCATGATACGCCTGCTATATTTCTTACCTTAGATTCTGCTGGAGTTGTGATTGAAGCGAATGCCTACGGAGCAAGTAAACTAGGGTATGACTTAGAAGAGATAAAAAATATTTCAATTTACCAAATCATTCCTCCTGAAGATAAGAATTCATTTAAACGTGATTTACAGACCGCATTAGATAATCCTGGAACATTATATCAAGCAGAAAGGCGTTATGTTTCAAAAGATGGGAAAATTATATGGGGTAAAGACTTTGTCAGAGTTGTTTATGATCAGCATGGAAACGCGAGCATCCCAATATTATCTGAGAATATTACTGAAGCTAAAGAACTTCATACTGAATTAAACTTCAGAGATACACATGACACACTCACTGGTTATTTAAATTTAGATGGTTTCAATACTGAACTACAAAGAGCGATAGAGTTTTGTAAGAATGACAGTATATCGCATGTTTTATATGCTATAGAGATTGATAATTTTAAATTAGTTAATGATGCATTAGGACATGATGCAGGTGATAAGCTACTCATAATAATGAGTCAATTATTAACTAGCTTGATTCGTGATAGAGATATTCCAGGAAGGCTTGGTGGTGATGAGTTTATAGTGTTAATGGAAAATACAACCTCAGTTGAAGCAGAATCATTTATAGAATCTATTTTAGGTATGTTAGGAAATTATAAATTCGAACATAAAGATAAAATATTTAATATTTCAGTAAATATTGGTGTTCTATTAATCAATAGTGATATGGAAAACGTTACTTCGGCGATTAATAAAGTAAGACATGCTGTTTTTTCCGCTAAAAATCTTGGTAAAGATAGAATTCATTTTTATGATCAAGAAGATGGTGAAATAAAATCACGACGGGAAGAACTAGAAACAATTTCTAATATTAATAATGCTTTAGAAAATGATTATTTTGAATTACATGCACAAAAAATTTATTCATTGAAATCTGATAGAGAACTTCCATTTTATGAAATCTTAATAAGAATGAAAAATGAATCAGGGAAGCTCATTTCGCCAGGAAAATTTTTGCCGATATTGGAACATAATTATCTTGTCTATCAATTAGATTCATGGGTGATTAGTCATACTTTTAATTGGATATATACTCATCAACAAGTATTGGAACAAGTTAGTCATTTTTCAATTAATATTTCTGGGCAATCTCTTTCTAATGAAAGCTTATTAGATCTGATTATTAATTTATTCATTAAATATAGAATACCCTATGAAAAAATTTGTTTTGAAATAACAGAAACAGCAGCTGTTTCAAATATGACGAATGCCCTCCAATTTATTAATACTTTAAGAAGACATGGTTGTTTTATTGCCTTAGATGATTTTGGTGCTGGACTTTCTTCTTTTCGTTATTTAAGAGATATCCCTGTTGATTATGTAAAAATAGATGGGGCATTTATCAAGAATATTACAAATAACTATTCTGACTATATGTTAACTCAAGGAATTCATAGCTTAGTTAAAGATATGGGGATGCGCACCATTGCCGAATTCGTTGAAAATAATGATATTTTAAATTCAATTAATAAAATTGGTATTCATTATGCTCAAGGTTATCATATCCATGTGCCTGAAAAATTAGATACGATTTTTTAACTTTTTATACTATTTAGTAAAGTTTAATAGTTGTATAAAGAAGATAGTACTCGCCAATCATTTTGCTCAATAATCACATTCCAACGCCCTGCAGCTAGCTCAGCAAATTCTGAGCTATAAATTGTAGGTGTATTTTTTTTCATGACTAGAGTTTGATCGTAACCTTGTTGAGTAGCATGAGATAGAGTAACGGTCAGTGAATCTGGATAGATAAAATTTTCATTGGCTAATAACCTTAACTGTAAGATCTTATCTGATTTAGTTATTTGGGCTGAGAGTCCATAGAGGTTTGCTTTATTATTTTTTTCTAGGCGTTTATTAATAGCTAAACCTTGTTTGTAATAATCATCAACGACTAAGCCATCGTAAGAAACTACAGCAAGATATAACGTATAGACTCCGGCTAATATTGCAGAGGCTGGCAAACTGATAATGAACCAGACAAATGGTTCTTTATACCAAGGTCGTAATGTTTCATTCATATTCATTATTGTGGTCCTATAAATTTTGCATCTTGAGTAATGGTGAGTTTTGCATCATCTTTAGCAGTTAAAGTAAACAAAACCTCAGTGCTTCGTTTAGATAGATTTTCTTCGCTTGCGCGTAAAAGAACAGGTATATCTACTACTTCACCAGAGGTTGCAAAAATATTTTTAGTATCTTGTATCAGTTTTAAATCATTAATTCCAGAAACACTGATAGTATAAGAATGATCATGAACGTCTTTGTTGAGAACTTTTAATGTGTAAACATTTTCTATAAGACCTTTTGTCTCGCGAAATAATTGATTGCGATCTCTAATTACATCAAGCCCTATAGGATTTCGATTTAATAACATAAAACTAAACAGGCTGATTAATATAATTAATATAAGAAAATATATAATGATGCGTGGACGAATGATTTTGGAAGTTTTGCCTTCTATTTGATTTTGTGTGCTATATCGAATCAAGCCTTTTTCATAACCTACCTTTTCCATAACGTCATCGCACACATCAATACATGATGAACAGCTTATGCATTCATATTGTAAGCCCTCACGAATATCGATTCCGGTAGGGCAAACTTGTACACATAGAGTACAGTCAACACAATCACCTAGACCTTGTTTACGATGATCTATATCTTTTTTGCGCGAGCCTCTAGGTTCACCTCGACGTTCATCATAAGTGACGATCAATGTGTCATCATCAAACATAGCACTCTGAAAGCGTGCATATGGACACATGTATTTGCAGACTTGTTCACGCATCCAACCCGCGTTGCCATAAGTTGCAAAACCATAAAATAAAATCCAAAAAATCTCCCAGTTCCCTAATTGAAAATATTGAGTTTTGTTAACTAATTCGTATGCGGGAGTAAAATAAGCAACAAAAGTAAAACCTGTTATTAAAGAGAATAATAACCATAAAAAATGTTTGGTTGTTTTAATGCGAAACTTGCTAAAAGACATGGGTGCTTTGTCTAGCTTCATTTGTTTATTACGATCACCTTCAACTAAACGTTCCATCCATAAAAATGTTTCAGTCCAGACCGTTTGCGGGCATGCATAACCACACCATAATCTGCCGGCTAATGCAGTGAAGAAAAATAAACTAAAAGCACATATCATTAATAGAAACGTAAGAAAAAGAAAATCTTGTGGCCAAAACACAATGCCAAAGATATAGAATTTTCTAGCTGGCAAATCAAATAAAATAAGTTGTTGTTCGTTCCAACTTAGCCAAGGAAAGATATAAAACATGCCAAGCAAAACGAGAACTGATAATACTCTAAGGTTAGCAAACAATCCGTGAACTTGTCTTGGATAGACTTTTTGATGTTTTTCGTAGAGTAACTCGTTAATGTCTTGGCTTTCAGTTATTTGATTCATCTTTATTAATTTATTGATGTGGTATGTTGGTTATTTAGATTTTAAAAATAAATAGCTGATATAAGCACTGCTGAAAGAAAAAGACCAGAGTACAAAAAAACCGATGCTATATATCGTAGTTCTATCGTAATTAAGTACACCAACTGACTCGCTCAGTATCTCTGGATCAATAAGACTGAATGATATGCCTGTTGCGATAATGGAAAGTAGAAACGATATCCATAAAATAATGGATATCGTTTGCCATTTGTTAGGAGAGTTTTTTAATTTTGCTATAATTAACATTTAGTTATTCTGCCGAGTCATTTGCATTGATCGCAAAACCATATATATAAGCAGCTAATAAATGCACTTTGTCTTCACCTAAGAAATCGGCGTGTGGAGGCATATTACCATTACGTCCTATTTCTATAGACTCATGAATCTTTTGATTAGAACCACCGTATAACCAAATGTCATCGGTTAGGTTTGGCGCACCAATTTGTTGATTACCTTTACCATCAGCAGCATGACAAGCAACGCAGTTGGTTTCATAGATAGTTTTGCCTGCTGCTGCTACGTCGGGTTCAACTTCTCTTCCCGCAAGTTGTTTAACATAGGCTGCAACATTAAAAACATTTTCATAGCCAAGTATCTCGCCCCAAGCTGGCATAACGCCATTTCGTCCATGCATAATAGTTGTCTTAATTTGTTCAGGGTCTTTGCCATAAAGCCAATCATTATCTCTTAAGTTGGGATAACCGCGTGCGCCACGTGCATCAGAACCATGACAAGTAGTACAGTAAGTTGAGAATAATCGTGCGCCTATCGTTAATGCTTGTTCATCATTAACTAAGCTTGCAATATCTTGTGATGCATACTTTGCATAGATAGGACCGTATTTTTCATCCGCTTGTTTAATTTCAGCGTTATATTGTTCTATGTTGCTTGATTTTAATAAACCTTCATAAGCTCCAAGTCCAGGAAAAAAAATTAAATAACCTAAGCCCCAGACACAGGTGATATAAAACATATTTAACCACCATTTAGGCAAAGGATTATTATATTCTTCAAGATTGCCGTCCCAGACATGACCCATGGTTTCAACTTTATCATCCTTTGATGATTTTTTTCTATGTGACAATACCCAGGCCAAGTACATTACACAGAGAATACCTATGATAGTAATAATCCCGATAACCCAGCTAAATAATGGGTGAGTGAAATCAGCCATGGTTTATCTCCTGTGTATTGTCTGAATGATTATCAGATTCTTCTGTAAATGGAATGCGTGCTGCAGCGTCTAAATCTTTTTTATTAGCAAAAATTGCATACAGAATGACACCAATAAAAAATACAAATACCAACACAGTCCAAAGTGATAATAAAATACTCATAAGCTTCCCCTCATTTAACGGCGTGTTTTAATTGAGGTGCCTAGCTTTTGTAGGTAAGCAACCATCGCGTCTAATTCTGTTTTACCTTCTAGTGATTTAGCCGCTTTACTAATTTCTTCATCACTATAAGGCGCACCTAAATCTCTTAACACCGTCATTTTGGTTTCTATATCATCAGTCTCTAAGAATGTTGTTTCTAACCATGGATAACCTGGCATGATCGATTCAGGTACAACATCTCTTGGATTAATAAGATGAACACGATGCCAGTCATCACTATAACGACCACCAACACGATGCAGGTCTGGCCCCGTACGTTTAGAACCCCATTGAAATGGACGGTCATATACAAACTCGCCAGCTAATGAATAATGTCCATAGCGTTCTGTTTCAGCTCGGAATGGTCTGATCATTTGCGAGTGGCATGTATAACAACCTTCTCTTACATAAATATCTCGACCAGTTAGTTCTAAAGCTGAATAAGGTTTGAGTCCTTCAACTGGTTCAGTGGTAGTTTGTTGAAAGAACAAAGGAATGATTTGAACCAGGCCGCCAATACTGATGACGACTAAAATGCTAATCATTAATAAGCCAATGTTCTTTTCAAAGATTTCATGTTTTAAACTCATAATGATTCTCCTTAGTGTGCTGCAGCCGGTAATGGAATTTGAGCTGTTACTGGTTTACTTCCGGCAACAGTTTTCCAAAGGTTATAAGCCATCACTAAACTTCCAACTAAGAACAACAAACCACCTAAGAAACGAATGATGTAAAAAGGATGCATAGCTTCAACAGACTCAACAAAGCTGTAGGTTAAGGTCCCGTCATCATTGACTGCACGCCACATCAAGCCTTGCATGATGCCTGATACCCACATTGCAGTGATGTACAAAACGATACCTAAGGTTGAAACCCAAAAATGTACTTCCACTAATTTAGTACTGAATAATTCGCGTCCATATAAACGTGGAATGAGATAGTACATCGCGGCTTGTGAGATAAACGCTACCCAACCTAAAGCACCTGAATGTACATGGCCTATGGTCCAATCTGTGTAATGTGATAAGGCATTAACCGTTTTAATCGACATCATTGGACCTTCAAAGGTAGACATACCATAAAACGAAATCGATACGATCATTAAACGTAGGACGGGGTCGGTTCTTAATTTATGCCAGGCACCAGATAAAGTCATAATACCGTTGATCATTCCACCCCATGAAGGTGCTAATAAAATAATAGACATCACCATGCCTAGTGATTGAGTCCAATCAGGTAAGGCTGTGTAATGAAGATGATGAGGACCGGCCCAGATATAAGTAAAAATCAATGCCCAGAAGTGAACAATGGATAAACGATAAGAATAAACTGGTCGGTCAGCTTGTTTAGGAACAAAGTAATACATCATCCCTAAAAAACCTGCGGTTAAAAAGAAACCTACTGCATTATGACCATACCACCATTGAACCATAGCATCTTGAACACCAGCATAGACCGAATAAGATTTGGTTAATGAAACAGGTATAGCAAGATTGTTAAAGATATGTAAAACAGCAATCGTGATAATGAAAGCAGCGAAGAACCAGTTAGCTACGTATATATGTTTTACTTTACGATTCGCTATGGTCATAAAGTAATTGATTGCGTAAGCAACCCAGACGATAGTAATTAAAATATCAATTGGCCATTCTAGTTCTGCGTATTCTTTTGAAGAAGTAATACCTAAAGGTAATGAGATTGCTGCTAATAGAATAACCAGCTGCCAACCCCAGAAAGTGAATGCAGATAATTTATCGCTATAAAGTCGTACATGACAAGTGCGTTGTACAATGTAATAAGACGATGCAAATAATGCACATCCGCCAAAGGCAAAGATAACAGCATTAGTATGTAATGGTCTTAGTCGACCAAATGTAAGCCATGCGGTATCAAAATTTAATGCAGGCCAAGCTAATTGCCCAGCGATTAATACACCAACTAACATTCCAACAATGCCCCAGACAACAGTCATGATGGCAAACTGTCGTACAACGGTATAGTTGTAAGTATTCGTGTCAGTCACACTGATTCTCCTATACTATTTTTTATTAACCGTAAAAAAAGTTGGTATCGATATCAGAAACGAGTTCCGATACCAATACCAACTACCCAGGGGTCAATGTCGACATCGACCTGTAAATCACCTAAAGCAGTGTCTAGAGTCGCAGTCGTATCTACATCGATGTATTTAATATCTAAATTAAGAAAGAAGTTTTTAGTGATGTCATAATCAACACCTGCTTGTAGTGACCAACCCCATTCATTCGTTGTACTAACATGTACAGGGCCAACAGCAGATTCGAGTTGTCCTGTTGCATTATCATCGGTTAAGAATGTGTAGTTAACTCCAGCACCGACATAAGGACGGATGTTATTGTCAGGCATAAAGTGATATTGCAATGATAAGGTCGGTGGTATTACCCAAGAGTCGAAGATATCAAAACCATCAGTTAAACCGAGTCCTGATAAAGCAGGCCCAGGACCATTTAGAGAAACAGTATGTTGAGCCGTGCCAGCAATAGCTTCGATACCAATGTGTTTGGTAAGCATATAGGTAATGTCAATTTCTGGTGTATACGCGTCGTCAACACCAACACCACTGCCTGCTAAGTCGGTACCGTTTAATCTAATTAAACCACTATCGTCATTTGGGATAATGCCGATGGCTCGCAAGCGAACAATCCAGTCACCTTGTTCTGCGTTTGCAGAAAAAGACATCAAATTTCCGAGCGTTAATAGAACGAGTAAATATAAAGTTTTCCTATTGATCATAAGATTTTACCTATTTTTTGTATTAATAATTCTTGTTAAATTTATTCGGATTGATTTTTTATTGTGTTTTTATACTGTTTAAAATTATTTTGATTAGGGCATAAATTAAGAACACTATGATGTATAAGGTTTTCAATATTCTCCGTTTTTTGTAGTTCGGAGACGCATTCTTCATTCAAATGAAATTGGCAGGTTTCGCAAGTTTGTACTTGTTTCTCAATATCATAAGTTTGATGATGATTGATATAATCTTGTTGATGGATTTCTTGTTTTTTTAAAAATAAAGAGAAAGGCAAAGAATTAACTCTTCTCAGAAACGAATCAATTCGTTGTTGTCCAAATTTATAATTATTTGAAATATTTAAGATGAGGCTGTAAGCCAAAGCTATTACGGCTAACGCAATAAAAGATATAATAAATATTGTTATGGTGTTCATTTGTCATTCCACATTTTTTGCTAGTTTTGCATAGGAATGAATATATGGATTTGATCTCGATCAATTTAAAAAAGCTTTGTAAATTGATTAATTGATCTAGATCAAGTTTGTGACGAAAAAACGCCGAAGTATTGATTGCGATTATGATTATGCTTGTCGAAAACAGAGCAAATATTTCTGATTAGAAAACGTCCAGTTTTGGTGATTTCAATAGATTTGGGGTTTAAAATAACCAATTCATCGTTTTGTATCTCATTGAGTTCGATTAATTCGTTATAAAAATAATCCTCAAAATTAATATGATATATGTTTTCTATATCTTCAAATTGAAGTCTGAAATTACATATTAGATCCATAATAATATGTCTTCGTAATGAGTCATCTAAATCAAGCTTGTATCCATGTTTAATTGGTAATTTATTTTGATCCAAATATTTATAGTATTGTTCTATATCCGAATAGTTTTGAGAATAGCTATCAGCTAATTTACTGATAGAAGAGACACCAATACCTAGCTGGTCACATTCTGTATTAGTGGTATAACCTTGAAAATTTCTTTGTAAAGTTCCTTGTTGTTGTGCTAAAAAAAGACTGTCTGATGGTTTTGCAAAATGGTCCATGCCGATATAGCGATAGCCAGCAGAGGTTAGTTTTTCTATCGCAACATTAAATAATTCAATTTTTATCTTGGAACTGGGTAAATCTTGTTCATTAATTTGTCTTTGCGTTTTGAAGATATTAGGTAAATGCGCATAGTGATAAATCGCTAAACGGTCCGGATTCATTTGAATCACATAATCTAGTGTATTAGAAAAGCTTTTTATCGTTTGATTCGGTAGCCCATAGATTAAATCAAGATTGATAGATTTAAATTTATTGAATCTAGCTTCGGATACTAATTTTTCAGTTAATTCGATGGGTTGAATCCGGTTGACCGCTTGTTGTACATTACTATCGATATCTTGCACACCAATGCTAATGCGATTAAAACCAAGTAGGCGTAATTTTTCTAAACTATGATTTCCCATTTGCCTGGGGTCTAATTCAATCGAATAATCCCTGTTTTCTTTTTCTGTAAATTTAAAATTTTTTCTAAGTTTAAGTATTAATTGAACAAGTTGTTCAGTATCAAAATAAGTCGGTGTTCCTCCACCAAGATGAAATTGTTCTACAATTCTGTCGGGATCGAATAAGTTACTTAATAGGTCAATTTCTTTTTCAAGATAATTTAAGTATTTAGCAGCACGATCTTTATTAGCTGTAATGATTTTATTACATGCACAATAGAAACAAACTTTTTCACAAAAAGGTACATGTATATAAAGAGATAATGGCTTAGGTAATAAATCTTCATTTGTTTGACTGGCAATTGAACGAAAATGTCTCTCAGTAAAATTATTGTGAAATTGTTTTACGGTAGGATATGAAGTATAGCGTGGACCATAATTCCCATATTTTTCAAGTAATAATGTGTTTGGAATAGATGTTTGTATCATGGATATCAGCTATTTTTTCAATAGCATAAGACAGTAATTCAGAATAGGTTTTATTTTTATGATCTAGATCAATTAATGATCAGAAAGCTGAATTAAACTTAGATTTGATTAGCTTATAAATTAATGAAAAATAAAATCAATGTCATCCACAATTCAATCATTAAATTTATCAGAACAACAGTCACAGCTTGATTGTTATCATTGTGGTGAAGAAGTGAATGATTTGAATATAGTATATTCAACAATTAATGATGTTGAGCAAAAGTTTTGCTGTTTAGGTTGTTCTGCTGTGGCTGAAACTATTATGGAATTAGGGTTCGGTGATTATTATATTAAACGAACTGAAAAAGGAGTTCGTCCTGATTCAATAGTTCCTGAAGAGATTAATGGTTCAGAAATTTATAACCAACTAAATATTCAGAAGCTTGCTTGTGATGAAGTCGATGAAAATTCGTTAGAAACAGAATTGATTATTAGAGGAATTACTTGTCCTGCCTGTAGTTGGTTATGTGAAAATAGATTGTCGTCTTTAGAAGGGATACAAAGAATAGATGTAAACTATTCAAATCATCGAGCTAAAGTTCGTTGGAATAAACAAAAAATTAATTTATCTAATATCATGCAAGCAATACGTGATATTGGTTATGAAGCAAAGCTATACAATAAACACAGCGAAACTCAACATAGAGAAGAAGAACGTAAACATCAATTACAATCGTTAGGACTAACTGCCGTACTAGGAATGCAAGTCATGATGATTTCAATAGCCTTGTATTTCGGAAAAAATACCTCAATGGATATAACGTTTATAAATTTATTCCATTGGGTTAATTTAGTTCTTACTACACCAATTTTATTCATATCGGGAAAAACATTTTTTAAGAATGCATTACGTGATTTAAAAATTAGTACGGTCAGTATGGACCTTGCGGTTTCTTTAGGTCTTGCTTTGGCATATATCGCTAGTGTGTATGCTACAGTTATAGGTCAAGGTGAGATCTATTTTGATACTATAGTGATGTTCATCTTTTTCTTATCGGCAAGTCGATATATTGAATTTATGTTACGGCAAAAATCTTTATATCAAACACAATCTTCAGAATTAGCTTTGCCAATAGTCGCGAGACAAATAATTTTTGATTCTGAAACGAGTCATGAAAAAATGATTTCTGCAGTCGATTTACAAAAAGGAGATATTATATTAATTAAACCAGGTGAGACGATTCCCGCAGATGGTGCCCTGTTAGAAGGCGTATCTCATGTCAATGAAGCGATGTTAACGGGTGAGCAAAAACCGATCTTTAAGCAAAAAAATGCTAAAGTCATTGCAGGTTCTATTAATATCGACTCACCAATAAAAATCAGTGTAAAGTCAAGTGGAGATGAAACTGTATTAGCTTCGATTAATAAATTAATCGAACATGCACAATATGAAAAACCTACTTTGACACGATTCAGTGATAAGATTGCGGGTTATTTTATAAGCGCCGTTATTATTATCGCAGTAAGCACAATTCTTATTTCTGGAATTAATAATGTTGAAATTTGGTTAGACAGAGTAATCGCCGTTTTAATTGTTAGTTGTCCTTGTGCTTTATCATTAGCAATGCCGAGTGTTTATTCAGCTGCAATCGGACGTTTGAGTCGAGAAGGAATTATTTTTAAAAATATAGATCGTTTATTAGTTATTCCAAATATTAAACATTTTATTTTTGATAAAACGGGGACATGTACGCAAGGAAAATTTAAAGTTGCTTCTATTAAAACATATGCTGGTTTAGATAAGAACTATTGTCTTGCAGTAACATCTGCTATAGAAAAATATTCAGAGCATCCAATTGCCTCGGCTTTTCAAGATTATGACACTCAAAACATTAATATAAGTAAAATACATAATTATCCAGGAGAAGGGTTATCTGCAAAATTGAAAAATAATAAAGAAATTGTTTATCTTGGAAATATTGAATTCATAAAAAAATATTGTTCTTTTGATATTGTTTCTACCAATCAGAATTCTAATTATCATAGTACTTATATATATCTTGCAGCTGAAAATTATCTGTTAGCCTCGATAGAATTAGCTGATTTACCACGAGATAATATTGAATTACTAATTAATTATTTAACCAATAAAGGAGCTAAAAAATATTTGTGTAGTGGTGATAATCTAAAGCCTACACAATATTTATCAGATAAATTAGGTTTTGATGAGTTTTATGCACGGATGTTACCTAAGGATAAATTAATGTTTATCGAAGGTTTGCAAAATGAAAATAAGAGAGTCGCAATGATAGGAGACGGTATAAATGATGCTCCTACTTTATCAAGATCCGACGTTTCTTTTGCGATTTCCGAGGGTTCTGATCTTGCTCAATTAGAAGCAGATGCAGTTATCTTGAATAAAGATATGTTATCACTTGTAAAATGTATAGAAATAGCGCAATCATGTAAAAAAATAATCAAACAAAATATTATATGGGCTTTGTCTTATAATATTATTGCTTTGCCAATTGCTGTGAATGGCATGTTAGCACCTTGGATGGCGGCAATTGGTATGTCTCTGAGCTCTTTATTGGTTATATTAAATGCAGATAGAATTCGACGTTTGAAGCTTCAATGAATATTGTATTTTTATTACTAATCGTTTCTTTTTCGCTAGTTATGATCATAGCGTTAATTTTTTTATGGACAGTAAACAGCGGACAATATGATGATTTGGATTCCCCTTCATTTGATCTGATTCAAGATAATGATCGGATTAATGATGGTGATGTGAGTGTCCAGAATCTACATGATGCCAAAAACCAGTAATAGGTAATAATGCTATTACTATTAACACAATTGCAGAGAAATATTTAAAAGCAGGTTTGCTTAGGCTATTTTTCAAAAAACTTCCACCAATAGATGTGGTTATCATTCCAGGTAAAGTACCTAAGCCGAATGCCAGCATATAGAACATACTATTGATAGCATTACCGCTGACCATTGCTAGCATTAGAATAGAATACACCATCCCACAAGGTAACCAACCCCAGATTAGTCCGAGGCAAAAATAATCTAATACTGATTTTGCAGGTAAGATCCATTTCAATAATTGTTGTAAAGGTTGCCATATCGCATATGTCATTTTTTCTAAATAACTGAGAAAAGACAACCAGCCTAATATATTAAGTGCGATAATAATAAGGATAATAGACGATAAAATTTGTAAGAAACTATGGCCGCCTTGAAATATACTATTAACACCAAACTGACTGATTATTCCTGCTAACAAGCCAATCATGGTATAACTGAATATTCTTCCAAAGTTATAAATAAATGCTATTTTAAGTTCAGATTTTTTATTATTTTTCTTTTCGGATTGCAGTGTTAAAAGAGTACTGATACCACCACACATTCCAAAACAATGTAAGGTGCTCATTAAGCCAATAATAAAACAGGCTAGAACAGAAAGTTCTTGTTGCATGTATGTGTAATTTAATTATTGATTTTGATAAAGCTTATATTAATTACCATGACAAATTTGTTGTAGCTTTTCTTTATCATGAATGGTAATTAACTTACGTTCAGCAGTAATGATATTGTCACTTTGAAAACGACTGATAATTCTGCTGACAGTTTCGATGGTTAAGCCTAAGTAGTTTCCTATTTCTTGCCGTGACATAGCTAGATTAAATTCTGTACTAGAATAACCTAAGGCATGATAACGTTGAGAAATATTACCAATAAAAGAAGCAACGCGTTGATCAGCTTGTTTATTGTTGATAGAGAGTAACATTTCATTTTCGTTGCCGAGTTCTTTACTCATTAATCGAAACATCTGGTGTTGTAAGCCAGGGATTACTTGGCTCAGTTCTTCTAATCGCGAAAAAGGAAAAGAGCAATATGTCATTGTTTCTAGAGCAATCGCAGTACACTTGTGAGTATCGTTTTCAATTGCGTCTAAACCAAGCAGTTCACCTGGCAAATAAAAACCAATAATCTGTTGCTCTCCAGTTTCACTGATATTGACTAATTTCACCGAACCTGAGCGTATAGCGTAAAGTTGTTTGAACTTATCACCCATATTAAAAATGTTTTCACCTTTCTTTATGGGGTTTGAACGATTAACAGTATTTTCGAGCTTGCTCAAAGAATCTTTATCAAGCCCTGCAGGTAAGCAGATTTCAGATAGGCTGCAATCAGAACAGGCAACTTTTACTTTTTTTATATCAAAGCTCGTCATGGTTAATTTAAGTATTATAAGATTTATATGGCATCTGAAAAATATTATTCAAGTTCTAATAATTGTCCACCTAAAGATAACAACAATTTTTCAGTGTCAGATTTTGCAACAGCTAATAAATTTATATCAGTTGCTCTCATGATAATATTGACGCCGAATTTCTGATTTTTAAAAAAGGGATAACTTCCAATACTAATATTAGGATATTGATTTTGTAATTGAGTTAACCCTTCTGCGATTTGGCCTTCACGTAAATTGGTAATTACACTCTCGGTGACTATCGGATCGCCGCCAATTAAACGATCGGTAATACCATCAAACATTGCTTGCATGATTTTAGGTACACCTGGTAAAACGAAAACATTATTTAACTGAAAACCGGGAGCACCACTGACAGGGTTTTCGATTAAAACCGTATCTTCAGGAATATCAGCCATTTTTAATCGAGCATCGGTTAAATCTTTAACAGGATAGTAGGCTTCTAATAAAGTTTGTGCTTCGCTATTACGTACAACCTTTTTATCAAAGGCTTTGGCTATTGAAGCTGTGGTTATATCATCATGTGTTGGGCCTATGCCACCAGTCGTAAACACATAGTGGTATTCTCTAGATGCCTCTCTTACAACATCGATAATCGTTTGCTCGACATCAGCAATGACTCTGGCCTCGGTTAAGATAATCCCCAGTTTTTCTAATCGCTGTGCAATGAATGAAAGATTTACGTCTTGGGTGCGGCCGGAAAGAATTTCATTCCCTATGATAATGACAGATGCAGTGTATTGTTTGGACATCTGGATAGTATGCAGTTGCAGAGAAGCATGAACAAGGAATAAAAAGCAGAAAAAATAGCACTTCCATGTGCTCGATGAGTTATCGCTGAGTTGCGGGAATAACTATAGCGCAACGAATCTTATTTGTAAATGATAATTATTACTATTTAAGAATTATTTTCGATTAATTTATAATTAATAATAATATCAATAGTTTACGCAGCCATTATTTCTTCAATAATCTGCTTAACGGTGTTGGGTTCGAAAGGTTTATCACAAATAGCGGATACGCCTGCTTCCTGAGCTTCTGATAAGCGAGTATTGTTTTCTTCTGTTGTTACCATCAGGATAGGAACCGATCGTTGATTACTTTGGGTTCTAATATATCTAGCCAATGATTGACCATCCATATTTGGCATATTGTAATCAGTGACGACTAAATCAAAATATTCTCGTTCAATAATCGGTAATGCATCTTCACCATCAATCGCTTCAGTAATTTTTTCAATCCCCATTTTGGCCAACGTTTTTGTAATCTGCCTACGCGCCATACGGCTATCATCAACAATTAATACGTTCAGTGATTCGATATCAAAATTTTCTAATACGATTTGATCAGGATCCAAAGTATCGATACTGGTTACTAGAGCAGCTTTTAATTGTTCAGTACTGAAGGGTTTTTCCAGAACACCAGTCGCGCCTGCTTGTTTAATTGGGTCAAGCTGCTCAAAACTTTTCACTGTTGAGATAAGTAAGAAAGGTAAATCTTGTGTGCTTTCATCATCACGTAGTTTTGCCACTAATTCAGTGCTGCACATATCAGGAAGATGCATACTGGAAATGACGAGATCAGGTTCTAAATCAATAACATTGTCGAGTAGTTCTTGACCCGAATCAAAGGTTTTAAAGTTGTTTACACCTAATTCATCAAATTGATTTTTGATAATTTTGAGCTGGGTATCGGATGGCTCTACTAATATTATGAAAAGGTCTTGAATTTGTTCGACCATTAACGACTCCGCTAGATATTTAGTTATACCTGCAGAATCGGCAAAATGGTCGAACAGCTTTAGTTTTATTAACTCTTGTGGTTGTTAATTATAAAACCTTGAATCACCAACGGTAAGAGACATTGGCGAAAGCATTTCTGCCTGCGCCAGCAAGACGTTGGCCCACAGGCACATCACTGGCTGAGTTACGATTAAATCCAGATAAGTGATTGGTATATTGCTTATCTAATACGTTCTCTATACCGGCTTGAAAAAAGAAGCCGTTACTGAAGTTATATTGTGAATATAAATGCAGCAAAGCATAACCACCAGTAGCAGAATTATTATTATTGTTGTTATTCGGATCTAGGGTTATTACATCAGAAATTTTATCTTGTTCAGCAAAGACTTCGCCTTGTACGGTTGTTTGCCAATGAGCAGTGCTATACGTTAATGATAAGTTAGCATTCAAAGGTGCGATGCGATAAAGGTCATCATCGACATCACGACGTTTGCCTCTTGTATAAGCTATAGAACCATCAACACGCCAGTTTTGATTAAATAAATAACCAAAGCCAGAGTCAAAGCCATAAATCTTGGCATCGACGTTACTAAATTCCAATGGACGATTATTATTTGATGCTAAATTGTTAAATGTTATTGCTGCAGCATTTGATGATTCTATACCTTGAATATAATCATCAATATGTTTGTAATAAATACGTGGAGTAACATAGAATTTTTGATTGTTGAAATTCAAGCCAAGTTCTACTTGATGAGATACTTCAGGGTCTAATTCAGGGTTGCCAATGTAATTATTACCATCACCAAGTCCAGCATTAACTTCCAATGGTATCCATAGATAACGTTCTATATATGAAGCCGAACGAGTTTTTCGAGCTAGACCTAATTCTACATCGACTACATTATTTATTTGATGATTAAATTTAATTACAGCGTCAACATTTGTATCATTTTGTGATAGATCAGACGCATTATAATTATCTCTAAGTGTTCTTGCTGCGTTAGATAAAGGTGCTGGGGCTAGATTCGCAGGAAAAGCATCAACAAACCCTGAGTCTGCTCTTACATGTTCAACACGTACGCCTACTTCCATATTAGTTTTACTTGCAATTGAGCCATTCCATTCCGTAAAGAATCCATAATAGTTTTGTTCAGCATCATTAAAATTCTGAATAAAGAATGCTGCAAAATCAGGATCAGTAACTCTAGCATCATGACTATTTAACTTAGCATCAGTACCAAAGGTAATGGTACCTGTTGAAAAAGGTTTACTTGCGACAAGAGACCAGCCATAACCATCACTTTCGACGTCAACAATACGTCTATCATCTCCCGCAAATGGAGGTAAGCCTGCTACGAGAGCATTGTTAAAATCAGGTGCAGGTCGTAAGGTAAAGTTATTCATTTGATGACGAACTTTGGTTAAAAATAACTTTGATTCAATGTCAAAGCCTAAAGCTTTGGTGTTAAAACCAGTATTCAGTTGATTGGTTTTAAAGAACGCAATATCAAGAGGTAGAACAGGCGTACCAGAGTTATCAGTATCGGTACGTTTAATATCGATCATGAATTCGTTATTGCCTGTTTGGTATCCATAACCCAGACCAAAAAAGGTTTTTTCATAATCAGTACCTTCAATCGTACCGCCATCGAATTCAGTATCATTTGCTTCGTCATGTGCACCCATAATGTGGACACGGTGATAGCGATTTGAACTACTTAATATCCCGCCAAAGTTATAACCGCCGTTGACTTCTTTGCCGCCAACTGAGAAGTCACCGTGATGAATCATTGTGTCAGAGTCGCTGAATGAACTGGTTTTACTTTTCGCATTGGCATAACCACCAATACCGCTACCCGTACTGACTGATGCGATACCACGAGTAACCTCAATTGAATCAACCAATGAAGCAGGTAAATAGTGAAGAGGTGGATCCATCCAGTTTGGGCCACCAGATTCTAAATATGTACCATCGATTAATACATTTACACGTGGTCCAAACATACCTCGATATTGAGGTTGCGCACTAAACCCACCGTTGTAATTGAATGTTCCACCAGGTACTGCTTTGAACATTGCTGAGCTATCAGCTGAAGATTGGATTTGATAATCAGGATCGATAACGGTTGATTTAAAATCATCGATTTGTTCAGCGGTTACTGTTAGTTCAGGTAATTCGGCATGCTCAGCCTGTATATTGGAAGAAAATAACACTAATACTAAGTTAATGGTTATAAACTTCATGGTTAATTGAAGCATTTTGTTCCTCTTCATCAAATTGGTTTATTATTTGGGGGGCAAATTTTACTCGTTTTTGAGCAAATTAAGGTGCGACAAATTGTCGCACCTTAGAAGAGTTAGAGAATTCGGTGATACAAAAAGAAACCACTCAAAATTATTTAAAACAAAATTTACGTTATTTATTAGTGTTAAGAGCGATTGCGATAGGCACACAAATATTAGCGTTATTGTTTATGTTATTTGCTTTTGATCTGCCGGTGCCGATTATTCCTATTAGTATTCTGATCATATTCTTGATGTTGTTTACGGTTTACTCATGGTCACGATTAACTCAAGTAGATGTAATTTATAATCAAGATTACATGTTGCAATTGATTGTTGATATTTTAGTTTTATCTTTATTGGTTTATTTTACTGGTGGTTCGAGTAATCCTTTCACGTTTTTCTTTTTACTCCCGATAACATTTGCTGCAGCTAGTTTACGATTCAAACATACGTGTATTATCGCTGCCCTTGCCGCTATCAGTTATACATTCCTTATGTTTTACCATGTACCTTTACTCAAGCATTCCGACCACCATGCCGGTTTCGATTTACATATTTGGGGTATGTGGTATGGCTTTTTAGTTAGCGCTACATTGGTTACTTATTATGTTTCACGTATTGGAGCGACGGTTCGAAAACGTAATCAAGCTTTGGCTATTGCACGTGAAGAAAACTTAAAATCGGATCAGGTTTTAGCCTTAGGTACATTAGCAGCAGGTACAGCGCATGAGCTAGGCACACCTTTAAGTACGATGGCTGTTTTGACCAAAGAGTTGGAACATGATTATGAATCTGAACCAGAGACTTTAAAAAATTTACAATTATTAAGACAACAAATTGATCGTTGTAAAAGTATTTTATCCAAAATGGCAGTTGACGCAGGAACAGTTTCTGCCGACTCAGGGCATTCAGTGAATATAAAGGGTTATTTAGAAGAGCTTTACTTTGACTGGAAGACATTACGTTATGATTTAGAGTTAGAAGATTCGATCGAGTTGACTGGGCCAGAGCTTGTTATTATTGCAGATACAACAGTTTCTCAATCAATTATGAATGTATTAAATAATGCGGCTGAAGCAGCAAAGTATAAAATTGATTTTAATGCTGAATGGAATAATGAATGGTTAAAAATATTTATTAAGGATGATGGAGATGGGATTGATCCTGCTTTATTTAAAAATAATCAACCAATCATCAGCACTAAACAACCACAAGGAATGGGTATAGGATTATTTTTAGCACAAGTAACGTTGAATCGATTAGGAGGCAGTTTGCAAGTAATGGAGAGTGATCAGAAAGGCACAACGATTCTAATTGAGCTACCGTTGCAACAATTTATTACGAGTTAATTATTTAAGATGGCTGCTAACAATAAATTATTAATCGTAGATGATGATGTAACTTTTTGTGAAGTGTTAGAGCGTGCGTTGATTAAAAGAGAATTTAATGTTGTTGTTGCCAATGATGTTAAACAAGCAGAAGCCTTATTAAAAGAATGTATACCTGATTATGCTGTTGTTGATTTAAATATGCCTAATGCATCTGGCTTGACTCTAATACCAACTTTAAAAAAAGCGAATGACAATATTAAAATGGTTGTGTTAACAGGCTATGCAAGTATTGCTACAGCTGTTGAAGCAATAAAACTAGGTGCGACGAACTATTTAACAAAACCTTCTGATGCAGATGAAATTGTTCAAGCATTAAATATTGTTTCGAATGAGCAAACAAATACAGAGTTACCAATTTTACCGATGAGTGCTGAACGACTCGAGTGGGAACACATACAAAAAGTGTTAACGCAGTGTGAAGGGAATATTTCGAAAGCGGCTAGGCAATTAGGAATGCATCGAAGAACGTTACAGCGCAAATTACAAAAACGCCCAAGCAGCTTAAACTAAGCTGCTTGTTCGGCAATTTTATCTTTTAATTCTTTAACGTTGTTATTTTCATCAAGATAAACCAAAGATGGTTTATGAAGATCAGCACTTTGTTCATTAAAACGTGCATAGGTACAAATAATCACACGATCGCCAGGGTTTGCTTTATGCGCAGCAGCGCCATTGACAGAGATAATTTTTGAGCCAGCTTCTGCACGAATTGCATACGTAGTAAAGCGCTCACCGTTGGTTACATTATAAATATCTATTTGTTCGTACTCGCGAATATTCGCAAGTTTGAGTAATTCTCCATCGATGGCACAAGAACCTTCATAGTCAATCTCAGAGTGAGTGACACAAGCACGATGTAATTTCGATTTTAACAAGGTAATTTCCATAGTGTGTTCCAAGGGTTCTGTGAAAAAGTATAGTGGAAAAAGGGGCGCAGTATCCCCGAAATACGCGGTTTCTTCAACGATTAACCGGCATATTATCGATTAGCCTGGCTTTTCCAAGCCACGCTGCTGCTATGATGACTAGGTTTTCTTTTGTCGGTGCAGACAGGTCATTTGCATCACAAATACTGAAATAATCGACCTTAAATCCAGCCTGCTCAAGTTTAGACACTGCAGAGTTCTCAAGTTCCTTAATATTTTCAATAGTTTGCGATAATTTATCGGCGGTTTCTTTTAGTACCGAATAAAGAATAGGCGCGATTTTACGTTCTTCTGGCGTTAAATATTGATTGCGAGAACTCATCGCTAAACCGTCGTTTTCTCTGACGGTCGGGGAACCGATAATTTCTACTGGCAAATTGAGATCATCGACCATGTTTTTGATGACGAGTAATTGTTGATAATCTTTTTGTCCAAATACAGCCAAATCAGGTAGTACTAAATTGAAAAATTTGGTCACGATCGTTGCAACGCCTTTGAAATGCCCTGGACGAGTTTTACCACAATAGATGTTATCCAGTTTAGGTACTGTCACTTCAGTTACATTCTCCCATCCGGTTGGAAATAACTGGTCTTCATCGGGTATGTATACCAAATCAACATTCGCGTCTTTTAATACCGCTAAGTCTTCTTCAATTGTCCGAGGGTAAGTCGCAAAATCTTCACCTTTTACAAATTGTGAAGGATTGACAAAAATACTGACAATGACTTTGTCGGCTATTTTGTTTGCATGTTCTACTAATGAGATATGACCTTGATGCAAGTTACCCATTGTCGGTACAAAGCCAATGGTTTGTTTTTCCATACGCCATTCGTTCGTGTAATGTCGTAGGTCTGAATTAAGATTAACCTTAATCATCTAGATAGTGTTCTTTAGCTGGAAAAGATTTTGATTTAACGGCATCTACATAACCATCAATTGCATCACCAATGCTTGGATTATCCGCCATGAAGTTACGGGTAAAACGTGGGGCTAATGAAGAAATGCCTAACATATCATGCAATACTAAAACCTGGCCGTCACATTCTGCACCAGCGCCAATACCAATCACTGGAATGTTAACGATTTCAGTTACAGCTTTAGCTAAGCCACTGGGTACACATTCCAAAACTAATAATTTTGCACCTGCCGTTTGTAAGTTTTCAGCATCCATTATGATTTGCTTGTATTGTTCAGGTGTCTTGCCTTGGACTTCATAGCCACCAAGGTTATGGACCGATTGCGGTGTTAGACCTAGATGACCACAGACAGCAATGCCTTGTGCATTCAGTTCTTCAATAATTTCTAACATCGGTTCGCCACCTTCTAACTTCACCATGTGCGCGCCGCTCTCACGGATCATGCGTGATGCATTGCCAATGGCTTGAGCTTTGGTTGCATAACTCATAAAAGGCATATCAATAATCACCATAGCGCGTTCTGTCGCTTGGCTAACTAATTTGCAATGATAGATCATATCATTCACGGTGACTGCAAGGGTTGTATCATCTCCTTGTATGACCATGCCTAATGAGTCACCGACTAAAATCACATCCATTAAATGTTGATCCAACAATCGTGCAAATGTTGCATCGTATGCAGTTAAACAGGCAATTTTTTCACCCGTTTTCTTCATCGAATTAAGGGTGGTTAAGGTGATGTTTTTTTTCATATGGACTTGGGATTGAAATAAAGTCTTCCAGATTTATGATAACGAATTTGCTCGAGTAATAATTCGTAGTCTTCTGGTTTTTCTTGTAGATTAAAATCTTCTGTATTGACTATCAATAATGGTGAATCTGAGTAGTGGTAAAAAAAATCAACATAGGCGTTGGAGATTTTTTTCAAGTATTCATCGTTGATATGACGTTCGTAATTTATACCACGTTTACCAATACGCTTTAATAAAACATCAGTTGGTGCTTGCAAGTAAATCACCAAATCTGGAGTTGGAGCATCAATGGTTAACTGATTATAAACTTGTTCGTAGAGTTCGAATTCGTCTTTGTCTAAATTCAGTTCTGCAAAGATTCTATCTTTTTGAATGAGATAATCGGATACCTGTACGGGTCGAAACATATCAGTTTGAACCAGTGATTGAATCTGTTTTGCGCGCTGGAATAAAAAATATAATTGAGTAGGTAATGCAGCGTTTTTAGGGTCTTGATAAAACCGTTCTAGAAAGGGGTTTTCTGCTGGTAGTTCTAACATTAAATCAGTCGAGAATGTTTCCGCTAAGCGTTTAGCAAGCGTTGTTTTACCAACACCGATTGGCCCTTCGACTACGATATAGTCTGGATTATCATTATTGCTTAGTAACAATTTCTATTCCTGATTGATCAACTTCTTCAAGTAATGCTTTAAGGTTTCCAAAAGTAGGTATATTTAAATCTTCATCTATGTCGGATAAAGGCACAAGTACAAATGCTCGATGTATCATTTCTGGATGTGGAACAATGAGTCTAGGATGATCAATAACTTCATCATTATATAGTAATAAATCTAAATCTAAGGTTCTTGCTCCCCAATGCACTTTACGAACACGGCCATGACGATTCTCCGTATCCTGCATTACATCAAGTAAATCAAGAGCTGACAATGCTGTTTGAATTAAACATACTGCATTGATGAAATCTGGCTGATCTTGAGGTCCAACCGGTTTGGTTTGATAGTAATGAGAAACGTTTAATAATTCGATATTTTTATGTTCAGTCAGTTCTTCAATCGCGTTTTTAACTTGCTCTAGAGGATTTTCCAAATTACTTCCGAGGCCAATGTAAGCAAGGTTTTCTTTCACGATATTTATTCTTTAATCGTTATTATGTTGTTTATTAGAATGCTTGCCGCGACGTGAATGCCGCTTATGTTGTTTTTTGTACATTAATTCAGGATGCTGTTCTTGAAAGTCCTTCCACCATGATACCAATTCTTTTAGGTTTTCACCTGACTGTGATCGCAACTCCAAAAAATCGTACGCTGCGCGAAATCTAGGATGACTCAGTAAACGCATTGGACGTTTACCGCGACGATTTTTTAGTCGTGATTGTAAAGACCAAATTTCTCTTGCAATTAGAGTGATGCGTCTAGGCATCGCAACAGTTTTTACTTGCCGTGATATTACCGCATCACCTGCTAGATGTATGGCGTCAGATTCAGTGACACCATTGGTTTGATATTCATCAGCAAGATGTCGGATTTTAGGCCATAACAAAGCCGCAATAATAAAAGCCGGTGTGACTGGTAAGTCTTGTTTGATGCGAGCATCAGTATTCGAAAGTGCATTAGCAAATAATTTTTTTGCAAACGTTGAAGTTTGCATAAATTTATTTGCTTCAGGAAATAAGGTTTCGAATAATTTGAACTCCGTTAACATATGGAAGGTTTTTTGACCTGCTCCTCCCATAAAGAGTTTATTAAATTCTTCATATAAACGAGCTTCAGAAATATCTTCAAGTAAGTATGATAATTCATCGATCGGTTCCGCAGTCGATTCAGAAATCGTAAAATTCAATTTTGCGGCGAATCGAATAGCCCTTAACATTCTTACAGGATCTTCGCGGTAACGTTCAGCGGCAAAACCGATCATGCGAATTTGATTCGCTTCTATATCTTTTACGCCTTGTACATAGTCGACAATCGAAAAATTCTCAACTTCATAAAATAAGGCATTGGCTGTGAAGTCGCGTCTCCATACATCATCGTCGATGGTTCCATACACATTATCGCGAATGATTCTGCCGGCTTCTGAAAAACCATTTTGATCAGAAACATGGTGTGGGGCACGGAAGGTTGAGACTTCGATAATTTCATTGCCATAGCGAACATGAGCTAAGCGAAATCGACGCCCTATTAAGCGGCAGTTTCTAAATAGTTCGCGTATTTGCTCGGGATGGGCATCGGTAACGACATCAAAATCTTTTGGGGTAATATCGAGCAATAAATCTCGTACAGCACCACCAACTAAATAGGCCTTGTAACCAGCGTTGTTTAGTTTATAAAGAACTTTTAATGCCGAATCACTGATATTATCACGACTGATATTATGATCTTGTCGCGAAATGATCTGCGGACTGGTTTTTAGTGACGTGACATTATTATTAGTTTCACTACCCATAGCGAGCTTATTTCTAGCATAATGAAATAGGATAATAACATCCAAATACAAAAATGCGATTGATTAGATGAGTTTAAATGCACATATTGGTTTATTAAGAAGATTGGCCAGCATTTTTTATGATGGTTTATTGCTGTTTTCTTTATTATTCGTTTGTAGCTTTTTTGTATTACCTTTTACAGGCGGTGAAGCGATTCCAAGCGATAATTGGGTTTACCCTTTAATTCTATTGGCAGCATGTTTTTTCTTTTTTACCTGGCAATGGGTAAAAGGTGGGCAAACTTTAGGCATGCGTGCTTGGCAATGTCGTTTAGTGCAACAGGATAAACAAAATGTAAGTTGGTCTGCAGCGAGCAGCCGTTTCTTTTTGGCAATCGTCTCATGGGCTGTATTAGGGGCTGGATATTGGATGGCCTGGTTTCGAAGTGATCGGAAAACATTCCATGATCTTTATTCGCATACTTATTTAATAAGAGTATCTAAAGATTAATCCAAATTTTTCATTTATGATTTAGATCATGAATGTTTATGAGAAAAAATATGTTTGAAACTATAAAAGAAGATATCCAAGTCGTTTTTGATCGTGATCCTGCAGCGAAATCTACCATTGAAACGATTTTCACATGCCCTGGTTTTCAAGCAATCATGTTCCATCGGTTTAATCATTGGCTATGGAAAAAAAAGTTTTATTTTTTTGCACGAGTATTTGCGCATATTGCACGTTTTTTAACAGGCGTTGAAATTCATCCTGGTGCCACTATTGGTCGGCGTTTTTTTATTGATCATGGTATGGGTATTGTTATCGGTGAGACGTCTGAAATTGGTAATGATGTTTCGATTTATCATGGTGTGACATTGGGTGGTACAACCTGGAACAAAGGTAAGCGACATCCAACTTTAGAAGACAATGTATTAGTGGGTGCAGGCGCTAAAATATTAGGTCCTATAACAATCGGTGAATGTGCACGTGTAGGCTCTAATGCTGTAGTCTCAAAAGATGTGCCTGCTAATGCGACTGTGGTTGGTATCCCTGGTCATATTGTGATTAAAAAAGAACAACGCGAAGCACAAGATGCTCAACGTGCTGAGATGGCGAAAAAGATTGGCTACGAAGCTTATGCTGAGAGCAAAGATATGCCGGACCCCATCCAAAATGCCCTCGATTCCATGCTGGATCATATGCATAAAACGGATACAGAATTAGAAAGATTACGGAAAAAACTTGATGAGAATGATTCTTAATAACATTTAAAATCAATCACTTAACGCCAATTTATACATTCAACTCTGTAAGATTACATAAAATTCATTAATCCTGAGTAATTTTATCAACTATAATCTTGACTAAAATAGTCGGTTATGTGACTATCCACGCCCATTTTTATTGAAAACTGTTTAAAACGATGAAATTAACCACCAAAGGACGTTACGCAGTTACCGCTCTTTTAGATGTGGCCTTAAACGATAGTAAAGGCCCTGTATGTTTGGCGGATATTTCTACTCGTCAGGATATTTCAGTGACATACCTTGAGCAGTTATTTAATAAGCTACGTAAAAAAGGTTTATTGGAAAGTGTTCGTGGTTCAAAAGGTGGTTATACATTAGCAATTGAACCGGAAGAAATCACGGTTGCGCGAATTATTTATTGTGTCGATGAGACCATCGATATGACTCGTTGCGGTGGCCAACAAAACTGCCAAGGTGACGTTCGTTGCTTAACCCATGATTTGTGGATGGGCTTGAACCGTCATGTCGCGGATTACCTAAACAACATTACCTTGGCAGATTTAATTGAGCAAAACAATGTGAAGTTAGTAGCGCAACGCCAAGACAATATTTTAAAACAAGTGCAATTTGAAAATTAATGAATATGAGTGAACAACAAATTACATTAACCAATCGTGCAGCAGAACATGTTAAAGCCTTTCTCGCAAAGCAAGAGAATAGTTTAGGTTTACGTGTTGGTGTTAAACCAACAGGCTGTTCTGGTCAACAGTATGTGATCGAAACGGCTGAAGATATTCATGATCATGATCAATGTTTTGAATCGAACGGCATTAAACTTATTGTCGATGAACAGAGTATGAAATATCTCGCAGGAACGGAATTGGATTTTATTAAAGAAGGTTTAAATTCACGTTTCCAATTTAATAACCCCAATGTAACTGATACCTGTGGTTGCGGTGAAAGCTTCACAGTTGATGAAAAGCATGCGAGCAATAATTAGGAAATAGTATGGCAAGTGAAACCCAAGATGTAGAAGCCCAAGAAATAGATGAGTTCGTACAAAAAGAATACGAACATGGTTTTGTTACCGATATCGATACCGATACCGTTGCTCCAGGTTTGAACGAAGATGTTATTCGTTTAATTTCAGAAAAGAAAAATGAACCTGAATGGTTATTAGAATGGCGCTTAAAAGCATTTGAACATTGGAAAACTATGGAAGAACCACAATGGGCACATGTTAATTATGATCCTATTGATTACCAAGCCATCTCATATTACTCAGCACCAAAGAATAAAGAAGATGGTCCAAAGAGTTTGGATGAAGTTGATCCAAAATTATTAGAGACTTATGAAAAGTTAGGTATTCCTTTACACGAACAAAAGATGTTAGCTGGTGTTGCAGTTGATGCAGTGTTTGATAGTGTTTCAGTTGCGACAACATTTAAAGACAAATTATCTGAAGCAGGTGTTATCTTTTGTTCTTTTTCAGAAGCGGTTCAAGATCATCCTGAATTAGTAAAACAATATTTAGGTACTGTTGTTCCAACAGCTGATAATTATTTTGCTGCATTAAATTCAGCTGTATTTACCGATGGTTCGTTTTGCTTTATTCCAAAGAATACACGCTGCCCTATGGAGCTTTCGACTTACTTTCGTATCAATGCTTCAAACACTGGACAGTTTGAACGCACATTAATTGTTGCTGAAGAAGGTAGTCATGTCAGTTATCTTGAAGGCTGTACTGCACCGATGCGCGATGAAAATCAATTGCATGCGGCAGTCGTTGAATTAATTGCATTGGATAATGCAGAGATTAAATACTCTACCGTACAAAACTGGTATCCAGGCGACGAAAATGGTGTTGGTGGTATTTATAACTTTGTGACCAAGCGTGGTGATTGTCGTGGAGTCAATTCGAAAATCTCTTGGACTCAAGTTGAGACTGGTTCTGCTATTACTTGGAAATATCCATCTTGTATTTTGCGTGGCGATAATTCAGTTGGCGAGTTTTATTCCGTTGCCGTTGCTAATAACTGTCAAGAAGCTGATACCGGAACCAAGATGATTCATATTGGTAAGAATACTAAGAGCACGATCATCTCTAAAGGTATCTCCGCTGGTCGCGCACAAAACTCTTATCGTGGTTTAGTCAAAGTGACTAAGAATGCAGACGGCGCGCGTAACTTTACCCAATGTGATTCATTGTTAATGGGTGAACGTTGTGGTGCTCATACTTTCCCTTATATAGAAGCACAAAATTCTTCTGCACAAATTGAACATGAAGCGACGACATCTAAAATTGGCGAAGACCAATTGTTTTATTGTATGCAACGTGGCATTTCTGAAGAAGATGCTGTGAACATGATTGTGAATGGTTTTTGTAAAGAAGTATTTAAAGAATTGCCAATGGAGTTTGCGGTTGAAGCACAAAAACTATTAGGCGTAACTTTAGAAGGTGCTGTTGGATAAGTCAGCACATTAATTATTATTATCGATGAGTGAGCAAAATGCTAAGCATAAAAAATTTACAGTGCAAGATAGATGAAAAACAAATTCTAAAAGGTTTGGATTTAGAAGTTAAACCAGGTGAAGTTCACGCCATTATGGGACCTAACGGTTCGGGTAAAAGTACTTTAGCCAATGTATTAGCTGGACGCGATGGTTATGAAGTGACTAATGGTAGTGTTCAGTTTGAAGAAAAAGATTTATTGGATTTATCTCCAGAAGAACGTGCACGCGAAGGTGTATTCTTAGCGTTTCAATACCCAGTAGAAATTCCAGGCGTGAATAATGTTTACTTATTAAAAGCAGCCGTGAATGCGATACGTAAGCATCGAGGCGAACAAGAGCTGGATGCAATGGAATTTCTTTCCTTAGTGAAAGAAAAAATGAAAGTCGTTAAGTTAAAAGAAGATTTATTAAACCGTTCAGTAAACGAAGGTTTTTCTGGCGGTGAAAAGAAACGTAACGAAATCTTTCAAATGGCAGTGTTAGAGCCAAAACTGGCTATCTTAGATGAAACTGACTCAGGCCTAGACATTGATGCATTAAAAATTGTTTCTGATGGTGTCAACAGTTTACGTAATGAAGAGCGTTCGATTATTTTAGTGACGCACTATCAACGACTATTGGATCATATCAAACCTGATTTTGTACATGTGCTAAGCAATGGCAAGATCATTAAATCAGGTGGTCCAGAACTCGCGTTAGAGCTTGAAGAAAAAGGTTATGATTGGTTAACACAAGAGGCTGCTGCATGAGTGCTGTTGAGTCATTAAGTGCTGAAGCTAAGCGGGTCCAAGAGAGAATAGGTCAAGATGTTCTGACTATTCAACGATCACAGGCTCTGCAAAATTTTGAAAGTAATGGTTTCCCAACTCTAAGAAATGAACATTGGAAATATACCGATCTACGTCGTATCGTAAACAAATCATTTTCTATTGATCAAGAAACAGCAAATGTTTCTAAACAAAACATTGATGCTGTTGCTTTTAAAGATTTAGATTGTTATCAGCTTGTTTTTGTTAATGGTAATTACAATGCAATGTTGTCATCGATTAATAATTTACCAGAAGGCATTATTATAAGTGATTTAAAGACTGCTATTGATGAACATTCTGAATTAATAGAAAGCAATATGAATCTTTCTAACGATGAGCGCACAGTTGCATTTAGTACATTAAACAGTTCTTTCTTAAACCAAGGTTGCTTTATTCACATTGCAGACAACATAGTATTAGATAAACCGATTAATTTATTATATGCATCATCCACACAAGATGAATTGGTTAGCTCTCAACCTAGAAACATTATTGTTTATGGAAATAATGCAGAAGCGACCATTATAGAGAGCTATTTTGGTTTAGATGAGTCGAGTTATTTTACTAATAGCGTGACTGAATTAAGTTTAAAGCAAAATAGTCGTTGTCAGCATTATAAAATTCAACAAGAAAGTTTGAATGCATATCATGTTGGCAGTTTGAAAGTTTCACAACATAAAGATAGTAAATTGGATTCACATTCTATTTCATTAGGCGCTGCTTTAGCACGTAATGATATTCACAGTCAGTTAAGTGAAGCCGGTGCTGAAATTAATATGAATGGTTTATACGTGACAAATAAAAAACAGCATGTTGATAACCATACCTTTGTGGAACACCTAGTACCTCATACGTTTAGCAATCAAATTTATCGTGGTGTGTTAGATGGTCATGGTCGAGGCGTATTCAATGGTAAAGTGATTGTTCATAAAGATGCACAAAAGATTGAAGCATATCAATCGAACGCTAATTTATTACTTTCTGATACTTCAGAAGTCGATACAAAACCTGAACTGGAAATTTACGCAGATGATGTTAAATGTTCACATGGCGCAACTGTTGGGCAACTTGATGAAAACATGTTGTTCTATTTACGCTCGAGAGCTATTGATGAAGAAACCGCAAAAAGTTTATTAACTTTTGCATTTGCAGAGGAAGTAATTAAAGAGATTAAATTACAAGCTATACGTGAGCGTTTAGAAAGTAGTGTGATTGGTAAATTACCCGATGCGAATATTATTCAGGAGTTTGCTAATGAGTAGTGTGATTTCTGAATTGCCATCGACATTTAATGTAGATGATATTCGTAAAGATTTTCCCATTTTACAACAACAGGTAAACGGTAAACCATTAATTTATTTAGATAATGCAGCGTCCTCTCAAAAACCTTCTTGTGTCATTGAAACATTAGATAAATATTATCGAGAATATAATTCTAATATTCATCGTGGCGTTCATAAGCTTAGTGAACTTGCTACGGTAGAATATGAGAAAGTACGCGATAAAATAAAACAGTTTATTCATGCAGATTCAATCAAAGAAATTATCTTCGTTCGAGGTGCAACAGAGGGTATTAACCTAGTAGCGCAAAGTTATGCGCGTAACGTTTTAACAGTTGGTGATGAAGTTATTATTACTGAATTGGAACATCACTCAAACATTGTTCCGTGGCAAATGGTATGCGAACAAACAGGTGCAACTTTAAAATATGTTCCTATTAATGATACTGGTGAGCTTATTCAAGATGAATATGAAAAACTATTATCGAATAAAACGAAATTAGTTGCTCTAGGGCATATATCAAATGCCTTGGGTACGATTAATCCAGTTAAAGAGATGATTGCTAAAGCGCATGCAGTTGGTGCAAAAGTATTAGTCGATGGGGCTCAATCGGTACCGCATACTGTTGTTGATATGCAAGATCTTGATTGTGATTTTTTTGTTTTTTCTGGACATAAAATGTTTGGTCCTACGGGTATTGGTGTTTTATATGGTAAACAATCATTACTCGAAGCTATGCCTCCGTATCATGGTGGTGGCGATATGATCCGTACTGTGAGCATGGAAAAAAGTACCTATGCACCTCTGCCAAATAAATTTGAAGCAGGTACACCACACATAGCAGGAGTGATTGGTTTAGGCAGTGCGGTTGACTATATGCAATCAGTCGGCGTGGAAAACATTGCTCAATACGAGCATGAATTATTGGAATATGCTAATCAGCTTGCGCCTGACATTGCCGGTTTAAAACAAATCGGTACAGCTAAAGACAAAGCCAGCATATTTTCTTTTGTTTTGGAAAACATCCATCCGCATGATATGGGGACCATTCTTGATTCGGAAGGTGTAGCGATTCGTGCTGGTCATCATTGTGCGATGCCAGTGATGGAACGTTTTAAACTTCCAGCAACTGCTCGCGCATCGTTTGCTTTTTATAATACCAAAGCTGAAATTGATGTTTTATTTAAAGCAATAGAAAAATGCAAAAGCATTTTTGGTTAATAAATTCAGAGTAAATAATAAAATGTTTGATTTACAAGATTTATATCAAGAAGTCATTGTTGATCATAATCGTAGCCCTCGTAACTTCGGTAAACTTGAAGATGCAACTGTGATGTTAGAAGGTTTTAACCCTTTGTGTGGTGATCGATTAACCTTATATTTGAAATCTGCAAATGACATTATTGAGGATGTACATTTTGATGGTTCTGGCTGTGCCATCTCGGTTGCTTCTGCGTCTTTAATGACTGAAGCGATGAAGGGCAAAACAATAGAACAAGCACAAGAAATCTTTAAAAACTTTCATGATATGGTGACAAGTGAAGGAGAAGAAGTTGATATGGAAAAACTCGGTAAGCTTGCTGCACTGGCTGGCGTAAAAGAATATCCGAGTCGAATTAAATGCGCGACTTTATGTTGGCATACGTTGAATTCAGCTTTAAGTGGTAAAGACGAGCCAGTCAGTACGGAATAATCATGAGTACATACAATAATAATTATGAACCAATCACTGTGATGCGTGATTGTGATGCAGTATTAATTCCTGCAGGTACCCCTATCACCTTACCCGAAGGTTCAGTGGTTTTTATCACTCAAGCCTTAGGTGGTTCTTATACAGTGAATGTGAATGGCAATTTAGCCAGAGTTGCTCCGCAAGATGCTGATGCTTTGGGTTTTGATAAAGATGAGCAAATTTCTGAACTAGTCATCGACAAAGAGCTGGTCGGTGATGGTTCCGTGAATGAAGATGAGATTTGGGAACAATTAAAAACCTGCTATGACCCTGAGATTCCAATCAATATTGTCGAGCTAGGGTTAATCTACGAATGTAATATCACGCCGCTCGGTGCCGATGGTAATAAGGTCGATATATTAATGACTCTAACAGCGGTTGGTTGTGGTATGGGACAGTTCTTAGCGGATGATGTTAAAGCCAAAGTGGCTTCCGTTCAAAACGTAACCGATGTGAATGTTGAATTAACATTTGACCCTCCATGGTCTCAAGAAATGATGTCTGAAGCAGCTAAAATTCAAACAGGTCTATACTAAACATAAAAATAATAAAGAGAAAAATAATGGAAATGTGGTTTGATGTGGCTCCAGTTGATGAATTGAAACCAGGCCAGGCTAAAATGATTGATGCCGACGATGTGTTTATTGCTGTATATAATGTCGATGGCGAATATTATGCGCTTGAGGACACTTGTACACATGATAATGTGCCGATTTTGGCATGTGGCTTACCATTAGAAGAGACAATAGATGGTGATCAAATTATTTGCCCTCGTCATGGCGCACGGTTTGAAATAAAAACCGGTAAAGCCTTAACACCTCCAGCATATGAAGATGTCAGCACATTTCCCGTGCGAATTGAAAACGGCATGGTTCAAGTTAGAGATAATCGCTGGGATTAGCCTTAAAAATACCTCATTTTCAATGTTTTAGCGTATAATCGCGACAAATAATAAATTTGTATACGAAATTTTGAGGAAAACAAATGGCAGTAACCCAAACCCTATCAATCATCAAACCGGATGCCGTACGAAATAATCATATTGGTGGCATTTATAAGATGCTTGAGAATAATGAGCTTAATATCGTCGCAGCGAAGATGATGCATTTATCGGAAGAGAAAGCTAAACAATTCTATGCTGAACATGACGGTAAACATTTTTTTGATTCACTGATTAATTTCATGACATCTGGTCCGATTATGGTTCAGGTGCTAGCAGGCGAAGATGCTATTACGCGCTATCGTAAACTTATGGGAGCAACCAATCCAATGGAAGCTGAGCCAGGAACGATTCGTGGTGAGTTTTCGGCTAAAGAAAATATGACTGAAAATGCAGTACATGGTTCGGACAGTGAAGAATCTGCAGCAAGAGAGAGTGCGTTTTTCTTTTCATCTGACGAGATATTTGCAAACAGACTATAATCATCAGAATGAATACACAAACCAATTTGCTGAATTTTGATCGAAGTTCGATGGCGAACTACTTTGCTTCGACTGGAGAAAAGCCGTTTCGTGCAAACCAGATCATGCAATGGATACATCAAAAAGGTGTGACTGATTTTCAGCAGATGACCAATATTAGTATAGCCTTGCGTGATAGTTTAGAACAATCTGCCAATATTGTGTTTCCAGAAATTATTCATGAACAAGTTTCAAAGGATGGCACTTATAAATGGTTGATGAATGTCGATGGTGGAGGCAATAGTGTTGAAACGGTTTTTATTCCAGAAGAAAATCGTGGCACTTTATGTATCTCTTCACAAATTGGTTGTCCCTTGGACTGCCAGTTTTGTTCAACAGCGAAACAAGGTTTTAATCGCAATCTAAGTACTGCTGAAATTATTGCACAACTATGGTTAGCGAATGAACGTTTAGGTTCTTTTAATGATCAACAACGTCGTATTACCAATGTAGTTATGATGGGTATGGGTGAACCATTACTGAATTTTGATAACGTTGTGCCAGCATTAGAAATCATGAAAGATGATTTAGCATATAACTTATCAAGAAGAAGAGTTACAGTCAGTACCGCTGGTTTAGTGCCAGGCATAGATCGATTAGCGCAATCTACAGAAGTCGCGTTAGCGGTTTCATTACATGCACCGAATAATGAGTTACGCGATCAGATAGTACCGATCAATAAAACCTATCCGCTGGAAGAACTCTTGGCAGCGTGCAGTCGATATGCCAAGATACATGGAGGCGAATCGATTACATTTGAATACGTTATGTTAGATGGTGTGAATGATCATTTAGTACATGCTAAACAGCTTGCAAAAGTGTTGTCTGGCTTGCCTGCAAAAATTAATCTGATTCCGTTTAATCCTTTCCCTGGTGCAGATTATCGATGTTCATCAAATACCGCGATTACAAAATTTAAAGAGCAATTATTGAAGAAAGGTTTCATTACTACAGTACGTAAAACCCGCGGTGATGATATTGATGCTGCATGTGGTCAGCTTGTTGGAAAAGTGCTTGCAAAGGCCAAACGTCATCAAACAAAACTAGATTGTTCAAAATGAAAAAAATTATCAAACTTAGTCCATTATTAATTTCATTCGTTTTAACGGCTTGTGCACCAGCTGCACCAAACTCGAGTAATGTAAAACCGACTCAAACGTCTAATAGTGAAATTGCAATTGCAAACTTACGTTTAGGTACGGCTTATATGGAAAAAGGTGAGTATGAAAAATCTTTACAGAAGTTGAATAAAGCACTTAAAGCCGATCCTGATTATCATGCAACATTAAATGTTTTAGGTGTTTTACATCAACGCATGGGTGAAAAAGACTTAGCTGAGCAATATTTTAAAAAATCATTAAATAAAAGTCCCAGTCAACCATCTACTTTAAATAATTATGGCCAGTTTTTATGTTCCATTGCTAGATATGAAGAAGCCGAACAGTCATTTTTAAAAGCAGCAAATAATCCTTTATATCCGTCTCCAGAGATTGCCAATACGAATGCTGGTACCTGTGCAATGCGCAATAAACTCTATGACAAAGCAGAAGGTTTTTTTAGACAAGCCTTAGAACAAAATCCACGAGTGCCTGCAGCATTAATACAAATGGCTGAAATTAATGTAATTCAAGAAAACTATTTATCGGCTAGGGCTTACATTCAACGTTATTCTCAAGTTGCTCGTCATAATGCAAAAAGTCTTTGGCTTGGTGTACAAACGGAAAGTAAATTAGGTGATAGCGATGCTATGTCTAGTTACGCTTTATTATTAAAGAATAGTTTTCCAGATAGTGAAGAAACTAAACTACTACTACAATCAGGATTGTTGTAGATATGACTGATAAACCTGAACAGGCTAAGTTAAGTCTTGATACACCAGGACAGCTTTTGCGTGATGCGCGTGAAGCTAAACAGCTTGAACAAACTGATGTCAGTCAACGTTTGAGACTAAATATCGACATTATTGATGCAGTTGAGAATGATGATTATGAACGTCTTTCTGTACCAACATATGTACGGGGTTATTTAAGAAGCTATGCTAAATTAGTGGATGTTGATGATGAGTCATTAATTGGTCTTTATAATAGCTTTTTAGAAAATGATAACGATCCAGAAATTATTCCCGAAGTTTCTCAAAAATCACAAATTTCTAGTAGTGACAAACCCGTTAAAATAGTTACGTATCTCATTTCATTTGCTTTGATACTTTTGCTATTAGCATGGTGGCAAAGTAAATATTTAATTAGTGAAGACAAAGAGGTCATGGCAACAGAATCTGAAACTACGAATACAAATGATTCTGAAGGCGTTAAACCTGCGTTCAATTATAGTTATAACATTATTACTCATCCAGATAATTTCAGTGTTGAAGTAGCAGAGACTAAACAAAGTTTTGAACAAGATACTATCTTGAATGAAACACCTACAATTCAAACAGTTGATTCAATTGTTCCATCAGTTGATACAGTTAATGACTCAACAGTAATAAGTTCGAATCCATCGTCTGGTGAGACGGGTAAATTAAAATTATTCGTTGATAAAGAATCCTGGATAGAAGTTTATAATACGAATGATAGGAAATTATTTCAGAAACTTGCGCAGCCAGGTTCTGTGGTAAATATTACTGGATTAACCCCACTTTCAGTCTTAATCGGTTTTGCCGACGGTGTTCGCGTTGAATTTGATGGCAAAGCAGTTGATACGGTGCCGTTCACACGGGCTAACGTTGCCCGCTTAACATTAGGCGAGTAGTAAAACAATAAAATTAATTTTCCAAGAGGTATCTTGAGTGTCTGGCAAGTTACAAGCCATCCGCGGTATGCGCGATCTATTACCACCTGAAACACATCAGTGGCGATGTTTAGAAGAACTAACTCAATCGTTATTTGAACGCTATGGTTATCAAGAAATACGTACCCCAATACTAGAAAAAACTGAATTATTTCATCGTTCGATTGGTGAATTAACAGATATCGTCTCCAAAGAGATGTATAGCTTTGATGATAAAAATGGCGATGGCTTAACTTTAAGACCAGAGGGCACAGCTTCAACTGTCCGCGCAGGCATTGAACATGGGTTGTTTAGTAACCAGCAAGTCCAAAAACTTTGGTATCGTGGCCCTATGTTTCGTCATGAAAGGCCACAATTAGGTCGCCAACGTCAGTTTCATCAAATAGGTGTCGAGGCATTTGGGCTTGAAGGGCCAGATATCGATGCAGAACTTTTATTAATGACAGCACGTCTGTGGCAAGAATTAAACATTCAAGACGTTAGTCTCGAAATTAATAGTCTAGGTACTACGGAATCAAGAGCCAGCTATCGAGAAAAGCTGATAGAGTATTTTTCTAATAATAAAGATCAACTAGACGAAGATAGTCTTAAGCGGCTGGAGAAAAATCCGTTAAGAATACTGGATAGCAAGAATCCTGATTTAAGTGAATTAATTAAGCAAGCGCCCGAATTTTTTGATTACATAGATGATGAATCGAAAGCGCATTTCGATACTTTATGTGAATATTTATCGGATAATAATGTTGAATATATCGTGAACCCAAGGTTGGTCAGAGGGCTTGATTACTACAGTAAAACTGTATTTGAATGGGTGACTGAGCAGCTTGGTGCACAAGGGACTATTTGCGCGGGTGGGCGCTACGATGGGTTAGTTACACAATTTTCAGCAAAACCAACTCCAGCTATTGGATTTGCAATGGGTGTTGAGAGAATCATGGGCCTGTTAGAAGCAAATCAGCAAAAATTCCCTGAGTATATTCCAAGCGCATACTTAATTTGTGTAGGAGATGGAGCCAGCAAACAAGGAATCCAATTGGCTGAGAAAATACGCTCAGAGTTAAACAATTTTTCACTAATATGCCATCACGGAGGCGGTAGTTTTAAAAGTCAGTTTAAAAAAGCTGATAAAAGTGGGGCAAAACTAGCTCTCATTTTGGGAGAGGTTGAGGTTCAAAATCAGACAATAGGCATCAAATTTTTGCGCGAAGACAAGGAGCAAATTACCTGTGCTCAGTCTGAACTTACTGCAAAATTAAGCGATCTAATTGTCTAAAACGCAGCTAAAATGCTGAATCTTTCATTGATTATCGGCACTAGCATCATTATGATCCGACAGCTTAGAAATACGAGGACACAGTTTTGGCGGAAACTTACAGTACAGAAGAACAAGAAATAGAAGCGGTAAAGAAATGGTGGAAAGAGAACGGTCTGCCAATTGGTTTAGGCTTAGTGATTGGCTTAGGCGGCCTATTTGGCTGGCGTGGGTATCAAGCACATCAAGAACAACAAGCAATTGCTGCCTCGGATATTTACTCAGCGCTGTTAGCGCAAACTCGCAATAAAGAACTCGATGAGGCGAAGGGTACAGCGGAAAAAATCATCGCAGAATACCAAGATACTAAGTACGCTGTTTACAGTTCGATGATCTTGGCAAAAATCGCAATAGAAGATTCTGATTATGTAACTGCAAAGCAACATCTACAGTTTGCAAAAGAGCATGCTGATGATGATGAACTACAATCCCTTGCTGGTTTACGTTTAGCAAGAGTTGCTTTTGCTGAGGGTAATTTTGCTGAGACACAAAAACTATTAGCTTCGGTTAACGGTGATGCTTATGCTGCATCTGTGGCGGAACTAAAAGGCGATATTTTTTCTCAGCAAGGTGATTTATCCAAAGCGCGCGAAGAATACGCATTAGCATTATCAAAATCTGAAGCAGATACAGGAAGCTATCAAATACTTGAAATGAAATTGGATTCTGTTGGTAACAGCATCAACTAAACGTTGTTCATCTAATGTTACGGCTAATCCTAAGTTTGTTAATTTGTCTGAGCCTTATTAGCTGCAGTTCGATTAAAAATTTTACCAATTCATTTGGCGATGAAGATAATGCAACTCCGCCAACACCTTTAACAAATTTTCCACAAACTTTGGTCATTAATGAATTATGGTCAAAAGACGTGGGTGATGGCAGTGATAAAAAATACCTCAAATTAGCTCCTGAAATTCGTTCAGCCCAAGTTTTCATCGCAGAAAATGGTGGTGATATTTTTTCACTCGATAGCAGTTCAGGCGCACAAACATGGGATATCGATACAGACCAACCAATCTCGGGCGGACCAACTGCTATAGAAGGCCGTGTATTTGTTGGTACTCAAGAAGGTGAAGTTATCGCTTTTGATTCAGAGAGTGCTGAGCAATTATGGAAGGCACGGGTTAGTAGTGAAATTTTATCGAAGCCTGCAGTTGAAGATGGTGTTGTGGTAGTAAGAACCATCGATAGCAAATTGTTTGGTCTAGATGAAGCGACTGGTGAACGCTTATGGGTATATGATCATAAAGTACCAACACTTACCTTACGTGGCACAGGTAATCCATTAATTGATTCTGGTTTAGTCTTCAATGGTTTTGATGGTGGTAAGTTAGTCGCCCTTGAATTAATTACGGGAAAAACTATTTGGGAAGCCCGCATTGCCAGGGCCAAGGGTGGTAATGAATTGGATCGTATGGTTGATATCGATGCTGAATTGATTATTGATGCAGGTACTATCTTTGTTTCAACGTTCCAAGGTAATGTTGCTGCTGTTGATGCCAATACAGGACAAATAGTTTGGTTACGTGAAATATCATCTTATGCAGGACTTGCGGTCTCTGATGATTATGTTTATGTCAGTGATGAAGATAGTAACTTATGGGCATTAGATAGATTCTCTGGTGATTCTGTTTGGAAACAAGAAAAACTCTTTGCTCGTTCAGTTACAGCGCCAGCCATTCATAATGATTATGTCGTAGTCGGTGATTTCGAAGGTTATCTGCATTGGTTTAATGGTGAAACTGGTGACATGGTTGCAAGAACACAAGTCAATGACTCACGTATTATTGCGACACCAATCGTCGAAGATGAAAAACTTTATTCTTATGCTATTGATGGCACCATGAGTGTTTATGGTATAGAGGGCACTAGAGAACTTACTTTAAGTGAAATAGAAAAGTTTGAAGAGGAGAAACGTAGGCAATTAGCGAAACAAAAAGATATCTCCGAAAATTATGAAGACGATTCAGATTCTGACGGCTTTTCATTTAATCAATTATTCGATATTTTTAAATCGGATGATGATGAAGAGCAAGATGAAGAAGAAAAAGATATTGATGAATAGTTTTTTCTTTAATCATATTTAATTCAATTTTCAAAACCTAATGAAACCCGTTATTGCCATCGTTGGAAGACCTAACGTTGGTAAATCCACTTTATTTAATCGCTTAACTGATACTCGAGATGCACTTGTCGTTGATCGACCAGGTGTTACTCGCGATCGTCAATTTGGTATGGCGGAGTATGAAGGTTTTGAATTTATCTTAATTGATACTGCTGGTTTAGGTGAAATCAATCCAGATAACGAAGCCATGTTAGAGCATGTCGAAAAGCAAACTTTTCAAGCAATTGAAGATGCGACTGCAATCATGTTTGTGGTTGATGGCCGTACTGGCATTAATCATGTTGATGAAACCATTGCTGAACAACTGCGGCCTTATAATAAAAAATGTTTTCTAGCGGTAAATAAAACTGAAGGGTTAGAAAAAAGTACTGTTGTTGCTGACTTCTACCAGTTAGGTATGAACGAACCTTATGCTATATCTGCGCAAAGAGGTTCAGGTTTAAAACAACTTATTTCAGATATGTTATCGGATCATCCTTACGATGCTACAGAACATGAAGAAGAAATAGGTGATGCATTAAGAGTTTGCGTGCTTGGTCGACCTAATGTTGGTAAGTCGACATTAATTAATCGTTTCTTAGGTGAAGAACGATTAGTGACGTTTGATCATCCAGGTACTACACGTGATAGTGTTTCAGTCGACTTTGAAAAAGACGGCAAGAAATATGTCTTAATTGATACTGCTGGTGTTAGACGACGTTCGAAAGTTAAAGATGAAGTTGAAAAGTTTAGTGTGGTTAAATCCATGCAAACGATCAGCATGTCGAATATTGTGATCATCGTAATGGATGCACATGAAGCAATCACCGATCAAGATGTGACTTTATTAGGTGCTTGTTATGATCAAGGTAAGGCCTTAATCGTTGCGGTGAATAAATGGGATGGTATTGATCCTACACAACGAGAAAATATAAAAGAACAATTAGAACGTAAACTTAACTTTTTACAATCACCTATTATCCATTATATTTCTGCACTACACGGAACCGCAGTCGGCGATTTATTCAAATCGATAAACCGAGTTGGTGAATTATTAAAAACCGAATACACCACATCTGAGATTACAGAGATTTTAGAACGCGCTATTGAAAGCCATCAACCGCCATTAGTTCGTGGCCGAAGAATCAAACTACGTTACGCACATGTTGGTGGTAAAAATCCATTTCGTATTATCATTCATGGAAATCAAACTGCTTCTGTACCAAAAGACTATACTCGTTATCTTGCGAACTTCTTTCAAAAATTTTTACGACTCGAAGCTATACCTGTAATGATTGAATACAAGTATGGTGATAATCCTTATGCCGATAAAAAGAATAAATTGACCAAACGTCAAGTAGAGAAGAAGAGGCGCTTAATGAGGCATGTGAAAAAGAAGTAAGAAGAAAAAGTGTTTTTCTTTTTTATTGTTCATTTTCTTTGCTTGTCCAAAGAAAACGAACCAAAAGAAAAGACACCCGGTCGCCTTGTAACCCTTCATTCGTAATCAGTCATCACGCGTCGCTCAGACGAAACATCCATGTTTCGCCTCGCTAAAATTTATATCCTATAAATTTCCCGCTATGCCTGCTTCCTCACTCGGCAAGGCTCAACGAGATTTTCTTAGTTAAAAATTTCGTCATTTGTCATCAATACGTATCGGTTATATACGAGGCTCAATCGCTGATAAGTTATACCCTCCTGCAAAAGTTCCCTCAGTTATTCCTCAATCCTCAGCACATCAAATATGAAAAAAATACTCCGAATTTAGCTAATTCTAAAACCTATCAGGATTTTATATTTAAGTTTTAAGTCCATTATTTATAAATCATACTGAAAAACTAATTTATTAATTTATAGTCTTATAATTAAAATATAAAGGCCTAAGAGGCTAATAAATATATTATTAAGTAAATATGGAATTTATTTTGTAATAAAAAACTAATTGATTTTTATAGATATATTTTATTAAATTATCTAAAATAGCCTTTAGTTAAGAAGATTTTATTTGTGGTCGATACACAATATAGATTTTTATATGAGGTATTATCTATGACCAATATTAAACATAAACCTTCAGAAACAAAAAGGAATGATCATATGTCCAGTTATGACAAAATAACTGAGGAATTACAAAAGCAAGATATCTCACCACTGTATAAAAATTCTGAAAGTAGCTCTGTAGAGCTAGAAAGCAGATTCGTGTTTATTTCAGATGAAGATAAAGGGACTTCAATATATGACTGCCTCGCAGGATCAAGATAGATTAAATCAGTTTCCTAGAACAAAAGAATCTCCAATTCAATCCCCTAAATACTGGGTTAAAGAAAAAGATCGATATCTAAGACAGTTACTTATAAGTGATATTCAAGAGTTAACTGGACGAGAACTTGCGGTCTATTTTTCAGTTAATAATGATCAAAGTGGATCATTAGATTTTAATGATGCTGATGATTTATCTGAAGTATTAGATGGCTGTGATACTAAAGATATAGATTTGTTAATTCAAACTCCAGGAGGAAATCCAGATGCCTGTGAGAAGCTTATTAGTATTCTAAAACAACATTTAGACAGTTATCGTGTATTAATCCCTAGTTGGGCAAAAAGTGCTGGAACAATAGTTGCCATATCTTCAGAAAAAATATTAATGGGCATTAATTCTGAGTTAGGTCCCATTGACCCACACTTTAATGGAATTCCTGCCGAATTTATTAAAGATGATCCTCAACAAAATTACCCTACAAAAAAACTTGCACAACATGCCATAGAAAGAACAAAACAATTAGCAAAAAAAGTATTAACAGACGGAATGCTTAAAGATTCAGATGAAAGATCTATTGATGATTTAGTTTCTAAATTATCTTCTACAACTAATTATTATTCTCATGGCGCAGTTATAAATGCTATAGAAGCAAGCGAATTAGGTTTAAATGTCGAATATATAGATCCAATTGATGATTTGTGGAAGAAGATATGGCTATTATACTGCATGTATGACTATGATTTTAAAATTAAAGGATATGCAAAAATTTTTGAAGGTAAAAAAAATAGTATTACTAGATTGTTACCAAGAAAAACTTAATTTTTAATTAGAGTCTGATCATCTTGATTAATCATATGATCCGCTGTATTAAAAAAACTTCCCATTAAATGGATTTTAAACACAGGATCCAATTCCATATCATCTAATGCTTTTTTCATGCAGAGTAACCATTGGTCGCGTTCGTTTGGGCCAATAGGAAATGGTAAATGTCGTGCGCGTAAGCGTGGATGTCCAAAGGCTTGGATATATAGATCAGGGCCGCCCATCCAGCCACTGAGGAACATATAGGTTTTTTTTCTCGAATTACTTAAGTCTTTTGGATGTAGGTCAAGGATTGGTTTGCATTCAGGTAATGTTTCCATATTGTCATAGAAACGTTTTACTAATTCTTTTAAACCTGCTTCACCACCTATTAGCTGATATGGAGTTTGTCCACTCATTTTAAATCTACCTGCGTTGCCATTACTTCGTTAACCATAAAATTTCATTCGGTCATTTATTATCAATAAACTCCCTCTTGAAATCTTATGTATGCCTCGTACTAGCTGCCTCGCTAACGATTTAAAAATATAATTTATCATAAGGCATTAACATTCTAAGATAGATACAGGTGTATCAACTTCAACCAGATCAAATAATTCAATGATATCGTTGTTTCTCATACGTACACAGCCACGAGAGCCTGGTTTGCCCATTTCAACATCGTCTGGAGATCCATGTAAATAGATATAACGATCATGGCTATCGACACTACCACCCTTGTTATTTCCTTCTTCCGTACCGCTTAACCACATTATGCGAGTTAGGATCCAGTCTCGGTCTGGATAGATAGTACGTAATTGTGGTTGGTAAATTTCACCCGTTGGTTTTCTTGCAATAAAAACTGTATTAATAGGTTCATTCGCACCAATTTTTTCAGAAATAATATGTTGGCCTCTTGGGGTACATTCGCTGTCTTGAATTTCGCCCACACCATTTTTTGCTGTTGAGATTACATATTCTTTAACTAATGCATCATCTTCATATAAAGATAAAGTTTGTTTTTCTACATTGACAATGATTTGCTTCATTTTATTGTTTAAATACAGCGATTGATTCAACATGGGCTGTGTGAGGGAACATATCCATCACACCTGCGTGCGTGAGTTTAAAACCTTTTTCATCTACTAAAATTTCAGTATCTCTTGCTAAGGTTGCAGGATTACAAGATACATACACAATGGTTTCAACGTTTTTTAAATTCAGTTTCTTTAAGACAATATCTGCCCCAGAGCGGGCAGGATCTAATAATATTTTATTATAGTTATTATTGAATAGGCGATCATTCAAATCTTCTTTGGCTAAATCCATAGCATGAAATTCAGTATTGGTAATTTGATTACGTTCTGAATTCAACTTTGCTCTTTCGACTAGCTCGTCTAATCCTTCGACACCAATGACGGAGTTACAATATTTGGCAATCGGTAAAGTAAAATTACCAATACCACAAAATAAATCCAATACATTATCTTCTGATTTCAATTCCAAAAAGTTCAAAGCCAGATCAATCATTTGACGATTGATATCTATATTGATTTGTGTGAAATCAGTTGGTCGAAAATAAATAGTTATGTCGTGATTGGGCAAGGCATATTCTAAATCAGATTCATTTTCTGGATTTAAAATATGAATGGAATCTAATCCTGAAGGTTGTAAATAGAATACAATATTATGTTGTTGTTCAAACTCGCTGAGTAAATCTAAATCATCATCGGTTAATGGTTTTAGATGGCGTAAGATAATAACTGTTTTGTTATCACCGATAGCAACTTCTAATTGCGGTATTTGATCTTTAATTGAAATATTCGTAATGAGTGCTTTAAGCTCATCTAGTTTTTTGCCAATGGAAGGATGTAAAACTTCGCATTGTTCTATTTGCGCAATAAAGTTCGAACGTACTTCACGGAAACCAATTAATACGGATTCTTTTTTAATAACGTACTTTACGCCAAGTCTGGCTTTACGGCGGTATTCCCAATGCGGGCCAGTTAAAGGGGGTAATATGGTTTGTGGTTGTGATTTACCTATATGCTCTAGTTGTTCCAATAAAACATTTTGTTTCATTAGAATTTGTGCCTCTGGATACATATGTTGCAAACTACAGCCACCACAAATTCCAAACGCCGTGCATTTTGCATCAACTCGATCATCTGATTTTGATATGACTTCAGTGACATAACCTTCATCAAATTTAGAACGTGAATAGCTATATTTAAACCAAACATCTTCATTGGCTAAAGCGCCACGAATGAAAGTAGTTTTGTCATTGACTTTGGCTATGCCACGACCTTCATGGGAAAGCGCGTGAATATGTGCTTGAACTGCTTCTTCAGGCAGTTTTTTTCGTTTACGAGACATTAATATAATTCGTTAAGATTGCCAGACTTCTAGAAATTCTGTGAAGTGAGCTTTGTTTTCATCTTCGAGATATTCTTTGAGACGATCACATTCCATTTCATAAGTGGTAGGTGTTTTATTACCGCGCATTAATTCATAACGTAAATAAACTAAATAGGTATTCAATACATCGGTTTCGCAATAATCGCGAATCGCTTCGATATTATTGTCTTGATAGCATTCCCAAACTTTAGAACCATCCATCCCCATTTTACCCGGGAAACCCAACATGGTAGCAATTTCAGTGAGCGGTGCATTGGCACGTGGTTGATAACCTGCTAACACATCCATCAAGTCAGTGTGACGTTCATGATAACGGCTTAAATAATTATTCCATTTAAAACTTTGATCATCGCCTCCGTTTTCCCAGTACTGTTGTGCATTGATGCTATGTAATAAAGCCCGATAATGCAGTACGGGTAGATCAAAACCACCACCATTCCAAGAGATTAATACAGGACTGTATTTTTCGATGCCATCAAAAAATCGTTGAATGATTTCTGCTTCATCTGAATCCGTATCACCAAGCGACCAAACACTGAGTTTATCATGACTAGAAAGCACAACCGATATAGCGACAATTTTATGTAAGTGCAAACGTAGAAAGTCTGATTTGCCATCAGTTTCTTGTCGTCTTTGGGTAAACATAACGTGCGCGATTTGATCATCGTTTAAATCGCCCAAATTATAAATTTTACGCCCAGATTCGATATCTGGAATGGTTTCAATATCAAAAACTAATTTATTCATGTAATTATTTTTATAATGTTATTTTTGTTTCCAGCTACCGCCACTTTTATACCACCAACCGCCAGGCGCATTGGCAATCCATCGTCGTGCAAATGTACTTTTTATTTCAGCTTCCCATTCAGGATGCCCATTGGCGCGCGCAATTTCTGCATACAGGTTTTTGCGATCGCGATTATCATCATTCACCAGCTTTTTAGCGATATTACGTTTATCTAAAGAAACAGCTTTAATATCCTTTATGGTAATGAAACCATTGTCTTCCATACCCACAGCGCCACTGGTATAGAAAGGTGTTAATTTTTTGTGTCTAGATTTCATTTGCGATTTAATTTTATTAATCGCGGGTGATGAAATATTAATATCTGCTTGTTGAGCGTGAGCTGCTGGTATAAAAAAGTTCATCACAACAAATGCAGCAGAATCTAATATGTTTAGGGCGCTAGTTTCAGGTTCTGTCTCAGCAGCTTTTTCTGAATCATTGGAGCTTTTATCCTTGCCGTAAATTTCATTAATAATTTTATCCGCGGCATCTTCTGCAGCTGCGGCTGGGAAATACACATTAATTGTGACGCATGCTGCCAATGTTAAAAAGAAAAAAAGATTAGGTATTTGTCGTATTGTTTTCATGCTAAAGCCCCTAAATTTTTCCATAGTGTATCTTGATTTGTTTTGACCTGCGATAGTTTATAAAATTCGATATGTATTTATTCAAATTGTACTTCACCTTCAGAGATTTGTTGGATACCCTCGATGAGATTATCCCACAATATCGATCGTCCGCTACCCATGACATCTACCCAAGGCGGCAATAATCCACCTTGTGTCAAAATATAAAATCCATTTTCAGTATCTTTCACTCCTCCGAGATTACACACTCCTTTTTCCAAGCGACAACTGATTCCGAATTGTCCATAGGAATAAGAGGGAACAAATCTTAAAAGGCTACTGGATAAGGAACTGCCGATACCGCCACCAATTTCAGAGATATTTTCCAAAGCTTTCTGACTTATACGATGAGGTCTCTGATCATCCTTTGGAGTTTCAAATTTGGCATCAAAGTAGACGGGTTGCCAATTTTCCAATGTGAAGTCATTCATATACCCATTTAAAGTCCCTTCCATTTTCCCGAAGGTAAATGTATCGGTTAAAATCTCGATATCAAGGTTAGTTAATTCAAGGTTGGATGTTAGTCTAGAGTTTGTACTGAATAAGTTTTCAATTTTAACACCATGCAAATAAATATCACCATCAAAGGCTTTAAAATCGATATCGCCAAGAATTTCTAAATTATTATTCGTATATTCTACGCCTTCAATTTTACCTTCTAACGTCCCAGCCATGGTGGGCCAAGACATTGCTTCAGTAAATTGAGTTAAAGAGATAGGTTTTAATGCACCGCCTAAAGATAACTTAAAATCAGTAGCGCCAATATTATCCAACTTTAGTGTTTTAATATCTAAACCGCCATCTAATAAAGTAACCGATTGCCAATTCGTTAATGTGTAATTATTGGAGATAGATTCAAATGTCATATCAGCAGGGCCAAATGGTAATTTATAAATCGATAAAGCTTGCCATGTAATATTAGATATGTTGGTTGATTTTGAATCCTGCATTTGAATATTACTATTGAGTTTTTCAATACCAAATCGTTTTCGCTCATCAAAAATTGATAAATCATTTAGTAATAAATTTAAATATTTTAATTCTTCTTTTTCATGCTGAATGTCAATCGACATAGAGCCTTGTGTCATTAGATCTGAATAATTGGTGGGTAATAATATGGGTTCAATATATACAGGATATACTTTTGCAAGATCATTTGTAGATACTTGAAAGTGCGTCGATTCGGTTAAGTAATCAGTGGATAAATCAAATAGTCCTTTCCCAGTCGCAGTTATATGATTTTCATGAACAAATGAAAAATGATGCAAATCTATTTGCTTATGATCCAAAGAACTGTTTGCTGAGAAATGAATATTGATAGGTTCGTTTGTTAGATCGAAAAAAAAACCAGGTTGATTCTCGAATACCGTAAACCCTGGCGTTAAATACATCGCACCTTGAGTAAAGTTTGTTTGGTTTTCGACAAGCCAATAATTTTTCTTCTTTTTTAAAGAAAAATTCGTTTCCAAACTTACATCTTCTAAAACTTGAGCAGCATCGAGAAATAAATTGTCAATTGAGCCATTGATTTTTAGAGATATAATTTCTTCATGCATTAAAGTTATATTTGTTGAGAGATTTAACAACCCTTGTTGAATGGGGAATTCATCTTTGTAATCTTGATAATGATTTAATGAGGCTAAGATATTTTCAATGCTGGTATCTTTAATGGATAAAGAAGCATTCCATAGCTGTTTGTTTTTCTTGGCTGTTATGGATTGAGAACCTGAAAATAAGTGTAAGTTGTTAACCGAAAACTTTTTCAGCCCTTTATTTAAATCATAGATGAAAGAAATATTTGATTTTTGTTTTGATTTGCCTTGAAAAAGGGTTAATGATCCTTTTTTACATTCTAATTGTGAGTTTTCAAAAACATCAATCAAACAATCAACGGATATTGAATGGATATCTTCAATAAAATCCGTTTTTATATTTTTTGAACTTAGGTGTATTTGAATTTGTTGTAGTGTTTCAAATGATAATGACAATTCAATGTCTTTAATTTTAAGAAAAGGGGTTTCTATTGAATCAAGTTCGGTAATTGATAAATTAATATCATTGATAGTAATTGCTTTGAATGAAAATAAGCAAAGACTTATAAGTAAAATACAATGTAAGCAAATTGATTTAGACAAATATAATCGCTTAATGAAAGACATCCGATGATAAATAACGATCGCCACGGTCACATATAATAGTGACAATCACTGCATCTTCAAGTTCATCAGCGAGTTTTAATGTACTGGCCATTGCACCGCCCGAAGAAACACCAGCAAAAATGCCTTCTTCTTTGGCTAAACGACGAGTCATTGCTTCGGCTTCTGCTTGAGTGACATCAATAATGCGATCAACGCGTTCACGTTCAAATATCTTTGGGAGATATTCTTTTGGCCAGCGACGGATGCCTGGAATACTGTCATCCCCCGCTGGTTGAATACCGATAATTTCTATATCAGGGTTTTGTTGTTTTAAATAAGTAGAAACTCCCATGATGGTGCCAGTGGTTCCCATCGAACTGACAAAATGTGTGATCTTGCCTTGTGTATCACGCCAAATTTCTGGACCAGTACCATTGATATGCGCTAATGGGTTATCGGTATTGGCAAATTGATTTAAAACTATGCCTTTGCCTTCAGCTTCCATTTTATCTGCCAAATCACGCGCACCTTCCATACCTTCTTCTTTCGTAACAGGCACTAACTCAGCTCCGTAAGCACTCATAGCGCGTTTTCGTTCAACTGTTGCGTTATCAGGCATGATTAAAATCATTTTGTATCCTTTAATCGCTGCTGCCATCGCTAGTGCTATTCCCGTGTTACCACTAGTGGCTTCTATTAAAGTATCACCTGGCTTAATTACGCCACGTTGTTCTGCTTGTTGGATCATGCTAACCGCTGGCCTATCTTTTACTGACCCCGCAGGGTTATTACCTTCAAGTTTGGCTAAAATAGTATTGCTGGTATTTCCAGGAATGCGCTGTAAGCGAACTAAAGGCGTATTGCCGATAAACGATTCAATCGTAGGGAAATCTGTATTCATATAAGATTAAATTAAGGTTTTGGCAAAGATTAAGGCATCTTCACGATCATTAATAGCGGGATAATAATTTTTACGCACGCCAACTTCATCAAAGCCAATATTTTGATAAAGTTGAATCGCATATTTATTCGAAGGTCTGACTTCTAAAAAGGCCGTATCGGTATTTTTTTGTTTTGCAATATCGAGTAAGAAATCCAATATCATATTGCCAAAGCCTTGGTTTTGACGATTAGGATCGACACAAAGATTTAAGATATGACATTCTCCAGCAGCCAAGATCATAATCCCATAGCCAATCATTTCATGATTTTCTTCAAGTAACCAACATTGATAACCAACGTTGACACAATCACGAAAGATATTTGTCTTCCAAGGAAATTGATAGGCACGACTTTCTATTTCCATGACCGCAGCAAAGTCTTGTTCGGTCATAGGCCTGAAATTTAATGATGTTTCAAATACAGCACTCATGATATTTGCTCGTACAACTCTTTAGCTTTAAGTAAATCTTGCCAAGATTTTTGTTTCTCTTTAGGCGAACGCAATAAATAAGCTGGATGATAAGTTACGATCACTGGAATCTTCTTATCAGAGTATTCATATTGCTTGCCGCGCATTTTACCAATCGGCGTATCAACCTTTAATAAATTTTGTGCAGCAATGCGACCCACTGCAACAATAAGCTTAGGTTTGATTAATGCAATTTGTTGTTTTAAATATGATTCACATTGAATAACTTCTTCAGGTTTAGGATCACGATTATTTGGTGGACGACATTTTAGAATATTAGCGATAAACACTTGTTCGCGTTTTAAACCAATCGCAATTAACATATTGGTTAATAGTTTTCCTGCTCTGCCAACAAATGGTTCGCCTTGTCTATCCTCTTCTGCACCGGGTGCTTCGCCGATGACTAATAAGTCAGCTTGTTTATCACCCACGCCAAACACGGTTTGGGTACGGGTTTTATGTAATTCACAATTCGTACAGTGGGTGACTGCATTACGTAGCTGTACCCAATCAAAGCTTTCGGTTTGGTTATTATCAGCGTCATTAATAAGTTCTGCTTCATTAAGAGCTTTTTCTTTTTTACGATCACGCCAGACATCAATGCCCATAGTTTGTAAAAACACTGTCTGGCGGTTTGATAAATCCATGTTAGATTTGATTCATCTGTGGATGTTGGCGTTCGATCGGATCTAAAGCTTTATTAATGGCATTGATGTAAGCTTTCGCAGAAGCAACGACAATATCGGTATCCGCACCTTGGCCATTGATGATGCGTCCAGCCTTGTCAATTCGCACTGTGACTTCACCTTGCGAATCGATACCCTTGGTGATGTTATTTACTGAATAAAGCTGTAAGTCGTAATCACTATTGATGATCGATTCAATAGCCTTAAACGTTGCATCAACTTGACCACCACCTTCCGCAGTCGCATGTTTTTCTTCGCCATCTACTAAAAGCGTGATGGAAGAACTTGGTATTTCACCTGTCTCACTAAATGCCTTCATCGAAACTAATTTGATGCGTTCTTGTTCTGTCTCATGTTGGCTTTCAGTCACTAAAGCAACTAAGTCATCGTCATAGATTTCGTGTTTTTTATCGGCTAAATCTTTGAAGCGCGAAAAAGCCGCATTCAAGTCTTCTTCTTTTTCAAACTCGATATCCAATTCTTTCATACGAGTTTTAAAGGCATTACGACCAGAATGTTTACCCAAGACCATTTTATTCGCATGCCAACCCACATCTTGTGCTGACATGATTTCATAAGTTTCACGGCTTTTAAGCACACCATCTTGATGAATGCCGGATTCATGTGCAAAGGCATTGGCGCCAACAATAGCTTTGTTTGGCTGTACAGCAAAACCTGTGATATTCGAAACCAAACGAGAGCAGGTCATGATTTGGGTGGTATCAAGGCCTGTATTGCAGTTAAAAATATCCTGGCGAGTTCGAACGGCCATCACGACCTCTTCTAAAGACGCATTACCTGCACGTTCGCCCAAACCATTAATAGTACATTCGACCTGACGTGCACCATTGATTACAGCGGATAACGAATTCGCAACCGCCAAACCCAAATCGTTATGGCAATGCACTGAAAAAATGGCTTTATCTGAATTTGGAATCTTTTCGATCAACTGGCCAATCAAATCACCAAAGCGATGAGGCAAGTTGTAACCAACAGTGTCAGGAATATTAATGGTGGTTGCTCCTGCATCGATTACGGCTTCGATGACTCGACACAAGAAATCCAATTCAGAGCGCCCAGCATCTTCAGGCGAGAACTCGACATTATCTGTATGGTTCCGTGCACGTTTCACAGCATGAATTGCCTGTTCTACTACTTGATCAGGTTCCATACGTAGTTTTTCACGCATATGAATCGGCGAGGTCGCGATAAAGGTATGAATACGGCCAGACTCAGCAGGCTTAATGGCTTCAGCAGCGGTATCAATGTCATTATCCAAGGCACGTGCAAGACCGCAGACGGTGCTGTCTTTAATTACTTCAGCTACTGCTTTAACGGATTCAAAGTCACCCGGGCTAGCAATTGGAAACCCCGCCTCTATCACATCCACCTTCATCTTTTCCAAAGCCTTGGCGATGCGTAATTTCTCGTCTTTGGTCATCGAAGCGCCAGGGCTTTGCTCACCATCACGCAAGGTGGTATCGAAAATTATTAATTTGTCACTCATTTTTAAACTCCAAACAGAGCACGAATAGTAACTGGCTATTCATGCAACAACAACTTATGGCTAGCGTTTAAGCCAATGAAAAAATAGAAATATTTTGTGAGAAAAGAAAATGTGCCCGCTAGGGCAGTAGACGTAGAGAAGCCAGCGATAAATCGCTAGAGATGATTAAAAGATTGATTGAAAAAGAATTCATGAAGTTAAATATAAGCGCAAAATCAATTTTTGCAAGTATTCTAAAATTACGAGCCTGGTAAATGAGCCTATATAGACAAACTAAGAATGAGCATCTCTTTTCTGGCGATGTTTACGAATTGTTACTAAGGTTAATACAGGCCCTGAAATTGCAAATACCAATGCAATTAAAAATAAGACCAGTGGTGGCGAGCTGGCGATAAGGATAAAGATCAACAGCAGAATAAACATAGCAATAAAAGGTACTTTGCCTTTGAGGTCAAATTCTTTGAAGCTATGAAAACGAAAATTACTTACCATGAGCAATCCAGCGAAGATGGTGATCGGTAAGGCAAAGTATTCTAAATCCACGTATTCAATAATGGTGTAATCTTCTGCAAGCCAAATCATTCCTGCCACCAAAGCAGCAGCAGCAGGGCTTGGTAAGCCTTGGAAATAACGTCTGTCATCGTTTTTTGCTTGGGTATTGAATCTGGCGAGTCTTAATGCGGCAGCAGCGGCATAGAGGAAAGCACCGAGCCAACCAAGTTTACCTAAATTATTTAAATTCCATGCGTATACAATTAAGGCAGGAGCCAGCCCAAAACACACCATATCGGATAAGGAATCATATTGAACACCGAAATCACTCTGCGTGTTGGTCAATCTGGCAATCCTTCCGTCTAGGCCATCCATGATCATGGCAACAAAAATTGCTATCGCGGCTATTTCGAATTTGCCATTCATCGCGGAGATGATCGAATAGAAACCGGCAAACAAACCACTTGTCGTGAACAAGTTCGGTAGTAAGTAGATTCCTCTAGTACGTTTTCGAGTAGCCATTCAGTTTCCAGATGTTAGTCCATGTTTAAAAGTCGTCTAGTAATAATAGACGTTGTTTATTTAGAATGATTGTTTGAATTATCTTCAACGGCACTGACAGGTTCTTCATGCACGATATGACATAAAATACTGGAGCCAGATTCGACGATATCGCCGGGCTTAACATCAAGTCGAGAGTTTTCTTTTACGAAGACATCAACTCGGCTACCGAAAAATAAATAGCCACATCGTTGGCCATGACCAATGCGATGACCAGATTGTAAATAAATTCGATAAAACCAACTGGCTTTTGAAAAGTGTAATGCAGTTACTACATCATCTTTTTCATCGGTTTGAATCCAATAAGCATACTCGCGAGAGCTAGTCGTTTCATGTAATTTCTTGCTCCATTGATTCATGATTTTGCCTTCAATGGGGCTGCGTAATGAAAAAATATCCCAGAATGACATTTTGATGCGAATGCGTTTGGCTTTGCGTTCTAGCCAAGTATTTTCAACCATTTCTATCGATTCAATTTTGCCATGAACCGGGCTGACAATACCGAGTGGTAATGATGGAATGAGTTTAGGTGGATCGCGGAATAAAAATATGAAAAGTAAGAACAGAGCTAAAAGCAGACAACCTAAAAGAGGGCTTATATATGCATAAGCTAGAAAAAATAAGCTGGCTAATATAAATAGTATTAACCAGCCTTCTCTTGCGATATATGGATAACTATTACTAGGCATATAAGAGCTGAAAACTTTCTACAATGTTTTCAGAGGTATTTTGTCTGTACTAAAAAAAGATAGTTTAGTTTTTATCTTTATCGACGATTTTTTGAATCCACGGCATCATAGCGCGTAACTTCGCACCAGTTTTTTCGATTGGATGCTCAGCGTTTAGATGACGCATTGAAGTCATTTCAGGGTAACCAGATTGGCCTTCTTGAATAAACTGTTTTGCGTATTTACCTTCTTGGATATTACGTAAGGCTTCGCGCATGGCCCAACGACTTTCTTCGTTGATAACTTTAGGACCAGTCACGTATTCGCCGTATTCAGCGTTATTAGAAATCGAGTAGTTCATGTTAGCGATACCGCCTTCGTACATGAGATCTACAATCAATTTTAATTCGTGTAAGCATTCGAAGTACGCCATTTCAGGCGCGTAACCAGCCTCGGTTAATGTTTCAAAACCAGCTTTAACTAATTCGACTGCACCACCACAGAGAACAGTTTGTTCACCGAATAAATCAGTTTCGGTTTCATCACGGAAAGTGGTTTCAATAATACCAGTACGACCACCACCGACACCTGAAGCGTATGAAAGCGCAATATCTTTCGCACGTCCTGAAGCATCTTGCTCAACCGCGATTAAATCAGGAATACCCCCACCTTTCACAAATTCATTACGAACTGTATGGCCTGGTGCTTTCGGTGCAATCATGATGACATCTAGGTCTTCACGAGGAACGATTTGGTTGTACAAAATAGCGAAACCATGAGCGAAGGCTAATACGGCGCCTTGCTTTAAATTAGGTTCGATTTCTTCTTTGTAAAGCTGTGCTTGGAATTCATCTGGTGTTAATACCATAATCACATCTGCGCCTGCGACAGCTTCAGGTGTGTTTTTAACCGTTAAACCTTCTGCTTCTGCCTTTGCAACGGAAGATGAACCTGGACGTAAGGCGACAGTTACATCAACACCTGAGTCTTTTAGATTGCAAGCGTGAGCATGGCCTTGAGAACCATAACCAATGATGGTGACTTTCTTACCTTGGATGATAGAAAGGTCACAGTCTTTATCGTAATAAATATTCAAACTCATGATTGAATTCCTGTTTGTTTTATAGCTAAAAATAAATTCGTAAATTAAACGACGATGCTTTTGTCGCCGCGTGCAATACCACTTACCCCAGTGCGCACTACTTCAATAATATTTTTCTCATTAAGAGCATCAATGAAGGCATCTAACTTTTCACCATCACCTGTCATTTCAATGGTGTAGCTAGAGTCTGTCACATCAATAATACGGCCACGGAAGATATCCACTAAGCGCACTACTTCCTCACGTGCCGCAGCTTTGGCTGCAACTTTGATTAACATCAGTTCGCGTTCGATGTGAGGGTTTTCACTGAGGTCAACAACTTTAATTACGTCCACAAGTTTATTCACTTGTTTGGTAATTTGCTCAACGACTTGATCAGAACCACTGGTGACCACAGTCATGCGAGAAACGCTAGGATCTTCGGTAGGTGCAACCGTTAAAGATTCGATATTAAAGGCACGAGCAGAGAATAAACCTGAAACTCGTGATAAAGCCCCGGCTTCGTTTTCCAGAAGCAGTGATAATATGTGACGCATAATTAAGCGAGTTCCCGTTCAGAGGTATTAGGTGCTAGTTCCATTTCGTGGTGACCTTTACCATTCGCAATCATTGGATAGACATTTTCCGTATGATCGGTAATAAAATCGATAAAGGTTAAGCGGTTTTTGTTTTTCAAGGCTTCTTTTATAGCGCCTTCTACGCCTTTGGCATCTTCCACTCGAACTCCAATATGGCCATAAGCTTCGGCTAATTGTACGAAGTCTGGAATGGTTTCCATATACGAATGAGAGTAACGTTTATCATAGAAGAATTCTTGCCATTGACGAACCATGCCCATGTAACGGTTATTCAAATTGATAACAATGACTGGTAGGTTGTATTGCAAGCATGTTGAGAGTTCTTGAATACACATCACGATACTGGCATCACCTGTGATACACACAACAACGTCTTTCGGGAAGGCTAGTTTTACACCCATAGCTGCAGGCAAACCAAAGCCCATAGTGCCTAGGCCACCTGAATTGATCCAACGGCGAGGTTTATCGAATGGATAATATTGAGCTGCCCACATTTGGTGTTGGCCTACATCCGAACAAACATAAGCATTGCCTTTAGTCAGTTCATAGACTTTTTCAATCACATATTGAGGTTTAATGACTTTATTGGTTTTGTCGTATTTCAGGCAATCCATACTTTGCCATTGTTTGATTTGATCCCACCATGGTTTGATTGCAGATTTAGATGGTTTTGCATCAATGGCTTGAATGGCTTTAGTCAATTCGATCAATACGTGTTTCGTATCGCCAACGATTGGAATATCAACGGCAACGTTTTTTGAAATCGATGATGGATCAACATCAATGTGAATGATCTTGGCGGTAGGACAGAATTTTTCTAAATCACCCGTTACTCGATCATCAAAACGCGCACCGATAGCAATTAATACATCGCAATGATGCATGCCCATATTGGCTTCATAGGTTCCATGCATACCGAGCATGCCGATAAACTGTTTATCAGTTGCAGGATAAGCGCCTAAACCCATTAAGGTATTGGTGATTGGGTAGCCTAAGAACTTAGTGAATTTGGTAAGCTCTTTACTGGCTTCACCTAAGATTACTCCACCACCCGTATAAACCATCGGTTTTTTAGCGCTTAGAATTAACTTAGCGGCTTTTTTGATTTGCCCAGGATGCCCTTTTAAAACAGGTTTGTAAGAACGCATATCCACATCTTTTGGATATTCGTATACGCAGCTATCGGCGGTGATATCTTTCGGAATATCTACGACGACAGGTCCAGGACGACCACTGGTCGCCACATAAAAAGCTTGTTTAATCGTTTTGGCTAAATCTTTAACATCTTTAACTAAGAAATTGTGTTTTACACACGGTCGAGTAATACCAATGGCATCGGCTTCTTGGAAAGCATCGTTACCAATCAAATGGGATGGTACTTGCCCTGAGAAAACCACCATTGGGATTGAATCCATATAGGCAGTTGCAATGCCAGTAATGCAGTTGGTGATACCTGGACCAGAGGTGACTAGGACGACACCCGGTTTACCCGTTGCGCGTGCGTAACCGTCAGCAGCATGGCATGCGCCTTGTTCATGACGGACGAGAATGTGATCGACGGCTGTTTGTTTATACAGCTCATCATAAATATGTAGTACAGCACCACCTGGGTAGCCGAATAAATGTTTGATACCTTCGTCGGCTAATGCCTTACAGAAGATTTCTGCACCTCTAAATGTTTGTTTTGATTTAGCCACAACTTAAACTCAGTCAGTAATAGTAATTACGGGCCTTAATAGATATTCTATTAAGAATAATATCTTGTTTATTATAGTATCTGATGAAGGACAAAGATGACGTTCAAATCCGTTTTATTATTATTTAGTAGTCATCGAAATTCGAACTAAGGATAGCAATATAGCCTAGCTCGATAGTCAGCCTTCACGATAAAACTAGCCCTGTAACGCATCAGACACCGAGCCGATGAAAGGTACTTATTATCGAGCCTGAGGTCAAGTCTACAGCGCATATACAGGCTTTTTAAACTTCAACTTACCAAGTTTTTCGCCATGCGCTAAGATACGCCACCAATTTGAATTTTAAGAAGCTCCAGAAATGCGTATTTCCCAATTTTTAATATCCACAATCCGAGAAACTCCAGCAGATGTTGAGATAGTCAGCCATCAATTGATGTTACGAGCGGGTATGATCCGTATGCAGGCTGCGGGTATCTATACCTGGCTACCCTTGGGTTTGAAGGTCTTACGTAAAGTTGAAGCGATTGTGCGTGAAGAAATGAATCGAGCTGGCGCGCAAGAATTATTAATGTCGGGTGTACAACCGGCTGAGTTATGGCAGGAGTCTGGTCGTTGGGAACAATACGGTCCAGAGTTGTTACGACTACAAGATCGCCATCAGCGAGATTTTTGTCTTGGACCGACTCACGAAGAGATCATCACAGATGTAGTGCGTCGAGAAATTCGCAGTTATAAACAGCTGCCAGTGAATTTTTATCAGATCCAAACCAAGTTCCGAGATGAGATCAGACCGCGTTTCGGCATTATGCGCGCGCGCGAGTTTTTAATGAAAGATGCTTATTCATTTCATTTGACTGAAGAATCCTTACAAGAAACATACGATGTGATGTTTGATACTTATCATCGTATTTTTTCTCGGTTTGGTTTGAATTTCCGTGCCGTTGAAGCGGATAGTGGCAGTATCGGTGGTGCAGTATCACATGAGTTCCATGTGTTGGCGGATTCAGGTGAGGATGAAATTGTATTTACTCAATCGGGCGATTACGCAGCGAATATTGAACGTGCCGTGTCTGCGATGCCTGTAGGTGAAAGAGCTGAACCGACTCAAGAGATGCAAGAAGTTGATACTCCAAATCAACACAGTATCGAAGAAGTAAGTCAGTTTTTAGAAGTAGAGCCTTTTCAAGTTTTAAAAACTTTAATTGTTGAAGGTGAGAAAGAAGGTAGCCTAGTTGCATTGGTATTACGCGGAGATCATGAATTAAATGCTATCAAAGCAGAAAAATTGGATGGTGTAGCTAATCCATTACGTATGGCGAATGAAAAATTGATCCAACAACAACTGGGTTGCAAAGTTGGTTCGATAGGACCTGTAGGCTTAGATATTAAAATTGTTGTCGATCATAGTGCTGCTCATTGTTTAGATTTTATTTGTGGAGCTAATGCTGATGGTAAGCATTTGAAAGGCGTGAATTGGCAGCGTGATCTACCATTACCTGAAACTGCAGATATTCGAAATGTTCAAGCAGGCGAAATGGCAGCAGATGGTTCTGGAACATTAGAAACTGCACGTGGTATAGAGGTAGGCCATATCTTTCAACTTGGTACAAAATACAGTTCTGCATTAAAAGCCACATGTTTGAATGAAAAAGGTGAAGCTCAGACTTTGATCATGGGTTGTTATGGCATTGGTGTTTCACGTGTAGTGGCAGCTGCGATAGAACAGAATCATGATGATAAAGGCATTATTTGGCCTGAATCCATCGCACCATTTCAAGTGAGCTTGGTTCCAATCAATATGTATAAGTCTGCGCGATTGCGTGAAGCCGTCGAACAATTATATGAAGAATTAACCGCTGCAGGTTTAGAAGTTCTGCTTGATGATCGTAAAGAACGCCCAGGCGTGATGTTTGCTGATGCGGAATTAATTGGCATTCCACATCGACTAACTTTTAGTGAACGTGGTTTGGATGCAGGGAAGATCGAATATAAAGGTCGTAGTGATACGGAGAATCAAGAAATTGAATTAGGTAATGCAGTGCAATTTCTAACGGATAAATTATCTAAATAATATCGTTTGCAGGATTATTTGATGATAAAGGGTTGGGTCAGGCTTTGCTCGATTAAAGTTTCATCAAATTCTATACCTTCAACATTAGCCATGGGAGGGCCTTGGTGTAGCCATTCGATAAATGAATCTATCTGATGTTGTTCTCCAGCAGCCATTACCTCGACTCTTCCATCGCTAAGATTTCTCACCCAACCACTCAGTGTAAGCTCAATCGCTTTATCACGTGTAGAAGCACGGAAATACACACCTTGCACGCGGCCTGTAATATAACAATGAATATTTTTGACTGACATAAAGACTGGATATATAAAGTTTAATGTTCTTAAATATGCTAAAACTATTTATAGTAAAATTTTGTTGAATATGTTGATTATATTAAATATTTACGTTCATGAGTTGTTTATAAAACAATAGAATGTGAGAATTAATATACTATGGATTTAGATAGCCGAGGAATTCCATACCGCAAAACCAATGATGGACAGTTGGTTATGGAAACTCGTCCTCACATTATTGAAGAGTGGCTGGATACTCTTCCTTATGCAGATTTTAATAAAACCTGTAAGTTAATACTTGAGGCCGTCCAAAGTACGAATCAAGAAACGATGAAATATACTCAGCGTTTGGAGTTGGTGGCGCTATACGATCAACCCTATGAGTATTTTATAGAATCTCAACTCGACATCCGTACCAGCCATACTCGAAAATCTATCATATCCCTGCAATCAAACTTGGCCGATTTAAGAGAATTATCTTTGGCGATGGGCGTTGCATGTCGTATTTCTGTTGATGAAGCATTAAATAGAAAAACGTTGTGGATTCAAACAAAACCACCTATTGACGCCATCTTAACTTCATTAAAATATTTTTCAGAAGCATTAGTATGTTGCTTCATTCAATATTATCCAACACCTAAAACTATTTGGCGTGAATTGAATTTTTTATACGACTTTGCAGAAAGTATTGGTAAGCATGAAACGGAGGTAAACTTTATTGGCGACACAGATGCTTCGAAACGTCATAACGTCAGTAATCTATACAAATGTGTTGTATTAACAAGTTTAGTCGATCCGTATCATTTGCCATTTGGTGCTATTTGGGAAATTTATCTTGCTTTAATGGAATGGGCAGAAAAAACAGAAATCATTGATTATAAACACGTTAAGGATGATACCAGTTTAATGGTATTACCGATTAAAAAAGATTTAAGACCGGTGCCTTTTACGAAGTTTAATAAGAAGCTGGCAAAGAATGAAGATTTACGGCTGTTGTATGTCGGTTCTCTGGTCAACATGCTTAAGACAAAACTTAATGCACTTAAAAGTTCTGGAGCTGAGACAACATCCATTCCATTAGCACCTCAATATGCTGAACATGTGTTAGCTAAATTAATTAATAATTTGGAAACACCCACTAAACGTAATTTCCCTAGAGTCAAAAAGAATTTAATGATTCGAGTAGCACATGGGTTTAGCGATTGTTATTTTTATATCAATGGTGAAGAAGAATTCCATGCTTCACCAGTAGAGCGTACGGATGAAAATGCTATTGTTGAAATAGTAAATTCTGAATATACCCCAAGCCATTCGATCGAACTTTGGGAGTTACAAGATTATAGTCAAGGTGGCTATGCTATTCGTCGAGAGTTGAAAAAAGAAAATACCTTACGGGTTGGTGAAATTGTCGCAGTTTATACAGGTAAAAATAATATTTATAATTTGGCGGTAGTCAGTTGGTTAATGATTCGAACAGGGAATATGTATCACGCGGGATTAGAAGTGTTAGCTCGAGATGTTATGCCTGGAAAAATAAGGCAAGGTGTACGTGGTGAGTATTCCAAGGTATTTGTTTCAGGAGAAATGGATTTAGATACAGCTTCTATTATTGCAGAAGATGCTATATGTAATATTAATGAAAACTACGAATTATGTATTGGTAATGAAAAATTACAAATTCAGACAAAAGAATTACTATTTTCTAATACATCCGTTAATCAATATTCAATTTCTCAGGCCGTTTAATTTTCTATTGAAACTAATAAATTTCTTAAAGGAATATTTAGACTTTGAGAAACGTTATTTTTATAATCGTTTAAAACATTTTTTATCGATTGTTCTGTTTTATCGTTTTCATGGATAAAATTATCTGCGTAAAACTTACAAGGTAGAATTTCATACAGTTCTTGTACGGTTGCTTCAGACAGATCTCGGGTCAATATATAAACGCCAGAGTTTAAACGGTTCACCCATTTTGCATTGGTTAATTCATGCAATATTTCAGTGATACGATCTTGTGATAACTTGACTCCGTTTTTTCGTATTTGCATCATGTTTAATCCATTGCCATTTCTTTGAGCCTGCCATAGAGCAGCAATAATTTTATACACGTCGACAAAATCCCAATCATTACGTCCTGCCGGATTACCATTTTCATCTAGATGAAAATTGGATAAGCAATAACACATATGCGCACCTAATAAAATAATGACCCATGATAGATATATCCAAAGTAAAAACATGGGAATAATTGCAATTGCTCCGTAAATTTGTTGGTAAGTTGGGATGGCTTTTACATAAGCACCAAAACCATATTTGGCTAATTCAAATAACATTGCTGAAAAAATACCGCTCATCAAAGCATATTTTTTTGGCACATAACAATTTGGAATAAGTAAGTAAATAATCGTAAACGCAATCGATGTTGTTAAAAACGGCATGATTTGTAACAGGGTGACTTTAATTCCAAATGAGGCGTAAACAGAATCTATTGCAGGTATTGATAAGAAATAAGAAGTCGATACTAAGCCAACACCAATTAACAAAGGGCCTAAGGTTAAGATAGCCCAATACACTAAGAAGCGAGCAATAGGATTACGTTTTTCTTTGACTTTCCAAATCCGATTAAACGCATTATCAATCGTCGCCATTAACATTAATGCAATAAACAATAAAACAATGGTTCCTGTGAAGGTTAACTTCGATGCTTTACTTGAAAATTCAATTAAGTAATTTTGAATCGAATCACCGAATGAAGGAACGAAATTATTAAATACAAATGTTTGAATTTCTGCCGACATCTCTTTGAATACTGGAAGCCCACCTAGGAAACCAAACATGACGGTTAACAAAGGCACTAAGGATAATAATGTTGCATACGCAAGTGATGAAGCAATTTGCAATCCGTTCTGTTCAAAAAACTGAGTGATAGAGAATCGACAGAATTGATATAGCCAACGAAATGATTGAGAAACCGAGCGTTGCATATTGTCGGAAACCATTATTGATTTGTAAAAAGGTTCCATAAAATAACGTTTTTAAATAAAAACAATGTTAAAATTAATTCACTTTAACACCTTAGCATATTTATCGTAAATCATCTGTGAAAAAGGTCTAACAATGAATGCTACTATTTATCATAACCCTCGTTGCTCTAAGTCCAGGCAAACTTTACAGCTTTTACATGACAAAGGATGTGAGGTGGAAATTATTGAATATCTAAAAAATCCGCCTGAGCTTGATAAGATAAAACAAATACTGAATATGTTAGATATAACACCTAGAGATTTAATGCGCAAAAATGAATCAGCGTATAAAGAATTACAATTAGATGATGACTCTTTATCGGATCAAACCTTAATCGAAGCGATGTATAAAAATCCTATACTCATAGAAAGACCCATCGTTATAGCAAATAATAAAGCCGCTATTGGGCGCCCTCCTGAATCTGTTTTGGAAATTTTATAGAAAATGACAGAAATTTTAGTTCTATATTATTCGAGAACCGGCAATGTGGCATCGATGGCTCAACAAATTGCTCGGGGCATTGATTCCATTGATAATTGTAAGGCACGTTTAAGAACTGTACCTCCTGTTTCCACGGTAACTGAAGCTATAGAAGATGCTATACCTGAATCAGGTGCTCCTTATGTGACTCAAAATGATCTCACTGAATGTCATGGTTTAGCTTTAGGTAGTCCCACTCGGTTTGGCAATATGGCGGCACCATTAAAATATTTTATTGATGGGACTGGTGATGCTTGGTTTAGTGGAGTAATGATTGGTAAACCAGCTTGTGTCTTTACTTCGACATCAAGTATGCATGGTGGTCAAGAGTCGACGTTGCTGAGTATGATGTTACCTTTAATGCATCATGGCATGTTGATTATGGGTTTGCCTTATAGTGAATCTGAGTTAACCAATACTACTACTGGTGGTACACCTTATGGCCCTTCACACCTGGCAGGAAGTAATAGTAATAATCCCTTGAGCGATGATGAAAAAAAATTATGTCAAACTATGGGCAAACGTATAGCTACAACAGCCCACGCATTATTCAAGTAATGTTTTTATAAACGGGATAGTGATCTTTCTTTGTTGTACTAGTGAATGTTGATCGATTTTATCAAATATATTAAGTAAATAATTTAAATCACGACTAACCCTCGCCAATAAAAATTCTACGATTTCATCAGTAAGTTCAAACGAGCGTTGCTTGGCTTTTTGCTGTAGTAATTCTTTTTTCTGATTATCATTTAATTCTTCTAGATAAATTGTATTACCCCAAGACAAGCGGGATTTTAAATCTGCTAATTGAATATCTATGTTCAGGGGGTTTTCTGTAGCGCTTAAAATGAGTTTTTTTGATTGTTCATGAATACGATTGTATAAGTTAAAGATTGCAAGTTGCCAGTTTGATTGATGAACAATGAGCTGAATGTCATCAACACAAATTAAATCTTGTTGTTCTAAGCCTTGTAATGTTTCTGCTGGATGAGTAATGATTAATTCAAGCGGAACATAGGCGACACTAAGACTCTGTTGGCTAGCGAGATCGCAAGCTGCTTGTAATAAATGACTTTTGCCTGTTGTTGTTTTGCCCCAGATGTATAAAGGTTTTGCTGAGCTAGTTTGGAGGAGATCAATAATGCTTTTTTTTACTTGTCCATTTTTATTTTCAATAAACTGTTCAAGTTTAAAAGGTTCATAATGACCAAACTGTAAAGGAATTTGTTCTACAGGCATTAAAAATCGTGGTTATTCTGAATAAAGTTCGCTTGCTATATAACGTTCATGTGCATGACGTAATAAAATCACAATAATTGCTGCTATAGGAAGCGCAAGTAATACACCTACGAAACCAAATAATTGCCCACCTGCCATGACAGCAAAAATTACAGCAACGGGGTGTAAGCCGATTCGATCGCCAACTAATAGCGGTGACAACAACATCCCCTCTAAGGCTTGGCCAACGCCAAATATAATGATCACGTAAATTACATGAATGACATCTTGATATTGCATAAAGGCAGCGATTCCCGCTACCACTACACCAACAATAACTCCTAAGTAGGGTACAAAACTGACTAAGCCGGCAAGCATACCAATTAATAATGAAAATTCGATGCCGATTAACCACAATGCAATGGTATAAAAAATACCTTGGGCTAACATGAGTAATAATTGCCCGTGTAAGAATTCTCCTAAAACGGAATCGCATTCTTTAGCTAATTGTGTGACAGTTGGTTCTATATGACGAGGAATTAATTCATGTACTCGTTCGACTAATAAATCCCAATCTCGTAGTAAATAAAATGTAACAACAGGAATTAAAATAATATTTGCGAAGATTGCGATCACTGCTTGGCTTGATGCAGAAAGTTGAGATAGTACTTTGCTAGCAATGCCACCGACATCTCGCCAATGTTGGGAAATGTTCTCCCGTAGTTTTTCTAAGCTAAATACTGATTCATCGATGCCCAAAAAATTTGCAATATAAGGAACAAGGTTCAACTCTAACCAATGCATCATTTCTGGTATACGTTTTATTAATTGGCTTATTTGTTGTTCTAAAATTGGAACAATAAATAATAATATGATGATGGCACATAACAACATGATGAAAAAAACAATCGATACACTCATCGTACGAGATAATTTTTTTGTTTCAAGGCGATCTACTATAGGATCAGCAAGGTATGCTAAGAAGGCTGAACAAACAAACGGAGTTAGTATTGGCCCTAGTAAATAAATCAACCAACCTGCGATCAAAGCACAGGCAAGATAAAAAACTTTTTTGCTATCGTTAATCATTTAAGGAATATATAAAAAAGTTTCGCCATCACCGATCGGCTGTAAAGTTTGACCTAGAGTTACTGCCTGTTCCAAAGTTTGAATATTACCATCAGCAGTTAATTGATAAACGATATTTTGCTTGTTTGCTTGTATTGTAGAGATGTCACTAATGAAGTTTAATGACTGAAGATACTTTAACGTTTTTGCGTAATCATTAAAGCTACGTATTCCTTCAACTTTAATAGAAAAGCTTGATTCCGCAGCATAACCTATAGGCTGACTGTAGATAGAAGCCAACCTATCGGCATGCGTATCAACGCCTTCTGATAATGCTTCGGATATGGAGCTGCCAGAAGTTTGCCATTTGGCTAATTGTCCATTGATCTCTGAAAGCCACTGTATTTGCCAGAGGTTAGAACCTAGCTGATTGATTGTTGCAGATAATATGGTATCAGGTGAATAGCGGCTTGATGCTGAACGTATCTGTTCAACTGATTCAGCTACGATAGCTTGTTCACTCAGTTGAGAGCGGTCGGTGGAATCTAATTGTGGTATTAGAAAGTCGATACCTCTGGATTTTGCTTGATGCATTAATGAATCATATTTAACCGAATCAGGGCTTATATTTGCGAACTGTAGTCCTTGTCCATCATTCTGCACCATCCATATAAGCGTAGTGGGTCTTTCTTGACTCCATATAGGAATACTGTATTCACGCATGGATGATTGCAACACGACAGGATCGAACTTTGCCCATAAGCGATGGCTTAATTCGCCTTCATCTTCCATGCTTTTGACTTCATATTGTTGAAGGTAACGTGTGGGTTCATCGAGAATAGAATCAACCCCATAGATACTGGCAGCCGTGCGTTTTCCTGTCAGTTTAACCAAAACTTGTAACAGTACAGAGCGGATTGCGCGGGCTTGAGCGCCCGAAGAAGTATCAGCTAAGGCTACGGTTCCTTCATACAAGCCTTGGACGGTCGTAGCTTGATTGATAGTGCTGGAAAATAGTAATAAAACAAAGACTAAAATTTGGTATTTATTCATAACTTGGACGCTATTCGACTCCAGGGAGTAAGTCAAGAATTGCGACATTCCTCTGCTCTGTTAACATGCCGCCATGAATAAAAAAACAACATCGATCAGCTACGAAGATGCTGGAGTCAGCGTTGAACGTGGTAATGAATTAGTCGAGAGAATTAAAGGTAGTGCCAAAAAAACTTCACGTCCTGGTGTTATATCAGGATTAGGCGGTTTTGGGGCTTTATTTGATCTTTCAGAATTAAATTATAAACAACCCGTTTTAGTTTCAGGTACAGACGGGGTCGGTACGAAGATAAAGCTGGCAATTGAGAGTGATCGTCATGACACCATTGGTATTGATTTGGTAGCAATGTGTGTGAATGATTTATTGGTACAAGGTGCCGAACCACTGTTCTTTCTAGATTATTTTGCTTGTTCCAAACTTGATGTTTCAAAGGCCAGCGACGTGGTTAGTGGTATTGCAAAAGGTTGCGAATTGTCTGGTTGTGCTTTAGTCGGTGGTGAGACGGCTGAGATGCCTGGAATGTATCAGGAAGGTGAATATGATCTAGCTGGCTTTTGTGTCGGTGCTGTAGAAAAAACTGAAATCATTGATGGCAGTAAAATTTCTATAGGTGATTCCATTATTGCGCTTGCTTCCAGTGGACCACATTCCAATGGTTATTCATTGATTCGTAAATTAATAACGGATAATAATGCTGATTTGAATACAGATATTGATGGCGTTCCATTGATAGAGCGTTTATTAGAGCCGACCAGAATATATATTAAAAATGTACTATCTATTTTAAAAAAATATCCAGTCAATGGTTTAGCTCATATCACTGGTGGAGGTTTGACTGAAAATATTCCTCGGGTTTTGCCGAAAAATTTACATGCACAAGTGCTGAGAGAACAGGTTAAATTACCTGCTATTTTTCAATGGTTACAACAACAAGGCAATATTACTGAAGTAGAGATGTTTCGAACCTTTAACTGTGGTATTGGTATGGTCTTGATTGTTGATAAAACGAATGAATCTGCAGTAATCGATCTAGCTCAGCAACTTGGTGAAACTGCTTGGAAGTTAGGCGAAGTTATTCAATCCGATGAAAAAACTCCTAGTGTTGTATATCAATAATGTCAGATGAACAATTAATAGAAAATGCCTCAAAAGCTTTTTCTGATAATAACTATGAATTGGCTTTATCCATCATAACGCCCTTAATTGAATCAGGTAATGCCGCGGCTACTGGTATGCTGGGACTTGCCTATCAACATGGCGCAGGTGTTGAACAAAACAGTCAAGAAGCTATTAAGTATTTTCAAAAAGCAGTTGAATTAGGTGATGCATATTCAGCGCATAATCTTGCTAGGTTATATATGAAAGGTACTGACGATATTGAAGCAGATAATGAGTTGAGTAATATTTATTACCAACTTGCTGAAGAAATGGGTTTGAAATACGAGCCAGAAAAAGATTAAGTATTACTACTTCACGTAACAACATTTAAACCTAAATTAGTTTAGTTTTTTATTCTAAAGATGATAGCTGTTCGAATTGTTGAAATCCTATTTCCTATTTTTGCTATTGTCTTAGTCGGGCTAATCTATGGGCGATTGTTTAAGCCTGATATGGCAGTTGCTAATCGCTTAAACATGAATGTATTTATTCCATGTTTATTATTTACTGTCCTAATCGATAAAACACAAAAATTAAATCAATATACTGAGTTTGCGTTGGCATGTGCTCTAGTAATTTTAATCTCTGCATTCATCGCATACCTGATTGCTAAACTATTAAAAATATCACCACTTACATTTTGTTTGCCTATGACATTTCCGAATGCGGGGAATCTGGGCTTGCCTTTAATGGTATTAACATTTGGTGAACCAGCACTTGCTGCAGCTGTTGTAATGTTCATAGTTTGTAATTTCTTACATATTTCAAGCAGTCATTATTTTCTTGATAAACATTCAAATGTTTTAAAAGTATTTTTAACCCCAATGATCATGGCTGTATTGTTAGCATTTCTTTTAGTTATATTAGAAGTATCTGTTCACATGGCGATATTAAAACCAATTGAAATGCTAGGTGATGTTTGTGTGCCATTAATGTTATTCACTTTAGGCGTACGATTATTAGATACTGATTTAAAAGAATGGCGTCTTGGCCTTTTGGTAGCCTTTATCAGTCCTTTGATAGGAATTACTAGTGCGGCAATATTATTACTTTTGTTTGACTTAGAACCAACGCAACAGGGTATATTAATTTTATTTGGTGCTTTACCTCCCGCCGTAATGAATTACATGTTTGCAGAACACTTTCAACAAGAGCCTGCGCGAGTTGCCGCCATGGTTTTATTTGGTAATGCGATGAGTATTATTATTTTGCCAGCAGTATTATTTTACGTTTTAACAAAATAATAAAAAGATTACCTAAAAGTTTCTAACGGAATTGCGAAGTTTTTTTCGAGAGCTCTAAGGAGTTGTTTTGAAAACTTTCTACGATATTTTCTGTCGTATTTTCAGAAAATTCTTCGCATTTTTTTAGAAAAGCTTTAACACTCTCAGGTATAGGTACTCGTAAATTTGCATGTCTAGATAAAAGTTCACCACCCTCCATAATTAGCTGATACTTTGCAAAAATACATTCGTTGAGATTTGGATCGTTATCATTTGGTAATTGAATTTTTTGTTCTTCGAATAATTCTTTGGCAGCAATGTATTCAGGCCAAATTTCAAACATCACAGGATCACTTCTTAAAGTTTCACAGGCAGACTTTGCAGCATTTGCAAAATCTATTAATAAAGGTTTCATTGTTTTGAAATCATCATGTAAGTTCATAATGTTGATGATTGCTGCAGTGATTTTATCTATCTCGGACATCGTTTGCGCAAGCTTAATATAACGAGTTTTATAAAACTCACTGATTGGCATGCTAAATACCCGAAATGGTTCGCCCCAAAGTTCAGTATTACCTTCACCACCATCATTAAGTTTAATATTTTTTCCTAATTCTAAGGCATCGGATAAACATTTATCGCATTCAGTATACAAAGGGTTATCCTTACTTATAATTACCCCTGAAGCTTCCATATTTACTATTGACGTTAAAATATCTCGACCTCTATTCAATAAGGCTCCTGCAAGCATCGCAGCTTTGACACGCTTTTTATGCGGAGATATTTCGTTCTTATATGATTCACGAACTTTTTCTAAATGTAATCCAGGAGTATTGATACCAACTTCAACATGATGGAAAACACGACGGGTCATTTGATCGATAAGAGTTTTTTTATCAGCGATACGATCGCCATAAACAGGATAATTCCTTAACCAATATCCATCGAAAAATACTCTATCATCACCATCAATTTCACGAACCGTTCCATTTTCGATTGCTGTTTGATTATTTGAGGTGTTCATGAGTACATGTGAAATAAATATTCATAATGCAGAATAAAAGTTAAAACTGATTTCAGTATAAGTATGATAGCAGTTAGAAATATGAATATGAAATGTTTCTGTAATTATGCAGTGTAATTTTTTTGATAGCTTAATTTATATTTGGAAAGCAATTAATCATTTTTGTTTGTTTGCCAAATAGCAAATGTAATAGAGACTATGGCGCCTATGATAGATAATAACCAGATGCCGCCAGAATCACAGATTACTCCCCAATGATAGATATAGGAAAAAACATAATCTTTATTATTGCTTGCTGCACTAGATGCAAGATGGCGTTCAAGCCAGGCGATACCTTGAAAAGGTATTGTAGCGAGTAAAATAATTAATAAATTTATTAAGCCAGAGGCAACCATTACAATGGATTGTTTAAATGATTTTAAAGGCCAAGCAAGTATTAAGCTAAAAAGAATAACTAAAGGTACCAGCATATTAACATCATTACGATAAGTGCTAACTGATAGCCCTTCTTTAATTAATATTGAGTCGCCTAGAGTTATATCTTTAAGAGTTGTAAATGACATTATAATAAATTCTTCTGTTCCTTTGAGCCCTGAACGCATATTTACTGAATATCCGTCAGTAAATATCTCAGCAATCACACAAAAAAAATACATAAATGGTTTTAAAAGCTCATCGCCATAAAAAATCACTAATAAAGTAAGCGTTAACCAAATGACTAGAGCTTTTATGAAAAAAACCTGTATTGCTTTAGTGTTTAACTTTGAAATGTCCATGAGACCAATTAGCCCAGGCTATAAAAGCCATGCTTGTAAGTAAAATGATTATTGAAGGAGCAATTAAAGAATGGAACTCAACAAAATATTGTTTGTAATGTGACACTATGTAATAAATAAAAATAATTCGTATCGTATTGACGATATAAACAAATAATATCCCAGAAATTATCCCTACGAACTTATTTTTTAATGAAGTATTAAACGCTAGGATAGCCGCTATTAATAAAAATAATACCCCTGAACCATCACAACCTCTTACTATTTGTAAATTTGCAGTTCTTGATTGAATGAAACTATTTCTTGCGACTACGGATGAATCGCCGTTAAAAAAATTTATGATAGCCGTACAAGGCTCAGTAATTAATAATGGGTATAAAGTGTTATTTAAATAATCTATTGGCACTAGAAAGTATAAGCCTTCAAATACAGCGAATAGTATTATAAATAAAATAACAAATCGATTAGCTGACTGATTACTTTGTTCATCCATAGTTTTAATTCTATTACATAATTAATTGATATTACTCTTCTATAGTTTAACAATTTATGTGTCAATGGGAAAACAGGCTGAGCTTCTGCTAGATTATCTTGATTAATCAAGCTAGGATTTAGTAAAAACTCAATACTGCTTTAGAGAAAAGATATGTTTAATGGTTTCCTGACATTGCCTTGGTGGTCATATATTTTAATTACTTTGGTTTTTACGCACATAACCATTGTCTCAGTTACGTTATTTTTGCATCGAGCACAAGCCCATCGAGCCATTTCAATTCACCCTTTGGCTTCGCATTTCATGCGTTTTTGGTTATGGTTAACCACGGGTATTAATACCAAGGAATGGGTTGCAGTGCATCGTAAACATCATGCAAAAGTAGAATTAGAAGAAGATCCTCACAGCCCTCAAGTATACGGCATTAATAAAGTGCTCTGGGATGGTGTCGAACTATATAGAGCTGAAACATTACAACAACAAACTTTAGATGAATATGGCCATGGAACACCTGAAGATTGGTTGGAAAAGAATCTTTATGCACGTCATACATGGACAGGTATTGTTTCTATGTTATTGATTAATTTTTTGTTGTTTGGATTTATTGGAATTTCTATTTGGGCTATTCAAATGTTGTGGATACCATTATTCGCAGCCGGCGTTATAAATGGGCTCGGTCATTATTTTGGTTATCGAAATTTCGATTCACCTGATGCTTCGACCAATATTATTCCCATTGGTATTTTAATTGGTGGCGAAGAAATGCATAACAACCATCATGCCTTTGCTAGCTCAGCTCGTTTTTCAATTAAATGGTGGGAGTTCGATATTGGATGGCTTTATATCCAAGTACTATCTTTGTTGAAATTGGTAGAGATAAAGAAAGTTGCGCCTAGGCCAAAGATCAACCTTTATAAACAAGCCGTTGATACAGACACAGTCAGAGCAGTGATTAATAACCGTATGCATGTGATGTCAGATTATGCAAAACGTGTTGTTAGTCAGGTTTATAAAGAAGAACATTCTAAAGCTAAGCCTGAAGCTAAGCCTATACTTAATCGTTTAAAACATATGTTAAATATGCCACAGATTTCGATCGATCCTTTGCACCATAAACATCTGCAAGAATTATTAGAAAATAATGAATCACTAAAAATAGTGTATGAATTTCGCCAAAGACTACAAAAAATCTGGTTAGAGAAAACTGCAAGTTATGACAATTTAATGCATGATTTACAAGAGTGGTGCAAACAAGCAGAGCAAAGTGGTATTAAAGCGCTTGAAGATTTTGCACAGAACTTACGTGCATATACTTTAGTGACAACCTAATTCTTTATATTCAACAAGGGGATAATTATGACTGTAGCAAGAGTTACTGAAATTTCTTCATCATCCAAGAAAAGTTTTGATGATGCGATGGCCTCAGGTATAAAGCGAGCTGATAAGACTATCAGAAACATCACTTCAGCATGGGTCAAAGATCAAGAAGTTATCGTGAAGAAAGGTAAAATTACTGAGTATCGAGTTAAGATGAAGATCAGTTTTATTTTAGACGATTAAATTCTATTTCGTTATAGGCGGGCTGCAGAAAACGTATCACAAGTATTTACATCACCACTTTCAAAGCCTGTTCTGAACCATCTAACACGTTGTTTTGAAGTGCCGTGGGTAAATGATTCAGGCACAACTCTGCCTTGAGCTTGTTGTTGTAATCGATCATCTCCGATTGCCATTGCGGCATTCAAGGCTTCCTCTAAATCACCTCGTTCTAATACTTGTTTGCTTCTTTGAACTTGGTGTGCCCAAATTCCGGCTAAACAATCAGCTTGCAGCTCTTGCATGACTGAAAGCTTATTGCCTTCCACTTTACTAACACGAGCACGTTGTGCGTGCACTTGTTTAGAAATTCCTAACAAGGTTTGGATATGGTGGCCAACTTCATGAGCAATGACATAAGCTTGTGCAAAGTCACCAGGCGCATTATGACGTTGCCTCAAGTCGCGATAAAAACTCAAATCGATGTACATTTTTTGATCAGCTGGACAATAAAAAGGTCCCATTGCTGCTGATGCATTTCCACATGCAGATCGAACACCTCCTTTGAATAAAACCAGTTTTGGCTCGATGTATCGTTGTCCCATGCGTTGAAATTCTTGGTGCCAAACATCTTCTGTATCAGCAACAACGACAGATACAAAGTTTGCTAATTCTTGCTCAGCGGCAGTTGGTTTATATGGTTGGCTGGAAGGTGATGATGTTGGCCCTGTAGAACCACCCATTTGGTTGATGATTAGGCGTGGATCGACACCAAAATAAAGTGCTGCAAGTACCAATACAATCATGCCTAAGCCACCCGATTTCATCGGTGTGCCGCTCATACGTTGGCTACGTCTGTCTTCAATATTGCTACTGCGTCTTCGGTTACGCCATTTCATTATGGATTCTCCTCCAAGAATTATTTCTAAGACTACCAATAGTGATTATTGTTGAACAATAAAAATTTTTTATAAGAAGCTAGAGCAAAAAAAACCCGCTAAAAAGCGGGCTATTGAATCTACTAAGAAGAATTAATTATTTAATTTTACCTTCTTTATACATGACATGCTTGCGAACCACAGGATCAAATTTTTTGATTTCCATTTTTTCCGGCATGTTACGTTTGTTTTTGGTAGTGGTATAGAAATGACCAGTACCTGCAGAAGAATTTAAGCGAATTTTATCTCTCATAATGTTCTCCTAACCTTATACTCTTTCACCGCGTGCGCGGATTTCTTCAATAACACTTTCAATGCCTTTCTTATCGATAATTTTAAGGCCTTTATTACTCACTCTTAGGCGAACCCAACGTTGTTCGTTTTCTAACCAAAAACGACGTGAATGTAGATTTGGTAAAAAACGGCGGCGAGTTTTATTATGTGCGTGAGACACATTATTTCCCGTCATAGGGCGTTTTCCTGTGACCTGACATACTCTTGACATGGTAATTCTCAAAGGTTCTATTCAAAAAAGAGCGCGGATTGTACATGGATTAATCGGTGGATCCAAGGATTTCTAGTGCAAATTCTTCATATTCATTTTAGCTAAAAATCAGTAAAATCGCGCCTCCAACATGTCAACATCTATAATTTTTTATGAATCAACAAAATTTCCTGTCTAGTAAGCCGATTCCACCCTCTGAGCGCCTTATATTCGCTATGGATGTTCCCGATAGTGAAAGGGCTAAAGAGTTGGTAAAAATACTTGGCGACTCGGTGCAATTTTACAAAATTGGTTTGGAATTGTGTATGACTGGCGATTTTTTTGAGTTATTGCAGTGGTTACGAGAGCAAGATAAGAAAGTATTTGTCGATCTAAAGTTTTTTGATGTGCCACAAACCGTACAATCTGCTGTACGACAACTCAGCAAGCACGGTGCTACATTTGCGACCATTCATGGAAATCAGGCGATTATGGAAGCTGCAGCTAAAGTTAAAGGTGATGTAAAAATACTCGCGGTAACGGCGCTTACGAGTCTCGATCGAGGTGATTTAGATGATTTAGGTTTTGAATGCGATGTTGAAGATTTAGTACTTTCACGTGCAAAACGTTCGTTAGAATCAGGTTGTGATGGGGTGATTTCATCAGGCTTAGAGGCTCCAGCTCTGCGTGCACATATTGATCATAAGCTATTAGTGATTACCCCTGGAATTCGCCCAGTTGCGAATCAAGATGATCAAAAACGCGTAGTTAATGTTGAGCAGGCTTTTCGAAATGGTGCAGATTACATCGTAGTAGGCAGGCCAATACGTGATGCAGAAGATCCAAAGGCAATGGCCGAGCAAATTCAGCAAACGATTGCGAATATATTTAGCTAATCAATATCGATTAAGCCGAGTTCTGCCAAAGATTGGCAATGATCATCACCAACTATAATATGATCGAGCACGCGTATATCGATTAATTCCAAAGATTTTACGAGTCGTTTAGTTATTTCAATATCAGAGTTACTTGGGTCACTGGCACCAGATGGATGATTATGAGCGAATATTATTGCTGCTGAATTGAATGCTAATGCTTCTTTTACAACTTCCCTACAGTGCACAGAGGCTCCATTAATAGTTCCTCTAAATAGTTCTTTAAACTCAATGACGCGATTTTTATTATCTAAAAATAAACAAGCAAAGACTTCATAAGGATAAGGCTTCAATTTCATCGATATGTAATCTTGAGTGGCCTTGGTATTATTTAATGCATCTTCACGTTGAATTCCTGATTTTAAATATCGCCTACCGAGTTCCAAGGCAGCGTGAATTTGAATGTATTTTACAATGCCAACACCTGGAATTTTACAAATATCTTCCTGATTAGCTTCAAGTAATGATTTCAAATCACCAAATTGATTGAGTAGGTTTCGAGCTAAATCAACTGCGGAGAGGCCATTCACACCAGTACGTAAAAAAATAGCGAGTAATTCAGCATCGGAAAGGTTCTGTGATCCTTGGTTGAGTAATTTTTCTCTTGGTCGTTCGGATTCAGGCCATTCATGGATATTCAAAGTTATTTCCTTATCTTAAAATTTTTGCAATTTTTTAAAACTAACAGTCATATAGAGATTTTAAATCCCTCAAATAGAGTAACTTTTCTCTATATAAAATAATTACCAGGGTGTTATGTAGTTTTTTAGGATACAATAGCAAGCTTATGAATAATCTAAATAAAAAACGCATTTTACTGGGTATTACTGGAGGCATTGCAGCGTATAAAAGCTGCGATCTCGTCAGGCGTTTAATCGATTATGGGGCTGATGTCAGGGTTGTAATGACTGAATCAGCGAAAGAGTTTGTGACACCGCTAACTTTTCAAGCTTTATCTGGTAATCCTGTTCATCATTCTTTACTCGATGAATCTGCTGAGGCAGCAATGGGGCATATTGAATTAGCTCGTTGGGCAGATGTGGTATTAATTGCTCCTGCAACGGCTAATACTATTGCTAAATTATCTAATGGGGTTGCGGATGATTTACTCAGTACCGTCGTATTAGCTAGTTCTGTTCCTGTTTTATTGGCACCAGCTATGAATCAGCAAATGTGGCGAGCTGAAGCGACGCAAGTTAATTTAGAAAAAGTACAAAGTTTATCGTATCAAATCTTAGGCCCTGCTTCAGGCAGTCAGGCCTGTGGTGATATAGGTCCGGGACGTATGCTGGAACCTCTGGAACTTTGTCAGGCAATTAATGATCTTTTTTCTACGGGTTCATTGGCAGGTAAACAGGTATTGATCACGGCAGGCCCCACCAGAGAGGCAATTGACCCAGTTCGGTTCATTACAAATCGTAGTTCAGGAAAAATGGGTTATGCCATTGCCGAAGCTGCTATCGAAGCAGGAGCTACTGTTACTTTGGTTTCTGGGCCAACGGTTTTAGCTGCACCTGAAGTAGCAACTCTTGAATCTGTTGAGTCAACCGAAGATATGTTGAACGCTGTTATGAAGCACATTGAGAATGTTGATGTGTTTATTTCTACGGCTGCAGTGGCGGATTATTCTGTAAATTTAAAGTCAGATCACAAAATTAAAAAATCTGATCAGGATTTAACCCTGACACTGGCTAAAACACCAGATATACTGGCATCGGTTGCAGGATTGCAGGTTCCTATTTTCACAGTCGGATTTGCAGCTGAAACCGAACAATTAGAACAATATGCCAAAGCTAAATTGATCAATAAACAGTTGGATATGATTGCTGCGAATCTTGTTGGAAATGGTTTAGGTTTTGATAGTGATGAAAATGAATTACAAGTTTATTGGCATGGTGGCGAACAGTTGCTACCGAGAACAAATAAAACCAGATTAGCTAGGCAACTGATTGAGTTGATTGCACAGAAATTGGAACAAAAAAACTCTGAATGGCCTAAAACAGAATCTGGTCATCAGGGTACAAATTATAATAAATATCATTAACCATCTTTAATTGGTAAATTCAAAGTGTTTATAAAGAGGAGATGACTCTGATGGCAAAAGGTCCTGTCAAAGAAAAATTATTAAAAAGACGGACTTTGCGTACCGCTGTTATTACTATAATAGCGGTTCTAGCATGTGTGGTTATCTTTTTTATTGCACAAAACATTCTTCAATCTAGTTCCAATATGGCTCAACAGGCGGCTGTTGAGTCGTCAACAACAATTGCAACTTCGATGAGTGATTTATTAACGCCTGCGATCAAAAAAATACAGGTTCAGTTAGCACAGTTGGCAAAGAATAATGAGATAGTTGTAGCATTTAAATCAGGTAATGAAGAACAAATAAAACAATCAGCATTAGAGAACGCTTCTAAATTTGCTGATGCATTAAAACTACGTTTTTTTAAACGTGGAAAATATGATTTGGATTATGAATCAAAACCTAACCTTGGTTTTGCATCGATCGACTTACTTAAAAAGGTTGAGGAATCTAAAGCACCTTCCAAAGTTGAAGTGCATAACCCAGGCTCAGAAGATGCTCATATTGTATTTGTTGAGCCTGTGCTAGAAGGACAGGAAGTCTTAGGTTTAATGCATTTAAGTATGCCTGCTTCTTTATATGAAGCAGTGGTGAAGGAATTTAAACTAGCGGAAGGATATGCTGAATTACAACAATCAGTTATTGGTGGTACCGTTGATTTAAACTCCTTAGGTGATAAGCAATATAAAATTGGAACAGCAACAGCGACGGCAAAAGTATCAGGTACTCAATGGAAATTCGCGCATTGGTCATCGTCTCTTGCGAATAGTGGGAACTCATCGTTATTGTCATTGGTTGGTAGCTTGGTTCTATTGATTCTTGCCGGCCTAGCTGGTTGGTATTATCTAGGTCGAGGCAAAGACGAAGATGATGCTAATTATTTTTATGATGAAGACGATGGGGTAATTTATCAAGGTGCTGTGAGAGCAATTATGGATGGTGCTCATCCGGGCGTTGAAAAATTAATTAGTAATTTACCCAGGGCTGGCCAGTCTCGCAGTATTAATCTACTTGATGAGGCTCAGGTAAAAGAAAAACCAGATGTATCAAACTTACTAACAGAAGATACGTTTGATATAACCGAAGCTTCTGAAGAGCCAGAGCCAGTTCAAGAAGTAAAACCCGAAAAGAAGCCTGTTCAAGTTGATCCATCGATATTCCGTGCTTATGACATACGAGGCATTGTTGGGAATACACTGACGAAAGAAGTTGTCGAAGCGATTGGTAAAGCCATTGGTTCAGAAGCTAAGACAAGAGGTCAAGCAAGTATTGCTATTGGCCGCGATGGCAGGACTCATGGTCCAGAATTACAACAAGAGTTAGTCAATGGTATTGCCTCTACAGGTGTGAACGTCATTAATGTGGGCATGGTTCCTACACCAGTATTATATTTTGCAACACATCATTTAGACGTCCACTCTGGAGTAATGTTGACAGGTAGTCATAACCCGCCTGATTATAACGGTATGAAGATTGTCTTAGGCGGGGATAGTTTATCTGGAGATGATATTCAAGGATTAAAAAATCGAATCATTGATAATAATTTTGCAACAGGTGTTGGCGAAGTTTCAGAAGTTGATGTTAAAGCAGATTATATTCGACGTATCACAGATGATATTCCTGTTGCATTAGGTCGTTCTTTTAAAATTGTTGTTGATGCAGGTAACGGTGTTGCGGGTGAATTGTCTCCACAATTGTATCGAGCACTTGGTCATGAAGTTATTGATCAATATTGTGAAGTTGATGGTAATTTTCCTAATCATCATCCTGATCCTAGCCAGCCAGAAAATATTGCTGCGTTAATTCAACGTGTTAAAGATGAAAAGGCTGATTTAGGGTTTGCATTTGATGGTGATGGTGATCGACTAGGTATTGTTGATAGTTTAGGCAATGTGATATGGCCAGATCGTCAAATGATTTTATTAGCTGAAGATGTTTTAAGTCGAAATCCTGGAGCGCCTATTATTTATGATGTGAAATGTTCTCGTTATCTTACGGAAGCGATTGAAGCCGCTGGCGGTAAAGCGCTTATGTGGAAGACTGGTCATTCCTTGATCAAAAAGAAAATGAAAGAAGTGGATTCACCGTTAGCAGGTGAGATGAGTGGACATATCTTTTTTAAAGAGCGTTGGTATGGTTTTGATGACGCGTTATATACAGGTGCACGTGTATTAGAGATATTGGTTAATAATGAATTAAGCCCTACTGAAGTCTTTGCTTTTATTCCTGAAGATGTTTCAACACCTGAACTAAGAGCACGCCTAGATGAAATGGAACATGCTGGTTTTATGGAAGAGCTATTCAGTCAATCTAAATTCGATGGGGCTAATGTGGTGGATATCGATGGGCTTAGAGCTGATTATCCAGATGGTTGGGGCTTAGTGCGACCATCAAATACATCGCCATATTTAGTGATGCGTTTTGAAGCGGAAGATGAAGAGGTTCTGCAACGTATTAAAACTGAATTTAAAGCAGCAATGTTAAAAGTAAAACCTGATTTGGAAATGCCATTTTAATTTTATAATTCAAGTAACAATTTTTTCACAAACTAAATTCGTTTTAGTTTAATACATCATTTATGACGACATCCAGTGACGCTAAAAGTATTGCCAAAGTCTTAACTGAGGCGCTACCTTATATTCAAAAATTTAATGGCAAAACCATCGTTATAAAATACGGTGGCAATGCGATGGAAGATGAACAACTAAAAAGTGCGTTTGCGCGCGACGTTGTTTTGATGAAGTTAGTTGGTATGAACCCTGTCGTAGTACATGGTGGAGGCCCTCAAATCGGTAACTTACTTCAACGCATTGGTAAAGAGACAGAATTTATTGAAGGCATGCGAGTAACTGACAGTGAAACCATGGATGTTGTGGAGATGGTCTTAGGTGGTTCAGTTAATAAAGAGATTGTGAACTTAATTAATAACCATGGTGGTAAAGCGGTTGGTTTGAGTGGAAAAGATGGTTCACTTATCAGAGCAAAAAAATTAATCGTTACTCGACAAACAGAATCGGATACCACTGAAGAAGTCAATGTTGGCCAAGTAGGTGAAGTCGATAGTATTGATTCATCGGTTGTGAATATGTTACTGCAAGGCGATTTTATTCCAGTAATAGCCCCTATTGGTGTTGGTGAAGATGGGCAATCGTATAACATCAATGCTGATTTAGTAGCTGGTAAAATTGCCATCGTTATGAAAGCTGAAAAATTATTAATGCTGACGAATATCGCAGGCATTATGGATAAAAATGACCAAGTGTTAACAGGCCTCTCTGCAAAACAAGTGGATGAGTTAATAGCAGATAAAACGATTTACGGTGGGATGTTACCAAAGATTCGTTCTGCATTAGATGCTGTAAAGAGCGGTGTGCAAACGGCGCATATTATCGATGGTCGAGTCGAACATGCATTGATGCTGGAATTATTAACCGATCAAGGTGTAGGTACTTTGATTCACGGAAAAAATATTTGAGATAACATACATGGCTAGAGCTGAGCGTAGTACAAATCGCCGTCAAGAAATATTAGAAACATTGGCGAAAGAATTAGAAACAAATCCTGGTTCAAGGATTACAACTGCAAACCTTGCGAAAGCAGTCGGTGTCTCAGAAGCGGCTTTGTATCGACACTTTGCAAGTAAAGCAAAAATGTTCGAAGCGTTAATAGATTTTTCTGAAGAAGCTGTGTTCGGTCTAGTCAATAAAATTCTGGAACAAGAAAAAGATCCAGAGCAACGATGTGAAAAAATATTATCCGTTCTTTTGGTTTTTGCCGAACGTAACCCTGGGATCAGTCGAGTTTTAGTTGGGGATGCGTTAGTAGGTGAGAATGAACGCTTACGAAAAAGAGTAACTCAATTTTTCGAACGCTTAGAAACTCAATTGAAACAAGTGTTGCGAGAGGCTTATTTATCTAATGCATCTCGTGCCGCACAAACTATAGATGCTACTGCAAATACTATGCTGGGTTTTGTAGAAGGCCGCATGTCACAATTTATTCGTAGTTCTTTTGAAAAGAAACCCAGCGAGTTTTGGGATGAGCAATGGCAAATCTTACAGCCTGGGTTGTTTAAATAGGCATTATTGTATTTCGAAGGGTTTTTAAACGGACATATCTAGCCCATTCCATAGTTTATTTTTTTAATATTTTAAATCGCTCAACATAATTCGCATATTCTTCGCGAATTAATTCTTGTTCTTTGTGTTTATCTTCTATGAATTGCTCATTATTATTAATCTGACGTTTTAAAGAGCTAATATCTTTTAATAGTTGTTCAGAAGGAGCATTTCCTTTACGTTCTTGTATAGCCGCTCTTGACATTAGTAGGTCCAATTCTGATTGAAGTTTTTCAATACGCTTTTTACTTAAACCAATTTGAGCTTCAATAGAGGCAACTTTTCCATCACGTGTTAGATTAATATCTTCTACATTACTAAATGTTTCTAGAAGGACTCTGTCATCGCGATCTTTTTCAGCTTTAAGTATTTCAGCTTGTTTTTTTTCTTCGACTAAACGTTTTTCTTCAGCGATTTCTTCTTCGGTTTTAGCGCGTTCTTGTTTATCAACAGTAATCCCTAAATTATTAACTTCTTCATGGCCCTGTTGTGCATATTCAGGAGGAACATTTTGACCACATTCTTTAACGCCATCAGAATTTGTCCAACACTTAAATCGTGCATTAGCATTAAAACTGATAAAGCAAGTTAAAGAAAAAATAGTGATAGTTTGTAATGTGAAACGATAATTCATAGCTAACGTGTTTAATTTAAAAATAATAAAAAATTGATTAAATAGTAGTACCAAATTGTTGTCTGTAAAGTTGAATACTCTCTAAATGTTTTGTCATATTAGAACGAGACTCTAAATATGTGATTAGATTCTCTAAATTAATAATACTCGCAACTTTTATGCGATGTTTTTGTTGGACTTCTTGAATCGCAGATAATTCCGTTTGGCCTTTTTCTTGTCGATCTAATGCAATCACTACACCAGATGTTTTCGCGCCAGCTTGTTCGATTAAATCCACAGATAAATTTACGGAAGTCCCCGCTGAAATCACATCGTCTACAATAACAACATTACCTTGTAGTTTTGCTCCCATCGTAATACCGCCCTCACCATGATCCTTTGCCTCTTTTCGATTAAAACAATAAGGTATATTCAGTTTATAATCGTTATTTAAAGCGATGCTGATGGCAGAACCTAAGGGGATGCCTTTATACGCAGGCCCAAATATCATATCGAACTCGATAGCGGATTCCTTGAGAGCTTTAGCGTAATATTGGCCTAATTTGTTAAGACTGTTACCATCATTGAACAAGCCCGAATTAAAAAAATAAGGGCTGACTCGGCCAGACTTTAATGTAAATTCGCCAAAACGTAGAACTTGATATTCAGTGGCGAGCTCAATGAATTCATATTGGTAATCTTGCATACAAGAAATTATAACGATTATTAAAGCGTAATCCTAATTCACAGTAGATTTTATTATGAAAATTATTTCTTTAAATTTAAACGGTATTCGTGCCGCTCATCGTAAAGGTTTTTTAGATTGGCTATATAAAGAATCACCAGATGTTATATGTTTTCAAGAGACCAAGGCTCAAGTAGAACAGCTAAGTGATGAATTGATTAATCCAAACGATTATTTTGCTTACTTCAATGATGCAGAAAAAAAAGGATACAGTGGGGTTGCTGTGTATAGCAAACAAAAGCCAGATAAAGTGGTTAATAAACTTGGTTGGGAACATGCTGATATAGAAGGCCGTTACTTACAATTAGATTTTGGAAAATTGAGTGTAGTTTCTCTATATATGCCTTCTGGTTCTTCGAGTGAAGAAAGACAAGATATCAAATTTGATTTTATGGATAAATATATGCCGATTTTAAAAAAACAACGACGGCAAAAAAGAAATTATATTATCTGTGGCGATTGGAATATCGCACATAAACAAATCGATTTAAAAAATTGGCGTGGTAATCAAAAGAACTCTGGGTTCTTACCAGAAGAACGAGCTTGGATGGATGAGCTATTCGATAAAGTTGGAATGGTCGATGCGTTTCGTGAGGTCAATCAGGAGGAGGATCAATTTACTTGGTGGTCAAATCGTGGCCAAGCTTGGGCAAAGAACGTGGGGTGGCGTATAGATTATCAAATCGTGTCGCCTGATTTAAAAGATAAAATTCAAAGCGCTGATATTTATAAAGACGAACGGTTTTCCGATCATGCGCCGTTGATTATTGAATACGATATGGAATTATAAAAATCGAAATGGAATAGCTGTTAATTGATAGCCTAAATCCATAATCGGTGCGACGATTAATTGCAACGACAAATACAATAATAATAAAGCAACCATTGGTGACCAATCTAATCCCCCTGTAACCGGCACAACATTTCTAATTTGTGTCATCAGAGGGTTTGTAAGTTGATGAATTATGACTGTTAGAGGGTTATATGCACTTGGGTTAATCCAACTTATCACTACCATTACAAAGATCATCACAATATAAATAAAAATCGCTAATTGAATTAATTTACCGATGGTCAATACGAGTAGTCCTAATAAGTCAGGAAAACTACCTGTAAATAACGCTGTTAAGAAAATAATTTCTATCGCTTGAATTAAAATTAATAGCACAATGGATGGCCAATCAATACCAGCAAACCCTGGTATTAGTCTTCGAAGTATTTTCAAGGGTGGGTTTGTTACATTGACAATAGTTTGTGATATTGGATTGTAAAAATCAGCTCTTACCAATTGCAGCAAGAAACGTAGCATAACAATCATAAGATAAATGCCAAAAATGAATTGCACTAAAGTGATTCCAGCATTAACTAAATAAGACATTATCGATTCCTAATTATTTATCAGATATCTTGGCCAATTCTTTTGAACGTATTACTGCCTGTTGTAGCGCATGTGATAGAGTCTTTTCTATATTATCATCTAACATAGAATTAATAGCTGCCTCTGTTGTACCGCCAGGTGAAGTAACATTTTTTCGTAATTGTTCTATAGTGTTATCAGAAGCATTGGCCATATTAGCGGCACCAAGAGCTGTTTGATGAACTAATAGTTTTGCTATATCAGGTTCTAAACCCATTTTCTCGGCTGTTTTTAAAAAGATCTCCATGAATAAAAAATAATACGCAGGTCCGCTACCTGAAATAGCTGTTACTACATCAATTAACTCTTCTTTCTCTACCCAGACTGATATGCCAACAGAGTTCATAATCTTTTCAGCGATATTTTTTTGCTCGTCTGAGACTTGGTTATTTGCATATAAGCCTGATGCGCCTAAATTAATCAAAGAAGGAGTATTTGGCATGACACGTATAACCGCTGAATTTTTAGAAAGTATATTTTCAATACTGTGACAGGTTATGCCTGCTGCAATGGAAACAATTAAACAATTATCCGAAACAAATGACTTAATAGAGTTTAAAGTATCGATTAAAACTTGCGGTTTAACAGCTAACACCAATACATCAGATGTTCCAATTGCTTGATGATTTTCAGGATACGCATCAATGCCATATTTATTTTTTATATTTTCACCTTTTTGTATATCGGGTTCGATAGCAATAATGTCAGATGTTGGGTAGCCTGATTTAGTTAAGCCGCCAATAATGCTGCCGCCCATATTGCCACAGCCGATAAAACAGATTTTTGAGTTATTGTTATTCATTCGAGATAGTCTACCGTTTTTGTTAAGTCATAGACATGGTCAATCTCTGGGACCAAATACCGCAGTTCCGATTCTTACCATCGTCGAACCGGCTGCAATCGCGGCTTCTAAATCTTGACTGGTTCCCATCGAGAGAGTGTCCATTTCATAGCCTTGTTTGTTTAATTGTACGAGTAGTGTTGATAGCTCTTTGCATTGCTCGTATTGCACTGAAAATTCTTTTGAGGGCAAGGGCAATGTCATCAAACCACGTAATTGGAGATTCTTTAGTTCTGATACTGCGGCAACTAACTCATCTAGTTCGTCAGCAGAAATACCTGATTTTGACTCTTCCTCACTGATATTCACTTGAATACATACATTCAATGGCGGCAAATCATCTGGTCGAGAATTTGACAGTCTTTGGGCGATTTTTAATCGATCGATACTGTGTACCCAATGAAAATTTTCAGCAATTTGAGTAGTTTTATTCGATTGAATTGGGCCGATAAAGTGCCAAACAATGTTTTTTTCAGCGATCGATGAGATTTTAGTCAAAGCTTCTTGTAGGTAATTCTCTCCAAAATCACGTTGCCCTAGTTGGTATAAACTCTGTATATCTTCAATGGGTTTTCGTTTGCTTACTGCTAATAATTTGACCGAATTTGTTGCCCGTTCGTATTGCTTCTCATGAGCAGATAGTTGCTCAAGTATTTGGCTGTATCGACCGTTAAGCTGATTCATAGTATTAGCAGTAGTTAAATTTGAAAAAAGTCAGTATTATTGGGATCTTAATCACAAAAGTGAAAGTAGTTTTTAATTAATATCCAGTCAATTAAAACGAAATATGAGACCAATCATATGTACGATGATACATCTAAGATAGGAGTACTCAATGGATATCGGTGAACTTCTCGCCTTTGGCGTCAAAAATGGCTGTTCGGACTTACATTTATCGGCCGGTCTACCACCTATGATTCGGGTTGATGGCGATATTCGACGCATCAACGTTCCATCGCTAGATCATAAAGACGTTCATGACATGGTGTATGACATCATGAACGATAAGCAGCGTAAAGATTACGAAGAATTCTTGGAATGCGATTTCTCATTCGAAGTTCCAGGCTTGGCCCGTTTCAGGGTCAATGCATTTAACCAAAATCGTGGTGCAGGTGCGGTATTTCGTACCATTCCTTCTGATATTCTTACCTTGGAAAATCTTAATGCACCAGCTATTTTTAAAGATATATCCGATTATCCGCGTGGTGTGGTATTGGTAACGGGGCCAACAGGTTCAGGTAAATCAACCACTCTGGCAGCAATGGTCGATCATAAAAATAATAATGAATACGGTCATATTTTAACGGTTGAAGACCCAATTGAATTCGTACATGAATCGAAAAAATGTTTGATTAACCAACGTGAGGTTCATAGGGATACTTTAGGATTTAATGAGGCGCTTCGTTCAGCGTTGCGTGAAGACCCTGATGTGATTCTAGTTGGTGAGATGCGTGATTTGGAAACGATTCGCCTAGCATTGACCGCTGCTGAAACCGGACACTTAGTGTTTGGAACATTGCATACCAGTTCAGCGGCTAAGACTATTGACCGGGTTGTAGATGTATTTCCTGCTGAAGAGAAAGATATGATTCGGGCGATGTTATCGGAATCGTTACGAGCGGTAATTTCGCAAACCTTATTGAAGAAACACGGTGGTGGTCGTATTGCGGCTCATGAAATCATGATCGGTACTGCGGCGATTCGAAACTTGATTCGTGAGAATAAAATCGCACAAATGTACTCGGCGATTCAAACTGGTCAGCAGTTTGGTATGCAGACACTGGATCAAAATTTACAAGAGTTGGTTTCTAAGGGTTTAGTGAATCGTAATGAAGCACGTGCCAAGGCAGTTAATAAAGATAACTTCTAATTTTATTTAGCTAGATATAGATAAGGTAAAGACGGTTTTAAAGTGAGGTAAACGAATGGAAAGAGAACAGGCGATAAAATTCATGCGGGATCTTCTCAAGCTAATGGTTGAGAAGAAAGGCTCAGATTTATTTGTTACTGTTGGATTTCCGCCAGCGATTAAAATTTCCGGTAAAGTCACGCCTGTTTCTAAAACCGAATTAACGCCTGAAAATACCAAAGCGATGGCTTATGCCATCATGAACGATAAACAGCTCAAAGAATATGAGGCGACGAAAGAATGTAACTTTGCCGTAGCACCAGTCGGTATCGGTCGTTTCCGTGCCAATGCGTATATACAACAAGGTCATTGTGGTTTGGTATTACGTACGATTGAAACCGAAGTTCCAACTATTGATAAATTGGGCTTACCAGAAGTGATGCGTGATGTGGCAATGACTAAGAATGGTTTAGTGATTATGGTTGGTGGTACTGGTTCTGGTAAATCAACCTCACTTGCTGCAATGATCGATCATCGTAATACCAATAGTTATGGTCATATTATTACAATTGAGGATCCAATCGAGTACGTACATCAACACAAGAACTGCATCATCATGCAACGTGAAGTCGGTGTTGATACTGATGATTGGGAGATCGCACTTAAAAATACTCTAAGACAAGCTCCCGATGTGATCTTATTAGGTGAGATTCGAGATCGTGAAACAATGGAGTTTGGAATTGCTTTTGCTGAAACGGGTCACTTAGCCATGGCTACCCTGCATGCTAACAGCTCAAACCAAGCATTAGATCGTATTATTAACTTCTTCCCGGAAGAACGCCGCACTCAATTGTTAATGGACTTATCGTTAAACTTAAAAGCGGTTATCTCACAAAGACTATTAAAAAGCGTCGATGGCAAAGGTCGTGTCGCGGCGATTGAGATATTATTGAATTCGCCGTTGATAGCAGATTTAATTCTTAAAGGTGAAGTTCACGAAATCAAAAACATTATGTCTAAGTCTAATGAGTTAGGTATGAAGACATTTGACCAAGCACTATTTGATCTTTATGAAGCAGATAAAATTACTTATGAAGATGCGTTGCGCAACGCAGATTCTATGAATGAACTACGTCTAAGAATTAAACTTGAAGGCAAAGCAGCCAAAGATGCAGACGTTATGGATGGTCTTGATCATCTAAGTCTTGAAGAAGATGATAAAGAAAAAGGCTTTGTTCGTTAATAACATTCTAACCACATAATAAATCGTAATGGATATTTCACCTTATCTAAAACTAATGGTCGATAAGAATGCTTCCGACTTATTTTTTACCGTCGGTAGCCCTGTCAAAATTAAAATCGAAGGTAAAACTACTTCAGTTGGTAAAACCATGCTCACGCCCGAGTTAACACAAGCAGCTGCTTTTGGGATCATGAATGATTTCCAAAAGAAACAGTTTGAAGAGACTTTAGAATGTGATTTTGCGATTTCATTACCTGATGGTTCATCGCGTTTCCGGGTAAATGTTTTTAGGCAGCGTGGTGATATGGCGATGGTATTACGTTTAATTCCATCGGATATACCAACTATTTATGAACTTTTGTTGCCAGATGTATTAAATGATTTAGTTTTAAATAAACGCGGTTTAATTTTAATGGTTGGTGCAACTGGTTCGGGTAAATCAACAACCTTGGCAGCAATGGTTAATCATCGAAATGAAAGTATGAGTGGCCATATTTTAACGATTGAAGATCCAGTTGAGTTTAGTCATCCCAATAAAAAATCCATTGTGAACCAACGAGAAGTTGGAGTTGATACTTTATCCTACAAAAACGCATTAAAGTCCTGTTTGCGTGAAGCACCTGATGTGATTTTAATAGGTGAGATTCGTGAGCGTCTTACTATGGAGACCGCACTTGAATTGTGTAATACAGGTCACTTAGCACTTTCAACTCTGCATGCTAATAACGCTAACCAAGCGATGGAACGTGTGGTTAATATGTTTCCTCAGGAATACCATAAACAATTATTTATGGATTTATCATTGAATTTACGAGCGGTTATCTCTCAACGCTTAGTAACTGGGGTGGATGGAAAACGTGTAGCAGCTGTTGAGATTCTGATTAATACACCACATATTGCTGAGTTAATATTAAAAGGCGATTTGCATGAAATAAAACAAGCGATGGAAGATAGCGGACAAAAAGGCATGCAAACATTCGATTCCGCGCTGTTTAATTTATACAAGGAAGGAAGAATCGAACTAGAAGAAGCATTAAACAATGCGGATTCTCGAACCAACCTTGAAGCAAAAATCAACTTCGGTTAAAAATACTATTCAAGCGTAATTTAACATGCGCAAACATGAACGTTTTGATACTCGAATTCCTATTCATTTTAAGAAATCGGAAGTGCAATCTTTACTGCCATCAAACCTAGTAAATATCAGTCTTGGAGGTTTATCTTTTTCTCTTGTTGATCCAATAACTATTGGTGATGAAGTGATGATCTCTATTAATCATATTGAGCCTCCAGTCGAATTGACGGGAAATATACGATGGTGCCGTAAATTTTCTGAACGATATGAAGTTGGATTAGAGTTTAATAATTTAAGTGATCCATTTTTATCAAGAATGCTTCGACAAATTTGTGAGATAGAAAAATATAGGGCTAATCAGTTAAAAGAATACGACCGAGAGATTTCGAGTGAGCAAGCGGCTGAAGAATGGATCGTGAAGTATGCAGCGGAGTTTAAATGAATTTATAAATTATGGATAAAAAGAAAGGGGCCATTAGGCCCCTTTCTTGTATCTTTCAACAGTAACGAATTACTTGTTGTTGATGTACATGGTTACTTCAAAACCAAAACGGATATCGTTGTAAGCAGGTGTTTCCCATTTCATGATAGTACCCTCTTTGTTAAGTTAATCGAAAAATCTTACTATCTATAAAGCAGTGCGCATGCCAAAATTGACAAAAACAAGAAATATTAAATAAAAACAATACCTTATAGGGTTTTTAAGGTCTGGTTGTATAATTGGTTACTATTAAAACTGGTTATTAATAACCAGTTTTTTGGTTGTTAATAACCAATTTTATGGTTCTAAATCAGTTTTAAGCTGTAGTAATGTATGATTACTTAGATGATATTTTTTCTCAAAGGGTGTGAGATATTCCGAAATCTCGAGTTGTCTCGTCGAAGACTCGTAACCTATTATTCGAAGAGCTTCCGCTAATTCTTGTATATAAATAGACCAATTACTTCTGCATTCAAGTATGCCTCCCAGTTTTAAGATAGTAGGAAATATTGCATGGCCATGCCATCGGCGTTGCAGATGTTTCTTTTTCGGCCAAGGATTTGGATAGAGTAAATAATGTTTTTTGGGTTGCCAGTTAGCGGCGAGTGCTAAGCGCCAGAAATCGACTAATTCAGCACGCACTAAAATAATATTTTTATGTTGATAATAACTATTTTGTTGTAGTCGGGCATGTAGTCTAAATTCCGATTTATCAATACCAATCACTAAATGATCAGGGTATTTTTGGGCAAGGTTAAAAGTACTTGTGCCGTTACCACATCCTGAATCTAAAATGAGTGGAAAAGAACTTTTTCGACGAAGAGAGTCAACGTGTGAAAAAATTTCTTCACTAAAAGGTTTATATGGTTGTAAGAAAATTGAAGACTGATGTTTTAAAACGGTAGAGCTTAGATCTGGATGGATGTCATCTTGGTTAGAAACGATGACACGAGAGTTGGACTGCATGAATGTAGATATCGGACTAAATCAATGCTTATCGTTCAAAAACAATATTGCCATTAACCAATGTTTTTACTACTTGCCCAGGTAAAGAAAAATTATCAAACGCAGTGTTTTTACCTGCACTGATCATGTTATTTGGATTAATTGTGGAATTGTTGTTTGGATCGTATATGACGATGTCCGCGGTATTATTAGTTGATAAATGTCCTGATTCAATATTTAAAAATTTTGCAGGGTTAATAGTAACTGTTTTTAGTAAGGTCGTGATATCAAATGAATATTGTTCCATTAATGACATTAGTAATGGTAAGAAATGTTCGATGGATGATGCGCCTGGTTCAGTTAAACTGAAAGGAGCACTTTTTGCGTCGTCATCGTGAGGTTGATGATCTGAACTGATGCAATCAATAACATCTTGTTTAATGCCTTCGATTAAAGCCAGTTTATCTTCTTCTGTTCTTAATGGAGGTCGTAAGTGACAAGCAGAGTTATAACCAGAGAGATCGTTTTCAGTTAGAAAAAGGTTGTGAATACTGACATCTGCTGTTATTGGTAGTTGTTTTAGTTTTGCTTCTTTAATAAGTTCAACAGATTTAGCAGATGATAAATGTGAAATATGAATTCGATGGCCAGTATATTCGGCTAATAAAATAGCTTGGCTGATGGCAGTTGTTTCTGCAATCGTTGGAATGCTAGGAAGACCTAACATTAAACTAATTTTACCTTCATGAGCTGTACCTTGTTTTCTAAGATTTTGATCTTCACAAAATAAGATCAAAGGCATATCAGTTGTGTGCGCGTATTCCATTGTCCTTCTTAATATTTCTGCATTATGGAAAGGAATATAGGCATTAGAAACAGCAACACAGCCGATGTTTTTTAATGCGTCCATTTCACTTAGAGTTTGACCATCTAAGTTATTGGTTGCAGCAGCAATAGGTAAAACCTTGCAGTAGTTAGCCGCTTGGGCACGTTGATGGATTAATTCTGCAACAGCTGGAGTATCGATAATGGGGTTAGTATCAGGAGGACAGCATACTGTAGTAACACCGCCAACTACTGCAGCTTTTGATTCGGAGTGTATAGTCGCTTTATGTTGTTGCCCAGGTTCACGCATTCTTGCGCAAATATCAATTAAGCCTGGCAATACGAATTGATTGGAAGCATCAATGGTTTTATCTGGAGTAAAGTCATCAGGAGATTGATGAATACTAGTAATCTTTTCATCTTGGATATAGATATCGGTAATTTGATCCATATTATTTTTTGGATCGATTACTCTACCGTTACTAATTTTAATCTTCATCAGTTTGCTCTTGTTCTGAACTTGCAAGGCTACCCATTGCCATAGCCATCACAGCCATTCTAACAGCAATCCCATGACTGACTTGTTGTAGTATGACTGAGTGAGAACCATCGGCGACATGTGAATCGATTTCTACTCCACGATTGATAGGTCCTGGATGCATTACAATAGCATCAGACTTTGCATAGGATAATTTTTCTTCTGTTAAACCATATAAAGAAAAATATTCATTTGCCGATGGCAATAAAGCACCGTTCATACGTTCATTTTGTAAACGCAACATCATAATAACGTCTACGTCTTTTAAGCCTTCAGATAAGTCATAAAAAACATTAATGCCCAGTTCTTGTATATTGAGTGGAATTAAGGTTTTAGGGCCAATCACTCTTAACTCTTTAACACCTAAAGTCAGTAATGCATGAATTTCAGAACGTGCTACACGGGAATGTAAGATATCTCCAACGATTGCGACCGTTAAATCAGTAAAATCTTGTTTGTGTTGTTTGATCGTAAACATGTCCAACATGGCTTGTGTTGGATGAGCATGACGACCATCACCTGCATTAATAACACTGATATGTGGAGCGACTTGTTTAGCAATATAATTTGCCGCTCCGCTATTAGAATGTCTAACCACGAACATATCACTGTGCATTGCTTCTAAGGTACGTAAGGTATCGGTTAAAGCTTCGCCTTTTTTGGTCGCTGAAGTTGCGATATTTAAATTTAAAACATCTGCTGATAGCCGTTTGGCAGCAAGCTCGAATGTAGTACGGGTTCTGGTGCTTGGTTCGAAAAATAAATTAACAATGGTCTTTCCACGTAAAAGTGGTACTTTTTTCACCGCTCTATCACCCACGCTAGAAAACGTTTCTGCGTGAGATAAAATTTCTAATAATAAATTTCTGGAAAGACCTTCAGTGGTGAGGAAATGTTTTAAACGGCCGTTTTGATTAAGTTGAATATTCGCGTCACTCATTCAGATTTATAAACCAATGTCAGTGGCTCAGGCCCGGTGAGTTTAACATGTTCATTATCATTAAGCTCAAGGCTTTTTCCAATAATATCGGCTTGAATGGGTAATTCCCGACCGGTTCTATCAATTAGGACGACAAGGCTAATACTTCGCGGCCGCCCATAATCAAAAATTTCATTCATCGCGGCACGGATAGTTCTACCGGTATAAAGGACGTCATCAATTAATAAAATATCTTTGTCTTCGATTGACGTAGGTAGGTTGGATGGATTAACCGTTGGGTGCATGCCGATTTGGCTAAAATCATCACGATAAAAAGCGATATTAAGTTCACCAATTTCAACATCATCATCGAGGCGCTTTTTTAATTCATTGGCTATCCATGCTCCACCAGTATGGATACCAATGATCACATAATCGTCTAGTTCAAATTCGTCAATGTAATCCTCGATGTCATTTGCCATATCATCAAGGGTTGCGTCCAAGTCAAATTCAAAATCATTCATGTAACTAATATCAACTGATTGAATTAAGTTTATTCTAGCATGATTAGATGAAAGATGATTTACTGTTTTTTGACATAATCATTTAACCAAGATTGCAAAATAATTTGTGCTGCTATGTCGTCGATTTGTTTGTTGGTTCCAACTAAGTTTTGTGCCTCACGACTAGACAGACGTTCGTCTGCTTCATGTACTTCTAATTTGAATCGGCCATGTAGTTGTCTGGAGAATTTTTTAGCAGCAAGCGTCATAGGTTGTTCTTGATCATACATATTATAAGGTATACCAACGACCAGTGCGCTAGGTTGCCATTCAGATATGAGTTTTTTGATCCCTTCCCAATCAGGTTTTTTATTCGGAGATTTGAGAATACATAAACCAGTCGCAGTCGACGTTAATGTCTGACCTACCGCTACACCAATCTTCCATTCACCAAAATCAAAACCTAAAAAAGTTTCTTCTGTCATGCGTGGCCAATGTCAGTACTAATGTGATCAATATTGACGCCGAGATGAGATGCTGCGGATTGCCAACGATGTTCAATTTTGGTGTTAAATATAATGTCTGAGTTGGCTGGGCCATTTAACCAAGCGTTTTGTAACAGTTCATTTTCTAATTGACCGGGCGACCAGCCAGCATAACCTAGCGCAATGAAATAATTCTCAGGGCCTTGTTCTATTGCAATTGCTTCGAGTACGTCTTTAGAAGTTGTTAAAGAAATTTTATCATTTATGGCTAAGGTTGAATCCCAGTTACTTCCATGTTCATGTAGTATGAAGCCACGATCAATTTGTACAGGCCCGCCATTAAATACAGTTGTTTTACTGATATCAGGATTAGTAATTTCTAAATCCATTTGTTTGAAGATTTCTCCCAGGTTCATGTCTGTTGGTCTATTAATCGTAATACCCATAGTGCCTTCTTCACTATGAGAACAAATGTAAGTAACAGTGCGATTAAAATTCGGATCGCTCAAGCTAGGCATGGCAATGAGAAATTGGTCAGTGAGATTGGTTGTCTCCATATGTTTAGTATTCTCTGACTTTGCAAAAACTACAAGAGATTAAATTAATATTCGAAAACCTATGATAAATATTGTTATAGCGAAGATTTTTTTTAGATGATCTTTAGGTATTTTATGGGCTAATTTTGCACCGAGTGGCGCTGTTAGAATACTGGTTAAGGTGATACCAATAGCAGCGGGCAAATAAACATAGCCCATCGTATATTCAGGTAGGCTTGGATTGTTCCAACCTATCCAAATAAGTGAAAAGGTTCCGGCAACGGCTATCGGTAGTCCACAAGCAGAGGAAGTCCCAACTGCATGACGAATATCAATACAACACCAGAGCAAGAAGGGGACAACAATGGTGCCACCGCCGATACCTAATATAGTCGATAGAAATCCAATAATTAAACCAGTAATAACTAAGCCAAGTGTACCTGGTAATGATTTTTGAGCTTTAGGTTGTAACTGAAACCAAATTTGAATTGCGACAAGCATTTCAAAAACGCCGAAAAATATTCTGAGATGATTATTGGAAACAGAATCTGTAACGAATGCGCCGATAATGGCCCCGAGCATTATGCCTGGTCCGAGAGTTAATACTGTATCCCACAAAACAGCATCACGTTTACTATGTGCATAACATGAGGAAATTGCTGTAAAAATAATGGTTGCTAGAGATGTTGCGACGGCAAGATGCATTGTTATTTCTGGTGCCAATTCTTGCCATGAAAAAATAAAATACAAGGCAGGCACAATGACAATGCCACCGCCGAGACCGAGTAAACCTGCAACGATCCCTGAAATAATTCCTAGAATGCAATAATAGAAAAAATCAATAGTCATTAATTCCATTTTTTTAGTGTAACTTTTTTATTAAAGAAATATCCATATTTTAACCTGAAAATAATTGAACTAGATTAACTTTTACTTGCTTAAATACATCCAAAACCGGACAATCTGAAATATATAATATTGTGGTATTAAAAGAGATGTCTTATTCATACGGTTTATTATTAAGTCGTGTTTTTTGGTTGTGTTTCATGGCTTTTTGCTGTGGTGTGGTTGTTAAAGCTGAGATCGTAAACGACAGAGAGCTTTATCAAAAAGCAGAAAAAGCATTAAAGAAAAAACAATACAAACAATATTCCAAATATGAACAACAATTAACACAGTATCCGTTATATCCATATTTACGGTATACGTTTTTAAAAGCAAAACTAAATTCTGAAAGCAATGATAGTTTTGAAGACTATCTGAATTCATATCCTGACTTACCTATTACACCTGATTTAAGAAAACGATGGCTAACACGATTAGCTCGACAAAAACAATGGCCGTTGTTACTCGAATATTATCAGCCACAATCTGATACGGCTTTACACTGTTTGTATTTACAAGCTAGATTGAAACAAGATGTTTCTGACGAGTTGTTAAAGGAAATAAGCCAACAATGGTTAGTTGGAAAATCTTTACCTAATGAATGTGATCCTGTTTTTGAAATATTATACAAAAGTCATTACATGACTGATGAATTGATATGGCAGAGAATACGTTTATCAATAGAAAATAATAATTTTCGCTTAGCGAATTATTTAGCAAAGAAACTACAATCAAACTATAAGGCTGAATTTAAAAGTTGGAAGAGCGCTCATCAAAACCCGAGCCAATGGTTACGAAGTTCACCGAACAATACATCATCTATAGATAAAGATATTATTATTTATAGTATTAAACGTTTAACTCGAAACAATTTCGAGCAAGCTTTGAAGTTTTGGAAAGTTAAACAACAACAATATACATTTTCTCAAGAACAGTTAGGAACCTTAAGTCGATATCTGGCATTGCATGCAGTAAAAAAAGATCATAAAGCTACATTGCAGTTACTCGATGCAGTGCCAAATGGTTATATCGATAAAAAACTCTTTGTATCAAAAATTAAAATAGCACTTCGTGAACAACAATGGGATACATTATTACGTTGGCTTGATGGTGAACCACCTGATGATGATTCTATTAAGAATGCTTGGTATTACTGGAAAGCTCGAGCGTTGCAAAAGAAAGGATATCCTTATGAAGCTGATAAAGAGTTTTCCGAAATTAAAAACGAAAGAGACTATTATGGCTTTCTTGCGGCTGATTATTTACAAACAGAATATGGCTTTAATCATGATCCAATAAAATCAACTCAGTCCATACGCAAAGACCTATATGAATTACCTGCCTTATTAAGGATTAAAGAATTTCTTGAGTTGGATAAACGTTGGCAAGCTGTTCGTGAATGGCAATGGCTGATTAAATCAATGGATTCAGAACAATTAGAACAAGCTGCATTACTGGCGAGTGAATTGAAATGGAATGATAGAGTTATAGTCACACTTGGTAAAGGTAAACTCTATAACGATTTGAATTTACGTTTCCCGCTTAATTTTGAAAAACAATTACAGTGGTACAGTGATAAATATCAAATGGACTTGTCTTGGGTGTTTGCATTAGTACGATCAGAAAGTGCATTTGTCGAAACAGCACGATCGCCTGCAGGGGCTTTAGGTTTAATGCAAGTAATGCCTGCAACAGGCAGACAGACTGCAAAGAGTTTAGGATGGAAAAACTTTAAACCTAACATGTTACTAAAAGCGGATAAAAATATTCCCATTGGCAGTGCTTATCTCAAACAAATGTTAAACAGGTTTGATAATAATTTAATTTTGGCAACTGCGGCTTATAACGCAGGGCCACATAGAGTAAAAAAATGGTTGCCTGATTCAGGATGTTTAGAGCCCGATGTTTGGATAGAGTTAATACCGTTCACTGAAACGCGTCAATATGTAAAGCGTATATTATATTATGCGAATATCTATGATTGGCGTTTTAATCAAAAGTTAGTGCCTATAAAACAAAGAATGTCTATGATTACAGCAATGAATAAAAATGGCATGGCATCTACTTCAAGTTGTAATGCTGAGCTTGTTAGTCTTCAATAACACAACATAAAAGATGAATATAAACAAGATATGCGTTTTAGGTGGTACAGGTTTTATCGGTAGTGCATTATGCAATCGTTTATCTGCATTAGGTTATTCCATTCGTGTTCTAACTCGTAACCGCGAATCCAATAAACATCGATTAATTTTATTACCTAATGTTGAATTGATTGAGGCAAATATATTCGATGTTGAACATTTGAATGTATGTTTTCAAGGCTGTGATGCAGTTATTAACTTAGTTGGCATACTCAATGAAAAAGGTTTTAAAGGCGAAGGTTTCCATAAAGCCCATGTTGAGTTAGTAGAAAATATTGTACGTGCTTGTGAGGCACATAATGTAAAACGCGTTTTACATATGAGCGCATTAAATGCAGATTCTGTTAATGGACCAAGCTTTTATTTAAAAACGAAAAGTCTAGCTGAAGACTATTTATTTCAACAAACTAATATTGCTGTGACTTGCTATCGACCTTCAGTTATATTTGGTAAACATGATAGTTTTTTTAATCGTTTTGCAAATTTATTAAAACCTTTACCGTATTTCTTTCCATTAGCATGTCCCTATTCACGTTTTGCACCTATTTATGTGGAAGATGTGGTTGAATTTGTCAGTCGAACAATTTCTGATGCTAATAGTTTTCAAAAGAGCTATGAATTAGTTGGGCCAGAAGAGTTTACCTTAATAGAACTTGTTAGATACACAGCAAAATGCTTAGGCATTAAACGAACAATTATTCCATTGAATGACTTTTTTTCACGGCTTCAAGCTAAGGTTTTTGATTTTATTCCGGGGAAACCATTTTCTACGGACAATTATTTATCTTGTAAACGCGATAGCACAAGTAATAATAATGCACTATCGATGTACTCTATTACACCAACGCCAATCACTTCTATCGTCCCGTATTATTTAGCAGATGAATCGACTCAAACACAGTATGATCAATACCGTCGTTTTTCTTAAGTAATTACTCTATGAAAATATACAAAGTCGGTGGTGCCGTTCGTGATCAATTATTAGGTATTGAGCACAAAGACTGTGATTGGGTGGTTGTTGGTGCGTCACCTGATGAGATGTTGGAACAAGGCTATATTGCTGTTGGCAAAGACTTTCCTGTTTTTTTGCATCCTAAAACCAAAGAGGAATATGCTTTAGCTAGAACCGAACGTAAAAACGGTGTGGGCTATAAAGGCTTTGAGTTCCACACAGGTGATGATGTTACATTAGAAGATGATTTACTACGCCGTGATATAACCATCAATGCCATGGCTATGGATGATGATGGTAATATTATCGACCCTTACAATGGTAAAAAAGATCTCGAAGATAAAATACTGCGTCATGTTTCGGATGCGTTTGTTGAAGATCCTTTAAGAGTTCTACGAGTAGCACGTTTTGCTGCGCGTTTTGGTTTTAAAGTCTCTCCAGAAACGAGCAAATTGATGAAACAAATTACAGAGTCTGGTGAGTTATCTAACTTAGTCTCAGAACGAATTTGGCAAGAGCTAGAAAAAGCCTTAGCTGGTAAATATCCTTCACGCTTTTTATTGGTATTGCGCTCAGTAAATGCATTAGCTGTATTATTTCCAGAAATAGAATGTTTATTTGGTGTGCCTCAACCCAAAGAACATCACCCTGAGATTGATACTGGCTTACATACGTTAATGGTACTCAATCAAGCGGCTCGGTTAACGGAAGATACAGAAGTTCGTTTTGCTGCTTTAGTACATGATTTAGGGAAAGGTGTGACTCCAGAAGAAATGTTGCCAAAGCATCATGGTCATGAAGAAGCTGGCGTGGTTTTGGTCGAATCCATTTGTGAACGATATAAAATTCCAAATCGTTATCGTGACCTAGCCGTGATGGTCTGTCGTTACCATTTAATTTGTCATCGGGTAGAAGAGCTGAAAGCAACAACTATTGTTGAAAAATTAGAGGTAATGGATGCTTTTCGTAGACCTGAACGATTCCAACAATTTTTATTAGCCTGTACTGCAGATGCCCGTGGCCGCAGTGGCAAAGAAGATAGTGAGTATCCACAAGCTGATTTATTTTCAGAGGCTCTTAGATTAGTAAACCAAGTGGATACTAAATCGATTGCTGAACTTGGTCTGAAGGGCGAAGAGATTGCCAAAGAAATTCGTCATCAGCGTGTAAAACAGATTGAAAGCTGGAAAAAGACTTTTTGAGCTCGAATTGGCAAAAAATGATAGCCAGTTCACACTTTGAAAAATCTATTAGTTAGCAAATTACATTAAGATTAATATTTAACCAGTTGATTAAAAAAGATTATTAGTGTTTATAGTCTTTTAGGTGAGTCAAAAACACACAATATGTGCCATAAGTATTTGTTAAATAAGAGAGATTTCTAAGCTGAAAACACTAAAGACTGCTTGACCCTATAGAGCCAAATACCTATAGTTCCTTAGTGGGGAATTGTGGGTAACTGTGGGGAAATCCACGTAGCGGAGTAGTCTTGTGTTTCGAGGTTTCACAACTTTAAATATCGATAGTAAAGGGCGTTTAGCGGTGCCAAGCCGTTATCGTGAACGCCTGCAAGTTCTGTCCGAAGGTGAGTTAGTACTTACAATAAATCCACTTGACCGCTCTTTATGGCTTTATCCACTGCCTGAATGGGAAATCATCGAATCTAAGCTAGCAGAGTTTTCTGATTACGATAAACAAATGCGAATGGCCAAATTAATGATGCGTGGTTATGCATCAGATTGTCGATTGGATTCGCAAGGCCGCATTATGATCAGCTCTGAATTACGTGAATACGCCAATTTGAAAAAACAGACAGTCATTCTTGCACAAGGCAATAAGTTTGAAATTTGGAATGAAGCTGATTGGACTACGAAACGTGATAATTGGTTGAACGAGCTTGGTTCGGAAGATAGCGAACCTTCCGAAGCCTTGAAGATGGTTTCTTTGTAAATATAACATGACTTCACAAACCCACACACATATTCCCGTACTACTTAATGAGGCAATTCAAGGTTTGGCAATCAAACCTGAAGGTGTTTATTTTGATGCAACATTTGGTAGAGGTGGTCATTCAGCTGAAATATTAAAACGACTTAATCAAGAAGGACGTTTGGTTTCTATCGACCAAGATAAAACGGCGATTGAAACAGGCCAACAAAAATTCCAAAACGATTCACGCATTACCTTCGAACACAATTCTTTTTCCCACATAAAAAGTATTGCCAAGCAATTAGGACACTATGCACATGTAGATGGGGTCTTGCTTGACTTAGGTGTGTCGTCACCACAGTTGGATGATCCAGAAAGAGGTTTTAGTTTTATGAAAAACGGACCTCTAGATATGCGTATGAATCGTGAGCGTGGAGTCACGGCTGAAAAATGGCTCAGTTCAGCTTCTGAAAAACAGATTGCATCTATTCTGCATAATTATGGCGAAGAAAGACATGCCAATAGAATAGCAAGAGCAATTGTCTCTGCACGTCAGCAAGTAAAGTTGAATTCAACAGGCTTATTGGCCGCGATTATAAAAAAAGTTACTCCCTCACAAGAAAAAGATAAGCACCCTGCGACACGTACCTTTCAAGCAATACGTATTCATATTAATCGTGAACTCGATGAATTAAATGAAACATTGGAAAGGGTTGTTGAAGTATTAGCACCTGGTGGACGTCTAGTGATCATCAGTTTTCATTCATTAGAAGATCGCATTGTGAAACGGTTTATTCGTGAAGAAGTGAAAGGCGATCCATTTCCATCTGCTTTACCTATAGGTCAAGGCCAATTAGTACCACGATTAAAATTAATTGCAAAAAAAATCAAACCTTCAGAAGAAGAAGTTGATCTTAATCCGAGAGCTCGTAGTGCAATTATGCGAGTAGCGGAGAAACTGTCATGAAACCTATGATTTTATTGTTGTTAATGACAGCGATTTTTTATACGGCGATTCAATGTGTTATGTCTCAACATGAATCACGAAAATTATTTGTACAAATTCAAAAACTCGAAAAAGAACGTGACGAATTAAACGAAGAATGGGGACGTTTACAATTAGAACAAAGTACGTGGTCAACAGATGGGCGCATAGAAGAAACGGCACGTGATGTTTTGCAAATGAAAGCACCTGACTTGAACAGCAAAGTGGTTGTAACAAGATGAAATCTGAAAACCCTATCAAAGATTACCCATTACGACGCACATTTGTTTTGAGTGTGTTTGGGGTAATGATGGGAGTTTTGATATGGCGCGCGTATGACTTACAAATATTGCGTAAAGATTTTTTACGCGATCATGGTGATGCTCGTTCTGTGAGAGTAGTTAATATACCTGCGCATAGAGGAATGATTTCCGATCGTAATGGAGAACCGCTTGCGATTAGTACACCTGTCTATTCAATATGGACCATTCCTAATCAGCTATTGCAATCAGGCAAGGAGATTACACAACTTGCAGAGTTATTAAAAATAGAATCAAAAGAATTAAAAGAGTTATTAATTGCACGTAAAGGTAGACAGTTTGTTTATTTAAAACGGCACGTTACACCAGAAATTGAACAAAAAATAATGTCTTTAGAATTACCAGGTGTTTATCGACAGCGTGAATACAAACGTTATTACCCTGCAGCTGAAGTTACTGCACATCTAGTGGGTTTTACTAACATTGATGATCAAGGCCAAGAAGGATTAGAGCTTGCATATAATGAATGGCTAAATGGTAAAGATGGGAAAAAACGCGTTTTAAAAGATCGATTGGGTCGTGTAATAGAAAATATAGAAAGCATTGAGCCTGCTGCTAATGGTAAAGATTTACAATTAAGCATTGACAGAAGAATTCAATATTTAGCTTATCGAGAATTAAAAAAAGCCGTTGCATACCATAAAGCGCGTTCAGCATCATTAGTGATGTTAGATGCAAAAACGGGCGAAGTTGTCGCAATGGTGAATCAGCCATCGTACAACCCAAATAACAGGAATGGTTTAAAAAGCGATCATTTTAGAAATCGTACCGTAACCGATGTGTTTGAACCTGGTTCAACTATGAAACCATTTACCATTGCAGCAGCGTTAGAGTCTGGTAAATACGAAGCAAATACACCTATTGCGACTGCGCCAGGTTTTTTTAAAGTAGGTACACATACTATTCGCGATGCTAAGAATTATGGCGAATTGAATCTTGCTACCGTGATAAAAAAATCAAGTAATGTTGGTGCAACCAAAATTGCATTATCGTTAGAACCAGAATATTTTTGGAAGATACTTTCGAAGGTTGGTTTTGGACAGCCAACTGGTAGTGGTTACCCAGGTGAATCAAGTGGTCGGTTAGATGGTTATAATAATTGGTCAGAAGTTGAGTTAGCTACTTTATCGTTTGGTTATGGCTTATCTGTAACCGCTTTACAACTAGCGCAAGCTTATAATGTATTAGCTGCTGACGGTTTATTGTTACCAATTTCATTCAGTAAAGTAACAGGTAAGATCACTGCACGACGTGTGTTATCAAAAAATGTCGCACAACAAGTTCGAACAATGATGGAAGCAGTCGTGAAACCTGGTGGCACAGGTAAGTTAGCTTCTGTTATAGGTTATCGTGTTGCTGGAAAAACAGGGACAGTTCATAAGTCCACTCGTGGTGGTTATGCGGAAGACCGCTATCGTTCTGTCTTTGCAGGTATGGCCCCTGCATCTGATCCAAAATTGGTCATGGTGGTGATGGTCGATGAGCCAAAGCAAGGTCAATATTATGGTGGGCAAGTAGCTGCACCAGTGTTTTCAAAAGTTATGGACGGTTCATTAAGATTATTAAATTTATCACCAGATAATATTCCTGGTATGAATCAACCGTTAGTAGCAGATGAACGTTCAACACAACAGGTAGTTCAATAATGATGGTTGCTTTTAATAGTCATCTGTCCATTGAACTCAGCGAGTTATTAGCCGGGTTTACCGATCAATTGGTTCCAGATGCGATACATGTTACTGGGCTTTGTTTAGATAGTCGCACATTAAAAGCAGGCGATTTATTTTTGGCTTGCTCTGGTAACCAAACACATGGCGCGAATTATATCTCGAAAGCTGTTGCAGCAGGTGCAATAGCGATTGTTTATGAAGCAGATTACTCGCTTGAGTTACCAAAACTGAATATTCCTGTTATTTCGATTGAAAACTTGCATGCAAAAGTTGGCGAGATAGCGCATCGATTTTACCAATATCCATCAAATGATTTAAAAGTAATCGGTATAACAGGGACGAATGGTAAAACATCCGTTGCGTGGTTCTTATCTGAAATTTTAAATCAAACAGAAAAGCCTGTTGGTATGATTGGTACTTTAGGTAAGGGTTTATTTGGAAGTTTGGAAACAACTGCTAATACAACACCTGATCCTGTTACAGTTCATAAAGCGCTGTTCGATTTTAAACAGTTAGGCGCTGAGTTTGTTGTAATGGAAGTTTCATCACATGCTTTAGAGCAATCTCGAGTAGCAGCAGTTAATTTTTATTCCGTGATATTTACAAATCTAAGTCATGAACATTTAGATTATCACGGTAGTATGCATCAATATGCTAATGCTAAGAAAAAACTTTTTACGGATTATTATTCTGAATACAAGATCATTAATATAGATGATGAACTTGGCAAACAGTTTGTAAAATCATCAACACCACAGGTTATTACCTATTCATTGTCCAATGAAAATTTACAACTAGATAATTGTTCTGTGGCAAATGTGCTTAAAACAGAACGAGGTTATTTACAATTTGAATTAGAAAGCCCTTGGGGAAATGCAATTATAGAAACGGGATTGCTAGGTGAGTTTAACGTTTATAATTTATTAGCGACTATTTCTGTCTTATGCATCTGTGGTATGGAGCTCGATGAAGTTGCAAATAGACTACGAAGTATCAGTAATGTGCCTGGACGTATGGAATCATTTCAAGAAAAAGATAAGGCACTGGTAGTTGTCGATTATGCTCATACACCTGACGCTTTGGAAAAAGTATTAAAAACGTTAAAGCAAATAACACAAGGTTGGTTATTTTGTGTTTTTGGTTGTGGTGGAGACAGAGATCAAGCTAAGCGTGCTGAAATGGGTAAAGTAGCTTCAGAATATTCTGATCATATTGTGCTTACAAATGATAACCCACGTACAGAAAATCCAGAACATATCATTGATGATATAAAAGAAGGAATTTCAGAATCAGCTTCTTTATACGTAGAGCTCGACCGTGCTGAAGCAATTGCTTATGCAATATCTTTATCGAACCCAGGTGATGTGATTTTAGTTGCGGGTAAAGGACATGAAGACTATCAAATAGTCGGCGATCAAACGTTAGTGTTTGATGACAGAGTATGGGTAAAGCGTTTGTTGGAGGCCAAGGGTGATTAAGATGATGTTATCTGATGCCGCCAAAGAATTATCTTCACCAATGGTAGGTGATGATGTTTTGTTTTCTGGTTGTTCAACGGATTCACGTTCAGAATTGCATGATAAATTATTTATCGCTCTCAAAGGCGAAAATTTTGATGGTCATGACTTTATTGAACAAGCAGAAACAGCAAAGGCATCTGCTCTATTGGTTAGTAAATCAATAAAATCCAAACTTCCTTCTATCGTTGTAGAAGATACAAAATTAGCAATGGGGCAATTAGCTTCTATTTGGCGCGACAAATTTAATGCGCCATTAGTTGCGATTACTGGCAGTAATGGAAAGACCACAGTTAAAGAAATGTTGTCTTCAATACTTAATCAAAATCATAACGTGTTAGTGACGCAAGGCAATTTTAATAATGATATAGGAATGCCTCTAACTTTGTTTGGTTTAGGTGAGCAACATGAATATATTGTTTTAGAAATGGGTGCTAATCATTTAGGTGAAATTGATTATTTATCAAAATTAGCCAAACCTAATGTCGCTGTCATTACACAATGTGCGCCTGCGCATTTAGAAGGTTTTGGCAGCATAGATGGTGTCGCAGAAGCCAAGAGTGAAATTTATCACGGGTTAAATGATGATGGTATCGCAATCATTAATGCGGATGATGATTACGCTGAATTTTGGCTAAATAAAACTCAACATTTAAAGTCATTAACATTTGGTATGAATAAGCAAGCTGATGTGTTTGCTTCAAATATTGAATTATCTCAGATAACAAAAAATTATTGCTTTACGTTAAATTACCAAACTGAATCGATATCGATTCAATTACCCGTTTCCGGAATGCACAACATAATGAATGCATTAGCCGCTGCGAGTTGTGCTATTTCATTGAATATACCTTTTGAGATGATTCAATCAGGTCTCGAAAGTTTTGCTGGAGTAAAAGGACGTTTGCAAATAAAAGAAGCGGCTAATGGTGCAACATTGATTGATGACAGCTATAACGCAAACCCAACGTCACTTTTGGCAGCGATGAAATATTTAGTGTCATTAGGTGAGGATAGTTTTTTAGTCTTAGGTGAAATGGGTGAATTAGGTGATGACGCTGAATTTTTACATGCAAAAGCAGGCCAACAAGCTAAACAATTAGGAATTAAATATTTATTCACGGTTGGAACGTTGGCGATGCATGCCTCTGAATCATTTGGCGATGATTCGAAACATTATGAAAGTAAAGCTGAATTATCCAAAGACGTGTTATTAAAGAGCTCAAAAGATTCAAAAATATTAGTAAAAGGTTCGCGTAGTATGAAGTTAGAAGAAATTGTAGATGCATTAATACAAGGGGAAGATAATCAATGTTAATTTGGTTAGCTGAATATCTTTCTCAATACCATAGTGGATTTAATGTATTTCAATACATCACTTTAAGAACTATTTTGGGTGCATTGACAGCTTTGTTTATTGCATTCGTATTTGGACCAAGTTTAATTCAACATTTATCTGCACAGCAAATCGGTCAGGCTATCCGTGATGATGGTCCAGAAACACATTTGAAAAAAGCAGGTACGCCCACTATGGGTGGCTTGTTAATTTTATTATCAATTATGTTTAGCACACTGTGTTGGGCTGACCTTAGTAACCGCTTTGTATGGGTCGTTATATTTGTGACTTTAATGTTCGGCATAGTTGGGTGGGTTGATGATTATCGAAAAGTAGTACAACAAAATCCAAAAGGTTTGTCTGCAAAAGAGAAATATTTTTGGCAATCCTTAATTGCATTTGTAGCCGTTACTTATTTATATCACTCAGCTACCAGTCCCGCAGAAACACAACTGATTGTTCCATTTATAAAAAGCATCGTTGTTGATCTAGGTTTGTTTTATATCATTCTTAGTTATTTTGTGATTGTGGGTACCAGTAACGCAGTCAATTTGACGGATGGTTTAGATGGTTTGGCTATTTTACCAACAGTTATGGTAGCAGGTGCACTTGCAATATTTGCTTATGTAACTGGCCATGTTTATTTTGCAGATTACTTAGGTATTCCTTATGTGGCTGGTGTTGGTGAAGTTGCGATCTTCTGTGGAGCAATGGTTGGTTCCGGTTTAGGGTTCTTATGGTTTAACACTTACCCAGCAATGGTTTTTATGGGTGATATTGGTGCTTTAGCCTTAGGCGCTGCGTTAGGTATTGTGGCAGTTGTGATTCGACAAGAACTGGTATTACTGATTATGGGTGGTGTGTTTGTGATCGAAACAGTTTCGGTGATTTTACAGGTCGCTTCTTTTAAATTAATAGGCAGAAGAATTTTTCATATGGCACCTTTGCATCATCACTATGAACTAAAAGGTTGGCCAGAACCAAGAGTCATCGTTCGCTTTTGGATTATAACCGTAATCTTAGTTTTAATCGGATTAGCTAGCTTGAAGATTCGTTAATAGGTTATGTCAGTGAATAATAATGCGATAGATATATTTGATATGAACTTAGCTCAAGAAAAATACGATGTGTTAATAATCGGTCTTGGTAAGACAGGTTATGCATGTGCTAAGTATTTATCGCAAAAAAATATTCACTTTGCAGTTATGGATAATAGACAAACACCACCTTTGCTTGAATCAATGCAACAAAAATTGCCTGAATGTCAGGTCTTTGTTGGAAAGTTTGATGAATCAATAATTTTAAATACGAAACAGATAATCATTAGTCCAGGTGTATCTTTATTAGAACCTGCAATACAAAAAGCTATGCAAAATAATATTCCAGTCATTAGTGACGTAGAATTATTTTGCCAGCATGTATCTACTCCTATTATTGCTGTCACTGGCTCGAATGGAAAAAGTACTGTCGTAACGTTACTTGCCAAAGTAATAGAAAGTTCAGGATTGAAAGTTGGTTTGGGTGGAAATATTGGTACGCCTGTATTGGATTTGATTGCAGAAACAGAACCGGATGTTTACGTTTTAGAATTATCAAGCTTTCAGCTTGAAACGACGTATTCTTTAAATGCAAAAGCATCCGTGGTTTTAAATGTTTCTGAAGATCATATGGACCGCTATCCCGATATTCAAACTTACGCGAATACCAAAGCTAAGATTTATAACGGTGACGGTTTAGTCATATTAAATAGAGATGATCCACTTGTGAAGCAAACTAATGTTGGGCAACGAAAAGCTATTACATTTGGATCAAGTCAGCCAAATAAAAATCATTATGGTTTAAAAGAAATTAATAAACGAATTGCTTTGATGAAGGGCGGCCAGCATTTGTTGTATACAGATGAATTAAAAATACAAGGGCAGCATAATGCTATAAATGTTCTTGCTATACTTGCTTTATCAGAAGTGCTTGAACTTAATAACGATAAAGTTATTGAAGCAATAAAAGATTTCCCTGGGTTAGCTCATCGTTGTGAATGGGTTGCTAAAATTAATAATGCGAATTGGTACAACGATTCAAAAGGTACCAATGTAGGAGCAACACTAGCAGCTATTAATGGATTAACAAATCAAAATAATCTTATATTAATTGCTGGTGGCGTTGGAAAAGATGCTAATTTTTCGCCTTTAAAAACAGTAGCGAATAAAATTAAATTGTTAATCGTTTTTGGACAAGATGGACAATTAATAGCAGATGCATTCTCAGGAACTATTGATATAGTAAAAGCGAATGATCTAAAACAATGTGTTCAGCTAGCTTATGAAAGTGCTGCTAGTAATGATGTTGTCTTGTTTTCACCTGCTTGTGCAAGCTTTGACATGTTTCGTAATTACGAAGAACGTGGTTCGGTATTTGTTAAATTCGTCAATGAACTTAAAGGGCATGATGATGAATAAGCATAAGCAAGCAAGTATTCGAACAAGTGCCTTAGATGGTAAAACCTTGTTTTTTGGTTATGACGCGTGGTTAATGACCGTAATTATCTCATTATTAATATTTGGTTTAATTATGGTTGCATCATCATCGATTGCTATCGCTGAACGGAGTTTTGATAATTCGTTACATTATTTTTACAGACAAGCCTTTGCTGTAGGTATTGGGTTAGTTTTAAGTGTCGTTATATTAAAAATACCGATGAAAGTATGGCATTTCTTTAGTGTGCCTTTATTAATGTGTGGTATCGCTTTACTCATCATTATATTAGTGCCTGGTGTGGGTAAAGAAGTTAATGGTAGTGTTCGTTGGATACAATTAGGCGCATTCTCAATACAAGCATCTGAGATTATAAAAGTTTGTGTTATTTCGTATATTGCAGGTTATTTAGTACGCCAAAAAGAACAGGTTTCAGAAAGCTTTACCGGTTTTATTATTCCAATCGGAATCTTGACTGTTATTTCCGCACTTTTACTACTAGAGCCAGATTTTGGTGCAACTGTTGTTTTATTTGTAACAACTTTAGGAATGTTATTTTTAGCAGGCGTACCTTGGAGTCGTTTTTTATCCTGGGCCTTGGTAGCTGTTTCATGCTTGGCAACATTAGCAGTGTTATCACCTTATAGAATGAAACGCTTAACGGTTTTTATGGACCCATGGCAAGATCCTTTTAATAGTGGATTTCAATTAACTCAAGCGCTAATCGCTTTTGGTCGAGGTGATTGGATGGGAGTTGGTCTTGGTGGCAGTGTGCAAAAACTTTTTTATTTACCAGAAGCACATACGGATTTTGTCTTTTCTGTTATAGCAGAAGAAATGGGATTGCTTGCAGTTATTACGATTATCTTATTATACAGTTTCATTATTTTTAGAGCGTTTATCATTGCTCAAGATGCACATGCTGTACAAAGACATTTTGCAGCTTATTTTGCTTATGGCATCGGTTTGATCATTGGTTTACAAGCTTTTGTAAACCTAGGTGTTAACATGGGTTTGTTGCCAACTAAAGGTTTAACGTTACCTTTAATTAGTTATGGAAGTAATAGTGTCATTATCAGTTGTGTATTATTAGCAATATTACTACGAATAGAATTTGAAAATCGCGAACTTAATCATAAACAAGTTCCGAAACCGGTGACGCATTATGTTGCATAGACCGGTAATGATAATGGCAGGAGGAACAGGTGGGCATATCTACCCAGCACTCGCTGTGGCTGATTATTTAAAAGCATGCGGTTCGGAAATCCTCTGGTTAGGTACTAATAAAGGTTTGGAATCCAAAGTGGTTCCTGAACATGGTTACCCATTATTTTATTTAGATGTTTCAGGTGTGCGTGGTAAAGGTTTAATTAAAAAATTGATAGCACCGTTTAATATTTTAAAAGCTATATTGCAATCCTTATCCATTATGAAACAACAAAAGCCAGCTGCCGTTTTAGGTATGGGAGGTTTTGCAAGTGGGCCTGGCGGTATAGCCGCATTTTTATTAGGTATCCCTCTATGTATTCATGAACAGAATTCAATCGCTGGATTAACGAATAAATTACTTAAGCCTTTTGCGCGTTTTGTTATGCAAGCGTTTCCGAATACGTTCAATCAATCGAAGAAAGTATTAACAACAGGCAACCCTGTTAGAAAAGAAATTTTAGCGTTAGCGGAATCTGGTCAACAAGATATTAAGAATGATGAAGGGATTAATTTATTAATTATTGGTGGTAGTTTAGGCGCTAAACGATTGAACGAAGTAGTACCTAACGCAGCGAAACAATTGCATGAAAATATTAAATTGAATATTCGCCATCAATGTGGCGATAAACATCATAGCTCGACATCACAAATTTATACTGATTTACAGATTGAAGCTTCAGTAGAACCATTTATAAAAGATATGGCTGCAGCTTATCAATGGGCGGATTTAATCATTTGTCGTGCAGGTGCTATGACAGTAGCTGAAGTTTCAATAGTTGGTATTCCATCAATATTTATCCCATACCCATATGCAGTTGATGATCATCAAACAGCAAATGCTCGTTATTTAACAGATAAGAATTTAGCCAAATTAATTCAAGAAACAGAACTAACGGAAAGTATTTTAGTTAAAGCAATAGAAGAGCTATGTCAATCGCAACAACATTTAAATAAACTGGCCGTTGAAATTCGTAAACTGGGTAAAGTTAATGCAACACAGTTAGTTGCCGAGCAATGTTTGGAGGCGATGCATGTTTAAGTCTGGTCAAGATTTTATGCAGCGCATTCGACATATTCATTTTGTTGGAATTGGCGGCGCTGGTATGAGTGGTATCGCAGAGGTTTATAACAATTTAGGTTATAAAGTATCAGGTTCAGATATAAAACATAATGCTAATACTAAACATTTAAGTTCTTTAGGTGTTTCCATTCACGTGGAGCATAAAGCAGAAAATATCGCTGGTTGCGATGTAGTGGTTTATTCAAGTGCAATTGATGCATCGAACGAAGAATTAAAGGCTGCACAATCACAACGTATTCCAATAGTACCAAGGGCTGAAATGTTAGCCGAGTTAATGCGTTTTCGAAATGGGATTGCAGTTGCCGGCACTCACGGTAAGACAACAACCACGAGCTTAGTAGCAAGTGTCCTTGCTGAAGGTGGTTTAGATCCAACTTATGTTATTGGTGGCTTATTAAATAGTTCTGGAAGAAATGCTCAGTTAGGTTCTGGTAATTATTTAGTCGCAGAAGCAGATGAAAGTGATGCGTCATTTTTACACTTACAACCAATGGTTTCTGTGTTAACAAATATAGATGCTGATCACTTGGAAACTTATCAAGGTGATTTAGAAAATTTAAAACAAAACTTTTTTGAATTTATTCATAGACTACCTTTTTATGGTTTAGCAATCATTTGTATCGATGATCCTATTGTTCAAGAGATAATGCCTTATATTAATAAACCGTTTATAACTTATGGTTTAAATGAAGAAGCTGATATCAAAGGTACAATTATTAAACAAGATGCTGAAAGAACAACTTTCTCTGTATCGATATCTGGCAGAGAGGATTTAATCATAGATTTAAATATGCCCGGGCAACATAATACATTAAATGCACTGGCAGCCGTTGCAGTTGCACATGAATTAGAAATTGATGATAAGTCTATTCAAAATGCGCTCGCAAATTTCCAAGGCATAAGTCGTCGTTGTGAAGTACTTGGAAATATCCGGTTAACAGATAAACAAGTTTTATTGATCGATGATTATGCACATCACCCTAGAGAAATATCTGCAACCATAAAAGCAATACGAAAAGGTTGGTCCAATAAAAAAATTAATGTGGTATTTCAACCGCATCGATATACACGCACACGAGATTTATTTGAAGACTTTGCTGCGGTGCTATCTGAATTAGATGCATTATTTATTTTAGATGTGTATTCCGCAGGTGAACATCCAATTCCTGGAGCAGACAGTCGTTCACTCTGTAGAGCTATTCGTTTAAGAGGTTCTGTCGATCCTATCTTTGTAGAAGATAGAAACGAAATAACACAATTGCTAAGTTCAGTTGTGAATGACGATGAAATCTTATTGATATTAGGTGCAGGAAATGTTGGCAAGATTGCCAAAGAGTTAATTACAACTCATCAAGTTAATTCAGATGAGGTATTAATGAGTAATGTTTGAATCCATTGGTGAGCAAATTTATTCGAAAAATATAATGAATGATTTTGATAACAATATACTAGGTGAACTTAGGTTCGATGAGCCAATGTCAGAACATACCTCATGGAAAGTAGGTGGTAGTGCTAAACGTTTTTACATGCCCAAAACGACTCAAGAATTGTCAAATTTTTTAAAACAAATAGATAACTCAGAACCATTATTATGGTTAGGCTTGGGCAGTAATGTATTAATACGCGATGGTGGTTTTGATGGCACTGTCATTTCGACTACAAAGTTATCCAATGAAATTATCATTAATGATGATTTTACAGTGAAAGTTGATGCTGGAGTTCCTTGTCCGAAGTTCGCAAGAGTTTGCGCGAAACACTCGTTACAAGATATGGAGTTTTTTGCAGGTATCCCTGGAACCATAGGCGGAGCTTTAGCTATGAATGCAGGGGCGTTTGGTGGAGAAACATGGGATGTTATTAAATCAGTGACGACAATTAATCGTGAAGGCGAAGTTTTTACAAGAACATCTGAAGAATATGACATTGCTTATCGTTCAGTAAGGCACCCTCAAGAAGAATGGTTTTTATCAGCGCTCATTCAACTAAACAAAGGCGATAAAGAAATTTCTCAGGAAAAAATAAAAAATTTATTAGCTAAGCGCCGAGATACTCAACCGATGGGTATTCCGAGTTGTGGTTCAGTTTTTAGAAATCCTGAAAATGATTATGCAGCAAGACTTATTGAAGAATGTGGTTTGAAAGGAAAAACAATTGGTGGTGCATGCATATCGGTTAAACATGCCAATTTTATTTTAAACGAAGATGGTGCAACTGCGAATGATATTGAAAGTTTAATCGAGTTTGCATGGCAATCTGTGAAAAATAAATTTGATATAGAACTAATTAAAGAAGTACGAATGATAGGTGAACGTTTAGAGAAGGTGAATTAACAAATGACAGGTATGTTAAAAAAATATTCACCTCAATTGTTTGGAAAAGTTGCTGTGTTAATGGGTGGTGATTCAGCAGAAAGAACTATTTCTTTAGAAAGTGGTAATGCTGTATTACAAGCATTGCAAAATGAAAATATTGATGTCTATGAGTTTGATACAAAGTTTCGTTCGGTTACAGAACTGGTTGAAGAGCAATTTGATCGAGTGTTTATCGCATTGCATGGCAGAGGTGGCGAAGACGGTGTGACCCAAGGAGCGTTAGAGACATTAAACATTCCTTACACAGGTAGTGGTGTATTAGGTTCAGCATTAGGTATGGATAAATTACGTAGCAAGCAAGTTTGGTTAAACATAGGTTTGCCAACACCAGACTTTGTAATGCTGAACGATGATTTTGATGTTGATGATGTTATTGAAAGATTAGGTTTGCCTATGATGGTAAAACCAGCGCATGAAGGTTCGAGTATTGGCATTAGTAAAGTCAAAACGAAAGAAGAATTATTGCCTGCTTATAAAAATGCAAAAGCTTTAGATGATTCGGTAATAGCTGAACGTTTTATTGAAGGCGGTGAATATACTGTACCGTTATTGGATGATTTGATTTTGCCAATGATTCAATTAAAGACATCAAGAGAATTTTATGATTATGAAGCAAAATATGAATCAGATGATACGCAGTACATTTGCCCATGTGGGTTAGATAGAGATTTAGAACAAAAAATAGGTTCAATAGCATCTAAAGCCTTTTCAAGCTTAGATTGTTCGGGTTGGGGAAGAGTAGATATTTTATTAGATGAAAAATTAAATCCTTGGTTAATCGAAGTGAACACAGTGCCAGGAATGACCAGTCATAGTTTGGTACCAATGGGGGCAAAACATTACGGAATTTCTTTTAATGAATTGGTTTTAAGAATTCTTTCGTCAACCTTATCAGTGGAGCAATTGAGATGAGCGTAGCCAGTGACGAAATGTTCCGAATTTACTCTGAAGATAGAAAAAAATCTCAAGAGACTCGTTCTAAATTAAGTAATTTGAATGCCAAATTAAACAGTTTAATTGGTTTGATATTATTGTTAGCACTATTTAGTTTTATTGTTTTCACAATTTACTATTTATCACAACCAGATACTTTGCCTATAAAAAAAGTTCATGTGGTTGGTGAGTTTAGAAATCTTTCTCCTTCAAGATTACAAACCTTAGTAACTGATGAAGTTCGCGGGGGATTTTTTAATGTCAATGTTGTAGAGGTCAGCGACGAGCTAATGAAGTCACCTTGGGTTGAACATGTTTCTGTTACTCGTATTTGGCCTGACACATTAAGAGTGAACGTGAAAGAACGTATTGCAGTTGTACGTTGGGGAGAACATGGATTGCTGAACTCAAATGCGATTCATTTTGTGCCTCCACCGGCAACAATTCCGCATGATCTTCCTTTATTAAACGGCCCTGAAGGTAGTTATAAATTGCTACTTGATCGATTTAATGAGCTAAGTCTAATCCTTGATAAAGTGGATTTTAAACTTGCTGAATTAACAATGAATGAACGTAGGGCATGGAAATTTAAATTGCATACAGGTTTAGAAGTAATGATTGGTAAATCAGATTATGAAAAAAGGGTAAAGCGATTTGCCGAAGTAGTTGTAAAAGCATTGGCAGGACAAATGGATAAAGCAAAAAAAATTGATATGAGATATACCAATGGTTTCGCAATAGAGTGGGTTGGGGAAGAAGTCATGCCAACTGGAGAAAAGTTTGATGGTTAAAAAATCAGATAAAAATTTAATTGTTGGTTTAGATATTGGCACTTCAAAAGTGGTTGCGATTGTTGGTGAAGTAACAATCGATGAAGAAGTTGAAATCATTGGTATTGGTTCAAGCCGCTCTCGAGGGTTGAAGAAAGGTGTTGTTGTTAACATTGAATCAACTGTTCAATCAATTCAACGTGCAATAGAAGAAGCCGAGTTAATGGCTGGTTGTGAAGTGCATTCAGTATATGCTGGTATAGCGGGTAATCATATTCGTAGTTTAAATTCACATGGTATTGTCGCAATACGTGATAACGAAGTTTCTGTAACAGACGTTGATAGAGTGATCGATGCTGCGAAAGCTGTAGCGATTCCCGCTGATCAAAAAATCCTTCATATCTTACCTCAAGAATTCATTATCGATAATCAGGAAGGTATTAAAGAACCGATTGGTATGTCTGGTGTTCGCTTAGAAGCCAAAGTGCATATGGTTACAGGTGCAGTCAGTGCCGCGCAAAATATTATTAAGTGTGTTCGTCGTTGTGGATTAGAAGTTGATGACATTATTTTAGAACAGTTGGCGTCAAGTTATTCAGTTTTAACAGATGATGAAAAAGAACTAGGTGTTTGCATGGTAGATATCGGTGGTGGTACGACGGATATCGCAATTTTTACAGAAGGTGCTATTCACCATACTGCCAATATTCCTATTGCCGGTGATCAGGTAACGAATGATATTGCTGTCGCATTAAGAACGCCGACTCAACATGCGGAAGACATCAAAGTTAAATATGCCTGTGCATTAACTCAATTAGCTTCAGCAGAAGAATCACTAGAAGTGCCGAGTGTCGGTGAACGTCCAACTAGAAGATTAGCAAGACAAACATTAGCTGAAGTGGTTGAGCCACGTTATGAAGAATTATTCAATCTTGTGCAAGCAGAGCTTCGTCGAAGTGGTTTTGAAGATCGTATTGCTGCAGGAATCGTTTTAACAGGCGGAAGTTCGAAAATGGAAGGCGCTGTTGAATTAGCTGAAGAGATATTTCATATGCCAGTTCGCTTAGGGGTTCCGCAGTATGTCAGTGGTTTATCGGATGTTGTTAAAAATCCAATTTATTCAACAGGTGTGGGTTTGCTGTTATTTGGACGTAAACAGATTGATGAATCGGCACCCAAAGTCAATATGGACGGAGGGATGAAAAATATTTTTGAACGAATGAAAAGTTGGTTTCAGGGTAATTTTTAATTTTTATTTTAATACTTATATGAAGGCAAACAGGAGGAAAAGGGCATGTTTGAACTCGTAGACGCAGCAAATAACTCAGCTGTAATTAAGGTGGTTGGCGTAGGCGGCGGCGGCGGTAACGCTGTTGAGCATATGCTGGCTGGAAATATTGATGGTGTGGAATTTATCTGCGCAAATACGGATGCTCAAGCTTTAAAAAATTCATCTGCTAAAACGGTTTTACAGTTAGGTGGAGGAATAACCAAAGGTCTTGGCGCGGGAGCAAATCCTGAAGTAGGTCGACAAGCCGCTTTAGAAGATCGTGATCGCATCATGGATGTGTTGGAAGGATCGGATATGGTTTTCATCACTGCTGGTATGGGTGGGGGAACTGGAACTGGTGCAGCACCAATCGTTGCGCAAGTGGCGAAAGAGATGGGAATATTAACAGTTGCGGTCGTTACCAAACCTTTTAGTTTTGAAGGTAAAAAACGTACCTCAATTGCAGAAGAAGGCATTAAAGAATTAACGCAATTTGTTGATTCATTAATCACAATTCCAAACGAAAAGCTTATGAGCGTATTAGGTCCAGATATGAGCCTATTAAATGCGTTTAGTGCAGCCAATGATGTTTTATTAGGCGCAGTACAAGGCATAGCGCAATTAATAACATGTCCAGGTTTAATTAATGTCGACTTTGCAGATGTTCGAACTGTAATGTCAGAAATGGGCATGGCTATGATGGGCTCTGGTAAAGCTGACGGTGATGACCGTGCAAGAATATCTGCTGAAGCAGCAGTATCTAGCCCATTATTGGAAGATGTTAATTTAGCTGGTGCACGAGGTATTTTGGTGAACATTACTGCTGGTATGGATATGTCGATAGGCGAGTTTGACGAAGTAGGTAATGTGATTAAAGACTTTGCTTCAGATAATGCGACCGTTGTTGTCGGTACAGTAATTGATCCGGAAATGTCTGGTGAAATGCGTGTTACAATTGTTGCGACCGGTTTGGGTAATCCAGCAGTGAAACCTGAGAGCGATTCTCGTGTCAAACTTGTGAAAACCGATACGCCAAAGGTTGATTATCGAGATTTCGATCAACCAACTGTGATTCGTAAGCAAGCTCCGGAGCAGGAAGCTGAAAGTATAGTATCAGATCCTGATTATTTAGATATTCCAGCGTTCTTACGGCGACAGGCTGATTAATACTTAATAAAGATCGGTTTTGAGGCTTTAATTTGGTGCAGTAAAATTGCTGCTTGACAGCATTTGCTTTCTGCACCAGAATTAAATGTTAAGCGCTAGTATCTATAATAAAAGGCCAAAATAAAACCATGATAAGGCAATGTACTCTAAAAAATGTCATAAGGGCTACCGGTGTAGGACTTCACACTGGTAAGAAGATCTACCTAACATTACGTCCCAGTGCGATAAATACTGGGATTGTATTTCGCCGAACCGATCTTGATCCAGTTGTAGAAATACCAGCAAAACCTGAAAATGTAGGTGATACTCGATTATCAACTACATTAGTCAATGGTGATGTACGTATTTCGACTGTAGAGCATTTGTTATCAGCGCTAGCAGGTTTTGGCATTGATAACGCCTACATCGATCTGAGTTCTGATGAAGTTCCGATTATGGACGGTAGTGCTGGGCCATTTGTATTCTTGATCCAATCAGCAGGTGTGGAAGAACAAAACGCACCTAAAAAATTCATCCGAATTAAAAAATCAGTAGCTGTAAATGATGATGATAAATACGCTAAATTTAAACCTTTTGAAGGGTTTAAAGTGGGTTTTACCATTGATTTTGATCATCCTGCTTTTCACAAAGATATTTGCCAAGCCGAAATTGATTTTTCTACCACTTCATTCGTAAAAGAAGTGAGTCGTGCTCGTACTTTTGGTTTTATGCGCGATGTTGAATTACTACGTGAGCGTAATTTGGCTCTAGGTGGTAGCTTAGATAATGCAGTTGTTGTAGATGATTATCGAATCATGAATGAAGATGGTTTGCGCTATGAAGATGAATGTGTAAAACATAAGATTCTTGATGCGATTGGCGATCTATATTTACTAGGTTATAGTCTTATTGGGGCTTTCGAAGGCTTCAAATCAGGTCACGAATTAAATAATCGACTATTAAAAGAACTATTAGCAGATGAAACTGCTTGGGAATTGGTCAGTTTTGAAGATACCAAAACCGTTCCAATCTCATTTATGCAGGCAGCTGAAACAGCGGCCTGATAAGAATTAGGGGGGTGGTTCATTCTTAGTATGTTTGCTTAACCTAAGCAGACAATCGCTAAGTCTGTCATCGGTTGTCGTTTTAGCAACGGCATTGAGTTCAGCAGATACTTTTTCTGAAACACTAATTCTATTTTTAGTTTTACTTCGATTGATGCTATTGCTCGGAGAAGTAGTAACTCGAATAGTATTTACTGTTGGAAGTTTAGGGTTTGCTTGAATCGCATGTAAAATGTCTGAAGTCTTATATCGAATTCGGGTAGCCCAATTTGCATGTTGGCTTTTGATGACTAAAACACCTGCATTTAGATTGATAACTGTGCAGTGTTTTGCAAGTTCGAGCCCCAGATTTTGAGAAACAGTTGACTGTAATAAGTTAATTGTTTCAATATGTTGTAATATACTTTTTAAAGAAGAATTTGAGCGACTCACTACATCGTAAATCGCAGTCGGTTTAGAAGTTTTCGCCATAGTGAGATAATTATACCAATAATTAGAAGTAACTATTTTAAAAAGACATTTTTATGGAATTCATACTAATCAGTAATAACCAAAAACGGCTAGATATCCGATGTAATCCGTTAACGCTTGCCTTAGCAGTTTTTGTTTTTTCTTCTATTTTATTCACCGGTATTTATCATCTTGGTACTCAACATGGAATCGAACAATCTCATCAAAAAATCAGTAATTTCCAGCTAGAAGCAGGCAATTTATGGGAAAAAGAGATAGAGCAGCAACAAACTTTAGTAAAAGAAGCTCGAGAAGAAGCTGAAAAACATTTAGATGCAATGGCATCACGAGTCAGTAGTTTGCAGTCCCATATCTTAAGATTAAATGCTTTAGGTTCCCGCCTAGCGCAAATGGCTGAGCTTGATGAACTTGAGTTTGAGAGTCTAAAAGCCCCAGGTATCGGTGGCCCATCGCCTACTGTTTCTGTCGGTAACTCGGTTCCTGACTTTTTAACCAACCTTGAGCAATTATCTCTTGAAATACAAGATCGAGAAGAAAAATTAACCGCTCTAGAAACATTATTAATCAATCGCTCTTTAGAATCTAAAACTTTGCCTAAAGGCAGCCCACTTAAAAAGGGTTGGATTTCATCCACCTTTGGATGGCGTACAGACCCAATTTCAGGCAAAAAAGAATTTCATGAAGGAATTGATTTTGCTGGGCGCTCTGGTTCAAAAATTACTGTTGCAGGAGCTGGTATTGTCACTTGGTCCGCGAATCGTAATGGTTATGGAAATACGATTGAGGTCGACCATGGTAATGGCTATGTAACACGATATGCTCACAATAAAGAGAATTTAGTAAAAGTTGGAGATCGAGTTGAAAAGGGGCAGGTGATAGCTTTGATTGGTTCAACAGGTCGTTCAACTGGTTTGCATGTGCATTTTGAGGTCTTACATCACGGAAAACCTATTAACCCTAAGAAATTTATTGTTTCTAATCAGTAGAATTCCTTTATCATACACCTCCCGTTGAATACCGATTTTTTGCGCTGAACTCAGCTATAAAATCCATCTAAAAATAAAACTATGTTTACATCAGTTATAAAACAAATATTCGGTAGTAGAAATGACCGAGTTATCAAACGTCTGAACAAAACTGTTAATAAAATTAATGGTTTAGAAGAAGAATTCACAACTTTATCCGATTCAGATTTCCCTAAAAAAACAGAAGACTTCCGCAATCGTATACAACAAGGCGAAACATTAGACGATATCTTGCCTGAGGCATTTGCTTTAGTACGTGAGGCTGGCAAGCGAGTTATGTCGATGCGCCATTTTGACGTGCAATTAATTGGGGCCATGGTGCTGCATGAAGGAAATATTGCTGAAATGCGTACTGGTGAAGGTAAGACTTTAGTTGCCACACTAGCAGCCTATTTAAATGCACTGCCAGGAAAAGGTGTACATGTCATTACAGTGAATGACTATTTAGCGAAACGTGATTCTGAATGGATGGGACAATTATATGGTTTTTTAGGTTTATCCACTGGAGTAATTATTTCAGGTTTGAGCCCAGCAGAAAGAAAAGCTGCCTATGCTGCCGATATTACTTACGGAACCAATAATGAATTTGGTTTCGATTACCTACGTGACAATATGGCTTTTAGTGATGAAGACAGGGTGCAAAGAGAAAAAGTATTTGCCATTGTTGATGAGGTAGATTCGATTTTAATCGATGAAGCACGTACACCATTAATTATCTCTGGGCCTGTTGATGATCGTTCTGATCTATACATTAGTATTAATAAAGTTGTTCCTCATTTAACCAAACAAGAAATTGAAGATGGTCCTGGTGATTACACTTTGGATGAAAAAAGTAAACAGGCTTATCTAACTGAGGAAGGCAATGAAAAAGTTGAAAAGCTTTTGGTTGAAGCAGGCATTATTGAAGATACTCAAAGTCTATATGATCCATCAAACATCACAGTACTTCATCACTTAAACGCTGGTCTCAGGGCTCATACCTTATTTCAAAAAGATGTTGAATACGTTGTAGCTAATAACGAAGTTATGATTGTAGATGAATTTACTGGCCGTACTATGCCAGGACGTCGTTGGTCTGATGGATTACATCAAGCGATAGAGGCTAAAGAAGGCGTTCCGATACAAAACGAGAATCAGACTTTAGCAACGATTACTTATCAAAATTACTTTAGGTTATACGATAAATTATCGGGTATGACCGGTACTGCGGATACTGAAGCGTTTGAATTTCAGCAAATCTATGGTTTAGAAGTCATTGTTATCCCAACTAACCTGCCAATGGTTAGAAATGATATGAGTGATATGATCTTTCTAAAAGCGGAAGATAAATTTAAAGCAATAATTGAAGATATCAAAGATTGTCAACTACGTGGTCAACCAGTTTTAGTTGGCACAGCTTCGATCGAAGTTTCAGAATACTTATCTAAATTATTAAACAAAGAAAAAATTAAACACCAAGTTTTAAACGCAAAATTTCATGAAAAGGAAGCAGACATTATTCGTGATGCTGGAGAACCAGGCACAGTAACTATTGCAACTAATATGGCAGGCCGTGGTACTGATATTGTATTAGGTGGAAATGCTGAAGCGAAAATTAAAGAACAAGCTTTGGAAGAAACTTCAGATGAAGTTCAGAAATTAAGAAGTGAATGGGAAAAGACGAATAAACAAGTTTTAGAAAATGGCGGTTTACATATCATTGGTACTGAAAGACATGAGTCTAGACGGATTGATAACCAATTGAGAGGCCGTGCAGGACGTCAAGGTGATGCGGGCTCAAGTCGTTTTTATCTTTCTTTAGAAGATAGTTTAATGCGTATATTTGCTTCTGATTGGGTAAGTAATATGATGGGCAAACTGGGTATGGAAGATGGAGAGGCTATCGAATCAAATCTTGTTTCCCGAGCAATTGAAAATGCACAACGTAAAGTTGAAGCTCATAACTTTGATATTAGAAAACATTTATTAGAATTTGATGATGTTGCAAATGATCAAAGGAAAGTGGTTTACGAACAACGTGATGAGTTATTAACGACTGAAGATGTTTCAGAAAATATAGAAGCAATGCATGATGATGTTATCAATGGAATGATTGATAGTTATATACCACCAGGTAGCGTAGATGAATTATGGGATCCTCAAGGTTTAACTGAAGCTATAAAGAATCAGCTCGACCAAGATTTAGATATTAGTGATTGGTTAAATACAGATAAAAATTTAGATGAACAAAAATTACGTGAAAAAATATTTTCTGAATTAAATTCCTTAAGAAAATCAAGGCATGGACATGTTCCTGATCAGTTGATGAGGCGTTTGGAAAAACAATTGATGTTAGATGTTCTTGATCGACACTGGAAAGAACATTTAATTGCGATGGATCATTTACGTCAAGGAATTCATTTAAGAAGTTACGCGCAAAAAAATCCAAAACAAGAATATAAGCGTGAAGCGTTTGAAATGTTTGTTGACATGCTTGAAGGCATTAAACAAGATGTCATTTCGTTTCTTTATAAAGTTCAGATTAGAAATGAAAATGATGTCGAAGCTGCAGAACAAAGACAGCAACCACAACAAGATATGCAGTATAACTCGCCGAACTCTACAAGTGCCTTACAACCACAAGAAGCAGAGAAAAAAGCACCAGAAAAAAATACTCAGGCTCCGTTTGTACGTGGTCAAAAGAAGATCGGTCGCAATGAACCTTGTCCTTGCGGTTCAGGAAAAAAATATAAACAATGTCATGGTAAGATTTAGTTAGTTTAAACGATGCCTATTGGATTAACTTCTACAGAAAATCCTTTGCCAATAGAAGGCGTACGTTTTTCTGCAGCAAATGCTGGTCTTTATAAAAATAAACCTCGAAATGATTTAGTGCTAATTGAATTATCTGAGTCTACTCAAACTGCTGCTGTCTTTACAAAAAATGCATTTTGTGCTGCTCCCGTTATTATTGCTAAATCACACCTATTAAAATCAAATCCTAAATACCTTTTAATCAATGCCGGTAATGCAAATGCAGGTACAGGTAGTATTGGGTTGAATGACGCGCAGAAATGCTGTGATAGTTTAGCTGAACTATGTAATGCTAATTCAAATGAAATATTACCATTTTCAACTGGAGTGATTGGTGAAAAATTACCGATAGATTTAATTGAACAGAAATTTTCAGAGTTATTAAATAACTTAGATGCTAATTCTATTCAATTAGCTGCAGAAGCAATTAAAACAACAGACACAGTCTCTAAAATAATCAGTAAGCAAGTTAATATAAATGGTGAAATCGTTACTATAACAGGTATAGCTAAAGGTTCAGGAATGATTCGTCCTGATATGGCAACCATGCTTTCTTATATTTTTACTGATGTCAAAATAGAAAAGCAATTATTAACTAAACTACTAAATGATTTAGTTGAAGAAAGCTTTCACAGAATCACCGTTGATAGTGATACCTCGACCAATGATTCATGTTTATTAGCAGCAACTGGTAAATCATCTATAGAAATAACGCAAGATAATCTTCAAAAGTTCTATCCAATATTAAAAGAAGTTTTTGTATTCTTAGCTCAGGCAATTGTCAGAGATGGAGAGGGCGCGAGTAAATTTATTTCTATTAATATATCTAATGCTGAGAGTTTAAAGGAAGCTTTAAATGTGGCATTTAATATCGCTCACTCACCATTAGTGAAAACGGCATTATTTGCATCAGATCCAAATTGGGGCAGGATATTGGCAGTTGTTGGTAGAAGTAGGTTAAATAATTTAGATATATCAAAAGTTAATATTGCATTAGATTCGGTTGCTGTTATTACTAACGGAGAGTTAGATAATAGCTATACTGAAGCACAAGGAGCCTCAGTTATGCAGCAAGAAGAAGTAAGTATTAATATAAATTTAAACAGAGGTGATATTTCAACAACTGTTTGGACATCAGATTTATCATATGATTATGTAAAGATAAATGCAGAATATCGTACATAAATATTATGCATACAGATTTACCCATTCATGTAGCAGTTGGTGTTATCGAGAATGAAGAAGGTAATGTATTAATTTCTAAAAGATCATTAAGGCAAGACCAAGGTGGCTTGTGGGAATTTCCTGGAGGTAAGATACATCAGGGTGAATCTCATTTTGAAGCTTTAAATAGAGAATTAAAAGAAGAGCTCAATATCAATACACTTCGTTCTCGTCCGTTAATTACAATTCATCACCAATACTCAAACTACTCAGTCGTTTTATATGTTCATAAAGTTATTCATTGGGAAGACGAGCCTATTGGTAAGGAAGGCCAAGAAATTAAATGGTTAGAAAAAGAAAGTTTAATGCCGCATAACTTTCCCGAGGCAAATAAAACAATAATTAAAGCGACACAATTGCCTGATACTATTTTTGTCACACCAGAGCCAAGTTTATATGAAGAAAGGTTTTTTTTAACAAAGATTGAACAGATTCTTAAACAAGGAATAAAGATAATTCAATTTCGATGCAAGAAAAAAAAATGTATTGAGCATTATGAAATTATAAAAAAGATAAAGTTATTGTGTGAAAAATTTGAGGCTAAATTAATTATCAATACAGATACCGACTTTAAATATTTAACTGAATTTGATGGGTTACATTTGAGTAGTGAAAATCTAAAAAAATATGATAAAAGGCCTATTTCTAAAGAAAAACTATTAATGGTTTCTTGTCATAATGATAAAGAAATTGAAATGTCGAAAAAAATTGATGCAGATGCATTAATACTAGGTTCTGTTAAAACTAGTAATTCACATCCTAATGGAATGTATTTAGGTTGGGAAAACTTTGGAGCTATGACCAAGCGAACGAATATACCAATTTATGGTATAGGTGGATTAAATGATGATGATAAAGAAACAGCGTGGAATTATGGAGCTCAAGGTATAGCGATGATTAGTGGGTTATGGGGTTAACCATAATATTTAAATATTTACTCATCATGATTGTTATTTTCATAAACAGAAAAATTTGATTCGTTATCTTTTATTGAATAATTTTCAGATAACCAATCGCCTAAATCAATAAGTCGGCATCGTTTTGAACAAAAAGGTAGATAGTTTTTTATTTCAGATTCATTAAAACTATTTTCGCAGACAGGACATTTCATCTGATTAATTCAAGCAACAAATTAGTTGGAAATCGACATCTTGTTTAATTTGTTGTGGACGATTTTCAAAAATCTCTTGAGTCATAAAACGAATGGAGAATCTATGTTTGCCAGCACTAATTTCAGGAAAGTAATTAACATCATTATCTAATATGATTCTAAGCAAGTAGCAGTTTACACTTGGATCTAAATTTTTTTGGAAGAAGCCTGATGTAGCTATTTCGTTCGTAGGACTGTTCATATTTCTTAGAATGTATAAGCATAAGTTGACAGATTTTTCGAAATTTGATAATTCACTGCACATACCATTGATTAATTCATTTCTAGTTTTTAACGGGAGATTTAACCAATAATGGTAGTTAGGAAGATCAAAGTTACAGCCACCGCCAGTGATCATACTTCGTTGTTTTACTGAGGTTATTAATTCATGATTAGCAAATAATTTTGCAGGGTGAATATCATAGCCATGAAGCTGCTCGAGTTGTTCATTGAGATCATCTAATAAACTAGATAACTGATTATGGTCGACATTTGGGTTGTTAAATAAATTCTTAAGTAATCCTAGATGTCGCTCTAATTCTTTGATGAGTTCGCTCTTAATATCTGATCGGCTGAGTAAATCTATAACATCAAGAATGGTTTTTATAGTATCTCTAGTATCTTGTATCGATGTGCCAGAACTGCGTTCATGGATAATGTCGAACAAGTATTCTAGACGCAGAAAAGTCCTGATACGTTCGTTGAGAGGCTGTTCGTAGATGATAGATTTTTGCACTTGGGTAAATTAGCGTGATTCAATGTTATTTTCCAGGGTTTCATTAAAAAAACACTAAAAAGCTATGAAATAGTCGAAGAAAGGCTAAGATAAAGGCTGTGAAGTTTGTTAACTTCATTTTTTAGATATTCCAATGAGAAACTGTTATCGATAATATCATCTGCTAATTTCAATTTATCTTCTCTTGGTAGTTGAGAATTTATAATATTTTCAACATGTGTTTTTGAAACAGAATCTCTTTTCATGGTCCTTTCTATTTGTAATTGAATAGGGCTATCAATATACACAACACGGTCTACGTGTTCAGTTCCATTTGTTTCGAATAATAAAGGTATTGCTATAATACAATAAGATGATTGTACGAGATGTGCTTGTTCTTCGATTGATTGATATATTAATGGATGAAGAATTGAGTTTAATTGTTTGAGCTTTTTTTTATCTTGAAAAACTAATTCTCTTAGTTTCTTTCTATCAAGTGATTCTTTGTCAGTTAATAGAGTCGATCCAAAAACAGAAATTACTTTTTTTAAACCTTCACTACCAGGTTCAACAATATTTTTTGCTATTATATCTGCATCAATAATTGGAACGCCTAGTTTTTCAAAAAGATTACAAACAGTTGTTTTGCCGCTGCCAATACCACCTGTTAAACCTACCCGAAAAGGTTGATTCATCTTATAGATTTGCCCAGTTTAGATAGGAATTGATAATTTGTTCCCCCCAAAATACAGCGATCCAGCCTGCAATAGCGATATAAGGACCAAATGGAATTGGTTTAGATTTTTTATCCTTATCGAGCAATAATATTGTAATTCCGACTATTGCTCCTAGTATCGAAGACAATACAATAATAACCAAAAGATATTGATAGCCTAGCCAAGCACCAATCATGGAGAGTAATTTGAAGTCACCGTGTCCCATACCTTCTTTGCCTGTTATTAATTTAAAAACTATATAAACAGACCAAAAAGCTAAATAACCTAAAATAGCACCTAGCACTGAAGATTCTAAATTAGTAAATAGACTGAAATAATTGCAAAGAATACCTAGCCATAGCATAGGTAAAGTAATATTGTCAGGTAATAGCTGATGATCAAAATCAATAAAGCTTAAAGCAATTAAGCTCCATGTAAAAAAAAGCAATAATAAAGTTTCTAGGCTAAACCCAAAAAAATATGCACAAATAAAAGATAGAATACCTGTTAATAGTTCCACAGATGGATAGCGGATTGAAATAGGCGCAGAACAGTTAGAACATTTTCCTCTTAAGAATAAATAACTGATGATAGGAATATTTTCTATTGCAGTAATTCGATGATTACAATGTGGACAGGTTGATCGAGGAAATGATAGGTTAAATGGTTTATTATCAAAATTACTGGAATTACCAATTTCTAAAAAATCACAACAATCGCGTTTCCATTCTCGATGCAACATAATAGGTAGTCGATAAATGACAACATTTAAAAAACTACCAACAGTTAAGCCTAGAATAAAAACGCATATCCACAAGAAAACATTAGAATGTTCTAAAAGATAGAAAAATTCCATAATTCCAATGTTGTTTAGAATTTTTAGGGTTTATACCACTGAGCCAAGCTTGAAGATCGGCAAGTACATGCCAACAACAATGCCACCGATGACGACACCTAAAAATGCCATAATCATAGGTTCTAGTAAGCTGGTTAACGCTTCAACAGCATCGTCGACTTCTTGTTCATACCAATCAGCAACTTTACCTAGCATCGTATCAATAGCACCAGATTCTTCACCAATAGCAACCATTTGCACAACCATGTTAGGGAATAATTGGGTATCACGCATGGCTGCTTGAAGTTGAGTACCAGTAGCAATTTCATCACGCATTTTTATAGTTGCATCATGATAAACGATATTACCGCAGGCTCCTGCTACCGAGGTCATGGATTCTACTAAAGGCGTACCTGCTGCAAACATAGTTTCCAGAGTACGCGAAAAACGTGCTATCGCTGATTTTTCTAATATCTGTCCAATGACTGGAATCTTAAGAGACATTCGATCTAGAAAGTGTGCGAATTTTATGGATCGTTTTTTAGCCATACTAAAGCCAACAACAGCACCAACTATTATCCCTAACATTGCCCACCAATAATTTTGGAAAAATTTAGAGGTATCGATCAATAACTGTGTTAGAGCAGGAAGATCAGCTCCAAAATTTGAAAATAATTCTTCGAATGCAGGTATTACAAACAACATCAAAATTGCTACGATAATAAATGCAACAACAATTACCGCAGTTGGATAGAATAGCGCTGATTTGATTTTTGATTTCAGAGCTTCAGTCTTTTCCATATAGGTAGCTATCTTATGTAAGATAGCTTCTAAGATACCCGACTGCTCACCTGCTTGAACTAAGTTACAATATAGTTCATTAAATTGCAGCGGGTGTTTGCGTAGTGCTTCCGTTAAATTATTACCCGCTTCTACATCAGCTTTAATGCTTAATATTAAATCTTGCATGGCAGGGTTTTCATGGCCGCGGCCAGTGATCTCAAATGACTGAACTAATGGTACACCCGATGAAATCATCGTTGCTAATTGACGACTGAAGACAGTGATATCTTTGGAGGTAATCTTCTTTTTACCGCCACCGCCGAATAGAGGTTTTGGTTTCTTTTTAACTTTAAGAGGTTTTATACCTTGACGTCGTAGAGTTGCTTTGATCAGAGCATCGCTTTGCCCAGTCATTTCACCTTTAACACGTTTACCCGATTTGTCTTGGCCTTCCCAGACAAACATATCAGAACTTTTAACTGCAGCTTCAGCCATAATAATTACTCAACAGTTACACGATTGATTTCAGCGAGGCTGGTTAAACCAGCTTTCACTTTTTCTAACCCAGATTTTCGAATATCCCAAACGCCTTCAGCATTTGCCTGATCAGCAAGTTTGACAGCGTTGGCCCCTTCAATAATTAGTCGCTTCATATCTTCAGAAATCGGCATGACTTGGTAGATACCTGCACGGCCTTTATAGCCGCTTGGGCAATCAGCTCCACCATCTCCTGGCCCAAATACAGTGAATCCTTCTTTGATTTCTTCTTTAGTAAAACCTTCTTCCAATAAAGCATCTTCAGGCATTTCGATTGGGACTTTATAATCAGGATGTAAACGACGACATAAACGTTGTCCGGTGATTAAATTAATAGATGTCGCAACCGCAAATGCTTGAATGCCCATATCTTGTAAGCGGGTTAATGTTTGCGGGCCATCATTAGTATGTAAAGTAGACATAACCATATGGCCTGTTTGAGCAGCCTTTACTGCGATAGATCCTGTTTCTAAATCACGTATCTCACCAACAAGAATGATATCTGGATCTTGGCGTAAAAACGCTTTTAATGCTTTAGGGAAAGTCATTCCGGTTCGTTCGTCAACTTGCACTTGGTTTACGCCAGGTAAGTTAATCTCGACCGGATCTTCAGCAGTCGAAATATTAATATCTTGTTTATTAAGAATGTTTATACCAGTATAGAGTGAAACCGTTTTACCACTACCAGTAGGGCCAGTTACTAAAAACATTCCATAGGGTTTATGTAAGTTTTTCAAAAATAATTCTTTTTGGAAATCTTCATAACCAAGTTGGTCAATCTGTAGTGCTGCAGCGTCAGAATCTAAAATACGCATTACAGTTTTTTCACCATACATAGTCGGACAGGTGCTGACACGAAAATCGATGGCTTTATTTTTAGTAATTTTTAATTTGATACGTCCGTCTTGCGGTACACGACGTTCCGAAACGTCAAGGCGAGACATGACTTTAATTCTTGCTGCTAGTTTGCCGGATAATGATAGTGGTGGTTTTGAGACTTCCTCAAGTACACCATCAATACGAAAACGTACTCGATAATATTTTTCATAAGGTTCGAAGTGTAAGTCTGAAGCCCCTTTTTTGATGGCATCCAGTAAAACTTTATTTACGAATTTAACGACAGGTGCATCGTCGATATCACTGTCTTGGTCATCGTCAGTTGGAGTGTCATCACCAAATTCTATATCTTCTAGCCCTTCAAACTCTTCTCCATCCATATCATCAAGGCCACCGTCAGCTTCATCAAGTGCCTTATCAATTGTCGCGGCCAATTTATGTTCTTCTACCAGGATTGCTTCGGTAGTCATGCTGGTGGCAAATTTAATCTCGTCCAATGCGACTAGGTTAGTTGGGTCAGATACGGCAACAAACAAGCGGGCCCCACGCTTAAAAATAGGTAAGGCATGATGTTTTTTGATCATGTCTTCTTTTAATAATTTAGTAATTTCTGAGTCGAGTTCAAAGCAGTCTATATCAACGAGGGGGACGCCGAATTCATTGGAAGCGGCTAATGCTATTTTGTCACTATCAACGAGATTATGTTGAACCAGATATGAAACAAAAGGCTGTTTCTCAGATTGAGCCTTTTGAAAAGCATCCAGAGCAGCTTGTTCTTCGATCAATCCATCAGTGACTAGCTTACGTGCCAAGCCACTAAGATGTACTTTATTTGCTGGGACTACCATGACTTAATTTAAGACTCCCAAATTGAAATGAAATAGTAGTGTATAACCAAAGCTTGACCAATTCTCTGATCACATAACTGTCGTCTATTTCACAGCAATTATTGTTTTTTTGATGGACGGAACTATTCCGACTATATTATCAATACAGAGATTAAAGCAAAAATACCAAGCTATTTCAATTATTTATACTAATTAATTCGTAAAATTTTTAAGTTTATTCAGTGTTGAACTTTAGCTGATTATTTTGATAATCGACTTTTATTGTATCCCCACTCGCAAAATCACCAGCTAATATTTTTTTCGCTAAATTTGACTCTAAATTTGTCTGAATAGCACGTTTTAGCGGACGAGCTCCAAACACTGGGTCAAAACCGGCTTCACCGATAAAGTCTTTAGCGGCATCAGAGATAATAATTTCAATATCTTGTTCTTTGAGACGTTTGCTGAGCCGGTCAATTTGCACATCTGTGATAGCACGGATTTGTGCTTTTTGAAGTGCATGGAAGACGACAATTTCATCAATACGGTTAATGAATTCAGGACGAAAATGTTGGCCAACCACTTCTAAAACCGTGGATTTTAACTGTTCGTAATCATTGTTCTCGGACTCTGATTGAATCAATTCAGAACCTAGGTTTGAAGTCATAACAATCACGGTATTTCTAAAGTCGACAGTACGGCCTTGGCCGTCGGTTAAACGTCCATCATCTAATACTTGAAGTAATATATTAAAGACATCAGGGTGCGCTTTTTCAACTTCGTCCAATAGAACTAAAGAATAGGGTCGACGACGAATCGCTTCAGTGAGATAACCACCAGCATCGTATCCAACATATCCAGGCGGAGCCCCGATCAAACGTGCGACAGAATGCTTTTCCATAAACTCTGACATATCGACTCTGACCATAGCGTCTTCAGTGTCGAAAAGAAATTCAGCCAAACTTTTACACAATTCCGTTTTACCAACACCGGTTGGCCCGAGAAACATAAATGAACCATTAGGGCGGTTCGGATCGGACAAACCTGCACGTGAGCGACGAATCGCATTGGCAACTGCATCAATTGCTTCATTTTGACCAATTACCCGTTTATGTAATGCGTCTTCCATTTGCAGTAATTTTTCTTTCTCACCAGAAAGCATTTTTGCAACAGGAATCCCAGTCCATTTTGAAACCACTTCCGCAATCTCATTTTCAGAGACTTTATTGCGAAGTAATTTCATATCTTGCATTTCGGCTTGAGCAGCTATATCGAGTTGTTTTTCCAATTGAGGTATTAAACCGTATTGCAATTCAGACATACGGCTTAAATCACCGTTACGTTGCGCGGTTAAAAACTCTTGGCGTGCTTGTTCAAGTTTTTCTTTGATATTGTGAGTGCCTTGAAGCGCAGCCTTTTCGGATAGCCAGATTTCTTCTAGGTCAGAAAACTCACGTTCAATATTTGAAATTTCATCTTCTAAATCTTGTAAACGTTTTTTTGAAGCATCATCCGTTTCTTTCTTTAAGGCTTCGCGCTCGATTTTCATTTGGATCAAACGGCGTTCTAAGCGATCCATGCTTTCTGGTTTGGAATCGATTTCTATGCTGATTCGACTAGCCGATTCATCGATCAAATCAATGGCTTTATCGGGTAGTTGTCGATCAGAAATATAACGATGCGATAACGTTGCGGCAGCAACAATCGCCGGATCAGTGATTTGTACGTTATGGTGTACTTCGTATTTTTCTTTTAAACCGCGCAATATCGCAATGGCATCTTCAACACTGGGTTCATTGACCAGTACTTTTTGGAAACGTCTTTCTAAAGCTGCATCTTTTTCAATGTTTTCACGATATTCATCTAAGGTGGTCGCTCCTACACAATGTAATTCACCACGAGCCAGCGCCGGCTTCAACATATTCCCTGCATCCATAGCACCTTCGGCTTTACCTGCTCCGACCATGGTATGAACTTCATCTATGAATAAAATGATTTGACCTTCTTGTTTTGAAAGATCATTTAATACCGCTTTTAATCGCTCCTCAAACTCACCACGAAATTTAGCACCTGCGATCAAAGCGCCTAAATCTAAAGATAATAAACGTTTATTTTTTAAGGCATCCGGCACTTCGCCATTGATGATACGTTGTGCCAAGCCTTCAACAATGGCTGTTTTTCCGACACCAGGCTCACCAATTAACACAGGATTGTTTTTGGTACGACGTTGTAAAACTTGTATGGTACGACGGATCTCTTCATCGCGACCTATCACCGGATCGAGTTTGCCGGATTCAGCTCGAGCTGTTAAATCAATAGTATATTTTTCTAAAGCTTGACGATGTTCTTCGGCATTAGGATCATTGACAGCTTCACCGCCACGAATTTTTTCAATGGTGTTTGCTAGTGATGATTTAGTTGCTCCAGCAGTTGTTAATAATTCACTGATTTCATTTTTATCCGCCATTGCTGCCAATAAAAATAATTCGCTGGAGATATATTGATCGTTTCTATCTTGGGCTAACTTATCTGAAATGTTTAATAGACGTTCAAGATTTTTAGAGATGTGAACATTGCCTTGATTACCAGAAACAGTCGGTATGCGATTAAGAATCGATTCGAGTTCTTGCTTAATCTTAACGATATTTCCGCCAGCATTTTGTAAAACATTTTTGATGCTGGAATTATTTTGATCGAGCATCGCTGTGAGTACATGAGCCGGTTCCATGAATTGATGGTCACGACCCACAGCAATGCTTTGTGCATCCGCTAATGCCACTTGAAAGTTTGTCGTTAATCTATCAGGTCTCATTGAAAATCCTCATAACACATATTAATTTGTTATAAGAGATATATGGGCGTGATATAAACGAATCAAGTGATCATGTAACTTTTAACGTTGATCTAAATCAATACACACCAATATCGATATACGATTTAGAAATTTTATTGACCGCAACTGCAAAGGCTGCTGTTCGGAAATCATCTATCTTATCGTTAGAACGCAGAGTTGTTAGGATTTCTTGGAAAGCTAAACGCATCGTATCATCTAAACCTGAACGAACCAGATCTAACTCATCAGCACCTTTGATAAAATCTTCATGCAAATGTTTAGGAGCTGGTTTGCCAGTCATTTCTTCAAGACCGCGTAAGATCGATTCGCCCTTTAGCTCATCATAACGACGTTCCATACGACCAAAACGAATCCGTGACAAGTTTCTAACCCATTCAAAATACGAAACGGTTACACCACCTGCGTTAACATACGCATCGGGTAGGATTATGACACCACGTTCTTTTAAGATTTGATCGGCTTCAAAAGTTACAGGGCCGTTAGCAGCTTCAACAATCAATTTGGCTTTTATGTTAGCAGCATTCTCACCATTAATTTGTGCTTCTAAAGCAGCAGGAATAAGGATGTCGCATTCTTTTTCCAGAGCTGATTTACCGTTTTCATCAAACTCAGCATAAGGAAAACCTTTGATGGTTTTATGTTCAACAATATGCTGATAAAGTTTTTCGATTGGTATACCTTCATCATTAATTAGAACACCATCGCGTTCGATGACCGCAGTGATTTTTGCGTCATCTTCTTCATCCAATAATTTGGCTGCGTAGTAGCCTACATTTCCTAAACCTTGAATAACAATGTTTTTACCACCCAAGCCATCGCTTAAACCAGCTGCTTTGACTTCTTCTGGGTGACGAAAAAATTCTCTCATTGCGTAGACCACGCCACGACCAGTTGCTTCTTTACGACCACGGATACCACCGTGGCTAACAGGTTTACCAGTCACACAGCCCAAATAACTGATGTCCTCTGGATGTAGATGTTTGTAGGTATCTGCCATCCAAGCCATTTCACGTTCGCCAGTTCCCATATCAGGTGCTGGTACATTCATGGCTGGACTTAAGAAACCTTTGCGGATTAGTTCTCTAGCAAAACGACGTGTGATCGCTTGCATCTCTTCACGAGTATATTCACGAGGGTCTATTAATAGACCACCTTTAGAACCGCCGAATGGTACATCAACAATCGCGCATTTGTAGGTCATCAAAGCAGCCAGTGCTTCGACTTCATCTTGGTTCACGATAGGCGCATAGCGAATTCCACCTTTAGCAGGTAAACGATGAGTACTATGAACGGCACGCCAGCCAGTAAAGATTTCGATTTTTCCACGAATGTTAACAGGAAATTGAACTTCAAGAGTGGCATTACAGGCTTTGATTGCATTGGCAATATCGGATTCCATACCTAAAGCAGTGAATGCTCTATCGGCCATATGGTTAACACTTTCACTGAACGATAGTTGGTTAGTGGCTGACATCTTCGATTCCTCTTAGTTATTAGTTTAGTGCGTCCTAGCCCTAAACGATTAGCTAGGAAACATCAGTAATCCATCCAAATTAAGCTTGCCATTCTTCCAGTCACACCATCGCGTCGATAGGAATACCAGAAGTCCGATTCTGAATAAGTACAATGTTCAGAGTCATATACTGTTTCAATTCCATGACGGTTTAATGTTGTTGTAACCATGCCTTTTAAATCCATTAACCAATGGTTTTCTCGGTTAGCCTCAAAAAATCGTTCAAATTCGTTATTCGTCTTTATAAAAACATCACGAACTGGTTTATCGATCTCATAGTGTGTTTTACTAATACACGGACCTAACCAAGCCATTGTTGCCGGTGGAGATGAAAATGTTTTTAAGGCATTTTCGACGATGCCATTATAAAACCCTCTCCAACCTACATGGATTGCTGCAACTAAATGTCTTTTGGTATCACATAACAACAGTGGCAAACAGTCTGCGGTAAGAACTGCAACAACCATGCCGTGTTTTGAGGTGTAACTGCCATCACAATTTGCTTGTGTAATTAAAGGGTTAGCTTCAATCACTTTATTGCTATGGGTTTGATTTAGCCAATAAGGTTCGGAGGGTAATTGAAGTAAAGAGAATATTTGTTGGCGATTGTTTTCTATATCTGTTTCAGAATCATCCACATGTTTGGCGAGATTTAATTGTTCATATGGCGCTTTGCTGATGCCACCGATACGAGTTGTAGTACCGGCACGTAGCCAATCAGGGGCAGGCCAATTTGCTTCAAGCCAGCTCTTCATTACTTAGTATTTCTATTAGTTGTTTAAAGTCTTCAGGCAGTTCAGCTTGCCAAGACATTTCCTCTCCAGTACTCGGATGTTCCAAGGTTAATTGAAAGGCATGTAGCGCTTGGCGTTTGAATTTTCTAAGACTATTGGCAAGGTTTTCACTACAGCCTTTTGGCAGACTTAATCTTCCGCCATAGACTGGATCGCCAACGATAGGATGACGAATATGAGCCATGTGAACCCGAATTTGATGTGTTCTGCCTGTTTCAAGTTGGCATGTAAGTAAAGCATAGTTTTGAAACTTAGTATCGATTCGATAATGTGTTATGGCTTCTTTACCTGTAAGGACAATGGCCATCCTCGTTCGATGTTTTGGATCACGTCCAATCGGTTGATGGACTGTGCCGCCTGCGGTGAACTTACCTTTTACAAGAGCTTTGTATTCACGTTTTATCTCGCGTTCCTGCATAGCGGCTACTAACGCTGTGTGCGATTCAGGGGTCTTGGCAATCACCATTAACCCAGTGGTTTCTTTATCTAAACGATGGACAATGCCTGCACGAGGTACAAGGTTTAGTGTTTCATCATGATGTAGCAATGCATTTAATAAAGTCCCAGTGCGATTACCTGCCCCTGGTTGAGTCACTAAGCCAGCCGCTTTATTAATGATAATAATCGTGTCATCTTCATAGATGATATTTAGTGGTATGGCTTCAGATTCATCGTGGGTTTGTTCAAGCCATTCAGCTTCTATTTTGATTTCCTCTCCGCCTAGCACTTTATGTCTTTGGTTTACCTGTTGTTGATCAACAAGAACATACCCTTGTTTAATCCAGTCTTGTAATCGTGATCGGGAATGTTCTTGAAACAGCTTGGCCAGGACTTGATCCAGACGCATACCTGCTAGCTTTTCAGGTACAAAGGCACTGAGTGCAATTGTACGGTTTTTTGTGGTTTCACTCATTGGATTGAAATTGCGCTAATGGGTTGATTGGGATAATCTGACACTATGAAAGTATTACATATTATTATTTTAACTCTATTCTTATCCAGCTGTTCATTTTTTGAAGAAAAAGAAGATAAAACCGAAGCTTGGGGCGCTCAAAGATTGTATTCAGAGGCAAAAGATGCCTTGGATTCTGGTGATTTTTCTAAGGCGGTAGGCTTATATGAAAAATTGGAAACTCGTTTTCCCTTTGGTGTTTATGGCCAGCAATCATTATTAGATTTGGCGTATGCTTATTATAAAAATAATGATCATGACCAAGCAGTTTCTTCTTGTAATCGTTTTATTAAGCTTTATCCACAAAATAGACATGTTGATTATGCTTACTATTTGCGAGGTTTAGTTAATTTTGAACGCGGACTAAGTTTTACCGATCGTGTATTGGATATTGATAAATCTCAAAGAAATCAAACTTCATCTGAGATTGCATTTAGAGATTTTGAGGAATTAACGGATAAATTCCCTGAAAGTGAGTATTCTGAAGATGCTCGCCAACGTATGATCTATCTCAGAAATATTTTAGCAAAGCATGAGTTACATGTTGCTAATTATTATTTACGCAGAGGCGCGTATTTAGCTGCTGCGAATCGTGCTCGAATAGTGGTTGAACAATATGAACGTACTCCTTCGATGCCTGAAGCATTAGCGTTATTAGCACGTTCATATAAAGTCATGGGAATGGATGATTTATCCAGAGATTCTCTACGAGTTTTACAGCTTAATTATCCAAATTATCCAGGCATAGCTGAAGTGGAAGAGATTGTTGTACGCTAATTATTTCTCTCGATAACCGGATGTAATTGGATAACGTCTATCTCTTCCAAACGCGCGTTTGGTAATGCGAATGCCCGGAGCGGATTGCCGACGTTTGTATTCATTCATGTCTACTAGTCTAACGACATGCCGTACATCATCTTCTGAAAAACCTTCAGCAATGATTTTTTCTGGACTCATATCCCGTTCTATATAATGCTCCAAGATCGGATCCAATATTTCATAACTTGGTAAAGAGTCTTCATCTTTTTGATCGGGACGTAACTCTGCGCTGGGTGGCCGGTCGATGATTCTTTGTGGAATCACTGCTTCTTCATGATTTCGCCACTTACATAAATCGTAAACCAATAATTTAGGGACATCCTTTAATGGAGCAAAGCCACCTGCCATATCACCATACAAAGTCGCATATCCAACCGCCATTTCACTTTTATTTCCTGTGGTGAGTAACATTTTTCCATAACGATTTGAAATCGCCATGAGTAAAGTGCCTCTACAACGTGCTTGAATATTTTCTTCTGTTGTATCATGAGCATGAGCTTCTTGTAGAAATGGCTCAAGCGTTTTCATGAAGGCATTAAATGGTTTTTCGATCGGTAAAATGTGATGTTTTACATTCATGTTTTCAGCGAGCAATACCGCATCTTCGTTACTCATATGAGAGGTGTATTTAGAGGGTAATAAATATACATCAACATTTTCAGAACCTAGGGCATCGACTGCCAAAGTCATTGTTAACGCTGAGTCAATGCCACCAGATAGTCCTAAAATTACTGAGCTAAAACCATTTTTTTGAACATAATCTTTAATGCCTAAGCATAGAGCTTTGTAAATTAAATCCAATTGGGAAACGGTATTAAATGAATAGTCGTGTTGAAATGATTTGTTATTAAAATCATATTCAACAATATAACAATCTTCCTCGAAAGCAGGGGCTTCAAAATCAATATCGCCGTTTCGATTGATAGCCATTGAACAACCATCGAATAATAAATCGTCTTGCCCACCAACTAAGTTGGCGTAAACAATATCTACTTCTGAATCTTGTGCACGTTGCTTTAACATTGTTCGACGTTCTTGTTGTTTCATAGTATGAAATGGCGAGGCATTAATATTAAGAATTAATTCAGCTCCAGCTTGTTTTGCATTTTCACTAGGACCTTTAAACCAAATATCTTCACAAATACTGAGTGCTATAGGTACGCCTTTAATAGAAAATACACAGTCTTTATGGTCTTCAACAAAGTAACGTTTTTCATCAAATACGCCATAATTTGGTAAGCGTTGTTTGTTATATGTATAAAGAATCTTCTTGTTATGTAGAACGCTACAGGTATTAAATAATTGATTATTTATATGAGATGGATAACCGATAACGACATAGATATCTTCACTGTGTTCTAATATTTGAAGTATTGCGGACTCAATTTGATGATACAAAGCAGCTCTTAATAATAGATCTTCAGGTGGATAAGAAGTTAGAGTCAGTTCAGGAAAGACTAAAATATCAACATTCTTTAATTGCTTCTTTTGAGTTATAAGATCAATAATTTTCTGGCAATTGGACTCAATTGCACCAACTTGTAAATTGATCTGGGCTATTGCAATACGAAGTGTTTTCTCGGCAGGCATAAAACTATGTGTGTTGGATTGTTATCTCTATAGTATTCAGTATTATAAGTCTTAGCTCAAGTGATTAGGTTATACTAACTTAAAATGCCAAAAATCCATCAACAAAAAACCGAAACTGATTGGAAAGCACTGCACTATTTCAATCTATATCGAATCTTTATTGCAATATTTTTTCTGACCTTGGTTTTTACCTCGAATATTCCTGAGCCTCTAGGAGAGTATAAGCCCGATCTTTTTTCTCTTTTGTGTAAAGTTTATCTGATTCTTGCTTTTTTAATTGCCTTTTTTTCTCAACATAGAAACTTTTCTCATCAAAGTTTAGTACTCATCAGTATATTTATTGATATTATTTTTCTGAGTTTGATGATGTATGCGAGTGGTGGTTTAAAGAGCGGATTTGGTTTGTTATTAGTCATTTCCGTTGCAAGCGGTAGTATATTGAGTACGCAAAAAATAGCTTTTTTTATCGCGGCTATTGCGACAATTTTTGTTTTATCGGTTGAGTTATACGCTTATTTTTTTGAATCTGCTTCCAGAGATAATTACACACAATCATCTATTCTTGGTTTAGCGTTTTTTATTACTTCTCTAACAGGAAATTATTTATCAACACGTTTAAGAGCCAGTGAAGTCCTAGCAGAAAGACGGGCAGCAGAGATCCAAAGCTTAGCTGAACTCAATGAGCAAATTATTGATCGTATGCAGTCTGGTATTATTGCAATTGATAATAATTTTGTTATTCAATTAATGAATCGTTCTGCAAAAGAATTATTAAATTACCCTTACCAAAGCTATGGTCAGCCTTTAGACAAAGTCAGTGAAAATTTGGTCGATTTAGTTGAAGAATGGCAAGTTAATGACGTTACTGGAGCTTCAATAGTAACGCTTGATGATAATATAGAACTAAAAGTTGGTATTGCAGAGATTTTGAATAAACAACAACCTACGAATTCAATTTTTCTAATCTTTTTAGATGATGCAACTAAGGTGCGTCAACAAGCGCAAAATATAAAATTGGAGTCTCTCGGACGTTTAGCCGCGAGCATTGCACATGAAGTACGTAATCCCTTAGGCGCTATCAGTCATGCTGGACAACTGTTAAAAGAATCCTCATCACTTGCAAAAAGTGATGAACGTTTAACGGAAATTATTCAAACTCAATCAAATCGGGTTAATTCGATCATTGAAAATGTATTAAGTATTTCTCGACGGCAACAACCGAATATTGAAGAAATCGATTTACTTGATTGGCTAGAAAAATTTAAAAACGAATTTATAGAGCAACAAAGATTACAAGAAGACGACTTTATTATCTCCACTTCATTAGATAGTTTAGTTGTAAAGTTTGATAGTACTCAGTTACAACAAGTGTTGTGGAATCTTTGTCAAAATGCATTTCGTTACAGTCAAACTAATCCGTTGATAACTATTGAATGTAACATTAATGAAAATAACCAAAGACCTTATATGGATATTATAGATACAGGCTCAGGAATTAATGAAAATGAAGTCGAAAAATTATTCGAACCTTTTTTTACCACTGATAAAGAAGGAACAGGTTTAGGTTTATATATATCAAGAGAACTGTGTGAAATTAATCAGGCCAATTTATATTTAGAAAATAATTCAAATGAAGGATGTCGTTTTCGAATTGTTTTCTCATATCCTGAATAACAAACATCTTAGGTAGAATTCATAATAAATAAAAAACCCCGCATAAGCGGGGTTTTTTGTATAAGAAGTAAATAATTATTTACATTCAGTTGGGGAATAGCGTGCTGGTATAGTACCACCCGCAGCTGCAGTTAACCCTCTGTTTGTAACAGCTGTAACTGAGTTTGCGCCAGTACATGCCCAATCTATATTGCCATTCAGGTTAGCGGCTGTGATTAATCCATTAGCAATATTTGGAGTAAGCATTAGAATATTAGCATCATTAAGCTGTGGAATATTAGCTACACTGTATGTAATTTGGAGAGCACCATTTCCTTGGACTTGGATATCAGTTACATATTTTGTTGCAACAAAGTTAGGCGCATTATACTCAACTTGAAATGCAGCCAAACCATTAAGACCATCAGCAGCTATAGCCTCAGCAACTCCAATTTTTGCAGCGCCAGCTAATGATAAACCTTCAGTTACTTTTGAACGTACGGTGTAATCTTGATAAGCAGGGATAGCAACTGCCGCTAAAATACCGATGATCGCAACAACGATCATTAATTCGATTAGGGTAAAACCTTTTTGAACTTGTTTTTTCATTTGTGTATTTCCTCAAAAAATAAAATATTTAAATAATTCATCCTCTCTGGATTTGATTTGCTTACTCCCTAAGCGCCTCTGTGAGATATAAACAAATCCAATCCAGAGACTTGGTTCCTATAGAGCAGGATGTATGCCAATAAATTTATAGTAAAGAGTTCACTATAAAACAAAGAGTTATAGACAGTTTTGTGTTGTGGTTCACAAACAGTGATCTGACGTCAATAATACTGAAGGTCATAAAGTGACGTAGAACGTCACTTTTGTTATTTAATATCGAGCTTTTCTAACCGATAGCGTAGTGCCCTAAACGTAATCCCTAGTTTCTTAGCTGCTGCGGTTTTATTCCACTTAGATTGTTCAAGTGCTTCGATGATGGCTTCTCGTTCTAAATCGTCTTTCTTTCTATCCAATGAAGTTGATAAAGTATTATCAAGATTATTTTCAGGTAGATGTAAATCATCCAATTGAATAATATCTTCTTCGCACATGGTAAGAGCGCGTTCTAAAATATTTTCCAGTTCACGAATGTTGCCCGGGAAGTGATAGCTTGCCAGTGTATTCATTGCAGTATCTGATAGTGAAGCTTTTTGATCTGAGTTATTAATCTTTTTCAAAATATAATTCACAAGATCTGGGATATCTTCTTGCCGTTCTCGTAGCGGCGGAATGTGTAATTCAATCACGTTGATGCGATAAAATAAATCTTGTCTGAAGTCACCATTATTGACCATCTCTCCAAGGTTTTTATGTGTTGCACTTAAAATGCGTACATCAGTTTGGATTTCTTCCTCAGCGCCAACAGGGCGAATTTTTTTTTCTTGAATAGCACGCAATAACTTTACTTGCATGGATAATGGCAAGTCAGCAATTTCATCTAAGAATAAAGTGCCGCCATTGGCTACTTGAAATAAACCTTTCTTATCATTGATAGCGCCAGTAAAGCTGCCTTTTTTATGACCAAATAATTCACTTTCCATTAGCTCGCTAGGTATAGCGCTACAGTTTACGGGTACAAATGGTTTATCAGCACGATTACCGTGTGAATGAATTAATCTTGCAACGAGTTCTTTACCCGTACCCGATTCACCGCTGATATAAACTGGGGCTTGGCTACGAGATAACTTAGTAATTTTTGTTTTGAGTTCTTGAATTTGTTTTGAATCACCAATCATTTCAATACGACTGGTTGTCATTGGATCATCAAGTTTAAGTGCTGAGCTTACTAATTTGCGTAGTACATTCAAATCGATCGGTTTACTTAAAAAATCAAACGCACCATTTTTTAATGCTTTGATGGCCGTATCCATATTGCCATGTGCACTTATGACGGCAATTGGCATATTGGGATATTTCATTTGTACTGTTTCAACTAAATCCAAACCATCTCCATCAGGTAAGCGCATATCTGTTAAGCAAAGTTGGTATGAATTTTCTTTTAACAACATATAGGCAGTACTTAGATCACTAGCACATGAACACTTTAGTTCCATGCGCTCTAAAGTGATCTCAAGTAATTCGAGAATATCGGGTTCGTCGTCAACGATTAAAACAGTAGGTTTAGACATCAGAATTGTTTATTGATGTTTGCTCGATAATTTTTGGCATTCTGTTTCTATCCATTCCTCAACTTCTTGTGTCAGTTGTTTAGCGGATTTATCAGTACTTTCAATAACAGGCCCTATTACTATTGTAATTGTGCCTGGATATTTAATAAAACTATTCCGTGGCCAAAAGTAGCCAGAGTCATGTGCAACAGGCACGATTGGAAAACCAGATTTAGCCGCTAGCATCCCTCCACCGGGTAAATATGATTTTTTATCTCCAGGCGCTACCCGGGTACCTTCAGGATATATCACCACCCATAAATCTTGAAGTAAACGTTTTGTGCCTTGGTCAACAATTTGTTTAAAAGCTTTAACAGCTGAACCTCTGTCGATGGCTATTGGTTCTAAACTCGCAAGTCCCCAGCCATAAATTGGTATCCATAATAATTCGCGTTTTAAGATCCATACTTGTGCCGGAAATATAAGTTGGTTAGCAATCGTTTCAAAAGCCGATTGATGCTTCGACATAATAATTGCGGCTTTATCAGGGATGTTTTCTTTGCCAATCACTTCAAATGTTAAGCCACATGTTACGTTTAACCACCAAAGATTAAAACGTGCCCACAACACCATAACGGAATATCGAAATTTAAAAGGTAGAGGAAATAAAATGATGCCAATAGGCATAAAGATTAGCGTTGTGATGGCTAAGCCAAGATAAAAAATAATAGAACGAATAACTAGCATAAAGTTATTAGTAAAATATAAACATTATTGTTGCAGTTTCGAAATATCTGCTATTTGTATAAATAATTGTTGAACGGATTGTAATAAACTTAAACGATTATTTTTTAATGCTTCATCTTCAGCCATTACCATTACGTTATCAAAAAAAGCATCAATAGGATCTCTTAATGTTGCCAATTTTGAAAGTGCATTTTGGTAATCGTCATTTTGTAATAAGGGCTGTAAGTCACTTTGAATTGAATTTAATGCAGATACTAGAGTTTGCTCTGCTGCTTCAGTTAACAATTCAGAGTTGATATCTTTTGAGACAGTTGTTTTTTGTTTCTTAAGTATATTAGAGATACGTTTGTTGGCAGCAGCTAAATCTTCGGCTTCGGGTAATTCTTGAAAAGCCATAACGGCTTTTATTTTGCTGTCAAAATCGAGTGGTTTCGTTGGTTGTGTTGCTAATACGGATTCAAAAGTTAAGGTGTCGATATTGTTATCTTGATAATAATTACGAAGACGTTCAATAATGAAATCGAATACCTGATCATGAGATTCTGTTTTATCAAAATCATGTTCGTATAAATAACATGCGTTGCTGATGAGTTTAGAAAGATCAATATCTAAATTGCATTCGATAATGATACGTATTGCACCGAGAGCAGCACGTTTTAAAGCAAACGGATCTTTTTCACCAGTAGGGATTTGTCCAATAGAAAAAATACCAACAATGGTTTCTATTTTTTCAGCTAATGATAATATCTGTCCTGTTTTTGTTTCAGGTAAATCATCGCCTGAAAAACGTGGCATGTATTGTTCATCGATTGCTTTTGCAACATCATCAGGTTCACCACTTTGCTTTGCATAGTAATAACCGATAGCGCCTTGTAGATTAGGAAACTCGCCTACCATATCAGTGAGCAAATCACATTTTGCAAGTAAAGCAGCTCGTTCAATTGATTGAGAATCGATTTTTAAACTGGCAGCGATTGCTCTTGATAATTTTGATACCCGTGAACTTTTCTCTGCCATTGAGCCTAGCTGTTTCTGATACAGTAAATTCTCTAATCCTGATTGATAATCAGCAAGACTCTGTTTGGTATCTTGTTGCCAAAAGAACTGAGCATCTTTTAAACGTGGAGATAAAACTCTTTCATTTCCCTTACGGACAATTTCAATATTTTTACTTTCAATGTTTGCGAAAGTAATAAACTTTGCTAACAGGTCACCATTTGAATCAACAATAGGAAAGTATTTTTGATGGTCTTGCATACTATAAATAAGTGCTTCTTTTGGTAGAGCAAGAAATTCTTCGTCGAAGCTACCGACGACTGCCACTGGCCATTCATTAATAGATGTAACTTCATCCAATAAACCTGGGTCAATGATCGCTTCACCATTAACACTCTCAGCTGAAACCTTGATCTGATCAAGTATGATTTGCTTTCTTTGTTTGTAATCGACAATAACATGACCAGAATCTTTTAATAGTGATTCATAGTTATTGATATTTGAAATAGTCATAGCATTTGGTGCATGAAAACGATGGCCATAACTTATATTCGAAGTTTGAGTTCCTAGTATTTCTGCATCAATAATATCTTCACCTAGTAATAACATGCTCCATTGAACGGGACGTACAAATTCAACGGTGTTATTACCCCAACGCATGCGTTTAGCAATTGGTAATTTATTGAGTGAGGTTTGAATGATATTCGGTAATAAGTCTTTAGCATGCTGGCCTTCAACATTCATGGTGTAAGCAAGCCATTGGCCTTTATCCGTTTCTAATGTTTCTAATTGATCAACTGTTGTCTTGCATGATTGTGCAAAACCTTCAGCAGCTTTGGTTGGATTGCCTTCAGAATCATAAGCCGCTTTTACAGCAGGTCCACGGCGCTGCTCTTGTTTGGAAGCTTGTTCAGTTTGTAAGTTTTCAACTTTAACAGCCAAACGTCTAGGTGTCGCAAACCATTTGATTGAATCATAACTTAGTTCGGCTGTTTTTATACCTGATTCAACTTGTTCGCATAATGATGTCGCTAAGCGAGCTAAGTCCTTAGGTGGTAATTCTTCGGTTCCAAGTTCGAATAATAAATGTTCTGAGCTACTCATGATGACTCACTGTTTTGCTTGAGTAATGGAAAGCCTAATTCTTCGCGTCTCGCATAATAGGTTTCAGCGACTGCTTTAGCCAGTTTGCGTATCCTTAAAATATAGCGTTGACGTTCAGTAACAGATATTGCGTGGCGAGCATCTAATAAATTAAAAGTATGAGATGCCTTTAAAACCATTTCGTATGCAGGTAGGGGTAGGTTTTTTTCGATTAAGTTGACGGATTCTTTTTCGCAGACATCAAACCAATGAAACAATGATTTTGTTTCAGCATGCTCAAAATTATAAGTCGACTGTTCAACTTCGTTTTGATGATAAATATCACCATAAGTCACGATGCCATCATCGGATTGATGCCAAATTAAGTCATAAACGTTATCAACATCTTGCAGATACATGGCGATACGTTCTAAGCCATACGTTAATTCGCCTGTAACGGGTTTGCAGTCTAAACCTCCAACTTGTTGAAAATAAGTAAACTGGCTAATCTCCATTCCGTTTAACCAAACTTCCCAACCCAGTCCCCATGCTCCTAGCGTCGGTGATTCCCAGTTATCTTCTACAAAGCGGATGTCTTGTACCAATGGATCGATGCCTAGCTCTATTAAGGATTGTAAATAGAGCTCTTGAATCTCTAGTGGAGATGGTTTGAGGATAACTTGAAATTGATAATAGCGTTGTAAACGATTTGGGTTTTCACCATAACGTCCATCAGTAGGTCGTCTGCAAGGTTGTGGGTATGCCACTCGCCAAGGCTCTGGCCCCAAGGAACGTAAAAAAGTCGATGGGTGAAAAGTACCTGCTCCCATTTCTAAGTCGAAAGGTTGTTCTAGAACGCAACCTTGCTCAGACCAATATTTTTGTAAGCGCTGAATGAGGCCTTGGAAGCTAATGACGTTGGGGTTACTCGAGTGTGACAAAGGAATTCCTGCTATTTTCAAAATCGCCCAGAGTATAACTTGTGAAAGTTAGTATGTGTATGAATTTATGTTAAAAAAATTATTTTCTGGTGATCTTTATCGATGTAAAAAACGGCGTTTTTTAGCAACAATGGTTGCTGATTCACAGTCAAATTTGTTTATTTCTAAAGCCTTGAATGAGATTGGACGATAGTGTTTCTAATTCTTATAACAAAGTGAGAGAGAAGTGCTGCATTTACCAGAAACTGCCCATTTATATGTGCTATTAAATTGTGCACAGTTTAATCAAAAAACATATTTGGAGCCTGAATTGGAATCTTATCTGATTCAAACTCTGATGCGGTATTCAGAAATGCTCGAAACAGAACAATATTCGACATTTTATGAGCCTGAACAAGTAGAAGAATTCAGTTTTGATAGCGATCATGATTATTTAAAAGAAATTGCCGATTACTGTTTAATTTGTACGGGTTTAATGTCAGATCGTTTTATTTTTGAGGAAACTAGCTTTGAGCGTTTACAAGAGGTTGGCCAAAACGCATTTACGCTTTTATCAGATGCTGTGAAAACAGATGATAATATTTATAAAAAACTGAGTGTGAATTTTAGTCGTCTAGTTGAAATATTAAATTATTCACAAAATTTAATCGAAGAAGATAGTCAATTAGTTGCCTCATTGTCTAATAATACTAAATATTCAGTTATGGATTTTAGGGAATATGCTTATCATAAAGGAGAGCATTTTTTTTCTGATACGAATATCTTATTGCATTAGTTGATTAGTATGGTCTTAGCAAGACAAAAAAAAATATCGGTCATTAATCGTTCTGCAATAAAAAGTCTACGAGCTATTATGCAAGATGATTTTACTGAGTCAGTGCATACCTTTCTTGATGATTCATTATCTTTACATTCTAAATTGCATGCTTCGATAGAAAATAACGATAGTAAAAATATTCGTAGTGTATGTAGTGAATATGCAGATACTTGTAGTTTTATGGGAGCTGAAATTTTGTCAGCTAAACTAGCTGAGTTGCAAGATTTGAACTTGAAAACTCAGCTAAAAGAAGTAAAAAATCTTATCAATCAAATTGATCAACTTTACGATTTGTGCCGTGTAGAATTACAAACAGAATTAAATAAACAATTTAAAAAAGCCGTTTAATAATTTTAGTTTTTCCAAAAAATCTACACGATTTAGTTTCTTATTTTAAAATAGTTTTTATTAATAGGGCTATTTCTAAGTTTATTGCGGAATTCGTGTATTTGTTAATCTTATCCTTTTAAGATAATCTCCTTCATATTCTTACCTATAAAGTCGCTGGATATAAATTAAGAATAATGAACTACTATTATATGCAATTGCTTTCTTTGTCAGAGCATTAAAATGAGAGGCATCAGTAAACCTGAGGGCAAAGAGGCCTTTTCTATTCTGGTCGTTGATGACGAGCCAGGAATTCGAGATTTTCTTCAACGCGCGTTATCAAAAATTTACGGAGTGGTTGAAGTTGCTAATTCTGCGGAACAGGCAGAAGAGTTACGTCATGAATATTATTTTGATTTGTTAATCATAGATATTTGTTTACCAGGATGTTCTGGCGTTGAATGGTTAAAGACAATTGCGCAAGGTGATTGTCAGTCAGATGTGATATTTATGACGGCATTTTCGAACCTAGAAAATGCGATTGAAGCATTACGTTTAGGCGCAACAGATTTTATTCTTAAACCTTTTCGACTTGAAGAAATGACAGCTTCGGTTGAACGTTGCATGGAGCGACGTCGTCTTGAGCGTGAAAACTTTGTTTTAAGAAGGCAAGTCGATCAGATCTACTCCTTCGAAGGAATGATCGGCAAGAGTCCAAAAATTCAGGAAATGTGTCAGCTCATTAAACGCATTGCCCCTACACCTTCAGTAGTTTTAGTTGCAGGAGAAACCGGTACTGGCAAAGAATTAGTTGCTAACGCTATTCATCAAGAGAGTGGCCGTACTGGTCCTTTTGTTCCTATTAATTGTGGTGCGGTAGCACCTGAATTACTTGAATCAGAATTTTTTGGCCATAAGAAAGGTGCTTTTACAGGAGCAAGTGAAACTCGAGAAGGATTATTTTCTTACGCAGAAGCAGGCACTTTATTTTTAGACGAAATAGGTGAAATGCCATTAACGCTACAAGCAAAATTACTACGGGTGCTTGAAGAAAAAAGCATTAGACCTATTGGTGGCGAAAGAGAAATGCCGATAAACGTACGAATTATTGCTGCAACCAATCTCGATTTAGAAGAAGCAGTGGAAAAAGGAGAGTTTCGCAAAGATTTATTTTTTCGTTTAAATGTTTTGAATATACAAATCCCTCCGTTACGTGAAAGAAAACAAGATATTGTTCCTTTAGTTGAATATTACTCATCAAAACTATCTAAACATTTAGGTGTAGAAGCGATTCCGTTTAGTCATAGCGATATTCAGATTATGGAAGATTACAACTGGCCGGGTAATGTTCGTGAACTAAAAAATATGGTAGAGCGATGCCTATTATTAGGTAGGTTACCTGTTGAGTTATTTAGCATGACTGAATTATCAACAGCAGAACAACAAGGATATCCAGATGTATGGTCATTAGCTGAAGTTGAGAAAGATCATATTATTAAATTGATTCAAAAAATGGATGGTAATAAATCCAAAGCGGCCCAGGTTTTAGGTATATCACGCAAAACGCTCGATAGAAAACTACATGCATGGGAGCATGATAACGAAAATGTTTAAACGTTTTCGTACATTAATATCCAGTAGTTTGCGCTATAAATTACTGATATTGGTGTTGTTACCTGTATTATTAGTGTTATTAGCGGTAACCAGTTTGGCTTACTATTGGTTGAATGAAGTAAGTTACCGTCAGTTATTAAGGGAGGTAACTGATGATTTGAATGTCGCTAATGAAGCTTTTATAAACACTCAAAATCGATACTTGGCAGAATTAGCACTGTTTTCTGAGTCGTATCAATTTCAACATATCCTAAAAAAAAACTTATCTAGAGAACAAGAAATATTTCAAATACAGCCTTTATTAGATGATTTAAAAACAATTAAAGGATTTGATTTTATTCAAGTGATGGACAGTAATAGTTGTAATTATTTAGATAATAGAATATGTGATATTAAAAAAAGCCCTTTATACAATATCGCTATTTATGGTGTGCCAGCGACTGGCGTTGAAATTTTTTCTGCAGAAGATTTACAAGCATTGTCACCTGAATTAGCAGAAGAAGTTTATTTGCCTTTGATTCAAACCCAATATTCAGAGCCAACAGCTAATACATTTGAAGATAGAGGTATGGTTTTACATAGCTATTACCCAATTATGGATGAAACTAATCGTGTTAAATTGATATTAATTGGGGGCGTTCTTCTAAATCGTAATTTTGTTTTTGTGGATACCCTACGTGACTTAGTTTATAGCAAAGGTAGTCTGCAAGAGGATAGTTTAGGAACAGTTACCATATTTCTTGATGATGTTCGTATTAGTACCAACGTTCCTGGACAGTTACACCTTCCTTCGCAAAGAGCATTAGGTACTCGAGTTTCCAAGGAAGTTAGAAAAAAAGTATTAACTGATGGTGAACATTGGATAGATAGAGCATTCGTTGTCAGTGAGTGGTATATCTCAGCCTATGAACCTATTTATGACGTCTATAATAATCGTATTGGTATGTTATATACAGGTTTTTTAGAAGCACCTTTTAGAGCCACATACTTTACAGGTTTGACTGTGTTACTCATCTTATTTGTTAGTGTTATTAGCTTATCTATATTTCTTGCCATCGTCGGTGCTAAATTTATTTATAAACCTATTGAGATCATGACAAATGTTATTGAAACTATTAAAGAAGGTGAAGAACGGCGGATAGGTCAATTAGATTCACAAGATGAACTTTCAATTTTGGCTCGACAGTTTGACGACATGCTTGATCAATTACAACAACATAGAGATCAAATTCAGAATGCAGCAGATGAATTAGAGCTTAAAGTTGAAGATAGAACATACCAATTAAAGAATCAGAAACTTGAACTTGAGCAAAATATTGTTTTGTTAAAACAAACACGTGAAAAGTTAGTAGTTAGTGAAAAATTAGCTGTTATTGGTGAGTTGACTGCAGGTATAGCGCATGAGATTAATAATCCGACTGCTGTGATACTAGGTAATATGGATTTGTTGATTCAAGAGCTTGGTCAACAAGCGAATTCAGTTAACCAAGAAACAGAGTTAATTATTCAACAGGTATACCGTATTCGTTCGATTATTAATAACTTATTACTTTATTCGCGTCCTAATGATTATTATACGGCTTGGACACCAGTTGATATTAATGCTGTCGTCAATGATGCGTTGGTGTTAGTACATCATGATTTGAATCAGCATAGTGTGAATCTTCGCTTGGATTTATGTGCAACAAAAAATGTTAAGGGTAATCATCAACAGTTTCAGCAAGTATTATTAAATTTAATAGTCAACGCAATGCATGCTATCGAGAACAAAGGGCAAATAGTAATACGTACTCGTGATTGGAAAGATGAAGGTGTATTAATGATGATACGGGATAATGGTTGTGGCATAGACGATGAGACATTACCTAGGATATTCGATCCATTTTTTACAAGAACTAAAAGTGGTACAGGACTTGGACTTTATATTTGTTATGGAATATTAAAACGATTTGGTGCTGAAATTGCGGTTCGTTCTCGCATAGGTGTCGGCACTTGTTTTTTTGTATGGTTCTATGAAAACCCGATAGAACAATTCACAAATAATTCTATCGCTGTATCAGAAGAACTAGATATAGAGCTTTTAAACTAATTTTTTAAAATGTTTAAAGGTTTTGCTTTATAGCAGTAACTATACAAATAGTTTTATAGGACAAAATGATACACCTTGCCATTTCTATTGGGTCAATCTGACCCATTTTTTCATATCATTTTATATTGTTATCACCTAACTCATTGAGTTTATTAGGTGGAATAGTAATTGCTCTACTAGCGAAAATTAATAAAAAAAGTTTTTAACTTACTTGGGATTACAAAACCAAGGTGGTTTAAAAATAATTATTATAAAAAGCTGTCGTGGGAGCAGAAGTTCATGTCGAAGTTGTCGGGATTCAAATCCATTTTTTTGAAGGAGCGTTTGCGTGCAAAACCTGGGTTCAATCGTTGGTTAATCGCTCCAGCCTCTATTGCCATTCATCTATGTATCGGTTCCGTTTATGCCTGGAGTATTTTTAATCCTGCTTTGATAAAACAACTTGGTGTGATCACAAGTGCTGCAGATGATTGGAGTTTTGCTTCTGTCGTTTGGATCTTTTCAACGGCGATTGTTTTTCTTGGTTTAGCTGCTGCCATAGGTGGCAAATGGCTAGAAGAAGTTGGTCCAAGAGCTACGGGTTTTCTAGCTGCTTGTCTTTGGGGTGGAGGTTTTCTAATTGGTAGCGTAGGCATTTCTACTCATCAACTATGGTTAATTTATGTAGGTTACGGCGCAATCGGTGGTTGTGGTTTAGGTTTGGCTTATGTAACCCCAGTAAGTACATTAATTCGTTGGTTTCCTGATCGAAGAGGTATGGCTACGGGTATTGCCATTATGGGTTTTGGTGGCGGTGCCATGATTGGTGCGCCTTTAAAAAATTATTTGTTAAGTCTTTTTTATGTCGCGCCTGAATATTTAGGAAAGGTTAGTGATGTTAGTTTAATAACAGAAGGCGGGAGACGTTTTGCTGAGGTTTCAGGTAATAAAATAGAAGTTGTTGTTGCTTCAGTTGCTGATATGGCAAAAATGCCTGTCCAAGGCCCAGAGGGTGTTTATGTCGTTGGCACTGGAGATACTGGAGTTGCTAGTGTTTTTATTACCTTGGGTATTGTTTATTTCGTCATCATGACAATAGCGGCTTTTTCATTTCGTATTCCCTCCAAAGATTGGAAGCCAGAAGGTTGGCAAGAACCCGAACCAGATAATTCTAAGAAGGCACTCATTACAAATGATCATGTGCATATTGACCAAGCTTTAAAAACATCACAGTTTTATCGTTTATGGATAGTACTTTGTTTTAATGTAACGGCAGGTATCGGTGTGATTGGTGTGGCGAAAACGATGATCACGGATATCTTTAGTCCAAGTTTGCCAGATATTGTTGATGCAAGTTTTGCAGCTACTTATGTATTGATGATCAGTGTATTCAATATGTGTGGGCGTTTTATGTGGGCTTCCTTATCTGATTATATAGGTCGTAAAAATACCTATCACATCTTTTTTGTTTTAGGCATGTTGTTGTATATCTCAATCCCATTTTTTGCAGAACAGGTTTCAGCAAGCCCTGGAGTGACATGGTTGATCATGTTCTATGCAGTCACAATGATCATCTTCACTATGTATGGTGGAGGTTTTGCAACAATACCTGCTTATCTTGCTGATATTTTTGGCACACTGCATGTTGGTGGGATACATGGAAGATTATTAACTGCTTGGAGTACAGCAGGGATACTAGGTCCTTTTGCTATTACATTCTTAAGACAGCGTTCGGTTGATAATGCCATTTTATCGTTATCCGAAAAAGTTGATCCAACTTTATTTCAAGAAAAATTTGGTTCGAGTATTAATAATTTACAAGAACTGATCACTGCGAAAACAGTAACGATACCTAAACTTATGGAGATTGTTCCTGTGGGAACAATCGACCCAACTCCTAGCTTGTATAACACAACCATGTACGCGATGGCATTTCTATTATTTATCGCATTTCTATCGAATTTAACGATCAAAAAAGTCGATAGCAGACATCACATACAGAATACTCATCCTGAGTTAGCGATAAATAACGCGAATTAGAAAACATTTTTTATTCAACAGGATAAGAACTGAAATTAATTATTATGAGCGAGAGAAAGAAGAAGAGTGAAATTTATGTATAACCATGAAGAAATGACCTCCTCCTCTTGTAGGTTACTTGCTATATAGCAAGGAGAGCTTGGCCGCCTTAACCCTCCGTAAAGGCGGTCAAATTTTTAAATATAAATTCATTAAATATGAAAAAAATTTTTCTAAGCAGAAAAAATCATAACAATTTTAGGAATATTATCTATTAACTTTTATTGAGTATGGAGTTTAAATTTTTATAAAACAATTTGAAGAGGAGATATCGCGATTAATACATTAAACAAAATAATATTTTTTTTATGGCTATTAAATTTTTCTGGGTATGCGTTGAGTAGTGGAGACGAATCAATTGGAGATAAAGAAGCAGGAGAAAAAAGATATAAAAAAACTTGCATCAATTGTCACGGCCCTGCAGGTAAAGGCGCCGCGAGTTATCCGAAAATATCAGGCAATGAAATTTCTTATACGAAATCAAAATTAGAGACTTATAGAGATGGGATCGAAATTGGTCCGAATTCAGGATTGATGATCATGATGGCTAAACCTTTAACGGATGAAGAAATTGAAAATTTAGCTGCTTATTTAAAAGATGCGAAATATAAAAATTAACAAATTTAAAGGGGAGGGGAATCAAAAATTACAAACCAAGTTATGTTTTAAAAGAAGTTAAATACCAAAATTAAAAAATTAAATTTAGGAGAAGAATGATGATTAAATTTAATAAAGTTTTATCGACTTTCACCGCGTCAGCTGTGATGTTAGTCGGCTTAGTATCAACTACCCATGCGATGGATGTACCAACAATTAAATCTTCGGAGTTAATGACTGGACTTGAAAATCCTTGGGATATGGCTTTTTTACCTGATGGCACAATGTTTTTTACAGAAAAATGTAAAGGCCTTTCAGTCAGAACAACATCGGGTGATGTAAACGCGCTATATGGAATGAAGGATTCTAAAGGTTATAAAAGTTCTGGTAGCGATCTTTTCTGTGACGGTCAAGCAGGTATGTTAGGAGTTGTTCCTGATAGAAACTTTGCTGATAATCGCACACTCTACGTCTATTCAACTTCTACCAAATATCATGGCGATGGTTGTAAAACCAATTTTGAACGATGTGATGGAAACATCGTTATGAGATTTAAAGTCAGTACAGATCTTAAGAGTGTTTCTGACCGTACCGATATCGTTAAAGATATTCAATATAAACCGTTCAAGTCTAATCAACCATTTGGTGGCCCTGGTGCACATAATGGTGGTCGATTACGCATTGGGCCAGGGGGATACCTTTGGGTAACGGGTGGTGATCGTCATAGAGGTGTTTGTCCACAAGATCCTAAGTTACTGTGCGGTAAAGTACTAAGGATTGATGGTAATGGTAATGCACACCCTGATAATAATCCTCCTGCTGGTTTCGATAGCCGTATCTACACTTATGGACATCGTAATGTTCAAGGTATCGATTTTCGTCCAAGCGATGGCCGAGCATTCACCTCTGAACATGGGCCTTGGCATAACGATGAAATTACTGCATTAGTAAATGGTGGTAATGCGGGTTGGGATCCTAAAGAAAAAACAGCTGGTAGAAGCGCATGCCCAGATCAATATTGTGGTTATGAGCCGAATCAAATGGAAGCTGTTGATCCTGCTGTACGCTCAGCCTATACACCTATGAGTGATACACGCTTTGATGATTTAATGCCAGCTGCTTGGAATAACAATGGTTTTTCTCAAGGTACTGGTTCTGCCGCATTCTTAAAAGGTAGTAACTGGGGTATTTATGAAGGTCGTTTAACCGTTGGTATCATGGGTATTGCTTTTGGTGATACTCCAGCGGGTTCACGTATCGACATCATCGACTTATCTACGGATGGTTTAGGAATCAAAAACATTACACGTATGCCACTTGGTTTCACAAAACGTTTCCGTGGTCTAGTAATGGGCCCAGATAATGCGTTGTATGCAGCTACTGACGAAGGTGAAATTTATAAAATCACCGCTGAATAAGCAGTAACTAACTATAATAAATACTCGCGTTATGAAAGTAGCGCGGGTATTTATTTCTATAAAAAATTTGATAAATGTTAGGTAAGTTATTCCTTACACAGAATATTAGCGAGTTGTATAGTAGAGGAATTTATATCGATAGTTTTCTTTGGCTTTTCTTTAGTATCAGTTGCCATTGCCGGTGTGGTCCAGTTCTTATCGATATAAAATGTGCTTTCTAATGTTGTTTCAGAATACTCGGAGCAATCAATTTTTATCAAACTTTGATAGCTTGAGGCAGCCATTACAGAAGTTTTGTATCGAACTCTATTCCAAACGTTAACAAAGTTACCATTCTTTTGTACGCGAGCATTATCGAAGAAAAAGATATCTCCATTTGCCTTAGTTAAATACTCTATCCAATCAGCCATCGAGCTACACGAGAACGATAATAGAAATAAGAACAGTAGTTTTTTCATATCCATATAAATTAATTTATCATCGAATAGAATATTAACGTACTAATTTATCTAGTGATATAGCCATATCATCGTATTTGAATTTAGGTATTTCAAATACCCAAGGTGACATTTGTTGATTTAATAATTGAATTTCAGTCTCAGGATTCATTTCATCGTTATCTGTTGATTCTTCTGTATTAGAAACTTGAGGTGCTTTATATTCAAACTGAAAATTAGCATAGTTTTTGTCTGAATCTTTTTTCAGTCTTATATTTACTACCAAACCACGAAAGCTTTCTACGGTTGTTAAAATTGAATTTTCAGACATATCAATCGATTGAGTTGAACGAACACTATCAGCTCGCACATCTTCAAGTAATCTTGCAATACGATTTAGTATAACTTCTGATTGTGGTTTTTTGTCATCAGGTATATTGCTTAAATTAAAATTAACTTGCCCTTCATCGTTACGTGATAATGTAAATGTTTCTGTATTAGGGTGAGTAATATTTACAGATTTAATTTCACTTGAATCTAAATTAATGATGTCCTGTTGAAACCAATCTTTTTCTTGGCTACTAGCAGTGATATTACCTTGGACTAATAATGCATGCTCCTCATTCGGTTTGCGAACATATAAGGCAGGAACGCTTTCATTAGACTCGCGTTTTTTACCAATGATAATGCTTTCGATTAGTTCACCGTTCTCATCGAGTAAAGAAACTAATTTAGATTGACTGCTTCTTTCATACGGCCCTTCAACAGCGAGTCTAGAATATAATTCAGGATTTTTAGTTTTCTCTGAATCTATCTTTAATTCAGTAAGTCCCACAATGAGAGATTTTACTTTTTCAGAGATAGCAGGAAAGTTATCGCTGCTTTGTATTACCCAGTTGTTTTTGTTATGACTTAATATAACTTGCTCTTCGAAGCCTTTTATTTCAACAATTTTTATTCTGTTAATGTCTTGAGTAAGTTCAGGAAATAAAAAACGTTTATCAATCGAAGTTGTTGGAGCACGTTTATCCCAAAAAATACTGGCTGCATAGATTGAACCAATGGTAATTACGATTAAAAAAGCAAGATGACGAAATTTCATAATACTTAAGTATGACGGTTACGATAAATAGCGAGTCCCAAAGAAAAGACAATGATTAATAAAGGTATTAAACCGATATTTATAAAACGTAATTGATTTCCAAGTCGTTCTATATTCTTTTTTAAATCATGTTGAACAGAACGCAATTCTTTTCGAGTTTTGACACGTTCTTGTCTGAACTTCTCAATCTCTTCGTTTTCTGCTTTGCTAAGTACAGCAACGCTCTCTTCCCCACGTTGAGTTTGAATTTCGAGTATCTTATCTTCTGTTTCTTTTAATTTAGTTAGTAGCTTTTGTTCGCGATCACGGAATTGTGATTCTGCTTCACGACGAATAGCTTCGACTTTTTCGAATGGCCTTGAGAAAACACCGCGACTTCTTAAACTTATCAGGTCTGTATTACCTGATAAGTTATCGATAGAGTTAATAATAAAGTCACCATTGTTTGCAATCGGTTGAGGAATACTCATACCAAACATATTTTGTTCACGAATCCAAAACAAGTCTCGAAGAATATCTGTATCAGCAGCAAGAATTAAATTAATTTCACCTTCACTAACAAATTTATCATCTGCTTCTTCATCTTCCCCCAGAAGTGGTTTGCCATCAGGAAAAGCCGATTTTACTTTACCACTTACTCTCGCAATTAAAGTCTGTTTCCTTTCTTCTGATTTAAAATTATCTAACATCACTTTAGGATCACGTTGAAATAAAATTAAATCACGTTCGATTTGCATCGATTGTAGGGTTGTTTCAATAAGAGGGGTGATATTAATGTTCGAACCTTCAGTCTTTTCAATGATGCCTGAAGTACCCAAGTTAATAATGTTTAAATTATTCGTGGTGAAATCATCTTGATTAAAATTTTCTTTACCTAAACTTAACCAGGGTAAATAAGATACCTCTTCAGGACCTTTTGCAGTACGTGATTGAACACGCATAGCGGCATTAGAATCACCAGCAATTTTTTCTTTAACAACATTAACGCCCCAAAGGTTGAATAAAATATCTAAGTCGGAATCCAAGTCAGGCATTACATTGGGGTTATCTGCTGGAGGTTGAGAAGAATCACCTTCCGCTAATGGATCCAAGAACACCATTGCTTTACCACCGCGCAATAAGAACTGATCAATTGCATACAAAATAGGTTCTTTTAAATCTTTTGGATGTACGATCATTAATACATCTATATCTGGGTTAATTTCACTGGCTTTGAAATTAATATTTTCGATATCAAAAAAATCATACATGTTTTTAATAACAGTCCATGTTTCTAAATTGGTTTCTTTATTGCCTAAAATAGGCAAAGAACTAATGACGCCAATCAATGGTTTTTTTGGATACGCTAATCCATAAATTAATTTAGAAAGGTCGTATTCTAATGAAGCTTGTTTGTCAGCTTGAAACATTGGGATAATGGCTTCGTCATCCGTTGAGTTAGCACCAACCAAACCAAAGTAAGCTCTATCACCCGCTGCATTGACTTGAATGCCTTGTAAACCATAGCCAACGGCCTCATCTTCTTCTTCCGAAAAAGGTTCAGGGTCAGTAATGGTTAATGTTAAATTTCCATTCGATTTTGCAGCATACTCCTCCAACAAATCTCGAACACGAACGCCATACTGCAACATGCCTGGGTTAAAACCCGTTAACTCATTTTGTGAAAAATAAAATTTTAATGAAATAGGTTCTTCAAGGTTTTCTAATATATTGATAGTACCTTGAGATAGTGTGAATAATTTATTTTCTGTTAAATCTACACGCCAATTAGTAAAGACACTATTCACTAAAACGACACTGGCAATGAATAAAATGATGCCAAAGACTAATCCTGTTCCTGAAGCAATTTTTCTTAATAACATGTTTTTACCTCAGTCTGCTTTCTTTTGATCAATGATAATCACATTGGCGTATAACCAAATCGCAACCAATGCAAAGAAATAAAAAACATCTCTAAAATCAATCACACCTTTTTTAATCGATTCGAAATGTGTTAAGAAACTGAATGATGCGACTGCGTCGACTAACCATTGTGGAACCCAATCTGGAAAAAAATCTAATACTGCAGGAAAGCCACATAGAATGAATAGAAAACAAACCACAACTGTCACTACGAATGCAATAACTTGGCTTTTTGATAAAGCCGATAAACAAGAGCCAATGGCTAGAAAACCTGCGGCCATTAAAAAGCTACCAATATAACTGGCTAAAATAACGGTGTTATCAGGTTCACCTAAATAATTCACCGTGATCCAAACAGGAAATGTGAGAATCAATGCAACACCAGTAAAACACCAAGCTGCTAAGAATTTACCGATCACTGCGTCCAAAGTATTAATGGGTAAAGTCATGAGTAATTCGATGCTGCCACTTTTACGTTCTTCAGACCAAAGACGCATGGCAATGGCTGGAATTAAGAATAAATACAACCAAGGATGAAATTGGAAAAATGGTTCTAAATCAGCTTGGTTACGTTCGTAAAACTGGCCTATCTGAAATGTGAAGGTTCCTGTTAATAATAAAAAGATCACAATGAATACATAAGCAACGGGTGTTGCAAAGTAACCATAGAGTTCTCGTTTGAAGATCGCGATTATGTTCTTCATGATTGAGCCTCCATGCCTTCTGATTCATAAAATTTATTGGTGATATCACGAAACACATCATCCATGCGACCTGTTTCAGATTGTTCAAGTAATTCTTTTGGCGTGCCGTCGTAAAGTATTTGTCCAGAGGCAATAATAATGGCGCGATCACAGACTGCGTCAACTTCTTCCATAATATGAGTCGAGATAATAATGGCTTTGTCTTTGGCCATTTCTTGGATCAATAAACGTACTTCGTGTTTTTGGTTAGGATCGAGGCCATCGGTTGGTTCGTCCATAATCAAGACTTCTGGATCATGTAATATAGCTTGAGCAACCCCGACGCGGCGTTTGAAACCTTTGGATAGTGTTTCAATGGTTTGATATTTTACAGATTCCAAATGAATTCGAGCGATGGATTTATCAACGGCATTGGTTCTTTCTTCACCATAAAGACCGCGAATCTCGCCAACAAAATGCAGGAAACTATTAACGGTCATTTCACCATAACTAGGCGCGCCTTCAGGCAAATAACCAAATTTTTGTTTGGCTTCTATGGGATTATCAAGAACATTAAAACCACAGATAGAAACCGAACCTGAGGTAGGCTCTAGAAAACCAGTGATCATTTTCATTGTTGTGGATTTACCAGCGCCATTCGGCCCAAGAAAACCCAAAACTTCGCCCTTATTTATAGTGAATGATACACCTCTGACCGCATGGATAGGGCCAAAGCGTTTCACAAGGTTGTTGACTGAGATAGCCGCTTCAGTATTCAAGACAGTAGTTACCTTAATTGTTTTATGTTTATTTAGACCATTATTTCGAATGGCAGGCTATTCTGCACAAATAAACACCATCGTCAATTGCATGACTAAGACTATCTAGGCGAATAGTTGTTCAAACAGAAGTTTTTTGACCTAATTTTCTCGTTTTAAGCGAAATAGTGAAGAAATATCTTCATCTCCGAAACCTTGTTCCATCAATTTTTGATAATGGATCAAGGTCATTTCAATCATTGGCCAAGCCTTTTCTGCATTATCTTTTTTAGCCATTTGTTGGCAAATAGTAAGATCTTTATGATGTAGCGCAAGTTTAAAACCTGGGTCAAATTTACCGGCCAGCATGGTTTTACCTCGATGTTCCAAAAACCAATTACCTGCTGCTCCAGAGGAAACCACATCCACTACTTTATCCATTTCCAATCCCATCGTAACGCCAAATGCTAGAGATTCTGTTACCGCTTGGTTAATACCTGCGGCCATCATTTGATTGACAGCTTTGGTCGCTTGGCCTGAACCTGTTGATCCCATGTAAACAATATTTTTAGCAATAGCATTCAGAGTGGGGCGGGTTTTTTCAAGAATATTTTCCTCGCCGCCAACCATCATCGCTAATGTACCATGTTTGGCACCTTCAACGCCGCCAGAGACAGGGCAATCTAAAAAGTGAACATTCTTGGTCTGTAAGATATTAAAAGCTGTTTCGGCTGTTGTTGAGCTAACGGTAGATGTATCCACTACGATAGCATTTGTAGGTAAAGAGTCCACAATGCTATTAACCATCTCTAATACATCTTCATCCCGTGACACACAGAGAATGATCAGTTCACATTGACTAGCAAGATCCGCTGGGTTTTGCGTCTGTTTACAGCCAAGCTCTTTAGCAAGGGCTTCAGCTTTCGAGCTAGTTCGATTCCATACTGCTTCCAAAGTATTAACTTTTGCAAGGTTTCGAGCCATATGGGCACCCATTGCACCAAGACCAATAACACCCGTTTTCATTAACAAAGCTCCAATGATTAATTTTTATTGAACCATAACAAGAAAAAATACTTATTTATAGGTAAGCGGGAACAAATCACTTTCAGATAATATTATGAGGGTTTAGCATCATTCTCTTGCATTGTAATAAAGATGATATAAATCTTAATTACTCTTTAATTAATATATTTTTAGTGCCAACTCTAGTGAGGACAATGTTTGTGATGAGCATTTTTAAACCGTTCTTTTTTGCATATTGTTGCTTATTCATAAATTCTGCTTTTTCCACCACGGTTCTACAAATTCACCTCGACGATATGCTGCTCCAATCAGAATTAGTTTTTGAGGGAGAGGTACTGTCTTCTGAATCTAAATGGAATAGAAAAAAAACATTCATACATACATATGTTAATTTCAGAGTAGATGACGTTATCAAAGGAAATTACTCTGGAAATACTCTAACTCTAAGTTTTGCGGGTGGAGAAATAGATGGCGCAGTGTTACAAGTTTCTGGAATGAAATATCCTGATATTGGTGAAAAAGGTGTTTTTTTTATTGAGCAGTTAAACAAGCCACAAGTGAACCCATTTATTGGTTGGGGCCAAGGTCATTTTATAATTGCTAAAGACCAATCTGGAACAGATCGAGTTTTAACTGAAAACAAGAAGATGGTACTAGGTTTGGAGCAAATGGAATCAACAGTTTCACGGGCTTTGAGATCTAATAGGATGCAACCATTCGCTCATGGGGTTGCTGAAGGACTCAGGCTTGGGCAGGATAATGAGCCTTTAAGAAACGCAATGGAAAAACGAGTTTTTATATCCTCTATAAAACAAAGGTTAGTAAGATTAATGGATCAAGGATATGTTGAATAGTGTTTATTAAAGTAATTACTTGTGTGTTTTGTTTCTTTATGAGTTTTTCTGTCAATGCATTTGTTTTAACAGGAAGTTCTTGGCCAGCAGGTGAGACTGAAGTTTATGTCAATTTTTCTGCATCTAATACATTTTCAGATACCCCAAATGTTGTGGTTCCAGGGGGGCCTTCAATAAGCGAATTACAAACTGCTTATATCGAAGCGATGGATATTTGGACTAATAACTCTACTTTTCAATATATTCCAAATACTGGAGTAGGTTTTGGAGCTCCCTGTACTTCATCATTTAATACTGCGATATTTTCAACAACTCCTGAATGCGATAGTAGTGTTTTTGGTGAAAATACTCTCGCAGTACAATGGACGTTTAGACCTTTTGAAGGCAGTACAACTACTATTAAAACACTAACCGTTTTCAATAATGCTTTTGAATGGGATATCTATACTGGACCATGGACAGGTGTGGCTGAATTTAAACGAGTGGCCGTACATGAGCTTGGACATGGATTGGGACTTGGGCATTCCGCAGATTCTTCTGCAATCATGTGGTTTCAAGCTGGGAACACTGAAACTCCACAGATGGATGATCTAAATGGAGTTGCAGCCCTGTATGATTTAGATTCGGATGGAGTTGGTATTGCTTCAGATAACTGTCCTGATGTTGCAAATAATACTCAAACTGACACTGATTCTGACGGGCAAGGAGATGCTTGTGATAGTGACGATGATAATGATGGAATAAACGATACAGTCGACAATTGCCCAATCAATGCTAACGCTGGGCAAGCAAATTTTGATAATGATTCTGAAGGTGATGTTTGTGATTTGGATGATGACAATGATGGGCTGACTGATTTAGAAGAAATTAATACATATAATACCAACCCTTTTAATTCAGATTCAGATAACGATGGATTAAGTGATGGAGATGAAATCAATATTTATTCTACTGATCCAAATTTATCCGATACTGATAATGATGGTATTAACGATGGAGATGAAGTAACGAACGGAACCGATCCTCTTGTTAATGAGTCTGTGATAATCCCTGCTATGCCAATGTTAGCCTTACTGATATTAGGTTTGTTCTTAATACAAGCGAATAAGTTAACTCATCGTAAAATTTGAATAATGCTTTGCGATTACGTGGGCAATACAACACGTTAATTTTTTAGCCATAGGAATATGCAAAAACTCATTCGGGCCATGCGCATTTGAACCTGGTCCGAGTACTCCAGTAATCACAAACTGTGCTTCAGGATATTTCTCTCCTAACATACCCATAAATGGTATCGACCAACCTTCGCCCATAAATACTGCTGGTTTTTCAAAGTAAAAATTAGAAGCTTCTTGTAAGCATTGTTCTAACCAAGGTTCTACTTCAGGTGCCATCCAACCTGAAGCTGCCCAGTCTGGTTTGAATTCAATATGTGCTCCGTAAGGTGGTTTGGCCTCAAGTAAATTTTTTAACTCTAAAGAAGCTTTTTCACCATCACATGTAGGTGGTAAACGCATTGAAAGTTTGATGGATGTTTGAGGTCTTAAAACATTTCCTGCGGATTGAATTTCAGGAACACCGTCTATACCTATATATGATAAAGCTGGCCGCCAACTACGATTTAAAATTAATTCTGCAACGTTATCATCCATGGCTTGAGTTGAAGCAGTAAAAGGGAAGCGATTAAATAAATCTTCTCCAATGTTCTTAGCTGCTTGTTCAGCTTGCTCAACACGTGACTGAGGAATCTCGACATGGAATTCATTAGCAATAATTTCACCTGAAGTTGCATCTTCTAAGCGATCTAATAATTGTCGAATGATGCGAAAGCTTGAAGGCACAATACCACTGGCATCGCCAGAATGAACACCTTCATCTAATACCTGAACAGATAGTTCGCCACCAATCAATCCGCGTAAAGACGATGTCATCCATAATTGTTCATAGTTGCCACAGCCTGAATCTAAACAAATCACTAATGAAGGCTTACCAATTTTTTCTGCGAGATGATCAATATAAAACGGTAAGTCATAACTACCACTTTCTTCACAGGCTTCGATAATAATGACACATCGAGCATGAGGTATATTCTGTTGTTGTAAGGCTTGGATGGCTGTAATTGAAGAGAAGAAGGCATAGCCATCATCGGCTCCTCCACGACCATATAACTTATCGTTTTCTAGTTTAGGCTTAAAAGGTGCTAAGTCATCGCGCCAACCAGTCATCTCTGGTTGTTTATCCAAATGACCATATAACAAAACAGTGTCATTAATTTGACCATCAATTTCGATATAGATTAATGGCGTACGGTTTTCTAATCGAACCACTTGATGCGTTAAGTTATTAATCTTTTTTTGTTGTAACCATGTACAAAATTGTTCAACGGCTTCTTCCATATAACCATGACTCTGCCAGTCAACATCAAATGCTGGGGATTTATTCGGAATTTTGATGTATTCGGTCAATTCATGAACGATAGATTCATCCCATTGTCTATTAATAAAGTTTTCGATTTGTTGTTGATTCATAGTTTTTTGTATTGAACAAGAAAATTAGTTGCTATTGTGGCACAATTATAATGCTTAAATCATAAACCAATAACCGATTCGTTGAAGGGGAGTCGAGGAGATAACAATGAGCATCAAACTAGTTTTCAAACTATTAGTGGTATCTGTTTTATCTTTCGTATTATTTGGTTGTAATAAAGATGGAGCCGAAACATCTGGTTCTACAAGTTTAGATGATAGTTCTCATATCGTTGTTTACCAAGATGAGATCTATAAAAACTGGCCATATCAGTAATTTTAAAATTTGTTTTATAGGAGTTTTTTCATGTCAGAAGTATTCAATCTAAAAGTACTATCTATAAGTATTTTGATATTTGCACTACAAGCATGTAGTAAAGACGAACAAGAAAAGGTGAGTGATAAGTCTAATGAACCTTCTAATGTTGTTAATGTTGAATTGAAACCTGAAAAAACTCCTGAGTCTGAAAAAGTTGAAACACCTCAAGAGGAAGCTCAATCAACAGTTGATGAGTTAATTCCTGAACCTAAACCTGAATTATTTCATGAAGTGGTAACGCAAGAACAGATTTATAAAAACTGGCCTTACCAAGAAGAGATGCGTAATTTACCCACGCAAACATCGGTTGAACCAGAGCCTGAGACCATTATTGAAAAAGCAACCGAGGCCGTAGAAGAAAAGGCAACGGAAGTAAAAGAAGCTGTCGTTGAAAAAGTATCTGTAGCAACTGGTGCTAGTAAAGATATGGTTAGTAATGTTGTCGATAAAGTGGTTCCCGCACCTACTCCAGCTGCAACTGGAGGAGCAGAGCATGTTATTAACGCAAAAGGTTTGACCGCTTTTGATAAACCGATTCTTTATGTTGCACCTGGGGACACGATTCATTTTAAGAAATTAAATGGTGGCCATAACAGTGAGTCAGTTTTCACACCTGAAGGTGCGGAAGGTTGGAAAGGCGCTATGAATAAAAATATTTCAGTAACACTGACAGTGTCTGGTATGTATGGTTACATTTGCTTACCTCATGCGGGTTTGGGTATGAACGGCGTTATCGTTGTTGGTGATGCAGGTGATAAAGAAGCGGTTATGGAAAAACTTCGAGGATTGGAACAAACCGATCCTGCACGTAAATTATTAGGCAAAGTGAATAAAGTAAAACCTGAGAATTACGTAAAATAATTTTTAGTAAACATCGAATAAAAAAGCCCGCTATATGTGGGTTTTTTTATTTTGACATTAAACGTTTTTTATAGCCTTCAAATTTTTCTTTTTCGTCCTTTGAAACTTTTGGATAATGCATATCCATATTTTTCATAGTGTTTAAAATAATCTCAGCCACTCGCATACGCATAAAAGGTTTATCGTCTGCAGGTATGGCGTACCAAGGTGCCCAAGGTTTAGAAGTCGTACGTAATGTCTCTTCATAAGCATGCATATAATCATCCCATAATTTACGTTCATCCAAATCACCTTCATTAAATTTCCAATGTTTTTCAGGTTCTTCTAAACGACTTAAGAAGCGTTGTTTTTGTTCTTCTTTAGAAACGTTGAGCCAGAACTTGATAATCACAGTTCCGTTTTGTGCAAGATGTTTTTCAAACTGATTTATAGACTCAAATCGATCTTGCCAAATAGTCTCACGATTTATTTCTGCTGGAAGTCGTTGGTAATTTAAGTACTCTGGATGAACACGAACGACTAAGACTTCCTCGTAATAACTACGGTTAAATACGCCAATGCGACCTCGTTCAGGTAATGCTTTGGTGGTACGCCATAAAAAGTCGTGATCTAATTCCTCAGCACTGGGTTTTTTGAAACTATGAACCTGACAGCCGGCTGGGTTTAAACCACGGGTGACGGCACGAATAGTACTGTCTTTACCAGCTGCATCCATCGCTTGAAAGACCAATAAAATAGCGTGATGGTCATGCGCATACATAATTCGTTGATAATCATCCATTTCATCGATGTATTTATTCAAACGTTTTTTACACTCTTTACGATCAGGGGCTGCATCAGGCGGAGCTGTAGGGGAAGATTCGAGGCTGAAATTGCCTTTGAAAGAAACCAAGTAAGGGCTTTCAACAGAGTACTTCATTATAATTTCTCAGTAATGATAACTTTTCCTGTTTGCGGCATTAGAGAACTATTCTTTAACACTATACAGTAACTAACTATCACCTTTAAAGTCTTAAAGTATTACACTGCTATCGGTTACACTTAGAAAAAATATCTAGGAGATTTTATGACCATTCGAAGTTTTGATGGCAATATACCAAAAATTGCTGAAACTGCTTATATAGATGAGACAGCATTGGTGATTGGTAATGTTAACATTGGTGAGCATAGTTCTATATGGCCCATGACAGTCGTACGTGGTGATGTTCATTCTATTCAAATTGGTAAATATACAAATATTCAAGATACATCGATCTTACATGTGACACACGATGGTGAATTTTCTCCTGGGGGCTACCCACTAACGATAGGTGATTATGTGACTGCAGGTCATAGAGTCACTCTACACGCCTGTACTGTTGGTGATTATTGTTTGATCGGTATGTCTGCAACGATAATGGATGGTGCAGTAATAGGCGATAAAACCATCATTGGGGCAGGCAGTTTAGTGCCAACTGGAAAAAAATTAGAGGGCGGTTATTTATATGTCGGTTCACCGATAAAGAGAGTACGGGAACTGAATGAAAAAGAACTGGCCTTTTTGGAATATTCAGCCACGCATTACGCGAAGTTGAAAGATAGACATAAAACCATCGATTGAATGATTATTAATTATGAAGTTAACACGAAGAATGTTATTAATCGCGACCTCAGTCAGTGCTATTTCGGTCGCGACCTACCGTTTGTTTAGCGCAAGTAAACCTGAAAGTTTATTAACGACTGTCTTACCCGAGTTTTTAGATACTTTAATTCCTAGTGATCAAACCCCATCGGCTTCACAGCTGAACGTAGATGAAGATATGATTGACTATCTTCAAGAAAAGTTACGATATAAAAATATTGTGATGTTTGGATGTGCATGGCTTAACAAACAAGCCAATGAAATTTTTTCTGAGGACTTTTTGAATTTAGATACACAACAAAAAATACAAATTGTTGAGAAATTAGAATCCACGAAACAAAACCAAACAGCACAGTTTTTCTTTCATCATATAAAAGACAAAGCATTTGAGTTTTACTATTCCAAACCACAAAGTTGGATCGGTCTTGAGTTTCATCAACCACCACAGCCTCTTGGATACAATGATTACAATCAAAGGACCATTCACACTTCATGAGTGATGAATACGATGTTGTTATTATAGGTTCTGGTGCGGGTGGCGGTGCTTGTGCCTGGACATTGAGCAAACAGGGTGTGAATGTTTGTTTATTAGAAGCAGGTCCCGCATATGACTATCAAAAAGATTATCGTCTAGAACATAATGACTGGGAAGTATATGGTTTTCCAGAAAAACAAAGCTCATCTAATCGACAAACATTTGGTGAATTTCAGTCATTAGATCGTAAATGGTCTGATTTATTTTCATGGAATCATGAAACAGGCCGGTTGAATAAAACCGATAAACGAATAGTTTTCGCATATCATCATGTTCGAGGTGTTGGAGGTTCAACCTTGCATTTTAGTGGAGAGGCTCATCGCATGAATCCTGAGTCGATGAATCTCAAAACCAAATTTGATGTTGCGGCTGATTGGCCCGTGAGTTATGCGGAACTCGAACCTTATTATCAACTGGCTGAAAAAATCATTGGCGTTGCTGGCGGTGTAGATAATCGTTGTTGGCGTTCTGAGCCATATCCTTTGCCAGAGCATGAGTGGAATTATCACAGTCATTTATTGAAATCAGGTTTTGCAGAAAATGGTATGAATTTACAGAGTAATTCATTAGCTATTTTATCTAAGCCATACAACGATAGACCAGCATGTAATCACTGTAATAATTGTACTAAAGGTTGTCCTCGAGCGGATAAAGGCAGTGTTGATGTCACTTTTATTCGACAAGCCAGGGCCTTTGATAACTTTACTCTAAAGGTAGAAGCCACAGTAACTCAAATTAAAAGTACTGAGAATGACAAGGTAACGGCAGTTACTTATTTTGATAGCAATGGCAACGAACAATCATTGACGGCACGAGTGATAGTAGCTGCATGTGGAGCAGTTGAAACTCCTAGGTTATTACTCAACTCTGAAAGTAATCATGCCAAGCAGGGTTTGTCCAATGACTCAGGGCAACTAGGAAAGAATTTTATGGAAACAGTCTTTTGGCATACCAATGCGTTACATGAAGAACCATTGGGTAGTCATCGTGGTATTCCATCCGATGTGGTGTGTTGGGACTTTAATAACCCAGATTCTATTGAAGGTGTTATAGGCGGTTGTCGATTCAGTTCTGGTGTGGGGGAAACCGATTTAGTTGGTCCTGTGAATTATGCTAAGCGTGTTGTAAATGGTTGGGGGCTAAAACATAAACAAACTATGCGTGAACAATTTGGCAAAGTTATTTCCATAGGTGCTGTTGGAGAAAGTTTGCCGCATGCGAAAAGTTTTATTGATCTAGATCCCAATGAAAAAGATCAATTTGGTTTAGCAAAAGCAAGAATTCACAGTTTTGTTGATGAAATGCAATTAAATCGTCTATCTTTTATGAAGCAGCGTTGCCGTGATGTTGTAAAAGCCAGTGGCGCTGAGACTATTTTTGAAGAGTATGGTAACTATGATTACTTCAGCGCAACTCATGTTTTTGGGACTTGTCGTATGGGTAATGATGCTGAAGATTCAGTAGTTGATCGATTTGGCCAAAGTCATCGATTCAAAAATTTGTTTATTGCCGATGCCAGTGTGTTCCCTAGTTCAGGCGGTGGGGAAGCACCTTCCCTTACGATTGAAGCTCTGGCTCTTAGGACAGGCGATAGAATTGTGGATTTATTGCAGAAAAAACAGCTATAGAATTCGATTTTAGGGTTCGTTTTCGTTACTATTGCCCGCCATTTTTATGGGCTAACAGTTAATTTTCGAGATTTTATGAACCAGTACCCTGAACAGTTTGATGTGATTGTTATCGGCGGTGGCCATGCCGGAACCGAGGCTGCGCTGGCGTCTGCTCGTATGGGTTCAAAAACCTTACTATTGACGCAAAATATCGATACATTAGGACAAATGTCCTGTAATCCGGCGATTGGTGGTATTGGCAAAGGTCACTTAGTTAAAGAAATCGATGCAATGGGCGGCATCATGGCGTTAGCAGCGGATTATTGCGGTATTCAATTTCGCCGGCTCAATGCGAGCAAAGGCCCAGCGGTTCGAGCGACGCGTGCTCAGATCGATCGCAGTTTATATCGTCAATTTATTCGTAATTATCTCGAAGCCCAAGGTAATCTCAGTATCTTCCAGCAATCGGTAGAAGACTTAATCGTTGAGGGTGAACAAGTCGTTGGCGCGACTACTCAAATGGGTTTGCAGTTTTATGCTAAAAGTATCGTGCTAACAGTAGGTACGTTTTTAGGCGGTAAAATTCATATTGGTGAATCTAATTACCAAGGTGGGCGCGCAGGAGATGCACCATCAAATGCTTTGGCTCAACGTTTACGCGAATTGCCATTCAGAGTAGAGCGCTTAAAAACAGGTACTCCTCCGCGTATCGATAGCAAAACAATTAATTTTGATGACTTACAAGCTCAGCCTGGAGATGAGCCTGTGCCGGTTTTTTCTTTTATGGGAAAGACCGAATATCATCCGCAACAAGTACCTTGTTACATAACACACACGAATCAGAAAACGCACGATATTATTCAAGCCGCTTTAGATCGATCACCAATGTTTAATGGCAGCATTGAAAGTGTAGGGCCACGTTATTGTCCTTCAGTCGAAGATAAAGTAGTGCGTTTTGCGGAAAAAACCTCACATCAAATCTTTATTGAGCCTGAAGGCTTAACGACTAAGGAGATATATCCGAATGGTATCTCAACCAGTTTACCGTTCGATGTACAGTTTGACCTAGTTCGCTCCATTGAAGGTTTTGAAAATGCCCATATCACTCGTCCTGGCTATGCTATCGAATACGATTTTTTTGACCCCAGAGATTTACATCCTTGGTTAGAGACGAAGCATTTAAAGGGCTTATTCTTCGCTGGGCAAATTAATGGTACAACAGGTTATGAAGAGGCTGGTGCACAAGGTTTATTAGCTGGAATCAACGCCGCTCGATTAGCGAATGATGAATCTACTTGGTATCCACGTCGTGATGAGGCCTATTTAGGAGTGATGGTGGATGATCTCATTACAAAAGGTACGATGGAACCGTATCGTATGTTTACAAGTCGTGCCGAGTACCGTCTCATTTTACGTGAAGATAATGCTGACTTACGATTAACTGAAGTTGCACATGAGTTCGGTTTGGTTTCGGATGAACAATGGCGACGCTTTAGTGAAAAGCAAGATGCTATTCAGGCTGAACAAAAACGCTTGGAAACGACTTGGATTTCGCCAGAAAAAACTGATGATGAATTATGTCAGGCTGTATTAGGCCAATCCTTGAAACACGAAGCGAATTTGATGCAGCTATTGAAACGCCCTGAAATCAATTATTCAGATGTCATAAAATTTATCGAACAAAATAGCGAAATTGATCCATTGGTTGCGGAACAGGTTGAGATTCAAGCCAAATACAGTGGATATATTGATCGCCAACATGAAGAAATTGCTCGTAATCGGTCGCAAGAAGAAACGCCTATGCCTGCAGATTTTGATTATTTAAAAGTCAAAGGTTTATCCGCTGAAGCTGTGCAAAAACTGAATCAGCATCAGCCTGAGAATCTTGGAATGGCTTCAAGAATTCCAGGTATTACGCCGGCAGCAATTTCAATTTTACGAATTTATTTAAAAAAATATTATTCCAGTTTGAAACAAAGTGCTTGATAAAACCTTGGATCTCACTCATCTAGAACAGCCTTTCCATTTGGCACTAGAAGCCTTCGATTTTCGTGTCGTTGGTGGGTTTGCGCCGTATCGCCATTATTTGGAGCTACTTACAAAATGGAACAAGGCCTATAACTTAACAGCGATTAGAGAGCCAAAAGCCATGCTAACCAACCATATTTTGGACAGCTTGGCCGTGTCGCCTTATATCAAAGGAGATAATTGCTTAGATGTTGGTACAGGGGCAGGTTTACCAGGTTTGATTCTAGCAATGGCCAATCCAGGCCAGTTTTGGACCTTGCTGGACAGCAATATCAAAAAAACTCGCTTTGTGAACCAAGTGATCATGGAGCTTGGATTAAAGAATGTCACTGTAGTGCATGATCGCGTTGAAGAATTCGACGATCAGCAAGCATATGATGCTGTTATTTGTCGTGCTTATACTTCTTTAGCCGCTTACTATCAGGGATGCCATAAGTTTATAAAAGAGGATGGTCAGCTATTCGCAATGAAAGCAAGCTTGCCCAAGGAAGAGATTGTTGGCTTGAAAGAATATACTAATAACATTGAATATTATCCGATCCACGTACCCGGTTTGGATGCTGAGCGCGGACTGGTCAGTTTTTACTAGGCATAATCAAAAAACGTTATTCCGATCCGCCAAGAAAGCGTTATTATAGAAACATAATCAAAAGTGTAATTTTTCGCTAGTTTCATCAAGCGCAATTACTATCATTACAATAATAATATGATGAAGGATTAGTAACTCTCATGAGCAAGACCATGGCCATTGTGAATCAGAAAGGTGGGGTTGGTAAAACCACTACCAGCGTGAATCTGGCCGCCTCATTAGCCGCGACCAAACGTAAAGTACTGTTGATAGACATCGATCCGCAGGGCAATGCAACGATGGGCAGTGGTGTTGATAAGATGCAATTGGATAGAAGCACTTATGATGTGTTGATGGATGGTATGCCAATCCAGGATGCTTTGGTCAATCTTGAAGGGATGGGATTTGATATCTTACCCAGCAATGCTGATCTTACTGGTGCTGAAGTTGGACTGATTGATGAAATGGCGCGTGAGATTCGATTACGCAAAGCACTTGAGCCGATTAAGGATGATTATCAATATATTTTCATAGATTGTCCGCCTTCATTAAGCATGTTAACAGTGAACGCATTAGTCGCTGCGGATTCTGTGATTATTCCAATGCAATGTGAGTATTATGCTCTAGAAGGTTTAACCGCTCTCATTGATACCATTGATAAGATTCAACAATTGCTTAACCCTAATTTGAAAATCGAAGGACTTCTTCGAACGATGTATGACCCTAGAAATAACCTAGCCAGCCAAGTTTCAGATCAGTTACTCGAACATTTTGGTGATAAGGTTTATAGGACAGTCATTCCGCGTAATGTACGTTTGGCTGAAGCACCGAGTTATGGTTTGTCGGTATTGAAGTACGATAAAACGTCGCGTGGCGCACTAGCATATTTAGCCTTAGCTGGTGAAATGCTTCGCCGTGAAGGCATAGCGGCGTAGAGGTTATATATGGCAGCGAAAAAACGTGGCTTAGGCAAAGGTCTAGATGCATTATTAAGTCCTCGAACACTTAAGGATGTAGAAACAGCTCAACCAAACGATCAGCTCACGACACTTGCCGTTGATTTAATGCAACGTGGTCAGTATCAACCACGTAAAGATATGGATAAAACCGCATTACAAGAGTTATCCGATTCCATTAAAGCTCAAGGTTTAATTCAACCTATTCTTGTAAGGCCAATTACTGGTAGTAAGCAAAAATACGAAATCGTTGCAGGAGAGCGTCGTTGGCGTGCTTCGCAGATGGCGGGTTTGCATGAAGTGCCGGTAGTGATCCGCGAGATCGATGATCACTCAGCCATGTGCATGGCATTGATCGAAAATATCCAGCGCGAGGATTTAAATCCCTTAGATGAAGCTGAGGCTCTATATCGATTAATTGAAGAGTTTGATATGACTCATGAAGCTGTTGCCGAGTCAGTAGGCCGTTCGCGTTCTTCAGTTTCTAATTTATTACGCTTGCTTGAATTGGATACCAAAGTAAAAGCCCTGGTAAAAGAACGTAAGTTAGAAATGGGACATGCTCGGGCGTTGCTTTCTTTGGCTAAAAATAAGCAGCAAGTGGTTGCCAACGAGATTGTTAAAAAAGGCTTATCGGTAAGAGCAACAGAGGCCTTGGTTCGATCCTATAGTGCCGAAAAGAAATCGGTTAAGCCAACAGTGAAAAGCAATAAAGATCCAAATATTAGCAATTTAGAGCAGGATTTATCCGAAAAGCTAGGCGCCAAAGTTGAGATTCAACACAGCAAAAAGGGATCGGGCCGATTATCCATTCAATATCACAGTCTAGATGCTCTAGAAGGCATCCTTGGTCACATAAAATAGTTTTAATTCATTATATTTTGTCCCTGAAGCATTGATCACTCCTGAAATGGCCTTTATACTTCGCGCCTGCACGAGCATACTGGATAAGTAATCAGATACTTGGCAAAACTTAAACCTGAGTGGTTATAAACGCAACCCACTGAATAAATTGCAAAAATCAGTACATAACAATAATAAAGCGGTTGCGTATAAAGGTTTGCAGGTCCTGTTGGTCATCTGCCTAGTCGTGGCACTGATGTTACTAATATTGTTCAGCAAAACAGAGGCATACTCTGCGTTATTGGGAGGAGTGGCTTATATTGTGCCGAATTACTGTTTCACTAGGTTCGCATTTCGATACTCAAGTGAAGATTCAGCGGCATTAGCCCTAAGATGGTTTTTTATTGGAGAAGCGATAAAACTTATCGTAACAGCCATCATCATCGCGTTATGTCTAATGTATGTTAAGCCTTTGCATGTTTTTGCATTTTTTGCAGTGTTCGTGCTGGCTATGATGATAAATTTGAAATTCTTACTTAAGAATATGACAGCATATTAAGTAAGGATAAAAAACAATAATTAATTTTTATTTTTAGAAGAGAGAACGAGTTTAATGGCTGGCGGAACAGAATTAACTTCCAACTCCTATATCCAACATCACTTGCAGAACCTAGTTTATGGTCAGCTGCCTGCTGGCTATGAACGTGTTGATGCCGAAGGACACAGTCATACGCTTGAGCATGCCGAGTGGACATTTGCTCACAGTCCTCAAGAAGCCGTTGATATGGGTTTCTGGTCAATCAATGTCGATACCATGGGCTGGTCAATCTTTTTAGGTTTAGTATTCTGTTTTTTCTTCTATCGTGTTGCTAAAAAATCAAACGCAGGCACTCCAAGCGGTTTCTCAAATTTGGTTGAAATGATCATTGAGTTTGTTAATAAAAACGTCAATGACATCATGCCGGTACATAATCCTATAGTAGGGCCTCTTGCTCTTACTATATTTATTTGGGTGACATTGATGAACACTATGGATGTCGTACCCGTAGATGCTCTGCCTCTCATAGCTCAGTGGATTGCCGGTGATTCTCATCTGTATTTTAAAGTTGTACCGACCACTGATCCGAATATTACCTTTGGTCTAGCCCTAGGTGTGTTCATATTGATTATTTACTACAGCATCAAAATGAAAGGTGTTGGCGGGTTTATCGGCGAATTAGCATTTCAGCCATTTGGCAAATACATGATCCCATTCAACTTACTACTCGAAGGTATTGGTTTGATTGCTAAACCAGTGTCTTTAGCGTTGCGATTGTTTGGTAACTTGTATGCAGGCGAGTTGATATTCTTATTGATTGCAACCTTGTTAGGAGCGGCTCTGCCATTCTTTATAGGTACTTTCTTAGGCGGAGCGTTACAGTTTGTTTGGGCAGTGTTCCACATCTTAGTGGTATTGCTGCAAGCGTTCATCTTTATGATGTTAACCATCGTCTATCTAGCGATGGCGCATGAGCATCATTAATTTTTAGTTTTTTGTTTATTAAATAAATATCCTCTGGAGGACAATAATGGAAACAATTTTAGCATTTACATCACTAGGCGTCTTAATCGTGCTTGGCATGGGTGCGTTTGGTACTGCTATTGGCTTTGGTTTGCTAGGCGGTAAATTCTTAGAAGGTGCTGCTCGTCAGCCTGAACTTGCACCAATGTTACAAGGTAAAATGTTCCTAGTTGCGGGTCTTATTGATGCGGTAACCATGATCGGTATCGGTATCGGCATGTGGTTTACATTAGCTAGCCCATTCATCGCTACTTTACAAGCTGGCTAAGGTCAAACTTAAAAGTAATAGAAAGCCCATTTAATAACAGGTGATTTAAGTGAATTTTAATGCAACCTTAATAGGCCAATTAGTTACCTTCGCAATCTTCGTCTGGTTTACCATGAAGTTTGTTTGGCCGTTGTTATTGCAACAAATGCAAGATCGTGAAAAACGTATTGCAGATGGTTTAGCAGCAGCGGACGAAGGCACTCAAAAATTGGCCGAAGCTGAAGTGAAACTTCATGACGCAATTGAAGAAGGTAAGCAACGTGCAGCTGAAATCATTGCCCAAGGACAAAAACGTGGTGATGAAATCATTGAAGAAGCTAAACAAACTGCTCGCGAAGAAGGCGAACGTTTAAAGGCGGCTGCTCTAGCTGAGATTGAACAGGAACGCACCAAAGTAAAAGAGGAATTAAAATCTCAAGTAGCGGCGTTAGCGTTATCTGGCGCTGAGCAAATCTTGATGCGTGAAGTTGATAAAAATGCCCACAATGATGTATTGGGCAAAATCAGTTCTGCCTTATAGGTCGATAGTATGCAGGAGAATATTACTATCGCGAGACCTTATGCTGAAGCAGCATTAGACACAGCAAAAGAAGAATCGGCAATGGACGCATGGTCCAGTATGTTAGAGATCTTAAGTATGATTGCTAAAGACAAAGACATGCAAATGCTGATCAGTAACCCAAGAGTTGAATCAAGCGTTTTGCATGAGATTGTTACCGAGGTATGTGGTGACAAAGTTACGAGTAATTCATGCAAAAACTTTATTCAAATTTTGATTGAAGCTGGTCGTTTAGAACAGGCTCCAGAGATACAACAACTGTTTGAACTAGAGCGTGCTGCTCAAGAAGGTTCTGCCAAAGTTGAAGTTTTTTCTGCATTTCCATTAGAGCAAAATCAACAAGATGAAATTGCGAATGCTATGGAAAAACGCTTAGGTAAAAAAGTGGTTATCAATACAGAAATCGATGAGTCCTTGATTGGTGGTGTTGTCATCCGTACAGGCGATTCTGTGATTGATGCTTCCGTTAAAGGCAGATTGACATCTTTAACGAATGAGTTTGCAGAATAAATAAGGTTTTTAATTTTAGTAATAACGTTGCAGTTATAAGTGAATTTTTAACGAGGAAATATCATGTCCATCAGTGCAACAGAAATCAGTGATCTGATTAAGAAAAAAATCCAGAATTTAAATCTGGAAACCGATGCGCGTACCGAAGGTACTGTAGTCAGCTTGTCTGACGGTATCGCCCGTATCCATGGCTTAAGCGATGTGATGCAAGGTGAGATGATCGAGTTCCCTGGCAATACCTATGGTCTTGCTTTGAACTTGGAACGAGACTCAGTCGGCGCGGTAATTTTAGGTTCTTACGAGCACATCTCCGAAGGTGATGTCTGTAAATGTACTAAAAGAATTCTTGAAGTGCCTATTGGTGAAGAGTTATTAGGTCGTGTTGTTAACTCATTAGGGGCACCAATTGATGGTAAAGGTGACATCAATGCAAGTATGTCATCACCAATCGAAAAGATTGCGCCAGGGGTTATTGATCGTAAGTCGGTTGACCAACCTGTTCAAACAGGTTTGAAATCAATCGACTCAATGGTACCAATTGGCCGTGGTCAGCGTGAGTTAATCATTGGTGACCGTCAAACAGGTAAGACTGCTGTTGCGGTTGATACCATCATCAATCAAAAAGGTACAGGTGTTAAATGTATCTATGTTGCGATTGGTCAAAAAGCTTCATCGATTGCGACTGTCATTCGTAAGTTAGAAGAACATGGCGCGATGGAACATACCATCATCGTAGCGGCTTCTGCTTCTGACTCAGCAGCAATGCAATTTATTGCACCATATGCAGGTTGTACCATGGGTGAATATTTTCGTGACCGTGGTGAAGATGCATTAATTATTTATGATGATTTAACCAAACAAGCGTGGGCTTATCGTCAAGTATCATTATTATTAAAACGTCCACCGGGTCGTGAAGCGTATCCTGGTGATGTTTTCTATTTACATTCACGTTTGTTAGAACGTGCTTCTCGTGTAAATGAAAACTACGTTGAAAAATTCACAGATGGAAAAGTTAAAGGCAAAACCGGTTCTTTAACCGCATTGCCGATTATTGAAACTCAAGCGGGTGACGTATCGGCTTTCGTACCAACCAACGTGATCTCAATTACCGATGGCCAGATCTTCTTAGAAACTGATTTATTTAACTCGGGCTTCCGTCCTGCTATTAACGCGGGTCTATCTGTATCTCGTGTGGGTGGTGCAGCACAAACCAAGATCGTTAAGAAGCTTGGTGGTGGTGTACGTTTAGCCTTAGCGCAATATCGTGAATTAGCAGCGTTTGCTCAGTTTGCTTCTGATTTAGATGATGCAACACGTAAGCAGTTAGAACGCGGCCAACGCGTTATGGAATTAATGAAACAGAAACAATATACGCCATTAAGTGTTGGTGAAATGGGTGTGACTTTGTTTGCTGTAGAACATGGTTATATCGATGATGTGGAATTAGAAAAAATCATTCCATTCGAAGAAGCATTACATAGCTATATGAATACTGAATATTCTGATTTGATGAAAGATATCAATGAGTCTGGTAATTACTCAGATGAAATTGCAGATAGCATCAAAGCAGGTATCGAAAGCTTTAAAGCAAACGGTACTTGGTAATTCAGTATTCAGGTTAGACAACAGAAAGGTACAAAACTAAATGGCTGTTGGAAAAGAGATACGAACCAAAATCGCTAGTGTAAAAAATACACAAAAAATTACCAAAGCGATGGAAATGGTTGCTGCGAGTAAAATGCGTAAAGCGCAGGATAGAATGGATGCTGCACGTCCGTATGCAAAAGGTATTCGTAACGTGATGGCTCACCTTGCTCACGCAAATCCTGAGTATAAGCATGAGTTTTTAATTCCTCGCGAACAAGTTAAACGAGTCGGCTTATTAATCATCTCAACCGATCGTGGTTTATGTGGTGGATTAAACTCAAATCTATTCAGAGCAACCTTAGGACGCATGCGTCAATGGGATGAAGCGGGTGTTGAGTTTGATATTTGTTTAGTCGGTGCTAAAGCCGCTGGTTTCTTCAACAGCATTGGTGCAAAAGTGACTGCTCAAGTAACCCATCTTGGTGACCAACCAGCACTAGAAGATCTTTTGGGTAATATTAATTTATTACTTGATTCATATAAGGCTGGTGATATTGATGAGATTTATCTGATCAGTAATGAATTTGAGAACTCTATGACGCAAACTCCAACAGTTGAGCAACTGGTTCCTATTAAACCTGTTGAAAGCGATGAATATAAACATCACTGGGATTATATCTATGAGCCTGATGCGAAAGAAGTTTTAGATGTATTGCTTCAACGCTACATTGAGTCTGTTGTGTATCAAGCTGTTGTTGAGAACATTGCTTGTGAACAATCAGCACGAATGGTTGCGATGAAGAGTGCGTCAGACAACGCTGGTAAATTGATTGATGAATTACAATTAGTTTATAACAAAGCACGACAAGCGGCGATTACTCAAGAGCTATCAGAGATTGTCAGTGGTGCAGCAGCTGTTTAATAAAGAATTTAACAAACTAGAAAACGAGAAAATTTAACGAGGAACGACAAATGAGTTCTGGAAATATTGTACAAATCATCGGCGCGGTCGTCGACGTAGAATACCCAAGTGATTCTATCCCTAAAGTATATGATGCTTTATTGGTTGATGCTGAAGGTGTGAATACCACTTTAGAAGTTCAACAACAATTAGGTGATGGCGTAGTTAGAACCATTGCTTTGGGTTCTACCGATGGTCTACAACGTGGACTTAAAGTGAATAATACTGGTGCTCCAATTTCAGTACCTGTTGGTGAAGCGACTTTAGGCCGAATCATGAACGTATTAGGTGAGCCGATTGATGAATGTGGTCCTATCAAAACAGATGAAACCATGTCTATCCATCGTGAAGCTCCTAAATTTACAGAATTAAGTGCAGCTACAGAACTACTAGAAACTGGTGTTAAAGTTATCGATTTAGTTTGTCCATTCGCTAAGGGTGGTAAAATTGGTCTGTTCGGTGGTGCTGGTGTAGGTAAGACTGTTAACATGATGGAGCTTATCAACAACATCGCAACTCAACACTCAGGTTTATCAGTATTTGCAGGTGTAGGTGAACGTACTCGTGAAGGGAACGATTTCTACTACGAAATGCAAGAAGCGGGTGTTGTTAATGTTGAAGACCATAGTAAATCAAAAGTATCGATGGTTTATGGCCAAATGAATGAGCCACCTGGTAACCGTTTACGTGTTGCGTTGACCGGTCTTACATTGGCTGAAAAATTCCGTTCAGAAGGTCGTGACGTATTATTTTTCGTTGATAACATTTATCGTTTTACCTTGGCGGGTGTTGAATGTTCTGCGCTATTAGGTCGTATGCCTTCTGCGGTAGGTTATCAACCAACACTTGCTGAAGAAATGGGTAAACTTCAAGAACGTATTACTTCAACCAAAACAGGTTCGATTACATCAATTCAAGCTGTTTATGTACCTGCGGATGACTTGACCGACCCGTCTCCTGCGACCACATTCTCTCACTTGGATTCAACGGTTGTACTTTCACGTCAAATTGCTCAGTTAGGTTTATATCCTGCGATTGACCCATTAGATTCAACCAGTCGTCAGTTAGACCCATTAGTCGTTGGTCAAGAACATTACGATACTGCTCGTGGTGTGCAAAATATTCTTCAGCGTTATAAAGAATTACGTGACATCATCGCGATTCTTGGTATGGACGAATTATCAGAAGAAGATAAATTAATCGTTGCTCGTGCTCGTAAAATTCAACGTTTCTTAACTCAACCTTACTTCGTTGCAAAAGTATTTACCGGCCAAGATGGTGAGTATGTTCCATTGAAAGAAACCCTAAGAGGTTTTAAAGGTATTATCGATGGTCAGTATGACGATTTACCAGAACAGGCTTTCTATAACGTTGGTACTATCGATCAAGCGATTGAAAAAGCTAAGTCACTATAAGCTAAGGCAGAATTATGGCATCAACAATTCAAGTCGACATCGTCAGTGCTGAAAAAGAAATCTTTTCAGGTGAAGCTGAAATGGTCTTTGCACCTGCTTCTCAAGGTGAAGTCGGTATAGCACCAGGACATACGCCATTAGTTTCAGCGTTATCACCTGGAGAGGTTTTGGTTATATTACCGGGTGGTGATAAACAAGGTTTTTATGTTTCTGGTGGTATGTTAGAAATCCAACCGAATGTTGTCACGGTTTTATCTGATGCAGCAGAACATTCAGAAGATTTAGATGAAGCAGCTGTATTAAAAGCGAAAGAAGAAGCTGAAAAAGCTTTTAAAGACAATGATGGAACCATTGATTACGCCAAGGTATCTCAGCAATTGGCTGAAGCATCAGCGAGGTATCAAGCCTTACAGAGACTCAAAGGTCGACGCTAAAAACTTAAAAACGCCCTATCAGGGCGTTTTTTTTTATCTTGAAAATACAATGTATAGATAAAATTAAAAAACTTTGGCATATTCGAATCTCAGTTATCAAAAACAAATATATTAATGGAGCCTATGCATGGCTAATAATCTAAGTGTTGTTATTCTCGCAGCGGGTAAAGGGACGCGTATGTACTCTGCTTTACCAAAAGTCTTACACCAATTATCTGATAGATCGTTACTTGAACATGTTTATACAACGGTTCAAGAATTAGATCATAGAGATGTGTATGTAGTTTATGGTTTTGGTGGCGATATTGTTCGTGAACATTGCAAAGACATGTTTGTTAACTGGTGTGAACAAGCTGAACAACTTGGAACAGGCCATGCGGTAGCACAAGCTACGCCAGATATTCCTGATGAAGATGATGTTCTGATTCTATATGGCGATGTACCTCTAACATCAAAAGAAACATTACAAAAACTTGTAGCTGCAGGACAAAAATCTGGTTTTGGTTTGTTAACAGTAGATATGGGTAACCCAACGGGTTATGGAAGAATTGTCCGCAATGAACAAGGTAAAGTTACAAAAATTGTAGAACAGAAAGATGCAAACGAAAGTGAATTAGCGATTACCGAAGTAAATACGGGAATGATGATGATTAACGGAGCTAGCTTAAAAAAATGGTTATCATCATTAAAGAATGACAATGCTCAAAGTGAATATTATTTAACGGATGTGATTGAGATGGCTGTTAATGATGGTATCGAAATTCTTACGGTACAGCCTGATTCGCCAATTGAAGTGAATGGAATCAATAATCGTAGCCAATTAGCTGAAATGGAGCGCTACTATCAATTGATACAAGCACATAACTTATTGAGACAAGGTGTGACTTTACGTGATCCTGCAAGATTTGATTTAAGAGGTGATTTAACCATAGGACAAGATTGCGTTATAGATATCAATGTAATTATGGAAGGTAATGTGACGATTGGTAATGATGTCACAATCGGAGCTAATTGCATTATTAAAAATGCGGTCATCGGTGATGAAGTTGAAATTAAACCTAACACTGTTATTGAAGATGCTGAAATTGGCGTGCAATCGACCATTGGTCCATTTGCACGACTACGACCAGATACCAAACTTGCTGAACAAACGCATATTGGAAATTTTGTTGAAATTAAAAAGTCTTTTGTTGATAAAGGATCAAAAGTAAATCATTTAAGCTATGTCGGTGATAGCGAAGTGGGTATGAATGTGAATGTTGGCGCTGGTACAATTACCTGCAACTACGATGGTGCTAACAAACATAAAACGATTATTGGAGATAATGTTTTTGTTGGTTCAGATACGCAATTAGTTGCACCTGTAAAAGTTGGATCGGGTGCGACCATTGGCGCTGGTACTACAGTTACTAAAGATATTGAACCGACTGATTTAGTAATCAGTCGTGTTGAACAAAAAGCTATTTCTGGTTGGAAACGTCCGCAAAAGAAAAAATAAATGAAAGTTGGTTATTATCAATATAGACCTTTATTTAGTAAGGTCAAAAAAAATTTAAATAAAGTAATAAAAGCGCTTGATGGAGCTGATGCTGATTTGCTCGTGTTACCTGAGTTGGCCTTTAGTGGTTATTACTTTCAATCGAAAGATGAATTGGCTTCATTATCAGAAGATGTAAATGACTCAATCATTATTGATGAGTTATCAAAGCTTTGCAACAAGAATAATTACTACATTGTTAGTGGTTTTACTGAGAAGTCAGGTAATGAATGTTATAACAGTTCAGTCTTAATAGGACCTCAAGGTTTAATTCATACGTATCGGAAATTACATCTTTTCAATGAAGAAAAAAATTATTTTACTGAAGGAGATACGCCTTTAGTAGTACATGATATTAATGGAATTAAAATCGGTATGATGGTGTGTTTTGATTGGGCCTTTCCTGAAGTAACACGTACTTTAGCTTTAATGGATGTTGATATTATTTGTCATCCATCTAATTTGGTCTTAACGTTTTGCCAGCAAACAATGTTAAGTCGTTGTTTAGAAAATCGAGTATTTGCAATCACAGCGAATCGTTATGGTGCTGATAAACGTCCTCAAGGCGAATTAAAATTTACTGGTAATAGTCAAATTGTTGCTCCAGGGGGCGAGTTACTGCATCGTGGACCATCACAACGTGATGAATTATATATAATTGATATTGATCCTAAGCTTGCCAGGCAAAAAAATATTACCAAATTAAACGACCTTTTAACCGATCGTCGTCCCGAATATTACAAATTATAACCCGTAGGAGATAAAATGACTTTTGCTACAGCCGATCTATATGATGAGCATGAAGAACAATTACAAGTTGCTTTACCATTATTCAACAATTACGGTGGAAAAGATAAGTTTTATGGTGAAATAGTCACTATAAAATGCCATGAAGATAATACATTTGTGCGCAGTTTATTAGAGCAAGATGGTTCGGGAAAAGTTATGGTGGTTGATGGTGGAGAATCAATGCGATGCGCATTAGTAGGAGACAATCTTGCAGAGTTAGGTAAGAAAAATAATTGGCAGGGAATTATTGTATCTGGGTGTATTCGAGATTCTGCTGTTATTAAAAATATTGATATCGGTTTAAAGGCTATGGGAACCAATCCTCGCAAAAGCATCAAGAAAGAACGTGGAGATTTAGATATGAGCGTAACTTTTGCAGGGGTGACGTTTACTTCTGGTCACTATGTCTATTGTGATGAAGATGGCATAGTCGTTTCTGCTAAAGCCTTAATTTAAACTATATACCTACATGATTATCTATTACCCGATCGCAATATATCTTGCGTATCGGGTATATTATTTTTCTTCTCAAGCAAACTTACATTATCAAACTTCGATTTCATATTTAAATTTTTCTAGTCAGTCAGAATTAGCGTGGAAGTCATTTTTAGAAGCGTTGTCATTAAATCTATATGATGGTGCTTCTGAAATCAGAGATAATATTATAATTTCCTCTGAGCAAGCAGTATCAGCTTTAAATAACGCAACTAATTATTCAATTGTATTTACTATATTAAGTTTTTTGTATTTTATTTATTTAATCTTTATAAAAAAAACTACTAAGAATCAGATAATCATTCATAGTATTTTTTTAGCTTTTATATGTCTTGTGGTTGGAATATCTTCAACGATGTTGAACTTAATAGCTTTTAGGGATTTGCCAGTTATAGGAATGGTTGTTTTAAAATTTGAATCTAAAACAGTTTTTACAGTATTAGAGACGTTTTGGCTGCATAGTAAATATTTCGTATTTACATTGATACTATTGTTTAGTGTTATTGTTCCGATAATAAAATTGAGTTTATCATTTCTAATTGCATTAAATGTGAAAAGTAAGAATACAAGTAAATTCACATCTTTTTTGAACGCAATTGGAAAATGGTCAATGACTGATGTATTTGTTGTTTCTATTTTATTAGCATTTTTTTCGATGAATATCGATGAATCAACTGATGCATGGTTAGGGCATGGTTTGTATTTTTTTGCAATTTATTCAATTTTATCAATAATAATAGGCCAGTTAATCAATAATATACATAGCTTATCCGTTGACGAGGTTAAGGAGATTAAAGATGAAACAAAAACTTGAACAAATATATCAAGATCCAGAGTTTCAGAATTTAGTTAAGAGAAAAAGCCGTTTTAGTTGGTTGTTAGCTATTTTTGTAATGGGTCTCTATTTCAGTTTCATTTTAGTGGTTGCGTTTTCTCCAGAAACATTTGCAATAAAAATCTCTGAAAGTTCTGTTGTAAGCATTGGTATACCTATCGGTGTATTAGTGATTGTAGCTAGTTTTATATTGACAGGTATCTATGTCTATAGAGCAAATAAAGAGTTTGATAAGGCCAATCAAATTTTAATAAATAAATACCAAGAATAGGCAATCAATAATGCTAAATAAATCTTTTGGAATTTTTTTACTGGCTATTTCTTTTGTTAATAACTGTTTCGCGGATGCTTTAACAGGTGATGTAGAAAAACAAAATATTAATATCACTGCAATAACTTTATTTTTAATGTTTGTGGCAGCAACATTATTTATTACTTATTGGGCGGCAAGAAAAACTAAAACAACAAAAGATTTTTATGCCGCAGGAGGTGGGATCACTGGTTTCCAAAATGGCTTAGCCATTGCTGGAGACTTCATGTCTGCAGCATCTTTTTTAGGCATATCAGGTTTAGTATTTTCTACAGGTTTTGATGGCTTACTGTATTCGATTGGTTTTCTTGTTGGTTGGCCAATTATTTTATTTTTATTAGCAGAGCGTTTGCGTAATCTTGGTAAATATACATTTGCCGATGCAGTAACGTTTCGCTTGAGTCCGTTACCGATAAGAAGTTTAGCTGCCAGCGGCACTTTGGCAGTTGTTCTGTTGTATCTAATTGCACAGATGGTTGGCGCTGGTAAATTAATACAATTGTTATTTGGGCTTGAATACTATGCTGCGGTGATCATTGTTGGGGTACTCATGATTTTATATGTGACTTTTGGCGGTATGCTTGCGACTACATGGGTACAAATTATTAAAGCAGTATTATTATTGTTTGGTGCTAGTTTTATGGCGTTTATGGTAATGGCTAAAATGGATTTTTCTTTTGAAACCTTATTCAACTCTGCTATTGAAGCACATACAAAAGGTATTGCTATTATGTCACCTGGTGGTTTAGTGTCTGATCCTGTGTCTGCTATTTCTTTAGGTTTAGCGTTAATGTTTGGAACTGCAGGTTTACCACATATCTTAATGCGTTTCTTTACCGTTCCAGATGCAAAAGAAGCCAGAAAATCTGTTTTTTATGCAACTGGTTTTATAGGTTATTTTTATATTCTTACATTTATTATTGGCTTTGGAGCGATCGTTTTATTATTAGCTAATCCACAATTTCTTGAACCTGGAACATCTAAGATTGTTGGTGGTAATAACATGGCTGCGATACATCTAGCACAAGCTGTAGGTGGCGATATGTTTTTAGGTTTTATTTCAGCCGTTGCATTTGCAACGATTTTAGCCGTTGTTTCAGGCCTAACCTTATCAGGCGCTTCTGCTATTTCACATGATCTTTATGCAAGTGTTATTCGTTCGGGTAAAGCGAATGAAACTGAAGAAGTAAAAGTTTCTAGGATAGCCACAATCTGTTTAGGAATACTTGCGATCTTATTGGGCATTATTTTTGAGAAACAAAATGTTGCCTATATGGTTGGGTTAGCATTCGCAATTGCAGCCAGTGTTAACTTCCCAATTTTATTTTTATCTATGTATTGGCAAAAACTTACTACTAGTGGCGCATTTATTGGGGGTTCGGTTGGTTTATTCACGGCAATCATTTGCATGATCCTTGGGCCCACTATATGGGTGGATACACTGGGAAATGATACGGCTATTTTTCCTTATAAGCATCCGGCTTTGTTTTCTATGACTGCAGCGTTTGTCGTTATATTTATAGTATCTTTATTAGATAACAGCGAACGAGCAAAAAAAGAATCAGCTGATTTTATTCCTAAGTTTGTACGTTCACAGACAGGATTAGGCGCTGAAGGTGCTAGTAATCACTAAACTAATTACAGTTGTTTCATTACAGTTTCAGCCGCCGCTATAGTTTTCGCTATATCATCATCGTTATGTGCTGAAGAAACAAAACCTGCTTCAAATGATGATGGCGCTAAATAAACGCCTTGTTCTAACATGCCGTGGAAGAAACGATTAAATTTATCACCATCACAATTCATAACTTGAGCAAATTGTTCAACCTTAGATTCTTCTGAGAAAAATAAACCAAACATGCCGCCAACTTGATTGCTGGTAAAAGGAATAGATAGTTTATCAGCAACATTTTGAATTCCAGAAACAAATCCTTGGGTCTTTTCTGCAAGTGTTTCGAAGAAGTTTGTTTCGCTGATTAATTTTAAAGTTGTTAACCCCGCAGCCATAGCGACAGGATTACCAGATAAAGTACCTGCTTGATAGACTGGGCCATCAGGTGCAATGTGATCCATAATATTTGATTTGCCACCAAATGCACCAACAGGCATACCGCCGCCAATGACTTTACCTAAAACGGTTAAATCAGGTTCGATATTATAGATTGATTGTGCTCCGCCTAGCGCCACACGAAAACCGCTCATCACTTCATCAAAGATTAAAACTGAACCATGGCCTGAACATTGTTCTCGAAGTGTTGATAAAAACTCGTCTGTACCAGGGACACAGTTCATATTGCCTGCAATCGGCTCAACAATGATAGCTGCGATATCACTACCAATCTCATCCATTACTTGTTTAACTTGTTCAGGATTATTATATGAAAGTGTTATCGTATGTTGGGCCAAGTCAGCAGGTACACCAGGTGAAGTGGGTACGCCAAGCGTTAGGGCACCAGAGCCTGCTTTGACAAGTAATGAATCTGCATGACCGTGATAACAACCTTCAAACTTTATGATTTTATCGCGACCTGTGAACCCTCGAGCAAGTCTTATAGCACTCATAGCCGCTTCGGTTCCAGAACTCACCATACGTACTTTTTTAATAGAAGGCATAATTTGGCATATAAGCTCTGCCATAGTTGATTCAATTTCAGTTGGTGCACCATAACTCAAACCATATTCAGCTTGTTCTTGAACTGCCTTAATGACTTCATCATGTGCATGGCCTAATACCATAGGTCCCCATGAACCTACGTAATCAATATACGCTTTATCATCATAGTCATAAATATATGCACCTTTTGCACGCTTGATAAAGACAGGAGTACCACCAACGGATTTGAAAGCTCGTACAGGTGAATTAACGCCACCAGGAATGTATTGTTTTGCTTGAGTAAATAATGATTGAGACATAGTTTTTAATTTTTAAATAGTGATAAATAATTCTTTGCAGCAGAGTATGAATCAGAATCTTTATAGAGGCCACTGATTGCTGCAATAAAATCTACTTTTGCTGATACAAGTGGTCCAGCATTGATTGGTGTAATGCCGCCTATGGCAACGATTGGAATTGTAATCACTGATTTAGCTCGTTGTATAATTCCAATTGGAGCGGGAACTGTATTAGATTTTGAAGTCGTGGGAAAAAATGCTCCAAACGCGACATAATCCGCACCTTTTTTTTCAGCTTCGATAGCCAAATTTAAATCATTGTAACAAGACACACCGATGATTTTATTTGGTAAACATATTTTAGCATCAGTAATAGAAAAATCGTCTTTACCAATATGTAAACCATCGGCCTCAATAGCTTCTGTAATTTTAATGCTATCATTGATAATTAGAGTCACATCATATTGAATACAGAGTTGTTTCAAACTGGCCGCATATTCTATCGATTGATCGATATCACATGATTTATTTCTATATTGGATAAGATTAATTCCAGCACGAAATAAAGATTCTGAACGCTCTAAAACTTCTTCATGAGTATGATTTTCATAATCTGTGATGGCATAAATTGGATTTAAAGAATTAAAACGCCGCATAACATTTATTGATTGAAAAAACGGTTGGGAATATAAGTGTTGTTAATATTGATGGTAGCAGAATTTAATGATTCCCATGTGTAGTCTAAAGCTTTTTTTACAGCTAGTTCTAATGGTTCATTCAGAGCTAATTGAGTTGCTAGTGCTGATGAAAGAGTACAACCACTGCCATGATATTCTCCAGGAAGTTTTTTATAGTCATAAGTAGATTCGTTATTTTTTATGACGAATGTATGGGTTAATGAATTTTCTTCAATCTTTGAACTGGTAATTAATAGAGATTTAGGGTTTATTTTTTCGAGAAATTGATACGCGTTTGTGCACTTTACATAAGAATATAACTGAGATACTTCTTGCTGATTTGGAGTGATAACAGAGCATAATGGTATCAATTTATGTATAAGACATTCAATGAAAGTATTGTCATAAAATAAAAAACCAGATGTTGATTGTATGACAGGATCTAAAACAATTGGAATATCTGTGTTTCTAAGAACACTGATTATATTTTCCAATTGTTTGATAGTGGCAATGACGCCAATTTTAATAGCATCAATGGAGTATTCTTTAAAGATAGATTCTAGTTGTGAATTAAATATTTTAATATCTTGTGGATGTATTCCTGTTACCCCATGAGTCAGAGTTTGTTCGGTTAATGCAGTAATAACCGATAAAGCATGACAGCCATTCGCGGTTATACTTTCTATATCGGCTTGGATCCCTGCGCCGCCAGTAGGATCGTGAGCTGCAATACTTAGAACAATTGGTTTCTTCATTTTTCTTTATTTACCATTTTAAAAGATTACTTTATCCTTTGCGGCTTGAAATTTTAACGTATTTTTAATTTGGGAAATAATACATGAAACAATATATGTGTGTAATTTGTGGCTGGGTGTATGACGAAGAGAAAGGTTGGCCAGATGATGATATTGCTCCAGGCACTAAATGGGACGATATACCGCCTAATTGGATATGTCCAGAATGTGGTGCACGTAAAGAAGATTTTGAAATGGTAGAGATTTAAAACGGTTTTAATACCACTAGGAAAATAATGATAAATAAAAATAGAACAGGAACTTCATTAAACCATCGATACCAAATGTGACTTTTAGAATTAGCATCTTGTTTAAAATTTGAAAGTAATTTACCGCAATAAATATGGTATATGACTAAAAGTAAAATCAAAAAAAGTTTAGCATGTAACCATCCTTGCCCAGAATAACTGTTTAAACCGTTCTGCAATAATGTCATCACACCAAATAACAGGGTTAAAACCATGCCTGGTGTCATAATGCCGTAATAGAGTTTTCGTTCCATGATTTTAAAGCGGTCGATACTGATTTGATCGTCAGACATCGCATGATAGACAAATAAACGTGGCAAATAAAATAATCCTGCAAACCACGTAACCATGAAAATCAAATGTAATGCTTTATAGATTAGAAAACTGTCCATTGGTTAACTCAACTAGCCGTCTTATTCAAAAGCATATTTTGAATTTTTTGTCTCATAGTTTCAAATGAAAACCGCCCCGTTATTTTATCGACAATAAAACCTTCAGGGGATATTAAAACAGTTGTGGGTGTTAAGTGAACATTATGAAATGCTTTACTTAATGTTTTATCAATATCTAAAGCAATTGGGTAAGGAATATGATTATTATTTACGAATTTTAATACTTCATTGGGTGGATCGTAATAGATAGCAACACCGATCATTTCTAAGCCATCATCATTAAATTCTTTATGTAAGCGATTAAGGTCAGGCATTTCTTCACGACAAATAGAGCATGTCGTAGCCCAAAAATTAACTAAAACAGGCTTACCTTTTAATTTAGCAAGTTCTATCTTATCTCCTTGAGTTAATTTAAATGTAACTGCTGGAGCAGGAATAGGCCGCATAAAATAATAAAGGCCTAACAGTATAGTTAGGCCTAAGGCTATTCCTATATATCGTTTATTCATTTCATCAAAGCGTGATGGATCAAGTTATTTGGATGGCAGTTTTTCAATGGCATCTTTGCTTGATTCGTTCGATTCGTAGTTTTGTTTTTCACCTTGAATCATATTACGAATGTAGTTAAAGACTTTTTTAATTGCACGAAAGAGTTTTGGCAAGAACCAAATCACAAAGGCAATAAAGATTATCAGTAAAGCCAAAAATATAACCGGATGATTTAAGGCAGTCCATAATCCAGCGATGACAGCAATGTCTTCAACAAAAGAAGCTGTCCAGTTTGTAACTGGTTCAGGGGATGTGTTGATCAAGACGCGACTACTGGCTTTTGTAAAATGTGTTCCAGTTGCAACGGTTCCACCTAATAAGAAAGCAGCAAACTCAACTGCTGGTGTGGTATCGCCTACGGCAGCCATTGCTAAAATAGCGCCGGCAGGGATCCTTATAAATGTGTGTATAGAATCCCAAGCGGTATCGACACCAGGCACTTTATCGGCAAAAAATTCTACACAATACATTATAGCTGCTGCCATCATAACTAAAGGATCAGCAACGACCATTAGTTGTTCCGGTAAAACAATATTGCCGGTGTTGGCTAAATAACCCAACATGAAAACTGCTGCGTATAAATTAATACCACTTGCCCAAGCGGCACCCATACTTAATGCAATAAGTTGTACTATTTCCATAGAGAGTTCCAAAGGTTAGTGATGAATGGTCTTACTGGTATTTATATCATATCGGTAAGTGAAAGTAGGTGTTGTAAATCATTTAATATGCATCACTTTAGAGTGTTCAATATATTTTAAGTTCGATAATTTAGTTGGTTGATGTATAAAAACCCTATTTTAATAGTGTTTTATGTTGACATACTACTTTAGTACTATTAGAATCCTTGTCCATTATTTATGTGTAATTAACAGATAAATAATGCCAATAATAATAATAAAAATCGATTTCAAGCGGCTTCGGCCGCTTTTTTATTTGCTCTATATCGAACATCACTTATCATTATCCTTTCATTTGTCATTATTAGATTTCAATCATGGTTAAAACTGCAATTATTGGGGCTTCTGGTTATACAGGTGTTGAATTAATCCGACTCCTTGCTATGCATACAGAAGTTGAGCTGAGTGTGATTACTTCTGACTCTGAGTCAGGAAAAAAGCTAGGTGATGTTTTCCCTGCAGTTCATAACCATAAGAATCTAACGTTTTCAAAGCATGATTCTAATGAAGTAAACGAGTGTGATTTAGTTTTTTTTGCAACGCCGCATGCCGTCTCCATGCATATTGTTCCAAAAATACTAGAACAGGATATAAAAGTTATCGATCTGTCAGCGGATTATCGAATTAAAGACATAGAGACATGGCAAGAATGGTATGGTTGTGAACATATTACACCGCAATTAGTTGAACAAGCTGCTTATGGATTGCCTGAGATTAATCGACAGCAGATTAAAAATGCTCAGCTTGTTGCAAACCCTGGTTGTTATCCTACAGCCAGTTCTTTGGCGCTTATTCCGGCTCTGCATTCAAAACTGATTGATCCAACATCGATTATTATCGATGCAAAATCCGGTTTCAGTGGTGCTGGACGTAAGGCCAGTCAAGCGGGTTTATTTTCAGAAGTGAGTGAAACGTTTAAGGCGTATGGTTTACCTGGACATAGACATCTTCCAGAAATTATACAAACTCTAAATTCAGTCAGTGAAAAGCAAGTCGAGGTGACTTTTGTTCCTCATTTATTACCTATCAATAGAGGTATTTTAGCGACCGTTTATGTTGAACAAGTAAGTTCAGATGATTTATTTGAATGTTATTCGACTTATTATGCAAATGAACCATTTGTTGAAATACTTCAACCAGGCTCTTTACCTGATACTCGTTCAACCCGTGGTACTAATCATTGCCGAATTTCATTATTCCCAGATGCAGTAGGTTCAAGAACAGTCATTGTCTCTGTGATCGATAATCTTGTAAAAGGAGCTGCAGGCCAAGCGATTCAAAACATGAATATAATGTTTGGTTTTGATGAGCAAATAGGCTTAAGGCAAGATGGGTTTTATCCTTAATAAAAGGATTGGATTCTTATGAAAGACCTCGTTATTAAACAAGATCGTCCTTTGCATGTTTTATTGCTGTTTGTGATCTTGATTGTTGTCACTTCAACACTTACATGGTTATTTTTGGATAAAAGCCACTGGGCTTTTATCACGGCTAAATTATCAGGTAACCAACAAATGCGTGAGATTTTGCAAATTAACCGCCAACTTGAATCTGACAATGAAGAGTTACGAGACAAAGTTCTATGGTTAGAGCGTAATCGAGAAATTGATGAACAGACAATGTTGGGTATCCGTGATCAACTGGTAAAGCTTCAAGATGAATTTTATAAACAAAAGGGCGAATTAGAGTTTTATAAAGGCATAATGACAAATACTGAGCAATCGATGGGATTGAATGTTCAGGGCTTATATATCGAAGATTTGGGTGCTGATAATTTATTTCGGTATCGATTAGTTCTCACTAATGTTGCAAAATCAGATAAAACCCTAGAGGGAACTGTAAAAATAGTTTTAAATGGTTTGAATAAAGAAGGTGAGCCTCAACAAATTAGTTTGAAGGATATTAGCTCACCAAAACGAAAAAACTGGAATTTTAAATTTAAGAATTTTATTCGATTAGAGGGCAGCTTTATCTTGCCAGAGGGTTATTTGGCAAAAAGAATCGCCGTAGAATTGCTAAGTAAAGGCAAACAAGAGAAAATAGCCCATAGAATTTTTGAATGGTCCTCTGTGACCAATTAGTCTGGGAGAATATCGTATATGTGGGGTAAAAAACATAAGCCTAAGAATTCCAGTGTAAAGACCTTAATAAGTCGTCATACTGAAATTTGCGGAGATGTAACCTTCAGTGAGGGAATGTATATCGAGGGAACGATAAAAGGTAATGTCATATCCAACAGTCAAGATTCTTTATTGATTTTGAATGAACATGGCACCATAGAAGGTGAAGTGAAAGTACCTTTTATTAAGCTTAATGGCGTAGTCATAGGCGACGTTTTTGCGACAGAACATGTGGAACTCATGTCAAAATCTCGCATCACAGGTAATGTGTATTATAATTTGATAGAAATGGCGATAGGCGCCGAAGTAAACGGTAAATTGGTACACAGCAAAGAACAAACTGAGGCGCCATTGGCTCTAGAGCACACTGGCGAACACGCAATCAATACAGCAGATTAAATTATTTATGGAACAGTTAAATCAAGATTATCCAGACCCATTAATTTTTACCGACTCAGCAGCTGGTAAAGTCAAAGAACTGATCTCTGAGGAAGCTAACGAAGCTTTGAAACTTCGAGTTTTTATCAGTGGAGGCGGTTGCTCTGGTTTCCAATATGGTTTTACCTTTGATGAGAATATTGAAGACGGTGACACCATTGTCAGTAACCAAGGGGTCGAGTTATTAATAGACCCCATGAGTATTCAATATTTAACAGGTGCTGAAATTGATTATTCTGAAGGTATAGAAGGCGCACAATTTGTTATCAGAAATCCAAATGCATCAACAACTTGTGGTTGTGGTTCTTCATTCTCAGTTTAAAAATCATCTAAATTTATTTCGCTGAGTATATGCCGCCTAATACAGCAGGACGCTTAGCATTTGTCACTGCAGTTATATTTCCGCTTTGATTTGAAATCGTTAAATGGGCTAACCAAGCAAAACAACAAGCTTCTACCGCAAGAGGATTGATTCCAAAAACTTCGCTATTCATTACCTTTTGTTCTATTAGACGTTTCTGTAAAGATTCCATTAAGAAATCATTTAGAGCTCCGCCTCCACAGACAATGATATCAAGCGTATTTGGTGCGTATGTTTCAATGGCGCTACCTATTGTTTCAACCGTGAGTGCTAATAATGTTGCTTGAACATCTTCAGGCTGTAAATTCTTAGTTAAAAATGCTTCAAGCCAAGCTAAATTAAAATCATCTCGTCCAGTACTTTTCGGTGGTTTCAATTCAAAATAATTATCTTTTAAGCACTTATCTAAAAGTGTTTGAACAATCCTGCCTGAGGCAGCCCATGCGCCTTTAGCATCATAATTAAGGCCTTTTTTAAGTTTTATCCAGTCATCCAGTAATACATTACCTGGGCCTGTATCAAAGCCAATGATTGAATCATTAGTTGTATCATCAAAAACTGTGATATTGGCAAATCCGCCGATATTTAAAACAACACTGGGCTTATCAGATGAAAATTGATGTAAGTGAAATATCGGTGCTAACGGCGCGCCTTGACCACCAAGAGCAATATCTTTCCTTCTAAAGTCTGCAACCGTAGTAATATTTGTATTAACTGCAATTATGTTCGGGTCAGCAATCTGAATGGTTGAAGGACATACATCATTAGGAGCGTGATATACCGTTTGTCCATGACTACCAATTGCAATAATAGATTCTGCGGGTATGTTATTTTTGCTGAGAATTTTATTACTGGCTTCACCGAATAAGCTGCCAAGTTGTTGATCAAGCTTTGCAATTAACTGTAATTGGCTGGTGCCATTAATTTCTTTAAGCGAAGAGATAATATCATCGGGTATTGGGTATTCTAAGAAATCAATTAATTCGACCTTCTCATTGTTAACATCAATGATCGCAACATCTATTGCATCCATACTGGTGCCGGACATAAGACCGATGTATAGAGGCATGGAATGGGGTTATTGGGTTACGCTTTCAGGCTGACTTTCTTCCTGCCGCATTGCTAATACTTGTGTATCAGTTTCAGTAATAGGAAGATTGGCTACAGAGCCGGTTTGATTAATGTATTGATCCAACTGAGCCAGGATTGGTTGAGTTTGTTGTTTAAAATCAGCCATGATCTTATCAGGGATTTTAAGTGCTTTAGGTAATTTCACTTTTAATGGGTTACGATGTACGCCATTAATTCTAAATTCATAATGTAAATGTGGGCCAGTAGCTAAACCACTACTGCCAATATAGCCAATGGTTTGTCCCTGTTTTACTCGTTTACCAGTTGCAATACCTTTTGCGTATTTAGACATGTGAGCGTAGAGCGTGGTGTAAGTACCACCATGTTTTAGAATAATTGTTCGGCCATAACCACCTTTAGTACCTCGATATACGACAACACCATCTCCAGTTGCTTTGATAGGAGTACCTGTTTTAGCAGCATAATCCACACCTTTATGTGCTCGTATAGTATTTAAGACTGGGTGCTTACGTTTAAGGTTAAACTTTGAACTGATGCGTGAAAAGTTAACCGGAGTTCTGATGAAGGCTTTGCGCATGTTATGCCCAGTATCAGAATAATAATTCACATCACCATTGTCGTGAGTATAACGAACAGCTCGGAATTTATAGCCTTGGTTGATAAATTCAGCAGCTAAGATTGGCCCGTTATTAATCTTCTTTCCATTCTTAAAGTGCTCTTCATAAAGGATTGCAAATTTATCACCGCTACGAATATCCAATGCAAAATCGATGTCCCAACCATAGATCGATACCAAATTCATGATGACTTTATCTGTAATGCCAGCCTTTTGACCGGCTAAAAATAAAGAACTGTTTATTTCAGCTGTTGCATATTTAATTTGTTTTTCAATCTCAGCTTCAATTGTTTCTGCTTCAAACTTTCCTGCATCGTGATTTACGACAAGAGTTTTATTTAAGCCATAGTCATAACTTAATTGTTTAAGCTGATTATCTTTAATTTCAAATTTAATAACTTCGCCAGGGTTTAAAGATTTTAGAACAGCAGTTGGTTTACCCAATTCCATGATGTTATATAAAGTATTAGAACTAAGACCTAAGCGGTTAAAGATAAGAGCCATGTTATCGCCTTTCTTAACGATAACGTCTTTTAGTGTTTTTTCTGCTTCGATATTTTGTAAGCTTTTAGTTTCCGTTAAAACTCCTAATAACTCTGCTTCAGATGAGAGGGTTTCTTCAACAGAACTATTTACGTTGTTTTGTTGTGTAACAACTGCTGAGTCATTTTCTAAAT
>CBDEUK010000002.1:2190000-2333710 GCA_965243205.1 Gammaproteobacteria bacterium
GGCACGTGAAACCTTGTCTGAATATGGGGGGACCATCCTCCAAGGCTAAATACTACTTACCGACCGATAGTGAACCAGTACCGTGAGGGAAAGGTGAAAAGAACCCCGGAGAGGGGAGTGAAATAGAACTTGAAACCGTATGCGTACAAGCAGTGGGAGCACCTTCGGGTGTGACTGCGTACCTTTTGTATAATGGGTCAGCGACTTACTTTCAGTGGCAAGCTTAACCAATAGGGTAGGCGTAGGGAAACCGAGTCTTAATAGGGCGCACAGTCGCTGGGAGTAGACCCGAAACCGGGCGATCTATCCATGGGCAGGTTGAAGGTGAGGTAACACTTACTGGAGGACCGAACCCACTAATGTTGAAAAATTAGGGGATGACCTGTGGATAGGAGTGAAAGGCTAATCAAGCCCGGAGATAGCTGGTTCTCCTCGAAATCTATTTAGGTAGAGCGTCATGTATCACTGTTGGGGGTAGAGCACTGTTATGGCTAGGGGGTCATCCCGACTTACCAAACCATTGCAAACTCCGAATACCAACAAGTGCAATCATGGCAGACACACGGCGGGTGATAACGTCCGTCGTGGAAAGGGAAACAACCCAGACCGCCAGCTAAGGTCCCAAAATCACAGCTCAGTGGGAAACGTTGTGGGAAGGCATAGACAGCTAGGAGGTTGGCTTAGAAGCAGCCACCCTTTAAAGAAAGCGTAACAGCTCACTAGTCGAGTCGGCCTGCGCGGAAGATTTACCGGGGCTCAAGCTGTGTACCGAAGCTGCGGATACTAGTTTACTAGTATGGTAGAGGAGCGTTCTGTAAGCCTGCGAAGGTGTTCTGAGAGGAATGCTGGAGGTATCAGAAGTGCGAATGCTGACATGAGTAACGATAATGCGGGTGAAAAACCCGCACGCCGAAAACCCAAGGTTTCCTGCGCAACGCTAATCGGCGCAGGGTGAGTCGGTACCTAAGGCGAGGCTGAAAAGCGTAGTCGATGGAAAACAGGTTAATATTCCTGTACCGCTTATAATTGCGATGGGGTGACGGAGAAGGCTAGATCAGCCGGGTGTTGGATATCCCGGTTTAAGCGCGTAGGCGTGCTCTTTTGGCAAATCCGGAGAGCTTAGCTGAGACGTTATGACGAGCACCCTTTATGGGAGCGAAGTGATTAATGCCATGCTTCCAGGAAAAACCTCTAAGCTTCAGATTATAAGTGACCGTACCCCAAACCGACACAGGTGGGTGGGATGAGAATTCTAAGGCGCTTGAGAGAACTCTGGTGAAGGAACTCGGCAAAATGACACCGTAACTTCGGGAGAAGGTGTGCCCTTTGTATGTGAAGCCCCTGCGGGTGGAGCAGAAGAGGGTTGCAGTGAATTGGTGGCTGCGACTGTTTACTAAAAACATAGCACTCTGCAAACACGTAAGTGGACGTATAGGGTGTGACGCCTGCCCGGTGCCGGAAGGTTAATTGATGGGGTTAGTCCTCGGACGAAGCTCTTGATCGAAGCCCCGGTAAACGGCGGCCGTAACTATAACGGTCCTAAGGTAGCGAAATTCCTTGTCGGGTAAGTTCCGACCTGCACGAATGGCGCAACGATGGCCACACTGTCTCCACCAGAGACTCAGTGAAATTGAAATCGCTGTTAAGATGCAGTGTACCCGCGGCTAGACGGAAAGACCCCGTGAACCTTTACTACAGCTTTGCACTGAACTTTGAATATGCTTGTGTAGGATAGCTGGGAGGCTTTGAAGTGTGATCGCCAGATTGCATGGAGCCGTCCTTGAAATACCAGCCTGGTATGTTTGAGGTTCTAACCCAGGTCCATTATCTGGATCGGGAACAGTGTATGGTGGGTAGTTTGACTGGGGCGGTCTCCTCCCAAAGAGTAACGGAGGAGCGCGAAGGTACCCTCAGCACGGTCGGAAATCGTGCAACGAGCGCAAAGGTAGAAGGGTGCTTGACTGCGAGACAGACACGTCGAGCAGGTGCGAAAGCAGGTCTTAGTGATCCGGTGGTTCTGTATGGAAGGGCCATCGCTCAACGGATAAAAGGTACTCCGGGGATAACAGGCTGATACCACCCAAGAGTTCATATCGACGGTGGTGTTTGGCACCTCGATGTCGGCTCATCTCATCCTGGGGCTGAAGCAGGTCCCAAGGGTATGGCTGTTCGCCATTTAAAGAGGTACGCGAGCTGGGTTTAGAACGTCGTGAGACAGTTCGGTCCCTATCTGCCGTGGGCGTTGGAGATTTGAGAGGAGCTGCTCCTAGTACGAGAGGACCGGAGTGGACGTTCCCCTGGTGTTCCGGTTGTCATGCCAATGGCATTGCCGGGTAGCTACGAACGGACGGGATAACCGCTGAAAGCATCTAAGCGGGAAGCCCCCCTCAAGATGAGATCTCCCTGATCCTTTAAGGATCCTGAAGGGCCGTTGAAGACTACAACGTTGATAGGCTGGATGTGGAAGCTCAGTAATGGGTGAAGCTAACCAGTACTAATTGCCCGTGAGGCTTGACCATATAATACTCAAGCAGTTTTGTTTGAAGATATTGTATGTTGGTCAATGCTAATGCAATGATCAGCTTTTCGAATTGGGATTGTTGTTACTATTTATTTAGGACAACAAACCAGCCAGTTTTCCTGGCGGCCATAGCGAGTGGGAACCACCTGAATCCATCCCGAACTCAGAAGTGAAACTGCTTTGCGCCGATGATAGTGTGGGGCCTCCCCATGTGAAAGTAGGTCACCGCCAGGTTCTAATACCAAAAAAGCCCTTGTATTTTTACAAGGGCTTTTTTTTTAATTTAAATATGTTATTTTTATCAAACACATATCAGAAAATCATATCACTTCAATAATCTAGGGTTAAAGTTATCAGTATTTATAATTTTATTAATTAGATTAATTCAACTGAAAACTATTTTCATAAAGTAAGATAGTTTCAAAGAGATATTTTGCTAATAATGTTTTGGAAAAATATTTATTAAATTATGTTTATTTTTGAAATTAACAATACATACATAGTATGTTTTGTTATTAAATATGTAATAAATAATTTGAAGATATAAAAGGAAAGTTAATGAGTGAAAAAAAATCGACATCTTTACTAAAATCTGTTGCTTATCATCTATTGGCAGCGATTCTTATATTAAGTATTGCTAGTATAAATTTTGATTTGTTCTTTTGGAAAGTTGGCGGAGATGTAATGCATGTCATTTTTATAATGGCGGCTATGTATTTGATAGGAGCATTGATTTTGATCGTATATGGAAAGTTTAAACCTATTAATCTGTTATTGATCTTATCAATGCCACTTGCGTGTTTGTTTATTGTATATTTTTATATAATTTTTAGAGAAATAGAAATATCGAGACTAGTTTTGCTGATAACTAGTTTCTCAATGGTAGCATTGTTTCTTGCTCATTATGTTTTCTCTAGTTTTCGAAATATATTGAGTTTAGTTTTAGCATTTTTAGTAGTGTCAATTAATACCGCAATTCTTTTGTTCGATTTAAATATTAAAAACGCGATGTCTTCAAGTGAAATACAAACAGATGAAATATCTTCAGCGTTTTATGATTTAAAAACACAAAGTTATACGAATGTTTTTCCTGCAACTAAATCCTATCATGCGATGGGTGCTTTAGATCTATTAGATAATGATTATTTAATCTCAACCGGTGACGGAGATTTTTATGTGGTTGAACAATTAGATTTTGGTAAAGAAGTAGTTGTAAAAAAAATAGATATAAATTTACCAATGAATAGAGATACTTTTATAGCAGCTGCTGGTCCAGGTTCTTTAGATTATTCACAGTATTTTAGAGTTATGGATATAGATGTTAGTAAAATAGATGATAGTAGCGAATTTAAGTTGTTAGTGTCACATCACTTTTGGTATACGGATAGAGAATGTTCTGTGTTTAGGGTTTCTGAAAATACGTTTGATAAAGAAAAAAATAATATAACATCGGATTGGAAAACAATTTTTGAAGCAACACCGTGTTTACCTTTAGATGAAAGTGAGTGGGCTTTTAGAGGTATGGAAGGAGGAGGGCGTATTGCACATTACAATAATAAAATATTAATAACGATCGGTGATCATGGAATGAATGGACATGATTTCGAGAAAGATTATGTTAATGATGAATCAAGTTCATATGGAAAAACTATCTTGTTAGATCCATTAACTGGTGAGACTGAAAATTTTTCCATTGGACATAGAAATCAACAAGGCTTATTGGTAGATAATAATAATAATGTTTGGTCGACAGAACATGGACCACAAGGTGGAGATGAATTAAATCTTTTACACAATGGTCAGTTTTATGGTTGGCCACAAGTAACATATGGTACGGATTATGGGGTAAAAGAATGGCCTCTATCTCAAGGTGAAATAGGACGACATGATAATTACACGGCGCCTATTTATTCATGGATACCGTCTGTGGGTGCATCTAATTTGATTCAGATAAAAAACAATAAACAATTTCCTCTTTGGAAAAATGATTTTTTAGTCGCAACTATGATTGATAACACTATTCTTAGATTAAGACTTGAGGAGAACAATGTTAAATATCAAGAAAAGATCGCTTTTGATGGAAGAGTTAGAGACATATTAGAAGATAATGATGGTCGAATTATTCTTTGGACAGATGAAAATTCGCTAGTTCTAATTGCAAGCGACAATTCAAAATAGATTTAAGAAAAACATTTAATATAGACAATGCTATGAAAACTTTTATCAAATACTTATTAGTCATAATACTAATTCAAATTGCAGGATATATTGGGTATATAGCATTAGGAGGCAATCTAACTAGAGATGAATTGAAAGGATTTATCTCTGAAATAAAATTAAACACGACCTATGAAATTACAGATTCTGGTGGAGATTGTGATAAGTTCGGAGAATGGTCTCAAGAAACTAAGATTTGTAGATTAACGAGTAATTTCGAACAAGGAGAAAGTATTTCAATTGATGGAAATGAAATTATATTTGATGGAAATAATCATAGTATGACTGGTAATGGCGAAACTAATGCCATCACTGTGATTTCTAATGATATGGTTATTATTAGAAATCTTGAAATAGATAATTATTACGAAGGTGTTGTGTTACAAAATACAACCGGATGTATTATTGATAATCTCAAGATTACTAATACAAAAAACTTAGCTATTAATGGTGTATCAGGGCTTTCCGGAAATATTATATCCAATAACATTATTGAAAAAAGTGACTTACATGGGATTGCAATTTGGTCTAGTAGTGGAAACCTTGTGATTAATAATTTTGTAAAAGAAACTAAAGATGGAATCCGTTTTCAAAATGCAATAGGTAATATAATTATTCAAAATACTCTTCAAGCCAACAGAGTTGAAGGCTTAGATTTTCATGATGGGTTTCATAATGTTTCGTTTCATAATAACTTTTTCTTGAATGAAGAGATACAAGTTATCAGTGATGTGGATGCAATAAAAAATATCTTTGAGTCTAAAATGGGAGGTAATTATTATGATAACTATGATACTGAGGATGAGGGTTGTATAGATTCAGATAATAACGAAAGGTGTGATATCCCATTTAAATATGATGGTGTTATTGATAATGCTGCGTTAACAAGTCCAGTATTATGGAAAGAGTAAAATGAATTCCATAAATAAAGGTTATAAGTTTTTCATTCAATATCTAATTTAGTGACTAATAAAATAGTAAGAGTGGGTAGTAATAATTTCTCTTTGGAGAGCTACAACGAGCATAAAAATACCAATTAAAGTGTGTTAAAGTTTGGTTTTTTATAATAGTTTTTTTGTTCTAAAAATATTTACTATCTGTTCGCTCGTGGTGCCATCTCCATAAGGGTTTATAGATTTAGCCATTTTATTATATGCATCTTTATCGGTGAGTAATTTATTTAACTCAGTGGTTACTCTATCTCTATCTGTACCGACTAGTTTAGCTGTATTTGCTTCGACACCTTCCATACGTTCAGTCACTTCTCTGGTAACTAAAACAGGTTTTCCAAGTGATGGAGCTTCTTCTTGAATGCCACCGGAATCAGTTACAACCACATGAGATTGATTCATTAACCAGATTAGATTTGGATAGTCTAATGGTTCGATAAGATGAACATTTTGAGTTGTTGAAAGAATCTTATTCACAGGTTCTCGAACATTTGGATTGAGATGCACAGGATAAACAAATTGAATATCAGAGTGTTCTAATGCAACATCTCTTATAGCACTTGCAAAATCCTCAAATGGTTTGCCAAAACTTTCTCTTCGATGTCCAGTTATCAGAACGATTTTTTTGTTAAGGTCAAGGAACTCAAAGGTTTCTTTTTTGATGAAGTCTTCGTCTGATTCGAGTATTTCTAAACCTAACATTAGTGCATCAATCACTGTATTACCGACTACCCAAACGTTTTCACGAATACCTTCTTTTTCTAATGCTAAACGAGATGCTTCGGTAGGAGGGAAATGAAAGTCAGCAATATGTCCAGTCAGCTTGCGATTTCCTTCTTCAGGAAAAGGCGAATATTTTTTACCGCTTCTAAGTCCAGCTTCTAGATGAGAAATAGTCGTCTTAAAGTAAAAAGAACAAAGTGCACCAATAAAAGTAGTTGTGGTATCTCCTTGTACGAAAACATTATCAGGTTCGAAATCTGTAAAGACGTTTTGCAGATCTTTTAAACAGTTTACAGTTATATCAAACAGAGTTTGATTTTGTTTCATTAAGTCCAAATCATAGTCAGGTTTGATATTAAAAAAAGTTAAAACCTGATCAAGCATTTCACGATGCTGTGCTGTAACACAAACTTTGACATTGAACTCATCAGGGTATTTTTTAAAAGCTTTGATTAGTGGAGCCATTTTGATGGCCTCAGGACGAGTACCAAATATAAACAGAATTTTTTTCATAGTATTATTTTTTAAAGTGAATTGATGATGTCTCTTAATTTTAAACAGCGACTTTCCCAACTATGAGTTTTGACATCTAATCGACGTTTTTCTCTATTTTCATAGCTATCTTGTAGATGACATTCTTTCATCCAGTTTACGATTTCATTAGCATCATGTGAAATCATAACATGGTCAGCTAGAGGTTTAATTTCAGGCATTGGTGTTGAATGTGAAGCTAAACCTGCAGCAAGATATTCACGTATTTTTAATGGGTTTACGGCTAATGTGAGTTCATTAATAACAAAAGGAATCCAAGCGGCAGTCCAATTTGATATTAAGTTTGGTAATTCATCAAAAGGTACTTTATCTATCAATTTGATATTTGGAATAGAGCGTATTTTTTCAGGCAAATAATCTACTTTTCCAATAAATTCAAGTTCCCAGTCAGGTGAACGTTTTGCGACTTGCTCTATTAAATCATAATCAATCCATTCTGATAGAGTACCAAAGAACCCTAATATTTTTTTACCTTTTGGTTGTAACGATACCTTAGTAAAATGATCATACTGAACTCCTTGAGGTAAGTAGTATGTTTTATCTTCATATGGTTCGCCAGGCCGTAAACTTTCAGCAGTAACGACTATTGCATCGGCTTTTTCATATATTTCTGCTTCTGTTTCTTTAACTAATATTGGATCACAACCAGGATACTGGTCATAAACATCTAATCGTAAATATACAAGTTTGTTGTGAGGTATTGAGTCTTTGTATAAAGATAACACCGGAGAAACAGTTAAGAGTACCGAATCTTGAGCAGCAAGATTTTTTAGTGCCAATGTTGCAGATTTACCAAGAGATTTCTTATTAAAGGATTGAGCTATAGGGTTTCGATGCAATGGAATGACGCGTGGTTGTATGTTTAAAAAATGTTGTAACGAGCCTTGATATAGTCGGCGTTCTTGTCCATCAGGCTTAGAATTTAATAAATTTTTTAATTTATTACCTATTCTTGATAAGTCATTAAAATTAAGTTCAGGAGTACGCATTCCTATTGAGTCGAACCAGATTACCTTATCTGACTTTGGTACATTTAGCATAAGATGCTGGGTGGTAGAAGGGTGTATTCCCCAATCATCACCAAAAACAATCCAATCCATTACATTTTTTTCCTATTCATAATTAAATTTAAAGTTTGCATTAAAAATTAAAAGAGGTTGATAGTTAATCAAACCATTTAAATTAGATGTTATAGATCGAATGTATTGTTCTGTAGTTATATATTATCGGCTCAAAGACTAATTTATTTAAAAAAAAGATTCCAGCCGAAAGTGGTGAAATTTCTATATTGGTAAAGTTTAAGATAAGAAATTCGACATTATTATTTTTATCTAGAGCTCCAAATAAATTTCATTGAGCTATGAATTTAATTCCGCATTATTTGATAGATTAATTGTTCCACCAATCCATTTCTTTTGGAATATCTAGCTTAATATCATTATGTTGTTGAGTATTTGGTATAACAGATATAGTTTTTAAACCAGGGTATTTATTATTTAACATTGTTTTAGCTTCTTTAACTTGGTCTTCAGAATAGGCTTCAATTAAGACAAAGCTTTTTTGAGAGTCGTACATTTTAAAACCATATAGTTCTTTGGTCAGAACATATCTTTCCCATGTTATATCAGGGGTATCAACCAAGAATGCAGCGAATTGTGACACATTAGGCCACATGCCTATATACAGGGTATCTGATTCGGCATTGTTGACTATTTCAGGAAAAAAATTGAAAGATTTTTCTATTTGAATTTGATTCCTTTCTACACGTTGAAATACGTTGTAAGTCACGTTTCTTCGATCTGGGTATTCTTTACCATCTATAAGTATTAAACCCCAAGGTAGAATTAAGTTAATAACCAGCAAGATAGCTGCAATAGCAGGTAATAATTTTTCCTTAAAGGACCAATCCCAATATCGAGCAATGAAAACAGCACAACCGATTGCTGCAATAATGCCATGTCTTGTTGGAGTAGGGTTTCCGAAGTAAATTATGAAAGAAGGAAGTATGGCCATGCCTGCGCCAATGACTATAAGCCATTGTTTATCTTTGAATTTTTTCCATGATAAATATATAGATAGGAATAATAAGGGCAAACCAACTTCAGCTAACCATTTTGGAAAACAGCTAATAACGGATTCTATAGAAATGAAATGAAGTATTGCTTGGATAGCTGAGCCAACAGTATTAAATGTATTACTTATTCCAGTTATTTCTGGAATTAAGAGTTTTCTTCCAACAACTAATCCTATTATTGAAACTGAAAATATAACTCCTAGAGCAAACCAATCAGAAAGTTTTTTTCGGTTGCTAAATATCATAAGCGCTACGATTAATGACCAAAAAAGCAGAACTTGCTCAAATCTGATCAAAAAGGCTAATGATTGAATCAATATAGAGAGAAGTAGGCCTAATAATTTAGTGTTTGAATTTTCAAATTCTATACTTTTAAAGAAAATCCAGAACGAGGCTAACGATAAGCTTATTGCGATATGAAAACCATGACCAAACCCGGCAAGAAAAATAAAGACGGGGCTGGTGATGAGTAGAACTACTGCGAATTTGGCCTGACCGTCATCTTTAAAACAGTTTCTTAACAATAACCAAAATAATATTGGAATACTCAAGAAACAAATACTGCCAATAATATTCAATAATAGAAATGCATCGTGTACATCATTTACAAAAAACGTTGCAATGGGGTGAAGTAAATAAGGTAGCAAGGGTTGTATTTGAGGAGAGTAGGATATACTCGTTATTGCTTCTCCGGTTTTCAATGAATAAACAATAGAGCCTGCAACTTGAAATAAATCATGTTCGCCAATGCCCTGCCCAAAGAACAGCATCCAGCTTAAGAACAGTGTATAAACAAATATGCAAAGTAAGAATAAAGTATTATTTGTTGTTTGAGTTAAGTGTTGAGGCATAATCTGTGATTTCATTCAAGGAGATTGTTCAATAAAAAAATGATATCAGTTTTAACCGTTTTTTTATACTTAAGTTTGATTTCAATTATTTCTTAGATAACTCCGTATACAAATCATTATATTTATTAAACATAGTTTCTATATCGTAATTTTTGCTGACACACTTTACAGCATTGGTAGCCCTGCGATTAGATTCTTCTGGAGAATTAATGACCATTTTAATATTTTCTGCGATAGCATCAGGAGATTTAATTGGGCTTAGCCAAGCAGTTTCCCCATCCTCTAATAAATCTTCAATCCCACAACGTGTTCCTACTATCGGTAAGTTAGAGGCCATGGCTTGAAACAAAGAAATCGGCTGACCTTCGCTTGTAGAGGTCATCAGATAGATATCCAGGTTAGATAAAAAAATAAAAGGATCATCTACAAAACCGATAAATTTGATACGGTCAGATAAGTCCAAATCTGAAATGAGATTTAAAAATTGTTCATATAACTTATGGTTTGTCGCGCCAGCAATTAGCAAGACCACATCTATATTTAATTCGCGAAGTCTTTTTATAGATAGTATCGCGGTCTCATAATCCTTAGCTGGTCTTACATTGCCTAAACAACCTATAATCATACAAGATTCGGGTAGGTTGTATTGTTTTCGAAATTCGCTTCGATCTTGTGTTTTTACAGGTTTTAAGTGTATTCCATTCGGTACAAGTAGGATATCATCGTGACACAATGTCGTAGATTTCACTAAATGCTCTAAAATTTTCTCGCTTACAGCCACAATAGTTGACCCTTTTTTAACGATACTGATTTTTAGATTGAGTAATTTATCAGAGGTGTTAATGTCGACTAAACCATGAAAGGTTGAAACGACAGGGGTTCTAGTTAATATGCCAGCGATTGATGCATACATATTAGAGCCGAAAAGATGAGAATGAATGATATCAATTTTGTACTTATAGATAATACGAATGATCTGGAAGAGTAATTTTATATTGAAAGAACCTTTTCCAGGGAGAATGGTATAGTTTAAAGCATTCTCTTTTAGTTTGTTTTCTACGTAGCCGCTACCATGAATAATCGCAAGACCGTTTTTGTTGCCTTGGATAAAGTTTTTGTTTAATTCGATAAATAATGTTTCTGCACCACCAGGTCCAGTAGTATCTATCATATATAGAATATTTTTCATAAATTGATAATAATTAGGAAAAATTTTTATAAATTATAAAAAGATGTCTCAGGATTAACAGATAAAATATTAATGGCCAAGATAAGCAAGAAAACACTAGCTGATAATGATTACCCAATCGAAGGTCTTTATCAACTAAATATTAAGGACTATTGGCGCGTATTAAAAGCGCAACCATTTGCGTTCTGGGCAATAATTTTATGTGTGATGAATGAATATTTGCGTATTCAATCATTATTTCCCATTTTAGACGGTTTGCCTTTATCAAGTACTTTAATATATTTGTCTTTATTCTCATGGATAGCTAACTCAAAAGAGAAATATCAATCTGATAATTTTTTATGGTTGATTGTTGCATTTCTAATAATAGTAACTATTTCTTCATTGAATGCTTACGATAGCAGTGTTTCTTTCAAATTTATTTCTAATTTTTATAGCTGGGTATTAATTTATTTTTTAATTGTTCAGAATGTAAAAACAGAAAAAAGATTATTAATTTTTACATGGTTTATCTTTTTACCTATTTTTAAAATATCGTTACATGGAGCAACGAGTTGGGCTGCTAGAGGTTTTGCTTTTTCTGACTGGGGTGTAAGGGGACCAGAAGGATATTTTGCAAATTCAGGGGAATTATCATTACTAATGGCCATGTTTTTTGCTATGTCTTTGGGATTATATATTGGATTCAAAGATCGATTATCCCAACGCAAAAGACTATTTTTAATTTTATTGCCTATAACGGCAATCATGACGGTGTTGGCCTCTGCAACGCGGGGTTCTCAACTAGCTCTTCTAATACAAATACTAATCTTAGGCATTTTGTATAAGAAATTCTCTTTCAGAGGCATTATTATCACAGTTTTAGTGTTATTTTTAGGTTATTCTTACTTGCCTGCGGAACAGAAGGCTCGTTTTGAATCAGCAGGAACAGATACAACATCTAAAGCACGTTTGACCTATTGGGCTAAGGGCTATGAGATGTTACAAGATCATCCTTTCACCGGTGTTGGCTATTTTAACTTCCCAGTTTATTTTGATTACTATTACGCGGAATACAAGGTTTTCAAAGACAAATCTGAAGCAGCACATAATCATATAGTCGAGGTAGGTGCTACCTTAGGATATCCTGGTTTAATACTCTATTTAATGATTATTTGGGGATGTTATAAAGTTTCTGGCAAGATTCGTAAATTACTTATGCAACATGATCTACAAAAGCATTGGATATATTCATTTACGATAGGAATGGATTGTGCATTAGTTGGATATTTTATTGGGGCAATGTTTATGTCTGTCGCTTTTTATCCATACATTTGGATTCATTCAGCTTATATAGTGTCAGTTTTAACCGTTACGAAAAATATTGTAGAACAAAAGAAAAAAGTTTAATGATATAAATTGCCGATTCAATAATTGAATATTAGATGATGAGAAAAATAAAAGTATTATTAGGTTATCTTGTTTTTAAAACTGGGCTTTATAAGTTCTTTTTAAGAAATAAAGCCATTGTTTTATTGTTTCACCGTGTTGACGATGCATTAGCTCATAAGAGGCTAACATGTTCTACAAAAATGTTTGATAGCATCTGTCAATTAGCTAAAAATCATTTTAATGTCATTTCTTTAACAGAGTTGGTTAATAAACTAAATGCTGGTAAGGATATTTCTAATGACATGGTTATTAGTTTTGATGATGGTTATTTGGATAACTATCAATATGCAGCACCTATTCTAAGAGAACATGGTCTTGATGCTTGTTTTTTTATAGCAACGGACTTTATTGGTTCTGAACATACAACTTGGTGGGATAAAGAAGATGATGTCAAATCTACCTGGATGAATTGGGACCAGGTCCGAGAAATGAGGCGTTGGGGGTTTGAAATAGCAGCTCATACAAAAAATCATGTTGACTTAGGTAAAGTGGATAGGGATGTTGCGTATCAAGAAATAAAAGGGTCTAAGGATAGGCTAGAACAAGAACTAGGTGAGCCAATAAATTTATTTTGCTATCCCTATGGTCGTAAAGAGCAAATCACTGAAGAAAACCGTCAGATTGTAAGAGATCTAGGTTTTATTTGTTGCCCATCAGCGTATGGTGGTTTGGTCGAAAATAATAGCGACCCTTTTTATATGTTGCGTACACCTGTCGATAGTTATTATGAAACCGCATGGGATTTTGCTTTCGATTTGATAAGAACTTAATTAAGTTTTGAAATAATATTTTTTGTTGCTTCAATTACAATCATTTCACATTTATTAAAATAATATTCATTAGTATTATATGGGTCATGTAAATAAGGCCTATAATCTTCATGCCATAAGCCAATTAAGGTTTTTTGTGCAGTAACATTTTTTGGAAAAAGACTTGTTGAAAAATGTTGAGGTTCCATTGCGATAATGAGATCTGTTTCTTCGAAATATGCATCTTTAATAGATGTAGTTTGATGAGTTGTTAAATCGACATCAAAATTTTTGGCTATTTCGATTGCTCTTGGATCCGCTGGGTCACCATTGGGAGCAGTTAAGCCATATGATCTGGTTTTTATTCCATGAAATTTTGCAATCCCTTCTCCTAGTGGACTCCTGCAGATGTTTCCCATACAGATAAAAACAAGTGTGTTTACCTTATTCCAATTGATAGATTTATATTGGTTCCAAAGACCAAAAAGTTCCTTTGTTCTAGAAACAGATAAATGCATAAATCCTGTTTTAGAACCGTATTCGTTTTTTATATATGAATTGATTGTCTGTGGCATGGGTAAATAAAATATGCTGTAATGAAATAAATTTTTAAATTATATACGACAGTGACAAATATTTTAGTACTTGATGGCAATCAGCGTAGTGCCTTAGCAGTCGTTCGTTCATTAGGCGAGCTAGATGTGGATATTATAACAAGTGATGAAACTAATAAATCACTTGCAGGCCATTCCAAATTTGTAAAAAGAAATATTCAGTCTCCCTCACCCAAAGAAGAACCAGATGACTTCATAGAATGGTTTAATAATACAGTAGAGTCTGAGCAGATATCCATCGCATTTCCTGTCACAGAAATAACCAGTCAGCTTTTATTGCTAAATAAAGAAAAACTTTCACATAAAGTTAAACTGCCATTTGCTGATATAGACATTATTATGCAGTTAGCAAATAAATCAAACTTGATGAAACGTGCTGAAAAACTAAATGTAAAACATCCTAAAACAGAATATTTTGAACATCAAAACCAATTAGATATGAACGCTGTTAAAGAATATCCTTGTGTAATTAAACCTTCACTATCAAGGATTTTTATTGAAAGCGAGTGGATTGATTCAGAAGTAAAGATAATTTATAGCAAAGAAGATTTAGAACATTTGTTGGAATCTAACTATGATTATCTTAATTATCCATTCATGCTGCAGGAATTCATACCAGGAAAGGGTGCTGGTATTTTTACTATTTATCATCATGGCAAAGAAATTGCGTTCTTTGCGCATAAACGTCTTAGAGAAAAACCGCCATCGGGTGGTGTAAGTGTGCTTTCTGAATCGGCTGAATTGAATCCAGAAATGTTAGAGTCAGCAAGGAAAATTTTGGATGATGTAAATTGGCATGGTGTTGCTATGGTTGAATATCGAGTATCAGATGACGGAATTCCGTATTTAATGGAAGTGAATACAAGGTTTTGGGGGTCGTTACAATTAGCAATTGATTCAGGTGTTAATTTTCCAAAAATACTTTACCGCATCACTAATAATGAGAAAGTAGATGCATTGAATAATTATAAAATTGGACAACAATTACGTTGGTTCTTAGGTGATTTGGATAGTTTATACATCGTTTTAAAAGATGGCCGATATGGTTTAACTGCAAAGTTGAAACGCATAGTTACATTTTTAGTTCCTAAATTAATGAATCGACGCATGGAAGTGAATCGCTTTGGAGATTTATCACCGGCCATTTATGAAATAAAAACCTATTTTAAAAGTTTAATGGGTTAGAACAGGCAAAAAAACAGAACATGAAATATTTATGCGTTATGTATCATGATATTTATTCAGATGACCATGCTGGATATTCGAACATTGGTAAATCAGCTACCAGTTATCATGTGTCTTTATCGAGATTTCAAGAACATATTTCTATGTATGAACAGCATGGTTTGAAATTTATATCACAAACAGAACTGAATAATAATGCTTCAAACAATGCTGTTCTTGTAACATTTGATGATGGTTGGTTAGGTTCACTGACGGTTGGTGCGGATTTTTTAGAATCAAAATCCATTCCTGCTGTGTATTTTATTACGACTAATTTTATTGGTATGGATTATTTTGCAAACGCTAAAGAAATTCAGCAAGCGCATAGCAGAGGTTTCATTATTGGTTCACATGGCGTCACTCATCGTATGTTAAGTAGTTTGGATGCAACAGAAATAAAAAAAGAACTTTCAGAGTCAAAAAAAATTTTAGAAGATATTATTTCTGACGAAGTTATTTGTTTTAGTTTGCCTGGTGGAGCAGGTGATAAGCGAGTCTATCAAATTGCTGAAGAGCTTGGTTATCAATATATCTATACTTCAGAGATTGCGATTAACCCTACTCGTAAAGGTATACGTAGGATAGCTAGAGTAGGGCTTATGGATAAGACGTCAGATGAAACTATACATCGATGGTCAGGCTTTGATGTTGCAAAAGAATGGCGAAAGAAAGCAGTTCTATCTGTGCCTAAAAATTTATTAGGTATGAAAAATTATTCTAAATTAAGACGGTTAATTCTCGGTGAAACAAAGGAAAACCATTACTTCAAGCCATAAAGAACTTATAGAGCCGGCTGGCTTAAGACCACATAAGGTTATTTTTTTAGGAGCAAGTGGGCCATTTCATCGTAATTCTTGTGCAACCTTAATAAAGAACGATGTTAATGTCGTTGCCGCTGTTTTTTGTAATCGGGAAGGCTTTAAAGAAAAACTGAAATTTCTGCGTTCTTGGGCAAAACGCTATGGTGTTTTTAAAACAGTTGAGCAAATCATAGGTCGAATACTCGATAAATTAAAAAACTCGGCTTTTGAAAAAGAAGTACTGACACGCCTTATTAGTGATGAAAATAATAAACAAATCCTAAAGGATTCAGGCGTTCCGTTATTACATACGGATTCATATATCCGTCCTGATATTTTGCAAAAAATAAAAGAATTGCAGCCAGATATTTTTGTTGTACATAGTAAGTATATGGTTTCCAAAAAAATAACGGAATTAGCTAGCGTGACAACTATAGGAGGTCATCCTGGTATCACGCCATATTATCGAGGTGCGTATTCACCTTTTTGGGCCATAATGCAAAATGAGCTAGATATGGTTGGTTGTACAGCGTTTATTCTTGATGAGGGGATTGATACAGGCGCTGTGATTGCTCAAACGCAGTTGGATGTCACAGATAACGCTGATAGTCATTTAACCTTGGCATGGAAAGGAATGATCGAAATTGCAGAGTTACAGTCGGAGGCAATAAAAACACTTGATAATGGAGAGGCTTTGCCCGTTTATCCGAATCAAACTATTCCTGAGAATAGTTATTTTGGTCCTCCTGGATTGTTTGATATTTTAAAATATCGGCGCATGCAATCGAAAGTAAGATAGCCATTAAATTTCGATTGAATCTTGGTATTTGGAAAACCAATTTAAATACATAAACATCGACCATATTGCAAAGTTATTATCTTTTTTACCTTGTTGGTGTTGATTCCATATCAGATCAACTTTTTCTTTATTTATTCCTGCCGCTCTAATTAAATCATTATCATCAAATAACTTTAAGATCGAAGATTTTAACTCTTTCCGTAACCAGGTGTTTAATGGCATGGAAAATCCCATTTTAGGTCTTTCGATCAATTCTTTTGGTACATATCGATACAGTAATTCACGCATGAGCCATTTTGATTGACCATTTTTTATTTTGTATTTGTTAGGGAGGTTGTTCGCAAATTCAACAATTTTATGATCTAACAATGGTAATCTAACTTCTAAGGAATTTGCCATGGCGGCACGATCCACTTTAAATAAATTATCACAAGCCAAATAAAATTTTTGATCGTGTAACATGGCATTGCTTAAAAAATCATTATTAAATGGTTCTGAGTCCATACCTTGGAAATAGCCATAATTGGTATTGGATTCTCCAGTTAATGGAGAGTCTCGCCAAAAGGATACTAAATCGGCATACACAGATAGCCCATCATTCTTAGAAAGTAAGCGAGCGAATTTATGAATTTTAGTACCAATGTCTTTTTCAGATTTTTTATCAGAACGACTAAACATCTGTTTGGCACTGTAAATCGAATCATAAATATCAGTAGGAACATGGCCTAGCATAAAGCTAGATGTCTTACGTATGAATTCAGGAACGCGCTGCATTTTATCCCAAACATTTTGGCCCCAGAGATATCGGTTATAGCCAGCAAATAATTCATCGCCGCCATCGCCCGATAAACAAACAGTCACGTGTTTTCTAGCTTCTCTACTAACTAAATAGGTAGGTACAAAAGATGGGTCAGCAAACGGTTCGTCAACTATGGTATGAATGTTTTGAATTAGATCGATACACTCATCCATGGATAAAGGAATTTCAGTATGTTGAGTCGATAAATGATCTGCTATTTGTTTTGCAAATGGCGCTTCATTATAGGCCTCATTATCAAAAGCGATGGTATAAGTATTAATTGGTTTTGATGATGAATGTTGTAGTACGGCGGCAACTAGAGAAGAATCGATTCCACCTGATAAAAACAAACCTAAATCAACATCTGCAATGGATTGATTTTGCACAACATCGAATAAAGATTTCTCAAATAGATCGGTTACTTCTTTATTACTCATCTCATCTAGTTGTTGAGCAACCGATACATCTAGGCGTTCTATATTATCCCAGTAAGCAGTGGACTGACTTGATAATGAATCGGTATCATTAAATTTATTGAATGTCTCACGATTGATAACAAGAGAGTGTCCTGGCGCCAGTTTTTTGATTTGATTAAAAGGTGTGGAAGTTGGAGAGAAATAACAATATCGGAAGTACGCTGATATTTCAGTCCAATCAAGGCTTAATTTTTTATTGATAGCAACTAATAAGCTATCCAATTCTGATGCGAATACTAGACCTTCTTGATCAAGATAGTAGTAAAGCGGTTTTTCACCCAATCGGTCTCGAGTTAAAATTAATTGATCATCTTGATGATCATAAAGCGCAATTGCAAACATACCATGAAATTGTTCAATCGCATTATCGATACCCCATTGTTCAAATGCAGCGAGTATTATCTCGGTATCAGAATGGCCTTTAAATTTATACCCATATGATTCAAGAGATTGCATAATGGATTTGAAATTATAAATCTCTCCATTGAAAACGATCGTAAATCGTTGAGAACTAGAATGCATGGGTTGGTGACCATGTTCGGAGAGGTCTTGTATGGCTAGTCTGCGGTGGCCGAGGCAGAGTTGTCCGTTATTACTGCTCCATATGCCATCACTATCGGGTCCACGATGTACTAATTTTTTCAGCATCTCTGAAACAGATGATTTATTTTTTTCAGGCGTGTTATCCGGACGCCATAAGCCAGTTAATCCACACATGGTATTTTTTACTTCTCTTACATAGAATGGGAAGATGTTATTTTAGTATGTACTACATTATATGCAGTCATGCAAAATTGTGAACTCGAGATGTAGTCATTTGTAATTTCATCTTAAATAAAAACCGAGTTTATACAAGTTAATTCAATTTGTTTTGCTAAGTAGGAAAAAATATGGCTAAGACCATTTTATACGTTGCTTCAGGCACACCTTGGGCTGGGGCAGAAATGCAAGTGTATACATTAATGGATGCAAGCAAAGATAAGCTTACAGTGAAAGCGGTTTTATTTAATGATGAAACATTAGCTGATAAATTACGTGAGTGCGGTATTGAAGTATTTATCATCGATGAATCGAAATACGGACTTTTCAAAATGATTAAAGAGTTTTGTAATATCTTGACGGAAGTTAAAGTAGATTTAATCCATACGCACGGATACAAAGAAAATATCATAGGTAGTATTGCAGGTTTATTGAAAGGTATTCCAAGTGTGCGCACAGCACATGGGGATGATGAATTTAAAGTTTCATTATGGGATCTTAAAAGAAGTATCCCAGCCCATTTAAATTTATTTTCAGGCCGTTTTTTGCAGAAAAAAATTATCAGTGTTTCTACCGAGCTTAGGGAAAAGCTCGCAAAAAAATATCCTAAAAGTAAGATCAATGTTATACCCAATGGTTTAAATATCGATAAGGTTTCAGCAAAGGCCGAACAGCTAATAAAAATACCTGGAAATTCTGAAAGTTTTAAACTGGTGTTCTTTGGGCGTCTGGTTACGTTAAAGCGTGTGGATCTGATACTAGAAACATACGCTTTATTGTTTCAGGCACATGGTTTGGACTATGAACTGTATATAGTTGGCGATGGTGTCGAAGCAGATTCTTTAAAGAAGTTAGCAGAGAGTTTAAATATATTATCAGGAACTCATTTTCTAGGTCATCGTTTAGATGTGCATCACCTGATGCAGCAGATGGATTGTTTAATAATGGCATCAGATCATGAAGGCTTGCCGATGACTATCTTAGAAGCGGTTGCATCAAAATTACCCATTGTTAGTCATGCTGTAGGTGAGATACCGAATGTACTTGATAATGGAAATTGTGGATATTTAGTTTATGAACAGAAACCGGAAAAATTTAAACAGGCCATTGAGAATTGTCGGACGAGTTCAAATACTAAGCAGATGGTTGATGATGCTCTAAGTAGATTAAGGCAACATTATTCGCATGAGAAAAATTCTCAGGCTCATGTCGAGCTTTATCATGAGGTTTTAAAGGCTTAGTTTAATCAGACTTTAAAATGCTTAACATCTTATCGAGGTGTTTTTGTTTGACTAAACTGTGGACAGGTAATGTTAGCAGACGGTTTGCAAAATCAAGCGCATTCGGTAAGTCATCATATTCACATAGATGAGGCTCAGTCCCTGGTATATTCGGTAAAGTGTTATTGTATAACTTAGAAGCACCCAAACCTGATTGGTTGAATAAATCAAAGTTATGATCTCGACTTGTCTGATCTTCAAATAGTATCGGAAATCGTAATAATCTTTTCGTACGTTCTAAATATTTATTCGGCAAGGATATTATTTCATCAGGTAAGTTTTCTAAATGCGTTTGTAAGAAAAGTTGAGCTGTTGGTTCTCTACTAATGTGTTTTGAAATGTTTAAACCTAAGAATTTAGCTTTTATCTGCTCAAATTCGGATATTGATTGCAAAGGTTTGTAATTAGTTTGGCCTAATTTAAGTCCTGGAACGTAATTTAATAAACCATATAGCGCAGGATTTATTAAAGCGTTATAGAGCAGGCTTTTAATTACGAAAGATGCTGAACCACTATCAATGAATTTTCTGCCGTATGTTTCTAATAAAGAGTTTATTTTAGAATTTTCTAGCAAGGTCTGACTGATAAGAGTTAGGCCACCACCTAACATCGAGATAGGTTTGCCACGCCCAAAACTTATCGAGATACAGTCTCCTGATAATGATGTATTCCCATTATTAAATTCAGGCCACCATTGAGCATTATCTTCAATTAATAAGATATTGTGTTTTGACGCTAATGCTTTGAGCTCAGCCAAACGTTCTTCAATGCCTAAAAAGTTGACGGCAACTATTGCAATAGTTCTATCATTGATTACAGATTCGATATGCTCTAGTGAAAAAGCAGTATTACTTATTTCTAAATCACTTAGTCGACATTTAGTATTTGCAAAGGCACATGCAGATACAAGGTCTGGGCAAGCATATCCAGGGATAATCACTTCGGCTTGTTCGATGGATTTTAATTGTTTCGCAACTAGAATCGATAATGCTAAAGCTGCAGTACCGCTTTGACACCAAATTGGTGAATAGCCATCAAATTTTGGTAATGATTCCGTTTGAAAACCAAACTGAACCCTGTTTCCAGCTGGGGCTAACATTAACGTTTAGAAGGTTGCCAAACGGTCATACGTTTACCAGTTAAAAATAACCACATTGAGTGAGCAATTGCGATATTAACTTGTACAAAGAAATACATGATTTTTATTAATGCGTTGTCACGTAACTTAGGAATAAAGTGAGCAAGTAATACCAAACCATAGAATAGTAACTGACAAATAAAAATCGCCTTAAAACCCCAGTGCTGGCATAGAGTCAAAATATTACTCACAAATACTAGGAACATAAATACAGGTACAAGCCAGCGCATGAGTTTGTGGCTGAAGATTTGTAAGGCGAAAAAACCATATTTAAACGGGTTAAGTACTTCGATATGTCTCGCTAAACCTGTCATACCTCTAAGCACAGTTCTTACCTTACGCTGATATTCTTTTTTAGGATCGGAAAGATCTTTATAGAAACCTAATACATCCGGAGCTGTTACTGCTTTGTAGGATTTTTTAGCAGCATTTATGGCGGTATTGAAATCGCTAGGAGATGCAATATCCCATTCTTCTGTCACTTCTTTTCGACAGGAAAAGAACGAACCTGATAATCCAACTAAGCCTGCTAACATCGATTCTTGTTGTCTCAGCCACATTTCATATTTCACATACAATCCTTCTCCAGCCACGTTCCCGTCTTGGGAGATAAATCTATCTTCACTCGAAATAGCACCAATGTTTGGGTCAGAATAATAACTAACTAGAGTCTTGATTGATTCAGCGGGGATTTGAGTAGCGACATCGGAAAATACAATAATTTCACCCTTAGCCTCGTTAATAGCACAGAGCTGCGCATTTTCTTTGCCTAGTCGTTCGTTGGCTCTAACCAGATTTATATTTTTGTCTTCAAATTTACGGATGAAGTCATCTGTACCATCATCAGAGCAGTCTGAGGCAAATATGATCTCAAGTTTGTCTTCGGGATAATCAATGTCTAATGTGTTATTAATTTTTTCTTCGATTCGGGCGATTTCGTTATAGCAGGTAATAATCAAGCTTACTGAAGGGTATTCATTGGTATTTGCTTCTATCTGAACGGCTTTTCCAAATAGGGTATTTAAAATAAATAACACAATTGGATAGATGAAATAACTATAAGCCGTGCAAAATAACAGAAGGAAAAAAATGGCTATTAACATGAGTATTTAACGTTTTTATTTTTAGTTGAGGTAATGTTATGGCTAGATTTTATTAAGCTGTTTTTCTGTATTGAAGTATACCATTCATTTCGCCAACTACTGTTTTCAGGGTTAAAAATATTCATGTCGTTTTATTCAGCTATCTGTCTTCTTTTTGATACATCTTGGAAATCATGAATCAACGCATTATTTGTCCAGAAAGTGAGCTAATAATTGATAGCATCGCTTATATTTCTATATTAGGAAATTTTCATAAATAATCTATATAAAACAAATAGATAAATAGTATTTTTTAAAGTAAAATATAAAAATATTCTAATGGCAGATAAAGAATGCTGTTTCGATCTGATTGATTCGGTCAATCACCTAGAATTCATTAGCCATAATCTACTGAAATTTGGATTATAGATTGTCGCACAGTAGTGACAGAAGCCATTATTATGCTCTCAGTTAAGCTGTGATCAATTTCTAAAAAAACAAATTTGATAAAATCATTTCACTCAATGATGATATATTTTAACTCATTGAAATATATGGGTTAAATATAGATTTTTTTGGCGAAATAGTCCTTTTGAATAAACTGATTTTAATCAATTTTTATAAATTGGCACATCGCTTGTTAGTGTATGGCAGATACTCTTGGGGAGTTATCAGAAAATTATTCGAAATTACGATTAATAATTGTTCTTTCACTTTGTTCCCTGAATTTATGAAATAAATTTTTTGACAATGAGGTTATCACTCTAAATGTTTAGAATATTTGGCCATTATGTACCAAAGGAATTATTTTTACTTTGCTCGACTGAAGTATTAGTACTTTTAGTTTCAGTCTATATTGGTATTAGTAATGGGTTAAACACGGCTTCAGGTGCGATGGCTATTACTATATGGGGATATGCTTCTGTTTTTAGCCTTGTGATGTTAACCATGATGGTTTCTATGGGTATGTACCATAGAGTTAGCCAAGGTGGTTTTGTATCAACTTTCGGACGTATCGTACTAAGTTTTATTCTTGGTTCTATTCTGCTTGCGATTTTACTGGTGGCTTTTAGCGACGACAGTGTCGATAGTAAAGTCTTTGGGCTTGCTTTGGCTTGTTCGTTTATCAGCATAGTAGTTTGCCGCTTTATTTGGCAGTTGCGTACCGATCGTGTGATTAAGCAAAGAACGATTGTTATAGGAATAGGTAATAAGGCAAAAGAAATCGATAAATTAACCCGTTTATCTCAAGCAGGTATACGTATAGTAGGTTTTATCGATGCAGAACGTGATGGCAACAACTTAATTGGTGAAGATAAATTAATCGAAGTTGAATCTGATTTTTCTAATCTTCACGAAATTGTTAAGCGTAATAAAATCAAGGAAATTGTTATCGCTCTAGATGAACGTCGAAATAAAATCCCTGCAGATGAAATACTCGAATGTAAGATGCGTGGTGTAAGGGTGGTCGATGTAAATTATTTCCTTGAAAGACAACTGGGTAAAATTTCTTTAGATACGCTACATCCAAGCGCATTAATTTATTCGCAAGGGTTTGTCCAAGGTAAGGCAAAAGCGACTGTCAAACGTCTATTCGACATCATCGTTGCTAGTAGTATGTTAGTGGTTACTTTGCCATTAATGCTTTTAACCGTTATTGCGATAAAAATTGAGTCCGGGTTTAAAGGTTCGATATTCTATTTCCAAGAACGTGTTGGTTTGAATAATGAAGCATTCAAGATTTATAAATTCCGTAGCATGACAGAAAATGCGGAATCTAATGGCAAAGCCGTTTGGGCCCAGAAAAATGATAATAGGGTTACTAAGGTTGGTAACTTTATTCGTAAAACTCGAATTGACGAATTACCTCAACTTTATAATGTGCTTAAAGGTAATATGAGTTTTGTCGGTCCTAGACCAGAGCGCCCACAGTTCGTTGATGAGTTATCAGAGCAAATTCCTTTTTATGGACTTAGGCACCATGCTAAACCTGGTATAACAGGCTGGGCGCAAATCTGTTATCCATATGGAGCAAGTGTTGAAGATTCTAAGGAAAAATTGCAGTACGATTTGTACTATCTAAAGCACAATACAGTATTTCTCGATTTGCTTATCATGATGCAGACTGCCGCAGTAATATTTTTGGCAAAAGGTCGATAATCCTCGCTCAATACATGCCAATTCAATATTGAATATCGCTCAAAGGAAATGAAGCCAGTTATATAGGTTCTTAAAACCATTACTTAAGCTATTGATCGATTGAATATCAGTTTACTCAATATGGGATTTATATTAGAGTGAAATTTGAAAATACGTTTATAAAACAAATACATTTTTACATCTACTTTCCAAAAAATGGAGATTCAGCTATGAAGAACAACTGTTCATTTGTCCAGTTTGTTAAATATATTTCATTGGTTATTCCTTTAGTATTCGTTTCTGGATGTAACTCTTTTGGTACGGTTGCGGATGCTGATGCCACAAGTTATGTTGATTCAAGCGCTACCGATGCGTATGAGTACAAAATTGGTCCTGGAGATGCCTTGGATATCTTTGTCTGGCGTAACCCTGATGTTTCTACCACAGGGGTCCCTGTTCGTCCTGATGGCCGTATTTCTGCGCCTTTAGTTGATAGCTTAATGGCTAGTGGTAAGACTCCAAGTCAGTTAGCCGGGGACATCGAAACCATACTTGCTGAATATATCCGTGATCCTTTGGTTACTGTGACGGTGAAAACCATACGTGGCGGTGTTGACCAGTTAGTTCGTGTGATTGGTGAAGTAACCAAACCAGGCGCAATTCCTTATAGCCGTAATATGACAGTTTTGGATGTAATGTTGTCAGTTGGTGGGCTAACCGAGTTTGCTGCGGGTAACAGCGCAAAATTAGTTCGTGCAGATGGTTCTGAGTTTACAGTAAAACTAGATGATCTTCTGAAAGCTGGTCGTGTTAGTGCTAATACACAAGTTCTACCTGGTGATGTCCTAATTGTTCCTGAATCGTTCTTCTGATTAATTCTTTTTGTTAATTAGAATTAGATTACCTATTTATTATGCGTGAAATATACGAGCAAATACTGTCTATTTTTTGGATAACGGTGCACCATCGCTGGGTAGTGTTAACAACAGCTGCCCTTGTTTGTTTTATTGGCTGGGCGGTCGTGTACATCCTGCCTGATAAATACGAAGTCAAAGCAACAATATATTTCGATGAAGAAACGGCTCTGAGCCCTGTTTTAAAGGGTGTAGGCACGGAAAAATCTTCTGGAGACGAGAGGGCATCGATAATTCGAAGAACCTTAAAAAACCGTGCCAGTTTATTGAAAATTGTTGATGCCAGTGGTGTCGATGTTTCTGGTTATTCGGACAAAGCTCTAGAGAAGTTTTTACGTAAGCTGGTAAAAACGATCAATATTGATAATAAAGGTTTAAGTGATGGTGATGGGGGTAAAAGTGGAAACTTCTACACGATTAGTTTTTCTCACCGAGAGCCGCAGTTTGCTTATTCGGTTGTTAATTCAACATTAGAATTATTTATCGAAAAATTCATAAAAACCGGTACGAAAGAAAACATTAAAGTTGAAGGCTTTTTGGATGAGAATATAGCGGAATATAAAGCCAAATTAGAAGCAGCTGAAGAAAAACTAAAGCAATTCAAGCAAAAACATCCTAACTTGACTCAAGCAAAAGGCGAGGATTTCTTTTCAAGATTAAATGAAATCCGAACTAATATTGATACTGCCAAGATGAATTTAATTGAAGAGCAAAATAGAAATTTTACTCTGCGTAGTCAATTGAATCGAATTATCTCAGATAGTCAAAATACTGCTGGTGCTGAAATAAAAGCTAAAGAGTTGAGCTTGATTGAAAAAAGAATTCAAGATGCTAATCAAAAATTAACGGAACTGAAGCTACAATTCACAGAAAAGCATCCGGATGTTTTAGCGACAGAAAGAATTCTAAAACAGCTATATGAACAAAAAAAGCAAGAAGATCTAAACCCTTCTCCAGTTTCAACAACCAGAAAAAGTTCTTCTTTAGTTAGTTCTGAACTTTACCAAAAATTGCAACTGAGTGTCAGTGAGTCGAATTCTAAGGTTTCTGCTTTAAGAGCCAGAATTTCTGAGTATGAAGTTAAACTGGATTCAATGAACAAGCAGATTACTATCATGCCTGAAATAGAATCTGAATTAGTACGCTTAACCCGTGACTATACTAATACTAAAGGAACTTATGATGAGTTGGTTAAAAGACGCTCATCATCGCAAATTTCAAGACAAGCGGAACAATCTACTCAAGATCTACAGTATCAAGTTTTGGATCCACCATCGATCCCTAAACAACCTACTTTTCCTAACCGTCGTTTATTAAGTATTGCTGTATTTTTTGCAAGTTTTGCGATTGGTATTTTAATAGCGTGGTTATTAGAGCAGTTTTATCCAAAAATTTATCGCGAACAACAAATAGAAGACGAATTGGAATTAGAGGTCTATGGGAATGTGCCTATTTATTGGTCTAGTTCCGAACTTGCGGCAAGACGAGTAGGCAGCATTTTCTATGGCTTAATAGTATGTGGATTAGTTACCTGTTTAGCTTTCGTGTTGGATTATTATGACTTTTCTTTTACTCCTTATGTACAAATGATAAAGGATATAGTGAGTCCGGAGACCCTATGAGTATTATAGAAAAAGCTTTAGACAAACTTGATGTGACTGGCAGTCATCGTATTGTCAAAGAAGAAGTGCAGATTGGAAAAATTGTAGAAGAAACTCATAGTGGTAATACTCATGTGGGAGATATTACGAAAGATATTCCTGCAATAAAATCCCGCCGCATTGATCTAGATATTGGGTTGTTAGAGAAAGAAGGATATTTAACTCCTAATACCAAGAACCGTATCATGTTTGAACAATATAGACGCATCAAATTACCAGTCCTGCGTACAGCTTTTGAAGGTAAAGACGGCAGAAAGAATATTATTATGATTACCAGTTCTCTTGAGGGAGAGGGGAAATCTTTCACTGCAATGAATTTGGCCATGAGTGTTGCCTATGAATACAATCAAACAGTGCTTCTTATTGATGCCGATATCGTAAAGAAACAAACGAGCTCTGTACTAGGTTTAAAGGAAGAGTCCGGTCTTATTGATTATCTGACCGATAAATCACCTAATTTAAGTGATTTGATACTAACGACAAATATCCCAAATCTAAATATTTTACCAGCAGGGGTGGATTCAGACAGAATTACTGAATTATTCAATAGTAAAAAAATGAGCCATCTGGTGAATGAGTTATCAAACAGGTATGATGACAGGCTAATTATTCTGGATGCACCGCCATTATTACAAGAAACATCTTCAGATGCCCTAAAAAAATTGGTTCACCAGATAATATTCGTTATTGAAGCAGAAAAAACGCCGTTACACATCATTCAGACTGCAAAAGAAATAATTAAAGATAATGAAAATGTTGGAGTTGTATTAAATAAAAGCAATCAATATATCGATACTGCTAAGACATATGGTTACGGCTATGGCAATTAATAAGGAAACTATTAAAGAAAATGCTGATGCGTACAACACTAATTTACACTTGTTTAATATATTGCGCGATCTTTACACATAATATTTGGGCTACAGACTTTAAAGTCGAGCCGTATATTAATGTTCAAGAGATCTTTTCTGACAATATTAATCTTGATGATACCAATAAAGACAGCGATTTTGTAACTGTCTTGCAGCCAGGCTTATATGCGACTAGAGATGGCTCACGTTTAAAGGCAAGATTTAATTATGCTCCTGAGTTTATTATTTATGCGGGAGACGCTCAAGACGATGATATTCATAATTTACGGGCCGATGCTATAGCTGAATTATGGAAAGATCATTTCTTTCTAGATTTTTCCGCTAATAATGGACAGCAAAATATCAATTCAGGAAATTCATTAGGTGCAGATAACATATCAAATGCGAATAATCGTGAAGATATTTTTTCTTACCGCATAAATCCTTTTTGGAAACAAAAAATCTCTGACTACGCCAATCTCACGATAGGACATACTTACGATGAGATTTTATCTGATATTGGCGATAGTAATTCGAACTTTAGTTATTTAAATATAAAAAATGGCAATCGATTTAAACGTCTCTTATTCGATTTCGAATTTAATAATCGTTTTGTTGAAATAGAAGGGACGTCTGATGATATAAGATTTACTAATATTCAAAATAGATTTATTTACCCGGTTACAAGAAATTTTTCTGCTACTGCGACGATTGGTTATGATGATGATGACATAGTGCAAGTCTCAGATAGTAGTGGAGTATTATGGTTAGCAGGTTTCATTTGGAAACCATCTAAGCGAACGAGTATAGATTTTTCAGCTGGTGAGCGATATTTTGGTTCGGTATTTGATGTTGATGCTGAATACGCGTATAGCAAAACTCAAGTTCGATTTTCTTTTAATCGTTTCCAACAAACAGCACGTGACGCATTATTAAATACACCTTCAGAAATTTTATATGAAAGAGGTGCATCAGGATTAATCGATGAACAAGGTAACCTTATTGATGATAGAACCTTTATAAGTCCTACTGCTCTTGATGCTTCAGTTATTAACCAATCAGGTGAAACTTTTGTTACCAATGAACTTCGTGTCATTGGTATTTACACATTAAAAAGAGATATTTTTCAATTGGGTGTGTTTTATGATGATAATGAATCGCGTCAATCTACAAACCAAATAGAAACGTATGGAGCTGATGCTAGTTGGAATCACAGATTAACAAGAACACTTCAATCAAGATTAAACTTGGTATACCAGAATAGTAATTTAGAAACCGGAGTGCAGACCAATGATTACTTATTGGATTTGGTCTTTATCAAAAATGTAACTAAAGATCTAAACTTAGCTTTTGGTTACAGCCATTCAATATTTGAATCTGATAGCACAGTTTTTCCAGAGTTTAGTGAAAACAGAGTATTTGTAGGGATTAATAAGGTATTTTAGAGAATCATGTACGAAGAATTTTATAATCTAACAGCTAACCCATTTAAATTAAATACAGACCCCGAGTTTTTCTTTAATAGTAATACTCATAAAAGAGCTCTAGCTTATTTACGTTATGGTATTAAGCAAGAAGAAGGGTTTATTGTAATAACAGGTGATGTAGGTACTGGCAAATCGACCTTAGTAAGTCGGTTATTTCAGTCACTAGATACATCCAATATGGTTGTTGCGAAAATTGTAAATACTCAGTTAGGAGCTGAGGACTTACTACAAATGGTATCTGCTGAATTCCAATTGGAATATAAAGATCTTACAAAAACTGAACTTTTAAAAAATCTTGAGTCCTTTTTTATAGAAACGTATAAAAAAGGAATGCGTTTACTTTTAGTTATTGATGAGGCACAAAATTTAGCGCCTAAGGCGATTGAAGAATTACGCATGCTCTCCAATATCACCTACGATGGTAATCAGTTACTACAAAGTTTTCTGCTTGGGCAAAAAGAATTTAGGGCCACAATGCGAATGCAAGGGTTTGAACAATTACGTCAACGTGTAACGGCTTCTTACCATTTACGCCCACTTGATCCAAACGAAATAAAAGACTATGTACTTCATCGATTAAAAGTAGTTGGTTGGGATAACAATCCTCAGTTTGATGATGAAGTATTTGATGAGATACATAAATTTACAAAAGGTATTCCACGCAAAACTAATTTACTTTGTGATCGAATCATGCTTTTTGCTGGGTTGGAGCAAATAGAGCACATAACGTATGAAATTTTACAATCTGTGTTATCTGACGTAGAAGATGAATTTTGGAATGCTGATACAAATGCAGTAGATTTTAATTTCAGTGACGATGGTCTAGCTTCATCATCGCCGGCAAGTTCCAATATGGTTTCAACTCATGTGGCGAGTTCTTCTAATATTACACTAGACGATATTTATAGAAGAATTAGTATCCTTGATAATTCTATGGAATCCTTAAATGAGATCCTTAAAACTGAATTAAAAGGTATTCGTCGCGCACTTAATATTAAGAAAAAATAGCTTTAACTATATTGTGATAAAGTTCACATAATTAATCCATATTTTTTATTTATTTGCATTGAAATCGTAATGCTTATGTAAAAAAGTGATCCACTTCAAGAATTTTCAAATCCAAAGTTAGTTTTCTTTTTACTTAAAGATAGATTATCCGCTAAATTTTATATAAGAAATTGAAATATTAATTTCTATATAAAAAACACTCGTATTATAAATTCTAGGATATAAAAAAATGAACTTAATTCATAATATTGTCTTATTTTCAGGATTTCTATTAGCTTTTAATGTCGTGAATGCCACGACAATTTATAAATGTAAGAGCCCTAATGGTTCGTTGAGCTATAGTCAATCTCCATGCTCAAATGGAGATACTTTGGTTAAAAGCAAGGATCTCTCTAAGCGATTAGGTAAGAATGCTGAGAAGGCAAAAAAACGTTTGGAAAAGATATTAAAACGAAAGAATAATAAACTTAAAAAAAGACAAGAACGAAAAGAAAAGCGATTAGCTAAAAGAGCTGAAAGAAATAATAATGATGCTAGTCTTGGTTCAAACAATTCCAATAATTTATCAAATCAATTGGCTGATGCTAGTTCAGGTTCAAGTGGAGTAAACGCTAGTAACATCTCGATAGATAATAGTAATCAAGAAGAACCTTCAGAAGAAAATTTATCTGAACCAAAACGTTCCGATGTTTCTTTACCTCTTCAAGAGGTTACGGAAGAAGCACCAGAAGTTCCTGTAACAACGGCTGATAACCAAGACACCGAGGCTCCAAGTTCTGGTGGAGGTAGTCCTAATGCAAGCTCAACTGAAACGACTGTAAATGTTGGCGAATTATATGGTCCAATCGAATTTAAAATAATTAGTTGGCCACTAACCAAAGCTTATCCTGGATTGGAATACAATATCCGAATGGGTGTTATAGGTGGGCAATATCCTTATCGTTATGAATTAGAGCAGTCACCTTCAGGTATGACAATTAATAATTATACTGGTGAGATAGCTTGGACACCGGATGCATCACTTGAAGATACTAGTGCTAATGTTAGTGTTATTGTTACAGATTCAACTGATGGGAAAATTAAACAAAATTTCAATATTAATGTCACTAAAGCCGGTTTCTATTTCGTTTCACCTAATGGAAATGATTCTTCAGGAAACGGAAGTATTGGTAAGCCATGGAAAACTATGGATACAGCCATTTCTCGTGCAGGAAGCGATGGTATTGTTTATTTGCGTGGTGGTTTATATAAAGGTGCTTTTACTCTAAAGAGCTCTGATTCGAATAAATGGATTGCATATCCAGGCGAAAAACCTGTACTAGATTTGGATTTATCTACTTTAAGACCAGCTTCTGATTTTGGCTATATAGATGGGTTAGAAATAATAAATGCTCAAAGATGGGCTTTTTGTTTTACAGGTGAAGATAATTGGATTTTTAGAAGAAATCATATGCATCATTTATATGATGATTCAGATCGTGAAAACCCATCATTTATTTTCTTTTGGAACGAAGGTGGATCTCAAAATAGAGCTCACCAAAATATCGTAATACAAGATAATCTTTTTCATGATTTATATGATGAAGATCATCATCATGGTGGTTCAGTCATTATGTATGATGTGTATCAATCACTTTATGAAGATAATGAAGCCTATAGTATTCATGGCGCAGGCGCTAAAGATAAAGATCATGGACAGTTCAATACATTTCGCGGTAATTATTTATATAATAATTCTACAGAAGCGTTTGCGATACAAAATCAAGGGTATAGCAATAATATAGAAATTTTATATAACGTATTTCATGGAACAGTTATGTTTGGACAAGTAGAAGCTGAATTAAGTTATGTTCTATTTAGACATAATACGCTTAAAGGACAAATCATGCATAAGAATGCTAATCCTGTTGGCACTGATAAAACTATTGTCATAATTGATAATATTATTTCTATGAAGAAAGCGGATGTATCATTAATTGAGGACCGAGCTGATGAGTATACTTATGAGGCAATACCTTACTTATGTTGTGACGAAGCAGATGAAAAAGGTTTCACTAGTTCCGTTCTTTATAGGAATAGAAATTTAATTGATTTTGAGACAACATACATTGCTGGTTATGGTTATGGAAAAAATAGAACATTGGCAGAATGGCAAGCTTTGGGTTTCGATATAGACAGTATCTTTGCAGATCCACAGTTCAACGATGAAGGGTCTAGAGATTTCAGACCTAAATCATCTTCACCAGCATGTGGAAAAGCTCATGATGGCGGTGATATTGGAGCCTTACCTTGTCTTTAAACTAAAAAACATAGGAATATAAATGTACAAGGAAGTACATTATTTATGAAATTAATCGCTTAATAGATTTAAGTACGCTTTCTATTTTAAATGTGAGTTTGGGTCTTTTTAATTTTGCCCATACTAAATCTATTTCTGAATTAGCAAACGATTTTTTATATTCTTCACCACCAGCTAAGAAATCATAAGAGTCAATATTATTTTTCCAGTAATATTCAATTGCAAGCCAATGAGCAATAAAGCCAGGTTTAAATTTATTATCTTCTAAGTAATTAAAACCAGATTGAATATTATAGACCTTATTTTTATAGACTAAATTATATAAATAACCGATTGTAAAATCGCCAGCGGTTATCTTCAGAATATCTACTTGATTGTTGCTTATTTCATTTTTAATAAGATCTATATTGAAGTTTACCCAATTATTATTAGCAAAAGCTCCCGGCAATCCTTTTTTTTGCCAATATTCAGTATGGAGTTCTTTCATCCTTTCAAAATAATCTATAGCTTCTTGCTGATTACTTGCAGATGAAATAGTGATTTCATCATATAGTTTTTCTATGTACTTAATCGAACGATTAATCTGAGAACGTTTATTACTACTTAGTAAAGACTGTTTAAGTTCTTTTGATGAATTATATTTGCCTTGCTCTAATTGAGCTTGTCTCGAAACTCCTGTATCGACAATTTCAAACTCAAGTCCGATTTTATCCTGTATTAATTTAAATTTTTCAGATTCTACAGCATTAAAAACTATTTCATCCCATGACTTATTTAATTCTAGAAAATTAGTAAATAGTTTAGTGACAGGTAATTCATAACCAGGTGCTATTAATATTTGATTATATTCAATCACCATATTTAAACGATTTGCACAAATCTCGTTTAAAAATACTTGCCTTGAAGTTACAAATTTATGACGTTTTTCTTTGTGTAATATTAAAAAAACTGCGGCGACTATTTTTTCATTCTCATAAACGAGAAATAAATTGGTATTAACTTTATCATGTATTAATTTTAGCCACGGTCCAATCCAAATCCAACTTACAAACACATTATTATTTTCTGGATTAACTTGATCCCAATATGCTTTAGCATCTTCATAGCTTGGATTTTCCACTAAAACGCCAACAAGATTCTCTTGTTCAATTCTTTTATGTTCAAAATTCATACGTAAATAATTTTAAGGGATGTTTTTTACTATAGAAGGGCCAATTGTATTGCTAATAATTAAAGGTAATTTTTTCCAGGTTGAAATTAGTAATTTATATTTTGCATTGTTTGGGTTTATTTCAGGCAATTCTTCTCCTTTTGGCAGCCAATAATTCCAATAGTTTTGAAAAGGTTCAGCTCCCCATTGTTTTTTGAAATTAAAAGTACCGCTATGTTTGCTTGAACGTCCGAAATCAAAAAACTCATAATTATTTTCAATGGCAAAATTGAGTATGTTCCAATACATGAACATATTTATACCCGAACGGTTCGTCTTTTTTAAAGCAGAGGCCCAAGGTATCTCTAACATCTCTTTATAACCTAATAATAGGGCGCATGCTACTGCTTCTTGATTAATGTAGACAACTACAATATGAGTTTTTTCATACCATGCATCCAGAACTCGAAAAAAAAATTCTTTGCTGTAGACAGGAGTGCCTAAATCACGCATATTGGTTGAAAAGACTTTATAAAAATCATGAATTAATTCTTGTTTGCCTATTTTTATTTGAGGCTGTTCGATTTTACTGCGTTGAATCTGAGCACGTAATTTAGTTCCTAATTCTTTAGAAAAAGTTTCAGTAGATTTAGGTAATCTACGTATCATTGAGACTTTCTCTTGTTTGGTAATCAAGTCAGTACGTTTTTTAAGTTCTCTAATTTCAATATGCTCAAGGTTTAAGGCTTGAGCTGTTTCTATTGCAGAATCAACTAAGCGAGTTTCGATTTCCTTATTATCTGCTATTGGACCTCCATAATTAAAATATGGCATAGAAACGACAAAATCGCCAAACAGCATACTTTTAAGCCTGATTAAAGGTAAATAACCTTTCAATTGATTACTTTGATTGATAGCTACAATCGACATATCTTCATGCCTAAATAAAGAAGATATTAATCTCCGCCAGCATGAAAAATGATATGGCGTAGAATGAGAATGGTTTTCCACATAATCATCAATAACAGAGTCTTCTATCTTATCAGCAGGGATAATATTTATAGCTGTTAAAGTATCTAATAATGAAGTGTCTTCGGCAGCAGTGAATCTTGTAGGCAAAGGATTTTTTAATTCAAGATTTTCAAATAAGTTTTTTATTAAATTTTCTTGATTCGATTTTTTTTCTTTTAGTGTATTTAGATTCTTTTTAATCGAAGATTGTTCATCGATTATATGTTTAAAGTCTTTTCCTTCTTTTTTTAGCTTGCCTATTTTTGATGATAATATTTTTTTGTTTTCATTTAGTTTTTTAATATCATCGATAATAGTTTGTAAGATATTTAATTCTAATTCTAATGATTGAGGTATTTCGTCAAACTCTTGCCATATGACGAGAAGATTGTTGCCTATGTTTTTGAGAAGTTTTTCATGAGCCTGCATTATGCCACTAACTCATTTATATTAATTGTCGGCCCATTAAAATTACTCAAAGCATCACTCACATAGGTGAATTGAAAATCATTTGTTAAATTATCTAATCTATGCATGCATTTTTCTAAATTGTTATAGTGGCGAAACCTCGATAATAAACTGGCGCCTTCAACACGTGGTTGCTCAGGATCCACTTCCCAAGGATGGAGATAAAAGATAGCAGGATTATTTTTGCTGGCGTTCTTAAGTAAAGTACGTGATAACCAATAAGGAAATAACCGAAAATAACCACCACCAGCAGCAGGCAATTTAAAACCCATAAATTTTGCTGTGGTTAGAGGAAGCTCTTTTATAAGTTTGCCATTGGATGTTTTTATATAGTAAGGGGTTGTGGGGCTTGTCGGTATACCATATTTATCATGATGAATAGGGAATATACTGGAATCCCATTCATAGCCTGCATCAGCCAATATATCCAGAGCCCATAGTGATTTTGGAGTGATGGAATACGAAGCTGCCCGATATCCAGTAACAGGTTTTTGGATAATATCTTCTAATAACTGCTTAGATTTGATGGCTTCTTCTTTAAAGACTTCTTGAGTTTGTTTATAAATTATCTGATGGCTGTAACCATGAGAAGCAATTTCATGTCCTGAGTCAGCAATAAATTTGACTAAATTTGGGTAGCGTTCGGCTACCCATCCTAGAATAAAAAAAGTGGCGGTGAGATTTTTTTTCTCAAATAAATTGAGTAGAGTTTCAGTATTATTTTCAACTCGGGTTTCATAGTTTGGCCAATCACTAGGATCAATGGCATTTTCAAAGGCAGCAACGTGAAAATAGTCTTCTACATCTACCGTCATTGCACATGGGTGGCTAAATTGCTGTGTCTTGTTCACTGTATGAATTATTAGAAACTAGTTAGTGTGGGTTAGAGTTAAATAAAAATTGTAACATTTCTCATGTTGTTTGTGCCAAAGAGCAAGTTTGGTGCCAAAGATACGATAAAACAATGTTCATGAAATTTTGAGTACAAGTCTTGCATTGGCTAGGCAGAAATTAAGAATTTAATCTAAAATTACTTTATGAATAGTTAATATTAGCCCATTAAATTAGTGTAATAAGAAAAGACTCCTACTATTTTGCTCAATATATGTCGTTTATTAAAGACATTTAAGCGTCAAGATAATTTAAGTGTAAATACATATATTTAACTGAAAAGTTAGATGAAAATGAATCTTCTTTCAGTTATGTTGAATGTTTCGGCCTGTGGAAACTATGCAGCCTGATTCTTCCAGGATTTAAAGCCAAAGATAAAAATTAGAAAAACTTAGAAAGTTTAATGACCAATCAAGATAACAAAGATAACACAATCGAAACCAGCGTAGATACATATACCAGTAAAGCGGTTTCAGGTTTCAAATGGATGGCTTCTACTACAATAGTCTGGCAGCTGGTAAGTTGGTTTTTTACCATTTTAACGGCTCGAATTTTAGACCCAACTGACTATGGTATTTTTGCACTTGCAGAAACTCTATTGCCTTATTTACTAATGATATCGGTATTAAGTATACCTTCTTGGTACATTCAAGCTGAAAAGGTTGATAAAAATACTGAAAAGACGATTTTTACCTTTATGTTTTTGACAGGGTCGCTGATTGCTGCTTTTGGATATTTTATAGCGCCTTTTTTGGGAGAGTTTTATGGGAATGATGAAATAGTTCTGCCTATAAAAATATTAAGCTTGATGTTTATTTTTAATGCTTTTCATAAGCTACCGATGGCGCAATTAGAAAGAGAGTTTAAATTTAAAGCGATATCTCTAATGAAGTTGTGGGTCGGTATCAGCAGAGTAATTTTAGTCTACATATTAGCAGTTTGTGATTTTGGCTATTGGGCATTAGTCATTGGTGTGTGCTATAACCAAATCGGATTAACTATTTGGTTGATGTGTCTCAAGGGATTACCTCCCGGTTTTGGATGGGATAAAGATTTAATCAAAAGAGTTATAAATTTTGGAACTGCTGCAACAGGAGCCGAGGTACTACATGTTATATTTTCAACGGCTGACGATGTACTGATTGGTAAATTCTTAGGAACGGAAGCTTTAGGCTATTATTTTATGGCATTTTACATAATGGATATGCCTCTTGCTAAATTTAATGAGTTAACTAGACCAATCTTGTTTTCTTATTTTAGTAAGATCCGAGGTTACGACGATGAACTTAAAAATATATTTCTTAATGTTACAAAATCTGGTTTATGGTTAATCTTTCCTATTTTAGCTGGCATGGCATTAGTAGCAGATGAGTTAGTGCTAATTGTCTTTGGCGAAAAATGGATGCCAATGGTAATACCTTTAGTTTTTTTAAGTCTTGCAGGTTTATTTAGGGCTTATACAGATTATATACCGCCATTATTTCTTGCTCTTGGAAGACCTCAAATGGAATTAATAATTAACGTAATTACCGCGATTATATTACCGTTGTCTTTTCTTATTGGGGTAATAAATTATGGATTGCAAGGAGTACTTTGGGCTTGGATTCTCGTGTATCCATTTGTTTGTTTTATGAGAATGAGAGGATTGAGCCAGCTGACTATTATTACTGAACTAATGTATTTGAAAAATCTTAAAATTCCTTTTGTGACAACATCTGTAATGGCAATTGGTATTTTGTCTATGGAGCTGTTAATTCCAGATAATTTAGATATCATAGTTGTTCTTTCAATGAAAGTTGTAACGGGTATTTTGGTCTATATGGCGGCAACATATTTTCTATTTAAAGAAGAAATATTGAAGGCTATTAGGTTATTACGACAATAGTGTTGGGAAACAGGAAAGCTAAATGAAGTATATTGCATTACTTGCAATCAATGTGTACTTTTTTTTAGTTTTTAATAGCGGAATATGTAAACTTTATGAATATTGGATAGATGTTCAAGGTTCCATATTATATGGAGTCTTTATATTTATATTAGCCATTTATTTATATTGTGAACGTTTAGGGAAGGTTTCTTTTAGAGAAAATAACCAGATAACAGTTCTTGTATCAATTCTATTAATTAGTTTTTTTTATGCTGTCTCAGTATATTGCGGAATTGAACTATTTCAGTTCTTAGCGTTTTGGATTGCATTAATATTATTACAATTTGCATTATTTAATTATAAAAGCGCAGTCTATATAAGTCCTGCAATATTATTTTTAATATTCTGTTTTCCTGTTTTTGAATATTTAAATCCTCTTTTGATTAGACTCAGTAATGATGCTGTTTCATTGTTACTTTCTTTTACCAATCTCAGTGTTAATGTAGATGGAAATATTATCTATCTTCCTTATGGTAATTTGGAAATTACTGATGGTTGTTCTGGCGTTCGTTATTTGGTCACCTCATTAGCATTGGCTTTTTTTATGGTGTTAACATCAAAAATAAATATAAAGAAAACAGCCTTGTTAATTATTTTGGCTATAGGTTTAGGATTACTATTTAATTGGATCAGGATATTTATTTTAGTCTTAATTGCTTATGACTCTAAGATGCAGTCGGAATTGGTTTATGATCACGAAACATTTGGATGGTTATTGTATTCTGTAGTTATTGTTATTTTAGCTTATATCTATATTAAGCTAGATTCGCTAGAAAAAATTAAAATATCAAGCTTCAATTCAAACAAAAAAATATATTGGCTAAATTTTGTAGTTTTATCCTTAGTAATAAGTTTGGGTGTTAATGTTATAAATATAATCCCACAAAATTATAATAAACCCGAGATAAAAAATATTTCCAATTGGGCATTAGATTCGTCACCTAGTCATAATGAATCTAAAGATCGTTTTAAATTAAAATATATCTATAGTGACATTGCGACTTCAAATGTTATGAGTAGTAGCCATGTAAACTGGAGATCGAAAGAAGGTGAGGATTTGGTGCCATATATATCAGATCTTGAGTCAGATCAAAAATGGCAAAAATACATGAGAAAAAATATTTTAATTAATTCATCTACAGTTCAATATATTTTACAAAAGAATAAAATAACTAATGAAGACAGAATCAAAATAATCTTTTTTGAGATAGATAATAAAATAATCAATTCTTACCAAAAAGCAAAATTATTACAAATACCTGCTTTCTTTAGACAAAATAATTATTTTGCATATCATCAGTTAATTATTAATTGTAAATATAATGGATGTGATAAAGAAGAAGGTAAAGTTCTCAATGCAGCTCAAAACCTGTTAAAAGAACTTACAGTGTATTAATTCCAACACGATAAGCGCGCTAAAAAGTTTAGCTTTGTTGAACTAACATCTTCATGTACACCAACACGTTTAAGTTTATGTAGCACTTGGTTAGTATCGTTAATACCTGATTGAGTTGTTACCGCAGCGGAATAATTGTTTTGTACTAGCTCAGCGCTATAGTCGCTATAATCGCCATTGGGATAGCAAAACAATGAAGCAGTATGAGAAGCTTTAGAGTTAATTTCTTTTTGACACCCCAGAACTTCATCTTCTATGAGTTCTTTTGAGATGTTATCTTGCAAACGAATATGATGTTTTGTATGACCGCCAAAATCGATTAAACTTGAATCAAGCATATCTTGAATTTCTTGCCAGTTAAGCAGTTGTCGATTGCGTGAATCTAAATTTAATTCTGTTTCAACATTATCGAGCCAATCATTTAGTTCCGAGTCTAAGTAATGTTTTGCTTTGGCAATAACATCTGAAATTTCAGATATATCAGAGTTTTTATTAATATCGAGTTTTTTTCTAAGATTCTCGAGATGCTCAGATTTTAGATTATGATCATCTAATTGAGTAGATATTGACGCTAAACGATTAGGCCAAAATATTTTGTTAGTGCCCATCATACTGCTAACCAAAAATATGGTCGCTGATAACTGATGTTGTTTTAAAATAGGAAAAGCATATTGATAGTTATCTTGCCAGCCATCATCAAATGTGATCGCAAAATAATTACCAGGTGATAATGTATTATCATTTTTATGGTCAACCCAATCAGAGAGTTTAATGGGCTCCATGATTTCTTTTAACCATGTTAGATGGTTGCTAAATGTTTCTGGAGTGACATACATTCCAGGTTCTTCATTCAATTCTTTTGCTATTTCAGTAGGTAAAACGCGGTGATACATGAGTATCCAAAGCTTTGCTTCATTTGTTTTTTTTGTATGAGCCCCAAGTTTAGCCGCTATTGAATTGAAAATATTTTTTAAACTACGTTTTATCATTAAAAGTTACTCATTACCTTTAAGTTTTGTTACTTCTGCAGAAGCAATACCATTCGATAGTTTTATATCAATATCATCACCTGAATTTAGTTGTTTAATTGATTGGACTAAACGGCCATCTTTAAGTGTCACCACAGAGTAACCTCGGTTTAAAACAGATAATGGGTTCATTATATCAAGCGAGCGTTTCAAATGATTCACATGAGTTTGCATGGTTTTAAATCGTTCTTCGTATAGATTTATTAACTGTTGTGTATTTGATTTTAGTTTTTCTTTTTGTAACTTCAATTGGTTAGCTGGGTTTTGTATTGATATGGCATTGTGCAATCGTTGTAAATCATTTTGTTGTTTACTTATATGAATCAATGTTCGATTTGATAATTGATTTAGAGCCAATTTTAATCGATTTTTAAAACTTTGAATCTGATTGTCAGATGACATTAATTTGCTACTGAGATAATCCAATTTTAAAGAAAATTGATTTAAAGTATCAGAAACGATTTTTTTTAATTGGTTCTCAAAGGTTTGTAATGATTGTTTTATATTCATTACATCAGGGCAGATAATTTCAGCCGCAGCTGAAGGAGTTGGTGCTCTGACATCGACGACAAAATCAGTAATCGTAAAATCGATTTCATGTCCAACACCGCTAACCGTTGGGATAGGGCAGTCAAAGATTTTACGAACAAGCGTTTCATCATTAAATGCCCAAAGATCTTCTATCGAACCGCCACCACGAGCAAATAGTAAAACATCAACTTCGTTGCGTTGAATAACCGTGTCTAACATTTTAGTTATTTCTATTGCTGCGCCGTCACCTTGTACAGGTACAGGGTAAATGTTTACGTTTGCTATTGGGTAACGTCGTTTTATAACATGCAAAATATCTCGAATGGCAGCGCCAGTTGCAGAGGTAATAACACCAATTGAATTTGGGTAATCAGGCAAAGGTTTTTTTTCATCTTGTGAAAATAGACCTTCTTTGTTTAATTTCTGTTTCAGTTCTTCATAAGCTCTTTGTAATGCCCCAGCTCCAGCTGGTTCCATTTGTTCAACAATTAACTGAAATTCGCCTCGATCTTCGTACAAACTCACATTGACGAGTAATAAGACTTCATCACCATTTTGTGGATTGAATTTCAACATGCGGTTACGACCACGAAACATGGCGCAACGTACCTGAGAGTTAGCATCTTTGAGCGAGAAATACATATGTCCTGAGGCTGGTTGGGCAAAATTAGAAATTTCACCTTTTACCCACATTACAGGAAAACTGCCTTCTAGCACCGCTTTCACCTCGCGGTTTAAACGCGTAACGCTGTAAATATCAAACTGATTCGGGTCGTTATTGGCCATATCCAGTATTTATCGGTTTAGTTGCCTGATTACCTTATATTTTCTGAGTTCTTTAGTTTACCCTAGGAGGCTCTATCACTATAATACCGCGCACTTTCAAATCTGCGGAATGAATTATGCGAATTTCTGAACAAGCACTCACCTTTGATGATGTCTTATTAGTTCCTGCCCATTCTGAGGTCTTGCCCAAAGAAGTGCAATTAGCCACGCAACTGACACGCGACATTACACTAAATATCCCAATAGTCTCTGCAGCGATGGATACAGTGACTGAGGCCGGATTGGCTATCGCTTTGGCGCAGGAAGGTGGTATTGGTTTTATCCATAAAAATATGACCGCCAAAGCACAAGCCAAACAAGTGCGATTGGTGAAGAAATTTGAAAGTGGGGTAATTACTGATCCAATTACCGTCACGCCTGATACCAGCATCGAAGAAGTTCTCAATATTACTCATAAATATAATATTTCTGGTGTGCCTGTGGTGTCTGGAGAAGCCCTCGAAGGTATTGTGACCAGCCGTGATTTACGATTTGAAACGCATTATGACCAGCCGGTCAGTACCATCATGACGCAAAAATCGGATTTAGTGACCGTGAAAGAGGGCGCTAAGGAAGACGAAATTATCGGACTACTGCATCAACATCGTATTGAGAAAGTGTTAGTGGTGAACGATGATTTTGAATTACGCGGCCTAGTCACAGTAAAAGATATTCAAAAAGCGACTGAATATCCTAATGCATGTAAAGACTCATACGAACAACTCCGAGTTGGGGCAGCTGTTGGCGTAGGTCCAGGCACTGATGAGCGCGTGCATGGTTTGGTAGATGCTGGAGTGGATGTCATCGTAGTGGATACAGCACATGGCCACTCCAAAGGTGTTTTGGACATGGTGTCTTGGGTTAAGCAAGAATATTCAAACGTACAAGTAATTGGTGGCAATATTGCGACTGCAGAAGGCGCGTTAGCACTCGTTGAAGCAGGAGCCGATGCTGTAAAAGTGGGTATTGGTCCAGGTTCTATTTGTACAACTCGAGTTGTGACAGGTGTCGGGGTTCCGCAAATCAGTGCGATTACCAATGTTGCTCAAGAACTTTCTAAACAAGGTATTCCTTTTATTGCCGATGGAGGCATTCGTTACTCAGGTGATATTGCTAAGGCTATCGCAGCTGGTGCTTATTCTGTGATGATTGGTGGTTTGTTCGCGGGTACGAAAGAAGCGCCAGGTGAAGTCGAGCTTTATCAAGGCCGTTCTTATAAATCGTATCGTGGCATGGGATCGGTTGGCGCGATGTCACAACAACATGGTTCATCGGATCGATATTTTCAAGAAAGTGATGAGATTGAAAAACTGGTTCCTGAAGGTATAGAAGGTCGCGTACCGTACAAAGGTGCTTTGAATAAAATCATATATCAATTGGTCGGTGGTGTTAGGGCTGCTATGGGTTATACCGGTTGTAAAGATTTAAGTGAGATGCGCACTAAACCACAATTTGTACGTTTAACTAATTCGGGCATTCGAGAAAGTCATGCACATGATGTGACGATTACAAAAGAGTCGCCTAACTACTCACCCAATTAATATGAAGAATATTCATTCTGAAAAAGTCCTGATCCTGGACTTTGGTTCACAATACACACAATTAATTGCACGTCGCGTGCGTGAAGCGAATGTATTTAGTGAAATCGTACCGTTCGATATCGATGATGAATTTATAAAAAACTATAACGCTAAAGCGGTTATCTTATCGGGTGGTCCAGAATCAGTGAATGAATCTGTTCATGTCAAAGCACCTGATATCGTTTTCCAACTTGGTATTCCAGTGCTTGGTATTTGTTATGGCATGCAAACTATGGCAGCGCAGTTAGGTGGTAAAGTTGAAACATCAACGCATCGAGAATTTGGTTATGCCCAAGTGCGTGCAAGAGGTCACTCTAATCTATTAAAAGATATTCAGGATGAAACCAACGATGAAGGCCATGGTTTATTAGATGTATGGATGAGTCACGGTGATCATGTAACGGATTTACCACCTGAATTTAAAATTATTGCATCAACTGATAACGCGCCTATTGCAGGTATAGCAAACGAAGAAAAACAGTTTTACGGTTTACAGTTTCACCCAGAAGTTACTCATACCAAACAAGGTATGGAAATTTTGCAACGCTTTTTACATGAGATAGCTGGTTGTGGTCGTTTATGGACTACCGATAAAATTATTGAAGACATTCTTAATTCAGTAAAACAACAAGTTGGTAATGATCAAGTTTTATTGGGTTTATCGGGTGGTGTGGATTCTTCAGTCGTTGCTGCTTTATTACATAAAGCCATCGGCGATCAATTAACCTGTGTGTTTGTTGATAATGGATTGTTAAGACTTAATGAAGGACAACAAGTCATGGATACCTTTGCAGAGCACATGGGAGTGAAAGTTGTACATGCTAAAGCTGAGGATCGTTTTCTCAATGCATTAAAAGGTGAGGATGACCCAGAACAAAAACGTAAGATCATTGGTAAAACCTTTATTGATGTATTTGATGAGGAATCGCATAAATTAGAAGGTATCAATTGGTTAGCTCAAGGCACGATTTATCCTGATGTGATCGAATCGGCTGGTGCCAAAACTGGTAAAGCGCATGTGATCAAATCACATCATAATGTGGGTGGCTTACCAGAAGATATGAAAATGTCTTTAGTCGAACCATTACGTGAATTATTCAAAGATGAAGTTCGTAAGATCGGTTTAGAATTAGGTCTACCCGAACAAATGATCATGCGACATCCATTTCCTGGCCCAGGTTTAGGTGTACGTATCTTAGGTGAAGTCAAAAAAGAATATGCAGACTTATTACGTTTAGCGGATCATATTTTTATCGAAGAATTATACAAACACGATTTATATTATAAAACATCACAAGCCTTTACTGTTTTCCTTCCTGTTAAATCTGTTGGAGTTATGGGCGATGCTCGAAAATATGATTATGTGGTTTCATTAAGAGCCGTTGAAACGATTGATTTCATGACCGCACGTTGGGCTCATTTACCACATGACTTTTTAGAACATGTTTCTAATCGTATCATCAATGAAGTCGATGGTATTTCTCGAGTAACTTACGATATATCCAGCAAACCACCAGCTACAATTGAGTGGGAATAAATAATCAAGGAGTAGATATGGCTCCAATCATTGTTCCAAGCTACGCAGCGATATTTGCGTTACTATTTATTTTTCTAAGCATTAGAACGATACGTTTAAGACGTGCAAATAAAATTCCTGTTGGTGATAATAATAAAGTCCTCCAGAAAGCTATCAGAGCTCACGCAAATTTTTCTGAATACGTTCCATTCAGTTTATTGTTATTAATATTCGTTGAGATGATGAATTATTCTTGGTACTTAGTGCATCTATTATGTATTGCTTTATTGATTGGTCGAATCTCTCATGCTTATGGGGTTAGCCAAGTCGAAGAAGATTATCGTTTCCGTATTTATGGAATGGCAATGACATTTACATCAATCGGTATTTCTAGTTTTCTTATCTTAATGAAAGCTATTGGCATCGTATAATTATGAATGTTGATGAACAATGGATGCGGAGGGTTTTAGAGTTAGCAAAGCAAGCTGAGCTTGAAGGAGAAGTGCCTGTAGGTGCCGTTTTAGTAAAAGATAATCAAGTTGTTGCGGAAGCTTATAATCAACCCATTACATTATGCGATCCAACGGCACACGCGGAAATGCTTGCATTGCGTGAAGGTGCGAAAGCACTAAATAACTATCGACTATTAAACACAACTTTATATGTCACGCTTGAACCTTGTGCCATGTGCGCTATGGCTTTGATACATGCTCGAGTTGAACGAGTTGTGTTTGGTGCCAGTGATCCAAAAACTGGCGCAGCGGGCAGTGTGTACTCTATTTTAGGGACGGACGAGTTGAATCATAAAGTGGATGTGGAAAAAGGTATATTAGAAGCTGAGTGTTCAGCTTTATTAAGTGACTTTTTCAAACAAAAACGCCAAAGAGTTTCATAACAAACAATTTTTATTGAGCATTTATAGTGCTCTTTTAAGTCTTTTCCGCTATCGTATATACCATTACAGTCTTTGGTATTTTTCATGTTCAATAAAGCTCCAAGTCTCTTTTCATATACAACCTACTGGGCAGAGTGTTTCGGTATTGCGCCGTATTTACCAATGTCCAGGGCAGAGATGGATGAACTTGGTTGGGATAGTTGCGATATTATTTTAGTGACAGGCGATGCTTATATCGATCACCCAAGTTTTGGTATGGCTGTAATGGGTCGCTTGCTTGAATCGCAAGGGTTTCGCGTGGGAATTATTTCTCAACCGAATTGGCAAAATACTGAAGACTTCATGAAACTGGGTAAACCCAATTTATATTTTGGTGTTACCGCAGGCAATATGGATTCACTCATCAACCGTTACACAGCGGATTTACGATTACGTAGTGATGATGCCTATACACCGAACGGTGAAGCAGGAAAGCGTCCAGATCGTTCAGTGATTGTTTATAGTCAACGCTGTAAAGAAGCTTATAAAGATGTACCTATAGTGATTGGTGGTATAGAAGCTAGTTTACGCCGTATTGCTCAATATGATTACTGGAGCGATAAAGTTAGAAAGTCTATCTTAATTGATTCAGGCGCGGATATTTTATTATTCGGAAATGCTGAAAGGGCAATCTTAGAAATAACTCATAAGGTTGCACAAGGTATCAATATAAAAGAATTACAAAATATTCGTGGTACAGCAGTGTTGCGAGAATCGTTGCCTGAAGATTGGATTGAGATCGATTCTTCTCGCATAGATTGGCCAAGTACATGGCCAAAAGATATCGATGTAAAAAACAATCCTTATGATTACGATCATAACCCTCAAACAAATGAAGAGTGTGCTTCGAAAAATCAAGCTGCTCAAGAATCAGAAAGTAATCAAAAAGAAATTAAATTAATTCCTATGCCGTTGGCGAACAAGTTGCGATTAGATCCAGAGAAGACCTGTATACGTTTGCCATCATTTGAAAAGGTTAGAAATGATTCTGCATTGTATGCACATACATCTCGTGTTTTACATCTTGAATCAAACCCTCATAACGCCAAACCTTTAGTGCAACGTCATGGTACTCAAGATATATTAATTAATTTGCCTCCTATTCCGTTAAGTACAGAAGAAATGGATGCCGTATTCGATTTACCGTATCAACGCAGACCACATCCAAGTTACGGTGATGCAAAGATACCAGCTTATGACATGATCAAATTTTCTGTGAATATCATGCGCGGTTGCTTTGGTGGTTGTACTTTTTGTTCCATTACTGAACATGAGGGTCGCATTATCCAAAGCCGTTCCCAAGAATCCGTGTTACGTGAAATAGAAGAAATACGTGATAACGTACCAGGCTTTACTGGGACCATATCCGATCTGGGTGGGCCAACGGCAAATATGTATCACCTTAATTGTAAGGACGATAAAATCCAAGCGAATTGCAGAAGGCTATCCTGTGTCTACCCAGGTATTTGTAAAAACTTAAAAACCGATCACAGTGAAACAACAAACCTTTATCGTAAAGCCAGGAAAATAAAAGGAATTAAACGTGTCATGGTGGCTTCAGGCTTAAGGTATGACTTGGCAGTGGAAGATCCAGAATATGTTAAAGAGTTAGTAACGCATCATGTTGGTGGTTATTTAAAGATCGCACCAGAACATAGTGAGCAAGGCCCGTTAAGTAAAATGATGAAACCAGGTATGGGGTCTTACGATAAATTTAAAAAGATGTTTGAAAAATTTTCTAAGGAGGCAGGTAAAGAACAATATTTAATTCCTTACTTTATTGCAGCTCATCCAGGTTCTGAAAATGAAGACATGCTTAATCTTGCGCTGTGGTTAAAGAAATATAATTTCAAACTCGATCAAGTTCAGACTTTTTATCCTTCACCAATGGCATTAGCCACAGCTATGTACCATTCAGGCAAAGATCCATTGCATAAAGTGAAATATAAAAGTGATAAAATTTTTGTACCCAAAGAATTAGAACAACGTCGATTGCAAAAAGCATTTTTACGCTATCATGATTCGAATAATTGGGATGTGCTACGTGCTGCTTTAAAAGATATGAATCGATCGGAGTTAATAGGTGATGGTGTGAATCAATTAATACCTTCTGAAAAGCAAGCTATGCAAATTGAAAAACAACAACAATTTAAAAAGCGCGTGACAGATTCTAAACGTACTATTAAAAAACAGCGTGCAAATAGAAAAAAACATCACTAGTGAATAACGATGAGTGACCAGCAACTTGAATTATTAGCAATACAATTAGGTGAAATAGCTTTATCACATGATTATTTAATTGCGACAGCAGAATCTTGTACTGGTGGTGGCGTTGCAGAAGCTATCACGCGTATTGCTGGAAGTTCACAATGGTTTGATAGAAGTTTTGTAACCTATTCGAATAATGCAAAAACTGAAATGTTAGATGTTCAACAACAAACTTTGGATGAGTATGGTGCTGTTAGCGAACAGACAGCACGAGAAATGGCATTAGGTGCATTAAAACACTCACATTCTGATATTGTTGTTTCTATTACAGGCATCGCAGGCCCAGGTGGTGGTTCGGAAGAAAAACCCGTTGGTACAGTATGTTTTGCATGGGGTGATCGAATTGCAGAAATTATAACTGCAACTGTACTTTTCAAAGGCGACAGACAATCCATTCGTATGCAATCATGCATGATGGCGCTGCAAGGATTAATAGATCTCATACAAAAACACTAATTCCTCATGAAATTATTCACTAAATCTACATTAATGTGATCTAGATCATATTTTCTTCTTAATAATGTTTTTGCCTTAGTCACAGTTAAATAGAATAGCCAAATTTACTCTCTTTAATATTACTCAAGAGATTTGGGTGTTAGAGAGTTTTTCTGATATTGGACTGGTTATTGCTTTTTATTTTCAGCCTTAAATTATAATAGATAGTTCCAGGGAGAGCTTTCATGTCGTATCTAAATCGTAATTTGCTATTCATTCTGTTTTTAATCATTTCTTATAACTCACACTCAGCGGTTACCACATACAGTTTTGAGGCTGATTATTTAGCTGCTCTGGGTTCTGCCACTACCATTACTGAAAATTTTGATGCTTTGACAGCAGAGCAGATTATCAATAATGGCGATACTATTAATGGTATTACATATGAGTATTCACCATTAGAAGCAGGTCCGATTTTAATGATAGATAACCTCACTGATACTACTTCAGGGTTGAACTATTTAAGTACGGATGATGGGTTAGGCTTCTTAGGAGGCGATTCTTTAACAATAACTTTTGACCAAACTTTATTTGCTATTGGCTTATACATCATTACAGATTCTTTTTTATTAGATGGTGATGTCACCTTAACGACTAACAATAGTCAAGAAGCATCTAATAGTGAATTTTCTGATACCGATGTGTTTTTATTTGATGCTGAAGCTTTTTTCATTGGTTTGATTGAAGATGATTTGAGCCAAGGCTTTAACAGTATTACTCTCACCAGTCTTGATGAAGGTTTTTTATTTACAATTGATGATATTACTGCAGCGACTGTAACAGCTCCTGTTCCTTTACCTGCTGCATTCGGTTTGTTTTCATTAGGTTTATTTTCACTGGGTTTTTTGAGGCGCGATAGTCTTTCTTGATGAAAGTCTATTTTTACCAATAAATTACAAAGGATAGTTTTATAAACAAAGTAACTATTAGGGTAATTAATGATTAATTTTTCATTAAAGACTAATGTAATGTTTTAAATTCTTTGGTGTCTATAGCGAACTTCTTGATTCTTGAAGCTACTGTGGTTGGTTTTATTCCTAAAATATCGGCTACACCTCCTTGTCCAAATACTTTGCCTTCACATTTCTGTAAGGCTTTTATTAAGTTTCGACGTTCATGGTCACGAAATTCAGATTCAGTTAATATATCACTTTTATTTAAAATACTTGCAATATCAGACTGATTCGAAGTTTTTACTTCAAGATTACTAAAAGTAACAGAATTTCCACGACATAATATAACTTGTCGTTCAATTATATTTTCAAGTTCCCGAATATTTCCTGGCCAATGGTATTGTTTTAAACGTTCTAATTCATTTAATGAAATCTTCAAATCTTGTTTGTTATTTTTCTTACTTGCTCGATTTAAAAAATGTTGCACAAGTATTGGGATATCTTCCGTTCTTGAACGTAATGGAACTGATTCAATAGGAAATACGTTTAGTCTGAAATATAAGTCCTCTCTGAATTTACCCTGTTGAACCAATTCTTTTAAGTTACGATTGGTTGCAGCAATAATGCGCACATCAACTTTACGAGTTTTGGAATCACCTATGCGTTCAAATTGTTGTTCTTGTAATACTCGTAATAATTTACCTTGAAGGTTTAATGGAATTTCACCAACTTCATCTAGAAAAATTGTGCCACCATCAGCTAATTCAAATCGTCCGGGTCTATCAGAAGTTGCTCCAGTAAAGGCACCTTTGATGTGTCCAAAAAATTCACTTTCAAATAGATCTTCAGGTATAGCAGCGCAATTTACTCTTATTAACGAACGATCGGAACGTTGGCTGGTATCATGGATAGCACGAGCTATGAGTTCTTTACCTGTACCTGATTCTCCAGAAATTAAAACCGTTGCTTCTGTTTTTGAGACGAGATTTATTTGTTGAATAATATTTTGTATAGCGGGGCTTTTACCTAAAATTTGTTGATGGTTATATTCGGCGCTTATTTCCTCCTGGAGATAGGCATTTTCCATTTCTAAACGATTTTTTAGTTGTTGTACTTCTGTTAATGCATTCAGTAATTTTTCTTTTACTTTACGTTTTTCAGTCACATCTCTAAAAACGATAACTGCACCGACAATAAAACCATTATCTCTAATAGGTGTGCTAGTGTATTCAACATGAATGGGCTTTCGTGATTTACTCCAAAAAATGTCATCTTCGACCGTGTGTACAGTACCGTCACGAAATGCTGCAAAGATAGGACATTGTTCTACATTAAAATGTGTTCCATCTTCATGACTATGATGGATGATACTGTGCATGTTTCTACCTTCGAGTTCTTCAGCTTTATAACCTAAGATCCTTTCGGCTTGTGGGTTGATAAAAGTTGTTAAACCATTAGCATCAACACCATATATCCCTTCGCCAACAGCATCTAAAATTAATTCGTTTTGTCTCTCGAATTCTTGGAACACTTTATTCACGCGACTCCAATGTCCAATGCCAGATTTATAATGTTTTTCCGCATCTGAATAACTGCGATACCTATCCAAATCTTCACAGGCTTGTAAGCTCATGAATAATAATTTATCTCCATTATCATCCATTGAACGACAACAGACTTCTAAACGAATGTCATTGTTTCGGCTTTTCATCATTAAATGATCACTCCATGCAAACCCTTTTGAAATAACTTGTTCGGAAAATACAAGTAACGATGGAAAAGAAGGAGAAAATAATTCACTTACTTTTAAAGCTAATAATTCATTACGATGCATACCGATTAATCGACAGGCTTCTTGATTACAAGAAATGATTTCATTATCAGATGAATTGATGATGAGTTGAGCTGTAGCAGATTGATCAAAGTAATGTTCTAAAATCATTTTAAAAAATTCATTAATGAATACACACATTACTATTACAAGTTCGATACCAATTACTACGAAGCTTCGTAATATCTAAAACGATAGTTCGTTAATTACGAAATATCATAACTATTTAACTATTTAAGTTTTTTATAAATAACTTTCAATAACAATAACTTATTTGGTTTTTTTTGTTTGGCATCATGATTGCGATATTAGTTTTGAAATTAATTAATGCAGATTAAATAAAGAAAAAAAACTGCACCATTATTGAAGTAATACACATATGAAACTGGATCTACGCACTTTATTAGAGCGAACCTCGGTTCAGTTTTTGGAGGTAAAAAAATGGCTATAAAAAGTTTAGGCGATCCATATGATTCAAATACAAGTCTGACACATAGTAAATCGTGTAACTGTGAAACCTGCAGAACTGAGTTAACACACGGTCATGAAATGACGGATAAAGAACGAACCTTACTACTCGAAAAACAAGCTGAGCACATGGTTGTAGAACACTCAGAAGAAATAGTAGCAACCGAATCAAAAGAATTGGAAACAAATGAAGACTACATGGATCGAGTTGTTGAAAATGCGATTGTGCGAGGTGTTTTTAATCAGAACGATACCAGTCGTCGTCAGTTTATGAAGTTAATCGGTGGCGGTACTTTTGCCGCTGCATTGGCCAGCATTTTACCAATGGAGAAAATAAAAGCTGCTGTTAAAGATGGTATAGGGCCTCTTGAAAAAACGAAATTGAGTGTAGGTTTTGTTCCTATTACTTGCGCGACCCCAATTATCATGGCGCATCCAATGGGGTTCTATGCAAAGTATGGGCTTGACGTCGATGTGATTAAAACGGCTGGTTGGGCAGTTGCTCGTGATAAATCTTTAAACGGTGAATACGATGCGTCACATATGTTAACACCAATGCCATTAGCGATGACTATGGGCGCTGGTTCAACCGCTGAACCCTATATTATGCCTGCAGTAGAAAACATTAATGGTCAAGCGATTGTGCTTCATAACAAACATATAGACAAACGTGATCCTAAAGATTGGAAAGGTTTTAAATTTGGTGTGCCGTTTGATTATTCAATGCATAACTTTTTGTTGCGTTATTATGTTGCTGAACATGGAATTGACCCAGATAAAGATATTCAAATACGCGTAGTACCACCACCAGAAATGGTTGCGAACTTACGTGCAGGTAACTTAGATGGTTATCTATCTCCCGATCCATTTAATCAACGTGCAGTGTATGAAAAAGTCGGTTTCTTACATACATTAACGAAAGATATTTGGGAAGGCCATCCATGTTGTGCATTTGCTTGTAGTCAGAAATTCGCAACTGAAATGCCAAATACTTATGCAGCGTTGTTTAAATCAATAGTTGATGCGACTCATTTTTCAGCTAAGTCAGAAAATCGCGAAGAAATTTCTAAAGCAATAGCGCCAAAGAATTATTTAAACCAACCTGAAGTTGTCATTAAACAAGTTCTTACAGGCCGTTATGTTGATGGTCTTGAGAAGAAAGTTTATGACGTACCAGATCGTATCGACTTCGATCCATTTCCATGGCATTCAATGGCTGTATGGATATTAACTCAAATGAAACGTTGGGGTTATATCGAAGGAGATGTGGATTACAAAGGTATTGCCGAACAAGTTTATGTTGCAACTGAAACAGGCAAGGTAATGGAAGAGCTAGGCTATACACCACCTGATAAAACGTATGAAAACTATACCATCATGGGTAAAGAGTTTGATTACAACAAACCAGAAGAATACATATCAAGTTTTGCAATTAAAAGGTAGTTAACATGATGGCTTCATTGAATGTTAGAGCAGCGATTGTTTCCCTAGTGATTCTATTTGGATCGCTAGGGATATGGGAAATGTTAAATCGTCCGCCTGAAGCAAGTGAGGCTCTGTCCGAGTATGAATTACTGATGGGAGGGGCAGATCAAGAAGCGAGAGTGCCGCCACCTTCAAAAGTTATTCAGCATGCATATAACGAATTAAGTAATCCTTTTTACGATGCTGGTCCTAATGACAAAGGAATAGGTATTCAATTAGCCTATTCTCTCTATCGCGTGTTAACAGGTTATTTTGCTGCAGCATTAGTTGCGATCCCACTTGGCTTTTTAATTGGTATGTCACCCTTGATGTACCGAGCTTTAAACCCTTTTATACAGGTGTTACGTCCCATATCGCCGCTGGCATGGATGCCTTTGGCGTTATTTATCATTAAAGATTCTGAACAGTCTGCTATCTTCGTAATTTTTATTTGTTCTATATGGCCAATGTTACTTAATACTGCTTTTGGAGTAGCAAATGTTCGTAAGGATTGGATCAAGGTTGCTATGACACATGAGTTAAGCCAAATACAAACGGCATTCAAAGTTATTCTTCCTGCAGCTGCACCAACTATCTTAACAGGTATGAGAATCTCTATTGGTATCGCATGGTTAGTGATTGTTGCAGCCGAAATGTTAGTTGGTGGTACTGGTATTGGTTATTACGTTTGGAATGAATGGAATAACTTGGACCTGAACAGCGTTATCTTTTCGATATTAATGATCGGAATCGTTGGGATGATGCTTGATTTAATGCTTGGCTCAGTAGCAAAGCTAGTTCAGTTTGAGGAGTAGTAAATAAATGAGTAAAGATTTTGTGAGTGTTGAAAATCTTTCCAAGGTTTTTAATAAAAATAAAGATAATGAATTAACCGTTTTTAAAGACGTTAATATCACATTAGATAAAGGTGAGTTCGTTTGCATTATAGGACACTCAGGTTGTGGTAAATCAACAATATTGAATGTATTAGCTGGGCTTGATTCTGCAACAGATGGTGCTGTGATTATGGATGATAAAGAAGTATCTGGGCCTAGTTTAGATAGAGGCGTTGTATTTCAAAACTACAGCTTATTACCATGGCTAAGTGCGATTCAAAATGTGAATTTTGGTGTCAAGGCAAGGTGGCCTGAATGGAGTTCAGATAAAGTTTCCGAGCACAGTAAAACATATTTAGAAATGGTCGGCCTTGGACATTCAATTCATAAAAAACCATCACAACTTTCTGGTGGTATGAGGCAAAGAGTTAGTATCGCAAGAGCCTTTGCTACCAACCCTAAATTATTATTATTAGATGAACCTTTCGGTGCGTTAGATGCATTGACTCGTGGTGTAATTCAAGATGAGTTAATCAAGATATGGAGTGAAACACAACAGACAGTATTTATGATCACGCATGATGTCGATGAAGCAATCTTACTATCCGATAGAATTTTATTAATGACTAACGGGCCAGAAGCAATGATTGCGGAATCAGTTGAGATCAATTTAGCAAGACCTCGTGATCGTGCCACGATTTTTGATAGCCCTGATTATTATGCTATTCGAAATCATTTAATGCATTTTTTAATTAATGGTTCCAAAGAAAAAATTATTATTGATGATGATATACCTTATGAACCTAAGGTTATTGATCCAACAGTGATGTCAGATTCAACGGAATCTACTATTTCCAAAAACCAAATTAATACTCTTCAATTTGAGCGCGCAGCGCTTTAAACAAACACAGGAGAACATTGTGAATAAAATAGAAATGACAGAAAAATTAATAGAAGCCAAAATCTCTAAGGGCGTTAGTTGGGATGAAGTAGGAGAAGCATTAGGCATGTCTCCAGTTTGGGTAGCATCAGCTTGTTTAGGAATGAATAGCGCTCCACCTGAAAAAGCTAAAGCAATCGCAGATTATTTTGGTTTTGGTCCTGATGTTGTAACAGCTTTAGAAATGTTTCCAATTAAAGAGTGGGATAAAGCTGTCCCAACCGATCCATTAATCTATCGTTTATATGAAGTTGTTGGTGTATACGGCGAAACATTAAAAGAAGTCATTCAAGAAAAATTTGGTGATGGCATTATGAGTGCGATCGATTTTTCAATGGAGGTCGATAAAATAGAAGATCCTAAAGGTGATCGAGTGTTATTAACATTGAATGGTAAATTCTTACCTTACAAATCTTGGTAAAGGTGTTTGGTTCTTTTCTGTTAACAATAAAATGAGGTTTATTAAATGTCTGAAAGTCGGCCACCTTTGCCACCGTTTGATTATGAAAGTGCCGTTATAAAAGTCCGTAAAGCTGAAGATGCATGGAATAATAAAAATCCTGAAGCGATATCAATGGCATATAGTCCGGATTCGGTTTGGCGTAATCGTTCTGAATTTTTACAAGGTCGCGCTGAAATCATCATGTTTCTGCAACGCAAATGGATTCGTGAATTAAATTACAGATTAATAAAAGAAATATGGGCTTATCATGAAAATCGTATTGCCGTCCGTTTTGCTTATGAATGGCATGATGATTCTGGAAATTGGTATCGATCTTATGGAAATGAAAATTGGGAATTTGATGAATATGGTCTAATGAAAAAACGTTATGCAAGTATTAATGATCTGAGTATTAAAGAATCAGAACGAAAATATTTTTGGCCTGAAGGCCCGAGACCGGAAGATCATCCTAGTTTAACTGAATTAGGTTTATAAATAATGTTATCCAAAAAACCAATAAGTTACTAAAATGGCAGTAAAGATACCTGCTATGTCTGCAGCCAAACCACAACCGATTGCATGACGTATATTTTTAATTCCTACCGCTCCAAAATATACAGCCAGTACATAAAAAGTGGTTTCAGTACTGCCTTGAACGATGGAAGATAAACGGCCTGCAAAAGAATCAGCGCCGTAAGTGTTCATGGTATCTACCATCATGGCTCTAGCGCCGCTGCCACTGAACGGTTTCATTAAAGCGGTTGGCATAGCATCTATGAAACGTTCATCAATATTGACTGTTGTTACGAGAGAACGTAAGCCTCCTAATAATAAATCTAAAGCGCCACTGGCTCTGAACACTCCAATCGCCACAAGCATCGCAACTAGGTATGGAATGATTTTTATCGCGGTTTCAAAACCTTCTTTCGCGCCTTCAATAAATGCTTCATAAGCATTTACTTTATTTATAACAGCACCACTGATAAACAGTATGACTAATGAAAATAAAATCACATTACTGATTAAAGATGATTGCAGAAGCATTTCTTCTTTGGGCAAATTTGCAAAATAGCTTAATAATAAAAATACCAATAAACTGAAACCGCCGAGATAACTTAAAATGATTTTATCGAGCACATTGATTTTTTGTATCAAGGCCACAGTTAAAAAACCAATTAACGTTGAAGCGTAGGTTGCAATTAAAATCGGTATAAATACATCAGTAGGGTTTACTGCTCCTAACTGTGCACGATATGTAAATATTGTGACTGGGAATAAAGTAACAGCTGAAGTATTTATCACTAAAAATAAAATCTGTGCATTACTGGCAGTATCTTTAACTGGATTCAAACGTTGTAACTCTTGCATGGCTTTTATGCCCAAAGGCGTCGCCGCATTATCTAAACCTAATGCATTTGCTGACATGTTCATGACGATTGCACCCAATGCAGGATGATCTTTGGGTACTTCAGGCATTAAACGTGAGAATAAAGGTGTTAAACCTTTAGTTAATAAATCGATAAAACCACTACGTTCACCAATTCGCATGATGCCAAGCCATAAAGCAAGAATGCCAGTTAAGCCAAGGGAAATTTCAAAAGCGGTTTTGGATAGACTAAACATTGCAGTCATTAATTGACTGAATATTTGTGTATCACTTAAAACAATTAATTTAAATAAAGCGATAACAAATGCTGAAATAAAAAAGAAAACCCAGATTAGGTTAAGCATGAAATTATTTTTCTATAAATGATTGCAGTAATGACATCACTACTGCAATCATAGTTAATTTATTTTTTATCCAAACTCCAAATGCCAGCGCCTTTAGTTGCAATAAATAAAAAGCAAAAACAAAATAGCGCCGCAAGTTCACCATGATTCACAATTGGAAAAAATGTTTTTGAACCATGGGCCATCCAATATGCAACAGCCATTGTGCCACTACAGATAAAAGCAGCATAACGAGTTAATAGACCAATCATTATTAAAGTCCCACCAATTATTTCAATAGTGCCTGCAGCCATTAACAATGGATTCAAAGGCCCGTGTGCAAATTCCATTGGATAGTTAAAGAATTTAACGGTGCCATGCCAGATAAATAAGAAGCCACTGATAATACGTAACAAGGCATAAGCTTGTTCTTGGTAATTAGATAGAAAATTCATAATCATTTCCTCCCTAGGAAAGTGTGTGATTAGTTCTCGAACGCCCAACTCGCGAATGGTTCGATTTCATCCTGGTTCATTATAATTAGTGGATATTTATTTGGATTCATTGAATGATCGTTAGAGGTATCTACATCCATACGTTGTAATAGATACACGATCATCGCCCTACGAATAGTGACAGAAATAACACCATCAACTGCACCGTAATCATATAATAATATGGCCTGTTTTTTTTTCGCCAAATTAGGATGCGGTTGTAAATGTATAGTTATATGTTCTACCCAATCATCATCATAACTCGCATCAGATTCAGCAGCTTGATTTAATTGTTTAGCTGAAACAAAACGCGATAATACAAAATCTCGAAAATCAAAGGTCTCTTCATTGTATGCTCTAACATGCCAACGGAATCCTGTATTCACCAAGGAGTGAGGCTCAATAATCCGCTCAGCATCGCTATCGCGTTCAGAAAGAGAATGGTACTGAACGTTAAGTTTATTCCGAGATTTAATGGATCGAGTTATTTCAGCAAGTACAGCCTTATCAGGATAACGCGCTGGTAAAGGCAGGCTTTCAGAACGAATATCGAAGATAGCTTCATTACCATACGGCCCTTCGGACAAGGTCAGATTCGATTCCAATAAGGGTAAAACCACAGCAGGGGAGAAATCAGCAAATACCTCCTTGAATTGTTTGCTGGGGATAAATCCAAACACCGCGTGCTTATATATCAGATTCTCAGGCGCAATATCGTTATACAGCTTGAGATCTTTAGTCGCTGCGGCATCAGAGATACCAAAGGCTTTGGCCACATCACTGCGGCTGACCACACCAGCAAAATACGCCATTAATTCGATGTATTGCAGTCGTTGTCGGGTTGCCCATTTGATATCGCTTAGTAGCATTTCGTCGATTTTTGGAAAATGAATGGATTCAATTATATCGAATACTCTTATTCTCGAATAATAAATATTACCTAATAAAAAATATTAAGGTGATAAAAAATATTGACATATAAAAAAGTATGGCCTAAAGTTCAATCATCAGCGGATTTCATAGACATGCTGATATGGATATCAAACTCAAAACGTAACGGGGAGAACTCAAATGGCAAAAGATACAAACACTAATGACGACAAACAAAAAGCATTAAGCATGGCGCTAAGCCAAATTGAAAAACAATTCGGTAAAGGCTCGGTCATGAAAATGGGTGAGCAGCCTGCTGCAAAAATCCCGACAGTAAGTACTGGCTCACTTGGTTTAGACATCGCCTTAGGCGCAGGTGGTTTACCGTATGGACGTATTGTCGAAATCTACGGACCTGAATCATCAGGTAAAACGACCTTAACGTTAACTGCTATTGCTGAAGCACAAAAACAAGGTAAAACCTGTGCCTTTATCGATGCTGAGCACGCATTGGATCCAGTCTATGCAGAAAAGCTTGGGGTGAATATTGAAGAGTTATTGGTTTCTCAACCGGATACTGGTGAACAAGCCTTAGAAATTTGTGACATGTTAGTTCGTAGTGGCGCAGTTGAATTAGTGGTGATTGATTCTGTAGCCGCCTTGGTACCAAAGGCCGAGATTGAAGGTGAGATGGGTGATTCGCATATGGGCTTGGCTGCGCGTTTAATGTCGCAAGCTTTACGTAAGCTAACTGGTAATATCAAACGTGCGAATTGTTGTGTGATTTTCATTAACCAAATTCGTATGAAGATTGGTGTGATGTTCGGTAGCCCTGAAACCACAACCGGTGGTAATGCTTTGAAGTTCTACTCATCGGTTCGTTTGGATATCCGTCGTATCGGAGCGATTAAGAAGGGCGATGAAGTGGTCGGTAACGAAACGCGGGTAAAAGTCGTGAAAAATAAAGTTGCGCCTCCATTCAAACAAGCTGAATTCGACATTTTATATGGTGAAGGCATTTCACGTTTGGGAGAGATTATCGATTTGGGTGTTAAGCATGACATTATCGATAAATCGGGTGCTTGGTACAGTTATGGTGATGATCGCATTGGCCAAGGTAAGGAAAACGTACGTAATTTCTTAAAAGAGAATAGTGCCATGGCCGAAGAGATAGAAGCACGTATTAAAGAAATTGTTTTACCAAACTTGGATGAGCTAACGATTGAAGATAATGATCAGGAAGATCCAGAATTGTTAGAAGCATAATATTAAAGGATAACAATCATGGAACGGCATGTTGTTTTACAAAAGGCTTGTGATTATTTAGCTCGGCGCGAGCATAGTCGTAAGGAATTAGAACGGAAGTTGGCGCAAGGATGTGCTGATTCCGATCTAATCGATGAATTACTCAGTAAATTAGCCGAAGAAGGTCTGCAAAGCGATGAGCGTTTTACTGAAAGTTTTGTACATCATCGCTATCAAAAAGGTCACGGCCCACAAAAAATCCGTAATGAATTAAGCCAAAAAGGTGTAAAAAGTTGGCTTGTTGATGAATATCTTTCCAATCCTAAACTCGATTGGTATTCCCTTTGCTCAGAAATCAGACAAAAAAAATTTGGAATAGATCGCCCTAAAGACATAAAAGATAAGGCAAAACAGTCTCGTTTTTTGTATTCTCGCGGTTTCGATTCTGAAATGATTATGTATGCATTGGAGATGTCTGAAGAGTGAAAACCACAAACGAAATACGCGAACTGTTTTTACAGTATTTTAAGAAGCAACAGCACCAGATAGTTGCCAGCAGTTCATTAGTTCCTGCGAATGATCCAACGCTCTTATTTACCAATGCAGGTATGGTTCAATTCAAAGAAGTGTTCCTGGGGCAAGATGATCGAGGTTACTCTCGTGCCACCAGTTCCCAACGTTGTGTACGTGCGGGTGGTAAACACAATGATTTGGAAAACGTTGGTTATACCGCTCGTCACCATACCTTTTTTGAAATGCTTGGCAATTTTAGTTTTGGTGATTATTTCAAAAAAGAAGCCATTCAATTCGCTTGGGAGTTTTTAACCAAAGAGCTAGGTTTACCTGAAGAAAAGCTCTGGGTCACTGTCTACACTGATGATGAAGAAGCCGAGAAAATTTGGCTCAATGATATTGGTGTTTCTAAAGATCTCATGAGTCGTTGCGGTGAAAAAGATAATTTTTGGTCGATGGGAGATACAGGACCATGCGGACCATGTAGTGAAATTTTTTACGATCATGGACCCGAAATTCCTGGTGGTCCTCCTGGTAGTCCCGATGAAGATGCCGATAGATATATCGAAATTTGGAATTTAGTTTTTACTCAATTTGATCGTGCTAAAGATGGAACCTTAAATCCGTTACCAAAACCATCTGTTGATACAGGTATGGGTCTAGAGCGTATCGCTGCCGTGATGCAAGGCGTTCACAATAATTATGATATCGATTTATTTAAGAACCTGATAAAAGCAATTCATGATTTAGCAGGCGGACGAGATTTAGAAACGATGTCGACACGCGTAGTCGCTGATCATATTCGTTCTTGTGCATTCTTGATTTCAGATGGCGTGATTCCATCAAACGAAGGACGAGGTTACGTGTTAAGACGAATCATCCGCCGCGCGATTCGTCATGGTAATAAGCTTGGCTTTAATGAACCGTTCTTTCATAAATTAGTTGCCGCTTTAGTAGTTGAGATGGGCGATGCTTATCCTGAGTTGAAAGATAATCAAGCTCAAATTGAAAAGGTTTTAAAACAAGAAGAAGAGCGTTTTGCAGAAACACTCGGACAAGGATTGAAATTGTTCAAAGATGTGATTGCCAAGATGGATGGCAAAGAAGTCCCAGGGGATGAGGTATTTAAACTTTATGATACTTATGGATTCCCTGTGGATTTAACGGCAGATATTGCACGTGAGCAAGGACTCACTATAGATATGAAAGGCTATGAGTCATCTATGGCAAATCAAAAAGCCAAAGCCCGAGCAGCCAGTAAATTTGAAATGGATGCGAGTCTATTTCCTCAAATAGACAAAGAGACTGAGTTCTTAGGTTATGTTTCGTTGCAAGAGAAAACCAAAATAGCGGATATATTTCAAGAAGGACGTTCAGTCAACGAGATAAAAGCCGGTGAGTCAGGTGGTATAGTTTTGGATTCGACCCCCTTCTATGCTGAGTCGGGGGGGCAAGTGGGTGACCAAGGACTTATATTTGGTGGTGATGCTGAATTTAAAGTTGAAGATACACTTAAACAGGGTAAGGCTCATATTCATATCGGTAAATTAGATAAGGGCGTTCTCAAAGTTGGTGAACAAGTTACGGCAGTTGTGAATGAGAACCGTCGCAGTGACATTGTTCGAAACCATTCTGCTACCCACTTATTACACGCAGCTTTAAGGACAATACTCGGTTCTCATGTTCAGCAAAAAGGTTCTCTGGTAGCACCAGAACGTTTGCGTTTTGATTTCTCGCATCCTGAGCCGATTCAAACTGAAAAATTACGTGAAATTGAGCGATTGGTTAATTCAGTCATTTTACGTAATGAAGAAGCTGAGATTCAGGTGATGGGATTAGACGACGCAAAGAAATCTGGAGCTATGTCTTTATTCGGTGAGAAATATGAATCAGAAGTACGAGTTTTGAATATTGGCGCCAGTTTTTCCATCGAACTTTGTGGTGGTACCCATGTAACTCATTCTGGTGATATCGGCTTATTTAAGATCGTAACTGAAACTGGTATTGCTTCTGGCGTCAGAAGAATCGAAGCCGTTACAGGTCGTGGTGCAATGAATTGGGTTGAACAAAGTGAAACTCAAATATCTGAAATAAGTGAATTACTCAAAAGTGATCAGGACAATCTAGTTCAAAAACTGAAACAACAATTAGAAAAAAATAAACTACTGGAAAAAGAACTCGATCAACTGAAATCCAAATTAGCCAGCAATGCTGGTAATGATATGGTGTCCGAAGCGGTTGAGATTGACGGAATCAAAGTTTTAGCCAAGCATTTAGAAAACGTTGATCCAAAAACATTACGCGATACCGTTGATCAACTTAAAAATAAACTAGGTTCAGCGGCACTGGTATTAGCAACGGTTAAAGATAATAAAGTGAGTTTGGTCGCGGGCGTAACGAAAGACCAAACAGATAAGGTAAAAGCGGGTGAATTAGTGAATTTTGTTGCCCAACAGGTCGGTGGTAAAGGTGGTGGTAGACCTGATATGGCTCAAGCTGGTGGTAATAATCCTGCTGAATTGGATAATGCTTTAACGGGTGTCAGCGATTGGGTTAAAGAACAACTATCGAAATAATCATATATTATTATTTATCTATATGAATATTGCATAAAGCAATAATAAATAAGCAAAAAATAAGCATTTCATTGGATTTTAGAGGATTTTACATTCCACTTTTTGGAAAATTCAGCTAAAATCCCGCCTTTTATCTGCCCCTGGAGTAAATGGCTCTTTTAGTACAAAAATTTGGTGGGACATCTGTAGGAACCAGCGAACGCATTTTGGCGATCACTGAACAGATTATTTCTAACCGAAATAAGGGTCATGATTTAGTAGTGGTTGTATCTGCCATGAGTGGAGAAACCAACCGTTTAGTTGATTTGGCTAGTTCCGTCAGCGAATCCCCTAATGAACGTGAAATGGATGTCCTGCTTTCAACCGGAGAACAGGTTACTATTGCTTTACTTAGTATGGCATTGCAGGCTCGTAATTGCCCTGCAATATCTTATACTGGTAGTCAGGTACAGATAAAAACAGATAATACTCATACTAAGGCACGAATTCTTGAAATCGATGCTGAAAATGTTAAAAGTGATTTAGCTAAAGGAAAAGTTGTCGTGATCGCTGGTTTTCAAGGAATTGATGAAAACGGTGATATTACTACCTTGGGACGTGGTGGTTCGGATACCACTGCTGTAGCAATGGCTGCTGCATTAGATGCAGATGAATGTCAGATATTTACTGACGTTGATGGCGTATATACAGCTGACCCAAGAATTGTTCAGGATGCGTCAAAAATGGAACGCATCACCTATGAAGAAATGCTCGAAATGGCGAGCTTAGGATCAAAAGTTTTACAGATTCGATCAGTTGAATTTGCCAGAAAATATAATGTCCCATTAAGGGTATTATCATCATTTACCCAAGGTACTGGTACACTGATTGGAGATGAGGAAAATAATGTGGAAGCAGCACTTATTTCAGGTATTGCGCACAACCGAGACGAAGCAAAAGTAACGGTTGTTGGAGTACCAGATCAACCTGGAATTGCACACGCGATTTTAGGTCCAATTGCAGATATCAATGTCGAAGTGGACATGATAGTGCAAAATGTCGGTGTCGATAATACGACTGATTTTACCTTCACCGTACATAGAAATGATTACGACAAGTCTTTGCGAAAGCTAGAAGAAGTAGCAAATGAACTTGGAGCATCAGCAGTAAAAGGAGATGACAGAATAGTGAAAATATCGGTTGTAGGAGTCGGTATGCGTTCACACGCTGGCATCGCGAGCAAGATGTTCAAGGCCCTAGCAGATGAAGGTATTAATATCATGATGATATCAACATCAGAAATTAAGGTTTCTGTCGTTGTTGAAGAGAAGTATTTGGAGTTGGGTGTAAGAACTTTACATTCGGCCTTCGGCCTAGAAGGAGAAGCTGCAGCTTAAGTATTAGTTGTTAGCTGGAAAGATCTGCGGAAGTAAATTAAGGAAGATATTTATAAAAAATGAGCGATAGTAGGAGATGTAAAAATGTTAATTTTAACTAGAAGAGTTGGCGAATCGTTGATGATTGGCGATGATGTCAATGTTACCGTTCTAGGTATACGTGGTAACCAAGTCAGAATTGGTGTTAATGCACCAAAAGAAGTTTCTGTACACCGCGAAGAAATTTACGAGCGTATACAACAAGAAAAGAGCGGCAATGCACCATCGTCTCAAGACGAACAAGAGTAATTAATATCAAGATATTTTTTTAAAAAAAGGATTTTTCTTGTTTAAACAAAGCAAAATTTATTGCATTGCATGTGCACGTTAGTAAGGTTGCTATTTAAGCATGCAATATCATAAGTGTAGTTATCTATACCCTTAAATTTTTATTATTGTCCTACTTTTTCTAGACTTTCAATGATCTAAAGATAAAATAAAACAAACGGAGAGGTGGCCGACAATTTTGTCAGGAACAAAATTGGACATTTGAGCAAAGCGAAAATGGTACGAAGTACCGAAGCTCAGGATGAGCTGAGTCAACGGCTGAAGGTAATCGACGAAGTCGATTTTAAGAGTAAGCTAAACAATATAATATTTTAATAATATATATAACGGAGAGGTGGCCGAGCGGCTGAAGGCGCTCCCCTGCTAAGGGAGTATACGGTTTATCCCGTATCGAGGGTTCGAATCCCTCTCTCTCCGCCATTTGACTATCTCGATCAAATCTATATTATTCGCCGTTCTTAATTACGCGCCCGTAGCTCAGTGGACGACGTGCAGGAGCACAAGTGTCGCGAGAGGCAGGACGCCGATAGCGACGAGAGTACCGCAACACGAAGTGTTGCTTAGATAGAACTTAAGTAAGTAACAATTTATACTTTTCATATAACGCGCCCGTAGCTCAGCTGGATAGAGTACCTGGCTACGAACTAGGGGGTCGGAGGTTCGAATCCTTCCGGGCGCGCCATTTAAAATAGCCACCTATCAGGTGGTTTTTTATTTCATCAATAGTAAATCGTAATTCAAATACTCCATTTAATAATCATTGATATGCAAGAACTGCTTTGTATTTTTCTTGCAGTTACATAGATGCTCATCCACTTTAGTAATACCAATAGATAAATCGCAAACATTATCAAATCAATCCTCTTATTATGAAACTCCGAGGTAAATAGATGAAAAAGAGCACAGGTCAAAATTATCGTAAGCGGCTAAGCAAAGTTGTTGATTATATTTATCAACATTTGGATGAAGATTTAGGTGTAAACACATTGGCTGAGATTGCGATGATGTCGCCATATCATTTTCATCGAATTTATCGTGAGATGGCACAAGAAACGGTGAATGCTACTGTCAGAAGATTACGTCTTGAGAGAGCAGCTTCGGATTTAATCCGCACCAATTTGCCGTTATTAACTATTGCTAAGAGTGTTTCTTATGGAAGTTTAGAAGCGTTTAGTCGTGCATTCACTAATCAGTATGGAGAATCACCAAGTCAATATCGCGCAGATCGAAATGTTTCAACAATGAAACAGGAGATATCTATGCCAGTTATGTTAGATCCACAAGAGGAGTATTACGATATGTATGATGTAGAAATGTTAGATTTTGAAGGTGTTTATTTAGCAGGATATGAACATCAAGGAGACTATATGGAGATTGGTAACGTGTTTGAAAAAATATTTTTATATGCAAGTAGTCATGGGCTTATGAGTGAGAAAACTCGATCATTCGGTATCTATTATGATGATCCAAAATCTGTTGATGAAAAAGATTTGCGTTCAATGGCGTGTATTAGTGTTGAACAGAGCTTGGAAAGTAAAGATGAAGATGCCCCGAACGATATCACGGTTCCTGCGAGTAAATGTGCGAGTGTTTTGTTTAAAGGTTCCTATGCAGAGTTAGAGAAGCCATACGATTGGTTCTTTGGTCATTGGTTACCTCAAAGCGGCTATGAAGCTGCAGACTTCCCACCTTTTGAAGAATATTTGAATGATCCTAAAACGACTCCGCCGAGTGAGTTATTAACCAGGATTTATTGTTTATTGGCTGAATAATCTATGCAATTTATTCGTATAGAAAAATACCATGAACTCTAGCAGTTACGGGTTGGTAACTTAAATATTAAAGTGTTTTATTGTTGATCGAGATATTGAGGGTTTAAGTTCTTTTAAGCCTGCTAATTGCCAATTTGGTCACAAAAAAATCTAGATTAACTATCTAAACTCCTTGTCATAACAGTGTGTTATTAATTTACAAGAGAGTATCTATGATAAAACAAACGATTAATAAAACAGTTTTAGTGATTTCAATTGCAGCGTTAGCAGGTTGTACTACGCTCAATCCTAATACAGGTGAGAAAGAAGCAAACCGTACTGGTACTGGTGCTTTGGTTGGTGCAGCAACAGGTGCGGTTGCAGGTATTTTAATTGGTGACAGTAAAAAAGCTGCAATCATAGGCGCGGGTGTTGGTGCGCTAGGTGGCGCTGCGGTTGGTGCTTACATGGATAAGCAAGAAAAGGAATTGCGTGAAAGCCTTGCTAATACCAATGTTGAAGTTGAACGACAAGGTGACAATATTAAATTAAATATGCCGTCATCAATTACATTTGATGTTAATAAGTCAGACATTAAGCCTGCGTTTTATCCAGTCTTAGATGAGATTAGCCAAACCTTATCACAATATGAATCGACGGTTGTTCATATTGCTGGTCATACCGATAGCACTGGTGCTGATGAATATAATCAGCAACTTTCTATGAACCGTGCAAATAGTGTGAGTAGTTATTGGGTGCCGCGTGGAGTCATTCAAGAAAGAATGGTGATAACAGGTTATGGAGAAACATTACCTATTGCTGATAATGCAACGAGTGAAGGACGACAAGCGAATCGAAGAGTGGAAATTACATTACAGCCTTTAACTCAATAAGAAGCAATATATACGCAAATAAAAAACCCGCTTTTGCGGGTTTTTTATTAAGATGTATTTGAGTAGATTACCAGAAAGATAAAAGTTTTAAATTTACAGTGTTTATTCTTTAAACAATAAAGCTCTTTCTTCAGTATGAGGATGAGTTGAAAAATACGTAGACCAGTTACTAAAGGATTTTTCTTCTGGTTCTTTTTCATCGTTTATAGCAATGTCTTCTTTAACTTCAATAGTGGTTATATCTTCAATTTCAAGTTCATCACAATCTTCTTCGCATTCTTCTTCAGGTGGTGTCCATTGTTCAAGTTTACGTAATATATCTGGAAAACTATTGAGCGGTATATCGTATTTCTTCATATAGGCATGTGCGAAACTGTCTGCCTCACGTTCGAAATCTCTGGAATAACCCAGTTCCATAAACAACGCAGGGAAACCCAGTATATCTGCAGGTATTTGTGTTGCATCGCCTGAAATCATGAGTATTGCGAATGAAACAAAGCTGCTTTGTACGATTCGTCTTAATGTATGTCTATAGTGAATGTGTCCAATTTCATGTGCGAGCACGGCCGATATTTGATCGTCGTTATCAGCGAGTTGTATAAATTCATCTGTTGCGATAATTAAGCAAGGAGGTAAGGCAAAGGCGTTTGGTCCAAAGGAATCAACAGCCGAATAAAATTTTAATTCGCAATTACTAGTTTGCATTTCAGAATTAATAACAATAGTTTCAAATAATTTACTAACTTGTTTTTGTTTTTCTTGGGACAGAGTTGTTTCTTCAAAACTTGTGTAATCGATAAAAGAAAGAATTTGTTTCCCAAGCGACTCGGTCATGGATTCTGGTAGTTGGTAAGCAATATATTTAGAGGTTTTAGGTAAACCATCGGTTAAAAACCACCAGCTAAAAATACCTAGAAGGACAACGGCAGATAACCCAATCAATAAATTACTTTCAATGGTATGCAAAGTAAATTTTGATGAGTGTTGTTTAAATAATGAGTCGACTTCATCATTATCATTGGTTTCAAACATACAATCATCATCGAAGCGCAAACGCCTAGGTGTGTTGCCTAGGCGTGAAGACACTTCAATGCTGTTGAGGCTGTATTGTTTACTGGTAGATGGCGTAGAGATTTTTACATAACCACTATCATCATAAGATAATGTGGCTTCTTCACTACCTGAACGCTGGCCATCAAACCATAGTCCTTTTATTTGGTTCATAAACCAAGATCGAGATCTAATACATCAGCCATTTCTTGACCAAACGCATTATCGTCCGATGATTGTTGTTGAACAAAACTATCAAGATCACCGTCAGCCAGAAAATGTGTGTGCTTTGTATAATATTTTGCCATGCGGATAGTAACCCAAGGTATGGCTAAGCCAAATGTACATGCAATCGCAAGAAGGTTTGTAATCCATAAAAAGATAAGCGAACGCGCTGACACATTTGATTCTAAAGAATGTGATTCAATTAGAGTTGAGCTATAGATTAAATTTCGAGTTTTTGCTGTCGCATAAAGAAAAACAATCCCAAACAATGGGTATATAAGAAACGCTGCAGCAACTGACATCATGGCGTACATATTTTCATCTTCTATTTCTGATGGTATAGGTATGAATTCCGTTCCTATGTAAATAATTCCTATCAAGACAACAATTCCTAGCAGTAATAAGCCTATAGTTTTTAAGAAAATCATATAGAAAGAAGAAGGTTTGGCATCCATTACAAATTGTCCATTGCCGTAATAGCTCGAATCAACTAGAAACTTTGATTGTCTATAACGGATATATGGCATGATCAAGCCTGCTGTAGGTAATATGAGGATTGGCCAAAGCAGAAATTCTTTTACTGCATCGCCGATACTTCCTGCGAAATTAAATCGTATATTTCTATAACGCGAGTTTCTATATCGGTATCTTAAAGATGCCACTAATAAGAATGGTAAAACAATAAAGAAACCAATAATAAAAACGAACTGTAAATAGGGCCAAAATTCAGAGACTGCAACATACGCAACTAAAATACTAACCGCAATAATTCTGCCTTTTAAGATGTCGATTGGATTTGCAGTATATTCAAAGCTAGCATCTTCTAACTTTGTATGGCTGTAAATGTATTGTGTGTTTCTAACTTTTGCCCAAGCTGAATAAATACCTAGTGTGACTATCGTTAACAGTAAGTTAATGATCCAGATCCCAAAGTACTCACCAGTTTTCCCGGTAAACGTAAATGGAAGTAGTTTTTTTTGAGTATGATCTGGTAATGTCATAGGAACCTCCTTATTTTTTTATTTATAAACCTTAATGTATTTGAAACTAATTAATCGAAATTAGTAGTATTAATACTTATAAAGTAGATAGTTGAATTAATTAATGAGTTATAACTTTCAAGCAAAATAAAACCCGCATTAGCGGGCTTTATTTAGAGTATGAATAGTATGTAGTTTATACCTCTACCACATCAGCATCAGCAGCATCTTTCATAACACATTTAACGCCATTATCACGGCTGCTTTCTGAAGCGTAAGATTGGCTAGTACCAATTACTTCCCCATTACCCGCTTTCAAGTTAAACATAAACTTGCCTGCGTTGGTTTCTTTCTTTTCGAATTTAGATTCATCTTGTGAATTTTTTTTCACTGACTCAATGCCATTTTTACAGCTGGCTTTCGCTTTATAGCCTTCACTAGCAAGGATGTTCTCACCATTACCCGCTTTTAAACGAAAACGAAATTCTCCGCCTTTATCAGTGTAAATCTCAAATTTTGCAGCCATGATCTTCTCCAGGAATGAGTTCTTTTATTAGAACTATGAGTAAATCATATTATTTATTCACCAACAACTATTTGTTTACTATTCCTTAATAAAAATCTAAAGAAATAATATTTAAAATCAATAATATAGAAGAAGTTTAGAAAGACTTCATGGAATAATCTCTAAATATTTTATATAGTATTAAGTTACAAAAATAATCTTAAATTCTTATACCATGAGATGCTATTACTGTAATAAGTTAGTTTGTGGTAAAGAAGGGATTACTCTACCGAAATTAGGTCCAGCACATACAGTTTGTTTTGAGGCAAACCAGTCAATCAGTCGCGTGTTTAAAAATTTAGTATTAACAGAATTAAGCGATAACGAACTGTCAGAATTAAAAGAGCTTGTTGTGGCTGAAGAAAATCATCGTAATAGAGATACCAGCGATGATATAGAGTTGTTCTAAATAATCATTTAAAAATACTCAGGAGTCTGCTCAATGCCATTAGTAAACATTTCAATATTAAAAGGAAAATCACCTGAATATATTAAAGCCGTAACTGATGGGGTTAATTCCGCTGTGATTGAAACAATGGGCTTTCCTGATGATGATCGCTATCAGATTGTGCATGAAGTAGAGCCGCATTGTTTGCAGCTACAAGAAAGGGAAGGTGATCGAGTGATGATGTTTTTAATTATGCGTGCTGGTCGTTCTAATAAATCCAAACAAGCCTTTTATAAAAAGTGTGTTGAAAATTTAGCGAAGGATCCAGGCATTGATCCCGCGAATGTATTAATCAGTATTGTTGAAAACCACGATATAGATTGGTCATTCCGTGACGGCATCGCTCAATTTGTCGTTTAAAAATTTATCGTAAAATATCTTTTCTATCGATTAGAAAAGATATTTAACTTGAAAACGTAACATTCTTGGCTCAATTGGATGGAAGTGTCTATCTTCAATACCTGCTGCAGGCTCTCCGTTTAAACGAGAAGCATAAAAGTATTCGATATCACTATCATTGCTGTCGAATATATTTAATACATCTAATCCAAACTGCCAATTATCCGGTTTGTAATCAACACCAAGATTTACCACGGTAAGTGGATCGGATTCTACTTGACCAAAACTATCCAATGGCCGTTCACCAAAGTGTCTTACGCGCACGGTAGTACTCCAATCAGTGTACGGAGACCAAGTGAAACCAGTACTTAGCACGAATGGTAAGGAACCTTGAATTTCATTACCTTCACCCACAGCATCTTCAGAAAATTCTGACTCAGTCCAAGCGAGTTCAAAATCCACACTGAAATCTTTACCTAACCAATAATACGCAGCTAATTCAAGACCATAACGTTCTGAGGAGCGACTGGCTTCGGTATTACCCGCATCACCGACAAATAATAATTCAGAATCCAATTGTAAGTACCATAATGCAAGAGAGATATTGAAATGATTCGGATCGAAATAACGGATACCGATTTCTGTTCCTTCCCCACGAACTAATAAATCAACAGGATCGGTTGGATTACCTGAGCTTGGATCAACTGAGATCGTAGAACCACGTGCGTCGTTAGAATGAAATGATTGGCCCGCGTTGAAGTAAGTTTCCCAATCTTCGTCAATGGTGTAGCGCAAGCCAGCATTGAAACTGACTAAACTATCATCTGCATCACCACTATTCGCAGCCAAGTTACTATCGACTTCTGCAGAGAGATAATCGTAACGCACACCTATTGTTGAAGCTAACTTCTGGGTTAGAGCAATTTCAGTTTCCCAAAACAAGCCAACCGAATATTCATCAACACTATCTTGTCTAACAGTACTTAAGCGTTGGCGATTTCGTGTGCGATTTAAAGCAACTTCGTCAATTTCATCATAACGAAATTGAACACCGTAATAATGTTGAACAGGTAAGTTTAATAGTGAATGATTCATGTAATGACTGACATCACCACCGTAGATCATACGATCATCTACTTGCTCGAATTGGTCACCATTCACAGGGTCGTCTAAGAAATAGGTAAAGTTTGAAAATAGATCTAATTGAGAGTGAATGGCATAAGCATTAACTGTCCAGCCTGAATATTGCCAACTACCAGATACACTGTAACGTTCAGAATCACCACCAACGGTAGTATCAAGTGAACCTAATTCTGAGATTAATCCGCTATCAACCGCACGTTGAGGAATTTGATCTGCAGAATTCCATTCATTGTTGTACGCCATAAAGGTTAAAGAAAGTTTGCCTTTGGACAGAGATTTATTCCACCGCGCTAAACCATTAAATTTTTTCACGCCTTCTTCGATATCATCCCAAGGACCATCATAGAAATGCGACTCTATGCCAAGTAACAATTCACTATCTTCTAATTCAAAACTCTTTCCCGCCACATTACGAAAAAAATTATATTCACCAATTTCTGATGATATAAATGCATTATCTAGCCTGTTCATTAAAAAGAAATCAGCAGCACCGGCTGTTGAGAAGTCTCCATTCTCACTGTGGTAAGGTCCTTTTTGATAATCAATGCGATCTATGAATTCGGGAATAATAAAATTAAGGTCGGTATAGCCTTGACCATGACCATGTGTACGCATATTAATCGGCATCCCATCAATGGTGGTTCTAAAATCAGTTCCATGATCTAAATTAAACCCACGTAAAAAATACTGATTGGCTTTGCCAGAACCACTGTGTTGGGTCACTACCATGCCAGGAATAAACTCTAATATTTCGCCAGAACGTAACAAGGGCCGATTTTCAATTTCATTACGACCAATGATGCCCTCTGACGCTGTAACCGCTTCTCCAATTAAATTAGTTTCATGACCCACAATCACAACTTCATCCAACTCCGCTGAGTGAGCGTGTACATTACTTGATATGCAAGTTGTAGTGACCAATAACATGGCTTTTTTAATCATTTATATACACCTTTAAAAATTTTGATTCTCGTAATTTGACATGTGTTTACATATGTTAGGGTTTACCATATGCAAATAATAATTGTTTTCATTTGCATTTGGGGTATATTAAACGAGAAAAAAAAACCGACAATACATCGGTTTTATTGGGTTTTATTCATAGCCATAAACGGTAATTCATGTCGTATAAACAACTACAACTTGGTGAAAGAGAAATCTCAGTATTAGAGATTTTATGGCGTGATGGTATGCACAGCGCTAAGTCGGTGCGTGAGAAACTTGCAGAAAATACTGACCTTGCCTTAAGTACCGTACAATCTACTCTGGAGCGTCTTTATAAAAAAGGGATTCTGATTCGTGAGAAAAAAAGTCACGCGTATGTATACGAATGTAATATCAGTCGACGTGAGTTGTTAGGAGATTTATTAGACGATGTTATAGGGCAACTTAATAATGGACACCACGAGCCTGTGCTTTCCAGTTTTATCGATTATGCTGAACGTCTTGATGAAAATTCATTAAACGATTTAGAGCGGTTAATTCAAAAGCGTATAGAGGAACGAAAATAGTCATGGGAGTTTATACACATCTCGCTATTTATTGCGTTAGCTTTATGCTTTTGTTTGTAATCCTATCTATGGTCGCCTTATCTTTAAATCATAGTGTTATCCGATCGATAGAAGACATTGTGCCTGAACAACGTGTAAAAATATTAGGCGTTTTTGCGTTTTCACCATTGTTAATTAGCTCCATGACTTCCAGCTTTTTGTTTTCACCTATTGGCAATCAACTGATCGATACACATTGTCATCTGGATGAATGTGGGCGACACATACCATTCACATCAACTGAAACCTGGTTATTTTCTATAGCGCCTATTTCCATACTACTTGGTTTAATGGTGATGTTTTTGATGATTAAATTACTGCGTCAACATTGGCAACAATCCCGTTTATGGCGAAAATTTTCCAGTAACAATGGTGGATATTATTTAATTGATCATGAATCACCAGTTGCTTTTACATTAGGATTGTTCAAACCTGATATTTATATTTCCAAAGGCTTAGTTGACAACTTACAACAAGAAGATATTAATGTTGTTATTCAACATGAAACAGCACATATAAAAAGACATGATAATTTCTTTCGTTTAGTCGTTTCGATGAGTACCGTTCTCTTTTTTAAAAATGCTCGTGCTCATTTAATAGAACAATTTAACCTCGCACAAGAAATGGCATGCGATAATTACGCTGCAAAAAAAGTTAAAGACAAGCTCACAGTTGCTCAAACACTATTAAAAGTGAACCGTTGCGTGGTGGCCGATGACAATATTGCATTGTGCGGCATTAAAGGCGACGGTACTAAGATTGAACAACGTATAAGGGCCTTATTAGATTCGGATAACTTCATGGTTCCTGCTTTTCTATTACCATTACTATTGACTGCAGTATTTTTAATTCCATCTCTTTTAACCGATCCTGTTCATCATATTATTGAACACCTACTTCGCATCTAATCTGCCTAATAGCTTTAGGCAGAAGCACCTGTCGTTCTTGATTGTCTGAACATTCCAAGTAATACAAAGAACAGCATTACTAAACCAGCAATAATAAGAATCCAATCATAAGGAGTTTCTGTTTCTTCCATTTCGTTTTGTTCTACTTTTTCCAACTGTTGTCCTTCTACTTGTTGAGCACCTGAGCTTGGCGCTTCTGCACTAGCAGCTTGTGGGGCAGGGATGTTTAAATTCAATCCAAACCCAGTCGCTGATTGATTAATAAACTCGCGCAGTTTTTCATTATCAACATAATGATCAAACTCTTTCACGATTTCATCATAACGCTCAATCATTTTTTTAATGGTCGTTTCGTCAGCTTGCCAATATTCCTTACGTACAGCTTCAAGCATACGTTCTAACATTCTCGCTTGCGCATTTGGATTCACTTCTTCAAAGAATTTATCGATATCTAATTCTAATGAATCTTCTATGTATACTTCGAAGAAGCTTTGCCATTGATCATCACGCACGATATTTGGATCCATGACTTGCCAACCCCAAAAATTATCAATGCGGGCGCTCATCTCTACTGCGCCACTATAACCTTCTTCCATCATCTCTGTTATCCAACGAGGATGAAAATTTCGAGTGCGTAATTCTTTTGCTAAGAATATATCAGCGGTTTCAGTTTTGACTTTATTTGGGTTACGTAAATTACTGATGACCATTTCAGGACTTTTGCCATCGATGCTTCTAACAGCTAATGATAAAGAACCAAAATATTCAAAAGGGTCGTCAGTGCTTAACATGCCATAAAGATTAGATGAGCGTGAGTGCATAGCGATGTCAGTACCAGAAAGTTGTTTGGCAAATAGATTGACGTTTTCAACTTTTTTACCATAGCGTTCGTTATCAGAACCATAATAGCTGCCCATATTATTCATAAATAAATCGGCAATAACTTTATCGTCTTCCCATGTGTCACTAGCAAATGTAGCATCATCAGCGCCAGAACCATGTTTGCCAGGAGCATTAGAGAAGACGCGCACAGATGATAAGTATTCTGCTTCTTCTGCTTCAATACCTTCGGCTTTGAGTTCTTCAGCAATACGTTGACTATTACGCCAAACAGGGTTGCCTTCTTCTTTTAGTTTGGCAATCTTTTCAATTCCTTTTGCAAGGTATTGCATAATGTTAGGAAAGGCATCGCGGTATAAACCAGTAGCAGATAACACTACATCAACACGAGGACGTTTGAGTTCTGATGCAGGAATGATTTCGGAATCTACGACTCGACCATCTGGCGACCAAATCGGTCGTAAACCTAAAGCTCTTAATGCTTGCGCTTCAGTAACACCATACTGGCGCATAGTTTCAATCGACCATAATGTAAAAGCTAATTTATCTGGGTATTCGCCATGTTTGGCGTAGTAATTTGCAATCGCTTCTTCAACTAATTCTTCACCTTGCTCATAAGCGGCTTTCGTTGGAACTCGAGCTGGATCAAAACCGTATAAGTTATAGCCGGTTGGTATAGCATCCGCATTGCGTAGTGGATCACCACCATTGGTTACTGGGATATATTTTCCATTTAGAAAAGCAATAGTATTATCCAATTCTTTCATCGCTAGAAGATTACGATAGTTCTGTCGGCCTTCTTCAATAAATGTTTTTAATTCATCTGATAATTTTTCAAATGCGACAGGAGGTTCATGTTGATGATTATGATCAGATTCATGTTCGTGATCATGAGAATGTTCATCTTCATGTTTATGATCTCCATGATCATGGTCATGAGTTTTGTTCTCTTCTTTATCGATAGCAGCAACCACATAATCTCTTACAGTTTTAAATCCAGCGAGTTGAGATAAATCTGTTTGCTCTTCATGAAAGCCATGATCTGTATCTTTGCCATGCTCATGTTCATCATGAGAGTGATCCTGTTTACCATGATCATGGTCGTGTTCATCATGGTCACCATGACTATGAGAGCCGCCATGGGCGTTACCCTTATAGTATTTTTTCTCAAACTTAGCAGCTTCGCCAATAAAGTCAGAGCCTAACATTTGTACTATTGTTGAAATGACTAATTCTTTACGTGGTAATTCACCGAATGAATGCAAACCGAGTGGTTGACTCATACCTGATAACTCACCCATATAATCATGTAATTGTTTTAAGAAAGCAGGAAAATCAGCATTGATTTGTTCTTTATTTAAATCTAAGTCATCACAAATATTATTTTCATAGCAGACCTTAACAATTTGTTCACCCGTTTTTGCTTTCACACCACCTTCAGCTAATGCATTGTATTCATGCATTAGGTTATGAATGTCAGCCAAGTCGCCTTGTAAACCTGAAGCAGCAAATGGAGGCGTCATGTGTGAGATAACAGTGGCACGACCGCGACGTTTGGTTTGCATAGCTTCACCAACATCATCAACAATAAAAGGATAAAGAATCGGTGTATCCCATACCGCTAAGTTAGGATGATCATACATACCCGGCACGCGTTCTTTACCATATAAATATTCTTGCGAACCATGCGTTCCATAATGAATGATTGCATCACTGTTCCAATGTTCACGGGCATAGTAATAACCCGCTAAATAAAAATGGTTAATTGGAATTTCTTCATCATGGTAAATACGTTCAGCTTCTTCTTTGTTATCTGCTCTTGGAGGTTGGCGCATCACTAACATATTGCCGTTATGAATACGTGGGATCAGTAAATAGTGTTCGCCATCGCGCTCAACGGTCATAAAGCTGTCTTTTGGATGTCCCCAGTAATCCATGATTTTTTTCGTTATAGGTTCTGGTAAGTCATTAAACCATTTCATGTACTCATCTATAGGTAATAGCTCAGCGAGATCATCTTTAAGTAACACATCAATATTTTCACCTAATCGATCATCACGATAAAATGGTTCTAAAATCGCTTTAGCGCGGTCGCTATAAAAATCGTATTCATAAGGTTCGATGTTATAGCCTTCGTTATTTAAACGATGGGCTAAGGTATGTAAACTATCAGGCACATTTAAAAACGAAGCTCCTATATCTTCTCCACCCCAAACCATGACAGTGATTTTTTTGTCTGCATTCGCTTTGTATTTTAAACTCGCCATTCGCATAGCTTTGGTTATCATATGATCAAGTTGATAATCGATACTTTGCCAGTTTGCTTCATTACTATTGCCCGATATCTGCTGCACTTCTTCTTCAGACATCGTCGCAATCGTCAAAGGATCAATCACGCCAGCTGATTCAGGAAGTACTAACATGAAAGAAGTCATCATTGGCGAAATGCCTTGTATATCATCTTCCCAAGCTTTTTGATCGCCATCAAAATAGGTTAGCGCTTGTAAAACAGGCACACCAAATTTTTCAAACTCAGCTTTACGTTTATTGGCCCAATGCAGTAAACGAAAATTGATGATGACATCGACAAGTGTTTTGTCATCTTTTTGTATTAACAAACTATAGTCACTGGCAAATGGACTTAATTCGAAATAGAAAGGCCAAGCAATTGCACCTTGCTCTTCAATACGTTTAATGGTTGCATCTATTACCGATGTTTGTATGGTTTCAATGGATGCACGTTGGATCATTACTCCAATCACAGGTGTTTTACCATCGATTGTTTTACCTTGTTTTTCTAGCCAAGTGATATAGCTTTCTTTACTAGGAAAGATCAGGTTTTCATTCTTTGGATGATAGAGACCAATTTTTGGAAAAACGACTGGAGGTAATATCGCTTGCTGAGTATTGTTATCGAATACACGATAACGTAAAAAATTTAAAAGCCTAGCGAAGTTCTTTTTACCGCCATTTTCATAGTAGGCAATAATTTCATTTGCATAATTTTCTGACAAGCCATTCAGATAACCTTCTTCCGTTTTCATTGCCATAGTTTGAGTTGCTACTTTAGAAATATAAGGTAAGAACTTTGCAAAACTTTGTTTATTATCATGACGTGAAACACCATCAAAAATAACGAGACGATGTTTATTAAATTCTTCTAGAGCAGCTAGCTCATCAGTAAAGTCTGCTGCAGCTTTTTGTTGAACTTTAATTCCGTAATCTAATGAATCTTGTTTTAAGAGTTGTACTTTAGCAGTATTGCTGTGAGAACCACTGACAAATAATATTGAATCTTCTGCTAATAGATTTGAAGTTAATACTGTGAATAGTAAAACAGATTTAACAATAATACGGATCATTGAAGAACGTAACATCTGAAACAAACTCCTAGTAAAATAAATATCGCTGTGTTCAACAACGTATAATTAACAATATAAATATTTAAATTCTTTATTTTGATTCTGATTCGGGCACGTAAACGATAGAACCATCAGGCATTTTGTAAGCAACCCCTGCACGCACACCTTCACCAGTTCCAATCTCACCACTGCTTTTGTAGGTTTCTATTTTTTCACCCTCTTTAATAGTGAGTTCCATATTAGGTTGTCCCGCATTTTTTATAACGGTGACGGTTTCATCTGTGAAAGGATTTAAAGGGTTCTGGGCGATAGAGATAAGTAGTGCCGCAATTAATACAAGAAATACATCCACTAAATTAATGACGGATAAAATAGGATTACTGGATTCGTCTTCATCGAGCAAACGCATTTCTATACTCCTTGCTCTTTGCTTTTGTTTTCTGCTTTATCTAAAGTCTTAGTGACATCGACTAATTCAGACGCAAGCCATTTCTTTTTTATACTGGCAATCCAAAACGTTACTGAAGCGATAACGAGACCGAATATCACAGCAGAAAATGCAATGATGAGATTTTCACTGATGCCTTGAATATTACCGTTAGCTAGGCTTTTTAATGCAGGCCCCATTGGAATCATAGTGGCAATTAAACCTAACATTGGTGCCAGTCGACTCACTGCGCGAACTCCTTCAAGTTCTTTCATCGCTGCGACATCTAATTCATCTTTATTAATAATTGATTGGCTCTTTGCTAACGTTAAGATTGGGTAACCTTTTGGAATAGAATGATCAGAATCATCTAAATTAGAAAGCATAGATTTGTATTGAGTACTACCCGACTTACGTTGCCAAAATTGCATTATGAAACAGCCGGTCTGATAGCATGTATAGGCGAATAAAATCACCAAAAGTAAAAGCACAGGCATCATGAAATAACCCGAAACCTGATACATTAAGTGTTCTAAGTAATTCATAATGTAGGGTTGGTTATTGTTTAGTGAATTGAATGGTTTTTACTATTTTTGCAATAGGAAAAATTTTCGTGGGCATTTTTTACTTTAGTTAGCCAGAACATCTTGCTTTGCTCTATTGCTACTTTTACTCCATTGTTTTTCTCATAGCTCGGGTGCTGCTGAATAAGATCAAATAGATGCAGCAAAGTCATGATCTGAGTTTCATGTGGCGATTGTATGTAATTTGTCGTCAATCGAAGTATTGAGGACATCAAGTCCGTTATTTCTACTGGGTTTTCTTGCATAAGGAATTATCAAAATTTGAGTTGTTTTATGTAATAGATTATAAATAGAAATAATTCTTATTTGCAAATAATAATGATTTTTATTAATATCTTTATTGTCATTTGATTGACAACACATGCTTTAGTCGGATGGAGAGGGCATCTTTTAAAAGCATGAAGTTCATTTATATAGAATGGCCAATATGTACGGAAAGACGTATTTCGTCTTCAGGCGCTCCTAAATTACGGTCAGTTCGTAAATTTAATACGTAATTTTTGAGGATAAGAATATGTATAAGTCATTGATTTTACAGTCAGCTGTACTCACAGCTGCATTTGCCTTTAGTGCTTCAAGCTACGCAGCAACTGCATTCGAAGACCCATCAACAGCATCTTGGGGTGGTTGGACACGTGGTGATATAGGCACTGTCTATGCTCGTTGGGATGTGTTTGAGGGTGGTGGTTCATTTTCTAGCGACCATACACCAGATGTCGGTAATTTAGGTGCTGCTGTTTCAGGGTTAGTTGCAAATAATAGTGGCGCATTAGTTACTGGTACGAATAATATTTATTCGTTTTCTGATACTCCAGATTTCACATCGTATGTTCAACCAACCGTTCCATTATCAGGCCCAGTGACAGCTGCATTACAGATTTCTGTTACTGGTGTTGATGTTGATCAGTCGTCTGTAACAGCCATGGTTGGTGGTAGCCCAACTGCATATGATAGTGTAACCACTTTATTTTCTGGACAAGTAGATTCGAGTTTTGGAACTGTAGATGCTTGGGAATATTTATTTGTTTGGACTTTACCTAATCCAGAATCATTTTATCAGTTTGATTGGAATGCATTAGCTGTTCATTCATCTTTAACTGAAGTGTCCATTGATATAGGCCCTGCAGCTACAGCGGTTCCTATTCCAGGAGCTGCTTTGCTATTTGGTTCAGCTTTGATGGGTATGGTCGGTGTCCGTAGAAGAAATTAATTGAATAGATTATTCTGTTAATATAAAAAACCCGTATTTAGTTACGGGTTTTTTATTAGAAGTTATATTCCAAAGACAGTCTTAGTCCTCGGCCTGCTGCAGGCACTCCAGTCACTCCACCAAAACCCATTGTTGAATATTGTTTATTTGTAATATTGTCGAAGGTTAACCCTAAGAATAAATTATCATTAGGATACCAATTAAAAAATAAACCATGTGTCGTGTAACCTCCTTCCCGAACTTTGGTGATACAACTGGGTATTGAAAAAAATCCAGCTCCTGCACAACCTGGAATCGATGTATTATTTTCACCTGCCGCAATTCGAGTTCCATTGATGCGTAGACGATAACCAAATTCCATAAAGTGAAGAGGAATTTTTTTCCCCAAGCTTAAACTTAGGCTATCACCAGGAACGTTAAATAATTCTGATTCACCCTGGTCTTCAACTCCTATAGCTTGCACACTTGGATTAGAATTATTTTCGAAATAGTTGAAAGAAACATGACCGTCAAGCAATGAAATAGCTAATGCACTAAACCAAGTATCACTGTCATAATTTAATTCGTATTCCCAGCCATATCTTTCTTCTATTCCTGGTTGGCTTATTTCACCAGTTACACTGTTTTGATAGATCGATTCGATTAAGTTTTCAGTATTAATAAAAAAGAAAGTCATCTTGGTACGTAGCGAATCAGATTTTGAAAACAGATTTTGTTTTTCGAAAGATAAACCAATTTCATGAGTATAGGTTTTTTCTGGTTCATAAAAATCACCACAAGATGCACGAGTATCTCTAAAAGGATTTGCTTCCCATGCAATAAGATCTAAAGGAGTTGCTGGAGGAATTACGGGTCTAGGTACAAAGGTGGAAAAAGTTCGGCAGCGGCTGGTTGCGCCTAGCGTGTAATATTCATCAATCAATGGCGCTCTAAATGAGGTGCCAAAATTATAAAATAATAGTAACGGCCCGCCGTTTGGTTTAAAGCTTAAGCCCGTACCAAAATTAAACATGTCGAAACCGTTTTTCTTAGAACGGTTTTGTAATTCCAATGCTTCTTCAGTAGCACCACCAGCTGAAACGGAATAATCATCATAACGTACCCCACCATTCCAACTCCAATTATTCCAACTCAGTTCGGTATCTACATAAGCTCCATAGCTTTGTTTTTCGCCAGGTGGTTGCGCCTCATTGAATCCGACTGTTCCATTTGGAGCAATACGTAAATATTCTCGACGTTCACGACTGCTTTGAATACCGATATCAACTATGCCTAGTAATTGGCCTTTGGAAAATTCAGAACGATTTTTTAAATCAAGGTTTAAAATTTTATATTCAACTTGATCAGTTCCACCACCATTAGCAAAACTGCTTTCTTCATCAATGACTGCTTGGTCATTGTAAGCAATAGTGGCATCTATATTTAACCATAACGGTTTGGGATCCCAATTTAGATTCAAGGTAGGCGAACGAGTTGTACGAGTCCTTCTGACTAAACCTCCGATACCAGAATTACCTGTAATATCGAATGGCTCTAAGACGGATTCATTTGAATATCGATAGCCAATATCAATATCAAAATCGATTCCAAAGATACCAATTTTACTAAGGCTGCTTAATTGTTTGGTTTGAGAGTTTTCAAGTCTGGAGCCGTCTGGAAGGGTAATATCATTACTAGAGTTTTTGATGATGTTAAACAAAAAGTCTGTATGTTTTAAGGGTTGAGCGTAAGCTGTAAAGCCACCTTTCCTGAGATTATCATTTGTGTTGTAACCTGTTTTTAATTCCAAACCATATTGTTGTTGAGGTTGTAATAAATCACGGGCGTTTTTCGTTTCCATTAATATCGAACCTCCAACTGTTCCAGAACCTCCTGAACGTACACTATTTCCACGGACAACTTCGATTTGTTTTAATAGGTCTGGTTCTATATCAACCCCAGAACCATAACGATAGCGTTCGAAGTTTTGCCTTGCCCCATCAATAGTTACTAAGATATCTTCGTTATCTGAAAAACCACGTATGTTAAAACCCTGGCCATTAGTTCTGGTTCCGCCAACAGTTGTGACTCCAGCAACATCTTGAACAAGTTCCATCACATTTATTGGGTTGCGACGTTTAATTTCCTCCAATGAGATTGTAGTAGATGAGTTATTAGGATCGATATCAAAAGATGGAGCAACTTCTTCGACACCAAGTACTTCAATGTCATCTAAATTTTCAGTGTTTTGATTAGTTTCAATTGTTGAAATAGATTCAATTTCCTCTTCTGGTTCTATTATTTCTAGAGCAGGTCCAACTTCTATTATGGACTCTTCAAGTACCTCTTCTGGTTCAGTAATAATTTCATCTTCTTCTAATGGCGCAATCTCATATCCATCAAAATCGATACCTAACGGTTCATCATTTTCTTGTGCACTGACTAATTCACAAGCAACTGAAAATAACAAAGATAAGACTAGGAGGTATTTTTCCACAAATTATTAGCTACAAAGTTTAGTTATTAAGATCAATTATTGTAATGATAATCATTATCAATTACAATTAGATCAGTGGTTTTATTAGCTAATAAACTGAAATAAAAGGACTTTTATAGACTACTTCAGAATGAATTGATTATTCTTCGCGCCTGATGAATATATCGTTCGTTTTGGAGGACGGCCCTTCGGGGCCGTTTTTCATTTCACTGAAAGGAAACTCCTAAACCAATCAATTTTATCGATAGGCTTATCGAGCACCTTGTAAACCACCTGAATGATAGGCGATGATAGTTTGGCCTGCCTGAAAATAATTCTTTTGAACCAAATTAAATAACCCGAAGAATAATTTGCCTGTGTAAACTGGTTCGATCGGAATGTTTGTTTGGCTTGTGAAATGTTTTATGAATGTAACTAATTCAGGATTGCTTTTTGCGAATCCACCAAAATGATAATCATTGAATATTTCAAAGTTTGAATAAGTTTCTGAAGTGAATTGTTTAATTTCAGTTTCAATAAACCCAGTATTTTTTAAAGCGGAAATTCCGATAAGTTTCTTATTAGGTGGTATGCGTTTTGATAAACCCGCTAGTGTTGTTCCAGTTCCACAGGCGGTAGCAATGAAATCATAATTTAGAGTGATTTCTTCAAGTAGTTCATTTATTCCGAGCAATGCTTCTGATGTTGCTCCTCCTTCTGGAATCCAGTAACCAGAGTATTCAGTATTATTAAGTGAGTTATAGTTTTTTAGTGATCGCAATTCACGAAATTGACTACGTTCAATAAATACACACTTCATACCCCAGTGTTTTAAATCATTAATCGTTGGGTTATCGTTTTCTTCGCCACGAATAAATGCTGTGCACTTTATATTTAACTTGTGACAAACGAATGCTAAAGCATGAAGATGATTTGAATAAGCTCCGCCCATGCTTACGAGATGATCAAGTCCCAGTTCTAAAGCATGATGAATAATGTATTTAAGTTTACGCCATTTATTACCTGAAATTATAGGATGTAATAAATCATCACGTTTAACGAATAAGGTAATCTCTTTTTGATTTAAAACAGGGTGGTGTATTTGTTCAAGCTTTGTCTTTGAATAATCAATTCCTAACGTGTTTTCTATTTTCTTGAGGGCATCCATTACATGCCTTTCACTGCGTATATCCCATCTCCATTACGTAGATAATCTTTATAATCCATTCCATAACCGAATACATATCGATCAGGCACGACTAAACCAGTGAAGTCAGCTTTTTCAATACCACTTTCACGTTGAGTTTCTTTATCAACTAACACAGCCGAAAAAACTTCACTGGCTTGATGATCTTTACACTCATCAATGATGCAAGAAAGCGTAATACCTTTATCTAAAATATCATCTATGACTAAAACAGCGCGGTCTTTTAAATCAATATGTGGACTTCGTAGCCATGTAATTTCTCTACCGACAGTATCGCCTGCGTAACGTGTGGCATGAACATAGTCGAGTTGTAATGGAAAATTAAGGCGTGGTAACAACATGCCAGTTGGCACAATACCGCCAGTCATAATGCAAAGTAATACAGGGTTTTTTGTGGCTAGTTTATCAGTGATTTCAAGCGCCATTTTATCCAATGATTGTTCAACTTCTTGTCTGCTAAACAGTAAATCGGCTTCACTTAAAACGTTTTCAACTTCTTGGGTAGAGACAGTCATGAGAGTTTGAATTTTATGTAGTCATTAATAATGGCATTTAGTCTATATAAGTATTGAATTAATAAAAGCAGAATCTGTCTAGGACTATAATAATTGTTAATTATTATAATCAGAGTTAATATTTCCGGCCGGTCAAAAATCGCCCCATGAAACTTCGACAAAATTATTTTACGTTACTCGTATTATTGATACTCGTACTTTGTCGAGTAGGAGCGGTTGCGCACGCCGTTGAACATACATTTGAAGATCATGACGATTATTGTGAAGTCTGTTCTTTAGCCGAACACAACTCCGATGGTCTGGTTTCAGCATTCCACGATGTCGTCCCATATGAAGTTACAGAATCATCCCATTTTTATCAGTCTCTTCGACTAGCTACTCAACTAATTTGGGATGGCTTATCTCGAGCACCCCCCGTTATTTTCTAAATACATTTGTACAATTTTTCTTTGACGTTGGTTTTTAGTACTGACGTTGTTTTGTATTGTTTTTTAGGGGAATTTTCATGAATAAATTATTCATATTATGTGCATCAATAGCATTACCCAGTTTGGTAATGGCAGATGATGTCAGAGAAGTAGATGATGTGGTGGTGACAGCACGACCAATTAGCTCGCAAAGTTTAGAGCATATAACCCAACCTGTTAAAGTTTTAAAAGGCGAGGAATTAGAACGTAAACAGACAATAACGATTGGTGAAACATTGGCGAATGAGTTGGGTGTTACCAGTTCGGATTTTGGTCAAGGCGCGAGTCGACCCATTATTCGTGGTTTGGGTGGTCCGAGATTACGAATTTTACAAAATGGTTTAGGCAGTATGGATGTGTCGTCAATCAGTGTGGATCATAATGTATCTATTAATCCGTTTCAGGCTGAGCAGATAGAAATTGTACGTGGACCTGCCAGTTTACTCTATGGCAATGGAAACAGTGCTGGTGTGGTGAATGTAGTTTCGAATCGCATTCCAGATAAAATACTACCGTTTAAGGCTAAATTTCATGCAGGTTATCAATCAGCTCTGGATGCTGGAACAGGTGCATTTTCAGTTGAGGGTTCACCACATGACAATTTAGCATTTCATATAGATGGTTTACATTTTGAGTCGGAAAATTACGACGCTGAACAGGGTGAGATCTTAAATTCAGAAATTGACACTCAGGATGTCAATCTCGGAGGTTCCTTTATCGGTAGTCGAGGTTCTATAGGATTATCTTACGGACGCTATCAATCAGAGTATGGCTTAACATTTAATCCTGAAGAGCCAGATGAATTAGTCTTCATCGATTTACTACAAGATCGTTTTGATTTAGCTGGTGAATTGAAAAATCCTTTACCCGGTTTTTCTCAAGCAAATATACGTGTCGGCTATAACGATTACACTCACACTGAATTTGAAGGCCCTGGCGAACCTGGAACAGTGTTTAATAATGAAGAATGGGAGACGCGATTAGAGATGGCGCATAACCCTATTGGTGTTTTCAATGGTGTGGTGGGCTTGCAATTCATTGACCGGGATTTTGAAGCCGTTGGTGATGAGGCCTTTGTACCTGCTGTAGAATTATATTCAATTGGTGGGTTTATCTTTGAAGAAACGGATTGGAATGATTGGCATTTCGAGTTTGGAGCGAGATTGGAACATCAATCAGCTGATCCAGTTGGTTCAGCCACACTTAATGAAGTTGATCATGATACATATTCTATCTCTTTCGGCACTCATTGGGATTTTCGACCTGGATATCATTTAGCGTTGAATACTTCACGTTCGCAACGCGCACCATCATTGGAGGAATTATTTGCTGGGGGACCACACTTGGCAACAGAAACCTTTGAAGAGGGAGATGTTAATTTAGATGAAGAAACATCGAATAATATCGATCTTTCTTTAGCTAATACTGATGGAAATATTACCTGGACAGCAAATCTATTTTTAAACTACATTGAAGATTTTATTTTCTTACAATCTTTAGATGAAAATAATGATGGTGAGGCCGATGAGGTTGATGACGAAAGAACCCTCGGTGCGGGAGATCTATTATTAGTAAATTACCAACAACAGGACGCTATCTTTTATGGTTTCGAGTTCGAGACCAACATTGGTTTGTATCAAGGTAATTATGGAAATCTAAGTTCAAGATTATTCACAGATTATGTTCGAGGTGAATTTACAGATGGTGGAAATATCCCCCGTATTTCTCCTCCGCGTGTTGGTCTAGGTTTTCAATGGACAAAACAAAAATGGTCATCGAATTTGGATTTTATTCATGTGTTTGAACAAGATGATGTTGCTGCTCTAGAAACAGATACGGATGGTTATGTATTATTAAATGCCTATGTGCAATACGATGTGCATAAAAACGGTAGTGTCTATTTTAGAACCACGAACTTATTAGATGAAGATGCCAGACGTCATACATCATTTATAAAAGAAAGAGCGCCATTACCTGGGCAGTCGTTTGACGTGGGTGTAAATCTGCGCTTTTAGTCAAATCATGCTGTTCAATTAGAGTTTGACTCGTCATAATGAAAGGCCTGACAGTGATCAGGCCTTTTTTATTTTATGACGACTTTTTCTAACGCAACATTATCTGCAAATAATCTTAAAGCCATTCGCGGTTTAAGAACTTTATTCGAAAATATAAGTTTTGAGCTGAATTCTGGGACTGCACTTCGAATCGAAGGCGCAAACGGTGCTGGTAAAACAACCTTACTGAGAATGATTACTGGTTTAGGTTTTATAGCTGAAGGACAAGTGCTATGGGATCAACGATCGATTAATAAAGTTCGTAGTGAATATAATCAATCATTACATTATTTGGGTCATCAACTCGGACTAAAGCATGCATTGACGGCGAATGAAAATTTATTATTTATGCAGTCTTTTCTTGGATTAACTCCTGATCAAGGTTTAATTAATGATGCACTCGATTTTTTTGAAATAAAAAATAAACAACATATACCATGTCACGCTTTGTCAGCTGGACAAAAACAACGTGTTGCCTTAGCCAAGTTAAAACTTATTCCAAAACCATTGTGGGTTTTGGACGAACCCTTAACTTCGCTTGATAAAGATATTGTGGTGAAGTTAGTTTCATTGATGCAAAATCATTTAAACTCAAATGGTTTGATCATTTTTACATCGCATCAAGAGTTACGCGAACAGTCGTTTGATTATCAAAGTTTAATGCTTAATAAACAGGTGAACGCATGAGTGTTTATTGGGCAATCATTAAACGTGATTTGATGCTCGCAATGCGTTCATTAAATCAAGTATTGAATCCATTACTATTTTTTGTAATGACGATTTCTTTATTTCCATTAGGAATTGGTCCGGAAAAAGTGACATTACAATTAATTGCTCCAGGTATCATTTGGATAGCTGCCTTATTAGCAACATTACTCACATTAGATGCTGTATTCCGTACTGATTATGAGGACGGTAGTTTGGATGTAATGTTACTTAACCAAGAACCATTAGCGGCAATCGTACTATCAAAAGTATTCGCGCATTGGTTGTTAACAGGATTACCTCTGATCATTATTAGCCCTATTACTTGTTACTTACTCTACATGGATTGGTCGAGTACCCAGCTTTTGATGCTAACATTACTGATAGGCACACCGATTTTAAGTTTAATTGGTAGTATCCATATGGCACTCACGGTCGGTTTGGGGCGTGGTAATTTATTGCTTACGATTTTAACGATTCCATTTTATGTTCCTGTTTTGATTTTCTCTACAATGATCATTGATTTAGCCAAAAATGATTTGCCAATATTCGGTCATCTGCAGTTAATGATAGCTATGTTATTGTTGACTCTTGCCTTAGCACCTTTGGCAACAGCAATGGCCTTGCGTATCAGTACTGAATAATCCTATTTCAATCTAAAGTTTTAACTTAAGGCCTCAAACGTCGTCGATTGATGACGCCTGAGACAGTTTTCCAAATACTACAAATCAATAAGTGATTGAAATATTTGGGTATTAAATTTGGCACAAAACATGTGACAGTTTAGATGTCTTGGAAATAAATGAGGGTATGCGATGAAACGGAATATATCGTTAAATGAGTCAGAACCAGTCGATAAGAATAGTATTGGTCGTGCTCGTAATATTCTAATATTGATAATTGGTTCTATGTTGGTAATTTCTTCAGGAATTATCGAAATAATTTTATAGTTTTCTTTAACTCTGTATTTGATTGCTTAATACCAAATAAAAAAGGCCGGTGTAAACCGGCCTTTGTCGTCTTTCTAAGTAGAAAACGAATTATTTTACATAATTTTCAGCTTTTACTTTGTTAACTTTACCTAATAACTTACGAGCAAAGTCAGTTTGAGGCAATGCGCGTAGTCTTTCCATATAGACTTCTTTATCACCAGCATCACCAACTACAATCACGCCGTTCATGCCTAAACCAGCATGTGGTAAACATAAGTAACCATAAATACCTGGCTCGGTTAAAGTAACAGAAATGTTTTTATTCATTTCGCCTTTCCAGCCTTCAACACCTTCAGGTGTGATAACAGATTCACTGTTGTGACCACCGTTTAATTTTTTGAAGTGTACTGTGTCGCCAGGAGCGATATAAATAATTGGTTTATCAAAAGCGGTCAAACCTTTTGCATTAACATCATGCTCTGCTGCAAAAGCACTGTTAAAAGAAACTAATAAAGCTAATAGAGCTGAAAAAGAAAAAATACGACTTAATTTCATGGGTAATCTCTCCACTGAGTAAAATTATTTTTAATAACCACATCAATTTTATTGTGGGTGCGACAATATGCCACAGTCAGCAGTAATTTCACACCCTAGAGGCAAATATATCGACAAAATCACAGAATATTTACCCGATATTCATCACTTTTACATTTTAAGATAAAGGCTAAATTGCACTAGTGATGTTTAATTGGAGATTCTGAACGTAAAAAAATTCCATAAAAAATGTTAACTTTTTCACTAAACCCATGAATTTAATATAAAAATTGCTAGTTTTATCACTATTTTTCCCTAATTGGGTTAGGATATAGCTATCGATGGTTAAAAAATAACCAATTTCATAAGTAAGCAAATCGACAGGATATTTTGTATCAGACAATATTTTGATGGGGCTAGAGTTACGGAGAATACATCAGATATACGTAATCCTGATGGATATTCGATTGAGATTTTTATAGGTCTATATGTTAGAGAAACAAGACAAAGCTTAGGAATTAGCTGAGTAAGGAAAGATTTGATGAATAAATTTTTAATTTTTTTAATCTTCGCTGCAGTGATTGTATTAATTGAATGGGATCGTCATTCTAAAAATACACAAGAATTTGAAGAGTCGGCTGTTCAAGAAAAACAAGTGCAGCAACATCAATACAGTGACGAAGATTTTGCTGAGATGGAAAGTATTACACCTGAAGGTAATTCTTTGGTGATGCGTTTAATTAAGGCAAACCCTCCGATCAATTCCGTAGAACAATCGCGTAATGCAACGGTCTTTCTTTCCACTCCTTGGGGCAATTCTGGATCTGGATTCATATTAGATGAACAGTGTAATGCGGTAACGCATAAAAAATTATTTGAGATCGATGCATCTAAATTATTAATCGAACGTGAAAGCATGAAAAAATCAATCTCAACCATTCAGCAAGAATTGAAGGAGCTAGAACAAGAATATGGTTATGTGTTGGAAGTAGAAGGTACAGGTGATAACTCTCGACGTCTGGATTTAGAAATGCGCCAATTAGCTCGATTAGAAAATAAATTCGAGTCGCAACTTAAAAAGTTAGATGTCTCGAGCACACGCAACGACTTCAAGGCTGTTTTAATCGATGGCACAGAATACGATATTTCCGGTTATAAACTTGATGAAGAGTATGAATTGGCATTTTTTAAACTGCCTGAAAAACACTGTCCTATGGTGAATAAGAATTGCCCTAAGAATTTAGAGACGAATCAACCTCTAAATACGATCGTGAACGGTGTAAATTCTTACTATCGAATGTTAGATGGAGAATATATAGATTCTGAAAACTTGAATAACATAGAGTATTTTTCTATGACAACTCCGGTCACGCCGAACAATCTAGGCGGCCCTGTTTTAGATTCTCGCGGTAACGTGGTTGGGATCAATTCAAGAGTGACATCAGATGAAAAATCCTATGCTTTGCCTATGTACTTAGTAGAAAAGGCATATTTAAAGTACCAACCTTAATAAACCATTACTAAAATCGCTGGGTTTCATTAACGACATCTTATAGAATGCCGCCCATCTTAATTTACTAATAAATTTATAAGTATTTACCCAATGTTTGAAAATAAAGTTGCTCTTACTGGCATTAAGCCGACAGGAACACCGCATCTAGGAAATTTGGTTGGTGCGATTCAACCGGTTTTAGAAATGGTGCATCAAGCAAGTCGCTCATATGTATTTGTAGCGGACTTACATTCATTAAATGCAATTCGCGATCGACAATTAATTAAATCTTATACCTATGAAGTTGCAGCGACATTTTTGGCTTTAGGTTTAGATACAGAAAAGGCGATGTTATTTCGCCAATCGGATATCCCAGAAATTTATCAACTGAATACGTTGTTAATGAATGTAACAGCAAAGGGTTTAATGAATCGTGCGCATGCTTATAAGGCTAGTGTCGATAAAAATGTAGAGGCAGGTAATGATCCTGATGCTGCAATTAATATGGGATTGTTTACCTATCCGATTTTAATGGCCGCTGATATTTTGTTATACGGTTCAGATGTGGTTCCAGTCGGTAAAGATCAAAAACAACATGTTGAGTTTGCGCGTGATATCTGTGGTTGTTTCAATCACGCTTATAATAAGGAAGTACTCGTCACCCCTGAACCAGTTATTCAAGAGATTGCCAATGCGATTCCTGGTCTGGATGGTCGTAAGATGAGTAAGAGTTATGACAATACCATTCCTATTTTTATGGAAGCGAATCAATTAAAGAAACGTGTGATGAAAATCATTACTGATTCAAAATTACCAGAAGAATCAAAAGACCCAGATGAATCGACTATCTATCAACTGTATTTAAATTTTGCGAATGAAGAACAAATACAATCGATGCGACAAGCTTTTATTGATGGAGGTATGGGTTATGGTGATGCGAAAAAATTATTGCTTGAAGCCATCAATGTAAAACTAGCTGAACCGAGAGAAAAATATAAAGAATTGATGGCAAACCCAAAACAATTAGAAGAAGTTTTACAGCAAGGTGCAGAACGTGCTCGATATACTGCTATAAAAACGATTCGCAAAGTTAAAAAAGCCATGCTTGGTACAGAATAAATTTATTAAGACTATCTTTGGGAGAAATACTATGACGACAGCAACAGCAAGACATATCTTGGTCGATACTGAAGAAGAATGTTTAGACTTAAAACAACAGATTGAAGATGGTACAGATTTCGCGGAAATCGCAGGCCAACATTCAAAATGCCCATCTGGTCGTAATGGTGGTGATTTAGGATCTTTTGGGCCTGGTCAAATGGTAAAAGAGTTTGACGAAGCAGTTTTTAATGGTGAAATAAATCAAGTTATTGGACCAGTTAAAACCCAGTTTGGTTATCACTTATTAGAAGTTACTAGCCGTACCGATTAAAACTCGGATGGTTATACCAAAACAATAAAAAAGCTTCTTTAGCTTCGTTTTTTATAGTTGCTATATTGAAACCCATCTTAATGATGGGTTTTATTTTATCCAATCTTTTAGATCTCATGTCCTGATATTAAATATTTTCTGAAAATGGCCGATATATCAGCTTTGGCAGATTTATGGATTATGCAGGGCTATGAACCAACCAGCTGAACAATTGAACGAGTCTGATGCTAATCAAAGGACCTACACCATTATGTGTGTGGATGATGAAAAAAGCATTCTTTCCTCATTGAATCGTTTATTACGTAAATACTCTTATAAGATTCTTCTCGCTAATAGTGGTGCAGAGGGATTGAAATTATTAGAACAGTCGCCAGTGGATCTGATTATTTCTGATATGCGTATGCCTGAAATGACTGGTGCGGTGTTTTTATCCGAAGTCAGTAAAAAATGGCCGGATACCATTCGAATTTTATTAACGGGTTATGCTGACCTTGAGTCAACTATTACAGCGGTAAACGATGGAGAAATTTATCGATACATCAGCAAACCATGGGATGAAAACCATTTGGTCCAGACAATAAAACAAGCTCTGGAGGTTAAATATTTAGAAATTGAAAAAAATAGATTGGCTAAAGAACTCAGCGTAAAAAATAAAGAGTTAGAGGAATTAAATAATAATCTTGAAAAAATAGTAGATGAGAGAACTGAGAAAATTCAGAAAACCTATAACAAAATCGTTTCTGTTTTTACACAGATAGTTGAATTAAAAGAAGGCAATGATTTAGCTGGACATTCAAGACGGGTTTCAGATTTAACTAAAAAAATATGTAAAGTTCTTAATGTGTCCAAGAAAGAAGAAGTTGACGTTTATTTAGCTTCTTTATTACATGATATTGGAAAAATTGGTATGGATGAAAAGATTGTAAATGAACCATACAATCAATTGTCACCGAAAGGAAAAGAAGAATATCAAACACATGCCAGGAGAGGTTCATTATTACTAAAGTCATTACCATTAATTGAGGGTGCTTCACAAATCATACACTCTCATCATGAAGCATATGATGGCTCTGGATTTCCAGAAGGTTTATCAGGTAATGATATTCCATTAGGTTCGATGATATTGGCGATTGCCAATGATTATGACAATTTAATTATGGGAACAAAGTCGGGCAATAAAATGGAATGGGAGGAAGCGATAGAAATCATAAAAGAACGAAGTAATATTATTTATTCGTCAACAGTTGTTGCAGCCTTTTTAAAGGTTATGGAAGAGTTAATAGAATCTGGCGAAACCTATGAAGTTTCAGAGTACATTGTTAGCTCTTCGAATATAAAGCCAGGAATGATTTTAGCAAGTGATGTTGTGACAAAGACAGATCTATTATTACTATCAAAGAAACAAAAGATCACCGAGAGTATGATAGAAAAAATTCATAACTATGAAAAAAAATATGGGGAAAATTTAATCATCACTATTTATAAGGAACTCTGATAGGAGCTTTATGGAACAACCTATTCTCAATGACAATAATTATGCTGTGTTTAAAAAAGCCTACGAACAGGAGAAATCTAAGTGTTTAAAGCTTGAAAAACAAATAGCTGAATATGAAGAGAAACTAAACAGTCAAAATCATAAACCCATATCTAATGAAGTTGATTCTGAGAAACAGAATAAAGCCATTTATTTAATAGAAAATACTCCTGCTGTGATTTATACCTGTGTTGCATCAGGTGATTTTAAAATCACCTATATCAGTAAAAATGTTGAAAGAATGTTGGGTTATCAAGATGAGGAAGTTTTATCTGATCCAGACTTTTGGTTTAACCACATTCATGAAAATGATCGAAATGAAATTTTTATGATATTACCCAGATTGTGGGAAACAGGGCAACAAGAGCATGAATATAGGTTCTTAAATAAAGAAGGGGAATATGTTTGGGTACTTGATACATTAAGAATTAGTTATGATGAAGATAAAAACCCATTAGAAGTAGTTGGTTCTTTAGTTAATATTACTAAACGCAAGGCGCTTGAAGAACAGTTGCAGGAAGAGAAAGATGAACAGGGAAAATTATTAGAACAAATTAATCAAACTCAAACACAATTAGTCCAATCTGAAAAGATGGCATCATTAGGTCAATTGGCAGCTGGAGTAGCTCATGAAATTAACAATCCAGTAGGTTTTGTTATGAGTAATCTATCAGTTCTTTCTGAATATTTTACTTTATATCACTCATTAATTAATAAATATTCTGAAATAGTAGAAAAATATTCACAAACGTCAGAAAAGTTTGCACAAGAAATTAAAGAGATCGAAAAAATTAAAGAGGATGAGGATTATTTATTTAAATCAGATGATACTAAAATGCTGATTACAGAATCAATGGAAGGGACAGAGCGAGTAAAAGATATTGTGCATCAACTAAAGTGTTTTTCACATGTTGACCAGAATAGTATTTCCGAAGTTGATTTAAATGAAAATATAGAAAACACTATAAAAATAGTTTGGAATGAAATTAAATATAAAGCACAAATAGAAAAAGAATTTGGTGAATTACCTACACTAAAATGTTTTTCAGCTGAATTAAATCAGGTTTTTATGAATATGTTGGTTAATGCGGCACATGCAATTGAAGAGTGTGGCTTAATCAAAATATCAACCAAATTAGAAGATGAGAATATTATAATTTGTATTAGTGATACAGGCAGTGGTATTGATCCTGAAAATTTAAAAAAATTGTATGATCCATTTTTCACAACTAAACCTGTAGGGCATGGTACTGGTTTAGGCTTGTCTATTTCTTATGGAATTATCGAAAAACATAATGGGAAAATTGATGTTGAGAGTGAACTTGGAAAGGGAACAAAGTTTACTATTACATTACCAGTTAATAATGATATAAAAAATGATTAAGTGTTTAATCATTGATTAATTATTCTGCATATATAAATTTATTGAATAATTGAATCAATACTAATTGAAATGATTTCTTTTGTGTCGGTGGTAATATTATTAGCAATGCCTTGTAAATCACCTGTACTTGATTTAGCTGTACCTGAATGACTGATTAATGCAATAATATTAACAGTATCAAAGTTTGATAGTTTCATGTTTGGAGTCATAGCCATATCATCATTTAGAATAATCTTTTCAGGTATATTCCTAGGATCAATTTTAGCAACTGCTAAAGGCATAGCAGGGCCTGAACTAGCTTTAGCATAAACAAACAATACTGAGTCGGCTTTAATAAGTTGTTTTAGTTCTTCATCGAGCGTTACTTCTACTGTTAGTTGTTTTATTTCTATTGGCGTATTTATATCAGTTGAAGTATTTTGATTTTTAGTCGCGTCTATAATTTTTTGAATGGTTTTTCTTTGTGGAGCATCTTCTGGTATTTGATTCACTAGTGTTTCTAAATAAGCAATCTGTTGTGCAGTATTCTTTTTATAAGAAGCATCAATTGCGGCTAACCATAAAAGTTTAGGGTGCTCAGGGTTGACTTCTAGAGCTGTGTTTAATCTTTGAGTCGATTCCTCTGTAGGTTGGTTTTCATTCAATAACATTAATAATTCAATATAATCGGCTTCCATCTGCATATTCGATGGTTCTTGTTTTTGAGCTTCGTTTAGTGCTTTTAATGCTTCATCAAATCGTTTTTGGTCGCGATAGGTTTTTGCTAAGAAATACCATTGCTCGGCATTACCACCATCGGATTTAAGTTTTTCCTCGAAAGCGATCAATAATTGTTCAGGATCTTGTTCTAGATCGGCCATTGTTGGGATATTATTTTGTAATGCTAATTCACCACCGCCGATAAGGAAGTAAATTCCGATTGCAAGTATGGGCGCTGAGAGAGCTATAAATAAATGGATGGGTTTGTTTGAACTAGATGATATATTGTTTTTAGAGGATGGGTTTTGTTTAAGATCCAAATACAGTTGTTTTTGATAACTTTCTAAAATTTCATCGTATTGTTTTTCATCTATATTTTGGTTTTCTAATTCGAGCTCTAATTCATGTTTACGTTGTTTGTATAAATCTGTGTATTCATTATCAGATTCGATATTTATAGTGTTGTCTTGTTGAAGTGGTTTATATAAAACTAAAAAAGCAGCCAGAGACAACAGCGCTGAAATGAATAAAAATATTATCATGAATTAATGGTTATTTATCGAGTTTATTTAGGATGTTTTTGAGTTCTTCTTGTTCAGAAGATGATAACTCAGTGGATTGAGCTTTATGTTTTTTTAAAAAATTAACTAAAAATAAAATACCAAACACTAAGAATAAAATTGGGCCAAACCATAGTAAGTAATTGACAGGTTTTAATTGTGGTCTGTAAATAATAAAGTCACCATAACGTTGCACCATAAACTCTATAATTTCATCGTTATTTTTACCCTCTGAAACTTGATTAAAAATTTCCTGTCTCAAGTCATCTGCTAAACCTGCACCAGAATCCGCTAAGTTTTGATTTTGACAAACTGGACATCGAAGTTCTTCGGTCAATTTTTTGAATTGTTGAGTTTGTTCAGGTGTCTCAAACTCTACGACATCAATTGCCATAATTGAAGGGGATAACAATAATAAAATATATATTATGTATTGTTTCATTTTTAGCTATTATTTAACCGTTGAATTAAAGGTAGCAATTCAGAATGCATAATTTCTTCTGATAACGGCCCAATAATTTTGTGTTGAATAATACCTTGTTTATCTAGAACAAATGTTTCTGGTACACCATAAACACCCCAGTCAATTCCAACCTTACCTTGTAGGTCAAAAGCAATTTCCGAATAAGGGTTTTTAAATTCTTTAAGCCATGCTTTGGCATCAACAGCTTCATCTTTATAATTTAATCCAATAAGTTTCACATGATGTTGTTCTTGTAACTCAACTAATAGATGATGCTCTTGACGACAAGCTGTGCACCAACTGGCCCATACATTCATTAAGACAACTTCACCTTTAATACTCTCATTACTAATTATTTTATTCGCATCGAACAATGTTGGTAATGAAAATGCTGGTGCAGGTTTACCAATAAAAGGAGAAGGAATTTTTTTTGGGTCGCCGTAAAGTGCGATTATAAAAAATCCGACTATGACAAAAAAAATAACAACAGGTATGAATACTTTTTTCATTAAGCCAAACTAGCGTTATTAGTTTCAGGATTTTTTACAGATCGTTTTAAGGTATATCGTTTATCAGATAATGAAACGAATCCTGCGATAAACATTAATAAAGCACCTAACCATATCCAGCGAATGAATGGTTTGTAGTAGACTCTAATACTCCAAGCGCCATTAGGATCGTCGGTTAATGGTTTCCCTAAAGAAATATATAAATCGCGTAAAAAACCAGCATCAATTGCGGCTTCTGTCATAGGTGATTGTTGACGTAAATAAAAACGTTTTTCTGGTGAAAGAGTAGCGATGACTTTTCCATCTTTTAATACATCAAAGGAGCCGCGAACATATTGATAGTTTGGCCCTTGATTTTCGCTGATACCATTAAACCGATATTCATAGGGCCCTAATTCATAACTGTTTGATGGAGTCATAGCCAAATCAGTTTCAACTTCAAGAGTTTTTAATAAGGTCACACCAGCAATACAAAATGCAAAGCCTAAATGCCCTAATAACATGCCATAAAAAGATAACGGTTGTTTAAAGAAATCTCTTATCTTATGTGTTCGATTCTTTAAACGTTCTTTAATTAAAGAAAAACATGAAACGACGAGCCAAAGAGCACAGGCAAGCCCGATTAAAGTTTGAATAGAAAAACCATTTACAACACACACGAACATAATACTTATAAAGGCAATAAAGTATAAAACTAGTAGAAATCTTTTTTTCATATTACTCAATGAATCAGATTTCCAGTTAAGCAACGGTCCAATGCCTGTAAAGATTGCAAGAAACAAAAATAATGGCACAGTAACGGTATTAAAATAAGGCGGGCCAACAGAGACTTTACCTAAACCTAAAGCATCCAGTAATAGAGGGTAGAGAGTGCCCAGTAATACCGCTCCAGCAATCGTTACTAATAGAATATTATTAATCAGTAATAAAGTTTCTTTAGAGATTTTATCTGCTGAACTTGCAGAACGAATATGACTGGCTCTTAATGCATATAATAATAATGAACCACCAATCACGATCGATAAGAAAATTAATATTGCTAAGCCTCTTACTGGATCGGTTGCAAATGAATGCACTGATGTTAATACACCAGAACGTACTAAAAAGGTTCCAAGCAAACTCAGTGAAAACGCCAAGATTGCTAAGAGTACAGTCCAGCTTTTAAATGTACCGCGTTTTTCACTCACGGCTAAGGAATGAATCAAAGCAGTCCCAACAAGCCAAGGCATGAACGACGCATTCTCGACTGGATCCCAAAACCACCAGCCACCCCAACCTAGTTCATAATAGGCCCACCAACTGCCAAGCCCGATACCTAAACTCAAAAATGCCCAAGCGGCAAGTGTCCAAGGTCGCGACCATCTTGCCCAGGTTGAATCCAGTTGATTACTTAATAAAGCAGCAATAGCAAAACTAAATGCGACTGAAAAACCGACATATCCCATATAAAGAACTGGTGGATGAATAATCAAACCAAAATCTTGCAGCAAAGGATTTAAATCGTTGCCATCAACGGCTGCAGGAATCAAACGCTCAAACGGGTTAGAAGTAAATAGTAATAAACACAAAAAGCCAAAACTTACAAAACCCATCACACCTAAAACACGCGCGGTGAATATAGGCGATAAACTGTGATTGAATAAGGAAACAGCTAAGGTCCATAAAGCGACAATAAGACACCAAAGTAACAAGGATCCTTCATGCGCTCCCCAAACAGCTGAAATACGGTAATACCAAGGCAGAGCAGAGTTAGAATTTTGCGCTATGTAGTTAACGGAAAAATCTTGAGTATAGAATCCATAACATAATGCTAAGAAGCCAATTAAGACAAATTGAAATTGTAATAAGGCGGCCGGTTTTGCAACGGCTATCCAATTTGTGTTGTGGTAGTGCGCGCCCAGTATCGGGACGATGAATTGTATAAATGCAATAACTAAGGCAAGAATGACAGCAAAATGGCCGATTTCAATGATCATACTTATTCGTCTGAGTTAGCCAAAGCATCGGCGACTTCGGGCGGCATATAGTTTTCATCATGCTTTGCTAGAACTTCTTCAGCTATAAAAGTACCGTCTTCGTTTAATATGCCGTGTGCCACAATTCCCTGACCTTCACGAAATAAATCTGGCAAGATTCCAGTGTATTCAACTTCAACGGATTGTTTAAAATCAGTTAAGGCGAAACGAACTTTTAAACTATTTTCTTCTTGTTTGAATGAACCGTTTTCTACCATACCGCCAAGACGAAATTTATAGTCTTTCGGTGCTTCTCCAGCTACGACTTCAGATGGGCTGTAAAAGAACATTAAGTTTTGCTGAAACGCAGTCAGCGCTAAAGCAACAGCAGTTGCAATAACAATGACTAATAGACTGATATAAATGATACGTTTTTGGCGAGGTTTCATGACTCGATATCTTTACTGGATTTAATTAGTCGAATGATTTGTTTCATTTTATTTTTAGCAAAAAATACATTACCGATTAATACCACACCAGCAATGCCATAAGCGGTCCATACATAAAAACCATAACCACCCATATGAAAAAAATCAGCCATTACTTCAGTACCTCATCAACCCAATTTGATTGTTGTTCGCGTTCTAGTAATTCTGCGCGAGATCGCATGAATAGCATTGTAAAGAAATACAGCTTGAACGCGATTGTCATGATTAATAAAGGAATCAGCATACTTGGATGTACGGATGGTGCTGATACATCGTTGAAAATTGAACCTTGATGTAAAGTATTCCACCAAACGACTGAATAATGAATGATTGGAATATTAATAACGCCTACGATTGCTAATAAGGAACAGGCACGAGAGGCTTTCCGCTTATCGAGAATAGATGAGTCCAACGCGATGATTCCAAGGTAGATAAAGAACAAGAGCAATTCGGAAGTCAATCTTGCATCCCATACCCAGTAGGTTCCCCACATGGGTTTGCCCCACAACATACCGGTTGCTAAAGCAATAAAGGTAAATGAAGCGCCTAGGGGTGCACAGCAAGAGACAATGACTTCAGCAACCTTAATTCGCCAGATTAGGGCAATAATTGCTGCAACTGTCATCGAAATATATGTAAATAACGATAACCATGCTGCAGGCACATGGATAAAGATAATTCGGTAGCTTTCGCCCTGTTGGTAATCTTCAGGTGCTACGAATAATCCACCGTATAAGCCAACCGCAAAACACATTAAGCATGCAGTAGCCAGCCAAGGAATTAATTTTCCTGACCAATTATAGTAAGTAAGTGGGGCACCTAAGCGTTTTAAAAAAAGTGGTACATATTTCATCGAATCTCCATAATAGCGTAATCTGATGATTTTTATGAATTATTTCATCGATAAATCGCAAAATTTAATAAACTGTTCGTAAAACTATTTTTTAATATCTTGTCTGAGCAGGTTCTCTTAGCTGATTAATTCTTAAGCAAAATTTTTAAACAAAACTGTAATAAAAGAAAAAATAATCAATAAAATCAATATGTTGCTTCGCAGCATTTTGTCAAATACATTTGTAAAAAAGGTTTAAATTGATCTATTATTACAGTGCAGTTAGGAGAAGTCGTAAGAAGAAGATCAGATTAATCCTTTTTTGCCTGCGACAGTTCGTAGCTGCTGAGTGCGAATTTTTATGTAATATGGGGAGGAAGTTTCAATGAGTGCAGGTACTGTTAAATGGTTCAGTTCGTCTAAAGGATTTGGGTTTATCGAGCCACAAGGTGGAGGTGATGATATATTTGTACATTATTCAGTGATTAAGTCAGAGGGGTTTAAAACACTGAATGAAGGTCAAAATGTTTCCTATGAAGTTGAGGAAGGTCCAAAAGGCTATCATGCCACTGAAGTTCAGGTAGTGAACTAAATAAAAATAACAAATAAAATGTCATAATTAAGAAACCTCGATTTATCGGGGTTTTTTTCTGCCTTGAACACAGAAAGATCATACACTATCAATCATTATCACTAGGAGTTGCTTATGATGGGTGAAATGCCTTTATGGCTAATAATACTTTGGGCCCTAGGTGGCTTGATGGCAATTTTTGTTTTCTTACCAGGTATCAAGGCGAGTATGGAACAAACACGCAATGCGGAAAATAAAGATTGGGCAGGTTTTATGTTACCCATTGCTGTCGTTATATTATTTGTAGCGTTTTTAATTACCTTAGTACGCTCATAATGGAACAATTAGTCGATTGCAATATCCAATCGACCGAACACACAATAAATAGAACAGGATTCATTTGATGAAAAAATTATTATTATTGTTGAATTTATTACTGGCTTTGAGCCTATCTTTTTCAGTCTTTGCAGAAGAGGAAGCAGAAGAACAATTATTAACTGGCCAAGAATTATTTGATCGTTGTAACGAAGGCGCATCACCTGGAAATCCAAGTCAATTTTGTATGCAATATGTATTTGGGTATCTCCAACAAATTGAAATGTTGATGCAAATGGATCCTTCTCAAAAACGATTCATCTGTCTAGATCCACAGAAAGTTGGTCCCCATGAGGCTACTGAGAAAGTTCGTAATTGGTTAGGTGGCGTTCCTGATAGACTTGGGCAAGAAGCACAGATATTAGTAGGTGAAGCCTTAGCTAAAAATTATCCATGTGAAACCAGCGGTCCATCTCCATTCTAAAGATATTCAGTGACTGAACTCGCTCGCAAACAACAATACGACTTCAATAAGCTACAAAAACGCCTACGTCGTAATGTAGGTAAAGCGATTGAAGATTTCTCGATGATTGAATCGGGAGATAAAGTTATGGTGTGTTTATCAGGTGGAGCTGACTCTTACACCATGCTGGATATACTTTTAAAGTTAAGAGAAAGTGCGCCAGTTGATTTTGAATTAGTTGCAGTAAATCTCGATCAAAAACAACCAGGATTCCCTGAACACATACTTCCAGACTACTTATCTAACTTGGGTATTCCATTCCATATTCTTGAACAGGATACATACAGTGTAGTTAAAGGTGTGATTGCTGAGGGCAAGACCATGTGTGGTCTTTGTTCAAGATTGCGTCGAGGTATTTTATACACGTTTGCTAAAAACAATGGTTTTACCAAAATTGCCTTAGGCCATCATCGTGATGATATCGTTGAAACATTATTTTTAAATATGTTTTATGGTGGCAAGATAAAATCTATGCCGCCTAAACTTTTAAGTGATGATGGCGATAATATTGTGATTCGACCATTAGCTTATTGCAAAGAAACTGATATTAAACGTTATGCAGAAGTACAAGAATTTCCTATCATTCCATGTACCTTATGTGGCTCGCAAGATAATTTACAAAGACAAGTGATAAAGCAAATGTTACAAGATTGGGATAAACAATATCCTGGTCGTGTTGAGCATATTTTTAGCAGTATGCAAAATATTGTGCCATCACATATGTTGGATCATGAACAGTTCGACTTTTCAGATCTAAAATTAAATTCTTAATTTACATATAAACTCTAATTCTTCATTTCATGTTAGAAATTGCAATCATTATTAAATATGTATTCATTGCTATCCCTATTGTTTTTGCTGTGACGATTCATGAGGTAGCTCATGGTTGGGTAGCAAAAATAAATGGTGATAACACTGCGGCGAGTTTAGGACGTTTAAGCATTAACCCGATCAAACATATCGACCCTATAGGTACAGTGTTAGTACCAGTTATATTAATGTATTTATTTGGAACACCGTTTGGTTGGGCAAAACCCGTTCCTGTCAGTTGGAATAAATTAAATAAACCCAAACGTGATATGGCGTTCGTAGCTGCAGCTGGTCCAATAGCAAATTTGATGATGCTAATTTTTTGGGCAATTATATTTAAATTAGCAGATGGTTTTAGTGTTGATTGGTGGAATGTAAGTCAGATAATAATTTATATAGCAAATATTGGAATCTTAATTAATGCTGTAATTATGATACTAAATTTGATTCCAATTCCACCTTTAGATGGCTCAAGGATTGTATCAAGCTTAATGCCTGATAAATTCTCTGAAACATATTCACGTATTGAACCTTATGGTATCGTTATTGTAATAGTTTTGATGGTTTCAGGCGTATTGGGTAAAGTTTTGATGCCAACGATTTATGCAGTATCAGATACAGTAATTTCTATTTTGGCTATTATTTAGCAAAATATAATAAAAATTGATTCTAACCTTAGGAGAGGATAGGTTATGAATAATTTACCTGAGTTGTTGACTCAGTTTTCCAATCTTGATTATTTTATTTTTACAATCAATTTATTGTTGTTTGTATTTTCGAAACCGATTATTTCTGGTTTTAAGTCGCAAAACGATGGTAGTGCTACCAAGTTAATTACCTTAAGAACGATCAATATTATATTGATCTTATTATATGTCAGTGCTTTTTTTCTGGATGATGTTGCAAAATTAATTTCTAAGACGGGTTTAACATTATTATTAAGTTTCTTGTTTGTGCATTTCGCACATATATTTACCTTACGTAAGTTTGGTCGAGAAAAAGAAATCGACGGAACAGTCTATAGAACCGAAACCTATCAATCAGAAATGTTCAATCTATTAATTGTACTTATTACATTAATAACAGCATTTGTATTAATAATAAATATATGGGGTTTAACGGATTGGTTAAAGGCTACTAGTGTATTAGGTATATTAGCTTTAATAGTTTTCTCAACCAAAGATGTATGGGCACCAGATAATATTAATGGTTTGATCCTTTTATATAATGGCGATATAGAGCCTGGTGCGGTTGTCAAAGTAGACGAACTAAATTTGTTTGCTATTTTAATGCAAACTACGTTAACCCAAACTTCTTTTAGAGATCTGCGTAGTAAACATTTGATTGTGATTCCTAACTCTAAATTACGTAATAGTAAAATTGAGGTGTTAACAAAATCACCAAACAGCGGTTTGATATGGTTTATTGATTATAATATTGGTTATGGCATTACGCCTGAACAAGTAGAAGAATTTTTCAATGCGGTTTGGGAGATGGCGGCTGAACAACATGCCTCTATTAATTCAGAGAAACCAGCTGTAGTAAAATGTTTTCAAACGGCCGATCATGCAGTGACTTGGCGATTAGGTTATTGGGTAAAAAATATCTACAGTGTATTGGACACAGAATTTACAGTGAACAAATGTGCTTATACATTGTCTTTAGAAAAGGGAATTGAGCTAGCAACACCGTTAACTCACCATATCGTGGCTAATAATTATGATGAAACCAGTAAATAATCACTTATTAAATTCATTTATACTTTCTATCGTTTTAATTTCTAATGCTTATGCAGATTATGAATCTAGTTATCAAGCTTATAAAGCGGGCGATTACGAAACAGCTTATACTGGTTTTATTGAATTAGCGGAAGACGAATCCCATCCTAAAGCGATGTTTTATTTGGGAACGATGTATCGAGAAGGTAAAGGCGTAGAACAGAATTACTCTGAAGCATTATCTTGGTATAAAAAAGTTGCAGACCAAGGTGAGCCAAAAGCTCAACATAACGTAGCAATGTTTTACCATAATGGTATATCTGTAGAACAAGATTATGTTATTGCTAAAGAATGGTATGAAAAAGCTGCCGCCCAAGATTATATTCCATCTATAACTAACTTAGCTTTATTGCATTATCGTGGTCAAGGCATCTCAAAAAATATTCCAAAAGCAATTGATTGGTGGCGAAAGTCTGCCGATTTAGGTAACAAAGGTGCTCAGCATAACTTAGGTTTAATGTATTACCTAGGTCAAGAAGTGGAACAAGATTACCAAGAAGCCTATAAATGGTATCGCATGGCGGCTGAAAATGGTTCTAAAGAAGCTCAGAACAGTTTAGGTAGTATGTATCATGATGGTATTGGCATTGAAGAAAATTATATAGAAGCCTATGCATGGTTTCGCTTAGCAAAAGAACAAGAATTTGAAAGTGCTAAAGTGAATGTTGCGATCATTGAATCAAAAATTTCTGCAGAAGATTTAGAAAAAGCAAAATTATTATACGAAGACTATGCAATAAAATATGCAGTAGCTGACAATTGATCAGCTATCTGCAATCGCAAACATTTGTAACACTTCTAATTCAACATGTTGTAAAACAGACTCATGTGTTGAACGTAAATAAATTTTGGGCGCAATACCTGCTTCTAAGGCTTCAATCCAACGACCAAGACAAATACACCATTTATCACCAGGCTTAAGGCCAGGGAAATCATAATCTTCATTTGGTGTCATCAAATCATTGCCTTGCTTTTTAGAGAACTCTAAAAATTCTTGCGTCATAACCGCACAGACAGTATGTTGACCTAAGTCTTCATCACAGCCAATGCAATTACCGTCACGAAAAAATCCTGTGCGATTTTCCATACAACAATCATGTAAAGGTGTTTTTAATACGTTCATCGTCATAAACTCCATTGCAACTTTATTAAACTAAAAATTCAAGTGTTTTTTATTATTAATTAATTGTGTAATGCACGAACTAAATCTTTCCATGCATTAATAGTTAATAAACCACGGTGATGAAAAAATATTGTTTGGGCGATTGAGCGAAATACTGGGTTAGTCAGAATTATATCGTATACTTTATTAGGTATATGAATATGGTCATGAGCCCAACGTAGTAACTGCTTGGTTTGATAATTAGGTATAATAGTCTTTAAATTATAGATATGATTGATATCATCATCATATAAATATTGACTTATCGCTTCTCCAGAAAATTTCCCTATTTCTATCGCGGGATGAATCCCTCCTGCAGTCAAAGGTGATACCATGCCTGCAGCGTCGCCAATTAACATGACATTATCTTTGTAATATTGCTTTACCACACCACCACACGGTATTAGACCTCCTCTATATCCAAGTAATTCAGCTTTATCAAATTTAAATAAGCGGTGTAGTTTTTTAATAAAACCATGCAGATTAATCTTACTAGGGTATTTGCATGCCAAACCGATTTGAGTACATTCAACGCCTGGTGCAATCCAACCGATATAACCATTAGCGAATTCTGAATCTAGAAACACATGTAAGCGGCTTTGATCAACGTCTTCCATTGTTTCGTATTCAGCTTCTGCACCGATCAAAAAATGTTTGTTTTTACCAAGTTGATAATTTCTGGCAACGGAAGAACGTGCACCATCACAACCTAAAACAAAACGAGACTTTAATTTGTTAAATGGAAATACATGATAATCATCGTTGAGGTAAGAGCCTCGGTAATTCGTATTCGTTACAATTTCAACACCAAACTGTTTCACATCATTGGCATACCATTGCAGTAGATTTGAAGTATCGGTGGTATAAAATGAATATCCTGGAGATTCTAAATCAATCCAGTCTAGTGAAGGACTATATAAACGTATACCGGTTATTTGTTTTAATAGTGAAGATGGTACATTCCATTGCTCAATAATTTCTTTTACTAAAATACCTGTGGTATGAATTTTTTCTCCAACGTTGGTTTTTTTCTCAAGGATAATAGTTTCGCACCCACCTAATGCCGCTGACTTAGCAGCAGATAAACCAGCAAAACTTGCTCCTACTATACTTAAATCGTATTTTTTCATAGCAATAATCCTTGTGGTTTATTACTAGGAACTGCTTGCACTACATAACGTAATGGTCCCCCTGGAATAACGGCAGTAAATGGGTAACACGTTATAAGTGAGAGTTGTTTAATGTTACTTGTGTAAAGTTGCGCTGTATCATTTTCATCCGCAATATAAATATTTTTAACTAGGTATGTATCAATAACACCATCATCACGTTGAATAGTTATTTCATCGCCTAATTTTAATTCACGTAAAAAAGCAAAATGCGTATCACGATGTCCTGCAACAATGCTATTCCCCTTGCTAGAAAATGTATGCGAATTAAAAAGGTGCCCTGGACCGAAGGCCAATGTAGAACCATTGGCTCCGGCCAGGACAATGCGGTGTAAATCCAGCCGTGGCACAGTAAGACGAGCAACAGGCCAGGTATCCGCCCATGGCCAGGGCTTAACAGCAGAGTGTTTCTCTAATGTTTGTTGCCATGCTGTCTCTAGGAGGAGCTGTGCCACATAGGCTTTTGTAGGTATATAAGCGGCTTGCGCTATATTCCATAAACCGCAAAGGGGGAGAGCGATGAGTAAACTTTTAAGAATAAAATTTTTGATTGATCGGTTAAACATACTATCTGTTCCTCCAACGTTTAATAGGAAAGCTGATTCCCATCAGAAACAAACCAATTAATAAATGTAGTAATGCAGGAGTCGCAGTTTGTGGCATTGGGCCAAACACTTTGTCGTGTTGCCATCCATTAGGAAGGTTGGTTTTTAATGCGTGAGTTTTTAAATCAGTCTGATTATTTCGAGATGGAGTAATATCAACAGCTACGAGAGATGTAAACTTACTCACCAAATGATGTTCTAAAGCGACATCCGTTATTTGATTTTCAATCGTTTCTCTTTCAGAGCTTCCAATGCGCAAATCCATTAGCGCAGAAATTTTCCGTCTGGCCCATAATTTAGCGATACCATTCTGACTTTGACCGCTGTTCAAATACAATTTTTGGTTCCATGATTGTTCTGACGTATTTCCATTGACAGTGAGTGACGTTGGTAATTGTTCAGACTTGATAGCAACTAAAAGTGGTTCGCCCTGATATAATTCTGGAATGGATTGTGGCCATGTTTCAATTTTCGATTGATGAGTGCTATCCCATTGTAAATTGATATTCGTTAGCACTGGGTTTTCGATCTTAGTAAATAGATTCAACATCTTTTGTTGGACTTCGGTAATTTTACCAATATAGGTAAACGTACCTCGGCCAAATTTAGCGGCACGATTCATAAAGTGAGAGTTTGGTGCTGAACCAATGCCGACTGGAAATAGGCGAGTATCATCTAATTGATTTTTAATAACGTTAAACAAAGCATCTTCATTACCAATACTGCCATCGGTCATAAAAATGACTTGCCTTAATTGATAATTTTGATTGTGTTTTTGTAATGCGGCTTTCATTGCTGATAACATTTCAGTGCCACCATCTGCGGTTAGTCCATTAATGTATCGACGGGCTTTTGAAATTGAATCGAGTGAATAAACTTCAGGTGTATTAAATAATGAGTCAGTGTAAGAATTAAACTGAATAATATTAAATCTATCTCCAGGTTGTAATTGATCCAATGCCAATAACAAAGCAGATTTGGCTTGCTGAATAGATTCACCCGCCATAGACCCTGATGTATCGATCACAAAAATCATTTCTCTTTGTAAACGTTCAGGGGAATGTTGAATGTTTGGTAATAACATTAATAAGGCGTAATCATCGCCATGAATATTTTCATTGAACATAGCTGCATTGATGGTTTGATCTAATTCAGGTTGCCAAACCAATTCAAAATCTCGATTAGCCGGTGTCGTATGCTTTTTTAGTGAGATGTTATAAATTAATTCATCTGTTTCATTGATATTAATATCATGATACGGGCTATGTATTTGATCTAACTTAAACCCTGCATTTAAATTAATTGAAATGCTCACGGGATTTATATCTTTTTTATTAGGTTCGATAACAGGAGGTGTTATTCTGGATGCATCTTCAACTTGATCAGTATTTATGGCCCAGCCGGTACCTGAAAAACCTTTTACTTCAATGTTGCCTGGTATATATCTGGGCGCAACTACCATTGGAAAGCGTACACTAAATTTTCCAGAGTCATAGCGAATGATTTCTTGATATTCGATTTCGATAATTATTTTTTCGCCGGGTCCTATATTGGCGACAGAGTTAGTAAAGATATTAGGTCTTTCTTGCTCAATTAAACTGGCTTTTTTTCCAGCTTTTTTTGCTTCTTGATATATTTTTTTAGCTTGTTCACGTTGTTTGATTTGACCTTCGATAATACGCTCACCAATGATCATACGTAGCTGATCAACGGCAGCTTCTTCAGGTAAAGGAAATACATAAACGCCTTCTTGCCATTCGTTGGTTATATTTTCGAATTCTTGTTTAACCGTTGCTCTAGCGACCATGCCATTGATGACATATTCAACATTTGTGTTAAGTAAAGGCGCAATAGAAAAAACATTATCAGATTTAAATAATAACTGACCCTGTTTTACATCCTCTTTATGATTCAGTTGCATGAGTGCAACTGAATCCGAGGAAAGAATTTCTTCTGCATAACCATTGCTGGCTATAAGAAAAGTTGAAAAAAATATTAATAATGTAATTGTTAATGAGGTTGTTATTGCTTTTAGTACAATACTCATTTTACACCTCGTCTAACAAAGTCAGTTCAATATCGACTCTTCTGTCGAATACATAGCTGTCTAAATCGTTTAACTCACTGGAATCATTTTCACCAAAGGCATGAATTTGTATACGATTAGAGTCGAGTCCATTTGCAATCAGTTGTTGAGCAACTGATTGAGCACGTTGCTGACTGAGCTCAAAATTGTAATGTCCCGATCCTCGAGTATCGCTATAAGCATTAATCTGAACATTAATTTCAGGGTGTTGTTCAATCAAAGACACTAAATTACTAATAGAATCTTCAAATCTTTTTTCTACGGATGAGCTGGCAGTTCGAAAGAAAATAGACATTGAAACACCATCACTGAGACTTTGTATTTCTTTATACGCAGTATCGAGTTTTACTTTTTGTAGAGCTTGTTGATGTTCAGAATTAATTCTCACCATTTCTGCTGCGACTTTTTCAAACTCCATTTTATTTTTTGATAATTCCTGTTCCAATGAATCAATGGATTTTTTGGTTTCTTCTTGTTCACCAACTCCAGAACCAATCGCAGCTCCAATAATTAATCCTGGAGGACCAGCAATGATGCCGCCAACTAATGCACCAATACCAAAGCCTTTAACTTGCTCAGGTGTCTGCTCTTGTTCATTAGCAAAAAGGTTCGGTTGATATAAACTTAACGTTAGTAATGGAATGATTAGTTTGTTTTTCATAATGTTTGCCTCTGTGTATCTTGCGTTAAAAGAAATCACTGTTTTAGTGATAACAATTAAAAACCATTGAAATGGCGATAAGAGGTGTCTAAATGGGAAAACTACTGACGAATTATGGCAAAAATATGGCAATTGCCATTTAATGGTTAAATAGCTGTTGAGTTTGTTCTAAACTTGCATCGCACAATTAAAATATCAATAAAAATGAGAAAGTGATGCCTAAACGAATTGTCTTAGTTGAAGATGACCCTGCTCTTAGAGAAAACTACGCCTCTGCGATCCTTCGTCAAGGATATGAATTAGAATCGTTTGATAATAAAGTGACCGCAACAGAGTCATTTAATAAACAGTTACCTGACTTAGCTATTCTAGATATCAGTTTAGGCGATGAACCTGAGGCCGGGTTTGAATTATGTCGTCTATTGCGAGCTAAGTCTGAACAAGTTCCAATTATTTTTTTTACAGCGAGAGATTCGGAATTGGATACTATTTCTGGTTTACGTTTAGGTGCGGATGATTATTTAACCAAGAATATAACACTTGAACAATTAACTGCGAGAGTTGCAGCTTTATTAAGAAGAGTTGATGCATTAACTAAATCGACGAACCAATCACAAATAATAGAACAAGGTAATTTACTCATCGACACTGATTGCATGACTATAAAGTGGCAAGATAAAGCGGTTGATTTAACGTTGACTGAATTTTGGATAGTACATTCTTTAGCGAAAATTGCGGGTCATGTGAAAAGTCGTGAACAACTTATGCAAGATGCAAAAATATTTGTTGATGATGGTACGGTGACATCTCATATAAAACGCATACGTAAAAAATTTAAAAAAATTGATGAACAATTCGATTCAGTCGAAACTATTTACGGTATGGGATATCGTTGGAATATCTAAGTATCTAAGTATTTAAGATGAAAACAAAAAAGTCTTTTCGATTCTCTTTACGATCAAAGCTGTTTATATTGTCGCTGACATTCTTACTGGTTCCTTATGTAGCTTATCGTTCATTAGTCGAGTTGGAAAATAGCTTACGATTCCGCTTAGAAGATACATTATTAGAAGTCGGCAATTCGATTTCTGCTTTCTTGAGTGATAGAGATGAATTATTAAGACATGATGTTTCAACAGCAAATGATTACATTTTTGTCCATGACTTAAAGTATCCAATATTATTAGATGGATATGGAGATGAATGGAGTGAATTATTACCTTGGGCTAATCGTTACCAAAGTGATTTGAATAGCGAATTTTCTTATCGATTAATGTTTGGTCGCTACAATAATTCATTATATATATTAATTGACGTTAACGATTCTACGCAGATATATCAAAATCCAAGTCAATCTACCATAAAAAATAGTGACCATATTTCTCTGGTTGTCCAAAATCAAGATAACGAATCGAAAACATATGAATTAGCGCCTGAAGCTCCAGGTAAATTTTTTCCATTCATTTTGGAACCTTATTGGTTACAACAACAAGATATAGGTTTAACGGATCCTGAATATCGAAAAATTTATTTGACGAATATTCAAGCCTATTGGCAAAGAACAGAGAAAGGTTATACCGTAGAATTAGAAATACCTTGGAACATCGCACCAAAATTTTTAGGCACGATAGTGCATGATGCGACTTCAAAACAGGATGAACCAATTTCAATTGCCAGTTTTGATCAAGATAGCACAAATAATTTAAGCCAATTAATTCAACAATCAAAAGAATTAAATACGATCATTCGTAGTTTAGGCGTGACAAAAAATCGTCGAGTTTGGGTTTTAGATACAATAGGGCAGGTTGTTGCGGTTGATGGCACCTTGAAAGCAAAATTAAAGAAAACGCCAGTCAATTTATTATATGAAATTTTATTACCAAAAACATATGAACGGTTTAATGATGAATTAAGTGAAGCCTCGCGTTTACAAGGTAAAGAAATACAAGCAGCGTTGAATGGAACAGCACAAAGTCGCTGGCGAGCATCCAATGATGATAAGGCAGTCATTTTATCGGCAGCTGTACCAATAGTACAAGATGGTATTGTGAAAGGTATTGTGGTCGTTGAAGAAACTACTAATAGTATTCAGTTGTTAAAACGAGATGCGTTAACTAATTTAATTAATAAAACTTTAATTGTATTTATTGCCATTACCGCGATGATCTTATTGTTTGCGAGTTATTTATCATTTCGTTTACGCAAACTATCTCAACAGGCAGAACAAGCCATTGATGAACATGGTCGCGTGGTTGGAGAAATCACATTAAAAGAATCAAATGATGAACTTGGTGAGCTGGTCGCAAATTACAAAAAGATATTGTCTCGTTTAAAACAATATCATCACTATTTAGAAACAATGGCGAGTAAATTATCTCACGAATTACGCACACCAATAACAGTTGTTAAGTCTTCATTAGATAATTTTGAACAGGAAGATAATGCAGTAAAACAAAAAGAATATCTTGAACGAGCAAATCAAGGTATAGAACAATTAAACCATATAATCTCACGTCTCAGTGAAGCCACACGTCTAGAAAATATCTTAAATGATTCGGAATTAGAATCGGTAGATATAATAAAATTAGTATCGGATTGTGTTTCAGCCTATCAAGATGCCTATGCTCCAGTCCTTATAAAACTAAAAGTAAACTCAGAAAAAAGTTTTATGAAAGTAGCCCCTGATTTAATTGTGCAAATGCTAGATAAATTAATTCAAAATGCAGTCGATTTTCATGCAGAAGGTTCGACCATAGATTTTATTCTTTCTGAAAATGATAAGGCTTTTAATATCGATATCGTTAATCAGGGCCCGATTCTTTCTGAAGAAATTTCATCGCAACTATTCCAATCAATGACCACACAGCGTAGTAATAATACTAATGGCCAACCTCACTTAGGTTTAGGTTTGTATATTGTAAGAATGATTGTCGAATTTCATTTAGGAACAGTACAAGCGAGCAATTTGGATGATCAAATAGGAGTTCGTTTTTCGGTTAAGTTACCGAAATAATCGAGCTTAATACCAATTTTGAATGCTTTTTTCTGCCTGAGAATTAAGTGGTCTTGCAATTAAGCCTGTTTGAGTAAGTACCAGTTCAAATTCAGCCTGATCTTGCATGGGAAGATAACTGGCAGTGCCATAGAGCGCATCGATTAGCGGTAAGTATGTTTGATATTGTCTAATTAATGGCCAGATATCGGTGGTAGCTTGTTCGGTGAGCGCAAATACCGTGCGGTCTTTTTGCATTTCAGATTCTATACTCGAATAACGTCCACTGATCCGCTCAAGTTGGTAGTGAGAATCTAGGCCTAGCCAAATAACAGGGTATTTCCATTTTAATATTCTGGCATCTATCTGCCATTCATCGCCTTTTAGTTCGAAAATTTGTCGTTGTTTTTCATTGGTATGATCTACTGATACAAGGTAATGTTGTGAAGCTAATTCTTGCATGTGAATTTTGGCAAGAGGGCGCTCAAATGTAAGGCGGTGATAGGTATATAAATTACTTAAAATTAGAAATAAAATAGCCGCCACACTGAGCAAACTGATGCCTAAAGTGGAACCGACACAGCATTTCATCAGGCGTTTCTTTTTTATTTGTGAACCAGCCCACAAAATAAAAAATAGCCCAGATAAGCCGAGAATAGATACTAATATTATATGTAGATGGTTGTAATCTATTAAGGCCGCAGTAGCAGTATCCATCGGTCGTTTCTCTATTTTCTAGTTGCTAAACATTATGGCACTAAACGGCTGGTTGGCTCAAAAATTGAAAGTCAAAAGACGGTCACATAATTATTATTATTAGATAGGTATGGATTGATACATGTTGGAAAATGATACAGAAATCTCAAAACTGATAAGAAAATTAATTCCAATCAATGAGTTAACTGAAAAAATACAAAATAAAGTTATCAGTAATGCGGATTTACTTGAGATAAAAAAAGGCAAATATTTATTTCGTAAAGGCGATAAAGATCATTTCTCCTATTATTTATTGAGCGGAGAGATAGATTTAGTCAGTGACCGACAAATTCATGACACAATAAAAGAAGGCACCGATCGCTCACTTTACGCGATGGCGCAATTACAGCCACGACAATTCTCCGCAGTTGCTAAAAAGACAGCACAAGTTTTAAAGGTTAACCGCACTGTTCTAGACAAATTACTATTAGTTTCCAAACAATCCTCAGATAAAAAAGCCAACCTTGCTGACACCATATCAGGTCCTGGTGATCTTGAAGTTAATGAGATCGATGACGATGATGATAATTTAGATTGGATGTCGCGGCTGCTGCAATCCGAACTGTTTATGAAAATACCTTCGGGCAACATTCAAAAATTGTTTGGCTTGCTTGAATCCGATAATTACAAAGCTGGGCAAGTCGTCATCGAACAAGGCCAAGAAGGCGAACATTACTATGTAATACAAGAAGGCAAATGTGTCGTAACACGAAAAGCCGGTGCCAGTTCTAATCCCATTAAATTAGCCCAGCTAAAAGTTGGTGATAGTTTTGGCGAAGAATCGCTATTAATGGATACAAAATGTAATGCAAACGTGAGTATGGAAACTGATGGCGTATTAATGCGTTTGAGTAAAGAAAACTTTATTGAACTCATTAAAAAGCCTACCTTGCAAACTGTTTCTTATGACAAAGCCGAAGAACTTATAAAAGTAGGTGCAGAGTGGTTAGATGTACGATTTGAATCAGAGCATAATCAATCGTATATCGAAGGCAGCCAGAATATTCCTCTTAATTTACTCAGAACCCAAGTCAAAAAACTTTCAACAGATACTCAATACATTACTTATTGTGATACTGGTGCTAGGAGCTCTGCTGCTGCTTTTTTGTTAACTGAACGTGGTTATAAAGTTTTATATTTAGATGGTGGATTAATTTCGCAACAGGATATTCCTAATCTTATATCTAATAATGAACCTGAAGTTGAAACAGAGGAAGAAGCTAAAGTAGAGGCTGCCAGCGTAGAGGTAGAGTCAGAAGTAAGCAAAACATCTGAATCGGATAATGTAGCGAGTATTGCTGAAAAATCAATTTCTGAAAATAAAGATTCTGATAAAGACTTTGAAGCTTTAAAAGAAAAATATAAAAAGCAGTTACAAAGCGAGAGAACCGCTTTACAAGAAAAATACACTGAAGCACAAAGAATGTTAGATAAAGCTAAGCTAATCCGACAAGAAGCTGAAAAGTCTAGAGAAAAACTCGACGCTGATATTGAAAAACGTAGTTCAGTTATTGAACTATCTCAACAGAAAGTTTTAAAAGATTTACAATCAAAAGTGGACGATTTAGAAGCTTCTAAAGAGAAATTGGAAGAAAAGAATAAAACATTACTATCCAAACGCGTTGAATTAGAAAATGAATTAAATAGTAAAAAAGAAGAGCTAACAAACAGCAAAGAAGAAAAAGAATCTTTGGAAAAGAAAATCGAAGAATTAACTAATTCATTAAAAGCAGCAAATGAAGAAAAGCTTAAAGCTCTGCAAGATTCTTTAAAAGTAAAACAAGATGCTAAACGCATCATAGAAACCTATAAAGAAAAACATAAAATGTTGTACCAAATGGAAGAAGAAATCATTCAACAAGAGTTACAAACCTTGGATGAAGAAAGTTCTCAATTTTCTTTTGATAATGTCACACAAATGGATGCTGCATCTGATGTCGATGAAGTGGAAGATAAACCCCAAGAAGCTTCAAAACTCGATGATAATTCGCGCAGTGAGATGAGCGAAAAGTTGATGCAAGAAATATCTTCTCAGTTAGGCAAGTAACGTTATTTATCCCAGTTAATCATAAGAACAATATCCTATCATTAATCAATAAGTGGTATGCTACCGCTTTTTTGTAATCTTTAGTGATAGGAGAAATATTTTATGAGCGATCGAATCGTTATGCGTGTTGGAGAATCTTTAGTAGCCGGTGGGCCGCCAGGGACTGCAGCAGAGCCTGAAGTAGCGATTGGCGAGTTAGATGGCCCAATGGGAGCTGCATTTGCTAATCAATTAGCAGACCAAAATAAAGGCCACTCAAAAGTTTTAGCCATCTTGAATACAGACATCATGGTGCGACCTGCGACATTGATGGTTAGCAAAGTTACGGTTAATAATTCACGTTACACCAATATTTTAATGGGTACTGTACAAGGCGCGATTGCTAATGGCGTGCTAGACAGCGTTCGTAGTGGCGTTATTCCAAAAGAAAAAGCCAATGAATTGGGCATTATTGTTTCTGTTTGGTTAAATCCTAGCGTAGCAACCACTGATGATTTGGATCACAAAGTTCTGTTTGATATCCATCGTAAAGCAACAGCACAAGCAATTGAGAAGGCAATGAATCATCAGCCTGATATCGATTGGTTATTGGATAATCAGGAAGATATTGTCCATAAGTATTATCAAATGGGTTTGGACGGGAAAATCTAAAATGATTGGAAACTCTCGCTAGAGAGTTTCCATTTTATATGGGATTAGAATTTACGGTTCAATGTTCGTTTAAGGACTATTTATTCGGCTCTTTGCCATTAATTTCGTAATTACGGAGATTATCAATAATATCGATCAATCTTTGAATACTGTTAAGATGTGCTTTATACACTGTGAATATCCCCACAGCGAAAGCTGATTTAGCTTCACCCAAAGATTTTAAGCGTTTACTGTAATATTCAAGATCTCTTATCAAATCATCTTCAGTATCCATGAGTAATTTCTCATACTCAAAAAATTCCTCGTAATGTTTTTTCTCCTCATCTGATAAAGACATGATGTCTTGTAACTTCATAGACTATCTCCAAATAAATTTATAGCTTATTTAGCAATCGAAATGCCAATCAAAAATTTTGTGACGAGATTTACATTTGCATAAAAATAAATAAAGGTTAAATTATATTAAAATCAATTACTTATAGTTATTTAGCTTTTGAACGGAATTAGTTCTAATTTTGAAAATAAAATATTTATATAAAATATGTCGTTCTATAGTGACGAAATATTTGATTAAGATAGTAATAATTCAATATTGGATGGTTTCATATATGAGATATTGGTCACACTATGATCTTGTTAAAAAGCTACTAAAACCAATATAATCGGGTACTTAGCGGAAGGTTTCAATAATTTCTCTACCGTTTATAGATTTTCCATTTAGTTATTTTTCAAGACTCATCACGGCAGATGAAGGTTTATGCACGATACAATTAAAGATTATTTTGAGAATCTGAATCCTATTTGTTACCTGTCTGAACAGAGCAAAGGGATCGTGCTAAAAAATTCTGAACTCAAGGAATTAAAAAAAGGTAAATTCCTATTTAAACGCGGCGAAGTTGATAATAAATCATACTTTCTGCTTGAAGGCGTGGTGGAATTACAATCACCTAAGAATACCTTTGAAGTTCATCCTGGTACAGATACATCCAGTTATGCCTTAGCTCAATTCCAGCCTCGTCAATATTCTGCTTATGTAAAAAAGAATGCGGTATTTTTATCGATAGATAAAAAATTACTGGATTCATTGGCCGATAAAGACGGTATATATAGTTCTGATAGAACTACAGGGATGGTTGTTTCTGAAGATACAGCGCAAGCAGAAGATGACATAGATTGGATGAGTCGTATCTTACAGTCAGACTTATTTAGTAAATTACCACCCAGTAATATCCAAAAAATCTTTTCCAGAATTGAACCTATAGAAGTCAATAAAGGTGAGATCATCGTACAACAAGATGACCCAGGAGATTACTTTTACATAATTGAAGTAGGTAAGGCTGAAGTAATCCGTAAAACCAATCAATCAAAAGATTTAATCAGATTAGAATCGCTATCGATCGGTGATTATTTTGGTGAAGAAGCGTTAATTTCTGAATACCCTAGAAATGCATCCGTTGTAATGAAAACGAATGGAGATTTAATGCGCTTACAGAAGGATGACTTTATCGAACTTTTGAGGGATCCCATTCTAAGAAGTTACAAGTTAGAAGAATTAGAAGAATTGCATAACCAAGGTGCAGAATGGATCGATGTTCGTTTCCCTAAAGAATTTTTAGAGGACGAAGAGTTTGCAAAGTTAGATATACCTTTACATGTTATTCGCAAACAAGTTGAAAATTTAGATCTTAAAAAGAAATACATCGTTTGCTGTGAGGACGGAAGCCAAAGTGCGATTGCTTCATTTCTATTAGCTTTACGCGGTTTTGATGCTGCTTTTCTTGAAGGTGGATTAAATAACTATAAAGAACAAGCAGAAAAGGGCTTAGATCTAAGTTTTTTAAATGAAAAGTTAGAAGAGCAAAAAGATTCAAAAGTAATTGATTTCATTCCTAGAAAAGCTTCTAAAGTCAAAGATAAAACATTAAATAAAAAAACTAAGAAAGAGCCAGTATCTAAGCCATCAAAATCGGCTGAACATTCTCTTGATGAGCAAAAGCGTCTCATTGATGAACAACTGCAAGCAGAAGCAAAAAAATATAAACAGCAATCTTCCAAAAAACTGGTTGAACAAGCAAAAAAGATAAAAACAACCGACGAGAAGAAACTAGCCGAACAAATAGAAAAACAGAAACAGGAAATTGAAAAACAACTTGCTAAGGAAGCAGCGAAACAAAAACAAGAAATTGAAAAGCAACTTGCTAAAGAAACTGCAAAACAGAAAAAAGAAATTGAAAAACAATTAGCTGAAGATGCAAAAAAAGAAAAACAAGCTTTAGAAAAAATCTTAGCTGAAGAACGGGCTAAATTAAAAAAACAAGCTGAGAAAAAACTGGCTGATGAAGCAGCAAAACAAAAGAAAGAAATTGAAAAGCAATTAGCTGAGGATGCAAAAAAGGAAAAACAAGCTTTAGAAAAACAATTAGCCGAAGAACGAGCCAAGCAAAAGTCAGCTGTTGAAAAACAACTGGCCGAAGAAGCCGCGAAGCAAAAGAAAGATATTGAGCAACAATTAAAAGAAGAACTCAAAAAAGAAAAAGCAGCAGTTGAGAAACAATTAGCCGAAGAGCGTGCTAAACAAAGAGCAATAGTTGAAAAACAACTGGCCGAAGAAGCTGCGAAACAAAAGAAAGAAATTGAAAAACAACTAAAAGATGAAGCGCAGAGAGAAAAGAAAGCGATTGAAAAACAATTAGCCGAAGAACGCGCCAAACAAAAAGCCGCAGTTGAAAAACAACTAGCTGAAGAAAAAATTAAACAGAAGAAGTTAATTGAACTCCAGCTTATTGAGGAACGCGCTAAACAAAAAGCAGCAGTAGAGAAACAGTTAGAAGAAGAACGCGCCAAACAAAAAGAAGCTGTAGAAAAACAATTAAAGGATGAAGTTGAACGTCAGAAAAAAGCCATAGAAGATCAAATGGCAAAAGAAGTGGCCAAAAAGAAACAAGAAGTTGAAAAACAATTAGCACAAGAAGCTGAAAGACGTAAAAAAGCGATAGAAGAAAAGTTAGCAGAACAAGAACAGAAACAAAAAGAAGTTATTGATGACATTATACGAACTGGAAAAACACAAGAACATGTCCAACACCAGGAAGAAAATACAAGCACTCCTGATGACACTCGTACCGAGAATTCTGACTCAATTAATAAATTATTAAACCATTACCGAGTAGAAAAGGAAAAAGTTTTAGAAAATATACGCAATAAAAATGAAAATCGAGTTGCAGAAAAACTTTCAAAGATCAAATCGGTTAATGCAGAAAAGAAAAAAGAATCACAAAATTTAAAACAACTTAAGCAAAAAGTGACAGAGTCACTTGCATCAAAAAACAATAATCAAAAAAGCCAAGAAACTGATAAACAAGTTGTTGCTGATAAACATAAAGTATTAACAAAACGATATAATATTTTGAATGATCCTAGATTTCGTGAACATATTAATCGTTTAAATGCTGAACAAGAAGAAGAGTTCTTAAACGAAATTAAATCATTCAAAAAAGAACTGGATATGGAGATAAGTGATAGTCACGTTATTCCAGATTCTGAAACTCAATCAAATATCCACACTGGAAAAATTACTTCTGAAGTAGATGACACACACAATATTGAAGATAAAAGTGATGAAACCATTGCACAAGACATTGACTCATGGATAGAAGAACAAGAACTAATTGAGAGTTCGCCTAAACGTAAGGAGTTAATGCAAGAAAAAAGCAAATTGATGCAAAAATTAAAAAAACAAAATATGGAAGATAAAAAAATAGACAAAATTCGTAACCAAACATTACTCACTGAAATACAATCTGCTCTTGATAAAAAAACAGACGACTAATCCCTAAAGTTATTAAATTGTAACGGTACTTCAAGTTCGTTATTTTTTATTAAACTAATCACTTCCTGTAAATCATCGCGCTTTTTACCCGTTACTCTTACTTGGTCACCTTGAATGGCTGCTTGAACCTTTAATTTTGCATTTTTTATTAGTTTAACTAATTTTCGACCTGTATCTTGGTCGATGCCTTGTTTAACAGTAATGATTTGTCTAGCTTCATTATTCGATTCAGTAATACTGCCAGCTTCTAAACATAAAAGATCAATACCACGTTTTGACATTTTGGTTTGAAGGATTTCATACACTTGTTTTACTTGAAATTCACTGGGGGTAATAATAGTCAGTACATCCTTTGTACTTTCTACACGAGAATCAGTGCCTTTAAAATCGAATCTGTTTTTTACTTCACGGTTGGTTTGATCGACTGCATTATTTAATTCATGGTGATCAACTTCGGATACGATATCAAAAGAGGGCATAGGCAATACTCAATACTAGTTTCAAACCAGTATTGTATCAATTTCAAAGATATCAATTACATTTTTATTTTTTCGAACGCTTCAGGAGCTGAAATTTGCTCTAAGGCTCTTAATACATCACGTACGCTTATTTGCCCAATTAAGCGGTTATTTTCTACGACAGGGAAACGTCTGTAAGAGGTATCGGAAAATTTTTGTGCAAGTTCAACAATACTCATCTCACCTTCAACCGTTTCAACAGGTGATTGCATATAATCAGAAACTAAGCCAACTTGGCCTGAGTAATAGCAGGTTTGTATGGCAACTTTCACACAATCTTTTTCAGATAAGATACCCACTAAATTTCCATGACTATCGATAACAGGAGCACCAGATATACGGTTTTGAATTAGCGTAGTAACTGCTTGCATTACATCCATATCAGGAGTGAAGGTAGTTAAGTTTCCTGACATATAATCTTTAACTTTTACAGATTGGAGCATTTCTATGCCTCCTTCTTTTTATCGTTTTTACATTCACCCGTGTCGGAACAAATAGGGCAACTCACTTCTTCTCCGCCAAGGACATTATTTAAGCCGCCGCAACTACCTTTAATAGGGTTGCGTTTCATTAAAACTCCAGCAGCCATGCCTACTAAGGATAGACCAATAATAAAAAAACTGATAAAAAATATTTCAATAACGCCCATCGTATATTCCAGCCATTTTAATGTATGGTTAAATTATTAAACAACTCAGTTGGTACTTCCAAGAAATCACCATCTTGTTTGATAATAAACAAGACCGCAAGCTCGTTATCTTCTGCAATTTTTAGTCCTTGTTCATAACCTTTTACCATAAAGGCCGTTGCTAGGGCATCGGCTATCATTGTGGACTCATGTAATACTGTAGCTGAAACTAGCTTATGTGTAATGGGTTTGCCTGAATTAGCATCGATTATATGTGAATAGCGTTTGCCTTCATGCTCATAGTAATTGCGGTAATCGCCTGATGTTGCAAGGCCGTAATTTTGCAGAGCAATAATTCGCTGAACTGAACGTTGTTCGCCTATCGGTTTTTCTATGCCGATTTGCCATGGAATTTCATTAATATTATTTCCATGTGCTTTAACTTCACCGCCAATTTCTACCATGTAATTATTTATACCATTTTCTTCTAATAGTTTAGCGGTTTCATCAACAGCATAACCTTTAGCAATGGCTGAAAGGTCGATATAAATATCCAGGTTTTCTTTTGTAAGGCATGAATTCACTTCGTCGAAGATAATGTTTTTATAGCCAACGCTTGCAAGAACAGAGCTTAATTTTTTTTCGTCTGGAATTGTTAGTGGTATTGCTTCAGGGCCAAATCCCCATAGATCGACTAAAGGACCAACTGTAATATCAAAACTGCCTTGAGTCATTTCACTGATTTTAATGGCATTATCAATAACTACCCCTAAATCTTCCGATATGGCAATGCATTCGTTGCTTTTATTATTGTTTAACAAAGAAAGTTCGGAATTTGGATCGTAAGTAGACATAATCGAATTAATGTTTGCTAATAATTGATTGATATCTGTGTGTAAATTAGTTAACTCAGTGTTTGATGATTGAGGTATAAACTTAATTGTGTAAGTAGTACCCATCGTATCACCGACCAGCATTTCTGCTCGGTGACTTGTTTCACAAGAGATTAAAAAAAAGCTATAAACTACTATGCAAGCAAAACGTACTTGCTTGATGTTAACCACCAAAGTCATCAAGTAATATATTTTCGCGTTCTACACCCAAGTCTTCTAACATAGCAATCACAGCGGCATTCATCATTGGAGGACCACACATATAGAATTCACAATCTTCTGGGGCTGGGTGATCTTTTAAATAGTTTTCATAAAGTACGTTATGAATAAAGCCTGTGTAACCTTCCCAGTTATCTTCTTCTTTTGGATCCGATAATGCGACATGCCAATCGAAGTTATCACATTCTTCTGCTAAGCCATCGAAGTCATCAACGTAGAACATTTCTTTTTTGCTTCGAGCACCATACCAAAAGCTCATCTTACGTTTGGAGTTCAGGCGCTTTAATTGATCAAAGATATGAGAACGCATAGGGGCCATTCCAGCACCGCCACCGACGAATACCATTTCATTGTCGGTTTCCTTCGCAAAAAACTCACCAAATGGTCCAGAGATAGTGACTTTATCTCCTGGTTTTAAACTATAGATATACGAAGACATTTGACCAGGAGGTATCTCATCACTCGCGCCTGGAGGTGGACTGGCAATTCGCACGTTTAACATGATAAGACCTTTCTCTTCAGGGTAGTTAGCCATCGAGTAGGCACGCATCACAGGTTCTTTAACAACTGATTTATAACGCCAAATATTAAAATGATCCCAGTCTTCATGAAATTGTTGACCAATCTCAAAATCTTTATAGCTTACTTCATGTGGAGGACATTCAATTTGAATATAACCACCCGCTCGGAAATCAACATTTTCGCCTTCAGGTAATTCTAAAACTAACTCTTTAATAAACGTTGCTTTGTTATCATTCGAACGAACGGTACATTCCCATTTTTTAACACCAAATACTTCCTCTGGAACTTGTATATCCATGTCTTGCTTAACGGTGACTTGGCAAGATAAACGACAACCCTCGCGTGCTTCACGTTTATTAATATGTGATTCTTCAGTTGGTAAGATTGAACCGCCACCTTCTTTGATATTAACGCGGCATTGGCCACAGGTACCACCACCACCACAAGCAGATGACACGAATAAATCCGCATCAGCTAAAGCGCCTAATAACTTTCCACCGACTGGTGTTTCTATGGTTTTTTCATTGTTAATTTTTATTTTAACGTTACCCGAAGCAACTAACTTTGATTTAGCTGCAATAATGATAAATACCAACGCTAAAACAATTGCGGTAAATAGAAAAACACCCAGAGTAATTTCTTGATACATTATTTCGGACTCCTACAACTGAATGCCTGAAAAGGCCATAAAACCTAGAGACATTAATCCAGCAGTAATAAATGTAATACCTAAACCTTGTAAACCATCAGGTACATCACTGTATTTAAGCTTTTCACGTATCCCTGCTAGAGCAGTAATCGCTAAGGCCCAACCAACGCCACTACCAATGCCATACACAGTACTTTCAGCGAAGTTATAATCACGTTGTACCATGAATAAAGTGCCGCCTAAGATAGCGCAGTTAACGGTAATCAATGGCAGGAAAATACCTAGAGCGTTATACAACGCTGGAAAGTAACGATCCAAAGCCATCTCTAAAATTTGTACGATTGCAGCGATGACTCCGATATAACAAATCAAACCTAAAAAGCTAAGATCAACTTCAGGCATGCCGGCCCAAGCTAATGCACCATCTTTCAATAAGAATTGATATAAAAAGTTATTAGCAGGTACAGTGATCGCTTGTACTACAATAACCGCAGCGCCTAGACCTATGGCAGTGGAGATCTTTTTTGAGACCGCCAAAAAGGTACACATGCCTAAAAAGAATGATAAAGCTAAGTTCTCAGTAAAAATCGAAGCAATAAATAAACTAAGATAATGTTCCATTACATTACCTCCGTTCTATGTACGGAGTGAATTTGATATTCGGGTTTCTCTATTTGTGCTGTCTTCCAAGTACGTAAGCCCCAAATTAATAAACCAATGATAAAGAATGCACTTGGAGGCAATAACATTAAGCCGTTTGATTGATACCAACCACCATCGGTAGCTAAAGGTAGTATGTCATAGCCTAATAATTTGCCTGAACCAAATAGCTCACGGACACTAGCAACAGCAATTAAAATTACGCTATAGCCTAAGCCATTACCAAGTCCGTCTAAGAAACTCAACATAGGTGGGTTCTTCATAGCAAATGCTTCAGCACGACCAAGTACAATACAGTTTGTAATAATCAAACCAACAAATACAGATAACTCTTTACTTGCAGCAAAGGCATAAGCTTTAAGAATTTGGTCAACCACAATTACCAGTGAAGCGATAATGGTCATTTGTACAATAATACGAATGCTTGAAGGAATATGTTTGCGTATTAAACTAATCGATAAGTTAGAACATGCAGTCACCGCTGTTAATGCAACACACATAATTAATGCAGTTGATAACTTTGATGTTACTGCCAGTGCAGAACAAATACCCAATACTTGTAAAGCAATCGGGTTGTTATCGAATAAGGGATCTAAAACAACTTTCTTAGTCTCATTGGCCATAATTAACTATTCCCAGAACGTATTTTTTGAAGGTAAGGACCAAAACCATTTTTGCCTAACCAAAATTGCATAAGGTTATCGACGCCTTTACTGGTTAAAGTCGCTCCAGCAAGACCGTCAACTTCCGATTGATAATTACTGCTATCAGGATTGGCTACACCACGTGTCACAGTAATTACAGGATCGCTGCTATCATTAAACAACAATTTTCCTTTCCAAAGTTTTCGCCACTTAGGATTATCAATTTCACCACCTAGGCCAGGTGTTTCACCATGTTCGTAAAATTTTAAGCCGTAGACAGTATTAATATCTTTTTCAACTGCAAGGAAGCCGTACATGGTAGACCACAAACCATAACCATGAACGGGTAAGATAATCAGTTTTAATTGGCCATTTTCTTTAACATGATAAACTTTAGCGTACTTTGCTTGACGCTTGATTTTAGCGATATCATCGTTGCCATCTAACGTGATATTCATATTCGGATCTTTAGCCGCTTTACGTTGATCATAAGTTGCTGCATCAATATCTTCAGCGTATTCGCCCGTTTCAATATTAACGATATACGTTTCTATATTCTCAAACGCTTTATCAATATCGGTATCCGCTTCTAATAACTCAGCAACCGTTAAAATGTTTTGTTTAATATCAGTTGATTTATTGGCAAGTTGAATCGGTTTTAAACCAACAGCAGCACTTGAAACTATTACTGAACAGACTAAACATAATAACAATGCAACAACAATGGTTTTTGCTGTGCTGTCGTTTGGTAAATCAAGAAATTTTTTAATCATCATCTAATCCTCATCTACCTTATGCATAACCACGTTTACGTTTCGCAATGTCAGCTTGAACTACAAAGTAATCAATTAACGGTGCAAAAATATTCGCGAATAAAATGGCTAACATAATGCCTTCAGGAAATGCTGGGTTAACCACACGAATTAATACCGTCATAAAGCCAACTAAGAATCCAAATACCCAACGACCTTTATCGGTCATTGCTGCAGAAACTGGATCTGTTGCCATATACACCATGCCAAATGCAAAGCCGCCTAATGACAAATGCCAATACCAAGGCATTGCAAACATTGGGTTTGTATCACTGCCTATTAAATTTAATAAGCCTGTAGTGACAAACATACCTAAGAAGACACCAAAGATGATTCGATACGAAGCGACTTTGGTATAAATTAAGAACATCGCACCGAGTAAGCAGGCTAAGGTTGAGGTTGAGCCAATCGAACCTTGAATTTGACCAAAGAAAGCTTGCCATAAACTGATGCCACTGGCGGTAATCGCTTCCACACCACCTGCTGCAGCCAGACTTAATGCGGTTGCGCCACTAAAGCCATCTACTGCAGTCCAGACCGCGTCACCCGACATTGCAGCAGGATACGCAAAGAATAAAAACGCTCGGCCTGTTAACGCAGGGTTTAAAAAGTTTTTACCGGTACCGCCAAAAACTTCTTTACCAATAACAACACCAAACGAAATACCCAAAGCGACCATCCATAATGGAGTATCAGGTGGAAGTGTTAAGGTATACAGCATAGAAGTTACTAAGAAGCCTTCATTAACTTCATGGTTTCTTACCGCAGCGAATAACACTTCCCAACAGCCACCGGCCGCTAATGTCACAATGTAAATAGGTAAGAAATACAAAAAGCCGTGGATCATGTTGCCAATTAAACTGCTTGGGTCATGACCTACGCCTAACAAATTTAAAATATCGCCGCGCCAACCAGCAACACTATCGATTCCCATCGTCGCCATTGCAGTATTGGCTTGGTAACCAGTATTCCATAAAGCCATTAAAATACATGGAATGGTCGCAACGACTACATAACTCATAACACGTTTTAAATCGATAGCATCTCTAACGTGAGGAGAGGTGCGAGTAACATCGCTTGGTGTGTAGATAAACGTATCGATCATTTCATAGATCGCATAATACTTTTCGTAAGGGCCGCCCTTAGCAAAATAAGGATGCAGTTTGTCGAGGAATTTACGGACTCTTGAAGTCATGGATTATCCTTCCTTCTCAATTTGTTCTAGATTTATTCTGAGTGCGGGCCCAAAGTCATATTTGCCTGGGCAAACAAACGAGCAAAGTGCTAAATCTTCCTCGTCTAACTCAAGGCAACCTAATGCCTGTGCAGAGTCAGTATCTCTAACCAATAAAGCACGGAGCAATTGCGTAGGTAAAATCTTAAGCGGCATCACGGTTTCGTAAATGCCAATCGGCACCATGGCTCTTGGACTACCATGTTGAGAGGTTGTGATTTTGAATTCTTTGGGTTTAAATAATTTTGATATGAATGCTCGGGTCGCAGAGAATTTTTTACTACCAGGCATGATCCAGCCCAGTACTTCACGTTCTCGTCCCTCGGCAATCACTGAAATTTGGTTATGATATCGTCCCAGATAACCTGCCCAGTTACTGGCATGGTGACCGTTAAAAACCGAACCAGAAATGACTCGGCATTCAACCTCGATCAATTCTTGGTCAACCATTTCTTCAATATTAGCACCTAAGCGTGTACTTACTAATCTTGGTTTTGGTACAACTGGGCCAGCAAGAGAGACGATGCGTTGAATCCACAGTTTGCCAGTGGTAAATAATTTTCCCCAAGCAATGACATCCTGATAGCCGATAGACCAAACAGATTTATTCGCATTGACAGGATCAAGGTAATGAATATGTGTGCCGACTAAGCCAGAGGGATGGGGTCCTGCAAACTCAGCTACTGTAACTTGATTATCCTGATTTACAGGAATATTAGCTCCAGGCGCTTTGCATATATAGACTTTTCCATCTGTTAATTTTTTAAGTATTTCTAAACCATCTTGAAAAGCTTGCGCACGATCTTCGTGATTGATGACAGAAGCTGGGTCTGCTGCTAAAGGATTAGTATCGATAGCAGTGACAAAAATAGAATTAGGCTTAGCATCGACTTTTGGTGTTTTACTATAGGGTCTGGTACGTAGTGCTATCCATGAACCTGAATCAATTAATTGTTCGCGCACTGCTTCTTCACTGATAGAAGCTAATTGTTCGCTTGTATATTGTTTAAATGTAATTTCTTCTTCTTGACCAGCATAGTCTAATTTAATGACAACAGATTGCAGCGCTCGTTTTGCTCCACGATTAATAGCTTCAATCGTACCAGCGCCTGGTGCTGTAAATTTAACGCCTGGGTTTTTCTTATCAGTAAAAAGCACTTGGCCACGTTTTACAGCGTCTCCCTCCGATACTTCCATAGAAGGTTTCATGCCTACGAAGTCTGTACCCAATACAGCGATAGTGCCAACCTTATGGCCAGGATGAATGGAATTTTCAGGCTCGCCTGAAATTGGAAGGTCTAAACCTTTTTTTAGGTTATAAGTCATCGATACCAGTCCAAATTGATGTATTAATTAATATTATTAAAGTCATTTCCAATAATTTCTTTTATTTTCCAATGACGTTATCTTTGTTTTACACAGAATACTTTAACAATGATACTGTACGAATATGTATTGCCTGTTCTGCACTAGACAAAAAAGTTTCTTTTTCACAACCCTATTAACTCAGCTATGCAATAAGCAAGCCATTGGAAATTAATGAAAATATTAGTCGTCAACAGTGATCCGCTTTCGGCATCTCTTTCCGTTAACAAACGTGTATGTCAGCGATTTGTCGCTGATATAAAAGCACTCAATAGCAATGTATTGATTGATGAAATCAATTTGTATGAAAGTCTGCCTCCCTATTTTTCAGAACAACATTACAAATTAATTTGGGATAATTCTGTACAACCCGCCACGCACTCTAATAATGATTTGAATGCATTGCAATATATTAAACAGCAATGTGCAAAATTCAAAGAGGCAAATATGATTATTTTGACGGCGCCTGTTTGGAACAGCTTTGTCCCTGCTATTCTAAAAGCTTGGATAGATATGGTCATTACGCCTGGATATACCTATGAGTTTACTGAAACAGGAATTCAGCCCTTACACAAGGTTAATCGAATAATTACAATTTTATCTGCTGGTGGTTATATTTCTCGTGATGGGACCGACCAAGCAATATTCCAATTGTTACATAAGGCTTTTTCTTTCATAGCGATTAGTGATTTCGAAGATATTTTGATAGAAGCCCAAGAACCTTCAATATATCCAGATTATCAAGTACGGGAAGATGATGCATTAAAACACGCTCAGTCACTTGCTCAGGTACTATTGCATGCTCCATAACCTGTCATTCCTAAACGACAATTGCTTATTTATGAGTTAATTTTTTTGGGTTTTTTGTCAACTAGTCGACAAAAATAAAAATTAAATTCAGTAAAAACTCTATTAAAATCTATAGTTTAAGTACTAAACATACATATATTTCTAGCTTTGAGAACTGTTTCACAGTATATTGCTAAAGAAAATTACGATTGGTGCGATATTAAATAAGTTGGAATGGAATCTGATACACAAGGAAATATGCAACTTTATTAAATGAATCGTAATCAAATCATCAAAACTACGTTTAGTAACTACAACAATAATTTACACAGTCATATCGCTCTGAATCTAGGTAAGGACATCAAACTTAATTTGATGATTAACGTTACATCACACGGGGTTCAATGAGCCGATGCTTAATGCACTAAAAAAACATTTTAGAAGACCAAAACAAACCAAGCCTAAGTTGTATTATGATGGTGCTACTCAAGGCCTAGTTGTTCCTCAATCTTCGATTTCCGATAGCACTCTTGCCCTAGAAGATAGAATCCTGCTAGATGCTGCTGCTGTCGATACAGCGGTTGAACATGTTGCAGATGTTGTAGCCCAAGAACAAGCTGAACAGGCGATGCAGAATGCAGAATCTGGAAAGAATGTCGATGTGCAAGCGGTAGGAGAAAAAGATCAGTTACTTAATGCATTATCATCAGTTGATGCTGCGAGCAGTAATCAAATTGTTTTTGTTGATATGGGTGTTGAAGACTATGAAAGCCTCATTTCTGAAATTGATCCAAAAGCTGAATTAATTTACATAGATTCAAATAGTGATGGCTTAGAACAAGTATCTAACGTTTTATCAGAACGCGAAGGTATTGATGCTATTCATATAATTTCTCATGGCGACTCAGGCCAATTATTTCTAGGTGATAGTGTGATTACTGCTGATTCGATGCAGTCTGAACACGCAGATGAGCTATTGACTATTAAAGAAGCTCTTTCTGAACAAGCAGATATTTTAATTTACGGCTGTAACTTTGCTGAAGGAGAAGAGGGTGCTGAAGCAGTTTCTACTCTATCTGATTTAACAGGTGCTGATGTAGCAGCTTCAACAGATTTAACAGGTTCTAGTGCTGAGGGAGCTGATTGGGATTTAGAAGTAAAAACAGGTGATATAGAAACTGAAAGTTTAGTGGCAACAGACTGGCAAGGCACTTTAGTAGAAGTTGTGAATGTTTCTGGAGCGCAAACAGGTTCTTATACAGTTACGGAAGATGGCCGAGTTGATATTACTGTTACAGGCGGTGATGGAGGAAATGGATCCAGTACGAATGGTGGTCAAGGTGCTACTGTAACAGCGACTTTTGATTTGAATGCAGGTGATGTGATCGAATTTGTGGTCGGTGATGCTGGGAATAACGGCACCAGTAGTGGCGGCGGCGGCGGTAGTACAGGTGTCTTCATTAATGACGTGTTAGTTATGGTTGCTGGAGCTGGCGGTGGTGGAGATAACTCCACTGGTGCAATTGGTCTAGGTGGCCAATCCACTATTAATGGAGCTTCGGGTATTGGTGCTGGAGCTGGTGCTGGTGGAGTAGCTGGTGCTGGTGGAGGAGCTAATACTAACGACTCTGCAGGTGGTGGTGGGATTACATCGTCTGGAGCAAGTGCTGCAGCGGGCGGCGGTGCTATAGCTGATACGAATGCGGCTGATGGAGTTTCATTAGCGGCTGGTGGTGCTGGAGCTGGTGGTGGCGCTGGCGGTGCTGGTGGGGCTGGTTTTTCTGGCGGTGGCGGTGCAGATAATTTCTTTAGCGGCGGCGGTGGCGGCTATTCCGGCGGTGGAGCTGCTGGTAATGGTGGCGGAGCTGGCGGTGGCGGTTCATTCGTCGATACAACTGTTGCAGGATATGTCTCAAGTTCTATTACGGCAGGATCAGATGGAGGTGGCTCTCTTTCAGATGGCACAACAGTTATTAACCTAGATATCGATAGCGATGGTGATGGCATCTTAAATAGTGCCGATTTAGATGATGACAATGATGGTATTTTGGATAGTGCTGAACAACAGTTAACTACGGTTACATCGACACTTAGTTACGATCCAACTCAATCTACCGCAACCAGTATTGTATTAACAGATGGGGTTGCGACTATAACCATCACTGATGCGTTTAATTCAGTTATTTCTGGTTCAAATGTTGTTTTTGATTCAACGGGTTCGGGTACACAAGATCCACATGCAGTAAGCATTACATCCAGTGTGAATATTACCAGCGTCACATTAAACGACCTGGATAATTTTGATCCTGATAATACTACAGGTAATCCATTTATAGATGCGATTGCTATCAATCAAGCAGGTACTTGGTCAGGCGTAAATGGGGCTGGGCAATTAAATTCATATACCTTGGATGCTACTGGTGCTGCAGCTGCCCAGACCGATATAAATGCCAATGCTGCAGCATTAGGTGGGGCTGGAGGACGTACTGTCGATTTTTCTGAGTTAATTGCTGCCGGAGCGGTTAGTGATGTACTTATTAATCCTGATAGTGCTATTGAAAATGACTATTCCGCGACATATACATTTGCATCTGCTTTAACAACTTTTCAGTTAATCGGTGATGATATTGTTGAAGGTGATAATCAGCTCACTACAATTAATTTTGCAAATATCACTGTTACCTATCAAGTTCTAGCTGATCAAGATTCTGACGGAGATGGTGTTGTTGATAGATTAGACCTTGATAGTGATAACGATGGTATCAGTGACTTAGTTGAGAGCGGTCAAAATGCTGCAGTAGTTGATACAGATAATGATGGCAAACATGATGATGTTGGTGAAACCTATACTAACGGTGTATCAAATGATGCTAATGGTGGAGCAGGTGTTACGCCTATAGATTCCGATGGTGATGGCATTGATGATTATCGTGATTTAGATAGTGATAATGATGGTATTGCTGATTATATAGAAGCACAAACCACATCACCTTATTCTGCAAATGATGGCGATGTTTCTAATGATGATAGCGATGGTGATGGTGTTATCGATCAATTTGATTCTGATGCGAGTTTTGGTGGGACTTTCACTACACCAAACGATCACGATAATGATGGAATAGCAGACTATCTAGACACAGATTCAGATGCTGATGGTATTCTAGATATTAACGAAAGCGGCTTGACCTTATCAGGTACTGATTCAAACAATGACGGTATTGATGATGGTGTTGGTGCAAGTTACTCAAATCCAGATGGTGCTGTAACAACTGATTCCGCTTTAGTTTTAGAGAACGATGATGATCCTGCTGGCGCTCCAGCAGGTAATGTTGATTTTCGTGATGACGATGTTATTGATTTAGTAAACGACACTAATTCAGTAAATGAAAATAATACCGGTAACATATCTGGAAATGTATCCACTAACGATCCTATTAATAACATCGAGGTCACAAGTCCTGCAACTGCTTATTCCCTTGTTTCTGCTTCTATCGGTTCTTATGGAACATTAACACTTAATGCTAATGGTACCTATTCCTACAATCTTGATGAAAATAACGTGACTGTTCAGGCGCTTCAGCCAGGAGATTCATTAATAGATGTATTTACTTATCAAGTTATCGACGATGACGGTGATACTGCTACCGCAACTTTAACCATTACGATTAACGGTGAAGATGACCTGCCGGTGGCGGTCAACGATACGGTGAACGCGACCGAGGATACGGTGTTCAATGGCGATGTCAGTGGCAACGATACCTTGAGTGGCGATGGCGGTAATGTGTTCAGTGTGAACACCAATGCGACCAACGGTACGGTGGTGATGAACGCCGATGGGACGTTTACCTATACCCCGAATGCGAACTACAACGGCCCGGACAGTTTTACGTATGACTTAACCGATGCCGATGGTGATGTCTCGACCGCGACCGTGACGATTAACGTGGCGCCGGTGGACGATACGCCGGTGGCGGTCAACGATACGGTGAACGCGACCGAGGATACGGTGTTCAATGGCGATGTCAGTGGCAACGATACCTTGAGTGGCGATGGCGGTAATGTGTTCAGTGTGAACACCAATGCGACCAACGGTACGGTGGTGATGAACGCCGATGGGACGTTTACCTATACCCCGAATGCGAACTACAACGGCCCGGACAGTTTTACGTATGACTTAACCGATGCCGATGGTGATGTCTCGACCGCGACCGTGACGATTAACGTGGCGCCGGTGGACGATACGCCGGTGGCGGTCAACGATACGGTGAACGCGACCGAGGATACGGTGTTCAATGGCGATGTCAGTGGCAACGATACCTTGAGTGGCGATGGCGGTAATGTGTTCAGTGTGAACACCAATGCGACCAACGGTACGGTGGTGATGAACGCCGATGGGACGTTTACCTATACCCCGAATGCGAACTACAACGGCCCGGACAGCATCGGCGTTCATCACCACCGTACCGTTGGTCGCATTGGTGTTCACACTGAACACATTACCGCCATCGCCACTCAAGGTATCGTTGCCACTGACATCGCCATTGAACACCGTATCCTCGGTCGCGTTCACCGTATCGTTGACCGCCACCGGCGTATCGTCCACCGGCGCCACGTTAATCGTCACGGTCGCGGTCGAGACATCACCATCGGCATCGGTTAAGTCATACGTAAAACTGTCCGGGCCGTTGTAGTTCGCATTCGGGGTATAGGTAAACGTCCCATCGGCGTTCATCACCACCGTACCGTTGGTCGCATTGGTGTTCACACTGAACACATTACCGCCATCGCCACTCAAGGTATCGTTGCCACTGACATCGCCATTGAACACCGTATCCTCGGTCGCGTTCACCGTATCGTTGACCGCCACCGGCGTATCGTCCACCGGCGCCACGTTAATCGTCACGGTCGCGGTCGAGACATCACCATCGGCATCGGTTAAGTCATACGTAAAACTGTCCGGGCCGTTGTAGTTCGCATTCGGGGTATAGGTAAACGTCCCATCGGCGTTCATCACCACCGTACCGTTGGTCGCATTGGTGTTCACACTGAACACATTACCGCCATCGCCACTCAAGGTATCGTTGCCACTGACATCGCCATTGAACACCGTATCCTCGGTCGCGTTCACCGTATCGTTGACCGCCACCGGCGTATCGTCCACCGGCGCCACGTTAATCGTCACGGTCGCGGTCGAGACATCACCATCGGCATCGGTTAAGTCATACGTAAAACTGTCCGGGCCGTTGTAGTTCGCATTCGGGGTATAGGTAAACGTCCCATCGGCGTTCATCACCACCGTACCGTTGGTCGCATTGGTGTTCACACTGAACACATTACCGCCATCGCCACTCAAGGTATCGTTGCCACTGACATCGCCATTGAACACCGTATCCTCGGTCGCGTTCACCGTATCGTTGACCGCCACCGGCGTATCGTCCACCGGCGCCACGTTAATCGTCACGGTCGCGGTCGAGACATCACCATCGGCATCGGTTAAGTCATACGTAAAACTGTCCGGGCCGTTGTAGTTCGCATTCGGGGTATAGGTAAACGTCCCATCGGCGTTCATCACCACCGTACCGTTGGTCGCATTGGTGTTCACACTGAACACATTACCGCCATCGCCACTCAAGGTATCGTTGCCACTGACATCGCCATTGAACACCGTATCCTCGGTCGCGTTCACCGTATCGTTGACCGCCACCGGCGTATCGTCCACCGGCGCCACGTTAATCGTCACGGTCGCGGTCGAGACATCACCATCGGCATCGGTTAAGTCATACGTAAAACTGTCCGGGCCGTTGTAGTTCGCATTCGGGGTATAGGTAAACGTCCCATCGGCGTTCATCACCACCGTACCGTTGGTCGCATTGGTGTTCACACTGAACACATTACCGCCATCGCCACTCAAGGTATCGTTGCCACTGACATCGCCATTGAACACCGTATCCTCGGTCGCGTTCACCGTATCGTTGACCGCCACCGGCGTATCGTCCACCGGCGCCACGTTAATCGTCACGGTCGCGGTCGAGACATCACCATCGGCATCGGTTAAGTCATACGTAAAACTGTCCGGGCCGTTGTAGTTCGCATTCGGGGTATAGGTAAACGTCCCATCGGCGTTCATCACCACCGTACCGTTGGTCGCATTGGTGTTCACACTGAACACATTACCGCCATCGCCACTCAAGGTATCGTTGCCACTGACATCGCCATTGAACACCGTATCCTCGGTCGCGTTCACCGTATCGTTGACCGCCACCGGCGTATCGTCCACCGGCGCCACGTTAATCGTCACGGTCGCGGTCGAGACATCACCATCGGCATCGGTTAAGTCATACGTAAAACTGTCCGGGCCGTTGTAGTTCGCATTCGGGGTATAGGTAAACGTCCCATCGGCGTTCATCACCACCGTACCGTTGGTCGCATTGGTGTTCACACTGAACACATTACCGCCATCGCCACTCAAGGTATCGTTGCCACTGACATCGCCATTGAACACCGTATCCTCGGTCGCGTTCACCGTATCGTTGACCGCCACCGGCGTATCGTCCACCGGCGCCACGTTAATCGTCACGGTCGCGGTCGAGACATCACCATCGGCATCGGTTAAGTCATACGTAAAACTGTCCGGGCCGTTGTAGTTCGCATTCGGGGTATAGGTAAACGTCCCATCGGCGTTCATCACCACCGTACCGTTGGTCGCATTGGTGTTCACACTGAACACATTACCGCCATCGCCACTCAAGGTATCGTTGCCACTGACATCGCCATTGAACACCGTATCCTCGGTCGCGTTCACCGTATCGTTGACCGCCACCGGCGTATCGTCCACCGGCGCCACGTTAATCGTCACGGTCGCGGTCGAGACATCACCATCGGCATCGGTTAAGTCATACGTAAAACTGTCCGGGCCGTTGTAGTTCGCATTCGGGGTATAGGTAAACGTCCCATCGGCGTTCATCACCACCGTACCGTTGGTCGCATTGGTGTTCACACTGAACACATTACCGCCATCGCCACTCAAGGTATCGTTGCCACTGACATCGCCATTGAACACCGTATCCTCGGTCGCGTTCACCGTATCGTTGACCGCCACCGGCGTATCGTCCACCGGCGCCACGTTAATCGTCACGGTCGCGGTCGAGACATCACCATCGGCATCGGTTAAGTCATACGTAAAACTGTCCGGGCCGTTGTAGTTCGCATTCGGGGTATAGGTAAACGTCCCATCGGCGTTCATCACCACCGTACCGTTGGTCGCATTGGTGTTCACACTGAACACATTACCGCCATCGCCACTCAAGGTATCGTTGCCACTGACATCGCCATTGAACACCGTATCCTCGGTCGCGTTCACCGTATCGTTGACCGCCACCGGCGTATCGTCCACCGGCGCCACGTTAATCGTCACGGTCGCGGTCGAGACATCACCATCGGCATCGGTTAAGTCATACGTAAAACTGTCCGGGCCGTTGTAGTTCGCATTCGGGGTATAGGTAAACGTCCCATCGGCGTTCATCACCACCGTACCGTTGGTCGCATTGGTGTTCACACTGAACACATTACCGCCATCGCCACTCAAGGTATCGTTGCCACTGACATCGCCATTGAACACCGTATCCTCGGTCGCGTTCACCGTATCGTTGACCGCCACCGGCGTATCGTCCACCGGCGCCACGTTAATCGTCACGGTCGCGGTCGAGACATCACCATCGGCATCGGTTAAGTCATACGTAAAACTGTCCGGGCCGTTGTAGTTCGCATTCGGGGTATAGGTAAACGTCCCATCGGCGTTCATCACCACCGTACCGTTGGTCGCATTGGTGTTCACACTGAACACATTACCGCCATCGCCACTCAAGGTATCGTTGCCACTGACATCGCCATTGAACACCGTATCCTCGGTCGCGTTCACCGTATCGTTGACCGCCACCGGCGTATCGTCCACCGGCGCCACGTTAATCGTCACGGTCGCGGTCGAGACATCACCATCGGCATCGGTTAAGTCATACGTAAAACTGTCCGGGCCGTTGTAGTTCGCATTCGGGGTATAGGTAAACGTCCCATCGGCGTTCATCACCACCGTACCGTTGGTCGCATTGGTGTTCACACTGAACACATTACCGCCATCGCCACTCAAGGTATCGTTGCCACTGACATCGCCATTGAACACCGTATCCTCGGTCGCGTTCACCGTATCGTTGACCGCCACCGGCGTATCGTCCACCGGCGCCACGTTAATCGTCACGGTCGCGGTCGAGACATCACCATCGGCATCGGTTAAGTCATACGTAAAACTGTCCGGGCCGTTGTAGTTCGCATTCGGGGTATAGGTAAACGTCCCATCGGCGTTCATCACCACCGTACCGTTGGTCGCATTGGTGTTCACACTGAACACATTACCGCCATCGCCACTCAAGGTATCGTTGCCACTGACATCGCCATTGAACACCGTATCCTCGGTCGCGTTCACCGTATCGTTGACCGCCACCGGCGTATCGTCCACCGGCGCCACGTTAATCGTCACGGTCGCGGTCGAGACATCACCATCGGCATCGGTTAAGTCATACGTAAAACTGTCCGGGCCGTTGTAGTTCGCATTCGGGGTATAGGTAAACGTCCCATCGGCGTTCATCACCACCGTACCGTTGGTCGCATTGGTGTTCACACTGAACACATTACCGCCATCGCCACTCAAGGTATCGTTGCCACTGACATCGCCATTGAACACCGTATCCTCGGTCGCGTTCACCGTATCGTTGACCGCCACCGGCGTATCGTCCACCGGCGCCACGTTAATCGTCACGGTCGCGGTCGAGACATCACCATCGGCATCGGTTAAGTCATACGTAAAACTGTCCGGGCCGTTGTAGTTCGCATTCGGGGTATAGGTAAACGTCCCATCGGCGTTCATCACCACCGTACCGTTGGTCGCATTGGTGTTCACACTGAACACATTACCGCCATCGCCACTCAAGGTATCGTTGCCACTGACATCGCCATTGAACACCGTATCCTCGGTCGCGTTCACCGTATCGTTGACCGCCACCGGCGTATCGTCCACCGGCGCCACGTTAATCGTCACGGTCGCGGTCGAGACATCACCATCGGCATCGGTTAAGTCATACGTAAAACTGTCCGGGCCGTTGTAGTTCGCATTCGGGGTATAGGTAAACGTCCCATCGGCGTTCATCACCACCGTACCGTTGGTCGCATTGGTGTTCACACTGAACACATTACCGCCATCGCCACTCAAGGTATCGTTGCCACTGACATCGCCATTGAACACCGTATCCTCGGTCGCGTTCACCGTATCGTTGACCGCCACCGGCGTATCGTCCACCGGCGCCACGTTAATCGTCACGGTCGCGGTCGAGACATCACCATCGGCATCGGTTAAGTCATACGTAAAACTGTCCGGGCCGTTGTAGTTCGCATTCGGGGTATAGGTAAACGTCCCATCGGCGTTCATCACCACCGTACCGTTGGTCGCATTGGTGTTCACACTGAACACATTACCGCCATCGCCACTCAAGGTATCGTTGCCACTGACATCGCCATTGAACACCGTATCCTCGGTCGCGTTCACCGTATCGTTGACCGCCACCGGCGTATCGTCCACCGGCGCCACGTTAATCGTCACGGTCGCGGTCGAGACATCACCATCGGCATCGGTTAAGTCATACGTAAAACTGTCCGGGCCGTTGTAGTTCGCATTCGGGGTATAGGTAAACGTCCCATCGGCGTTCATCACCACCGTACCGTTGGTCGCATTGGTGTTCACACTGAACACATTACCGCCATCGCCACTCAAGGTATCGTTGCCACTGACATCGCCATTGAACACCGTATCCTCGGTCGCGTTCACCGTATCGTTGACCGCCACCGGCGTATCGTCCACCGGCGCCACGTTAATCGTCACGGTCGCGGTCGAGACATCACCATCGGCATCGGTTAAGTCATACGTAAAACTGTCCGGGCCGTTGTAGTTCGCATTCGGGGTATAGGTAAACGTCCCATCGGCGTTCATCACCACCGTACCGTTGGTCGCATTGGTGTTCACACTGAACACATTACCGCCATCGCCACTCAAGGTATCGTTGCCACTGACATCGCCATTGAACACCGTATCCTCGGTCGCGTTCACCGTATCGTTGACCGCCACCGGCGTATCGTCCACCGGCGCCACGTTAATCGTCACGGTCGCGGTCGAGACATCACCATCGGCATCGGTTAAGTCATACGTAAAACTGTCCGGGCCGTTGTAGTTCGCATTCGGGGTATAGGTAAACGTCCCATCGGCGTTCATCACCACCGTACCGTTGGTCGCATTGGTGTTCACACTGAACACATTACCGCCATCGCCACTCAAGGTATCGTTGCCACTGACATCGCCATTGAACACCGTATCCTCGGTCGCGTTCACCGTATCGTTGACCGCCACCGGCGTATCGTCCACCGGCGCCACGTTAATCGTCACGGTCGCGGTCGAGACATCACCATCGGCATCGGTTAAGTCATACGTAAAACTGTCCGGGCCGTTGTAGTTCGCATTCGGGGTATAGGTAAACGTCCCATCGGCGTTCATCACCACCGTACCGTTGGTCGCATTGGTGTTCACACTGAACACATTACCGCCATCGCCACTCAAGGTATCGTTGCCACTGACATCGCCATTGAACACCGTATCCTCGGTCGCGTTCACCGTATCGTTGACCGCCACCGGCGTATCGTCCACCGGCGCCACGTTAATCGTCACGGTCGCGGTCGAGACATCACCATCGGCATCGGTTAAGTCATACGTAAAACTGTCCGGGCCGTTGTAGTTCGCATTCGGGGTATAGGTAAACGTCCCATCGGCGTTCATCACCACCGTACCGTTGGTCGCATTGGTGTTCACACTGAACACATTACCGCCATCGCCACTCAAGGTATCGTTGCCACTGACATCGCCATTGAACACCGTATCCTCGGTCGCGTTCACCGTATCGTTGACCGCCACCGGCGTATCGTCCACCGGCGCCACGTTAATCGTCACGGTCGCGGTCGAGACATCACCATCGGCATCGGTTAAGTCATACGTAAAACTGTCCGGGCCGTTGTAGTTCGCATTCGGGGTATAGGTAAACGTCCCATCGGCGTTCATCACCACCGTACCGTTGGTCGCATTGGTGTTCACACTGAACACATTACCGCCATCGCCACTCAAGGTATCGTTGCCACTGACATCGCCATTGAACACCGTATCCTCGGTCGCGTTCACCGTATCGTTGACCGCCACCGGCGTATCGTCCACCGGCGCCACGTTAATCGTCACGGTCGCGGTCGAGACATCACCATCGGCATCGGTTAAGTCATACGTAAAACTGTCCGGGCCGTTGTAGTTCGCATTCGGGGTATAGGTAAACGTCCCATCGGCGTTCATCACCACCGTACCGTTGGTCGCATTGGTGTTCACACTGAACACATTACCGCCATCGCCACTCAAGGTATCGTTGCCACTGACATCGCCATTGAACACCGTATCCTCGGTCGCGTTCACCGTATCGTTGACCGCCACCGGCGTATCGTCCACCGGCGCCACGTTAATCGTCACGGTCGCGGTCGAGACATCACCATCGGCATCGGTTAAGTCATACGTAAAACTGTCCGGGCCGTTGTAGTTCGCATTCGGGGTATAGGTAAACGTCCCATCGGCGTTCATCACCACCGTACCGTTGGTCGCATTGGTGTTCACACTGAACACATTACCGCCATCGCCACTCAAGGTATCGTTGCCACTGACATCGCCATTGAACACCGTATCCTCGGTCGCGTTCACCGTATCGTTGACCGCCACCGGCGTATCGTCCACCGGCGCCACGTTAATCGTCACGGTCGCGGTCGAGACATCACCATCGGCATCGGTTAAGTCATACGTAAAACTGTCCGGGCCGTTGTAGTTTTACGTATGACTTAACCGATGCCGATGGTGATGTCTCGACCGCGACCGTGACGATTAACGTTATACCTACACCTGATCCTGTTAATGATATAGATTCTGCTACTGAAGGAGGCGCTAATACAACAGGAAATGTTTTGGGTAACGATGATATTGGAACAGGACCATCAACTGTTACGGCTGTTACTGAGGGAGGTACTCCGATTACACTAGGAATACCTTTTTCAACTGTTAATGGCGGCACTTTAACGATAAACCCTGATGGAAGTTATATTTATTCACCACCGCCATCAGGCACAGTGCCAGTAATAGGTTTAACTGAGACTTTTAACTATACAATTACAGATAATAATGGAAATACTGGTAGTGCGACTTTAATAATCAATGTGGTTGATGAGGGAGATTTAGTTCCAAATGCAGCAGATGATGCTTTTATAACTGCAGAAGATACTATTTTGAATAGTGATGTATCAGTTAACGATCCTGCTCAAGGTGATGGCCCATCAACCTATTCAGCACCAGTTACAACTACAAATGGTGGAACTGTGGTAATGAATACAGATGGAACATTTCAGTATACACCACGAGCAAACTTCGAAGGTACAGATACCTTTACTTATACAATAACAGATGCAGACGGAGATGTTGATACTGCATTAGTAACGATTACTGTGAATCCAGTTAATGATCCTAGCGTTCCAGTTGATGACTTTGCTGTAACGAATGAAGGCACACCAGTAACAGTTAATGTGATAGCGAATGATACGGATATTGATGGTAATGATGCGACGTTGGTATCAGCAACAAATGGCACTAATGGAACAACGAGTGTGAACCCAGCTACAGGAGAAGTGACTTATACACCTAATCCAGGTTTTAGTGGTCCAGATACATTTACATATACTAACTCTGAAGGCAATACAGCCACGGTCACAATTACTGTGAATTCAACATCTTCTTCAGGGCCAACTGATTTAGGTGACGATAATCCTGTTCCTGAAAACTTATTAAGATTGGATGATGGGTTTATAGAAGGGGATATCAATTCAGAATATAACTCTGTGACAGCACCAGGTGCTGTTATTGATGCGGTTCGATCCGTTAATAGTAATCCGTTTGGTGAGAGTTTAGATGTTCTTAATGCAGATACAACAGGGTTTTTTGATGCGAATTCTGTTAAAGGATCATCTATACGTTCAGTTATATCAGAATCTAATACTTCTTCAGTCGATAGTTTATTTCCATTACGTTTAGGTGAGGGTGATGTAGGAGCGAACTTACAGGATGAATTGATTCTTGAAACATTGATTTACAACAAAACACTATTTTTAGATATTGATTACATCATTATTTCAGATCCAACCTTAGAAGTAAGTGATGTGAAGGTGAGTCAATCGAATGGAGATGCGTTACCTGATTGGTTAGTTTTCAATGATGAAAATCAACAAGTGATTGGACAACCTCCAGTTGATGCCGAAAATATCCGATTAATGATTGAAGTCGAACTTAGTAATGGAGTAGAAGTAATTCGATATGTGGATATTGAAGTACAAACAGGGGTGATTAGTGAATTTAGCGTTGAAAATACAGTTGCTGCGACGGGGACTGATTTATTTTCCAGCCAAATTACCCAAGTTGCTGGAGAGTTTGAAAAAAATGCAGATGCAATTTCTCAGATATTAGATAAAGGTTAATTTGATAAAAGTCTAATAAAATGAACAAATTACTGGTACAACTAAAATAAATTTGTTAAGTTTTCTCGATGAACCATTCAAAATGGATAAAAATTGCGTT